>NZ_CM143962.1:7500-2682500 GCF_055361505.1 Novosphingobium sp. TK71
TAGGGATCGATCTGCCGGAAATCCGCAAATGTCGTGCGATGGGCGTGCAGCGGCTCGACCTTGCGATCCTTGTCAGCTTGTCCAGAGATGCCGTCGATTTTCGCGAAGGTGGTTCTTCGTACGCCGATTGAACCTCGTGGAGCGCCGGCGCTCTCACATCGGATGGCCGGAAACGCAAAAGGGGCGCAAGACCTTGAATCCTGCGCCCCCTCCTGCATTCTCCCTCGGGAGAACTTTCTAGCCTTCGAAGCCGTCAGGCACCTTGCGGCGTGGCGCTGCCGGGGAGGCGGCGGCCGGCCTTGGGGATCGAGGAACCGGTCAGCGGGCGCGGAGCACCGGGGCCTCGCGGTTCGCTGGGGCGGTCGAGCTTGCCGGTTTCAAGGAGCTGGTTGATCTCTTCGCCCGAGAGAGTCTCGTATTCCAGCAGGGCTTGCGCCAGCGCTTCAAGCTGTTCGCTGTACTCGTTGAGGAGCTGCGTTGCGCGGGCGTGGGCATTGTCGACCAGGCCGCGGATCTCGCTGTCGATCACCTTGTTGGTCTCATCCGAGGCCATGGTGCGGTGCGAACCGCCCATGCCGAGGTAGCCTTCCTGGCTTTCCTCGTATTGGAGCGGGCCCAGCTTGTCGGACATGCCCCACTTGGTGACCATGTTGCGGGCCAGGCTCGTGGCGTACTGGATGTCCGACGAGGCGCCCGAGGAGACCTTGTCGTAGCCGAAGATCAGTTCCTCGGCGACACGGCCGCCCATCGCGACCGAGAGGTTCGCGAGCATCTTGTCACGGTGATACGAGTAGCTGTCCCGTTCCGGCAGACGCATCACCATGCCCAGCGCACGGCCGCGCGGGATGATGGTGGCCTTGTGGATCGGGTCCGAGGCGGCCTCGTGCAGCGAGACGATGGCATGGCCGGCCTCGTGGTAGGCGGTCATCTTCTTCTCGTCGTCGGTCATGACCATGGAGCGGCGTTCCGCGCCCATCATGACCTTGTCCTTGGCGTCCTCGAACTCCTGCATGGCGACGAGACGCTTGTTGCGGCGCGCGGCGAGCAGGGCGGCCTCGTTCACGAGGTTGGCGAGGTCGGCGCCGGAGAAGCCCGGCGTGCCGCGTGCGATCACGCGGGGGTTCACGTCAGGCGCCAGCGGCACCTTCTTCATATGCACGGCGAGGATCTTCTCGCGGCCTTCGATATCCGGCACGGGCACCACGACCTGACGGTCGAAGCGGCCCGGGCGCAGCAGCGCGGGGTCGAGCACATCGGGGCGGTTGGTGGCCGCGATGATGATGATGCCTTCGTTCGCCTCGAAGCCGTCCATCTCCACGAGGAGCTGGTTCAGCGTCTGCTCGCGCTCGTCGTTCGAATTGCCGAGGCCATGGCCGCGATGGCGGCCGACCGCGTCGATTTCGTCGATGAAGACGATGCAGGGGGCGTTCTTCTTCGCCTGCTCGAACATGTCACGCACGCGGCTTGCGCCGACGCCCACGAACATTTCGACAAAGTCGGAGCCCGAGATCGTGAAGAAAGGCACGCCTGCCTCACCGGCGATGGCGCGGGCGAGCAGGGTCTTGCCGGTACCCGGCGAGCCGACCAACAGCGCGCCCTTCGGAATCTGGCCGCCGAGCTTGGAGAAGCGGGTGGGATCGCGAAGGAATTCGACGATCTCTTCCAGTTCCTCACGCGCTTCGTCGATACCCGCGACATCGTCGAAAGTGACGCGGCCCGAGCGTTCGGTCAGCATCTTGGCCTTCGATTTGCCGAAGCCCATCGCGCCCGAACCGCCGCCCTTCTGGACCTGCCGCAGCGCGAAGAACGCGATGCCGACGATCAGCAGGAAGGGGAGGGTCTGCGCGAGGATGTAGACCAGCAGGCTGCCTTCCTCGGGCGTCTTGCCGGCATACTGCACGCCGCTCTGCTGAAGCAGCGGGGTCAGCGTGGTATCGCCGGGGACGGGCACGGTGCGGAAGACATCGCCGTTCTTCATCTTCCCGTCGATGCTGTCCGTGCCGACTTCGACGCTCTGGACGCTGCCTTCGGCAACTTTGGCGCGGAAATCGGAATAGGCGATCACGGGCCCGCTTTCGCTGCGGGTGTTGAACATGGAAACCACCACGAGGAGCGCGAGGAAGATGCAGCCCCATACGAGAAGGCTCTTGACCCAGGGATTGCCGCTAGGCTGATCGTCGTTCATCTTGGGAGAAACCGTCCTTTCGCCCGCCAATGTAGGGTGGGGCGCCTGAATCGCAAGTTAGCAGAGCCAGTCAGTGTAATCGTTTCGCCCTGCGGTGTCGTTCGAAAACGCGCTGGGGGTATGTGCGAGGCGCGGACAGCGACGGCTGACGCCGGGATCAGTCCTGCCGAACGATGCGGCAAGGCGGCAGGTGAAGGGTCATGCGGGCGCCGCGCCGTCCCGTTTCAGGGGGCACATTTTCCAGTGTCATGCGGGCATCGAGCTGGCGCGAGAGGACGCGGGAGATGCGCAGTCCTATCGATTCTGCAAGGTCGGGCTCGAAGCCGTCGGCAAGGCCGGCGCCGTCGTCCTCGACGACCAGCGCGATTCCCTCGTCCCGGCGGATGACCTGGACGTGGATCGTGCCGGTGTCCCGCGCGGCCAATCCATGTTCCAGGGCATTGGCCATGGCTTCGGACAGGATCAGCGCCACGGGGACGGCGGCGTCGGGCCGAAGGACGATGCCGGGCTCCACCACGACCTTGCAGGCGATGTCGTCCCGCCCGCTCGAATCCATGACCTGCCCCGACAGTTCGTGGACGAAGCGGTCCAGCGGCACCAGTTCTCCGTCCGACTTGTAGAGCTGGCGCTGGATGCGGCCGATCACCTGCAATCGCCCGGCGGCATTGGCGATGGCACGGCGGGCGGTCGGTTCGGCGAGGCCGCGCATCTGCAGCGAAAGGACGGCGCCGATCATCTGGAGATTGTTGCCGACGCGGTGCTGGAGCTCCTGAAACAGCAGCTCGGTGCGCTCCGCCAGGACACCGCGTTCCTCGGCGAGCAGGCGGACGTTCTCGCGTGCGACATGGAGGCGGGAGTTGGCGCTTTGCATGAGGTGGACGAGGGCAATGTCGACAGTGACCACGCCCAGGTAGAACGCCAGGGACACCAGCGTCTTGCTGTCGAACGCGAACCCGAAACGCGGCGGTATGAACAGGTACCACGCGAAGAACCCGCAAATCACGGCAGCCACCACGCCGGGACGGGGCCCGAACAGGAACGAGGAGAGGATAACGGCCGGGAAGAATGTCAGGTAGGGATAGCCCGGTGGGAAAGCGCCATCGAGTTCCCAGCGTATCCATGCGGCGAGCAGGCACAGCGCGACAGTGACGCCGTAACGCATTCCGGGGCGTTCGGGGATCAGCGGCAACCGTTCGATGAAGTCGGTCTGGAAGCGGGATAGGCGGTTCACGTCGGGCAAGTCTCTCGCTGCGCCAGGAGCGGCGAAGATCCGTCCGGGCTGCAGGGTCAGGGTCTGGCGGCAAGACCTTCCTGTCGCAAGCGGAAGTGTCGAGAAAGAGACGCCTGATCCGCGCGCAAGTTCCCCGGCAGGTGGCGCCGCCCCCGCCTCAGGCCTCCTTTATGAGCTGATAGTCCCCCGCCGCGTCCACCCGGGCCGTCCATCCCGGGTAGATGACGATCGTGGTGAAAGTCTCCTCCACGATTGCGGGGGCGGGCACTTCCATGCCGGGTGCGAGGTCCGGGCCGCGATAGACCGGGACTTCGGCAAAACCCTGCCCGAGATTGGCGCGGCGGCGGCGATGCGGCTGCGGAACCGCGCCGCTGGGCGTGAAGCCGCCGCCCGCTGCTGGAGAAGGGGTCTCGACATGAGCCGCGAGGCGCACGCCCGAGATTTCGGGCACCTCATGCTCGCGGATATGGCCGTATTCTGCCATGTGGCGGGCATTGAACAGTTCGGTGGCACGGGCGGCAAAGGTCTCGTCGATGAAGCCGAGATCGCCGAGTGCGGTCTCGGCGGCAAAGTCGAACGAGAGCGAGAAGTTCTGGCCGGGATAACGCATGTTGAGCCGGTAGTCGGCGCGGATATCCTCGGCGCGGAACTGCGCGGCGGTGAAGAAGCGGGCGGCGCGGTCCGACAGTTCGGTCCAGAGCGTGCGGATGCGCGCCACATCCAGTGCCGAGGCGGAAGCGATGTAGGAGCGTTCCTCGTCGATGGTCGGGTTGGCGACCAGAGTGCCCAGCGCCGAGAACGTGGGCGAGGCCTTGGGCACCAGCACGCGGGTGATGCCGAGGTCCTCGGCCTGGATCGCCGCGAAGGCGGGGCCGTTGCCGCCATAGGCCAGCATGACGAGATCCTTGGGATCGATACCCTTGCCCGCCGTGGTGCGGCGCACGCCCTGGCTCATATGGGCATTGACCACGCGCCAGCAGTCGAAAGCGGCGCGTGCCGGGTCATCATGGCCGAGTTCGTGGGCGATCCGGCGGAAGGCTTCCTCCACGCCGTCGCGGGTGAGGCGGAAGCTGCCGCCGGCGAAGCCTTCCTCGGTGGAGAGAATGCCCAGCATGACGAGGGCATCGGTCACGGTCGGTTCGGTTCCGCCGCGTCCGTAGCAGATCGGGCCGGGCTGCGACCCCGCCGAGCGTGGGCCGACTTCCAGCGCGCCCTTGTTGACGTGGCAGATCGAGCCGCCCCCTGCGCCCAGCGTTTCCACTTTCACCATTGGCACGCCGACGAGATAGCGGTGGTGCATGTTCCAGCCGGCCTCGGCCGGGGCTTCGCCGTTCAGCACCAGCGCCATGTCGTAGCTGGTGCCGCCCATGTCTACGCAGAGCAGGTCCGGGCAGCCCTTGGCCCGGCCCGCATGGGCGGAACCCACCACGCCGCCGGCCGGGCCGGAAGCGAGCACCCGGATCGGCGCGCCGTCGATATAGTCCTTGGTCATCACTCCGCCGGAAGCCTGCATGACCATCAGCTGGTTCCGGTATCCACCCTCGCCAAGCCGCTGCACCAGTTTCTCGAGATAGCCGGTAACGCGGGGGCCGACATAGGCGTTGACCACCGTGGTCGATGTGCGGTCGTACTCGGGCGCGCGGGGCAGCACTTCGTGGCTGGCGGAAACGTAGGCGTTCTGGATTTCCTGCCGCACGATCTCCTTGGCGCGGCGCTCATGCTCCGGGTTGACGAAGGAGAACAGGAACGAGATCGCCACCGCTTCCACGTTCTGCAGCCGCAGCTTGCGGCAGGCTTCGCGCAGCGCCGCTTCGTCCAGTTCCTTGTGGACCGATCCGTCGTGCAGCACGCGTTCGGGCACCGTCAGGCGGCGGCGGCGCGGGGTGATCTGCTGCGGGGCTTCGAGGCGGACGTCCCAGATATCCTCCTTGTAGCCGCGGCGATATTCGATCTCGTCGCGGAAACCCTCGGTGGTGATGAGGCCGGTGAGGGCGCCGTTCATCTCGATCAGGGTGTTGTCGGCCACGGTGGTGCCGTGGACGATCGCCTCGCAGCAGCCGAGGAATTCGGCCAGCGGCAGCCCTTCCTTTTCGGCCAGCTTGCCGAGGCCTTCCATCACGCCCAGCGAGCGGTCCTCCGGGGTGGAGAGGTTCTTGTGGAGCACCACCTCGCTGCCCTTCAGGAGCGCGAAGTCGGTGAAGGTGCCGCCGATGTCGATGCCGACCCTGTAATCCATGAAACGTCCTCTCCGATCCCCTCCCCTTCAGGGAAGGGGGGAGAGCCTGCTTTTTCGTTATTCCGCTGCTTCGGCCATGCTCGCCATTTCGGCTCTGAGCGCCTCGGTCGCGGCGTGGTCCACTGCCAGCGAGTAGTCGTCGAGGCTGCCGGTCAGCACCACGCCGTACTTCGCCCGCGCCGCCTCCGGGCTGACGTACTCGTCGAGCACATCCTCCTTCACGGCCTCCGGATCGCGCTGGAGCGGCCTGCCGAACCCCGCGCCGCCGCCGTGCTGGTAGGCGATCACCGCGCCTTCCGGCAGCAGGTCCTGCGCGGTGTGGAGAATGGCCCGCTCATTGGGGGAGCCGACCTCGAACCGGTTGGTATAGGGGATCGCATCGTCCCCGCCGCGAAGCCCGCGCAAGGGGTGGTCGGCCGAGACCATCCACGCCATCGCCGAAGTCGGCCGCAGCACCTGCTTGACGTTGAGCGAGCCCGGACAGCCGCGCCACTGTCCGGCGCCGCCGCCGTCGGTGGTCATCTCGCGGCTGATGTTGAGGATCGGGAAGCGGCTTTCCGCATCTTCCGCCTCGGACAGGATCAGGCTGCCCAGCGCGGAGGGGCAGGAGCCCCAGCCATCCAGCCCCTCCACCGCCGAAACGTCCATCGATCGGCAATCGACGCCCTGGTCCATCCACATCATGCCGTTCTCGTCGAAGCCGACGACCATGTTGGGCATACCGATCTTGTAGAGCTGCGGCTGTGACCGTTCGGGCGCCACATTGGACAGTGCGATGCAGACCGCCTCGGTAATCTCGCAGGCCGGGTGGAACGATCCCAGCGCGGCGGGCCTGTTCGGCGGCGGCTGGGCGATGCAGCCTTCGGGGATCAGGATATCGACCGCGTTGAAGAAGCCTTCGTTCTTCACGATCGTCGGGTCCATCGCCGCGACCACCTGACACATCACGTAGCTGCGCGAATTGGCGAACGTGTTCCACACGCCGACAAGGTTCTGCCGGTCGTCCGTCCCCGCCAGATCGACGGTGAGCTGATCCCCGGCGATGGTGCAGGCGACCTGGACCTTGATATCCTTGGTTCCCGCGGTGTCGTGGTCAATCCAGACGGTCGCCTCGTGGCACCCATCGGGCCATTTCGCCACTTCCTCGCGGACGCGGCGTGTCGTGTGCTCGATCGAGTGGTTGATCGCCGCCTTGATCGTCTCCCCGCCCCATTTGCCGAGCAGGTCGTCCAGCATCCGCACCGCGTGCTGCACGCCGCCGATCATCGCCGCAATGTCTCCCGCGAACGTGGCGAAGCGGTTGTTGCGCACCACCATGTCGAACACGTCGCGGCGCAATTCGCCCCGGTGGACCAGCTTGAGGCAGGGGTAGATCACCCCCTCGGTGAAGACGTCGGTGGCATCGAGCGAGAAGCCGCCCGGGTCCTTGCCGCCGGTGTCGCCCTGGTGGGCCTGCAGGGTCTGGATGCAGATCAGTTCGCCATTGTCGTCATAGACCGGGCCGTAAATGCAGTAATCCGGCAGGTGGCCGCCGCCGTGATCGGGATCGTTGCCCAGGAAGACGTCGCCGGGCCCCCAGTCGTAACGGTCCTGGTTCATCAGCCCCCAGCGCGTTTCCATCTGGTTGACGAACGTCAGGTGCGGGGTGCCCACCGCGCCCATGGCAAGGCGGCCGTGGGCATCGACGATGGCGGCATTGCGCTCGTTCGACTGGTTGATGATCGGGCTGGAGGCGGCGCGGCCAAGATAGGTCGCAGCCTCGAAGCAGACCGTTTCGAAGGCGCCGCGAACGATGTCGGCCGTTACCGGGTCGATCCGGGCCGCCGTCGGCAGCGGTTCGCGCCGCGCGGCGAGCTTGCGGTTCAGCTCGTAGGACACGTCTCTTGCTCTCCCTTGTGGCCGATCCGGGGTAGAAGCGCGGGGGCGGCGCTTCTCGACAGCGTGTGCGTATCGCCGTGCAATTTGCGAAAACGCGCGTTATCCGGCGCTCTCACCATGCCCAGACGCGCTATCGGAGCAGCCCCGAGATGAAGTCCCGCATCCACCCGGTCTATGCCGAAATGGAACGCACGGTGTTTGACCGCATGTCGGCGCTGGCGCGTGAGCATGGCGCGATCAACCTGGGGCAGGGCTTTCCCGACGGGCCGCCGCCGCCCGCGCTGATCGAGGCGGCGGCGCGCGCGCTGCAGGAGAAATCGAGCCAGTATCCGCCGGGCGCGGGGCTTGCCGAACTGCGTGAGGCGATCTGCGCCTACTATGCCCGGCGGCAGGGGCTGGCGCTCGCGCCCGAACAGGTGACGGTGACTTCCGGCGCCACCGAGGCTCTGGCCGCTGCCGTTTCCGCGCTGGTGCAGCCGGGCGACGAGGTGATCCTGTTCCAGCCCGCCTACGATGCCTATGCGCCCACGGTGCGCCGGGCAGGGGGCGTGCCGGTGTCTGTCCCGCTTTCCCCGCCGCACTTTCGCTACACCGCCGAAGCGCTGGCCGCCGCGATCACGCCTGCGACGCGCCTGCTGATGTTCAACGATCCGCTCAATCCGGCAGGAACGGTCGCCAGCCACGCCGAACTGGAGACGATCGCCCGCGCCTGCGTGGAGCACGACCTTGTCGCCGTGTGCGACGAAGTCTGGGAGGATGTCCGCTTCGACGGCGTGGCCCATCGCTCGCTCGCGGCGGTTCCCGGGATGGCGGAGCGCACGGTGAAGATCGGATCGGCGGGCAAGATCTTCGGTCTCACCGGGTGGAAGATCGGCTGGATGATCGCGCAGGGCGAACTGGCTACGGCGCTTCAGCGCGCGCACCAGTTCCTGACTTATGCCACCGCGGTCCCGCTGCAATGGGCCGTGGCCGAAGGGCTGGCATTGCCGGATGCCGTGCTGGCGGACCAGCGCGCCGAATGGAATGCCGCGCGCGAACGGCTGAGGACCGGCCTTGCGGCGGCGGGCTTCGTGGTGCTGCCCAACGCGGCGACGTGGTTCCTCAACGTCGATCTCAGCGCTTCCGGCATTTCGTTGTGCGACAGCGAATTCAGCGAACGTGCCGTGGCCGAGGCCGGGGTGGCCACGGTGCCGGTCTCGGCGCTCTACCAGGGCGAAGCGGCACCCCGCCACCTCGTCCGTTTCTGCTTCACCAAGCCCGCCGAAGTGCTGGACGAAGCCGTGTTCCGCCTCGCGCGGTTCAGGGAGCGCCTGCTGGGCTGATCGCCAGTCGGTGAGCCGGAATTCGCGCGCTTGACACTTTGCTGCACTGCGGCATCGTAGTCCCCCTCAGGCATCGGGGGATCGCGCGGATGAGTCACGGTAATGGCGACACGCTCTGGAACGCGGACCTCGCGCCCACGGACGAGGCGCAGCGCAGCTGGCGCTGGTGGCACTTCGCGGCGCTGTGGGTGGGCATGGTCGTTGCCGTGCCGACCTGGATGCTGGCCTCCGGCCTGATCGAACAGGGCATGTCGGCGCTTCAGGCAACCGTTACCGTTATCCTGGGCAATATCGTGATCCTTGTGCCGATGCTGCTGATCGGCCATTCCGGCACCCGCTACGGCGTACCTTTCGCGGTGCTCGTGCGCGCTTCCTTCGGCACGGTCGGCGCGCGGCTGCCTGCGCTGGCCCGCGCGCTGGTGGCCTGCGGCTGGTACGGCATCCAGACCTGGATCGGCGGCGAGGCGCTGCTGACGCTGCTCGGTATCTTCCTCGGTCTGGACTTGCGCGGCGCACCGCTGCCGTTCTTCGGGATCGGGATTGGCCAGTTGCTTGCATTCCTGGTGTTCTGGGGCGTGCAGCTGCTCTTCGTGCGCAAGGGCCTGCTGACCATCCGGCGGCTGGAAACCTGGACCGCGCCGCTCAAGCTGCTGGCCTGCATCGGCCTTGTCTGGTGGGCGGTGGACGCTGCGGGCGGCATCGGGCCGATCTTCTCGGCGCCTTCCGCCTTCGGGCCGGGCGGCGCGAAGGAAGGCCAGTTCTGGGCAGTCTGGCTTCCTGCCTTCACCGCCATGGTCGGTTTCTGGGGAACCCTGGCGCTCAACATCCCCGACTTCACGCGTTTCGCCCATAGCCAGCGGGACCAGATGATCGGCCAGACACTGGGCCTGCCGCCGACCATGGGCCTGATCGCGCTCATCAGCGTCATCACCACTTCGGCAACCGTGGTGATCTACGGCCATGCGATCTGGGACCCGGTGGTGCTCGCGGGAACCCTGTCCGGCCCGTTCGTGCTGCTGGGCCTGGTGGTGATCGCGGTGGACACGGTTTCCTGCAACATTGCCGCCAACCTCGTATGCGCGGCGTTCGACTTCGCATCGCTCAAGCCGTCAAGGATCAGCTACCGGACAGGCGCGCTCATCACGGCGTGCATCGGGCTGTTCATGATGCCGTGGAAGCTGATGGCCAGCACCGAGGGCTACATCTTCACCTGGCTCACCGGTTACGGTGCGCTGCTCGGGCCGATCACCGGCATCCTCATCGCCGACTACTGGCTGGTGCGCGACACGCGATTGGACGTTGCGGCGCTCTACGACGAAAACGGCGTCTATTCCTATGGGAACGGGTGGAATCCGCGCGCTCTCATCGCCCTTGTGCTGGGTATCGCGCCGAATGTGCCGGGCTTCCTCAAGGTTGCCGCGCCGGAGACCTTCGGCGGTGTGGGGGCGTTCTGGTCGGGAATCTACACTTACGCCTGGTTCGTCGGGGTGGCGGTGGCGCTGGCGAGCTACGCACTGATGATGCGGGGCAGGGCCGCCGGGGGCGAGGTCGTGGCCGGGGTCGAGGCCGGTGTGGAAGCCGGGCAGGTGGCGGCCTGAAGCGCGCGGGTGAACGCGCGCGGGCGGTGTTTCAGGCGTTCAGTCCGCCGTTCACGCTGATGACCTGTCCGGTGATCTTCGCCGCACCGTCCGAACAGAGGAACAGGGCGAGCGGGGCGACGTCGTCCGCTGTCGGCAGCCCCAAACCGGCCTTGCGCGCCGCGCGGGCCATGCGTTCCGAACCCATGCGGATCGCGCTTTCGCTGCCCTCCACGAAGCTGGTGGAGAGCGCATGGGCGCGGATGCCGTCGCGCGCGGCTTCTATTGCGAAATTGCGGATGAATCCGATGGTGCCGGCCCGCGCCGCGCCGATCAGGCTCTGGCGCGCGGCGGCGTAGATCCCGGCGTCGGAGACGAGGGCGAGGAACGTGCCGCCCTGCGTGGCGAGAAATCCATAGCTGGCCAGCGCGAGCCGCTCCACCCAGCCGACCGAGACATTGAGGAAATCCCCGAAGGTTTCGGGCGCGGTCTCCGGCAGGAGCCCGGTGATGCCGAGAGGGCCGGTCGAAACGCAGTCGATCACCGCGTCGATCCGGCCATATTGCTCGCCCACTTCGGCGATCAGGGTTTCGGCCGCATCCTCTTCCCATACGTCGGCGATGAAGCCATCGATGGAACCGAGGTAGGACAGCCCGGTCACGAGCGCCTCGACCTTTTCGGGCGTGCGGCCGTGGAGAGCGACCTTCCAGCCATGAGCCAGCGCCTGGCGGGCGATGGCGCTGCCGATCGATCCGCTGCCCCCGGCGAGAAGCAGGACTTTCCGGTCGCTCATTTTGTCCTTATCGGCATTCCTCTCGGGAAGATCAGTCGCTTTCGAAGGCCGCGCGCATGTCGTCGTCGGCAAGGTCGGAGAACTTCGTGATCCGTGCCTCGAAGCGCAGGCGCACCTTGCCGGTGGCGCCGTGACGCTGCTTGGCGATAATCAATTCGGAAAGGCCGGTGATCCGTTCCATATGCTCGCGCCATTCGTTCCACTTGGCGTGAACGTCGGGCGGATCGTTGTCGCCGGGCTCGCGCGGCTCGACGCCCTTGGCGTAGTAATCCTCGCGGAACACGAACCAGACCATGTCCGCGTCCTGCTCGATCGAGCCCGATTCGCGAAGGTCGGAAAGCATCGGGCGCTTGTCCTCGCGCGATTCCACCGCACGGGAAAGCTGCGAGAGGGCGATCACCGGAACGTGCAGTTCCTTGGCGAGCGTCTTGAGGCCGCGCGAGATTTCCGAGATTTCGTTCACGCGGTTGTCGTTGGCGCGGCCGGAGCCCTGCAGCAGCTGCAGATAGTCGATGATGACGAGGCCGATGTTGTGGCGGCGCTTCAGGCGGCGGGCACGGGTGCGCAGGCCGGCGATGGTGAGGCCCGGCGTATCGTCGATATAGAGCGGCAGTTCGGCCAGCCGCTGCGAGGCGAAGGAGAGCTGCTGGAAGTCCTCGCGGCTGATCTTGCCCATGCGCAGCGCTTCGGAGCTGATGCCCGACTGCTCGGCAAGGATACGCGTGGCCAGCTGATCCGCGCTCATTTCGAGGCTGAAGAACGCCGTTGCCGCGCCCACCGACTTTTCTACCGGGATACCGTCCGCCAGGTCGCGCTGGAGCCGGTCGGAGGCATTGAACGCGATGTTGGTGACGAGCGAGGTCTTGCCCATGCCGGGACGGCCGGCAAGGATGATAAGGTCGGAATCGTGCAGGCCGCCGATCTTGCCGTTGACCGAATTGAGGCCCGTGGTCTTGCCGGAGATGTGACCGCCGGAATTGAAGGCCTTCTCGATCGCGCCGATCGCGGTGCGGGTGGCGGCGGCGAAGCTCTTCGCCTCGTTCGCGGTCGCGGCGCCTTCGGCCACCTTGTAGAGCGCGGCTTCGGCCCGCTCCACCTGCTCCATCGGCTCCACCGATTCGGAAGTATCCATCGCCTCGGCGACGAGGTTGCGGCCCACCGAGATCAGTTCGCGCAGCAGGGCGAGATCGTAGATCTGGTCCGCCAGTTCGCGCGGGGCGAGCAGGCCCTGTCCGTCGGCCGTCAGGCGCGCGAGGTAGGATACGCCGCCCAGCGCCTTCAGCGCTTCATCCGATTCGAAATAGGGGCGCAGCGTCACCGGCGTGACCACCGCCTTGCGATCGAGCAACTGGAGGATACGCTCGTAGATTCGCGCGTGCACGGGCTCGAAGAAGTGGATCGGGGTGAGCTGCGTCTGCAGTTCCTCGATCACCCGGTTGTCGATCAGCACGGCGCCAAGGAACGCGGCCTCGGCCTCGACGTTGGCGGGGAGGGTACGGGCTTCGGCCTCGGGGGCGAGCGCAATGGCGGCAGGTTGTGACATGAGGGGGCCGACAATGCCTCATCTCGCCCCCCGCCAGCAAGCGAACAGGTGAGCGATATTATTCCACAGGGTGTGAATGGTGAGCGTTGGGCTTGCGACCCCATGCTGCAAGCGCGTAAAGGGCGAGGGATCATGTCCGATCCGTGTATCTCCCATATCGAACTCGACGAGGCGACCATTCTGTGGCGCAACGCCGATATCGAACAGGAACGGCGCATCGCCATCTTCGATCTGATCGAAGACAACGTATTCAAGCCCCTGCGCGCCTATGAAGCCGGTCACGTAGGGCCTTATCGCCTGCGGCTTTCGGTGCGCGACGGGCGCCTCTCGCTCGACATCGCGGACGAGGCCGGCGGCGCGCTGGAAACCATGGTGCTGGGCCTTGCCCGCTTCCGCCGCCCCGTGCGGGAGTACTTCGCGGTCTGCGAAAGCTACTATCAGGCGATTCGCAAGGCTTCGGCCCAGGAGATCGAGACCATCGACATGGCCCGGCGCGGTATTCACAATGCCGCCGCCGAACTTCTGCTCGAACGCCTCGAAGGCAAGGTCGAGACGGACCACCCCACCGCACGCAGGCTTTTCACGCTGATCTGCGTCCTGCATATTCGCGGCTGAGGGGGCTCGCATGGCAAGGAAAGGCTCGGCCGCAAAGGCGCGCGCGCGCATCGTATGGCGAATCGCCGCGGTACTGCTGCTTCTGGCGATGCTGGCGGGCGGCTGGGGCTGGTGGCACGTTCGCCACTGGACACCGGATCGCGGCCTCTATCCGATGCAGGGGGTCGAGATCGGTGCCTCCGACGGCGAGGTGAACTGGAAGTCGCTCAAGGCGATCGGCGTGAACTTCGCCTATATCGACGCGAGCGCCAGTGTCAGCGCCTTTGCCCGCGACCCGCGTTTCGTCGCCAATTTCGTGGCGGCCAAGGCGGCCGGGCTGCAGGTGGGAGCGGTCCACCGCTACGATCCGTGCCAGCCCGCCGAAATGCAGTCCGCCAACTTCGTGACCACGGTTCCGCGCGATGCGCAATTGCTGCCGCCGGTGATCGATCTCGATATCGTGGCGGACGGTTGCCCTGCCAACGTTTCCGACGCCAAGGTCGAGAGCGAACTGATGACCTTCATCAACCAGATCGAGACCCATGCGGGAAAGCCGGTGATCCTCAAGGTCAGCAAGCAGTTCGAATCGCGCTACCGGATCGCGGCCAAGCTCGATCGCAACCTCTGGCTGTCGCGCGATCGCTTCCTGCCGGATTACGGCGGCCGTCCGTGGTCGCTGTGGACTGCGAACCGCTCGCTTTCGAACGATATTGCGCAAGGCGGGCTCCGCTGGGTAGTGGTGCAGCCATGACCACCGCATCTTCCCCGTCTTTCGCCGCCGAACAGCGCGACGCCCTGCTTGTGGCCGCGCGCGAGGCCGCCGGCCGCGCCTATGCGCCTTATTCGAAGTTCCACGTCGGCGCCGCGCTGCTCATGGCGGATGGCTCGGTCGTCACCGGCGCCAATGTCGAGAACGCCAGCTACGGGCTCTCGCTCTGCGCCGAGACGGTGGCGGTTTCCGCCATTCTCTCCTCGGGCGAGTTCCTTCGCAACGGGGGCAAGCTGGAAGCGGTTGCGGTGACGGGCGGCGCGCCCGGCGCGGCAGGGCAGGGTGACACCGTCACCCCCTGCGGCCGCTGCCGCCAGGTCCTGAACGAGATCGCGCAGATCGGCGGCACCGATCCGCTGGTCTGGTGCGACGGGCCGGACGGCGTGCTGGAAATGCGCTTGTCGGAATTGCTGCCGCACGCCTTCGGACCGGCTAACCTCCTGTAAGACAAGCCCGATCGAACAGGCATCCCGCGCCGCGTCACTTGGTCCGTTTCGGAGTGACGTGGAAGGGCATCGTTTCGTCGGAATCTTATTGTCAACCAAATCGGTTGAGTTATGGTGCGCAGACAGTCGGGACGTAGACAGAGTCGACCGGCGGTATCCCCAACAGCGTTGGAGCACCACCATGACAAACTATCGCTATCCCAGTGAGCAGGACCATGTGCCCCTCATTCTCCTCGTGCCCGGCGCTCCCCTTGCCGAAGGGCACTGGATGAACCGCTGGGCCCGGTGGAGCGAACATTGCCGCGTGCTGGAGCTTGGCCTCTGGGACGAACCGCACCGCAATACCTGGGTCAACAAGCTCAACCTCGCCGTCCGCCGTGCCGACCGCCCGGTCGTGATCGTGACCGACGATATCGCCGCGCTGGCGCTCGCCTGGTGGGTGGAGTTCGAAAGCGTGGGCAAGGAAAACCCGGTGCTCGGCGCGATCGTCGTCAATCCGCCGAACATGGACCTTCCCGGGGCCGACCGCCGCTTGTCCCGCTTCGGCGCCTGTCCGCGCCAGCCGCTGCCGTTCACGTCCTTCATGGTCGGCGATCTCGACGCGCCCATGGCGCAGCAACGCTCGATGATCCGCCTCGCCAAGGACTGGGATTCCTTCCCGGTCTGCGACGATACACGCGGTGACTGGGCGTCCGGCTGGATGATTCTGCAGAGCGTGCTGGGCGAAGTTCCCGCCGCTTCGTTCTCGCCGGGATGGAGCTACGACGAGAATCTGGCGGTGAAGCAGGCCTTGCGACAGTGGGCGGGCATCTGAATATCCGGCGGTGAACAGATAGCGCAAAAACAGGAGGCAGGGGCCGCGGCCCCTGCCGTCCGCTCATGCCGCCTTACTTCCCTTCGCGCTCGACGAACCACTCCAGCAGCGCGCCCATGCAATCCTTGCCGAGCTGTGCCGAGCGTTCCGGGCTCCAGCCCTGGCGCGGGTCGGCGGCTTCGTCGTGGTCCTTGAAAGGCATTTCCAGTGTCATCGACACCGCGCCGAAGCGTTCGGCAAGCTGGTTGGTCGACATCGTGAGGTTGCCCTTGCCCGGCTGGGCGAGCGAGTAGCCGAGCTTCGTCTGGAAGTCCGGCGTGCGGCGTTCGAGGATCGAGGCGTACCGGTCGTAGCCTTCCTTCTGCTCGGGCTTGAGCGAGGGAATGCCTTCGAATCCGGCAAGGAACACCGCGGGAATGGCCTCGTCGCCGTGGATGTCCATGGCGAAGTCCACGCCGGTTTCGTCCATGGCGGCCAGCACGGCCAGCACTTCGGGCGACTTTTCGGGGCTGGGCGTGGCCCACTCGCGGTTGAGGTTCACGCCGGCCGCATTGGTGCGCAGGTGGCCGCGCGCCGAGCCGTCCGGGTTCATGTTGGGCACGACGTGGAAGCGGCAGCGCTTGCGCAGTTCGCGGCCCACCGAATCGGCGGGGTCCGCCAGCACTTCGAGCGCGCCTTCCATCCACCATTCCGCCATCGATTCGCCGGGATGCTGGCGGGCATAGAGCCAGACCTGCGAGAGACCTTCGCCCATCGAGAGGCAATCGAGCGGACGGCCGTCGAGCGTGGTGCCGAGCAGGCGGTATTCGACATCCTCAAGCCCGGCGAGCGAGGAGACGAGGTCGTGGTGGCGCTCCATCGAATAGGGCGCGAAATAGGCGAACCACGCCAGTTCGCCTTCGGGCGTGTGGCGGATGGTCAGGGTGCCGCCATCCTCGCTGGCGCTCCACGAAGTGTCGGTACGGCCCCAGAACTGGCGATCTTCCGAGGCGCAGGCGCGGTAGCCGGGCCAGCCCATCGGGTAGGCGGAGCCGTTGAGGCCGGTGATCTTGAGAGTCAGTTCCTCTCCGGCGATGCTCTGGCCGGGCGCGCCGCTGACGCGGAAATGGAACCACTGGAAGAAGTCCGATTCGTGATCGCGCCGGATCTTCAGGCGGGCCGTGGTGCCCTGGGTGGAGAGGACTTCGATGTTGCCGGAATCGAAAGCGGAGGAGATCTGGATGCTGGTCATTTCACCAGGATAGTTTCGCCCGACTTGCCCGGAAACCCCTTGAACAGCGCTTCGGCCATTTTTGCGGCGCCCAGCGAGGTCTGGGCGACGGGCGCCTTGGAGCCGACGGTGAAGGCGGCGCGGCCTTCCCAGATGGTGCGGCCGTCGGGGCGGTCCTTGATCATGACCTGCATCCGCGTCTCGACCTGCTCCTGCGGCTTGCCGGCAAGGTTGATGCCGAGGCCGAGCCCCAGGCCCGATCCGTAAGAGCCGGTGCTGCCGCCCACGCCCACGGAAACCGGGCTGCGCTCGCGGCCCGGCTGGTAGCTGCGCCGTTCGACGGAGAGCACGGCGACTTGCGGATTGGCGACGGCCTCGCCCGGCAATGCCTGCCGATAGCCGACTTTTGCGAGTTCCTGCGCGACGGCGGCGGCATAAGTGCGGAATTCGAGGCTGGAGGCGTCCTGCGGGTTGGCGGGATCGACGCGAATCACGCCGCTGCCGAGGCCGGGTGCGTCGGCGGCGCTGAAGCGGGTCACTTCGACCGGGCCGACCTGCGCGGCGCACCCGCCAAGCGTCAGTGCCGCGGCGAGGAAGCAGGCTGCGGTCAGGGTGCGGTTGGTGCGGATCATGCAAGGCTCTCCCGGGGGCAAGTGTCTATACGATAACCCTTATCGCACGCCGGAGCCATGAATAAGGTCGGTCAGTCTGCCGGGCTGTCGACGAGGTCCGCCTTGGGAAAACCATCGAAGAGGGCGGACGCCAGCTTTCCGGCGATTCGGTAGTCGGGCCACTTGTCGTCACCTTCGCGGGTGGCGATCGTGGCATAGCCTTCCCAGAGCACCTTGCCGCTCGCCTTGTCGACGATGCGCGTGTCCAGGCGGGTGCCGATCAACGCCGAACGCGGCTTGGTGAGGTCCACGTTGACGGCAAGGCCATAAGCCGAACCGCGGTTGCTGACGCCCATCGCGGCGGTGCCGCTGACGGGGCTGCGCTTTTCCTCGGCCGGGGTCAGCACCTGGCGGCTGATCTTGAGTTCGGCGACCTGGCCACCGCTTTCGTCCTTGTGCTGGGTATCGTATCCGGCACCCACCAGCGCCTCCACGATGGCGGCCTCGTAAGCGGCGCGCTCGGGGCCCGGGACCCATTGGCCTTCGCCCGAATCGGATTCGACGGCGACGATTCCCTTGCCCAATTCGGCGGCTTCGGGGCCGGGCGCGACGAATCGGCTGACTTCGACGCGGCCTTCGCGCGAATCCTGCGTGCGATTGCGCGACGAGATCGGCGCACCGATGGGACCGCCCATCAGCGGATCGCCCCAACCATCTCCCCAGCCGGGGCCATATCCGCCCCACGGCGAACCCCAGCCCGGACGGGCCTGAAGTGCGGGTGCGGCGAGCAGGGCTGCGGCCATGCCGGTGGCGAGAATCGCGGCTTTGAACGTCTGCATGGTGTTCCGGGTCCGAAGAATCGATTGGCTAAGAATCAGTTGGGTCGCACCCGAACCTGAGTTATGAGCCCTCGCGATTGCCCGTAGATGAACGGGAAAAGCGCGGGTCAGGCCATGAGAAATGGGCTCTTGCGCTTGACTTTGCAAGCCGTCACCCGTAACGGCGCCACTTCAATTTTCGGGCGGCCAGTCATTATTGGAACAACCGCCGGACCACGCAGACGAGACATGACATGAAGATTCGCAACAGCCTGAAGTCGCTCAAGGGTCGTCACCGGGACAACCGCGTGATCCGCCGTCGCGGCCGTACCTACGTCATCAACAAGACCAACCGTCGCTTCAAGGCCCGCCAGGGCTGATTCGGCTGCCTGTCCCTGCCATGCGGCGGGGACCATAAGGCGGACGGGCGACTACGTCGGTGACATGAGGCCCCCGCCATTCGCGGGGGTCTTGTCATGTCTGCAGTCCACGTAAACGATCCTGCCCAAGGCGCCGCCGTTGCGGCGGTCGTCTTCGATGTCGGGCGCGTCCTCGTCGAGTGGGACATGCGCCTGCTCTTCGCCAAGCTGATTCGCGAGCCCGAACGGCTCGACTGGTTCTGCGCGAACGTCGTCACCGAAGAGTGGCACTTCCAGCATGATGCCGGCCGCGACCTCGCCGAGATGGTTGCCGAACGGAAGGCCGAGTATCCCGGCCACGATGCCCTGATCGACGCTTACGCCACGCGTTTCCTCGAAACGATTCCCGGCAACGTGCCCGGCAGTCACGAGATCGTGCGCGAACTGGCGTCCGGCGGGATGCCGCTTTTCGCCATCACCAACTTCGCCAGCCCGTTCTGGCGGGAATACCGCGCGTCGGAGCCCCTGTTCGACCTGTTCGGCGACATCGTCGTCTCGGGCGACGAGAAGCTGGCGAAGCCCGATGCGCGCATCTTCGATCTCGCCGCGCGGCGTTTCGGCCATGCGCCCGGCGCGATGCTGTTCATCGACGACAATGCCGCCAACATCGCCGCCGCCCGCGATCTCGGCTGGCAGGTGCATCACTTCCAGAACGCGGCTGCCTTGCGCGCGGATCTCGGCGCGCGGGGGCTGCTGGCCTGAGCTGTGAAGGGCGGGGCGCTCGAACGGATCGATTAGCCAACCCGCTTAGCACCTGCCGCACAGCCCAAAGCTGCGGCCATTTCCCGGAGCGCTGGGTATTCGACCAATTCGGTCCGATTTCCGCCAATTCGCGCAGTAATTTTTCTTTCGCACTTGCAGCGTAACCGCTTGGCAAGTCCGTTTCCATGTTGCATCACATGGACAAACGGGAGTCACAATGACGGCTACGGGCGGAACCAATTACGACGAAATGCTCAACGAGGACGGGTCGGTCAGGCCTGCCTATGCAGACTTCAGGAATTGGTACGACTCGCAGGACAAGACCTGGCTGAAACGCCAGGATGCCGAGGCCGAACGCTTCTTCCGCCGCATCGGAATTACCTTCAACGTCTATGGCGACGATGCCGCCGAAGAGCGGCTTATCCCGTTCGACATGATCCCGCGCATCATCACCGCGCGCGAATGGCGCAAGCTGACGCGGGGGATCGAGCAGCGGGTGAGGGCGCTCAATGCCTTCCTCCAGGATCTCTATCACCGGCAGGAGATCATCCGGTCCGGCCGCCTGCCGATCTCGGCCCTGCGCGACAACGAGGCCTTCCTCACGCAGATGATCGGGATGACGCCGCCGGGCGGGGTCTATACCCATATCGTCGGCATCGATCTCGTCCGCACCGGGCCTGACGAATTCATGGTGCTGGAGGACAACGCCCGCACGCCGTCCGGTGTCTCGTACATGCTCGAGAACCGCGAAACGATGATGGCGATGTTCCCGGAACTGTTCACCAGGATTCCGGTGCGCCCCGTGTCGGACTATCCGCGCCGGCTTGCCCGTTCCCTGCGCGCCTGCGCGCCGCCCGCCTTCAAGGGATCGGGCCGGCCGACGGTCGCGGTGCTGACGCCGGGCATCTATAACTCGGCCTATTTCGAACATGCCTTCCTTGCCGACCAGATGGGCGCGGAACTGGTGGAGGGCAGCGACCTGCGCGTGGTGGACGGGCGCGTCGCCATGCGCACGACCACGGGCTACAAGGCGATCGACGTCATCTATCGCCGGGTGGACGACGATTACCTGGACCCGCTCAGCTTCAATCCCGATTCGGTGCTGGGCGTGGCGGGGATCATGGATGTCTACCGCGCGGGCGGCATCACTATCGCCAATGCGCCGGGCACCGGCATCGCCGACGACAAGGCGATCTACAGCTACATGCCCGAGATCGTGGAGTTCTATACCGGAGAGAAGCCGATCCTCTCCAACGTGCCGACCTGGCGCTGCTCGGAGCCGGATGCGCTGGCCTATGTGCTCGACAATCTCGCAGAACTGGTCGTGAAGGAAGTCCACGGTTCGGGCGGCTACGGCATGCTGATCGGGCCGACCTCCTCGAAGAAGGAACTCGCCGATTTCGAGGCCAAGCTGCGGGCGCGGCCGGACAATTACATCGCCCAGCCCACGCTCTCGCTTTCCACGGTGCCGATCTTCACCAAGGAGGGGCTGGCGCCGCGCCATGTGGACCTTCGCCCGTTCGTGCTGGTCTCGCCCGACGGCATCGACATCACGCCCGGCGGGTTGACCCGCGTGGCGCTCAAGAAAGGATCTCTGGTGGTCAATTCCTCGCAGGGCGGCGGCACCAAGGACTCTTGGGTGCTGGACGAATGAAGGGCCCTGAACGAGCGAGGGCGCGCTGATGCTGGGACGGGCCGCCAACGGCGTATACTGGATGAGCCGCTACCTCGAACGCGCGGAAAATACCGCGCGGCTGATCGACGTCGGCTTTCACCTCGCTCTCACCCGCGGGAACAAGCACTCGCAGGACGAGGAGTGGAAGTCGGTCCTGACCACCACCGGCCTGATCGAGGACTACCGGGCGAAGCACTCGGACATCACCGGGACGCAGGTGTTCAACTACATGCTGCGCGACAAGGACAATCCCGGTTCGGTGCTCGCCATGCTGGAGAATGCGCGCACCAATGCCCGCATGGTGCGCAACAGCCTGACAAACGCCGTGTGGGAAACCACCAACGAAGGCTGGATGCACTTGCGCGACCTGCTTTCGCGGCCCGTCCGAGAAACCAGCCTGGGCGAGGTGCTCACCACGATCCGGCGCACCGGAACGCTGGTGCGCGGCGCGCTCGAAGGCACGATGCTGCGCAACGAGGTGTTCAACTTCGCGCGCATCGGCACCTTCATCGAGCGGGCGGACAGCACCGCGCGCATCCTCGACGTGAAGTATTACGTGCTGCTGCCCTCGGCGGCGTGGGTCGGTTCCAGTCTCGACAATGTGCAGTGGGATACGCTGCTGCGCTCGGTGGCGGGCAACCGCGCCTATTCGTGGCTCAATGCCGGCGCAATGGACCCGCGGGGGATCGCGCGCTTCCTGATCCTAGACGGCCAGTTCCCGCGCTCTCTGTTGTTCTGCTACGAAAAGATCCGCAGCAACATGGCGGGGCTCGCCAAGGAATACGGGCACGAGACTTCCGCCCATGCGTTGGTCCGGCAGGCCGGAGACGCCCTGCACCAGACCACGATCGAGAATATCTTCGAAGTGGGCCTGCACGAATTCCTGCAGGACTTCATCGGCAAGACCACGCGCATCGGGGGCGCCATCGCCGCCGATTACCGGTTCATCGAATAGAAGGACAGCCACCCGTGCTTCTGACCGTTACGCATACCACTCGCTATGCCTTTGCCGGGCCGGTCACTCACGGGCTGCAGCGCCTGCGTCTCAAACCCAAGACCACGCATGGGCAGGAAGTGCTCGACTGGCAGATGGAGATCGAAGGCGCCCGGCCCGAGGCGCAGTATGACGACCATCACCAGAACCATACCGCGCTCGTCTCGATCGAGCCGGGCACGCCCGAGGTCATCGTAACCTGCAAGGGCACGGTGCGCACGATCGACAACAGCGGCATCACCGGCGCGCACAGCGGCCATACCCCGCTCTGGTGCTTCCTGCGGCCGACCGTGCTGACCCGCGCGGGAAGCCGGGTGCGCTCGCTGCTGGCTTCCGTCGATGCGGATCGCGCCGATACGCTGGGCTTCCTCCACGCCCTGTCGAGCGCGGTGGCCGAGGAGATCGAGTATCTCCCCGGTTCCACCGATGCGGAGACGACGGCGGAACAGGCGCTCGCCGCCGGAAAGGGCGTCTGCCAGGATCATGCGCACGTCTTCATCAGCGCCGGTCGCCTGCTCGATATCCCGATGCGCTACGTCGGCGGCTATCTGCGCATGAACGACCGGGTGGAGCAGGAAGCCGGGCACGGCTGGGCCGAGGCGTATATTCCGGGGCTCGGCTGGGTCGGATTCGACGTTTCCAACGCGATCTGCCCGGACGAACGGTATATCCGCGTAACCAGCGGTTGCGACTATGCAGAGGCCGCTCCGATTACTGGTATCGCGATGGGAGCGGGGGAAACGCGGCTCGACGTGCATTTGTCGGTGGCCGAGAACCTGCTAGGACAGCAGCAACAGCAGTCCGCAAGCGGCGGGCAACAACAGAGACAGGGCGGCTGAACGGCCGCACCCCCGCATCGGTCGCGCGGGGCGAAGGATTTCAGGGGTTAGAACTTCCATGACCTATTGCGTGGGCATGATGTTGGATCGCGGGCTCGTATTGATGAGCGACACCCGCACCAACTCCGGCGTCGACAATATCTCGACCTTCCGGAAGATGTACCACTGGGAGCTCCCCGGCGAGCGCGTGATCTCGGTGATGACGGCGGGCAACCTCGCCACGACCCAGGCGGTGATCAGCCAGTTGGAGGAACGCAACAAGGCCCCGGCGGAACGGCACAATTCGCTGCTCGAAGCGCCGACCATGTTCCAGGTGGCCACTATCGTCGGCAATCTCCTGCAGGACATCATTTCCGAACGCGCCGCCGATAACGGCCAGAGCGCGGCTTCCGGCACTTTCAGCGCCTCGATGATCGTCGCCGGCCAGATCAAGGGCATGGAACCGCGTCTGTTCCTGATCTACCCCGAAGGCAATTTTATCGAAGCCAGCTTCGATACGCCCTTCTTCCAGATCGGCGAGACCAAATACGGCAGGCCGATCCTGATCCGGGGCTACGAGCGTTCGATGACATTCGAGGCGGCGGTGAAGCTGCTCTGCGTATCGTTCGATTCGACGCTGAAAGCCAATCTCTCGGTGGGCCTCCCGCTCGACCTGCTGGTGCTGGAGCAGGACCGCTTCACGCCGCTGCACGAGCGGCGCATCGACGCGGGCGATCCCTATTTCCAGTCGGTTTCCACCGGCTGGGGAGAGGCTTTGCGGCAGGCCTTCGATTCGCTGCCGGATTACCGGATGGAAACGAAGCTCGACACGTCGGTCTGAAGGAAGGGGCCCCGTCCCCGCCGCCTAGGTCGTAAACTCATAAACGTCACCATCGAGGCGCCCAAATGGCGAACAGCTCGGGCCGAAGGTGCCGCCGGGCGGGCTGGTTGCCCGTCCAAGGCAGCTTCGGTTCGAGATGGAAGGCATTGGGGCGTCCCTTCGGGATTCACCTTGCGGTGAACTACGTTTGACCAAAATGGCCCATCGCTGCGTCGGGAGGTCTTGAAATATCGGTATATTCCATCGCCTTCCCTCCTGGCGCTGAGCCATTTTGCCTCAAACCTCGATGGCGCCGTTTATGAGTTTACGACCTAGACTCTCTGCCCCAGATGCTCGGCCAGACTTTCGAAGTCGCCGGCCGAAGCACGCCAGGTGGCCGCGAACAGCCCGTGTTCGCCGAACAGGGCGCGCGGCATTCCGCCGGGGCCTTCCTCGCGCCAGAGATCGGCAAGACGGACGGCCATCGGGTCATCGACCGGGCCCCAGTTCACGGCGTTGTCGCCGCGAACGTGGCGCATCCATGCCGCCAGCGCCGAGAGGATCGCAGGGCAATGCCTGCCCTCGGCCTGGTTGGCGGCAAGCGTTTCCAGCCAGCGCTGCGGGATCTTCTGGCTGCCGTCCATCGCGATCTGGATGAGCCGATGCTGGAGCGCCGGATTGGCGAAGCGTGCCAGGAGGGCTTCGGCATAGGCGTCCAGATCCTGTCCCGGCGCCGCTGCAATGGTGGGCTGCGCCTCGATGCGCATCAGGCGTTCGATTAGCGGGCGGATCGCCGGATCGGCGACCGCTTCGTGAACGAAAGCATGGCCGTGCTCCAGCCCGAGGTAGGCCAGCGCCGAGTGCGCGCCGTTGAGCATCCGCAGCTTGGCCGCCTCGTAAGGGGCGACATCGCCGACGAGCTGCGCGCCCACGGCTTCCCACGCGGGGCGGGGACCGGCGAACTTGTCCTCGATCACCCACTGGCTGAACGGTTCGGTCATCACCGCGCCCTGATCCTCCAGCCCGGTGGCCGCGGCGACCGTCTTGCGGTCGGCAGCGGTGGTGGCGGGGACGATGCGATCGACCATGGAGCAGGGGAAGGCGCAATGCGCGGCGACCCATGCGCCGAGTTCGGGGTCGTGGCGCGCGAGGTATTCGGCCATGAGCCGCTCAAGCTGGCGGCCGTTATCGGCAAGATTGTCGCACGAGAGCAGGGTCAGGCCGGGAAGGTCCGCGTTGCGGCGGCGGCGCAGGCCTTGTTCGAGGAAGGCATAGACGCTGCCGTGGTGCGCGAGGAAGGGTTCGAGCGAGCCGTCCGCCGCGCGGCAGTAGCCCTTCTCGGTGATGGTGAAAGTGACGATCCGCGTTTCCGGCGCGGCAAGAGCAGCGATGACGGCTTCCGGTTCCTCGCTGGCGACAAGGACGCGGCCGACCGATCCGATCACCCCTGTCTCGTTGCCCGCGGCCGAGCATTCGGTGAGGGTATAGAGGCCGTCCTGCGGGTTCATCTGGCGCGCCACATTGGCGGATCGCAGCGATACGCCGGTGATCGCCCAGTCCCGGTCCCCGGCCGCCATCGCCCGGTCCGTATACCAGGCCTGGTGGGCGCGGTGGAAGGCGCCGATGCCGAAGTGGACGATGCCCGCCGCCTGCGCGCCCCGCTCGTAACGGGGGCGCGCGATGTCGGCGGGAAGCTGCGGCAGGCTCGCAGTGGAAAGTCTCACAAACGATAGGCCTTCTTCACGAGATTGTAGGTAAGGTCCTGCGCCAGTTCGGCCGCTTCCCAGTCCTCGATGCGGTGCTCGACGACGAGTTCCGCAAGGAACCCGCAATCGATCCGGCGAGCAACGTCATGGCGCGCGGGGATCGACAGGAAGGCCCGTGTATCGTCGTTGAAGCCGACCGTATTGTAGAAGCCTGCGGTTTCGGTGGTCATGCGGCGGAACCGGCGCATGCCTTCGGGGCTGTCGTGGAACCACCATGCCGGGCCGAGCTTGAGGCAGGGATAATGCCCGGCGAGCGGCGCCAGTTCGCGGGCATAAGTGCTTTCGTCCAGCGTGAAGAGAATGATCGAGAGGCCGGGCTCGTTGCCGAACCTGTCGAGCAGGGGCTTGAGATTGGCCACATATTCGGTGCGCGAGGGGATGTCGGCGCCCTTATCACGGCCGAAGCGTTCGAAGACGCGGGCATTGTGGTTGCGGAAGGCGCCGGGGTGGATCTGCATGACGAGGCCGTCGTCGAGGCTCATCGCCGCCATTTCGGTGAGCATCTGGGCGCGGAACAGTTCGGCGTCCTCGGCGGTGAAGTCCGCGCTGGTGACTTTGGCGAACAGGGCTTCGGCCTCGGCGCGCGGGAGATCGGCGGTTTTCGGGGTCGGGTGCCCGTGATCGGTCGAGGTAGCGCCCATTTCCGCGAAGAAGCGGCGGCGCTGGCGATGCGCGGCAAGGTATCCGTTCCAGGTGAGGCAGTCCTCCCCGGTGAGTTCGGAAAACCGGCGCAGGTTTTCGCGGAAACCCTCGAACTCGGGATCGACCACCGGATCGGGGCGATAGGCGGTGACGACCTTGCCCTTCCAGCCCCCGGCACGCGCATTGTCCGCCCGGATCGCGGCATGGTGTTCCAGCGTGTCGAGCGGGCTTTCGGTCGTGGCGATCACTTCGATGCCGTAACGGTCGAACAGGGCGCGGGGGCGGAAGCTGTCGCTCGCCAGCATCTCGGTGATGGTGTCGAAATAGAGATCGCTGGTTTCGGCCGAGAGCTGCACACCCATTCCGAACGCTTCGGCGAAGACCCAGTCAAGCCACATGCGGGAGGGCGTGCCCCGGAACAGGTGGAAGTTCTCCGCCAGCAGCCGCCAGGCCGCGCGCGGATCGACGCCGGGATTGCGCACGCCGAGCGATTCCATCGGGATGCCCTGCGAATAGAGCATGCGGAACACATAATGGTCCGGCACCAGCAGCAGTTCGGTGGCATTGCCGAATGTCTCGTTCGCGGCGAACCAGCGCGGGTCGGTATGGCCGTGCGGACTGACGATCGGCAGTTTCGCGACGCTTTGGTAAAGCTCGCGGGCGATTGTTCGCGTGGCGGGCTCGGCCGGGAGGAGCCGGTCGGGATGCAGGTCGAGGGGGCGGAGCATCAGTCTTCCAGTGCTGTGAATCGGAAATCGCGGAACTTTGCCTCGCCCGGACCGGCGGCATAGAGGCCCGGCCGCAGCATGAGGAAGCCGCCGCGAACATTGTGGTGATAGCCGGACACTTCCATGCCCCGGTCGAACCGCTTCCATGTCTTGCCGCCGTCTCCCGAGGTGTGGAACGAGACGATGTGGCGGCGATTGGTGAGGCGCATCTTCATGCGGCTTCCGTGCGGATTGGCGGGGCGGCCGCGCTCGTTGCCGTATTGGTGGGTGACGAAGCGGGTCTCGTCGAAGCCGAGCCCGGCATAGAGCTTGTCGTCATAGAACAGCACCAGGCCGGCGGTGCCGCCGGGCGCCAGTTCGATATCGCATTCGAACCGGTAGCTGGTATCGCCCGCGATCAGCAGCAGCGGTGAGCCGCTCGACGGGGCGAGGCCCTTGCCCGCGAAATGCAGCGCGCCGCCTTGCACGCGCAGGCGGCTGGATTCGTCGGGGGCGGGGCGGAAGAACGACCATTTCGAACCCAGCGCCAGCGGCTTCGAGAAATCGTCCGACAAGGCCATGCCGTGCGGCAGGGGGCTGGCGATCCTAGGCACCGGCAGCGGCTGGGAAAGGTCGCCGCCGGTCATGCGGAACCAGCCGTCTTCGGTCCATTCGATGGTATCGAGCAGGCACTGGCGGCCAAGCGTCCAGTAGCCGTTCTCGAACCCGTGGTAGAGCGTGTACCACTTGCGGTCCGGCCCCTCCACCAGGGAGGCATGCCCGCGCGACCACCAGGCCTCGGACTGGTCTTCGGTGCGGACCAGCGGATTGCCGGGATGCTGCTCCCACGGTCCGTGAATCGAACGGGCGCGGGCGGCGATCACCATGTGCCCGGTCGGCGGACCGGCCGTGCCGCCCACCGCCGTGAGCATGTAGAACCAGCCCCCGTGGCGGTGGATCTTGGGGCCTTCGGGCGAAAAGCCCTCGACATCCCAGTCCTCCGGGTAGTGCCACGGGTCGTAGACATGCTCCACCTTGCCCGCCAGCGAGAGGCCGTCGTCGGACAGCCGCACGCGGTCTCCGCCCGAAAGGAACAGCCAGCGCGAGCCGTCCTCGCCCACGGCGTGGCAGGGGTCGATATGATCGTGCAGGCCCAGCGGTTTCGGATCGCTCCACGGGCCGTCGATGTGATCGGCCCAGATCACGTATATCTCGTTGGGCTCCGCCTTGACCGGGATGTAGAGGAAGTAGCGGCCCTTGTGCTTTTCCAGGCTGACCGCCCAGACCGAGCCGATGTTGCGGGTGAGCGCGGGCTTCCTCGGCTGCCAGTTCACCAGATCGCGGCTGTGCCAGATGGTAAGACCGGGGTAGGAATCGAAGCTGGAGAAGGTGAGGTAATAATCCTCGCCATCCTTCAGGATGGCCGGGTCGGGCCGGTCTCCGGAGAGGACCGGATTGAGCATCGTTCCATTCCCGAGGTCGGCGATGCGCTGGCCGTCAAATCCGCGCCGCCAGTGGCGTGCGGGAGCCGGGGCGGGCGCTGGAGGAGCAATCCCCGCCCCGGTCTCCCCTGCGGCAGCCTCTCTCCCCGCGAGAGTGGGTGCCGCAAGGCCGATACCGCCCAGCAGAGCGGTCTTGAGTGCGTCGCGTCTGTCCATGGTCATCCTGTCTTCGGTCTAGGCAAGACCCACCGAGCGCGCCCAGGCGCGCCAGAGTTCGGGCCATGCCTCGACCGGCTTGCCGATCGTGCCGCGCAGGCCGAAGCCGTGGCCGCCCTGCGCGAAGAGGTGGGTTTCCACCGGAACGCCTTGCGCCTTGAGCGCGGCGCGCAGCCGCAGGCTGTTGTCCACCGGAACGGCGGGATCGTCCTCCGCGTGGAGCAGGAAGTGCGGCGGCGCGCCTTTGGGAACCGTGCGGTCCGGTGAGTGCGCGGCCTCCATTTCCGGCGTGGGAGAAGAGCCGAGCAGCAGCCTGCGCGAGCCCGCGTGAGCGACGGCGGGGTCCATCGAGACCACCGGATAGATCGGGGCTGCGCAGAAGGGGCGGGCGGAAAGCCTGTCCGCCGCGTCGACCGGCTTGTAGACCTGGGCGTCGTAGCGGGTGGAGAGGCTGGCGCAGACATGGCCGCCGGCCGAAAAGCCCATGGCGGCAACACGCTCCGGCTGCACGCCGTAATCCTTGGCGCGGTGGCGGATCAGGCGGATGGCGCGCTGGGCATCGGCCAGCGGCACGTCCTGCCGATCGGCCCAGCCCTCGCCCGGCAGGCGGTAGAACAGGACGAAGGCGGTGAAGCCGCGCGCGGCGAGCCAGCGGGCCATCTCGTAGCCCTCCTTGTCGATGACGACGAGGGCATAGCCGCCGCCCGGCGTGATGAGCACGGCCGCGCCATTGGGGCGGTCCGGCCGGAACACCACCATGCGCGGGCGGGTGGTCCCGGTAACGGAACGGTCGTTGACCTGCCCGTTGGTGGAGCGTTCGGTGACGGTTTCCAAAGGAGGAGTGGCGGGCATTCCCGGCGCGCCGCGGGGCCACAGGTCGATGGTCTCGCCGGGTTCGGGCAATCCCGCAGGCGGAGACCGGGTGCTGTCGAAAGGTGCTGCCGTCTGCGCTTGCGCGGTTCCAGCCGTCAGCCCCGGCAGGAGGCCCGAGGCAAGGGAAGCCGCCATGAACGATCGGCGGTCGATGGTCATGGCGGCTTCCTCTTCGTTGCTTTCAGTTCACTTCATTCGGCATTGCTGCCGGGCAAAGGTCAATACTTCAGGCGCGCGCCGAACAGGATGGTGCGGCCGAAGTGGTTGTTCTCGTAATTGCGCTGCGCGTAGATGTCGTTGGTGCGGTAGCGATATTCGTCGGTCAGGTTGTTGCCGTCGATCGACAGTTCCATCCATTCGGTCGCCTGATAGCGGATCGCCGCATCGACGCTGGTGTACGAACCGTAACCCTCGAAGATATTGCCGGTCGCGCTGGTGGCGTCGCTGAACGGGCCGCGATAGCTGACCGAGCCGCGGATGCTGAACTTGCCGTCGTCGTAATAGAGCGTGGCGTTCCAGGCCTTCTTCGACACGCCCAGCAGGGTGTTGTTGTAGATCGCCGAGACGCCGGAGAGGCCGCAGGCATTGGTCGTCGGGTTGCGGGTGCAGGCGGAAACGGCCGGACCGGTGATCTGGTAGTCCGCGCTGCTGTCGATGAAGGTGGCGTTGCCCTGGAAGCCGGTGTGGCTGAGGATGCCCGGCAGGAAGGTGAAGGGCAGTTGCAGCGCCAGTTCCACGCCCTTGAGCGTCGCGCCCTTGCCGTTGACCTGGGCGGAGACGATGTACTCCTGGTTCGGGTCGTAATTGATGTAGGCAGGCGTGCTCTGCCCCAGCACGTCGCGGCCAAGGCCGAGCTGCGGCAGCGTGGCGGTATAGGTGCCCGCAACCGGGAAACTCTCGATCTTCTTGATGAAGCCCGCCACAGAAACCAGCGCCTGCGGTGCGAAGTACCATTCAACCGAGGCGTCGAAATTGGTTGCCCGGTAGGGGTTGAGGAACGGATTGCCGAAGGTCACGCGGTAGTTGAACCCGTCGACCGAGCCGCCGGGGTTGAGGTTGCCCAGCGAGGGGCGCGTGATGACCTTGGCGATCGCGCCGCGCACGATCACGTCATGGCGCGGGTAGAACGCGATGTTCATTGCCGGCAGCCAGTCGTCGTAGCTGCGCCCAACGGTCGCGGCTACGCCTGCGGTGTAGCCGGTAGAGGTCTGCTTGGTATGAGCGTAGCGAACGCCGGCATTGCCCGCGAATTCGAGGCCGAGGATATCGCCCTTGACGTCGAACTGGAGGTATCCGCCCGAGGTTTCCTCGCGCACGCGGCGATTGTTCCCGAGATCCTCGACGGCCGTACGGGCATAGAGATTGGTGTAGTTCGCCGCCTTGTCGATGTCGGCCACGATCCACGAACTGGTGGTGCCGCCCGGCTGTCCGGCGTCACCGAGATTGATGAGGCGCGAGATGTCGGAGGTGACGGGCAGGCCGTAGACGCTGGACGAGCAGGTCACCTGGCCCAGGATCAGGTCCGGCTGGCCGTTGGTGGCGCAGGCGGCGGTGTCACGCTGGAACAGCTGCGTACGGAAGTCGTAACGACGCCAGACGCCGCCCGCCTTCACGGTGAAGCCGTCCGCCATGTCCCATTCGGTGCGCAGCTGGGCGGTCTTGAACTTGTTCTTCACGTAGGACGGACGGTCGCGGATTTCGGCGAGCTGGAAATTCGCCGGATTGGTCACGTCCAGACCGTAGTTCAGCACCGGCGACTTCATGTCGGAATAGTCGAAGTCGAAACCGTTCGCGTTGCGGTTGTCGTAGGCGAAAGTGGTTTCCACCGGGATGTCGGCGTTCGACTGCGAGAAACCGCCCAGCGCCGTGAAGCGGAAGGTGTCGGTCACGTCCTGGTCCCAGGTCGCGCCGAACTGGTAGAATTCGGTCTCCGACTTGCGCAGGTAGCTTTCGGTGCGGACCCAGGCATTGTCGTAAGTGCCTGCGATCATCGTGCCCTTGTCGTCGTAGACCGGGTCCACGAGGTTGAAGCGGCGTTCGTTCGAGCGGGCGAGGACTTCCAGCCACTGTTCCGAACGGTTTTCCTTGAACGAGGAATAGAGGCCGTCGATCGAGAGCTTGGTGCGGTCGGTCGGTTCGAACTGGATCGAGCCGGTCAGGCCGAGACGGCGGCGGTCATGCTCGACCTTGCCGTAGCGCGGGATGCGGGCGTGGAACGAGAGCGCTGCCGCGTCGCAGGCTTCGGAAGGACGGTAGCCGCCGCCGGAGTTCACCGGGTTGCCGCCGGTCGGGCCGACGTCCGAATAGAAGCAGGGCGTGCCGTTCACCGAGTTGAAGTAGGCCTGCGACCAGCGGACGGTGTTGTTGCCGGTTTCCAGCGTATCGGTGTGCGAATAGGCCGCCGAAAGGTTGACGCCGAAAGTGCCGGCATCGTTGCGCCAGGACAGCAGGCCGGCAAGGCGCGGGCCGACGTTCTTGGACAGGTCGTTGTAGGAACCCTGCATGTTGAGCACGGCGGAAAGACCGGCCTTGCCCGCCAGCGGATTGCCGGTGTTGAGATCGACCACGGCGCCCAGCGAGCCTTCGTCGAGGCTGGCTTCGGCGGTCTTGTGGACCACGAGGCTGCTGAACAGTTCCGAGGCGAAGACGTTGAAGTCGAACGCGCGGTCGCGGTTGGCGGAAGCGCCGTCGGAGCTGGTCGCGATCGTTTCGAGGCCGTTCACGCGGACGCGGGTGAACTGGGCGCCAAGGCCGCGCACGGTGATTGCCCGGCCTTCGCCGCCGTCACGCTGGATCGAGATGCCGGGGATGCGCTGGAGCGATTCGGCAAGGTTCTGGTCAGGGAACTTGGCCATGTCCTCGGCGACGACGGCATCGACGGCGCTGACGGATTCGCGCTTCACGTTGAGCGCGGCTTCGAGCGACTTGCGGAAACCGGTCACGATGATTTCCTGCGCGGCGGTGCCGTCTTCCGTCGCGGTCTGGCCTGCGGTATCCTGTGCGAAGGCTGCGTGCGGCAATGCCAGCGCACTGCCCGCGACGAGAGCTGCCTTCAGTAGCGAAATCCTCGAAACATGAACCTTGGAAATATTCAGGCGCATGATCACTCCCCCTGTAGCCGTTGTGGCCTTCATGGCCGTTTTGGCCAATTGATACCGGTGTCAGAGGTGTTCGCGCCTTTGGCGCTTCCCTTCTCCGGCACCTGCTCCCGGCGTCTTGCAACGCCATCCTCCACGCCTTGTCGGCGCACGTCTTCCGAACCGCGTATCGTCGTTTCATTGCGACCGTCAGTTCGTTCTTGCCGGTCTTGGTAACCGGTGTCATTAGTTATTGCCGCAGGGACAGCGCCCTGTCAAGAACCCCTGTGAGAAGCAGGTCAACGGGAGAGCACAGTGAAAGAAAAGAGGCAGATGAGCCGTCTTACCCTCACGGTTTCGGCCGCAATTCTGGCGATTTCGGCGGTCCCGCAGCTGGCCGGCGCGCAGGCCGCAGACCCGACCCGGGGCGGCGACGGCGGGCGAATCATTCGCGTCACGACCCTGGCCAAGGACGGCCCCGGATCGCTCAGGGAAGCGGTCGAGGCGAAGGGCAAGCGCACCGTGGTGTTCGAAGTGGGCGGGGTGATCGACCTTGAACGCTCGGTCATGGAAATCGACGAGCCCTACCTCACCATCGCCGGACAGACCGCGCCTTCGCCGGGCGTGACCATCGTTCGCGGCGGGATCGATCTCAAGGGGCACGACGTCAAGATCAGCCACCTTCGCGTGATGACCGGGGTGGACGGCCAGCCCAAGCTTTCCGGCTGGGAGGCGGACGCCTTCTCCACCGTTGCCGCGCATAACGTGGTGGTGGAGCATTGCAGCTTCTTCTGGGCGATCGACGAGAACATGTCGACTTCCGGGCCGCGCTTCAACGGCAACACCGTGAAGGAATGGCGCGCGGCGACCAGCCATGACGTGCTGTTCCGCGAAAACCTCGCAGCCGAAGGCCTGGCCGATGCCAGCCATCCCAAGGGCGAGCATTCCAAGGGCTCGCTGGTGCACGACAATGCCACCGGCATCGTCTTCTACCGCAACGTCTGGGCCCACAACATGGAGCGCTCGCCGCTGGTGAAGGGCGGCGCGCAGGTGCTCATGGTCAACAACATGATCTACGATCCCGGCCACCGCGCGGTGCACTACAACCTGATGAACCTCGAATGGGCGGGGCATCCCTATGTCACCGGCGAGATCACGGCCGTGGGCAACGTCATGCGTGCGGGCAACACCACTGCGCCGGGTCTGCCGTTCCTGACCCTGGGCGGCGACGGGGATCTTGCCTGGTTCAGCAAGGACAACATCAACGTGGATCGCTGGGGCAATCCCGCGCCGATGCTGGGCCGCTACGGCGTGACCAAGGCGAAAGTGATCGAATCGCCGCAGCCGCTCGCCAGCCTCGATGGCTACAAGGTGGTCCCGGCCGCCGATCTCGAGACCGGGCTGCTGGCCTCGGTCGGCGCCCGCCCGTGGGACCGTGCGCCTGACGATATCCGCGTGCTGTTCTTCGTCGCCGAAGGACGCGGCGAGGTGATCGACGACGAGAAGGTGGTTGGCGGCTATCCCCATCCGGCGCCGACTCGCGCCGCCTTCGTGGAGAAGGACTGGAACCTTGCGACGATGACGCCGAAATCGGGGATCTATCCGGGCCAGAAGGCAGGGGCGCAGGAAAAGCTCTCTGCCCGCGACAAGGAAATGCGCGAAGGGGCGGCGAAGTGATCGCGGCCCTGCTGCTGATGGCCGCATCCGCCACGGGCGCGCCGCCGATGGCCGTGATCGACGAGAAGGACACCGTGCGCGAGGAAGCCCCTCCGCACGGCGCCATCGGCATGAGCACGGCCTACCGCATCTCCGATGCCGCGCCCGCGCCGCGCACGATGGAATTCCGCCGCCGCGTGCTTCACAAGGGGGCGGCGATCGGCGAGCATCCCATCGCGCATGACGAGGTGTACTATGTGCTCTCGGGCGAGGGTGAGGTGGTTTCGGATGGAAAGCGCGCGGCGCTCCGGCCGGGGATGACGGCCTATCTCTACAACGGCGCGGTCGTCGGCATCTGGCAGAAGGGCGACGAGCCGCTTTCGCTGGTGATCGCCTATCCCAATCCGCCGGGTTCCGCCGGGAAGAAGTGAAAGGGTGCGCAGGGGAGTATCGCGCTCCCCTGCCGCACTTGCGGCGGCTTCAGGTTCCCGGCTGCACATAGGGCGCCGTGGCCCACAATTCCCGCTGCCAGCCGCGCGGGTCGTTCTCCACGCGGACATTGTCCCCGAACACCATGGTCTGGCGGGAGGGCAGGGCGTAGGCCGCCCAGTCCGCGATGCCCGGCCGTCCTGTCCTGGCGAGCCCGGCGAAGGCCCCCATCATCGCCTTGCTCAAGGCCTGCGCGCCTGCGTCCGTGCCTGAAAAGCTGCCCGGCGCATCGAGCGTGCCGAAGACGTAGGGAATGTCATCGGTATGCGCCGCGCCGCGCAGCGGATCGACTGGAGAGGGGCGTTCGAGCTGATAGACCCAGGTTTCCCGCGCACCTGCCTTCGCGCGTTCGTCGGCCTCGATGACTTGCCCCGGCCATGAGCGACCCGCCGTGGTGGCGGCGTAATAGACCTGTTCGACGCTCCAGCCCGGCTCATGGGCACGGTAGCGGTCCACCACCCATTGCGGGTCGAGATCGATCTTCACCTCGCGGCTCATCCGCTCGGCCAGGTTGCCCCAGTCCAGCCCCTTCAGCTTGCTGCCGCGCGGGTCGAGGAAGGCGCGGGTTTCATCGTGGGTATTGCCCAGGATCATCGGCACGCCGAGCGACTGCGGCGCGGCGTCCGGCCAGAACGGATGGCGCGGCAGGTTGGTCATGTCGAGCACCGGGCCGAAATAGACCGGGCCGCCCATGACCGGATCGGTGGCGGCAAGGCCCTCCACCAGGCGTTCCACGGGCATCGTCCGCAAACCCTCGACATCGCCGGGCGCCAGCTTCAGCGCCGCCATGAGCGCCTGCGTGCGGGCCCAGGCGTGCATCGGCCCGCTGGCCTGCACCTGCTGGCCGCTCATGGTGGCGGCGGTGTGGAACAGCCCTTGCGCGGCCGGCATGGCCATGAGCGTGGCGATCTTGGCGCCGCCGCCCGACTGGCCGAACACCATGATCCGTGCCGGGTCTCCGCCGAACTGCGCAATATGTTCGCGCACCCATTGCAGGGCGAGGATCAGGTCGAGCTGGCCGAGGTTGCCGCTGTCGGCATAGCGGGGGCCGAAAGGTCGCAGCCAGGCATGGCCCAGCGCGTTGAGCCGGTGATTGACGGTGACGACCACCACGTCGCCCCCGGCCGCCAGCTTGGCGCCGTGGGTAAGCGGATCGGTGACCGAGCCGGTCGTATAGGCGCCGCCGTGGAAGTAGACCATGACCGCGCGCTTCGCGGCAGGGTTCGCTTCGGGTGTCCAGACGTTGAGGAAAAGGCAGTCTTCGGACTGACGCTCGCTACCGGAGCCGCGTTGCGGGCAGATCGGCGCGAAATTCCGGGCTTCGACGCGCGGACCGGACCAGGGTTCGGCGACGGCGCGGGCAAAGCGCGGCGCGCGGCCGTAGCGGATGCCCTTGAAGGCGAGCACGCCCTGTTCGGCAAGGCCGAGGTAGCGCCCCGCCACCGGGCTGTCGGCACGCGCGGAGGGGCGGGCGAGAAGCGGCGCAGGGGCGATCGCGGCAAGCGTCGCGGCGGACTTTACGAGAGTGCGGCGCGTGATGTGTCTGGCCGTCATGGCAGTGCCTCTTCCCCCGGCGCCGTCCCGGATCATGTCCGGGGCGACGCAAACGCATCAGCTTCCGGTCACCGCCGCACGTCGCCCCCGGCGATCGAGAACGCTTCCAGTTCCGCCCGGCCGATCAGGCTCATGTCGCCGTGCAGCGAATGCTTGAGCACCGTATAGGCGAGGCCGGCATGGGCCATGGCCGAAAGGTCGCCGCCTTCCAGCCACTGGTGCAGCACGCCCGCCGCGAAGGCATCGCCGGTGCCGATGCGATCGACGATGCCGGTCACGTCGGCCTCGGCCGTCTGCGCCGCGCCGTCGCGGCCGTCCACGCGGGCGGCGATGCGGTGATGCCCGGCGTTGACGACATGGCGCGCCGTGGAGGCGATGATCTGGAGGCCCGGGAAGGCCGCGAAGGCGGCCTCGGCAGCCTCGCGGCGGCGGTCTTCACCGTCGCCCGAGAAGGTGCCGCCCAGCAGCAGCGAGATGTCGCGGTGATTGCCGATCATCACCGTGGCCGCGCTGACCAGTTCGGTGAGCACTTCGCGCGGGTTGCTGTCCCAGCTTTCCCACAGCAGCGCGCGGTAATTGCCATCGAAGCAGATCGGCACGCCGGCTTCCTGCGCGGCGCGCACCGCGGCCCTGGCGAGCGAGACGCCGCCCGGCCCGAGTGCGGGCGTGATGCCGGAAAGGTGCAGCAGCCGCGCGCCGTCCAGCGCGGCGGCAAAGTCGAAATCGTCCACCGAGGACTGCGCGAAGGCACTGCCGGCGCGGTCGTAAGTGATCGCGGAAGGACGCAGCCCGGCGCCGGTTTCGAGGAAGTAGAGCCCCATGCGGCCCGGCCCGGAGGTGACGCCGGAAAGGCCGATCCCCGCCGAGCCCAGCGCGGCGCGGGCCTTGTCGCCCAGCGGGTTGGCGGGCAGGCGCGAGACCAGGCGGACCTCGTGGCCGAGCGAGGCGAGCCCCGAGGCGACATTGGCTTCCGCCCCGCCCACCACCATGTCGAGCGAATCCGACTGGACCACGAGCCGTGCATCATGCGTGGCGAAACGGATGAGAACTTCGCCGAAGCAGGTAACGTGGCCAGTCATAGTCTTGGTAATCCTCAGCGCGCGAGCCAACCGCCGTCTACGGCGAGGACGTGGCCTGTAACATAATCCGCAGCCGGGGAAGCAAGAAACACGGCGGCGCCGGCGATGTCGCGGGGATCACCCCAGCGGCCGGTGGGAATGCGCTCCAGGATCTGGCGGTTGCGCGTCTCGTCGCCCTGAAGGGCTGCGGTGTTGTTGGTGGAAATGTAGCCCGGAGCGATGGCGTTGACCTGCACGCCCCTGGGCGCGAGTTCGTTGGCCATGGCCTTGGTCACGCCGCCCACGCCCGACTTCGCCGCCGCATAGCTCGGCACGCGGATGCCGCCCTGGAAGGTGAGCAGAGAGGCGATGTTGACGATCTTGCCCCGGCTACCACCAATGGCGCCCCGCTCCACCATGCCCTTCGCCGCTGCCTGGCTGAGGAAGAACAGGGTCTTGAGGTTGGTGTCCATCACCGCGTCCCAGTCCTCTTCGGAGAACTGCAGCAGGTCGTCGCGGCGGATGATCCCGGCGTTGTTGACGAGGATATCGATCTTGCCGAGCCCGGCCACCGCTTCGTCGATCACGCGGCCCACGGGCTCGATCGAGGAGAGGTCGGCCTTGATGTTCACGCACTTGCGGCCGGTCGCTTCGACCAGCGCAATGGTTTCCGCCGGTTCGCTGCGCCCGGCAAGGGCCACGTCGGCGCCGGCTTCGGCGAGTGCCACGGCAATGGCCTGTCCGATCCCGGTGTTGGCGCCGGTCACGAGCGCGGCCTTGCCTTCGAGGCTGAAGGAAATCGCCATAGTCTGTCCTGTCCCAATCTGATCGTGCCGGCGGGTGCGGTTTCGCACCGTTGGCTCCGCGTTCGGCATCGACTTCGTCGTTGCGGGCGTGGCTCCGTCGCTCCGCTCCTCGCCGATGACGAGGGGCGCGACGGAGCCGCGTCCGAACGGATACCCTACTGAAGCTGGCAGATATCCAGCACGTTCATGTCGGTATAGTCGAGGTTTTCCCCGCCCATGGCCCAGATGAACGCGTACTTCTTGGTGCCCGAACCCATGTGGATCGACCACGGCGGGCTGATGACGGCCTCTTCGTTGGCGATCACGATGTGGCGCATCTGGTCGGGCTCGCCCATGTAGTGGAAGATGCGGTCGTTCTCTTCGGGCAGTTCGAAGTAGAGGTAGATCTCGCTGCGGCGGTCATGAAGGTGCGGCGGCATCGTGTTCCACACCGAACCTTCTTCCAGCACGGTGAGGCCCAGCAGCAGCTGCGCGCTTTCGCAGACGCCGGGGATGACGAGCTGGTAGATCGTGCGCTGGTTCGAATTGGCCAGATCGCCGCGGGCCAGCGGGTTCGCTTCGGCCAGCGTGATCAGCTTGATCGGGCAGGCCTTATGCGCGGGGACCGAGGCGATGTAGAAGCGCGCGGTCTCACCCTCGAAGATCACCTCGTCCGAGCCCATCGGCACGTAGAGGCATTCCTTGTTGCCCACCTCGAAGCGCTGGCCGTCGACCGTGATCGCGCCGGGGCCGCCGATGTTGGTGATGCCGGCTTCGCGGCGCTCCAGGAAGGGCTTGCCTTCCGCGCTCTTGGGAACGGTCTGCGCGGGCAGCTTCAGCGGACCCTGCGAAGGCACCGCGCCGCCGATCACGAAGCGTTCGTTGTGCGAATAGTTGAGGTTGACCTTGCCGTCCTCGAACATGCCGCCGACGAGGTAGCGATCGCGCAGTTCCTCGTTGGAGACGCACTCCATCATGTCGGGATGGGTGGCGTGGTAGGTCTTGCAGAACACGGGGGCTCTCTCCCTTGTGGAATTCAGTTCCGTATGGTGGGACGCTATTGCGTTTCAGGTCAAGTCTTATCCGGCTTTGGTAACCGGTGTCAATGTCCTGCGGGGCGTGTTTGTCCCCATGTGCCTGAACGGCGGCGCTCAGCGGTCCGGGGAGGGCGGCGCCACCGAGGCGCGGCGCACGAGGTCCGAGAGGAACAGCGATGGCTGCGAAGCGGCGCTGGTCGGTTCGATCAGCTTGCGGGCGGCGGCGGTCGCCATCGGCACGATCGGCCAGCGCACCGTGGTCAGCGGCGGCCAGATATGCGCGGCGATGGCGGTATCGTCGAAGCCGATGATGGAAAGCTGCTCGGGCACCGAAATGCCCTTCGCCCGCGCCGCATGAAGCACGCCGGCGGCCATCTCGTCGTTGCTGGAGAAGATCGCCGTGGGGCGCGGCTCGGCGGACAGCAGGCGCTCCCCCGCGGCAAGGCCCGATTCGAAGCGGTAGTTGCCCCGCGCGGTGATGGCCGGGTCCGGTTCGAGGCCGGCGCCGGCAAGCCCGTCGGTAAAGCCCAGTTCGCGCTCGTGAGCGGAGCGGAAGCCTTCCGGCCCGGCGATGAAGCCGATGCGCTTGTGGCCAAGGCTCACCAGCCATGCCACCGCCTCGCGCACGGCATGACGGTCGTTCGAGGCGACCAGGTGCTTGTCGTCATCCAGACGGGCCGAACCCATGCGGACCAGCGTGCAGCCAAGCTCGCGGCAGACGGCGGCGAGGCCGTCGTTCTCGGAGATCGGCGGCAGCAGCAGCACGCCGTAGAGGCGCTGCTGCTCGATGAAGCGGCGGATGTCCTCCAGCATCGTGGGGGAATGGCGGTCCACCGGGCGGACCACCAGCGCGAACTCGGTGTCGCGGATCGCGTCCAGAATGCCTTCCTGCACGCCCAGCACCATCTGCGCGTTGGGGTTGTCGTGGATCAGGCCGATCAGGAAGTTGCGCCGCAGCGCCAGCGCGCGGGCCTGCGGGTTGGGCACATAGCCGATTTCGGCGATCACCGCTTCGACCTTCTCGCGCGTGGCCTGGTTCAGCAGGGGCGACTTGTTGATGACGCGGCTGACGGTCTTCTTCGACACGCCGGAGAGCCGGGCGACGTCGTTGATGGTGGGCTTGGCGTCGCGTTTGTGTTCTTCCGGCATCCTCGCCCCTTTTGACGGACCGCTTGCGGTTTCGCCGATCTGTTGTCAGCCGCTTGCCTTCTTGCTTGCGGAAAGGCAAGATGACACCGGTTTCCTTTTCTTGGAAGTCCTCAATTCCGCGCTAACTCCGGTCCTACGATGCCTTCAGAAATCCCCGCCTCGATTCGTATCCACCCCCGCGACACCGTGGCCGTCGCGCTGCGCCCGCTCGCCTCTGGCGAAGTGGTGGACGGCCTCGCGCTGCGCGAGGACGTGGGGCAGGGGCACAAGTTCGCCCTCGCCGATATCGCGGCAGGGGACACGGTGGTGAAGTACGGCCAGCCGATCGGCCGCGCCACGCAGGCGATCCCGGCGGGCGGCCATGTCCACACCCACAATGTGGAAACCGCGCTGGCCGGCGAGCTCGCCTACGCGCCCCACCCCGGCGAAGCGCAGGCCCATGGCCCGCGTGCGGGAACCGACCTGACATGGCAGGGCTATTTGCGCGCCGACGGCCGCGCGGCGACCCGCAACGAGATCTGGATACTGCCCACGGTCGGCTGCGTCGGCATGACCGCCGAACAGGTCGCCCGCGAGGCGCAGGGCCGCCATGCGGCGCTCATCGCGGCGGGCCGGATCGACGGCGTGCATGCCTTCGCGCACCCGCACGGCTGCTCGCAGCTTGGCGACGATCTCGACGGCACCCGCGCCCTGCTCGCCGGGCTTGCCGCCAGCCCCAATGCGGCGGGCGTGCTGCTGCTTGGGCTTGGCTGCGAATCCAACCAGCTCGATGCGCTGGTTGCGGCGGTGCCGGTATGGGCGCGGTCCAAGCTGCGGATGCTTTCCAGCCAGTCCGCCGGGAACGAGATCGAGGAAGCGGGCCGGCTGGTGGACGAACTGGTCGAGGAAGCGGCCCGCGCCCGCCGCGTCGAACTGCCGCTTTCGGCCCTGACCATTGGGCTCAAGTGCGGCGGTTCGGACGGCTTCTCGGGGCTCACCGCCAATCCGCTGCTGGGTCGGCTTTCGGAAACGATCTCGGACGCGGGCGGCAAGGCGATCCTCACCGAGATTCCCGAGATATTCGGCGCCGAACAGGCCCTCCTGGACCGTGCGACCTCGCGCGAGGTGTTCGAGGCGGCGGCCGGCCTCGTGAACCGTTTCAAGCGCTATTATCTCGACCAGGGCCTGCCGGTTTCGGAGAACCCCTCGCCGGGCAACCTTGCGGGCGGGATCACCACGCTGGAGGAGAAATCGCTGGGCGCGGTCCAGAAGGCGGGTTCCGCGCCGCTGTGCGACGTGATCGATTACGGCGGTCAGGCCAGCGTGCCGGGCGTCACCCTGCTGGAGGCGCCGGGCAACGATGCGGTGTCCTCCACCGCGCTCGCCGCTTCGGGGGCGACCCTGGTGCTGTTCACCACCGGACGCGGCACGCCGCTGGGCTTCCCGGTGCCGACGGTGAAGGTCTCCTCCAACCGCCGCCTGTCCGAGGCCAAGCCGCACTGGATCGATTTCGACGCCTCGATCGCGCTCGATCTCGGGCAGGATGCTGCCGATGCCGCTTTCCTCCAGCGGATCTGCGCGATCGCCAGCGGGGAGGCCACGGCCTCGGAGCGCGGCGGCCAGCGCGCCATCGCGGTCTGGAAGCGCGGCGTAACCCTCTGAACGGCTGAGGCAGCACCCGCGCGGCCAAGTATCGATTTGCTTATGACACCGGTTTCCTTTAACGACGAAATCAGAACAACGAAGGGTTTGGGATGAGTTCGACCGAACAGGCTCCCCACGAACAGGCACACGCGGTTGCGAGTGCATTCGTGGCGGCACGACGCGAGAAACGCGCATTGACGATCTACCCCGGAGAGGCGCCTACCGACCTGTCGGGCGCCTATGCCATCCAGGACCGCGCCATCGGCCTTGACGGCCGCACGGTGGCCGGCTGGAAGGTCGGCAGGATCAACGCCCCCGAAGACGCGCGCCTCGGCGCGAACCGGCTGTCCGGGCCGATCTTCGCGGACAGCGTGGTCACGGCAAGTTCGGGTGAAGCGCCCGAGATGCCCGTCTTCGCGCAGGGCTTTGCCGCTGCCGAGGCCGAATTCCTCCTGCATGTCGCGCCCGGCTGGAACGGCACGGTGCCGGCGGACGACGCGGAGACGCGCAAGGTTCTCGATGCCGTCCATATCGGCATCGAAGTGGCCAGCTCGCCTTATCCCGGCATCAATGCCGACGGCCCGCCGGTGACGATCTCCGATTTCGGCAACAACGCAGGCATGGTCGTCGGGCCGGCCCTCGAAGGCTGGGAAACCGCCACCTTCGAGACCATCGGCGTCCGCTTCGAGATCGACGGCGAAACCATCGCCGAGGCAACCACGGCAACGATGCTCGACGGCCCCCTCGGCGCGGTGCGCTTCCTGCTGGCGAACCTTTCGGCCCGCGGCATCGATTGCAGCGGCGGCACCTGGGTTTCGACGGGCGCGGTTACCGGGGTCCACCCGGTCGTGCCGGGGCAGGGCGTGACCGCGCACTTCGAAGGCCATGGCAGCGTGAGCTGCCGGATCGCGGCGGCGGTGCCCGCCTGACAGGACAGATCGATCGGCAGGCCCACAAGAACGCCGCCGAAAAGGGAGCAGGATCAATGGATGCAGGTATCGCTGGAACGGCCAAGGTAGACCGGACCGGCCTTCACCCCACCGCCGGCCGCTATCGCTGGACGATCGTCGCGCTGCTCTTCGCGGCCACGGCGATCAACTATATCGACCGCCAGATGATCGGCGTGCTCAAGCCGACGCTGGCGGGCGAATTCCACTGGAGCGAAAGCGACTTCGCGGAAATCGTCTTCTGGTTCCAGCTTGCCTACGCCATCGGCTACCTCTCGTTCGGCAAGGTGGTCGATGCACTGGGCGCGCGGCTGGGCTACACCATCGCCATCGTCATCTGGACGGTGAGCCACATGGCGCACGGCTTCGCTTCGGGGCTGACCTCGTTCGCCGCCGCCCGCTTCGGCCTGGGGATCGGCGAATCGGGCAACTTCCCGGCCGGTATCCGCGCCGTGACGGACTGGTTCCCGCAGAAGGAACGCGCCTTCGCCATCGGCCTGTTCAATGCCGGGGCCAATGTCGGCGCCATTCTCACGCCGCTGATCGTGCCGCTGCTGGTGCTCTGGTTCGACTGGCGCATGGCGTTCTTCGTCACCGGCATCTTCGGCGTGCTGTGGCTGGGCGCATGGTGGGCGATCTATCGCCATCCCGGCGAGCATGGCCGCGTCACCCCGGCCGAACTCGCCTGGATCCAGCAGGACCCCGCCGATCCGGTCGAGAAGATCGGCTGGGCGCGCCTGCTCACCGTGAAGGAGACCTGGGCCTATGCGCTCGGCAAGTTCCTGATCGACCCGATCTGGTGGTTCTTCCTGTTCTGGCTGCCCGGCTACCTGTTCGAGCGCTATGACCTCGATCTCAAGACCTTCGGCCTGCCGCTGGCGGGGATCTACCTGATTTCCGATCTCGGCAGCGTCGGCGGCGGCTGGCTGTCCTCGAAGCTCATCAAGGCGGGCCGCACGCCCAACTTCGCCCGCAAGATCACGATGCTGATCTGCGCGGTCTGTGTCCTGCCGATCTGGTTCGCGCAGAGCATCGACAGCGTGTGGTCCGCGGTGCTGGTGATCGGGCTGGCCACGGCGGCGCACCAGGCGTTCTCGGCCAACCTCTACACGCTGCCTTCCGACGTGTTCCCGCGCGGTGCGGTGGGCTCGGTGGTCGGCATCGGCGGCACCGTGGGCGCTTTCGGCGGCATGGGGATGGCGCTTTTCGCAGGCTACATCCTCGACGCCACGCACAGCTACGAAGTGCTCTTCGCGATCTGCGCCAGCGCCTATCTGGTGGCGCTGCTGGTGGTCCACCTGCTCAGCCCGAGACTGGCGCCTGCCCAGGTCTGACGGGGGCAGGCCCTGACAGGCCGGTCATCGCGAGAAGGAAGCGGGGGGCCTTGTGCCCCCCGTTTTGCATCTTCAGTCGCGGACGTTCTTCGCCTCGATCGTCTCGCCGGGGAAAATCCCGGCAATGGCCATCGCCGCGCCGAGCTTGGAGAGCGTTTCCAGCATGTCGCCCACGCTGTCCTCGGAAATCACCAGTTCCAGCGTGTCACGGGTTTGCTGGGCGCCCCGGTCACGCAGCGAGGTGATGAGTTCGAGGATCACAGCCTCGTGCTCGGAAACGTGGCTGCAGGCCATCGGGCAGAACGCGAAGGTTTCCAGCGCGTCGCGGTTGAACAGCAGCATCGCGCGGTGGAAGGGCTGGAGGCCGCCGATCATCCGCCACTTGGCGAAAGCGGGGGCCAGAGCCTGTGCCGGGCACTGGCGGCGGCCCAGCGTAGTGACCCAGGCGCGCATGGACCAGACGAGGAAGCGGCAGCCCTCGTCGAGCGAATTCAGGGGGCGATCGACGTACTGATACATGCCTGGTTCTCCATGGGCTTGTATTTGCGAATGATTATCATTAGCTATGTGTACGCAGCTTGTCTTGCCCGTCAAGCCTGCACCAAGGACCTAGGGCCGGCGCTTGTCATGGGGCGCCTGCCTGCCCTTCCTGTCGACTGGGCCGGGGCGATTTCACGCCATGCGCGAGAAACCGCCCCGGCCCATTTTTTACCCTGAAATCCATAGGTTTTCCCTCGGTTCTGCCGGGGATATACCGGCATTTTCCACAGGACTGTCCACGCGGCCGCCGCCGACGAGCCGTGCAGAAAAACGGGTGATATTCCACGCATGAAAAGGCCGCCGTCCGGGTCGGACGACGGCCTGCGAATCGGGGTGATTCGGGAGCGATTCGAATCGCCGAATCGGGAACCCGCAGGCGCCCGCCTTCGGCAAGGGCGCCTGCGAATCGCGCCTCTAGCGGTAGTCGAAACCGCCCTTGGGCTGAATTTTCAGGGAATTCTGCTGCATCGCCGTCATCAGATAGGCGCCGATCAGCATCGGAAGCTCCAGCATCTGCTTCTCATCCCAGGTCTTGGCCAGCACGTCCCAGGTCGAATCGCTGACGCAGTGGTCGGCCACGAGTTCCTCTACCGCGCGCAGCATGGCCGATTCGTGTTCGCTCCACCCCGGAGCGGCGGAACCGGCGATCACCCGGTCGATATCCTCGCCATCGATGCCGAAGGCCTTGCCGATATCCACATGTTCGCACCATTCGAACGGCGCGCGGGCCAGCAGGGCAAGGCGCAGGATCATCAGTTCGCGTTCGCGGCCGGGGATCGTGCCCTTTGCTGCCAGTTCGATGCCAAGGACCATCTGCCCCTTGAACATGCCGGGATGGCGCAGGGTGATGAGGCTGACATCGGGGAAGGGGCGGCTTTCGGGAATATGGAAGGCGGCGCGAATCGCGTCGACCTGCTCCTGCCCCTCGGGGCTCACCTCATCGAGCCGCAGCGGCGTGTAGCGCGGCCCGCCGAGGATCGTCTGCGCCTCGCGCGCGGCGGCGTCGAACTGCACCGGGCCGCTGATTACTTCGCTCATTGTTGTCACCTGTGGTTTGGCCCCTGGTCGGGCCCGTGGTTTGATATGCGTCATGCCGCCTCGTCGAACGGGGCCCAGCGCTCCATCCGCGCGAGATATTCGCCGAAGTGTTCGCGTATCGCGGCGGGTTCGAGCCCGAAAAGCGCCGGATCGGGCTTGGCCATGCGCTCGCCGTTCTCGTTCGAGGTCCACCACACGGCCATCGCCCGCGCGAACTCGGGGGAGACCGGCTCGCCCAGCCAGTCGTAAAGGCCGCGGACCTCGCCGATCGGATCGTGGAGCATCGCGCGGAAATGGATATCGTGGAACCGATGGTCCCCTCCGGCATCGCGAAAGGCGATCGCGCGCCGCATCGCCTCTGACCAGCACCGCAGGTTGAGCTCGCCGAGATAGCCATGGTCGAGCGTGTCGCTGAACTTGCCGATGATGTCGGCATAGACGGTGGCCACCGAGAGGATCACCTCGCTCGGATCGCGATGCGTCATGACGAAGCGGGCATCCGGATAGGCCGAAACCAGCGCATCCAGATAGAGCATGTGCGTAGGGGCCTTGAGCCGCCAGGGGCGGCTGGGCTGACGCCACTGGAGCAGTTTCAAGGTGCGTTTGTGGTAGGCGTAGGTGCCGTTCAGGTCGGCCTGCATCAGCCAGTCGGAATAGCGGGGAATCCGGGCAAATGCCTGGAAGATCTGGCTCTTGAAATCGAGCGCCATGAGGTCTTGGCACTCCATGGCGCCATCGATCCCGCTGGGGGTACGGGTGCCGCCCTTGAGGTTTTCGTCGGCGGTGCTGGCGGAGACGCCGCGGCGCGGATCGGGGCCTTCGACGGTGCCGGGCGGCGGGCAGGGGCGGCTGCTTTCCCAGACGCGCAGGTAGCGGATCGCCGGGTCGCTGGAGAGCAGGTAGGACAGCGCCGAGGAGCCGGTGCGCGGCAGGCTCACCCCGAACAGCGGTGCGCGGATTTCCTCGTCCTCGATCTCGGGATGGCGGCGATACCAGTCCTCGATTTCCAGTCGTTGCTTGAGGTGAAGGACGATCCGCTCGGCAAGAGCGCTGGCGCCCAAGGCATTCAGCTGCGCTTCGCGGTTTAAGGAATCGACAAGAATTTCGAGGCCTTCGCGAAATCCGTCGTCACCGAAATCGTCAAGGCCGGTTTCCGTTCGGGCCCGGTCGATCAGGTCCCTGTATCCTTGGATCCCCCCCTGAACCATGCGTTCCATCGGCTTCTCTCCCCAGCGCCCGGTTCTTGCCGGATCGGGGCGGCACTATGCGAGGGGTGAGAGCGCGGCGCCAACCGCCGTGGCGATGAAACCGGGCCGGGAAAACCGGCCGGTTCAGCCCCGCGCCGCCCGCACGGCCGCGCCGCCTGCGAAGGGGGCGATGGCGAGCAGGACGAGGCTGGCCGCCGCCGTGAGCGCGAGGCCGCTTTCTCCGCCCGTCCCGAGGCTTCCTGCGCCGAAGATCAGCACCGGAACGGCCATCGGGATGACCAGCAACCCGCCCAGCGCTGCACCGCCGCGCAGCCCTGCCGTCAGGGCTGCGACGGTGACGCCCAGCGCCGCAAGGCCGGGGGTTCCGGCCAGCAGGCCGATCTCGACGAGCAGCAGGGTATGCCGCTCCAGCCCCAGCAAGGCCCCGGCAGGCAGGGCGGCGAGCATGAGCGGGGGGCCGAAGCTCAGCCAGTGAGCGAGCACCCGCACCGCGATCACCAGTTCCTCCGAAATCCCGCGCAGGGCCCATTGGTCGAACAGGCCCATCTCGATGTCCGGCTCTACCAGCCGGTCAAGCGGCAGGATCGCGGCGAGCAGGGCCGCCACCCAGATCACCCCGCCCCCGGTCCGCGCCAGCAGCGGCGCGTCGGGGCCGACGGCGAAGGGATAGAGCATGGCGACCGAGAGAAAGAACAGCACCGGCAGCAGCGCCCCGCCGCCGCGTCCGCCCAGCAGCAGACGGGCAAGGTCGCGCCGCAGCAGGGACCAGAAACGCCCGGTCATGCAGCGTACTCCGCCAGCGCCAGACCGCGCATTCCCGGCAGCGCGAAAGGCTGGTGCGAGGCGATCACCGCAATTCCTCCGGCCGCGCAATGCTTGGCGGCGAGCGTTTCGGTGAGCGCCGCGGCATGGGTGTCCAGCCCGTTGAGCGGCTCGTCGAGCAGCCAGATCGCAGCTTTCTGTCCGAGCAGCCGGACCAGGGCGGCGCGCTTCTTCTGCCCGGTCGAGAGATAGCGCACCGGAACGTCGAGCAGCCCCGTGAGGCCGAGGCGGGTGAGATGATCGGCCTGCTCTTCGCCCGGCCGGTTGCCATCATCGGGGCTGGCGTCGATCCGCCGCCAGAATGCGAGCGCCGCGCCAAGGGTCTGGCCGGGATCCAGCGCCGGGCGTTCGTCCACCAGGCCGATCGAGCCGCTGGTTGCGACTCGCCCGGCATAAGCCGGCGCCAGACCCGCAACGATGCGCAGGAGGCTTGATTTGCCGATGCCGTTGCTGCCGGTCACCTGAAGCGCCTCGCCGTCCTCAAGCCGCAAGGAGACGCCGCGAAACAGCAGCCTGTCGCCGCGACGGCAGGCGAGATCGTCGATCGCGATGGAGGCCCCTTGCATGGGCTGACGCGATAGTGGAAAGGCCCTCCAGTGCCAAGTTGGTCAAGGCTCTTTTCAGGGCCGAGTTGCCGCCGATGGAGCCTTTCATCATGTCGATTGCCCGCCTCACCGATGCCGAACTGCGCGAAGCGCTGGCCGGATTGCCCGCCTGGCACTTGCGCGAGGACGGTCTTGCCATCGTGCGCAAGCTGAAATTCGCCGACTTCAACGAGGCTTTCGGCTTCATGACCCGCGTGGCGATCCAGGCAGACAAGGCCGATCACCACCCCGAGTGGTTCAATGTCTACAACCGCGTCGAGATCACGCTGACCACGCACGATGCCGCGGGCCTGAGCCGCCGCGACGTGGAACTGGCGCGCTTTATCGACGCTGCCGCCCCCGACGCCTGAACGGTCGGGGCGGATGTCGCCGGTGTCCGACGAACGCTTCCTGACGCGGCCGCTTTCGGTCGTGCTGGATTTCGTGCGTTTCGGCGCGGCACTGCTGGTCGCGGTGGGACATGCGGTGCAACTGGGGCTCTATCACGGCTGGTTCCCGTTCGGCGTGCGGATGCAGCATTACTGCGTGATCGTGTTCTTCGTGTTGTCCGGCCTCGTCATCAGTACTTCCGTGCTCGGCGGTCGCTCGAACCTGCCGCGCTACGCGGTGGCGCGAATCTCGCGCATCCTGCCGGTTGCGATCCCGTCGCTGATCTTCAGCACGCTTGCGGCATATCTGCTGGCCGGGCCGAGCCCGGTACGGATGGACAACAGCCCGGAAGACGCGCTGGCAGTGACCAGGCAGTTGCTGGCGCCGCTGACCTTCATCAGCGCCTGGCCCGGCGTGGCGGGGCCGGTCTGGAATCCGCCTTACTGGTCGCTCTGCTACGAGGTCTGGTATTATGCGATCTTCGCGCTGGCGGCGTTCCTGCGCGGCTGGTTGCGCGTGATTGCCGTGATCGTCGGCTGTGCGGCGGCTGGCGGGGCGATCCTGCTCCTGATGCCGGTCTGGCTCTTCGGTGTCGCGCTCACACACACGCCTCCCGCGCGGCGTCTCCCGCTGGCGGCGGCTCCGCTTCTTCTGGCCGCGGCGGTCTGGATGGCGCTGGCCTTGTTCGAGATAGACCGGGAGACGCTCAATCCGCTGCTGAAGGCGTGGTGGCCGGGGGACGCCGAATGGTCGCAGTGGGCGCTGTCGGACCTGTTCATGGGCGTGGTCATGACCACCGCGCTTGCCGGTGTGCGCCCGCTCGCGAACCGGCTGGCGAAACCGGTCATGCGGCTGGAGACGGCCGCGAAGACGCTCGCCGGTTTTTCATTCACCCTCTACCTGTTCCACTGGCCGCTGATTCAGCTTTTGCGGTCATGGGGCATCGAAGCCGGGCGCAGTTTTCCGGTGTTCGCCGCACTTGTCGGGCTGATCGTGCTCACTTGTGCGGCCATCTCGATCCTTACCGAGCGCCAGTCACCGAAGTTGCGGCGCTGGATGGAGGAGCGCTTTCCCCGTGCCTCTGCGCCGGTTGTTACCATCCCGGCCTAGGCGGCGTGCCTAGAGAGCCGGGTTGTTGTAGCAGTGCCAGGTGAAAATCGCCGCCGCGCCTCGGTGCGGGCGCCAGCTTTCGGCGATCTGGCGCGTCTGCTTTTCGCTGGGCCTTGCCTCGAGGGCGAGGATTTTGTGCAGCCCGGCCTGAACCGCAAGATCACCGGCAGGCCAGATGTCGGGCCGCCCTTCCGCGAACAGCAGGTAGATTTCGGCGGACCATCGTCCGATCCCCTTGATCCGCACCAGTTGGTCTATGGCCTCGTCGTCGTCTTCCGGCAGATTGTCGAAATCGAGCGTGCCCGCCACAACGAGTTCGCAAAGGCTGCGTGCATATCCCTGCTTCTGGCGTGAGAGCCCGCAGGCCCGCAAGGCGTCGAATTCGGCGGCGAGCAGGACTTCGGGCGCAATGCCTTCGCCCAGCAGCGCTTCCAGCCGGTTCCATACCGATGCCGCCGCCGCAACCGACACTTGCTGGCCGACGATGGTCCGCAGCAGGGTGGCATATCCGGTCGCGCGAATGCGGGGTTCGGGGTAGCCGGCTACATCCAGCGCACGGGCGATGGCAGGTTCCTTGGCAGCAATCGCATCCAGTCCCAGTTTCAGTGCGCCTGCGCTCAAGCCCATTATTCGATTACCTTGCAAAAGGGGGTTGCAGTCATTAGCAGCCGGCCGCAAAGGCCGAAACAAGCATGTTATGATACATGCAGTATCAGAAAGAGGATCGACGAGAATGCCGCAGATCATCGTCATCAATCAATCGGGCGAAGAATCCACCGTCGAGGCCCTCGAAGGCCGCACCCTGATGGAAACGATCCGCGACAGCGGCTTCGACGAGTTGCTGGCTCTCTGCGGTGGCTGCTGCTCCTGCGCAACCTGCCATGTCCACATCGACCCGGCCTTCGCGGACAAGCTGCCCGCGATGAGCGAGGACGAGAACGACCTGCTCGACAGTTCCGACCATCGCAACGAATTCTCGCGTCTTTCCTGCCAGGTTCCTGTCACCGCGGCGCTCGAAGGCTGCAAGGTCACGATCGCGCAGGAAGATTGATCCTTCGGACGGCCTGACGGTCAGGTGAAAAGACCGTCCGGCCGTCCTCGCGGCGCGGGCCGAGGTGGGGGCGGCTGCATCCCGCCGCAGGCCGGAGCCAGGATCCATTCGCGCAAGTCGGATGGCGCATTCAAAAAACTCTGCAAATCATTTGCGCCTTTCCGCCTGACTTCCTACCTGTGCCGCCATGACTGCACCCATCTCCCAGCGCTCCACTCTCGACCTCATCGGCAAAACCCCGCTCGTCCTGCTCAAGGGCCCCAGCGAAGCGGCTGGTTGCGAGATCTGGGGCAAGTGCGAATTCGCAAATCCCGGCGCATCGGTGAAGGACCGCGCGGCCCTCTGGATCGTGCGCGACGCTGAGGCGAAGGGGCTGCTCAAGCCCGGCGGCACCATCGTTGAGGGGACGGCCGGCAATACCGGCATCGGCATCGCGCTCGTCGCCAATGCGCTGGGCTACAAGACGATCATCGTCATGCCCGAGACCCAGTCGCGCGAGAAGATGGACACTCTGCGTGCGCTTGGCGCCGAACTCGTCCTCGTTCCTGCTGCGCCTTTCTCGAACCCCGGGCATTTCGTCCACACCTCGCGCCGCCTGGCAGAAGAGACTCCGGGCGCGATCTGGGCCAACCAGTTCGACAATATCGCCAACCGCAAGGCTCATATCGAAAGCACGGCACCGGAAATCTGGGAGCAGATGGAAGGCCGCATCGATGGCTTCACATGTGCGGCAGGGACGGGCGGCACGATTGCCGGGACGGGGCTGGGCCTCAAGGCGTTCGACGATGCGATCACCATCGCGCTCACCGATCCGCACGGCGCCGCGCTCTACAACTACTACGCGAACGGCGAACTCAAGGCGGAGGGTTCCTCCGTTGCCGAAGGTATCGGACAGGGACGCATTACCGCCAACCTCGAAGGCGCGCCGATCGATGCCCAGTTCCGCATCTCGGATGAGGAAGGGCTGGAATGGGTCCGCCGCCTGCTGTCGGAAGAAGGCCTGTGCCTGGGCCTCTCCTCGGGCATCAACGTGGCGGGCGCCGTGGCGCTCGGCCGCAAGCTGGTGGCCGAAGGCAAGGCCGATGCCCGGGTCGCCACAATTCTGTGCGACACCGGCTTCCGCTACCTTTCCTCGCTGTACAATCCGGAATGGTTGAAGGCGAAAAATCTGCCTGTCTTCCCATGGCTGGAATCCTGAGGTAAACGATCTGTCGATGGCAGGACACATTCCGCCTACGATGATCGAGCCGATCACGACGCCCCAGCACTTCGTGCCGCCCTCGGCGCGCGAACTGCGTTCGCAGGCGGTACATCGGTTACAAGTGGGGCTGTTCGGCCTCTGCGCCATGCTGCTCATCGTCGGCCTCGCCAATATCATCAACGACCGCACCCGCCTGATCGACACCGAAGACCCCATCCGGCAGGTCGTTGCAGCCGATGCCAAGCCCAAGAAGCAGGCGAGCGACCCGCTTGCCGATATCGGCGTGGTGCCAGCCTCCGACCCCAGTCCGACGCCCACCGGCGAGGTGAGTGATCCGGGCGCACCGCCCGCATCTCCGGCCGGCGGCCAATAATCTGCGCCCTGTACTGACGTTGCTGGCGGGCGCCTTGGCGCTCGCCTCCTGCGGCGATTCCCGCCCACCGCGCGCCGATCGCGAGGTGGGGCTCTACACCAGCCTGCCAATCCTCTGGGCCGAGAGCGACGACATCCGGGATCTGCTCGCCGCTGACCGGCCGCAGCATTGGGCTGGTCCGGTGCTGTCGGACGCGGGCAAGCTGGTGCCGCTGGACACGCTTGCCGATGCAAACGGCGTCCTTCCGCTGCAGCATGATGGGTTGCTGGTGCTGGCGCAGCCACGTCCATTCTCGCCGCAAGAGAACGTCGCGCTTGATCGCTGGGTGCGTGATGGGGGCAGGGTACTGCTGTTTGCCGACCCCATGCTGACGATGCCCTCCCGCCACGCCCTTGGCGATCCGCGCCGCCCGCAGGACATGGCGATGCTATCACCCATTCTCGCGCATTGGGGGCTTCGCATGGAGTTCGACGAGGGGCAACCCGCGGGCGAGCGGATGGCGGCAAGCTTCGTCGGCGAGTTTCCCGTTAACCTGGCGGGCCGCTTTCGGTCTTCGGGGAATTCCGGGGATCGGCTCCCGGAATCGGGAAAACACGGGAAGGACGGGAAACCCGGGGATGCGCGGGATGCCTGCCGGATCGAATCCGAAGGGCTGATTGCACGGTGCAAGATCGGGCATGGCCGGGTTTTTGCGGTTTCCGATGCCGCCTTGTTCGAAGAATCACCTGACGTCGGCAGGCAGGCCATTTGCCGGAGAGTGCTCGCCGCGATGATCCTCGGTGCCGAAAGTGGGGATTGACGGGGTTGGAGCGGGGATGAGGCCGATTGATCGCTGAACTAAGGGAAAGTCCCTGAAAATCAGCGATTTTTGTAGTTTCCCATGGTTTAACACTTATCTCCGTGAAGACGAACTGTGCTGAAAATCCGAAGAAATCCGCCGATTAAATCCCGTTGATCCCCACATTTCCCTTTAATCCCCAAAATTCCCGTTATAAAAGCATGGTCAATCGGAATGGCTGAGTCTCGCCGTGCCTTGCTTGCAGGGTCCGGGGCCCGATCGCGTGAGCGCGCGGTCGGAGGGTCTCCGTCATGCCCGAGAGGCAACCTTAGGGGCGACAGGGACACATGGCTGGGCAGCCATACATCTACAACGGACAGGGCTTTTCGCTGCTACGCGACAAGAACCGTTTCGTGCTGCCCAATGCGTTCCGCGGCACCGTGCGCGAATCGAGCGGCAAGGATCTGCTCTGCCTGACCACCCACGATCGCTGGCCCTGCCTTGTCGGCTTCGGGCTCTCGCGCATCCAGGATTTCGAACAGGAAATCCGCGAGCAGCAGGAGGTGGCTCTACGTGCCGGCAAGGATTTCGACGCGGAAAAGCGCGCCAGCGACATCTACGCCTCCTATGAAGTGCCGTTCGACGGCAGTGGCCGCTTCGTCCTGCCTGAGGACCTTGCCGCGCTCGCCAATGTGACCGACCAGCTCTATTTCCGCGGCAACGGCCGCTTCTTCACGGTGTGGAGCCCGGAAAACCTCAACAATATGGACGATGGCTGGAAGGCGGCACAGACCGCCTGCGGCAGCCTTGCGGCCAAGGAACTTCAGAAAGCTTCGAAGAAATGAGCGCCTCTCGCACCATACCCGAGGGCGTTCCCCACGTTCCTGTGCTCCTGGAGGAGGTCGTCGCCGCCCTGAACCCCCAGGGCGGCGACGTCATCGTCGACGGTACCCTGGGCGCGGGCGGTTATACGCGCCGGCTGCTCGATGCGGGCGCGACCGTCCATGCGTTTGACCGCGATCCCGACGCCATCGCCGCGATCGAGCAGAACCGTGCGAAATGGCCGGAGCTGGACACCGTTCCGCCGCGGCTCGTGCTGCATCCGCGCCGGTTCTCCGAAATGGCGGAGAGCCTGATCGAGGCGGGGATCACGCAAGTGGACGGCGTGGTCATGGATATCGGCGTGTCCTCGATGCAACTGGATCAGGCCGAGCGCGGCTTTGCCTTCAGCGCCGATGGGCCGCTCGACATGCGCATGAGCCAGGCCGGGCTCTCTGCCGCGGATTTCGTGAACGAGGCCGACGAGGCCGAGATCGCCGACGTGCTCTACCTTTACGGCGAGGAGCGCCAGTCGCGCCGCGTAGCCCGCGCGATCGTGGCCGCGCGTCCGATCGAGACCACGGGCGAACTCGCCCGCGTGGTCCGCAAGGCGGTGGGCTATAATGCCAATTACAAGGGAGCTTCCGCGCCGAAGGATCCGGCGACGCGCAGCTTCCAGGCAATCCGTATCCACGTGAACGGAGAGCTCGACGAACTCGATGCCGGGATGGAAGGGGCTGAAACGCTGCTGCGCGCCGGGGGGCGGCTGGCAATAGTGACCTTCCACAGTCTCGAGGACCGCAAGGTCAAGCGCTTCCTGAGGGATGCCGCCGGTCAGGCCAAGAGCACCTCGCGGCATCTGCCGCAAGTCGGCTCCGGCCCGCAGGCGACGTTCGCGCAAGTGGCGAAGGCCGTGCGGCCGGGGGAGGCGGAACTTGCCGCCAATCCCCGTTCCCGATCCGCAACCCTGCGCGCCGCGCTGCGCACCGATGCTCCCCCAAGAACGCCAGATGGCCGTAAAGACCACAGGAGTGCCTCATGAACCTCACTCGCGATCGCGTCCATTCGATTGGATGGATTTCCGTGTTGCTGGTCTGCGGCGCGCTGACGATCGGCCTGACCTTGCGCGTGAACGCGGTGAAGAGCCAGGTCCACGATACCGAGAAGCGGATCGTGTGGGTTCAGCAGGACATCAATTTCCTGGAGACCGAGTTCCAGACCCGCTCGAACCAGCAGGCGCTCAAGGAACTCAACGACCTGGAGTTCGGCTACAAGGCGCCCACGGCGGGCCAGTACATCGAAGGCGAGCGCCAGCTTGCCGCGCTCGGCATGCCGGTCGGCCCCGGTGCGCCGGCTCCGATCCGCTACGCCAATGCCGACACGGCGGGCGATCCGGCGCAGGGCCAGGGCGATGCTTCGAACGGCGGGTTGCTCGCGATGGTTTCGCCTGTGACGGGGGCGACCGCCGCCGCGCTTCCGGCAGCCGAGGCCAAGGGCGCCGGTGGCAAGAGCCGCGACCCGGAACGAGATCAGCTCGCGCGTGATGCTGCCGCGCTCGGCAGCCGCCTGGCGCGGATCGAGGTGGCGGAGGCTGCCCAGCAGTGAACGCCCCGGCCTTCCCGATCGGAGCGATCCCCACCACGGTCTCGACCGGCCGGCGCAAGCTGTTCAACGTCCGGCAGCAATCGCTGCTGGTCGCGAAGATGCGCACGCTCTGGATTCTGGGGGTTTTCACGCTCGTCGGGTTGCTGGCGCTTTTCCGTATCCTTTACCTTGGCGTAACCGGCCCGTCGGTGCGCGGTGGCGACCTGTCCGATCTGCTGGTTCCGCAGCGGGGCGAGATCGTCGACCGCAATGGCGTGCCGCTGGCCCGCGAGTTCCGGACTTATTCGCTGTGGTTCAACCCCAAGGCGATGAGCGCCGGTTCCGCGCTGGTCCACACGCCGGCCCAGGTCGCTGACGGCCTGATCCGCATCTTCCCCGATCTCGACCGGGCCGAGCTTATCGCCAAGCTTTCGTCGGACAAGCCTGGCTATCTGCGCAAGTCGATCCTTCCCGAGGACGCAAACAAGGTTCACGCGCTGGGCGAGCCGGCGCTCGAATACCCGCAGGAAGCCACGCGCTTCTACCCGCAGGGTTCGATGGCGGCCTCGGTGCTCGGTTATGTCGATACTTTCGGCAAGGGCCAGGTCGGCATGGAGCAGGCTTTCGACAAGCAGCTCACCAGCCCTGAAGGGCGTGCCAACCCTGCAGTGCTCTCGATCGACTTCCGCGTGCAAAGCGCGCTGGAAGATGAACTGGGCAAGGGCATGGCGCTGAGCAAGGCGAAGGGTGCGGCCGGCGTCATTCTCGACGTGGATACCGGCGAGATCCTGGCGCTGGCGTCGCTGCCCTCGTTCGATCCGAACCACGTCCAGCCCAGCGATCTCGTCATCACCGAGGAGCAGGCGCGGGACGGCAACGTGCCGCGTGGTTTCAACCGCGTGACCAACCAGGTCTACGAACTCGGTTCGACCTTCAAGCCGATCACCGTCGCTGCCGCGCTCGACGCGGGCACGATCACCGACTTGCGCCGTCGCTGGCCGGCAACGCCGCTTCACGTCGGCAAGTTCACGATCCATGACCTGCACAACTACGGCAGTTCGCTGAACGTGCTGGAAACGCTGATCCACTCGTCGAACACGGTCACGGCCCATATCGCGGACGAGCTTGGCGGCGAGCGGCTCAAGAAGACCATGGAATCGCTGGCGATGAACCAGCGTCCCTATGTCGAGCTGCCTGCGCGCGGCTTCCCGCTGTGGCCGCGTGGTGAATGGCCGCGTCTGCGTACGATGACGGTTGCTTATGGCCACGGTATCGCCGTGACGCCGCTGCATCTCGCCTCGGCTTATGCCTCGCTCGTCAACGGCGGCATCTGGCGTCCGGCGACGCTCAAGAAGCTTGAGCCATCGCAGGTTCCTGCCGGTCGCCGCGTGTTCACCGCCGCGACCAGCGCGCGCATGCGCCAGCTCCTGCGCATGATCGTGTCCTACGGCACCGGCCGCAAGGCCGACGCGCCGGGATTCCGTGTCGGGGGCAAGACCGGATCGGCCGAAAAGCCGGGCGTCGGCGGTTACCGCAAGCACTCGCTGGTGGCGACCTTCGCCGCCGCCTTCCCGATGGACCGCCCGCGCTACGTCGTCATCGCCATGATGGACGAGCCACAGGGTACCGAGGCAACCTCGTTCCAGCGCACTGCCGCGTGGAACTCGGCGCCGGTGATCCAGCGCGTGGTCCCGCGCATCGGGCCGCTGCTGGGCATCATGCCCGACGAAACCCGCGACATCGACATTTCCGACCTCAAGCCGCTGATCCCGGCCGGAACCGCTGAAGAGTGAGCCTGGAAGAATGAAATTGACTGCCCTCTGCGCTGCTGCCGATGTTCCTCTGGCCGAGGGCGCTGATGCCAATGTGACCGGCTTTGCCATCGATCACCGCAAGGTCGCGCCCGGCACGGTGTTCGGCGCGTTCCGGGGCGCCAGGTTCAACGGCGAAGATTATATCACCGCCGCCATCGAGGCTGGCGCCGTAGCTGTCGTGGCGCATCGCGATGCCAGGGTCGAAGGTGCGGTGCACTTCGCCGATCCCGAGCCGCGCCGTCTCTTCGCGCGACTTGCCGCGCCGTTCTTCCAGCCCGTGCCGGAGACGCTGGTGGCCGTCACCGGCACCAACGGCAAGACCTCGACCGTGGAACTGACCCGTCAGATCTGGCGCATGGCCGGCCAGCGCGCCGCCTCGATCGGTACGCTCGGCGTCACCACCAGCGACGAAACGGTTTCCACCGGCCTCACCACTCCGGATATCGTGACTTTCCTGGCCAACCTCACTGGTCTTGCGCGCGAGGGTGTTTCCCACGTCGCTTACGAAGCGTCGAGCCACGGTCTTTCGCAGTTCCGCATCGAGGGACCGCGCGTGGCGGCGGGCGCCTTCACCAACCTCTCGCGCGACCATCTCGACTACCACGCAGACATGGACGACTATTTCGCGGCGAAGATGCGCCTGTTCGACGAAGTGGTCGTCGATGGCGGCACCGCCGTGATCTGGGCCGACGATCCGTGGTCCGACAAAGCCATTGCCCACGCCGAGCAGCGCGGGCTCAAGACGTTCACCGTGGGTGCCAAGGGCACCAGCATCCGCCTCTCGGGTCGCAAGCCGGGCGGACTCGGCCAGAAGCTGGAGCTCGAGCATGAGGGCAAAGCCTACGTGCTCGAGCTCCCGCTGATCGGCGCCTATCAGGCGGCAAATTCGCTTGTCGCGGCGGGGCTGGTGCTGGCCAGCGGCGGCGATGCGCACACGACGTTCGATGCCCTGAAGCGGCTCGTGACCGTGCGCGGGCGGCTGGAGCGTGCGGCGATTTCCTCGGTAGGCGCGCCGGTCTATGTCGACTATGCGCATACGCCCGATGCGCTGGAAGCGGCGATCGCGGCGCTCCGTCCCCATGTGGAAGGACGCCTGATCGTGGTATTCGGCGCGGGCGGCGACCGGGACCAGGGCAAGCGGCCGGAAATGGGCCGGGTGGCCAGCGAGGGTGCGGACGTGGCGATCGTCACTGACGACAACCCGCGCGGGGAAGACCCGGCGGCAATTCGCGCCATGATTCTCGCCGGAATGAGCGGCGGCGCGCGAGAAATCGGCGATCGGCGCGAGGCGATCGGTGCGGCCATCGCCGAAGCCGGGCGGGGGGACATCGTCCTCATCGCCGGCAAGGGGCACGAACAGGGGCAGATCATCGGCAGCGGCGATGCAGTGCGCGTCCTGCCATTCGACGACGTCACCGTGGCCAGGGAAATGTCTGGTCCGCAGGGAAGGTAGTAGGCGATGAATGCTGTAGCCCGGATCCTCGAGTGGCCCAGCGATGCGGCCGAGGAAAACCCGCTCTCTCCGTGGCCTCTCGCGCTTTGGGACTCGGCCACGCTGGCGCGGGTTCTGAAGGGTACGGCCAGCGGTGACTTCACCGTTTCCGGCGTCGAGATCGACAGCCGCGACGTCGAGCCCGGCGACCTGTTCTTCGCGCTCAAGGGCGAGGCCATGGACGGTCATCGCTTCGTCGATGGGGCTTTTGCCAAGGGTGCGGCTGCAGCCGTGGTCGATCGGCCGGTCGATGGTCCCCACATCCTGGTGGAGGACACGACCGAGGCGCTGGAGCGGCTGGGGGCCGCCGCGCGCATCCGGTCGCGCGGGCCGATCATCGGCGTGACGGGTTCGGTCGGAAAGACCGGCGTGAAGGAGGCGATCTGGGCTGCGCTCGACCGCGCCAGCCGGGGTGATGCCCATCGTTCGGTCAAGAGCTACAACAACCATGTCGGCGTTCCGCTGAGCCTTGCGCGAATGCCCGCGCGTGCGCGTTTCGGCATTTTCGAGATGGGAATGAACCACGCCGGCGAAATTGCCGGGCTGACCCGCCAGGTCCGTCCGAACGTCGCGGTCATCACTACCATCGCGCCCGCCCACATCGAGATGTTGGGTTCGATGGAGGCCATCGCCGACGCCAAGGCGGAAATCTTCGAAGGGCTGGAGAAGGGCGGCGTGGCCGTGATCCCGGCCGACAGCCCCTATTTCAACAGGCTGAAGGAAGCCGCGCTCGAAGCGGGCGCGCAAGTGGTCTCCTTCGGCAAGGCGCGAGACGCCGACGTGCGGTTGCTGGATGCGGTTCCGGCGATCGGAGGCGGCTCGCTGGTGACGATCGACATGGGGGACCGGCGGGTTTGCTACACCGTCGCCTCGCCCGGTGAACATCATGTGATCAATTCGCTCGCGGTCATGGCCGCGGTGCGCGGGGTCAAGGGAGACCTCGGTGCCGCAGGCGTGGCGCTCGCCGAAATGGGCGGGTTGCCTGGGCGCGGCGCCCGGCTTCAGATCGACGTTCCGGGTGGGGAGCCCGGCGCCGAACCCAATGCTGACGGGCGCCGCGCCGCTTCCGCGAAGGCCTTGCTGATCGACGAGAGCTACAACGCCAATCCCGCCTCCATGCGCGCGACGCTGGACCAGCTTGGCCGCACGCCGGCGCACCGCCGTATTGCCGTGCTCGGCGCGATGAAGGAACTGGGCAGCCACGGCCCTGACTATCACGCCGCGCTTGCCGGCCCGATCCGCGAAGCGGGTGTCGATTACGCCGTGCTGGTGGGCGAGGAGATGGCCCCGCTCGCAAAAGCCCTTGAAGCGGGGGAGAATTCCGGGGAACTGGGGAAATCCGGGGCGCTTCCGCTTGGCAAGGACGTGCCCTTCGCGCATTGCCTGACTGTGCGGGAAGCTGTCGACGCTCTGCGCGAATTCGGTCTCGAACGGGATGACGTCATCCTGGTCAAGGGCTCGAACTCGGTGGGCCTGGCTTCCCTGGTGACCGCGCTCGACAAACAGGAAGGGTAGGGGGGCTCCCCCGCAAGATGCTGTATCTCATCGCAGAATGGTTCCATTTCGAGGGACTGTCCAACCTCTTCCGATACCAGTCGTTCCGGTCGGGCGCGGCGCTGATGACGGCGCTGGGCATCGGGCTGCTGATCGGCCCGCGCTTCATCAACATGCTGCGCGTACGTCAGGGCAAGGGGCAACCGATCCGCGAGGACGGCCCGCAAAGCCACCTTGCCAAGCGCGGCACCCCCACGATGGGCGGGCTCATGATCCTCACTGCGCTGGTCAGCGCGATGATCCTGTTCATGGACGTGAAGAACCCGTTCGTCTGGGCCTGTGTCGCCGTCACGGTGGGCTTCGGCATCATCGGCTTCCTCGACGATTACGACAAGGTGGCCAAGCGCAGCACGGCCGGCCTGTCGAGCAAGCTGCGGCTGGCGCTCGAATTCGTGGTTGCGGGGATCGCCTCGTACATCATCGTCAGCCAGCTCAATACGAACCTCTACGTGCCGTTCCTTTCGGGGCGCTATATCCCGCTCGGCCCGTTCTATTACGTCTTTGCGGCCGTGGTGATCGTGGGCGCCGGCAATGCGGTGAACCTGACCGACGGTCTCGACGGCCTTGCCACGATGCCGGTGGTGATCGCGGCCGGCACTTTCGCGATCATCTGCTACCTTGCCGGCCGCGTGGACTATGCCAACTACCTTGGCATCCCGCACGTGCCGCGCGCAGGTGAACTGGCGGTATTCTGCGCCGGCATCATCGGGGCCTGCCTCGCCTTCCTGTGGTTCAACGCGCCGCCTGCAGCCGTTTTCATGGGCGACACCGGCAGCCTTGCACTGGGCGGCGCACTGGGCGCCATCGCCGTTGCCGCGCACCACGAGATCGTGCTGGCCATCGTCGGCGGCCTGTTCGTGCTGGAGGCTGTTTCGGTCATAATCCAGGTCTTCTGGTTCAAGCGGACCGGTCGCCGCGTGTTCCGCATGGCGCCGATCCACCACCACTTCGAGCAGAAGGGCTGGAAGGAATCCACCGTTGTCATCCGCTTCTGGATCATTTCGATCGTCCTTGCGGTGATCGGCCTTTCGACGCTCAAGCTACGATGAGGCGCCCGACGTGATCGTCTCCCCCGCCTTCGCCGGAAAACGCTATGCGGTCCTAGGGCTCGCGCGCTCGGGCCTCACCGCGGTCGAGACGCTGCTGGCGAGCGGCGCTCACGTCATGGCCTGGGATTCGCGCGAGGAACCGCGCCAGGCGCTCTGCGCACGCAGCCAGGACGAGAGCATCGAAGTGGCCGATCCGGTCACGGCTGATCTTACCGGCTATGACGGCGTCATCGTCTCGCCCGGCGTTCCGCTGAACAAGCATCCGATCGCCGAGGTCGCGCGCCGTCAGGACGTGCCGGTAATCGGCGATATTGAGCTTTTCGCACTGGCGCGCACGATCGCGCCCGGCGAGGGCGGTTTGCCTGCGCACCGCGTGGTGGGCATCACCGGCACCAACGGCAAGTCCACCACGACCTCGCTGGTCCACCACCTTCTCGAAAGCGCCGGAGTGCCCGCGCGCGTCGGCGGCAACATCGGCGTGCCGGTGCTTGGCGAAGTTCCGCTGCCCGAGGGCGGCGTCTATGTGCTGGAACTGTCGAGCTACCAGATCGACCTCACCCGCAGCCTCGATTGCGACGTGGCGGCGCTGCTCAACATCACGCCCGACCATCTCGATCGCTACGATGGTTTCGAGGCTTATGCGGCCTCGAAGGCCCGCCTGTTCGAGATGCAGGATGCCGCCCGTCCGGCCATCTTCGGCACGGGCGACCGCGAGACTTCCGATGTTGCCGAGGCAGAGGAGGCGCGCCGCGCGGCCGGCCTCGTGCGCCGGGTCGACGGGCAGGGTCTCGTCGCGCTGCAAAAGGACTGGCCTTCGCTGCAAGGCCCGCACAACCTTCAGAACGCGGCCGTAGCGGTCGCCATCGTAGAGGCGCTGGGCATTCCCGCCGAGCAGTGGGAACCGGCGCTGCGCACGTTCAGCGGATTGCCGCACCGCATGGAGCGCGTGGCCGAGGCGAACGGCGTCCTTTACATCAATGACAGCAAGGCCACCAACCCGGCCTCGACCGCGCCTGCGCTTGCTGCGTTTCCGCCTGATCCGGCGCCGCGCATCCACTGGATTCTGGGCGGTCTGCCAAAGGGCGACGACCTTGACGAGTGCGCGCCTTTCTTCGGCAATGTGGCGGCCGCCTATACCATCGGCGATGCCGGCCCGCGCTTCGCCGAGATCCTGACGCCATTTACTGAAGTCCATCGCAGCGAGATGATGGCCGAGGCAATCCGCGAGGCCATGGCCCGCGCGAAGCCCGGCGATGTCGTCATGCTGTCTCCGGCTTGCGCCAGTTTCGATCAGTTCCGCGACTATGAGGCGCGCGGCCTGGTGTTCCGCCAGATCGTCGAGGCGCTGCTCGAGGCGCAGGGCGAAGATGCCGATGGGGTGAAACACTGATGGCCACGATCGCGCCCGGCACCGGAGCGGTTCCCGCGAACACACGCTACAACCGCAACCGCCGGGGGCAACTCGCGATCTGGTGGCAGGAGATCGACCGCAGCGTGCTTGCGCTGGTGCTGATCCTGATGGGGATCGGCGCGGTGGCGGTGGCGGCGGGCTCTCCGGCGAGCGCGCGGCGCCTTTCGACGGCGCACGAGAAGCTTTCGCAGCTGCACTTCTTCTGGCTGCACCTGCGGTGGCAGTTCGTGGGCCTTTGCGCGATGTTCTGGGCTTCCAGCCTGTCGAAGGACAGTGCGCGCCGGGTCGGCATCCTCATCGCGGCCGTCATGCTTGTCGGGCTTGTGCTGGTCCCGGTGGTCGGTTCCGAAGTGAATGGCGCGCGGCGCTGGCTGAAGCTGGGGATCTCGATCCAGCCTTCGCAGTTTCTGGGATCGGGCTTTCCGATCCTGCTGGCCTGGATCCTCTCGTGGCGCGCGCGTGATCCGCATATTCCGGTGGTTGCGATCTGCTTCTGCCTGATGGGCCTGCTGGGCGCGCTGCTGATGGCGCAGCCCGATTTCGGTTCGACCATGCTGTTTTCAGGCACGTTCTTCGTGATGATCCTGCTGGCCGGTATCCAGCTCAAGCGCATCGGCATGTTCGCGGGCGTGGGCATCGGCGGCCTTGTCCTGATGTACTTCACCTATGACAACGGGCGTAATCGCATCGATTCCTTCCTGTCGGGCGGGAATGCCTTCGATCAGGTGGACCTCGCGCAGCGCACCTTGCTCAACGGTGGATGGTTCGGACAGGGTTTCTGGATGGGCATCAGGAAGATGGCGCTGCCCGAAGCCCATACCGACTATATCTTCTCGGTGATCGGTGAGGAATTCGGCCTGATCGCCTGCATCATCATCGTTATGATCTATCTTGCGCTGCTGACCCGCGTGATGCTGCGCCTGGTGGACGAGGAAGACCTGTTCACGGTACTGGCGGCAGCCGGGATCGGCTCGCAGTTCGGGGGGCAGGCCTTCATCAATATCCTGGTCAACCTGCAACTCTTCCCTTCCAAGGGCATGACCCTGCCGCTGATCAGCTATGGCGGTTCGTCCACCGTCGCCATGTGCATGACGGTGGGGCTGCTGCTGGCGATCACGCGCCGCAATCCTTTCATCAAGCGCGAGAGGTTCTCGCTTCGCGCCGTTGGAGACTTTTCTTCATGAGTTCGGCCGTAAAAGGCTCGGTAAGCCGCCACTACGTTCTTGCCGCGGGCGGGACGGGCGGGCACCTCATTCCGGCTTTCGCGCTCGCCGCCGAACTGGACCGGCGCGGGCATCATGTTGCGCTCATCACGGACGAGCGGGGCGCGGCGATTCCGGGCAAGCCTGACTATCTGCCTGCCCATGTCCTGCCGCAGGGCCGGATCGCTGGGAAAAACCCGCTGAACTGGCTCAGGGGTGCCAAGGGCATTCTTTCCGGCCGCGCCATGGCGCTGCGCCTGTTCGAAAGCTTCGAACCGACCGCCGTGGTGGGCTTCGGCGGCTATCCCGCGCTGCCGACGATGCTGGCCGCCAACTCGGCTAAAATCCCGACTATCCTGCATGAGCAGAATTCGGTGCTGGGCCGTGTGAACCGTTACTTTGCGGGCAAGGTGGACGCCATCGCCACGGCTTTCGAGCAAGTTGACGTGCTCGATCCGAGGTTTTCGGATAAGGTGACGCTGGTCGGCAATCCGGTGCGGGACGAAGTCCTGGCCCTGCGTGACGCGCCGTTCCCCGAATTCGGCGAGGACAGCCTGCTGCGCATCCTCGTGACCGGCGGAAGCCAGGGCGCTCGCGTGCTGTCGCAAGTCGTGCCCGATGCTCTCGCGATGCTGCCACCCACCTTGCGTTCGCGCCTCCAGGTCATCCAGCAGTGCCGCGCCGAGGATATCGAAGGCGTCCGTGCGCGCTATGTAAACCACGGTATTCCGGCCGAACTTGCGACCTATTTCGAAGACATGGCCGAGCGCCTTGCCGGTGCGCACTTGTTCATCGGACGCTCTGGCGCGTCGACCATCGCGGAACTGACCGATGTGGGCCGTCCTGCGATCCTGATTCCGCTGCCTTACGCAACCGACGACCACCAGACCGCCAATGCGCGCGAGATCGTGGCTGCGGGCGGTGCGCGGGTGATCCGCCAGCCGGCGATCACCACTGAAGATGCGGACACTTACAGCGGCGAACGGCGCAATGCGCTTCTGAAGGAGCAGGCCGACCTGTTCCAGAAGATGGCCAAGGAAGTCTGCCTGCAGATCCAGGCCATCGCCCAGAATCCCGAAACGCTGGCCAATGCCGCGCATGCCGCATGGAACTGCGGCTATCCCAATGCCGCCAGCGATCTTGCCGATCTTGTCGAAGGCTTCGGCGCCACCCCGATAATGGACGTAATTCGAATGGAGAAGGCCATGCCCGCCAAGGGCGGCGAAGCCCTTGCCAAGAGCAAGCTGGTCAAGGAATCCGTGCAGTGAGGGGCGTCGGCACTGACATCGGCACGATCCACTTTGTGGGCATCGGTGGCATCGGCATGTCGGGCATCGCCGAAGTGATGCACAACCTCGGCTACTCGGTGCAGGGCTCCGACATCGCCGAGGGCTATGTGGTCGAGGGCCTGCGCGGGCGCGGGATCAAGGTCATGATCGGGCAGTCGGCGGAGAACGTCGAAGGCGTGGCCGTGGTCGTCACCTCGACCGCCGTGAAGCGCGATAATCCCGAAGTTGTCCATGCGCTCGAAAACCGCATTCCCGTGGTCCGCCGCGCCGAGATGCTGGCCGAGCTGATGCGCCTCAAGAACACCGTGGCGGTGGCCGGCACTCACGGCAAGACCACGACCACGTCCATGGTTGCGGCGCTGCTCGATGCGGGCGGGGTAGATCCCACAGTCATCAACGGCGGCATCATCAATTCCTACGGTTCGAACGCGCGCCTCGGCGCCTCGGACTGGATGGTGGTGGAAGCCGACGAGAGCGACGGCTCGTTCCTGCGCCTCGATGGGACTATCGCCGTCGTCACCAATATCGATCCCGAGCATCTCGATCACTACGGTTCGTTCGACAAGGTGAAGGATTCCTTCGTCGAATTCATCGAGAACGTGCCCTTCTACGGCGCGGCGATGCTCTGCATCGACCATCCGGAAGTGCAGGCGATCATCCCCAAGATCCGCGACCGCCGCGTGGTGACTTACGGCTTCTCCGCTCAGGCCGACATTCGGGGCGAGAACGTGACGCCCATTCCCGGCGGCAACCGCTTCGACGTGGCGCTGCGCCAGCGGGACGGCTCGTTCCGCAGGATCGAGGGCATCGAACTGCCGATGCCGGGCCGCCACAACGTCCAGAACGCGCTCGCCGCTGTCGGCGTCGCGGTGGAGATGGGTTGCTCGGAAGAGTGCATCCAGACCGGTTTCTCGAAGTTCGGCGGCGTGAAGCGCCGCTTCACCAAGGTCGGCGAAGTCGAGGTGGATGGCGGTGTCGTCACCGTGATCGATGACTATGGCCACCATCCGGTCGAGATTCGCGCCGTGCTCGCCGCTGCGCGCGAAGGCGTGCGAAATCGCGTGATCGCCGTGGTCCAGCCGCACCGCTTCACGCGCCTGCGTGACCATATGGAAGACTTCGAAGGCGCCTTCAACGATGCCGACGTGGTCTATGCCGCGCCGGTCTACGCAGCGGGCGAGCAGCCGATCGAAGGCGTCGATTCCGAACACATGGTTTCGGGCATGAAGGCGCGCGGCCACCGTTCCGCGCAAGTCATTGCCGGGCCGGACGCACTGGCCGATGCGCTGGCGACGTCGATCCAGCCGGGCGACATGATCGTCTGCCTCGGCGCAGGTGACATTACCAAGTGGGCGGCAGGTCTCGCCGACGCGATCCGGGCGCGGAGGGCCGCTTGAGCCAAGCCGCGCATCTTCCGCAGGTTTCCGGCAAGCTGAAAGCCGACGCGCCGCTGGCGCCGCTCGTCTGGTTCAAGTCTGGCGGGGCGGCCGAATGGCTGTTCGAGCCGAAGGATCTGGCCGATCTTCAGGGATTCCTGCGCGATCTCGATCCGTCGGTCCCGGTGATGGCGCTGGGCCTTGGTTCGAACATGATTGTGCGCGACGGCGGCGTTCCGGGCGTAGTGATCCGCCTCGGCAAGGCGTTCGCGAAAGTCACCCGCGCCGATGAGGTCACGCTCGAATGCGGCGGCGGGGCCAGCGGCATTCTCGTCTCCTCCACCGCGCGGGACAACGGTATTGCCGGCGTCGAATTCCTGCGCTCGATCCCCGGCACTGTCGGCGGCTTCGTGCGGATGAACGGTGGCGCCTATGGCGGCGAGGTCAAGGACGTGCTTGTCGATTGCGACGTGGTTCTGCGCGACGGTTCGCTGGTCACGCTCGGCAATGTCGATCTCGGCTATACCTATCGCCACTCCGAACTCCCCGAAGGCGCCGTCGTTGTCGCTGCGCGCTTCAAGGGCCGTGCCGGTGAACCGGAAGCGATCCAGGCCGAGATGGACCGCATTTCCGCCAGCCGCGAGGCCAGCCAGCCGCTGCGCAGCAAGACCGGCGGCTCGACCTTCAAGAACCCCGAAGGCCACAAGGCCTGGCAGCTTGTGGACGAAGCCGGATGCCGCGGCCTGACCCTCGGCGGCGCGCAAGTGAGCGAGAAGCACACCAACTTCCTGCTGAACGTCGCCGACGCCACCAGCAGCGATATCGAGGCCCTGGGCGAGGAAGTCCGCCGCCGGGTCAAGGAAAAGTCGGGCGTCGCGCTCGAATGGGAAATTCAGCGCGTGGGCATGTTCGCCGACGCGTCAGACCAAGCACGAGTAGGTATCCAGAAGTGACTCTCCCCAAACTCCACGTCGCAGTCCTGATGGGCGGTTGGTCGAACGAACGGCCGGTCTCGCTGATGAGCGGCGAGGGCGTGGCCAAGGCGCTCGAGTCCAAGGGCCACAAGGTCACCCGTATCGACATGGACCGCGATGTCGCGCTGCGTCTGTCGGAAGTGAAGCCGGACGTCGTGTTCAACGCGCTCCACGGCGCGCCGGGCGAGGACGGCACGGTGCAGGGCATGATGGACCTGATGGGCCTCACCTACACGCATTCCGGCCTCGCCACTTCGGTGATTGCCATCGACAAGGAACTGACCAAGCAGGCGCTGGTCCCCCACGGCATTCCGATGCCCGGCGGACGCATCGTCGAGAGCGCGGAAATCCACAAGCGCGATCCGCTGCCGCGTCCCTATGTGCTCAAGCCCGTCAACGAGGGGTCCTCGGTCGGCGTGGCGATCGTCACCGCCGAGGGGAACTACGGCAATCCCATCGCGCCGGATGCCAAGGGGCCGTGGCAGGAATTCGACCGCCTTTTGGCCGAACCGTTCATCCGTGGCCGCGAACTGACCACCGCCGTGATCGGCGGGCCGAACACAGGGGAACGGGCTCTGCTGGTCACCGAACTCAAGCCGAAGTCTGGCTTCTATGACTTCGACGCCAAGTATACCGACGGCATGACCGAACACGTCTGCCCGGCGGAAATCCCTGATGAGATCACGGCGGCCTGCAAGGATCTCGCACTGCGCTCCCACCAGTTGCTCGGCTGCAAGGGCACCAGCCGCGCCGACTTCCGCTGGGACGACACGCAGGGTATCGAGGGCTTGTTCCTGCTGGAGGTCAACACCCAGCCGGGCATGACCCCGCTCAGCCTCGTTCCCGAACAGGCGCGTGCCTGCGGCATGGAATACCCCGATCTCGTGGAGGCTATCATAGCCGAAGCGCTTGCCGACGCCGGAAAGGTCGCCAAGGGGGGCAAATGAGCCAGACGATCCGGCGCAAGCCGAAGACAGCGCGAAAGGCCGCAGCGGCCCAGAACACCAAGGCCAAGGTGCGCCAGGCCAAGGCGACGAGCGGCACGGCCGTCGACACGGTGATGAGCTGGCTGCCCTTCACCGAGGAGCAGCTTCACAAGATCTTCCTCGTCGCCATACTCGGCGGCGCGGGCTTGCTCGTCTGGGTCGTCGCCAATGCGGCGGGCGTGCCGATGCTTGCGGGCAAGCAGTTTGCGCAAGTTGCCGCAGATGCCGGGTTCGAGGTGAAGCGCGTGGAAGTGCGCGGCGTGAAGAACCTCAACGAGCTGAAAGTCTACGAAAAGGCCCTGGCCGAGCGCGACCGGTCGATGACCCAGGTCGACCTTGACGGGCTGCGCGGCGAGCTGCTTGGCCTGTCGTGGGTCAAGGACGCGCGTGTTTCGCGGCAGCTTCCCGATACGCTGGTGATCGACATCGTCGAACGCGAACCGCACGCCGTCCTGCGCAAGGCTGACCGCTTCGTGCTGATCGACGAGACCGGGCAGGAGCTTGAGGCGATCAACCGCAAGGATGCCAAGGGCAAGCTGATCGTCTCCGGCCCCGGTGCGGGTCAGCAGGTTACGCAGCTCGGGCACCTGCTTGAAGCGGCGCCCGCGCTTCAGCCCAAGGTTCAGGAGGCGGAGTGGATCGGCAACCGCCGCTGGAACCTGACTTTCCAGACCGGACAAGTGCTGGCGCTGCCGGAGGGCGACAACGAATCCGCCGGCGCACTGGTGACATTCGCGCGGCTGGACGGCACTAACCGGTTGATCGGCGGCAAGGTCACTGCAATCGACATGCGGGCGAAGGACCGCATCTATCTGCGGGTTCCCGATGCCGAAGGACAGGAATTGGCGATGAAGGCGGGTGCAGTCCCCCATACCGGCGTTGAAGCCAGCGGCGATGCCGCCGCAGCGGAGGAACAGTGATGGCACCACCTCGCATCACCCGCGTATTCGGTGCGGTCAATATCGGTTCCTTCCGCATTTCCGCCATCGTTGCGGGCATGTCCGAGATGGGCGACATGATCGTGCTGGGTTCAGGCCACCGCGCCTCCCAGGGGATCAAGCGCGGCTACGTCACGGACATGGCGGCGGCGACTTACGCGGTGCGCGATGCCATCGACCGCGCCGAAAAGATGGCCGACACCAGCGTTTCCAAGGTCTGGATCGGCTGCTCGGGCGCAGGGCTCGCCAGCCGCATCGACCAGTTCGATGCCGAGATCGGCGGTCGCCGCATCGAGCAGGAGGATATCGACCAGCTCCTGATCTCGGCGCGTGAGGTGATCCAGCCGGACGGACGCATGGTGCTCCATGCGCAGCCCGCGCAATATCGCCTCGACGGTGCGCACGGCGTTGGCAATCCCAAGGGGCTCCATGCCGAACGGCTGGGTGTCGACATCCACATCATGCTGGCCGAAGGCGCCCCGATCAGGAACCTGACCGAGGCCGTGCAGTGCGCGCACCTCGAAGTCGAGGCGGTGGTCGGCTCGCCGATTGCGGCGGGTCAGGCCTGTCTTTCGCCGGAAGAGCGCGACCTTGGCGTGGCGCTTGTTGAATTCGGCGCGGAAGTTACCAATGTCGCGGTCTATTCGCACGGGCTGCTGATCGACATGATCTCGATCCCGATGGGCTCGGCGGACATCACCGATGCCGTGGCTTCGGCTTTCGGCATCCGCCGTTTCCAGGCGGAGCGCCTCAAGTGCGTGAACGGTTCCGCCATCGCCAGCCCGCATGATCACCGCGAACTGATCCCGGTCAATGCTCCGGGCGAAGAGGGAACCGGCCCGATCGCTCGTCATGCCGACGACAAGAACCGGATACCGCGCGCCGAGTTGATCGGCGTCATTACCGGCCAGCTCGGTATCCTGATGGAAGAGATCAACAAGGCGCTCAAGCTGATGCGCTTCAACGCGCAGCGCGGCAAACAGGTGGTCTTCACCGGTGGCGGTGCCGAGCTTGTGGGACTTGCCGACTATGCGCAGGCCGCACTTGGAAAACCGGTCCGTATCGGCCGTGTCCCGCACCTGTCCGGCCTGGCCGAAGCTCACGTCAAACCGGGCTTTTCCACGCTTGCCGGGCTTGTCCTGTATGCCGCGGCCGACCCGATCGACATTCGTACTTTCGGCAAGAACAGACAAGGTTCAGTGAGTTACAGCGGCCTCGGTGTGGTCAATCGCGTCTATAGAGCATTGAGGGAATACTTTTGAGCACTTTGCCCAGCCGTGCAATCCTTGCGACGGGGATGGCACGATCGGCTGGATTTCGCGGTTTCGGCTGTGGACAACAGGGCCGCATGCTTTGCCTAGATGAAGGCAGGCGTGCAATCAGGCTAGTCAAGGTAAATTTCTTCGCGCACGTGCCTGCCAGGAGAACGAAATGAGCATCAACATCGGACCGCCGGCGATCGAAGAGCTTCGCCCGCGCATTGTCGTCATCGGCGTAGGCGGTGCGGGCGGCAACGCCATCGCCAACATGATCCAGGCCCAAATAGAGGGTGTGGACTTCGTCGTCGCCAATACCGACGCCCAGGCGCTCAACAATTCGATCGCCGAAACCCGCATCCAGCTCGGGCCCGAGATCACGCAGGGGCTCGGCGCCGGCGCGCGTCCGGAAGTGGGCCGTGCGGCAGCGGAAGAAACCATCGAAGAGATCGAACGTCTGCTTGACGGCGTTCACATGGTCTTCATCGCCGCCGGCATGGGCGGCGGCACCGGCACGGGTGCCGCGCCGATCATCGCGCAGGCCGCGCGCGCCAAGGGCGTGCTGACGGTGGGCGTGGTGTCCAAGCCCTTCATGTTCGAAGGCACGCGCCGCATGCGTTCGGCGGACTCGGGCATCGAGGAGCTTCAGAAGCACGTCGATACCCTGATCGTCATTCCGAACCAGAACCTGTTCCTGGTCGCCAAGGCGGAGACCACTTTCAAGGAAGCTTTCCAGCTTGCCGACGAAGTGCTCCAGCAGGGCGTGCGCTCGATCACCGATCTCATGATCATGCCCGGCCTCATCAACCTCGACTTCGCGGACGTCCGCTCGGTCATGGGCGAAATGGGCAAGGCGATGATGGGCACCGGTGAGGGCGAAGGCCAGAACCGCGCGTTGGAAGCGGCTGAACGCGCCATAGCGAACCCGTTGCTTGACGGCGTGTCGATGCAGGGTGCCAAGGGCGTGATCATCTCGATCATCGGCGGCGACGACATGAAGCTGCTCGAAGTCGACGAGGCCGCGAACCATATCCGTGAGCTGGTCGATCCCGATGCCAACATCATCTGGGGCTCGGCTTTCAACCCGGACCTCCAGGGCAAGATCCGCGTCTCGGTGGTTGCCACCGGTATCGAGCAGACGACCGAGATGGCGGAAATCGCCTCGCGCCCGCTCAACCTAGGTGCATCGCGCGGCGTCCGGCCGATGGTCTCGCGTCCTGCTCCCGCCCCGGCGCCCGCGCCTGCGGCGGTGGAAGCACCGGCTCCGGTGGCTTTCACGCCCTCGGCTCCGGCCGCGTCCGAGCCTTTCGAACTGTCCACCCCCGCTCCTGAAGCCGCTCCGCAGGCGTTCGGCGAACTGGAACTCGGTGCCGGTGACGAATTCGGCGCAGAAGCCGAGCCGGAAACATCGAACAATTACGCAAGCCTTTCCGGCTTGCACGGCCAGCGTTCGGAGCCGCTTGATCTCGGCTCGGCACAGGCTCAGCCGGCGCCGCAGCGTCAGCAGGACGAACTGTTGCTCAACGGCGGTCTCGTTCCCGATGCCCAGGCTCCGGTCCCGCCGGTTCGCCAGCGTCCGGTGGAGCCCGCGCCTGCCCGCCCCGCCGGCGGCAGCACGCTGTTCGAACGCATGACCAGTCTTTCACGTCCCAAGGCCGCTTCCAGCGAGCCGACCGGAGAGGATGACGAGGGCGGTTCGATCAGCATTCCGCGTTTCCTCGGACGTCAGAACAACCAGTAAGCGATATAGCGGTTCGGCCTGGTGTCATGCCGGTCCGAACCGCCGTTTTCCGCTTATTCTCTTCGGGTTCAGGAAAGGGGCGGCATAGGCTGCCCCGTTCAGTTACAGGTTCAGGCCCGCCACCAGCCGGGCCTTGCGCGTTTTTGAGAGGTTTCCCGGGTCTTGCGTCTGCGCCAGAGGGTATCGAGCAAGTGGTTGGCCGGCACGGCAGCCTGTGTTGTGCTGGCTTTCCCGATGACGGTACAGGCGCAGGCTCCTGTCGTCTCGCGCCCCGTGGTGCAGGCGCTTCCCAGCGCCGATCAGAAAGCGCTCAACGGTGCGCTGGCCAGGCTGGGTCGTAACCCCCGCGATACCGCAGCCCTCCTCGAAGCCGGCGATTCCGCGAGGAAGCTGGGCGATTTCGATGCGGCCATCGGCTTCTATCGCCGTGCGGATGAAATCTCTCCGGGCAATGGGCGGGTGAAGGCCGGGCTTGCCGCTTCTCTTGCGCAGAGCGGCGATCCGGTTGCCGCGCTGCCGCTGTTCGCCGAAGCCGAGCGGGCAGGGGCCACGCCAGCGCTTATCGCTGCCGATCGCGGCCTCGCTTATGATCTCGTCGGCGACAATGCGACGGCGCAGCGCTATTATGCGATGGTGCTGGGCACGGCCGCCGATGACGAGGTTCGCATGCGGCTGGCGATAAGCCAGGCCATCGCCGGTGACGCCAAAACCTCCGAAGCGACGATCATGCCGCTCCTGCGCAAGCAGGACAAGCCGGGCTGGCGCACCCGCGCTTTTGCTCTGGCGATTGCCGGTGACACCAAGCAGGCAGTGGAAGTTTCGGATACGATCCTGCCGCCCCAACTCGCCCAGAACATTGCGCCGTACTTGCGGTACATGCCGCGCTTGACCCCGGCGCAGCAGGCGGCTGCTGCCAATCTGGGCAAGTTCCCCCGCGCTTCGGAAATCGGCCGGGACGATGCCCGCATCGCTGCCTATGCGCCGACCACACGCGTGGCGACGGCCGACGCCAACCTTGTCCCGCGCGGAGAGGCGCTGGGCGGCGGGAAGGCTTCATCCAAATCGCCGCGTACCACGCGGACGGCAAGCGGTACGGCACGGACGACTTCCGTTGCCGTTGCCGACAGTAACCGCGCGGCCGTGTCCCGCGCGGGCTCCGCTCATGTCCCGGTGCCTGCCAATTCTTCCCGGGAGCAGGTCCGCGTTGCGCCGCCCGAACCCAAGCCGACCATCGAGCGTAACGAAACTGCGGCAGGCGAATTGCCGCCCGTCAGGCCGAAGACGGAGGTGCCCGCAGCGCTTGCGGCGACATCCGCGTCCAAGGCTCCCGAATCCGTTTCGTCGCAACCTGCGCCTGCTGCACCGCTTGCCGCGGCGTCCCCGTCTGTGCCGGAAACGACGAGGCCCGCCGCGGCTCAAGTGGCAGCGGCCTCGCCCGGTTTCGACCTTGCCCGCGTGCCCGGCCAGCAGACCGCGGTGCCGCCTGCCGCGTCGTCTCCGGCTGTCAGGCCAGCCACACCCGAAGCGCCGCCGGTGCCCAGTGCCCAGCAGCTTTCGCTCGAACAGATCTTCGCCGATCTCGGAAAGCCGACGATGCAGATCGTCCCCACTTCCGGTGCGGTCGATATTCGGCAGATCGAACCGGCCCGTCCGGCGCCTCCGCGCATCGAACTTCCCAAGCCGGAACCGGATTCGAAAGCCGCGGACAAGCCTGCCACCAAGACCGATCCGAAGGCGGCCGCCAAGGTCGATCCCAAGCTTGATCCGAAAACGGCCAAGGCAGACGCGAAATCGAGCGCCAAGGCTGCGAAAGCAGAGCCCGCCAAGCCCAAGAAGCCGCTTCCGCCCGCGCATCCGAGCCGCATCTGGGTGCAGGTCGGCGTAGGCCGGGACAAGGATGCGATCGCGTTCGACTGGCGGCGATCGCTCAAGCAGGCGCCAGCACTGCTCAAGGGGCGGCAGCCCTACATCAGCGATATGGGGCGAACGAACCGCATTCTCGTCGGCCCGTTCGAGACTCAGAAGGCCGCCGGCACTTTCATCGCCGAAGCCAAGAAGCAGGGCTTCAGCGATGCGCTACCCTGGACCAGCCCTGCGGGGCAGGTGGTGGACGCTCTTTCGGTCAAGTAACGTTTACGTAAAGCGCTCTTCGGAGAATCTCTCGGTCAATTCCGTGGTCGGCAACCTGTCCGAATTAAGGAGCGGTTAGTCTTATCCACACCCTGTGAACAGGCTAGTGCAGTTTTGCGCAGGCGATCGCGGGTCGCGGATTGTGCTTGCCCCCCCATGCAAAGCATCCATGCCTTCACGCTTCCCGGAGGGCAAATGTCGGAAATCATGAGAACGGTACAGGACGACATCGGCCGGGAGGACGAGTCCGCACCGATCGAGATGCTCGCGTCGCTTTTCGAAGCGCGTGACTGGCCCTTTGAATATTCGGGCGAAGACGAGATTTCCGCAGAAGTGAAGGGCGCCTGGGCGACCTATCAGGTCCAGGCGATCTGGCGCGCCGAAGATCGCGTCCTGCAGCTCCTGTGCCTGCCTGACGTGCGCATCGCCGATGCCAAGCGGCAGGCGATGTTCGAGGCTCTGGCGCTCATCAACGAGCAGATCTGGGTCGGCCACTTCGATACCTGGTCGAGCAGCGGGGTCGTGCTTTATCGCCACGGCCTGATGCTGGGTGAGGACGGGCTTCTCGGCCCGGGGCAGGCGCAAACGGTGGTGGAAGCCGCGATCGAGGAATGTGATCGTTTCTATCCGGTGTTCCAGTTCATCCTCTGGGGCGACAAGACCCCTGCCGAGGCGCTGACCGCTGCAATGATCGACGCGGCCGGCGAAGCCTGAACCCGTCCGAGGCCGGAGCCGTGCCTGAGGGCGTGGCCCGGCCCCGATGAGGGGCATTGGCCCTTGGCACCGGTTATGCGCTGCCTTAAGCGCGGGCAATCAAGGCGCCTCGCAAGGCGTCTTCTCGCGTTAGGGGAATGACATGGACCGCTTTCAGAACATCCTTCTCGTCGGCTGCGGCAATATGGCCGGTGCCATGCTGGAAGGCTGGCTGGCGGGCGGAATTCCGGCCTCCCGCTTCACCGTCGTGGACCCGCACCGTGCGGAAGTTCCCGCAGGCGTGACCTTGCTCAAGGAACTGCCCGATGCCCGTTTCGATGCGGTCATGCTCGGGATCAAGCCGCAAGGGCTGGACGATGCCGCTGCGGCCATAGCGCCGCTGGTGAGCAAGGGGACAGTGCTGTTCTCGATCCTGGCCGGTGTGGAATTCGACAGTCTTGCGGCACGCTTCCCCGATGCGGGCGCCATCGTGCGGATCATGCCGAACCTGGCGGCGGCGATCGGCAAGTCACCCATTGCGCTGGATTCGCGTGGTCTTGACGAGATGGGGCGGGCAGCGGTGACGGCGATGATGGAGAAGCTGGGCACGCCGGAATGGCTTGCCGGCGAGGAGCTGTTCGATTCCGTGACCGCGCTGGCAGGCTGCGGCCCAGCTTTCGTCTATCGTTTCATCGATTCCCTGGCGGCCGGCGCGGTTGCGCTCGGGCTTGACGAGGGACAGTCGCGCCGGCTCGCCGTGGCCATGGTGGAAGGCGCGGCGCAGCTTGCCGCGGCCTCGCCGTTCTCGCCCGGCGAACTGGCTGACAAGGTCGCGAGCCCGGGCGGTTCGACCCGTGCGGGCATGAACGTGCTGGACGAGGGCGGGGCATTGGCGAAGGTCGTCGCCGCGGCGATGGAAGCTTCGCGGGATCGCAATGCCGAGATGGCGGCGGAAGCCCGCAAGTCCTGATATTTCGCACCGGATCGGCAGCATTACTCCGATCCGGAGGCGATCTTTACATTTTGACACAAATCCCTTTGGCCGGTTTTTCTTGAAATCTCCTGCGCCGGAGCCGATATTCAGGAGCGTACGGGGTCCGCATTTCGCAGGAGCCCGTGAAAGGGAGTTTGAAATGGCGAATTGGAACGACCCCCAGCCCCGCACGGGCTTCGGTGCGTCTCCGAGCCTCGATGGACGTACTGCCGGTCAGGCCGCTTACGACGCTGGCCTGCGTCGGCACATGCTGTCCATCTACAACTACATGGCCTCGGGCGTGCTGCTCTCGGGCATCGTGGCGCTGCTGTTCGCCTCCTCCGGAATGGCGATGCAGGTGCTGACGACGCCGCTGCGCTGGGTGATCATGTTGGCCCCGCTCGGTTTCGTGATGGCGATGAACTTCGGCGTTAACCGCATGAAGACCTCGACTCTCCAGATGCTCTACTGGGGCTTCTGCGTCGTCATGGGTCTCTCGCTGTCGACGATTTTCCTGGTCTTCACGTCCACCTCGATCGCGACGACTTTCTTCGCGACGGCGGCGGCATTCGCTGGCCTCAGCCTGTATGGCTACACCACCAAGAAGGACCTGTCGGGCTTCGGCACGTTCCTTATCATGGGCCTCGTCGGCATTCTGGTGGCCATGCTGGTGAACATCTTCGTGGGTTCAAGCGTCCTGGCACTGGCGATTTCGGTGATCGGCGTGCTGATTTTCGCAGGCCTCACCGCCTATGACACGCAGATGCTCAAGAACCAGTATTACCAGCTTCGCGGCACCGACTTCGTTGGAAAGGCCGTGATTCTGGGCGCGCTCAGCCTCTATCTGGACTTCATCAACATGTTCCAGTTCCTGCTGACGTTCCTGGGCGATCGCCGTTAATCCACGGCTTTTTGACAGGTAAATCGAAAATGCCCGGTGCGATTCGTCGCGCCGGGCATTTTCTTTGGAGTCAAGAAGAGTTAGTAATGGCGCTCTGAGAAATGGAGTGTCCGGGGTGGTTAACCTGAAGAAACGAGGCCTTCTGCGCGGCCTCCCGCTGATGGCGGTTTCGCTCGTTGCGGTGCTTTCCAGCTGCGGCCCGAAAGAGGTTGCCGTGGCCCCGCCGCCGCCGCCGCCCGTTATCGTGATCCCGCCGCGCCCGATGCCGCCGCTTGGTGCGGCGCCCAACATGACGGTTCCCGCCCTTGCCGTGGATGGTTCGCGCCATACCGTGAACAGCGGCGTGTCGCAGGCGCAGGCGTTGTGGAATCTCCGTTCGGCCTACAATGTTGCGGCATTGAACTGCCTTGGCCCGCAGTACGAGCCGATTCTTGCAGGCTACAAGGACTTCCTGAAGAAGCATGCCAAGTCGCTGACGGCCACGAACAAGGCACTCGACAAGGAGTTCCGCACCCGGTTCGGCGCGAAATCCGTGCGGGAGCGTGAAGCCTATCAGACGCAGGTCTATAACTATTTCGCATTGCCGCCGGTCGTTCCCGCCCTGTGCAACGCGGCGATGGGGCTTGCGGTTGACCTGCAGGCAGTTCCGGCGGGCCAGCTTGACGGTTTCGCCGTCAGCGGCCTTGCCAAGGCGGAGGCTCCGTTCAAGGAGTTCTTCAACAGCTACGACCAGTATCGCGCCGATCTCGCGGCCTGGGAGTCGCGCTACGGCGCCGCATCGGCCACTTCGGGGGCTGCCGCTCCCGTGGCGGCGGCGGGCACGCAGCCCAAGGTCGCGGCGCAGGCCTTCGCCCAGTAAAGCTCAAGGCACAGGCAGGGCAGGGGCAGGCGCTCCTGTCCTGCAAAATTGGTTCTGCGGCATTTTTGCTCTTTCAAGCGAAAGAGCACTTCGCTATGGGAGCGCCTCGCTGAACGCTGGACGTTTTGCGAAGATACTGGAACGGGGCCGTAGCTCAGATGGGAGAGCGCGTCGTTCGCAATGACGAGGTCAGGGGTTCGATCCCCCTCGGCTCCACCAGTATTCTAGATTGATGCGTGTCCGGCTCGGTGCCGGGCATCACCCGGCCCGAGACATGGCCGGGTTTTTTGTTTATCTGCGTTGCGGGTTCAGCCAGCATCGCCAGGCACTGGAAGAGAGCCGGTGCCGCCCCGGCGGAGCCTCCGCCAGCCCACTTCAGCTCTCAGGATTGCCGGAAAAAAGACCCATGCATTTTCTCGACCAGGCCAAGATCTACATCCGTTCGGGCGGCGGCGGACCGGGTGCCGTTTCCTTCCGGCGTGAGAAGTACGTGGAATATGGCGGCCCTGACGGCGGTAACGGCGGCAAGGGCGGAGACGTGATCTTCGAGGCCGTCGCTGGTCTCAACACCCTGATCGACTTCCGCTATACCCAGCATTTCAAGGCCCCGCGCGGCGGCCACGGCATGGGCAAGAACCGCAACGGCGCGGCTGGCAAGGACCTTGTCGTCAAGGTCCCGGTCGGCACCCAGCTCATCGATGACGACGACCGCGAGACGGTTCTGGCCGACCTTACCGAGGCGGGCCAGCGCGTGGTCCTGCTCGAAGGCGGCATGGGCGGTCGTGGCAACGCCAGCTACAAGACCAGCACCAACCGCGCGCCGCGCCAGCACCAGCCGGGCATCCCGCCGCAGGAGCTGTGGGTCTGGCTGCGTCTCAAGCTGCTGGCGGACGTCGGTCTGGTGGGCATGCCCAACGCTGGCAAATCGACTTTCATCAACAAGCTTTCGAACACCAAGGCCAAGGTGGGCGATTATGCCTTCACCACGCTGCGGCCGCAGCTCGGCGTCGTCACGCACAAGAACCGTGAGTTCGTGCTGGCCGACATCCCCGGCCTGATCGCCGGCGCGGCGGACGGTGCCGGCATTGGCGACCGTTTCCTGGGCCATATCGAGCGTTGCCGCGTGCTGGTCCACCTTATCGACATCTCCAGCACCGACCCGGTCGAAGCGATGCGGATCGTCGAGGAAGAGCTCGAGGCTTACGGCGAAGGCCTTGAAGACAAGCCGCGTCTCGTGGCGCTCAACAAGATTGATCTCGTCGATGACGCGCTGGCGGCGGACTATGCCCGCGAGCTGCTCAAGGCCGGAGCCGACGAGGTCTTCCCGATTTCGGGCGCGACGGGCAAGGGCATGTCGAAGCTGCTCGATGCGGTGATCGACTATCTCCCCGCCGCCACCGTGACCGAGCGTCCGGAAGGCGAGCGCGAGGAAGCCGACGACAAGCCCTGGTCCCCGATCTGACCCAATCCGGGCGAGCGACGCAGCGGCGTCGCTCGCTTTTATTCGTTACTCTTCAGGCGCATATTGGCAGGGCAGGCGGCTCTCGCTAGACCGTGGCAATGAAGATCATCGCCACTTCGCTTGTCATCCCGGGGCTTTTCGCCGCAGGGCTCGTTCTGGCCCCGCAAATCGCAAGCGCGAAGGATGCGGCGCCGCGGGAGATTTCGGGTCAACCTATCGAACTCGGCACGCGCTATGAGCTGCGATCCGCCGTTCTTGGCGACACGCGCGAAGTGAACGTCTGGTTGCCGACGGGCTATGACAAGTCGGCTGACCGTTATCCGGTGGTCTATCTGCTGGATGGCGGGCTGGATCAGGATTTCGTGCATATCGCAGGGCTTGGCAGTCTGGCCTCGCTGAGCTGGACTTATGGGCCGATGATCGTCGTCGGCGTGCAGACGAAGGACCGGCGTGCCGAACTGACTTCGCGTCCCACCGATCCCCGATATCTCTCGGCCTTTCCCGAAAGCGGCGGAGCCGACCGCTTCCGCCGGTTCCTGCGGGATGAGGTCATCCCCTTCGTGGAGGCGCGCTTTCGCAGTGGAGATCGGCGCGCCCTGATGGGAGAGTCCCTTGCGGGCCTGTTCGTGGTGGACACGCTCCTGAACGATCCCACGCTTTTCGGCGACTATGTGGCGGTCAGCCCCAGCCTGTGGTGGGACGATCGCCGTCCGCTGCGCGATCTCGATCGGACCGCGGCAGGGCAGGGTATGTCCGGCGAGCGCCTTTACCTTGCGGTGGGGGACGAGGGCGGAACGATGCAGGATGGTATCGACCGCATGCGCGCCTATCTCGGCAAGCAGCCGCCCGCGCGAATCACGGTGCGCTATGCCGATTTCAGCAAGAGCGCGTCTCACGCCACGGTCTATCACCATGCTGCCGAGGAAGCGCTTCGCTGGCTCTATCCGGCGCCGCCCTATGAGCAGGGGCAGACGCCGTGGTTCATGATCGAAGGGGCGTCTCCACCTGCAGCGCCGGCGCATTGACCGCCGCATTCGGCGTTCTGCCGATCAGAGCGCGTTGCGGCGGGCGATCGCGCCCAGCACGGCGGCACTGGGCTTGGCGGTGCGCTTGAACGTGGTGCGGTCCAGCGTGTGCAATCCGAACTGGGGCTTGTAGCCGAAGACCCACTCGAAATTGTCGACGAGCGACCAGTGCATGTAGCCCAGAACGGGCACGCCGTCTTCCATTGCCCGCTTGAGTTCGGCCAGCGCCGCCGGGATCAGGCGGGCTCGCTTGGTGTCGTCCGCGGAGTTGATGCCGTGCTCGGTGACGACCACGGGAACCCCGCTCACCGCATGGGCATAGCGTACCGCGCCGGCGAGCGAGGCAGGGTATACTTCCGATCCGGCATCGTTGGTTTCGGCGCCTTCCGGCGCGGGAAGCCTGCCCTTGTCGGTCCAGACGGTGCGCTCGTAATTCTGCACGCCGACGAAGTCGTTGCCCCGGGCAGCTTCCAGCCAGGGTCGGTAGAGCTTCGCGCGCATGGCGTCGCGAAGGCTGTTCCTGCCTGCTGCCTGATCGTCGATGACGGCGAGGCTGACGCCTACGGGCAGGTCGGGGCGCACCCCCTTGATCGCTTCTCGTCCGGCCTTGTGTCCGGCAATCAGGTTGGCCTGCACCACTTGCGGATCGGCGACGTAGAGAGGGTTTCCGGGCAGGAACCGGGCGACGGCATGTTCCCGTGCCGCGGCTTCCTGCATGGCCTTGTCCGCCCCCAGCAGGCGCGGGCCGATGTCTCCGGGCAGCACCACGTCGAGGAGGCCCGACAGGTTCGGTTCGTTGAGGGTCGTGGCATAGCCGATGATCGCGGCAAGATGGCGCGCGGCGCGCTCGCAGTAGCGGGCAAACAGCAAGGGCGCTTCCGCGTTGGACCAACCGCCCTGCGCCGCGAACCAGATGGGCGTGGTAAAGTGGTTGAAGGTGACCATGGGCGTGAGGCCGCGCGCATGACAGCCTTCGATTATGGCCTTGTAGTGATCGAGCATGGCGATGGAGAATTCGCCCTTCGCCGGTTCGATGCGGGCCCATTCAAGGCTGAAGCGGTAGGTATTGAGACCCATGCCTTTCACAAGATCGAGGTCCACCGGCCAGAGCGCGAAGCTGTTGGCCGCGTCTCCCGAAGGTTCGGTGTAGACCGTGGGACGGGCATGTTCCATCGCCCAGACGTCGCTGTTGAGGTTGTTTCCCTCCACCTGATACGCCGCCGTGGCCGTGCCCCAGAGGAAGCCCTGCGGGAACTTCGGATCGACCGGTCGTGCCCCGCGTGAAAAGGCGGGTGCGGTGATACTGGCTGCGGTTGCCGCGGCGGCGGCGGCCAGCATGGTGCGGCGATCGATCACGCGTTTTTCTCCCTCGTCGCGCCGATCTCGTTCGAATCGGCCTCGCGCTTCATATCTAGAATCATTATTCTAAAATGAAAGCGCGAAGTCGGAACCTCCATGGCCGCAGCGCAGCGCGGCACCGGCGGGGGCAGGGAGGTTGACGGCATCGGCGATTTCGGGTTGGGCGCGAGGCTGGCGCATCGGGTCCGCCGAGCTTGCGAACTGAAGTTGCGGTAATGGAAAAGATGGAAGCGCATTCGCGAAGGCCGGTCGACGGTGGTGCAGCATTGCTGATGGTCGGGCTCTGCGCGATCTGGGGAATGCAGCAGACCGCGCTCAAGGCGGCCGCGCCGGACATGGCGCCGGTCCTCCAGATTTCGCTGCGTTCCGGGATCGCCGCGCTGTTCATCGCGGCGCTGGTCCGTCTGCGCGGCGACGGCCATGCTCTTCGCGGGGGCACCTGGAAGCCGGGGCTGGCGATCGGAGCGCTCTTCGCGCTGGAATACCTGTTCATGGGGGAGGGGCTGCGTTTCACCAATGCCTCGCACATGGGGATCTTCCTCTATACCGCGCCGATCTTCACGGCGCTCGGCCTCCACTTCGGATTGCCGGAAGAGCGCCTGAGTCCTCTGCAATGGCTGGGCATCGTCACGGCCTTCGGCGGTGTGGCGGTGTCCTTCCTCGGCGGGGCAAGCGCGGGCTCGCAGCACGATTCGGCGTGGATCGGCGATCTCATGGGGATCGGCGCCGGTGCCGCCTGGGGCGCGACGACGCTCACCTTGCGCTTTTCCCGCCTGTCGCAGGCGCCGAGCAGCGTCACGACGCTCTATCAGCTTCTCGGTGCATTCGTGCTGCTGGGGGCGCTGGCGCTCGGCTCGGGGCAGACATTGGTCAGGCCGACCCCGCTGCTGGGGGTGAGCATGGCGTTCCAGATCGTCTTCGTTTCGCTGGTCAGCCTGCTGGTATGGTTCGGGATGCTGCGGGTCTATCTGGCTTCGCGGCTGGGCGTGCTTTCGTTCATGACTCCGTTGTTCGGCGTGGCCTTCGGCGTCGTTCTGCTCGGCGAGCGGCTGGAGCCGGCCTTCATCGCCGGCGCGCTGATGGTCATGGCGGGAATCCTGCTGGTCAGCGGGCACGAGATGTTCAAGGCCCGGCAGGCGCGCCGTCTGGCCGCCACGTCCTGACGTTCCCGCGGCGGGACGGGGTGCGCGGTCCTTTGCAAGCGAGCGCTTTCCTCCGGGCGGCAAGTGTCCTAGAGGCTCGGCCTCCATGCCTGTATCCCGCCTTTCCGATCTCTCCGACAAAGTCCTGAGCCCCCGCCTCGTCGTCAAGGTGGGGTCGGCGCTGCTCGTCGGTAAGGAAGGTGTGCGGCGCGAATGGTTGACCGCGCTGGTCGCCGAGATCGCCGAGGCGCGCGCACGCGGGCAGGACGTGATCGTGGTCTCTTCGGGCGCGATTGCGCTGGGCGCGGCGACTCTGGGGCTCGACAAGGGCGGACGCGGCTCGCTGGCGGACGCACAGGCCGCCGCGGCCGTGGGCCAGATCGCGCTTTCGGGGCTCTGGGCCGAACTGCTGGGCAGCCACGGCATCACCGCCGCGCAGATGCTGCTGACGCTGGAGGATCTCGAGGACCGGCGCCGTTATCTCAACGTCACCGCAACGCTCACGCGCCTGCTCGATGCGGGCGCGGTGCCGGTGATCAACGAGAACGATTCGGTTGCGACTCAGGAAATCCGCTTCGGTGACAATGACCGCCTTGCCGCCCGCGTCGCGCAGGCGGCGCAGGCAAGCGCGGTGTTGCTGCTCTCCGACATCGACGGCCTTTATGACCGCCATCCTCGGGAGCCCGGCGCGAAGATGATTCCGGTGGTCGAAGGCGTGACGCCCGAGGTCCACGCCATGGCGAGTGCGGAATCGAATTCGGGCATGGGCTCCGGCGGCATGGTTTCCAAGCTCCAGGCAGCCGAGATCGCCGAACTGGCAGGTATCTGCCTCGTCATCGGCAATGGCCAACACGCCCGCCCGGTGGCGCGGATCATCGATCAGGGGATCGGCACGCTGTTCCTCCCCCGCCGCCGTGCGGGCGCTCGCAAGGCCTGGCTCGGCGGGCGGTTGCGGCTCAAGGGCAGCATTGTCGTCGATGCCGGCGCGGCCGCCGCATTGCTGCGCGGGTCGAGCCTCCTTGCCAAGGGCGTGACCGCCGTGGAGGGGCATTTCGAACGCGGGGATCCCGTGGCCATCGTCGATGCCGGCGGCCGCGTGGTCGCCCATGGCCTTTCGGAGTACCATGCTGGCGAATGCGCCGCGATCAAGGGGCTCCATTCGAGCGAGCAGGCCGAAGTGCTGGGATATTCGCCGCGTTCCTCCGTGGTCCATCGTGACCAGCTCGTGCTGAAATGACCGCTTTTCCCCAGATGAACGAGATAGACCGCCCCACCATCGCCCTGACCGGCGCAACCGGCTTCGTCGGCCAGTGCGTGCTGGAGGAAGCGGCGGCCGCAGGGTACGACGTGCGCGCACTGACCCGCCGCGAACAAGAGCGGCGCGAGAACGTCACCTGGGTACGCGGCGAACTGCGCGATACCGCCTCGCTGTCCGAGCTGACGCGCGGGGCGGAGGCGATCGTCCACGTTGCGGGCGTGGTGAGCGCGCCCGATGCCGCCGGGTATGAGGCCGGCAATGTCGCGGGCACCCTGAACCTCATCGAGACCGGCGTGGCCAAGGGCATCCGGCGTTTCGTCTTCGTTTCCTCGCTTTCCGCGCGCGAGCCCGATCTTTCGGCTTACGGCGCTTCGAAGGCCAAGGCCGAGAAGCTGCTGCGCGCCAGTCCGCTGGACTGGACGATCGTACGCCCGCCCGCGATCTACGGCCCGCGCGACAAGGAGATGTTCGAACTGTTCCGCGCCGCGCGCTGGGGGCTGGTTCCGGTGCCGAAGGACGGCCGCGCCTCGATGATCCATGTCGAGGATCTCGCCCGCCTGCTGGTGGCGCTGATACCGGGCGGCGAGGACGTGACAGGCAAGCTGTTCGAGCCCGACGACGGAAAGCCCGAAGGCTGGGACAATGCCGAGATGGCCCGTGCCATCGGCGCTGCGGTTGGCCGCCGTGCCAGGGTGATCTCGCTTTCGGCCGGGGCGTTGCGGCTGGCGGCCCGGGCCGACCAGTTCCTGCGCGGCGACGGCGCGAAGATGACCGCCGATCGCGCCGCCTATTTCAGCCATCCCGACTGGGTGGTCGGAGCAGGCGCGGCCGTGCCGCCGACGATCTGGGAGCCGCGCATCGATACGCGGGACGGTCTGCGGGCCACGGCAGAGTGGTACCGCGCGAACGACTGGCTTTAGGCCGCAGGTTCCAGGCCGACGGGGGAAGCCTGAGGGACGATCCCCAGGCTCCCGTAAATTCCGTCCTAGTTCAGCGGCACCGCCGGCTGCACGATCCCGCTGCACGGACCGAACCCGATCGATACCGCGCCATCTGCCACGAAGCGTCCGGAAAGCGCCAGTTCGTCTCCGTCCTCAAGGAAGGTCCGCGTCTCGCCCGTGGCAAGCGTCACCTTCTCCCGGCCGGAGCGGGTGATTTCCATCAGGCTGCCCTGCGAACCGTCCTCGGGACCGGAAATGGTGCCGGTGCCGAGCAGGTCTCCCGGATTCATCTCGCAGCCGTTCGAGGCGTGGTGCGTGACCATCTGGGCGATGGTCCAGTACATGTTGCTGGCCGGCCCGCGGCTGAGGCGATGGGCCGGAACGCCGTCCGCACGCATTTTGGCGGTGCTGAGGCTGACTTCGAGATCGAGGGACAGGGCGCCCTCGTCCTGGTCTTCCCGGTTCCAGAGATAGGGCAGGGGGCTGGGATCGCCCTCGGGCCGCGGCGGCTGGGCGATGCGGAACGGGGCCAGCGCCTCCATCGTGACGATCCACGGCGAGACGGTGGTGATGAAGTTCTTGGCGAGGAACGGCCCGAGCGGCTGGTATTCCCAGGCCTGCACATCGCGGGCGGACCAGTCGTTGAGCAGGGTGACGCCGGCAACGTGATCGAGCGCCTCGCCGATGGGAATGGGCTGACCGAGTTCGTTGCCTTGCGCCATCCACACGCCCAGCTCCAGCTCGTAGTCGAGCCGGCCGATCGGGCCGAACGAAGGGCTTTCGGCATCGGGCGCTTTGGTCTGGCCGTTGGGGCGGATCACCGGCGCACCGCTCGGCCTCACGGTCGATGCGCGGCCGTGGTAGCCGATGGGGACGTGCTTGTAGTTGGGCAGCAGCGGATTGTCCGGGCGGAACAGCTTGCCGATGTTGGTGGCGTGATGGATGCCCACATAGAAATCGGTGTAGTCCGCGATCTTCGCAGGCAGATGCAGCGTGGCCTGTGCCATCGGAACCAGTAGCGGTTCGACTTGCGCGCGCTCTGCGGCGCCTTCTGCCAGCAGGGCGGAGATGCGCCGGCGCAGCGCCCGGCGCGGACCGGCGCCAAGGGCGAGCAACGGGTTGAGGCTTTCGCCCGAGGCGGCCCGCGCGGCTTCCAGCGCCTGGCCTTCGAGCAGTCCCGACCCGGCCAGTGCGGCAAGATCGAGGATCAGGTCACCGATCGCCACGCCGCCACCTGCGGAATTCCCGCCGTTGGAGAACACGCCCAGCGGCAGGTTCTGGATCGGGAAGTCGCCATGGCCGTTCGCACTTTCCACCCAGGAGCGCAGCGCGCTGTCGTGGGTTTCGTCGATCGTCGCCATGGGAATCTCCTCTTCCGTCTGATGTTTGGAGCGCTTCCCTAGCCGCTCGGCCGCGTCAGGTCACGGGCCCTCTTTGCCATCGTCCCAACCATGCGTCTCGGTCATCACGAAAGGCACCGGCTGCCCCTGTGCATCGCGTGCCGGGCGGAAGCGGAAGCGTTCGGTGATGCGCTGGCACGTTCCCGCATCAAGGTCGGGTCGGCCGCTGGAGGAAATCACGGTGCATTCGCTTACTCGCCCGTCAATGTCGATGCGGTAGCGCAGGGTCAGGTCGGCGCCGCTGCGCGCCTTGCGCAAGTCCGCAGGCAGATCGGCATAGTGGAGGCGGCCGGCGATCTGCCGGGGCAGGGTGGCGACCCCTTCGTTGACTCCGCCGCCTCCTCCGCCGCCTCCTCCGCCGCCTCCTCCGCCGTTTCCGTTTCCCCTGCCGCCCGATCCACTGCCGGAGCCGGAGGTTCCGGAGCCTTGTGCCGGCCTGTCGCCATCTCCCGGATGCCGGGCCGCCACGATCGTCACGGGGGGTGGCAGAACGATGCGGGGAGCAGGCAGGACCACCGGTGCAGCCCGCGTTTTGCGACCCTCCGGTGCGGGCGCGCCCCGATGGGCGGATGACGTTGTTTCCTGCGGGCGCTTTTCGGGAGTTTTGCGGGTCTCGGGCAGCAACACCGTCGCGGTAAGGGCGGAGCGCTCGGGAAACGCCGGCAGGTTCACGCCCAGCCCCCATGCAAGCGCGGCAAGCCCGCCGATCACGATTGCGGCCGATGCCGTCGCGGAAATCGCGCGCTCACGTCGGAGGGCGTGGTGAGGGGCGCGTGGAAGGGAATGCACCGGGTGCTCCTTTCATGGACGGCCTTCGCTGCCGACATTGCCGGAACAAGTTGCCGCATCGAAAGCTCCCGCGCTTTTCTCATTGCGGGACAATCGACCTCCCTGCGGCGAACGGTTGGCCGCGCTCCGGAACCTTGTGCGAACAGCGCAGTTAATCCCGCAACGACACAAATTTTTGGAGAAGCACAATGACTCTACTTCTTATTCTCCTGGTCGGCGGCGTTATCGGCTGGCTCGCTTCCATCCTCATGCGCACCGATGCGCAGCAGGGTGTATTCCTGAACGTGGTCGTCGGTGTCGTCGGTGCCCTGATCGCGGGTCTCATCATCACGCCGCTCATCGGCGGCGCGCCCATCACCAGCGGTGCGTTCGACATCATGTCGCTCTTCGCTTCGTTCCTCGGCGCGGTCGTCCTGCTGGCGATCGTCAACCTCTTCCGTCGCGGTTCCATCCGCTAAGGATCCCGTTAGGGTCTGAACGAGGCCGGCGCGTCCTCCGATGGAAAACGCGCCCTTTTTCAATAACAGGGAAAGGATGCCTGCCATGAAAGCCATGACCACTTCGCGCCTCGCCATGATCGCGATCGTTTCCGCCGGTTCGCTCGGCCTCGCCGCCTGCAACAACAAGGCGGACGATGCGACGGAGCAGCAGGCGGATGCCGTTGAACAGTCGTCCGATGCAACGGCCGACGCCATGCGCGACCAGGCCGACCAGATGACCGGCGCCGCGTCCGAGGCTGTCGACAAGAAGGCCGATGCGGTCGAGGCGGCGGGCGAGGCAAAGTCCGACGCGCTGGAAAACAAGGCGGACGAGATCAGGAAGCAGAACTGATCCGACAGCGATCCGGCTTCTCGTCAGGAACGAGAGCAGAAGGATGGCGGGGCAACCCGCCGTCCTTCTTGCGTTTGGCGTTCTTGCATCCGAAGCGCCCGCGCGGATAATCGGATTCGCCGCCAAGCCTTGCTATCAGGCGGTGGAATGAAAATGCCGCCAATAGATGCTTGAATTGTCGGGCAAGAGGGCAGACATAGCCCCCCGAAAGTCCGAGTGCCAGTTCACGCGCCGTCCGGTGTTTGCGCCCGGTCCTTGCGGATGCGTGCCTGTCCAAACCTTTGATAACCTGAAACAGGAAGATAGCCATGACCATTTCCCTGATCCCGCTGCCCTATGCGCAGGACGCGCTGGAACCGCACATCTCGGCCAAGACCCTGGAAATCCACCACGGTGCTCACCACAAGACTTACGTCGACAAGCTGAACGCCGCCATCGAGGGCACCGAGAACGCCGACAAGTCGGTTGAGGAAATCACCAAGTCGGCGTCGGGCCCGCTGTTCAACAACGCCGCGCAGACCTGGAACCACGGCTTCTACTGGCACTCGCTGAGCCCGGAAAAGACCGCGCCGAGCGAAAGCCTGCTCGCCGCGATCAACGCCGATTTCGGTTCGCTCGACGCGCTGCTCGAAGCGCTTTCGAACGAAGCCGTCAATCACTTCGCTTCGGGCTGGGCATGGCTCGTCGTTGAAGCTGGCAAGCTCAAGGTCATCTCGACCCATGACGCCGGCACCCCGATCACCACCGACGTGAACCCGCTCATCACGATCGACGTGTGGGAGCACGCCTACTACATCGACCAGATGAACAAGCGCCCGGTCTATGTGAAGACGGTTCTCGAGAACCTCATCAACTGGAAGTTCGCCTCGGACAACTTCGACCGCGGCACGGCCTGGGTCTACCCGGCCTGAGCCCGGCAGCCCGGCCGGCGCCGGGCACCATGACACGCTGAACCGGGCCGGGTCGCCGCTTAACAGCGCGATCCGGCCCGAAGCATTTTACCGCCTCTCTTTTTCGGTTTTCAGGATTATCACAATGGACATCGGCTTCATCGGTCTCGGTGCGATGGGCACCGCCATGGCACGCAATCTCGCGGCGGCAGGGCACAGGGTGCGGGCATGGAATCGCTCCGGGGGCTCGGTGGAAGGCGTGGAGATGGTCGCCACCCCGGCAGAAGCCTTCGCGGGCGACGCCGTGCTGACCATGCTTTCCGAAGACGCCGCCATTCGCGAGGTCCTGCTTGACAGCGGCGTGCTGGACGGGGCGCCGGCGGGCGTGGTCCATCTCGTTTGTTCGACCATTTCGGTGGCCTTCGCGCGCGAACTGGTGGAGCGCCATGACGCTGCCGGCGTGGGCTATCTTTCGGCGCCGGTGCTTGGCCGTCCCGATGTGGCGGCGGCGGGCCAGCTCAACGTGATCCTCGGCGGCCCGGCCGGACATGCCGCAAGGCTGGAGCCGGTCTTCGAGGCGATTGCCGGTAAGGTCTGGGACATGGGCGAGGACGCCACCGTTGCCAATGCCGCCAAGATCGCCTGCAACATGATGATCACCATGGCCATCGAAGGCATGGCCGAGGCCGTCGTGCTGACCGAGGGCAAGGGGCTCCCGCGGGAGAAGTTCTTCGAACTGATGCTCGGCACCCTGTTCGGCAGCCGGGTCTACCAGAACTATTCGGGCATCATCGCCGAGCGCAAGTACGAGCCGGGCTTCAAGGCGGTTCTTGGCCTGAAGGACCTGCGCCTCGCCCGCGAGTTGGCTGCCGAAACCGCGATCGGCACGCAGGGGAGCCTGCCCATGCTTGATGCGGTGCACGCCCGGATGGGAGCGGCGATAGAAGCGGGCCATGCCGATCGGGACTGGGGTATCATGGCGGAATATACCATCGGCACCGCTAAAGGCTGATCGGCCGCACCGCCGGGAACAGGGCAGGCGGCCGGGCCGATTACAGGTTCCGGCGCCCGCCCACGTCCACCAGTTCCACTTCGCCGTCGAGCATGCGCGCCAAGTCCGCGCGGGCGCGGGCGACGCGGCTCTTCATCGTGCCGATCGGACAACCGGAGATGTCGGCCGCTTCCTCGTAACTGAAGCCGGACGCACCCACGAGCAGCACCGCCTCGCGCCGTTCGGGGGCGAGTTTCTGCAATGCCGTTTCCATGTCGCCGAGGTGAAGCGGGCCTTCCTGGTCCGCGTCCATCACCAGCATCCGCTCAACCGCGCCTTCGTCAAGGTCGGTCTGGCGCTTGCTCTTGCGCAGTTCCGACAGGTAGTGGTTGCGCAGGATCGCGAATGTCCAGGCTCGCATGTTGGTGCCGGGCGTGTAGCGTTCACGCGCGGTCCAGGCCTTTATCGCGGCCTCCTGCACCAGATCGTCAGCGAAATCCGGGCGACCGGAAAGGCCGCGTGCGAAAGCGCGCAAATGCGGCAGGACGCCAAGCAGTTCCCGGCGGAAAGCCTCGTCCTCTGGGCGGCTTGCGCTGGGGTCGGACTTGCGTGCGGTGGGCTGATCGGGGTGCGAAGACTGGCGGTCAGGCATCGTCCGCCCCGTCCAGCTTCTTGAGAAGATCCCTGAAGCTGTCCGGAAGCGGTTCGTCCACCACGGAGTTGTACAGCTTCCTCAGCCCCCCGGCCCAGCCGGGTTCTCCGTCCTTGCGGACTTCAGGCGGCAGACCGGGCTGTGCCGGCTCGCCATGTCCTTCGGGCTGATTCAACTTTGACTCCATCGTAACCTGAACACTTGCTTGCTGGCCGCAAGCGGGTCAAGAGCCATGCTGCAAGCGCGTTGCACGCTGCGACAGACCGATCCGCTTGTGATATTGCCGGCAAGGCAACCGAACGTCGTTTTCGCTGGAACAATCGAGGCAGGTCTTGGTTCCCTTTGTTACGAAGTCTTGTCCTGGGCTGCCACGCAAATGGTCCGGAGCATGGCGATGCTCTTTAGGAATGATGCAGGCCCATTTGATGGCAGGGATTTCCGGTGATTGATCAGGCTCTGCTCGATAGGGTCCAGAAGCAGGCTTGGTTCCACAAGTATCCGCGCGGCTGGCCGTTCCTGCTATTCATTATCGCTTCGATCACCACGGCCGTGTCGGTCATGGCGATCGAGCGGGCTGACCGGCAGACCCGGCAGGTGGAGCTGGATCGCAATCTCACCGAGATCGCTTCCGCGCTGCAACGCCGCACGACCGAGAATATCGCGCTGCTGCGCGCGGGCGCCGCTCTCTTCGCCACCCAGCGCGAGGTGAGCGAGGACCAGTTCCGCGCCTTCGCGCAGGATCTCCAGGGCAAGGGCGACCTTTACGGCTCGCTCGGCATGGGCTGGGCGCCGATCGTGGCGGTGGATCGCCTGTCGGAAATGGAGATGTCCATACAGGCGGCGGGCCGGGCCGATTTCCTTGTCTACCCCAGGCCGACCTTCGACCGGACCACGGCGGCGCCGATCGTCTATCTCGAACCGGACATCAACGGTAACGGGCAGGCGCTCGGCTACGACATGTTCTCCGAGGAAGTGCGCCGCGCGGCGATGGAACGAGCGATGAAGCTGGGCAAGCCGGTGGCGTCCGGCAAGGTTCATCTGGTGCAAGACGAGAGCAATGCCGAGGCTGCCGGTTTCCTGATCTACATGCCGGTCCTGTCAGGGCGATCGGGCCGGCAGGTGAAGGGTTTCGTGTTCAGCCCATTCCGGGCGGAGACTTTCCTGACATCGGCCAGCGAGCTCTATCGCAACAACAATATCGACGTGGCGATCTACGACGGCGAGGTGGCGCCCGACAAACTGCTGGCGGAGCGCCGGGCGGACGGTTCCGCCGGGCCGACGATGGAGCGGCGGATCGACGTGGGCAGCCACTCATGGGTCGTTGTCATCAGTGATCGCAAGGTCGGCGTGCTTTCCACCGCTTCGCGGATCACCCTGTTCTTCGGTGCGCTGGCCTCGCTTATGGTCATGGCGATCGGGCGGCTCATCACGCGCCGTTCGGCGGAAGACCGCATGGTGCTGGAGTGGCTCCAGAGCCAGGCGGCGATCCGCAATTCGCTGACACGCGAACTGAACCACCGCGTGAAGAACACTCTGGCCAACGTCCTGTCCATCGCCGCGCTCACCCGCAGGCGCGCCACCGATATCGACGATTTCACCGAAAGCCTGACCGCCCGCATTCGCGCGCTTTCGGCCACGCATGACCTTCTTTCCCAGTCCGACTGGACACATGCCGTGCTGGGCGATGTCGTGCGATCGGAACTGGCGCCCTACATGGAGGGTAACGAAAGCCACGTGGAAATGTCGGGACCGGAAGTTCGGCTGGCGCCTAACGACGCCATGTCGCTGGGGCTCGCCATCCACGAACTGGCCACGAATGCGGCCAAGTACGGTGCGCTGAGCACGACAGGCGGGCGGATCCACGTTCACTGGATCCTGGTCAGCCCGGAACTTGCCGAGATCGACTGGCGCGAAGAAGGCGGTCCGCCGGTGGTGGAACCGGCCAAGCGCGGCTTCGGGCGAGATCTGATCGAGAAGATCGTGGCGCACGAACTCAAGTCGGACGTGGACCTGCGGTTCAAGCCGAGCGGGGTGGAATGCCGACTCAAGGTGCCGGTACGGGCCAGCCGCGAATTCACGCTGCGAAACGACCGGCGATAAACGCCGGCATCGGGCTGCAGCCGGAAAGTTCCATATGGCCAACGGGTTGCGCGCGGCGCGGCACGAGAGGTGTTCTTCAGGAATTATTAGGCACACTTGTGCAAGTTGTCTGGCGTCATCCATCGAGGGCAAGACGAATGGACGCGCGAGAGTGGGATCGGCATATCGTCGAAAAGAAGATCGACTGCCTGGGGCAAGACCGCAGAGATTCGGTCTTTCTCTATGACCTGTCCGCCGGCGGCTGCATGGTGGAATTTCCTGAGGCTGCCGCGAAACCGGGTGAGCGGATCGAACTTCGACTTTGCAAGGACCAGGTCGTAGCCGGGGAAGTCGTCTGGCAGGTCGGTGGCTGTGCCGGGGTGCGTTTCCTTGCGCCTATCCATGATGCCCTGGTCCTGCATCTCGGCTTCCAGCCGCCGCCGCTGACGTTCGAGGAGCAGGCCCCGCGCGACCGGTTCGGCCGCGCGCTTCCCCCTATCGATGCAGGCGAACGCCCCGCGAATAGCTGAAGAAAAACCCCGCCGGGGCGAACCGGCGGGGCGGGTATGACCGAATGGGTAGCGCCGGAGCCGATCAGCCGAGCGGCTTGCTCGATCCGAAGAACAGGGCCTGGCTGATCGCCGCGCGCACGGTGGCTTCCTGGAACGGCTTGGTGACCAGATAGGTCGGTTCCGGACGTTCCCCGGTGAGCAGGCGTTCGGGATAGGCGGTGATGAAGATCACCGGCACGTCGCCGAACTTGAGCAGGTCTTCCACTGCCTCGATGCCCGAACTGCCATCGGCGAGCTGGATATCGGCCAGGACGAGACCGGCGGGCGAGCGCTCGAAGATCTCCACCGCCTGGGCATGGGTTGCGGCCGTACCGACTACGCGGTGGCCGAGTTCGGTGACGAGCCCTTCAAGCTGCATCGAAATGAGCGGCTCGTCCTCGATGATGAGAACTTCGGTGGTGCTTTCGCTCTCGATCTCGAGAATGGCCTGGGCAACCAGCGCATCCACGCCGTCGGGCGTCACGTCGAGGATGCGTGCGGTATCCTCGCGGGAGAATTCTTCCACCGTGGTCAGCAGAAGGGCCTGCCGGTGCGTGGGGGCAACGATCGCAAGCCGGGTCTGCGCAGCCTGCTCGTGCTGGCCGCCTTCGCCGGACAGACCCGGATCGTCGACATGGCTGGTCGACCAGATGCGGGTGAACGCGGCGTAGAGTGCGGCGCGGCTGCGCGCGATATCGTCGCGCAGCGTCTTGTCGGCCAGCGCGGCCTCGAGAGTGGCGCGGACATAAGCATCGCCTGAATGCTGCGAACCTGTCAGCGCGCGGGCATAGCGGCGCAGATAGGGCAGCTGGATGGCGATCTGGTCAGAGACGGACATCGAAATTCCTCGGATCGTGGGAAGTCATCTTCCCGTGTTTTCATCTCGCATCGGCGGCTCGCGCCCCCTCCCGACCAGCGTTCCTTGTCTGACGCGGCAGATGGGGCAGGGCAACCCGAAAATTTTTCTCGCACACAAACATCACGCGGGAACCAAGTCTGGCAATGCACGTTCAAACGGTATCACCACTGGCTCCCCCACCCCCCGCAAACCGGTGGTGACCCGATCCCGGAGGCCTCCGTTCACCGCAGAGTGGACGGAGGCCTCAAAGTTTCCGGAGCATGGTTGTTCCCGGCGGTCGCCAAAAAATCTGCATGCCACGGAAATTTTCAGCCTGCTCCGGTGCGCTGGGAAGGCGTGATTGCGCGATCGGTCGTGCCGGGGGCTCGTTCCATCGTGTGGCAGGTGCTTCTGAACGGCGTTCAGTGCGGTTTCGGGAACTTTGTGTGCATTAGTCGCGTTTGCCCAACTGACGGATCACGAGCCGTGATCAGCCATGGAGGGAAACACGATGTCCGCAACAACCGAAGCCGGAACCGGCGCCGATAACGCAGCGACGACCGTGCCTGTGGAAGTGGCAGCCCTCAGCGACCGCGATTTCAAGCGCGCCCTTGCCGAAGTGGCCCCGCATCTTCGCGCTTTCGCGCGCGGTCTTTGCGGTTGCCGCGACCGGGCGGACGATCTTGCGCAGGAAGCCATGCTCCGCGCATGGGCCGCGCGTCATCGCTATGCAGCGGGTACCAATTTCAAGGCCTGGACCTTCACGATCCTGCGCAATCATTTCTACAGCGAAGCGCGCCGCGCCCGCTTCCACGGTGAATATGACGAAGTGGCGGCCGAGCGTATCCTGCGCGCCGAAGCGAGCCAGGAAAGCGCCGTCGAACTGGCGGATGTCCTGCGCGCGCTGACCGCCATTCCCGACAGCTACCGCGAAGCGCTGATCCTGGTGGCGGCAGGCAATCTCTCCTATGAAGAGATCGCTCACATTTGCGGCATCGCGCTTGGCACCGTGAAGAGCCGGATCTGCCGTGCCCGCTCGATGCTGTCGAAGGTCATCGAATCCGGCCAGCTCCCCGATTTCCGCCATAACTTCGTCCTTACCGGTGAAGCGGTCGATGCGTTCTTCGCCGAACTGGTCAAGATCGCCAATGCCGACGAGATTGCAGAAGCCCGCGAAGCGGTCGCTGCCTGACAAGGAAAGCCGTCTTGGGCTCCATGATCCCGAATTCTGCCAAAAGTTTCGCCAAGGTTCTTATCGTCGAGGACGAATTCCTCGTGGCATTGCAGTTGGAAGATATCCTCTCCGATGGCGGACATGCCGTCCTCGGCACTTTCCCCGACGCCGCTTCCGTGGCGGCGCTGGGGGAGGCGCCCGATGTCGCGCTGGTCGATCTCAACTTGCGGGACGGATTGACCGGCCCTGCGGTTGCCCGGGACCTGGCCGTCCGGTTCGGGGCCCGCGTCATCTATGTCACCGCCAATCCCGGCCAGATCGACTCTCCGGCTCCGACCGCGATCGGCGTGGTGCAGAAGCCGTTCTCGCGCCAGGCGATCCTGGCTGCGATCGCCTATGCCCTTGCCGATAGCCCGGATAGCGAACGCCCCGTGGAACTGGAACCGCTGGTCCGCGCCTGATCCGGACAATAAAAAGCGCGGGAAAGGTTTCGGCCCCTCCCGCGCTTTTTATTGTTTGAAGATCAGACCGCGCCGACTTCGTGCTCGCCGGCCCTGGAGGGATCGATGGTCCCGCCGGTCGCGAGCTTGAACAGGCCGGTAATTCCGATATCGGAAGTCCAGACTTCGGCATCGTCGATCTCGAAGCGCAGCATCACGATCGACGGGTCGGATTTCCCGTTCGGGAACCAAGCCTCTACCGCATTGCTCCAGTGCCGGTCGCGAACGGCAGCGTCGGTTTCCTCCACCAGGGTGCCGGCGATACAGGCGAACACGTCGTGTCCCTTGGTGATGACCTGCCCCATGGCACGGCCGCCCTGTCCGATGCGGTTGTCGCGTTTGCAGAAGAACCACACTGCGTGATGCGCGTCCCTGTCCAGCAGGGCGGTCATCGGCTCGGCATGGCCATGGGCCGCATCGAGCTTTATCATCATCAGCGGACTGGCCGCGAAGGCTTTCCAGAACTTGTCGCGAACATGGGTTTCCATGGCAGGTCTCCTCCTGATTGCATAAATCCAACGCCGCCTGTGGGCCTGACGTTCCCGAAACTGCGACGGGCCGAGTGGGCCGGCCCGCCGCAGGAATTCACTCCTTGTCGTCGCCGGGCTTCTGTTCGGCCGCGATGGCGAGCTCCTTCGGCTTCCGCTTCTCGAACGTTTGCGCCATCTTCTTCTCCGCTTCGCCGGAAAGGGTCTTGGCCGCCGAAGGGAACATCTCCTCCTCCTCTTCGTCGATATGGTGGAGATAGCGGTGGCGCATGTCCTTGAACTTCATCAGCCAGGCGCCCGAACCCATATCGATGTCGAGCAGCTCGCCGAGATAGTCGTCGATCTCCTTGTGCTCGGATACCGAGTGCCGGGCCTCGTCCCGCAAGTCGGGGCAGGCGAGCATGGTGGCGTAGAGCGCTTCTTCTTCCGCCGCGGCGTGAGCCTGCAGTTCGCGCCGCAGATCCTCGAATAGCTCGCGGCGTTCCGGGCTGTCGCCCTGAGTCTCGCCAAGCTGGGCGAGCATCTTGCGGTGACGGTCGTGATCGGACTTGAGATCCTCGAAGATACGGGCATCGGCCATGGTCATGCTCCTTCCTGTGCGGGGGCCCTCTGCGGGCGGCGCCGGGTATTGCAGGAGCAACGGCCGGTATGCGCGCGGGGTTCCGCCGCGGGACAACTTCGCGCCGTATCGTGCGTTTTGACAGGGCAGGCGCCCGATAACGCGGCGCTCCGACCAAGGGCCCTTTTCGATGGCGCGTCTCACATTTGCCGATGGAACCGAGCCGGGCATCACCCGCAGGCCGATCAGGTCAGGCAAATGGGCCTATCACGATCCCGATGGCGGCCGCATCACCGACCGCGAGGAGATCGACCGGCTGAATCGCATCGCCCTGCCGCCCGCCTATGTCGATTGCTGGTTTTCGCCCGATCCCGCCGCCCACCTGCTGGCGACGGGGTTCGATGCGCGCGGACGCAAGCAATATCGCTATCATCCCGAATACCGCGCGGACCGGGATGCCTCCAAGTTCGACCGCTGCGCCGCTTTCGGACATGCGCTCGCCGGGCTGCGGCAGCGGGTGGCGACAGACCTCGCGCTCTCCACCTTGTGCCGGGAGCGGGCGGTGGCATCGGTTGTCGCCTTGCTGGACAGCGCGGCCATGCGCGTGGGTAACGAGCGCTATGCCACCCAGAACCGCAGTTTCGGGGCAACCACGCTGCGCGGGCGCCATGCCACGCTCAAGGGGCGCAAGCTACGGCTGCGGTTCCGGGGCAAGCACGGCAAGCTGCGCGAGGTTACCTCCAGCGACCGGGCGCTCGTGTCCTGCGTCAGGAAGATGCAGGACCTGCCGGGACAGCACCTGTTCCAGTATCTCGACGGGGAGGGGTGCTCGGTCCCGGTCGGCTCGCAGGACGTGAACGACTACCTGCACGAGACCATGGGCGAGGACTTTTCGGCCAAGGATTTCCGCACGTTCGCCGCGAGCACACTGGCTTTCGCGCGAATCTGGCGGGAGCCGGGCGTGACGCTGAAGGCCGTGCTGGAGGACGTGGCCGAGCATCTCGGCAATACGCCCGCGATTGCGCGAAAGTCCTATGTCCACCCGGCGCTGATCGCATTCGTCCGCCATGCGGAGCCGGTGCCGGAGCTTCCGGCCCGGTTGCCGCGCCGGACCCAGTGGCTCGCGCGTGAGGAGCGGGGGCTGATCGCTTTCCTGGAAGCGGCTCCTGCCGCGGCGAGTTGGGGCTAGTGGCGAACTGGGGCTAGGGGGCAGGGCGCCGATTCCTGCCCTTCCTTTCTAGCCTCGCCGCAATCGCCCAATAGCCGCCCGCACGTCGCGTTCGCCATAAGGCTTGGTCACGACCGGCACGCGCTTGAAATCTCCGGCCATCAACGCGCGTTCGCCGTAGCCGCTTGCGAAAATGAACGGCACGCCGCGCTCGTGAAGGGCGTGGGCGATCGGCTCGCTGGTATCCTTGCCGAGATTGACGTCGAGCATCGCGAAGGAAACGCCGTTGCCTTCGACAAGGGCCATGGCGTCCTGCACCGAACCGGTGATGCGGCAGTCGCCGAAGCCGAGGTCGCGCAGCACGTCTTCCGCCTCCATCGCGATGATGACGTTATCCTCGACGATCAGGGCGATGCCGTCCTGCAAGGTGCCGGCAAGGTCCGAGGCTTCGGGCACATGCGGCGCGGGTTCGCGCTCGGCCGCACTGGGCGTCTCGAAACTGGCGACGTGATCGGCGGGGAGCAGGAACAGGGCCTTCATCCCCTCCACCGGATAGACCACCGAGGCCGAGCCGCCCAGTTCATGCGGGATGGTCCGTTCGATGATGGTGGAGCCGAAGCCGCGCCGGGTGGGTGTCCTTACTGCGGGGCCACCGGATTCGTGCCAGTCAATCTCCAGCGATCCGTCCTCGCCGCGATTGAGCGAAACGGTGACCGTGCCGCGCGAGTCCGAGAGCGCCCCGTACTTGCACGAGTTGGTCATCAGTTCGTGGAACACCAGCGCCAGTGTCGTGAAGGCACTGGGCGCGATGAGGGCGTCGGGTCCGTCGATCACGACGCGATCGGCGCCGTCGCTCACATAGGCTGCGGTTTCGGTGCGGATCAGGTCGTAGAGCGACGAGGGTGTCCAGTCCTTCTGCGTCACCTGGTCGTGCGCGCGGGCAAGGGCGTGGATGCGGCTGCCGACGATCTCGGCGAAATCGTCGATCGTTCGGGCGCCTTCCTTACTCTGGGTAACCAGACCCCGGATCAGGTTGAGGATGTTGCGGACGCGGTGGTTGAGTTCCGCGATCAGCATGTCCTGCTGGCGGGTCGCCTGTTCGCGCTCGATATGGGCGGCGTCGGCGAGCCGGAGGACCACTTCGAGCAAGGTGATGCGCAGGGCATCGGCGGCGAGGGTTTCCTCCTCCGTCCAGGGGCGCGATTGCCCGCGCCGTTCTTCCTTCCAGATCTCGAAGCTCTTGCGCGGGGTGAGCCGGGCGCCGTTCGGGCCGAGTTCGATCGCCTTCTCGGGATTTCCTGCCCAGCTCACTTCGCGAAGCTGCTCGCGGCGGAACAGCACGATATAGTCGCGCGGGGTGCGGCTGACCGGCAGCGCGAGCAGGCCGGCGGCCCTGTCCGTCCAGTCACGTGCGGGCTCGAACAGCGAGCCGATCGAATCGGTGGACCACACCGTGCTTGCGCCGGCCGTATTGAGGAACCGGGCGAGCAGCGAGAACTGCGCCTCGCTCGGCGTCGTACCATGGCTCATGAAGCGGCCATCCACCCAGCCGATCACCCCGTCGAACGGGATGACGCGGCCGATGGATTCCGAGAAATCCTCGAAGGCTTCGAGCAGCGATCCGCCGGAGGCCACGCGGGCCATCATCTCGTCGTGAAGGCGCATCGAGGCGGAGCGTTGCTCCAGCGCGAAGTCGGTTTCCTTCTGCTCCAGCAGATAGGCGAAGAATTCGCCGAACAGCTCGCTCGCGGTGCGGACCGAATAGGACAGTGTGAGGGGCGAATAGTGATGGCAGGCCATCAGGCCCCAGAGTTTGCCGCGTCGCATGATCGAGACCGACATCGACGCCTTCACGCCCATATTCCGCAAGTATTCGACATGGATCGGAGAGACCGCCCGCAGGCCCGACATCGACAGGTCCAGCGGATCGCCGTTCGGATCGGTCGCCGGGTAGATCGGCACGGTGGGGTCGTCCACGTCGCTGATGATGCGCAGCAGGTTGCGGGTGTAGAGCCGGCGTGCCTGGGCGGGAATGTCGGAGGCGGGAAAATGCAGGCCTTTGAAGCTGTCGACCATGCCGTTGAGGCTTTCGGCCACGACTTCGCCGGCCCCGTCCCCCTCGAAGCGGTAGACCATCACGCGGTCGAACCCGGTGAGGCCGCGCAAGTGCCGGGCGGCGCTGGCGCAGAGTTGCTCGATCGAGCTGGACTGGCGCAGGCGGTCGATCATCGGGCGCACGTAGCTCACGAAATCGCGGCGGCGCCCGCCCTCATGCGGTTCGATCTCCAGCACATAGGATCGGCCGGAGGCATGGACCGCCATGTCGAACAGCCGTCCGTCGCCAAGCAGGTCCACTTCGAAGAGGCGCTCTACAGTGGCGGCGCCGCCGAGAACCTGGAGGCGCGTGCGCACGTCGTGCATCGCCTCGGGCGAGAGGAACTGCGTGGCGGGCACGCCCACCATGTCGGCTGGCGTAACGCCGAACAGGGTTTCGCAGTTGAGAGAGACGTGATTGATGATCCAGTCGCTCGAAAACGACAGAAGCCAGCCGAAGCTCTGGATGCGGCCGATGATGTGGATCGGTTCGAGATCGCAGGTGGAAAGGTTTACCTGATGCATGCCGTCAGCCACGCGCTTCGCTTTCGGAAACAATAACGATATCCGCGCTGAGCGCGAAGGCCTGGGCGAAAGCAGGGGCGAAGGCGTCGAAGCCTGCGAGCTCTGCCGTGGCGGCGCGCAGCGCGGTCGGCAGGTCGGTGTCTTGGAAAGTCAGGTCCTCGGTCCGCATTCTCAAATTCGCCTAACATTAATCGTCGCAAGCGGATGGGTGCGCGACCGTCTTTGCGGAACTGCCCCCGTCCAAGGCAGCAGAACGCTTGCGCTGGAGATATGTTCCTCAGGAACGCTTTAGCGAGCTCTCTGCGCGCCGTCTGTTCACTTCTGTACGGTTGAGGCGGGAACCGCAAGCGACCTGCCGCATTGTGACCCTTACCGCCCGGGTCCGCGCGGCAAAGGCATCACGGCAGATCAGGGAGCCGATGAAGATGGAGTTACAGACGAGCCAGGAGCAAAGCGATCTTCTCGCAGCGCTGAGGCCCGCGGACTTCGCCCTGCTGCAACCACATCTTGCGGAAGTGCGCATGAAATCCGGCGAGGTGATCTACCAGCCGGGCGATGCGGTGGAGTATTGCTATCTTCCGCGCGGGGCCTCGGTCTGCTCGTTCTTCGTGGAGCTCGACAGCGGCATCGCGGTGGAAACGATTCTGGTGGGGCGCGAAGGCGCGCTTGGCGGAGTGGTCAGCCAGGGCAGCCTTCCCGCCTATGCCCGGGCCAACGTGCTTCACGGCGGCCTGTTCTGGCGCATCCCGACGCGGCAGCTTGACGAGGCGAAGCGCCAGTCCCCGGTGATCGGCAATCTGTTCTCGCGTTATGCGGACTGCATGATGGCGCAAGTGTTCCAGTCGATCGCCTGCAATGCCGTCCACACGATCGAACAGCGCGCGGCCAAGTGGCTCGGCGCCGCGGTCGACCGGATCGGCCGCAACGACGTGACGATGACGCAGGAGCAGCTTGCCTCCATGATGGGGATCGGTCGCAGCTATGCCAGCCGCGTGCTCCAGCGTTTCAAGCGGGAAGGGCTGGTCCGCACGCGCCGTGGCGGCATAGCCGTGTCCGACCGAGAGAGCCTGCGCAGCAAGGCCTGTTCGTGCAACGATCACGTCGCTGCGCATTTCAATAAAGTGCTCGGCGGAGTCTATCCCTCTGCGGATTGAACCGCAGGTCCGGCCTTCGCGCGGCTATTGGATCCGTTCCGGTCCGGTTGTCGTGAAAGAGACACTGAACTGCCATCGAACTTGCGCTCAATTGCCATGAAGCGCCCCTAGCACCCCCTGTGCGAATGTTACAGGAACAGGGGCAAATCCATGACTGAAGGGCTTCCCGCCAACGGTTACACCGATGGCGATGTCGATACCAATTCCACCACCGAGCGCTCGCTCGAAAGCATGGCGGCAGAGCGCTATTCGCGCCGGCAGGCCCTGTTCCGGGGCGCAGGCGCAACGACCATGGCGTTCATGGGCACCGCCGTGCTCGCCGCCTGCGGGGATGACGACGGCGAAGGCGTGGCCGTTACCGCCGGCGCCAATGCCGCGACCAGCGCCGGACGTGTCGTGACCCTCACCGGCAGCCCGGCGAACGGTTACGCCGGGTTCGACACGGCCTGGGCGCAGACCTCGGGTCCCGATGTCGAACTGACCGGTTCGGGTTCGTCGGTCTCCTTCATCGCACCCGCCGTGAGCGCCGCGACCGATCTGGTCTTCACGTTCTCGGCCAAGGACGTTGTCGGCAAGACCCGCACCGCCACCACGACCATTCGCGTGTCGCCGGCGGTGCTGGGCTTCGCTGCCGTACCTCACAGCCTTGCGGATACCGTGAAGGTGCCGTCAGGCTATTCGGTCACGGTGATGACCCGCCTCGGCGATCCGCTGGCCACCGGCGTCTCCGCCTATGCCAACGACGGCACGGATGACAACTTCGCCCAGCGCATCGGCGACCATGGCGATGCTCTGCACTTCTTCGGGCTTTCGGCGGCCGGCGCACGTGACGAAACCAGCTCGACGCGCGGGCTCATGGTGCAGAACCACGAGAACCTCAACGTCCAGTACCTGCATCCCAACGGCCCCACCAACGTCTCCACCGGCCCCCGCCCTGCAGCGGAAGCGCTCAAGGAGATCGAGGCGCACGGTGTCTCGGTGTCGGAATATATCGATGCCGGCAGCCGCAAGTGGTCCTATGTGCCGACCAGCGCGTTCAATCGCCGCATTACCCCGAACACGCCGATGAGCTTCCACGGCCCCGCCGCCGGCTCGACCCTGCTGGTTACCGCCTATTCTGCCGCCGGCACCGCGGGACGCGGAACGATCAACAACTGCGCCAACGGCATCGCGCCCTGGGGAACCAACCTCACCTGCGAGGAAAACTGGGCAGGCTATTTCCGCCGCGTCAGCACCGACAACGCCGCAAGACCGGTTCGGGAAGTCACGGCGCTGGCCCGCTACGGCGTGACCAGCACAGTGGGCAGCTACGCCTGGTCGACCGTGGCCTCGACCGACACCATCTTCACCAAGTGGAACGCCAGCGCCATCGGCGCTGCCGCTTCGGACGATTTCCGCAACGAGCCCAACCAGTACGGATGGGTCGTCGAAATCGATCCCTACGATCCGACCTCGACGCCGCGCAAACGCACCGCGCTGGGGCGTTTCGGCCATGAAGGCGCTTTCGTGCGTGCCGTCGCCGGGCAAAAGGTCGGCGTCTACATGGGCGACGATTCGCGCCGTGAATACCTCTACAAGTTCGTCTCCACGGCGACTTATGCCGCCGCCGATGCTTCGACGACCAGCCGCCTCGCCATGGGCGACAAGTACCTCGACGCCGGTATCCTCTACGTCGCGAAGTTCGGTGCCGACGGCACGGGCCAGTGGCTGCCGCTGGTGTTCGGTTCGGTTCCCAACCGCCCGGCAAGCGGCTCCACGCCGGAATACGTCTTTGCCGACCAGGCCGACATTCTCGTCAATCCGCGCCTTGCCGCGGACGCCCTGGGCGCAACGCCGATGGACCGGCCGGAATGGACGGCAGGCAACCCGGTGACGGGGGAAATCTATCTCACGCTCACCAACAACAATGCCGCCGGTCGCCCGCTCGCCGGCACCGATCCCGCCAATCCGCGTCATTATGGCGATCCCAACCTTTCGGCCTCGACCAGCTACGGCAATCCGAACGGCCACATCGTCCGCCTGCGCGAAGATGGCGACAATACCGCATCGCTCACCTTCAAGTGGGATATCTACCTGTTCGGCGCCGATGCGACCGATTACGGCAGCGACGCCAACGTCAACGTCTCCGGGCTCACCGTGGACAACGACTTCTCCAGCCCGGACGGCTGCTATTTCTCGCGCAGCACCAATCCGGCGGGCCAGATCAACCCCGTGCTCTGGATCGAGACCGACGACGGCGCGATGACGGACCGCACCAATTGCATGCTGCTCGCCGCGATCCCCGGCCATGTCGGCGATGGCGGGGCGAAGACCATCACGAACAAGGACTCGGCCGGCGCCACGGCAACCCAGGCCACTATCGTTGGCGCGGCAGCGACCGCCGCCAACCTGCGCCGCTTCCTGGTCGGTCCGGTCCAGTGCGAGATCACCGGCATCGACATGACGCCGGATGGGCGCACGCTCTTCGTCGGCATCCAGCATCCCGGCGAGAACGGCACGCCCGCCGCGCCGTCCAGCCACTGGCCCGATAGCCAGGCCGGCTCTCCGGCGGCGACGGTGCGTCCGCGTTCGGCGATCGTGGCGATCACCAAGGACGACGGCGGCGTCATCGCCCTGTGATGACGCGCGGGTGAGTGACGGGCGGGGCGCACATTCACGCCTCGCCATCGCTCTCTGAAAAAGTGGAAGGGGAGGGACGCGCCGCGTTCCCTCCCCTTCTGCGCATCTCCCATGGTTGTATCGCCCGGGCGTTGCGCCTTGGCAGCGCGGCGGCTGGCACTGCCTCGTACGATGGCTTAATGAACACACCTGTTGATAACGGGAGAGGCCACGTGAAAGAGACGGGCAAGTCGCAGTCGGCTACGCTGACCGCCAAGGATATGGATGAGGAACGCCTCGCCACTTACCCCACCGATGCCTTCCTTTCGAAGGAATACCTTGCGGCAGAGAAGAAGCTGCTGTGGCCGAAGATCTGGCAAATGGTCGAGCGGGAGACCGACCTTCCCAATCCGGGAGACTGGATGACCTATAACGTCGCGGACGAATCGGTCATCGTCCTGCGCCGGGAAGACGGCTCGCTGCGGGCCTTCCACAATGTCTGCCCCCACCGCGGCCGCCAGCTCGTCTCCGTTCCCGAAGGTGCTCACGACGTGCGCGGCAGCAATCGCCGCAGCTTCGTTTGCGGTTTCCACGGCTGGACCTTCGATCTCGACGGGAAGAACACCTACATTCTCGACCCGCAGGACTGGCACAACAAGCTCACGCCGGAAATGACCTGCCTGTCGGACGTGCAGGTCGATACCTGGGGCGGCTTCATCTATATCAACATGGACCCGGACTGCGTTCCCCTGAAGGAATGGATGGGCCGCGCGGGCGAGATCCTCGATCACTTCGAACTCGCGAAGATGCGCTACAAGTGGCGCCAGTGGGCCATCTACGATTGCAACTGGAAGACCGCGATCGAGGCGTTCCTGGAACCCTATCACGTTGCCGGAACCCATACCCAGCTTCTGGCCTACGGCAATTACTACGCGCTCTCGAAGCAGTATGGGCTGCACTCGGTGTCCAGCTACGACACGCGCGACAGCAAGTTCGCGATGAGTGAAAGCGCCGGCACCACCCGCGCCGGCAAGGGCGACGATCCGCGCCGCTCGACGTACGAGCTGATCAAGGAAAACTACGAGACGGTGAACTACTCCGCCTCGACGGAAACACTCGTCAACGCGGCCAGCCGCCTGGTCGACGAACTGCCGGAGGGGACCTCGGCGCAGGATGTCATCGCGCACTGGATGGCATCGGCCAAGCGCGACGATGCCGCGCGGGGCGTCGCCTGGCCGGAAGTCCCGGCCGAGATCATGGCCGAGGCCGGGCTCGCCTGGGGCCTGTTCCCCAACCAGAACATCCTGCACGGGGTGACTTTCGCACTCTGCTACCGCGTGCGCCCCTATGGCGACGATCCGAACAAGTGCATTTTCGAAAGCTATGCGCTGGAACGCTTCCCCGAAGGCGAGGTGCCGGAAACGGAGTGGACCTATGCCGATCCGACCGGCGACAACTGGGGTTCGGTGCTGGCTCAGGACTTCTCGAACATGGAGTTCGTGCAGAAGGGCATGAAGTCTTCGGGCTTCCGCGGGCCGCTGCCCAATCCGCATCAGGAGCAGAAGGTCATCAACCTTCACCGCAACCTCGCGAACTTCCTTGGAGGGCGCGGCGCGCCCACCAAGCTCGCCATCGATTACAACTAGGGCCTACATCGCCGGATGGCCCCGCGCCGTCCGGCGGCGCTTATTCGAGAGGAAGGGTGCGGGGCTCCTTGATCGCCTCCAGCACGATGCTCGATTTCACATCGCGCACGCCGGGTATGCGAACCAGCGTCTTCAGCGTGATCTGCGAGAGATGCTCCACGTCCCGGGCGATGATGTGGACCAGATAGTCCATGTCCCCCGTCACGGCGTGGCAAGCGATGACATAGGGATTGTCGCGGATCGCCTGTTCGAAGCGTGTGATGTTCTCGTCGATATGGGCGTTGAGGTTGATGAGCACATAGGCTTCGATCTCGAAGCCCAGCTTGCGCGGGTCGAGCACCGGCGCATAGCCCAGGATCACGCCTTCATCTTCCAGACGCTTGATCCGGCGGCTTACCGGCGTGGCGGAAAGGGCGGTGCGTTCCGCCACTTGCGCCACCGCCATGCGCGCGTCTTCCTGTAGCGATGCGATGATCTTGCGGTCGAAAAGGTCGAGCTGCATGATTCCCCTTCAAAAATCCGGGTTCCTGGTGGATTCCGCTATTATGACATAAGACGGCGCGTGCAAATGCACGAATCTTGCGCGTGGCTTGTGATAATCTCTCCAGAATGAAGAAGCCGTCGACAGAGACATCCACGAGCGGGCTTCGGGGAGAGTACGAAGGCGCCGCCGCCGATTATACCGTCGGCCAGGATTGGCATTCCTACACCCCGGAGATGCACGAACGCTGGCGCCGCCTCCACGCGAGGCAATCGGCGCTGGTGGCGACGCATGCCTGTGCGGCCTTCCGCGAAGGGCTCGCGCGGCTGGACTGTGCGGAGGGTATTCCGCGCTTCGAGGATGCCAATGCGATTCTCGGCCCTGCTACCGGCTGGCAGCTTGTCGGCGTGCCCGGTTTCATTCCCGATGCGGTGTTCTTCGACCATCTCGCCCATCGCCGCTTCCCGGTGACGCGCTGGCTGCGGGAGGAACATGAACTGGACTACCTCGTCGAGCCGGACGTGTTCCATGATTTCTTCGGCCATGTGCCGATGCTGCTGGACCCGACGATCGCCGATTTCCTGGAGCTTTACGGCAAGGCCGGAACGCGGGCGATGGCGATGGACGCGCTCGACATGCTGGCACGGATCTACTGGTACACCATCGAGTTCGGGCTGGTGCGCGAGGATGGCGGGCTGAAGGTCTTCGGCGCCGGGATCATCTCCTCGTCCAGCGAGACGCGCTATTCGATCGAGGATCGCGAGGTCCTGCGCCTGCCGTTCGATGCGGTCCGCGTCATGCGCACGGGCTACATGATCGACTCCTTCCAGAAGACCTATTTCGTCCTCGAAAGCCTGCCGCAGCTGATCGAGGACCTCGTCGGGCTGGACTTCGGCCCGGTCTACGAAACCTGGCGCGCCGCGCCGCCCATTCCCGCCGGAGACCTGCTTTCCGGCGAAACCCCCTTCGGAGAACTGACCCCATGACCGACATCTTCGACAACCCCATCGGCCTCGACGGATTCGAGTTCGTTGAATTCTCCGCACCCGAGAAGGGCGTGCTGGAGCCGGTTTTCGAAGCGATGGGCTTTACCAAGATCGCCCGCCACCGTTCGAAGGACGTTGAGCTTTGGCGTCAGGGCGGGATCAACTTCATCACAAATTACGAGCCGCACAGCCCGGCCTGGTTCTTCAGCCGCGAACACGGTCCCTCCGCCTGCGGCATGGGATTCCGCGTCAGGGACGCCCGCGCTGCCTATGCCGAACTTCTGGCGCGTTCGGCCGAGCCGATCCAGGTCGCGACCGGCCCGATGGAACTGCACCTTCCCGGCATTCGCGGCATCGGCAATTCCATCATCTACCTGATCGACCGTTATGAGCGGATCGATGAAAACGGGGAAAGCGACGGCGCGCTGTCGATCTATGACATCGATTTCGAATATCTGCCGGGGGTGGACCGCCACCCGGTCGGCGCTGGGTTCGACCTGATCGACCACCTCACGCATAACGTCTATGGCGGCCGCATGGCCTATTGGGCGGATTATTACGAGAAGCTCTTCAATTTCCGCGAGATTCGCTACTTCGACATCAAGGGCGAATATACCGGCCTGACCTCCAAGGCGCTCACCGCGCCGGACGGCAAGATCCGCATCCCGCTCAACGAGGAAGCCGAGGGCGGCAAGGGCCAGATCGACGAGTTCCTCCGGGCCTTCAACGGTGAGGGCATCCAGCATATCGCCCTGATCTGCAACGATCTCATCGGCGCATGGGATCGTCTGAAGTCGCTTGGCGTGCCCTTCATGACCGCGCCGCCGGAAACCTATTACGAGATGCTGGCCGAGCGCCTGCCCGGGCACGGCGAGCCGGCCGACGAACTCAAGGCGCGCGGCATCCTGCTGGATGGTACGACCGACGGCGGCCAGCCGCGCCTGCTGCTCCAGATCTTCGCCGAAGCGCGGGTGGGGCCGGTGTTCTTCGAATTCATCCAGCGCAAGGGCGACGACGGCTTCGGCAACGGCAACTTCAAGGCGCTGTTCGAGAGCATGGAGCGCGACCAGATCCGCCGCGGCGTGCTGAAGCCTGCCGAGAGCCCCGCCCGAGAGATGGAAGAACCGGCGGAATAGGCGAGCACTACCGAAAGGGCGGGAGAGAAGAGGAAAACCTCATCCCGCCCATTCCGAGCCCTGGCCCAAGGGCAGGCCTGCCGAAGTGGAAGCTTGTCCAGGCACGACCGGCGCACCACTTCGGATGTACGGAGAGAGAAGATGACTGAACAGAGCCCCCAACCGGCCCCCATTCTCGGCGGAATCCACCATGTCGCCTACCGCTGCCGCGACGCCAAGGAGACCGTGGACTTCTACCGCGATGTGATGGGCATGGATTTCATGCTTGCCATTGCCGAGGACAAGGTGCCCTCCACCGGCGCGCCCGATCCCTACATGCATGTCTTCCTCGACTGCGGCGGCGGCAACGTGCTGGCTTTCTTCGAGCTGCCGAATGCGCCCGAGATGGGCCGGGACGAGGCGACCCCGGCCTGGGTCCAGCATATCGCCTTCAAGGTCGAGAGCGAGGAAGGTCTGCTTGCCGCCAAACAGCGGGCCGAAGCGCGCGGGCTGGAAGTGGTGGGCCCGGTCCACCACGGGGTGTTCAAGTCGATCTATTTCTTCGATCCGAACGGCCACCGCCTCGAACTGGCCTGGCAATTCGGGACCTCCAGCCAGATGGCGAGCCTCAGGGCGGTTGCGGATGACATGCTGGAGGAGTGGTCGCGTACCCGCAAGGCACCGCGCCATGCCGCGTGGCTGCACGAGAAGATCGCGGCGGAGACCTGATCGCGTGCGGCTTCATGGCTACTGGCGCAGCTCCACCAGCTATCGCCTGCGGATTGCGCTGGCCCTCAAGGGGTTGGAATACGAGCAGGTCGAAGTGAACCTGCTTGGCGCGGAGCAGCGCTCCGAGGAATACCGCCGCCTGAATCCCTTCGGCGGTGTTCCGGCGCTGGAGGTCGACGGGCGCATCTACGCGCAGTCGATGGCGATCCTGGAATGGCTCGACGAGCGTTTCCCGGACCGTCCGCTGCTCCCCCGCGATGTCGAGGATCGTTTCGCCGTGCGCGAACTGGCCATGGCGATTGCCACCGAACTTCACGCACCGCTCAACTTGCCGGTGCTGGCTTACCTCAAACATGACCTCGGCCATTCGCAGGACGAGATCGATGTCTGGTATCGGCACTGGATCGCCCGCACTTTCGAGGGCGTGGAGGCGCGGCTGGCGCAGCGCGGGGCGGGGGAGTTCCTGCTCGGCGCGCCCGGCATGTTCGAATGCGTTCTTATGCCACAGCTCTATAATGCGCGGCGATTTTCCTGCGATCTCGGGGCCTTTCCGCATCTGACGCAGATCGAGGCGGCTTGCCGGGAGCACCCGGCTTTCGCCGCGGCGCATCCCGACGTTCAGGCGGCTCGCCCCTCCTGAGGGCGGGGTTTGCGAAAAGGGTCAGGCCTTCGGCGTGACCCAGACTTCGACCGGGGCCGCGAACTTGCCCGGTGCGGGCTTGCCCACATGGACGCGGTCCGCGGTAACGAGTTCGCCGCTCGCGAGGTTGAAGCTGGCCCAGGGCTTGGGCATGCGGCCGAAGGTCATCTTCTGGATGGGCTGGCCGGTGGTCGAATTCATGATGGTGGCGATGATGCTCATCCGCCCGCCCGTAGCCATGTCGGGCCGGGCGGGTCCAGCGCCGAACCGCAGCTATGCACGGCCCAATTCATCGCCCCGGATTTCGATTCGGGACGGCGGCCGGATCAGCTTTCCGCAGGCGCCAGCAGCAGGTCGCGCAGTGCATGGAGGCTCGGCAGAACCTGCGCGCAGACCAGTGTCTGTTCCTCGGTCGCAGGCAGGAGATCGGGTACCATGACCGTGGCGATCCCTGCCGCCGTGGCCGAGCGAACGCCCGCCGGGCTGTCCTCGATGGCGACGCAGTGCGCCGGATCGACGCCCAGACGGCTGGCGGCCAGGAGATAGGGTTCGGGATGTGGCTTTGCCTGCGCCACGTCGTTGCGGGTGACGACGACATCGAAATAGTGGAGCAGCCCGGCCTTCTCCAGCCGCTGCTGCGCATAAGGCGCCTCGGAAGACGTGGCGATCGCCATCGGCACGCCTGCCTTGGCGAAGTGCGCCAGAATCACGTCCGCGCCGGGACGAAGCGGAATTCCGGCTTCTAGCATGGCTTCGAACACCGCGTCGCTCTCCGCAAAGAACCGGTCGAGCGGAAAGTCAGGCCCCATGAAGTCCGCCACCAGCCGGCGCGATCCATCGCGGTGGATGCCGACCATGGAGGCCTGCAGTTCTTCGGCCAGCGGATAGCCCATCGCCTTGCCGGTCTGCGCGAAAGCCCTGCCATGCGCGGCCTCGGTATCGAGCAGGGTGCCGTCCATGTCGAAGATCGCGGCGCGGATCGGATCGGGAAGAAGGGAAGAGCGAACGGTTTCTGAAATCAGGGCCATGCCTTACAATATGAAGGCTGAGTGCGGCGGAACCATTGCAAAACAGGAATGTGCAGTTGCGAAAAGCGCCGGTTGCGCGCGGCCGGATGCTTCTGGCTGGAAAAGGGGCAGTGACGGGTCAGGTGTCAGAACGCATCCCGGTCCAGTTCCTCAAGCCCCAGTTCCTTGCAGAGTGCGGCGCGGGCGGAAAGGCAATCGGCCCAGAGGGCGGGGTTCGACAGGTCTTCCACGGCGATGTGTTCGGGCCAGAGGCGCGCGACGAGGGCTTCGATGCGGTCGAGCTTTTCAGGCGTCGCCATGAAGCGCGGGTCTACCGCCGCGGGATTGGCGACGACGCGAAGGCGCAGGCAGGCGGGGCCGCCGCCATTGGCCATCGATTCGCGCAAGTCATGGACGAAGAGATGGCGGATCGGCCCGTTGCCGGAGACATGGCCTTCCAGCCAGGCCCACACGGCCGGCGTTTCCCGCGCTTCTCCGGGCAGCACGAGCGCAGCCTCGCCCGAGGGCAGCGTTACCAGCTGGGCATTGAACAGGTAGGAGCGGATCGCATCGGCAAGGCTCACCTCGCTTGCGGGGACCTCGACGATTTCCACTTCCGGCAGCTTCGCGCGCAAGTCGGCGTAAAAGCCCTCGCGGTCGGCGAAGGCCTGTTCGTGCGTGAACAGCACGCGCTCGTTGGCGACCGCGACGACATCGTTGTGGAAGGCGCCGGCGGCGATGGCCTCGGCCGACTGGAGGGCAAGGATCGTGCGCTCCGGGTCCAGGCCGTGGCGGCGGGCAACGGCGGCGCTGGCTTCACGGTGCTGGCGGGCGGGGAACGGGCCGCCCGCCTCGCCGTAGACGAAGACCTCCACGCCCGGCGCATCGTGGCGGGCGCAGAGGCGCATGTGATTGGCGGCGCCTTCATCGCCGAAGGGGGGCGGCACCGGGGCGTGGACGGCGAAATGCGCGTCATTGGCGAAGGCGATTCGGAGCTGCGCCAGCGTCTCCTGCCATTCGTGGCTGCGGTGCGGCATCGTGACGAGGTTCGCCGCAGTGAGATGGCAGCGACCGTCGGCGGTGTCGGGCGCGGGAGAGACAGTGGCGGCATTGGCGGCCCACATCGACGAGGCCGAGAGGGCATTGGCCCGGAGCGTTGCGCTCGCCGTTTCGGGCGTGGTGCCGAGCCGGGCCAGCCAACCTGCATCGGGGCGGCGCTGGGGCAGGAAAAAGCCCTGCGCCAGCCCGCGTTCCAGGTTCGCGCGCATCTTGGCGATGCCCTGCAGGGCTGCGGCGCGCGGGGCTGAGACCTTGCCGAGGTTCCGGGCCGAGGCGAGATTGCCGAGGCTGAGGCCTGCATAGTTGTGGGTCGGGCCGACGATGCCGTCGAAATTGATCTCGGTGAGCATGAAGGGCCTCAGGCGCTGGCGTAAGTGATCGTGTCGCCCGGCGCGACGCCGAGCAGGGCTGCCGCCGCACTGTCCAGCACGACGCCGCCATCCGCCGTGTCGACATGGCCGAGGCAGGAGCGGAACGTGGCGAGATGGCCGGTGGCGACGAGGTGGCTGGCCTCGGTCCCGTCATCCTCCACCAGGGCGGTGATCGGCGCCGTGCGGGCTTCCTGCACGGTGCGGATGTGATCGGTGCGGGCGATCATGGTCGGCCCGCCGTCGAAGATGTCGACGTAATTCTGGAAGGCGAAGCCCTCGTTTTCCAGCATCCGCATCGCCGGACGGCCCGAATAGTGCGGCTGGCCCATGACCTGCCGCGCGGCTTCGGAAAGGAGCGCGGTGTAGATCGGATGCTTGGGCATGAGGTCGGCGATGAACTGGTTGCCGTGCTTGGCGTTGAATTCGTCGGCATCGCGGAAGCTCATGTCGAAGAAGCGCCCGGCGAGCCCGTCCCAGAACGGGGAGTTGCCGGCATCGTCGATGGCGCCGCGCAGTTCGGCCAGCGTGGTGTCGCCGAACCGCGCACGGTGCATCTGGATGAACAGGTAGCGGCTCCGGGCGAGCAGTTTCCCCACGCCCGCCGAACGCTCGGTGGCGTCGAGGTAGAGCCCGCCCACTTCGCTCGCGCCGTCGAGATCGGTGCAGAGGGTCAGCATGTCGGCGCGGAACGTGCGGTCCAGCTCCTTGGAATGCTGGGTGATGCGGCCGATGCGATAGGAATAGAACGGCAGTTCCGTGCCGACTTGCGAGAACGCCTGGCAGGTGCCGCGCACTTTGCCGGATTCGGTGTCCTCGAGAATGAATACGAAGAGATCGTTGGCGATCTCGTCGCTCTCGCGCGCGAAGCTCTTCGCGGTGCGGGTGAGCTTGGCTTCGAGTGTCGGCTTGTCTGGCGGGAGATTGGTGAAGCCGCCCCCGGTGCCCTTGGCCATGCGGTAAAGGGCTTCAAGGTCCTTTTCCTGTGCGGTGCGCAGGAGGAACGTCATGCGGCAAGTACTCCGGTGCGGTCCAGACGGTGCAGGACCAGGGCGGTGAGGCGGGCGCGGGCGTCGAGGGAATCGGCCAGCAGGAATTCGTCGGGCGAATGGATGGCGCCGCCCAGCGCGCCCATGGTGTCGAGCACCGGCACGCCGCAGGCGGCGATATTGTTGCCGTCGCACACGCCGCCGGTGTCCTTCCAGCTCATCGGCTGTCCCAGATCGGCGGCGGCCTTGCTGACGAGGCCGTAGAGCGCCTCGGTCCCCGCGGAGATCGCCTTGGGCGGGCGCGAGACGTGACCGTGCAGGTGGACATGCACGTCGTGGATGGCGGTCACTTCGGCCACCATGGCATCGATCAGGGTCTGCGCCTCGGCGGCGAGTTCGGGGGTGGCGGGGCGCATGTTGAAGTGCAGGATCGCAAGGTCCGGCACGGTATTGTTAGGGGCGCCGCCTTCGATCCTGGCGGGGTTCACGGAAAGGCCCGGGCGCCGCATCGCGGCAAGGCGAAGGGCGAGGTCTCCGGCCGCGACCACCGCATTGCGCCCGTCCTCGGGATTGCGCCCGGCGTGGGCCGAGCGGCCTTGAACGACGACCGCGTAGTTGCCCGAACCGGGCCGCGCCCGCGCCATCTGCCCGCCGGGCAGCGCGGGTTCATAGGTCAGCGCCGCCAGCTTGTCCTTCGCCAGACCGGCGATCAGGGCAGCGGAGGAGAGCGAACCGGTCTCCTCGTCGCTGTTGACGAGGACGTCGTAGCCCAGCGTCGGCCCGGATCGTTCGTAGGCGGCAAGTCCCGCCAGCATCAGCGCGAGGCCGCCCTTCATGTCGGCGGTGCCAGGGCCGTGAAGCGTGTTGTCGTCCAGCCAGTCGCAAGTCTGGAACGGATGTTCGCGAGGGTAGACGGTGTCCATGTGGCCGGTGAGGATCACGCGCCGTTCGGCCTGCGGGCGCACGGAGACCACCAGATGGCGGCCATGGACGACTTCGCGGAGCCGGCCCTGCGCGTCGACTTTTTCGACCGGGGCGGGATCGACCAGCCGGACATCGCCCGGCAGGATCGCGAAGGCATCGGCAAGGCGCGCGGCCATCGCCGCCAGCCCCTCGACATGGGCGGTGCCGCTGTTGATCGCCGCCCAGTCCAGCGTGTGGGCGAGGATCGGTGCACGCGCGACCGGGGCGAGCAGTTCCTGTTCGGCTCCGGTCAGGCCCGCCATCAGCGCAGCTTGCCGGTGAGTGCGCCGCTGTTGCCGGCAACCGTTGCCGCCTCGAAGCTGGCGACCGGATAGGCGCAGTAGTCGGCCGCGTAATAGGCGCTCGGCCGGTGATTGCCGCTGTCGCCCAGACCGCCGAACGGCATCGAGCCTGCAGCGCCCGTGGTGGGGCGGTTGCGGTTGACCACGCCGGCGCGGCTTTCCAGCACGAAGCGGTCCCACAGGGCGTCATCGGCGCTGACAAGCCCGGCGGAGAGGCCGAAGCGGGTCGCGTTGGCGGCGGCCATGGCGGCGTTGAAGCCCGGCGCGCGGGTGATCTGGATCACCGGGGCGAAGATTTCCTCGTCCGGCACCGCGATCCCGGTCACGTCGATCATGCCGGGGGTGACGAAGGCGCCGCTGCGGCCTGCCACGCCGCCGAACGGGCGGACGATCCTGGCACCGCGCGCGGCGAGTTCGGCGAACCGGTCGATCGCGGCCTCGGCGGCGGCTTCCGAGATCAGCGGGCCGATCCAGGGTTCGGGCGTCTCGTTCCATTCGCCGATCGCGATCCGGTCCGCCAATGCGCCGACGGCATCGACGAGCGCGGCACCGAACGGGCTGTCCGGCACGATGACGCGGCGGGCGCAGGAGCAGCGCTGGCCGGTGGTGATGAAGCTCGACTGGACGATGACCGAGGCGGCTTCATCGACGTCGCCGTCCCAGACCACCAGCGGGTTGTTGCCGCCGAGTTCGAGGGCGAGGATCACGTCGGGCCGATCAGCGAAGATCCGCCGGAAATGCGCACCCGCGCCTGCCGAGCCGGTGAACAGCAGCCCGTCGATATGTCCGGCGACCAGCGCCTCGCCGGTTTCGCGGGCTCCGTGGACGATCTGGAACACGCCTTCGGGCAGCCCCGCTTCGGCCCAGGCATCGGCCATGGCCTGCCCGGTCGCGGGGGTCATTTCCGAGGGCTTGAAGACCACGGTGTTCCCCGCCAGCAGGGCAGGAACGATGTGGCCGTTCGGCAAGTGGCCGGGGAAGTTGAACGGCCCGAGCACCGCCATGACGCCGTGCGGGCGGTGGCGCAGAACGGCCTGTCCGAACGGCATGTCGCTGCGCTTCTCGCCGGCACGCTCGGCCTGCGCGGCGATCGAGATGCCGACCTTGCCGATCATCGAGGCCAGTTCGGTGCGGGTTTCCCAGAGCGGTTTGCCGGTCTCGCGCGAGATCGTCTCGGCAATCGCCTCCTTGCGGGCTTCGAGCACGGCCTTGAACCGCTGTGCCGCCTCGACGCGCGCGGCGACGGGAAGCGAGGCCCAGCCGGGGAAGGCCGCGCGGGCGCGGGCGAGCGCGGCGTTCACGGCTTCCGGGGTGGCGATCTCGCCCTCCCAGACGAGCGCACCGCTCGCCGGATCGTAGGACCGGAGCTCGCTCATGCGTTCCTCGTGACGGCGAAGATTCCGGTGGCATTGCCGGAATCGAAAGTGAGATCGAGCTTGCCGGTTTCCGGATCGATATCGCGGGTGATGAATTCGTAGAACGACCCCGGCACTGGCAGCGGCACTTCGGCGCCGTCCGCCTCGCGGAAGGGGCGCACCACCTTGTCGGCAAGGATCGCGGTCTGGCGCACGCGGCCGTTCCGGGAAATCTCGACCGAAGGCTTCATCGGATAGCCGTCCTCCCTCAGTTCCTCGGCCAGCGCGATCACGTTCGCAACGCGGGTCGTGGCATGGTTGAAGGCGTTGCCCTCCGTGGCGATCCAGGCCCCTTCCTTGGTGGCGGGGAGCAGCACCTCGTAATCCGCAAGGGCGGGCGGTTCGTGCTGGCGCCCGAAAGCGGCCAGCGCGCCCTTGAGGGCGGTGACGGCTTCGTCGAAGCTGGCTTCGCCATGCTCGGAAAGGGCACCGAGCGCCTGCCATTCGGCCGTGCCCAGCGGATCGGCCGACGTGCCGAACACATTGGCGCAGGCGGTCTGTGCGGCTTCGGGCAATTCCGAGACGTGGAGTTCCGAAACGAAGAACTGGGGGATCGTCTCTGGCAGATCGCGCTGGACATAGGCGCGCCCGGTCATTTTCAGCGCGGGAAGCGGATAGAGGCCGCCCACTTCATAGCCCAGCGGCGCGAGGAAGCGCGCGAAGGCCGTGTGCCCGCGCGGGAGTTCGCCGGTCTCGCCGTCGATCGTGCGAAGCGCGCCATGGTCGAACACGATGGTTTCGCCCGCGTCGCGGATCGATTGCACGTAGCGGGCCGCGGTCGGCACGCGGTCCAGCAGGTCCACGAACAGCGCCGCGTTGAGCGCCATCGCGACTTGCGCGCGACTGGCGCTGTCTCCGGTGCCGGCAAGCGCGGGATCGATGGCAAGAGTGGTCAGGGCAAGGGTTGCCGGCTGTTCGCCGACGACCGCGGAAAGCAGCCGGTACAGCATCTGGTCCCGGTTCGCGAAAAGGCTGGAGGCAGAGGGCATCGGTTCCCGTCGTTTCTCTGTTGCGCGTTATGGAACGACATAGGAAACGGCCATGGGTAAGTCCATGCCGCCCAGGGGTAAGCGGCGCTTTTTTGTCTATACTTTTAGGCAGCAAGTGCAGCACGATTCCGAGTCGCGACCGTGCAGATGTGAACGCAGGGACGCGGTTCGTTCGGCAGGTCGCCATTTGGCACCGTTTTGGCGCGTTATGTGAAGTTTTTTGCAGTGCAGCGGGAAACTCATGCCATGCTCGCGAATTGAGCAAGCAATCTCCTCCATTATGCAGACGGGGTGCGCATGAACCTGATGCCTCGTGACGATGAACCCGGCCAGAAATCGGGCTCAGACAAGATACGTTCGATTTTCGAAGTTACTCCGCCGGCATTGCCTCCCAAGGGGGAGGAACTGTTGCGTATTGCGCTTGTCGGCAATTTCGCGCCTCGCAAGTGCGGGATCGCGACGTTTACGACCGATATCTTCGAAAAGCTGCGCGAACATCATCCCGAAGTGGCGGTAGAGGTCCATGCCCTCGACGATCCGGCACTGCCGCTCGATTACCGCCACGTCGCCGGCACTATCACCTGCAACGATCCCCAGGACTATGCCCGCGCCGCCCGGCAGATCAACGAATCCGGGGTGGAGGCGGTATGGGTCCAGCACGAATACGGCATCTTCGGCGGGCCGGACGGCGAGATGGTACTCGATTTAGTGGACCGCCTTGCGGCGCCTCTCGTCCTCACGCTGCATACCGTCCTGTCCGAGCCTTCGGAGCGGCAGGACGCGATCATGCGGCATCTGGTCTCGCGGGCTTCGCGGATCATGGTCATGTCACGCCGTTCCCGCGATCTGCTGGAAAGCCGTTACGAGGTGCCGTCCCGCATCGTCGAGGTGATCGAGCATGGCGCGCCGGACCGGCCGTTCGGTCGGCACGAGGAATTCAAGGCGCGTCAGGGCCTGTCTGATCGCAAGGTGCTGATGACCTTCGGCCTGCTCGGACGCGGCAAGGGGCTGGAACATGCCATCGGCGCGCTGCCGGCGATCGTCGCGCGGCATCCCGAGGTGGTCTATCGCATCGTCGGCGCCACGCACCCCAATCTCGTCGTACGAGAGGGTGAGGCTTACCGCGAGGAACTGGAGGCGCTCGCCGCCGAACTGGGCGTGGCGGACCACATCGCGTGGGAAAACCGCTTCCTCGAAACCGACGACCTGCTTGACCAGCTCGAATCCTGCGACATCTATCTTACGCCCTATCCGGGGCTGCAGCAGTCGACCTCGGGCACGCTCAGCTACGCCGTTGCGCTGGGCAAGGCCGTGGTTTCCACGCCTTACGTTCATGCGCGCGAACTGCTGGGCGAGGATATCGGCAAGCTGATCGAGCCCGGCTCCAGCGAGGCGATCGCCGAGGCCGTGACGGCGCTGCTCGACGATCCCGATGAACTCGCCGCGCTGCAACGCCGCGCCTGGGTGCGGGGACGGGAGATGATCTGGCCCCGGTTCGCCGATGCCAGCGTGCGGCTGGTATCCCGCGCCCGCGCGCCCGATCCCGCGCTGCCGCCGATCACCGCGACGCCGGGCCTTTCCGCCATTCTCGCCATGAGCGATGCCACCGGCATGCTCCAGCATTCCATCGGCGTGGTGCCCGATCGCCGCCATGGCTATTGCCTCGACGACAATGCCCGCGCGCTCATGCTCATGAACGTGGCGCGGGGGCTGCCGGTGGGCGAGCGGATGAAATGGAGCCTGGCTTACGCGTCCTTCGTGCAGTTCGCCTGGAACCCGGATGCCGGGCGCTTCCGCAACTTCATGCGCTTCGACCGGTCATGGTGCGAGGACGAGGGTTCCGAGGATTCGAACGGCCGCGCCGTCTGGGCGCTCGGCCAGACGTCCGAGCGGGCCGGGGATCAGGGGCTGGCGGAGTGGGGCCTGCAACTCTTCGACACTGTGCTCCCCTCGCTGGCGGACGTGGACGCGCCGCGCGCCAAGGCTTTCACCATGCTCGGCGCCTGCGCCGTGCTGCGCCGCCATCCGCAGCATCAGGCGGCCATCGCCTGCGTGCGCGAGGGCGGCGACTTCCTGATGCGGCTGCTCGGCCACGGTCGGCGGCCGGACTGGGCCTGGTTCGAGGCCGTGCTCGGCTACGATAATCCGCGCCTCCCGCAGGCTTTGATCGAGGCCGGGCTGGCGCTGGGCCAGGAAGCATGGATCGGCGCCGGGCTCGAAACGCTGGAGTGGATCTGCCGCCAGCAGCTTTCCGCGCGGGGGCAGTTCCGGCCGATCGGTTCGGAGAGCTTCCACAAGCCGCACAGCTATCTGCCGTTCGACCAGCAGCCGCTGGAAGCGCAGGCCGCGATCGAGGCGGCGGCCAGCGCATGGCGCGCCACCAACGGTGCGTTCTGGACGGAACATGCGATGACGGCCTGGCGCTGGTTCTTCGGCGGCAACGACCGCGGCGTCGTTCTGGCCGACATTGCGACGGGCCGATGCCGCGATGGGGTCACGCCGAGGGGAGTGAACGGCAATTGCGGCGCGGAATCCATTCTCGCCTTCCAACTTTCGCACTATGCTCTGGCCGAGCTTGCCGTGTCGGCACCGCTCGGACGTGGAGGAGGATTGCTTGAATCGGCCCGAGAACGTCTGGTCTGAACCGCTCCATGTCTTCGAGACTCGCCTCTATGCCGATCCGGCACGAGTCGTGCTGCGTCCGTTCCACCTTGGCTGGCAGGGCAAGAACGCGCCCGGCGGCCGTGCGAACAAGCTGGTGGAAGATATCGCGGGACTCAGCGAGGAGCAGGTTGCTTCCGAATACGAACGCGTCCTGCGCGATTTCAAGGAACGCCACTGGCAGACCGAGAATATATTCGCCGACCGCTTTCTGGAGGTCGCGGCGAACCTCGAACTCGATCCGGGGCAGTTTTCGGAAACCCGCCAGCGCCTGATCGGGGCCTATTTCTGCCACGAATACACGTTCGCGGCGGCGGCGCTGATGAATCCCTCGATCGTGCCTGCGCCTGACCAGTCGGGCATGCAGGACGGCGCGGTGCGCTTCATCATGTCGCTTCGGGCGGTGGGTGAAGGCCACATCAGTTCCATCGCCTTTCGCGAGGGCATAGCCGAGGCCGACGGGACGTTCTGTCTCTGGCCGCAGGCCTCTTTCGCTACCTCGGTCGAACTCGACGAGGAAGGCGAGGTCGATGCCGACGGCACGGTTGCGGTCCATCGCCATCCGGAGTCCAGCCTGTCCAACACCGTGATCTTCCCCATCACCGAGCAACAGCGCGGCGGACTGGAAGACTTGCGCCTCGTGCGGTTCGACCATGGGGACGGGGATTACGAATGGGTGGGCACCTACACCGCCTATTCCGGCAGCTCCATTCGCTCCGAACTGCTGCGGACCCGCGATTTCCGGGCGTTCGAACTGGAACCGATCCGGGGCAGGGCGGGCCGCAACAAGGGCATGGCGCTGTTCCCGCAGAAGATCGACGGCCAGTTCGCCATGGTCGGCAGGCAGGACGGCAAGAACCTGTTCCTGCTCCGGTCCGACTCGCTCGACATCTGGGATGATGACGGCGTTCTGCTGATGGGGCCGAAGTACCCCTGGGAATTCATCCAGATCGGCAATTGCGGCAGCCCGATCCCCACCGAGCATGGCTGGCTGCTGTTCACGCACGGTGTCGGCGCGATGCGCAAATACGCGCTCGGCTGCGCATTGCTCGACCTCAAGGACCCGTCGAAAGTGCTGGCGCGCACGACGGAGCCGGTGCTGACCGCCGAAAACGCGGATCGCTCGGGCTATGTGCCCAACGTGGTCTATACCTGCGGTGCGCTCAAGGTGGGGGAACGGCTGCTTCTGCCATATGGTATTTCCGACAGTACAGTCGGCTTCGCGACCTGCGAGATCGAGGGGCTTTTGAAGCTGATGGCGTGATGTGAAGCGCAGTGCGGGAGATGCACTGTTTTTTACAAATCAATGCTGCGTCCGGGGAGCGTTGACCGCTCCGATGGCGCGATGTTACGTTTTTTCATATTGTTGAAAGGATGTGCATATGCGCCTGGCTATTTTGCTTGCGGCAGCGGCTCTCGTTTCCACGCCTGCCTTTTCTCAAGTTCTTCAGTCGGGCGCATTGTCCGCCGGAGCGGATCGGTCTCTGGGCGTTCCAGCCTTTTCCGGCATTCCGATGCAGCCTGCCTTCTCCGGGCCGGGACGAGGCGCCGGTCCGCAAATGACGCTGGTGCGCACTCTACTTGCGGAAGGCAAATATGCCGAAGCAGACCGGATATTGACTGATCTCGTCCACCGCTCGAACAATAGCGAGACCTATTTCCTGAAGGGCGTTTCCTCGCTCGGCACAGGCCAGTCGGCGTCGGCCCGGACCTATTTCAAGTCCGTGCTGATGAGCCGGAAAACGCGGCATGCCGGCGCCATGACGGGCCTTGCGCTTTCGGAAATTCAACTGGGTAATAGGCCGGCGGCAGAGCGAATACTCGAAACTCTCAAGTCGCAGGACGATCGCTGCGACGGACGCTGTTCGCGCAGCACTTCGATAGAGCAGGCCGTTTCCACCGTCGAAAAGGCCCTGGGCTAGCCGAAGCTCATGCCCCCGCCCGGATGAGCGGGGGCATTTCCGCTTCTTCACCCGTGGGCGCCGAACTCGTTCGCCAGCGCCGTGGTGATCCGCAGTGAAAGCGCATAGGAGCGTGCGATCGGATCGATGTAGTCGCGGTGAATAGGGGTATATCCGGTCGCGCTTGAATCCGGATAATCGCTTGGCAGTTCCACCTTGAAATCGTCGATCGAGGGGAAGCTCGTCGGGAAGGCGCGGCGAAGCTGGGCGAGGCCGTCCTCGACGCGCAAGGTGAAGAACATCTCCAGCACGTCGTCACGGCTGATATCGTTCGCGCGGCTGAACTGCGGCACCATGACCACACGCAGGAACATGTGCTTGAACAGGGCGATCCGCAGCGATTGCAGCACGCCCAGGCTGCGGCGGGTATGCTCGCGGTCCGGCAGCGGTGCTTCGTTCGGCAGCAGGTCGAGCAGGAAGTGCAGCTTCATCGCATCGACCCTGAGGCGCGAGGCGAGGCGGCGATAGACGCCGGTGCGGTCATCCTTGGTCAGGTATTCGGCCAGCTTGAGGCAAGCCCCCGCGATGTGCTGCTCGTCGCCGCGATAGGGGCGGCTGGCCCAGTAGGCCGAGTTGAACAGTTCGCCATAGGCCGCCACCGTCTTGATCGAGGCCAGCGCGTTGGCATGCCGGGCAAGCCGCATCAACTGCTGCCCGCGCTCGCTTTCGCGCAGCAGGGCGGCCACTTCCTCGCGGTTGCCGTCGGACGCGGTGCCGATCCCGGCGATCACGTTCACCGGATAGCCCAGTTGCTGGAGGATCGCGTTGTGCGGGATCGCGCGGATCTGGCGCAGGCTCATCGAGCGGTCGGCCGCAAGGTCCGACTGGCGGCGCGACTTGCGGCTGCCGGTATCGTTGAGCAGCCCCAGACCGAAGGCCGTGATCGCGCGACTGTAAGTGCTGCTTTCCAGATGCTCGTGCTGCACGCCGCGAATGGCGCGGTAGAAATCGAGGCTGAGGTCGGTGCGGCGATAGAACAGGTCGGTCGGCGCTTCGGCGTCGGCCCCCCACAGCGGCATTTCGGCCATGCGGGTGAGCGTGGCGAGCGCCAGTTCGTCCGACCCGAACCAGAGATAACCGTCACCGCCCTGGAACGAGACTTCGGGCTCCAGCCGGATGCCCGCGCGCAGGAAGCGGCGGCGGGCCCAGGGGCTCATCGGCCAGTCGAACCGGTCCTTGAGGCTGGAGGGATGCGCGCCGCGGCCCATCGATTCGCCGTGGGTGTTGAAGATCAGCGCCGAAACGTCGGTGAGGCCGTTCGCCACCATGGCTTCGGAAAGGCGGCCCTGCAGTCGCTCGATGGCGAGCGCGGCGGGAACTTGCCCGACGAAGCGGCCCGCGTCCGAGAAGCCGGTCTGGATCGAGACGCGGCCGCGCTTGTGGGCATATTCGCGGTAGGCGGGTTCTGCCAGCACCGCGTCGAGGAAGCGGCCGCCATGCTCCAGCGCGCTTTCCGTTTCGAACAGCGGCGAGACGTCGACTTTCTCGTCGATCCCGAACATCCGCGCGAAGTAGAGCGCGGCGAGGATCGTGGTGGGCTCCTCGCACTCGGCCACGAGCATGCGGATCGGCGCATCCGCGTCGATATGGGCGAGGATCTGCGCCATCGCCAGGAACTGGCGCACGGCGGTGGAATTCTCGATGGCGAGTGCGGCGAAGTTCGACCTGAGCGGGCGGACTTCGGCCAGCAGCTCGCGCATGCGGACCAGCGCGGCCTGGCTGGCGAGGTTCAGCTTGCCTTCCGGGTCGATACGCAGGCGGATCGCGTTCTGGAGCTGCGAGGCGTTCACGCGGAAGTGGATCCAGCCCATGCCAAGCCCGTCCGCCCGCATGGCGGCGGCGGCGACCAGCAGTGTGCGGGCCTGGTCCTGATCGGCGTGGCGCGCTTCGTATTCGAGGTCGCTCACGATGCCTTCGAGGCTGACGAGCTTGTCGGGATGTTCGGCGGTGAGCGCGTTGGCTGCTTCCGACAGCGCCTCTGGCGAGGAGAAGTCCTGCGCGAAGTGCGCGGCCATGTCCCCGGCGAGCGTGCCGGCGCGGGCCAGCCTGGCCGCGGTGTCCGGGGCTGCATGTTCCAGCATCGCGGCATAGCCGGCAAGACGCTGTGCCTTTTCCTCCAGCCGGTAGCGGATCGAGGTGGACCAGCCGATATCGGTGCGCCCGTCCATGTCGTAGCCCACCCACGAGGCGAAGCGCACGGGCATGGGGTTCAGGCCCTTCCAGCGCTTGGGCCAGCGGGCGGCGGCAATGTCGAACAGGCGTTCGTTGATACGGTCGCGGGCCTTCTGGCCGCGCGCGATCGCCTCCATCGCCTTGCCGTGCTCGTAATCGAGCGTGATCGTATCACGGTCGGGCGAGGCGGCACAGACGGTGGCCTCGCTGTGATCGCCGGTGGAGGCGGCGTGAGTCACGGCTTCGGTCTGGGCGGTGGAGAGCAGGAAAGTAGGGTGCCCGGTGAAGACGACATGGGCGGCGGGGCGCTGCCAGCGCACGGCGAAGGCGGTGAAGTCTTCTTCGCTGGCGGCTTCGTCGAGCCGCTTTTCGTTTTCGGCCGTGGCGATGGGGGCGAGCATGCGGTCAAGCCGCGCGGCGCGGGCGCGCAGCCCCTCGCACTCCATCTCGGCGACGAGGGCCTCGATCTGGTCGAGGCCCATTTCGCCGTTTTCCAGCTGGCGCGACAATTCGAGCCCCAGCTGGAAAACCGGATTGTAGAGCGGCGTCTGGGCGGTCAGGACATGGAGTTCCTGAAGGCGGCGGTCGAGATCGTCGACCGTGGTCAGCGCCGCCCCCGTCATCGCGGGAGCCCCGCGGCGAGGCGGGCGGCCGCCTCGATCTTCGCCACATCGGGCTTGCCCTTGGGCACCATCCAGCTGCCGCCGACGCAGAGCACCGCATCAAGCGCCAGCCATTCGGGGGCGTTTTCAGGCGTCACCCCGCCGGTCGGGCAGAACTTGGCCTTGAACAGCGGGGCAGAGATCGCCTTCAGGGCCGGAGGACCGCCCGCCGCCATGGCGGGGAAGAACTTCAGCCGGTCGAACCCGCATTCCAGTGCGAACATCACGTCGCTGGCATTGGCGGTGCCGGGCAGGAACGGGATCTGCGACTTGTAGGCGGCTTCGGCCAGCATCGGGGTGAGGCCGGGCGAGACGATGAATTCGGCGCCCGCATCGATGGAGCGCTTCAGGTCGTCGGGCGAAAGCACGGTGCCCGCGCCGACCACGGCTCCGGGAACCTGCTTCATCACCTTGATCGCCTCGATCGCGCATTCGGTGCGCAGCGTCACTTCGAGCGCGGGCAACCCGCCCGCGACGAGCGCTTCGGCGATCGGCAGGGCGTGTTCGATATCCTCGATCACCAGCACCGGGATCACCGGGGCCAGACGCATGACCTTTTCGACGGCTTCGGACGGGCTGCTCATTGAACGTGCTCCCTGACATAGGCGGCAGCCGCGCCGAACAGGCCGGGCTGCGGATGGGTGATGAGCTTGACCGGCATCTGCGCCATCATGCCGGCAAAGCGGCCCTTGGCGCAGAAACGCTCGGCAAAGCCCGAGGACAGAATGGTTTCGCGGATACGGTAGCCGAGCCCGCCGGCGATCACGACGCCGCTGGCACCGTGCGCCAGCGCGCAGTCGCCCGCCGCGCTGCCGAGTGCCAGGCAGAAACGGTCGACGGCGGCGGCGGCCAGCGGGTCGGAAAGGTTGGTGCCCGCAGTCCAGATATCGACGTCGGTCATATCGTGAACCGCGCGGTTCTCCATGGCGGCGAGCGTCTGGTAGATGTCGACGATGGCGGGGCCGGAGACGACGCGCTCGGTGGAGACGCGGTTGTGCCGCTTGCGCAGACGGGCGAGGATCGCGTCCTCGATCAGGTCCAGCGGCGCATAGTCGGTATGGCCGCCTTCGGTCGCCTGCACGTGGTAGAACCCGCCCTGGCCGTGGGGCAGGCCGTTGCGCCACAAGTGCGCCACGCCAAGCCCGGTGCCCGGGCCGAGCACGCTGAGCGTGCCCGATACCGGCAGCGGCACGTCCGGCCCGGCCAGATGCAGGAACTGGTCTTCCGGCGCCAGCGCCACGGCATAGGCCACCGCCGCGAAGTCGTTGACCACGGTGTAGCGTTCCACGCCCAGCTTTTCCGGGATCAGGCCGGGGCGGATGATCCACGGGTTGTTGGTGAAACGGATCACGTCGCCGCCGACCGGACCGGCGATGGCAATCGATACCGCCGGCGGGACTGTCCCGCCGTTCCGCTCACGGAAGGCCTGCCAGGCGAGCTGGAAGCTGCCGTGGTCGCTGGTGTGGAGCGTGACCGGCTCGTCCAGCGTGATCTGGCCCTGTCCATCGACTGCGGCCAGCGCGAAGCGTGCGTGCGTGCCGCCGATATCGACGGCTACGAGTTCGGTACTTCCCTGGGCGCTCACAGTCCCGCGACCTCCAGCATCGAGGAGCCGCCCTGTTCGGCGCCGCCCGCATTCATGCGGAACATCGCGAAGAGTTCGCGGCCCATGCCTTCGGCAGGCGCGGGCAGCGGGGCGGGCGAGCGACCGGAAAGGTCCGCCGTGGTGGAAAGCGTGCCGTCTTCCGCCGAGAGGCGCACGATATCGCCGTCCTGCAGATAGGCGATCGGGCCGTCGGCCAGCGCTTCCGGGGTGACGTGGATCGCGGCGGGAACCTTGCCCGAAGCGCCCGACATGCGCCCGTCAGTGACCAACGCCACCTTGAAGCCGCGATCCTGCAGCACGCCGAGCGGCGGGGTCAGCTTGTGCAGTTCGGGCATGCCGTTGGCGCGCGGGCCCTGATGGCGCACGACCACCACCACGTCGCGGTCCAACTCACCCGCCTTGAAGGCGTTGATGACGGCTTCCTGCGTCTCGAACACGCGGCACGGCGCCTCGATGGTCCAGCGCTCCTGATCGACCGCGCTGGTCTTGAAGGTGGCGCGGCCCACGTTGCCGGAAACGAGGCGCATGCCGCCGTCGGGCAGGAAGGGCTTGGCCACCGTGCTCAGCATGGCGTCATCGCCGCTGACGGCAGGCGCGGGCTTCCACTTGAGTTCGCCATCGTCGAGCGTGGGCTCAGTGGCATAGGCGCGCATGCCGCCGCTGGAGACGGTGAGGATGTCCTCATGGGCCAGCCCTGCATCGAGCAGCTCGCGCACCACCCAGCCCATGCCGCCGGCGGCGTGGAAGTGGTTCACGTCGCCCGAACCGTTGGGATAGACGCGGGTGATGAGCGGCACCGCGCCTGACAGTTCGTCGAAGTCCTGCCAGTCGATGTGGATGCCGGCGCAGCGGGCCATGGCGGGCAGGTGGATCGCGTGGTTGGTCGATCCGCCGGTGGCGAGCAGTCCGACGATGGCGTTGACGATCGCCTTCTCGTCCACGACGTGGCCCATCGGGCGGAAATCGTCGCCCTTGCGGGTCATCTCGGTCACGCGGTGGACGGCGGCGCGGGTCACGGCCTGACGCAGCGAGGTGCCGGGCGGCACGAAGGCGGCGCCGGGCATGTGCAGACCCATCATCTCCATCATCATCTGGTTGGAGTTGGCGGTGCCGTAGAACGTGCAGGTGCCCGCCGAGTGATAGGAGGCGCTTTCGCTGGCCAGCAGTTCCTCACGGCCGACCTTGCCCTCTGCATAGAGCTGGCGGACCTTCTGCTTCTCCTTGTTGGAGATGCCGCTGGGCATCGGGCCGGAGGGGATGAACACCGCCGGAAGATGGCCGAAGCGCAGCGCGCCCATGACCAGGCCCGGCACGATCTTGTCGCAGATGCCCAGGAGGGTCATGCCGTCATACATCGCATGGCTCAGCGAGACGGCGGTGGAGAGGGCGATGGTGTCGCGGCTGAACAGCGAGAGTTCCATGCCGTCGAAGCCCTGGGTCACGCCGTCGCACATGGCGGGCACGCCGCCTGCGACCTGTGCCGTAGCGCCTACTTCGCGGGCGTAGAGCTTCATCTGCTCGGGATAGCGGCCATAGGGCTGATGGGCCGAGAGCATGTCGTTGTAAGCGGTGACGATGCCGACGTTGATCGCCTTGCCGGTGGCGATGGCGGGCTTGTCTTCGCCGCTGGCCGCAAAACCATGCGCGAGGTTGGAGCACGAAAGGAACGAACGGTCCGAATGACGGCCGGCTTCGCGTTCGATCATGGCGAGATAGCGTTCGCGGCTGGGCTTCGACCGCTCGATAATGCGATCAGTCACGCGGGCGACCACCGGGCTGAGATTGCTCATGGGGTTACTCCTGCACTTTCCGTCTGTCTTTTTGTCTCAGCCTCCCGAAGCCGCCGCAACAGGATCTCCCGAGCGAAGGCTTGAAGGCATTTAGGTAACCGGTGTCAACATCTATCTTCCACCGGTTTGCGGGGGAACGGGGGCGCGGGACGACGCGCGCACCCTGGCATATAGGGTGCGCTGCGAGGTCATGCCCGCCCTGGCCTTTTTACTCTGGCCCGGTCACTCATGCCACGTGACGCCGTCGCGCTCGGCGAGGGCGATGGCGGCGGAGGGGCCCCAGCTTCCGGCAGTGTAGGTCTTGGGCTCCTGGGCCTGTTCCTCCCACTCGGCGCGGATGGCGTCGATCCAGTCCCACTGGGCTTCCACTTCGTCACGGCGGACGAACAGCGTCTGCTCACCCTCGATCAGGTCCAGCAGCAGGCGCTCGTAAGCGATGCGGCGCTGCGGGCCGGCGAAAGCGTCGGGCATGGTGATGGCGAGCGGGATCGAGCGCAGGCCGAAGCCGTTGCGATCGAGGCCCGGCACCTTGGCCATGAGCGAAAGCGTGATGTTTTCGCTCGGCTGGATGCCGATGACGAGGCGGTTGGGCACCGTGCGGGCGCCCCTGCCATGGAAGATCGAGTGCGGCACGTCGCGGAACTGGACGACGATCTCGGTCGTGCGCTTGGGCAGGCGCTTGCCGGTGCGCAGATAGAAGGGCACGCCCTGCCAGCGCCAGTTGTCGATATGCGCCTTGATCGCGACGAAAGTCTCGGTGTTCGAATCCTTGCCCAGTTCGTCGTCGTAACCGGGCACGGCCTGGCCGCCGATGGCGCCGGCGCGGTACTGGCCGGTGACGGTCTCGTTGGCGGCAACCTTGCGCAAGGAGCGCAGGATCTTCACCTTTTCGTCCCGCACGCTGGTGGCGTCGTAGCTGACCGGCGGCTCCATGGCGACGAGCGCGAGCAGCTGGAGCATGTGGTTCTGCACCATGTCCCGCAGCGCGCCCGAATCGTCGTAATAAGCCACGCGCGATTCGAGGCCCACGGTTTCGGCCACGGTGATCTGCACATGATCGATATGCGCCGCGTTCCACAGCGGTTCGAACATCAGGTTGGCGAAGCGCAGCGCCAGCAGGTTCTGGACGGTTTCCTTGCCCAGATAGTGGTCGATGCGGAAGATGCGGTCTTCCGGGAAGGCGCGGGCCACAGCGTCGTTGATGACCTTGCTGGAGGCAAGATCGATGCCGAGCGGCTTTTCCAGCCCGATGCGCACATTGTCCCCGGCAAGGCCGCTGGCCTGCAGGCCGCGAATGGTCGGCTCGAACAGGCTGGGCGCGGTGGACAGGAAGATCGAGAGACCGTCCTGCGGCTGTCCGACCTTGGCCGCCAGTGCGTTGAAGCCTTCCATCTGGTTGGCGTCGAGCGTCTGGTACGACAGGCGGTTGAGGAACCGCGCCATGCCGCCGCGCCGGTCGGCGGGCAGGAACTGTTCGAGCGAGGCCCGCGCGAAATTGCGGAACTCGGCGTCGTCATGGTCGGAACGGGCCGTGCCGATGATCTCGACCTTGGGGTCGAGCAGGCCCTCGGCATCGAGGGCGCAGAGCGAGGGAAGGAGCATGCGGCGCGAAAGGTCGCCGGTGGCGCCGAACAGGAGCAGACGATCTGACGTGAATGGGGCCGATATGGAATTGGTCACTGGGCGCAGTCCACCTTCTGGGGGTTATCCACCTATATGGTCATTTTCCGCCGGGGATCGACGGGCTCCTCCTCCAACAATCCAGTCATATGCAACACGAGGAGAAAGGGTCGGCCATGGGATAGAGTCGATCCTGGAAGTGGGCAGGATGTCACGATCGGGGTATCAGGCAGGACGTCTGGTCTTCGCGGTTGCAGCATAACATGGACTGCGTGCGAAGTGCTAGGCGAGAGCGCGGCAAACCTCAACCACGTTTGCACGGATTGAACGCAACAAGTGCCCGTATACGTATTTAGCACCGGCTCGCGGCAGGATTTTCCGCAAGTTCGTTGCCCGGGCGTCTTTGTCCTGTCGTCCGGCGCGGGCATGGAGAAGGATCGGCGCCGATCGGAACGGCGCGCAGAAGGACGGAAGGCGAATAGATCATGGCCGGTGAGGGCGTACACCTCCTCGAACACCTCCAGACACCCGCGATGATGGTTTCGCGGGGCCAGGTCCGTTTCGCCAACAGCGCCGCGCGTGCCCTGCTGGGCGCGCATATCGTGGGGCAGGACGTCCGCATCGCAATCCGCGAGCCGCGCGCCGTGGCGGCGATCCTCAGCGATGAGGGCGGCACCGCCCGCGTCAGCGGGCTGTCCACCGGCGGCAGCGTCTGGGAAGTCGATTGCCGGGTGGTTTCGGTGACGGACCGGCTGGTCAGCCTCTACGATCTTTCCGAACGGGTCAGCGTGGCCAAGTCCCATGCCGATTTCGTCGCCAATGCCAGCCACGAACTGCGCACGCCGCTGGCCAACGTGCTGGGCTATGTCGAAACCCTGCACAACCCCAAGGCGGGCGGCGACGAAGGCGTGCGCAAGCGCTTCCTAGACACGATTCGCCACGAGGCCCAGCGCATGGAGGCGCTGATCTCGGACCTCATGTCGCTTTCGCGGATCGAGGCGGTGAAGCACGAGGTGCCCTCCGAGCGGGTGGAGATGGTGTCGCTCGCCAACGAGATCGCCGGTGAGGCGCGCGGCGACGCGCAGATCGCGGTGCAGTCCAACTGCGAGCAGGCGGTGGTCGCCGGCGATCGCGGCCAGCTTGCGCAGGTCCTGCGCAATCTCATCGACAATTCGCTGAAGTATGGCAAGTCGGGCGGGCCGGTGGACGTGAGCCTGGAGGCGACCGCGACCGGCTGGGTGCTGGTGACCGTGCGCGATCACGGCGAGGGTATCGCGCCGGAGCATCTTCCCCGCGTGACCGAGCGCTTCTACCGCGCCGACACCAGCCGCAGCCGTGCCGTGGGCGGCACCGGGCTGGGCCTGTCGATCGTCAAGCACATCGTCGAGCGCCACCGGGGCCGCTTCGATATCGACAGCCGTCCGGGGCAGGGGACTACCGCCTCGCTGATGCTGCCGCTGCGCAAGGAAGCGGCGGCGGGTTAGGTATACAACCTAGGCGGCGGGCCTGCCTCCCGGCAGGCTGTTCGCCCTCAGAAATCCAGTTCGAACCGGGTGCCGATGACCTGCGCGTCGTAGTCGGTCTTGCCGGAGGGCAGGGCCTTGGCGCCGGTATAGTCCATCAGCGCATAGTTCACGTTGAAGCGCAGGTTCTGGATCGGCTCCCACACCAGCGCGGCGATGTAACCGTTCTGGGTGCCGCCGCGAATGTCACGGTCGTTGAGGTCGAGCCAGTCGTAGCGCAGCGTGAACAGGACCGAGCCGATGCCGCCTTCGCCCACCGGGTGGGCAGGCTTCTCGACGCGGAAGATGCCTTCCTTGTAGCCGCGATGATCGCCCTTGGTCAGGAACAGGCCGGTCTCGGCATAGGCGCCCTGGAAGGTGACGGTGGAGGCGTCGACGCGGTTGGCGGTGAGCGCGTGATATTCGGCGGCGGCGTGCCAGCGGCCACGAATGGCGGCGAATTCCACGCCGTAGTGATCCTCCTCCGAGACGTTCATCGCCGGGGTGCCGATCAGGCGCGTATTGGTCGAATGGACGAAGGGGCGCTGGCGGTAGCGGGTGTCGCTTTCGGCAAGGCGGCCGAGGCGGCGCCAGTGGGCCGAGCCGCCGAAGTGCAGCTGGAGATCGCCGATCTTCGGCGCGAAGACGAGGCGGCCGTCGAGGCCGTAGCTGTTGTTCTCGTCGCCGCCGTTCTCGCCGTCGCTGTCGTTGGCGAGCGCGGAAATGTCGTCGGTGAACACGCCCGCCTGCGCCAGCCACGGCCCCTTGCCGTACTGGAAGGCGAGACCGAGGCGGCGTTCGAAGTTGAAGGCGTCGGTGAAGGCGGCGCGTTCCATCACGCTGCCGGAGGTGTCGCCGGTCAGTTCGTCCAGCGACTGGAAGGAGTTCTGGTTGCCGAGCCGGATCTGCCACGGGCCGGTGTGATAGCCCACATAGGTATCCACCAGATCGACCGCGTTGTCGGACAGTTCCAGTTCCAGCTTGTAGTCGAAACCGGCGCCCAGCGCGCCTTCGGCGCCGAGTCGGATGCGGCGCATCTCGTTGTTGAAGCCAAGGCCCTTGTCGTCGAGGCTGCCGGGCGCGCTGACATAGTTGGCGTCGGCCTGGATGCGGCCCTTGACCTTGAATGCGCGGTCGCCCTGCGCGAACTGCGGGCTGCCCTTCCAGTCGATGCTGGTGGCGTCCTTGTCGCCGGCGCGGGGGGCGGGAGCGGCGGTGCCGGCGGCAATGGCAGGCGTGCCGGCCGGCGCGGCGGCAGGAGCGGCGCTCTGGGCGGCGGTGCCCTGTGCCGCGGCTGCGGCGGGGGAGGCTTGTGCCGCGGCTGCGGCGGGAGAGGCCGCGTTGAGCCGCGCTTCCATCGCCTCCATCTGGGCCTTCATCGTGCGGATCTGCGCGCGGAGAACTTCCGCTTCCTCAGCCGAGATCGCCTGCGCATGGGCGCCGGGGGCGGACAGAACGATGGCGACGGCGGTCGCGCAGGCCATGACGAGGCGCATATCAGGCATTCTCCAGAGCGCTGCACCGATGTGCTGGGCGCGACGAGGCCGACTATTGCCGTTCAGTGACAGTTTGATGACGATTGTGACTGCGAATATGACGAATATGACGATCGGCGCGGGGGGCTTCGTTCGGGTATCCGCGCCCGATCCGGGATTCGGCCGGAGTCGCACCGGCGACATGATCGAGTTTCTCATCGACACGGGCGGGAAACAATCCCGACACGTCGCGCAGGAGAGGCGCCGGGCCGCAGCGCGACTCCGGAACCGGCGGCTGAACGGCCGGGCGCCTCCCTGCGCGACGTCTCACGATTGTCATCCTGCTGACCCGGCCGAGGCCCAGAACAGGTTCGCGGCGCCTGGCCGGGTGGCGGTTCGAAGCGCTGGAACCCCAGCATTTGCGTGACTTGCCGAGTTATGTCACTTCATTGTCATGGAAGTGTCATGCTATCCCAATAGGGGCGTCGCAGAAGAAATCCCAAGGGGTCAAATCCATGCGTCCGACCAAGACAATCATTGTTGCCGCCGTTTCCGTGCTGGCCCTGAGCGCCTGTGGCGGTTCGGGCGGCTCCACCGCGGGTTCGCGCAATTTCGTGCGAGCCGTGGGCTCCTCCACCGTGGCGCCTTTCGCCAACGTCATTGCCGAACAGTATGCGAAGACCGGCGCGCAGTCCCCGGTGGTCGAATCGACCGGCACCGGCGCCGGCATGAAGCTGTTCTGCGCGGGCGTCGGCGCCCAGCACCCCGACGTCGAGGATGCCTCGCGCCGCATCAAGAAGTCGGAATTCGAGGAATGCCGAAAGAACGGCGTGACCGAGATCGTCGAGATCCAGGTCGGCCTTGACGGCATCGCCTTTGCCGAGGGCAAGAACGGCCCCGGCATGAAGCTGACCCCGACCGACGTCTACAAGGCGCTGGCTGCCAATCCCTATGGCAAGCCGAACACCGCCAAGACCTGGAAGGACGTGAATCCGTCGCTCCCGAACGAGCCGATCCTGGTCTATGGCCCGCCTTCGACTTCGGGCACGCGCGATGCTCTCAAGGAACTGATCCTCGAAGCAGGCTGCAAGACCGATGCCGTGACCGCCGCGCTCAAGGAAACCGCCAAGGACAAGTACGAGGCGATCTGCCACGACATCCGCGAGGACGGCCCTTATGTGGACGCCGGCGAGAATGACAACCTGATCGTCCAGAAGATCTCGCAGAACCCCAAGGCGATCGGCATCTTCGGCTTCTCGTTCCTCGAGGAAAACACCGGCACCATCAAGGGCATCACCATGTCCGGGATCGAGCCGACCTACGCCACCATTTCCGATTTCACCTATCCCGGCGCCCGTCCGCTCTACATCTACGTGAAGAAGCAGCACCTCGGCCCGATCAAGGACCTCCAGGGCTACGTGGCCGAATGGGCCAAGTCGTGGGGCCCCGACGGTTCGCTCAAGGCCAAGGGCATGGTGATCGCGCCTGAGGACGTGCGCCGCAAGAGCGCCGAGATCGCCGCCAAGATGACCGTGCTCGACCCGGCCGAACTGAAGTAATCACCTTGGACGACTGGGACGCGAAGGGCGGCCATTCATGATTCTCACCGGAGTTCTCCTGGCCGTCCTCGGCCTCGGTCTCGTCGGCTGGTTTGCCGCACGGGGCCGGGCCCGGCTGCTCCATACCGGCCGGGGCTCGATGCATTCGATGCCCGGCTATCACGCATGGCACGTCGCCCTGTGGATCGTCATCCCGGCGCTGGTCGCCTGGGGGGCGTGGCAGGCGATCATGCCTGGCCTCGTGGACGGGGCGGTCATGGCCGACCCCGCCGCGCAGCAGCTTCCCGCCGATGCGATGAGCCGCGCGGCGATCCTTGCCGAAGCGAAGACCATCGCCGACAATCCCGATGCGGTGGCGTTCAATCCGCTGTCCAACAGCCTGTCCGTCCCGGTCCGCGAGGCGCATGGCCGCTTCGGGCTGATCGGCGGGCTGCTGGTGGCGATCGTCGCGCTGGCCGGCGGCGGCTGGGCCTTCACCCGCATCCGGGCCGGCTATCCCGCGCGCACCCGCGTGGAACGCGGCGTGCTGGGACTGCTGCTGATCGCCTCGCTGATGGCGGTTCTGACCACGTTCGGCATCGTCGCCTCGCTGGTGTTCGAGGCCGGGATGTTCTTCAAGGACGTTTCGCCGATCGCGTTCCTCACCGGCACGCACTGGTCGCCCGGCAATGCACGGCCGGACAACCTGGCCGACAGCTTCGGCGCGGTGCCGCTGTTCTGGGGCACGATCTACATAGGCGCGATCATCGCCATGATCGTGGCGATCCCATTGGGCCTGATGAGCGCGGTCTACCTCACGCAATATGCCTCGGGCACGATCCGCAAGTGGCTGAAGCCCATGCTGGAGATCCTCGCGGGCATTCCCACGGTGGTCTACGGCTACTTCGCCGCGCTGACGGTGGCGCCGATCTTCCGCGACTTTGCAGGTTCGCTCGGCATGTCCAACCCGTCTACCGAGAGCGCGCTGGCTGCCGGCGTCGTCATGGGCGTGATGATCATTCCCTTCGTCTCCTCGATGGCGGACGATGCTCTGGCTGCCGTGCCCCGCGCGATGAGCGACGGTTCGCTGGCGCTGGGCGCCACCAAGTCGGAAACGATCAAGAAAGTGCTGCTGCCCGCCGCGCTCCCCGGCATCGTCGCCGGCGTGATGCTGGCGATCAGCCGCGCCATCGGCGAGACCATGATCGTCGTCATGGCCGCGGGCGCTGCCGCGAACCTTTCGGCCAATCCCTTCGCCTCGATGACCACGGTCACCTACCAGATCGTGCAGATGCTGACCGGCGACCAGGAATTCAACAGCCCCAAGACCCTGTCCGCCTTCGCGCTGGGCCTGGTGCTGTTCATCGTCACGCTCATCCTCAACATCATCGCGCTGCGCGTGGTGAAGCGCTTCCGGGAAGCTTATGAGTAACGCATCTCTCAGTGACGCGCGCGGGGGCACCGCCGGGGGCGCCGTCCCCCACGGCACCCACGGCAATGCACGCTGGCAAACGCCCGAGGCATTGCGCCGGATTTCCCGCCGCAATGCCTCCGAGCGCCGCTTCAAGCTGATCGGTCTTGGCGCGATCGTCCTCAGCCTCGCCTTCCTGGCGCTGCTGCTGGTCATCATGCTGAAGAACGGCCTCGGCGGGCTGGACTGGAACTTCCTCTCCGGCTCCGATTCAACCGATCCCGACGTCGCCGGCGTCTGGGGGGCGGCCAAGGGTTCGCTGCTGACGATGCTCGTCACCCTGCTGCTCTCGTTCCCGATGGGCGTGCTGGCGGCGATCTACCTCGAGGAATTCGCTCCCCGCGCGCGCTGGATCGAATGGGTCGAAGTCTCGATCAACAACCTCGCGGCGGTGCCCTCGATCATCTTCGGCCTGCTGGGCCTTGCGGTGTTCATCAACACGCTGGGCATGCCGCGCTCCTCGCCGCTGGTCGGCGGCCTCACGCTGGCGCTGATGACGATGCCGGTCATCGTCATCTCGGGCCGCAACGCGATCAAGGCGGTGCCGCCCTCGATCCGCGACGCCGCGCTGGCGATCGGGGCGAGCAAGATGCAGACGGTGTTCCACCACGTCCTGCCGCTTGCGCTGCCCGGCATCCTCACCGGCACCATCATCGGCATGGCCCGCGCGCTGGGTGAAACCGCGCCGCTGCTGATGATCGGCATGCGCGCCTTCGTCGTCACCCCGCCGGGCGGGATCACCGATCCCTCCAGCGTGCTGCCGATGCAGATCTTCCTGTGGTCTGACGAGATCGACGCCGGTTTCGTCCAGAACACTTCCGCTGCGATCATCGTCCTGCTGGTTTTCCTGCTGGCGATGAACGGCCTCGCGATTTACCTTCGAAACAAGTTCGAAGTGCGTTGGTAGAGACATGACAAAAGCCAAACTCACCGCCCGTAACGTCGACGTGTTCTACGGCCCCAAAAAGGCCATCAACAACGTCTCTATCGAGATCGACAACGGCCTCGTCACCGCATTCATCGGCCCGTCGGGCTGCGGCAAGTCGACGTTCCTGCGTTCGCTGAACCGCATGAACGACACGATCGCGGATGCCCGCGTCACCGGCGAGATCCTGCTGGACGGCGAGGACATCTACGCCGCCTCGATGGACCCGGTGGCCCTGCGCGCCCGCGTCGGCATGGTGTTCCAGAAGCCGAACCCGTTCCCCAAGTCGATCTACGAGAACATCGCCTATGGCCCGCGCATCCACGGCCTGGCGCCGTCCAGGGCGGACCTCGACGGGATCATCGAAAGCTCGCTGACCAAGGCGGGCCTGTGGGACGAGGTGAAGGACCGCCTGCAGGAGCCCGGCACCGCGCTGTCGGGCGGCCAGCAGCAGCGCCTGTGCATCGCCCGCGCCATTGCCGTCAGCCCGGAAGTGATCCTGATGGACGAGCCGTGCTCCGCGCTCGACCCGATCGCCACCGCGCGCATCGAGGAACTGATCGACGAGTTGAAGGACACTTACGCCATCGTCATCGTCACGCACTCGATGCAGCAGGCCGCGCGCGTTTCGCAGCGCACGGCGTTCTTCCACCTCGGCAACCTGGTGGAATATGGCGACACCAGCCAGATCTTCACTACCCCGCGCGAGGAAAAGACCAAGGACTATATCACCGGCCGCTACGGCTGATCGGCCCGCCGCCGGTGCTATAAGTCAGGGAAATTCAGGGAAGACACCAAATGGTCGATCATACAGTCAAGGCCTTCGACAGCGAGATCGGGCAGCTTCGCGGCCTCGTCGCCGAAATGGGCGGGCTCGCCGAAGTCGCGATCCGCGACGCCATCGTCGCGCTCACGCAGCATGACGAGGAACTCGCCGCGCAAGTCGTCGCGGCCGATGCGCGCCTCGATGCGCTGGAAGCCGAAGTGGACCGGCTCGCCGTCCGCACGATCGCGCTGCGCGCGCCCATGGCCGACGATCTGCGCGACGTGATCGCCGCGCTGAAGATCTCCGGCGTGATCGAGCGCATCGGCGACTATGCGAAGAACATCGCCAAGCGCGTGAATGCGCTGGAAAACCGGGGCAAGATCGAGCCGCTCGAACTGGTGCCGATGATGGCCGAGATCGCCGAGGGCATGGTCCGCGACGTGCTCAATGCCTATGGCTCGCGCGATGCCGCGCTGGCGCAGGAAGTGATCCGCCGCGACGAGAAGCTGGACCAGTTCTACAACACGCTGTTCCGCTCGCTGCTGACCCACATGATGGAGAACCCGGCGACGATTTCCAGCGCCGCGCAGCTTCTCTTCATCGCCCGCAACCTCGAACGCATCGGCGATCACGCCACCAATGTCGCCGAAATGGTCTACTATGCCGCGACCGGCGAATACCACGCCGAGCGCGACAGCCAGACCGACGATACAAGGGACCTGCCGTGAACCCTTCCGTCCTTGTCGTCGAAGACGACCGCGCCCTTTGCGAACTGCTCACCTGGAACCTCAGCGCCGAAGGATACCAGGTGCGCAGCACCGGCGACGGCGAGGAAGCCCTGCTGATGGTGCAGGAACAGGTGCCCGATGCCATCATTCTTGACTGGATGATCGAGCATGTGCCCGGCATCGAGGTCTGCCGCCAGCTTCGCAAGGACAAGGACACGGCGCAGATCCCGATCCTCATGCTCACCGCCCGCGGCGAGGAGGAGGACCGCATCCGCGGCCTCAAGACCGGCGCGGACGACTATGTGACCAAGCCGTTCTCCCCGCGCGAACTGCTGGCCCGTATCGAGGCGCTGCTGCGCCGCGCCCGGCCTTCGCTGGCGGGCAACGTGCTCCAGTGGGGCGACATCGAGCTGGACGCCACCAGCCACCGCGTGCGCCGCGGCGGCGAGGCACTGCACCTCGGCCCCACCGAATTCCGCCTGCTGCGCTACTTCATGGAACGCCCGAACCGGGTGGTCTCGCGCCAGCAGATCCTTGACGGGGTCTGGGGCATGGACTCCGACATCGACGAGCGCACGGTGGACGTTCACATCCGCCGGTTGCGCAAGGCGATCAACCGCGACGGTGACACCGATCCGATCCGCACCGTGCGCGCCGCCGGCTACGCGATGGACGTCACCTGACCTGACGGGAGGGTGAGGGCCGGGCGCCCTCATTCTCCATGGGCGTGAGTGGACTTGTCGAGGTGCGGGCGATGCCCCGTCATCCGCAAGTAGAACCGCGAGAAGTACGACGGGTCCGAGAAGCCCAGTTCGTTCGAGACCTGCACCACGCTGGCATTGGCGAAGCAGAGCAGGCGCTGCGCTTCCAGGGCAAGGCGGGCGTGAAGCAGTTCCTGCGGCGAGCAATCCAGCTTTGCACGGCACAGGCGGGTGAGGGTGCGCGTGGTCATGCCCAGCCGCTGCGCATACCAGCCGATCGGCAGCTGGTCCCGAAAGTGCAGTTCCACGAGGTGGCGCAGGCGCGAGAGGCGCAGGTCGCTGCCGTGGTCGCCGCCGTCGGCCTCGATCTCCGGCACCAGCGAGCGCAGCAGGGCTTCCGCCATGGCCAGGAACAGGCCGCTCGGCCGCCGCCAGTCCTGCGTGATGCCCAGCATTTCGGCGGACAGGAATTCCACCCGATCCTGCACCTCCGCCGGCGTCATCCCGGCGCGCCCGTGCGTGAGGGCATGCAGCATCGGATCCGCGTCGCCGCTGCGGCGCTGCGCGAAGCCGCTCGACAGCGTCAGCACGTAGCCGACCGTTTCCGGCCGGAAACGGAAGCCATGGACGCTGCCCACCGGCACGACGATGTGGCACGGCCCCTCCAGCGTCTCGGTGACATTGTCGATCGTGAGCGTGACCTGTCCCTTCGATACCAGCATGACCTGCACGCTGCGCACATGGCGATGCGGTGCGATTTCCCAGTCGTGCAAGGAACTTCGGGCCGCGATCGTCTCGATATGACCGAATTCCGGCGAGCTGTCGGGTATGTCCTCGCCATAGAGGACATAAGAGGGGACGGGCCGGGCTGTTGTCATGGCATGTCTCGAAAGTACCGGAAGAATGGCCGTCCGGTGCATTCCGCCAGGTGGCGGCGCCTGTCAATCCCAAGGGCGAAGCGAGGCTCCCCCGCAAGAGGAGCGAGAGCCCGCAGGTCTGAAATTGGGAGAATGCGAACATGCGCACTCAAGTCGCCATCGTCGGGGCCGGCCCGGCCGGTCTTCTGCTCGGACACCTACTGCGGGCCGAGGGCATCGACTGTGTCGTCGTCGAGCGGCAGACCGGCGAATATGTCCTCTCCCGCATCCGCGCCGGCGTGCTCGAACAGGGCACCGTCGCACTGATGGAGCGCCTCGGCCTCGATGCCCGGATGAAGGCCGAAGGGCTGCCGCATGACGGGTTCAACCTGGCCGACGGCGAACGCCTGATCCGCATCGACATCAAGGCGCTGACCGGCAAGCAGGTCATGGTCTACGGGCAGACCGAACTCACGCGCGACCTGATGGAAGCGAGCGAGGAACGCGGCCTCGAAGTGATCTACCAGGCCGTCGATGTCGCCCTGCACGATATCGAGAGCGACGCGCCTTTCGTGACGTACGCGAAGGACGGCACGGAGCACCGCATCGACGCGCGCTTCATCGTCGGCTGCGACGGTTTCCACGGTCCCTCGCGCGCGGCGATCCCGGCCAGCGTCGGCCAGACTTTCGAGCGCGTCTATCCCTTCGGCTGGCTCGGCATCCTGGCCGATGTGCCGCCGTGCAATCACGAACTGATCTATGCGCACCACGAACGCGGCTTCGCGCTCGCCTCGCAGCGCAGCCACACGCGCAGCCGCTATTATATCGACGTGCCGCTGACCGAGAAGCTGGAGGACTGGAGCGACGAGCGCATCTGGGACGAACTCTCGATCCGCCTCGGCCCCGATGCCGCCGCGCACATCACGCGCGGCCCTTCCATCGAAAAGTCGATCGCGCCGCTGCGCTCCTTCGTGTTCGAGCCGATGCGGCACGGCAGCCTGCTCCTCTGCGGCGATTCCGCGCATATCGTGCCGCCCACCGGCGCCAAGGGCCTCAACCTTGCCGCCAGCGACGTCTACTACGCCTGCGAGGCGCTCGGCGCGTTCTTCAAGGCGGGCGACAACGACGCCGTGGCGGGCTACTCGGCCAAGGCGCTGCGCCGGGTCTGGGCTTCTGAACGGTTCAGCTGGTCGCTCACCAAGCTCATGCACCGCTTCCCCGACGATGGCCCCTTCGAGCGCCGGATGCAGCTTGCCGAGCTCGACTATATCGCATCGAGCGAACACGCCCGGCGGGTGATCGCCGAGAACTACGTGGGGCTTCCGGTCTAGGTCGTAAACTGGCGGAGCCCCTGCTCGCCGGCCCACGCCGCCTGACCGCGAAGCATTTCGACAACTCTCTTCCGTCCCGTGCGTTCGGTTCCCGAAGCCGAATGCACGGGAGGATGGGACGTTCGATGAATTACGGTCTGGCCAGCGGGAAAACGGGCGCCGAAAGGGATGTTCCGGCCTGCGGCGGCGATGGGGTTTTACCCCGAACTGCAAGAAGTTGGTGCCTTCGCATACGCAGCACGATTGCCTCAGCGAACATTGCTGCTATCGCAGCCAACGTGCGAAACCATGCTGTCATAAGCCGCGCGGGCGGCCCGCTCGTACTGGCGCTGGCCGGTGCGCTGCCCCGTTCGTTGCCCCGTGCCCTGGCCGCTACGGTGCCACTTGCGCTGGCCGCCTGCGCCACGCCGCAGGCGCCCGAAGTTCACGCCAGCCTGTCGCTGGCGCCCCCCGTGGAAGCGCCGACCGATGGGGACTGGTGGAAATCGGCAGGCGATCCGCTGCTCGCGAACCTCGTGGAGCGGGGCCTTGCCGCAGATGGCGATCTGGCCTGCCGGGCCGCGCGGCTTCACCAGCAGGAGGAAAGCGACGCGGCGGCTTCGCGGCGGCTTGCCGGGAAGGTCCGCGCGCTGGTGGGCAAGGACGAGGCGCCCGAGCGTGACGCTGCCCGCTCCGCCTGGGCCTATGCCTATGCGCAGGCCCGCGCCGACCGCGCCAGCGAAGTGGCGCAGGCCTATGTGCAGGTCCGCAGGCTCCAGCTGATCCTCGTGCTGCGGACAGAGCGGCTCGACCAGTTCCGCGACAATGCGGTGATCGCCGAGTTCCGCCGCCAGGCCGGGCTCGTCACCGCGATCGACGGCGGGCTGGGCAACAGCATGGCCGGCGTGGTCGATGCCGATGTCGCTTCCACGCGCGCCCGCTTCGATGCCGCGCGCGCCGCGCTTGCGGCGATGACCGGGATGGACGGCGATGCCCTGCTGACCGCGCTCGGCGAAAGCGCCGAGATTCCCGCTTTCCCGCCGGGCACCGCGCCCGCCCCCGATGCTCCGCTTCACCGGGCGGACCTCATGGCCCTGCGCAGCCGCCTCGAATCCAGCCTTGCGCACGAAAAGGTGACGCAGGAGCAGCTCGACGCGGCGCGTGCCGACCCGGATGGCGCGGCCGTGCCGCCGTCCTTGCGGGAGGCGATTCGCAAGCTCGACAAGACGCAGGCCGATGCCCGCGCCGAGATCGCGTCCGCGCGTCAGGCGCTTGCCGCATTCGGCCCCCGAGAAGCCGCGCTGGCCGATGCGGCCGCGCAGGCGAAGCGCGCGGTTACCGATGCGCGCGCGGCCTATCGCGCCGGTTTCGGCGATTTCGCCACGCTCTACGTCACCGAGGCGGCAGCACTGGCCGCCGAAGAGGCGCGGGTTTCGCTCCATGCCGACCGCGCGGCGGCGGTGATTCGCCTGCACAGGCTGGAAGGCGCGGGCTGGTCCGCCGCCGACCTCGAACCGCCGGTGGGGGGCGCGGCCTGTGACTGAAGCCGAAACGGGCGTACTCGATACATTCCTGGGCGCGGGCAACCGGCGCGGGCGGGGGCACAAGCTCAGCCTCGCGCTGCTGGCGCTGGCGGTGATCGCCTCGATCTTCCTGCTGATGCGGTTCCTGGGCGGCACCGATTCTCCTTATTACACCGCCCTGGTCGAACGCGGCGACGTGACGCCGCTGGTGTCCGAGCGAGGCACCGTCCACGGCAGCGGCGAAGTCGTGCTGGCGGCGGCGCTGGACGGCACCGTCACGGCGGAAGGCGTTCCGGCCGGCGGCAAGGTGGAGGAAGGGCAAGTCCTTGCCACCATCGACGCCGAGCCCCTGCGCAGCACGCTCGCCGCGGACCGTGCGCTGGTGTCCGCCGCCGAATCCGACCTTGCGGCCGCCCGCGCCGCGCGCGAGGAGGCGGCGGCCAAGCTCGGCCGGTTCGAGGATGTCTGGCGGCGCTCCGGCCACCGGGTTCCCGCGATCAACGAACTCGAAGGTGCGCGCGGCGCCGTGGAACGTGCCGGCCGCGAGGTTTCCGCCGCCGAAGCCCGGCTTTCCGCCGCAAGAAGCAGCCTGAAGGCCGATAGCGAGAAGCTGGCCTCCGCCGTGGTCCGCGCGCCGTTCTCGGGCTTCGTGGTCGATCGCAACATCAGCAACGGCCAGCGCGTCCGCACCGGGATGCGCCTGTTCACGCTGGCGGCCAGCGACGAGACGCTGGAGATCGAGGTCCCGCTGGCCAAGGCCGGCAATGCCGAGATCGGCACCGGCACGGTCGCGCGGGTGCGGCTGGATGCGATGCCGGACGAAGCGCAGCAGGCCACGCTGGCGCGCGTGCTGGTAGACCGCGCCGATGCGCCGGGTTCGCGCCGCGCGGCGTTCACGCTGGAAAATCCGGCGCAGACCGTTCGCCCCGGCATGGCCGCCACGGTCGAGATCGCCCTGCCGCCGCGCAAGGGCGTGATGCTGGTGCCCGATGCCGCGCTGACCTTCGAACCGGAAAACTCGGCTGATCGCAGCAGGGCGCGCATTTATCTCGTTTCGGCGGACGGAGAGCCGCGCCGGGTCTATGTTGCGACCGGCGCGGGCGATGGCAAGCGCACCGAAGTCATCGCGAACGACCTCAAGCCTGGCGACGAGGTCATCATCGGATGGCGCAACCCGCCTGCTCGCTGAGACTGCCCGGCTCCCCGAAATCGCCGGCAAGACCGCGCGCCGGGGGCTGCACAACAGAAGGACCTTCACGACGCGGACGAAACTTTGCTTTCGTCCAAGCGTATTGACCGCATGAAGCGAATTAACATGAGGGACGCAGGCACGATCGCGACCGAGGTCGCAAACAGATCGATCGCCCGGCGCGAATTTTCCGGACTTGTGGCCGCGCTCGCCGGTTTCGTGGCCCTGCCGCCGATGGCGCGGGCCGCGGCGCAGCCCCGCTTCGCCCCCGCGCGTCCGTTTTCGTGGGACGTTCTGGTCCAGCAGGCGCGCGCTCTGGCCGCACGGCCATGGGCGGAGCCGCAAGTCTCGCCCCATGCGGTTGCCGATTTCGATGCGGTGGGCAAGCTCACATATGGCCCGGCACAGGCGCTCGGCGGCGATGTCAGGCTGTTTCCCACGGCGCGGGGAACATCGCCCCATGCGGTGACGCTGCATCTGGTGGAGAACGGCTCCGCGCGGCAGCTCGTCGATGCGCGCGGGTTGTTCGTGGGCGGCAAGCAGGCCGATCCCGCAGGTTTCCGCGTCATGACGCAGGACCAGCATTCGGACTGGCTGGCCTTCCTCGGCGCTTCCTATTTCCGCTCCTCCGGTTCGCGCGACCAGTACGGGCTTTCCGCGCGCGGCATCGCGGTGGACACCGCCTTGCCCAAGGCCGAGGAATTCCCCGCCTTCACCGAGTTCTGGATCGAGAATCTCGGGCCTGACCGGGTGCGCATCCATGCCCTGCTCGACGGGCCGAGCGTGACGGGCGCCTATGCCTTCGATTGCCGCAAGGGCACCGCGGGGGTGACGCAGGACATTCGCGCGGCGCTGTTCTTCCGCCGCGATGTCGAGCGGCTGGGCGCCGCGCCGATCACCAGCATGTTCTGGTACGATCAGTCCGATTCCGCCAGGCGCGCGGACTGGCGCCCGGAAATCCACGATTCCGACGGGCTCGCCATATGGTCCGGCAGCGGGGAGCGCATCTGGGTGCCGCTGTCCAACCCCGCGGCGAACCGCACGAATGCCTTGCGGGCGGACCATGTGAAGGGCTTCGGCCTGCTCCAGCGCGACCAGGCGTTCGACCACTATCAGGACGACGGCGCCTTCTACGACCGCCGCCCCTCGCTCTGGGTGGAGCCGCAGGGAGACTGGGGCGCAGGCACGGTCATGTTCTACCGCATGCCCACGGGCAGCGAGACGCAGGACAACGTGGCCGCCTTCTGGGTTTCCGACCAGCCGGCGAAGGCGGGGCAGGGCCGCGAATTCACCTATCGCCTCACCTGGACCTCCCAGGATCCGACGGCGGGCACGGCGGCGCGCTGCGTCGATAGCTGGCAGGGCGCGGCGGGGCGGCCCGGCGACGAGCCCGTCTCGCAGGAGGCGCGCAAGTTCGTGTTCGATTTCGATGGTCCCGCGCTCAGGGGCCTTGGCCGCGACAGCGGCGTGACCGCGGCGACCAACCTGCCGCCCAAGGCCCTGCTTCACGCCGCCGCCTATCCGGTGGCGGGGCAGGACGGGCGCTGGCGGGTCACGCTCGACGTGCGGCCTGCGGCCGTGCCCTCGCCTGAATTCAGGCTCTATCTGAAGCGCGGGGATCAGGCGCTCAGCGAAACGGTAATACAGGGAGTCCAGCCATGAACCGCGCCTTGAGCCCGCTTCCGCCCGAAGCGCCGCTGGCCATGCCGGTGCAGGACCTGGACGGCATCGCGCCGGGCACCATCGCCGTTGCCACCAGTCCGCACGGGATGCTGGTGAAGCGCCTGCTGCTGATCGCGCTGACCGCGATGATCGGCCTTGCCGCCTCCAGCGAAGTGCGTTTCGCCTTCTCGCGCGATGGGCTCGACGCGATCGAAGTGATCCTGCTGCTGTTCTTCGTGCCGCTGTTCTGCTGGATCTCGTTCGGCTTCGTCACTGCGACGATCGGCTTCCTCCAGCTCATCAGCGGCAAGCATCCCGGCTTTACCGCGATCCCCAGCCCGGCATCCTCGCTGCGGCATCGCACCGCCGTGCTCATGCCGGTCTATAACGAGAGCGTCGAGGCCACGTTCGGCCGCGTGCGGGCGATGACCAATTCGATTGCGGCTTCGGGCGCGGCGGAGTGGATCGACTTCTTCGTGCTCAGCGATTCCAACGCCTTCCACGGCAAGCGCGAGGAAGCCGCCTGGCGCGAACTCGCCGCCGAGGCGCCGATCGCGCTCTATTACCGCCGCCGCGAGAAGAACATCGCGCGCAAGCCCGGCAATATCGCCGAATGGGTCCAGCGCTTCGGCGGCGCTTACGAGAACATGCTGATCCTCGATGCGGACTCGCTGATGAGCGGCGATGCCATCGTCGGCATGGCCGCGATCATGGAGGAGCGCCCCTCGATCGGCCTGCTCCAGACCGTGCCGATGATCATCAACGCCAAGACGGTGTTCCAGCGCTGGATGCGCTTCGCCAGCGAGGCCTACGGGCCGATCGCCTCGGCGGGGCTGCTCTGGTGGTCGGGCGCGGAATCGAACTTCTGGGGCCACAACGCCATCGTCCGCACGCGCGCCTTCGCCGAAGCCTGCGGCTTGCCCGAACTGCCGGGCAAGGCGCCGTTCGGCGGGCACATCCTCAGCCATGACATGCTGGAATCCGCGCTCCTGCGCCGCCGGGGCTGGGCCGTCCACATGGTCATGATCGACGGCAGCTACGAGGAATTCCCGCCCACCATCGTCGATCACGCGATCCGTGACCGGCGCTGGATGCAGGGCAACCTCCAGCACTTGCGCCTGCTCGATGCATCGGGCCTGCACTGGGTGAGCCGCCTGCACCTGCTGATCGGCGCATCGGCCTATCTCACCTCGCCGGGCTGGCTGCTGCTGCTGCTGACGTCCATCGCGCAGGCCGCGGCCAGCAAGGGCGGCCAGCTTCTGGGCGTGGGCACCCCGCCGAGCGTGCTGTGGCTTACCGTGCTGCTGCTGTTCGGTCCCAAGCTGATGGGGACGATCTGGGTTCTGGCCGACGGGACGCGCCGCCGCAGCTTCGGCGGCTTCGGCGGCGTCCTGCGCTCGGTCGCGCTGGAAGTGCCGCTGGCGATCCTGCTGGCGCCGGTGACGATGGTGATGCAGGTCAAGGCGCTGTTCGGCCTTGCGCTGGGCATTCCGGCGCACTGGAACACGCAGGAGCGCGATGCCCGCCGCATTTCGGTGCGCGAAGTGTTGCCGGACCTCAAGGAGCACATCGCGCTCGGCCTCGTCTTTGCGGCCACGGCATTCATCGATCCGGTGACGGCGCTGTGGCTTTCGCCGCTGACGCTGGGCCTGCTCGCCTCGCCCTGGCTCATCAGCCTGACGTCGAGCCAGCAGCTTGGCGAACGGGCGGAGCGCCACGGTTGCTTCGCCGTTCCCGCTTCGACGATCGACGATCCGGTCGAACACGCCAACGACGATATTCAGGAGGGCGGCACGCCCCCGCTGGTCATCGGGTAGTCTGCACCTGGGTCAGGCGCTGGCTTCGGCCAGCCTTGCGGGCAACTGCGCGCGCAAGTGCGCCACCAGCGCGCTGACTTTGGGGGAGAGGTGCCGGCGCTGCGGATAGACCGCCCAGATCGGCTCTTCTTCCGGCGCCAGCGCCGCCAGCACCGGCTCCAGTCTTCCGGCGGCCACACGGTCGCCGAGGTAGAACGCCGGTAGCTGGCAAATGCCCATCCCCGCCAGCGCCGCTTCCAGCAGGGCATTGCCGCTGTTGCAGCGCCAGCGTCCTTGCGGGCGAAAGGTCCGGCCGCCCCGGAAATGCCACTGCGCCGCCGAGCCGACGAGGCATTCGTGGCGGGAAAGGTCGGCGATATCGGAAGGACGCCCCCGCGCGTCGAGGTAGGCGGGCGAGGCCAGCGTCACCAATGTCCGCGAGGCGACGCGGGTGGCCACCAGCCGCGAGTCCTCCAGATGGCCGGTGCGGATCGCCAGATCGTAGCCATCGGCGATCAGGTCCACCAGCGAGTTGTCGAGGTCCAGCGTCACCGAGATCGCCGGATAGGCCTGCGACAGTTCGCGCACCAGCGGCGCCACGAACTTCTCGCCCAGCGCATAGGAACAGGTGACGCGCAAATGCCCGCGCGGCTCGCCTTGCGAGGTGATGGCGGCGATGGCCTCGTCCCGTTCCTCGATCAGGCGGCGGCAGGTTTCGAGGAATATCTGCCCCGTCTCGGTCAGCCGCAGCGAGCGCGTGGTGCGGTGGAGCAGTTGCACCTGCAGGCGCGCCTCCAGCCGCGCCAGCGCCCGGCTCATGTGCGTAACCGAAGCGCCGTAGGCCTCGGCCGCCTGCGTGAAGCTGCCGAGGCGCGCCACGATCACGAACTCCTCGATACCGTCCCACTGGCCGAGCATCATTGTCCCCGTATGGTGATAATCCTTTTCAGAACGGCCGCTTTATCACAGCAAGGCGCGGTCCTACAAAGGCCTTCAGAATTTCAGGAGCATACCCCATGAAGACCCGCGCCGCCGTCGCCTTCGAGGCCAAGAAGCCGCTCGAAATCGTCGAACTCGACCTTGAAGGCCCCAAGGCGGGCGAGGTTCTGGTCGAGATCATGGCGACCGGCATCTGCCATACCGATGCCTACACGCTGGACGGTTTCGACAGCGAGGGCATCTTCCCCAGCGTGCTCGGCCATGAAGGCGCGGGCGTGGTGCGCGAAGTGGGCGCGGGCGTCACCTCGGTGGTGCCGGGCGATCACGTGATCCCGCTCTACACTCCGGAATGCCGCCAGTGTAAGTCGTGCCTCTCAGGGAAAACCAACCTCTGCACCGCGATCCGCGCCACGCAAGGGCGGGGCCTGATGCCGGACGGCACCACGCGCTTCTCCTACAAGGGGCAGCCGATCTACCACTACATGGGCTGCTCGACCTTCTCGAACTTCACCGTGTTGCCCGAGATCGCCGTCGCCAAGATCCGTGAGGACGCGCCGTTCCAGTCCTCTTGCTACATCGGTTGCGGCGTCACCACGGGCGTCGGCGCGGTCATCAACACCGCCAAGGTGCAGGTGGGAGACAACGTGGTGGTCTTCGGCCTTGGCGGCATCGGCCTCAACGTGATCCAGGGCGCGCGCCTTGCCGGGGCGAACAAGATCATCGGCGTGGACATCAACCCCGACCGCGAGGAATGGGGCCGCCGCTTCGGCATGACCGACTTCCTCAATACCAAGGGCATGAGCCGCGAGGACGTGGTCGCCAAGATTGTGCTGATGACCGACGGCGGCGCGGACTATACCTTCGACGCCACCGGCAACACCGAAGTGATGCGCACCGCGTTGGAAGCCTGCCATCGCGGCTGGGGCACCTCGATCGTGATCGGCGTGGCCGAAGCGGGCAAGACCATCGAGACGCGCCCGTTCCAGCTCGTCACCGGCCGCAACTGGCGCGGCACCGCGTTCGGCGGCGCCAAGGGCCGTACCGACGTGCCCAAGATCGTCGACATGTACATGACCGGCAAGATCGAGATCGACCCGATGATCACCCACGTCATGGGCCTGGAAGAGATCAATACCGCGTTCGACCTGATGCACGAGGGCAAGTCGATCCGTTCGGTCGTCGTCTTCTGATGGAGACGGTTTCGACCAACCGGGCGTTCGGCGGGGTACAGGGTGTCTACACCCACGCCTCCGCCGAAACCGGCTCACCGATGACCTTTTCGGTCTTCGTGCCGGATCATGCGCCGGGCACGAAGCTGCCGGTGCTGTGGTTCCTCTCGGGGCTGACCTGCACCCACGCCAACGTCACCGAAAAGGGCGAGTTCCGCCGCGCCTGCGCCGAGCATGGCGTGATCCTCGTCGCGCCGGATACATCCCCTCGCGGAGACGATGTGCCGGACGACGAAGGCTACGACTTCGGCAAGGGCGCGGGCTTCTACGTCGATGCCACGCAGGAACCCTGGAGCGCGAACTTCCGCATGCGCTCCTACATCGAGACCGAGCTTCCCGCCGTGATCGTCGAGCACTTCCCCGCCGACATGGCGCGGCAGGGCATCACCGGCCACTCGATGGGCGGCCACGGCGCGCTGACGATCGCGCTGCGCGATCCGTCGCGCTTCCGCTCGGTCAGCGCCTTTGCACCGATCGTCTCGCCGCTCAATTGCCCATGGGGCGAGAAGGCGCTGACCGGCTATATCGGCGGGGACCGCTCGGCATGGCGCGAATACGACGCCTGCGCACTGATCGAGGACGGCGCGCGCCTGCCGGACCTGCTGGTGGATCAGGGCACGGCCGACGGCTTCCTTGAAGGCCAGCTCAAGACGCATCTGCTGGAGGAGGCTTGCGCCAGGGCGGGCCAGCCTGCGACGATCCGGATGCAGGAGGGCTACGACCACTCCTACTACTTCATCTCGACGTTCATGGCCGAGCATGTCGGCTGGCACGCGGAAAGGTTGAAGTAGAAGAGGAAGACCCGGGGGATGATCCCCCGGACCCTCGGAATATCGACCTTGTGCGCGCAGATGCCTCGTGCACTCCCTGCGCCGCAGGCTTTTTATGTCTCCCGATGCAATCGGCGCGCCAACCGCGAATGCGGGGCGCGCCGAGAAAGTCGGGGGTGCAGGGGCGATGGCCCCTGCTTTTCCCTTTATCTTAAAGCTCTTCCGGCCAGTAAAGCCGCATCGGATTGGTCACGAGCAGCTTCTGCTGAAGCTCCACCGTGGGCGCGATGCGGGGGATCATGTCAACGAGGTGGCCGTCGTCCGGGATGTTGTCCTGCATGTTCGGGTGCGGCCAGTCGGTGCCCCAGATCACGCGGTCCGGATAGTCCGCCACCAGCGGCGCGACTGCTTCGGCGAACTTGTCCCACGGGTCATTCGTCGGGTCGAGACGGTCGGGGCAGGTGGCCTTGAACCAGATGTCGTCCCGGCTTTCGAGCAGCGTGCGGAACGCCTTCATGTCCGCGCCGTCCGGCCCCTGCGTCACGTCCGGGCGGCCCATGTGGTCGATCACGACCGGCACCGGGATCGCGGCGATGAAGGCACGCATTTCCTCGAGGATATCGGCCTCGAAGTAGATCACCACGTGCCAGCCTTCGGGCAGGCGGCCGGCGACTTCGAGGAACTTGTCCTTCGGCGCATCGTCCACAAGGCGCTTCAGGAAGTTGAAGCGGATGCCGCGAATGCCGCCTTCATGCAGCTTCGCGAGGTCCGCGTCCGAGATCGCCGGATCGACCACGGCCACGCCGCGCGCCTTTCCGTCCGACCTGGCGATGGCGTCCAGCGTCGCGGCATTGTCGGTGCCGTGGCAGCTTGCCTGCACGATCACGTTGCGGGCGAAGCCCAGGTGATCGCGCAGGGCGAAGAGCTTGTCCGGCCCGGCGTCCTCGGGAAGGTACTTGGCCTTGGCGCTGAACGGGAACTGCGCCATCGGGCCGAAGACGTGGCAATGCGCGTCAATGGCGCCGGCGGGCGGCGTGTAGAGCGGTTTGCTCGGGGCCGCGTGCCACGAGGTGATCCGCTCAGACATACTTGAGGCCTTCTTTTTCGAGGCGCTCGCGCATCTTGTACATGTCGAGGCCGAGCACGCCTGCGGCCAGCTTCTCGCGCTTTTCGCCTTCGTTGGCTTCGCGGGCCTGCGCGGCGGCGAGCACTTCGGCGGCCTTTTCCCGGGGGACCACGACCACGCCGTCATCGTCGGCCACGATCACGTCGCCGGGATTCACGGCGGCATTGGCGCAGACCACCGGCACGTTGACCGAGCCGAGCGTGTTCTTGACGGTGCCCTGTGCGTGGATCGCCTTGGACCAAACCGGGAATTCCATCTCGGTAAGATCGCGCACGTCGCGCACGCCGGCGTCGATGATCAGGCCGCGGCAGCCGCGCGCGATGGCGCTGGTGGCCAGCAGGTCGCCGAAATAGCCGTCCTCGCAGGGGCTGGTGGGGGCAAGGAGCAGCACGTCGCCTTCCTTGAGCTGCTCGATGGCGACATGGACCATCCAGTTGTCACCCGGAGGGGCGCTGATGGTCACGGCCGAACCGGCAATGCGGGCACCGCGATAGATCGGCGTCATGTAGCTGGCGAGAAGGCCGGTGCGACCCTGGGCTTCATGGACGGTTGCGACGCCGCACTTGGCGAGGCCGTCGATCACGGCGGGGTCGGCCCGCTCGATGTTCTGGACGACGATACCACTCATCACGTGCTCTCCTGCATTATCGAAATTTCAGGCCGTCATTCTAGGCCCGGCGCCGCAGGAAAGGCGAAGGGGATTGCCCTGAGAGGCGATTAGTTCTGGCTAATCGTGGTTTCGGCGGCGGGTTCGTCGGGGACGTTGCGCATCCAGTCGGCAAGGCGGGCCATGGCATCGTCGATGGCGCTTCTTGCTGCTTCGTCGGCCACGGTCTGCGCCAGCGCCCCGCGCATGCACAGCAGCCATGCATCGCGCGCGGCGGAATCGATCGGCACGCGCATATGGCGCTGGCGCATGCGGGGATGGCCGCGCACCGGAGAGAACAGCGCCGGGCCGCCGAGCCATTCGGAAAGGTAGTCCTTCAGCACCTGGCCAAGCGGGGCAAGGTCCTGCGGATGCATGGCGCGGATGGTGCGCGCTGCATCGAGTTCGTCCATGCGGGCATAGAAGCTGTCGACAAGGGCATCGATGGTCGGCGCGCCGCCGATCCGGTCGTAAAGCGTGGTCTCGGTCATGGCGCTTGTCCTTTGGACAGGCAGGCGCGGCAGGCAAGCGGGAAATGAGGCGCTTCTGGCACCCTCTGCGGCGTTCTACCCCTTCTCTGTCGCTCTCTGTCAGGTGCATTTTGCAGGAGATTCAGGGCTTAAGTGATGGATTGAATGATTTTTCCAGATCCTCATGCGTTTTGGGTAACGGCTCCGTAATGGCGCAGTGGTCCGTAAAAATGCCTGTATTGGAAAATTCCCATGGTCCATCGCGGAATGGGATGTTAGCGAAGGAACCTCCTTACGAGGAAGGCGAAAACGAACATGCTGCGTCCCTGGCAGGTCACTCTCGGCGAACGTATCGATCCCGAGCGCGGAACGCCGATCTATATGCAGATCATCCATGCGCTCATCCGGGATATCGAGACCGGGCGGCTCGCTTCGGGCACATACCTGCCGAGCAGCCGCGAACTGGCGGGGGCGCTCGGCGTCAATCGCAAGACCGTGGTGCTCGCCTATGAGGACCTGATCGCGCAGGGCTGGCTTTCCACTGAGGGGACGCGCGGCACCGTGGTTTCGCGCTCGCTGCCCAGCAGCCAGTCGCCGGAAGCGGCGGCTGCCGAGGGCGGGCAGGAAGCGGATCGGCGGTTCGAGCAGACGCATTACCGCTTTTCCGAACCGCCCGAGAGGCCGCTGGCGCTGCCCGGCGGCAAGGGCATCAAGCTGGACGAAGGCGCGCCAGACGGGCGGATTTTCCCGGCAGACCAGCTTGCCCGCGCCTATCGCTCGGCGATCAGCCGCGCCTCGCGCGCCAATCGCCTGCAATACCGCGATCCGCGCGGTTCCGAACTGCTGCGGGAACAGATCGCCGAGATGCTGCGCAGCCAGCGCGGACTGCCCGTGACCCCGGCCAATATCTGCATCACCAGGGGCAGCCAGAACGGCCTGTTCCTCGCGCTTCAGGTGCTGATCGAACCGGGCGATGCGGTGATCGTGGAGGAACTGACCTATGAGCCCGCCGTCGCCGCGATCCGCGCTTTGGGCGGCAAGGTGATCCCGGTGGGGCTAGACGACGAGGGGATCGACGTGGGCGAGGTCGAGGCGATGTGCCGCCGCCACTCGGTGCGCGCGGTGTTCCTGACGCCGCACCATCAGTTCCCCACCACGATCGCGCTTCGCCCGGAACGGCGGCTGCAATTGCTTGAAATCGCAAGACAGTTTGGTGTCGCGATCATCGAGGACGATTACGACCACGAATTTCATTTCCAGTCTCAGCCGCTGTTGCCGATGGCGGGCTATGCGCCGGGGCAGGTGCTTTATCTGGGGTCGATGTCGAAACTGCTGCTGCCGGCGCTGCGCATCGGCTTCCTTGCTGCGCCCGAAGCGGTGATCGACGCCGTGGCGCACCGGGTCTCGCTGACCGACGGCATGGGCAATACCGTTACCGAGGAAACCGCCGCCGAACTCATCCGCAACGGTGAACTGCGCCGCCATGCCCGCAAGGCGTGGCGTGTCTATTCCGAACGCCGCCAGTCCTTCGCGGCCTTGCTTGACGCGCATCTCGGCGAACATGTCGATTTCGCGGTCCCGGACGGCGGGCTTGCGTTCTGGGTGAAGTTCCGCGGCGATCTCGACCGGATGGAGGAGCGCGCACGGGCGCAGGGCCTGCGTTTCGCCAGCTACCGCTCGTTCATGGCGCGCGATACCGCGCCGCGGGGGCTGCGGCTCGGCTTCGCCAGTCTCAACGATACGGAAGCGACAAGGGCGATCACCGCGCTGGCGGAGGCTGCGCGGTAGGGAGGCGGACTGGACCCGTCGGGTTTTTTCGAATTGGCCGTTTCGGGCTCCACCGCGCCCGCTCATGTTCGGAAGAAGACTTCCACCACCCGACGGGACGCAAGATGACAGCACTAAACCGCCGAAACTTCATCACCCGCACCGCCGGCGCCGCAGCGGCCGGGCTTTTCTATAGGCAGGCGGCGTGGGCGCGGGGCGTTCCGGTGGATACGATCTACACCAACGGCCGCATCTGGACGGGCGAGGGGCGCGAGATATTCACAGACGCCATCGGCCTCGTCGGCTCGCGCGTGGTGGCGCTGGGGGCAGAGGCCACGCGGAGCCTCGCGGACAAGCGGACGCGGGTCGTCGATCTTGGCGGAGCGTTCGTCACGCCCGGCTTTACCGATTGCCACGTCCACTTCACCATGGGCTCGGCCACGATCGGCCAGCCTTCTCTTCGAGAGGCGCACAATCGCGAGGCTTTCGTGAAAGTGATTGCCGACGCGGCCAAGGCGATGCCGGCGGGGGAATGGCTGCTCGGCGGCAACTGGGACAACGATTCCTGGGGCGGCGAACTGCCGAGCCGCGACTGGTTCGATACGGTGAGCCAGCAGACGCCCGTCGCCGTGGTCCGCTACGACTTGCATATGATCGTGCTGAATTCGTTGGCGCTCAGGATGCTGAACCTCGGCGAGGATACGCCCGATGTGGCCGGCGGCGTGATCGTTCGAGACGGCAAGGGCCGCCTTACCGGCGTGTTCAAGGACGCCGCCAAGGACATGGTGATCGAGCGCATTCCGCGCCCCACCGACGCGCAGATCGATGCAACGAACCGCCGGGGCATCCAGCTTGCCCTGTCAAAGGGGGTGACGCAGGTTCACGAGACCGGGATCGACTGGAACACCTTCGAATCCGCGCGCCGGATGCGGGTTTCTGGCAATCTGCCGTTCCGCTTCTATGCGATGACCCCGCTCAAGGACTGGCAGAAGCTCGACGCGATCATCAAGGCCGAGGGGCGCGGCGATGAATTCGTGCGCTGGGGCGGTTGCAAGGTCGTGTTCGACGGGTCGCTCGGCTCGCGCACGGCGCTGTTCTACGAGCCTTATCTCGACGATCCCAAGACGCAGGGCATCACGGTGACCGATCCTGACGAGATGCGATCGCTCATGCTGGCGGCGGATGCTGCGGGCCTCCAGATCGCCACGCATGCCATCGGGGACCGCGCCAATGACATGGTGCTCGATTTCTGGGCGGAGGTGGTTAAGGTCAATGGCCCGCGCGATCGGCGGGGGCGCATCGAACATGCACAGCACCTCAACCCCGCATCCATCGGCCGTTTCGCCGAACAGGGAGTGATCGCCTCGGTCCAGCCGTTCCATGCCGTGGACGACGGCCGCTGGGCGGTGCGCCGTATCGGCCCGGAACGGCTCAAGACCACATATGCTTTCGAATCGCTCATCAGGAGCGGCGCGCATGTCTCGTTCGGTTCGGACTGGCCGGTGGCGCCGATCGATCCGCTGACCGGGCTCAAAGCGGCGGTGCTGCGCCAGACGCTCGACGGGGCCAATCCGAACGGCTGGTATCCCGAACAGAAGGTCGAGATCCATGACGCGCTGCTCGCCTATACGCGCGGCGCTGCTTTCGCCGGACGATCGGAGGCAGACACCGGCACGCTTTCGCCGGGGAGACTCGCGGACTTCGTGATCTGGGACCGCGACCTGACCGCAATCGATCCGGCCGATCTGGACAAGGCCAAGGTCGTTTCGACCCACCTTGGCGGAACGAAAGTCTACGGCTGAAACGCTTCGATCTTCCCGGATTTCCGTCTCGGTTGCGCAGGATTCGATGGCACGGTTTCCCAATGACGATGTCGATCCCGAAATCCGGTCATGGCTGACCGCGATGTTCGCCGCCTCGGCGGCGCTCGGCTCGCGGCCGGGGATTTCGGTCTCCGAGCGACGTGCGATTGCCGAACGGCAGCGGGAGCCATGGCGAGCGGGCGGCCCGGCGATGGCCGCCGCGGATGAGTTCCATGTCGGAGCCTCCTGCGTGCGAATCCGCATTCACCGGCCCTCCGTCGAAGCGAACCTGCCCGTGCTCGTCTACCTTCACGGCGGCGGATGGACCCTGTTCAGCATCGACACCCATGACCGGCTGATGCGGGAATATGCAGGCCGAGCCGGCTGCGCGGTGCTGGGCATCGATTATCCGCTGGCGCCGGAGCAGCGCTTCCCTTGCGCCATCGAGGCGATCACGGAGGTACTGGACTGGCTTGCCGGTGCAGGGGCGGCGCACGGCCTGGACCCGGCGCGTTATGCACTGGGCGGAGACAGTGCGGGCGCGAATCTCGCGGTTGCCGCAGCCCTGCGCCACAGGACCGTCGGGGCTGTGATGCCGCTTGGCCTTCTGCTCAATTATGGCGCTTGGGACGGCACCTGGACAGGAAGCTATCGCCGTTATGGGGATGGCGATCGCTACATGCTCACCGGGCCGGAGATGGACGAATTCTGGGCGAGCTATCTCGGCCAGGAGCCGGTTGACGATCCGCTCGCCCGGCCGCTTCATGCAGAGCTTGGGGGGCTTGCGCCTTCATGGCTCTGCGTAGCCGAATGCGATGTGCTGCTTGACGAGAACCTTGAGATGGCGGCGCGACTCGCGAAAGCAGGCGTGGCGACCGAACTGCGCGTCTATCCGGGCACCACGCATAGCTTCCTCGAAGCCGTTTCCGTTTCGGGTCTTGCCGATCGGGCGATTGGCGAGGCTTCGCAATGGCTTGCGGGAATTCTCGCCGAAAGGTGATCGACAAGGCGCGCGCTTTTGGGGTGAACCGCCCGGGAAGGTGAACTCTCCCTCACTGCTGCGCTCCGGTTTACGGGCACATCGCCGGGGCGAGGGCGCGTTGTGAGCCGTTGGGGATTTTCTTTCCGCTTCAAGCGGGTTTGCCATAACGGCACCCCGCCGGCCCCGCAAAGCCGTGGCGTCCTGGACCGAACGGGTATAAGGGCCCGCGAATGTTACGCTTGTCCGACCTTACCCTGCCGCTCGACCATGCCCCTGAGGAACTCGACGCCGCCGTCTGCGCGCGGCTGGGGATCGAACCCGGCGCTCTCGAGCGCGTCACGGTGGTGCGCCGCGGTAATGACGCGCGGCGCAAGAACGCGATCAAGCTGGTCTACACGCTGGACGTGCTGGTGAAGGACGAGGCCAAAGTGCTGGCGGCGCATCATGGCGACCAGCACGTGCGCCCGACGCCGGATACGTCATACAAGTTCGTCACCCATGCGCCGGAAGGCTTCGATGGCCCGCGACCGGTGGTAATCGGCGCCGGTCCCTGCGGACTGCTGGCCGCGCTTGTTCTCGCGCAGATGGGCTTCAGGCCGATCATCGTCGAGCGCGGCAAGGCCGTGCGCGAGCGGACGAAGGATACCTGGGGGCTCTGGCGCCGCTCGGTGCTCGATACCGAGAGCAACGTCCAGTTCGGCGAGGGCGGAGCGGGCACGTTTTCCGACGGCAAGCTCTACAGCCGCATCAAGGACAGTCGCCACCTCGGCCGCAAGGTGCTGACCGAATTCGTCAAGGCCGGTGCGCCGGACGACATCCTTACCGAGGCCCACCCGCATATCGGCACGTTCCGTCTCGTCACCATGGTGATGTCGATGCGCGAGACGATCGAGCAGCTGGGCGGCGAATACCGTTTCGGCACCCGCGTCGACGATTTCGAGGTCGCGCAGGGTGAGGACGGCGAGCGCCGCATCACCGGCCTGCATCTCTCCAACGGAGAATTCCTGCCCGCCACCCACGTCATCATGGCGGTGGGCCATTCCGCGCGTGATACTTTCGAGGTGCTGCACGGCCGCGGCGTCCATATCGAGGCCAAGCCGTTCGCGATCGGCGTGCGCATCGAGCATCCGCAGAGCTGGATCGACACGGCGCGTTATGGCGACAACGCGGGCAACAAGATCCTTGGTCCTGCCGCCTATTCGATTGCGCACAAGGCTTCGAACGGGCGCACAGTCTACAGTTTCTGCATGTGTCCGGGCGGGCGGGTCGTGGCGGCGGCAAGCGAGCCGGGCCGCGTCGTCACCAACGGCATGAGCCAGTATTCGCGCGCCGAGTTCAATGCCAATTCCGGCCTCGTGGTCGATATCGATCCGGACAAGGACTACCCCGGCGATCCGCTGGCGGGCATCGCCTTCCAGCGCAAGTTCGAGGAACTGGCCTACAAGGCCGGCGGTGAAAACTACAAGGCGCCCGGCCAGAAGCTGGGCGATTTCCTGGCCGACCGGCCTTCGAGCGAGTTCGGCGAAGTGATTCCGAGCTATCAGCCTGGTGTCCACCTGACCGAACTCAAGCAGTGCCTGCCCGATTTCGTGGTGGATGCGATCCGCGAGGCGCTGCCGGTGTTCGGCCGACAGGTGCCGGGTTACGATCACCCCGACGTGGTGATGACGGGCGTGGAAACGCGCACGTCATCGCCGGTTCGGATCACGCGCGGCAAGGACCTGCAGAGCCTCAATACGCGGGGGCTTTACCCTGCGGGCGAAGGGGCGGGCTACGCCGGGGGCATCCTCTCGGCTGCGGTTGACGGCATCCGCGTGGCCGAAGCGCTCGCGTTGGATCTGGCGCCGGCATGACGGCATCCACGGCGGGCATCGTGCCATACGATGTCATCGTTCTCGGCGCCGGCGCGGCCGGGCTGTTCTGCGCGGCGACTGCCGGACAGCGCGGCAAGCGCGTGCTGCTGCTCGACCATGCCGATCAGCCGGGCAAGAAGATCCTGATCTCGGGCGGCGGGCGCTGCAACTTCACCAACGTTCACACCGCGCCCGACCGCTACCTTTCGGGCAATCCTCACTTCGCGAAATCCGCGCTCAGCCGTTATACTGCGGCCGATTTCATTGCGCTGGTCGATGCCTATGGCATCGCCTGGCACGAAAAGACGCTGGGTCAACTGTTCTGCGACGGTTCGGCCAGGCAGATCGTGGCGATGTTGCTGGAGGAATGCGCCAAGGGCGGCGTCGCAGTGAACTGCGGCGATGCGCTTGGTGAAATCGATCATGCCGACGGGGTCTACCGCGTCGCTTTCGGCGAGCGCATGGCGACGGCCCCGGCGCTCGTGATCGCGACCGGGGGGCCTTCGATCCCGAAAATGGGCGCGACCGGGATCGCCTATGACCTGGCCCGCAAGTTCGGGCTCAAGGTTGTCCAGCCGCGCCCCGCCCTGGTGCCGTTGACGCTTTCGGGCGACGAGGCCTTGTTCCGCGAGTTGTCCGGCGTGTCGACCGAGGTCGTCGCGCGCATAGACGGCAAGGCGGGCGGCAAGGCCGCGTTCCGCGAGGCGGCGCTGTTTACGCACCGCGGGCTCTCCGGCCCGGCCATCCTCCAGATATCGAGCTACTGGCAGCGCGGACAGACCGTGACGACGCAGTTCCTGCCGGACCGGGGCGAAGGCTGGCTGAGGGACGCCAAGCGCGATCGCCCGCGCACGGCGCTCCGCAAGGTGCTGGGCGAAGGACTGCCGGAACGGCTGGTGGATGTGCTGTGCGAAAGGCTCGGCCTGAACGGCGAACTCGGCGCCATGTCCGACAAGGCGCTCGCGGCGGCCGAAGCGAAGCTGGCGCGCTGGCCGTTCGTGCCGGACGGTTCGGAAGGCTTCGCCAAGGCGGAAGTTACCGCCGGGGGAATCGATACCGGCGGCATCTCCTCCAAGACGATGGAGGCTCGCAAGGTTCCGGGGCTGTATGTGATAGGCGAGGCTGCTGACGTGACGGGCTGGCTTGGCGGCTACAATTTCCAATGGGCCTGGGCCAGCGCGCGGGCAGCGGGGTTGGCGGTCTGACGCTTCAGAGCGTCATCAGGATATCCCTGCGGTTCTTGCCCCGCCAGCCCAGCGTCTTGTCGAGCAGGGCGATGGTGACGGCGCAGCGGTTGGCATCGCTGCTCTTGCCCTGCATCGCTTCGGCGACCTCGCTCTGGCTGAGTTTGGTGGCTTTCATCACGTCTTCGATGAGCGTGCCGGGGACCATCGCGCTGTGCTGGTCGCTGGCCTTGGGCGCTCCGAGGGCATGGCTTTCTACCAGTTGCACGGCATAGTCGCGCTCCTTGCCGCGCAGTTCGGGCGAAACCTCCAATGAGTCCAGCCAGCCGGAGTTGCCCAGTTGGCGACAGGCGGATGCTCCCTGTTCGCGCGCCGCGCGAAGTTGGCCGAGGCGCAGCCGCATCGCCTTTTCGAACAAGTCGCCCGAAAGGTCCCGTCCGTTCCGGTAGCTGCGTTCGCGAACGATCGCGATGGCCTTGTCGATCAGGACCGGCTCTTCCTCGCCGGTCTTCACGCCGTTGCGGGCATTGGCGGTGAAGACTTGCGCCAGTTCCGGCTGGAACGTCTGGAGCCAGTTCATGTCGCGATCCTCGCCAAAGGCTTCCCTGATCGAAGCCTGGACGATCCGGGTAACGGCGCCGTCTCCGGGCACCGTTTCCGCTTCCTCGCCCTGAGCTTCCAGCGGGCTTGCGGCGGCGACCCGGTCCGGCCGCGAGGATGGGGAGTTCGAAGTCTGCGCGACGGCGAGCACGATGGCGAAGGCGATGAGGCCGAGGGCGACCAGAAGCCCGGTCATGAACGGATTGCCGCCCTCCCACGAGGCGACGCGTTCGGGAGCGAAATGCGATTCGAGCTCGGGAAAATTCTTGCGCACCCCGCGCAGCAGCGCGTCCACATCCCCCTGGCTCGGGCCGCTGAGCATGCGGAAAGGGCTTGCCTTGCCGGGACGGACAAGTTCGTTCCACGCCTTGTTGTAGCGATGGCCGGGTTGGAGGACGTTCTGCTGGAAGCGGTAGCCACGCAGCCTTGCGCCAAGGAAAGCCACGCCGGCGCGCGCGTCATGGGCCGCCCATTCGCGCTCCCAGCCGAAAGCGGCATTGGCATCTTCCAGAAGCGGCGCGGAGCGCGGCCAGCCGCGTGCCAGGACTTCGGCCAGCCAGTCTTCTATCTGCTGCTGGCGCGTGACGTGGGACTGCGCCGCATCGTCGAGAATCTTGCGCAGGGCCCGCGTCGCCTGCCGGGCTTCGGTCTCGGTCAGAGGCTCTGCCGCGGTCTCGCTCTCGGGATCGAGAAGGATCGCGAGCCGTTCCGCCGGGCTTTCGCCGGGGCGCAGGCCAAGGGCATCGTCGGCTGCGTGATTGCCGGGGAGGAACGGGGCGGTGAAGGGATCGATCGTGGTGAGCGGAATGCCCGCGCCGCTCACGCCTTCCCGCGCGGCGGCCGCCGCCCAGGCCATGCGACCAAGCATCGTCGAATCGTCCGGCTCGCCGGGACGGGCGGCCAGATCGGTACCCGTCTGCCATTCACCCGGAAGTTCCGGCGCGGCGTAAGTCCAGCGTGGAGGCGCCTCGGGTGAGGGGCCGAATTCCGGCTCCGCAGCGGTTTCGGCTTCCTCTTCCACCGGCGGGAGGTCGATGTTGCGGGCGAGGCGCAGGGCCAGGTCCCGGGCTTGCCGCAACTGAGCGAAGCCGGTGACATCCCTGTCCACATCCATCGCCTTCAGCCGCGCGGCATAGGCTTTGCGGATGGCTGCGCTATCGGAGGTCTTCTCGATGCCCAGGATCGACCAGGGCGCGCCGTCGCTCATAATGGCCCCGCGCTCTCGATTTCATCGAGCCGGGCGGCCAGCATCGTGCGGGCATCGGCAATGCGGCGCGGATCCTGCGTGTCGAGCGCGCCGGCGAACTGGGTTATCCAATGGCCGATCGCCTGCCGCACCTCGCCGATGTGGTCTTCGTAGCAGCGTTCCGCGCGCGCCATCAGCGCCACGTTGCCTGCATCCTCGCGCGGATGGAACTTGAGCTTCGCGAGCGCGGCGCGGCGGCTTTCCAGTTCCCTGCGGTCCGGCCGGTCCTCTTCATCGACGATGACGAGATTGCGTTCGATGCCGCTGGCCGGCACGTGGACGTCGATCTCGAGCAGGCCGGAACTGTCGTAGGAAAAACGCACTTCCGCAGAGACTTCTCCGGCCGGGCGCGCCGGGACCGGGATCGTGATCTCGCCCAGCTTGACGTTGCCCTTCACTTCGCGCGCTTCGCCTTGGTAGATGCCGAATTCCAGCTTCTTCTGGTTGTCTCCCAGGGTGGAGTAGACGTTCATGCGGCTGATCGGCACCGGCGTGTTGCGCTCGATCACCGGAGAGAACAGCCCGCGCTGAAGGCCGCCGTAACCGTCCTGCTCGGCCACTTCCACGCCAAGGGTGAAGGGGCAGACGTCGGTAATGCGGATTTCGTCCAGCGCGGCATCGCGGCCTACCAGCGCGGCCTGCATCGCAGCGCCCAGCGCCACGGCATGGTCGGGGTGGACCGAGCTGTTGGGAAACCGGCCGAACAGGCGGGTGATCGCGCGGCGCACCACCGGCATGCGCGTGGCACCTCCCACCAGCACCACTTCGGACAGTTCGGCCGCATCGATCGCGCAGTCACGCAATGCGCGTACCACGGGTTCACGCAGGCGGCGCAGCAACGGCTCACAGGCCGCCTCGAACTCTGCTTCGGTCACGGTGGCGGCAAGGCGCTCCTCGCCGACGACCACGGCGAATTCGGCTTCGTTCGCGGAACTCAGCGTGCGGCGGCAGGCTTCGGCGGCGCGCTTGAGCAGTGCTTCGCGGTGTTCGGCCGAAAGCGATTCAAGCCGGTGCTCCGGATCGATGCGCGGCTTCATCAGGGCGGCCAACACCAGGTCGAAATCGTCGCCGCCAAGACGGTTGTCGCCCGCGGAAGCGCGGACCTCGACGATGCCGTCGAACATCTCGACGATGGAGACGTCGAACGTGCCGCCGCCTAGATCGAAGACCAGGAACGGTTCGCGGTCGCCCTTGTCCTGAAGGCCGAAGGCCAGCGCGGCGGCGGTCGGTTCGTTGATCAGGCGGCGCACGGTGAGGCCGGCCAGTTCGCCGGCGCGGCGCGTGGCCTTGCGCTGGCGGTCGTTGAAGTAGGCCGGTACGGTGATCACCGCCTCTGTCGGGCGTTGACCCATGAGGGCCTCGACATCGCTCACCAGCGCGCCGAGTACCAGCGCGGACAGGTCCTCCGCCCCGTAGTCCCTCCCGCCCAGCCGCGCGGTGCTGGCGGTGCCCATCAGGCGCTTGAAACTGCTGGCGGTATCCTGAGGCCAGTTCGCGAGCCTATCCAGCGCGGAGCGTCCGATCCATGCCTGCCCGCTTTTCTCGATGGAGACAGCCGAGGATGTGAGAAGTTCGCCGAGGGCGTTCGGGACGAGCGTGGCTTCGCCGTCGCGCCAGATCGCAACGGCACTGTTCGTCGTCCCCAGATCGATACCGATCAGCATGGCGCCATGCCGCTCACTTTCAGAGCCACCTGAAAATTTCCCCTCATTGTCGCACTTTGCCGCCGGAAACGTGATTCCGGTTCGGGCCCAACGCTGACTAGCGTCATAGATCCGTTACCGGAAGCATGAAGTGGCGGGGAAAAAGAGTGAGGCGTGAGCGGGTATCAGGCCCGCGTTGTCTGGCGTATCACCAGCTTGGGCGGCATGACGAGGCTGAGGGTGGTTTCACCCTCGATCCGCGCCTTGAGTTTCTCCACTAGCGCGCGGGCGCCCTCCGCTATCTCCTGACGGATGGTGGTGAGGGGCGGCGTTGTTTGCGCGGCGAGAGGAAGGTCGTCGAAACCGACGATGCGGACTTGCCCGGGAACGGACCGGCCCATGTCGTGCAGCGCGCGCAGCGCGGACATGGCGACAAGGTCTGAGGCTGCGACGATCCCGTCTATCTCGAGATCGGCGCGGGACAGGGCTTCCTCGATCTGCGGCCCCATCGATGCATCGGCCAGTTCGACGGGGAGATAGGCGAAGGGCGCGCCCGCCGCTTCGGCAGCCGCTGCCGCGCCGCGAAAGCGGGTGGCGATCTCGATCCCGCCGGTCTGACCGAGGAAGGCGAGATTGCGGGCCCCGCTTGCGAGCAGGTGTTCCACCGCGATGCGGCCGCCTGCTTCATTGTCTGTGCCGACGGCGCAGTGCGTCTGCCCGCTGCGGTAATGGCCCCATACCACCATGGGCCGGTAGCTCTGGGCGGCGCGTTCAATCAGGTGGTACTGGTCGGACTGGCCGATGACGATAAGGCCGTCCACCATGCCGGAGCCGGTGAGACGGTCCAGCCAGTTCGACGTGCCGTCGGGCATGGCGCGGCTGAGCATGACGTCGAAGCCGCTTTCGGTCAGTTCGTCCGCAAGATGGCCGAGCAGGGTCAGGAAGAACGGATCGGAGATGTGCTGGCGTTTCTCGTGGCTCAGCGGAATGACGACGCCGATCACCCCGGTTCGCCCGGTACGCAGCTTGCTGGCCATCTGGTTCGGCTGGAACCCGTGCTGGCGGGCGAGCGCCTGGATGCGATCGCGGGTTTCGGGATTGACGAGCGCTTTCCCCGCCAACGCCCGCGATACCGTGCCCGCTGAAACGCCGGCGATGCGCGCCAGATCGGCGAGCGTGCGCACTTGCAACCTGATGCCACTTTCGCTCGTGCGATCGGTGTCATCCTCTACCGTGATTGTCGGTTCTACCTTGCCGGCCATCCAACTTCCCTTTTTCCGGCCATTAACAGTTCGAATCCCGCGGCGGAAGCGGGGCATCGGAATATCGTTCGCGTGTCCCTTCATGTGGCAGGCGGGAAGGGCCGACGAACCACGTCGCACCTGCACCGGCCAGCATGAAGATCCCGGCCAGGATCAGCGCGGCGCGCGGATCGGAGGCCAGCAGGGGGTTATAGAGCAATGGCACCGTCAGCGTCTCGATCAACATTGGAATCACGATTAAAATATTGAAAATCCCCATGTACACTCCGACCCGGTCATGCGGGATTGCTTCGGCAAGCATGACGTAGGGATTGGCCATCATGCCGGCCCAGCCGAGGCCTACGCCCAGCATCAGGAAAGCGAGCACGGCAATGGAGGGGGCGGCGGGGATCAACAGCATGGCAAGCCCGGACGCGGCGAGGCAGGCGACATGCACTTTCCGGGCTCCCAGACGCCGAACGAGCGGTATCAGTGCCAGCGCGCCCAGGAATGCGACGGTATTGTAGAGCGCGCCCAACTCCTGCGCGGCAAGCGTCGCCGCGCGATAGGCGGGAGTGGCCGGACTGGCAGTGTCGAACAGCGATCGTGCGATCGCCTCGGTAATGTACTGCCAATAGACGAACATCGCGTACCATTGGCAAAGCATCGCCGGGATCATCCTGCGCATCGGCCGCGGCATCTCGTGCAGGGCTTGCACCACTTCGCGCAGCAGGGCGCGGGGCCTGAAGCTCTTTCCGGCGATGGCGGCATGTTCTTGCGGTGCGAGGGGTAGTTCGGGAACGCGCAGGATCGACCAGACGATCGTCGAGACGGAGAGCACGGCCCCGATCGTGAAGGCGGCCCGCACGATGACCGGTATTCCGTTAGGGCCGAGCAGTTCGCGGTCGATCATGAAGGCCAGAAGCGAGGGAGCGAGGTAGGCAAGGGTCTGGGCAAGCCCGGTGAAGGCGCTTTGGGTGAGGAATCCGGTGGCCTGTTGTTCCGGCGAGAGACGGTCGGCAATGTAGGCGCGGTAGGGCTCCATCGTTACATTGTTGCCGGCATCCAGCAGCCAGAGCAGGGCCGCCGCCGCCCAGAGCGCGGGAGAATGCGGCATCGCCAGAAGGCAGAGCGAGCAGAGCACTGCACCGATCAGGAAGTAGGGCGTTCGCCGCCCCATTCTCGATCGGGTGCGGTCGCTCATCGCGCCGATCAGCGGCTGTACCAGCAGCCCGGTTGCAGGGCCGGCGAGCCAGAGCAGTGGCAGGCTGGCCTCGGATGCGCCGAGCGTGCGGTAGATCGGGCTCATGTTGGCCTGCTGCAGGCCGAAGCTGAACTGGAGCCCGAAGAAACCGGCGTTCATCTCGCAAATGCGCAGCAGCGAGAGTTTCGGCCTTCGGGCAGGATGCATAGACTGGTCTCCGAAATGACGCGGCCCATCTGCGGCGTAACCGGACGCACGGCCTGTTCGATTTCGGAATGGCCGCGGTCGGAATTGCAAAGGAATGCAGGATTTTCGGTCCCAAGGCGACCCCGGTTGAATCCACTACGGTTCTATGCGTACTTGACGTGAAGGGAGGGATGTCTTGCAATCCATTGCGCATCCGGGGCCTATTCGTGCGGGGGGACAGCCGTTTCATGTCGGACACCGAGATCGCGATTTCGCCGCTGCGCTGGTCGCCCGCCGATCTTTCCCGTTTGTCGGGCAACACGATCAACCGCGCACCTGTCATCGACAAGGTGGCGCGGGACACGCCGGGGCTCGACGTGTGGGATTCCTGGCCGCTTGCCGATGGTGACGGAAGGCCGGTTCCATGGCGTGGCGGCGAACTGTGGTTCGCGCTTGCCGCTGACGTATTCGACGATCCCGAACAGCGTCACGCCCATGCCCGCATCCATCATTTCCATCGTACTGCCGCAGGCTTCCATCATCTCGGGCAGACCTTCCGGGAAGGTTTCACGCCCGGTAGCCGCGAATGGTCGGGCTCGGCGAAGTTGGATGCCGGCCAGGTCGTGCTGCGCTTCACGGCGGCAGGTGAGAGGGGGGAGCACGTGCCCTCGTTTCGGCAGCGCCTGTTCGCGAGCCGGGCACGACTGGCCGACGAGGGGCAGGTTTTCAGTGATTGGACCGAACCGGAGGAGATCGTTGCACCGGCGGACCTCTTCTACATGAGCCGTCACGAGGGCGCCGGGCGGAGCGGGCAGATCAAGGCTTTCCGCGATCCGGCACCCTATCGCGCGCCCGACGGGCGGAGATACCTGCTGTTCACGGCCTCCTCCGCCGCCAGCGAGGAGGCTTACAACGGCGTCATCGGCTTCGCTCGTCAGGAGGACGACGGAACCTATCGCAAGTTGCCGCCTGCGATCGATGCTGCAGGCGTGAACAACGAACTCGAACGCCCGCATGTCGTTGTGCATGATGGCCGGTGCTACCTGTTCTGGTCCACGCAAGCACACGTATTCGCGCCGGGAGTGGAGGCACCGACCGGGCTCTACGGCGCTGTAGCGTCGGATATCCGCGGTCCGTGGCACCTGCTCAACGGGCACGGGCTCGTCTTTGCCAATCCCGAGCGAGAGCCGTTTCAAGCCTATAGCTGGTGGGTGCTCCCTGACCTGACCGTAGCCAGCTTCGTCGATTACTGGGGGCTCGACGATCCGAACGCCCTTGCCAAGCCCCAAGGGCGCGCGCGGTTCGGCGGGACATTCGCACCTTTCCTCAAGCTGCGGCTGAGTGGCCGGAACGCCTCTCTCGAGTGATACCGGCGGAGCGTTCGTCTTCCAGATGCAAATTATTCAATTTCGCGCGGTTAAACGAATATTGCGCGATAGGGAAATGGCGTTACAACTCCGCCTAACGCCGAACAGACCGGCCGGTCGCTTCGGGCTGCTGTGGTGCAAGGTCGCATCACCGGAAAGGCTACACCGCTACCCTTGCCAAAAAAGGGCTGGCGGTGGATGCCGGATCGCACGACCGGCCCTATATTTGTCGTGGGGCAGCTGACGCGCCGCGAAACGCGCAGTTGCCGCATGCCGTTGATTTGCGGGAGAATGCAATGAGCGCAGACGATCTGACCGCCGCCCCCAAGACCCGATCCAAAGCCGGACGGAAGGCTTCCGCGCTGCAACCGGCGCTGGCTGCGCGCATTCGCGATTCGCTGCTGCCCGGCGATGTGGCGAGCGACACGCCCGATGGCAGTGCCTGGGTTGAAGAAGCGGCGCATGTGCTGCTCGCGCTTGCTGCGCACCGTGAGCCCGGCAAGGCGGTGATCGACATCGCTTCGGAGAACGAGGAGCGGCGTTATCTGCGCATCGCGCTCGTCAACGACGACATGCCGTTCCTGGTGGATTCAGTGGCGGCAGCGGTTGCCGAGGCAGGGCTCGTCATCGATCGCCTGGCCCATCCCGTCGTGTTCGTCGAACGCGATGCCCAGGGTGAACTGGCCGCGCTGCCCGATGCCGCAACGGCCGGTACGCGCCGCGAATCGATGATCTACATCGAGACCGACCGCATCGATGCGCGGCAGCGCCGGGATCTCCAGGCGGCGCTGGAAACCACGCTGGCCGATGTGCGTGTTGCCGTTGCGGACTGGCCCCGCATGGTCGAGGCGATGGACGCCGATGCCGACCGCGTGGACGACAGCGAAGGCGCGGAACTGCTGCGCTGGTTCGCCGGCGGTATGCTGACCCAGCTCGGCCATGTAACCCGCTACCGCGACGGGACGCATGCCGACCTGCTCGGCGTGTGCAAGCGCGACGCGCGCGATCTCCTGTCGGATGCCAGCTACGATCGCGCTTTTGCGGTGTTCGATGCCCAGCTCGCAGCGGGCGAGGTGCGTTCGCCGATGGTCATCAAGGCCAATGTCATCGCCACCGTGCACCGCCGCGTGCCGTTCGACCTGTTCCTGGTGCCGGTGATCGAGGACGGGAAGCTGATCGCGCTTTCGGTTCACGCGGGCATGTGGACGAGCGCCGCGCTCGCGGCAGCGCCTGACCGGGTTCCGCGCTTGCGCCGCCTGCTGGCAGGTCTGGGCGCCAAGCTCGGCTTCGATCCGGGTGGCCATACCGGCAAGGCGCTGGCCCATGCCATGACCAGCCTGCCGCACGATCTGGTTCTCGGCTTCGGCGAGGCTGACGTCGAGCGCTTGGCGACGACGATGACCGCGCTGGTGGACCGGCCGCGTCCGCGTCTGGTCGTTACCACTTCGCCGCTCTCGCGCCACCTGTTCGCCTTCGTCTGGATCGCGCGCGACACGCTCTCCACGCAGATGCGCAAGCGCATTCAGGCAATGATCGAGGAAGCCGCGCAAGCGCCGACGCTGGACTGGTCGCTCAGCGTCGAGGCGGGCAACCTTGCCATGCTGCGCTATACGGTCGATATTCGCGACGGCGCCCAGGTGCTTGACGAAGAGGCGCTCGATCGCCGCTTGCAAGTCATGCTGCGCGGCTGGGGCGAGGCGGTCGAGGCCGCACTTGCCCAGACGCTGGAGCCGGGCCGTGCCGCCGCAATCGCCACGCGCTATGCCGATGCCTTCCCGATGGCCTATCGCAGCGATTATGGCCCGGCCGAAGCCGCGCTCGACATTGCGCATATGCGCGGTCTCGTGGTGGGCGATGCCGGCACCGACTTGCGCGGCAGCCGCGGGGTGCGCCTCTATCAGCACGATGGCGGCGAGGCGCCGCAGCTTCGCCTCAAGATCTACCAGGCCGAAGGCAGTTTGCCGCTGTCCGATGCCGTGCCCGCGCTGGAGAATTTCGGCTTCCGCGTGCTCGCCGAGATGCCTACTCCGCTCGACAAGGGCCGGATCGGCACGATCCATGATTTCACGCTCGCGCTGCCGTCCGGTAGCGAAGTGCGCGAAGTGCTCAAGCTGGCGCCGATGATCGAGGACGCCCTGGCCGGCGTGCTCAATAACCTTGCCGAGAACGATCCTTTCAACCGTCTCGTCCCCGGGCTCGGCCTGTCCAAGCGTGAGGCGGACTGGCTGCGCGCCTGGTATCGCTACTTGCGGCAGGCAGGCATGCATTTCGGGATCGGCACTGTGGTCGATGCTCTTCTTGGCGCACCGGCGGTCACGCTGGGTATCGTCGATCTGTTCCGCGGCATTCACGATCCTGCCTTCAAGGGAGATCGCGCGCAGGCCAAGGCACAGGCGCAGGAGGCGATCCGTGCGGGCCTTGCCAATGTCAGCGCCATCAACGACGACCGCGTGCTGCGCGCTTTCCGCGATGTCGTCATCGCCATGCTGCGCACCAATGCCTTCGCGCCCGCGGCGCAAGTCGCGCTGGCCTTCAAGCTCGATTCCGCGCTGGTTCCGGGGCTGCCCAAGCCGCTGCCGTGGCGCGAGATCTTCGTCTATTCGCGCCGGGTCGAGGGCATTCACCTGCGCGCCGGGCCGGTTGCGCGCGGCGGCCTTCGCTGGTCCGATCGCCGGGACGACTATCGCACCGAAATCCTCGGACTGATGAAGGCGCAGCGCGTGAAGAACGCTGTCATCGTGCCGACCGGCGCCAAGGGCGGCTTCTATCCCAAGCAGCTGCCCGACCCTACCCTCGACCGCGCCGGCTGGGCGGCCGAGGGGCAGGCGAGTTACGAGGTGTTCATCGGCACCCTGCTGTCGATCACCGACAATATCGTGGCGGACAAGGTGGTCCATCCCGAGGCGGTGGTGATCCTCGACGGCGAGGATCCCTACTTCGTGGTCGCGGCCGACAAGGGAACGGCCAAGTTCTCCGACGTGGCCAACGGCATCGCCGAATCGCGCGACTTCTGGCTCGACGACGCTTTCGCCAGCGGCGGCTCCAACGGTTATGACCACAAGGCCATGGGCATTACCGCGCGCGGCGCGTGGCTTTCGGTGCAGCGCCACTTCCTTGAAATGGGCGTCGACGTGCAGAGCGACCCGGTCCGCGTGATCGGCTGCGGCGACATGTCCGGCGACGTGTTCGGCAACGGCATGCTGCTCTCGAAGTCGCTCAAGGTGGTGGCCGCCTTCGATCACCGCCATATCTTCCTCGATCCCGACCCGGATGCGGCAAAGAGCTGGGCCGAGCGCAAGCGCATGTTCGACCTGCCGCATTCGAGCTGGGACGATTACGACAAGGCCCTGATTTCGCAGGGCGGCGGCGTGTTCTCGCGCAAGTCTAAATCGATTACCTTGACGAACGAGGTGCGCGAGGCGCTTGGTATCGAGGCGACGGAACTGGACCCGGAATCGCTGATCTCGGCGATCCTCTGGGCGCCGGTCGACCTGTTGTGGTTCGGCGGCATCGGCACTTACGTGAAGTCCTCGGGCGAGAACAACGCCACCGTGGGCGATCCGGCCAACGACGCGCTGCGCGTCAGCGCCAACGAACTGCGCGTGCGCGTGATCGGGGAGGGCGCCAACCTCGGCGTCACCCAGGCCGCGCGCATCGAATTCGCTTCGCGCGGCGGGCGGATCAACACCGACTTCATCGATAACTCGGCGGGCGTTGATTGTTCGGACAACGAGGTCAACATCAAGATCGCGCTGGCCGCCGCCAAGCGGGCCGACAGGCTCACCGAGGAAGAGCGCGTCGAACTGCTGCGCGAGATGACTGACGAGGTTGCCGAACTGGTGCTGGAGGACAACCGTCTCCAGGCGCTGGCGCTCTCGATCGCCGAGCGCGGCGGGGCCACTGCGATGCCTTCGCACATCCGCCTGATCGAGACGCTGGAAGAAGGCGGCAACCTTGATCGCAAGACCGAAGGGCTGGCCGACAACGAAGCGCTGGGCCGCCGCGCACAGGACGGGCGCGGGTTGACCCGTCCCGAACTCGCGGTGCTGCTCTCGAGCGGCAAGCTGGTGCTGCAAGCCGCGATCGAGGCCTCCGACCTCGCTACCGACGCCACGCTCCAGCCGATGCTGCTCGCGGCGTTCCCGCAGCCGATGCAGGCGAAGTATGCCCGGTTCATCGAAGGCCATCGCCTCGCCGGTGAGATCATCGCGACCAAGCTGGCCAATCGGATCGTCAACCGGCTCGGCATCGTCCATCCCTTCGAACTGGCCGAGGAAGAGGGCGCTGACCTGTCGCAGGTTGCCGCAGCGTTCGCACTGGCGGTGAAGTTGTTCGATCTCGACGTGCTGTGGGAGCGTCTCGAAGTCGCACCGATGTCGGAAGACGCGCGTATTGCGCTGTTCGACCGCACGGCGGGCGTCGTGCGCGGCCACATGGCCGACCTGCTGCGCGCCGGAGCCGGACAGGTTCCGCCGGCCGAACTGCTCGAACGCATCGGTGCCCCGGTCGCCGCGCTGTCGGTGGATACGCATGAACTGCTCGGCGAACGCATCGTCGTGCATTCCAGGAAGCTGCGTGCGGGCCTGCTCGAACTCGGGGCTCCGGAAGAAGAGGCGGCGCTGGTCTCCAATCTCTACGACCTCGACGGAGCGGTGGGCATCGCCGATCTCGCCGCCGAGACCGGGATCGACGCGCGCCGGCTGGTGGGGGCCTTCACCCGCATCGGCGCCGGACTGGGGCTTGACTGGGCGCAGGCCAGCGCCACGATCATGAACCCGTCGGACCCATGGGAACGCCTGCTCGTCGCCGGCCTCGCCCGGGACTTCCAGCAGATGCGGCTCGACTTCCTCAAGCGTCTGGCGCGCACGAAGTCGGGCAAGTCCGACCCGGCGGCGGCGGCCGAGGAATGGGGCCGCGCACATATCGCCGCGATCCAGACTTTCCGCTCGATGGTCCAGCGTGCGGAGAACACCGTGCCGCTGAGCCCGGCCATGCTGGCCCAGATCGCCAGCCAGGCGCGAAACCTCCTCGGACGCTAGGAGCCGGAAAAACAGGGGCAGGAGGCGGCGGCCTCCTGCCCTTTTCCGTTACGGCGCGTCCCAGACGATCGGCAGGTTGCGGATCGAGAGCAGTCCCGGAAACACCGCCGTATCCGCGCCGGGCTTGACCCGGAATTCGGGAATGCGCGTGAACCATTCTTCCAGCAGCAGCCGAAGCTCGCGCCGGGCGAGATGGGCGCCAAGACAGATATGGACCCCGCCGACAAAGGTGAAATGGCGGTTCGCCTTGCGTTCGGGATCGAAGGTTCGCGGATCGTCGAATCGCGCGGGATCGAAGTTGCCGGAAGGATTGAGGCAGGCGAACGTGTCGCCCTTGCGGATTTGCACGCCGTGCCACTCGAAATCCTTCGTGGCGGAACGGGACGAGGAGAGGATCGGCTGGGTGCGCAGGAATTCCTCGACCGCCGAGTTGATGATCGCCGGATTCTCGCGGATGCGCTTTTGCAGTTCGGGCTGGAGCGCGAGGCGGCGGAACATCTGCGCGATCGTGGCCGCCACGGTATCGAGCCCGCCCAGCCACAGGAACCAGACCATGCCGATCTTCTCGTCCTCGGTCGGCGCGCGGCCCTCGATCTTTCCGTGCACGATCGAGGAGACGAGATGCTCGTCGGGATGGACTTCCTTCTCGGCGATGAAGGCGCGCAGGAATTCGAGCACGCCGCGCAGCGCCGCCTGCATCTTTTCGAGGCTGCCCGAGTGAAGGATGTCCCACTCCCAGTCCAGGAACTGCTCGAACTTCTCGTCCGGAAAACCCATCAGGCCCATGAAGATGCGCACGGGATAGACCCGTGCGAAATCCCAGGCCATGTCCACTTCGCCCTTGTCCGCCACGGCGTCGATCATCTCGGTGACGACCTTGCGGATGCGGGGTTCCAGTTCGCGGGTGATCCGCGCCGGTGAGAAATAGGGCATCAGGTAGAGCCGGTACTTGGAATGGTCCGGCGGATCGATGGCCAGCGGGATCGACTTGAACGTCTCTCCGATCAACCGCTGGAATTCCGCCGTGCCCGCGTTCGAGAAGTGCGCGTTGTCGGTATAGACGCGCTCGATATCCTCATAGTGGCTGACGACCCAGCTGCCCGCGCGATTGCCGCTGATCGCGCCGAGGCCGTGGCGGGCGGGCGGATTGTAGAGCAGGCGCGGGATCTCCGGGCCGGATAGCCATTCGCAGGGTTCGTAAGGGTCCAGGAGGTCGTTGGGCTGGCCGCCCATGGCGAAGCCGAGGTCCACGATGCGATCCTTCGGAACGTTGTCCGGTGCATCGAAATCGACTCGGATGTCGTCGAGCGTGTGCATCTGTGGCATAGTGTCGTCTCCCGAGGCCATGGATGCCCGGGCATCCTCCCCGCGGCAAGGCGCAGAGACCGATGCGCGCGGCCCGGCAGCGGCTCCTAGGACATTCATCGTCTCGGCGTTGGGCTCTTCGATTGCTTGCAGCCGCTCAGGTTGCGACATGGGTTCCAACACATCTTTTGGGAGATAAGGCCATGGCCGATGGCGACACGAAGGAAATGCAGGAATCTGCACGCAAGTACTGGTCCGCTGAGGGCTACACCAAGGGCGGCGTGATCCGCGAGGTTGACTATTCCACCCAGTCTGGCGGGCTTGATCCCTCGCTGGAAGGCATCAAGATCGTCGATACCGATACCCACCTCAGCGAACCGCCGACGCTGTTCACCGACCGCGCGCCGATCGGCCTGAAGAGCAAGATGCCGTTCGTAAAGCGTGATGCCGATGGGGTGGATCGCTGGTACATTGGCGATCGCAACTGCGGTTCGCTGGGCGGCAACGTGATCCGCAAGGACAACAACAAGCTGCTCGGCCGCCTTGCCTTCCCCACGCTGGAAGAAGCACATCCGGGCGGTCACGAAATCGCCCCGCGCCTTCAGGCGATGGATGACATGGGCGTCTATGCGCAGATCTGCTTCCAGAACTCGGGCGTCACCCAGGCGGGCATGCTGATGACGCTGGGCGATGACGATCTGGCCGTGACCATCATGAAGACGTTCAACGATTTCAACGCCGACTATCAGCGTGAATCGGGCGAACGCCTGTTCCCGATGGCGCACCTGCCGTTCTGGAACAAGGCGGAGATGGAGAAGGAAGCCCGTCGCTGCATCGACATGGGCCTGCGCGGCTTCGTGCTGCCCGATACCCCCGAACGCGTCGGCGTGCCCAGCTTCAACCACGAATACTGGACGCCGTTCCTGGAGATGATCGACGCCGAAGGCATCTCGCTCAACTTCCACCTCAACGCCGCGATCGACCCGAACACGCTGACCTGGGAAGGTTTCCAGTTCGAACAGACGCTGTCGGTGGTGGCGACGATGTTCTCGATCGGCAATGCGGCAACGCTGGGCAACTGGATGGTTTCTGGCCGTCTCGATCGCCACCCGAACCTCAAGATCGGTCTGATCGAAAGCGGCATGGGCTGGGTGCCCTTCGCGGTGGAAGCGCTGGAGCACCAGTTCCAGGAAATGCTGCCCAGCAAGCGCAACGTACTGAAGAAGCAGCCCTGGGACTACTTCCGCGATCACTTCATGTGCACTTTCTGGTTCGAAAAGGTGGCGCCCAAGCTGCTGCTGGAAACCATCGGCGTGGGCAACGTGATGTTCGAAACCGACTTCCCGCACCCCACCTCGCTCTATCCGGGCGTGCAGGCACACATCAAGGACGTGCTGGGCGGCTACGACTTCGCCACCAAGAAGAAGGTCCTGCAGGACAACGCGGTGCGCTTCTACAAGCTGCCGTTCTAAGGTTCCGGCAAGACCGGGTTCAGGGAAAAAGGCCGGGGCGAGCAATCGCTCCGGCCTTTTCATTTCCAGTCGTTTCGCGGGGCGGATTGCCGCGTTCAGCGGCAGAAGCTCGCGCCGTCGGCTTCCAGGTGGAAGTGATTGCGGTGAGCCTCGTTGTAGTCCGGCCCCAGCGTCGTGCCGAAGCGCTTGCAGGCGCTTTCGTGCACCGTGCGCAGGAAACGGCGCTCGGCCGGGGTTCCGCCGTTCCAGTCTTCCAGCACGCTGATGCGGCGGCCGTCACCCAGCACGAAGGCGGAAACGTCGATGGCATTGGCTATGGCATGGCCGGAGCGGCGGTTGGTGCCCGCGACATTGCGGCAACTGTAGCTGCCGAAGGTCTCGATCCGCACGATGCGGCTTCCCAGGATCTGTTGCGCGGCCCTGTCCACGCCGTAGCGCGTCCAGGCGGCGAAGGGCGTGGCCGTGGCGCATGTCACCGGGCCGAGGTTGGTGACGGTGATCGTGGCATTGTCGGTGTTGAGCGCGGCCAGCTTGACGGTGCCGAGTGTGGCGCAGCCATTGCCGTAGTATTTGTCCGTCACCTGAGTGAACACCGCGTTCTGGTTGCCGAGTGTCGCCATGCACTGGCGCAGTTCGCGCGTGGGCGGCGTTTCCGGGCGTGACGTGGCCGCTGGACGCGAGCCGCGTCCGCGTGGCGGTTCCGGCCGGTCGATACAGCCGCTGAGGACGGCGATCACGGGCAGGGCGAACAGCAATCGGTGCAGCGATTTCATCATCCGGCTCAAGCATCCGGGCCTTGGGTGAACCGGAGCTTACCCGTGCGGGAAGGGCGCGGGAATCGGGCGGTTCGAAGTTTTCCCCCGAATAACCTCTATGCATGAAACCGGCCTTTTCCGCGCAGCGAACCGCCTCGAAAGCCCGCAATCGGGAAACGATCTGGCGCAAGAGGCCGGAGAATCGTTTGACAAATTTCCCGGCCTCTTTAGACGCGGCGCCGGGCCACGCGGTCCCAACGCCGCGCGAGCTCTCTGTAAGGAGAGTCAGAAATGACTGATATTATTAGCGTTCCCGCGCGCAAACCTGCGCGTCCGCACTTCTCTTCCGGTCCCTGCGCCAAGCCGCCCGGATATGCCCCCGAAAAACTGAACACCGAAGCTCTCGGCCGCTCGCACCGCGCCAAGATCGGCAAGACGCGCCTTGCGTACTGTATCGATCTGATGCGCGAAGTTCTGCAGCTGCCCGATACGCATCGCATCGGTATCGTCCCCGGTTCGGACACCGGCGCCTTCGAGATGGCCATGTGGACCATGCTCGGCGCTCGCGGCGTGACCGCGCTTGCCTGGGAAAGCTTCGGTGAGGGCTGGGTTACCGACGCCGTCAAGCAGCTCAAGCTGGAACCCACCGTGTTCCGCGCCGACTATGGCCAGCTGCCCGACCTCGACAAGATCGACTGGTCCGACGACGTGCTCTTCACCTGGAACGGCACTACCTCGGGCGTGCGCGTTCCGGATGCCAACTGGATCCCGGCAGACCGTGAAGGCCTGTCCTTCGCCGACGCCACTTCGGCAGTTTTCGCCTACGACATCGACTGGTCCAAGATCGACGTTGCCACCTTCTCCTGGCAGAAGGTTCTGGGCGGCGAGGGCGGCCACGGCGTCCTGATCCTCGGCCCCCGCGCGGTCGAGCGTCTGGAGAACTACACCCCGGCCTGGCCGCTTCCCAAGGTGTTCCGGCTTGTGTCGAAGGGCAAGCTGGCAGAAGGCGTGTTCAAGGGCGAAACCATCAACACCCCCTCGATGCTCGCCGTCGAGGATGCGATCTTCGCTCTGGAATGGGCCAAGGGTCTCGGCGGTCTCGAAGGACTGAAGGCCCGTTCGAACGCCAATGCCCACGCGCTGGACAAGATCGTTGCCGAGCGTGACTGGCTTGGCCACCTTGCGGTTGATTCCGGCACGCGTTCGAAGACCTCGGTTTGCCTTACGGTCGAAGGTGCGGATGCAGACTTCATCAAGAAGTTTGCCGCCGTCCTCGAAAAGGAAGGCGCGGCTTACGACGTCGCCGGATACCGCGATGCCCCTGCGGGCCTGCGCATCTGGTGCGGCGCGACCGTGGACACCGCCGACATCGAGGCGCTGGGACCGTGGCTCGACTGGGCCTACGCCACCGTCAAGGCTGCCGCCTGATTTTCAACGTCGTCCCAGCGAAAGCTGGGACCGCTTCCAACCGAGCGCCGCGCTTGCGGCCTGCGATCCCGGCCTGCGCTGGGATGACGAGTGAAGGAAAAATTCCATGACCAAGCCCCGCGTCCTCATTTCGGACAAGATGGACCCCAATGCCGCCCGTATCTTCGAGATCCGTGGCTGCGACGTAGACGTCATCACCGGCGAAACGCCCGAGCAGCTGATCGCCCGCATCGGCGACTATGATGGCCTTGCCATCCGTTCGTCGACCAAGGTCACCAAGGAAATCCTCGCCGCCGCGAAGAACCTGAAGGTGATCGGCCGCGCCGGTATCGGCGTCGACAACGTCGATATCCCGGCCGCTTCGGCCCAGGGCGTCGTGGTGATGAACACCCCGTTCGGCAACTCGATCACCACCGCCGAACACGCCATCGCCATGATCTTTGCACTGGCCCGCCAGATCCCCGAAGCCAACGCCCAGACGCAAGCGGGCCTGTGGCCGAAGAACGGCTTCATGGGCGTTGAAGTCACCGGCAAGACGCTGGGCCTGATCGGTGCCGGCAACATCGGCTCGATCGTCGCCAGCCGCGCGCTGGGCCTGAAGATGAAGGTCGTCGCCTTCGACCCGTTCCTCACCCCGGAACGCGCCGTGGAAATGGGCGTGGAAAAGGCCGATCTCGACACCCTGCTCGAGAAGGCGGACTTCATCACGCTGCACACGCCGCTGACCGACCAGACCCGCAACATCCTCTCGGCCGAGAACCTGGCCAAGACCAAGAAGGGCGTGCGCATCGTCAATTGCGCCCGTGGCGGGTTGATCGACGAAGCCGCGCTGAAGACCATGCTCGACAACGGCCACGTTGCCGGTGCCGCGCTCGACGTGTTCCAGACCGAGCCCGCCAAGGACTCGCCGCTGTTCGGCACGCCGAACTTCATCTGCACTCCGCACCTTGGCGCATCGACCACCGAAGCGCAGGTCAACGTGGCCCTTCAGGTGGCCGAGCAGCTGGCCGACTTCCTGGTCAACGGCGGCGTCACCAACGCGCTCAACATGCCTTCGCTTTCGGCCGAGGAAGCGCCGAAGCTGAAGCCTTACATGAAGCTGGCGGAAATGCTCGGCTCGATGGTTGGCCAGCTGACCCGCGATTCGGTTCCCCGCATCTCGATCCACGTCGAAGGCGCGGCTGCCGAACTGAACCAGAAGCCGATAACCGCCGCCGTGCTGGCCGGTTTCATGCGCGTACAGTCGGACACCGTGAACATGGTCAATGCGCCGTTCCTCGCCAAGGAGCGCGGCCTTGAAGTGCGTGAAGTGAAGACCGAGCGCGAGGGTGACTACCACACGCTGATCCGCGTCTCGGTGAAGACCGAAGCGGGCGAGCGTTCGGTGGCCGGCACGCTGTTCAACAACCGCGAGCCGCGTCTGGTCGAGATGTTCGGCATCAAGGTCGAAGCCGAACTCGCCGGTGACATGATGTACATCGTCAACGAGGACGCGCCGGGCTTCATCGGCCGTATCGGCACCCTGCTGGGCGAAAACGCGATCAACATCGGCACCTTCAACCTCGGTCGCCGCGATACCGGCGGCGAGGCGGTTCTGCTGCTCTCGGTTGACAGCGCCGTGTCGGAAGACGTGCTCAAGGCAGCCACTTCGCTGCCGGGTGTGAAGACCGTGAAGGCGCTCAAGTTCGTCTGATCGGGCGGATTTACAAGCTCCCAACGGAAGGGGCCGGTGCGCAAGTGCCGGCCCCTTTTCCTTTGCGAAAATGTGCCTGAACGGGCTGCTTTCAGCAACCAATCGACAATTCTTCCTCATCCCGCTAAGGCCCCGACCATCATGCAGGACAACGACCGCGATCTCTTGCCCGAAGGACTGGGCGACCGTCTTCCGCAGCAGGCCTGGGCCTCCCAGCAAGTGCGCCGCATGGCGCATGACGTGCTGACCAGCCATGGCTACGAACGCGTCGAGACGCCGCTGATCGAATTCGAAAAGGCGCTCGCCAGCCGCATGGCCGGCGTGCAGGTGCGGCGCATGTTCCGTTTCGTCGATCCGGTGTCGATGAGGATGCTCGCGCTGCGCTCGGACATGACAGCGCAAGTCGCCCGCATCGCCGCCACCGGCCTTGCCGAGGCGCCGCGCCCGCTGCGCCTGTCCTATTCGGGTCAGGTCTGCACCATCAAGGGCGACGGGCTCGACCCGCGCCGCGAACGTCTTCAGCTCGGCGCGGAGCTGATCGGCACCGATTCTGTTGCCGCCGCCGGTGAGATCGTGGAACTGGCGATCGAATCCCTTCGCGCAGCGGGCGCGACCGGGATTTCGGTGGACTTCACGATGCCGGACCTCGTTGACGCGCTGTCGGCGGAAGCGCTGCCGCTGCCCGAGGGCCGGATAGAGGCCGTGCGCCAGATGCTGGACGCCAAGGACGCAGGCGGGCTGGTGGATGTTGGCGGCGAAGCCTATCTGCCACTGCTCTACGCCGTCGGCCCCTTCGCCACCGCGATCGAGCGACTGGCCGCCTTCGATGCCCCGGAGGGTGTCAGCGGCGGCGCGCTGGCCAGCCGGATCGCCGGGCTTCGCGAAATCGCGGCGCGCCTGGGCGACAAGGCGCGCATCACACTCGACCCTTCGGAGCGTCATGGCTTCGAGTACCAGTCGTGGTTCGGCTTCACGATCTATGCCGAGGGTATCTCCGGCAGCCTGGGGCGCGGCGGCACCTATCGCATCCTCGGCCAGACCGGGCACCACCCCGAAGCCGCGACCGGCTTCTCGCTCTATCCGGACCCGCTGGTGGACCTGCTGGCCACCGAGCCGCCAGTGCAGCGCAAGCTGTTCCTGCCGCTGGGGCACGATCCGCGCATCGCCGGGCAGCAGCGCGCGGTGGGCTGGGCCACCGTGGCGGCGCTTTCCGAAAGCGACGATCCGGTCGCGCTGGGCTGTTCGCACCTGTTGGAAGGCGCGGAAGCGATACCGCTGGCCTGAGCGCGCTCTTGACTAGCCGGGGGGCTTGCCCCTAGGGCGCCCAACGAAAAGCCGGGGCGCTTCCGCCCTAATGACAATCCATATCGCCGAGTCCTGTCGAAGGGCGTTATTGGATCCACCGAGGCAGGGTGGAGGAGTATATCCATGGCTAACGTAACCGTGATCGGTGCCCAGTGGGGCGATGAGGGCAAGGGCAAGATCGTCGACTGGCTGGCAAGCCGCGCCGATGCCGTGGTCCGCTTCCAGGGTGGCCACAACGCCGGCCACACGCTGGTCGTGGGCGAGCAGGTCTACAAGCTTTCGCTGCTGCCCTCGGGCATCGTCACCGGCACCCTGTCGATCATCGGCAACGGCGTCGTCCTCGACCCCTGGCACCTCAAGTCGGAAGTCGAGAAGCTGCGCGGCCAGGGCGTGGAGATCAATCCCGATAACTTTGCGATCGCGGACAATTGCCCGCTGATCCTGCCGCTTCACCGCGATCTCGACGGTCTGCGCGAATCGGCTGCCGGTTCGGGCAAGATCGGCACCACCGGACGCGGCATCGGCCCGGCTTACGAGGACAAGGTCGGCCGCCGCGCCATCCGCGTCTGCGATCTTGCGCACCTCGATGCGCTTGAGCCGCAGCTCGACCGTCTCTGCGCCCACCACGACGCACTGCGCGCCGGTTTCGGCCAGCCGCCGGTGGACCGTGAAGCGCTGCTCGCCGAACTGCGCGAGATCGCGCCCTTCGTGCTCCAGTTCTCGCAGCCGGTGTGGAAGCGCCTCAACAAGGTGCGCAAGGCCGGCGCCCGCATCCTGTTCGAAGGCGCGCAGGGCGTGCTGCTCGATGTCGATCACGGCACTTATCCCTTCGTCACCAGCTCGAACACGGTTTCGGGCACGGCGGCTTCGGGTTCGGGCCTCGGTCCTGCGGCGACGGGCTTCGTGCTCGGTATCGTGAAGGCCTACACCACCCGCGTCGGCTCGGGTCCGTTCCCGACCGAGCTGGAAGACGAAACCGGCCAGCGCCTGGGCGAACGCGGCCATGAATTCGGCACCGTCACCGGCCGCAAGCGCCGTTGCGGCTGGTTCGACGCGGTGCTGACCCGCCAGTCCTGCGCGATCTCGGGCGTGACCGGCATCGCTCTCACCAAGCTCGACGTTCTCGACGGCTTCGAGAAGGTGAAGATCTGCACCGGCTACCGCCTCCACGGCAAGGTTCTGGACTATTTCCCGAGCCACGCCGCCGATCAGGCCAATGTCGAGCCGATCTACGAGGAAATGGACGGCTGGCAGGGCACCACCGCCGGCGCCCGTTCCTGGGCCGATCTGCCTGCACAGGCGATCAAGTACATCCAGCGCGTGCAGGAACTGATCGAAACCCCGGTGGCACTGGTTTCGACCAGCCCCGAGCGCGAGGATACCATCCTCGTGCGCGATCCTTTCCAGGACTGATCCGGTGCGGCGCGGGTCCAGACTCGCGCCGCTCCTGCTACTGCTCGGTATCGGCGCCGCCGACGCCGAGCCTGCGCCGCCGCTTCCCGAAATCGACCTGATCCGCGTGCGCAAGGCGGCGCGGTTCATGGAACTCTGGTCCGGCGACCGGCTCGTTCACAGGATCGAGCATATCCAGCTGGGCGACGAGCCGACCGGCCCCAAGCGCTTCGAGGGCGACGAGCGAACCCCCGAGGGGCGCTACGAGATCGACTGGGGCAACCCTGCCAGCGCCTATCACCTCTCGCTCCACATCTCCTATCCCGGCCCGCAGGACCGCGCCTATGCACAGGCGCGCGGGCGTTCGCCGGGCGGGATGATCATGATTCACGGGCAGCCCAACTCCCTGCCGCAAGGCCGGGTGCCGGGCGACTGGACCGATGGGTGCATCGCCGTTTCCAATGACGAGATCGAATTCCTCTGGGAATCGGTCGGCGATGGAACCGCGATAGAGATCCTGCCCTGATCGCGCCGATGCAGCCATTGTGGCTGCGATGTCCGCCCGATTTCGCCCGGGATACGCCGTGTCGAGGCTGTCTTGCGTTTTAAGAAATTTAATCCTGCACTATGGATGTGTACGGGGAATCGGGGAGCCGTTGCCGGGATTCGGCCAGGTGAGGCTCGCGCGCCCTTTCGCGACCGGTTCGCACGGCAGGACTATCTGCCGGGAGCCGGTCTCTGGTTCAACATTGCCACCCTTGCGACGGGGCGGCGCGGTCGGAACGCCTCCTCGATGCTCCCGCAAACCATCCTGAACGACGAGCAGGGCCGCCTTGCCGCCCTGCAGAACCTCGAAGTGCTCGACAGCGAGCCGGAGGAGGCTTTCGAGCATGTCGTCTCTCTGGTGCGGGCCGTGCTTCGCGTGCCGATGGCCGCCGTCACGCTGGTCGATGCCGACCGCCAGTGGTTCAAGGCGCGCAGCGGGCTGGACGTTTCGGAAACGCCGCGCAGTGTCTCGTTCTGCACGCATGCGATCCAGCAGACCGCACCGTTCCTGATCTCCGATGCCCGGCTCGACGCGCGCTTTGCCGACAATCCCTTCGTGGCGACCGAGCCCGGCGTGCGCAGCTATGCCGGTATTCCGCTGCTGACGCCGGAGGGTTACAACGTGGGCGTCCTTTGCGCGATCGACGACAAGGTGCGCGATTTCAACGAAGCCGAAGTGGCGATCCTCTCCAATTTCGCCCGTATAGTCATGAACGAGCTGGAACTGCGCCGCATCGCCGAGCGGGACCAGCTTACCGGGGCGCTGACCCGGCGCGGTTTCGTGGACAAGGCGAAGCAGGAGATGACCCGCTTCCAGCGCTACGGCCGTCCGTGCTGCCTCGTGCTGATCGATCTCGACCACTTCAAGCGGGTGAACGACACGCATGGCCATCCGGCCGGAGACGCGGTCCTGCGCGAAATGGCGGCGACGGTGGTCGGCTCGACGCGGCCGGTCGATTTCCTCGGCAGGCTCGGCGGCGAGGAGTTTGCCGTTCTCCTGCCGGAAACCGAACCGTCCGATGCTCTTGCGGCGGTGGAGCGTTTTCGGGAGACGCTTGCCGCCCGTGACATTACGCTGCCGGGCGGCGGCACGATCCGTGTCACGGCCAGCTTCGGCATCGCCCCGCTGAATGCGGCGATCGCCAGTGTCGAGGACTGGCTCGCGGCGGCAGATGGGCCGCTTTACGCCGCGAAGCGGGGCGGACGGAACCGCTGCGAGCTCTTGCATTGAGGACAGGCAGGGGTCTGGCCCCTGCCTGTCCCGATGTTTCTCAATCGAACCGGAACGCCGAGATCGCCGTCTTGAGCACGATATCGGAGTAGACTTTTTCCCCGGCGCCCTGTGCGGCACCTGCAGCCACCATCAGCGGCAGCAGGTGTTCCTCGCGCGGGTGCGAGAACCGCCCTCCGGGAGCATCCGCCCAGCGCGACAGGGCCTTGGCCCGGTCATCCGGTCCGGCTTCGGCAGCCTCGGTCAGCCACTCGTCGAATGCCAGCGAAGGTGCGGTCGAGGCCGGATTGCCGTAGCCGCGCATGTTGTGGAAGCTCATGCCCGATCCCAGGATCAGCACGCCTTCGTCGCGCAGCGGGGCGAGGGCCTGCCCGGCGGCGAGGTGCATTGCCGGATTGAGCGAACGGTCCAGCGACATCTCCACGACAGGGACATCCGCAGCGGGCCACGCCACCTTCAGTGGAACGAACACCCCGTGGTCGTACCCGCGCTGCGGATCGGCGGCTGCCGCGAAGCCGGCCTCGCGCAGGAGCTGGCTCGCGCGGGCTGCCAGCCAGGGTGAGCCGGGGGCATCGAAGCGCAGCTCGTAAGTGTGCTGCGGAAAGCCGTAGTAATCATAAAGCAGCGCGGGTCGCTCGGCGCCGGTGAAGGCGAAGCCGTGCGTTTCCCAGTGCCCGGACACCACGAGGATCGCCTTGGGCGCTTCGGGCAGGCGGGCGGGCAGGCCGCGCAGGAACTCGGCCATCGTTTCCCAGTTGCCTTGCGGGTCCGGCATGAAGAAGCAGGGGCCGCCGCCGTGGGGAATGAAGAAGCTGGGTTGGCGGGTCATGGTGCGTGTTCCTTTCAGCGCCGCGTGGGGATCAGTGCGTGGGCACCGTCTCCGATCAGGGCGAGGACGAAGAGGGTGATCGACCAGAAGGCGGGATATTCCCAGCCGCCACCCTTGGAATCGAAGAAGAAGCCGTTGGCTCCATGCACCATCACGATGGTGCCGAGCAGCAGCGGGATCAAGGCCAGCGCAACGACGCGGGCGTAGATGCCCAGGATCAGCGCAAGGCCGCCGAGAAGTTCGGCCGCCATCGTCACATAGGCAAGGCCGCCGGGAAGGCCGAGACTGCCAAAGAACGCGGCGGTTCCGGCAGGCGTGAAGACGAACAGCTTGAGCGCGAAATGGGCGAGGAACACTGTGCCGAGCGCCACGCGCAGGACGAAGGCGCCGTAAGGTGCGGTCTGGGGGGAGGGGATCGTCGAAGGCTGGTTCATGGGGGGGCTTCCTTTCGAGAGCCGATCTAGACCTTCTCCTGATTGGTGATAATCATGCAGTTTGTTGAATGACTTTTTATCACAGGTGTTGAATGGACCGGCTGAAGGGCATCGAGGTTTTCGTCAAGGCGATCCGTCTGGGCGGCCTTTCGGCAGCGGCGCGCGATCTCTCGATGTCTCCGGCGATGGCGGCCAAGCACCTCAATGCGCTGGAACAGCGCCTCGGCGCGACCCTGGCGAACCGCACGACGCGCCGCCTTGCGCTTACCGAAGTGGGGGCTGCCTATCTCGACAAGGCCGAGCGCGTGCTGGCGGAACTGGAGGATGCCGATGCGGAGGCCATGGCCCAGTCCGCGGCGGTGGAGGGGCTGCTGCGCGTCTCGGGGCCGGCCGCTTTCGGCAGCGCCTACCTCGTCGATCTCGTCACCGCGTTCCACGAACGCCATCCTGCCGTCACCGTGGAACTGGGGCTGAACGACCGTGTGGTCGACCTGCTGGAGGAGCGTTGGGATGTCGCGGTGCGCATCGGCCGACTGGCGGACAGCAATCTCGTCGCCCGCAAGCTCGCGCCCGTGCGGATGGCGATCTGTGCTTCGCCCGCCTATCTCGAAAGGCGCGGGACGCCGCATTCGCTGGACGATCTGGCAGGGCATGACTGCCTCGGCTACACGCTGGGCAACGAGACCGGCACCACGCGCTGGGGCTTCGGCCGGGACGGCAGCCGCGCGGTGGCGGTGCGCGGCTCGCTCCATGCGAACAACGGGCAGGTTCTTGCCCAGGCGGCGGTGGCGGGCATGGGCCTCGTCTACGGCCCGCGCTTCTTCGTGGACCGCGCCATAGGCGATGGGCGACTGGTGGAACTGGACCTGGGAGCGGAACTGCTGGATCTCGGCGCCGTTCACGCCGTCACGCACCGGACGCGGCGCCCTGCGGCCAAGACCCGCGCGTGGATCGATTTCCTTGTGCAGAGACTGCCGGCCATGGCGCAGGACTGGTAGTTCGGCAGCCGCTGCGATCGTTCCACCGTCAATCGATCAGGACGTTGCCCTCTGGATCATGGACCGTCGCCGCCAGCCCCAGCCATTCGGACAGCGACTTGTGGTCTTTGGCGACGCCCGGGCTGTAGAGCGGGCGCATGGAATCGCCGAGTGTAAGGATCAGCTTTCCGTCTTCGCTGCGGATTGAACTGCGCGCGAGGCCCTGCGCGGTGCAGCCGGTCAGGCGGCGGCAGAGGCGCACGGCAAGGCCCCAGCCGATTGCGCGGTCAAGGTCTTCCTGAACGGCGAGCCGGGTGAACTGCTCGGGCACTTCGGTCTGGCCGGAATTGGCGAAGACGGTCATCGCCATCATCCCGCGCCCGTGCATGTCGAGGCCGATCCAGCGTTTGCGCAGAGCCCAGGTCATGGCTTCCTCGGTGCGCAGGTTCGGTTCGGTGCGCATGGCGGCGAGGGCGAGCAGGCCGGAAGCCTGCCGCAACTGGCGATCCTGCGGCTCTTCGCGGCAGACCGGCGCGGTCCAGCGGGCGAGGGCCATGGCATCCTCGGCGGTGACGCGGGCCGAGGCGGAGAAGCCGGCAACGCTGGCCAGCATCGGGTCCTGCGCCTGGATTTCGGCCGGAAGCTGGGCGTGAAGCAGCCCCTCGCGCAGGCCCCAGGATGAAAACACCAGCTTGGAGGGTTCCAGCCGGGTAATAACCTCGACCATCAGCGCGGCGGCGTCCGGCAGGCTGGCGAGGCGTGAACCGGAGATGCGCGGATCGACGTCGTTCAGCTTGCCCTTCGCGAAGATGCGGGCGAGGCGCAGGGCCTCTGCCGCTTCCAGCTCGAAGCCGTGCGGATCGTCCACCGGGAAGTCGAGCGCGCGCATGGCCTGAAGCGCCAGCGCACGCCAGGAACCGCCGACGATATAGAGCGGCTGTCCGCGGCCCTTGTTCCATCCCGCCTTCTGGAGGCGGCTTTGCACGGTTTCGGAAAACGCTGCCTCGCCGGCTGCGCGAAGGTCCGGCAGGCGCAGGGTGCCGAGCGGGAGAGTGATGCCGCCGTTGCTCACGCCATCGGCGATCTCCACCAGTTCGAGGCTGCCGCCGCCAAGATCGGCCGCGATGCCGCGAGCGCCGGGGAAGGCCGCGATCACGCCGGTGGCGCTGGCGCGGGCTTCCTCCTCGCCCGAAAGCAGGCGGGGTTCGAGCCCGAGCTGGCGCACGGCGTCAAGGAATTCCTTGCCGTTCGAAGCGTCCCGCGCCGCGGCGGTCGCCACGCATTCGACATCCTTCACATCCAGCAGGCGGAGTAGCCCGGCAAACCGGCCAAGCGCGACGAGCGCGGTCTTCATCGCCTTTTCGGAGATCGCCCTGGTCTTCCCGAGATCGCGCCCGAGCCGGGCGTTCACTTTCTCGTTCAGGACGACGACCGGCGCACGGGGCGGCCCGTTGTATACGACGAGGCGCACCGTGTTCGAGCCGATGTCGATGATGGCGCGCTTTTCGCTGCTGTGGCTGATGCCGATCATTCCGTTCAGACGTATCGCATAGGCCCGGGTTCCGGGCGACCTGCGTTCCCTATGTCAGATATTACCGCGTCTTAGCGAGAGCTTTGGTACCTTTCGTCCACTGGCGAGTGAAGCGCCGCGGCCCGAGAGGGACGGGTTCGTCATGAAATAACGGTGGAGATTGAACGGGTTGTCGCTCTCGCCCACCCGTTCCGAGGTGCCGTCCGGATGCAGGATCCAAGACTGTTCGGTATCGAGCAGATTGGCCAGCATGACCTGATCGAGCACCTGATCGTGCACCGTCTTGTTGGTGATTGGCACCATGACCTCGACGCGGCGGTCGAGATTGCGACTCATGGCGTCGGCCGAAGTGATGAAGACCCTGGCGCGGCGGTTGGGAAGTTCGGCGCCATTGGCGAAGGCCCAGATGCGGCAATGTTCGAGGAACCGGCCGATCACGGATTTCACCGTGATATTCTCGGAAAGGCCGGTGATGCCGGGGCGCAGGCAGCAGATGCCGCGCACCACGAGGTCGATCTCCACGCCGGCCTCGCTGGCGGCGTAGAGCCGGTCGATCAGGTCCGGGTCGGTAAGCGAGTTGAGCTTGGCCCAGATCGTGGCGGGCTTGCCGGCACGGGCATTCTCGATCTCGCCGTCGATGCATTCGTACAAGGTCGAGCGCAGGGAGATCGGCGAGATCGACAGGCACTCCGTCACCTTGGGCTCGACATAGCCGGTGATGAAGTTGAAGAGCTTGCCCACATCACGGCCGATCGCGGGATCGGCCGTGAAATAGGACAGGTCGGTATAGATGCGCGCGGTGATCGGGTGATAGTTGCCCGTGCCGAAGTGGCAGTAGGTGCGATAGCCATCGCCTTCGCGCCGCACGATCATCGAGACCTTGGCGTGCGTCTTCCAGTCCACGAATCCGTAGATCACCTGGACGCCCGCACGTTCGAGCTGGCTGGCCCAGAGCAGGTTCTGCTCCTCGTCGAAACGGGCCTTCAGCTCGACGACGGCCGTGACCGACTTGCCCTGTTCGGCCGCATAGATGAGCGCGGAAATGATCGCGGACTGCTTGCCCGCGCGGTAGAGCGTCTGCTTGATCGCCACGACGTCGGGGTCGCGGGCGGCCTGGCGCAGATAGTCGATCACCACCTCGAAGCTTTCGTAGGGGTGCTGGACGACGATGTCCTTCTCGCGGATGGCGGCGAAGATGTCGCCGTCATGCTCGAGGATGCGCTCGGGATAGCGGGGGGTATAGGGTTCGAACTTGAGCTCGGGGCGGTCCTCGTCGCAGATCACGGAAAGGCCGGAGAAGCCGATCAGCCCCTCGGTCTTCATGATGAGCGCCTTGTCGAGACCGAGCTGGTTGCGCAGCAGTTCCTCGGCCGAGGGATCGAAGGCGCCCTGCAATTGGAGCACGATCACAAGCCCGCGTCGGCGGCGCTGGATCGCGGTGCGATAATAGCGCACGAGATCCTCGGCATCTTCCTCGATCTCGATGTCGCTGTCGCGCAGGATGCGGAACACGCCGTGGCCGTTCACCCCGAAGCCGGGGAACAGCTGGTCGGCATTGCGGCAGATCAGGTCCTCGATCGAGATCCAGGCCGCTTCCTCGCCCGGAATCCGCACGAAGCGCGGCAGCGGCGCGGGGATCAGCACCATTTCCATGACCGGGGCATCGTCGGCAAGGCGGGTCAGCGCGAAGAGCACGCCGATGCCCTGGTTGGCCACGAAGGGGAAAGGGTGCGCCGGGTCGATCGCCTGCGGGGTGATGACCGGCATGACATGTTCGAGGAAATATTCGCGCTGCCATGCCTCGCGCTCGGCATCGAGACGCTCGTCACCGATGACGCGGATACCTTCCTCGGCAAGCTGGACCTTCAGGCCCGCCCAGGTTTCCTGTTGGATCTGTTCGAGCTGCAGCACTTTCTCGTGCGTTGCGGCGATGGCCTGCGACGGGGTGAGGCCGTCGATCGAGATCTCCTCGATCTGGCGGCGCACCTGGCCGGCGAGCCCGGCGACGCGCACCATCAGGAATTCATCGATGTTGCTGCCCGAGATGGACAGGAAGCGGAGTCGTTCGAGCAGCGGATAGTTCGGATTGGTCGCTTCGGCGAGAACGCGTTCGTTGAACGCGAGCCAGCTCTGCTCGCGATTGAAGAAGCGGGCGGGCAGGGTGGAAAGCTGCGCGATCTCGCAGGTTTCCTGTTCTTCGGGTGTTTCGCGAATTTCGAGCATATCCTTGGTTTTCACGTCTGCTCCGTCCTAGGCGATTGCCCTTGCATGCCACGATGACAGTTTGGCGGCAATCACGACGATCCTCGGGTAATATTGTCTTATACGCAATTTCATCGTCATGCGGGCGTCAATCGTTGGAACATCGTTGCAGTGCAGCATTGTTTCAAGCACAGTCGCTTTCGATGATAAAGGCGGCCCTCCACCATCTCACGCGCTACCGCTATTCGCGGCGAGTGCGCCTCGGTCCCCAGCTGATCCGGCTTCGCCCGGCACCGCACAGCCGCACGGCGGTGCCCAACTATTCGCTGAAGATCAGTCCGCCGGAACATTTCCTCAACTGGCAGCAGGACCCCCATGGCAACTGGCAGGCGCGGGTGGTGTTCCCCGATCCGGTCGATCATTTTTCGATCGAAGTGGATCTGCTGGCCGAACTGGCGGTCATCAATCCGTTCGATTTCTTCGTGGAGCCGGAGGCGGAGAATTATCCCTTCGTTTATCCCGAAACCCTGAAATCGGACCTCGCCGCCTATTTCGAGGTGGAGGAGCAGGGCGAGCTGTTCGAATCGCTGGTGGCGTCCCACGCCGGGTACTCGGGGCGCACGGTCGATTTCCTCGTCGATATCAATCACAGGCTGCAGCAGCGCATCGGCTATGTGATCCGCATGGAAACGGGGGTTATGACCCCTGAGGAAACGCTGGGCGCCGGTATCGGCTCGTGCCGGGATTCGGCCTGGCTCCTGGTGCAGTTGCTGCGCCGCCTCGGCTTTGCGGCGCGCTTCGTCTCGGGCTATTCGATCCAGCTCGTCGCCGACGTGATCCCGAAGGACGGCCCCAAGGGCGTGATGGAGGACGTGACCGACCTTCACGCCTGGGCCGAAGCCTATGTGCCCGGCGCGGGCTGGATCGCGCTTGACGCCACCTCCGGCATGTTCGCGGGAGAGGGGCATATTCCGCTTTGCGCGGCGCCGCACTACAGGTCCGCCACGCCGATCGAGGGCATGGCGGAGCCGGCCGAAGTCGAATTCCACTTCGAGATGGGCGTCAGCCGCATTGCCGAGGCGGTACGCATCACCAAGCCCTTCACCGAGGAGCGCTGGCAGGCCCTGCTCGACCTGGGCGACCGGGTGGATGCGGACCTTGACGCTGCCCGCGCCAATCTGACGATGGGCGGGGAGCCGACCTTCATCGCCGATACCGATTTCGAGGCGGGCGAATGGAACGGCGATGCCGTGGGCCCGACCAAGGCGGCCTATGCGGACAAGCTGATCCGCCTTCTGCGCGAGAAGTTCGCGCCGGGATCGCTGCTGCATTACGGGCAGGGCAAGTGGTATCCGGGCGAGAGCCTGCCGCGTTGGGGATTCTCGATCTACTGGCGCAAGGACGGCACGCCGATCTGGCGCGACCCTTCGCTGATCGCGGACGAGAAGCCACGCGCCCGGGATGCAGAGGCGGAACCCGTGCCGACCGTCGATGTCGCCGTGGCCGAGACGCTGCTGCGCGAGACGGCGCGGGGGCTGGGCGTGGAGCAGAGCTTCGTCCAGCCGGTCTACGAGGATACCGGGGAATGGGCGGAGAAGGAGGCGGAGCTTCCGTTCAACGTCACCCCGCTCGATCCCAAGGTCGATGACGAGGAACTGGCCCGTCGTTTCGTGCGGACCTACCGGCGCGGGCTCGACAAGGCGGTGGGCTATGTCCTGCCGGTGCAGCGCTGGAATGCGGCCGATCTTTCGGTGCCGCGCTGGAAGAGCGAACGCTGGCGGGTACGCAAGGAGGTGCTGACGGCCGTGCCGGGCGATTCGGCCCTGGGCTACCGGCTTCCGCTGGGATCGCTGCCCTATGTGCCGCCTTCCGACTATCCCTATATCCACCCCCGCGATACGGCCGAGCCGCGCTCGCCGCTTGCCGATTTCCGGGAGCAGGTGGTCGAGCGCGGCCATGACACGCGCGAAGCTGCCGCCGATCGCCATGGTCTGCGCGTGCAGCAGGTGGAGCAGGCCGAAGGAGGCCACGCCGCACAGGACGTGGTCGAGCAGCAGATCATCGAGGGTGCGGTGCGCACCGCGATCACCGTGGAGCCGCGCGGAGATTATCTGGCGGTGTTCATTCCGCCGACCGAGCGGCTGGAGGACTATCTCGAACTCGTGGCCGCAGTCGAGGTGGTGGCAGAGACCCACGGCATGCCGATCCGGATCGAAGGCTATCCGCCGCCGCCGGATCCGCGCCTGCAGGTCCTGAAGATCACCCCCGATCCCGGCGTGATCGAAGTGAACATCCACCCGTCGGCATCGTGGCGAGAGACGGTGGAAATCACCGAAACCCTTTACGACTGCGCGCGCGAAGTGGGGCTGACTGCCGACAAGTTCATGGTGGACGGTCGCTCGATCGGCACGGGCGGCGGCAATCACATCGTGCTGGGCGGGCCGAGCCTGCTCGAAAGCCCGTTCATTCGCCGGCCGGACCTGCTCAAGAGCTTCGTGACCTACTGGCAGCGCCACCCATCGCTCAGCTATCTGTTCTCGGGCCTGTTCATCGGCCCGACCAGCCAGGCGCCCCGTATCGACGAGGCGCGGCATGACGCGCTCTACGAACTCGAAATCGCGCTTGCGCAGGTGCAGGGCCCGGTTCCCGGAGCCGGGGAAGCCGACCTTCCGCCGCCCTGGGTGGTGGACCGCCTGTTCCGCAACCTGCTGGTCGATGTCACCGGCAATACGCACCGCACCGAAATCTGCATCGACAAGATGTTCAGCCCTGACGGGCCGACCGGGCGTCTCGGCCTTGTCGAGTTCCGCGGCTTCGAGATGCCGCCGGATGCGAAGATGAGCCTGGCGCAGCAGCTCCTGCTGCGTGCGCTTGCGGCATGGTTCTGGAAGGAACCGCAGGGCGGATCGCTGGTGCGCTGGGGTACGCAGCTCCACGACAGGTTCATGCTTGGCCACTTCGTCTGGGCCGATTTCCTCGACGTGCTTGGCGACCTTTCGCGGGCGGGATACCGGTTCGATCCGGCCTGGTTCGAGGCGCAGCGCATGTTCCGTTTCCCGGTCCACGGCGAAGTGGAAGGCGGGGGCGTGAGCCTTGAAATCAGCCATGCGCTCGAACCCTGGAACGTCCTTGGCGAAACCGGGGCGATCGGCGGCACGGTGCGCTATGTCGACAGTTCGACCGAACGGTTGCAGGTGCGGGCGACGGGGCTGGTGCCCGGCCGCCACGTCATTTCCTGCAACGGCCGGCGCGTGCCGCTGACCGTGACAGGGCCGGGCGAAGGGGTGGGCGGTGTGCGCTACAAGGCGTGGGCGCCGGCCGAGTGCCTGCACCCCATGCTGGCGTCCAATGCCCCGCTAACGTTCGACATCTTCGACTTGTGGAACAATCGGTCGCTGGGAGGCTGCGTCTATCACGTCGCGCATCCCGGAGGCCGCAATTACGACGATGTGCCGATCAACGGCTACGAGGCCGAAGCCCGGCGCAAGGCGCGGTTCCAGCCGCACGGACATTCTCCGGGGCCCCTGGCGGTGCCGCCGGAAGAAGCACCGGGCGAATTCCCGTATTCGCTGGACCTTCGCCGCCCGCCGCGCGTAGTCTGATGCCATGTCCTCAAGTCCGCCCTCCAGCCCGCCGGCCGGCTTGACCGAAATCGCGACGGGCTGGCTGGATGCCTATCCGGTGGCGGTGACCGGCGGCGACCTGTTCGGCGACGCGGCCGAGCCGGTCGCGGCACACTGGCGCGCGGTGGCTTCCGGCCTCTCGGCGCTGGCGGAGGGCGATCCCGCCGTCCTGCAGGACACCGTCACGCGCCATGCCGCCGATCTCGGCCTGACCTTCCGCGTCACTGGCGACGAGGAGGAGCGGGACTGGCCGCTCAACGCCATGCCGCTGGTGATCGGCGCGTCCGAATGGGCGGGGATCGAGCGCGGCCTCGTCCAGCGGGCGAACCTGCTCGAGCGTCTCGCCTCGGACATCTACGGACCCCAGCAGCTGGTGAAGGATGGCCACCTGCCGGCCGCCGTTATCGCGGGGAGCCCGTTCTTCGCGCGCAAGATGCTTGGCCGTGCCCCGCGCGACGGGCGCTATATCCAGGTCTATTCCGCCGATCTCGCGCGCGGCCCGCGCGGCCAGTGGCGGGTCCTGCAGGACCGCGTGCGCATGTCCAGCGGGATCGGCTACGCGCTGGAGAACCGTCTCGCCATGACCCGGACCGGCGGGCACCTTCTGGCCGAGAGCCACGTGCGCCGCATCGTCGAGTTCTTCGACCAGATGCGGGAGGGCATGGTCGCCGCCTGCGGCCGGGATTCGCCGCGCATCGCCCTGCTTACCGCCGGGCGGTTCAACCAGACATATGCCGAACAGGCCCATCTGGCGCGCTATCTCGGTTTTCCGCTGGTGGAAGGCCGGGACCTTTCGGTGATGGACGACCGGCTCTGGGTCGGCACCATCGCGGGGCCCAAGCGGGTCGATGCGATCTGGCGCTGGATCAATACCACCGCGCTCGATCCGCTTTCCTTCGATGCCAAGTCCGAACTCGGCGTGGCCAACCTGTTCGAGGCCTGGGCAGGGGGCGGTGTCGGCATGGTCAACTGGCCGGGAACCGAAGTGCTGGAAAGCCCCGCTTTCGCCGCATTCCTGCCGCGTCTCTGCCGGGTGCTGCTGGGCGAGGAACCCTTGCTGCCGAACGTGGCGACATGGTGGTGCGGACAGGCGACCGAGAGCGCGATCGTGGCGTCCCGGCTTGACCAGCTTGCGCTCGTTCCCGCCTTCGGCCAGCCGGTCGAAGGGCTGGCGCGGCGCGAACCCGTGGCCGGGGCCGAACTGGAAGGCGCCGAACGGGCCGCGCTGCTGGAGGCGCTTTCCCGGCGGCCCATGGACTATTGCGGGCAGGAGATCGTGCATCTCTCCACCACCCCGGCGATCATAAATGGCGAACTGGCACCGCGCCCCTTCACCGTCCGCGCTTTCGTGGCCCGCGACGCGAAAGGGGACTGGACGGTCATGCACGGCGGGTTCGCGCGCCTCTCCTCGGGCAAGGCGCTGCCGACATCGCTGATGGGCGAGGGTGATCTTTCGGCAGACGTCTGGGTGATCGAGGACCGGCCGCCGGATGCGGCCCAGGTTCCCCGTGTCATCGACGAACCGCCGATCTCGCGCGGGGGCGGCATCCTTGCCAGCCAGGCGGCGGACAACCTCTACTGGTTCGGCCGCTACAACGAACGGGCGCAGTACGTTACACGGGTGCTGCGCGCCCTGCTCGACGGTTCGGTGGAGGTCGAAGGGGGCGTGAGCGACCGGATCGGCGTGTCCAATGCGCTGGTCGAACTGCTGGTGGAGGGCGCCGTGATCCCGCGATCGGCGGCCACCCGGCCGGCCGCCGCGATCTGTGCAGCCGCTCTTGTCGAAGCGCAGCTTCCCGGCGGCGTGACGGCGCTGATGCGCCGCCGCCAAGCCGTGGGCCTGTCCCTGCGGGAGCGTTTCGCGCGTGATTTCTGGCGGCTCGTCAGTCGTCCGATGCCGCCTGTCGATATCCATCGTCCGGCCACGCTGCTCGCGGCGGTGCGCATGCTGACGGAGCATTACAGCGCGCTTTCGGGTCTCGTCTCTGAAAACATGGTGCGCTCCGCGGCCTGGCGGTTCCTGGAAATCGGCCAGCGCATCGAGCGGGCGCAGGGCATCTGCCGCATGGTGCGCCGACTTGGCGAGCTGGAAGAGGGCGGGGAGAAAGACGGCGCGCTCGGTGTCCTGCTGGACCTGTGCGACAGCCAGATCATCTACCGGACACGCTACCTGACCGGGCCGATGGCCGGGCCGGTGCGCGATCTCGTCCTGCTTGATCCCGACAATCCCCGTGCGCTGGTGTTCCAGATCGCCGGTATCGTCGAGCATCTGGCCGCCTTGCCGAGCGTCCGCGACGATAATCTGCCCGAACCGCCGATGCGCCTTGCCCGCGCGCTGCTGGGGCAGGTCCAGGCGGCGAATGCGCAGGATACCGGTTCGCAGTGGCTGGCCGGGATCGAGGGGCAGTTGCTCGGCCTCTCGGATGCGATCTCGTCGCGCTATTTCCTCCAGTTCGAGGCGGACGAGGCGGAGAAACGGACGGCCCTGCTGTGATGCGCTATTCGGTCAGCCACCTCACCACGCTGAAATATGCAGCGCCGGTGCAGCTTGCGCAGTTCAACATCCGCCTGCGCCCCGCCGCCTGGCCCGGGCAGGTGGTGAGCGACTACCGGCTCACCGTCGATCCGCAGCCGGCGCAAGTGGTGGACGGCGAAGGCGGCTACTACATCAACGAGGCGCGCTTCGCGTTGCGCAAGCCGATAGCCCAGCTTCGGATCGAGAGCCGCTTCATCGTCGAGCGCGAGCCGCTGCCGTTCTTCGTCACCGGATCGAGCGGGCCGGGGCTTGCCGACTTGCGGGAGCGGGCGATGAAGAAGCCCGATCTCTCGGCGCGCGGCCCCGCGTCCTACATCTTCGCCTCGCCGATTGCCGCGCCGGAGCGTGACATCGCGCTCTGGGCCAGCGGCTTTCTCAACGATGCGATGCCGGTCATGGAAGCCGGCAGGGCGCTGATGTCGGCGATCCATGGACAGTTCGCCTACGATTCCGGGGCGACCGCCGCCGATACGCCCCCCATCGAGGCTTTTCACGCCCGCCACGGCGTCTGCCAGGACTTCAGCCACATCATGATCATCGCCGCGCGCGCGCACGGGATTCCGGCGGCTTACGTCAGCGGCTACCTGCGCACCCTGCCGCCGCCGGGCCGGGACCGGCTGGTCGGGGCGGACGCCATGCATGCCTGGGTCAACTTGTGGTGCGGCGAGGAACTGGGCTGGGTCGGCTTCGATCCCACGAACGACATGCTGGCCGATGCCGACCATATCTTCATCGGCATGGGGCGCGATTACTCGGACGTGGCACCGCTGGACGGTACTTTCAGGGGATCGTCACAGCAGAATATGTTCTTCTCGGTGGACGTGGCACCGCTGAATTGAGAAGGGCGGGGGGATGGACAAGGCTGATCTGGCGGGGCTCTACTTCGGAGCCGTGAACTTCATTGCTTTCGTGGCTTTCGCATTCGACAAGGAGCGGGCGATCCGTGGCGGTCGCCGGGTGCCGGAATCCAAGCTGCTCACATATGCCGCGATCGGTGGCTCCCCCGGGGCCCTGATCGCGCGGCGGATGCTGCGGCACAAGACACGCAAGCAGCCATTCGTGAACCGCCTGCGCCTGATCGTGGGCGTGCAGGTAACGGCGCTGGTCGCCGGACTGCTTGCCGTGAACGGCCTGCTGCCGGGGCTCTGAGCGGTCAGGCGGTGTTCCGGGCCGTGGCCTTCCAGCGCGACAGGTCGAGCCCGCAGATCGCCTCCAGTGTCTCGATGTCGCGTGCGTAGTAATCGGTGAGCCGTTCGCGCAGGGCTGGGCTGAGCGGCGGATAGGTTATCTCGCGTGCCAGCAGGGAACGCACGTTCTCGAACACCTGCTTGCCGCGCAGTGGGCGCACGCTGTCCTTGAGCGGCGCCAGCGCCTTGCGGAGCGGCAGCGGCAGGATGGCGGCCTGGCTGTTGTTCTCGCGTTCCGCCGCGGCTTCCTTCCGGAACACGGGGGCAACGCCGATATGCGCCGAGACCGCCTCGACGATCCGCTGCGGGTGAACGGCCACGTCTTCGTAAAGGTAGATCAGGATCTGCTCGCGGGGGAACAGGTCGAACCAGCGGGACAAGTGGCGGGCGTAAAGGCCGTCTTCCAGAAACCGCGGATAAGGCGATTCGGCGCCCTGGAGGTAATCTTCGGGCGGGCCTTTCGCCTGTCCCCGGCGGAAGAACATCTTGTAGTCCGAATAGGCACGGGCCACCGGGTTGCGAAGCTGCAGCACCAGCCGCGCCTCGGGGAGCGTCTGGGCAATGCGGTGTGCGGCGAGCGGATGGGCGAGATAGTCCGCGGACTTCTCGCCGATCACTTCCGCGGTCTCGGGCCGGTCTCTGAAGAAACTGCGATACCATTGCTCGCCGTGATCGAATCCGGAACTGAAGTAATGGGGTTCCGGGTCGGGCATGAATATCTGCGGATTTTCCTGAAGGCGCGCCTGTATCCAGGTCGTGGCAGCCTTGACCGCGCCGATGACGATGAAATCGGGATGCCAGCTGGGAGCCTTCATTGCGCTTTCGTCTCCATCATCGTTTCGCGCAGCCCTTCGGCGATGCGCTCCATGTCTGCCGTGTTCAGCGTGTGATCGACGGGGAACATCAGCGTCCGTCTCCCCAGGCCGATCGCGTTGCCCAGCCCCCCGTCGCGGCGGATCGGGATGCCGGAAAGGGCGTGCTCGCGGCTCATGTCGGGGCACGATCCGCTTCCCGCCGGGATTCCCCGCGCCAGCAGCCCCGCCAGCACGAGACGGCGGCGTTCCTCCACGATATCGTCGGGGTCCGTCAGCTGGACATAGAACTTGTACCAGGCATGGCCGGCTTCGGATGGCACGGCAGGCAGGAGGATGCCGGGCACTTGCACCAGGAGATCGAGCAGGACCTGCGCATTGCGCCGCCGCGCTTCGAGCCAGCGCGGCAGCTTGGCGAGCTGGCAGCGGCCCAGCGCGGCCTGCATCTCCGTCATCCGGTAGTTCGAGCCCGGCGTGTCGTGAACGTAGCGGAAGGCGCCCGGCGTGCCGCCGCCGTCCACGGTCTTGAGGTAGTTCTTGCCATGGTCCTTGATGGCCCAGGCGCGCAGCCATGTCGGGTGATCGCGAAACAGCAGGAGGCCGCCTTCGCCGCCGGTGGACATGATCTTGTCCGTGCAGAACGAGAAGGACGCCGCCGCCCCGAAGGAGCCGACCGGACGCCCGCGCCAGGTTGCGCCGTGGGCCTGCGCGCAGTCCTCGATCAGGTGCAGGCCATGCGTGTCGCAAAGCTCCGCAAGCGCGTCCATGTCGCAGGGCCAGCCCGCAAGGTGGACGCAGATCATCGCTTTCGTGGCGGAATTCACCAGCCGCGCGGCCGAACGGGGATCGATGTTCTGGCTTACCGGATCGACATCGGCGAAGACGGGGATCGCGCCCACGGCCAGAACGCAGCTTGCCGTGGCGAAGAAACTGCGCGCGGGAACGATCACCTCGTCGCGCGGCCCGATCCCCAGCGCGCGCAGGGCCACTTCGAGAGTGAGCGTGCCGTTGGCGATGCACATGCCTTCCGGCATTCCGATGAAGCGGCTGAATTCCGCTGCGAACGCGCGATTTTCGGTGCCATGGACAAGGGCGTTGACCCTGCCGGACCGCAGCACTTGCGCCACGGCCTCGATCTCGTCGGGTTCGTGATGGGGCCAGCGGCTGTGCACCGGCCGTGGCCGGATAGCGGCCCCGGCGCTTCCGGCACGGCCGCCTGACGGTTCCTCGATCGGAGCCAATGCGGGCGTGGACGCAAGGTTCACCGGCTTCATCTCCTCAGGCCTTCAGCGGTTCGCCGGCGCCGCGCGGGGCGGACAGGCTTTCATTCTCGATCACCTCGAACCCCGCGCTTCCGCTCGGCACCTTGACCAGGGTATGCGTGATGCGGCGCGCCTCGGTATGGTCGCCCAGCTCCACCGCGCGGGCGAGGCGGTCGATGCTGCGGGAGATGAAGGGCAGGGGAATCGGCTTGGACTGCGCCTCGAAGATGCCCTTGATGCCGGAGGGAAGCTGTTCCTCGCAGATGTCGAACAGCTCCTCGTAGAGCTTTTCGCCGGGGCGCAGGCCCACGAATTCCACCGGCACGTCGATCTCCGGCTGAAGCCCGTAGAGCCGGATCATCCGGTAGGCGAGGTCCACGATCCGCACCGCCTTGCCCATGTCGAGCACGAAGATCGTGCCGCGCTGGGAGTTCTGGCTGAGCGCGGCGGAACTGCTCTGCAGGATAAGCTGGACCGCCTCGCGCACGGTCATGAAGAAGCGTTCGATATCGGGGTGCGTCACGGTGAGGGGCCGCCCCTCGCGCAGCTGGCGGTGGAACAGCGGCACGATCGAGCCGCTCGATCCCAGCACGTTGCCGAACCGCACGGTCATGAAGCGCGGCGCATCGGCATCGTCCACCCCGCACATGTCCAGCGCCTGGCTGTAAAGCTCGCCCACGCGCTTGGTCGCTCCCATCATGCCGACCGGGTTCACCGCCTTGTCCGTGGAAACCTGCACCATCGCCTTGGCCGAGAATTCGCAGACCGCATCGGCCACGATCCGGGTGCCCAGGATATTGGTGTGCACCCCGGCGCAGGGACTGGCCTCGACGATGGGCACATGCTTGAGCGCGGCGGCGTGATAGACGATCACCGGCCTGTGCTTCTCGAACACCCGGCGCACTTCGTCCCGCTCGCGGATGTTGCAGAGCTCCGGCTGGACATCGAGATCGGGGAACTGCTCGCGCAGCTTCATCTCGATGGCGTAGAGGTGGTATTCGCTATGCTCGACCAGCACGAGGCGCGAGGGGCGGAAGCTGGCGAGCTGCCAGCACAGTTCACCGCCGATCGTGCCGCCCGCGCCGGTGACGAGCACGCACTTGCCGGTGATCTGGCTGGTGATCTGCTCTCCCTCCAGCGTGAATTCGCTGCGGCCAAGCAGGTCCTTCACCGAAAGCTCGTCCGGCGATGTGCCGTGGTTCCGCTGGAGGATATGGCTCCAGCCATCGCGAATGCGCGAGAGTTCGAGGCCGAGATTGCGCGCGCGCGAGGTGAGGCGCGCCATTTCGCGGTTGGAAAGGTCGGTGCCGTCGTCGCAGGCGATCACCAGCGATGGGCGCCGTCCCTGAAGGTCCAGCGTCTCCACGGCATGGGCAAGATCGTCGTGGCTGCCGAGTACGGGAACGCTGGCGATCTGCAGCAGCGTGTCGTTCACCGAAGGCAGCAGGATGCCGCAGATCGACAGGCTGGGCGTCGATTCGCGCTTCAGCATCTCGATGATGGAGAGCACCCAGTCGGGAGAGCCGACCAGCAGCGCGCCGCGCAGGTTCTTGCCGTCGGAAAAGGCGGGCAGCGCCTTGGCGCCCTGCGTCAGCTTCTCGCGCAGGGCGCGCCGGGCGCCGCGCACGAAGAACAGCGCGGACATCGCGAACAGCCACTGTGCCAGCGCGATCTGCAGAAGCTGGCCATGCTCGGCGCGGACGCCGGGAACCAGCAGGATCGCCACCCAGGCCAGCGCGAAGGACGGTGCGGTCAGCATCGCCAGCTGGATGGCGTGGGCAAAGCTGAAATAGCGCCAGCTCCGCCGGTAGAGACCCGCCGTGTAGAACACCCCCACCACCACGAGCCCGAACGACAGGATTGCGCCGAGATGGCCGTCGGACTTGGGAAAGCCGGTCTTGCCGATGAGTTCGAACGCGAGGGCCAGGGTCAGGGCCACCACCACGAAATCGATCGTCATCAGCACCGTGTTGCGAAAGGCGCGCCGCAGGCTGAACTGGGTGATCGACGATCGCGACCGCGCTTCGGACGAGCCGAACTTGCGCACGCGGAGGAACTTGTTCGCGGAACCGGAGGACATCGACGAGGCGCTGGCCCCCGCGGCGGTTTGGTTCATTGTTTCGACCTTCGCGTTTGTTCGGCCGCGTTTGTTTTGGCCGTATTGGCGTGACGCGCGGTTTTTCCCGGCGAGAAAACGTACCACTGCCCAGTCGGGCCTCATGTCGTTCATGATCTATTGACCATTCTCGGGCCGCGCACTTGTGCATGAAGTCATCAGCCGTAATTGCCGGGGCTCTTGCGAATAGGGGGCGATTTCGACTGTCGGGCAGAACTATGCCTCCAATGGAGCGCCAGTCCCGGTTCCCGCCCCTCCCTTAATCGCCGCCAGTCATCTCTATGGGCTATCAGCCGATAGGTTGCTTGCGGTCAGCGGCCCGGGGGCCATCATTCGGTCGACAAGGACGGGTGGTCACGCGGGGAGGGGCTTGCGCAGACCCGCCGCAGCGGCACCGTCCGTCAGCCTGGGGCTCGATTACGCAATGAAGGTACTTGTCCTGTCCAGTCTCGCCTATTCGCTCACGAATTTCAGGGGAGCGCTGCTGCGCGAACTGAAAGCGAACGGGCATGACGTGATTGCGGTGGCGCCTGACCGGAACCCGGCGGTCGAGGCGGACCTTTCGGCCTGGGGGGTCGGCCTGCGAATCGTGCCGATGGCCCGGACGGGGACCAATCCGGTGAAGGATGCGAGCCTCCTTTCGGCTTACCTGCGGCTGATGACCGCGGAGAAGCCCGATCTCGTTCTGGCCTATACGCAGAAGCCGATCATCTACGGCGGCATCGCCGCGCGGATGCTCTGCGTCCCGCGCTTCTTCGCGCTGATGTCGGGACTCGGCTATGTGTTCAGCGAGGGGAGCGGCGCCGGCAAGGCGCTGCGCTGGGCGGTGGCGCGGCTCTACCGCGAGGCCGTGCGCCGGTCGCGCGGCGTCTTCGTGTTCAACGCCGACGACCGCAAGGACATGATCGACCTGGGTATCGTCACGCCGCGCCAGAACGTGGTCCAGGTTCCCGGCTCCGGTATCGACCTCGAAAGGTTCCACCTCGAACCGCTGCCGCGCAACCGGCTTCGCTTCCTGCTGGTGGGGCGGCTCATGCGCGACAAGGGCATCTACGAGTTCGCTGAGGCGGCAAGGCAGATCAAGCTGGACCATCCGGACGTCGAATTCTGCGTGCTCGGCCATTACGAGCGGGACAATCCGACCGGGATCGACGAAGTGGAATGCGCCCGCCTCGCGCGGCAGTTCCCGGTGCAGTTCATTCCCGGAACCAGCGACGTGCGGCCCTATCTCGCCGGGTGCTCCGTCTTCGTGCTGCCGTCCTACTATCGCGAGGGGCTGCCGCGCACGATCCTCGAAGCGATGGCCACCGGGCGCCCCATCATCACCACCGACATGCCCGGTTGCCGGGAGCCGGTGATCGAGGGCGAGAACGGCTTCCTGGTGAAGCCGCGCGACGCCGGCGCTCTGCGGGCGGCGATGCAGCGCTTCGTCGATGCTCCGCAACTGGTGGCGGGAATGGCGGCGCGTTCGCGCGATCTCGTCGAGAAAATCTACGATGTGCGCAAGGTCAATCATCAGTTGCTCGACGAGATGGACCTCCTGCGCGAACCCTGGAACGAACCCGCGACGCTGCACGAGGCGCCCGACCCGCTGGACGATCTGCCGCGCAGCCCGGCCGGAATGCACGATGCGGCGACTTCACGGGCGATCGCCAGCTAATTTTCGACCGGGATCGAGCGGGGGCGCAAGGTCATGACGATGAAGGCAGTCGTAATCGGCGCAGTAGGCAGCACCGAAGTGCTGGTGGAGGAACTGGTCGCTGTACCGGGATGGGAGCTGACGATGATCGGCACGCTGCCGCCCGAGCTTCACGGGCGGCATTCCGACATCGTCGATCTTTCGGTGCTGGCCGGGCGGCACGGGGTGCGGCTGGCTCCCATCGCGCGAACCAACGATCCGCAAGTGCTGGACATGGTGCGCGCGGAGGCGCCGGACTATGTCTTCGTGGTCGGCTGGTCGCAGATATGCGGGCCGGAATTCCTCTCGATCGCGGCGAAGGGGGCCATCGGCTATCATCCCGCACCGCTTCCCCGTCTGCGCGGTCGGGCGGCGATCCCCTGGACGATCCTGCTCGACGAGCCGATTTCCGCCTCCAGCCTGTTCTGGATCGCCGAAGGCACGGACGACGGCGACATCCTTGCCCAGCAATACTTCCATCTCGCGCGGGACGAGACCGCGCAGGGGCTTTACGACAAGCACATGGCGGCGCTGCGTTCGATGCTGCGCGCGGTGCTGCCGGTGCTGGCGGCGGGAGATCAGCCGAGGCAGGTTCAGGACGAGCGCTATGCGACATGGGCGACGAAGCGCACCCAGGCGGACGGGCTGATCGACTGGCGCCAGCCGGCCTCGGCGATAGACCGCCTGATCCGCGCGGTGGGGCGGCCCTATCCGGGGGCCTTCACCCATGTCGCCGGGCGCAGGATCACCGTCTGGTCATCGCGCCCGGTTTCGGGCGGGGAGCGGCATCATGCCCTTCCCGGGCAGGTCATGGCGAACGGCGGCGGGGTACTGACCGTGCAGACCGGCGAGGGCCTGATCGAACTGGTCGACTGGGAAGTGGCGGAGGGCAGGCCGCCTGCGCTTCACGCCGTGTTGAAAGGATAGCGCTTGGCTTTGCAGCACTATGGAAAAGTCCTTGTCATCGCGCCGCATCCCGATGACGAAATCCTCGGCTGCGGCGGCACCATGGCGCGGATGGTCGAGGAAGGACTGGACGTGCAGGTGGCGGTCATCACCAGCGGCCGCCCGCCCGCCTTCGCTGCCGACGGCGTGGCGAGAGTGCAGGCGGAAATGCGCAGCGCCCATGCTCATATCGGCGTGAGCCGCACGCATATGCTGGATTTCCCGGCCGCCTCGCTCGACATCGTTCCGGCCGCGGAACTGAACGCCGCATTCTGCCGGATCGTGCGGGACGTGCAGCCCGACACGCTCTTCGTGCCGTTTCTGGGAGACATCCACCAGGATCACCAGCTCGCCTTCCTCGCCTCGATGGTGGCGGCGCGGCCGCGGGATCGGCAAGTGCCGACACGGGTGCTCTGCTACGAGACGCTGTCCGAAACCAACTGGTACGCGGCGCCGATGACGCCGCCTTTCGTGCCCAACGTGCACATCGACATATCCGGCACGCTGCAACGCAAGCTCGATGCCTTTGCGATGTTCGAAAGCCAGGTCCGCCCCTTTCCCGACGAGCGTTCGCTCATCACGATCGAGGCGCTGGCCCGTCTGCGCGGTTCGACCGTCTACTGCGAAGCGGCGGAAGGCTTCATCCTCGTGCGCGCGATCGAGCGCTAGGGGCAGGACCTGTTGATCACGCCTGCGAGTGTCCCGGATGGATTTGATCAAAATGGCCCAGTGCAGCGTCGGGAAGGCTTGAAATATCGACATATTCCAGCGCCTTCCCTTCTTGCGCTGAGCCATTTTGCCTCAAGCCTCGATGGTGCCATTTATGAGTTTACGACCTAGGCCGAATTCGTCCACGCCGCCTGGGTCATAACGGCCCGGTCACGGCTGCGTTTTCTTGTCACACGCCGCCTGGCCTTCCGGGGGCGGATGCAGACGGCGATCCTGGTTTTCGCAAGAACCGGACTTTTCAGGCAGCGCTTCAGGTATCCCGGTGTATTCGGAAGTACCCGTTTTGGACAGTCGTCATGTAATGAGTATCTATTACGGTCATTACTTGGAAAAATCAGCGTAGCCGGGGCGGCTGCTTTGTCGTCCGCTTGCGCGATGGGGGCCTTCAGAAGCCTTCGGGACGGAGATTTACCGTGGCTCGCCAACGATTTTCGCTACCTCCGACGCGCTTCGTTAGCTGACGATCGGTCAGCCCGTAAGGTGACGGCCTGTTCGATCCGCAGGGCATTGACGGGATTCGGGCGATGGGCGGTGCCGCGGGCAGGTTCATGGCCCTGGCGGGCCTTGCGTGCGTTCAAACGCATCGATCGGTGGCTTTGCAGCGGATGGCCCGAATGCGCGCAAGCACCGAAATTCGTGAGGGAAGAAGGCCGGACATTCCCGAGTCGCCGTGCTGAAACTGCCGATTTTCGGCTGCCATCCCGGATGATGGCGCCCATCGAACTTGAAGGTGATTCACCTTTGTGGCGATTGACGGTTGCGCAATTTACAGCGCGCAAAGTTAACATATTGAAATGGGTGAGTTTATATCTTTTATACCTCTTTCGGGGTAGGCTGTACCAGAATTATACGGTTCGCGTGTTACCCAGCCAAATGAACTTTCCGAAAGGGGCGTTATCATACTGAACATACGCCTCTTTTAAGAATATACGATTTATCCTTACGGAGCGGTAAGGTCGCCTGTCGGCCTCTCGACTTAAAGACGAGGATATGTTCTAAGGTGGTGTACCTAATGGTGTGGGGCTAAAAGGGGGACACGCAAGGGGGCTGGCCACTCGGTCTGTTCATCCGGTGATTGTCACGTAAAGGTTCATTTCAGGATTTCGAGGTATCGAGATCTTGATGTTCCCTCCTGCATCCGGGTTACGTCAGGGTAATTCAAAAAAATCAATAAGACGTTTTGGGTCGTCCGTATTTCCGCATTCAAGGAGAGAAAGACGATGGCGAATTTCGAAGAAGTCTGCGTGACGATTGTCGGCTTCAATTCCCTTGTCAGAGAGGGAATCTGCAAGATCCTGAATACCTGCGAGTTCAGGTGTTCACGGTTCTTCAAGGACTGCGATGACGTTCTCGCCGGAGAGATCGGCCTTCCGATAGGCCTTACCATTTTCGACATGGGGACCTGTGGGGACCTGCTGGCAAGCCTGCCGGCGCTGAAGGATCGGCATCCCTACATGCGCGCCGTGCTGCTGGCCGACGAATTCGAATTCGGCCAGATGGTGGAAGCATTCCAGCTTGGCGCTCATGCCTATCTGCTCAAGGAGATCGGTTCCGAGCCGCTCATCGAATCCCTTCGCTTGGTTAACCAGGGTGAAAAGGTACTGCCCAGCGCCCTGCTTCAGCACCTGCCGCAAAAGCAGGTCATGTCGGAAGGCCAGGCCGAAGTGCAGGTTCAGCTCAGCGAACTGCTTTCCGAACGGGAAATCGATACGCTGCGCTGCCTTGTGATGGGCTATCCCAACAAGGTGATCGCCTATCGGCTGGACATCAGCGAAGCCACCGTGAAGGTCCACGTGAAGGCGATCCTGCGCAAGCTCATGGTCCAGAACCGGACCCAGGCGGCAATCTGGGCGGTGAACCAGGGTGTCATCACGCAAGTCGGCGAATTCCGCGAAACGGCGGATTACGTGCCTGTCGAAGAAGTCAGCCGCGCTCCGGTGTCACTGGCGCTGGCACGCTGACATCGAGCATGGCCGGGGGTAACGCCCCGGCCTGCTGCCTCCGCGAAACCGGAGGCTTCAGCTTTCCCGAACCACGCAGCGAAAACCGATATGCGTCGTGGCCGTGTCGATCATCTCGGGATGGCGCGCGGCGGGGCGATAGCGCTGGCAGTAGTTCGCCGCGCAGAGGTGCGACCCTCCCTTGATGACCTTGCGCCCGATCCGCACCAGCGGCTGGGCGGGGTCGAAGCTGTCCTTGAGCTTGCCGCCGCGCGGATTGCTCAAGGCGCAGCAGGAACCGCCGGATTTCTTCGGCGCTTCCGGGCGCTCGGCCCACCAGTCGCGCGTCCATTCCCAGGTGTTGCCGATCATGTCGTGAAGGCCGTAGCTGTTCGCGGGGAAGGATCGGACCGGCGAAGTGCGCTCCCAGCCGTCGAGGCACTGGTTGGCAAACGGGAACAGGCCCTGCCAGTAATTGGCCATCATCCTGCCTTCAGGCGCGAGTTCGTCGCCCCAGGCATAGTCGGCGTTTTCGAGACCGCCCCTGGCGGCGAATTCGAACTCGGCCTCCGTCGGCAGATCCTTGCCCGCCCACTGCGCATAAGCTTCGGCATCGGCGTAGGCGACATGGACGACCGGATGATCCCAAAGACCAAGCGCATCGATATCGCTGCCCGGTCCGAGCGGATAGCGCCATGAGGCGCCGAATTCGAAGCTCCACCAGTTGGCGGGATTGGCCGTATCCACCGGCGTCGCGGTCTTGCGGAAAACCAGCGATCCGGCTCGCGCCATTTCCGGCGACATGCCGGGATAGTCCCTGGGATCAGGTGCGATCTCCGCCACGGTCACATGGCCGGTCGCCTCGACGAAGCGGGCAAAGTCGCGATTGGTGACGGGCACTTCGTCGATCCAGAAAGGATCGACAGTGACTCGCCGCAGGGGTGCTTCCTCGGGGTAGAACCTTTCCGAGCCCATCGTGAAGGTGCCGCCCGACACGCGGATCATGCCGTGCAGGCGCTCGCCGACTTCGGCCGAAGTCGGGCGCAGGGTCTGGGTCATTCAGGAGCCTCTCTGTCGATCTCTGTCCTCTCTAGGTTCGCTTTGACCCCACGCCAAATGCGTATTGTCAAAGCGAGCCGGGAGACGGTGCGGATCGACGCCGGCTCAGCCGAGTTCCTTTTCCTTCTCGGCGTAGAGCCGTTCCAGTTCGGCGCGGCTCTTCTTTTCGGCGGCGGTCTTGAGCTGGCCGCAGGCCGCGTCGATATCGCGTCCGCGCGGGGTGCGGACCGGCGCGGAGATGCCGCCCTTGAACACGATGTCCGAGAACGTCCTGATCCGGTCCGGCGTCGAGCACTCGTACTGCGCGCCCGGCCAGGGGTTGAACGGGATCAGGTTGACCTTGGCCGGAAGGTTGTACTTCTTCAGCAGGCGGACCAGTTCGTGCGCGTCGGCGTCGCTGTCGTTCTTGTCCTTGAGCATCACGTATTCGAACGTGATGCGGCGCGCGTTAGAGGCACCGGGATAGTCGGCGCAGGCCTGGAGCAGGTCCTCGATGCCGTACTTCTTGTTGACCGGCACGATCTCGTCGCGGACTTCCTTGGTCACCGCATGGAGCGAGACGGCCAGGTTCACGCCGATTTCCTCGCCGCAGCGGGCCATCTGCGGGATCACGCCCGAGGTGGAGAGAGTGATGCGGCGCTTCGAAAGCGCGAGCCCGTCACCGTCCATGACCAGCTTGAGCGCGTCGCGCACGTTGTCGAAATTGTAGAGCGGCTCGCCCATGCCCATCATCACGATGTTGGTGAGCAGGCGGCCGTCCGAAGTGTAGCTGCCTTCCTCTTCGTCGTCAGCCGCATCCGCGCCGTCGATCCCGTCGCCGAAGCTGAAGTCCATGCGGCCCTTGGGCCATTCGCCCAGCGCATCGCGGGCCAGCATGACCTGGCCGACGATCTCGCCCACCGTCAGGTTGCGCACGAGGCGCATGGTGCCGGTGTGGCAGAAGCGGCAGTTGAGCGTGCAGCCGACCTGCGAGGACACGCAGAGCGTGCCGCGATCGGCATCGGGGATGAACACCATTTCGAAATCATGGGCGTCCGCCGTGCGCAGCAGCCACTTGCGGGTGCCGTCGCTGGAGTGCTGGGCTTCGACGATTTCCGGGCGGCCGATCACGAAGCGTTCTGCCAACCAGGGGCGCATGGTCTTGGCGATGTCGGTCATCGCCTCGAACTCGGTGACGCCACGGTGGTAAAGCCAGTGGTAGACCTGCTTGGCGCGCAGCTTTGCGGCCTTCGCGTCAAGCCCGGCGCTTTCGAACAGTTCCGCGATCCGCTTCTTCGGCAGGCCGATCAGGTCCAGCCGGCCGTCCTCGCGCGGCGTGACCCCTTCGACGAGGTTGGGGCGGGGCACCGGCACGGGGTCGATATGGCCCGGGATCGGCATGGGGGCGCCGGAATGGGAAACTGGGCCGGTGGCGCCGGAAAGGGTGTGGGTCGCGTCTGTCATGATTGGGCGGGCATATAGTGCATCCGGGATAAAAACGGAAGATGCGCGCGCATGGGGGCTCGCGCGAACTGCCGCAAAGCTTGCCGGGTTCCCGCCGCCGGGCGCTTGCCGGGGGCGCTCCGTCGATCAAGTGTGACCGAAAAACATCAGTGTTTTCGTTGTGTTAGGTTCAGGAAACCGAGCCCCCATGACGATCATTTGACCAGTCCGGACGGGCCGGTCGCCATCAACGGATGCCCGCCCGAGAAAACAAGAATGGAGCATCCCATGAAGAAGATTCTCGTCTGCCTCGCCCTTGGAACCGCTGCAGGTACCGCCATCGCATCGGCTCCCGCCATGGCGCAGGATACCGGCCCGGCCCAGCCTTTCTCCGGCTTCCACGTCGAGGCGCTCGCCGGTTACGATGTGACCAAGGCCGGCAGCAGCGTCGATGACGACGTCAATGTCGACAACGACCAGTCGATCGACGGCTTCGCCTATGGCGTCGGCGCCGGCTATGACTTCCGCTCGGGCAACCTCGTCTTCGGTCCGGAAGCCGAAGTGACCTGGTCGACCGCCAAGACGAAGTTCAACGACGGCGATTTCGAAGGCTTCGGCATCGGCAACGTCAAGGCCAACCGCGATCTCTACGTCGGCGCCCGCGTCGGCTACGTCGTCACCCCCAGCACCATGATCTACGCGAAGGGCGGCTACACCAATGCCAAGTTCGACGTGCGCAACGCGGTCGGCACGGTCGAGACGAACCGCGATATCGATGCCGACGGCTGGCGGATCGGCGCGGGTGTCGAGCAGGCGATCACGAACAACGCCTTCGTAAAGCTCGAATATCGCTATTCGAACTACGAGAAGGGTGAACTCGACTACACCGGCGACATTCCGGACGGCAACCGCTTCAACCTCGACACTGACCGTCATCAGGTCATGGCCGGCGTCGGCGTTCGCTTCTGAGCCGCATCTAGATGCAGGAGAGAGGGCGGGGGCGAAAGCTCCCGCCCTTTTTCGTTGCGGTGGCGGAGCCGGCCTATGGCAGTTTGGCGCAGCCGATCAGGGCGGCGTCCATCGCCGAGGCCGCACCCGAAAGAGGCCAGGCATTGACGAAGCGTTTGCCCTGCCGGTCGCGCGCGGTGACGGTCATGCGCGGGGCGGAGCGCATGGCCGCGACGATGGCGGCATTGTCCTGTTCGTCACGTCCCCAGGCATCGCCTTCACCCGAAGCGAGGATGAAGCGCTGTCCGCCCAGCGAAAGGGTGACTTGCGTGCCTTGCGCGATCCGGCGCGACAGCCGGAAATGCACTTGCCCGCGCGCGCCGCGCCGGGGCCATGTGCCGATCGCCGCGAAGGGCTGATATTCCCGTGCCGCCGTGCTGGGTTCGGCCATGGCGATGGCATAGCAACGCGGGATCACCGGATCGCGAAATGCCCCCCAACTGGCGTAGATTCCCAGACTTTCGCGTGCGAGCGCCGGAACACCGGGCAGGGCCAGAGCGAGGCAGGCAGCGGCGGCGGCCAGGTGGCGGAAGCGGATGACAGGCATTGAGGGCGGCTCATGGCACGAAAGCGGCACGCCCGAAAGCCTCAGTGAAGACGGGCGATCAGCGCCGAAACGCCAGCCTCCAGGCCGCCGTCATAGTCGCCTCTGCGAAAATGCGGCACCATCTCCTGCTCCATGATTTCACTGCAAACCGTATCGGGAAGTTGCTCGGTCATGCCTTTGCCGATCTCGATCCTTGCGCCGCGTTCCCGAGGCGCGACCAGCACGATGATTCCATCGTTCACGCCCTTCCGGCCGATACCCCAGCGGTTGCCGAGTTCCCGGGTGTAATCGGAGATCGTCTTTTCACCTAGCGACGGTGTGGTCACGACCACGAGTTGATGACCGGTGGTGCGTTCGAGAGCTTCGGACAGGCGGGTCAGGCGTTCCTCGGCATCGGATGTCAATGCTCCGGCGGCATCGTTCACTCGCCCTTGCAGGGGCAGCGGCGCACCGGAGGGTTGCTCGGTCGATGCGGCAAAGGGCGCGCCCGTCGCATCGGCATCGCCTTTGCAGCCGAGGGTCATGAGCAGGGACGCACCCAGGAGGAGGCCAGCGAAGCCGCGAAATTTCATGAGGAAATTCTGATCGGGCCAGAGGCAGCCGTCAAGCTGCCGGCGCGATCAGGCTTGCGGGTATTCGATCTCCATGACTTCCCATTCCTTCTCGCCGGAAGGCAGGCGCACCATCTTCAGGTCGCCCACGGCGGCGCCGCGCAGGGCGCGGGCGATCGGCGCGCTCCAGCCGATCCGGCCCTTGGCAGCGTCCTGCTCGTCGTCGCCGACGATGGTGAGGGTCTTGTGGTTGTCGTCCTCGTCGGCGATGGTAACCGTGGCGCCGAAGAACACTTTGCCGCGCTCGGTCTGGTCCGCCGGGTTCACCACCCGCAGCGCCTTCATGCGGCGGGCGAGGTAGCCCAGTTCTCGGTCGATCTCGCGCATGCGCTTGCGGCCGTAGAGATAGTCACCGTTTTCCGAGCGATCTCCATTGCCCGCCGCCCAGGACACGATCTCGACGATCTCCGGGCGTTCCTTGCCGAGCAGGTGGTCGTAGCGGGCACGCAGCGCGGCCATGCCTGAAGGCGAGATAGGAGGACCGGCAGGTTTCATGACGAGATCCTTATAAAGCATTGCCGGTCCGGCCAAGTCCCTGATCCGCTTCGTCACCGGCTTGCGCGAAGTCTATTAGTCCGACAAAAGAGCGGCGAATGACGTACCGGGAATTGAGGATCAAGATGGATATTTCACGCCGCACTGCCTTGCTCGCCGCCGCTTCCGCGCCGCTGGCCGGGCTCGCCGCGAAGGCCGGCGCCCAGAACGGCGCACCGCAGGCGATCCTCGAACCGGCGCCCGGCGCCGCGCTCGCCCCGCGCCCACCGATGGGCTGGAACAGCTGGAACAGCTTCGCCGGGACCATTACCGAGGCGCAGGCGCTCGAAACCGCAGCGATCATGCGCACCAAGTTGCTGCCCTTCGGTTACGACGTCTTCACCGTCGACATCCAGTGGTACGAGCCGGAGGCCAGGAGCTACACCTACAACGCCAACCCGGTCCCGGCGCTTGACGCTCACGGCCGGATGATCCCCGCACCGAACCGCTTCCCGTCGTCAAAAGGCGGCAAGGGCTTTGCGCCGCTGGCCGCCAAGGTCCACGCCATGGGCATGAAGTTTGGCATCCACGTCATGCGCGGCATCCCGCGCCACGCCGTGAAGCTCAACCTTCCGGTGCTCGGCACCAAGCTGCGCGCGCAGGATATCGCCGACACCTCCAGCGTGTGCTCGTGGAACCCCGACATGTACGGCGTCGACATGAGCAAGCCCGGCGCCCAGGAATACTACGACAGCATCTTCAAACTCTATGCCTCCTGGGGCGTCGATTTCGTCAAGATGGACGACATGAGCCGACCATACGATGCCCACGCGCCCGAGATCGAGGCCGCTGCCAAGGCCATCGCCCGCTGCGGCCGACCCATCGTGCTCAGCCTCTCCCCCGGCGAGACCCCGGTCCTGCGCGGTGCCCACGTTCGCCAGCACGCACAGATGTGGCGCATTTCCGACGATTTCTGGGACGAATGGGCACAGCTCCACGCCCAGTTCACCCGCCTCGAAAACTGGACGCCGTTCCGTGGTCCCGGCTCCTGGCCCGATGCCGACATGCTCCCCCTCGGCCGCCTCGCGCTGGGAGACCGCGACACCCGCTTCACCCCCGACGAACAGCGCACGCTGATGACGCTCTGGTCGATTGCCCGCTCGCCGCTCATCATGGGGGGCGACCTGCGCCACCTCGACGCGCCGACACTGGCGCTGCTGACCAACCGCGAGGTGCTGGCGGTGAACCAGTCAAGCACCGACAACGCGCCGCTGTTCCTCGATGACGGCACCAAGGTCTGGACCGCGCGCGCGGAGGGCGGGGCGGATCGCTACGTGGCGCTGTTCAACGTAGCGGACCAGCCGCGCGAGGTGGGCGTGGCGCTCTCGCTGCTTGGTCTCGGGCGGAGAGCTTCGGTGCGGGATTTGTGGGAGGGCAAGGACCTTGGCCAGGTCGAAGGGCGCTTTTCGGCGCGGCTTGCTTCGCATGGGGCGGGGCTGTTCAGGGTGAAGGGCATTTAAACAGAGGAAGTCCTGGGGGATGATCCCCCAGACCCTCAAAATGTCAGAGTCGCGCGCGGCTTGACGTTTTGCGCTCCCTGCGGCGCAGCCAATAAGTCTCCCGACGCGACCATGGGCGCGCAGCGGATAGGCTGGGTATGACCTAGACGGTATTGGGGGTGCAGGGAGGCTATGCTCCCCTGCTTCTCGAAGCTTTTAAAACTTCACCCCGGCGACCGCTTCCCGATGAGCTGCGTAAGCGGCGTATTCCCGCGATAGCCCGACTGGCTCGGATACATCGATTCGTAGACCACGGCGTTCTCCAGCACGCGCTGGATGTAGTTCTTGGTCTCGTAGATGGGGATCTGCTCCAGCCAGTCGATCCAGTCGACCGCGCCGGTGCGCGGGTCGCCGTTGGCCGCGAGCCACTTGTTCACATTGCCCGCGCCGGCGTTGTAGGCGCCGACTGCCAGCGGCAGCGAGCCGCCGAAGTAGTTGCGCATGCGGGTGAAGTAAGCATCGCCGAGGCGGATGTTGTAGCTGGCGTCGCTGACCAGCTGGTTCTGGTCGTAGGCCATGCCGAGCTTGCCCGCCTGTTCGCGCGCGGTGGCGGGCATCAGCTGCATCAGGCCGCGCGCGCCGGCGTGGCTGAGCGCGTTCTGGGCGAACTGGCTTTCCTGCCGGGTGAGGGCGTGGACCATGGCGAAATCCGCGCCCGGCGGTACCGGGATCAGCGGATAGGCGATCTGCCCGAAGTCCTGGTATCCGTCGGAATGGGCGCTCTGGCCGAGGATGACGGCGAGATCGCGGCGGCCGATCTGCTGCGCCAGTTCGGCCACGAGGACGTGGTCGGCCTGGCTTTGCGCCTGGTCCGAAATCTCCCGGAAGAACTGGACGGTGGTGCGCCAGTCGCCGTCGCGGGCAACATCGCGCACCGCATTGGTCAGCGGCTTGGCGAAGAAGGCGGAGCGTTCGGCCGGGGTAGGTACGGCGCGGGGGCGGGTGTCGAGATTGGGCAGGGGGCGGCTCAGGCGTTCCAGCGCGAGCTGGCCGTAGAAATAGTGCGGGTAGGCGGCGGCCATCTCGAAGTAGCGATTGGCGCCTGCCGTGTCCCCGGCACGGGCCAGCGCGCGGCCGGCCCAGTAGAAGCCCTTGGAGCGGGTGCCGGGCGTCTGCGCGGCGGCGCCATAGCGATAGAACAGCGGAGCGGCGCGGCGGGCATCGCCCAATTGCCACAGCGCCTTGGTGCCGCCCAGCCAGACAAGCGTCGTGTAATCGTCGCGCAGGCGATAGGAGAGCTGGCTGATATCGGTGCCGGGCGGAAAGGCATCGTCGATCCCGCTGGCGATGCGCACGGCGGCATCGGCGCCAGCGCCCTTCGCGGCGGTCAACAGTTCGCGCACCCACTTTTCCGGTTCGGGAACGGGGGATGTCAGCGTTGGACGAGTGGACAGGAGCGAGATTTCGGCAGGTAGATTGCCGGTTTTCCGCGCCTGAACCGCACGGGCATAGATATATCCGGCGTCGGCATTCATCTGCGGCGTCAGCGCGAGGCCGAGCGATCCCGCCGGCGAGCCCTGAAGCATCGCCAGCCGTTCCATGAACAGGGCGCGGCGTTCGGCCGAGACGAAGGAGACCTGCCGTTCGGCCTGGGAGGTTTCGCTCTGCCAGAGCAGGCGGTCCATCCGCGCGTCGTGATCGGCGGCGGTCAGGGTTCCGCGATATGTGGCGAGAATCAGCGCTTCATCATTGGGTGACAACGTGCCGCCCCGCCATGCCGCGATGGCACGCACTTGCGCATCCGGGCGGCGCAGCGTGGTCAGTGCCGCGGCATAGCGACCGGCTGCCTGATTGGAGAGTGGGGGATAGCGGCTGAAGAACGAGACGACCGAATTGGCGTCGGGTGACTGGTTTATCAGCGCACGCTCTGCCGAAGCGCGAATCTTGTCGGCTTGCGGATAGCCGGGATAGGTCATCAGGAAGCTGGCATAGCTGCCGAAATCGAACTGATCGGACGCCACAAGCTGGCGCCAGCGGTCGATCGACTGGTGCACCACCATGTCGTGCGACTGCATCGCACGGGCCTTGGCGAGATCCCATTCACGACCGTCCTGCGCGGCTGCGGGGCTCCCGAAAACGATGCCAGACAAGGCGGTCGAAGCAAGCAGGACGAGGGGGGCGGCACGCTGCATGCTGGACATTTTGGGAAAAGGCTCCTTATCAGGCGCTGAACATCGGGTCCGTTGGCCCGATCATTGAACATCAGGTGAGGTAAAGTCCATGTTCTCGGGTTCCATTCCTGCGCTTGTTACACCGTTTCGCGACGGAGCGTTCGATGAGCAGGCTTTTCGGCGACTCGTGGACTGGCAGATCGAGTCGGGTTCTTCCGCGCTCGTTCCCTGTGGGACCACCGGCGAAAATTCGACGCTCTCGAACGCGGAGCATCACCGCGTCATCGAAGTCTGCATCGAACAGGCCGCGGGCCGGGTGCCGGTGATCGCGGGTTGCGGCAGCAACGACACGATGAATGCGCTGCTGCACATGAATTTTTCGAAGAAGTGCGGTGCTTCGGCCGCGCTGCTGGTGGCGCCCTACTACAACCGCCCGAGCCAGGACGGTCTGCTGGCCCACTTCAGCTACCTTGCCGAACACAGCGATCTGCCGATCGTGCTTTACAACGTTCCCGGCCGCACGGTCACTGACCTGCTGCCCGAAACGGTTTGCGAACTCGCGCGGCGCTATCCCGACCGGTTCATCGCCATCAAGGATGCCAGCGGCGACCTGTCGCGCGTGACCGATCACCGCATGGGGATCGGCAAGGGCTTCGTGCAGCTTTGCGGCGACGATGAGCTGGCCCTGCCGTTCAACGCGGCCGGCGGCGTGGGCTGCATCTCGGTGACGGCGAACGTCGCGCCGAAGCTCTGCGCGGAATTCCAGGCGGCCTGCGCGGCCAATGACCTCGAAGAGGCGCGCCGCCTTAACGACCTGCTCTATCCGCTGCACTATGCGATGTTCGAGGACAGCTCGCCCGGCCCCTGCAAGTATGCCCTGGCGCAGGTCCATGACTGGATCGAGAACGAACTGCGCCTGCCGCTGGTCCCTTGCAGCGAAAAGGCACGCACGGCGGTGGACGAAGCGCTGGTCCACGCCGGTCTGCTCTGAACAAAGGCATGATATCCCAGGTCCCCCGGATCGTTTCCGGGGGGGCTGGGGTTTTCTGGACGGCTCAGTCCGCCGGGTTATATTTCTGTACGAAGCGCATGGTTTCCAGCAGCATGCGTTTGCGCGTTTCCTCACGGGACAGCCAGTGGTCCTCACCCGGAAGCGTTACCAGTTCATAAGGCTTGCCCGCGTCCTTGAGCGCGTCCGCCATGGCCTGGCTCTGGCGATAGGCGACGACGGTATCGTCCTTGCCGTGGATCAGCAGGACCGGCGCATCGGCCTTCGCGGCGAACCGGCGCGGTGAAACCTCGCCATAGCGCTTCGGATCGCCGAGCTGTTCGCGCAGCGCCTTGCCGAGCATCTTGGAATCGCCGCTCTCCCGCACATCGGTGCTGTACATCATCGGAAGGTCGGCGACGCCCGCAACGGCTACGGAACAGCGATAGAGCCCGTTCTGGAGCGTGACCCCCGCCAACGCCGCATAGCCGCCATAGCTTGCGCCGACGATGCAGGCGCGCCTCGGATCGACCAGCCCGCGCTTTGCCAGTTCCGCGACGCCGTCCGAAATGTCGGTCTGCATCTTCCGGCCCCATTCGCCGTCGCCAGCATGGCGGAACGCGTCCGATCGCCCTGTCGAGCCCCGGAAATTGGGTTGGAATACCGCATATCCGCGTGAAGCGAATGCCTGAGCCCACCAATCGAATTCGGGCTTGTCGTGTGCGGCCGGGCCGCCATGGGGCAGCACGATCAACGGGAGGTTCCTGGCTTCGCGGCCGGGAGGCAGGGTCAGGACCCCGTCCATTTCCAGCCCGTCCTGCGCGGCATAATTGACCAGCGAGATCGGGCCGACCTGTTCGGGCGCGATCTTGGGGTGCTCATCGCCGATGGGGTCCGCGCGCCGATTGGGTACGTCCACGAGGAACCAGGTGCCGCTGTCCTTGTTGCCGGTGGTCCTTACGACCACCTTCGAAAAGTCCGGCGTCCAGTCTACCAAATGGGCTTCGCGGCCGGAGAACGCGCGGAATATCCGGGTCAGCGCACTCTGGTGGGCGGGATCGTCCATTACGGTCTTCCGGCTTTCCCCCGACATCCGGTAGCCGATCATGTTGCCGGTGCTGCGATCGACGAACAGCCGTTCTATGGCGATATCGTTCAGGATTTCCCTGGACTCGCCGCCGGCCAGCGGGACTTCGAACCAGCGGTCGTTACCGTCCTCGTCCTCGACCTGGTAGATCACGGTCGAGCCGCCCTTGCCGAAGGAGACGAGGCTGACGTCGCCGGTCGGGTCCACGCCGCGCGCCAGTTCCTGTCCCTTGGCCGGGGTGATTTTCCAGACGCCGGTGGTTTCGGAGATGTCCAGGGTCACGGCAACGTTGCCGGCCGCATCGACCAGCCAGTCCCGATAGTGATTTTCGGCCGGTGCCGCGGCGGCAATCCGCGCCCGATTGGTCTGTATGTCCACTGCGTAGAGTGTGGCGCGGCCATGGCGGAAGCGGGTTTCCCCGCCATCGACGTCGAGCGCGAGGCCGCCGAAATAGCCTACGGTGCGGCCGGCGATGTTGCGGATGCCGTAGCGGCCTCGCGTGGTCTTCGCGATGGCCTGGTTCTTTGCGAAGACAAGGCCGGATTCGTTGCCCGGCTTCATGGGCAATATGATCGTGCCGCTGAGTTCGTATTTTGCGGCAGCGAAGCCGAAGAGCGAAACCGTGCTGCTGTTGGTCAGCAACACGGTATCACTGTCCGCCCATTCGATGGCGCGCACCTTGGTCTTGCCGGACGAACCGTTCAGCAGGGGCTTGCCGTCCTTCATGACAATGACGCGGCGATCGCCTTCGTCCTGCGCGACGGTGGCGATGGCCTGGCCGTCAGGTGAAATGGCAACGTCCTCGATTCGAGGTAGTTCTCCATAGGCATCGAGCGGCGGTGCTTCCGGCGCAGCCATGGCATGTGCTGGATCAAGAACAAGCAAGGCGGACGGCAGAACCGACCGGAGCAGCATTCTCACGTAAATATCCCCCATTTGTTCTTGGTTATTCCGAGGGAATTTCCCCTTTGCAAGGGTGATTTACTGGTCACTAGGCGTTAAATTGCATTCATCTAAGGCCAACTACTTAGGTTCGTTCAACCGGGCGGGCCGGGGAGCCGAACGCCTTACCGGGCGACGGATCGGATGTGGCACACATCATGACGAAAGAGCGCAAACGGGGCGTTTCCTTTTTGCGCGCGAATCCCTACATGCCGGGACATCATGGCACGTCCGCAACACAAGACATTCGACAAGCACAAGAGCGTCGCGGAAAACCGCAGGGCCCGCTTCGAGTACTACATCGAGGAAACCTTCGAGGCCGGCATCGCGCTGACCGGCACCGAGGTCAAATCGCTGCGGTTCGGCGAGGGTTCGATCGCGGAGTCCTACGCCGAGATCAAGAACGGCGAATGCTGGCTGGTGAACTCCAACGTTCCCGAATTCAGCCACGGCAACCGTTACAATCACGTGCCGAAGCGCCCCCGCAAGCTCTTGCTGCACGAGCGGGAAATCTCGCGTCTGCAAGGCTCGGTGGAGCGCAAGGGCATGACGCTCGTGCCGCTCTCGATCTATTTCAACGGACGGGGGCGCGCGAAAGTCGAACTGGCGCTCGCCAAGGGCAAGAACGCGGCCGACAAGCGCGACACGATCAAGGAACGCGACTGGAAGCGGGAGCAGGGCCGCCTCCTGCGCGAACACAAGTGAGCACGCTGCTGCACCGCCTGGGTGCCTGGCTGCATGGCCAGATGCCCACGCATGCGCAGCTTGAGGCGAATCGCTTCACGGCGCCCTTCACGCGCCGCCCCGAACTGTTCCGCTTTACCCGCCGGTCCGTGCCGCGCGGCGTGGCGGTGGGCATGTTCATCGGCATCTTCGCACTGATTCCGGGAGTCCAGATCGTGGGCGCAGCGCTGATGTGCGTGCCGTTCCGCGGGAATATTCCGCTGGCTGCCGCCGTCACCTTCATCAGCAATCCGGTGACGACCCTGCTTATCATTCTCCCCGTGGCGGTCGCGATCGGCAACAGCTTCGGGTACCACGCCGATATCGCGACGGTAGAGGCGATGGTGCGTGAAGGCGCGGGTCTGGCCGAGTGGCGCAACTGGCTTGTCTCCGACACCGCCCCGGCGGTGGTGATCGGCCTGTTCATCCAGTCGGTGGTGGCCGCGTTCGTCAGCTACTTTCTCACGATGTGGTTCTGGCGCTACTGGATCGGGCGCAAGCATCGGGCGCGCCGCCACCGCTCGTTGTTCCGCCATGGCGAGGGTTCGGCGCCCGAAAAGGCCGGCGACACGGAAGGTACGGAAGGAATCGCATGAACGCAGGCCGGCAGCGCATCGGCGGACTTTCCGACACGGCGGTCGTCGGGATCGCTCTGGTGGCGAGCGCGGCGCTGGTCTGGCTGGTGAGCGGAGACGGGTTGCTCGTCTCCGTCCTTGTAGCCGTGCTGATCGCCTTCTCCGCCCTCGCATGGCTGGTGGCCAACCGCCGCCCGCAAGCGGCAGAGACCGAATTCGCGCAGCCCGACTGGTCGGTTACGGTGGCAGCGATAGACCGTTCCGACACTGCGATCGTGGTGACGGACCGGGCCGGGCGCCTCGCCTGCGCCAATGGCAGCTTCGAGCTGTGGTTCGGTACCGCCAATCCCCCGCCCAGGCTGCCGGTGGACGATGCCGGCCTGGAGCGTCTCACCGATGCCGTGCGCGCGGCTTGGCGGGACGGGCACGCCCGTGCCGACGTGCGTTCGGAAGGCGATCACGCGGCCGACTGGCGCGTGGAAATCCAGCGCTCTGGCCGGGCCGACGACTTTCTGGTGTGGCGTATCCAGCCGGTCAGCTCGGTTGACCTCGTGGGGGAACTGGTCCGGCAGATAGACGGAAAGCTCGGCAAAGGGCTGGCCCGCGCCGGGATTTCGGCGGCGCTCGTCGATCCTGACGGCATGATCCGCGCAGCGAGCGCGGGCTTTGCCCAGCGCGCGACCGGAGACGTGCTGGCCGACATGACCGGCCTGGATTTCGTTTCGCTCATCAGCCAGGACGAGGGCGAACGGATCGGCTGGGCGCGCGATACGGGGCGCGGCGGGCCGCTGGTGCTCTATCACGTTCCCGTGGCCGATCCGGATTCGCCCGTCGAACCCGATCCCAACACCACCCCTTCGCTGATGCTGGTGATGGAGGCGGGACAGGGTATTGGCGCTGGCGGCGGCGGTGGAACTGCTGCGCCGCATCTCGAAGCCCTGCTCAGCCAGTTGCCGCTGGGCCTTGCCATGGCCGACCGGGACGGCCGGCTGCTTTTCGCAAACCCCGCCTTCATGCGCGCGGCCGGGCAGGAGGGGCAATCGCCCCCGACTTATCCTACCGACCTGGTCGTGCGGGATGACAAGCGGGCGCTGTCCGAGGCGATCCGGCGCTTTGCGCAAGGACCGGCCGCGGCCGGCGATATCGCAGTGCGGCTTTCCAGTCAGCCTGACGATCCGGTATCGCTCAGCCTGGCCGGCGTGCGCGGCCTCGGCGAGGCGGCCGTACTGCTCGGCCTTACGGATACTTCGGAGGAAACGCGGCTCAAGCGGCAGGTCGCTCAGGCCACCAAGATGCAGGCCGTTGGCCAGCTCGCAGGCGGCGTTGCGCACGATTTCAACAACGTGCTGACGGCGATCCTGGGCACCTGCGATCTCATGCTGATGCGCCATACGCCCGGCGATTCCGACTATGACGATATCCAGCAAATTCGCGCGAATTCCAATCGCGCGGCGTCGCTGACGCGGCAATTGCTCGCGTTCTCCCGCCAGCAGACGCTGCGGCCCGAAGTGCTCCAGCTTCCCGACGTGGTGGCGGACGTTTCCCAGATGCTGCGCCGCCTGATCGGCGAGAAAATCCAGCTGGTCGTCAGTCACGACCGCGACCTTGGGCCCGTGCGGGCCGACCCGACGCAGCTTGAGCAGGTGATCGTCAACCTTGCCGTCAACGCGCGCGATGCGATGCAGATGCGCAAGGGCAGCGATGGTTCGGGCACGCTGACGCTCGCCACGCGGCGCATCACCAATACCGATGTGCGTGCGATGCGCAGCGAGATCATCCCGGCGGGCGACTATACCGCGCTCATCGTCGAGGATACCGGCGGGGGTATTCCGCCCGAGCATCTCGGCAAGATCTTCGAGCCTTTCTTCACCACCAAGGAGCAGGGCAAGGGCACCGGCCTCGGGCTTTCGACGGTCTATGGCATCGTCAAGCAGTCAGGCGGCTTCATCTTCGCGGAGAGCGAAGTGGGCAGGGGGACGCGCTTCGTCGTCTATCTGCCGGTCCACCATGTTGCGCCGGGGGCGGCGGCTGCGCCCGCACCGGTAGAGGAAGTGGAGGCGGAACCCAGCCAGTGGGCGGGCGGCGGCACGATCCTGCTGGTGGAGGACGAGGATCCCGTGCGCATCGTTGCGGAGCGGGCGCTCACCCGGCAGGGCTACGAGGTGACGTGCGCGCGCGATGGCGAGGAGGGGCTTGAACTGGTGCAGGAAGGCGGCCGGTTCGACCTGGTGGTTTCCGATGTGGTGATGCCCTCGCTCGATGGTCCGGCCATGGCGCGGGAGATCCGCCGCATTGCGCCGGACCTGCCGGTGCTGTTCATGTCGGGCTATGCGGAGGAGCAGCTGCGCAAGGAAATCGGCATCGCCAATGCGTGGTTCATGCCGAAACCCTTCTCGGTTCAGCAGCTCTCTGAAAAAGTCGGGGATGTTCTCGCACGCACGGCAGGCGGCGTTAAAAATAGGAAATAAGCCGGTGTTCGCCTCTTGTTCCGTGAGAACAAAGGCGATACATAGCTTCCCGCGACGTTGACCTTTCCGGTCAGGCCGGTAGCAAAGGGGAAGTGACATGGCTGCTCAGCTCAAGCTGATCCAGGAAGGCAAGGAAAAGGACAACATGGACCGTCAGAAGGCGCTCGAAGCCGCGCTTGCGCAGATCGACAAGGCGTTCGGCAAGGGCTCCGCGATGAAGCTGGGTTCCAAGGAGGCGATGCAGGTCGAGGCGATCTCCACCGGCTCGCTGGGGCTCGACATCGCGCTGGGGGTCGGTGGTCTTCCGCGCGGCCGTGTGATCGAAGTCTACGGGCCGGAAAGCTCGGGCAAGACCACTCTCGCGCTCCATGTCATCGCCGAAGCGCAAAAGTCCGGCGGCACTGCCGCCTTCATCGACGCTGAGCACGCGCTTGACCCGGTCTACGCCAAGAAGCTGGGCGTCAACATCGATGAACTGATCGTCTCGCAGCCCGATACCGGCGAACAGGCGCTCGAAATCACCGATACGCTGGTGCGCTCGAACGCGATCGACGTTCTGGTGGTCGACTCGGTTGCCGCGCTTGTTCCCCGCGCGGAAATCGAAGGCGAGATGGGCGACAGCCACGTCGGTCTTCAGGCCCGCCTGATGAGCCAGTCGCTCCGCAAGCTGACCGGTTCGATCAGCCGCTCGCGCTGCATGGTGATCTTCATCAACCAGCTGCGCATGAAAATCGGCGTCATGTACGGCAACCCCGAGACGACCACGGGCGGCAACGCGCTCAAGTTCTACGCTTCGGTCCGCCTCGACATTCGCCGCACCGGCCAGATCAAGGACCGTGACGACATCGTCGGCAATGCCACCCGCGTGAAGGTCGTGAAGAACAAGGTCGCGCCGCCGTTCAAGCAGGTCGAATTCGACATCATGTACGGCGAGGGTATCTCGAAGATCGGCGAGATCCTCGATCTGGGCGTCAAGGCCGGCATCGTCGAGAAGTCCGGGGCATGGTTCAGCTATGATTCGATCCGCATCGGCCAGGGGCGTGAAAACGCCAAGACCTATCTCAAGGAAAACGTGGAGATCTGCGACCGTCTCGAAAAGGCGATCCGCGCCCGCACGGCCGGCCTTGCTGAAGAGATGATGGTCGGTCCCTCGGCGGAAGATGCCGAATAAGGCATCGGATTATTGGAAATAAGAAAAACCCCGGTCCAAGCGACCGGGGTTTTCTTTTTGCCCTGCTTTGCCTTGTGCCGGTCAGCGTCAGGCGTAACGGGCCTTGACCAGCTGTTCGAGCACGGCGAGCGGCAGTGCACCCTTGAGCAGCACCGAATGGAAGGCGCGAGGGTCCCACTTCGCACCGGCCTTCGCGCGGGCCTCGTCACGCAGCTTCACCCACATCGTGTGTCCGATCTTGTAGCTGCAGGCCTGCCCCGGCCAGACGGTGTAGCGATCGATCTCGCCCTGGCTGCGCCCACGGGCGATGCCGGTGGTCGCTATCAGATAGTCGGTCGCCTTCTCGCGGCTCCAGCGCTTGGCGTGCATCCCGGAGTCCACTACGAGACGGGTGGCACGGAAAAGCAGTGACTGGAGGTAGCCGACCTGGCCAAGCGGATCGCCTTCATACATCCCCATTTCGTCCGCCAGTTGCTCGGAATAGAGCGCCCAGCCTTCGCTGTAGCCGCTGAAGCCACCACGCCGACGGATCATCGGAATGTCCTGCGATTCCAGCGCCAGCATGACCTGGAGGTGATGGCCGGGGACCGCCTCATGATGCGTAAGCGTGGCGAGGCCGAACTTCGGCCGGTCGAAAGTATCGCGCAGGTTTATGTAGTAGATCGCAGGGCGTGAGCCATCGAGCGAGGCGTTCTGATAGTAACCGCCCGGCGCGCCGGCCTGGATGGCAGGCGGCACGCGGCGGACTTCGACGGGCGCCTTGGGGAGCGTGGCGAATTGTTCCGAAAGCCGGGCCTGCATCTTGACGATCTGCGCGTTGAGTTCGCCGAGCAGCGAAGCGCGGCCCTCGTCGGTGTTGGGATAGAGCTGGTCCGGCCGCTGGTTGAGCGCAACGAGGCGTTCCCCCACGGTGCCCTGGCTCATTCCCTGCTTTTTGAGGATCGCATCGATCCGGCCGCCGATCTCGGCCACCTGATCCAGGCCGAGGCGATGAATTTCCTCACCGCTCATGCGAACCGTGGTCGCGGCCTCGGCCGCGGCGGTATAGTAAGCCTCGCCATCGGGCAGCCGCCAGCAACCGGCATCATGAACGGCTTTTGCGCGCAGTTCGTTCACCAATGCGCTCTGCCGGTCGAGCGCCGGGAACACTTTCTCCTCGACGATCCGGGTGGCTTGCGCCGCGCGTTCCGGCGGCAGGTTCGCCTTGGCGAGCTTGGTCGCGAACCCCGTCACGAGCCCGGTCTCTCCGGCAGACTTGTCCCGAAGGGCGGCGAACTGCCTGAGCGTGGTGTCGAGAATATAGTCGGGGGCATAGACGCCCCGCGCAGCATCCTCGCGCTGTCTCTCGCTTTCCTGATCCAGAACGGTTGCGAATGCGCCGAGCCGTGCCAGATAGGCATCCGCGTCTTCGGCGCTGTTCACACGGTGCTGGGTGTCGAGAAAGTCAGGCACATCCTGATAGGCGCCTGTGAGCTGACTGATCAGATAAGGTGTGAAGCGGCCGCCGCTGGAACCGTAAGTGAAGCTTTGCTGCCCGGCGATGCTCCGTTCGAGCTGATAGGTGACGACATCGTAATCGAGCTTGGCATCAGCGCCGAGCCCGCTGCTGCCGATCGCCTTCACCGCTCCGAGTTCGGCGCGGGACCGGGCAAGTTCGCGTGCACTGTCTGCCGTCGAACGGCCCGAAAGCCGGGACTTGAGGGCGGCATTCGCGCCGCTGTCGAGCCCGAGCCGCGTGGCGCCTTCCGGGTTTTCTGCCAGGCGGTCTGTGAAGATCCGGTCCAGCAGGGCTCTGAGAGCAGCGTCGCCATTGCGCGATCCGTTGCTGGCGGCGGCCAGCCCGGCCGGCATGCCTGCGACCAGCGCTGCAACGCTGGCCTGGCCCAGAAACGAGCGACGATCCATGAAATTCCCCTTTGAAATCTGTTTTGAGAGCCGGATCGCGCGAACCTAAGCGGGGCAGCGAGGGCAATGCAATGGCATGGGCGCTCGCTAGATGAACTATGCCCCAAGGTCGTTTCCTGTGGCCGTCAGCGCACACCGCTGCCGATTATCGCAAATCTCGACCAGTCTGACCGCAGCAACCGGCTTGCCGCCGCCGCGTCGCTGGATTATCGGCGCGGGTTATGCACACGACCAACGAAATCCGCCGGTCCTTCCTCGACTATTTCGCCAGCAATGGTCACGAGGCCGTCCAGTCCGCGCCGCTCGTTCCTTATAACGACCCGACGCTGATGTTCGTGAATGCCGGCATGGTGCCGTTCAAGAACGTGTTCACGGGCCTTGAAACCCGCGCCACGCCGCGCGCCACGTCGTCGCAGAAGTGCGTACGCGCCGGCGGCAAGCACAACGATCTCGACAACGTCGGCTACACCGCGCGCCACCACACTTTCTTCGAGATGCTGGGCAACTTCTCGTTCGGCGACTACTTCAAGGAACAGGCGATCACGCATGCCTGGACCCTGCTGACCAAGGAGTGGGGCCTCCCGGTCGAGAAGCTGCTGGTCACCGTCTATCACACCGACGATGAAGCCTTCGATCTGTGGAAGAAGGTCGCCGGCCTGCCCGAATCGAAGATCATCCGCATCCCGACGAAGGACAACTTCTGGGCGATGGGTGACGAAGGCCCGTGCGGCCCGTGCTCGGAAATCTTCTTCGACCACGGCGATCACATCTGGGGCGGCCCTCCGGGTAGCCCGGAGGAAGATGGCGACCGCTTCATCGAGATCTGGAACCTCGTGTTCATGCAGTTCGAACAGGCTGCGGGCGAGATCGTCGGCAATCTGCCCAAGCCCTCGATTGATACGGGCATGGGCCTCGAACGCATCTCGGCGGTCATGCAGGGCGTGCATGACAACTACGATATCGACACGTTCAAGGCGCTGATTGCCGCCTCGGAAAGCCTCACCGGCGTTGCCGCCGAGGGCGAGCAGCGCGCCAGCCACCGCGTGATCGCGGACCATCTGCGTTCCACCAGCTTCCTGCTCGCCGACGGCGTGCTACCGTCCAACGAAGGCCGCGGCTATGTCCTGCGTCGCATCATGCGCCGCGCCATGCGCCATGCTCACCTGCTCGGCGCGCGTGACCCGCTGATGCATCGCCTTGTCCCCGCGCTGGTCGCCGAGATGGGCCAGGCCTATCCGGAGCTCGGCCGCGCCCAGCCGCTGATCGAGGAAACGCTGGAGCGCGAGGAAGTGCAGTTCCGTCGCACGCTCGCCAATGGCCTCAAGCTGCTGGACGAAGCGACCGGCGACATGGGTGAGGGCGGCGAGCTCCCCGGCGAGACCGCGTTCAAGCTCTATGATACTTTCGGCTTCCCGTACGACCTGACCGAAGACGCCCTGCGTTCGCGCGGCATCGCGGTGGACCGCGCCGGTTTCGATGCTGCCATGGCCCAGCAGAAGGCTGCCGCCCGCGCCGCGTGGAAGGGTTCGGGGCAGGCCGCCGACAGCGAAGTGTGGTTCGACATCGCCGAGCGCGAAGGCGCGACCGAGTTCACCGGCTACGCCTCCACGACCGGCGAAGGCCAGGTCGTGGCGCTGGTGAAGGACGGCAAGGAGGTCGCTTCGGCCACTGCCGGCGATCAGGTTGTCGTGGTTACCAACCAGACCCCGTTCTACGGCGAATCGGGCGGTCAGGAAGGCGATCGCGGTGCGATCGCAGGCGCGAATGGCCTGAGGATCGACGTTGCCGACACCGCGAAGCCGCTCGGCCGCCTTCATGCGATGAGCGGTACGGTCGAGGCAGGCACGATCAAGGTCGGCGATGCCGTGAACCTCACGGTCGATGTCGAGCGCCGTGACGCGGTTCGTGCCAATCACTCCGCCACGCACCTCCTTCATGCCGCGCTGCGCAAGCGTCTGGGCGATCATGTTACCCAGAAGGGATCGCTGGTCGCCGCCGAACGCCTGCGCTTCGACTTCTCGCACCCGACTGCCCTCACCGCCGAGGATATCGCTGCGATCGAAGCCGAGGTGAACGCGGAAATCCGTGCGAACGACCCGGTCCTGACTCGCCTCATGACGCCTGACGACGCCATTGGCGCCGGCGCCATGGCACTGTTCGGCGAGAAGTACGGCGATGAAGTGCGCGTTCTTTCCATGGGCCGCACGGCGAAGACCGAAGGCGGCGAGCGCACTTATTCGGTCGAGCTTTGCGGCGGCACGCATGTGCGCGCCACGGGCGATATCGGTGTGTTCCGTATCGTTTCGGAAAGCGCCGTTTCCTCGGGCGTGCGCCGTATCGAGGCTCTGACCGGCGAGGGCGCGCGCCAGTGGCTGGTCGGCCGCGAGGACGCGCTGAAGGGCGCGGCCGGGCTGCTGCGCACCACTCCCGAAGATGTCGAAACCCGCGTCGCCGCGCTGCTGGACGAGCGTCGCAAGCTCGAACGCGAACTGGCCGAAGCGAAGAAGGCGCTGGCGCTCGGCGGCGGCGGTGCCAAGGCTGAAGCTGCCGACGAAGAAGTGAACGGCGTGAAGTTCTCGGGGCAAGTGCTCGAGGGGCTCGATCCCAAGGAACTGCGTGGCCTGCTCGATCAGGCAAAGCAGCGCATGGGCTCGGGCGTCGCCGCGATCGTCGCGGTGAACGAGGGCAAGGCGAGCATCGCCGCTGCCGTCACCGAAGACCTCACCGGCACGATCAGCGCCGTCGATCTGGTCCGCAAGGGTGTGGAAACGCTGGGCGGCAAGGGCGGCGGTGGCCGCGCCGACATGGCGCAGGGCGGCGGTCCCGACGGCGATAAGGCGGCGGACGCCATTGCTGCGGTGAAGGCCGTTCTGGCAGGATAGTTTTCACCTTGGGGGGCGGATGGGCATGAAAAAGAATAAGCTTGGCTATATTCTTGGCGCTGCGGGAATCTTCCTGCAGCCAGTCCTATTCGCGGAAGGGTGCCTGTTTACGATGGAGTGCACTATCGCGGGGTGCCGGTAGTTTGGAAGCTTCATTAAACAAGGGAACTTCGGGCGCTGACGCACCCGGCGCGGTTATCGCCGAAATCGCGGAGGAACTGCGCTTCGCCGACTATCGCGGGAAGGTGGCGGACTATATCCCGCCGCTGGCTGCCGTGCCGGACACCAAGTTCGGGATCGCGGTGGTCATGGCGGATGGCGCGGTGCACACGGCGGGCGATGCCGAAGAGGCGTTTTCGATACAGTCGATTTCCAAGGTCTTTGCGCTGACGCTGGCACTGGGCGCGGTGGGAGATCAGTTGTGGAGCCGGGTGGGCCGTGAACCGTCCGGCAGTGCGTTCAATTCGATCGTCCAGCTTGAAACCGAGCATGGCATCCCGCGCAATCCTTTCATCAACGCCGGGGCCATCGTCGTCACCGATGTGCTGCTCGGGCGCCTGGAGCCGCGCGAGGCGATCGGCCAGATGCTGCGCTTCGTGCGCGAACTGGCGGGTGACGACGGCATCGTCATCGACGAGGTCGTGGCTGCCGCCGAGAGCGAGACGGGTTTTCGCAACCGCGCGCTGGCCAATTACATGCGGGCTTTCGGCAATATCCACGGCGATGTCGAGCGGGTGCTGGGGACCTATTTCCACTTCTGCGCGCTCGCCATGAGTTGCCGCCAACTTGCGCTGGCCGGGCGCTATCTGATGAACGGCGGAATCTCGCACGGGCACCGCGTCATCAATGAGCGGCGTGCGCGGCGCATCAATGCGTTGATGATGTCCTGCGGCCACTACGATAACTCGGGCGATTTCGCCTATCGCATCGGGTTGCCCGGAAAGTCGGGCGTTGGCGGCGGAATTCTTGCCGTGGCGCCGGGCACCGCGAGTATCGCGGTATGGTCTCCCGGGCTCAACCAGAGCGGCAATTCGCACCTCGGGCAACTGGCGCTGGAGCGGCTTGTTCAGCGGACCGGCTGGTCCGTGTTCGAGCCGCGATCGTTGTAGCCCTCTCCGTCTAGGCCCGCTCGGGCTGCTTCAACTGGCCTGACTTGAGCGCAGGTTTCTGCGCCAGGCCGCCCTGTTCCTTGATCTGTTCGCGGAATTCGTCGCGCTTTTCGTGGATCGAGGCGATTACCGGCCCCATGGCGACGCCGATCTCGGTGAGTGCGGCTTCCGAGAGTTGCAACGAGCTTTCGAGCGTTTCGGGCACCGCGTGCGTGGCGCCGGCGCGATAGAGCACGGCAGCATGCTCGGCGTCGCGGGCGCGGGCGATGATCGGCAGGTCGGGAAAATCGGCGCGCAGCTTGCGGACGATGCGCTGGGCGGTGACGGGTTCGTCCATCGTCAGGATCACCGCCGCCGCACCGGCTGCGCCGAAGCGCAGCATGGCATCGCCGCGACCGGCATCCCCGAAGGCCACCGTGTAGCCATGGCGGCGCCCGTCCGTGACGAGGTCGGTATTGCTGTCCACCGCGAGGTAGGGGCGGCCGTGACGGGCCAGCATGTCGGCCACCAGCCGTCCGACGCGCCCGAAGCCGATGATGAGGGTCTGCGGCTTGTCGGTCGCCTCGGCGGGCTGGTGCGGCGTTTCCACGCTGTCCACCTGTTTGGCGAGCAGCTTGCCGATCATCGACAGCAGCGGGGTGACGGTAAGGCCCAGCGCGGTGACGATCTGCCAGAACATCGCCGTGCCTGGCTGGATGAGCTGTGCCGCGCCCGCCGCGCTCAGCACGATCAGCGTCGTTTCCGAAGGGCTCGACATCAGGATGCCGGTTTCGGTCGCGGTGCCGCGCCGGGCGCCCATCATGCGCAGCAGCAGGCCCGTCACCGTGGACTTGAGCAGGATCACGCCAACCGCGGCGATCAGGATCGAGGTGAGGTTCTCCCACACGATCCGAAGGTCGATGCTCATGCCGATGGTGATGAGGAACACGCCGAGCGCGAGGCCCTTGAACGGCTCGATGATCTGTTCGACCTCGGTATGGTATTCGGTCTCGGCGATCAGCAGGCCCGCGACGAGCGCGCCGACTATAGGGGAAAGACCGGTCGCCCCCGTCGCCAGCGAGGCCAGGATCACCACCAGCAGGCTGGCCGCCAGGAACAGTTCGGGGCTCTTGGTGCGTGCCGCCTGCGCGAAGAGCGGCGGGAGCAGGTAGCGGCCCAGCACCAGCAGCGCGGTGACGACCAGCGTGCCCCAGACCAGCGTGTGGATCAGGCCGTCCATTCCCGCGCCCTTGGCGTGGGGTGCCAGTGCGCCCAGCAGGAAGATGATCGGCACCAGCGCGATATCCTCGAACAGCAGCATGGCGAGCGCCGCGCGGCCGACCGGGGTGGTGGTGTCGGTCATCTTGAGGACGAGCGCCGTGGAGGATAGCGCCAGTGCGAGGCCGAGCGCCATCGCGCCGGAGAATCCCTGCCCGATCGCGGCGAAGAAGAATGTGAGGGCGCTGCCGGTCAGGATCAGTTCCAGCGAGCCGAGCCCGAACACGAAGCGCCGCATCGCCCACAAGCGGCCGAACGACAGTTCCAGGCCGATCGAGAACAGCAGCAGGATGATGCCGAATTCGGCGAATATCTCCAGCCCGTCGGGGTCGGTTATCGTCACCCAGGACAGCCACGGCGTATCGAACACCAGCCGGCCGAGACCGAAGGGGCCGACCAGCAGCCCTACGAGGATGAACCCGATCACCGGGGTGATGCGGAAACGGTTGAAAACGGGAATCACGATGCCCGCTGCACCCAGGATAACCAGTGCATCGGACAAGACGGGAGAGGAGAGAGCGTTGCTGCCGGCCATATCGGTCCGACTATGGCAGGCACGCCGCGCCAGACAATGCCGAACTTCGCCGATTCAGCGTCTAAGCCGGGGAAGAAATGCCTTCCTGTCGCCTTGCCGTGCAACTTCACTTGGCGTTCAGCAAAGCGCTGGTTATAGACCCGGCCATGTTCGAACGCTCGCGCTTCAAGATCGCCCTTCTCGCTGCCGCCACCGGCGCGATCGTCCTCACCGCAGGATGCGCAGGCGGGAGGGGCGGAAACAAGGACACCGCCTACGTCGCGCGCGACGTCGATACGCTTTACGCGGCCGCGCAGCAGCGCCTGAATCAGGGCCGCACCAAGCAGGCCGCCGCCCTGTTCGACGAAGTGGAGCGCCAGCACCCCTATTCGCCCTGGGCCCGCCGCGCGCAGCTCATGAGTGCGTTCAGCTACTATGCCGCGCGTGACTATACGAAGTCGATCCAGTCGGCGCAGCGCTTCCTCTCGATCCACCCGGGCAACAAGGACGCGCCTTACGCCTATTACCTGATCGCGATCTGCTATTACGAACAGATCAGCGACGTCACGCGCGACCAGAAGACCACCGAGCAGGCCAAGCAGGCGCTGACCGACGTGATGCGCCGCTATCCCGGCACGCCTTACGCCGCGGACGCGAAGCTCAAGATCGACCTTGTGAACGATCACCTCGCCGGCAAGGAAATGACCATCGGCCGCGGCTACGAGGCCAGCGGCAAGTGGCTCGCGGCAACCCTGCGCTTCCGCAACGTCGTCGACAATTTCCAGACCACCAGCCATGCACCGGAAGCCCTCTTCCGTCTGGTCGAGGGATATCTCTCGCTCGGCGTGCCCGAGGAAGCGCAGAAGGCGGCGGCCGTGCTGGAAAACAACTATCCGAACAGCAAGTGGTACGCACGCGCCTACAAGCTAATGGAAAAGTACGCTCCGAAGAACGTCGCCGCCTGAGGCGCCTGCGGTGCGGCTGCCTGAGCGGTGGGCGCAAAGATGCGTGACGGGCGAATAAGTTTTCGCTAGAACGGATCGCGAACATGCTGAACCGCCTCTCCATCCGCAACATCGTGCTGATCGAAGCGCTCGACCTCGATTTCGCAAGGGGGCTGGGCGTTCTCACGGGTGAAACCGGCGCGGGCAAGTCGATCCTGCTCGATGCACTGGGCCTCGTGATCGGGAACCGTGCCGACAGCGGGCTGGTGCGGGCCGGCGAAAGCCGGGCGATCGTCACGGCCAGCTTCGAATTCGCAGAGCTTCCCGGCGTCGTTCGCAAGGTGCTGGAAGAGGCCGATCTCGAAATCGAGCCGGGCGAGCCGCTGATCCTCAAGCGCCAGCTCAAGGCTGATGGCGGCAGCCGGGCCTTCCTCAACGACCAGCCGGTGGGCGTTGCGCTGCTGCGCGAAATTGCGCCGGCGCTCGTTGAGATCCACGGCCAGCACGACGATCGCGGCCTCGTGAACGCGAAGGGGCACCGCGCCCTGCTCGATCGTTTCGCGGGCGGGGACGTTGCCGGGGTGGAGGCTGCGTGGAAGACCTGGCGCACCGCCCAGAGCGCCCTTGACGGTGCGCGCGCGCAAGTCGCCAAGGCGGCCGAAGATCAGGACCTGTTGCTGGCGCACCTTGCCGAGCTGGATGCGCTGGGTCCGCAGGAAGGCGAGGAGGAAGAACTCGCCCATGCCCGCGCCGAAATGCAGAAGGGCGAGAAGCTTTCCGACGATCTCGTTGCGCTCCAGCATCTGTGGACCGGGTCCGATTCGGCGCTGGCTTCACTGCGCGGCGCGTCCCGCCGGCTTGACCGTATCGCCGGCGAGCATCACCTGCTTGCCGAAGCGCTCGAAGCGCTGGACCGGGCGGTGATCGAGGCGAGCGAGGCGGAAGACAAGCTGGACCGCGCCGCCGAGGCCCTGGCTTTCGACCCCGACGAACTCGACCGAATCGAGACGCGGTTGTTCGATCTGCGCGCCGCGGCCCGCAAGCAGGGCTGCCAGGTGGACGAGCTGCCGGAAAAGATGCGGGAGATGCGCAGTGCGCTGGACGCCATCGAAGGCGGAGAGGAGCATGTCGCCGGGCTTGAACGCACCGCGCAGAAGGCGGCGCTGGCCTATCGCGAACAGGCCGAGGCGCTGCACGACCTGCGCCGGGCCGCCGCCAAGCGGCTCGACAAGGCGGTGGCGGCCGAACTCGCGCCGCTGAAGCTCGATGCCGCCCGCTTCCAGACCTCGGTGATCCGCGTGCCGGAAGACCGCTGGGGTTCGCATGGCATGGATGCCGTCGAATTTCTCATCAGCACGAATCCCGGCGCCGATTTCGCTCCGCTTGCCAAGATCGCTTCGGGCGGCGAACTCTCGCGCTTCATCCTCGCGCTCAAGGTGGCGCTGGCCGAAGAAGGCGGCGCCGCGACGGTGATCTTCGACGAGATCGACCGGGGTGTCGGCGGCGCGGTCGCCAGCGCGATCGGCGAGCGTCTGGCGCGGCTTGCCTCGGAAGGGCAGTTGCTGGCGGTTACGCACAGCCCGCAGGTCGCGGCGCGCGGGCGGCGGCACTACATGATCGCCAAGTCCAGCGAAGGCACCGTCACGCGCACCTCGGTGGCGCTGCTCGACGAGGGCGAGCGCAAGGAAGAGATCGCGCGGATGCTCTCCGGGGCGGAGGTGACGGCCGAGGCTCGGGCGCAGGCGGATCGGTTGCTCGAAGTTTAAAAGGCAAGCCCCGGGGGATGATCCCCCGGACCCTCGGAACTTCAACCTCGCCCGTTGTCTGTCCGTAGTACCCTCCGCTGCTTTTCCTTTTCTTCCCTTTGCACTGCAAGGCAGGAAGCCTAGTGTCCGCCCCGACAATTCCCCCAGACGGACCACATCCCATGCCCAAGTTCCTCCTCGCCTCCGCGCTGCTCGCCGCGACCAGCCTCGTTTCCGCTCCGGCCCTTGCGGCGGAACCGGCCTACGATCTCGCCGTGCAGAAGGCGAAGCTGGCGACGATCCCGATGGAGGTGGACACGAAGTTCCTCTCGGCCGAGGAGCGGGACGTGGTGAACCTCCTCATCAAGGCTTCCGACCTGATGAGCGAGGTCTACTTGCGGCAGCGCTACGCGGAGAACCCGCAAGTGCGCCGCGCGGTCTCGATGAACCGCCGCGCCGACCGCGACCTGTTGGTCGAGATGTTCGACCGTAATTTCGGGCCCTGGGACGAACTGGCCGACCTGCACCCGTTCTGGGGCACCACGCCGATGCCGGAAGGTGCGGGCTTCTATCCCGAAGATCTTACGCGCGCCGATTTCGAGGCTTACCTTGCCGCGCACCCGGACCAGAAGGCGGCGCTGACCAGCCCTTACACGGTCGTCCGCAGGGACGGCGCGAAGCTGGTCGCGGTGCCTTATTCGGTCGCCTACAAGGCGTGGCTGGAACCGGCGGCCGGCCTGCTCGATCAGGCGGCGGCGCGGACGAGCAACGCCAGCCTGAAGAAATTCCTTTCGCTGCGGGCCAAGGCCTTCCGCACGGACGACTACTACGAGAGCGAACTGGCATGGATGGACCTGAAGGACACGCCCATCGAAGTCGCCATCGGGCCCTATGAGGTCTACACCGATCGTCTGATGGGCGCTAAAACGTCGTTCGAGAGCTTCGTGACGCTCAAGGACCCGGTGGAATCCGCTGCGCTTGCCAAGTACAAGGACTACTTGCGCGACATGGAAGCGAACCTTCCGATCGAGGATGCCTACAAGAACTTCCAGCGCGGGTTCGAAAGTCCGATTGCCGTGGCCGAACAGATTCGCGGCGGCGGCGACAATGTGCCGGGGCCGCAGACGGTCGCTTTCAACCTTCCCAATGACGAGCGCGTGCGCGAGGCCAAGGGCGCCAAGAAGGTGATCCTGTCGAATGTGCTGGGCGCAAAGTTCGAGCGTATCCTGAAGCCCATGGGCGCACTGGTGCTGGTGCCGTCGCAGGCGGGTCTGGTCGATCGCAAGTACATGCAGCTCGAAACGCTGTTCCATGAACTCTCGCACAGCCTCGGGCCGGGCACGATCGTCGTGAACGGTCAGACCACCACCGTGGACAAGGCGCTGAAGGAGCAGAACTCGGCAATCGAGGAAGCCAAGGCCGATGTCGCCGGGGTCTGGGACATCCTGTTGATGATGAAGAAGGGCGAGATTCCGGCATCCGAGCGTCCCCAGCTTTTCGCCACTTATGTCGCGGGCATCTTCCGCGCGGTGCGCTTCGGCGCGGTGGAGGCGCATGGCAAGGGCGCCGCGCTCCAATATGGGTACCTGCGCGACAAGGGCGCCTTCACTTACGACGCAGCGGCGCGGCGCTATGCTTTCGACGATGCGAAGATGGAGGCAGGGCTGCGCGACCTGCTGCACGACATGCTGATGCTTCAGGCCAAGGGCGACTACGAAGGCACGAAGGTCTTCATGGCGCGCTGGGCGAAGCTGGATCCCGAGGCGGAAGCCGTGATCGCGAGCATGGCGAGCCTGCCGGTCGATATCCGGCCGGTCTATCCCGAAGGCATCTGACCGCTGCCGGTCAGGGCCGCATAACCACATGGCCGAAGGGCTGGCCGCTGAGGATGAATTCGTAGGCTTCGGCGGCCTCGCACAAGGCGAACTCGTGCTCGATGGGAAGCTGGATGCCGCCCTGGCTTACGCGGGCCAGCAGGCGCGTGACTTCGTCGTGGATATCGGGCTCGCCCAGCGGGCCGGCGGGCGCGATGGCGAAGCGCCTGATCGTGGGGCCGCCTGCGCCTTCCTTGCCATATCCGATCGAGGCCAGACCGTTTCCGGCGGCTGAGATCGCGGCGTAGCGTCCGCCCGGTGCAACGAGACGGGCAAGCTGCGTGGACCTTTCACCGGCGCTGACGTCGAACACGAAATCGACGCCCTTGCCACCGGTCAGTTCCAGACATGCGGCCATCACGTCGTCCTGTTCGGGGTAGAGGGCGTGATGGAGGCCGAGTTCCCTCAGCCTGGCGCCGCGCGCCGGATCTCGGGATATTCCGATGACGGTGGCGCCCGTTTCGGCGGCGAGTTGCAGCGCGACGATACCGAGACTGCTGGTGATGTGATTGATGAGCAGGACTTCGCCGGGTTGCAGCTGGCCCCGTGCGAAAAGCGTCCCCTGCGCGGCGGCCAGCGTGAAAGGCGCGGCCGTCCCGAAGCCCGGATCGATGCCCTGGGGCAGGGGCCAGGTGGAAGCTTCCGGCGCGGCGAACAGTTCGGCATGGCTGCCCCAGCCGTGGCAGGCCACAACCCGGTCGCCGATGCGGAACCGGGTTACTTTCGCGCCGGTGGCGATGACGATGCCGCAGGCCTGGCTACCGGCAATGCCCGAAGGGGGGATCTCCGCAAGGCCGCTTTGATAGAGCGCCAGCTTCACCAGATCGATGGCTTCGATGGAAGCCAGCTCGACACGGATAAGCACCATGTCTGCCGCTACATCCGGTTCAGGTGCATCGCCAAAAGTCAGCATGGGACGTGCTCCGGGCCCGGAGTGAAAAACAGCCTTCAAACGATCCCCGCGTCTCTGGATTGAATTCGATCTTGTTGGACAACACTGTATAAAATCGATTGCACGTCAAGGCATTCCTGCGGGTAAACTGCTGCCATTATGGCTTATCTCTCAGTGTGATCGACGTTTTTCCACCGGCGCGAACCGGCAGGTAGAGCCCGCGTCCGCTGGCCTTGATGGTCCCTGTGTGCGTTTCGGTGACTTCGGCCCGGATCACGAATTCGCCTTCCCGCTTGTCGTCGATGGCGCGCGCGATCTTGCCGAGGAGGTCCCGGTAGTCGTTCTCGAAATTCTGCCCGAGCGCCGCGGAGAGCGTGCTGGACACGCCGGGCGTATTGGCAAGGGCCAGCAGGATATCGCCGCCCACCGCGTCCGTCGTGCCGCCGACATGGAAATCGGCGAAGTCCACCTTGCGCGAATTAGCGGCATTTACCGGGGTTGCGGTGATCCAGACCGTTCCATGTGCCGCCTTCAACCGTTCGGCTACGCCGCGGGCCGTGAAGTTTATACCTACCGCGATTCTGCCGCCGGTGGTTCCGTAGATGGTCGCCTTGTGGAAGGTGGCCATTACCGGGCCGATGTGCGGAACCGCGAACGGCCGCTGCGACCGCTTGACGAGCGCGCGCATCAGGACCGGCTCAAGCTCGCGATAATCGGCGATCACCGGGATGAAGAAAGCCAGCCGGCCGGCTTCCGCTGTCATCGGGCGCAGCGGGGGCAGGGGCGCGGCGGGCGGATCGGGCGGACGGTGGCCAACGAAGGTTTCGGTGAGCGCCTTGAGGCCCAGCCGCAGGACCAGCCGATGTCCATCCAGTTCGTACCCGCCGTACTGCAATTCCTGCGGCGTGATCCGCATCCAGACAGGCGGGTTCCTCTCATTCAGGGCGAGCGAGGTGAAGGCGGAGGCCCAGGCCCTTTCGATCTGCGGTCTCAGTTCCAGGCGGGCAAGCTGCCCGGGGAGAGTTGTTTCAAGCCGGGCGATCACCGGGGCGAGCTTGCGGTCCGCCGGTTCGGTGAGGTCTATGCGCTGGCCGAGGAAATCGAGATGGGGATGCTCGGTCCAGCTATAGCGGATGTCCACCGTGCCGCGCGGGGTCCAGTCCTGCGCGAGCGTGAGGCGGATCGTGGCGCGGGCCGTGGCATCTGCCGTTGCGGTTTCCCGCTTGAGGACGCCGGCGATATCCTCGGCGCGGACGACGGCGTGCAGCGGCATGGTCAGCACGATGTCGCGGCCCTTGCCGGTGAAGCTTACCGGACCGCGCGTGACTTCGCCGATGATGCGGCACTTGATGTCCGGGGTCTTGAGCTTGACGAAAGCCACCTTGACCTTCCTTGACGGAACGCAAGTGCTGTCCGGCCTGTCGATCGACCAGAGCCGGCGGGGAATCTCCCGCTCCAGCGCCCGGGCGAGTTCGCTTACGTCGGCATGGATGGGGACGGTGACGAGCGATGCCTGCGGTTCCATGCGAATGGCGTCGGTGGCGCGGGGCGGCGGCCCTTCATCGGCCCGGCGCTTACACCCCGCGAGCGCGAGCGCGAGGCAAAGCGCGAGCGTCGTCGCTCCCATGGCGCAGTGGCCCGCCGCACGGACCTTTCCTGTCCTCATTGCGCGAATGTCCCGGAAATTGTCCCCTCCGCACAGGACAATACGCGAGAATTGCGGCAGTTCCAATCACGGTGTGAAACGCAGGTAAGCCGCAATCCTGGAGCCTGTGTGGCGGTCGCGATAGCGGCCGGGGGCCAGGTCGTCCCCGATCGATGTCCCGGTATATCGCAGGCCCAGCGCGAGCCGGTCCATCTGCTGTTCGACGCCGAGATAATGGTCCCAGTAACTGCCGTCCGGGCGCAGGCGCTGGACGCGCATGGCGGCAAGAGCGGAATTCCGGGTGGAGCCGGTGCTGTAGCCGCCCCCACCATAGACGGTGAGCGCGGTGCCGGGAATGCCGACGGCAGCATTGGCTTCAAGGTAGAGATCGCTGCCGCCGATCGCCTTCTGCGAAGGCGCGAAGCTGGCGCCGAGGTCGAGACGGGCGGGGCCGATCGTGCGGGAGAGGCGCGTGCCGAGTTCGCCGTAGCTCAGGCCCGAGGCGCCGACGAAGACATGGCCGGTGGCTGCCGCGGAAAGCGTCCATCCGCCGCCGGAGTAGAGCGTCAATTCCGGAGACAGGGTGAGGCCTATGTCGGCGTCGCCGTGTCTTGCGCTGTCCCGCAGGCTGGCGGCGCCGAGATCGATCGAGACATCGGAGGACAAGGGCAGGCTGGCATCCACAGCCATGGCCGCGCGGCCGCCGCTCCAGCTCAGCCCGCGTGCGCGCAAGTCGCTGGTGGCCTCCAGCGAGACGCTGGCGGCGGCGGACTGGGCCTGGCTGTGGGCGGGAAAGACGATTGCGGCGGCCACGAGGGCCGCCGGGAAAGCGTATCTGGTCATCCCGACGCTCTAGCGCGGTTCAGTTCGCGGCGAAATCGCGTGCGGCGTCGATTGCGGCCAATGTATCGTGGTGGTCGGCGGATGCCAGTTCGCGGACGTGATCCGAAATCGCATCGGCCTTGCCCGCCACGAATTCGCCCCTCTGCCGGTCGTCGCGGCGGCAGTCTCCGGGTTGGCTCTGCGTGAAGGTCCTCGTGCCGGGAAGCACGGTGGCGATGGCCCTGGCGCCGCCCGCAGGCTGAATGCGCCGCTCGACCGAGACTTGCGCGGTAAGGATGCAGCGCCGGCTGCTGGTGCGGGCCGGGGGGGAGATGCCGATGGCCTTGGCGCGGGTCTCGATCCGGGTGACGTAATCGACCGTGTAGGCCGCGCCGCGATGCTGGACCTCGAGCGAATGGGCCGGAGCCGCGCGGGGAACTGCGGAGGCGGAGATGGCTGCGGTTGCGGCGAGAACCAGGAAGCTCAAGTGATCACCCTCTCATCTTTGCCTAAATAATAGGCATTAAATGCTTATTGTTTGGGCATCCTCGATAGCAGCGGCTATTGTCCCGTTCGTTTCCCGATCTTGAATTTCATTGTCTTTCCGGGCGGCCGAATTCGCGACACGCGGTTCAGTTTCGGGCGAAGAGCTGGCCAAGATCGGCGAAAGCCTTCATCTCGATGGCATTGCCGGAAGGATCGCGGAAGAACATCGTGGCCTGTTCGCCCGGCTGTCCGGCAAAGCGGATATAGGGTTCGATGCCGAACGCCATCCCGGCGTCGCGCAGACGCGCGGCGAGAGCCTGCCAGTCCTCCATCGCCAGCACGATCCCGAAATGCGGCACCGGCACGCCGTGTCCATCGACCGGATTGGATCCGGCATCGCCGCGCGCCATGTCCGGCACGTGATGGGCGACGATCTGGTGGCCATGGAAGTCGAAGTCGATCCACGATGCACTGCTGCGTCCTTCCCGGCATCCCATGACCCCGCCCCAGAATGCCCGGGCGGCGTCGAGATCGTGGACGGGAAAGGCGAGGTGGAAGGGGCGCAGGTTCATGGGGCGAGAGGTAGCGGGAATGCGCGCGCGCCCCAAATGGAAAAGCCGGCGATGCTTTCGCACCGCCGGCTTTCGCCTGGCCTTCGAAGAAGGAGCCGATCAGATGTGGATCGGCTTGCCCAGCACGGCCATGGCCGCTTCCTTGATCGCTTCCGAATGGGTCGGGTGCGCGTGGCAGGTGTAGGCGATGTCTTCCGAGGTCGCGCCGAATTCCATGGCCTGCGCGGCCTGGCCGATCATCGTGCCTGCCACCGAGGCGATGCACCACACGCCGAGCACGCGGTCGGTCTCGGCATCGGCGATCACCTTCACGAAGCCGTCCGGCTCGTGGTTGGTCTTGGCGCGCGAGTTGGCGAGCATCGGGAACTTGCCGACCTTGATCGCGCCGCGTTCCTTGGCGGCTTCCTCGGTGAGGCCGACGCCCGCGAATTCCGGCTGGGTGTAGACCACGCCCGGGATCACGTCATGGTTCACGATGCCGGTCAGGCCCGCGATGTTCTCGGCCACGGCAATGCCTTCGTCCTCGGCCTTATGCGCGAGCATCGGGCCGGGGATCACGTCGCCGATGGCCCAGACGCCGTCCACCTTGGTGGCGAAGTCGTGGTCGGTTTCGATCTGAGCGCGTGCGTTCAGTTCGATGCCGATCTTGTCGAGGCCAAGGCCTTCGGTGTTGGGACGGCGACCGATCGAAACCAGCACGACGTCGGCCTCGATCACTTCCGCGTCACCGCCCTTGGCGGGTTCGACAGTGACCTTGGCGGTCTTGCCTTCCACGGTCACGCCGGTGACCTTGGTGCCGAGCTTCAGGACCATGCCCTGCTTCTTGAAGATCTTGCCGGCTTCACGGCGCACTTCGCCGTCCATGCCGGGCAGGAGCTGGTCGAGGTATTCGACGACGGTGACTTCCGCGCCGAGACGGCGCCAGACCGAACCGAGTTCGAGACCGATCACGCCGCCGCCGATGACGACCATCTTCTTGGGAACGGAGGCCAGCTCCAGCGCGCCGGTGGAATCAACCACCACGCCGCCGGCATTGTTGATCTCGACGCCGGGAAGCGGGGTGACCGAGGAACCGGTGGCGATCACGATGTTCTTGGCGGTCACGGTCTTGCCCGCGACTTCCACGCTGTGCGCGTCCTTGAACTGGGCGTAGCCCTTCAGCCAGTCGATCTTGTTCTTCTTGAACAGGAATTCGATGCCGCCGGTCAGGCCCTTCACGGCGTCCTTGCGCTGGCCCTGCATGGTGTCGAGGTCGAGCTCGGGGGTCACCTTGATGCCCATCGCCGCCATCGCGCCGCCCTTGGCCGCCTCGAAGTATTCCGATGCGTGGAGCAGGGCCTTGGAGGGGATGCAGCCGACGTTGAGGCAGGTACCGCCCAGCGTCTCGCGACCTTCGGCGCAGGCGGTCTTCAGACCGAGCTGTGCGGCGCGGATCGCAGCGACATAGCCGCCAGGGCCGGCACCGATGACAAGGACGTCGTAATCGTAATCAGCCATTGTTCAGGCCTCCGTACGCTCGTGCTTCGCACTTTGGGCACGAGCGGAAAATAGTCATTTCAACTCAAGTGAAAACCCCGCCCGGCCAGATGTTTTTCAGGACGGGCGGGGTCTGCAACTCAGAGGTCGATGAGGAGACGGGTGGGATCCTCGATCGCTTCCTTGATCGTCTTGAGCGCGGTGACCGCTTCACGGCCGTCGATCAGGCGGTGATCGTAGGACAGCGCGATGTACATCATCGGGCGGATCACGATCTCGCCGTTACGGACGACCGGGCGATCCTCGATGCGGTGCAGGCCGAGCACGGCCGACTGCGGAGGGTTGATGATCGGGGTCGACATCAGGCCGCCGAACACGCCGCCGTTGGAGATCGTGAAGGTGCCGCCGGCCATGTCGGCCATGGTCAGCGTGCCTTCCTTGGCCTTCTTGCCGAAGTTCGCGATCGCCTTCTCGATGCCGGCGAAGCCGAGCTTGTCGCAGTCCTTCACGACCGGAACGACGAGGCCGTTCGGGGCCGAGACGGCGATCGAGATGTCGACGTAGTCGTGATAGACGATCTGTTCGCCGTCGATCTGGGCGTTGACCGCCGGGATGTCCTTCAGCGCCAGGACCGAAGCCTTGGCGAAGAACGACATGAAGCCGAGCTTGATGCCGTGCTTCTTCTGGAACACGTCCTTGTACTTCTCGCGCGCCTCGATGACGGCCGACATGTCGACGTCGTTGAAGGTGGTGAGAAGCGCGGCGTTGTCCTGCGCGGACTTCAGGCGCTTGGCGATGGTCTGGCGCAGGCGCGTCATCTTGACGCGTTCTTCGTTGCGCGCAGCCGGAGCGGCGGCGGCCGAAGCGGCGACAGGCGCCGAGGCGGGCTTGTTCTTGGCGGCTTCAAGGACGTCGTCCTTGGTGATGCGGCCGTCCTTGCCGGTGCCCTTGATGGTGGCCGGGTCGATGCCGTGTTCCAGGATCGCGCGGCGGACGGCCGGCGACAGGACCGAGGCACCGGCCGAACCTTCGTCGGCGGCAGCAGCCGCGGCCGGGGCGACGGCGGCAGCCGCGGGGGCCGGAGCCGGAGCGGCGGCGGCCGGTGCTGCGGCAGCCTTGGGAGCGGCGGCGGCGCCGGTGCCTTCCTCGATCGTGGCGATCAGCGCGCCGACGACGACGGTGTCGCCTTCCTTGGCGATCTGCTGGCCCATGACGCCCGCGTGGGGCGCCATGACGTCGATCGCGACCTTGTCGGTCTCGAGGCTGGCAATGGGCTCGTCAGCGGCAACGGCTTCGCCGGGCTGCTTCAGCCACTGGCCGATGGTGGCTTCGGCGACGGATTCCCCGAGGACGGGGACCTTGACTTCGGTGGTCATGATTTATCTCAAGCCTTCTGCTTGCGACGGAGTTCGGAACGAACGGAAAGATGCAGCGCATCGGCGACCAGCGCAGCCTGTTCGGCAACGTGGCGCTTGGCGAGACCGGTGGCAGGCGAGGCCGAGGCATTGCGACCGGCATAGCGCGGACGCGGCTGGGCGACGCCGGCTTCCTTGGCGGCAGCCTCGATCTGCGATTCGACGAAGAACCAGGAACCGTTGTTCTGCGGTTCTTCCTGGCACCAGACGACCTCTTCGAGGTTCGGCATGCGCGCCAGGCGCTTTGCCAGCGGCTCGCCCGGGAAGGGATAGAGCTGCTCGATGCGGATGATCTGGGTGTCGTCGATCTCGGCGGCATCGCGGGCTTCGAGCAGGTCGTAGAAGACCTTGCCCGAGCACAGGATGACCTTCTTGGTGGCCGCATCTTCCGAAGCCCTGGGGTCGGAGAGGATGCGCGAGAAGGTGCCGGTGGTGAACTCCGAGGCCTGCGACTTTGCCAGCGGGTGGCGAAGCAGCGACTTCGGGGTCATGATGATCAGCGGCTTGCGGAACGGACGGTGCATCTGACGGCGCAGAACGTGGAAGTAGTTCGCGGGCGTCGTGATGTTGCAGACCTGGATGTTGTCCTGTGCGCAGAGCTGCAGGTAACGTTCCAGACGGGCCGACGAGTGCTCCGGACCCTGGCCTTCGTAGCCGTGGGGCAGCAGCATGACGAGGCCGTTGGCGCGCAGCCACTTGGACTCCGCCGAGGCGACGTACTGGTCGATGATGATCTGCGCACCGTTGGCGAAGTCACCGAACTGGGCTTCCCAGAGCACCAGCGTCTTCGGGTCGGCGCTGGCGAAGCCGTACTCGAAGCCGAGCACGCCATATTCCGAAAGCGTCGAGTTCAGGACCTCGAAGCGGCCGTGGGGCAGGGTGGTGAGCGGCGTGTACTTGTGCTCGTCCTTCTGGTCGACCCAGACGGAGTGACGCTGCGAGAAGGTGCCGCGTTCGCAGTCCTGGCCGGACAGGCGCACGTTGTAGCCTTCGGTGACGAGGCTGCCGAAAGCGAGAGCTTCCGCCGTGGCCCAGTCGAAGCCGTCGCCCGACTTGAACATCTCTTCCTTGGCCGCCAGCACGCGGGCCAGCGTCTTGTGGACGGTCAGGCCTTCGGGAACGGTGGTCAGGGTACGGCCGAGGCTGTCGAACAGCTTGGTCTCGATCGTGGTGTCGACGTTGCGGCGCGCGGTTTCGGGATCGGCAGGCTTGTGGAAGCCGCTCCACTGGCCGGAGAACCAGTCGGCCTGGTTGGCCTTGTAGGTCTTGGCCGCCTCGAACTGCTCTTCGAGATGCGCGGTGAAGTCCGCTTCGGTCTTCGCCAGGAAGGTGTCGTCGATGACGCCGTCCTGCTTCAGACGGTCGCCATAGATCTGGCTGACCGGCGGATGCTGGCGGATCTTCTGGTACATCAGCGGCTGCGTGAAGCCGGGCTCGTCGCCTTCGTTGTGGCCGAAGCGGCGATAGCACCACATGTCGATCACGATGTCGCGGCCGAAGGTCTGGCGATAGTCGATCGCCAGCTTGCACGCGAACGTCACCGCAGCCGGATCGTCGCCGTTGACGTGCAGGATCGGGGCCTGGACGCCCTTCGCCACGTCGGACGGGTACGGCGAGTTGCGCGCGAACTGCGGGCTCGTCGTGAAGCCGATCTGGTTGTTGATGATGAAGTGGATGCAACCGCCGGTGTTGTAGCCCTTCACGCCCGAGAGGCCGAAGCACTCCCAGATGATGCCCTGGCCGGCGAAGGCCGCGTCACCGTGGATCAGGACCGGCAGCACCTGCTTGTGCTTGGCGCCGGGGCCGATGTCGTCGCCGATGTCGTCGGCGATGGTCTGGTAGGCGCGGACCTTGCCCAGCACGACCGGGTCGACCGTTTCGAGGTGCGACGGGTTGGGCATCAGGCTCATGTGGACCTTGATGCCGTCGAACTCACGGTCGGCCGAAGTGCCGAGGTGGTACTTCACGTCGCCCGAGCCGCCCACGTCTTCCGGGTTGGCGGTGCCGCCCGAGAATTCGTGGAAGATGACCTTGTAGGGCTTGGCAAGCACGTTGGCGAGAACGTTCAGGCGGCCGCGGTGGGCCATGCCGTACACGATTTCCTTCACGCCCAGCGCGCCGCCGTACTTGATCACGGCTTCGAGCGCCGGGATCATGGCTTCGCCGCCGTCAAGGCCGAAGCGCTTGGTGCCGACGTACTTCTTGCCGAGGAACTTCTCGTACTGCTCGCCGCGGACGACGGCCTGAAGGATTGCCTTCTTGCCTTCGGCGGTGAACTCGATTTCCTTGTTCGCGCCTTCCATCCGCTCCTGGAGGAAACGGCGTTCCTCGACATCGGCGATGTGCATGTATTCGAGGCCGACCTTGCCGCAATAGTTCGCGCGCAGGATCTGCACGATCTCGCGAACGGTCGTCCATTCGAGGCCGAGCGCGCCGCCGACGTAGACCGGACGGTCCTGCGCGGCGCCTACGAAGCCGTGGTATTCGGGCGTGAGGTCAGCGGGAAGCTGGCGCTGGTTGAGGCCGAGCGGGTCGAGATCGGCTGCCAGGTGACCGCGCACGCGATATGTGCGGATCAGCATCATGGCGCGGATTGCGTCGGCCGCGGCTTCGTCTATGCGGGACTGGTCGACCTTCTGGCCGCCCTTTGCCGCTGCCTTCTCGATCTGGACCTTGAGCGCGCTGGGGTCGAGGCCCTGGGTCAGGTCGTCCTCGAATTCCGCTCCTACGAGCGGCCAGTTCTTGCGCTGCCAGCTCGGGCCGGCCTGCGGGCCGTCGAGGGCATCATCGGGGGTGAAGTCGAAACTTTCGTCGCCCATCGGGTGTCACCTTTTGTCGCGCCGGAAAACGGCCGGCGCTACCAAACTCGTTCTAGGACGATGGTCCCGATGGTGGGGGCCTCTTCGTCCGCATCGCGTCCGGCATCTCAAACGTGCCGGATCGCTCGTGGGTCCCGTGGCGGCGCGGGTCCGAAGACACGCGCCGCCCGCGGGGATAGTGTCAGGCGAGTTCCTTGAGGACTTCCACAAGGGTTTCACCCAGAAGCGACGGCGAGGCGGAGACGCGGATGCCCGCTTCTTCCATCGCCGCGATCTTGTCCTCGGCGCCGCCCTGGCCGCCCGACACGATCGCGCCGGCGTGGCCCATGCGGCGGCCCGGAGGCGCCGTGCGTCCGGCGATGAAGCCCGCCATGGGCTTCTTGCGGCCGCGCTTGGCTTCGTCCTTGAGGAACTGGGCCGCTTCTTCTTCGGCGCTGCCGCCGATTTCGCCGATCATGATGATCGACTTGGTCTCGTCGTCGGCCAGGAACAGTTCCAGCACGTCGATGAAGTTGGTGCCGTTGACCGGGTCGCCGCCGATGCCGACAGCGGTGGTCTGGCCCAGGCCCGCGTTGGTGGTCTGGAACACGGCTTCATAGGTGAGCGTGCCCGAGCGCGAGACGACGCCGACCGAACCCTTGGAGAAGATGCTGCCGGGCATGATGCCGATCTTGCATTCGCCGGGGGTCAGGACGCCGGGGCAGTTCGGACCGATCAGGCGCGACTTCGAGCCCGAAAGGGCGCGCTTCACGCGGACCATGTCGAGAACCGGGATACCCTCGGTGATCGCGACGATCAGTTCCATCTCGGCGTCGATCGCCTCGAGGATCGAGTCGGCGGCGAACGGCGGCGGAACGTAGATGCAGGTGGCGGTCGCACCGGTCGCGGCCTTGGCTTCGGCGACGGTGTTGTAGTTCGGCAGACCGATGTGGGTCGTGCCGCCCTTGCCCGGAGTCACGCCGGCAACCATCTGGGTGCCATAGGCGAGCGCCTGCTCGGTGTGGAAGGTGCCGGTGGCACCGGTCATACCCTGGGTAATGACCTTGGTGTTCTTGTTGACGAGAATGGACATAGGGGAATCCTAATTCCTGTTCCTGGTGTAGGCCGATTCCGGCTTGGGAAGCGCCATGGCGCAAATTCCGCGAAGTGCAACCGTCCAAGTCGTAAAATCAACGGGCCAGTAAGCCGAGCCCGGCCCGCTCCGGCACTTTGCCGGGCGGGCCGGGCCGGTCAAACGGATCAGGCCAGCGAGCCGTCGATCGCCTTGCAGGCGACCAGCAGTTCCTTGACCGCGTCGATCGAGACCTGGAGACCGGCCTTCGCCTTCTCGTTCAGCTCGATCTCGATGACCTGCTCGACGCCATCGGCGCCGATCACGACGGGCACGCCGACATAGAGGCCGTCGACGCCGTACTGGCCTTCGAGGTGCGCGGCACAGGGCAGGACGCGCTTCTGGTCGCCCAGGTACGATTCAGCCATGGCGATCGCCGAAGCGGCGGGAGCGTAGAAGGCCGAGCCGGTCTTCAGCAGGGCCACCACTTCGCCGCCGCCGTTGGCGGTGCGCTTGACGATGGCGTCGATGCGCTCCTGGGTGGTCTTGCCCATCTTGATGAGGTCGGGAACCGGGATGCCCTTGACGGTCGAGTATTCGACCACCGGCACCATGGTGTCGCCGTGGCCGCCGAGCACGAACGAGGTCACGTCGCGGACCGAAACGCCGAATTCCCAGGCCAGGAAGGTCGAGAAGCGGGCCGAGTCCAGCACGCCGGCCATGCCGACGACCTTGTTGTGGGGCAGGCCCGAGAATTCGCGCAGCGCCCAGACCATCGCGTCGAGCGGGTTGGTGATGCAGATCACGAAAGCGTCGGGTGCGTTGGCGGCGATGCCTTCGCCGACTGCCTTCATCACCTTGAGGTTGATGCCCAGCAGGTCGTCGCGGCTCATGCCCGGCTTGCGGGCGACACCGGCGGTGACGATGATGACGTCGGCGCCGGCAATGTCGGCATAGTCGTTGGTGCCGGTGATCTTGGCGTCGAAGCCCTCGACGGGACCGCACTGCGACAGGTCGAGCGCCTTGCCCTGCGGCAGGCCTTCTGCGACGTCGAAGAGGACGATGTCGCCCAGTTCCTTCTGCGCGGCGAGGTGCGCGAGGGTGCCGCCGATGTTGCCGGCGCCGATGAGGGCAATCTTCTTACGAGCCATGATGCTTGCTTGTCCTTCCCAGAGGCGGGATCGACGGACGAAAAGGCGGCCTGCTGTGTCCCGCTAAAGGCAGGTGCCGGTGTTCAACGAGGGGCGACCTACGCCCCTCAAACCGACATTGCAACCGTGAAAAGCCCGCGCAAAGGGCTGGTGGGGCAGTTTTTACTGATAATAGTTCGCAATTGCAATAGTGGGCGGGAATGCGCGGAAAACGGGCCCGGGAAGCGGGGTTCGGAGCCTGTTTTGCGCAACCCGGCGGGCGCAGATTGCATCCAAGTGTCTCGCACGGCGGTATGACAGGCAAGCGTCGGGGAGGGCGAGTCGCCTTGGAGGAAGGGCAGGCGGTCGCGAGTCACGGCGGCGGCGGCGAGACTGTCAGGCGTTCGTGGTGAGCCGTCTGGCGAAGGCTTCGGCCATGCGGTGATCGAGCTGCCGGCAGATGGCGATCCACCAGTCGCAGGCCGCGATGTCCCCCGCGAGGCGCGCGGCGGCGGCATTGGCGCGGGCATGGGAGGCGGCGGACAGGCCGTGGCGGGCGAAATGGCGCAAGGCTTCGGCGAAGATGCGCTCGTTCGCGGCCAGGGTGGCCGCATCCTGCTGCTGCGCGGTGGCGTGCCCCTCCGTCCGCTGCCGGCGCGTTCGGCGACGAGTGCCGTTGTCGTTGACCGCGCCGAGCGGCACGGATGGACACAGCGCTCGCACGATCACAGGACACGTCCCGCCTTTGGCGGCGGAGAAGCGGATTGCCATGGTATCGGGCCTCTTGTCTTCGGCGTTAGGGGGTGGTGCCGCGACCCCGTTATAGGATTGCAGGCGCTAAGCCTTAATGAGGGCGTATGGTTGCCGAAACCTTGAGAGGGGAATCGGGAGGTTTACTGAACCGGTTGCCCGATCCAGCGCCCGGAATTGGCATACTCGGGCCTGATCCCATGGGCCTCGGGCAGGTTCCTCGCCCGGTATAGCGCCTCGCCGCCCCGTTCGCGCACGTCGCTGGCATAGGCGGGGACGGCGGCCTGCACGAGGGTGGCCGGAGCGGAGGCGGGCTGGATGGCGGTGTCCGGCCGGATCGGGGTTGCCGCCTCGAAGGCGCGCTGCACCGCGAGCGGGTCCAGCGCGGCGTTGGCCACCGCGCTGGCGGCGGAATCGTCATGGCGATGCGGCGCGGCGAGCGGCTCCCCGCCGAAGTAGGCGAAGCGGAAGGCCGAAGGGCTCCCCGCCGGTCCGCTCAGGGCATAGAAGCGGTGGGCGCCGATCGTCGAGAGATAATGGAGGCTCGGCGCCCAGTAGGGATTGACCTGGACGGTGTGGTAATGGGTGGCCAGGCCGACCGGCGCGTAGACGTAGCCCGAAAGCGCCGCGCGGGCGACTTCCTGCGCACGCTGCCAGAAGAAGCGCTGCGGCGCGCGTGCCAGCGACCCGTCGCAGGTGAAGGAGAACTGGCAGCCGGTCGAGCGTTCGGAGCCCTGGTAGACCACGCCGCAGACGGTCTTGGGATAGGCGGGATGGGCCAGCCGGTTGAGTACGACCTGCGCCACCGCGCGCTGGCCGGCATCCGGCTCGCTGGCGGCTTCGTAGTAGATTGCGGCGGTCAGGCACTGGAGCGCGCGGCTGCGGTCCACCCCGGAATTGTCGATGCGCAGCGCGCGGGCGACCGGGCCGGGGCCGGTCACGCCGTCATCGGCATCGGAATGAATGCCTTCGCCGATCCTGAGCACAGGCTCTTCGGCATCGAGATAGTAGAAGGCCGAACCGGGGAAGCTGGCTCCGGCCTGCTCGAAGGGCATCGGCAGGACCGTCTGTTCGGGGGACCGCGCATCGGCGATGGAGAATTGCTGCCAGGAACCCGGCGAGGCGAAGGCGGGCAGTGCCACGGCGGCCAGTGCGGCGAAACCCAGCGACCAGCGCCGGCGCGCGCGGCGTGCGACATGTCGCCGGCCGCCGCGCGCGAAGTGCCCGCGGAAATCGCGGGGACGCGCTTCCCAGGGTTCGAGGCAGGCAGGAAGGGCGGCAGCGGTCACGAATAGTCCTCTCGGCGCGTCCTTTCGGGGGACGGGCGCATCTTGCGCCTAACCCGCTTTGCGGCGCGCGGCATCCCTGCAGATCGGCACGTCCCGAAGCGGTACAGGCCCTGCCGATAGCCTTAATGGCTTAAGAGAATCTTCCGGTTTTCCCGGCGGCGATACCTGGCGCGGCCTTTACCGGCCCTGCTTGCCAATCCTCGCGCCGGACAGTATCGGCGCAAGCGACGTCATGGGTGGCCCGGAGCCGGGCCCCAGGATTGGAACCTGGTGGGAATTTCGGCGAAAGCCCGAAGCTGCCCCCGCAACTGTGACCGGGGAGCGCCCCCTCCACGCGATGCCACTGGGTCAAACCGGGAAGGCGGAGGCGGCGCGGCGATCCGGAAGCCAGGAGACCTGCCCTTGACGGTCGTTCCGCAGCCGGGCGGGGTGTCCCGGCATGCAGCGAGCACGCGCGCATGAGGAAAGGCGCGCGTCTCCGCCATGGACGGCAATGTCGTTCAAGGTTGGAGGAATTACCGTGAAGTATCTGTTTCTGCTGGGGACGGCCCTGTCCGTCGCCACTCCCGCGCTGGCGGACGAAGCCGCAAACGATAGCATCGCAGCGGACGGCATCGTCGTCACCGCGACCCGCACCGAGACCCCGGTGAGCGAGATCGGCCAGTCGGTCTCGGTCGTCACCCGCGAGGATATCGAGCGTACCCAGGCGGTCACCGCCACCGATGTGCTGGCCCGCCTGCCGGGCGTGACCTTCACCCAGTCCGGCGGCTTCGGCCAGCCCGCCAGCGTGTTCATCCGGGGCGCCGAGAATGCGCAGAGCCTCGTGCTGATCGACGGTGTGCGCATTAACGATCCGGGCGATGTCGGCGGCGGCTTCGACTTCGGCAGCCTGACCGTCGGCCAGTTCGACCGTATCGAAGTGGTGCGCGGCTCTTCCGGCGTGCTCTGGGGCAGCCGCGCCATCGGCGGCGTCGTCAACCTCATCACCGCGCGCCCGACCGAGCAGTGGACCGCGCGCGGCCAGGCCGAATATGGCTGGCGCGACCAGAAGCAGCTCGGCGCCTCGGCGGCGGGCAAGGTGGGCCCGGTCGGCCTGACGCTGGGCGGCAACTGGCTCAAGGGCGACGGCTATTCCGCCTTCGACGAGCGCCTCGGCGGCAAGGAGAAGGACGGCTTCGAAAGCAAGAGCGCCAATGCCCGGGCCGAAGTGGAACTGCTGAGCGGCCTGTCCGCCGACGCCGGGACCTACTGGACCAAGGCCAACTACGATTACGACAACACCGGCGCCGATGCCCTGAACGTGGGTATGAAGCGCGACACGGTGGGCTATGCGAACCTTCGCTACAAGGGGCTCGACGGCCGCCTGACCGCGCGCGTGGGCTACGGCCTCACCGACACCCGCCGCATCTCGGACGACGCGGTCTTCGGTCCCTACACCACCAACGGCCGCGCGGACCGCTTCGAGGGGCAGGTTTCCTTCAGCCCGATCGACATGGCCAGCATCCTGCTGGGCGCGGAGACCGAGAAGCAGAAATTCTCGAGCGATTACGCGAAGGACTCGACCTCGATCGACAGCTACTTCGGCATGCTGACGCTGCGTCCGGTCACCGGACTGACCCTGAACGGCGGGCTGCGCTACGACGACAATTCGGACTTCGGCCACAAGACCACGTTCTCGGCCAATGGCGCCTGGGTGATCGGCGGCGGCGAAAGCGCGCCGATCCTGCGCGCCAGCTATGGCGAGGGCTTCAAGGCGCCGTCGCTTTACCAGCTCTATACCAATGGCGGTTTCCGCGCGCTCGATCCCGAGACTTCGAAGTCGTGGGACGTGGGCGTCGAGCAGCCCTTCGCGGAAGGGCACGGGACGTTCTCGGTCACCTATTTCGACCGCAAGACCAAAAACCTGATCGACTACGATCTGGCCGAATGGAACTACTACAATGTCGGCCGCGCCCGCGCGAAGGGCGTGGAACTGGGCATGCAGGTGCGCGACTGGGAAGGCTTCGACATGAGCCTTTCCGCCACGTACCTCGACGCTACCAACGAGGATACCGGCGCCCGGCTCGCCCGCCGTCCCAAGACCAACCTCTACGCCAGCCTCGACAAGCACTGGTCGGACGGCTTCCGCCTCGGCGCGGACTTGCGCGTGGGCGGGGGGCGCTATGACGACGTGGCGAACACCTACTATCTTGGCGGCAATGTCGTGGTGGGCCTGCGCACGGCTTATGACGTGACGCGGAACATCCAGGTTTATGGCCGGGTCGAGAACCTGTTCGACGAGCACTACGAAGTGGTGCGGACATACGGCACGCCGGGCCGCGCGGCTTATGCCGGGGTTCGGGTGAAGATGTGATCCGAGCGCTTTCCCTGACACGGTCGGGACGGGGAAGGCGCAAGGCCCGCCTGCTCGCCGCCGCGCTGGCTCTTGCCGGCCCGGTGGCGGTGCTGGCGGGATGCGGGGGCGGCGATGCGGCCGACGCGCCCGGTTCCGCGAAGGCCGGTGGTCATCCCACGATCGTCTCGCTCAACCCCTGCACGGACGCGATCCTTGCCGAAGTGACAGGGCCGGGCCAGTTGCTGGCGATCTCGAACTACAGCCACGATCCCGAGAGCAGTTCGATGCCGTTGGAAGCGGCGCGTCGCTTCCGGGCGGTTTCGGGATCGGTGGAGGAAGTGGCGAGGATCGGCCCGCGTGTCGTCGTCGCCAGCGCCTTCCTCGATCCCGCAAGCGAGGCGGCGTTCCGGCGGCTGGGGTTCGAGCTGGTCAAGGTTCCGATAGCCTCCGACCTTCGGGCCGCGCGCGAGCAGGTGCGCCAGCTTGCACGGCTGGCCGGGCATCCCGAACGGGGCGAGCGGCTGGTCCAGCGGATCGATGCGGCCGTGGCCCGAAACGCGCCGCCCGCCGGAATGCGGCAAATTCCTGCACTGGTGTGGGAATCCGGTGGACTGGTGGCCGGAGACCGGACCCTGATCGTTGACATGATGGAGCACACCGGCTTTACGAATATTGCCGGCGCGCGCGGCCTCTCCCAGGCCGATTATCTGCCCTTGGAGCATGTGCTGGCGGACCCGCCGCGCGTGGTCTTCGCGGTAGGCGATCCGCTCGCCGAGGAGGACCGAATGCTGCATCACCCGGCGCTTTCCGCGCTGACCAGTACCCGGCGTTTCTTGCTGAGCCGCTCCATCCTGTGGTGCGGGGGGCCAACCATTCCGCGTGCGCTCGACGAACTCGCGGCGGCGCGCCGGGCGCTGGCCTCGCCGGAGCCATTGGGCGATTGGACTGTTTCCCTCAGACCATGAACCTGCGTTTTGTCCTGCTGCTGGCTCTCGCGCTTTGTGTCGCGGTGCCTTTGTCGCTGCTGGCGGGCCGCGTTTGGATCAACCCTTTTTCCCCGGAACTTCAGAACGCATCGATCATCCTCGTGCAGCTGCGACTGCCGCGCGCGGTATTGGCGCTGGTGCTCGGCGCCGGGCTGGGCGCGGCGGGGGCGGCGATGCAGGGCTACCTGCGCAATCCGCTTGCCGACCCCGGCCTGTTCGGCATAGCGCCCGGCGCGGCGCTGGGCGCGGTGCTGAGCTTCTGGACCGGCTATGCCTCGGCGCCTTGGATGCTGCCGGTCTTCGCGCTGGTCGGCGCGGGCGGGGCGATGACCCTGCTGGCGCTGATCGCCGGGCGCGGCGGCGGTGTGGCGTTGTTCACGCTGGCCGGGCTCATGGTTTCCAGTCTTGCCGGCGCACTGATGAGCCTTGCCATCAGCCTCTCCCCGTCGCCTTTCGCGATGAGCGAGATCGTTACCTGGATGATGGGCTCGCTGGCGGACCGTTCATGGCGGGAGGTCTGGATTGCCATGCCGCTGACCCTGGGCGGCATCGGCGTGCTGATCTACGCGGGGCGCGATCTCGATGCGATGACCCTGGGGGAGATGGCCGCCCGCTCGCTCGGCGTGGAGCCGCTGCGGCTTCAGGCGCTGATGATCCTGGGCGTGGGCCTGATTGTCGGTTCGGGCGTGGCGGTGGCGGGCATCATCGGCTTCGTCGGCCTGATGGTGCCGCATCTCGTGCGACCGATGACGGACCGCAAGCCGTCCTCGCTGCTCGTGCCTTCCGCGCTGGCGGGCGCTTTGCTGCTGCTCATGGCCGACTGTCTCTGCCGCATCCTGCCGCTGACCGGCGGCGAACTGCGGCTCGGCATCGCGCTCAGCCTGCTGGGCGCGCCGTTCTTCCTGCGCCTGCTGCTCAGGATGCGCCAGGGCATGGTGGCATGAGCTTCGGCGCTGACAAGGTCACTGTCGCCGGGCGGCTGGAGGATGTCTCGCTCAACTGCCGCCGCGGCATGATAACCGCGATCTGCGGGCCCAACGGCGCGGGCAAGTCCACGCTGCTTTCCGTGATCGCGGGGCTGCTCAAGCCCGATGGCGGCCGCGCCGTGATGGGCGGGCGGGCGCTTTCCGCGGTATCGCTGGCGCAGCGCGCGCAGTGGATCGGCTACCTGCCGCAGACGCCGGAAGTGGCCTGGGATGTCTCTGTCGAAGTGCTGATCTCGCTCGGCCGCCTGCCATGGCGCGGTGCTCCGGCCGCCGAGACGCAGGAAGCGATCGAGGACGCCATCGCCGCGATGGACCTTCAGGACTTGCGCCACCGTCCGGTCTCCACCCTTTCCGGCGGCGAACGCGCCCGCGCGCTCATGGCCCGCGTGCTGGCTACCCAGCCCGGCTGGCTGCTTGCCGACGAACCTTTCGCCAGCCTCGACCTTGCGCACGGTGCGGCGCTGATGCAGCGCTTCCGCCAGCAGGCGCGGGCCGGGAAGGGCGTCGTCCTCGTGCTTCATGATCTGGCGACGGCGATGAACCATGCCGATCAGGTGCTGGTGCTGGCCAAGGGCCGGGTGGAGGCCGAAGGCCCGCCCGAGATGGCCCTCTCGCGCGAGGTCATCAGCCGCGTGTGGAACTGCCCGGCGCACTGGCTGGGCGACCCCGGCGAACGCGCCCTCTCGATCGGCGCGCCGGCACCGCTGGCGGTGGATTTCCGGCAGCAGTTCTAGGCGGGGTCGGAATGAAACAAAAAACGCCGCCCCGTTTCCGGAGCGGCGTTTCGTGCATGGATTATCCCGGCGTTACTGGGCCTTCGGCGCCAGACCGCGCGCTTCCAGCATCGGTTCGACCTTGGGGTCGTGCCCGGTGAAGTCGCGGTAGAGCTGGGCGAAGTCCTTGGTGTGGCCCTGGCCGAGGAACGACTTGCGGATGTGGTCGCCGTTGGCGCGGGTCATGCCGCCGTGCTTTTCCACCCAGTCCCAGCCGTCGTGTGCCAGCATCTCGGTCCAGATGTACGAGTAGTATCCGGCCGCGTAGCCGTTATCCCAGATGTGGCGGAAGTAGGGCGTCTTGTAGCGCGGCGGGATCAGGTCGGTGTTGAGCCCGGTCGCGGCCAGCGCCTTGGCTTCGAAGGCCATCGGCGGCTGCGCGGCTTCCTCGGGGGAGAGCTGGTGCCACTGGATGTCGAGCATCGCCGCCGAAAGCGTTTCGCCCAGGCCCAGGCCCTGGTTGAAGGTCTTCGCCGCCTCGATCTTGGCGATCAGGTCCGAGGGGATCGTCGCGCCGGTCTGGTAATGCTTGGCGTAGTGGTTGAGCACGGCGGGGATCGTCGCGAAGTTCTCGTTGAACTGGCTGGGGAATTCCACGAAGTCACGCGCGGTGTTGGTGCCCGAGAGCGAGGGGTACTTCTGGCTGGCGAAGAAGCCGTGCAGCGCATGGCCGAACTCGTGGAACATGGTCTCCACGTCGTCGAAGCTGGCGAGCGCGGGTTCGCCATCGGCGGGCGGAGCGATGTTCAGGGTATTGCTGACCACCGGCTTTTCGCCCAGCAGGTAGGACTGCTCGACGAAGTTGTTCATCCAGGCGCCGCCCTTCTTGTTGGAGCGGGCGAAGGGATCATAGTAGAAGATCGCCAGCGACTTGCCGTCGGCGTCGAACACTTCATAGGCGCGCATGGTCGGGTGGTAGACCGGAAGGTCGGTGCGGCGCTTGAAGGTCAGGCCATAAGTCTGGTTCGCGGCGTAGAACACTCCGTCTTCCAGCGTGCGCCAGACTTCGAAGTAAGGCTTGATCTGGCTTTCATCGAGGTCGTACTTCGCCTTGCGGACCTTCTCGGCGTAGTAGGACCAGTCCCACGGCTCCAGCTTGATGGCCTGTCCGTCGGCCTTGGCGGCGGCTTCGAGCATGGCGGCCTCGCGGTCCTGCGTGGCGCGCAGCGCGGGGACGAAGCCCTTCATGAACTCCATCGCCTGACCCGGCGTCTTCACCATGCGGTCGTACATCTGGTACGTCGCGAAGTCGGGCGCGCCGAGCAGCCTGGCCTTCTTTGCGCGCAGGGTGGCCATCTGGGTGACCATTGCGGTGGTGTCGTACTCGTCGCCGCCCGAAGTGCGGTTCACGCTGGCGTCCCACAGGATCTTGCGGCTGGCGCGGTTGTTGAGGCTGGTCAGCGCGGCCTGCTGCGTGGTGTTGCCCAGCGCCAGCATGAACTTGCCGGGATGGCCCTTTTCGGCGGCGAGCTTGGCGGCGGCGGCGATCTCTGCCTGCGAAAGCCCGTCGAGCTGCGCGGCGGTGTCGAAGATCGGCGCCTTGGCGGCGGTGGCCGTGGTCAGCTTCTGCGAGAAGGCGGTTTCGAGCTTGGCGATCTCGAGGTTCATCGCCTTCAGCTCGACCTTCTGTTCGGCCGAAAGCAGGGCGCCGCGGTGGACGAACTTGTCGTAAGTCGTCGCCAGCAGCATGGCGTCCTCGCCGGTCAGGGCCTTGCCCTGCGCGCTGTCGTGCACGGCCTTGACGCGGGCGAACAGCGCGTCGTCGAGGTAGATATCGTCGTTCAGCGCGGAAATCTGCGGGCTTACGGCGGTGTCGATCGCGTCGAGCGCATCGCTGGTGTTAGCCGAAGTGAGCTGGCTGAACACGTTGTAGACGCGGTCATAGAGCGTGCCCGCGCGCTCCATCGCGACGATGGTGTTCTGGAAAGTCGGCCTGGCCGTGTTCGCGGCGATCGCCTTGATCTCGGCGCGCTTGGCGGCAATGCCGGCCTCGATGGCGGGCTGCCAGTCGCTATCCTTGTACTGGGTGAAGTCCGGCGCGTGGAGCGGGAGCGTGCTGGGCTTCGCGAAGGGGCCGGCATAGGCCGGAGTGGCGGTGCCGGTCTTTGCGGTGCCAGTCTTTGCGGTGCCAGTCTTTGCGGTAGCGGTCACGGAAAATCCTCCAAGCAGCGCTGCGCCAAGCACGAAGGGGGCGGCAGCGGCCATGAGCCGGGTCTTCATCGTTGTTTTCTCCTGACTTCGGCAGCCGGTGGGGAATGGAGCGAAAGGGGAGCGGCTGCGCCGTGCCCGAGTGCTGCGAATTGGCTGCCGAGGTATCTAGGAGCAGGGTTGAAGCGCAGAAAACCGGGCCTTGCAAGCGCCGGTCAGGCTTTGGAAAACCTGTTGCTCAAAGGACGTATGCGACATTTCGCGGCGCATACGATTTCGCGCCGGAGCGCAATCAAGTTGCGCTCCGGCGCGTCGTACGGTCGCACCGACAGGGGGAATCGGGTCCGGTCAGTTGGACCGGAAGCGACCGTTGGACCAAACAAGCATGGGATCGGAATCGGGATCGCGTTCCTGCTTTTGCTCTTCGCGCTGGCGGTCCAGGATCAACGATCCGGTCTTGCGCGCGAAGCGACTGCGCCGGAACGGGATTTCGGCTCCGATATTCATTTCAGGCTCTCCTCTTTGGAGGAGGAACGCGGGTACGACGGGAAAGTTCCCGATGATCGGGCCAATTGATCGGACCAGTAATTCTCGAAGAGTTTCGCTTCAGGAAGACTGTAAAAGCGGGAAGGGCAGCCGGGTTCCCATGGCGGCGTCGGCCAGCGTATGCGCGTCGAGTTCGGCGAGAAAGGCGGCCATGGCCTTGCGCAGGATCCCGGTGAGGCCGCAGGCGCCCTGAAGCAGGCAGTTGCCGCAATCGGCGGGGCTCATGTTGGGTTCGGTCAGCCGCACGACTTCGCCCAGCGCGATTTCCCGTGCAGGGCGGCCGAGACGAAAACCGCCGCCCCGCCCGCGAACCGTCTCCAGCAGCCCGGCATTGCCGAGCAGGTTGACCACTTTCATCGCGTGATTGCGCGAGATCGCGTGCGCCTCTGCAACCTGGGCGATCGAGAACAGCCGCTCCGGCTCCACGGCGGCGTGGAGCAGGATGCGCAGGGCGTAGTCGGTGTGCGCGGTGAGGCGCAAGGGCGGTCTCCGGTTAAAATGATGCGCCGTATTTACATCTTTTCCCTTCGGCGTATAGATGCATCAACAATGCATCTTTAAAGGACGAATCGAAATGGCCGCTCCGCTCAGCGAACAGACCGTCGCCACGATCAAGGCAACCGCGCCCGCGCTTCAGCAGCACGGGGTCGCGATCACCACCCGCATGTACGAACGCCTGTTCGAGAATGCCGACGTGCGCGCGATGTTCGACCAGGCCGCGCAGACCTCTGGCGAGCAGCCGCGCCGTCTTGCCGCCGCGATCCTGGGTTATGCGCAGAACGTGGACAAGCTCCAGAACCTCACCGGCGCGGTGGCGCGCATGGTGCAGCGCCATGTCGATACAGGCGTGAAGGCAGAGCACTATCCGCTGGTCGCCGAAGCGCTGCTGCCCGCGATCCGCGACGTGCTGGGCGAAGCGGCAACCGACGAAGTGCTCGCCGCCTGGGGCGAGGCCTACTGGTTCCTTGCTGACATCCTCATCGGCAAGGAGGCCGAAGTCTACGCGGAGCGCGAGGCAGCCTGAACGGGCTGCAATAGTGACAAATGCCGTTCACCGCCCGAATTTTGACGTCGCGCCGGTGACCCGGTCTTGTTGCATCTGGACAAGTATTTGATCGGAGTACTAACACACCGCCAAACGGGGGTGTGACATTCCGATTCAGCATTGGCTGGCGGCAGCGGTCTTGGCGGGCCTTGCCACCGGCGTAAGCGCGCAGGACGCGGCGGGCCAGGGGGCAACCGGCGCGCAGTGGCCTGCGGCGCAACCTGCCACGCATGCGGGCCTTTCGGCCGCGCAGGTTTTCGCACTGGCCGAGCAGGCCCGCGCGGAAGGTGACTTCGCGACTGCGGAGACGGCTTATCGGGCCCTGTCGCAGGACCGGGATCTCGAAGTGCGGACAGAGGCGCGTTTCCGTCTTGGCCTGATGCTGGGCGACGATCTCAAGCGCTATGCCGACGCCGCGCTCGAATTCCGCCGCATCCTTGACGACAAGCCCGGCGCGGCGCGTGTCCGGCTGGAGCTGGCCCGGATGCAGGCCTCGCTCGGCAATTTCGGCGCCGCCCGCAAGGAACTGCGCGCGGCCCAGGCGGCGGGACTGCCGACCTCGGTGGAACAGCTCGTGCGCTTCTATACCCGTGCGCTCAACGCCCGGAAGCCGTTCGGCGGTTCGGTGGAGTTCGCGCTCGCGCCGGACAGCAACATCAATCGCGCCACCCGTTCCGACACGCTGGGCACCGTGATCGGTGACTTCACGCTGGACGACGAGGCGCAGGCGAAATCGGGCGTGGGCCTCAACCTTCAGGGGCAGGGCTACTTCCGCCTCGGCATCCAGCCCGGAGCCGACCTGCTGGTGCGCGCCTCGACCAGCGCCACGCTCTACCGCGAGCCGGACTTCAACGACGTGACCGTGGGGGTGCAGGCCGGCCCGCAATATGCATGGGGCGGCAACCAGCTCACCTTCTCGTTCGGCCCTTCGTGGCGCTGGTACGGCCGTGATCCCTACAGCATGACGATCGGCGGCAACGTAAGCTGGCAGCGCCCGACGGGTAAGCGCAGCCAGATCCGCCTCGACGGCGGGATTTCCCATGTCGACAACAAGCGCAATGCGCTCCAGACCGCCGATGATTTCACGCTTTCCGCCAGCCTCGACCGTGCCTTCAGCGCCCGGTTCGGCGGCGGCCTGCAGGTCTACGGCTTCCGCGAGGCCGCGCGCGATCCCGGCTATTCCCTCGCGAGCGGGGGCGCCTCGGTCTACCTGTTCCGCGAAATGGGCCGAACCACCCTGGTCGGCACCATGGCCTACAGCCATCTGGAGGCGGACGAGCGCCTGTTCCTCTACCCCGAGCGGCGCCGGGAAAACCGCTACAGCGCCAGCATCGCCGCCACCTTGCGCGCGCTGCACCTCGGCAGCTTCGCACCGCTCGTGCGCCTCAAATGGGAGCGCAACCGCTCCTCCATCGAAATCTACGACTACCGCCGCGTTGCCGCGGAATTCGGCGTCACTTCGGCATTCTGAGGGATAAGGACATGAAGCTTTCGCATCCGATATTCGTCACGTCGATCAGCGTCCTGCTCGCGGCATGCGGCGGCGGGGGAGAGGATGTCGCCTCGCTCCCCAAGCCGCCCACGGGCCAGGGGAATGCCACTCTCGCGGAGCTGCGCGTCAGCCAGGACTTCACGGCCTACTACGCGCAGGCGAACTATTCGCTGTCCCGCGCGACCGGGGCCGCCAGCGGAAAGAGTTCGGTCCAGGCGCCGACCGAGGTGCGTTACGATGCCGCGAGCCAGTCCTACACCCTCGTCGGCACGACGATGGGCACCACGATCTTCCGCCCGGCCGACAAGCTCGGCGATACGGCCGCGACGACGGGTTATCGCAAGATTGCCGGCAATACGCAGGAAGACTTCGTCCTGTTCAGGCCGGGCGCGGGCAATCCCGACATGGCGCTCACTTACGCCAGCTACGGCGCCTGGCAGAAGATCGTCGACAAGGGCACCGATCTCGACGTGAGCACGGCATTCTTCACTTACGGCGTGACGACCAGCCCCTCCGACATGCCGAAGTCCGGCTCGGCGACGTATCAGACCAGGATCGACGGCCAGTACGCCGATGGAACCGGTGCCTATGTGCTGTCCGGCGCCAGCAGCTTCGCGGCGAATTTCGCAGCCGGAACCGTCCGCTTCGAGATGAGCCCGACAGGCCAGCACGTGGTCGACGGGCGCACCAAGGTCTTCGGCAATCTGCAGCTCGATGGCATCATCAAGACGCCCAACCAGTTCTACAAAGGCAACGAGTTCGAGGCATCCTCGGATTTGAACGCGGCTTATTCCGCGGACCTGCACGGGTTCTTCTACGGACCGGGTGCGACGGAAATGGGCGGAGCGTTCACGCTGCGCCAGGGCCTCGGCAACCCGGAGATAGGCAACGGCTCGGGCGCGGTCGTCGGCCGGAAGAACTGAAAGCACAGGCTTGTATTCTCGCCGAGGCAAGACGTGGGTGGCTTGCCTTGGCATTCTGAACAGGGGGATTGTTCATGAAGACCGTACCCGTCGCCAAGTTGGCGACCATGACCTCGCTTACGGCGCTCAGTCTGTTGCTTGCGGCCTGCGGTGGTGGCGGCGACGTCAACAGCACGCCGACGCCTACACCCACTCCCACTCCCACGGCAAAGAACGACGATCTCATCGGGCCGCTGGTCTCGGAGAACTTCACGAACGACGCGATCCTTGGCAAGATTTCAGTCTCGACCAAGACGGGCTCCGCGACCCATAGCGCCGGGAAGACGGCGCTGACGATCGCCTACAATGCCGCGAACCAGAGTTACACCCTGACCGATGGCTCGGTCAGCCAAGCATTCCGGCAGGCTGATATCGATCCTGCCCAGTCGAATGCGGCCGTCACCACCTACAAACTGACAGCCAAGTCGACGACCGACTTCCTGACGCTGTCCAAGACAGGGAGCGGAGCCGGCCAGACGCGCTATGTCGGCGCCGGGTTCTGGCAGCGGGTGACCGAAGGCAAGTCGAGCGTTGATGGGCGTTTTGATGCTTTTGCTTATGGTGTGAAGACAGCGGCCGCGGATATGCCGCGCACTGGTGCGGCTAGTTATGACGTCAAGTTGCTGGGCGTTTCGGCGTCCAACATCAATATCCACACTCTCGCAGGCAGCGGTCGGCTCGACGCCGATTTCGCGACGGGGGCCATCCACGCCAACGTGCCTTTCTCCATGACGGAAAGCGAGACGGGGCTGACCGGCTATGGCAGCATTCTCATTGCCAATGCGATGATGAAGTCCGGGACCAACGGCTTTGCCGGCATTCTCGGGACCACCACGAACTACGAAACTGGCACAAGTACGTTTCAGGGATCGTTCTACGGACCAGGAGCGGCGGAGGTGGGTGCTACCTTTTCCAGCGCCTATGCCGATGAAGCAACGGTCGGTGTGGTCTGGGGTGGCCGAAACGACTATCCGCTCAACCAGCACGGTAGCATCTTAAATCCTGAAAACGCCACTTTCTTCCGCGTGCGCGGGCAGAGTGTCTCGCTTTCGCTTGATGGCAACGGAAAGCTCGTTTCGACGGGGCAGGCCAGCGGGTTGTTCGCGAAGTATGCGGCATGGGGCCGCGGCGGACTGTTTTACCGGTCGTCCGGACAGGTCCTTGCCCCGTTGCAGCGCCGCGACGTTGAGGCGACTTACGACGAGACGACAGCCTTCTTGGGGATGGGGCAAGAGGCTGCCGTGGTCGCGGGGCTGCAATATGACCGGACCGGGCCGTCGACGATCCTCGATGCCTATGTCTACGGTGACGAGACGGCCTCCTCGGCTGTTCCGCGAACCGGAACCGGACATTACAATGCCAGGATCGGTGGTGCCGTGCTGGAAACGGGACAGCAATTGCAGACACTGGATGGAACCGGACGTCTTGCAGCCAACCTTGGAACGGGCACGCTATCCGGTTCGGGCGATTATCAACTCAGTCTGTTCAGTCCGGCCAGCATGATCGTGCCGGCGGGATCAGTTTACAGCGGCACAGACAACGGGACCTGGACGACCAGCGCTACGATATCCAGCACGACGAACGCGATTGCGGGCACACTTTCTCTCGATGGTACGAAAGATTATACCGGCAATCTCGATGCGCGGTTCTACGGTGACGCAGGCGATCAGATCGGTGGTACGTTTCTGCTTTCGAGCACGACCGGCGGAAAGGCGAACGGATATCTGATCGGCAGCACCGACCCTGCCATTTCTCCCCCCACGGGCCTGGCCAACATTACAGGCACTACGCTGTTACATGGGATCGGCGCCGAGGTGGCATATAGGGTTACTATAAACAATGACTATTCTGATAATTTCGCGGGTGCGACGACCACCGATTACGCTGTGGAACTGTCGTCCGGCTCGCCTGTCGGAGCGATCCGGGTGACCCGCAATTCGGGCAGCGGCACATACGCCGCCATGCAAAGCTCCGATGTCGACAGCGCGACATCCAATGCCGAGCGTACGGTTTATCGATCCGGGGCGGTGAGCAGCGGAGGCTTCTCCAGCTATGCTGCGGTGGATCGCTATATTTTCGATGGGAAGGGCGGTAGGATCGCTCTCACCTATTCTGGCTTCGCGAAGTACGTGCTGGCGGGAGGCGTGACACAATCGGGCGCCGGAAACTATAACATGGGCTATATCGCCTATGGTCAGGCCACGCCCAAAGGCCTCATGCCGACCACTGGAACGGCGAGCTATACGGGCGTCGCACATGGCAGCGCGGTCATCTACAACAATGATATCAGGATCGACATGTACGACGTTTCCGGGACGTCATCTCTCTCCGCAAATTTCGGAACGGGCAAGATATCCGGTCAACTCGCCCTCAGCGGCACCAATCTCGCCAATGGACGCGATCTGAGTTTCGGGACTACGAGCTTCGCCGGCACTATCGGGGACGTGACCGCCGACGCGCAGCGCGTAGGTGGCTTTTCCGCCACCCGTGGTGGCGGGCTTGAAGGAACCCTCAACGGCATGTTCTTCGGGCCGAATGCCAACGAAGTCGGAGGCAACTTCAATTTCGAGTACTTTTCGCCCAGTGTGGGAGGTGGCACGGTCAGAGGTGCCTTCGTCGCGGCGGGTCGCTGATACCGGTTGCGAGCTTTCTGCCCTCCCGGTTCACCGCGTTCCCACACCGCGCTCGAACTGCGATTGCAGGTTCGCCAGCGTCGCCGGGCTGACCGGGGGCAGTTCCTGCGCCGCCTTGCCCTTGCGCAAGGCGGCGCGGTCCTTTTCGGGGGGCTCCACCACGCGCACGCGCACGGCGGCCTTGCCCTTGTTCCGGATGCCCAGTTCTTCCGCCGCGCCTCGGGAAAGGTCGATGACGCGGGCGCTCTCGCCGAAGGGGCCGCGGTCGTTCACGCGCACCACGATGCGGCGGCCGGTGTCGAGCGAGGTGACCTCGACGTAGCTGGGCAGGGGCAGGGTCTTATGGGCGGCCGTGATCCACCTGGGGCGGAAGCGTTCGCCATTGGCCACTTTGTTGCCGGATTCGCTGCCGTACCATGTCGCATAGCCGAGCACGTCGTAACCGGGCTGGGTGGCGGGCGTGTAGGTCGTGCCGCGCACCTTGTAGGGCGGGCCGACGCGTACCGGCACGTCGCTGACCGGGCGGAACTTCGTGCCGCCGCCGCAGGCTGCCAGCGTGGACATCAGGGCTACTGCGAATAAGGGCTTGAGCGCCCCCGTTAAACTGCCGCTCATGCGCCATCCCTAGCTTTGTGCACTCGGGGCTGTCCACTCCGTCCGACCCCGGAGCAGGGCATGCCGCCGGAACCGGAGCCCCGTCAGCCCGGTTGTCCACCGCTGAAGGAGTGACGCATGTTCAAGTCGATAGCCGTGGCGGCGCGGGACCGGGCGCGGATGGCCGAAGTGTCGGCGGTGATCGTCCGGTTCGGTCTTGAGGCGCTGGCGGTGCGGCTGGGCCTCGGCGAAGGGGACGATGCGGGCCATGAGCCGCGCGACCTGCCGACGCGCACGCGCCGCGCGCTGGAGGCGCTGGGGCCGACTTACGTGAAGCTCGGCCAGATTCTCGCGACCCGGCGCGATCTGCTGCCGGATGCATGGATCGCGGCCTTCGAGCAACTCCAGAGCGATGCGCCGCGCCTGCCGTTCGAGGCGCTGCGCGGTGAAGTGGAGGCCGCGCTGGGCGAGCCGCCGGAAACCGCGTTCGCCCTGTTCGATACCGAGCCGCTGGCGGCAGCCTCGATCGCACAGGTCCACCGGGCGGTGCTGAAGGATGGCACCGAAGTGGTGGTGAAGATCCGCCGCCCGGGCATTCGCGCGCGGATGGAGGCGGACCTCAGGCTCATGCGCCATCTGGCGGCCATGGCGGAGGCGCGCAGCGGGCAGGTGCGGCGGATGCGGCCCACGGCGATGATCGAGCAACTGGGGCGCGAAATCCTCGACGAGCTGGATTTCACCGGCGAAGGGCGCAACGCCGACCTGCTCCGCGCGGACCTTGCCGCGCTCGACCGTGTCGAGGTGCCGCGCATCCATTGGGAATGGACCGGCGAGCAAGTGCTGGTCATGGATTATATCGCGGGCATTCCTCCGCGCGATCCCGAGGTCTTGAGAGCGGCCGGGATCGATCCCTCGCGCATTGCCGCGCTGGGGGCCGAACTGGTGCTGGAGATGGTGCTGATCGGCGGGCGCTTCCACGCCGACCCGCATCCCGGCAACCTGTTGTGCCTTCCCGGAGATCGGCTGGCCTTGCTCGATCTCGGCTCGGTGGGGGTGGTCAGTCCGCGCCGCCAGCACGAGTTCCTGACCTTCATCCTCGCCCTGCGCAGCGGCGATCCCGGCGGCGTGGCGGACATGCTGGCGATATGGTCGGAAAACGGGGAGATTTCGCGGGAGAAGCTGCTGCGTGCCTCCGAACGCCTGGTTGCCCGGCACGGCAGCGGGGCGCTGGTGCTGAACGCGATGGTGGCGGATTTCTTCCCGCTGCTGCGGCAGGAGGGGCTGGTTCTGCCGCCGGACCTCGTGCTGATCTTCAAGGCGATGGTGACGATGGACGGCGTACTGGCCGGAATCGCGCCCGGGTTCGACTTGTCCGAGGCGCTGGAGGGGATGCGCGGCCGGCTCGTCGCCTCGCGGATTTCCGGCCTCGCCGCGCCGGACAAGGTGGAGGCGGCGCTGCTGGAGCTTTCGCGCATTGCCGGGGAAGCGCCGCGATTCCTGCGCGCGGCCTCGGCGCGGATGGAGGCGCCGTCACCGCCCGCGCCTGACAATGGCACGGCGCGGGCGGTGAAACTGGCCGGGTGGCTGATCGGCGGTGCGGTGGTGTTCCATGCGCTCGCCGACCTGCTGGTCCACTGGACCTGACGGTTACTTGCGCACCGCGTCCGACTTGTCGCGCAGGCCCTTGAACTCGGAGCCGGGTTTCCACTGCGGCCACTTCGCCGAATTGGCGAGGTCGCGGCCGATCTCGCGGACCAGTTCCACGTCCTGCACCGCGCCTTCCATCTTCCAGTCGGGCGACCAGGCGTCGCAGGCCTGGTGGTAGCACTGGCCGGTATAGGCATCGATCCAGGCCTGCCCGGCCTTGACGCCGCCGTCCTTCAGGTCGGCCGCTCCGGCAAGGCCCATCATCAGCATTACCGGCACGCCGCGCTTGGCGAAGGAGAAGTGGTCCGCGCGGTAGAACAGCCCGCGCTCGGGCAGGCTCTCTACCGTCACGCGGCGGCCCTGGGTGGCGGCGACGCGCGCCATGTCGTCCTCCAGCGTGTCCTGGCCCTTGCCGATCACCGTCACGTCGTTAGCGGCGCCCGCGGTCTGGAGCACGTCGATGGTGAGGTTGGCGACGGTCTTCTCCATCGGGAACACCGGGTTGGCGGCATAGAATTCCGAACCGAGCAGCCCGCGCTCCTCGGCGGTCCACGCCGCGAAGACCACCGTGCGCTGCGGCGCCGGTTCGCTCTTCATGACGCGGGCGATGTCGAGGATGCCGGCAATGCCGATGCCGTCGTCATTGGCGCCGGCGCGGTAGATGCGGCCCTGCGCATCGGGCGCGCCCTTGCCGTAGGCGTCCCAGTGGGCGCCGAACATCACCACTTCGTCCTTGCGCGCGGTGCCGGGGATCTGCGCCAGCACGTTGTGGCTCATGACTTCCTCGTGGTTCACCGGCACTTCGGCGTCGAAGCTGACGCCCTTGAGCGTCACCGGCCGGAAATCCGGACGGCGCGCGGCGGCGGAGAGCTTGGTCAGGTCCAGCCCGGCAGAGGAGAACAGCCGCGTTGCCGCATCGGCCGAGAGCCAGCCCTGCAAGGCGAGGCTGGTCAGCTTGTCGGGCGAGCGCACGATGTCGTAGTTTTCGCCGCCCGGACTGGTGACGACGTTCCAGCCATAGCCCGCGCCTTCCGTCTCGTGGACGATCAGCGCCGCTACCGCGCCCTGCCGCGCGGCTTCCTCGAACTTGTAGGTCCAGCGGCCATAGTAGGTCATCGTCCGGTCGCCGAACTTTCCGGCGGCAGGCTCACCCTTTCCGGCGTGGAAGTCGGGGTCGTTGATGAGGAAGACCACGACCTTGCCCTTGAGGTCCATGCCCTTGAAATCGTCCCAGCCGCGTTCCGGCGCGTTCACGCCGTAGCCGACGAAGACCACGGGGGCGCCGGCGATGCGGGCGGTGTCATCGGGGCGCACGGTCGAGATGTAGATGTCCTTGGCCACGGTCACCGGCATGGCGCCCCTGGGGCTGGAGAAGGCCAGTGTCGCCGGCGTTTCGAGCCGGGTGTGCAGTAGCGGCACCTTCTGCACCCACTGGCCGTCCGGACCGGCGGGCTGGAGGCCGATATCCTGGAAGCGGGCGATGAGGTAGCCGATGGTCCGTTCCTCTCCCACGGTGCCGGGCGCGCGGCCTTCGAACGTGTCCGAGGCCAGCGTCTTCACATCGGCCACCATCCGCTCGGGATCGATCGCGTCCCTGGCGAGAGCGGGGTGGGCCGTGGCGGCAAGGAGGGCCGCGACCAGCGGGAGGGCGAGGCGGCGGGCGGAGCGGGGCGTGACGGTGGTGTTCATGCCCAGCGCTTTTAGGAGGCGGGGCCGGGGAGGCAAGCCCCGGCGCCCGGCGGCGCGCGCGGGCCGCCATTCTCCATCATCGTAGTTATACTTACGTCTTGATGGTTATTGTGGGTCTACCGGGGGCGGCGTAATTATACGTCAAATAAAAATGTCAGGGCCGCGAGTCTATTTCATGATGACTTGAGGGGAAACGGTCATGGCTGATGAATTCAAAGGGAATTCCGCGCCCTTGTCTGCGGCGGATTACGAAGCGGCCGCCAAGAAGATCGGTTGTTCGGTTGCCGCCATCCGGGCTGTATCGCAAGTGGAAAGCGCAGGCGGCGGTTTCCTTGCGGATGGACGGCCCAAGATACTGTTCGAACGGCACATCTTCCACAAACTGACGAAGGGCAATTACACCGCGGCCCACTCCGATATCTCCTGGCCCAAGCGCGGCGGCTATGTCGGCGGGGCAGGGGAGTATCCACGCCTCAGGCAGGCCATCGCGCTGGACCGCAAGGCCGCGCTCCAGTCGGCAAGCTGGGGCCGGTTCCAGATCATGGGCTTCAATTACGCTTCATCCGGCTATGCCGACGTCGAGGCGTTCGTGAAGGCGATGGTCGATGGAGAAGCGGGGCAGCTTGATGCCTTCGTCGGGTTCATCCGCAAGAACCGGCTGGACGACGAACTGATCCGGCTGGACTGGGCAGGCTTCGCACGCGGCTACAACGGGCCGGACTACGCGGCGAACGACTATCACAACAAGATGCGCCGGGCTTACGAGAGCTTCATGGCGGGCGGCGCGCGCACCGCCAATCCCACGCCGGTGCTGAAGCTGGGAGACAAGGGCCAGCCCGTGCTGCATCTCCAGCAATTGCTGGGATTGCCGATGGACGGCGATTTCGGCCCGGCCACCAAGACGAAGGTGATTGCGTTCCAGAAGGGCAAGGGTCTCTATGCGGACGGGATCGTCGGTGCGCAGACCTGGCTTGCGCTTCAGGCGCCTTCCTCTGCGCCGTCAGCCGCTGCCAGCCCCTCCGTCGATGCCGCGCTTTCACGCCAGCCGCTGCGCTTCGGCGACAAGGGCGAGGATGTCGCCTTCCTGCAGAAGCTGCTGAAGCTCCCCGCCGATGGCGCTTTCGGCTCGATGACGGCGCAGGCCGTGATGGATTTCCAGAAGTCGAAAGCACTCAAGGCGGACGGCGTCGTCGGCGCCGCCACATGGGCGGCGCTGCTGCCGTGAACGGCCATTGTCCGGGAGCTTGCCGTGCCGCCTGGAGGAAAGATCTGTCTCAGCGCTCGCAGCGGGAATAGTCGCCCGCGCGGCAGGCGGCGACATCGCGGCGCCAGCGGGCAAGGTCAGCCTCGTAATCGCGGCGGGCCCTGTCGTATTCGCGGGATTGGCGCGAATAGCTGCTGCCGCGCGGCGCGTCCTCCGCGTCCCCGTTCGCGTCCTCGTCGGCATAGTCGTTGCCGCCCCGGGCGCGGTCGTAATCCTTCCATCCGGCAGCATATTGCGCGTCGCGCTTGCGGACGTACTGCAACTGGTCATTGTTGAGCTTGCGAATGATCGCGCGATCGCGGGCGATATCCTCAGCGCTCATCCGGTCGTGAGGGTCGTCGGCCAGAGCCGGTCCCGCCGCCAGCACGAGTGTGCCGAACGCAATCAGAGCGCGCGCTCCCCTCATCGTAATCTCCATCCCTCGCTGGCTTTCCCGCGCTCTGGCGGGGCGATGGGGCGGATGCAAACGGCTATGCGACGAGCCGTTGCCCGGCGCGACGGAGCGGTTCAGGCGTGAGCCGCGCCGTTAGGCGGCGTGGGCGAATTTGCGGGCAAGAAGCCGCCGGCCGGATTTCTCCGGCCGGCGGAATCCCGATCCCTGGACGGCTCAATGGCTCCTTACGGCAACGATCGAAATCGCGCGGGTATTGGTCGCGATCCGGTCGGGCTGGCCGCGCGCGGCGATCCGTTCGGCGAACAGGGCATCACGCTGTGTGAAGGCCCTTTCCGAGGAATCGTCGCGGCACCGCATCATGTCGGAATATGCCGGCAGGTCGCGCATGTCCGCGCCGCCGCACACCTGGCGTACCGCGACGGTGAGGCGCCGCGTCAGCGAATCCTGACCGCTGGCGGTGGTGAGATCGAGGTCCCCGTAGCGGACCTCGCGGGTTGGCAGGTTCGAGTTGCGGACTTCCTTGACCACCACGTCCGCAAGGACGGGGGTGACAAGCGCGAACGAGGCCATGGCGAACATGGCGGTGGTGACGATTTTCGTGTGAATCCTGGTCATCTGCATTCTCCTGTTGCTCGAGAGTGCAGCCCCCGCACGCAGACCTTCGCGGATCTACGGGGCAGCGAACTGCTGGCGACCTCAATGGATGTGGAAAGTCGTTCCCAAACAGCCACAGGCTGTGGGGAGGGTGTCGACCTAAGTATAAATATGTCTATACTTTAAAAGGCCCCGCGATTATCACCCCGGCGTTCAAGATATGCGCGTAAATTTACTTGTATGAGTAAATTGCCATATCGCAAAAGGTGAGTCGGTACTTTTATCGGGCGATCCTGCTATTGCGCAGAACCATGTCGCTTTCAAGTCATAACGCGGTCTCTGTCGTCGAACGGCATTTGCGGATCGACGGGCGACATGACAGGCCCTGCCGCGCCCGGCGTTGCAATCGCGCAGGGCGTCCCCACATCGCGGCCTGGCATTTCGGCGAGGCGATCGGAGAGCGGCGCGGCTGCTTGCGCTTTGCGAACAAATCTGGAACACGTCACCTCCATGAGTCTCTCCCACATCACGGTGCGCGGTGCGCGCGAGCATAACCTCAAGGGCTTCGACATCGAGCTTCCGCGCGAGAAGCTGATCGTCATCACCGGGCTGTCGGGCTCGGGGAAATCGAGCCTCGCGTTCGACACGATCTATGCCGAAGGGCAGCGCCGCTATGTCGAGAGTCTCTCGGCCTATGCGCGCCAGTTCCTGGAGATGATGCAGAAGCCGGACGTCGAGCATATCGACGGCCTCAGCCCCGCGATCTCGATCGAGCAGAAGACCACCAGCCGCAACCCGCGCTCCACGGTGGCGACGGTGACGGAGATCTGGGACTACATGCGCCTGCTCTGGGCGCGCGTGGGCATTCCCTATTCGCCGGCCACGGGCCTGCCGATCGAGGCGCAGACCGTGTCCAACATGGTCGATCGGGTGATGGAACTGCCCGAAGGCACCCGCGCTTATCTGCTGGCGCCGGTGGTCCGCGGCCGCAAGGGCGAATACCGCAAGGAACTGGCCGAGTGGCAGAAGGCGGGCTACACCCGCGTCCGCATCGACGGCGAACTCTATGCCATCGAGGACGCCCCCGCGCTCGACAAGAAGTACAAGCACGACATCGAGGTCGTGGTGGACCGTATCGCGGTGAAGGACGGCATCCAGACCCGCCTTGCAGACAGCTTCGAACAGGCGCTGAAGCTGGCCGAAGGGCTGGCCTATATCGACCTCGCCGACGGCGTCGTTCCCGGCCGTGAGGAAGAGGGGAAGGGTGCGAAGAAGACCCTCAAGGGAACCGGCCTGCCGCCGAACCGCATCGTCTTCTCGGAAAAGTTCGCCTGCCCGGTCAGCGGCTTCACCATCGAGGAGATCGAGCCGCGCCTGTTCTCGTTCAACGCCCCGCAAGGCGCCTGCCCGGCCTGCGACGGGTTGGGAGAGAAGCTGCTGTTCGACCCGCAACTGGTGGTCCCGAACGAGCATCTCAGCCTCAAGCAGGGCGCCGTGGTGCCCTGGGCCAAGTCGAACCCGCCTTCGCCCTATTACATGCAGGTGCTCTCCAGCCTGGCCGAGCACTTCGGTTTCGACCTCACCACGCCGTGGGACGCGCTTTCGCCCGAGGTGAAGATCGTCATCCTCTACGGCACCGCGGGCAAGGCCGTGCCGCTGACGTTCAAGGACGGCAAGAAGGAATACACGGTCAACAAGCCGTTCGAGGGCGTGATCGGCAACCTCAACCGCCGCATGATCCAGACCGACTCTGCCTGGATGCGCGAGGAACTGTCCAAGTTCCAGACCGCGCAGCCCTGCGAGACCTGCGATGGCAAGCGCCTGAAGCCCGAGGCGCTTTCGGTGAAGATCGCCGGCAGCGACATCGCCGATGCCGCGCGCCTTTCGGTGGCGGATGGCTTCGCGTGGTTCGGGGAGCTTGAGGGCAAGCTGACCAGCCAGCAGCAGCAGATCGCCAAGGCCATACTCAAGGAAATCAACGAGCGCCTCGGCTTCCTCAACAACGTCGGGCTCGATTACCTCAACCTCGACCGCACCAGCGGCACCCTGTCAGGCGGCGAGAGCCAGCGCATCCGCCTTGCCAGCCAGATCGGCTCGGGCCTGTCGGGCGTGCTCTACGTGCTCGACGAACCCTCGATCGGCCTCCACCAGCGCGACAACGACATGCTGCTGGAAACGCTCAAGCGCCTGCGCGACCTTGGCAACACCGTGATCGTCGTCGAACATGACGAGGACGCGATCCGCACCGCCGACCATATTGTTGACCTTGGCCCCGGCGCCGGTGTCCATGGCGGCGAGATCGTGGCCGAAGGCACGCTCAAGCAAGTGCTGAAAGCCAAGAACAGCCTTACCGCCGCCTACCTCAACGGCACCCGCAAGATCGAGGTGCCGACCACCCGCCGCAAGGGCAACGGCAAGCAGATCGTGGTCGAGAACGCCCGCGCCAACAACCTCAGGAACGTGACGGCGGCCTTCCCGCTCGGCACCTTCTGCTGCGTCACCGGCGTTTCCGGCTCGGGCAAAAGCTCGCTCACCATCGACACCCTGCAGGCCGGCGCCTCGCGCCAGCTCAACGGGGCGCGCGTGGTGGCGGGCGCGCATGACCGGATCACCGGGCTCGAACACTGCGACAAGGTGATCGAGATCGACCAGTCCCCCATCGGCCGCACCCCGCGCTCCAACCCCGCCACCTACACCGGGGCCTTCACCCAGATCCGCGACTGGTTCGCGGGCCTCCCGGAATCGGAAGCACGCGGCTACAAGGCCGGGCGCTTCAGCTTCAACGTCAAGGGCGGCCGGTGCGAGGCATGCCAGGGCGACGGCCTCATCAAGATCGAGATGCACTTCCTGCCCGACGTCTACGTCACGTGCGAGGAATGCCACGGCAAGCGCTACAACCGCGAAACGCTGGAAGTGAAGTTCAAGGGCCACTCCATCGCCGACGTGCTCGACATGACGATCGAGGACGCGGAGGAGTTCTTCAAGGCCGTGCCGCCGATCCGCGACAAGATGCACATGCTGAACGAGGTGGGCCTCGGCTACGTCAAGGTCGGCCAGCAGGCGACCACGCTGTCCGGCGGCGAGGCGCAGCGCGTCAAGCTCGCCAAGGAACTGGCCCGCCGCTCCACCGGCCAGACGCTCTACATCCTCGACGAGCCCACCACCGGCCTCCACTTCGAGGACGTGCGCAAACTGCTCGAAGTGCTCCACCGCCTTGTCGAGCAGGGCAATTCGGTTGTGGTGATCGAACACAACCTCGATGTCATCAAGACCGCCGACTGGATCATCGACATGGGCCCCGAAGGCGGCGTGCGCGGCGGCGAGGTGATCGCCGAAGGTACGCCGGAGGATATCGTGAAGGTGAAGAAGTCCTTCACCGGGCACTATCTGAAGCCGCTGCTGGCCAAGTGATCGATCCGCCGCGCCGGGGATTGCTTGGCGCGGCGCTGTCGTTCCAGATCATCTTGAGTTGTTCGAAAGTCGACTTGCCGATCAAGTTCAGCAAGTTTGGCGGTGGCTTTGCGCCCATTACCGCCTCGGGCCGTCCAGTCGATTTCCCTAATAGCTGCCGTTCTCGGACGCCAGATGTTGCCGACGATCCGGTCCGTGGCCGGGTGCACCGGGCGATCGGCATGGTTCGCCCGGTGCCGGAATGGGTGTCTTTGCGCGTCCCCGGAAAGCTCACTCAATATGCTGGGCGAACGCCAGATAGCGTTCGTGCAATTCGTCTTCCTCGCTCTGGCTGAGATTGCGGGCGGCCAGCTTGATGTCCACCCGCTCGATCTTGCCGCCCTTGAAAGCGAAGGGCGGCTTGTAGGCGTCCGATACCGGCGATCCGCTATCCGCCCCAACTCCGAAGGTGTCGATCCCGAACCGGCCCGCGACCGTCTGTTCGATGCGGCCCCGGGCTACTTCCTCACCATCCAGCAGCAGAACCGCCTCGCCGCCCTTGCCCAGCCCGCCGCCGTCATAAGCGAAGGCGACTTCGATGGTCGACGTGCCCTTGGGAAGCGGCTTGCTCGACACGACGTTCAGCCGGTCCTTCTCGAAGAAGTTGTAGTGGTACACCGGCTTGCCATCGAGAATGTAGATGGCATAGCCAGCCGACCCGCCGCCTGCCGCAAGCAGGACGCCCTCGGCTTTGCCCGAATCGTTGTCGACCACCACCTTGATCGAGTGCGACCGGTTCTTGGTATTGGGCGCAGCCGTTTCCGGCAGGCGCGCGGCGCCCTCGTAATAGGTGAAGTCGGTGCGGTTTGGATCCGCGCCGCCCGGTGATGGCTTCGGCTCTGCGAGGCGGCCGGACCCGCGGTCGTCGAGCGGGTAGACGTTGTATTTCTCTGCTTCCTCATCGAAGATCCGCTTCAGTTCCTCCACCTTCTCCGGGTGCGTGGCGGCCAGGTTCTTGGCCTCGCTGAAGTCCTCGTCGATGTTGTAGAGTTCCCAGACATCGTTTTCCCAGTGGCCCGGCGCGAAGTCCTGCCGCCACGGGAATGTGTGCTGCGCGCAGGCGATCCAGCCCTTGTCGTAGATCGCCCGGTTGGAGAAAACCTCGAAGTACTGGCGTTCGCGAACGGCATGGGCATCGGCGCCTGCGAATGTCGACTGGATGGAAACGCCGTCCATCGGCTTCTGTTCGACGCCGTTGACGTAATCCGGCGCGGGAATGCCTGCGGCGTCCAGCAGGGTCGGCACGATATCGATCAGATGGCAGAACTGCGGCCGCAGCCCGCCCTTGTCCTTGATCTTGTCCGGCCATGAAATCACCATCGGATTGCGCGATCCGCCGAAGTGGGAGGCGACCTGCTTCACCCATTGGAACGGAGCGTTGCCGCTCCAGGCCCAGCCCAGCGGATAGTGCGGCTCGGTATTCGGGCCACCGATCTCGTCATAAGCGGCCAGATTGTCCTCGATCGACGAGGGGATGCCGTTGAGGTTCATCACCTCGTTGACGGTCCCGGTCATGCCGCCTTCGGAACTCGCGCCGTTATCGCCGACGATATAGATGATGATCGTATTGTCCGCGTCCGGCAGTCCGTGCACGGCGTCGATCAGGCGGCCACACTCGTGGTCGGCGAAAGAGAGATAGCCAGCAAAGTTCTCCATGAACCGCGCGAACAGCTTCTTCTCATCGCCCGACAGGCTGTCCCAGTTTTGCACCCAGTCCGGCTTCGCCGTGAGTTCGGTGTCCGGTGGGATGATGCCGGCAGCGAGTTGCCGCTGATAGGTTTCTTCACGGACCTTTTCCCAGCCTTTGTCGAACTGGCCCTTGAACTTGTCTCGCCACTCGGCCGGAGCATGATGCGGCGCATGGGCCGCGCCCGGCGCGAAGTAGCAGAAATAGGGCTTATCGGGCGCGACCGACTTCGAATAGCGGATCCAGTTGATCGCGCGGTCGGTCATGTCGGTCTGAAAATGGTAGCCTTCCTCCGGCGACTTGTCGGGCTCCACGGCGACGGTGTTCTCGAAGAGGACCGGGTAGTACTGGTGGGTTTCCCCGGCAATGAAGCCATAGAAATAGTCGAAACCCATGCCGGTGGGCCAGCGGTCGAACGGACCGGCGACACTGCTCTCCCAGTCAGGCGTATTGTGATTCTTGCCGAACCAGCTGGTCGCGTAGCCGTTTTCTTTCAGAATGCGCCCCACCGTAGAGGTCGATTGCGGGATCATATTATTGTAGCTGGGGAAGCCGGTCGCCCATTCCGACAGGAACCCGGTGCCGCAATTGTGGTGATTGCGCCCGGTAATCAGCGCCGCGCGCGATGGACCGCAGATCGCCGTAGTGTGAAACCGCGTGTAGCGCAGCCCGCTCCCCGCCAACTTGTCCAAAACCGGCGTCGGCACCGGCCCGCCGAACGTGCTCGCCTGGCCGAAGCCGACGTCGTCCAGCAATATGAGAACGACATTGGGCGCACCCTTGGGCGGCTGGGGCAATTCCGGCCATTGGCTTTCCGAATCCTGGTAGGTTTTGCCGACTCTGCCGGTGAACGGCGGCCGGGGAAGCGGAAGGCGGCTGCGATCGATCTCGGGCATGGGGCTGCTCCAATCCTTTCGAAGAAAGCCGCATTATGACGTGGTTGACCCTCGCTGGTATCGGGGTTGTCCCCAGCGGCGCGAGTTGAAAGACCTGAGAGCGGCAGCGCACCAGCAGTGACAAATTGGCTCGCTCAACGGCTCAAACCGATGCGCGAGCCCCGCCTTTGCAATGGCAGCTATCTGACGTTTCAATCCGTAACTAGTCGGGCAGGAGTCGGCCCCTTGCAGTCGTTAACCCGTCCGAGTCTTCGATGCTTCGTTTTCCTACACCTCCCCACATGCGATAAATGATCCGGTTCACCCCGGCGCGGCTGCGCCGGGGCTTTGGCTCCAGTCTTGGGGGTGAACCATGTCCGACCATTCAAACTCTTCGTATCCCACCGCTGCCGGGCGGGGGTGGATTCCGGGCTCTCGGGATATCGGGTTGCCGGGGGAGTCCTTTCCGCGCGGGCGGGGTGGGCGCTCGGCTGAGGGCGATCCCGGCTTTCGCCGGGACGACGAAGAAGGTGGCGCTTCGGCTTGCGACGCCTGGCCGGACGAGGCTCTCGGGGAGGGCGCTCCGGGGCGGCGGGGCGCGGCGGAAAGGGGCGGGGAGCGCGAGGGCGATGGCCCTCGCACTTCGCTTTCTTTTTCCCTGGCACCGGATGTCTCGCCCGTGGCCGTCCACGATCCTTCCTTCCGCGCTTCGGCAAGCTTGGGGCTCGCTGTGAGCGGTGATGGTATTCCTCTCCCTCGGGAGGGGGAGCAGGGGTGGTCTCCTGCGCGGAAGGTGCGTTTTCTCGACCGGCTCTCCGGCAAGGGGGATGTGCGGGCGGCGGCTGCGGCGGTGGGGATGTCGCGGCAGTCGGCCTATCTGTTGCGGCGGCGGGACCGGGTGTTCGCGCGGGGGTGGGATGCGGCGCTGGTGCTGGCGCGGCGGCATGTCGAGGACGTGCTGGCGACGCGGGCGCTCGATGGGGTGGAGGAGCCGGTGTTCTATCACGGCGAGCAGGTGGCGGTGCGGCGGCGTTACGACGCGCGGCTGCTGCTGGCGCATCTGGGGCGCCTCGACCGGTTGGTGGAGGCGGATGCGGCGGGCTCGGGAGAGCGGGGCGGCGACCTGGCGGAGCGGTTCGACGAAGTGCTGGCGGTGGTTGCGGGCGAGGCGCCGGCGGAGCTGTTCGAGGTGGCGCCGGTGCGGGCCGGGCGGCCGGAGCCGGTCCTGCCGCCGTCGCGGGAGGTCTATGCCGACCGGGCGGGCGTCATGCTCCAGGACGAGGCCGATGCGGCGTGGGAGCAGGCTGTGGCGGCGGGCGAGGCGGGGCCGGAGGACGAGCCCGATCCGCGCGTGGCGCTCTGGCGCGAGGCGGCGGCGGGTGAGTGGGATGGCTGGCGTCGCCGCGCGGAAGGTGCGGTCGATGCGGTGCTGGGCGGGGAGGGGAGGGTGTGCCGCCGATGGAGTTCAAGTCGGTCGGGGGCGGCTTTTCCTGCTCGGGACAGTGTAAAGCGTGTCAACCTGAGCGGCGCCGGGAACCCGATGCGGGGTGCGATGTTATGATGGGTGAAGGTCGGCGTGGTGCTTCCCCCACCCCCTCCGTTACCGCGTCGGCCTTCCCTGTTTCTGGTCCCGTTTATGGTCCTGCTTCAGGGATTTTCGCGGATTACTCGTCGTTGGCGTCGTCGGAAAAGACGGCCAGTTCGACTTTGCCTGAGCCCATGCGGGCGATGCCGATTTCCTTCGCGGCGGCCTCGGAAAGGTCGATCACGCGGTTGGAGTGGAACGGCCCGCGGTCGTTGATGCGGACCATGACGGAATCGCCAGTGAGCGCGTTGGTGACGCGCAGCTTCGTGCCGAAGGGCAGCGAGGGATGGGCGGCGGTGAGGTCGTCCGGGTTGAAGCGCTCGCCGCTGGCGGTGCGGGCTCCCCGGAGCGAGTGGCCATAGAAGCTGGCGGTGCCGCCCTTGATAGCCTCGAAGTCCTGCTCAAGCGATTGCGGCAGGGCGGCGACGGGCGTGGTGGCTGCGGGTGCGGCGACGATCGCGGCAGGTGCGGGTGCCTCGGCAGCGGCCTTTGCGGGCGCCAGCTTCGACTCGGCGATCGCCGAGGAGGCCGGCGCTACCAGCATGGCAGCGGTGGCTAGAGCAAAGCCGATCCGGGCAATCCGGCGGGCTTTATGCGGTTGGTTGTGCTTCCCCGTCATGGCGAGGAGTCCTACAGGCAGTTCGTCGCGCTGTGGACCCATGCAAAAGCGGCCCGTCGCACTTTGGCAACGGGCCGCCGGATGTCGTTAAGACGTTGAAAGGATTCGGAGGGCCGAATCCGCTGCCTGTTACTTCGCGTCGCGCTGGGCGAGCAGGCGGAGTCGCAGGGCGTTCAGCTTGATGAAGCCGGCCGCGTCCTTCTGGTCGTAGGCGCCGGCATCATCCTCGAACGTGACGTGGCGTTCGGAGTAGAGCGAGTCCGCCGACTTGCGGCCGACGACCGAGGCATTGCCCTTGTAGAGCTTCAGGCGGACGGTGCCGTTCACGCGCGCCTGCGAGTGATCGATCGCGGCCTGCAGCATCTCACGCTCCGGCGCGAACCAGAAGCCGTTGTAGATCAGCTCTGCATACTTCGGCATGAGCTCGTCCTTGAGGTGCGCGGCGCCGCGGTCGAGCGTGATCTGTTCGATGCCGCGATGGGCGCGAGCGTAGATCTCGCCGCCCGGCGTCTCGTACATGCCGCGCGACTTCATGCCGACGAAGCGGTTCTCAACCAGATCGAGGCGGCCGATGCCGTGCTTGCGACCCAGTTCGTTGAGCGCGGTGAGTAGCGAGGCGGGGCTCATCGCCACGCCGTTGAGCGCGACGCCGTCACCCTTCTCGAAGTCGACGGTGATGTATTCCGGTGCGTCCGGCGCGTCTTCCGGGTTGACGGTGCGCGAGTAGACGTAGTCCGGGGTTTCTTCCCACGGATCTTCCAGAACCTTGCCTTCGGACGAGGTGTGGAGGAGGTTGGCGTCGGTCGAGAACGGGCTTTCGCCGCGCTTGTCCTTGGGGACGGGGATCTGGTGCTGCTCTGCCCATGCGATGAGCGCGGTGCGGCTGGTCAGGTCCCATTCGCGCCAGGGCGCGATGACCTTGATATTCGGATCGAGGGCATAGGCCGAGAGTTCGAAGCGGACCTGGTCGTTGCCCTTGCCGGTGGCGCCATGCGCGACGGCGTCGGCGCCGGTTTCGTGCGCGATCTCGATCAGGCGCTTGGAGATCAGCGGGCGGGCGATCGACGTGCCGAGGAGATAGTCGCCTTCGTAGCGGGCATTGGCACGCATCATCGGGAAGACGAAGTCGCGCACGAATTCCTCGCGCAGGTCGTCGATATAGATGTTCTCGTCCGGCAGGCCCATCAGCTTGGCCTTGGCGCGCGCGGGTTCGAGTTCCTCACCCTGGCCGAGGTCGGCCGTGAAGGTCACGACTTCGCAGTTGTACGTGACCTGAAGCCACTTGAGGATGACGCTGGTGTCGAGGCCGCCGGAGTAGGCGAGGACGACCTTCTTGATGCTGTCGGACATGGGCGCAGGCTCCGCAGGAAAGGGCATTGAGATTCGGGGGCGCGCCTATCAGCACGCGCCCCGCTGCGCAATGAAGGAAAGGTGCGGGGCTATGCGCCCAGCAGTGCCGCTTCGGCCACGGGCATGTAGTCACGGGTGAGCGGAAGGGCGAGGCGGCTGCGGGTGTACTGGATCTGATAGTTGCACATGCCGCCGCTTTCGAAGGCCGCGGTGGCGCCGGCGAGGTAGAAGGTCCACATCCGGTAGAAGCGTTCGTCCATGAGGCTGACGATGGCTTCCTTGTTGGCGACGCAGCGCTTGTACCATTCCCGCAAGGTCAGCGCGTAGTGAAGGCGCAGGTTTTCGACATCCGTTGCGATCAGGCGGAATTTCTCGCTGGCTGCAACCGTTTCGCTGAGGGCTGGGATGTAGCCCCCGGGGAAAATGTACTTGCGGGTGAAGGCGTCGGTTGAACCGGGGCCGCCCATGCGGCCGATGGTGTGGAGCAGCATGACGCCGTCGTCCGTCAGCAGGTTGCCGACGGCCCTGAAGAACTGGCTGAACTGTGCCTGCCCGACATGTTCGAACATGCCGACCGAGACGATGCGGTCGAACTTGGCGCCGCGCGCGGCAAGGTCGCGGTAGTCGACGAGTTCGAAGGTGACCTTGTCGGTAACGCCCGCCTGCTCGGCGCGCTCGCGGGCGAGGGCGAGCTGTTCCTCGCTGAGGGTGATGCCCAGCACCGACACGCCGGCGTTCTTCGCAAGGTAGATCGCCATTCCGCCCCAGCCGCAGCCGATGTCGAGCACGCGCTGGCCCGGTTCGAGCGCGAGCTTGGCGGCAATATGCGCCAGCTTGGCGGTCTGCGCCTGTTCCAGCGTGATGCCGGGTTCCGGCCAGTAGGCGCAGGAGTACTGCATGTGCTCGATATCGAGGAACAGGTTATAGAGTTCGTTGCCGATATCGTAGTGGTGCGCGATGTTCTTCTTGGCGCTGGCCGCCTTGTTTATGCCGTCTACCAGCGTGACGACCTTGCCTTTCAGCTTCTTGAAGGCGGTATGTTCATGGAGTTCGCCGCCCTTGTCCCACTTGGCGTTGGCCCGGATCAGTTCGACCATCTCCATGATGTCGCCCTGCTCGATGACGAGTTGCCCGTCCATGAAGGCCTCCGCCGCGCCAAGGCGCGGATCGGTGAGGATGCGGCGTTCGCCCTTGGCATCGGTGAAGCGGATACGGACTTCGGGAAAGCCGGCGGCAGGCGTGCCGAACCGTTTCACGCTGCCATCGGGGCGGACAACCTCCAGAACGCCCTGGCGGACGCCTCTCTGGAGGAAACGATCGAGAATTCCCATTGCCATCAACCATTTGTGAAGGGCACTTTGGCCCGGTGCAAGAGGGTTTCGCTTGCGAACTGCGCAAGCGAAGGCGAGGTATCGTCTACTGCCTTCCTGGAGTTTTCACTGGCGTGCGAGGAACAACACGTCACGCGGCTGGGCGAGGAGGTGCTGGCCGGAATCGACGTAAAGGGTTTCGCCGCTTTCCAGCCATCCTTGCGAGAGGAACAGCGCGGCCGAAGCCACGTCTTCCGGGGTGGTCTTGCGATGGAGGAGGTTCAGCCGGTGCGAGATTTCGGCTTCCTCCTCGGTCTGGTCGTGGCTGGCGAGGATCGCGCCGGGCGCGAGGCCGTAGATGCGGTCATCCTCTGCCATGCGTGCCATCGACAGCATGGGGATCGTGGCCGCCAGTGCGTGCTTGCTCATCGTGTAGGAGAAGAAGTCCGGGTTCGGATTGAGCAGCTTCTGGTCGGTGACGTGGATCACCCGGCGTCCGGCGCGTGCGCGGGCATGGGCGAGGAAGGCTTGCGCGAGCCGGGCCGGGGTACCGGCATTGACCCGCATGGCTTTCTCGAAAGTGGGCGGATCGAGCATGGCGGCCGTATCGAGGTCGAACATGCCCGCGCAGTTCACCAGCACGCGCCAGTCCGGCAGGCGCGCGGCGAGTTCCTCGACCATGGCGGGGCCGGCGTCCCAGTCGTTCAATTCGCAGCCCACGATTTCCGAGGACGGCAGTTCCTGCGCCAGCGCCTCCGCCTGGTCCCGAGAATGTCCGTAATGGATGACGACATGCCATCCCGCCGCGCCGAACGAGCGGGCGATGGCGGCGCCGATCCGCTTGGCGCCGCCCGTTACCAGCATGGCAGGCCGATCGCTCATCGCGGCATCGCCATGCCTGCAGGTTGACACGGTTTACACTGTTCAGAGAGAAATCCGGGGCTAGGGAAAAAGCCGGTCCGCGCCCTGGCGGTCGTTCCGGTCCGGTATTGGAGGTGACGCGGCGAAGGGGGCAGGCGAACGTTCATCGGGCGGCATAGGAGCACAGACTGAAGCTGTAGGAAAGAGACTGTTTGGAAATTGCCGCATGGCCGGCTTTGCCTGCGTCTGGACAGGCGCGGAGGAAGGCATACGATGGCGTCCATGTCGTTCCTCGCACTGCTCGCCGCCGCCGCGCTGTCTTCCGCACCTGCAGTGCCGCCTTCGGCCGCCCCCGCGGTTCAGGCCGATCCCCTGACCCGCGAGGTCGCCGCGCTCGATGCGAAAGTGTTCGATGCCTACAATCGCTGCGATCTGGATGCTTTCGCGGGCTACTTCGATCCCGGCGTGGCCTTCTTCCACGATACCGGCGGCGCCACGTTCGATCGCGATACGGTGGTCGCCAATACCCGCAAGTACATCTGCGGCAAGGTTCGCCGGGAACTGTTGCCCGCCACGCTGCGCATCTATCCGATCAACGACTATGGCGCGATCGAGGAGGGCGAGCATCGCTTCTGCGAACTGGCTGCCGGACAGTGCGAAGGGATCGCCCGGTTCGTGATGGTCTGGGCCCACCGGGCGGACGGCTGGCGCATCACCAACGTGCTCAGCTATGGGCACCGCACGATGACGGAGGAGGAACGCGGCGCGATGCCTTCACCCGGCAAATGACGGGACCGGGGCGCCGATCGGGCCGGTCGCCCGCACGGTTGCCGGAATGCCGGTCAGCGCCTGGTGTCGCAGCGCGAGGTCGGCCTCGTAGAAGCTGTGGAGGAAGTCCAGCTGGCACGCGGTCGGACGTTCGCGGCATTCGCGGCTGCGGTTGAATTCCGGCAGGCTGGCAAGTTCCTCGCGGCCGAGCCTGCGCCCGATATCGCCGATCTGTTCATAGGGGATGAGGCGATCCACGGCCGGGCGTCCGCGGCCATCGAGCACGTACCAGCTTTGCGGGCGGAACACATGGTCGATGTCGAAAGGGGAACGTGCCTCGGCCAGATGGTCGATGGCGTCGTCGATCGTGTGAAATGTGCCGTAGTGCTTCCGGAAGGGGGCCGAAATCGTCCGGTGCCGGGTTCCGCCGGAGCGGGCGTAGCGGAAGGCCGAGAGAAAGCGGTCCACCGGATCGCGGATGATCGCGAAACTGGGCAGGGCCAGAACGTCGGGCGCGCACCTGGCGTAGTAGATTGCCGAGCAGTGCTTCATCTGCGCGCCATAGAGCCGGTCGCAGATCGAGGTTCCGGCGTTCTTGGGGACATGGATGAACAGCAGGCGGCTGTCGCGGATGCGGTCCAGTCGGCGGCGGCGTTTTCCGTCCAGCCAGGGGCGCAGTCCATGGCGGGAAAGCCGCTCGGGAATGTCGCTGACGAGCTTCACGCCGAAAGCGGAGGCGAGGATGCGGTTGACGCCGGTGGTACCGGTAGTCGGTTCTAACTCGGGTGCCATGGGAGCATGGCCTAGGGCGATCGTGTCGCCCGGTGATTTCGAAATATTTCAGTGGTGGCAACCGTGCGGCGCGCCGTCGGGAGCGGCGGCGCGCCGTGGTTCCTGAGCGATCAGCGGCAGCGCGGACGCGAGTTGTTGCGGTCGATCTCGCGGCCCAGCAGGGCGCCGCCGGCAGCGCCGAGGATGGTGCCGGTGGCACGATCGCCGCGGGTGTCGATCGCGCGGCCGGCCAGCGCGCCGGCAACGCCGCCGATCAGCAGGCCGGTGGTGCCGTTGGACTTCTTGCAGCGGTAACGGCCGTCATTTCCGCGCCAGTAACGGATACCGTTGTCGGTGCGGTGATAGCGGTGGCCGTGGTTGCGCGCTTCGGCAACTTCGGTGACGGCGAAAGTCGCGGGGATGGTAAGGGCGGCCATGGTCGCCGCCACGATGGCTTTGCGCATCGGGAAATTCCTTCTCGGTTTAATGTCTTGTTACGACCGACCCCGGCCTTTCCATTGCGCGGCAAAACGAGGGATGAACATTGGCGTCAATTTGACGATACACGGCGAAGTGGCCGAGGGCGGCGACGAACGGCGCCGTCGCAACCCTCCATCCAGCTTTTGCCGCCATGGGTGCGATGACGCCTTGCCGAAAGTGCACAGCCTGCATATGGATCATATATGATTCGTATATTCGGAACGGTTTGATGGGTATCGTCAACATCGAGGATGAGCTGCACGAGCAGCTCCGCAAGGCGAGCAAGGCGTCCTATCGCTCGATCAATGCGCAGGCTGCCTTCTGGATCAGGATCGGCATGCTTTGCGAACTCAATCCGCAGCTCACGTTCCAGCAGATCGTCATCCGCGAACTGCGGGAAGCGGGCGTCGATCCGGGGGATCTCGCGCCGGGAGATGCGGCGCGCAGCAGCGAGCGCGTTCCATGATAAAGTCTTCCGACGAAGTCGAGATCATGGCCGAATCCGGCCGCCTGCTCGCCAGCGTCTTCACGTATCTCGACGGGCTGGCGCTGGCCGGACAGACGACGATGCAGATCAACGACCTTGTCGAGCGCTTCATCGTCGATGAACTGCACGCGCGCCCCGCCAGCAAGGGGCAGTACGGCTACGGCTTCGTGCTGAACTGCTCGCGAAACGAGGTCGTCTGCCACGGCGTCCCCTCGACGCAGGATGTGCTTTCAAACGGCGATATCGTGAACTTCGACATCACGCTGGAGAAGAACGGCTACATCGCCGATTCCAGCAAGACCTACTTCGTCGGCGAGGTTTCACCCACCGCCCGGCGGCTGGTGGAGACGACCTACGAGGCCATGTGGAAGGGCATCCGTGCGGTCCGCCCCGGCGCCCGGCTCGGCGATATCGGCCATGCCATCGAGAAACATGCCAAGCGCGCCGGCTACTCGATCGTGCGCGACTATTGCGGGCACGGTATCGGGCGGGAAATGCACGAAAAACCGGAGGTCCTCCATTTCGGCAAACCCGGCACCGGCCTGACCTTGCGGGAGGGCATGGTCTTCACCATCGAACCGATGCTCAACCAGGGGCGCCGGATGGTGCGGACGGAAGACGATGGATGGACCGTCGTCACCGTCGACGGGAAACTCTCCGCCCAGTTCGAACATACCGTTGCGGTAACGCGCGACGGTGTCCGGGTGCTGACACTGCGCCCGGAAGAGCGATTTGCCCCGAAGTTCTAATCCGTCAGCTTCCCGAACGGCAGCAGTTTGCGTGCGGTTGCGGCGGCCGACTTGCCATCGCCCTTGCGCAAGGCCGGCAGGATGGCGAGGGCGGCGCGTTTCATCAGCGTGTCGAGCGGCGTGGGGGTCGGCGCGGTGGCGGCGTCCTCGGCCCAGCGGCGGGCCTGCGCAACCTGGCCGTGGTCCTTGCGGATCTGCATCAGCGCCGCCAGTCCCGGATAGAAAGCGCGGTCTCCGCCAAGGGCGACGGCGCGGGAGAGAGCCGTCTCGCCGGCCTGCGTCTTCGCGCCGAGCGCGGTGCGGGCCACCAGGCCGCCCAACTGGTCGATCGCGTCGAGGTGCCAGCCGGCGATGACCATCTGGGCTTCGGCGTCGCGCGGGTTCTGTGCGGCGAGACGCTCGAAGATGCCGAGCGAGGTTCGCGCGTCCGACCGGCTCCGGGTCAGCTTCGCGCGGTAACCGATGGCGACGCCGCGCTGGAGAGTGGCCTCATGATCGCCGGGCCGCGCGGCCAGTATCTTGTCGGACGCGGTGATGGCCTGCCCGATCAGGGCGAGCGCCCTGGCCTTGTCCGGTGCCTGGAAGGCGGCGGCGGTCAGCAGTTCGCGCGGCGTATCGGCCATCACGGCAGCCGGGGCCGCAAGCGCGGACAGACCGGTCATGGCACTCACGGCGATCAACGTCGGACGGTACACGCGCACTCCTGACAGGACGGATGCGCGGCACGATGACCGAGGAATCACCCGGTGGGAAGCACTTATTCGGACCTAGAACCCCACGGCCTTGCGCACCGCCATCGGCTTGCCGCCGCGGCGCGGGCGCTCGGCTTCGACCGGGCGCTGGTCCGTGCCCCGCTCGAAGCGGAACTTGCCCACCGTCGTCGCCATGGCATGGGCCTGTTCGGTAAGCGCGCGGGCGGCGGCGTTGGATTCCTCCACCATGGCGGCGTTCTGCTGGGTATTGGTGTCGAGCTGCTGGATCTCGGTGGAAAGCTCGCGCATGGTCTGCGCCTGGGTGGTGGAATAGCGCGAGATTTCGTCCGCCATATGCGTGGTTTCCGCAAGACGGGCGATGATCTCGTCCAGCGCCGAGCGGGTTTGCGCCACGAGATCCACGCCCTGGTGAACGTCCTGGGTCGACTTGGTGATCAGGTTCTTGATGTTGTTCGCCGATTCGGTGGTGCGATGGGCCAGCGCGCGCACTTCGGTGGCGACCACCGCGAAGCCCTTGCCCGCTTCCCCGGCCCGCGCCGCCTCTACCCCAGCGTTAAGCGCCAGCAGGTTGGTCTGGAAGGCAATGGCTTCGATCACGTCGATGATCTGGGCGATCTCCGTGGAGGAATTCTTGATCTTGTCCATGGCGACGACTGCCGATTCCATCACCTCGCCGCCGCGCCGGGCATGGCCGGCCACTTCGGAAACGCTGGAGTCGACGCTCTTGGCGCTGCTGGCGGTCGTGCCGATGGCGCCGGTGACTTCGCGCACGCCTTCTGAAATGCGGGCGATCGTCGCGGCCTGGCTTTCGGTGCGAAAGGCGAGGTCATTGGCGGCGGCGCTGATTTCCTGCGCGCTGACTTTCACGCTGTCGGCGGAATCGGTGATCTCCACCACCAGCGAACCCACGTGGTGGCGCATGTTGTGGAAGTCCTCTCCCAGCTTCTCGTAAGCTTCGGGAAGGTCTCCAAGCTGGGCCTGGAGGTTGCCGGTGGCCATTTCTGACAAGGCTTCGCTCATGGAATCCAGCACGCGGTTGCGGGCTTCGGCTTCGGCGTCGAAATAGGCGCCGAGTGCGATCTGCATGTCGTGGAGCGCGGCCTTGACCAGCGTGCCGATCATCTTGCCCGTGGCGCGGCTGTTCAATGGCGAGATGAAGCGCCTCGCCATCATCGCCTCGATCATGTCCTCCAGCACCAGCGCATAGCTGGTGATGTAATAGTCCGGCGTGAGCCCTACGCGGGCATGGATGTTGCCGATCTTCTCGCTGCGCTTGGCGGCGTCGCTGTCGAACCGGCCGGAGAACATCTTGATCCAGTGCTCGTATTGCGCATCGGAGGCGCGGCGGCGGATTTCGGCATCGGGCAGGAGCTGGCTGAGCGCGGGGGACGATTCGATCCGCCGGTACAGGCTCTTGAGCGCCACCGGAGCATGCTTGCGGATCGCTGCGAGAATGCGCGGGAAGGTCCGGTAGTTGGCTTCGTCGAGCGGCGCGATATTGGCTCTGGCGGCCTGGCCGCTGCCGTGACCCGTGCTGTGCGAGGTAGCGCTCATGTGCTGTCTTCTTCCCCTGCGTTGCATGACGGTGCCTTCCCGGCACCGAGGAGCCGGGAGCATGGGAAGGGCTTTTAGAGCCGATAGACTAAGATGGTTTTCCGCACCGTTTAGGGGGTGACCCTAGGCTGCTGCATGGCGCGGTTAGTTCGCAATGGCGTGAAATGACAAATAATTAACTATCATGCATTACATGCACGCGAGGGTATCAACGGGGTAGGGTTCCATCCGCATGAAGAGTCACGGCTTGCGCAATGTCGCTGCCGGCACCGGATTATCGGTGCTGACCACCGTGCTGCTGTTGCAACTGGCGCACGTCGTGCCGGGGCTGGCCATGGCTGACCGTGCGGCGAGCGGGAACGCAGGGGGGCTGCTGGTGCTGGGCGTGGTGATCGCACTTGCCGTGTCGGCACCGGTCTGCCTCGTGCTGATGCGGCAGCAGGTGCGGATCGCGGCGCTGCACGGGGAACTGGCGCAGGCCTTCAAGCGGTTGGAGCGTATGGCCCGGGTGGATGGGATGACCGGGCTCACCAATCGCGACGTCTTCATCGAGATGACCCGCGAGGCGATGGAGGAGCGTGCGGGCTGGCTGATCGTGGCTGATGTCGATCATTTCAAGCAGATCAACGACGGTTTCGGCCATAGCGTGGGGGACCGGGTGCTGGTGGCCATCGGCGATGCGATCCAGGCCAATCTGCGCGCGGGGGACTTGTGCGGAAGGCTGGGCGGCGAGGAGTTCGGCCTGTTCCTCCATGCCCGCAGCGGCCGTGAAGCCCATGCCGCCGCCGAGCGCCTGCGCGGCACGGTTGCCGATCTCGCGGTTTCGACGTTCTCTGGCGGCAAGGTCGTGCCCACGCTCAGCCTCGGCGTCTCGGCAACGCACGGACTATCGCTGGCGGAAGCCATGCGCCGCGCGGACGAGGCGCTGTACGAAGCCAAGCGACAAGGCCGCAACCGCACGGTTTCCGCAGCGGAACCGTCTCCGGAGCATCATCTCCGGCTCGTCTCGGGTCACCTCTGACGGCAACCCTGACGTTTACGACCTGATAAAAAAACGCGCCGTCCACGGGGACGACGCGCTTTTTCGTTCCTGTCCAGAGGCCCGGAATCAACCGATCAACGGCACTTCACGTCGCCCTTGTCGATCTCGCGGCCGAGCAGGCCACCGGCGACACCGCCGAGGATCGTGCCAAGGGTCTGGTCGCCGCTGCCGGCGATCTCGTGACCGGCCAGTGCGCCCGCGCCCGCGCCGATGATGAGGCCGGTCGTACCGTTGTCGCGCTTGCAGTAGTAGCGGCCGTCACGGCCGCGCCATGCGTGATCGTTGCGGGACATGCGGCGCGGCTCCTTGTAACGGCCGCGCGAATCGTAATCGCGGCGATCGTAACGGTCATGGCCGCGGCGATCGTGGTGCGGCGCGGCGGCCACGGGGGCGGCCATCGGCAGCACGAGCGCGGCCATGGTGAGCGCCAGCAGGGTCTTTTTCATCGAAGTTTCCTTCCTGGAATGGATCTTGTTGCTGTAACGGTCCGCCTGCGATCTTGCTCCTCAACCTTGAATGAACCGCAGAAAAAATCGCGAAGGGCCAAAGACGGGGCGAGGCTGTCCTGCGATGAAACGAGGCTATGCCCGAATGCCGGGATACGAAAGGCTACTCGAAAAAATGCAACTTGATCTGGTGGATGTGTTCGGCTCGGGGCCGCTCAGCGGGAATCCGCTGGCGGTCGTGCGCGGCGGGGAGGATCTCGACAGCGAAACGATGCAGCGGATCACCCGCTGGCTCGGCTATTCGGAAACGACCTTCCTGCTGCCGCCCACCGATCCGGCCGCGGATTACCGGGTGAGGATCTTCTATCCGGCGGGCGAACTGCCTTTCGCGGGGCACCCGACGCTTGGCAGCGCCCATGCCTGGCTGGCGGCAGGCGGCGTGCCCCGGACAGCGGGAACGATCGTGCAGGAGTGCGGCATCGGCCTCGTCGAAGTGCGGCAGGAAAGGGAAATGCTCGCCTTCCGCGCGCCGGCCCTGGTGCGGTCGGGGCCTTTGGACGCGGAGGATCTCGCCGAGACGATCAGGCTTTGCGGTGTTGACGAAGGCGATGTCCTTGCCGGGGTCCATGCCGCCAACGGGCCGGGGTGGAAGGTGCTCCACCTTACGTCGGCCGAAGCGGTGCTGGCGGCCGAGCCGGCGGCACGCGCGCCGCTGCATACCGATGTCGCGCTGCTTGGCCCCATAACGACGACCAGTGCGGCTGGCAGCGCGGCTGGCAGCGCGGCCCAGTGGGAGCTGCGGGCCTTCTTCGCCGATGCGAGCGGGCGCCTTTGCGAGGACCCGGTGACCGGCAGCCTCAATGCGGCGGTCGCGCAGTACCTCTTCGCCAGCGGGCAGGCGCAAGGGCCCTATGTCGCGGCGCAAGGGCGGAAGGTCGGCGCGGACGGGCTGGTCCATTGCCGCCGGGATGCGGATGGCGCGGTCTGGATTGCAGGCAAGGCTACCACGGTTTCGGAAGGCGGGGCACTGCCGGGGCCGTTCTGAGGAAATCTCGTCCCGGAGCGCGCCGGGACGAGTTTCACGATACCGTCGTCAGCCCGCCTTCTTCGGCAGTGCGATCTCCGCCGTGCCGGTGCACATGGTCTTGCCGTTCTGGTTGGTCATGAGGTGCTTGACGTGGACGAGATGGCGGCCTTCCGCGTCGACTGACTTCTCGGTCACTTCGGCGGTCTGGATCGTCACGTCGCCGGTGAGCGCCGGGCCGCGATAATTGGCGATGGAATGGACGACCATGCCATGCTCGCCCGCCCATCCTGCCAGGAAATCCGTGACCCACGAACCCATCGAGGCACCATAGCCGTAGCCGCGCGGCATGCCGATGCGGCGGGCGTATTTCGGGAACAGGTGTCCGCGCGAGGGGCCGTAATAGGCGCCGTCGGTGAGCGAGGGGTTGACCAGCATCATGTCCGGGTCGTTCTCGTACCCGGCCATCTCGCGCGTGAAGCCCAGCGCTTCGAGGTCGTTCTTGCGCAGGTTCATCGTCCCCCAGGTGTTGACGATATAGGCGCGCCACTCGGTCGCGAAGCTGGCGATCGAGTGCGGGCCGAAGACGCGTTCGGGAAGCTGGTCTCCCACCGCCACGTCATCCCACCAGCGCTCCTTGTGGCCAAGGTCGTGAAGCATCTTCACCCAGGCGAACTTGCGGTCTTCGAGTGCGGCGATCGCCTCGTCGGTCCATTCCGGCTCTTCGAATTCTTCGGCCTTCACGGAATCGCCGCCGGCATGGGCGAGGTAGCGGATCGCGGTGGAGCGCTGCGTGGCGATCTGCTCGCCTTTCTGGTTCGAATAGTTGTTGTCCCCGCGCTGGAAGCAGGTGGGGCCGAACCCGGTTTCCTTGACCTTGTAGTCGAAGGGGATGCGGGTGTTCGTCACCACGTCTCCGGCCTCGATGCGGGGGCCGTGGAACCACCATTCGTCACCGCCGAACAGCAGGTGCGAGTTCGGGATGCAGCCCACGCAGGCCGGTGCGGCGCCGTGGCCGTCGTCCGTGGCGATGGCGAAGCTCTGCGGGGCGACCAGGCGGCCCCAGCGGCTGGCCTCGAAAGTGGCCGGATCGAAGTGCAGCAGGTTGGCGTAATGCATGGCATGGACCCAGCGCCGGATGTCGTTGTTGGCGACAGGTTCGCGCATGGGCGAAAAGTCCATGGTCTTGCCGAGGTACTGGTCGATATCCGAAAAGTCGATCGTGGTGGTGCTCATGGCGAATAGATGTCCTGAAAATGCGGTGCGAAAACGGTCAGGCGGTGCGGATGCCGGTGGCCTCTTCGGGCCGGAACACGGGGATTTCGGTTTCCGCCTTCATCAGCACCAGCGGCAGGACCCGTTCGGTCGAGGTCTGGTAGGCGGCGTAGAAGGGGTGGCAGTCCACGAAGAAGTCCCAGACCTTCTCGCGCTCGGCGCCTTCGGGTTCGCGCCATGTGCCCCGGAAGGCCTGCGTGGCGATCTGGAATTCGACTTCGGGGCGGGCAACGAGGTTGAGATACCATTGCGGATGCGTGTCCGCTCCGCCCTTGGAGCCGCAGATCACCACTTCGCCGCCGATATCCGCATAACACAGGGGGGTGATGAAGACCTTCCCGCTCTTGCGGCCGGCGTACTTGACCAGGCAATGCGTGGCGAAGGCCCGGCCGCCGACGGGGGTGATGTCCATGATGTGCCCCTGCGCGCCGCCGGAGCCCAGATACATGTCGCGGTGTTCGGTAACCCAGTCGCGCCGCACGGCGCTGATCGCCGCTGCCGATTCGTCGCTCATGACGCGTTCCTCTCCTGATTTCGGCGGGAGGATCGCGAATGGCGCAGGCAGGGTCCAGCAGCGATGGACCGATGCCGCGCAGGTATCACCGGGGCGTAGTCCGCGCCCCGGTGATCAGGTCATGACCCATTGACCTTTCAGGCGTTGACCTGCCGGATCATCGGGGTCTGGTTGCGCCAGGAGTCCATCCAGTCGAGCACGTCGTCATAAGGCATCGGCTTGCAGATGCCGTAGCCTTGCCCGGCGTTGCAGCCGAGCGAGACGAGCAGTTCCTGCGTCTCGGGATTCTCCACGCCCTCGGCCACCAGCGGGATGCCGAGGCTTTCGCAGAGCACCACGAGGCTGTTGACGAGGGACTGGTCGAAGCGGTTCTCGGTGAAGCGCGAGATGAACGAGCGGTCGATCTTGATCTCGCTGATCGCGAATTCGCGCAAATAACCGAACGAGGTGAAGCCCGCCCCGAAATCGTCGATGGAGAGCGGGATCTTGTGCTCGTGCAGGCTTTCGATCACCCGCTTGGCCTGTGAGGGGTTGGTGATGAGCGCGGTTTCGGTCAGCTCCAGCGTCACCCGCTCGGGGGCGATGCGGTGGCATTCGATCAGTTCGACCACGCTGTCCACGAAAGTCGGCCGTTCGAGCATCCGGGCCGAGACGTTGATGGCGATGGACGCGCCGTCCACCTTGTCCTGGATGCGGGCGAACTGGGCCAGCACGGTATCGAGGCACTGGTTGGTGAAGGTTTCCAGCAGGGGCGACTGTTCGACCGTGCGGATGAGCTGGTCGGCGGGGATGTTGCCGCTGCGCGGATGGCGCCAGCGGACCAGCGCCTCGAAGCCGAGCACGCGCCCGTCGCGAAGGTCGACCTTGGGCTGCCAGTGCCATTCCAGGGCATCGTGGGAGATGGCCTGGTCGATCTCCTCCAGCATGTCCTTGGGATCGAAGGCAGGTGCGGCGGGCAGATTCTCGCGGCTGGTCACGAGCTTGTCGAGCCCGCGCTTGGCCGCATACATCGCATCGTCGGCGGCGGAAAGCAGGCCGGTGGGGGCATAGCCGCGCTGCGGGCACATGGCGATGCCGATCGAGGCGCCGACATGGAGGATGCGGTTCTCGTGGACGATCGGCTGTTCGATTACCCGTGCCAGCTTCCCGGCAAGGCCGGTTGCGGTGTCGTAGTCGGGCACGTCCTGAAGCAGCAGTGCGAATTCGTCGCCGCCGAGCCTTGCCACCGTATCGACCTCGCGCAAGTGGCCGCGCAGCCGCCGGCCGATGGTGGTGAGCACGACATCGCCGGCGGCATGGCCGAAGCTGTCGTTGATCTCCTTGAAGCGGTCGAGGTCGATCATCATCACCGCAAAGGAACTGCCGTTGCGGCGCGCGCGGGCACAGGCCTGTCCCAGCCGGTCGAACAGCAGGGTGCGGTTGGGCAGGTCGGTGAGCGGGTCGTGCAGGCTGCGGTGAGTGAGTTCCTCCTCGGTACGGCGCAAGTCATGCCGATACTTGCGCCAGGCGATCCCTTCCTCGACCGAGGCGGCCACCCGTTCGGGGGAAAGCGCGCGCTTGGTGAGATACTCGGTCATGCCCGCCTTGATCGAATCCGCGGCGATCTGCTCGTCGGCATTGCCGGTGACGGCGACGATCGGGCAGTCCTGATCGACTTCGGCACGGATGGTGGGAACGAGATCGCGCCCGTCCCCGTCGGACAGCCCGAAGTCGAGGAACACGATGTCGAGCGCGGGCTCGGCATGGCGGATGATCTGGAGCGCTTCGGCCTGCGAACTGGCCTCGATCACGTTGATCGACCTTGGCCCGCGCTGGAGCATGCGGATCAGCCGCTCCCGGTCGACGTCGTCGTCGTCCACCACGAGGGCGTGGATTTCGGTCTTGCCGTTGTGAGAATATTCCATCGTATTCGAGTCCTCCGGGGTTGGGCGACCGTGAGGCAAGCTCATGGGATCGTGTCGATCGGCCTGTTTCAGGGCAGGTTCTGGGTCGTTGCGTACTTGGTGATGAACTGGGCGAGCTGGGCGAACTGCGGGCCGACGGCGGACTTCACCATGTATCCGGCGACATGTTCGTCGTAGGCGCGTGAACGGTCCTGCTCGCGCGCGCTGGTACTGAGGATGAAGACCACGGTGCGCTTCAGCTCGGGATCGGCGCGCAGGGCCTCCAGGAACTGGAAACCGTCCATGTTCGGCATGTTGAGATCGAGCAGGACGATCACCGGGGTGGCGAGCTGCTTGGCGGGATGGCGGCCGCGCAGCACGTCCAGCGCCTCGCATCCGTCTCCGGCGGTCTGGCTGCGGCACGGCACGCCGTGGCGGCGGAAGCTGCGCAGCACGCCTTCGAGCGCCACGTCGTCGTCGTCCACGACCAGCACGGTGTAGTCGCAGGTGGTTTCGGGTGCGGGGCGGGTCTCATTCATCCTCGTGTTCCTTCAGGAGAATGCGCGGCCAGTGGATCTCGAACGAGGCGCCGCCGAGCGCGCCGGGCGAACGCACCGTCACCATGCCGCCGTGCGCGTTGATCATGCGCCGGGTGAAGGCGAGGCCGACGCCGTCTCCATTGGTGCCGGGCGAGGCGCGGTGGAACAGCTTGAAGATGCGCTCCTCGTTGCCGGGGGTGACGCCCTGACCGTCATCGTCGACCGTGAAGACCGAGAAGCGGCCTTCCTCGCGCATCGTGATGCGCACGCGGCCGGACGCGCCGCCGTGGTGCTTCACGGCGTTGCCGATGAGATTGCGCAGCGAGGTGGAGAGCGGCGCGCGCGGGGCGACGATATCGCCGCCCTGCAGGTCCACCTCGATCGTGAAGCTGTCCGGCACCAGGGCGAGGGCGAGCGCCTCTTCCACCAGTTCGGCGGGGGAGATCGTCTCCATGTCGGTGTCGCGCACGCCGGCGCGGGCATAGCGGAGGAGATCGTCGATCATCTGTTCGGCCCGGTCGATCCGCAGGGAAATCCGGTCGAAGTTGTACTGCACGTCGTCCGGCAGTTCGAAACCGCTCAGGTCCTCGCGAATCCAGGTGACGAGGTCGCCGATCCCGCGCAGTGGAGAGCGCAGGTCATGGCTGGCGACGTAAGTGAACTCCTCAAGCTGGGCATTGGTCTGCTGGAGCGCCGTCTCGCTGCGCTTGCGCGAGGAGATGTCGCTGACGATCGCCATGAACATCGGCTGCGCCGCGTTTTCCAGCCGGGTGAGGGCGATCTCGACCGGGATTTCCTGGCCCGAGCGGTGGAGCCCGGTGAGATCGCGGCCGGTGCCCATCATCCGCGATGCCGGCGCCGCGACATAGCCTTCGACATGTTCACGGTGCGCCGGACGGCAGCGGGCGGGCAGCAGCGTTTCGAGCGGCTGGCCGACCAGTTCCTCGCGCGGGTAGCCGAACTCGCTGGCGAGCGCGGAATTGACCTGGACGATGCGCTGGCGGGTATCGACCACCAGCGCGCCGAGCGGCAGGTTCTCGAAGACCTGGGAGAAGCGCTTTTCGGCGATGGTCTGGCGGGTCAGGCTCTGGAAATAGAGCAATGCGCGCTTGTCGAAGTCCCCCGGCGCGCAAGTCAGCGTCAGTTCCGCGGTTTGCCGGATGCCTTCCATCGTCTGGATCGGGACCACGCGGGACCAGGTGGGCCGGGCATCCGCCGGGGCGGCGAAGAACATGTCCAGCATCTGGCGCAGGACCTCGGCATCGTCTTCGGGCAGCCAGACGAAGGCCAGCGTCAGGCGCAGCGCCGCAGGGTCCGGTTCGCCGAGCAGGGCCGCGACCGCCTGGTTCGCCCAGGAGATGACGCCGGCTTCGTCGATTATCATGGCGCCGATCGGCGCATGAGCCAGCGCGGCGTGAACCTCGGCCTGATTCTGAAGCGCTATCGACACAGTCACTCCCTATTGCAGCGAATGGCCCGCTCCCCGCGAAGGGAGCCGGCGTAACGGTGCGACCGGGAGGTCGTGTTGCGTTCTTGAAACGACGCAGGATCGGCCTCCTGCGGCAATGATTAGGGGCAGCCCCTTTGCACCTGACGAAAGGTGCTTTCCGGGGATCTCCCTAGTTAACGATCATTAGCAACGATTGCGGTGTCAAATTGCCACGAATTTTCCGGCTTCGCGGTCCTTGCGGACCTTGAGCCCGTTAAACACCGAACCGTTCATCGTGATCCATACGCCTTCGGGGGCGGACTGGGTGCAGGCGAAGGCCATGCCGAGGTTGAAGGTGGCGTCGCTCTCGGCGAAACGTGCCGGGGCCAGCGCGCCGGTCAGCACCATGGTCTTGTCGGGGATGTCGGCAAGCACCTTGGCGGTGTCGGTCATGGTGTCGGTGCCGTGAGTGATGACGACATGGGTTTCCGGCGCGGCGGCGATGGTCGCCGCGATCAGCGCGCGGTCCTCTCCGGTGAGTTCGAGACTGTCCTTGCGCAGCAGCTCGACCACGCGGAACGGGTGGGCGACGCGCGCGACCTTGAGCAGCTTCTCGATCACGCTCTCGACGATCTGATATTCGCTGAGCGCGTCGAAGTACTGCTTGTCGAAGGTGCCGCCGGTGGTGATGACGAGAATGGGTGCCTGGGTCATCCCGCGCCTTTAAACCGGAAGGCGGGTGCGGAGCAACGTCCGAACACCGCCCGCCACCGGCCTTGCACTCAGCCTTTCGCCATTTCGCCCAGGGTCACATAGTCGATCTTGCCGGTTCCCAGCACCGGCAAGGCACCGAGCACCCGGATATCGCGCGGGATCATGAGCTCGGCAACGCCGTTGGCGCGGCCCCATTCCTGAAGCGCCTTGTGATCCGCGCCCCCGGCCGTGGTGTAGAGCACCAGTTGCTCGCCCTTTCTCGGGTCGGGCCGGGTGACGACCGCGTTCTCCGCATCGGGCCAGACTTTGGCGGCATAACCCTCGACCGCGGGAAGGGAGACCATTTCGCCCGCGATCTTGGCGAAGCGCTTGGCGCGGCCGCGAATGGTGACGAAGCCGATCTCGTCGATGGTGACGATATCGCCGGTGTCGTGCCAGCCCTCGGCGGGCGGCTGGAGCACGCCGGGCTCGCTCGCCAGCAGGTAGCCCGCCATGACATTCGGCCCGCGCACGTAAAGGCGGCCGCCCTCGGTGATGCCGGGCACTTCCTCGAGCCGCGCTTCCATCGCCGGCAGCATCCGGCCGACGGTGCCCGCCCTGAAGTGCATCGGCGTGTTTACCGCGATCACCGGCGCGCACTCGGTGGCGCCGTAGCCTTCGAGGATGCGCAGGCCGAACTTGTCGGCATAAGTACGCCGGGTTTCCTCGCGCACCTTCTCCGCGCCCGCGAAGATGTAGCGCAGCGAGTAGAAGTCGTAGCTATGCGCCATGCGGGCATAGCCGGAGAGGAAAGTGTCGGTGCCGAACAGGATCGTGGCATTGGCGTCGTAGGCGAGCGCGGGCACGATGCGGTAGTGCAGGGGGCTCGGGTAGAACACCGTGCGGATGCCGTTCAGCAGCGGCAGCAGGGTGCCCCCGGTCAGCCCGAACGAGTGGAACACCGGCAGCGCGTTCAGCACCACGTCTGCGGGGTTGAAGTCGATCCGCGCGGCAAGCTGCGCGCAGTTGGACAGCAGGTTGCGGTGAGTGAGCACCACGCCCTTGGGCGCGCCTTCCGAGCCCGAGGTGAACAGGATCACCGCCGGCGCATCGGGAGAGACCTTGCGGCGGGCGTGGCGGCCATCGGCGGCGCGGGCCGAAACCATGTGCCAGAGCTTGGCGAAAGTGCCGATCTCGGCGGCCAGGTCTTCGAGGTAGAGTACCTCGCGCCCGTCCGCCTCCAGCGCGGCGATCGTGGCTTCCAGCTTGCCCTGCTCGATGAAGGCGCGCGCGGTGACCACCGTTTCGATCTTCGCGGTGGCGCAGGCGGACACCAGGCTGGCCTGGCCCACGGTGAAGTTCAGCATGGCCGGAACCCGGCCTTCCGCCTGAAGCGCGAAGAAGGCCAGTGCCACGCCGCTGACGTTCGGCAGCAGCAGGCCCACCGCCTCGCCGGGGCGGGTGCGGAAGGCGAGGCGCTCGCCCAGCAGTTCGGCGCCGAGGATCAGGCGGTCGTAGCTGAGCGGGGTGCGCTTGATGTCCTCCACCACCCTGGTCTTGCCGCCATGCACTTCGCGCGCATCGCAGAGCGCGGCGAACAGGGTGCGGTCCGTGTGGCTGGTGTCGAAGATCATCCGGCTCATCTCGTCATAGAGACGGCGCCCGGCGATGGCGCGGCGCTGGCGGGCGGTCATCTCGCCCTCGATCGAGAAGCGACGCGCGGGCAGCACTTCGATCGAGACCTTGGGGAACCAGCGCTGGCGGACCTTGCCCTTGAGGTGGGAGAAGGGCGTGTACTGCGGCCCGTCCAGACGGACGGGCACGATCGGCGCGTCGGCCTTGTCGGCCACCATGCCGGGGCCGTCGAACACTTTCATCAGTGCGCCGGTCACGGTGATGCGGCCTTCGGGGAAGATCACCAGCGTCCGGCCTTCCTTTACGGCGCGGACCATCGCCTTGGCCGCCATCGGGTTGGTGGGATCGACCGGGAAAGCACGGAACAGCTTGAGGAAGGGCTGGATCCACCAGCTTTTGGCGATGGCGGTGTGGACCGCGAAAGTCGGCTTGCCGGGAAGGAAGGCGCCCAGCAGCAGGCCGTCGAGATAGGAGAGGTGATTGACCACGACGACCGCCGGTTGGCCGGGCTTCGGCATGTTTTCCATGCCCGTCACCTCGACCCGGTAGAGCGCCTTGAGCACGGCCCGGATCACCGCCTTGAACAGGGTTTCGGGCAGCAGCCAGATCGAGACCACCGCCACCGCCAGCGTGGCGAAGCCGAGAACGCCGATGACGCCCGGCACGCTCATGCCGCTGCCCAGCAGCACCGCGACAATGGCGATGGCGGCCACGGTCATGCCTGCGTTGAGGATGTTGTTGGCGGCAATGACCTGCGAACGTTCCTCCGGCGCGGAATGGATCTGGAGGATCGCGTAGAGCGGCACGATGAACATGCCGCCGGAGAAGGCGATCACCACCAGGTCCGCGAAGATCTTCCACGATTGCGGATCGGCGGCGAACTGGCGCACGGTGGCGTCGATCGCAGTGGGCACGAACCCGCGCGTGGAGAGCCACAGGTCGATCAGGCCGATCGACAGCATCAACGCGCTGACGGGAACGTAGCGGGCGGAAACCTCGCCCTTGAGCAGGCGGTTCACCGTCATCGAGCCGAGCGCGATCGTTACCGAGAAGATCACCAGGAACAGCGTCGCCACTTCCTTGCGCGCCTGCAGCGTGTCGGAGACGAGGGGAACGAACTCGGTCAGCAGCACCGCGCCTGCCGTGAAGAACCAGCTTATGCCGAGCACCGCCAGCCAGATGCCCCGGCCCTTGTGCGCGGCGACCAGCACGGCCCAGGTCCCGCGCGCGATGTTCCAGTCGATCGGATGGCCGTCACGGCTGGGCGGCGCGGGCGGAACGGCCAGCGCGGCCAGCCAGCCCACCACCGCAAGGCCCATGGCGACCAGCCCGGCTTCCCACGGCACCACTTGCCCGGCCAGCAATTGCCCGCCGAGGATCGCCAGGAAAGTGCCGGCCTCGATCAGGCCGGTGCCGCCCATGACCTCACGCTCGGACAGGTGCTGGGGCAGGATCGAGTATTTCACCGGCCCGAAGATCGTCGAATGAAGACCCATCAGGAACAGGCTGGCGAGCAGCAGCGCGATCGATTCCAGCGCGAAGCCGAGGAGCGCGATGCCCATGATCCCCACTTCCGCCGCCTTGATCCAGCGCACGAGGCGGGCCTTGTCGATCCGGTCGGCAATCTGCCCGGCCAGCGCGGAGAACAGGAAATAGGGCAGCGTGAACAGCCCGGTCGCCACGACCGAGAGCATCCCCGCCTTGTCCGGCGCATCGCGCAGCAGGCCGTAATTGGCCAGCAGCAGCATCGCGTATTTCAGCAGGTTGTCATTGAAGGCGCCCAGGAACTGGACGCAGAACATCGGCGCGAAACGCCGCCTCGAAAGCAATGAAAAATCAGGTGCCGACACGCCTATCCCCCTCGGTTGCCGTGGACGTTTCCATGGGCTCGGGAAAATTCACAAGCGGTAAATGCCCGAAGGCACTCCCGCCGTGACGATCGTGTGACACAAAAATATACGGCGCTCAATTTAATTCTGAGCGCCGATCAATTTCCTCGCGCGGCGTTCAGTCCGCAGCTTGCGGGCAGGGGCGGCGGGGCCAGTCGATCAGGCCGATGAGATCGTCCACGAAGCCTTCGCGTTCCTTGAGGGTGGGGCGCGCGGGCCGCATCAGGATGTCGGAGCGAAAGCCCACCAGCGCCGAAACCGTAAGCTGGGTCAGCCGCTCTGCCTCTTCGCGGGTGAACTGGGTTTCGTAGAACGAGGTCACGCAAGCCCGGAATTTCGACGGGCCGCGTTCGTAGAACATCTCGTTGATCTCGGGGAACCGTTCGCCCTCGCTGACGACGAGCCGGAAGAGCTGCACCGAATTCTCGCGCAGCAGGCAGTCGAGGAAGCGCAGGCAGGCGCGCCGCAGCGCGGCGAACGAGAAGGTCTGCCCGGTGAGCACCTCGTTCACGTCCTGCGAGAAGCTGTCGACCTTGTTGTCCACCACGGCGGCGAAAAGCTCTTCCTTCGAGCTGAAGTGCGCCCAGAGCGTGGCTTTCGAGCCGCCCAGTTCATCGGCGATCGAAGACATCGTGGTGGCGGCATAGCCCCGCTCGAAGAAGGACTTCGTTGCAACTTCCACGATGGCGGCGCGCTTTTTCGCCTTGTTGAGTTCTCTCTTGCCCGGATTTTCTGTCATAGTGGTACTGGTCAGTACACTTTTCCGTTGACAGGCGCAAGCCGGGCTCCGATAAAAACTGTACTGATGAGTACGATCAATCTTCCCCGAGTCGCGGCAGCTTCGATGCTCGCCGTAGGCCTTTCGCTGTCCGCCTGCGCCGTGCCCGACCTCGGGCCGAAGCCGCAGATGCGGGCTCCCGCAACCCTGGACAGCGCCCGTTCGCTGGCGTCGCCGCCGGGCGCGGCGTCCGACGGGGCATGGCCGCAGCAGCAGTGGTGGACCGCCTATGGCGATGCCCAGCTCGATGCCCTGGTGGCCGAGGCACTGGCCAATTCGCCCGACGTGGCCGAGGCGCAGGCCCGCATCATGCAGGCGCGCGGCGCAACCCTGGTGGCCGGGGCTTCCACCCTGCCGACCGTCAACGGGCAGGGTTCAGCGGGCGGTACCAAGCAGAGTTACAACAACGGCATCCCGGCCGACTTCGTGCCCAAGGGCTGGAAGAGCACCGGCGATCTGGCGCTCTCGGGCGATTTCGACCTCGATCTCTGGGGCAAGTACCGCAAGGCGCTCGCCGCCGCGACTTCCGAGGAGAAAGCCGCCGAGGCCGATGCCCGCCAGGCCGAGCTGATGCTCTCCTCGAACGTGGTCTCCTCCTACTTCGACCTCGCCCGCCTCGTGGCGCGCGGAGAGGCGCTGAAGGAAGCGGTGAAGGCGCGCGAGGCGATGGTCACGCTCAGCGACCAGCGCAACCGTCAGGGCCTCGACAGCGAACTGCCGCTGCGCCAGTCGCAGTCGCTTTCGGCTTCCGCACGGGCCGCGCTTTCCGCCAATGACGAGCAGATCCTGCTGCGCCGCCACGCGCTTGCCGCGCTGCTTGGCGCCGGGCCGGATCGCGGCCTCGCCATCGTGCCGACCGCGATTACCAGCCTGCCGGTCACGCCGGTTCCCGCCGATGCCGGCATCGGCCTGGTCGGTCGCCGTCCCGACATCGTTGCGGCGCGTCTTCGCGCCGAAGGCGCGGGCAAGCGGATCGATGCCGCCAAGGCCGCCTTCCTGCCCGATATCTCGATCAGCGGCCTGTTCGGCCTCCAGTCGCTCGGCCTCTCGAACCTGTTCAAGAGCGGGTCCACTTATGGAAACGCCGGCGGCGCGATCAGCCTGCCGATCTTCCAGGGCGGCCGGCTCAAGGGCGAATACACCAAGGTTCGCGGCGCCTACGATCTTGCGGTCGCGGACTATAACGGCACCGTGATCGGCGCGCTGCAGGACGTGGCCGATGCGCTCGCCACCCGCAATGCGGCGGCCGAGCAGGAACAGGCCTCGGCGGACGCGCGGGACCAGTCGGCCCGCGCTTACGACATCGCCATGAAGCGCTACAAGGGCGGCCTTGGCAACTACCTCGACGCGCTGAGCGCCGAGACCACCGCGCTCGATGCGCGGCAGGCCGCCGTCGATGCCCATTTCCGGACCCTTGCCAGCGAAGTCGCGCTCAAGCGCGCGCTGGGCGGCGGTTACGAAGACAATTCAAGCAAGAAGGCTCCCGAGTAATGAGTGACGAACAAACCAATGAGCAGGGCTCCGGGAGCGTTCTCAACAAAAACAAGCGCAAGCCGCTCCTGATCGGCCTCGCCGTTGGCGTGGCGGCGGTGGGCCTGATCTATTTCGCTTACGATGTCTTCATCGGCAGCCGCTCGGTCTCGACCGACAATGCCTATGTCGGCGGCGACAATGCGCAAGTGACCCCGCTGACTTCGGGCCGCGTGGTCGAAGTGCTCGTGACGGACACCCAGCCCGTCCGCAAGGGGCAGCTGCTGTTCCGCATCGAGGATGCCGACCAGCGCATCGCGCTGGCGCAGGCCGAAGCCGAACTCGCCGCGGCGCAGCGTCGCTACGGGCAGTCGCTGGCGCAGAACCGCGCGCTCGGCGCTTCGGCGGACGCCAGCGACGCGCAGATCAATTCGGCCAAGGCCAGCGTGGCTTCGGCGGAGGCCACCCTGACCAAGGCGAAGACCGACTTCGCCCGCCGTCAGGCCCTTGTCGGCAGCGGCGCGGTTTCGGGTGACGAACTGACCACCGCCCGCCAGCAGCTGTCTTCGGCGCAGGCCGCCGCCAGCGAGGCGCGCGCCATGCTCGCCCAGATGCAGGCCGCCGCCGTCAGCGCCCGCCGTCAGGAAGAGGCCTCGGTCGCTCTCACCAAGGGCACCACGGACACCACCGCCCCCGAGATCCGCCAGGCCCAGGCCAAGCTCGATCAGGCGAAGCTCGACCTCGAACGCACCGTCGTGCGCGCGCCGATCGACGGCGTGATCGCCAAGCGCGCCATCCAGGTCGGCCAGAAGGTCCAGACCGGCGGCGTGGCGATGACCGTGGTTCCGGTGGGCCACCTCTATGTCGATGCGAACTTCAAGGAGACGCAGCTCGGCAAGGTCCGCCCCGGCCAGAAAGCGACGCTCAAGTCGGACTTCTACGGCAGCGGCGTGGTCTACCACGGCAAGGTGATCGGCTTTGCGGGCGGCACCGGTTCGGCCTTCTCGCTGATCCCGGCCCAGAACGCGACCGGCAACTGGATCAAGGTGGTGCAGCGCCTGCCGGTTCGCATCGAGCTCGATCCCAAGGAGCTTGAGGCGCATCCGCTGCGCATCGGTCTCTCGATGGATGCCGAGATCGAACTGGCGGACGCCGACTGATGGCCAGCGCACCTGCTGCCGGAGCCGGAGCAGGCGAGGAAGGCACTCTGACGGGCGGGAAGCTGCTGATCGCGGGCTTCCTGCTGGCCATGGCGAACTTCGTCGTCGTGCTGGACATGACGATCGCCAACGTCTCGATCCCGCACATCGCGGGCGGGCTTGGCGTTTCGGTGTCCAACGGCACCTGGGCGATCACGTCCTACGCCGTGGCCGAGGCGATCTGCGTTCCGCTGACGGGGTGGCTTTCCGGCCGCTTCGGCACCTTGCGCGTGTTCCTCATGTCGCTGGTGGGCTTCGGCGTGTTTTCCGCGCTTTGCGGCATCGCGCACACTTTCCCGCTGCTGGTGGTGTTCCGCCTCGGGCAGGGGTTCTGCGGCGGTCCGCTGATGCCGCTTACCCAGACCCTGCTGCTGCGGATCTTCCCCAAGCACATGCACCCGCGCGCCATGGCGATGTGGGCGATGACCGTGGTGACGGCCCCGATCGCGGGCCCGATCCTGGGCGGCTACATCGCCGACAACTGGTCGTGGGAGTGGATCTTCTTCATCAACGTGCCGATCGTGATCCTGGTGTTCTTCGCGCTCGCCACGATCCTCAAGGGCATGGAGACGCCGACGCGCTCGCTGCCGATCGACATGGTGGGGCTGTTCCTGCTGATCTGCTGGGTCGGCGCATTCCAGATGATGCTCGATCTCGGCCGTGAGCACGACTGGTTCGGTTCGCCCTTCATCGTGGCGCTGGCCTGTATCGCGGTGATCTTCTTCATCGCCTTCGTGGTGTGGGAACTGACCGAGGAGCATCCGGTGGTGGACCTGAAGGTGTTCCGGCACCGGGGGTTCAGCGCGGCGACCTTCTCGCTGACCATCGCCTTCGGCACCTACTTCTCGTCCGTGGTGGTGATCCCGCAATGGCTCCAGACCTCGATGGGCTACACCGCCACGCAGGCGGGCGAGGCGATGGCCTTCTCCGGCGTGCTGGCGGTGATCGCATCGCCCTTCGTGCCCAAGCTGATGCAGCGTTTCGATCCCAGGCTGCTGGTGTTCATCGGCATTTCGTGGATCGCGATGTGCGCGGTGTTCCGCACCGGCTGGTCCAGCGATTCCACGTTCTGGGCGATTTCCTGGCCGCAGCTGGTGCAGGGTGTCGGGGTGTCGCTGTTCATGGTGCCGCTCACCACGATCAGCCTCAGTTCGGTGCGGCCCGACGAAACCGCATCGGCTGCGGGCATCGCCAACTTCGGCCGCACCCTGGCGGGCGCCATCGCCACCGCACTGGTCACGACGACCTGGGACGACATGTCCCGCCACAACAAGGCCGAACTTTCGGGAATGCTCAACGGTTCGGAGCAGACCGTGAACCAGCTTCAGCAGGCAGGCATGTCCATGGAGCAGGCGCGCGGCACGATCGACAACCTCGTTACCGCGCAGGGGACGGCGCTGGGCACCGTCCACGTCTTCGCCCTCTGCGCCATCCTGCTGCTGATCGCAGCCATGACCATCTGGATCGCCCCGCGTCCCCCGCGCGGTGCGAAGCCGGCTTCGGGCGGGCACTGATCCCTCGTCCCGCCTGAGGCCAGGAGAGCCGTCGATGCCATCCCCCCCGGCGTCGGCGGCTTTTCTCTGTCAGCCTGCGCCGCAACGGGCCAGCACGTCGGCCGCGAGATCCTCCAGCTTGAGTTCCGCATCCACCGCGCCCGCTTCGACCGCGGCGGCGGGGGCCTGCGGCACCGTGGCGCTCGCCCGGTCCTGCGCAAGGGTGCGGCAGCCCGCCGCCTGAAGCAGCTTGAGCCCCTTGGCGCCGTCCTCGCCCATGCCGGTCAGCACCGCGCCGATGGCGGGCATGCCGCCCCGGCCGATGGAGCCGAATAGCAGCGTGGCAGATGGACGGAAGCCCTCGACCGGATCGCGTTCGACCAGGCGAATGCGCGCCGGGGCGCCGGGTTCCACGATGACGTGGCGGCCGGGATCGAAAGCGATGTGGACCACGCCCGGCACCAGCTCGGCCCCGTCGGCAGCGGCCTTGACGGCGCAGGCGCTGTCCTTGTCGGCGCGGGCGATGAACATCTCGGCGAGCGCCGGTTCGGTCTGGAGCACGATCACCGTCGGCGGGCACGACTTCGGATAGTGGGAGAGCACTTCGGTCAGGGCGTCGACACCGCCCATCGATGTGCTGAAGGCGGCAAGCCGGCCATTGGCGACATAGCCGCCGTTGTTCTCGGCGGGCTTGGCGGCGCGGTGGCGGGGACGGTCCCTGACGTTGGAATTGGCGGCGGCAAGGACGATCTTGCCGAGCTTGCCCACGGTCTTGGCGAATTGTTCGGGCGTCGCCTTGAGCGGCTTGGGGAAACATTCCACCGCCCCCAGCTCAAAGGCTTTCAGTGACGTTTCAGTGCCGCTCTGTGTCAGGGCGGACAGCATGACCACGGGCATCGGATTGGTGCTCATGATCTCCTCCAGGAACTCGATTCCGCTCATTCCCGGCATCTCGACGTCGAGCGTGACGACATTGGGCAAAAGCTCGGCGATCTGGTCGCGGGCTTCGGCGGCGCTGGCGGCAGTGCCGACGACGCGCACGTTCTTGGACTGCTCCAGCACGTCGCAGAACAGCGCGCGCATGGCGGCTGAATCGTCGACTACCAGCACGCGGGCGTCATGCATGAGGGGGGCCTTCTCGTTTGCGAAAAACCGCATTGGGGCGCCCGCGATAGCGCCAAGGATGGAACGAAATCCCTCCATCCCGATACGGGACTCGCCTGAGCCCGGGGAAAACCCGCTGTTGGCATCGCGGCGGATAGGTGGATCGGACCGATCTTCTTTTGCGGGGCCCGACATGACCAGCATCATCCTTCCTGCCCGCTGCGACCGGGCCGCCGCCGAGGCGCTCTGGCCGGAACTGGCGGCGGCCATGGGCACCGAGCCCATGGGGATCGACGGTTCGGGGGTGGAGCATATGGGGCAGGCCATGTTGCAACTGCTGGTTTCGGCACGTCGCAGCGGCGGCGGGGCGGTGATCGCACCGTCTCCTGTCCTGCGCGATGTGGCGGCGCTGACCGGGCTGACCGCGGAACTCTTCGAGGATGCCGCGGCATGAGCCCCGAGGAAATCCAGCAGATCTTCTTTGCCGAGTGCGAGGAATCGCTTGCCGCCGCCGAAGCCGGTCTCGCCGCCTGCAAGGCGGGCACCCAGGACGCCGATACGGTCAACGCGGTGTTTCGCGGTGTCCATTCGATCAAGGGCGGGGCAGGCGCTTTCGGCTATGCCGCGCTCCAGGCCTATACCCATGTCTTCGAGACGCTGCTCTCCGACGTGCGGGAGGGATTGGTGCCGATCGAACGCAAGCTGGTCGACCTGCTGCTGCGCGCGCTGGACACGCTTTCCGACCATGTCGAGGCCGCGCGGGAGGACGGTGCGCCGCCGGCCGATGCGGCGTTGATTGCCGAGATGGAAGCGGCGATGGCCAATCCGCAGCACGCCCACGCCCATGCGCCTGAGCCGGAACCCGCCGCCATGCCCGCGCCGGAAGCCCCGGCCGCCGAGGATTTCGCGCTCGACCTCGATGCATTGCTTGACGATCTCACCGGCGGGTTCGACCTGCCGCCGCGCGAACAGCCGCGCTGGCAGGTCCACATTCGCCCCCGCGCAGGTGCCATGCGCAACGGCAGCGAGCCGCTGCTGATGCTGCGCGATGTGGCTGCGCTCGGCGGCGAATGCCTGCACTGCGACATTTCGCACGTGCCGCCGCTGGACCAGCTTGACGTTTCGCAGGGCTATCTCGGCTGGAGCTATGCGATGCCGGGCGATGTCGCCGAGGACATGGTACGCGAGATATTCGACTTCATCGGCGAGGACTGCGTGCTGGCGATCGGGGAGGGCGAGGCGATCCCGCCTGTCGAACCCGCCGAAATCGCCATGCCCCCGGCCGAAGCGGCGGCGAAAACGGTCCCGTCCGAAGCGCCTGCCGGCAGGGCCGAGCCGCTGCCGGGGAAGGGCGAGCCCGCCGCCGCGTCTGCCGCCGGGCAGTCGATCCGCATCGATCTTTTCAAGCTGGACCGCCTGATCGACCTGGTGGGCGAACTGGTGATCGCGCAGGCCATGCTCGTGCAGCGGCTGGAGGGGGCGGGCGTCACCGCGAGCGAGGAACTCTCGCTGCTCGAAGGCCTCACGCGGGACATGCAGGAAAGCGCCATGTCGATCCGGGCCCAGCCGATCGCCAGCGTGTTCAGCCGGGTTCCCCGCATCCTGCGCGATCTGGCCGCGACCACCGGCAAGCATGTGCGGCTGGAAGTGCTGGGGGAAACCACCGAACTCGACAAGACCGTGATCGAACGCCTCGGCGAGCCGCTGACGCACCTGATCCGCAACGCGGTGGACCACGGCATAGAAAGCGCCGAAGAGCGGATCGCCGCCGGAAAGCGTCCCGAAGGCACGCTGACCCTTGCTGCCGAGCATCGCTCCGGCCGCATCCTCATCTCCATCGCCGATGACGGCGCGGGCATCAACCGGGAGCGCGTGCTGGCCAAGGCCATCGACAAGGGCATCGTCGGCAGCGACACGCAGCTTTCCGCCGAGGAGATTGACAACCTGATCTTCGCGCCGGGCTTCTCCACCGCGGAAGTCGTCTCGAACATCTCGGGGCGCGGGGTCGGCATGGACGTGGTGCGGCAGAACGTGAAGGAACTGGGCGGACGGATCACGATCGAGAGCACGCCGGGGCAGGGCACGAAATTCATCCTCACGCTCCCGCTAACCCTCGCCATTTCCGACGGCATGATCGTCAACGTCGGCGACCAGACCCTGGTGGTGCCGCTCTCCCATGTCGTGGAGAGCCTGCGTCCCGGCGAGAACGAGGTGCAGGGCATCGGCACGAGCCGTCAGGTGCTCAACGTGCGTGGACGCTTCATCCCGGTCATCGCCATGCACGAGGCGCTGGGCGCGTGCGGCGGCGCACCTTCGGCGGGGGCAGGCGTGCTGGTCGTCGTCGATACCGAGAGCGCCGGGCAGGCTGCGCTGCTGGTGGACGACATCCAGGACCAGCGCCAGTTCGTCATCAAGAGCCTGGCGACCAACTTCCGATCGGTGGAAGGCGTGGCCGGGGCGACCATCCTGGGTGACGGGCGGGTGGCCCTGATCGTCGACGTGGACGGTCTGGTTGCCTGCGTCCTGTCGTCTCCGGCGATGCCGGGACCGGAGGCGTCCGGCCCGGAAAGGCAGGCGGCGTGATGGCCACGAGCGCGATGACCGACCCGGTTCCCGGCGTCAGCCCGGAAATCTACAGCACCGCCGATTTCACGGCGGTCTCGCGGATCGTCCACGAGGCGGTCGGCATCGTCCTGCCGCACGGCAAGGCGATGCTGGTCTATTCCCGCCTCGCCCCGCTGGTACGCGCGGCGGGGGCGGTCACGTTCTCGCGCTATATCGAGATGATGCGCGCGAACGGTGAGGAAATGGGCAGGGCGGTGGCGGCGCTCACCACCAACCACACCTTTTTCTACCGCGAGGCGCACCACTTCGAGCATCTGCAGGGCGAGGTCCGCCCGCGCCTCGTGGAAAAGCTCCACCAGCGCGACCCCGTGCGGCTGTGGTCGGCGGGATGTTCAAGCGGCGAGGAAACATGGTCGATCGTCATGACCCTGCTGGGCCCGGACCGGGCGGCGGGAATAGACCTCGCGCGCCGCGACCTGCGCGTGCTTGCCAGCGACATCGCCCCGCACGCGCTGCAGAAGGCGGCGGGCGCGACTTACGCGGCCAAGGATCTCAAGCCGGTGCCGCAGGACTTGCGCAGGCTCTGGACGGCCGAGCAGCACGGACACGTGACGCTGGCCGAGCCGCCGCGCTCCATCGTTCGGTTCCGCGCGCTCAACCTGCTTGGCGAATGGCCGATCCGGGGCCGGTTCGACGTGATCTTCTGCCGCAACGTCATGATCTATTTCGACGCCGCGACCAACGAGCGGCTCGTGCGCCGCTTCGCCGAGGCGCTGCTTCCGGGCGGCCACCTCTACATCGGCCATTCCGAGCGGGTGACCGGATCGGCGGCGGACCTGCTCGAACTGGTCGGCCCGACGATCTACCGCCGGAGGGGCGCATGAGCATCCGCGTCCTCATCGTCGACGATTCCCCCACCATGCGTGCGATCCTGATGTCCCGGCTGCGAGAGCAGGGCGACATCGAGGTGGTTGCCGCCGCATCCAACGCCGCCGAGGGGCGCGAGATGATCAAGCGGCTCGATCCCGATGTGGTCACGCTCGACATCGAGATGCCGGGTATGAACGGGCTCGATTTCCTCGAGAAGATCATGACCCTGCGGCCAACTCCGGTGATCGTCGTCTCCGGCGCGACGCAGGAGGGCAGCGAGGTTACGGCGCGCGCCCTCGGCCTCGGCGCGGTGGACTGCTATGCCAAGTACGATCGCTCGGGCCGCCTGACGCTTCAGGATGGCGGCGAACTGGCGGCGATGATCCGGCAGGCTGCGCAAGTCCGCTTTCACCGCCCGGCGACCCGGGCCGTGGCAGAGAAGGGCCGCCGTTCGATCCGGCGCGACACGCGGCTGATCGCGGTCGGCTCCTCTACCGGCGGGGTCGAGGCGCTGCAGGTTCTGCTGCGCGATTTCGCGGAAGACTGCCCGCCGACGCTGATCGTCCAGCACGTCAACCCGCGCTTCGCCCCGGCCATCGCGCGCACGCTCGACCAGGTGTGCCCGGCGCGGGTGCAGGTTGCGGCGCAGGATATGCCGCTGCGCCATGGCAACGTCTATCTCGCCGCCGAAGCGGACTGCCACCTCACAGTGAAGGCGGCGATGAGCGGTGGGGGAGGCGGCGCGCTGCACGCAAGGCTGCGCCGGGGGGAGCCGGTTTCCGGGCACATCCCGAGCGTGGACGCGCTGTTCGCTTCGGTTGCGGCGGAAGTGGGAAGCGGGGCCGTAGGAATCCTCCTTACCGGCATGGGGCAGGACGGCGCGCGCGGGCTGCTGGCGATGAGCCGCGCCGGAGCACACACCATCGCGCAGGATGAAAGCACCTGCACGGTTTTCGGAATGCCGCGCGCGGCGATTTCGCTCGGCGCTGCCAGCGTCGTCGCGCCGATCGACCGCATTGCGCGTCATGCATTGCATCAGGCGGCCTGAGGCGATGCTTGACAATCGGCTGGACGGCATGAGCCATGTCACCGTGCTCCAGGGGCAGTTCCGCGTGAGCGCCTCGCCGGCGGACGAGTTCGGCACCGTGCTGGGCAGCTGCGTCGCCACCTGCCTCCACGATCCCGCCGCGGGACTGGGCGGAATGAACCATTTTCTCCTGCCCAAGCCGCTGTCCGGCACCGAACGGGGCGAGGTCGACGTGCATTACGGCGTCTACCTCATGGAAATGCTCATCAACGAGATGCTGCAGCAGGGCGGGCGCAAGGACAGGATGCGCGCGCACCTGTACGGCGGCGCCAACCTCCACCGGGGGATGCAGCGGATCGGCAGCGCCAATGCCGAATTCGCGCGCAGCTTCCTCCTGCGCGAGGGGATCGATCTGGTGCGCGAGGATCTTGGCGGCCTTGCCGCACGTCGCCTCGATTTCCGCCCGGCTTCCGGTCTCGTGCGCTGCCGCATGGTGGCGGCGGCCGATGCGCCCGAGCCGGTCGTCCAGCCCCCCGTTCGCCCGGCCGCGCGCGGCGAAGTCGAACTGTTCTGAAGAAACGAGGCTCCCTATGTCCCGTAGCACCCGCATCCTGACCGTAGACGACAGCGCCTCGATGCGCGCGCTGCTCAACCATGCGCTTTCCACCAATGGCTTCGACGTGGCGCAGGCGGATGACGGCCTTTCGGCGCTGGAATGGCTTGCGGTGAACGAGGTGGACGTGGTCATCACCGACATCAACATGCCCCGGCTCGACGGGTTCGGCCTGATCGAGAAAGTGCGCGGTGGAACCCGCCACCGCGACCGGCCCATCCTGGTTCTCACCACCGAAAGCTCGGACGAGAAGAAAGCCCGTGCCCGGGCCGCCGGCGCTACCGGATGGATCGTAAAACCTTTCGACACCGACAAGCTTGTCGCGGCAGTTCGCCGCGTCGCACATTGAGGACAGGCTCGCCATGCACCGCGAACTCATCACTTTCGAAGTCGCCGGACAGATCTTCGCGCTCGACATCATGGCCATCCGCGAAATACGCGCCTGGACCCCGGTGACACCCATGCCGCGTGTGCCGCGCTATGTCGCCGGCGTGGTCAACCTGCGCGGAACCGTCCTGCCGGTGATCGACCTCGCGGCGCGGCTCGGCTGGCCCGCCACCGAGGCCACTGCGCGCCACGCCATCATCGTCTGCCAGGTGGGTGGGCAGGCGCAGGGGCTGATCGTGGATTCGGTTTCTGACATCGTCGCGCTCCAGTCGGAAACCTTGCAGCCCCCGCCCAATGCGGGGCAGGACGAGGTGACGCCGTTCCTCGAAGGGCTCGTCGCCATCGACGAGCGAATGGTCATGGTGCTCGACCTGCGGGCGCTGAGCGAAACCGGCGGTACGCCGGGCGACGTGGCGGCGGCGGCCTGAGCGGATGATCCACCAACCGATTTTCGAGCCGCGCTTCATCGCCATGGCCGAAGTCCTGGGCGAACTCGGCGCCGAGATCGAAGCCCTGGGCGAAGTGTTCTGCCGTGACGAGACTTTCGTTGCGCGGCACTTGCGCGAGCTTCAGGCGATAGACCTTATCGCCCAGAAGCAGCGTGCGCTCGCCGCGATCCTTGCGGCCGGGTTCAGCGAAGTGGAGATGCGGCGCATCAATCTTGAAACCCTGCATGAACGCTTCTGCGGGTTCATGGACGGAACCGCCGAGACTTGCTGCGAAGTCCCGATCGAAGACACCGCCGGGTGCGATCCGCTGGGCTTGTGGGAGTGATGCGGCGGGACTAGTCCCGCCGCATGAACGACGCTCGCCGCCATGCTCCCGCCGTTGCCCGCAACCGCGATCCTATCCTCGCCGTACTACGCGGTGCGTTGCCATCGAGCGGCCTTGTGCTGGAGATCGCCTCGGGCACCGGCGAACATGCGGTATACTTCGCACGGGCCATGACCGGGCTCGACTGGCAGCCGACAGATCCGGATGCTGCCGCCCGCGCCTCCATCGAGGGCTGGCGGGAGACGGAGCGCTTGCCCAACCTGCTGGCGCCCCTCGAACTCGACGCTGCCGCGCAGGACTGGCCTGTCGGCAGCGCCGATGCGATCGTGTGCATCAACATGGTCCACATCAGCCCCTGGCAATCGGCGCTGGGGCTCATGGCGGGGGCGGGACGTTTGCTGACCGCGGGGGCGCCGCTCGTGCTTTATGGTCCCTACCGCCGCGAGGGACATGCGATCGAACCGGGCAACGCGGCTTTCGACGAGGACCTCAAGCGCCGCAATCCCGAATGGGGCCTGCGCCTGCTCGAAGACGTCGCGGATATCGCCGCCGTCAGGGGGCTCGATCTGGAACAGGTGATCTCCATGCCTGCCGACAACCTGAGCCTGGTGTTCAGGAAACGCTGAAGCTGCGCCTTGCGAGGCGGGGCAGCACCACAGCCTGCCCCAGCCCGCGAATGACGAAGAACATCGTGAAGGCCGCCCAGAGGCCGTGGTTGCCCAGCGGATGGAGCAGCCAGAGCAGCAGCGCGTAACCTGCCATTGCGGCCAGCATCGTCCCCATCATCGCCCGCGTCCACCCGGCGCCAACGAACACCCCGTCAAGAACATAGGCCGAGACCCCGAGCAGTGGCAGCAGGGTGAGCCATGGCGCGTAAACCGCAGTGGCCGCGATCACCCCCGGATCGGTGTTGAATGCGGCCGCCAGCGCCTTGCCTCCCACCGCGTAAGCGAGCGTGAGGGCAAGGCCCATCACGCCGCCCCATAGCAGTGCCGAGCGAACCGTTGCCGCGAAGCCAGCCCGGTTTCGCGCGCCGAGCGCCTCGCCGCAGAGCACTTGTGCGGCGCTTTCGAAGCCGTCGAGCAGGAGGGTGGCGAGCATGAAGAGCTGGAACAGGATGCCATTCGCCGCCAGCGTCAGCGGCCCGGCCTGCGCACCGGCACGGGCGAATGCGAGCAGCACGGCGGTGAGCAACAGGGTTCGCAGGAACAGGTCGCGGTTGAGTGCGAAAAGGCGGGCCAGTTCGCCGCGCCGCCACGTTGTCCGGCACCGGGCCAGGGCGAAGGCCGTGCCGGCTTCGGGGCGGCGCAAGACGATGGCGGCGAGAACCAGAAACTTGAACAGTTCCGACGTCAGCGTCGCGGTTGCCACGCCGGCAACGCCCCACTTCGCGACGAGGACGAGCAACAGGTCGAGCGCGATGTGCAGGATATTGGCGCCGATTTCCACCACGAGGACATGGCGCACCAGTCGCTGTCCGATCAGCCATCCCACCAGCACGCAGTTGCCGAGCCAAAGCGGCCCTGCCCAATAGCGGATGGCGATATAGTCCCCGGCGCTTTCGCGCAGCGGCCCCCTCGCTTCGAGCAGGTCGAGCCCGAACGGGATCGCCACGGGCATCAGGCAGAGCAGCAGCACCCCGATGCCCATCGCCACGGCCATGGCGCGGGTTAGTGTTTCCGCCTGCGCTTGCCGGTCGGCGCGACCGGTCCCCTGAGCCGTCAGCGCGACGGTGCTGGTGCGCAGGAAGTTGAACACGTTGAGCAGGCCCATCATGTACTTCGCGCCGAGTTCCACCGCGCCTTGCGCCGGTGCATCGCCGAGGCGGCCTATGGCCCACATGTCGGCCAGCCCGAACAGGGCGGTGGCAACGTTGGTGAGCATCGCGGGAAGCGCGATGGACCAGAGCAGCCGGGCCTGTCCCTTGCGCGGCGGAGTGGGGTGGGGGACGGTCGGCTGGGTCAAGAACGGGCTCGCTGCTGATGTACCCCGCGGCTAGCCCAGGCGTTCCATGCCCGCAATCGAGATGCGGCCGGGCGGCGCGGCGAATCACTTCCTCCTGCGTCGCCACGCGATGAAGCCGCAGCAGGGCATGCTGCATCCGCTAACAAGCGGTGCTTCATGCAGCATGGCATCGATAACCCTGCCCCGCAATTTTGCGGAACAGGGTTGTCAAAACCGAATATTTGGATGATGTTGCACCTGCGAAGTATCGGCGCGCCGGAAAGGAAGTAGACCTCCCTCCCGGCGCGCTCTCTCCCAACGCCGGTAAAGCCGCTAGCGGCCTTTCGCCAAGCACTCTGCAACAATTTCTCGCGATCTCAAAGCGGAATTGCATGATCCGCGCTCGTTTGTGCATGGCTTTTGCGTGCGCAACGATTGCATCCTCGGTGCTGCAAGGCCGGGCACGAGGCCTTGCCCGGCTGCGGCGGCGCTCGCGGCCCTGGACTCCGGGTTGACTCAAGTGCGCCCGTTTCCGTTCGATTAACCACAGGCACTGGGCGGTGTCCCGCGCGCGCAGCGGGCTGTCGGACGAAAACGGAGTTAACTGACCTTCAATCCCGGCCGCTCGCGTGACAGCCATGGGGAAAGCTTCAGAACTTGGGAGAAAGCCCATGGACGAAGAGGCCCCGGGTGAAGAGCTGCCCGGAAGCAAGGGGAAAGGATCAAACCCCCGGAGCAACCGGTCGTTGCAGGACTCGGGGTCGCGAAAAGCTGCCGGGGACAGATCGAAACCGGAAACGCGGCGCGGGAAAGGCATAGCCGAACGGCATCTGCAGACTGACCCTCGGGGCGCATCGGGGCAGCACGCGACGAAGCGTGTGCGGAAACTGGCGTTGGAGCGGCGTGGGCCTTCGATGGTTCCGGCTGCCAATGATGACGGGAACGCCAGTGGGGGCGCTGAAAGCGGAGCGGCGCTGTGTCATGATCGCGGATGGATCTGGACCGCCCCCAGGCTGTGCACTTGCGGCCTGCGCGCCGGGTACGGTGCCTCGCAGGATCCGCTGCTCACCCTGCTCCGATCCTTGATGCAGCCGGTAGTAAAGGGGCGCCGGGAGGCCGCAAGGGCCAAGCCCGTACTGGCCGGAAACGAGCCGGTTTCCTGTGCGAAGGGCCACGGGCGGGGGACGGGTTCACTTCGGCAGGCGCGGCCAGGCCGTGACGGTCATCATGGGAGTTCAGGGCGCGCCGCCGGACTGTGGGCGGCGAAGTCCGGGGAGCAGGCGCCAAGGGTCGTCCCGCGCGCTGCTCGTGCGGCGCAGGCCTGTCAGGAGGCCTGCGCCGCTTTATCCGTGGACGAAGCCTTCGCGATGCCAATGTCCTCTGGGCCGGAACCCCTCACAAGCGATCGTGCGCCGGCCATCTGGCGCGATGGCGCGCTTGTCCTGATGGAGGCGTGGGTTCGTGCCTCGGCCAATCGGATTGCGGCCATGTTGCGGAGTGCCGCCCCGAATGCCGGCCCGCCGAAACGTAGGCCTGAACCGTCTCGGGTGGCTGTGCCGGCCATCGTCCGCGCCCACCGCGAGATCACCGCGCTGCGCGCAGAAAACGAAGGCCTGAGGCTGCAACTCGCAGCGATGGAGATCGCGCGGGATGCAATGACATGAAAAGGGAGCCGCACCGATTGGCGCGGCTCCCTTGGCTCGGTGCCCTTACCAGACCAGCGGCACGGCTTCGGGGCCGATCACGCCGCCGGGGCGGTACTCGATCCGGGTGCCGGGCTTGAGCGTGAAGTCAGGCACGCGCTTCAGCCATTCCTGCAATGCGATCTTCACTTCGAGCCGTGCAAGGTGCCCGCCCATGCAGCTATGAACGCCGACCGTGAAGGCGAGGATCGTCTTGCGGGGGCGGTCGAAGTTCACCGTCATCGGGTCGGGGAACACCTCAGGGTCGAAGTTGCAGGCAGGCAGGATGAAGGTGACGCGATCGCCCTTCTTCATCTGCACGCCGCGCATTTCATGATCCTGGTCAAGCACCCGGCCGGAGAAGGTCACTGACCAGCGGCGGAGCAGTTCCTCGACGATCCTGTCGATGTCCTGCGGACGGTCGATGATTTCCTGACGCTTCTCGGGGTTTTCCGCCAGCCAGGCCCAGATATTGTTGAGCGTGGCGAAAACGGTGTCGAGACCGGCGATGAACAGGAAGCAGACGAAGCCGAAGATTTCCTTGTCGGAAAGCGGCACGCCGTCTGGTTCCGCATGGGCGATCAGGCTGACGACGCCGTCGTCCGGGTTGGCCTTCTTCTCGGCGATGGCTTGCTTGAGATAGGCGGTGATCTTGGCCATCGACTGGCCCATGATCGCGCGGTCGTTCGAATGGAGCAGTTCCATTGCCCATTCCACGAACGTATCGCGCATGTCCTGCGGCAGGCCCATGATGTCGAGGAACACCGCAACCGGCAGTGGCCGCCCGAAGTCCTCGGTGAACTCACACTCGCCGCCTGCCGCGACCTTGGCCTCGATCTCGTCGATCAGGTCGTTCGCGCGCTGGTGGATCAGCCGTTCGAGCTTAAGCACGCCCTGCGGGCTGAACACCGGGTCCACGATGTTGCGGTACTTGCGGTGATGCGGGGGATCGATCTCGATCGGGATGAAGTAGAAATAGTCGTTCGGATCGCGCGGGAAGGGTGTGGCGCCTTCGTTCGAGAAGATCTGCGGATGGCGCAGACCGAACAGCGCGTCCTCATGCTTGGTGAGGTGCCACATGTTGCCCATCGGGCTGACGTCGTAATAGATCGGCGGCTGCTTTTCGTGCAGCGCGGCCATGAAGTCATGCGGGTTGGCCAGGAAATCGGGGCCGAAGGTGAGGCCGGACTGGCGGATCAGTTCGGGGGGGACATGATCGGGCACCTGGTCCATGCCGACATGGCGCGGAAAACTGGGCGGAACCGGGTTGGCGGCGTCGATAGGCATCGTTCTCTCCCTGTGTCCGGCTTCAGAACTGATGCTCGGGCATGTGCACCACGAGCCCGTCGAGGCTCTCGGTCATGTCGATCTGGCAGGAGAGGCGGCTGCTCGGCTTCACTTCGGCAGCAGCCGATTCCAGCAGTTCCTCCTCCGCCTGGGACGAAGGCCCGCCCACCGCTTCGGTCCAGTTCTCGTCTACGTAGCAATGGCAGGTGGCGCAGGAGAGGCCGCCGCCGCATTCGCCGGTGATGCCCTCTATTCCATTATAGACCGCACCGCGCATGACGTTTTCGCCGATCGCCACGTCCACGTCGGTCGTGTGACCTTCGTGATCGACATAAGTGACCTTGGGCATCGAACTCTCCTGTCCTTCATCCGTTGAGCGCGTTTCTGAGAACGCTGTTCTCCATTTTCTAGCCGCTCCCCCCCGGTGAAGTCAATCACCGGCGAGAACTTCGCAATTGCGGGCACTGGACCGGCGCGGACGGAGGGCCTAATCCATCGCCCATGGCCACTGTTCGACCGTCTCCCACCCAACTTGCCGAATTCGATGACGGCGAACGCGATCGGACGCGCCTGCTGATAGAGGCGGCGCATGACCTGCTTGACGAAGGCGGGCTCGAAGGCCTGACGATCCGGGCGGTGCTGTCACGCACGGGCCTGGCGCGGCGTGCCTTCTACGAGCGGTTCCAGAGCAAGGACGACCTCGTGCTGGCGGTATTCGATGCTTCGCTGCGGGCGGCGGCGTTGCAGTTCCGGGATATCTCGTCGCGCGCAGACAATCCTGTGGAGGCGTTGCAGGTTATCGTTTCCGGCATCGTCGTGGGCCAGTTGGGGCAGACGCGGAGCAGCGGCGCGCACTTGCGCAGCGCCGCGCTCAGCCGCGAACACCTCCGGCTTGCGCAGTCTCGCCCGGCCGAATTGCAGGCGGCGCTGCAACCGCTACTGGACCTGATTGCCGGCCATGTCGCCGAAGGCATCGAACAGGGGTTGCTCCTGCAGGCCGATCCCAGCCTGCAGGCACGGCTGATCTACAACCTCGTCTCGACCACGGTTCACACCGTGCTGCTTCAGGAGGAAGGCGGCGCCCCCGATCTTGCCGAGCGTGAAACGCTTGGGGTGGCAATCTGGGAGTTCTGCCGCCGGGCGATCGTAGTCTAGGTCGTAAACTCATAAACGGCACCATCGAGGCGCCCAAATGGCGAACAGCTCGGGCCGAAGCTCCCGCCGGGCGGGCTGGTTGCCCGTCCAAGGCAGCTTCGGTTCGAGATGGAAGCCATTTGGGCGTCCCTTCGGGATTTACCTTGCGGTGAACTACGTTTGACCAAAATGGCCCATCGCTGCGTCGGGAAGTCTTGAAATATCGACATATTCCAGCGCCTTCCCTTCTTGCGCTGAGCCATTTTGCCTCAAACCTCGATGGTGCCGTTTATGAGTTTACGACCTGGAGCGGTTCCACCCGTTCCAGCAGCCGGTCGATGTCTTCGGCGCGGGCGAGATCGGTGCCGGCGCGCAGCACGGCGGCGGAGCCGCCGGCCATGCCGCGGCGGAATGCCTCGAGTTCGCCGTCGCCCCGGCACAGGGCATGAACCATCGCCGCGACGAAGCTGTCGCCCGCGCCCACGGCGCTTGCCGCGTCGACCTTGAGGGCAGGCAGGAACAACGGCCCCTCGGCGCGCGCCAGGACCGCGCCTTCATGGCCCATGGTCACGGTGACGAACCTGGCCTTCTCCGCCTCGACGATTTCCATCGCCGCAGCCCCGATCGCGCCGACCGAGTCGAGCGTGCGTCCGGCATAATGCTGCAATTCGCTCTGGCTCGGTTTGACCAGCAGCAGCCCTCCGGCATCGATTCCGGCGACCAGCGCAGCGCCCGAGGTGTCGAGAACGACTTCGATACCGCGCGGGCGCAACAGGCGGGTGGCACGGGCGTAGAAGTCCTCCGGGACGCCCGGGGGGAGCGATCCGCTCATGACCATCACGTCGCAATCGGCTTCGGCGACGCGATCGAGGCATTCCCGCCATTCCGCTTCGCTGATTTCGGGTCCGGCGGGGGTGAATCGATATTCCTTGCCTGTTTCGTGTTCGAGGATGTCGGCAGCGATACGCGTGGATCCCGCGATGGGAATGCGGGTTCGGACCAGTTGGTGAAGGTCGATCAGGCCGTCGAGGGCAGGGCCGGTGGCGCCGCCGGAAAGATAGTAGCAGCGCGCATTGCCGCCGAGCCGGACGAAGACACGCGCCACGTTGATGCCGCCGCCGCCGGGAGCGTAATGCTCGTTGTCGGTACGCATCTTGTTGGTGTGGCGAACCTTGCCGACGTCATAGGATGCGTCGATCGTCGGGTTCATCGTCAGGGTGGCGATGTTCTTCATCCAGCGGCTCCTTGGACGGCTCTGGCGTGGGTCACGGCTTCATGCCCTGCCTCGCGCCGGATCGCAAAGTATTCGCCGGATTCAGTGACAGTTGCGGGAAGGATCAGGCGGCGTCGAGCGCGCTCGATGGCTGCGACGAAAAGCGCAGCATCGTGCCTGGCTGAGGGCGGCCGAACAGGAAGCCCTGGCCTTGCGTGCAGCCTTCGGCCCGAAGGTATTCGCGCTCCACCTCGCTTTCGATCCCTTCTGCCGCCACGGTGAGGCCGAGGCTGCGGCCCAGACCGATCACTGCCCTGATCACCGCGCGCGAATTGGCCTCTTCGTGGAGGTTGAGGATGAAGGACTTGTCGATCTTGATCTTGGTGAAAGGGTAATTGAGCAGGTAGCTCAGCGATGAATAGCCGGTCCCGAAATCGTCGAGCGAAATGCCGATACCGAAGGAGCGCAAGTTGCGGATGATCGCGGCAGGACGGGGGCCGCGCTCCATCAGCACGGCCTCGGTGATTTCCAGTTCAAGCCGGTCTGCGGCGAGGCCGGAACTGGACAGGGCGTTGATGACGGTGCCCAGGAGGTTTCCGTTGCGGAACTGGACCGGCGAGACATTGACCGAGAGGCGCACATCGTCAGGCCATTTCATGGCTTCGTGGCAGGCAGTCTGGAGCACGAAGCGTCCCAGCTTGTCGATCAGCCCGAGTTCCTCGGCAAGCGGGATGAACACTTCGGGCGAGACCTGGCCGCGCTCGGCGTGGTTCCAGCGAAGCAGCGCTTCGCAGCATTCGATGGTGTTCGTTTCGAGATTGAGCAGCGGCTGGTAATGGACTTCGAGTTCGCCGTCGCGGACGGCCTGGCGCAAGTCCTTTTCCAGCCGGCTCTTGGCCTGTGCGGCTTCGTCCAGCGCCATTTCGAAGGCGCGGCAACTGCCCCTGCGCTCGGCCTTGGCGGCATAGAGCGCAAGGTCCGCGAAGCGCATGAGCGTTTCGTGGTCGGTACTGTCGAAGGGCGCGCTGGCAAAGCCGACGGTGGCGCCGATGTGCAGGGTGTTGCCGTGGACGTGGAAGGGTTCGGAAAGCGTGGCGATGATCGCCTTGCTCACGAATTCGGCTTGCGTAAGGCTCGACCGGCGGAAGATGATCGCGAATTCGTCTCCGCCGATCCGGCAGAGCAAGGCGCCTGGCGGCACGAGTTCGCGCATTCTGCGCGCCGCGTCGGTTAGCAGGGCATCGCCGAAATGATGGCCGTAAGTATCGTTCACTGTCTTGAAGTGATCGAGGTCGATCAGAGCGAGCGTGACGGTTTCGGCAGGCGAGGCACTGCCGAGCATGTTACGCAAGGTATCGCGGCAGTGCGAGCGGTTGGCGAGGCCGGTCAGTTCGTCATGGCGCGCCATGTGTTCCATGCGCTGCTCGATCCGGCGGCGCTCGGTCACGTCGAAGATCGAGACGATCGTCACTTCCACGCCATCGAGGAGCAGGCGGCGGGTGGAGACAACCGCTTCCACCACTTCGCCGTCGCGCCGCAGCATCTGCCATCCGGCATCGCGGGTGGGGTTCCTGGCAGCCAGCATTCTGGCGGCGGCAGCCCAGTTATCCTCGCCGAACAGCTTTCGGGCGTTGAGGCCCGACATTTCGGCGGCGGAATAGCCGAACAGGCGGCAGGCGGATTCGTTGGCGGTATTGATCCGGCCGGTGCCGGAATCGTGAACCAGCATGGCCAGCGGGTTCTGTTCGAACAGCAGCCGGAAGCTTTCTTCCTTCTGCTTGAGGTCGGTAATGTCGACGCGAAGGCCGATCGAGCCGCCGTCCTCCGTCTTGCGTTCCTCGATCAGGATGCAGCGGCCATTGGACAGGCGCTGTTCGTGACGGCTGGTGGGCTGCTGGATAAGCGCAAGGCGGTCGTTCAGCCATTCTTCCTCGCGGCCCATGGCTTCGGGATAGTCGCCGCGCTGGACGCCCACTCGCAGCGTATCGGCCAGCCTGGCGCCCGGTTCCAGCAGGTCGGCCGAGCGGCAGTAGATTTCCTCGTACTTGCGGTTCCACAGGATGTATCGGCCTTCCTCGTCGAGGAACACCACGCCTTGCGGCAGCACGTCGATCGCTTCGCGCAGTCGCTGATCCGCCCGCGAAGCAGCAGCCAGTGCGGCTTCGAGCGTTCCGGTCGGCAGGTCGCCGTCCGGCATCACGTACTCTTTCTCAGCATTTCCCAGAACCAACGACCAAGCCCCTGTGCTGAAATCACCTTATGCCACAAGATGTTAATTTTTCTGCCAACGCAGGGCGGAGCATTTGGTTGCCGATGGGGAAGCGCATTCGAAGATAAAGTTAACTGACACGAGAAGCCCGCCGCACCGGAGTGCGACGGGCCTTGGCTTTCCTCCCCAGGAAAACGCTTGAGTGGTTATCCGGTCCCGAGGGGCCGGTCGCGCGGGTCGTCGGCGTTATCGATGCCGGCGTTCCCTTGCGGATTTCACTGGCTCAGCGCCGACCCGCGGTTCCGAGGCGGTGGTAGAGGTTCGAATAAGTCGACGAGACCGGATCGTCCTCGTGTGCACGCATGTAGAACAGCACGGCTTCCTGAAGCAGCTTGAAGTCCTGGTTCGAAAGCACCGCGCGGGCGCGGGCCGGTTCGGTGGTCATGGTGGTCATAGTACCTTCCTTTCCTTGCTATGCGGGGATCTTCCCCAAGGGCCTGAGGCCGCGAACTGGTTCGCCCGCTGCCTCAGAGCGAACTGGTTCCCTCCGCTGCCTCAGGCAGCGAACTGGTTCATCGTGTTGCCTGAGGCAGCGAACTGGTTCCCCCCGCTGCCTCAGGCAGCGAACTGGTTCCCCCCGCTGCCTCAGGCAGCGAACTGGTTCATCGTGTTGTGCGTGCCGCCGGCCTTGAGGGCGGCCTCGCCGGCGAAGTATTCCTTGTGGTCGTCGCCGATGTCGGAGCCGGCCATGTTCTGGTGCTTCACGCAGGCGATGCCCTGGCGGATCTCCTGACGCTGCACGCCCTTGACGTAGCCGAGCATGCCCGCCTCGCCGAAGTACTCCTTCGCCAGATTGTCGGTCGACAGGGCGGCGGTGTGGTAGGTCGGCAGGGTGATGAGGTGGTGGAAGATCCCCGCCTCGCGCGCCGCGTCCTTCTGGAAGGTGCGGATGCGCTCGTCGGCTTCTTGGCCCAGTTCGGTGCCGTCGTAGTCCACGCTCATCAGCCTGGCTCGGTCATAGGCGCCGGTGTCACGCCCTTCCGCTTCCCAGGCATCGTAGACCTGCTGGCGGAAGTTGAGGGTCCAGTTGAAGCTGGGCGAATTGTTGTAGACCAGCTTGGCATTCGGGATCACCTCACGGATGCGGCTGACCATTCCGCCGATCTGGCCGATGTGCGGCTTTTCGGTTTCGATCCACAGCAGATCCGCGCCGTTCCTGAGGGATTCGATGCAATCGAGCACACAGCGGTCTTCGCCGGTCCCGGGGCGGAACTGGTAGAGATTGCTGGGCAGACGCCGGGGCTTCATCAACTTGCCGTCGCGGCTGATGAGGACTTCGCCGTGGCCGAGCGTATCAGGCGACACCTCCTCGCAATCGAGGAAGCTGTTGTACCGGTCGCCGATGTCGCCTGCCTCGCGGGTAAAGGCGATCTGCTTGGTCAGTCCTGCACCCAGCGAGTCGGTCCGTGCCACGATAAGCCCTTCGTCCACGCCCAGTTCCATGAAGGCGTAACGAACCGCGCGGATCTTCGCGATGAAGTCCTCATGCGGAACGGTGACCTTGCCGTCCTGATGGCCACACTGCTTCTCGTCCGAGACCTGGTTTTCGATCTGGATGCAGCAGGCGCCCGCCTCGATGAACTTCCTGGCGAGCAGGTAGGTCGCCTCGGCATTGCCGAAGCCCGCATCGATATCGGCGACGATGGGCACGACGTGGGTTTCGTGGCTGTCGATCGCATGTTCGATCCGCTTGGCCTCGACTTCGTCTCCGGCGTCTCGCGCCTTGTCGAGATCACGGAACATCATGCCAAGCTCGCGGGCATCGGCCTGGCGCAGGAAGGTGTAGAGTTCCTCGACCAGTGCCGGAACCGATGTCTTCTCATGCATCGACTGGTCGGGCAGGGGGCCGAACTCGCTGCGCAGCGCCGCGACCATCCAGCCCGACAGGTAGAGGTAGCGGCCCTTGGTCGTGCCGAAGTGCTTCTTGATGGAGATCATCTTCTGCTGGCCGATGAATCCGTGCCAGCAACCCAGCGACTGGGTGTAGCGGGCAGGATCGGCGTCATAGGCGGCCATGTCCTCGCGCATGATGCGCGCGGTATGGCGGGCGATGTCGAGGCCGGTCTGGAAGCGGTTCTGCAGACGCATGCGGGCGACCGATTCCGGTTCGATGCCGTTCCAGGTGGGCTCGGTGCCGATGGTCTGGCCGGCTTCGCTGATCTTGCTCTGGTAGGTCACTGCCAAAAGTCCCCGTCGAAAGTGTTTGGGCGATGACCTTGAGTTAGGCTGGGATTGTGCAGTGCGAAACGCGCGGCGAAGTCCGGTTGTCAAACTTTACAGATATTCCTTGTAAAGATGTGTGGGCATGACAAGATTGCCGTCATGGCTGAATCGCGCCCTCTTTATCTCGGTCCCCGACTGCGCCGCCTGCGCCGCGAACTGGGGCTGACACAGCAGGCCATGGCCGACGATCTGGAGATTTCGCCCAGCTACGTCGCACTGCTGGAACGCAACCAGCGGCCCGTTACGGCGGACATGCTGCTGCGCCTTGCGCGGACCTACCGGCTCGACATGGCCGACATCGCCGGAGACGACGGCGAGGACTACGCCCGCCGCGTGGGCGAGGTACTGCGCGATCCCTTGTTCGCGGATATTGACCTGCCGCCGCTGGAGATCGCCGACCTTGCGATGAGCTTCCCCGGCATTTCCGAAGCGCTGCTGCGCCTGCACGGCGCCTATTCCCGCGAAAGCCAGGCGCTGGCGGAGCAACGCGCATCCGGCCCGGCGGCGGAGGAAAGCGAGCCCGTTCGCGAAGCGCAGCGCTTCCTTGGCCAGTCTCGCAACTATTTCCATGCGCTGGATGTTCGTGCCGAGGAACTTGCTGCCGAAATCGAGCAGGCGGGAGGGGCTGCGGCATGGCTGGGCGCAAAAGGCGTGCGGGTGCGCTTCCTGCCGCCGGATGTCATGGTCGATTCCCTGCGGCGGTTCGACCGTCATAACCAGCAACTCCTGATCGACGACACGCTTGGCCCCGCCAGCCGGGCGTTCCAGATCGCCACGCACATCGCTCATACCGCCATGCGCAGCGATATCGTGTCGGTCGTGCGCGCTGCGGCTTTTGCGCAGACCACGACCGCCACGCTCGTGCGGCGCGCGCTGGCCGGTTACGCGGCGGCGGCGATCCTCATGCCTTACGGCCGGTTCGCCCGTGCCGCAGAGGCGCGCGGTTACGATATCGATGCGCTCGGCGCCCTGTTCGGTGCCAGTTTCGAACAGGTCGCGCACCGACTGACCACACTCCATCGGCCGGGAGAGGAACGGGTGCCGTTCTTCTTCCTTCGCGTGGATGAGGCCGGCAATGTCTCAAAGCGGCTGGACGGCGCAGGCTTCCCTTTCGCGGCGCATGGCGGCGGCTGCCCCCTGTGGTCGGTACATCAGGTATTCCGCTGGCCGGGAGAGATACGCACCCAGTGGCTCGAACTGCCGGACGGGCAGCGCTTCTTCTCGATCGCGCGCACGGTGACGTCTGGCGAGGGGCGATATGGGCGCGCCAGGGTGACACGCGCCGTGGCGCTTGCCTGTGCGGCGGACGAGGCGGACAAGCTTGTCTATGCGGCAGGTGTGAAGGGTGGGACCGTCGCGGGAACGCCTATCGGGGTGACTTGCCGCCTCTGCCAGCGCGCGGAATGCGCCGCGCGTTCGGTTCCGCCGATCGGGCGGGACGTACTGGCCGACGACTACCGCCGCGCAGCGCAGCCCTATACTTTTGCCGAAAGCTGACAATTCCCTATAGTGAACGTATGTTCTCATATAGGGAATGACGCAGGGGCGATGCCCTTTGCCGGAAGCTTGCCCAGCCCTGCCGCAAGCCGCAGGATCGCTCTCGACAGGGCATGACCCCAGCGAGAGGATGATCGGGCAGTGACCAGCGAAGCGTGCGCGGAAGATGCGCCGGGCAAGGCCCGCACTTTCCCGGAACTGATCCGGTCGGCTGCGCGCGTCCATCGCGGGACATGCGCCATCACCCTCGAAACCGAGTCCGGTGTCGAGAGCGCCACGTTCACCGGTCTCGACCGCGATTCTGCGGCCCTTGCGAAGGGTTTGCTGGCCCGCGGGGTGGGCAAGGGTACGCGCGTCGGTTTCATATTCGGCAATGGACCGGGATTTGCCGTTACCTTGGCCGCGATAGCGCGGATCGGCGCCGTCGCCGTTCCGATCAGCACCATGATCCGCGCCAATGAACTGGTCCGCGTGCTGCGCCAGTCCGACGTGCAGGGCCTGGTGGTCCAGCGCGAGATGTTGGGCAAGGATATGGCGGCGCGATTGGCCGAGGCGGTTCCCGAACTGGATGGGCAGGTGGCAGGGGCGCTGCTCATCCCCCGCATTCCCTATTTGCGCTGGATCGTTTCCGATGGAGAGGCGCTTCACGAGGCTATCGCGCCGACGGCCTGGCTGATCGAGGCCGGGACTGGCGTGAGCGAAGACCTGCTCAGGGCGGTCGAGAGCGAAGTTCATCCGACCGACCAGATGATCGAGATCTACACGTCCGGATCGATGGCCCTGCCCAAGGGCGTGCGCCACCTCCATGGAGCGGTCATGGCGCGTGGCCATTGGCTGGCGGGAATGCTGGGAATCAAGGCGGGCGAGCAACGCGCCGCGCAATTGCCGATGTTCTGGGTTGGCGGGCTGATGCTTTCGCTGGTGCCGAACTGGGAAGTGGGTGCGGTAACGGTCTGTACCGAACGCACGCTCAGCAACAGCCGCTTCGCCATGGGGAGCGTACTGGCCGAGGAGGATCTGGAACGCATCCGGGGGCCGCAACCCTGGTGGGGCCTCGGCATGAGCGAGACTCTGGGGCCATACGGCTGGGGGGATGAATTCCGCGTGCCCGGCCGCCCCGTCTGCGCGCCGATGGACCATTTCGCCCCCGGCTACGACATCCGCATAGCCGATGAGGAGGGCAATTCCGTAGGTGACGGCGAAGTGGGCGAGATGCAGGTGCGCGGGCTCGCGGTTGCACCCGCCCTGCACAAGATAGAGCGCGCCGATCACTATACCGCCGATGGTTACTTGCGCACGGGGGACATGTGCCTGGTCGAGGATCATGCCGACGGGCGCCGCATTCATTTCGTCGGGCGGGGTGGGGACATGATAAAGGTGTCCGGCTCCAATGTTTCTCCCGCCGAAGTCGAGATGGAGCTTCAGGCGCTTGGCGGAGTGCACAGCGCCTATGTCGTCGGCCTGCCGGACCGGGAGCGCGGAACGCTGCTGGCGGCGGCGGTGGTTCCGCGCGAGGGGGCGGTGCTGGACTTTGCCGCCATCGAAGCAAGGATGCGCGCCAGCCTTTCCGGCTACAAGGTGCCCCGTGCTTGGGTGGAAATGGCGCGTGAGGACGTGCCGCTGCTCCATTCCAACAAGGTGGCCCGGCGGGAGATCGCGCGGGTCGTGGCGGAACGGCTCCGGCGGCAGGGGTAGGGCGCTATTGACGAAGATCGGTGCAGGGCATACCCGACGAATTCGAAATAGCGAAAGTGCCCATGTCGCGTTCCTCTCCCGGCGTCGCCCGCATGGCCGCCATCCTGAATTTCATCGCCGACCATCCGGGGCAGGCCTTCGCGCTGACCGATCTCGTCCGCGCGCTCAAGCTCAGCCGCGCGACCTGTCACGCCTTGCTGACCGGCCTTGTCGACGTGGGCTACCTCTATCGTACCAGCGACAAGACTTACGTGCTGGGCCCGGCGCTGGCGGCGATCGGCCGTACCGCCGCCGAGCATTTCTCGCCGCTACAGGTAGCCCAGCCGGAGATGCGCAAGCTGGCGGACGATTTCGATGTCGTCTGCGGCGCCTATTTCCTCGAAGGCGATGTGATCCACTTGCGCGAGCGTGCCGCTTCGGTGAGCCATGTGGGATATCCGGTTCCGCTGGGTACGCGGATGCCGCTGCGCTGGGTGCAGGCAACGGCGTTCTACGCGCGCAGCCCGCGTGACGCGGACGCCGCCCAGGCACGGATAAACCCGTCCCCCACGGCCGAGCAGATCGAGCAGCTTGCCGGCGGCATGGCCTTCGTGCGCGAGCACGGCTTCATCGCGCTGACCCGCCGGCCGGACAGTATCCCGGGCGAAAACGCGATCGTCACCAACCTGGAAGATCCGCCAGTCCTGCCTGAAACCGCTTTGGACGATGCGCGCAATTATCCGTTGATGGCGATCATGGCGCCGATCTACGAAGCGAGGGACAAGGTCTCGATCTCGCTGGTGCTGGCCGGATTCAACGGCCCCATGACCGGTGTGGAAATCCGCAGGGCGGGCGATGCGCTCGCCGAAGCCTGCACCCGCATTTCGCGCTTCCTGATCGGACATCCCGAAACCGACTGACACCCCGCTCCACGCGGCTTTCCTTTCAGGCGAGGCTCGCCTCGCTTGACCGCATCCGTGCGGCATCTTACAAATACCGAAAATAAATTCGCGATATCGAATAATCGTGAATGCAGGTGGGAGTAGGACTGGATGTCGGACGTGATCGTCGCGCCGGAGACCCGGAATCTCGAACAACTGGCGGTGACGCTCGCGCGCTGGCTCGGTGCGCGCATGCCGCAGGCGGCAGATGTCGAAATCCGCGATGTCGCCTATCCGCGCGGGGCCGGGCAAAGCCATGAGACGGTCCTGTTCGATGCCTGCTGGCGCGAACAGGGTGCCGAACGCCGGCAGGGCTGCGTGGTCCGTATCAAGCCGCGCGCTTTCACGGTCTTTCCCGACGACCTGTTCGACGAGCAGTACCGGGTCATGCAAGTCCTGGCCGATGACGGACAGGTTCGCGTCGCCCGGCCGCTCTGGTTCGAGCCTGACCCGGCGCTGCTCGGCAATCCGTTCTTCGTGATGGAGAGGAAGGTCGGGCGGGTGCCGGTTTCGGTCCCGCCCTATGCCCGTGAAGGGTGGCTGCGGGATGCGAGCCCCGCGCAGCGCCGCGTGCTCTGGCGCAATGCAGTGGGGCAGCTTGCTGCGGTGCAGGCGGTTCCGCTCGGCTCTCTCGATTTCCTTGCCGGGCAGCCGGACGCGCCGCGCGGGCTCGATCAGGAATGGGCCAAGTACAATCGCTTCGCGCGCTGGTTGCAACAGGTCGAGCCGCTGCCCGTGCTCGACGCGGCGCTGGCGCGCCTTCGCTCGCTCTGGCCGGATAATCAGCCCGAGGGCCTCGTCTGGGGCGATGCGCGGGTCGGCAACATGATGTTCGATAAGGATTTCGACGTGGTGGCGGTGATGGACTGGGAACAGCCCTCGCTTGGCGGGGCTCTTCATGACCTCGCGTGGTTCTGCGTACTGGCGGAAACGATGCATGGTCCGCGCTCGGCCCACGGGGCTCCGCTGGAAGGCATGGGCAGCCGTGAGGAAACAGTCGCGCTGTGGGAGGAACTGACCGGAAAGTCTGCCGCCGACCTTGAATGGTATGAGGACTTTGCGAAGTTCAAGATGACGTGCACGGGTATCCGGCTTGGCCATCTGCGCGGTTCGCCGATGATGGATGCTTCGGCGATGGCTGCGAGATTGAAGGTGGGGTGAGGGCGCTGGCGAAGGGGGAGCGCCCGCTGCGCTCACCGCCCCTGCTTTCGTTACGTCAGCCCCAACATCCGCCGGCAATTGTCATGGATGATCGCCCGTACATCCGCCTCCGGCACGCCCTCGAAGTCACGCAGGATAACCTCGCGCGAGCGGGGGAAGGTGGTTTCCGAGTGCGGATAGTCCGATGACCACATGATGTTGCGGCCGCCCGGCAGGTCCCGGTTCAGAATACCGGCGCGGTCCTGGATGAAGGAACCGTAGACGTTGCGGTCCATGTACCAGCTCGGCGGGTTCTTGAGCGGGGATTCCGTCCAGAAGCGCTGCTTTTCCCAGGTGCGGTCGTTGTATTCGGCGTACCATGCGAACCAGCCGACACCGCTTTCCATCGAGCCTATGCGAAGGGATGGGAAACGGTCGAACACGCCGTTGTAGATCAGGATGCCGAGCGGTTCGGCCATGGCCAGCTTGCTCATCGGCATGTCGGGCAGGAAGAACTGCTTCTCACCGAAGCGCGGCACCCGGGCACCCAGGTGAAACGTGACGACGAGATCGTGATCGCAGATCGCTGACCAGAGGCGATCGAACTCCGGCTGGTAATATTGCAGGCTTCCCTTCGGATCGCCGGTAAGCGCGGAGACCTGCCCCGGTTTGAGCGCGGCGACGCCGGAACTGGTGTTCCAGGCTTCGGGGTTCTGGGGGAAGGCAGGCAGGTTGATGGCGCGAAAGCCCTTGGCCGCAAGGCGGCGGACGTGGGCAACGGTTTCGCCGACATCGCGCATCGGCACGTAGCCCACTGGATAGAGCCGGTCCGGTGCGGCGGCGCAGAAGTCCAGAACCCAGTTCTGATAGGCTTCGTAGCTGGCGACGTAGAGTTCGTTGTCGAACGAGCCGAGCGGCCCGCCGCCGAACAGCAGGGCGGCGCCCATGCCGTCCGCGTCCATGTCGGCCAGCCGCGTTGTGGGTTCCCAGACCTTGCGCTGATCGGCGAGGCGGCCCTTCATCTTGAAGTTCCTGCCTTCCCGCCCGGCCTGGTTGTTTATCATCATGAAGGGACGGCGGTTGCCTTCGAAGCAGATGTAGTCGCCGTCCTCGGCGTGCTCGATGAAGGGCGCGCGGTCCTTGAGCCGCGCAGGAAGGTAGTCCTTCCACATGTCGTGGGGGGGATCGATATGCGCGTCGGCATCGAAGATCGGGCCATAGGGCCAGGATGCGGCTTGGGCGCCTTCCGGGGCCGGTTTCAGTGCCAGATCGGCTTCGCTCATCTCCCGATTCCTTTTTATTCGCAATACCGAACAAATGATCGCAATTAAGAACTGTCTAGTCAATTGGGCGACTCGGTCCGGCTGATACGATCAGTCGCGCCGCAGGATCATCGCGCCGTATCCATAGCCCCCGTTCGAGACGATTGCGGTTCTGGCGCCGGGCACCTGCCTGCCGCCACCGCGTCCCCAGAGCTGGACGGTTGCCTCATGAATGTGGCCATATCCGTGAAGCCGTCCGGCGGAGAGTTGGCCCCCGCCGGTGTTCAGCGGCAGTTCCCCCCCGATCGCGATACGTTCGCCGCCGCGTGTGAAGCGGCAGGCCTCGCCGCGGGGAACGAGGCCGAGCGCTTCCATCCAGAGCCAGACGAAGATGGAAAACCCGTCGTACATCTGCGCGCAGTCCATCTCGCGGGGCTTCAGGTCGGTACGGGACCACAGCATGTCTCCGGCGCGGCGGGCGGCGGGCAGCTGGGTGAAGTCGCCTTCGTGCTGTCCGGTCCAGAGGCCGCCCACGGCCATGCCCATGGCTTCGATATGGAGGGGCGGGTTCAGCAGGTCTTTGGCGGCATCCCGGTGGGACAGCACCAGCGCGGTGGCGCCGTCGACGTGCGCGTCGCAGTCGAACAGCCGCAGCGGCGAGGATATCACGCGGGCGGCCATGTACTGGTCCAGAGTGATGGGTTCGCGGTAGATCGCGGAAGGATTGTGCGCGGCGTTCGCGCGGGCGTTGACGGCGATGGCGCCGAGTTCCTCTGCCGCCGCGCCGTAGCGTTCGAAGTAGGCCTGGGCGTAAAGCGCGAAAGTGTTGACCGGCGAGAGGGCGTTGAAGGGTACCGTCCAGGCATTGTTGCCATCGACGCGCTCCCGGCTGGCCGCCATCAGCGTGGAGCCGCGGGCGTGCTGCCGCGCGCTCGCCTGAGCCACGGTGCGGAAAATGACGACATGGCGCGCAAGGCCGCAGGCGATGGCGGTGATCGCGTTGAAGATCGGCGCCATGTGGCTGAAGCCTTCCGAGGAAGCGAGAATCCAGCGTGGAGCGATCCCCAGTACGGCAGCGGCCTCGGATGGGCTGACCGGCGCGATCCCGCCGCCTTCGGATGACTTGCCGGGATAGGTGGCGATGCCGTCGATCTCGCGCGGGGAAAGGCCGGCGTCGGCGATGGCGGCGAGACAGGCGTCGGCGGTCAGTTGCAGCGCGGTTCGCCCGGATGGACGTGCGATCTCCGATAGGGCGGCGCCGGTCACGCAGACGTGTTTTTCGGGAAGCAGGGTCATGCGGTCTCGGGTGTGAACAAGGGCAGCCAGATATCCTCGTGTCGTTGGAACACGACCGTGACAGGAAGTCCGATGCGAGCGGTCGCCACGTCGGCAAGAAGGTTGCTGAAAACGTAGAGCCCGCGTTGCTCGGGCAGTTCGATTGCACAGAACACGAAGGGCACTTCGAGGCCGGGCAGCCATGGTTCGTTGTTGATCGTGAAGCTGGCCAGCACGCCTCTGCCTGAAACCGGTTCCGGCGAGACATCCTCGCTGCCGCACTGGGCGCACCGGGGCAGGGGAGGGTGCTGCCATGTCCCGCAGGCGAGGCAGTGCTGTATACGCAGCTTTCCGTCTTGGCCCGATGTCCAGAAGAAGGCGCTTTCCGGTTCCAGCATGGGCAGTTTGCGGGGCAACATCAGAACACCACGCCCTGCACCTTCAGGTCGATGATTTCGTCTTCGCTGTAGCCCAGTGCGGCAAGCACGGTGTCGCTGTCCGCGCCGAGTTCGGGCGAGCGGTCAGAGGGCAAGGCCTCGCCTTCGAACAGCATCGGCACCGAAACCATCGGGATCGTGCTGCCGTCCGCGCAGTGCACCGCCTTGAGATAGCGATTGGCGCGAACCTGTTCGTCCTGCGCCAGTTCGCCGACATCCTGCACCACATCCCATTGGCCGTCCTGCCGGGCGAGGATCTGCTTCCACTCCGCGAGCGTTTTCGAGGCGAACAGGGAGGTCACTTCGGCATGACAGGCGGCAAGATTCCGGCGCCGGGCCTCGGCATCGGTAAAGCGCGGGTCGGCGGCAAGGTCGGGGCGGCCCGAAACCTCGCAGAAGCGGGCCCAGTAGCGATCCGCCTGCAACATGCACAGCGCAAGGAAGCGGCCGTCGCGGGTGCGGTAGTTGGCGACCAGTACATTGTGCGGGTGGGCCGCATCGGGGCGCGGGAACTTCCGCACCCCGTCGGCAGTGGCCTGGCAGATCAGCCGCTGCTGCGACCACATGGCGGCGGCCAGCAGGGAAACATCGACTTCGCCTGCCTCGCCGGTCATCGCGCGGCGGGCTATGGCGGCGCAGATCCCGCCGGCGAGCATGGCAGCGGACAAGGTATCGCCGAAGGCCGGGCCGGGCGGGCCGACCGGATGCGGCGCCTCATCCGCGGTGAGCGAGGATGCGATGCCGCCGCGTGCCCAGAAAGTGATCGCGTCGTAGCCTCCACGGTCGCTTTCAGGGCCGTTGGGGCCGAGTGCGCTGCCGCTGGCGTAGATCAGGTTCGAGAACGTGCGGCGCAGCGTTTCCGCATCGATCCCCATGGCGCGCCGGGCCGGAGGCAGCAGGTTGGTGAGGAACACGTCGGCATCGGCGAGCAGGCGATCCAGCACGGCGCGGCCCGCCTCCTGCTTGAGATCCAGGGTGACGGAGCGCTTCCCCCGGTTGTAGCTCTCCCAGGAATAGTCGATCGTGCCTTTGCCCGATAGCGAGCCGATCGTGAGGCCGCGCAAGGGGTCTCCGCTGGGTGGTTCGACCTTGATGACGTCCGCGCCGAGATCGGCCAGCATGCCGCCGCAAGCCGGCACGAATGCCCACATCGCGACCTCCACGACCTTGATGCCTTCCAGCGGCCTGCCCATCGGCGATCCTTCTCCATCTCGCGAATTTCCGCAGCTTTCCCGGTCATTCGGGACTATTTGCGCGGGCACGATAAATTCTCTATTGCGAATTATGTACCGAAATAGAGAATTGTACAAGCCGGACGGAACCGGCCACGGGAGAACAGACATGCCGGAAGCCGCCATTCGGAAGAGGCCGCAGCAGATTAGCGCCCATGTTCCCCGCACACTCGCGGAGGCGCTCGATCCTGCCTGGTTGACCACGGTGCTCGCCGGGTTCTCGGGCGGGAGGGTGGTATCCGGGGTCGAGACCGTCGAAGTGATCCGCACGGTCGCGACCAAGGTACGGTTCACCGTCACTTTCGAGGGCGGGGAGAGCGGCGCGTTCTGTCTCAAGGGCCTGCTCGACGTGGACGAGACGACCGCACGCGGCGGACCGACCTGTGTTCTGGAGGCTGACTTCTACGGACGGATCGCGCCGACCGTCGATCTCACCGTGCCTGACTGCGTGGCGACGGTGATCGACCGGGGGGGCAGGCAGGCGGTGACGGTGATGCTCGACCTGATCGGACAGGGCGCGACGTTCTGTTCCGCTCTGGATAGTTTCAGTGCCGATGACGCGGTGCTCAGTCTGGGGCAACTCGCACAGCTTCACGCGCGCAGCGACCTGCTGGAAGGGGCAGACTGGATCCGCCCGCGCGTTTCGCAACTGGCGGAGATGACCTACGTTACACCGGAAACGCTCCAGGAGCTGCTGGACGGACCGCGCGGCGACGGTCTTTCCCGGCAAGTCCGCAGCGCACCGCGCCTGATCGCGGGAATCCGGGCGCTGGCGGCCCGCGATGGACAGTGCCCGCAATTCCTCGTCCATGGTGATGCCCATGCCGGAAACGTCTTCCGCCTTGGCGGGGGGGTGGGCCTGATCGACTGGCAACTGCTTCAACGCGGCGGCTGGGCGCTGGACGTGGCCTATCACGTCAATGCGGTGCTCTGCGTGGATGTTGCCGAAGCCGAGGAGCGCAGGCTGCTCGGTGAATATCTCTCGATGATGCGTGGCCACGGCCTGGCAATGCCCGGCGACGAGGAGGCGTGGCGGCAGTACCGCGAAGCGGCGATCTACGGCTATTATCTCTGGGCGATCACCCGCCGCGTCGATCCGCCGATCATCGCCACTTTCGTCGATCGCCTTGGCAAGGCGGTTACTCGCCATGAAAGCCATGCCCTGCTGGGGATCTGACTGCCGAAAGCGGAAGGGCCACGCCGGTGAAGGCGCGGCCCTGCCGGGTCTCTTACATTCCGAAGTGGTACTTGAGGCTCATCCCGTACATGCGCGGTGCGCCGACCGATGCGGTCTCGAAGCCGGTGCCGGATACGAGGCCGGGGTAGAAGTTGTAGTACTTCTCCTTGGTGACATTGGTGGCGAAGAGGGCAAGATCGACCGGGGCTCCCGCGATATTGTTCCAGTTGAAGTTCAGGTTGAGCAGGTCCGTGCTCTGGATGCGGCTGAGGCTCTGGATATAGGCGACCGTGGCAGGGTCGGAGACCGCGCCGGTCTGACAGTTGGGCATGTAGGTATTGGCCGTGCCGTTGCAGCCGAAGTAGAAGCGGTTGGACGGATTGCCGAACATGCTGTCGGTGTGCGTGAATGTGGCACCGAACGAGACCGCACCCACGGATTCCGGCAGCGGCAGCGTGTAGGTGCCGGTTATCGTGACCTTGTTCCTGGGCGAAAGCGCCAGTGGATCGCCCTTGGTATAGGCCCCGGCCAGCACATAGGGAGACCCGGGTTCCAGCGAGAAGGTGTCGATCGAGGTCAGTCTCGTGTTCAGGTAGGTATAGCCCACCTGAAGCAGCAGCCCCGCGAACGGATTGAACGAGGCTTCCACTTCGACGCCCCAGATACGCGACTTGCCGGCATTGACCGGCGCAGCCGTGGGCGAAACCGGCGCCGCCACGCAGTTGCCGTTGGCGTCGACCGACTGGCAGGGGTTGGCGTTGAAGCCGAGCTGGAGCTGCTGGTTCTGGAAGTCGTTATAGAAACCGGCGACATTGAACGTGCCCGGCATGGAACCGTGCCAGCCGGTCTTGGCGCCGATTTCGTAGGCATCGACTTTCTCGGGCTCGAACACGGCAAAGGCCGAGGTCACGTTCGGTGCGATGCCACCGGTGCGGTAGCCACGGGCATATTTGGCGTAGATCAGAACGTCGGTCGTGGGGGTATAGTCGATATCGATCAGCCAGGTCGGCGCCTTGGATTTCTGCTTGATATCGCGGCGGCAGCCGTCGATCGCGCCGGGATCCTGCACGGGCGCATCGGGATAAGTGCAGAACGTGGCGAGGGGGCCTGCCGGGATCGGCTGGAATCCGGGGAAGCTCAGCGGATAGCCGGTAATCGTGGTGGTCTGGACGCTGGTGTTCTTTTCGCGATCCCAGGTGTAGCGGAAGCCGCCGGTGATCTTGAACTGGTCGCTCAGCTTGTAAGTTGCCTGCGCGTAAAGGCCGACGTCGTGGAACGAGGTCCGGCCCGCCGTGGTGTTGATCGCGCCTGCGTGAGAGGTGGGGTCGAAGGCGCCGCCGGAAAACACCGGGGTGATCGCGCCCAGATAGCCCAGGATGTCGTAGCATTCGCTGGCTGCCACTTGCTCCGGCCCGGCGCAGGACTGGATGACCGGTGACTTGGACCCGACCACGTCGAGCGGACGCACCGATTCCAGATAGGCGCCGGCCTGCCAGTTCAGCTTGTCGTCCGTGCTGCGGCCCTGGAGCTGGAACTCTTCGGTGAAGGTCGATTCGTCGGCAGTGCGATGGCCGGGAAGCGACTGGCTGCTGGCGAAGCCGAAGCGATAGCTCGGCAGGCCGATCGGAGCGATGGCGGGGCTTTCGAAGGCGGTGCCGAAGATCGGATTGTTGAACAGGTCGCGCAGTTCGCCATAGCTCACGATGTTCTTCACCGTCAGCGTGTCGCTGGCGTGCCAGGTCGTGGTGTTGATGATCTGCCATGTCGTCAACAGGGAGCGGGCGTTCGGAAGGTCCTGCGCGAAGTCGTAGAAGCCGCCGCCCTGATAGTTCGGACTGTCGGGATCGAGCTGTTCGGCGGCGAAATGGCCCAGCGAATAGGCGGCGTCGGCCGCAATGAGCTTCTGCGCGTCACCATGCGTGTCAGACCGGCTGTACGTCGCGATCGTGTAGTTCTCCAGATCTGGCGTCAGTTCGGCAACCACGCTGAGGCGCGCGGACAGGTAGTCGACATCGTTGAAGTCTTTCGGCCCAACGCCGCTGTTGTTCTTCAGGTAGCCGTCGCGCTTCATGCGGTCGACGCCGAGGCGAACCTTGAACGTCTCGGCCAGTGGAACGTTCAAGACGGCCTGGACGCGGCGCATGTCGTAATTGCCGATCGAGCCCTGGACGTAGCCCTCCAGCACATCGGTGGGCTTCTGCGGCACCAGCAGGATCGCGCCGCCCGTGGTGTTCCGACCGAACAACGTGCCTTGCGGGCCTTTGAGGACCTGGACGTTCTGGAGATCGAAGTAGGCGCCAGGACCGGCGCCGTCGCCTGACGGAAGGCCGTTCGATGCGCCGCGCGGGGAAACCACGTCGGCGAAGTAGACGCCCACGGCCGGTGCGGTGCCGATTTCCTGCACGAAGCCGCGGATCGCGAAGGACGAGTTCTGCGAGCCGAAATTGTTGTTCGCCGAAAGCGAAGGCGTGCTCGTCGCAAGGTCGCTGGCGCTCACCACGTTCCGATTGTTGAGCTGCTCCTGGTTGAACACGGTGATGGATATGGGAACGTCTTGCAGGCGCTCTTCCGTGCGGCGAGCCGTCACGATGATCTCGCCCGGATTGATGGTCGGCGAACTCTGCGCCAGCGCCGGCATTGCCGCCGTGGTGCCGCCAAGCGCAGCGCCAGCCATCAGCGCTGCCCTGAAATTCCTTGCAACCATGTTCGTCCTCTCCTCCGGAAACTGTGTTCTCAGTTGTCGCCGAATTGAACGCCGGGTAGCCGGTCATTGCCGGTCCGTGAGTTACTGCGGTTGTCCAGGGTTGGATAAAGGTGCGGAATTACGACCCGAACTGGGCGTGATCCCGTAATTCCCCAGGTGCCGTCCCTCCCAAATCCCGAGCCGTATTCGGCTTCACAGGTCTTTGCTTCTCAATCCCAAAAGTCCCGCCCGCGTTGATTTTGCGCAGATGGCCGAGACCTCTCTTATGTTTTCGTTCTTTCGTCCGTGCCGGCTTTCAGACCGGGCACGGGATGGAAAATATGCCTCGAAGAGAACTTGCGCAATTCTCTCCTGTAGCGGGTCAGCGCGCTTTTTCGGGTATTCGTTGCTGTAAGGTAACATTTGATGGCGCATCTTCGCCGACCGTTTCGGCTAGCAGCCCAAGAGTGCCCATCCAGGCAATTCTGTGTGCTATTCGGTCATAGGCGATACCGGGTCCGAAGCCATCATGATCGGGATCGGTGAAGGCGTGCCTGGCTTTCGCAAAGCGCGTGACCTGATAGCGGGCGCGGGCGGCACCGAGTTCTGCTTGCAGGGCCTCGACATCTTCTTGCGGGACATAAGGGTCTTCTCCGCCGGTCCAGATCGAGATTTCGGCCTGGATCGTATCCGGCTGGGCAGGCGCATCGGTGGCCAGCAGGCCGTGGAAGCTGGATATTGCCCTTACCGGCTCTCCGCTGCGTGCCAGTTCGAGCACGCATTTCCCGCCGAAGCAGTAGCCGATCGCGGCGATGCGTTCGGGGTCGACACCGTCGAGCCCGCGAACGTGCCGGAACCATGCGACGGTGCGGTCCCGCAATAATCCCGGGGCGGCCATGAGGGCTGCGAACTGCGCGCCTGCGGCTTCTCGCGAAGAGAGGTCGGCACCTGCCTCGTACATGTCCGCGCTCACCACCAGATAGCCCATTGCCGCCAGTTCCCGGATCGCGCGGTCGAAGCTGGGGCCGGGGCCGGTTGCGCCTGGAAACATCAGGACGGCGGCGCCGTTCCATCGGCCTTGCGGCCGTGCGAGGCGGCCCGACAAGCGCGTGCCGTCATGAATGCATGGCAGTGGTTCGAAGCCGGTCATCGGTTCGCTCTCTCCTCGCGCGTTTCACCCTCGTTTTCGAATCGCGTCGAATTGGTGAATTTATGTTCGCAAATCGAGAATGGCTTCAATCAGTGGTCATGTCAAAGCACAGCCGGACATTGCCAGGGATGGCGGCGGCGTGGCATTCGAAGGCATGACCGGGGCCGATCTGAAACCGGCGCGCAAGGCGCGTCTTGGCGCGATAGCGCTGGTGACGATCCTTCATCTTGCGGCGATCGCGGTGCTGATCAGGGCCTTTACCCCGGAGATCGCCGCTTCGATCGCGGGTAGAGTGACGCAGGCCTTCGACATCCCGCTCGACCCGCCCCGGCCTTCACCGGAACCTCGCCCTGAACCCACGCTGGCGGTGACGCCGGTGGCTCCGGCCGCGGAAGGCGGCGCAGGGAGCCCGGGAAAGCGGGCCGCGCCGCGCGCCGTCGCCGTGCCCAGGGCGGTCATTGCCATCAGGCCCACGCAAGCGCCACAAGTCGTGGGGAAAGGGACGGAAAATGCGTCCGGCGCGCGGGATCAGGGAGACGGAACCGGGGCGTCCGGTCAAGGAACAGGCACGGGGGCCGGCACGGGCGGCTCCGGGCGAGGGGGAGGCGGAGCAGCCTCGGGGCCGGTCAAGATCGGCGGCGATATCAATTCGGCGCGCGATTATCCCCGCCGGAGCCGTGATTTGCGATTGGGCTCGGAAGTCATCGTGTCCTTGAAGGTGGGGGTGGATGGACGTGTGAAGGGCTGCCGCGTCATCAGGGCCAGCCCGGATGACGAAGCCGATCGCATCACGTGCCTGCTTGCTGCCGAGCGGTTTCGTTTCCGTCCGGCCCGCGATGCTGCCGGCAAGCCGGTGGAAGCGGAATTCGGATGGCGCCAGCGCTGGTTCCTGAGGGATGCCGGGTGAGGGATCTTCCGGCTGCCTCGCCGCGTTGATCCGATATGGTGGTGTCGATCCTCGCGAGGCAACTCGTCATCCTTTAGCTGATCTGGATCTCCGGAAGCCCCGGATCGGACTAACCGAGCGAAGGCAGGGCAGCCTCTGCCCGAAAGAGATGTTGCCCCGGCAGGAGCTTTGGATGAAATCGAACCTGATCGACTCCGTTGCATTGATGGAAGGTGCTACCATTAACGCGCCCAATGACGCCGATTTGGCCCCTTCATCGAGCCCCATGTCCCAGATCGTTCCAGTTATTCTGTGCGGAGGCAGCGGCACGCGGCTTTGGCCGCGCAGCCGCGTTGCCAAGCCCAAGCCTTTCCTGCCGTTGGTGGGAGAGAGCACGCTGTTCGAGGCGACGGTGTCGCGCTGCCCGCCGGATCTGGGTTTCGCGGCGCCGGTGGTGGTGACGGGACGGCAGCACCTCGAACATGTCGAGGCGCAGCTTCATGGACAGGAAGGCGCCTCGGTGATCGTCGAGCCGGCCGCGCGCAACACCGCTGCCGCCATCGCGCTGGCCGCCTGCCGCCTGCCGGATGACGCGGTGATGCTGGTCTGCCCGAGCGACCACCATATCGGCCGCCCGGACGTGTTCGCCCGTGCCGCGGCTGCTGCCGCCGCGCTCGCCAGGGACGGCTGGCTGGTGTCCTTCGGCATCGAGGCGACCGCGCCGGAAACCGGCTTCGGCTACCTCAGGCGCGGCGAGGCGATCGAGGGCACGCCCGGTTTCCGCACGGCCCAGTTCGTCGAGAAGCCCGACCTCGAACGTGCCCGCGCCTTCCTGGCTGAGGGCAATTACGCCTGGAACGGAGGCATCTTCGCTTTCCGGGTGAGCGATTTCATGGCCGAACTCGCCGAGCACCGCCCGCAGATCGCCGCCAAGGTGCGCGAGGCCGTGGCGAAAGGCACGCTCGACGGCCACCGCTTCCATCCCGACGCGGCGACTTTCGCCGAAGTGGAAAGCGATTCGGTGGACTATGCGGTGATGGAAAACACCCGCCGCGCGGCGCTGGTGCCGGCCGACATGGAGTGGTCGGACATCGGCAACTGGCACGCCCTGCACGAAGCGCTCGATCGCGACGCCGACGGCAACGCGGCGCGCGGCGCGGGTGAGGCGGAACTGGTGGATTGCCGCAATGTCCTGGTCGACAGCGACGGCCCGCGCGTCTCGGTCATCGGCCTCGAAAACGTCGTCGTCGTCGTCGATGGAAACGACATACTGGTCACCACCGTCCAAGGTGTGCAAAAGGTCGGCAAGCTATCCGGTGCCGTCAACCAGTAAGGACAAGTCGATGAATGCTGCGCTGCCTATCCGCCAGGTTGAAAAGCCCTGGGGTAAGGATGTCCTGCCCGCGCCGTTCAAGGCGCCGGAGGGGAAGCGCATTGGCGAGATCTGGTTCGAACCGCCTGCCGCGCTGCCGGACCTTCTTGTGAAGTACATTTTCACGAGCGAGAAGCTATCGGTGCAGGTCCACCCGAGCGACGCGCAGACGCTCGCCAAGGGGATCGGCAGGCAGGGCAAGGAAGAATGCTGGTTCATCCTCGCCGCAGAGCCCGGCGCCACGCTGGGGATCGGTTTCAACGCGCCGATCAGCGAGGAGGACATGCGCGAAGCTGCGCTTGACGGTTCGATCGAGGGATTGATGACCTGGCACGAGGTCGTGCCGGGGGATTTCTTCTATATTCCCGCCAACACAGTTCACGCCATCGGTATCGGCGTCAGCCTGATCGAGGTGCAGCAGAACAGCGACATCACTTACCGCCTCTACGACTATGGCCGGCCGCGCGAACTTCACCTTGAAGAAGGCATGGCCGTCTCGAAGGGCGAAGTTTACGATCTGGCGAAATGGCACAAGCGGGTGGCGGCGCATGCCACTGAAACCCTGGTAGATGGTCCCCTATTCCTGCTCGACCAGGTTGAAGGGCGCCCTTCGGCCGAAATCGCCGGCCGTTATCCCGACGCCTTGCTGGTCATCCCGCGCGAAGGCACTGTCAGGGTTGCGGGCGAGGCCATAGGGCCGGGCGGCTGCGGCTTGGCAGCCGCGCTGGAGGACGTCGAATTTGCGGAAAACGGCGTCTGTCTGCTGGCCAGGGCCTGTGCAGTCTGAGGCGTGTTTGCCATACAGGACACCATGATCGTCCAGACCATCCAGTTGGCCCTGACGCCGGTGTTCGTCCTCGTGGCGATCGGCAATATTCTGAATATCCTCTCGACGCGCCTCGGCCGGGTGGTCGATCGTGCGCGGACCTTGCAGCAGCTCCATAACGAAACGCAGGGCGCCGAGCATGACATGGTCGTGCTGGAGATTCGCCTTGTCGACAGGCGCATCACGATCATCACCAAGGCCATCCGCTTCATGGTGCTGTCGGCCCTGGCGATCGGCACGACCGTGGCGATCCTTTTCCTGCAAGGCCTGGCCGGGCTCGATCTCCATGGGCTGGCCGCGGTGATCTTTCTGGCCTCGATCGTGCTTCTGCTCGTGGCGCTGGTGCTGTTTCTGCATGAAACGCAAGTCGCCGCTCAGGCGCTCAGCATCCCGCGCGACTATCTGGAACTGCACCGCACCATCTGACCAGCGCTCTCGCGGGTATCGTCCCTGCGGTTGGTGATTTCCGCTTTCCCTTTAGGCTTCTGCGCCGAGGGAGAGAATTGCCATGAACAAGCCGCGCGTGCCGGGGCAGGCCGGGGAATGGAAGTCGGGCTGGACGCTCGTGCTTGCCTCGTCGATCGGATTTTCGTTCCTGTCCGTGCTGCTGGCGGGGACCGGCCTGTTCATGGAGCCGCTGTCGAAGGAATTCGGTTGGAGCCGCTCCCTGCTATCCGCCGGGCCCGGGCTGGCGACTTTCATCACTGCAATTCTCTCGCCATTCTACGGTGTCCTGATCGACAAGCTGGGATCGCGAAAGCTGGCCCTGCCGGGCCTCGTTGCCGTCATGGCGGCAACTTGCACCTTCGCATTGGCAAATGGATCGAAAGTGCAGTGGATCGCGCTCTGGCTGGTGTTCGGCGTGCTCCTTACCAGCATCAAGTCCACGATCTGGACCGCTGCGGTTGCCAGTGTGTTCGACAAGGGGAGGGGGCTCGCGCTGGGCTTTACCGTTGCCGGCACCGCGCTGGCGCAGGCGATCGTGCCGCCGCTCGGCAATTTCCTGATCGACGAAGTGGGATGGCGCGGGGCGTTCGTGTGGTTCGGGCTGGGGTGGGGCGGGCTGTCGCTGCTGCTCTGTGTGCTTTTCCTTTACGATGCGCATGACCGCGCGGCCAGGCGGGGCGAGACGGGCGTTTCGCGTGGCGGCGCCCATCTTCCGGGCCTGACCCGCAAGGAGGCCCTGCGCAGCCGTCCGCTATGGCAGGTGGCGATCTCGACGTTCGTGGTCATGTTGCTGACCATCGGTCTGGGTATCCATCTTTTTCCGATCCTTACCGAATCGGGGATGAGCCGGACCAATGCCGCCTGGCTCAGTTCGCTGACGGGCGTTGCCGGGATCATCGGCAAGCTGGCGACGGGCGCTCTGCTTGACAGGTTCCGGCCCAACTGGATCGGCGGCCTGACCATGGGGGTGACGGCCGTGACCTTCTTCCTGCTGACCGTGGCGATGGGATCGACGGCAGCGATCGTATTCGCCTTGCTGGTCAATGGCTATGCCGCCGGCACCAAGATGCAGATCTGCGCCTATCTGACGGCGGGCTATGCCGGCATGCGCAGTTTTGGCGCGATATATGGAATGATGTCCGCCATCGTTGCGCTCGCCTCGGGTCTAGGGCCGCTGATAGCGGGCGCGATCTACGACTATTCGGGAGGATATGGTCCGTTCCTGTGGGCCGGGACGATCGGCTGCATTCTCGGCGGCGGGCTGCTGGTGACGCTGCCGGCCTACCCGCGCTGGGATAGCGCTGAGCCTATGGACGAAGCAATCGCCTGAGCCGCCTGAAAACGAAACGGGCCGGAAAAGCGTGTAGCTTTCCGGCCCGTATTCCATTCAGGTTCCGCGGTTCAGGCGGCGAGCTTGAACGGTTCGATCTCGCCCGAAAGATAGAGCTTCTTGGCCTTGGCGCGGCTGAGCTTGCCCGAGCTGGTACGCGGCAGGCTCTTGGGGGGCACCAGTTCGACCACGCAGTTCATGCCGGTGATCGAACGCACCTTGTCGCGGATCAGGTCGCGCAGTTCGATGCGCTTCACCGGATCGGAGACGCGGCAGTGCACGAGAACGGCGGGGGCTTCTTCGCCATTGTCCATTTCCACCGAGAAGGCCGCGATGTCGCCATGGTTGAAGCCCGGCAGCTGTTCCACGGCCCATTCGATGTCCTGGGGCCAGTGGTTCTTGCCATTGATGATGATCATGTCCTTGGCGCGGCCGACGATGAACAGATAGCCGTTCGCCATATAGCCCATGTCGCCGGTGTCGAGCCATCCGTCGACGAGGCAGGCCTCGGTCGCTTCGGGATCGCGGAAGTAGGAATGCATGACGCTGGTGCCGCGGCACCAGACCTTGCCGATCTTGTGATCCGCAAGGCTTGCATCATTCTCGCCCCGGATCACCACTTCCATGTCGAGCACGGGCTTCCCGCAATTGACGATGGCGCGGTAGCGGGCCGGGCGGCTGAGGTCGCGCGGGCTACCGGAGAGACGTTCTTCCTCGACCAGTTCGACGCGGATGCCTTCGCCCGGGGGCATGATGGTGACGGCCAGCGTCGCTTCGGCAAGGCCGTAGCTGGGCAGGAAGGCAGAGGCCTTGAAGCCCGCATCGGCGAAGGCGTTGACGAAGTTCTGCATGACGTCCGGGCGGATCATGTCGGCGCCGTTGCCGGCGAGCCGCCAGCGCGACAGGTCGAAGCGGTCGTCGACATGGCTCTGGCTGGAAATGCGGCGTGCGCAGATGTCGTAGCCGAACGTCGGCGAGTACGAGATCGACGTGCCTTCGTTGCGGGTGATGAGGTCGAGCCAGGCCAGGGGACGGCGGGCAAAGTCCTCGGTCTTGAGGTAGTCGCCCGAGACCTGGTTAGCGATCAGCGAGAGGAAGCAGCCGACCAGGCCCATGTCATGGTACCAGGGCAGCCACGAGATGCAGCGGTCGTTTTCGGCCAGTTCCATGCCGTGGCTGTGCGCGGCAAGGTTCGACATGAGCGAACGATGCGTGACCGCGACGCCGTGCGGGAAGCGGGTCGAGCCGCTCGAATACTGGAGGTAGCAGATATCGTCCGGGCTGGCCTTGGGCAGTTCGACTTCGGGGGCGTCCTTGCCCGCGAAGTCGGCCCAGGTGGCGTGGCCGCAACCCTGGCGTTCGGCCGCCTTGGCTGTCATTTCGGCGATCTCGTCGGGGCCGACGAGCAGGATCGGGTCCGAGCTGGAAAGTTGGACGGCCAACTGCTCGATATAGTTGTCCTTGCCGCCGAAGCTGGTCGGCAGCGGGAGCGGCACCGGCCAGGCGCCAGAGTAGACCACGCCGCAGAACAGTGCCGCGAAATCGGAGCCGGTTTCGGCGATGAGCGCCACGCGTTCACCCGGTTTCACGCCGCGAGCGACCAGCGCATGGGCGACCTTGATCGAATCCTCGCGCAGCGCGCTATACGGATAGACCTGCTTCAGCGTGCCGCGCGGGTCATGAAAATTGAATCCACGCTGGCCCTGCGCCGCATAGTCGAGCGCATCGCAGAAGGTGTCGAAATCGGCAAACCGGCGGGCAAGCGCGTCCCTGTTGGGGGTGGCGACAAGTGCTTCGCTCGTTTGCGGCACCATGTTGATGGTGTCGTTCATTTCGTTCTAACCCGTTGTTGTTATAACGTTTATCTTATCGGAACCGGGCGCTTCTAACCGGCGTTACATGAACCGGAGATAGCTGTTCCACATGCCAAGTTCCGCGCGCTCTCCCCATTCCGAGCCGACTGTGGCACGAATAGGGCAAGATGTCCGCCAAGCGTCACAATCCACAGCCCCTTACGGGACCCCGCCTGGAAGAATTGGCGCTGGCCTATGTCGCGCGTTTCGCCACTACGCAAGGCAAGTTACGCGATTATCTCCAGCGCAAGCTGCATGAGCGTGGCTGGGACGAGGAGGAACGGCCCGATATCGACCGGCTGATCGCACGCTACGTGGAACTGGGTTACGTTGACGATGCCGGCTGGGCGCGGATGAAGGCGGGAAGCCTGCTGAGGCGCGGTTATGGGGCGCGGCGTGTGGGCGAAGCGCTCGGCCAGGCCGGTCTTGGCGAGGAACTGCGCGACGAGATGCGGCCCGATGCCGCGGCGGAGCGTCAGGCGGCGGTGGTCCTGGCGCGGCGGCGGCGGCTGGGGCCCTTCGCGCGGGAATTGCCAGATCGGCCTACGCGGGAAAAGCATATCGCGGCCATGCTTCGGGCCGGCCACCGGCTCGACATTGCCCGCAGGGTCGTCGAAGCCGACGATCCTGAAGCGGCCGAACAATGGGCCGAATCTGACTGCGGAGACTATTGAGTGCGCCTGACACGTTGCTTCGTTTTCGTGCTGGCCGGTCTGATGGCGGCCACGGGATGCTCTCAGGGCGATGACAAGGTGGCGGCCGGTCAGGCTTCGGGCAAGCCCGCGGTTCATTCCGAATCAGGTTTGCCGGTGGTTCCGCTCAAGGTGCAGTCGGGCGGCAGAACGCACACCTTCATGGTCGAAGTGGCGCGCAGCGAAGCGGAGCAGGCCAAAGGGCTGATGTTCCGCACGCAAATGGGGGCTGACGAGGGCATGATTTTTCCGGAGCAGACGCCGCGCCGTGCCGCTTTCTGGATGCGAAACACAGTGATCCCGCTCGATATCATCTTCATCGGGACAGATCACCGCATCCTCAATATTGCGGCGAATGCGGTGCCCTACGATGAAACCCCGCTGCCGGCGAAGGGCGTGGCGATCGGCGTTCTCGAACTCAATGGCGGACGTGCGGCGCAGCTGGGTATCAAGCCGGGCGATGAGGTGCGCTGGTAGGGCAGCGGACGGCGGGGCACGGGTCAGTCTTCCCCGCCCAATCGCTCGACCATGGCACGAACCGAACTGAGCTGCGGGCCATAGCGCGTGGCAAAGGCGGTTGACCCGGTATAGCCCCACCAGTCCCAGCAGCCCATCGGGTTGAACGGCAGGGGCTGGCTCTTCTCGACCTGAGGGTAGAGCACGATCAGCCCGTTGGTATCCGCCCAGTTATTGAAGCCGAGTTGGCCGTAGACATCGTCACCCACATATTTCGCGGCCTGACCGCACCCGTGGAATACGACATGTACCGCGCACTTCGCGCCGGATTTCCGGCATCCGGCGGGGACGTAGACGTAGCCGGTGTCGGCCATAGCGCTGAACGGGCTCAGGTAGGGGCGCTGGTCGAAGCTGCGCACTTTGCCGGAGAGCGTTTCGGCGCGCGCGCTCAGAGCCTGGCCGAGTATCTGCGTGAGGATTGCGCCGGGCTGATCGTAAGGCTTGTCGTCCACCTTGCAGCGATTGACGTAGGGATCTGCATTGGCATCGCAGGCCCCGCCCAGGGCGATGGACAGAAATGCGTGCCCGGCGGGCAAGTCTGCGATGTAGGCGAGATTGGCCGGCGGGACATGCAGGTCGGTGTAGAAATCGTGCACGGCCTTCATCGTTGCCGAGCCCACGATGCTGTCGGCAGTGCCATGGAAAAGGTAGATGCGCTGCCGGGCGATGTGGGCGATCGGATCGATTGCGCCCAATCCCTGATACCAGTTTGCGGCCCAATAGCTTCCGCTTCCGGAAGGTGTACCCTTCATGCAGGGCAGGGTGGCTGCCAGCCCCATGAGGCCGCAGCCGTAAGGCCCGCCAGCAACGATGCCGGCGCCGATGGTGCTTGCCGAATAGGTCACGGCGTACTGCACGGCCATGAACCCGCCCGAGGACAGGCCCGAGACCGAGGTTCTTGCCGAATCGGCACCCAGCTTCGGCAGTTGGGTGAGTGGCGGCGGCGTGCGGGCTGCCGCAAGGCCGGCATGTGCTGGTGCGAAAGTCGCAAGCACAAGAGCGCAAAGGACAATCCGGAAGAGTGACCATGGAGGCATGCGAACATTCCCCTGTTCGATATGGCGCTTCGATATCGATCAAACGCAGCTTTCGGCATTTCTCCCGAAGGCACGGTGTTCCCCGGCTTGCCACATGTCCAGCCTTGAGGCGGCCGGGTCGTATCGGAAACGGAGGTACTGCCGAATGGCGGAAGCTCGTATGGCTGTTTTGGGCATGTCTCGCGCGGATGGAGCGAATATGCCCGGTGTCCGCTTTCAACACGCTTGGCATCCGCTGCGAACAGCGCTAACGCGCCGCTCATGGGAATCCTGTCCAAGATCTTCACCTGGTGGGACGGCGCCACCATCGGCACCTCGCTCTGGAGCTCGCGCAATGGCGAGCACGTCGGCACCGACGCGCAGGGCAACAAGTACTATCGTTCCAAGCGGGACAAGGTGCGTACCACCGAGGGCTATGAACGCCGCTGGGTGATCTATGCCGGCGCGAACGATGCCAGCAACGTGCCTTCCGAATGGCACGGCTGGCTGCACCATTCCTATGACGGCGTGCCGGAAAGCCATCTGGCGCCGCCGCGCATCTGGGAAGTGGACTATACGCCCAACGCCACCGGTACCGCCGCCGCCTATCGCCCCCAGGGCGCGCTCGAGCGCGGCGGGAAGCGTGCCGCCGCCACCGGCGACTACGAAGCGTGGTCGCCCGACGCCTGAGGGGCGCTGCCTTGAAGCCGGTTCATGCCCTCGCACCCGTTCTCGTCCTGCTGCCGCTCCTCGCGGGGTGCGGTAGCGGCGAACCTGCGCCCGAGGCGCAGGACACCAGCGTTCCCGATGCCATCGCGGGGATGCAGGCTGGACCGGCGCAAGCCGCCAAGGGGCAGCAGATCGGCACGCCGAACAAGGACCGCGTGGTCACGCTCGGCGTCCTCAACAAGCGCAACAACCTGACGCAGGACCTGGTGATGAAGCCGGGCGAGGCGCGCCGCATCGGCAACCTCGTCGTCAAGGTGGCCACTTGCGAGAAGTCACTCCCTTGGGAGCGGCCGCAGGAAGAGGGTGCGTTTGTGCAGGTCTTCGCCGAGGAACGCCGCAATGCCGCCGAAAAACTCGGCTGGCGCAAGGTGTTCTCGGGCTGGCTGTTCAAGAATTCGCCGGCGCTCAACGTCGTCGAGCATCCGGTCTACGATGTCTGGGTCAAGGCCTGCGCTATGACCTTCCCGGGTGAAGAAGCCTTGCCCACGGCAGAGGCATCCTCCAGCAATGCCGCAAAAGCCGCCGGCAGTGCGAGCACGGCTTCCGCGCCTGCCGCTGTATCTTCGCCGACCGCCGCGCCATCGGCCGTCGCTCCGGCTCCTGTCGCGTCCCCCGAGGCTCCCGTCGAGGATTGAGCCTGCTGTAATAGCGCAAGATAGCGCTTCTGCGGCATTTCCACAGCGCCCAGCGATGCAAGGTGCGGCGTCATGAACTGGCAGTCCAGCAAGGTCGCACCGGCCCGCCGCAGCGCCGCTACCAGCCAGCATAGCGCCACTTTCGACGAATCGGTCTCCCGCGAGAACATGCTTTCGCCGCAGAATACCCGGTCGAAGCCGACGCCGTAGAGCCCGCCTACCAGTTCGCGTTCGCTCGATTCGCGTTCCAGCCAGACTTCGATCGAATGGGCATGGCCCAGTGCATGAAGGCTTTCGTAGCTGGACTGGATGCGATGGCTGATCCAGCTTCCGCCTTCGTCGTCGCTATCCGGGCGGACGCGGCGCGGCGCGGCGCAGGCGTCCATGACCTGCGAAAAGGCGGCGTTGCAGGTGACCGTGAAGCGTCCGCGCCGCAAGGTGCGAGCGAGTGAATGCGACATGTGAAAGCCATCGAGCGGAAGAGTCGCGCGGAGGCGTGGCTCGATCCAGAAGATTTCCGGATCGTCGCGGCTGTCCGCCATCGGAAAAATTCCGCTGCGATAGGCCAGCATCAGGAGTTCCGGCTCGATCGTGGTGGGGGAGCGGGGGGCGTGCACGTGTTTATCCTGAAGGGTTTCTGCGGAATTCCATCTTGAGTTGGGGCTTCTCCACGTCAAATTGCAAGGGGCGGGAATATCTTGTCATCATGCTGCTGCACCCTCTTGTATTCCTCTCCATCTCCTTCTAGAGGCTGCCTCGCCCGCAGGAGTGTAGCTCAGTTGGTAGAGCATCGGTCTCCAAAACCGAGGGCCCACGGTTCGAGTCCGTGCACTCCTGCCAGCTTTTTATGAAAAGCGGCGATATCGCCCGCCCCGGAATACTCCGCGGCGGGCGTTTTGCTTTTAAGGGTTTTTGCGCGGCTCATTCCGGCATTTGCGATGAACGGGGAAGCACGATACCGTGTCGCCCTTGTCAAACGCGGTGCTGTGACTAGGAGGGCCGCGTTTGGCGAATCGGGCATTTGCGCGGCTTCGGTCGACAGTGCGGCCCAGATTCGTTCGGCAACTTGCTCGGGAAAGAATCAGCGTAGATGCACGGAACCGCGCGACCGCAGACGGAACAGATCGGTCTCACACGGGCCTCATGGCGAGCCCGATGGCAACGCCTCGCCGAATTGCTCGGAGGGGACCGGGCGCTGTTGCTGGGCGTGCTGCTGGCCGCGATCGCGGCCTTGCCGGCGCTGGTTGCCTGGGCTCCGCAGATGACGGACTATCCCTCGCACCTTGCGGGATACAAGGTTGCGCTGGACCACGGCCAGGACCCCTACCTGACACGCTATTTCGTGTTCAACTGGGAGTGGACGGGGAACCTCGGCGTCGAACTGCTGATGGTGCCGATGGCGCCGCTCTTCGGTCTTGAGCAGGCCGGGCGAATCATCGTGGTGATGATTCCGTTCCTTTCGGGCCTGTCGATCATCGCGGTCTGCCGCTCGCTGGGCCGCCGGGTCGATGTCGGCCCGATTCTCGCCTTCGCGATGATCTGGTCGCCCTCGCTGCTGATGGGCTTCCTCAACTATTCGCTGTCGGTGGCCTTGGGGCTGCTGGCATTCGCGCTCTGGATCAGGCTTGAAGACCGGCCCTGGCGCTGGGCCGTGATGGTGCCGATCGGCTTCGTCGTCTGGCTCTGCCACGTTTCCGGCTGGGGCGTGATGGGCGTGCTGATGTTCGGCTATGAATGGAGCCGCCGCCGTAACTGGCTGGACTGGCGGCCCTTCATCAAGCCCTGGCCGCTGATCTTCCCGCTGTTCCCGATGCTGCTCGGCGTAGGCGCGAATTCCAAGGTTTCCTACGGGCGCTACGTCCTCGATTACAAGTTCGGCATCCTGTACAAGGCGATGCGCAGCTATGACTATTGGTTCGACATCGCCAGTGTCAGCGCGGTTGCCGCCTTGCTTGCAGTCGCCATCTTCCGTCGCCATTTCGACGGCAGGTTGGGCTGGGCAGCGGTCATCCTGCTGGTACTGACGCTGGCGGTGCCGCGCCAGATCTTCGGCGGCGATTATGCCGACTATCGTCTCAGCACGACCGCGCTTCTCGTCGCCTGCCTGGCGATCGACTGGAGCCTGCCACGCTGGGCGATCGTGGCTGCGGCTTCGCTGTTCATCTCGCGCACCGCTGTTACGACGGTCGTGTGGTATCAGGATGCGCAGACCGCGCGGCAACTGATCGCGGCGCTGGACCAGGTGCCGGAGGGCGCGCGAGTCGCTACGGCCGTCGCCATTCCGCGCGTCCAGTGGCGTTTCGGTCCGTTCGAGCACTTCGGCTCCTATGCCGTGGTCCGCCGCAGCGCGATGGAGAATTCGAATTTCGCGCTCCCCGACGTGCACATGCTGTCTATGCGCGATCTTTCCTATCGGTTTGCCGATCCGAGCCAGCGCATCCTCTATTCGCCGCGCCAGCATATCGACCTGCGCAAGTTCGCGCCGGCCCGTCATGCCGAGTACCTCTGGTATATCGGCAGGATAAAGCCCGTGGCGCTGCCGGACGGCGCGCGTATCCTCTACTCCAGCCCCAACTCGTTCCTGGCGCGCCTGGCCGATCCGGCGGATATCGCCAACTAGATCGTCCGGCGATGGGAAGGGCGACCCTTGCAAAATGCAGGGAGCGGGGCTAAGTCCGCGGTTCCTTCCGATATGCGGATCACGAATTGCCCCTCCCGGCCTCGGCCGGGGCGGCGATGGCCCCTATCCGGAAGAAACGAGACACATTTCTGCTCAGGCAGCAGGCAAGACGCGAGAACGACTGAAATGGCCAAGACCAGTCCCGGCGAATTCATCCGGCAGGTGCGTAACGAAGCCTCCAAGATCTACTGGCCCTCGCGCCAGGAGACGGTGACGACGGGGATCTTCGTCGGGCTGATGACTGTCCTGCTTGCGGTGTTCTTCCTTGGCATCGATGCGCTGTTCGGCTGGATCGTCACCTCGATCCTGTCGCTGCTGTGATCGCCTGAACCAGACAACGAAGAGAGAACCATGGCCCGCTGGTACATCATCCACGCCTACTCCGGATTTGAGAACAAGGTGAAGGAATCCATCCTCTCGGAAGCCGAGCGGATGGGTCTTTCGCAGCTCGTCGAGGACGTTCAGGTCCCGCACGAGACCATCACCGAGGTCAAGCGCGGCAAGAAGGTCCAGGTCGAACGCAAGACCATGCCCGGTTACGTGCTCGCCAAGCTCGCGCTGAATGACGACGTATACCACCTCGTCAAGAACACCCCGAAAGTCACCGGCTTCCTGGGGTCGAGCGGCAAGCCGCAGGCGATCAGCGAAACCGAGGCCGCGCGTTACTTCGGCGCCGCCGAAGCCGCTGCCGCCGCGCCGCGCAAGCAGATCAACATCGACTATGAGATCGGTGATTCGGTGAAGGTTCTTGACGGTCCCTTCGCCAGCTTCAACGGCCTGGTCGAGGAACTCGACTTCGACAAGAACAAGGTCAAGGTTGCAGTCTCGATCTTCGGCCGCGCCACGCCGGTCGAGCTCGATTTCGAGCACGTCGAACTCAGCAAGTAATCGGGGCCGGGCTTTCGGCCCGGCACCTCGCTCAAAGCGCCCCGCTCGCCGTCAGGCCTGCGGGGCGTATTGCGTGAAGCGTACAAGGCTGCGCTCGGTAAAGCCAAGCCGGCGATAGAGCGCGCGTGCAGTCGCGTTGTCGGTGTAGCTGTGAAGCACCGGTCGGCGCCCTTCCGCCCGGATCGCCGCCACCACGCGCCGGGAGAGCAGGGCGGCGAGGCCTCGTCGGCGTCCATCCGGATGAGTGCAGACGGCGCTGACTTCAATATGATGGCGGGTGCGCATTCGCTGGCCTGCCATCGCGAGCAGTCGCCCGTCCTCACGCAAGCCCCAGAACCGTCCCAGGTCACCGGTACGTGCCGCGAAGGGGCCGGGCTCGGTCAGGGATGCCAGGGCAAGCATTTCCGGATAGTCGCTTTCGCCGAGAGGCACGATGCGGGGATCGGCGACGGCGTGCTCCACCGCTTCCAGTGCAGCCTCGTCACCGGCGAAGACCATTTGCACGCCTTGCGCGCCGCGCACGATCTCGAGGTCCGGGATGATCGTGTCCTCGGCGACCCGGCTGCGGGCGAGGGCTAACGGGCCTGTAGTGCGCACAAGGTCGGCGAATTCGGCCAGGCATTCCGGGGAGAAATCGCGTACCGCCGCAAGCGGGCCGATTTCGGGGCGGAAGCGCCGTGCGTTCGCGGTTCCGATCGCAAAGCCGGCTTGCTCGCCCTCGAGGGCGTTCCAGATGAGGTTGTCGAGTTCGTGCCCGTGGTCACGGTCTCGGCCGGCGTCCTGTTTCTCGTGCATGCTGGCTTTCTATGGCGGTTGCACCGGGCGAGAGAAAGCCGGAAATCCTGCCCTTTCCTTTTATCCCGATATCGTTTAGGGGCGCGCACTTCGGATCGGCCTCGTGCCGGTGCGATTCCCTGCGGGAGGATGCTCCAGCGTCCGTAAGACCGCTAAACATGAGCATCTGCCGTGCAGGTGTGAAAGTGTGAAAGGAGTGGCCAAATGGCCAAGAAGATCGAAGGTTACATCAAGCTGCAGGTCAAGGCCGGCAGCGCCACGCCGTCCCCGCCGATCGGCCCTGCGCTGGGTCAGCGCGGCGTGAACATCATGGAATTCTGCAAGGCGTTCAATGCTGCCACGCAGGAGCTCGAAAAGGGCATGCCGATCCCCACCATCATCACGGTGTATGCGGATCGCAGCTTCACGTTCGTCACCAAGACCCCCCCGGCGACCTTCCTCATCAAGAAGGCCGTGAACCTGAAGTCGGGCTCGAAGGAGCCGGGCAAGATCAGCGCCGGTACCGTCAAGCGCTCGCAGCTTGCCGAGATCGCCCAGGTCAAGATGGCCGACCTCAATGCCAACGACATTGAAGCCGCCACCAAGATCATCGAAGGTTCGGCCCGCGCGATGGGCCTGCAAGTGGTGGAGGGCTGATTCCATGGCCAAGGTGACCAAGAAGCAGAAGTCGCTGACCGAGAAGCTCGGCGAAAACCTCAAGCACTACCCTGTCGCTGAAGCGCTGCAGACCCTGCGCGACCTGAAGACGACCAAGTTCGACGAAACCGTCGAAGTCGCGATGAACCTGGGCGTTGACCCGCGTCACGCCGACCAGATGGTTCGCGGCATGGTTTCGCTTCCGGCCGGCACCGGCAAGACCGTTCGCGTCGCCGTGTTCGCCAAGGGCGACAAGGCTGCGGAAGCTCTCGCCGCCGGCGCCGACAAGGTTGGTGCGGAAGACCTCATGGACGACATGCAGGCCGGCAACCTCGACTACGACCGCGTCATTGCCACCCCGGACATGATGGGCGTCGTCGGTCGTCTCGGTAAGCTGCTGGGTCCGAAGGGCCTGATGCCGAACCCGAAGCTCGGCACCGTGACCCCGAACGTCACGCAGGCCGTGAAGGACGCCAAGGGCGGCCAGATCGAGTTCCGCGTCGAAAAGCAGGGCATCATCCACGCCGGCATCGGTAAGATGTCGTTCTCGGACGCCGACCTGCTGACCAACTTCAGCGCGTTCGTCGATGCGATCGTCAAGGCCAAGCCCTCGGGCTCCAAGGGCAAGTACGTTCGCAAGATTTCGCTTTCGTCGTCGATGGGCCCCGGCCTGAAGATCGACACGACCGAAATCGCCGGCGCCTGATAGGCACCTGATCCTTCGGGATCATGCGAAACGGATAGAAGGGCCGGAGGGAAACCTCCGGCCCTTTTTTCGTTGCGGCGATCCTTCGGCAGGGCGCTCCTTCTTGCACCGTTCCGCCGAGCGGTGTATTTCGTGCTGAACAACTGTTCAAAACGATAAACTGGAGAGCGTGCCGCCATGGCCATCCGATTCGAGGACATCAAGGAACACATCGGTTCGCGTGTCGTATGGGACGACCGAGCGGACATCTTCACGCCGGAAGCGGCTGAGGCGATCCGGGCCAAAGTGGAAGAGCGTACCGTCGTGGTCTTTCCCGAACTGAACCTCACCGATGCCGAGCAACTTGCCATTACCGACGCGATGGGCGGCACCGTCAAGCTGACCGCGCGCAACAACGTCCAGCAGAACGACGAAAACGTCTATCAGGTCACGCTGGATGAGAAGATCAATCCTCAGCCGGAATATGTGCTGGGGACGTTCTTCTGGCACATGGACGGGATCACCGTGGACATGCCGCCGCCTTTCGCCACGCTGCTGTCGTGCCGCATCGCGCCTGCCATCGGCGGGGAAACCGAGTTCGCCAGCACTTATGCCGCATACGAGGGCCTGCCCGAGGAAGAGAAGCAGGCGCTCGAAGGGCTCAAGGCCGTGCACTCCGTGCGCGCCAGTCTGTCGCCGATCGCCGATGCCATTCCGGAAAAGCATCGTGAGCGCGTGCTCGGCATCGGGCTCGTCAAGGAGCATCCGCTGGTCTGGACACACGGATCCGGCCGAAAGTCGATGGTGATAGGGACTACTGCCGATCATATCGTCGGCATGGAGGTTCCGGCGGGCCGGGCGATGCTGATCCGCCTGCAGGAATGGGCGGCGCAGCCGGCGTTTTCCCTGCGCCACAAGTGGACCAAGGGCGATTTCGTGATCTGGGACAATACCGGGGCGATGCACCGGGCCATTCCCTATGACAAATCGACCGGTCGCATGATGCACCGTACATCGATCGCCGGCACTGAGACCGTGGCCGCCTGATCCGGGTCAGGCGTTCAGGAACGCCGCTCCGAATACTCGCTTTGCCAAGGCTGGCGGGTCACGGGCGGCGTCAGGGCTCCAGGTTGGCCGCCGTATAGCACTCGACCAGATAGGCCAGCGGCCGTCCATCGGGCAGCAGCAGCATCGCCTGATGGGTGGAAATGGTCTCGGGCGGGCAGTTCGCGGCCGCACCGGCGACTGTCGAGAGCGGCTTGCGGCGGAATTGGAGGGCGGCGACCGCCTTGCCGAAGGGGATATCGGTAGACCCCAGCGCCGCGTTCATGGCCGGCGTCAGGCGCTCCGGGACATACCAGTTCCATGCCACTGACAGGACCTTGGCGCCGCAGTTCAACCGAACATTGCGCAGGCTGACGGTGTCGCCATGTCCGATCGCCAACACCGTGCGAATGTCGTCCGGTGCCGGCTGATCCGCTCCCTGGACGAGGTGCGCCGTGATCCGCGCAGGATCGCCCAATCCTCGTGCGGCACACCATTCCTCCAGCGCCAGCGTGGCGCTGTCATGGCGGCTCAGCACAGCCTCGAATGCGTCCAGTGTGGGCGCGGCAGTCAGGGAAGGGGCAGGCGTGGCCATCAGCGCAAACGCGGCGGCAAGCTCAAATGCCACCTAGCACCGCGGCTCGGCCCATCGCTTCGAGGCCCTCGACCAGCGCGCGTGAACAGGCGGCGAGATCGTCGGCGCTGACGGAGCGGATCACGAAGTTGGCGCCGGTCTTGCCTTCCGCCCAGAACGGGTAGGAACCGATCTGGCAGCTCTCATGTGTCTTCTCGGTCTGCCGGAGCAATTCGGCGACTTCGCTTTCGCCCACCCAGCAGCCGATGGTTTCGGACAGCAGCGGCGCTCCGCCTTCGAGCTGCCCGGACAGGGCGTCAAGCATTCCGGCCGTTATGCTCGGGACGCCTGCCATGATGAAGACGTTTTCGTAACGGATGCCCGGGGCGCCGGTGTAGCGGTTAGGGATCAGGCTGGCGCCTTCCGGCGTGCGTGCCATGCGCAGCCGTGCCTCGGTCAGTCCGCCGCGAGTCTCGTAGTAGCCTTCCAGGATTGCGCGCGCTTCGGGGTGTACGCTTGCCGGTACACCCAGGGCCTCGGCGATCGCGTCCACCGTGATGTCGTCGTGCGTGGGACCGATTCCGCCGGTTGTGAAAAGGTAATCGTTGCGGGCGCGAAGGACGTTCACCGCTTCGACGATCGCGGCAGTGTCGTCCGCGACGACGCGCACTTCCTTCAGGCGGATACCTTGCACCTGAAGCCAGGTTGCGACTTGCGCGATGTTCTTGTCGTGCGTGCGACCCGAAAGAATCTCGTCACCGATGACGACGAGGGCGGCTGTGTAGATTCGCGAGGATTCGGCCATGGCGCATGGCTAGGACAAAGCTGCGCGCGCCGCCAGTCGTGCATTTGCTTCTCTTTCGCACGCGCGGGACCGGGGCAAAAAGAAAGGGCCGATCCGAAGACCAGCCCTGAAAAGTTTTGGGAGAGGATGCCTGAAAGGCCCGATCCTTATGATCCCGGACACGTTTTGCTGCAAATGCGAAAAACTTTCCTGCTGTTGCGTGGCGTGCAACCCATCGCTCAGGCGCTGGAAAACCGGCATTCCCTTCGGCTTCAGGACTTGCCGGAATTGCACATGAGGAAGGGCAAAGTGAACGATGCCGAGGCGCTCGTTCCTTGCGGCTGATGCACGAGGCATGATCGAATCTGGATCGGGGTTGCCTTGTCCTCAGGCCTCTTGCGTTCTCGCACGCACTTCTTGGTCCGAGAGCGATACCGATCGCCAGGCAAGGAAAGCCGGCAAAAAAATGGGCCGGTCCGAAGACCAGCCCTTTGAAAGTTTTTGGGAGAGGATGCCTGAAAGGCCTGCTCCATATGCTCCCGACACCGATTCGCCGCAAATGCGAAAAGATTGGGCAATGTTGCAAGACGTGCAACTCAGGCGTCTACCGCCGATGTCGTCAGCCGGTGGTGATCGCTCCATAAAGATCGTGCTCGTCGGCATCCTCGATGAGAACATCAACGATATCACCGACTTGCATGTCCTTCCCTGCATTGCGGAGGAAGACGTTGCCGTCGATCTCGGGAGCGTCGGCCTGAGAGCGGCCGGTTGCGCCGATGTCGCCATCCTCGTCGGCCTCGCCCACTTCGTCGATGATGACGGGCAGGATACGGCCGACTTTACCCTGGAGCTTGGCAGCGCTGATCGCGGCGGTCTTCTCCATGATCCGGGCGTAGCGTTCTTCCTTGACCTCTTCCGGCACGGCGTTCGGCAGGTTGTTGGCGCTGGCGCCTTCGACCGGCTCGAAGCGGAACGCGCCGACACGGTCGAGCTGCGCTTCGTCGAGCCAGTCGAGCAGGTACTGGAAGTCCGCCTCGGTCTCACCGGGGAAGCCGACCACGAAGCTGGAGCGGATGGCGATATCCGGGCAGATTTCGCGCCACTTGCGCAGGCGATCAAGCACCTTGGCTTCGTTGGCCGGGCGCTTCATCGACTTGAGCACCGAGGGTGCCGCATGCTGGAACGGAATGTCGAGGTAGGGGGTGAGCAGCCCTTCCGCCATGAGCGGGATCACCGCGTCGACGTGCGGGTAAGGGTAGACGTAGTGCAGGCGCACCCAAGGCTTGCGGCCTTGCGAATCGCGCAACTGGCCAAGCTCGCGGGCGAGATCGGTCATGTGGGTGCGGACCTCGTGGTCCTTCCACGTGCGCGTTTCATGGCGCACGTCAACACCATAGGCCGAAGTGTCCTGGCTGATGACCAGCAGTTCGCGCGTGCCCGCCTGCACGAGCTTTTCCGCCTCGCGCAGCACCGCGTCGATGCGGCGGCTCGCCAGCTTGCCGCGCAGGCTGGGGATGATGCAGAAAGAACAGGCGTGGTTGCAGCCTTCCGAGATCTTCAGATAGCTGTAGTGGCGCGGCGTCAGCTTCACGCCCGCTTCGTCGTAGATCTGCGGGATCAGATCGACATAGGGCGAAATCTCGGGCGGGGCGGCGTCGTGCACGGCCTCGACCACGGCTTCGTACTGGTGCGCGCCGGTTACGGCGAGCACGTCCGGGAAGCGCGCGCGGATCACGTCGGCCTCGTTGCCCATGCAGCCGGTGACGATCACGCGGCCGTTTTCGGCAATGGCTTCACCGATCGCAGCCAAGCTCTCTTCCTTTGCGGAATCGAGGAAACCGCAAGTGTTGACGAGCACGACATCGGCGCCGGCATAGTCCGGGCTCATCGTGTAGCCGTCGGCGCGCAACCGGGTGAGAATGCGTTCGGAGTCGACAAGCGCCTTGGGGCAGCCGAGGCTGACCATGCCGACCTTGGGCGGAGAGGGGATTTCAATAGCCATAGGAATGGCCGGCCCGATACGCTTATTACGGCCAAGAGTCACGAAAAACGAATCGTGCCCGCACTGCGGCCCCGCCAGTGCGCCTCACGATCTCACCGCGGCCTTGCGCCACGGCAACGAGCCTGCGCAAGGAAGGTCCTGTTGGAAAAAGGAATGTGGCAATGGGTCCGGTAAACTGGTTGGCCGTGGTTCTCGCAGCAGTGCTCGCCGTGGTAGTGGGCTTCGTCTGGAACGGACCGCCGTTTCAGAATGACCGCCGACTGGCGCCGGGAAAATCGGAACGCGCGGGGAACTACGGAATCGTCTGCTTCGTGTTTCTCGTCAGTTCGATCATGCTCGGGCACAACTTCGCGCGGATCGGCGCGGAAACGCTGGCGGCAAAGCCCTGGCTCTATTTCATGCAGACCGGCGGCGTCGCCATTGCCTTCGTCCTGCCCGCGATCTGGCTGACGCATGTTCGCTACCGTGCCGAGCCGATTCGCCGTGTGATGGACTGCCTGTTCTGGCTGGTTGCCTATCTGGCGATGGGGCTGGTGTTCTGGGCGCTAGGCTGACGGCTCGTCGTCGCTGCTCTTCGTAGGCGTGATCTCGACCACGATATCGCCCGGTTGCAGGGACTGCGCCTCGTCTTCCCAGAAGCCGATCGTGCGGTTTCCGCGATAGATCCTGAGGCCCTTGCCGCCGGTCGCAAGCTGGTCGAGCGAACGGCCCACTTCCGACGGTTCAACCGGTCTTTCGACAAGCTGGACGCGGCCTGCCACCGAAGCGAGGTCGGAGAAATAGTCCGCCACATGCTGCCCATCGGCCGAGCCGGCCAGCAGGAGGCCGGTGAAGCGAACCGGATTGATGACGTTGTTCGCCCCGGCCTGCCGGGCGAGCAGTTCGTTGTCGTCGGCGCGGATGACAACCGTGATCGGCACCTTGGGGGCAAGGTGCCGGGCGGTAAGGACGATGAGCACCGAGGTATCGTCTCGTCCGGCTGAGACCAGCACGGTTCTTGCCGTGGTCACGCGCACCGCGTTCTGGATCTCGTCGCGCGTGGCGTCTCCCTGGAGGACGTTGCAGCCCATCCTTTCGGCTTGCGCAAGCCGGGCCTGTACCGGATCGACGACAACGATGCAGGCCGGTTCGGTTCCCCGTTCGACGAGTTCCTTCACTGCTTCCGAGCCGCTGACGCCGAAGCCGAGCACGACGATGTGGTCTTCCAGCCGTTCCTGGATGCGCTTCATGCGCCATGTCTCCCAGCTGCGCTTGATGATGAAATTGTAGGCGGTGCCGACGAAAATGGTGATGACGGCGAGCCGGATCGGCGTGACCAGTACGGCCTCGATCAGGCGGGCACGATCACTGACGGGGGCGATGTCTCCAAAGCCTGTCGTCGTGATCGAGATCATCGTGAAGTAGACGACATCAAGGAAGCTGACCTGCCCGTCATGGACATCGTGGAGGCCCGCCCGGTCGCTCCAGTGGACCATGATGACGACGAAGATCAGGAAAAATGCGCCGCCCAGCCGCAGGGCCACGTCGGCCCACACCGGAACCGCCAGCGAGCGGCGCAGCGGCTTGAAAACGGGCGCCTTTGGCGGATTGGAGGCAGAGCGTCTCTTCGACATGCCCGGCGAGCTTACGGAGCCTTGGGCAGCTCGTCCAGCGGGTCAACCGGCTTGCCGTCCTGCCGGACTTCGAAGTGCAGTTCGTTGCCCTTGGCAAGGCCGGTGCTGCCGACCAGGCCGACGCGCTCGCCAATGGCGACTTTCGCGCCTTCCTTCACCGTGACCCGGCTGAGGAAGGCATAGGCGGTGAACCAGCCCTGGCCATGATCGATCACGACGAGGTTGCCGAACTGCTCCTTCTCCATTCCGGCGAACCGGACGGTGCCGGCGGCGGCGGCGCGGACCATCGTGCCTTCAGGCGCCTTGATGTCGAGCCCGTCGTGATGGTCGGCGCCGGTCGCGAAACCGCGGCGCACGGGGCCGTTCACCGGCCAGGCGAAACGCGCTGTCCCGGTGGACGGCGCTGCCTTCGGCGGGGGCGGCGCTGTGACCGCGGTGACGGGGGCGGCGCTGGTCGCGGGCGGATCGAGCAGGGTGGGGATCAACAGCGACTGCCCCGCCTTTACCGGAGCCGTTGGATCGAGGCCGTTGGCGAGGGCGATCTGCTCCCATGGCACGGCATATTTGTAGGAGATCGAGAAGCCGGTATCGCCTGCCTTTACCGCATGACGGCGGGTGCGCGGGATTTGCAGCTTCTGGCCCAGGCGCACATTGTAGGGCGGCTGCAGGCCGTTGGCCTCGGCGATCAGGATGCGCGGTACTTGGGCGGCGAGTGCGATGCTGCCGAGCGTCTCTCCGGGCTGGACGACGTGGACGCTCTCCTGCTCGGGCGGCCCGGCAGCGGCGATGGCGGCTCTTGCAGTCGAATTTGCGGCGGCTGCGGCCTTCTTTGCCGGCGCTGCCGGGTTCGCCGCGCTTTTGGCGGGCACCGGAGCGGCCTTGGTCGCAGCTACCTTGGCGCGAGGGATCGTCAGCTTCTGGCCGAGCTTCACGACGTAAGGAGCCTTGAGGCTGTTTGCGCTGGCCAGCGCCTCGGCGGAAACGCCCGCACGGTTGGCGATGCCGTTCAGCGTCTCGCCCGCCACGACGACGTGCACGGCCTCGCTTTCTTGCCTAGGGGGCGCGGCGAAGGCGGGCGCGATCGGCAGCGCGAGCGCCGCCAGCAGGAGAAGGGACTTCCGCATCATGCTTCGAAGCGGCTCGCGATCTCGGCCAGCGATGCGTCGTGCGTGAGGTCGAGTTGGAGCGGCGTTACCGAGATATAACCCTCGGAGATCGCTTCGAGGTCGGTGTTGTGGCCGGCCGTATGCTCGATGCCGTGAAGGCCGAACCAGAAGTAGGGGAACCCGCGAGGGTCCACGCCTTCGACCACCGAACCGCGTGCATAATCGTGAAAGCCCTGGCGGACCACGCGGATGCCCTTGACCTCGGCCCCGGCGACGGGCGGAAAGTTGACGTTGACCAGCGTTCGCGGCGCGAATGGCGCATCGAGCAGGGGCTTCAGTACCTTTGCGCCCCATTCCTCGGCAGCGGAGAAGCTGACGTTGTTGCCGTGCCCTTCGCCCGCATAGACCTGGCTCAGCGCGATCGAGCGGATGCCTGCGAGCGCGCCCTCCATCGCGGCCGAGACGGTGCCCGAATAGGTCACGTCATCGCCGAGGTTGGCCCCGCGGTTGACGCCGGAGAGGATCAGGTCGGGCGGTCCGGGCATGGCCTTCTTGATGCCCATGGTCACCGAATCGGTAGGCGTGCCGGTGACAGAGAAGCGCTTGGGCGCGTGTTCGCGCATGCGCACCGGACGACCGAGCGTCAGCGAATGGCCGGCCCCCGACTGTTCCTCGCTCGGCGCGCAGATCCAGATATCGTCCGAAAGCTGCGCGGCGATCTTTTCAAGAACGTAGAGGCCGGGGGCGTTGATGCCGTCGTCGTTGGTGAGCAGAATGCGCATGGTGTCTTTCTCGCAATGTGGCGCGGGCTTGGTGGTCCAAGCGAGGCGCCGGTCCATTCATCCTTCGACAAGCTCGGGATGAGCGGAGGGGAGGCTCGGCCTGCGTGAAATGGGAGGATGCCCCACTCAAATCCGCTCAGGCCGAGCTTGTCGAAGCCCCTTAGAAGCGGGGCTCCAGCTTTTCGATCCCGCCCATCCAGGGCTTGAGCGCCTCAGGCACCAGTACCGAGCCGTCCTCCTGCTGGTAATTCTCCAGCACGGCAACCAGCGTGCGGCCCACCGCGAGGCCCGAGCCGTTGAGCGTGTGCAGGAACTCGGTCTTCTTGGAGCCTTCCGGCTTGAAACGTGCGTTCATGCGGCGGGCCTGATAGTCGCCGCAGTTCGAGATCGAGCTGATCTCGCGGTAGGCCGCCTGGCCGGGCAGCCAGACTTCGAGGTCGAAGGTCTTCTTCGCGGTGGCGCCCATGTCGCCCGAGCAGAGCAGCACCTTGCGATAAGGCAGTTCCAGCGCCTGCAAGATCGATTCGGCGGCGGCGACCATGCGCTCGTGCTCGGCTTCCGACTGGTCGGGCTGGCAAACGGTGACGAGTTCGACCTTCTCGAACTGGTGCTGGCGGATGAACCCGCGTGTGTCGCGGCCCGCAGCGCCCGCTTCCGACCGGAAGCAGGGGGTGAGCGCGGTCATGCGCAGGGGCAGGGCGGCAGTATCGACGATTTCGTCCTGCACGGCATTGGTCAGCGAAACTTCGGCGGTGGGGATCAGCCAGCGGCCATCGGTGGTCTTGAACAGATCTTCCGCGAACTTGGGAAGCTGGCCGGTGCCGAACACGGCCTCGTCCTTGACCAGCAGCGGCACGATGCATTCCATGTAACCGTTGGTGCCGGTCTGGGTGTCGAGCATGAACTGCGCGAGCGCGCGGTGGAGGCGGGCCATCTGGCCCTTCAGGAACGTGAAGCGGGCGCCGGAAATCTTCGCGCCTGTCTCGAAGTCGAGACCGAGCGCCGGACCGAGATCGGCGTGTTCCTTCGGCTCGAACGCGAACGTGCCGGGCGTGCCCCACTTGGCGACTTCAAGGTTCTCGGTCTCGTCCGCGCCGTCCGGCACGTCGGCTACCGGGATGTTCGGCAGGGCGGCGAGCGCATTGTGCAGCTGCGCCGAAAGGTCTTTCTCCTCGGCTTCGAGCGCGGGGAGGGTGTCCTTGAGCTGGGCGACTTCGGCCTTCAGAGCTTCGGCCGTGGTGCTGTCGCCCTGGCCCATGGCCTTGCCGATCGCCTTCGAGGCCTCGTTGCGGCGATTCTGCCCTTCCTGCATGCGCGTGGCGACGGAGCGGCGCTGCTCGTCGAGGGCGAGGATTTCGGCGGCCACGGGGGCTACCCCACGGCGGGCGAGGCCGGCGTCGAATCCTTCGGGATTCTCGCGGATCAGGCGGATATCGTGCATGGCGCGCGCTATGCCGCCTCATGCCCGCACAAGCAAGATTTGTGCGGCCCGTTTCGACCGGAGTTGCATCGTGTTTTTGGGGAAATGTCCGCCTTTTTCAGCCATCCCGGATATAAGGGATGGTGGGCGCGGCAGGGATTGAACCTGCGACCCCACCCGTGTGAAGGGTGTGCTCTACCACTGAGCTACGCGCCCGCTGCTGGACTGTGTCCGTTGCGGAAGCGCGCCTCTAGATGAGTCGGATCGAATTGACAAGCGCCCATCTCCATTTAAATCGCGAGACATGACCGAAGAGACAAAAACCGGCGCCGACGTGCCGCCCGACCACCTTGCGATCAACCCGAAGAGCCCGTTCTTCGACGAGGAAAAGCTGCAGCGCGGCGTGGGCATCCGTTTCAAGGGAACGGTTCGCAACAATGTCGAGGAATATTGCATTTCCGAAGGCTGGGTGCGCGTTCAGGCCGGCAAGACGCTGGATCGCAAGGGTAATCCCCTGACGGTCAAGCTCGCAGGGCCTGTCGAAGCCTGGTATGAGGATCTCGGCGAAGACGCGCCTGTCGCCAAGGCCTGATGACGCATGATCGGCTGTCCGAAACGGGCGGCCGGTTCGCGGACCTGTCAGTAGTTTCCGGCGATGATGTCGCCGATAGGGTCGCTTCGGCGGCCCTTTTTCCTGGCTTTCACCCGTTCCCGGGGGGCTGCGGCCGCATCGGCTGTCTGGAACGCTCCGTCCTGCACCGTGCCGGGACGGGCGTTGTAGATGAAGCCTGTTACCGGCCAGTGCGTGTTGCCGAGATTGTGGATCGGCGCATACCAGACCCGCACTTCGCTCCAGTCATTCAAGGGAGATACGTCGAGAACGGTAACGTTCTTTTCGATCCGCCCCCGCTGCCCCTCGATGGGCGACCAGTTGGCATGGCTCACCAGGATCGTGCGCGAATCGACGACCTTGCTGACCGTGGCGACATGGCCGAGCTGCGAGCCTGCGTAAGGTTCCATCGCCATGACCGCGCCGATGCGCGGTGCGCGGCCGGTGGCGTAGCGACCCTTTGCCTGCTTCCACCAGGTATGGGCGTCGCCGTATATCTGGATGCCGGAAAGCTGGCGTGCATAAGGCACGCATTCGAGGTAATCCGGGCCTTTGGCGGCGGCGGAGCGGTCGTCGTCCATGCCGGCCAGGGCGTCGTCGATCGCGGAGCGGGCGCTGGCCGGAGAGGAGGCCGCGGCAGCCAGGCTCAACATGATTGCTATCGGATAAACCTTCATGTTTTCCAGATTTGCCCGATACGGTTAGGGGATTCCTTCGGCACATGGTTAACGCCGAAGTAAGAATTTGTTCCCGGGCTTCCCTGTTGCGCTGCGAAAATGCAGACGTTTCCATCTGCGCCGAATTCCCCTAGGGGCCGGAATCCTTTATCGAGTTATCAACATGCTTCCTCAGGTGATCATCATCGGCCGACCCAACGTCGGCAAGTCCACGCTGTTCAATCGGCTCGTCGGCAAGAAGCTCGCGCTCGTCGACGATCAGCCGGGCGTGACGCGCGACCGTCGTTTCGGCGACGCCGAGTTGCTCGGCCTGAAATTCCAGATCGTCGACACGGCGGGCTGGGAAGACGACGAGGCCGAAACCTTGCCCGGCCGTATGCGCAAGCAGACCGAAGCGGCGCTGGAAACCGCCGATGTCGCGCTTTTCGTGGTCGATGCGCGCGCCGGCCTGACGCCGCTCGACGAGGAGATCGGCCAGTGGCTGCGCGCCTCGCCGGTGCCGGTGGTCCTGCTGGCCAACAAGGCCGAAGGGCGCGCGGGTGAGAGCGGCGTCCTCGAGGCCTATTCGCTTGGCCTTGGCGAGCCGATCACGTTTTCGGCCGAACATGGCGTGGGCATGGCCGACCTGTTCGAATCGCTCCTGCCGCATCTCGATCCGCTTCAGCCCGAAGAGCCGGAATTCGAGGAGGAAGTTGACGAGGAGGCGCTGCTGCGCCGTCCGCTCAAGCTTGCCATCGTCGGCCGTCCAAACGCGGGCAAGTCCACCCTGATCAACCGGATTCTGGGTGAGGACCGGCTGCTTACCGGACCGGAAGCGGGCATCACCCGCGATTCGATCACGGTGGATTGGGAATGGACCGATCCCAAGACGCAGGAAGTCCGCCAAGTCAGCCTGATCGACACCGCCGGCATGCGCAAGCGCGCCAATGTCACCGAGAAGCTGGAGCGCATGGCCGTGGCCGACGCGCGCCATGCGATCGACTTTGCAGAAGTCGTCGTGCTGCTGCTCGATGCCACGCGCGGGCTGGAGCACCAGGATCTCACCATCGCCTCGAAGGTGCTCGAAGAAGGCCGTGCGCTGATCATCGCGATCAACAAGTGGGACGTTGCGGAAGGCGCCTCTGCGCTGTTCAACGGCATTCGCGGCGCGCTTGACGATGGCCTTGCCCAGGTGCGCGGCGTGCCGCTGCTGGCGGTTTCGGCGCGGACCGGAAAGGGGCTGGACGAACTCATCGCCGCCGGATTCTCGATTCGCGAGGCATGGAGCAAGCGTGTGCCCACAGCGGCGCTCAATCGCTGGTTCGACGATGCGCTGTCGGCCAATCCGCCGCCGGCGCCGGGCGGCAAGCGCATCAAGCTGCGCTATATCACGCAGGCCAAGACCCGCCCGCCGGGCTTCGTGCTGTTCGGCACCCGGCTCGACCTGCTGCCGGAAAGCTACCGCCGTTACCTGATCAACGGCATCCGCCGGGAACTCGGGTTCGACGCGGTGCCGATCCGGCTCAATTTGCGGATGCCCAAGAACCCGTTCGCCAAGTAACGAAAAAGGCCGCCGGAGATCGTCTCCGGCGGCCTGTTTCGTATCAGGAGGGGTGCGCTGCCACTTCGGCTTCGGAGCTGGGGGATTCGGCCTGTCTTTCCTCGACTTCCACTTCCTCGATGTCGATCGCGTCGGGTTCCAGCAGGCCGTCGCTGTTCTTGATCTCGCGCATGAGGTTCCACACCGCGATGAACAGGGCCGCGATCACCGGGCCGACGATGAAGCCGTTGAGCCCGAAGATCTGCAGGCCCGCCAGCGTTGCGATGAGCACCACGAAATCGGGCATCCGGGTATCGCGGCCGACCAGGATCGGGCGCAGGATGTTGTCGATCATGCCGATGATGAACATGCCGCAGAAGGCCAGGACCGCGCCTTGCCAGACCTGCCCCGTCGCGAAGAGGTAGCCGGCCATGGGTACCCAGACGAGGCCGGTGCCGACGGCTGGCAGCAGCGAGAAGAAGCCCATCATTACGCCCCAGAGCAGCGATCCCTCGATGCCCAGCAGCGAGAAGATCGTACCGCCCACCACGCCCTGCGCCACCGCGACAACCACGGTGCCCTTCATCGTTGCGCGCACGACGACGATGAAGTTGCTCACCAGCCGGTCCCGCAGATGCGGGCGCAGCGGCATGGCATCGCGGATCAGGGCGCCGTACCGGTCGCCGTCGCGCAGGAGGAAGAAGGTGAGGTAGAGCATCACGCCCAGCGCCGCGAGGAAGCTGAGCGCGCCTTGGCCCACCGAAAGCAGCCTTGCGGCGAGCCCTTGCAACCCGTTGGCGATGCCCGCGCCGAACTGGCGGCGAAGGTTCTCGAAATCGGTGAGCCCGTAGCGGTCGATCATCCGTTCCAGCGAATCGGGCAGGGCCGCGCGGAACTGTTCGAGCATGTGCGGGACATTGATCTGCCCGTCCCGGACCTTTTCGTAGATCGTCGAGACTTCCTGCACGAGGCTGGCGCCCAGCAGCAGGGTGGGAATGATGAAGATTGCCAGCAGCATCAGCAGCATGAGGCCTGCCGCCAGATTCTTGCGGCCGCCGAGGTGGGTGGCGAGCCTGGCGGTCAGGGGCTGAAAGAGGATCGCGGCGACCACGCCCCAGAGCACGGCTCCGAAATAGGGCAGCAATAGCCAGGCGAATGCCGCGGTGACGAGAATGACGAGGACGCCGAAACCGTAGTCCTCGATGGTGTAAGGTGGCCGTTCAGGTTGCTCCATGACCCTGTCTTAGCACGATTTCGGGAGAGGCAATCCCGGTAGGCATCCTGACTGGATTTTTCATCGGCTCTGCGCGACAGAGTGTCATCCTACAATTCGAGCGGGGAGCTCTCCATCTTGCCCAGATCTCTGGCCTATCGCGCCTTGCCCTTCCGGCTGGCTGTACTCGCGCTTTCCTGCGCGGCTGTTCCGCTTTCGCCCGCGCTGGCGGCGGAGGACACCGCGGCCAAGGGGCCCGAGCGCGGGTTCACTCCCGACGATCTCTTCAAGCTGTCCGGCGTTACCGATCCGCAGATTTCCCCGGATGGCAGCCGCATAGCCTACGTTCGCGCCGCGGCCGACGTGATGGCGGACAAGGTCGTTCCTTCGATCTGGCTGGTCGATGCGGCAACAGGGGTGCAGCGGCCTCTCGTCACGGGTGCGGGCGCGCACTTTTCGCCGCGCTGGTCGCCGGATGGCAAGCGGCTCGCCTTCGTTTCCAGCGACGGAACCGGCGCGCCGCAGCTTTACGTGCTCTGGCTGGACAGCGGCGCGAAAGTGAAGGTGACGGGACTTCCTGACAGCCCCGGCGGTCTTTCCTGGTCGCCAGACGGCCGCCAGATCGCTTATACCATGCGGGTGCCGGGCGAGGGTGCCAAGATGGGTTCGCAGCCGGCGAATCGGCCGGAGGGTGCGCAATGGGCTGAACCGCTCCAGGTGATCGACCGCGTGACTTACCGTTTCGACGGCGGCGGTTATGCGCAGCCCGGCTATGACCACCTGTTCCTCGTCTCCGCCGAGGGCGGCGCACCGCGCCAGCTCACTTTCGGCGATTTCGACGATGGCGGGCCGCTGTCGTGGACCCCGGACGGAAAGCGTATCCTGTTCAGCGCCAATCGCCACGAGAACTGGCAGCGCGATATCAACAACTCGGAAGTCTACGCGCTCGACCTCGCCAGCGGCGCGGTTACGGCGCTGACCTCGCGCAATGGGCCAGACGCCGGCGCCGTGGTTTCGCCGGATGGCAAGCATGTCGCCTATGTGGGCTTCGATGACGTCAACCGTTCCTACGAGAATTCAGACCTCTACGTCATGAATATCGACGGCACCGGTTCGCGGTTGCTGACCAAGGGCTTCGACCACTCGATCGATGCGCTCGACTGGGCGGGCAATTCGGCGATCATGGTTCAGTATGACGATCACGCGAAGACCCATGTCGCGCGGGTGGGGCTGGACGGTTCGATCAAGAACGTCGTCGAGGGGCTGAGCCCGGGTGATCACTTCGACCGTCCCTATACCGGAGGCGCCTTCAGCGTGTCCGGCAACGGGCGCATCGCCTATACCTCGGGCACGGCCCAGCGGCCAGCCGATCTCTGGGTGTCGGGCGGCGGGGCAGGGCGCAAGCTGACCGACATCAACGGCACATGGATGGATGCGAAGGCATTGGCGCCCGTTCGCAAGCTTGCCGTAACCGCGCCGGACGGCCGTTCAATCGATGCATGGCTGGTGACGCCGCCGGGCCTGGCGCCGGGCAGGAAGGCGCCCCTGATCCTTGAAATCCATGGCGGGCCGAACACGGCTTATGCACCGGGCTTCTCCACGGATTACCAGCTCTACGCGGCGCACGGCTATGCGGTGCTCTATACCAATCCGCGCGGGAGCACGTCCTACGGCGAGGAGTTCGCCAACCTGATCGACCGGGCTTATCCCGGCACCGACTACGACGACCTCATGGCTTCGGTTGACGCCGCGATCGCGGACGGGGTGGCGGATCCTGACAACCTCTTCGTCACCGGGGGATCGGGCGGCGGCGTGCTGACGGCGTGGATCGTCGGCAAGAACGACCGTTTCAAGGCAGCCGTCACGCAGAAGCCTGTGATCAACTGGATCAGCGAAGCCCTGACGATGGATGCCACGCCGTTCACATCGCGTTACTGGTTCGACAAGAAGCCCTGGGAAGATCCCATGGAATACTGGCGCCGCTCGCCGCTGAGCCTGGTCGGAAACGTCAAGACGCCGACCATGGTCGTGGTGGGATCGGACGACTATCGCACGCCCGTCAGCGAGGCTGAGCAGTATTACGCGGCGCTGCAGATCCGCGGCGTGCCCACCGCGCTGGTCAAGGTGCCGGGGGCTAGCCATGGTGGCATTGCCGCACGGCCCTCGCAATCGGCGGCGAAAGCCTCGGCGATCCTTGCGTGGTTCGACAAGTATCGCACCGACAAGGCCGCTGCTCCTGCTGCTAAGGCCGAGTAGACGAGAGTTCGGCGGCCAGCAGGGCAACCAGCTGCGCCGCCGGCAAGGCGCGGGACAAGGGTGCGCCCTGTCCCGCCCATTGCGCGCCGAACAGGGCCTCTCCTTGGCTCAGGGCAGCGGCGTTGAGCGCCTTTCCGGCATGATAAGTGCGCGGATAGGCCGGAACCGGCGGAAGATTCGCGCGCTGCCCAAGCTGCGTGAAGCGATTGGCGAGGCACCGCGCCGGACGGCCCGAGATCGCCCGGGTCATCACCGTGTGCCATGCGGCATCGGAGGCCAGCAGTGCGCGGTAGCCGTCATCGGCGTTGCTCTCGGGGCAGGCGACGAAAGCGGTTCCGAGCTGCGCGGCCACTGCGCCGAGATCGAGGGCGGCGCGAATGCCGCGGCCGTCCATGATCCCGCCCGCTGCGATCACCGGCAGTTTGCCCCATGAAACGAGCAGGCGTGTCAGCGCGAAGGTGCCGAGCCGGTCGTCCGGCGCATCGGGGGTGAACATGCCGCGATGACCGCCGGCCTCCCACCCTTGCGCAACGAGCACGTCGATCCCGGCGCTGCGCGATAGTTCGGCCTCGGCCAGACTGGTGACGCTGCCGAGCAGAAGGCATCCTGCCCGTTTCAGCGCATCGATCGTGGCGGCTTCCGGCAGTCCGAAATGGAAGCTGACGACCGCTGGCCTGGCCTCGAGGACCACATCCACCATGGCCGCGTTGCCGGCGAAGCTTTCGTAGATCGTTTCCAGCGCGGTGGGCGGCTGCGCGCCGTACAGCGCGAAAGTGGGAGCCAGCGCTTCGAGCCAGGCCTGCTCTCCGGCGGGATCGGGCCGAGGTGTCTCGTGAACGAAGAGGTTGAGGTTGAAAGGCCGGGCCGTGTGGCTGCGCAACTGGGCGATCTGTTGTCGCGCCGCTTCAGGGCCGATGGCGCCGAGGGCAATTGAGCCCAATGCACCGGCTTCGCAAACCTGAGCGGCGAGCGCGGGTGTCGAAGTGCCCGCCATCGGTGCCTGTATCAGGGGGACCGAAAGCTGGAGGCGCGCGAGAAAATCCATGCGGTCTTGCGCGCCTCCGGTTTCGGTCAGTCCTCGGCCGGCTTGCTCTGGAGCTGGCAGTAGTTCTGGATGCCCATACGTTCGATCATGTCGAACTGCTTCTCGAGGAAGTCGACGTGTTCTTCCTCGCTTTCGAGAATGCGGGCGAAAATCTCGCGGCTGACGAAGTCCCGCACGGTTTCGCAGTGTGCGATCGCATCCCGGAGCAGGGGGATGGCATCGTATTCCAGCGCGAGATCGGCCTTGAGCACTTCCTCGACGCTTTCGCCGATGCGCAGCTTGCCAAGCGCCTGGAAGTTGGGGAGGCCATCGAGATAGAGAATGCGATCGGCCAGCACGTCGGCGTGCTTCATCTCGTCGATCGATTCGTGGCGTTCGTACTCCGCCAGCTTCTTGATGCCCCAGTTGTCGAGCATGCGGTAGTGCAGCCAGTACTGGTTGATCGCGGTAAGCTCGTTGAAGAGCGCCTTGTTGAGATAGTCGATGACCTGCTGGTCGCCCTTCATGGGGGGATGCTCCTGAATTTGTTCGGGCGGATTATGGCCCCTCCGAACTGACAAGGCAAGCAGGCGCGCGAAAACACCCGACCGAAGCCGGGTTTGACCGCCTTGTTACAGGGTCAGGCTGCCGCGCTCAGTGGCGCGTTGGCGGTTGCCGATTCCTCGGCGATAATATCTTCGGCTTCGTCCAGGCACTGTCCGCACTGCGGCGCATGTCCGAGAGCCCCGTAAAGCGCCGTGGCATCGCCGCGGCAGCAGCGGGCAACGGTACGCAGGTCGGTCTCACGAATGGCATTGCAGATGCAGACGTACATGATGCGAATCCTCTTGGGAGACCATCATATGCAAATGCAAATGGATCGCAATAGCGTTCTTCATTTGCCTTTCAAGCCGTTGCGGGGAGGCGATTTTTCAACCGTTTTTGCAGTACGAGAGCCCTCCAGAGCAGCTCCAGCGGGCCTCTTTGGAAGCGACTCAGCCACAATTCGCTCCATCCCAGCATGGCCGCGCATCCAATCGCCACGAAGAGCCATTGGCCCAGCGGACCGACCTGTCCGTAAAGCCCCAGCCCCCATCCGTAGAACAGCCAGCACATCAGCAGGCTGGTCCCGATATAGTTGCTGAAGGCGACGCGCCCTGTCGCCATGAGCCGTCTTCCCAGGCCGGTGCGGGTCAGGCGCGGAGCGGCCAGTATCAGCAGGGATGCGTAGCCCAGCGCCGTCAGCAGGTGCGGCACGAACAGTCCTTCGCCCAGCAGCGCGGCCATGGCGATCGGCGGGAAGTGCCGGGACCAGCTCCACCAGAGAACGGCGCTCGTGAGAGCGAGGCCGGTCGCGCCAGCGCCAAGGCCCAGCGCGCATATCCTGCGGCGGGGCCATGTGCCGGAGAAGAAGCCGCCGCGAAGCAGCACGACGCCGATGAGCATGAGCGGCAGCACTTCGCTCCAGGCGTGGGCCGTCATCCGGAACAGCCAGAACGGATCGCCGCGCAGCTTGGTCAGCGCGATATCGGTGAAGTCCGAGTGGTACAGGAGGGCCTGCGCCGCGACATTCTGGCGGTAGAGCTCCAGCCGCGCGAAGACGTCCTGTTGCTGGGAGAGGCTGGCGGTTCCCAGCCTTACTGCTTCTTCTGCGCGAACGAGCGGGAGCGTGGACCAGAAGTCGATGGCCATGGCGGTGAGGGAAATACCTGCGGCAATGCCGAGCAGAACAGGGCCGGAAAGGCGCCGCAGGAACAGGAGGGCAAGGCCGCAGCAGGCGTAGACGAACAGGATGTCGCCCCACCAGAGCAGCAGGTAATGCAGGGTGCCGAATACCATGAGCCATGACAGGCGGCGCACCTGGATCACGTCGCCGTCGCGTCCTGCCGTATCCATGCGTTCGCATTGCAGGGCGATCCCGGCGCCGAACAGCATGGCAAAGAGTGCCCGCATCTTTCCTTCGAAGAACAGGAATCCGAAGCCCCACGCGGCTTCGTTGGCGAAGTTGCTTGGGGAAGGAAAGTCCGGCGATAATGTGCCGATGGCAGGCCCGGCAAAGCCGGACACGTTTATCGCGAGAATGCCGAGAATGGCTACGCCGCGGATCAGGTCGAGCGTGACGATGCGGCCGCCGCCGGGTGCGGGCGGTGTTTCGGGCGCACGGTGGACTGCACGGGCATGTTCGCCCGTGATCGTTTTCGGCATTCCTCATTCTCCCGGCCGGGAGAGTAAGCGATCAACCGTTTCGAGTCGACGGTGAGCCGAAGACTACGAGGTGACGATGCATTCCTTGCCCGAAGCCCTGAGCGCCCCGCAGGCCTTTTCCGCCTGTGCCTTGCTGGAAAAACCGGTGGCATAGAGTTTTGTCAGCTTGCCTGCGGGCACCAGTTGGCGCCGGCTTCCTGCCATTTCCGGGCGGCCTGAAATGGAGGCCCAGAGTTTTTCGGCATTGCCGGACACGCCAAAGGCGCCAAGCTGGAGCCGCCAGGAGCCACCGGCCGCGGCGGCCGGTGAAGTTTGTGGTTTCGGAGCTGGCGCTTTCGGAGCCGGCGCTTTCGGCGGCTGGGCCTTTACGGGCTCGGCCTTGGGCACCGGAGTTGCGGCGGCGATGCGCGATGGCGTGGAGGTGGCGGCCGGGCGGGGTGACGGGGCGAGCGTATAGTCCGCACCGGCATTGGCGGGTCCGTTCACCGCAGCCACCCTGGGAAGCGTGGGCGTGGGCGCAGCGCGCGCCGGGCTGCCAAGTTCGGCGCCCGCCGTCTGCCTGGCGCGATTCGCCTCGGCCTCACTGGAAAGCTGGGCGGCGAGCTGGACGCTTTTCTGGCGATCTTCCAGCGGGATATGCTCATCCATTTGCGCCAGCGCATTGGCGGCCTGGGGCAGTCCGGCTTGCCGGGCAAGGCTGACGAGCGCGTAAGCCCGGACCCAGTCCTTCGTCGCGACATCCCCGTTGAAATGCGCAACGCCGAGAATGTATTCCGCCCGTGCATCGCCCCTCGCGGCGGACGCCTCCAGATAGGGAAGGGCCTTCTGGCGCTCGCCCCGCTGGAACAGCATGAGCCCGTAAGTGTCGGCCGCCTGGATGTGGCCCTTGGCCGCTGCCTTGCCGTAGAGATCCTCTGCCTTGGCCGGATCGAGCGGAACGCCGCGGCCCATCTTGTAGGCCTGCGCCAGGTTGAATTCGGCGTCGGCGTCACCCTTGTCGGCAAGGGGTTTCCACTGCTGGACGGCGGCCTGGTAGTTCCCGGCGGACCAGGCATCGACTCCGGCCTTCACATCGGCCAGCGCCGGTGTGAAGGCGATTCCCGCCAGTGTGCAGCCGCACAGGCCGAGCCGAAGGGAGCGTAGATTTTTCCGCACGTTGCTTTGGCCCCAATTTCGTCGCCGGGTCCCGGTCATGGTAAGCGAAGGTGTTCGCCGTTCCATCCGAAGATCCTGGAAAATGCCCATGTAAGGGCGAAAGTCGCGTTAACCTCGATGGTAAAATAAATGTTGCGGCCGCGTCTGCCCCACCGCGGCCAACGGGGCGGACGCGGCATGGGAGAGGCCGGAACGGTCCCTCGGGATTAACCCTAAATTAGGAACGATCTGCGATCCAGCCTCTTGTGGGTCGCCGATTTTTTCCGGCGGCGTCCTCGGGGGGTAACGGCTTTGCGCGTACTGGCATTGGCATCGCAGAAGGGTGGTTCGGGCAAGACCACGCTTTCCGGTCATCTCGCCGTGCAGGCGCAGCGTGCCGGAGCTGGCCCCGTCGTCCTCATCGATATCGACCCGCAGGGCTCGCTTGCCGACTGGTGGAACGAGCGCGAGGCCGAATATCCCGCTTTCGCCCAGACTACCGTGGCCCGTCTCGCCGGCGATTTGCAGGTGCTGCGCCAGCAGGGCTTCAAGCTCGCCGTGATCGATACGCCGCCGGCGATCACCATGGCGATCCAGAGCGTCATTTCGGTGTCCGAACTAATCGTGGTGCCGACACGCCCCAGCCCGCACGACCTGCGCGCTGTAGGGGCGACCGTCGACTTGTGCGAACGTTCCGGCAAACCGCTGATCTTTGTCGTCAATGCGGCCACGCCCAAGGCCCGCATCACTGCCGAGGCTGCCGTCGCGCTGTCGCAGCACGGGACGGTCGCGCCGGTCACGCTGCACCAGCGGACGGACTTCGCCGCCTCGATGATCGATGGCCGCACGGTCATGGAAGTCGATCCCAACGGGCGCTCGGCACAGGAAGTGACGGCGCTGTGGAACTACGTTTCCGACCGTCTCGAACGCAATTTCCGCCGCACCGTCTTTTCCGCGCCCCAGCTTGCCGGACAGACGGCCACGCCCGGTGCGCCTCGTCCCGTCGGTGGCTTCGGCCGCCGTGTTGCAGGGTCCTGACGATGACCGGAATGAGCGAACACGGCTTTGCCTCGCTGACGCCGGGCCTGCTTGCCCGCAAGGGCCGCGCCCGCCCGGCGATGCGCCGTCAGGACGCGGCGAACTTCGGAATCGGCGGATTTCCGGTCGATACCGCACGTATCGAGGATCTCGGCTGGAACGACTGGGGCCAGAGCGAGGGCGCTCGGAACGATCCGGAGCGGTGCGATCGGGAACTTGCTGGTCTGCCGGAAACGGCGCCGCTGCCCGGTCCGAGCACCGAACTGCCTGCCAGCGCGCCGGTGCCTGACGTGGTCCGCCAGATCGAGGCGATCTCCGAGCGCATGAATCGCGGCGCCCTGCCGACGCGTTCGTCCGGGCTGGAAGGTCGCCGCGCGGCCTTCACGCTGCGTCTTGATGCGGAACGTCACTTCCGGCTCAGGATGGCCGGTGTGCTGCTGAACCGCAGCGCGCAAGTCCTCGTGACCGAGGCGCTCGACAAGTTCCTCTCCGAAATGCCGGAAATCGCGCCGCTGACCGTCACGGTCGGCGGGCGAGGTTGATGCCGGGCCAAAGGGTCGATCCGATGAACCGCCTCAACATTCGTGCCCGCAATGCCGGACTTGCCGTCTGCACCGCGATGGCCGCGGCGCTTCTTGTGAGCTGCGCGGGGCAGATGCCGCTGGCGGCGACCGGAGCGACTGCCATTTCAGGTGACGCCGAGGCCGGTCGGAGCGCCGACAGGGATCTCGCCCGTGCCGAACAGCGCGTGGCCCGCTCCCCGCGCGATGGTTCGGCCCGTGCTGCACTGGCGCAGGCCTATCTTTCCGCGGGTCGGTTCGATTCGGCGGCGACCACGTTCGAGGATGCCGTTTCGCTGGGCGACCAGAGCCCCCGGACGGGGCTCGGCACCGCGCTTGCCTATATTGGCGCAGGGCGCTCCGCCGAAGCGACGGCAGTGCTGGCACGCCTTCACGACCGGATTCCCGCCAGCGACTATGGCCTTGCCATCTCGCTTGCAGGGCAACCCGCCGAAGGCGTCGCCGTGTTGACCGACGTCGTGCGCGGCGGCGAGAATACACCCAAGGCCCGCCAGAACCTCGCCTATGCCTATGCGCTTGACGGGCGTTGGAGCGAAGCTCGCCTGATCGCTTCGCAGGACGTTCCGGCGGACCAGCTCGATGCGCGCCTCGGCCAGTGGGCTGCCGCCGCGCGGCCCGACCAGTCCCGCGCCCGCATCGCCGGCCTTATCGGCGCACCGCTGCGCAGCGATCCGGGGCAACCGGCCATGCTTGCGCTCGATACGCCTGCGGGCAACGTCCAGATGGCGCGTGTGGAAGCGCCCGAACCGGCGCCTGCCGCACCGACCGGCGAATTGCCGCCCGTCCAGACCGGCGAGAGCTTCTGGGGCACCAGCCGTACCGCCGAAGCGGCACCCGCACCGGTGGCCATGCCTGCCGCGCCGGTTCGGATGGCTGCCGCGAATCCCGCTCCGGTCCGCAAGGCAGTGCCTTCTCGCAAGCCGCAGACTGTGAGCTCAACCCAGGCTACGCATCTTGTCCAGCTCGGTTCCTTCCGCACGATGGACGGTGCCCGCCGCGCCTGGGGGATCATCCAGTCCCGCAATCCCGCGCTCAAAGGCCACGGTCTTCGCATTACCGAGGCGAAAGTGAACGGGCAGACCTATTACCGCGTCGCGGCCGAAGGCTTCGACCAGCGCGCCGCCCAGTCGGTATGTTCCAGCGTGCGACAGGGCGGCAATCCCTGTCTCGCCTATGCCCAGCAGCGGCCGCTGCCGGGCGGCGTCGGCACCAACCAGATGCGCCGCGCCGAGCTTTAGAGTTTCCGCGAGGCCCTGGCCTCGCACCTGAGTTCCATGTGAACTAAACGGCTCCTGTCTTCGGACAGGAGCCGTCTTTTTTTGGTTTCAGGGGAATTGGGGGCAGGGGCCTAAGCAGATACTTGGGGCCCGCCTATCCCTTACTTCGCCTTCACGGCAACGCCGCCCTTGAACAGCGCCAGCACGCGGCCCTGCACGGGTTGCTTGTCGAACGGGGTGTTTCCGGCAGCGGCCGCCATCTTGTCCGAATCGACGATCCACGGCCGGTCTGCATCGACGATCGCAATATCCGCTTCGGCCCCGATTTCCAGCTTGCCCGCATTGACGCCGAGGAGCCTTGCCGGATTGGTCGCGATCAGTTCGAAGGCGCGCGAGAGCGAGATCACACCGTCGCGCACGAGATTCATCGTCAGCGGCAGCAGGGTTTCGGCGCCGGCCATGCCGGGGGCGGAATCCGCGAAGGGCAGGCGCTTGTCCTCGGGGCCGCGGGGGTCGTGGCCGGAGGCGATCACGTCGATCGTACCGTCGCCGATCGCGGCGATCACGGCCTTGCGGTCGTCTTCCGAGCGCAGCGGGGGCGAGAGGTGCGCGAAAGTCCGGAAGCCCGCCAGCGCGAGGTCGGAGAGCATGAAGTAGGCGGGCGTGACACCCGCCGTGACCCTGAGCCCGCGATCCTTCGCACGGCGCACGAGGTCGAGGCCCCGGGCGGTCGTGACCTTGCGGAAGTGGATCGCGGCGCCCGCCAGTTCGGCAAGGGCGATATCGCGCGAAATGGCGATGGCTTCGGCTTCGGCAGGCGCGGAGGGCAGGCCGAGGCGGGTTGCCATCTCGCCCGAGGTGGCAACGGCTTTGCCCGTGATCCCGGCATCTTCCGGGTGCGAGAGCACGACCATGCCAAGCATGCCGGTATACTGGAGCAGACGGAGCATCGTGCCCGAATCGCCGATCCATTGGCGGCCGGTGGTCACGGCCTTCGCACCGGCGTCACGCATCAGGGCGATTTCGGCAAGCGCCTTGCCTTCAAGGTTCTGCGTCGCGGCGGCGAGCGGGTGGACCCAGAGGTCCGGCTTGCCCGACTGGGCCGCGAAGCGAACACGCGCCGGCACGTCGAGCGGCGGGTTCTGGTCCGGCATCAGTGCGGCGCGGGTGATCCCGCCGAAATGGAAGGCGGGCTTGTCGATGGCAAAGACGCCGATATCGACGAGGCCGGGAGCGATCAACTTGCCGCGGGCGTCGTGAACTTCGTCGCCGGGTTGCGGGGCGACGTCGGCGCCGAGGGCGGTGATGAAGCCGCCTTCGCTGCGCAGCGCGCCGGCGGTTACGGTGCCATCGGGCAGGATCAGCTTGCCGCCGGTCACGGTCAGGGGCGCGTTGTTGCTCATGCCCAGCCCTCCACACCGCGTGCCCGTCTGGTCAGAACTTCCAGGCAGGCCATGCGCATGGCGACGCCCATTTCCACCTGGGTGGTGATCTGCGAGCGGCCGACGAGGTCGGCGACATTGCTGTCGATCTCGATGCCGCGGTTCATCGGGCCGGGGTGCATGACGAGGGCATTGCCTTCCGCTTTGGCAAGACGATCGAGCGAGAGGCCGTAGAGGTGGCGATATTCGCGGGGCGAGGGGATGAACTGGCCTTCCATGCGTTCGAGCTGGAGGCGCAGCATCATCACCACGTCGGCACCTTTCAGCGCCGCGTCGAAATCGTGGAAGACCTTGACGTTCATTCGCTCGATATCGGCGGGCAGCAGGGCGGGCGGCGCGCAGACGCGCACCTCGGCACCCAGTGAATTGAGCGAGAGGATGTTGGAACGGGCAACGCGGCTGTGCAGGATGTCGCCGCAGATCGTTACGCGCAGGCCGTTGAAGGCGCGCTTGGCCTGGCGGATCGTCAGCGCGTCGAGCAGGGCCTGGGTGGGGTGCTCGTGCTGGCCGTCTCCGGCGTTGAGCACGGGGCAATCCATGAGATCCGAGATAAGATGCACCGCGCCCGAGCTGGCGTGGCGGATGACGATGGCATCGGCGCGCATGGAGTTGAGGGTCATCGCCGTGTCGATCAGGGTTTCGCCCTTCTTCACGCTGGACGTGGCGACCGCCATGTTCACGACATCGGCGCCCAGGCGCTTTCCGGCGATCTCGAAGCTCAGCAGCGTACGCGTCGAGTTTTCGAAGAAGGCGTTGATGATCGTCAGGCCGGAAAGCAGGTCCCGGCGCTTCTGCGTGCCCCGATTGAGATCGACCCATTGCTGGGCCTCGTCAAGCAGGAACATGATCTCATGCGGGGCGAGCCCGCCGATGCCCACGAGGCTGCGATGCGGGAAGGCTGCGGAGCCTTCCGGGTAAATGAATTCTGGTGCTGTCATCGAAGACAAGGCCTTAGGCTCGGGTGGGGGTGGGCTCAAGGTGTATTTTGGGTCGGCGGGCTATCTCTTGGGTACAGCGGCCTTGCTTGCGGGTTTGGCACGGACGGGAACTTGGGCGGTATCGGTTCCTTCCCTTTCGCTTGCTCTGGCCGCGCCGCCGTTCGGGCGTTATGGCATGGGGATCGAAAGGCTGGTGAATTCATGACGTTCGCGCGCAAGATCTGGAAACTGCTGGTGGGCGTGAAGGATGCCCTGGCGTTGATTTTCCTGCTGTTGTTCTTCGCGCTGCTCTATGCTGCGCTCACCGCACGGCCTTCGGCGGGCAAGATCGAGAACGGCGCGCTGCTCCTCGAACTCGACGGGAACATCGTCGAGGAGAAGAGCAACATCGATCCGCTCAAGCTGCTGATGAGCACCGAGGCACCTGCCGGAGAGTATCAGGCGCGCGATATCGAACGCGCGTTGACGCTGGCGGCAACGGATTCGCGGATCAAGGTGGTCGTGCTCGATCTGTCGCGCTTCCTCGGGGGCGGCATGGTGCACATCGAGGAGATCGGAAAGTCGCTCGACGCGGTGCGAAAGGCCGGCAAGCCGGTGCTCGCATTCGCCAATGCCTATGCCGATGACGGCGTCCAGCTGGCGGCCCATGCCAGCGAGGTCTGGGTCGATCCGATGGGCGGTGCCTTCGTCGCCGGGCCGGGTGGGAACCACCTCTACTTCAAGGGCCTGATCGACCGCTTCAAGGTCAACGCCCATGTCTACCGCGCCGGCACCTACAAGAGCTTCGTTGAACCCTATATCCGCAGCGACATGTCGCCCGCCGCGCGTGAGGCCTATCAGGATATCTACGGTGCGCTTTGGAGCGGCTACAAGGCCGACATCGCGCGCGCCCGTCCGCAGGCCCGGCTTGACCAGATGACCGGCGATCCGATCGCCTGGGCCAAGGCCTCGGGCGGCGATTTCGCACAGGGCGCCAAGGCTTCGGGTCTGGTCGACCGTATCGGCGACCGTACCGAGTTCGAGAACCGGGTCGCCGAAATCGCGGGCAAGGACGAAAACGGCGACTTGCCTTACAAGGCAACCCGCCTTCAGCCGTGGCTCGCTGCGAATCCCGAGAAGGGTGAGGGCGCCAAAATCGGTGTCGTCACCATCGCGGGCGAGATCGTCGATGGCGATGCCGGACCGGGACAGGCCGGGGGCGACCGTATCGCCGACCTGCTGGACGACAATATCGACGAGGGCTTCAAGGCACTTGTTGTCAGGGTCGATTCGCCGGGCGGCTCGGCCATGGCGGCTGAGCGGATTCGCCGCGCGATCGAGCGCTACAAGGCGCGCAAGATCCCGATCGTCGTATCGATGGGCAACATGGCGGCCAGCGGCGGCTACTGGGTCGCGACGCCCGGCCAGCAGATTTTCGCGCAGCCCGAAACGATCACGGGCTCCATCGGCGTCTTCGCGGTCGTGACCAGCTTCGAGAAGACGCTGGCGGACTACGGCGTGACGAGCGACGGGGTGACGACCACGCCGCTTTCCGGCCAGCCTGATGTTTTCGCGGGCCTCACGCCCGAGGTCGAAGGGATGTTGCAGGCCTCGATCGAGAGCACTTATCGCAAGTTCGTCGGCCTTTCCGCCGCCGCCCGCAAGACGACGCCGGAAAAACTTGACGCGATCGCGCAGGGGCGGGTCTGGCCGGGCGAGGAGGCGCGCCGCATCGGTCTGGTCGACAAGATCGGCAATCTCGATGCGGCCCTTGCAGAGGCAGCGCGCCTTGGCGGTGTCGGCAACGGCAAGTTCCAGGCCGTCTACCTCAAGGGCGAGGAGGATTCGATCACCCGCTTCGTCAATGGCCTGACCTCGAAGCCGCAGCAGGCGCGGCTGGGCGGAATGGGCGCCTACGATTTCGCCAGCCTGGTTTCCCTGCGCCGGGACCAGCAGGCGGACCGGGCCATGCAGCAACTGACCGCGATGCTCTCTACCCGGGGCGCGCAGGCCTATTGCCTGGAATGCCCGGTGGTGACGGGCTCGGCACAGCCGCGGGGCGCGAAAGCTATCTCCCTTCTGGAGACGTTCTCGCGCCTTGCCGGGCGCGACTGAGGTTCAGTCCGGAGGAGGCATTTCGATCGGCCCGGTTTCGGGCCGGTCGAAATCCGGACCGGTTTCGGGGATCTCGGTGGGTGCGTCCGGCTCGCCGGGGTCGGCCGGGGGCACAGGCGTTTCCGGCGGGGTGTCACCGGGATTGTCGGCTGGTTGCGTGGCCATCGATTACCTCTCATTTCTGCACTGTTCCATCCAAGGTGGGCAGCGTGCAGGGCAGGGGCAAGACGGCGGAAGACGGGGTGGCGGCAATCCATCCCGCAGCGGGAACGCCGCAACGGACTTGCACATAGCGCGACTCGCGGCGCTTGCCCTTTTCCGCGTGTCCTTATAAGGGCACGTCCCTTGAGTTTCAGGCTTGATCTTTGCGGGCGTGGCGGAATGGTAGACGCGCTGGTTTTAGGTACCAGTATCGAAAGATGTGGGGGTTCGAGTCCCTTCGCCCGCACCATTACGCCGCCCTGGGGGAGATAAGTCGCGAGAATTGGCCCGTAAGGCCCGTTGAATTGCACAGGAAGGCATTTGAAATGCAGATCGTCGAAACCACCAACGAAGGCCTGAAGCGCGCCTACACGGTGACCATTCCCGCCACGACCATCACGGCCCGTGTCGAAGGCGAAATCAAGAAGATCGCCCCGCAGGTGAAGATGCCCGGCTTCCGCGCCGGCAAGGTCCCCGCCAATCTCGTCAAGAAGATGCACGGCGAAGCGATCCACCAGGACGCGCTGAACGCGGCTATCCGCGAAGCCATGGACAAGCTGGTCGCCGATCACGCCCTGCGCCCCGCGATGAACCCCGACGTCGCCCTCGGCGAGGGTTACGAGCAGGGCAAGGACGCCGAGCTGACCGTCAGCCTCGAAATCCTCCCCACGATCGCAGCCCCCTCGCTTGACGGCCTCAAGCTCGAGAAGCTGGTCGTGCCCGTCGCTGAAGACGCCGTGACCGAAGCGGTCGAGCGCATTGCCTCGCAGCAGCAGCGTTTCGAAACCAAGGACGGCGCGGCTGAAGACGGCGATCAGGTCATCATCGACTTCACCGGCAAGCTCGACGGCGTCGAGTTCGAAGGCGGCAAGGCCGAGAAGGCTCCGCTGGTCATCGGCGCCGGTCGTTTCATCCCCGGCTTCGAAGAGCAGCTCGCAGGCATCAAGGCCGGCGAAGAGCGCGTCATCACCGTGACCTTCCCCGAGGACTACCAGGCTCCGAACCTTGCCGGCAAGGAAACCACCTTCGACATCGTGGCGCACGAAGTGAAGGCTCCCGCCGAAAGCAAGATCGACGACGATTTCGCCAAGGAACTGGGTCTTGAGAGCCTTGAGCAGCTCCAGGGCCTGCTCAAGGGCCAGCTCGAGCAGGAAACTGCCGGCCTTACCCGCACCGCGATGAAGCGTCAGCTTCTCGACCAGCTTGCCGCCGGCCACGACTTCGACGTGCCGCCGACCATGGTGGAAGCCGAATTCGCGCAGATCTGGCAGCAGCTCACGCACGAAGCCAGCCACGAGGAAGACCCGGAAGCCGCTCTCGCCGAGATCGAGGCCGAGAAGGACGACTACCGCAAGATCGCCGAGCGCCGCGTGCGTCTTGGCCTGCTCCTGTCGGAAATCGGCCAGTCCAACGGCGTCGAAGTGACCGCGCAGGAAATGCAGATGCTCGTCGGCCAGGCTGCCCAGCAGTATCGCCCGGAAGATCGTCAGCGCTTCTTCGAATATGTCCAGCAGGACCCGATGATGGCCGCCCAGCTGCGCGCGCCGCTTTACGAAGACAAGGTCGTCGATTTCCTGATCGAGAAGGCCGAAGTCACCGAGCGTGAAGTGACCCGCGACGAGCTCCAGGCCGCCATCGAGGCCGACACCGACGGCGAAAAGACGGTCGAAGCCAAGAAGCCGGCCAAGAAGGCTCCGGCGAAGAAGGCTGCTGCCAAGAAGGAAGAGGCCGCCGAGGAAGCTCCTGCTGCCGAGGAAAAGCCGAAGAAGGCTCCCGCCAAGAAGGCCGCTGCCAAGAAGGATGAGGCTGCCGAAGCCGATGCCGAGGCAAAGCCGGCCAAGAAGGCTCCGGCCAAGAAGAAGGCTGCCGCCAAGGAGGATTGATCTCCTTTCGGCTTGATTTCGTGAAGCGGCCCGGCGCAGGAGATGCGCCGGGCCGTTTTTCGTATGGCCGATGCCTTCCCATCCCGCCCGCCTGCCTGCCGCGTGAGGACGTTATCCCACATCCATCCGCGTTAGATCGTTAAAGCCCTTGAACATCGGCGATGGGCACGCGACATAGGCGGTCCAAACCAGAAGAGGACTCCCATGCTCGACCTGTTTGGCGCCACGGGCGCCCAAGGAAAGTTCACTACCGATCCCGTGACCGGCGCGCTGGTGCCGATGGTCGTCGAGCAGACCAGCCGCGGTGAGCGCAGCTTCGACATCTACTCGCGCCTCCTGCGCGAACGCATCGTCTTCATCACCGGCCAGGTCGAAGACCACATGGCGTCGCTGATCGTCGCGCAGCTCCTGTTCCTCGAGTCGGAAAATCCCTCGAAGGACATCTCGATGTACATCAATTCGCCGGGCGGCGTCGTTACGGCGGGCATGGCGATCCACGACACGATGCAGTACATCAAGCCGCGCGTGTCGACCGTGTGCATCGGCCAGGCCGCCTCGATGGGCAGCTTCCTGCTGGCCGCCGGCGAGCCCGGCATGCGTATCGCGCTGCCGAATGCCCGCATCATGGTGCACCAGCCCTCGGGCGGCGCGCAGGGCATGGCTTCGGATATCGAGATCCAGGCGCGCGAAATCCTGCGGATGCGCAAGCGCCTGAACGATCTCTACGTGAAGTACACCGGCAAGTCGCTCGACGAGATCGAGAAGGCGATGGACCGCGACACCTTCCTCGAAGCCGAGGAAGCGCTGGCGTTCGGCCTCGTCGACAAGGTCTTCGAAACGCGCCCTGATGGCGACAAGCCGGCCGACGCCTGAGCATGACCGGAAGGGTGGGGTCTTCGAACCCCGCCCTTCAGTCCTCTTGAAGGATTACGGGGGCAAGGGAATCGGCCTAGGATTGCAAAACCGGTCCGGAGCAGGGTAGACTGGACGAGTCGCCTCGAACGGGCCTAAAGACGGAAAATGACGAAATTGAGCGGATCTGACGCGAAAAGCACCCTCTACTGCAGCTTCTGCGGCAAGTCGCAGCACGAAGTGCGCAAGCTGATCGCGGGACCCACGGTCTTCATCTGCGACGAATGCGTCGAGCTTTGCAACGACATCATTCGCGAAGAGACCAAGGCCGGGATCGCGGGCAAGAAGGACGGCGGCGTGCCGTCTCCCCGCGAAATCTGCGAGACGCTGAACGACTACGTGATCGGGCAGGAACGTGCCAAGCGCGTTCTGTCGGTAGCGGTGCACAACCACTACAAGCGGCTGAAGCACAGCGGCAAGCAGGGCGACGTGGAACTTTCCAAGTCGAACATCCTGCTCGTCGGGCCGACCGGTTCGGGCAAGACGCTGCTCGCGCAGACGCTCGCCAAGACGTTCGACGTGCCCTTCACCATGGCCGACGCCACCACGCTGACCGAAGCCGGTTACGTGGGCGAGGACGTGGAGAACATCATCCTCAAGCTGCTCCAGGCTTCCGACTACAACGTCGAGAAGGCGCAGCACGGCATCGTCTACATCGACGAAATCGACAAGATCAGCCGCAAGGCCGAGAATCCGTCGATCACGCGCGACGTTTCGGGCGAAGGCGTGCAGCAGGCGCTGCTCAAGCTGATGGAAGGCACCACCGCTTCGGTTCCGCCGCAGGGCGGCCGCAAGCACCCGCAGCAGGAATTCCTGCAGGTGGACACGACCAACATCCTGTTCATCTGCGGCGGCGCCTTTGCGGGTCTTGAAAAGATCATCGCCGACCGCCTCCAGAAGCGTTCGATCGGTTTCGGCGCGCATGTCGCCGATCCGGACAAGCGCCGCGTGGGCGAACTGCTCCAGAAGGCGGAGCCGGAAGATCTGCTCAAGTTCGGCCTGATTCCCGAGTTCGTCGGCCGTCTCCCGGTCATCGCGACCCTCAACGACCTCGACATCGAGGCGCTGGTCAAGATCCTGAAGGAACCGCGCAACGCTCTCATCAAGCAGTACGCGAAACTGTTCGACCTCGAAGAAGTCGAACTGACCTTCACGGACGAAGCGCTTGAAGCGATTGCCCAGAAGGCCATCGATCGCAAGACCGGCGCACGCGGCCTGCGCTCGATCGTGGAAGGGCTGCTGCTCGACACCATGTTCGACCTGCCGACCGAAGGCGACATCGCCGAAGTCGTTGTGGACAAGGACGTGGTCGAAGGCCGCAAGGAACCCGTTCGTGTGCTCAAGGGCGACAAGACCGAAGCGGCTGCCTGAGGCAGTCGCGATGGCTTGAACTCTTCAAGTTCAGCCCTCATGAAAAAGGCCCGTCCGGTTGTTCCGGGCGGGCCTTTTCATTGGAAATGAACCGCTGCCGTCCTTTCGGAGGGGCAGCGGGGCTGCAGATCAGCGGCTTCCCGGGGCTGGGGCCGGTGGGCCCATGCTGCCGCGGCGGCCCTGGGCCATCGCCTCGCCCTTGTTGATCGTGCGCATGACGGTACCGTCACGGGAAATCGTCATCGATTGGGTCTCCGTCGTCCGGAGCAGCCAACCCTTTTCGCTCTTCACCCAGGTATCGTGGGAGATCGAAGTCATCCCGAACGTATGCGTTTGCCCGTCGCGCCCTTCACGGGTGTCGCTGGCGACCTGCTGCTGATCGACCTCGGCAACATCGCCCTTGAGCGTGACCGACTGCACGGTAGTGGCTGATTTGCGGTCCGGGTCCACCGGAACCATCGTCAGCCCTTCGATCATCTGTTCGGCAGACATCTTGTTGCCGCCAAGATCGGTGCGTACGAAGTCGGCGGCGAGCAATGGCTTGATCTGCGCAGGCTCCCGGGAATCCATGGCGACGCGAAGTTGCTCATAGCGCGCCTCGATGTCGCCTTTGGTATCCGCCAGGGCGATGCCCGGCACGAGCGCACAGCCCAGCGCGGCGGCCAGCAGAATTCGGGAATTGGAAAGTCGGGTCATCCTGATCGTGTCCCATGTCGCGGAGGTCTATCGTCTGGAGGGACAACTCCTAATCGCCGGCCGCGTTGCCGCAATCACGATATTGTACCCGATTGTCGCGGCCCGGCTTGGCATGGGCGGCGCACCCGCGCACCCTGCCGCAAAACGAAGAGGAGGGGCCATTGACCGGGCGTATCGCCGTTTCGCGGATCATTCACACGATCCATGCGACCACCGACATCTATACATGCCGATTGCTCTACCAGGATGCACTGGGCGGGCTGGTCTTCGCGGAAAACTACTTCCCTGCCGAAGACCGCGATGCGGTGCTGCTTTACGTGACGGATCACATGGTGGAGCCGATGGCGCCGCGCCATCCGGAAGACCTGACCAAGCCCTATGCCCGGCAGGCCGCGCGGATCGGGCAGGCGTTCCATTCGTTCGAGATCAAGGTGGCGGACGGCAAGGCAGCCAGCACGGCCTTCCGCGAGGCCGGGTGCACTGTCGCCAGCGACTATGGCGTGTTCTTCTTCGTCCGTCCCGAATCGACCGGCGGCGTGCTTCTGGAAGTCTGCGAACTGCCGATGCCGAACGATCCGTGGGATCGCGGCAACTGGGACCCGCGCGTCGGGGCAGGGCACCACTGCACCGTGACGGGGCTGGACCACATCGCTTGCGTAACGAGAGACATGGCCTCGGCCCTGCATTTCTTCACCGAAATCGTCGACGGCGAAGTTCTGGAAGACACGCGGACCACGATGCCGCAGCCGGCGCGGCGCGTGCTGCTGCGCGTCGGTGACACGCGGGTCGCGTTCATCGCACCGGACGATGCGGAGGCAGGGCCGCTAGGCGCGTTTCTGGCGAAGGAGCAGAACGGCATCTACGCGCTGGTCTGGAAGATCGCCGATGAAACGCGGGCCCGGTCGCATTTCTCCGAAAAACTCAAGCTGCGCCTGACGCATTCCGGCTGCGTTTCATCCGGCTTCGCGATCGACCCAGACGATTTCCTCGGTGCGCGGCATGAATTCGTGAGCTAGACGACCGTCTCGCTCGCCAGTGCGCACGGGGAATCGAGGTCGGTTTCGATCTGGACGGTCGGGTGGCCGATGCCGAAGCGGTGCTCAAGATCATGGCTGAGGGCATGGAGGAAGCCGTCGCCTCGCTCGGCCCCCGGCATGACGAGATGCGCGGTGAGTGCGGTTTCGGTTGTGCTCATCGGCCAGACGTGAAGATCGTGGACGCGCGTCACGCCGGGCTGGCTTTCCAGGAACGTGCGGACGGCGGCGATGTCGATGCTTTCGGGCACGCCCATCATTCCCATTCGCAGCGATTCGCGCAGGAGGCCCCAGCTCGACCAGGCAATGACGGCGGTGATGATGAGCGAGGCCAGCGGGTCGACGAGCTGCCAGCCGGTGAACATGATGACGATGCCGGCGATGACCACGCCAGCCGATACGGCGGCATCGGCCATCAGGTGGACGAATGCCGCGCGCAAGTTCAGGTCGGACTTGCTGCCCTTGGCGAAGAGAAGCGCCGACAGCGCATTTACCGCGATGCCGATCGCGGCAACCACGATCATCGTCGTGCCGCCGACAGGAGCCGGTTCCGCGAAGCGCCGCACCGTTTCGACCAGGATCGCACCGATCGCGACCCACAGCAGCGCGGCGTTGGCAATTGCCGCCAGTATGGATGAACTCTTGAGGCCGTAAGTGAACCGTTCCGATGGCGGACGGGCCGCCAGCACACTGGCCGCCCAGGCGAGCAGGAGCGAGAGGACGTCGGACAGATTGTGCCCGGCGTCTGCAAGCAGTGCCATCGAGCCGCTGATGAGCCCGGCCGCGCCTTCGGCGATCACGAAGCCGACGTTCAACGCTACCGCAATTGCGAAGGCCTTCCCGGCATCCCCCGGGGCCGGGGGGGCATGGTGGTGATGCCCATGCGAATGGCCGTGACCATGCGCATGGCCATGTCCGTGGCCATGTTCATGATCGTCGTGAGCGTGGTGATTATGCGCGGTTCCCATGGCGATGGCTTCGCATGCTCAGGGCCTTATCAGCAAGCTATGACGTATCATTACACGGATCGCTCAACTCGTCCCGCTTTCGCAGCACGGACCGGGATCTGCTGTGACGTGACATTTATGCCGCACCGCAAATCGTCATATTGGCATTTAAGATATTGAATATATATGATAAAATGCTGTCTGTGACAAATTAACTCTGCTCACGTCAGAAAATTGCGCGTTGCGGATCAGAAATGAATCCCGTGCGTCAGAAGATTGTCATATTGCCCTGCTCTTAGCAGCCGCAGCAATCCTGCGGCGGGGCAACCTCTCCGCATTTTCGCGCAAACCCATTCTGAAAAGCTCAGGGGGCTAAAATGAAGTTCCAATCGATTCTCTCCACCGCGACCAGCACGCTTGCCGTTGGCGTCGCATTCCTGGCGGCTCCCGCCTTCGCCCAGTCGACCGGTTCGCAGGACTTCGATAACGAGATCGTCGTTTCCGGCAGCACCGACCGTGGCGTCGCCGGTATCGAGATCCCCGATTCTCCGAAGGCGAAGCAGGTCCTGACGCAGGAACTGATCTCGCGTGGCACCCCCGGGCAGACGATCAACGAAACGATCAACCTGATCCCCGGCGTCAACTTCCAGAACTATGACGGTTTCGGCTCTTCGGGCGGTAACCTGATGATCCGCGGTTTCGACGACACGCGCATCTCGCAGACCTTCGACGGCCTGCCGCTGAACGATACGGGCGGCTACGCGCTCTATTCGAACCAGCAGCTTGACCCCGAACTGATCGAGCAGGTCAACGTCAACCTCGGCACCACCGACGTCGACTCGCCGACCGCAGCCGCTTCGGGTTCGACGGTGAACTACCGCTCGATCAACCCTTCGGAAGACTTCGGCGCCCGCATGGTCGGCACCGTGGGCGACCAGAACAAGATGCGCGTGTTCGGCCTGATCAACACCGGCAACCTGAACTCTTCGGGTACGCGCGCCTGGTTCTCGGCTTCGAAGGACACCTACGACGCGCTCTATGGTAACTTCGGCAAGATCGACAAGACGCAGTTCAACGCGAAGATCTACCAGCCGCTCGGCAGCAACGGCGATTTCATCTCGCTGGCCGGCCACTACAACTACAACCGCAACAACATGACGTCCGACTGGACCATGACCACGGCAACCCCCTTCTCGGCCGGCGGCATTCCGCTGAACAAGAAGCAGCGCGATGCCTATGAAGTCGCGCGTTGCACCATTCCTGCAGGCGTGGCCGGCGTTACCGATACGGCCTCCAGCTGCGGTTCGGCCTGGGAATACCGTTACAACCCCTCGAAGACTGCGAACGTTCGCCTGAACTCGCGCTTCACGTTGAGCGACAAGCTGACGCTGAGCGTCGACGGTTCCTACCAGTACACTTCGGCCAACGGTGGCGGCACCGTGATCGGCTATGAAGGCACCACCACTGCTGGCCTTTCGGGCTACATCGGCGGTTCGCCCTACTTCGGCGGCGTTGACCTCAACGGCGACGGCGACATCGGTGGCGGTGACGACGTGCGTGGCGACGCAGTGCGTCTTTCCGCTCCGAGCCAGACCGAAACCAACCGTATCGGTGCCGTCGCCTCGCTGCGCTACGACATCGACGACAACAACCGCGTTCGCGTAGCCTACACCTACGACCGTGGCCGCCATCAGCAGACCGGCGAAGTCGGCTTCCTGAAGGCCAACGGCGAGGCCGTGCACTACTTCAACTCGAAGGGTGGCCTGACCGACGTGGACGGCAACATCCTTCAGAAGCGTGACCGCCTTTCCTATGCGATCCTGCATCAGGTTTCGGGCGAATACTCGGGTGACTACGTGGACAACCGTCTGCATGTCGCCGTTGGCGTGCGCGTTCCGTTCTTCCGTCGTAACCTGACGCAGAACTGCCTCACCACCAGCGTGAGCGGCAACGTGAACTGCTTCACCACCAACACGACCGACCAGCAGGCGAATCTGGACGCAAACACCAGCTTCGCTGGCCCGGACAACCGCGTGTTCAACTACAACCGCGTGCTGCCGCAGGCAGGCTTCACCTTCGACGTCGCGCCGAACGCAAGCCTGTACTTCAACTACTCGAAGGGCCTTCAGGTCCCGGGTACGGACAACCTCTATAACTCCTTCTTCTTCGACGAAGGCGTTGTTAAGCCGAAGCCCGAAACCTCGGACAACTTCGACGGCGGCGTGCGTTATCGCAGCGGCATGATCCAGGCCTCGCTCGGCGGCTGGTACACGAAGTTCTCGAACCGCCTGTCGTCGGCTTATGATCCGTCGGTTGACCGCACGACCTACACCAACCTGGGCACCGTGGACCGCTACGGCATCGACGGCACCTTCGCCGTCGCTCCGAGCACCCACTTCAAGGCCTATGTCTTCGGTTCGTACCTCTGGTCGAACATTCGCGACGACGTGGCGACCGGTGCAACCTCGGTCGCCGAGACCGGCGGCAAGATGGAAGGCGGCGTGCCGTCCTACAGCTTCGGTGGCCGTCTCGAAGGCAACTATGGTCCGCTTTCGGTCGGTACCGAGCTGAAGCGTACCGGTTCGCGCTACTACAACAGCCTGAACACCGCCGTCGTGAACAGCGCCGGCGACCAGATCTGGACTGCAAAGATCCCCGGTTACACCATTGTGAACCTCGATGCGCGTCTGGACCTCGGCTTCCTGGGCATGGGCAAGGACACCTATCTCCAGGCGAACGTGACGAACCTGTTCGACAAGTACTACATCGGTTCGTTCGACGATGCTGGCGTCGTCGCAACCAACACGACCTTCGCATACCTCGGTGCGCCGCGCACCTTCTCGGCCTCGATCAACTTCCAGTTCTGATCGAAACCACCGGGTTTGAAAACGACGGGGGAGGAAGCGCAAGCTTCCTCCCCTTTCGTTTGTGCGGTTGCCGGGCAGCATGGTCCTGAAAAGCGCCGGTGATCGGCGCGGTGCGCGTAAGCTTTCCTACATCCCTTGAGGGGCGCTATGCCTGAGCGGATGACAAAGCGCCCACTTGCTCAACTTTCGATGATGGTGGCTGGGAGAGGCTGGTGCCTTGCGTCGTATCAGCGCGCGGGAATGGCGCCTGAATCCGGCAGGCACGGGTCGTCCGGCTGCCTCACGGCGGAAGGAGAGTTTTTTATCCCAGGACTGTGTCAACCGTGTCAACCTGCGCCCTGGCCAAGGGCTTACTCGTAGACGCAGGAATCGAAGCCTTCGCGCTTCACGGTACCGATCCGTGCGGCGATGGTGTTGCCGTAGCGGCGGGTGAAGCCCGAGGGGCTTTTCACGCTGCGGGTCTTGGGGCTGGGCAGGGCGGCGGCCATGCGGCCGGCCTCGGTCGTCGTCAGGTTGGAGGCGGACTTGCCCCAATAGCGCTGGGCGCCGGCCTCTACGCCGTAAGTGCCGATTCCGGTCTCCGCGACGTTAAGATAGACCTCCATGATCCGCCGTTTGTCCCAGAGGTTCTCGATCAGGAAGGTGAACCAGACCTCGAGGCCCTTGCGCAAGTAGCGCGTCCAGCCGTCACCCTGCCAGAGGAACACGTTCTTGGCGGTTTGCTGGCTGATGGTCGAGCCGCCGCGCAGGCGCCCGCCGGTGGCGTTGCGCTCGAAAGCCTTCTCGATCGCGGCGGTGTCGAACCCGTTGTGCGTGCAGAACTTGCCGTCCTCGGCAGCGATCGCGGCGGCGACCATGTTGCGGTCTATCCGGCTGAGCGGCTGCCAGTCCTTGGTGATGCCATTGCCATCGACCAGCATCGTCACCGTCACCGGAGGGGGCACGAAGCGATAGAGTACGGTCAGCCCCACGCTGATCGCGACGAACCAGAAGACGGTCTTGGCAAGAATGCGCAGCAAAGGAAGGAAGCCCCACGTTCCGATTGTCCGGCGCGCGGGAGTGCCGCCGTCCGGGCCCTGACTAGCGAGGTTGCGCGGTGCGGGAAAGATGCCTGCGCGTTCAATCCCTCGCGTCGAATGCGGCGCGCGCGGAAGAGACCGTTTCGAGGTTGCCTTCCGCCCAGAGCCAGACACCGCAGAACGCCTCGCCCAGACTGTGCCCCAAAGGCGTGAGGCGATAATCGACGCGGGGCGGAATGACGGGGTGAACCGTGCGGTGGACGAAGCCGTCGCGCTCCATCTGGCGAAGCGTTTGCGTGAGCATCTTCTGACTGATGCCCGGCACGATGCGGGCGAGGGCAGTAAAGCGCGATTCGCCTTGTTCCTCAAGCGCTTCAAGAACCAGCAGGGTCCACTTGTCGGCGACGCGCCCGATCAATTCGTTTACGAGTGCATCGACGCCGGGTGTCGAGGAATAGCTTGTGACAGGCGGATTTTCCATTTCTTACTTTCAGGTGAGTACGGCACATTCCGGTGCCTACTTTCCAAAAGAGAGTATTGGACTACATCGCTTTTCGCAATCTCTCGTCACAGGAGCTTTCCCATGAAGATCAGCGGCAACACCATTCTTCTCAGCGGCGGCGGTACCGGCATTGGTCGTGAACTGGCCCAGCGCTGGCATGACGCGGGCAATGTCGTGATCGTGACCGGACGCACGCTAGCCAGCCTTGAGGAAACGGCAAAGGGACGGGAGAATATCCATCCGGTGGTCCTGGATGTCGCCGATCCGGAAGCGATCAGGTCGTTTGCGGCAGGCTTGCTGGCGAAATTCCCGGCGCTCAACGTGCTCGTCAACAATGCGGGCGTCATGCCGCTGGAGGATACCTCGGTCCCCCGTGATCTTTCGCGCGCCGAAGCCTGTGTCGTGACCAATCTGCTGGGCCCGATCCGCATGACCGATGCCTTCATCGGCCATCTTCGCGAACAGGCGGATGCGGCGATCGTCAATGTGAGTTCGGGTCTGGCCTTCGTTCCACTGGCTAGCGCTGCAGTTTACTCTGCGACCAAGGCGGCCATCCATTCATGGACCGATTCGCTTCGCTTTGCGCTGTCCGGGAAGGTCGAGGTGATCGAACTCGCCCCGCCTGCGGTGCAGACGGAACTGACGCCGGGGCAGTCAGACCGTGAGGGTTACATGCCGCTGGGTGCATTCATTGATGAAGTGATGGGCCTTTTCGCAAAAGTGCCAACGCCGGAGTTGATCGGTGTCGAGCGTCTCGCGTTCTTGCGAAACGCCGAAGCGGAAGGGCGCTATGCCGATACGTTCGCCGCGCTCAATTCGTCGCCGGCGTAATAATGGCCCCGCCGCCCGACTCCATCCGGGCGGCGCTACTTTGCTGGCCAGCAACCCGGACCGATGCTATGAATGGCCATGTTGCGATGCAGCATGGGTGAGAACATCTAATGCCGGTTCACTCTCTCGACCTTGCGCTGCAAGGGGGCGGCGCCCACGGTGCCTTTACCTGGGGCGTCCTGGACGCACTGCTCCAGGATGAACGTCTTCAGTTCGGTGCGGTCAGCGGTGCCAGTGCCGGTGCCATGAATGCGGCAGTGCTCGTTTCGGGTCTCGTTTCCGGCGGGCCGGAAGGAGCACGCGAACGGCTGCGTTCTTTCTGGAAGGACCTTAACCGGACAGGCCGCGAGGCAGGGCCGCTGATCCCCATGATCGAGGCCTTTCCGCAGACTTCACGCGCGATGTCTTCATGGTGGAGTACGGTTTTCGGTGATCTCGGCATGGCGCATGCCTCGCCGGAACTGGGCCGTGAAATGCAGGAGATCCTCCGCAAGGTCATCGAGGATCATGTCGATTTCGCTGCGATATCGAAGGAAGAGGCTCCGCGGATCTTCGTTTCGGCAACCCATGCCGAGAGCGGCGCGGTGCGGATCTTCCGCAATGAGGAGCTGACGGCGGACGCCTTGCTCGCTTCCGCATGTCTGCCGCTGTATTTTCCGCCGGTGACGATCGAGGGCAAGGATTACTGGGACGGTGGCTACAGCGCCAACCCGCCGCTCGTCCCGCTCGTGCGGGAAAGCCCGAACGACGACCTCCTGCTGATTACCGTCAATCCCCAGCTTCGCGACCACACTCCGCGCAATGCCGCCGCGATCGTGGACCGCATAACCGAGATCGCCTTCAACCAGTCGATGCGCAAGGAGTTGCAGGGGCTGTTCCTGCTCAAGTCGTCGATCGGGCATTACCGGGCTGGCGAGGGACTCATCGCGCAAGTGGAGCGGTTGCGCCTACATGAAATTCATGACGAGCCGACACTGGCGGCGATGCCGGCGCAGACCAAACTGCTGCCGGTGCGGCATCTTCTGCTCAAGCTGCGCGATGCGGGGGAAGCGGCGGCCAAACGCTGGTGCGAGACGTCGATCAAGCATCTCGGCAAGCAGAGCACGGTCGATCTGGCGGGGCGTTTCGGTTTCGGTCTGACCTGACCTTGCATCCGGGATCGAGCGGCGCCGGCACAAGCAAAACCGGGCCGTCCTGCGGACGACCCGGTCATGCATTTCCGTCAAATGGCGATCAGCCCGCGGGCAGCAGCTTACGATCGCTGGCGATCCGGTTCATCGCCTTTTGCAGCTTTTCGAAAGCGCGCACCTCGATCTGGCGGACGCGCTCGCGGCTGACATGATAGACCTGGCTCAGCTCTTCGAGCGTCTTCGGGTCCTCGGTCAGGCGGCGTTCCATCAGAATGTCACGCTCACGCTCATTGAGGCCGTCCATCGCCTCGACCAGCATGGCGTGGCGAACGGTCGCTTCCTCGGCGTCGGCAACGGTTTCGTCCTGCAACGGGCGATCGTCCGCAAGGATATCCTGCCATTGGCCTTCGCCTTCCTCGCGCAGGGAGACGTTCAGCGAAGCATCGCCGCCCATCATCATGCGCCGGTTCATGTTGACCACTTCCTGCTCGGAGACGCCGAGCGTGGTTGCGATCTTGGCGACGTCGTCAGGGTGAAGGTCGGAATCCTCGTAGGCGTCGAGATTCTTCTTCATCCGGCGCAAGTTGAAGAACAGCTTCTTCTGCGCGGCGGTGGTGCCCATCTTCACGAGAGACCACGAACGCAGGATGTACTCTTGAATCGAAGCCTTGATCCACCACATCGCATAAGTGGCGAGACGGAAGCCCCGATCAGGTTCGAACTTCTTCACGCCCTGCATCAGGCCGATGTTGCCTTCGGAAATGAGTTCCGAAACCGGCAGGCCATAGCCGCGGTAACCCATCGCGATCTTCGCGACGAGGCGAAGATGGCTGGTCACGAGCTGGCCCGCTGCGGCGGGGTCCTCATGCTCCTTGTAGCGCTTGGCGAGCATGTATTCCTGCTCGGGCGCGAGAAGCGGGAACTTGCGGATCTCGGACAGGTAACGGTTGAGGCTCTGCTCACCGCCCAGTGCCGGCACCGCCGGGAGATTTCGTTCCTTGCTCACAATATCCGTCCTTTCCGGTCGGCCCGCGGTCGAAGACCCTTGCGAGGCGTCTTAGCTTGGGGCCACCTTTTCAAGATAGCACATTTATCCGATTTCAGTGTCGCAGTTCATCGATCAGTGTCCGCATGTCGTCGGGAAGCGGGCTGACGAGATGAACGTTCTCTCCAGTAACGGGATGGACGAAGCCAAGTTCCGCGGCATGAAGTGCCTGACGGGAGAAACCGAGTCGCTGGAGAATCGGACGAATCGCTGGAGGTGTACGACCATATACAGGGTCCCCCACTAGCGAATGTCCGATTGACGACATGTGAACGCGGACCTGATGCGTGCGTCCCGTCTCCAGGCGGCATTCCACCAAACTCGCGGTCTTCAGCGATTCTATGGTTCTGTAATGCGTGACCGCATGCTTGCCGCGACCATCCTCGACCAGCGCCATCTTCTTGCGGTTGGAACTGGACCGGCCGATTGCGCCCGTTACCGTGCCCGCCAGCGGAATCGGCCTGCCGGACACGACGGCCCGATAGGCACGTGCGATCGAATGATCGGCGAATTGCGCGGCCAGCCCCTCATGCGCCTTGTCGGTCTTGGCGACGACGAGCAGGCCGGACGTGTCCTTGTCGATCCTATGGACGATTCCCGGACGGGCCACGCCGCCGATCCCGGAAAGCTGGCCCCGGCAGTGATGCAGCAGCGCATTCACCAGCGTGCCGTCGAGATTGCCTGCGGCAGGATGCACGACCAGCCCCGCCGGCTTGTCTACCACGATAAGGTACTCGTCCTCGAACACGACGCTCAGCGGAATGTCCTGCGCCACCGCCTCGGCGGCGGCGGCTTCCGGCACATCGATGGCGAAGGCTGTGCCTCCGGCCACCTTGAGCGAGCCCTGCGAAACCGGTTTACCGGCAAGCGAGACCCGGCCTTCGGCCATAAGCGCCTTGATGCGCTCGCGTGAAAGTCCGCTCGCCTCGGCCAGCGCCTTGTCCAGCCGGCCGCCATCGTTGCCGATCGAACCCTGGATGATGTTTTCGTAAGCCCCCATTGCCTGTAGGATTTGGGGATGAATGTCGAAGTGACAAGTGACGTGATCGCAAGACTGCGTGAAGAATCGTTACGTGCCCATCCGGAGGAGTGCTGCGGCCTGCTCCTGGGCGAGGGTATGCGGGTCGATCGGGCGATTCCGGCGGCGAATGTCGCCGCTGAACCCAACCGTCATTTCGAGATCGATCCCTCGGTTCTGCTCGCCGCCCATCGCGGAGCAAGGCAGGGCGGTCCGCAAGTGCTGGGCTATTATCATTCCCATCCCGTCGGCCATCCCGTGCCATCGGCCACTGATTGCGAACATTCCACCGGGGATTCGCGCGTTTGGGCGATCATCGCGGGCGGGCAGGTTGCTTTCTGGCGCGATACCGGGAATGGATTTGCGCCGATACCATGCCGTATTGTCGGATGAACGTTCGGCAACGGCCTGAACTTGAATGATTACTGCAAAGGGAAGTCCTCGATCCATGACGACGAGCTCGCTCGAACTTGCCAGCCTGCTGTGTTCGCGACTGTGCCATGACATGCTCAGTCCGGTGGGCGCGCTGACCAACGGGTTGGAGCTGCTGGCGGATGAGAAGGACCCGGAGATGCGCCAGCGCTGCTTCGAACTGCTCGACCAGAGCGCTCGGATTTCGGCGGACAAGCTCAAGTTTTTCCGCCTCGCCTTCGGCGCCGCGGGTGGCTTCGGCGACATGGTTCCGGTCAGTGAGGCCCGCGCGCTGATCGATGCGCTCGTTGCCAACAATGCCCGCATCGTGCTGAATTGGGCGCTCGCAAGCGAAATGCTGCCCAAGCCTGCGGTCAAGACGCTGCTGAATTTCGGCCTGATCGGCATCGAGGCGCTGCCGCGCGGCGGTACGCTGGAACTGGCCGCCGAATTTCGCGACGGCGTCAGCGAGATCGTGGTGCGCGCCGTCGGGCCGCGCATCGCTTTCGACCGCGATATCGGCCGCGCCCTTGAAGGGGCGCTGCCCGAGGGCGATCTTTCGAGCCGGACGGCGCCTGCCGCGATGATCCAGCAACTGGCGCACAGTCAGGGTGGTCGCCTGCAATATGCCCTGGCGGAAGATGCTCTCGTGCTTGGCGCCGTGTTGCCGGGGGCCTGATCGGAAGGAGGCAGGACGATGAACCGATGGTTGGTCAATCGCATCGTCAGGTCGCCGAACTGCAACGAGCGCAAGCTGCCGATCTCGATGGTCGTGCTGCACTATACCGGCATGAAGTCGGCCGAAGAAGCGCTTGAGCGGATGTGCGATCCCGAGGCCGAAGTCTCCGCGCATTACATGATCGACGAGGAGGGCACGGTCACTTCCCTCGTCCCGGAGGATCGCCGGGCATGGCATGCCGGGCGATCATACTGGCGCGGGGTGACTGATGTGAATTCCGCTTCGATCGGCATCGAACTGGTGAATCCGGGGCATGAATGGGGATATCGCCCATTTCCCGAGCCGCAGATGGACGCTCTCCTGCCGCTTCTGGCGGACATCATGAACCGTCACGACGTTCCTCGCGCCAATGTGGTCGGCCACTCCGATATCGCGCCTGCCCGCAAGCAGGACCCCGGCGAGTACTTCGACTGGGCGAGGCTGGGCGAACTCGGGCTCGCGCTGGAGATCCCGGCGGCGAAGATGAACCTCTTCTACGACAACCCCGGCGCTTTCTATCTCGCCCTCGAACGCTTCGGTTATGACATCACCGATGGCCGCGCCGCGGTTACGGCGTTTCAGCGGCGTTGGCGTCCGGAATTGATCGATGGCGAGATCGATGGAGAAATCGGCGCAATTCTGTTGGAACTCCTGTTGGAGCGTGACACCGGCCGTGCTAGGTGACCGCTCGCACCGGGGAGCCGGGCAGCCGCGGGCGTCTTCTTGACGCGCGAGGAAAGTCCGGGCTCCACGAAACAAGGGTGGCGGGTAATGCCCGCCGGGCGAGTCGGGTTTTCAGGCCCGGCGAAGCTTAGGGAAAGTGCCACAGAGAGCAGACCGCCTCGCCTCGCAGGGTTCGCCCCTGAATGGCAGGTAAGGGTGAAAGGGTGCGGTAAGAGCGCACCGCGCTTCCGGTAACGGAAAGCGGCATGGCAAACCCCACTCGGAGCAAGACCGAATAGGGGCTGCGCGCTGTCCGCGCTACGAAAGTAGAGCGGCGGCGGGTCTGTTTCGGACCCAGGCAGCCCGGGTTGGTCGCTTGAGCGGCGCAGCAATGCGTCGCCTAGAGGAATGGCTGCCGCCGCGGCGTAAGGTCCCTCCTTGGGGAGACCACGCCAGGAACAGAACCCGGCTTACAGGCTCCCCGGTGCGTTTCTCCCCTTGCGGGGCGGGTCAGGCCGCGACTTGGACGGAGATTCCGCTCTCGTTTTCGCACGCCTGGATGAACCAGCGCTCGCTGCCCTGAAGTCCGATAGCCGTGAGCCGCCCATGCACATAGGCGCCCGTGTCGATGCCCACGCGATTGGCCCGCATTTCCGGTTCCTCGGTGATGGTGTGGCCGTGGACGATGAAGGCCCCGAACTCGCCATTGTGGCTGAGGAAGGGCTCGCGAATCCAGCGGCAGTCGTGACCCAGTTGGTGCTCCAGCGGAGTATCCGGGCGAATCCCGGCATGGACGAACAGATAGTCGCCAAGCCGCACCATCTTCTGGAAGCTGTCGATGAAGTCGAAATCGTCCTGCGGGATGACCTCGATCATGGCGCGTTGAAGATCTTCCAGTTCGGCTTCCATGACGAAGGCCGGATCGAGGCCGTAGGAAAGGATCGTCTCGCGGCCGCCGAACTTCAGGAAACTGCGGAAGGCATCGAGCTTGCGCGCCGCCACCAGAAGCATTTCCTCGTGATTGCCCTGGATGAATTCGACGCGGCGCTTGCTGGCCCATTGCCGGGCGCGCGCAATGACGCCGGCGCTCGCCGGGCCACGGTCGATCAGGTCGCCCAGCAGAACCACGATGCTTTGTGAACTGTCGCGGCCGGCGTTGTCGCGCTCGATCGCGTCGATCAACTGCTCGAACAGGTCGAGCCGGCCGTGGATATCGCCCACGGCATAAGCACGTTGTCCCGGAGGGATGTGAGGAAGCCGCACTTCGGCGGGCCGGCTCAGGAGATTTCTGATTTTCGCAAGCATTAGATACCCGCTCTATTACGAAGACGAACATTAACAAACAAGGAACAGGCGGCAGGGAGGATTCCGCATGGGCCGGACCGTGCCTGATGCGGTCGCAATCATGACCGCCAAGCGGGCAGTGGCAAAAAGTCCACACAACATTGCCCGAATGTTGCTCATCTGAAATTTTTCTTGTGCCGTTGGTTGGTGCGGTGCAGCAATATTGTGCTGCCGCAATCGGGCCCGGGAAGAGGATCGAGGCGGCGGAGCAGGCTGGGACGAGACACCAAAGAAGAATTTAGTGAGGGAATGACCATGCTTATGTCCGTCCGTGGCGCTATCGCCGCCTCTCTTCTTGCGGGTACTGCACTCGCAGCAACACCGGCTTTCGCAGACGAGGCGGACGCCCCCTCGGAAATCACCGTTACCGGCAACGTCGCGCTGACCAGCGACTATCGTTTCCGCGGCGTTTCGCTCTCGGGGGGCGATCTTGCGGTCCAGGGCGGCATTACGGTTTCGCATCAGAGCGGCTTCTATGCCGGTATCTGGTCGTCGTCGCTTCACAGCAGCGAAGTGGACGTCAACGGTGACGGCATCGGCGACGGTTCGGTCTACGGAGACCAGGAACTCGACCTCATGGCTGGCTGGACTGGCGAAGTGACCTCGGGCCTCACGCTCGATGCCGGCCTCCTTTACTACGTCTATCCGAGCGGCAAGATCGGCGATGCCAACTACTGGGAGCCCTACGTCTCGGTGAGCGGCCAGGCCGGACCGGCGAAGCTCAAGGTGGGCGTGGCCTATGACTGGAAGCAGAAGGGCCTGCTCGACAACAATGGCGACAAGTCGGACAACTTCTACGTTTACGGTAACGTCGACGTGGCCATTCCCAATACCCCGGTGACCGTTTCGGGCCATATCGGCTACACCGACGGCGTGCTGTCGCCCTGCTACTACTGCACCGGCACGGGCACGTTCAACGACAAAACCGGCATCGATTATTCGATCGGCGCCTCGATGACGCTGTTCGGCCCGCTTTCCGCCAGCCTCAGCTACGTCGGCGTGAGCGGCGCGGCGATTGACAGCTACACGGACGACACTGTCGTCGCGACGCTGACCGCGTCCTTCTGAACCATCGCATAGGTTAACGCGTTTTGCAGGAGGACCCGCCCGGAGCTTTCCGGGCGGGTTTTTCGTGCCTCTGTGAGAAGGCGGTCAGCGGAGATAGAAATCCACCGTCGTGACAACGCGGACTTTCTTGTAGGGCGTGTCCGAAACACCCCAGCCGCCGCCGGAATCGCCATCCCGCGCCTCTACGGTGAAGTATCCCTGAGTGGCGCCCTTGATGGAGCCGACTTCCGCCCCGCTGTCATTGGCAAACTGCTCCGCGGCGGACCGTGCGTCCTTGGTGGCAGCAGCGACCATGGGCGGCTTGATGTCGTTGAGCTTGGTGAATGTATAGGCCATCCCCGAACCTTCTTCGAGAATGACGCCGCGCCGAACGAGTTCGAACTGACGTCTTACCGCGTCCTGCGCACGCTTGATGTCCTGACTGCGCAAGGTCATCCGCTGACGGACGGTGAAGCTCGCGATGCCGTTGTTGTCCTTGGACTGCGAGACATTGGCGCCCGTCGGCTGGATGGCATCTGCGGGAAAGCCGAGTTCCTTGAAGAAGGTGCGAATCTGCGCCGTATCATTCTCGACGCTCGCCTGCGCTCCGGCAAGGTCGTTGGCGGTGGCCGAGTAGGCGATCGTCCAGGTGGCGAGGTCGGCGGTGACGTCCCGCTCCGCCAGGCCCCGCACGGTAACGGAGCGGTCTGCCCGGTGCGCGCGCTTCAGGCCGTCTCCCAGCAGATAGCCGCCAGCGACAACGCCGATGGCCAGGATGGTCGAGGCGAGAAGCCATCGTCTGGTAGCGGATTCGGCCAAGAAGGTGGTAGAGTGATGAGGGCTCTCTGGGCTATCGTCGGTCATCGCAGCTTCTCCCTGAAGTCCCTCGGAACATGCCGTCAGACGGCTGTATCGTCCATGAACCGTTCTCTACATGCGATGAATTGAAGGAATGCCCGTGACCAAATATCTCCACACCATGATCCGCGTAAGCGATCCGGAAGCCACGATCCGCTTCTTCGAACTGATCGGCCTTCAGGAAACCCGGCGTTTTTCAAGCGAGCAGGGGCGCTTCACGCTGATCTATCTTGCAGTTCCGGGCGAGGAATCCGAGGTCGAGCTGACGTATAACTGGCCGGCCGAGGATGGTTCCGCCGAGGAGTATTCGGGCGGGCGCAACTTCGGGCATCTCGCGTTCCAGGTCGACGATATCTACGCCACCTGCCAGACCTTGGCCGACGCAGGCGTGGTCATCAATCGTCCGCCTCGCGACGGTCACATGGCGTTCGTGCGCACGCCGGACGGCATTTCCGTCGAACTGTTGCAGGATGGCCGGCTGGATCCCGCCGAGCCATGGGCGTCGATGCCGAACGTCGGCGTCTGGTAATTGGGCCTGATCCCTGCCCGTCAGGTGGGCGGGCAGGGATCAGGCCGAGGGCGCTTTCGCGAATCGCAGGATCACGAAGCCCAGAAGGGAAGAGGCCAGCGATCCTGCCAGCACACCCAGCTTGGCTTCATCCACGAGCAGAGGCGTAGTCGGGAAGGCGAGGGCGCCGATGAACAGGCTCATGGTGAACCCGATGCCGCACAATACTGCCGTCCCCCAGAGTTGCAGCCAGCTTGCACCGGCGGGGCGCGGGGCGATGCCCAGGCGGTGCGCCAGATAGATCGCCGCGAATACGCCCGCTTGCTTGCCGATGAAAAGGCCCAGGCCAATGCCCAGGGGCACCGGGGCGAACAGTCCTGCCATGCCGATTCCGGCCAGTGCCACGCCGGCATTGGCAAAACCGAACACAGGCACCACGAGATAGCCGATCCATGGCGCCAGCGCGTGTTCGAGGCGCAGCAGCATGCTGTCTCCGTGCTGTGTTCGCAGCGGGATCGTGAAGGCGAAGAGAACCCCGGCGATCGTCGCGTGAATGCCGGAGTTGAGCACGCAGAACCACAGGCCCAGGCCGAGCGCCAGATAGAGGCTGATGAACTGGATGCGTGCGCGATTGACTGCGAGAAGCGCTGCGAACAGGCCGATCGCGGCCAGCGCCCAACCCAGTTCGATCTGCGCGGTATAGAACAGCGCAATGATAATGACAGCGCCCAGATCGTCGACGATCGCGACCGTCAGCAGGAACAGCCTCAGCGAGGATGGTACCCGCCGGCCAAGCAGTCCTAGCACTCCTACGGCAAAGGCGATGTCCGTGGCGGCAGGGATGGCCCAGCCCCTCTGTTCGGGTTGTTGGGTTCCGGCGGTAATGAGGTAGATCAGCGCGGGCATCGCCATGCCTGCCGCCGCGGCGAGTACCGGCAGGCGGCGCTTTTCGGGGCTCGACAGTTCACCGCCGAGAACCTCGCGCTTTATTTCCAATCCGACCACAAAGAAGAACAAGGCCATCAGTGCGTCGTTGATCCATGCATGAACAGAAGTGAGCCTGGAGATTGGAGTCCAGGGAAGCTCATGATGGAAAAGGGCGTGATAGCCATCACTCAGAGGTGAGTTCGCGGCGGACATCGCCAGTACGGCCATGATGATCAGCAGGATGCCTGAACCTGCTTCACCGCCCATTAACTTTATGAAACGGCGCGCCAATTCATTGGCGTAATGTCTATCCATTCTCATAAACCATGTCGTGAGTGAGTTCCAGGCATCGCCGGGAGGCATGGACCTGCCTGAGAAGAGGTCCGGTAATTCTGATTCCAAGGAGGGGCACCGTGGAACCGGCGGGCATGTTTCAGCAAGGAATTTATTGCCTGCATCTGGTTGAGCAGGAGCTTTTGTTGTTCGCTGCCTTCTGGGTTCTGGTCGGTACGGTCGATGAAATGGCCGTGGATTGCTGCTGGGCCTGGTTCAGACTGTCCGGCCGGGCGAGTACGGGCCGGATTTCCCTCGAGGTCAGCCGGGCGCCGTTGAAGGGACATGCTGCGGTTCTTATCGCTTGCTGGCAGGAAGAACAGGTCATCGCCCATACTATCCGCCATGCCCTTTCCGCGTGGCGGCAAACCGGTTTCACGCTCTACATCGGTTGTTATGGCAACGATTCCGCGACAGTCGCGGCCGCGATGTCGGGGGCGGGGGGTGACAACCGCGTCAGGGTCATCATTCATGACCGCGAAGGCCCGACTACCAAGGCGGATTGCCTGAACCGGCTCTATCATGCGCTGTGCGAGGATGAGCGACGTCGCGGATGCCGCTACCGCAGCGTGCTGCTCCACGATTCCGAGGACATGGTGCATCCCGCGGAGTTGGCCGTTGTCGACGGGGCGCTCGCCAAGGCTGATTTCATTCAATTGCCGGTCCGGCCCGAGCCGCAGGTCAGGTCGCGATGGGTCGGTGGCCATTATCTGGACGAATTCACCGAGGCTCATGCGAAATCACTGGTGGTCCGGGATGTGCTGGGCGCGGCGGTGCCGGCAGCCGGCGTCGGCTGCGGCTTTGCTCGGGATATCCTGGAGCGGATCACGCGTCGGCGCCGGGCTGAAGGCAGCGCCGGACCTTTCGCTGCCGAGTGCCTGACCGAGGATTATGAACTGGGTGTTCTCGTCTGGCGGGAAGGCGGCCGTGCCCGGTTCCTGCGTGTCCGGGATGAGAAGGGGCAACTCGTCGCCACGAGGGCTTATTTCCCCGCGACTTTCGAGGATTCGATCCGGCAGAAGACGCGCTGGGTCCACGGAATTGCCTTTCAGGGGTGGGATCGCCTTGGCTGGAGCCGTCTCGCATGGCGCCGTCCGGGGCGCGTGGGCAAGCTTGCCGATGCCTGGATGGCGATGCGCGATCGCCGCGGCCCGCTGACGGCAATCGTGCTCGCCAGCAGCTATGCGCTGCTCATTGTCGAACTGCTGCTCGGGATCGTGCGGGTGGCGGGATTGGCGGATGAGATACCCGTCCCGAAGTCGCTGAACCCGGTACTGACCATCTGCCTGGCCAGTTTCGTCTGGCGTTGCGGCGTGCGTGCAGGCTTTACCGCGCGCGAGTATGGTGCGTGGGAAGGTGTCTGCGCGATACTGCGCATTCCCGTGGCGAACCTGATCGCCATCTTCGCCGGGCAAAGGGCCCTGGCATCCTACATACGCACGCTGAACGGCGGAATGATCGTCTGGGACAAGACCCGCCACGATGCGCACCCGGCCGCGATGTCGGTAGCCGGAGGGCCGGTCCTGTGAGTGCCTCGACGCGCGTTCGCGGGCAGCCGCTGGTGGCTCTGCTCGCGGTTCTTGCAGGGTGGGCCGGAGGCCGGATCTCGACATGGGAATCGCCCTTGCAGCTTGCATCGCCTGCGGCCCAGCAGGCAGAGGCTGCCGTACCAGGGCCGCAGACGGAAGGGGGCTTCTTCCTCGACCAGAAAGCCGGACCGCAGAGCCCGCCACTGAGTGATCAGGACTACTATTCGGGCAATGGATACGGGCCGGACGCGTTCGGCTATATGCCTGCGGGCATGGTTCAGCCGAGTAACGGGTACTTTCAGGCATTATGGCCGGCTTCGCGCCGCCGACCGAGATCGTCAGCAATCGACCCTCGCGGTGCATGGTACGGTCCTAACGGGAACTCGGCCGAACCCGGCGGTTGGTATGGCATTGACCGCCTGACCGATCGTTACCCGACAGGGCAGCAGTTCCCAGCGGATCATGGCGAGGGCGGACTGACGTTCGATCGGCGAGAAGGACTTCCTGCCGGATTTTCCTCGCTTTCGAGCTTCGCCGCCCAGCCCTATCCGTCCGGTTCGGTTGCGACAGGGCCGATCGCAAGCCAGCTCAAGCCCCGGCGCTGGTCGGCCGACAGTTGGGCGCTCATGCGCAAAGGGGGCTCGGGGCCGCTGGTGATCGGCGCCATGCCCGCGACTTACGGGGCAAGTCAGGCGGGCGCCGTGCTGCGCTACAGACTCGCCATGCGCGCACGCTACAATCCGGTCATCTATATGCGAACGACGTCAACCCTGGGACAGCAGATGCGGGAAACCGCTGCCGCAGTCGGATTTTCCGCGCGGCCTTTTCCGTCAATTCCTGTGATCGGCGCAGTCGAGGGAAGGCTGACGGAGCAGGCCGGGCGGCGGCGACTTCAGCCCGTGGTAATGGCGGTAACCGAATTTCCGACTTTCAGGATGCCTGCCGATTTTCGCGGAGAGGCCTACCTGCAGGCAGGCTATGTCGCGGGGAAGTTCGCCACGCCCTTTGCTGACGGGCAAGTCCGTGTGGATCGCCGTCTGCTGCAGCTCGGACCGGTTGAGACGAGAGTCGGTGCCGGTCTGTGGGGCGGCGCGCAGAGAGGGGCCGGGCGGCTTGATGCAGGGCCATCGGCAGCGGTTGCATTCCCGCTTGGCAGAGGGACTTTCGGCCGCCTAGCCGTCGATTGGCGGTTTCGTGTCATCGGAGATGCGCAGCCGGGTTCGGGGCCTGCGCTGACTCTATCCGCAGGTTTCTGATTCCCGGCTTTCCTCGGACTTGATGCTGCGGTAGCGAGAGGGGTGGAATGGATGTCTATCTCCCCATAGCCAATCTCTCGGTCAACGGGATCATCATCGTTGGACTAGGAGCGATCACTGGCCTGCTTTCGGGCATGTTCGGCGTGGGCGGCGGGTTTCTCACCACGCCGCTGATGATCTTCTACGGCATCCCGCCCACGGTGGCGGCCGCCTCGGCGGCCAGTCAGGTGACGGGGGCAAGCGTTTCGGGCGTTTTCGCCCATACCCGGCGCGGCGGCGTGGATTATCACATGGGCACGGTCATGGTTGCCGGGGGCATCATTGGCACCGGTATCGGCGCCCTGCTGTTCAGCCTGCTGCAGCGGCTCGGCCAGATCGATACGGTCATCAATATCCTCTACGTACTGATGCTCGGCTCCATTGGCGGTCTGATGGCCAAGGAGAGCATCCAGACCATCCGGGCCGAGCGTTCCGGCATTCCCATCGCGGCAAGAAAGCGGCGGCACCATCCGATGGTTGCAAGCTTGCCGATGCGGTGGCGGTTCTATCGCTCGGGTCTCTACATCTCGCCTTTGGCACCGCTCCTGCTGGGAATCGGCACAGGCATCCTGACAATGCTGATGGGGGTCGGCGGCGGCTTCATTCTCGTGCCGGCGATGCTCTATATCCTGGGCATGAGTGCCAACGTCGTCGTGGGCACTTCGCTGTTCCAGATCCTGTTCGTCACTATGGCCACCACGATGATGCATTCCATGACCACACATGCGGTGGACATCGTGCTGGCCTCCCTGTTGCTGCTGGGCTCGGTGACGGGCGCGCAACTTGGCGCGCAGTTCGCCCAGAAAGCCAGTCCGGTGAAGCTGCGCCTGGTGCTTGCCATCATCGTGCTGCTGGTTGCCGGACGGATGGCCATCGGGCTGGGTTACCGTCCGGATGAGATCTACACGGTTGCCCCCCTGTGAAGGACCGGCTTGTTTCGGCAGGTTTCGCACTGGCCGCATTGGTCATGCTGGGAGGTGCCCGGGACCCCATCCTCGTACCTGAAATATCGCAGCACGAAGTAGACCTGCAACAGGGGTTCACCGGAACCGAACTGCTGCTGTTCGGTGCGATCCTGACGCCGGAAGGGTCGCGCGCGGCGCAGGACTACGACATCGTCATCGTGCTGAAGGGGCCGACGCAGTCGATCGTCCTGCGTGAGAAGCAGAAGGTCGCGGGCATCTGGATCAATGCCGACAGTACGGAGCTTCGCTCGGCACCTTCCTATTATGCGTTCGCTTCTACCCGGCCGATCAAAGATATCGTCGACGACAAGACGGCGGCGATTTACGAACTCGGCCTGAAGTGGCTGCAACTTTCGCCGATCGGCGCCATCGATCCCGCTGAGCAGACCCGCTTTTCCGATGGGCTCGTCGATCTCAATCGCCGCAATGGCCTGTATCGCGAAGAGGAGGGCGGGGTGAAGGTGAGTGAGCAGGTGCTCTATCAGGCCCGCATCGGCCTACCCTCGCGAGTGCCGACCGGGACTTATACGGCCGAGACTTTCGCGATTTCAAAGGGGCGTGTCGTTGCTTCGGCCAGCAGCCAGGTGCAGGTCCGCAAGCAGGGTTTCGAACTGGCCATCGCCGACTTCTCCGAAAATTACGGCTTTGCCTATGGCTTGCTGGCGGTCCTGGTGTCCGTGGGCATGGGTTGGCTTGCCGGACGCCTGTTCGCCTTGCGTTGAGTTTGAGCGAAGCAAGGGCTTAGCCGGAAATTAACTGTGCCGGACTAGCCATGCCCGACGAATTTTCTGTTCGGGGGCTTGATGAATCAGATGCGAGTGGAAGGCTTCGATCCCGCGCGGACGTCGCAGGGAGAGCAGCTTGCGCCGAATGCGGCGCGAAGCGATACCGGTCGGGAGCCGATCGGTGTGGTGCTCGAGATTTCCGGCGCCGGAACCCGCATCGCCTTCGACCTCAACCGCCTGGCCGAAACGGCGCAGGATAACGATCCCTGCGTTGCGACTTCGGGGCAGGTGGGGAACCAGATCAAGATCCGCGTCGGTCGCGGCTGGTTGCTTGCCAGCGTGCGGAACCAGAAAAGCGACAACGCCATTCCCGGAGGCATCGTCGCCGAGGCGGACTTTCTGGGCGAGGGCCTGGAAGAGCGTCTGACCGGGCGGATCCATGGTTTCAGGCGCGGTGTCACCCGCTATCCCACTCCGGGAGCATTGGTCTATCCCGCGAGCACTGACGATTTGCGGCAGATCTACGCCAGTGACGGGCGCAAAGCGATCCAGATCGGCAATGTCTATCCGACCAACGACATTCGTGCCGGGCTCTATGTCGACGCTCTGCTGGGCAAGCACTTCGCGCTGTTGGGATCGACCGGTACCGGCAAGTCCACTGGCGCGTCGCTGATTCTGCACCGTATCTGCGAGCAGGCGCCGGAAGGCCATGTCATCATGATCGACCCGCATGGCGAATATGCCGCGGCCTTCCGCAATACGGGTGTGATCCTCGACGTTTCGAACCTGCAGATGCCCTACTGGTTGATGAACTTCGAGGAGCACTGCGAGATATTCGTCACCTCGCATGGCGATGACCGGCAGCTCGATTGCGAAATTCTCGGCCGCTGCCTGATGGAAGCGCGTTTGCGAAACCGGCTCGCCGAGCAAGTGGGCAAGATCACCGTGGATTCGCCGATCCCCTATCTGCTTTCCGACCTGTCGGTCATTCTCGGCAATCACATGGGCAAGCTCGACAAGGGACATTCCAGTGCCCCTTACTTGCGGCTCAAGAACAAGCTCGACGAGCTGAAGGGCGATCCGCGCTACCAGTTCATGTTCTCGGGCATGCTGGTGGGCGATACGATGACGGAGTTCGTCTCCAAACTGTTCCGCCTGCCTTCGCGCGGCCGGCCGATCTCGATCATCGACGTTTCCGGCGTGCCTTCGGACATCACCAGCACCGTGGTCGCCGTGATAAGTCGCCTGGTGTTCGACTTCGCCGTCTGGGCGCGGGAGGAGAAGACGAGGCCGATCCTGCTCGTTTGCGAGGAAGCGCATCGCTACGTTCCCAGCGAAAAGAACGCCGACGGTTCCTCTGTCGGGCGCATTCTCTCCCGCATTGCCAAGGAAGGCCGCAAGTACGGCATCTCGCTGGGCCTGATCACCCAGCGTCCGTCCGACCTTGCCGAGGGCGTGCTCTCGCAGTGCGGGACGATCATCTCGATGCGTCTCAACAACGAGCGTGACCAGGCCTTCGTCCGGGCGGCCATGCCGGAAGGCGCGCGCGGGTTCCTCGATTCGATTCCGGCACTGCGCAACCGCGAATGCATTATCTGCGGCGAGGGCGTGACGATCCCGATCCGCGCCTCGTTCGATGAACTCGAGGAATTCAAGCGCCCGGCCTCGGCCGATCCCTCCTTCACCGAGCTGTGGAGCAGTTCGGGCGGGGAGGAGGAGATGGTCCTGCGCACGGTACAGCGGTGGCGCGCGCAGGGGCGGTGACGGCTACACCGTGAAGTCGGCGCGCCACTTGCCCCAGCGGTAATAGCCGACGGTGAAGGCCACCGTCAGCACCGAACCGACCGGATAGGCCCACCACACCGCCTCGCTGCCGATGAACGGGCGGGCAAGGTAGTAGAAGCCGAGGCGGCCGGGATAGAGGCCCAGGAACATGATGACGAGCGGGGCCACCACCGCGCCATAGGCGCGCATGGTCCCGGTCAGGATCATCGTGATCGAGACGATCACGAAGCTGGCCGTGCAGACGAGCTGGATGTGCTCGGCAATGGGCATGGCCGGGCTGTCGCCGCCGAGGAACAGGGCGAGCAGGGGCCGGTCGAACGCCACGATCAGTGCCGCCACCAGCGTGGAGAAGGCGAGATTCGCGACGAGGCCCACCTCTGTCACCTTGCCCACGCGCTTGTGGTCGCCCGCACCCAATGACTGTGCCACCATGGCGCTGACCGCTGAGCCGATAGCGAAGGCGGGCATCTGGAGGTAGTTCCACAATTGCAGCGAGGCGCCGTAGGCGGCCGCCGCATCCAGGCCTTCGCGATTGACGAGGCTGACCATGATGAGGCCGGCGGAAGAGACCAGCAGCATCTGCGCGCCCATCGGCAGGCCTTTGAGGATGACATAGGCCAGTTCGGCGCCGCGCGGGGCAAGGTAGCCCAGTTCCGGGCCGCGCAGGCGCATCGGCAGGTCCTGCCGGTAAATGCGCCAGAGCTGGTAGATGAGCCCGGCAAAGTTCGCGAAAGCCGTCGCCATGGCGGAGCCGGCGATGCCGAGCGCGGGGATCGGGCCGGGCCCGATGATGAGCAGCGGATTCAGCACGATATCGAGCGCAACTGTCAGGATCATCGCGTAGAGCGGGGTCTTGGAATCGCCCGCGCCGCGCATGCCCATCGAGACCATCATCGACATCGAGCCGAGCGGGATGGTCACGAAGATAACGCGCAGGTACGCGAGCGCCTCGATCCGGCTGGCGTCCGGCGTGCCCAGCGAATGGAGCAGGGCGTCCGCGCCAAGCCAGCCGCCGAGGCCGCAGAGCCCCGACAGCAGGAAGCAGAAGCCCAGGCCCGATCCGAAAGTCTTGCGCGCCGCGTCGATATCGCGCGCGCCGAAGTGCTGGCCCACGCGTACCGTCGTGGCCATGCCGAAGCCGAAGACCAGTGCGAACAGCAGGAACATGATGACATTGGCATTGGCCGTTGCCGCCAGCGCCGCTTCGCCCAGCAGCCGACCCACCCAGATCGCGTTGACCGATCCGTTCAGGGTCTGGAGAACGTTGGAAATCAGCATGGGGATCGAGAAGAGCATCAGCGTCTTCAGGATCGGCCCTTGCGTGAGGTCGCCTTTCATCCGCGCCATTTGCGCCGGGGTAGGTGCTTCCTCGGGTTCTGTTTCCCCGGTCGGGATCGGCGATGCCTCGTTCATTTGCCCCTCAAGTTCCCCGCGTATCGCCCCAGATATGAATGTGCAGGCGGTCGGTGAAGCGATAGCCTTCCTGCGTGCAGATATCCGAGAGCCAGCCTGACCGCTGCCGGATAACATCGCTGGAGCGACCCTCGGGCATCAGGAATATCCGCTCTGCGGGAATGGCGTAGCGCTGCTGGAGCGCGCGGACCTCGTCCACGTCGGCAGGTTCGGCCACCACGAACTTGAACCATGCACGCGGTTCGGCCGCCCAGGCCGCCAGTCGTTCCGGCACCAGCGCGAGCTCGGCCGGATTGCCGCTGTGCGAAAGTTTCGGGCTGACGTTGTACTGCTGCACCCGCGCATCGAGCGCCGCATGCGGGGCCACAGATCCGTTGGTTTCGATTTCGACATGCATCCCCGGCCGCGCGTCGTCCAGCGCGACCAGCATCCGCGCCAGTTGCGGGCCCTGAAGCAGCGGCTCGCCCCCGGTCACGACAAGGCGATCTGGCGGCAGGTCGGCCACCATGCGCGCTACGTCGGCCTCTTCGGCCATGACCTGATTGGCCTTGCGTTCGAAAGCCAGATCGTCGCGGTGGAAGCGATTGTCGCCCGTGAAGCGCCATGTGTACGCGGTGTCGCACCACTGGCAGGCGAGATTGCAGCGCGACAGCCGGACGAACGTGCTCGGCCGCCCCATGCTGGCGCCTTCGCCCTGAAGCGAAGCGAACACTTCGGGTTCGCCGGGAGTGGTGGTGGCAAGGGCAAGAGTCACGGATCGTCTCGGTGTAAGATTACGATTTTGAGGGGCGAGGTTGACACAGTTTACACGGTCCAGAGGGAAAAGTGTCACCTTGCGTCGAGGGTGTCACCTTGTGTCTGGCTTCGTGGAGAAAGGGTAGGGCGTTCACGCGCGCGAAAGTGTCAGATGCGTGAGGTGTAGGAAAACGAATAAGAGAGAAGTCCTGGGGGATGATCTCCCAGACCCTCGGAATGTCTGCGTCGTGCCCGGCCTCGCCGTTGCGCGCTATTGGGGGTGCAGGGGGTCTAGACCCCCTGCCTTAACCCTTACTTCTTCAACCCAGTCGCACCAGCGCCGCGGCCAGACGCTCGGCCTCTGCGGAGTGATGGGCATGGTCGGCACGGGCCTTATCGATGGCCTCCGGCTTGGCCTTCTCTACGAAGGCCGGGTTGCCCAGACGCTTGTCGAGCGAGTCCCGTTCCTTGACCGAAGCGGCCATGGCTTTTTCCAGACGGGCCTTCTCCGTGGCGATGTCGATCACGCCTTCCAGCGGGATCGCCAGCGTCGCATCGCCCGCGCCCACCTGCATGGCGGCACCGGCCGGAGCCGCTTCGAACACAATCGCATCCAGACGCGCCAGACGGTCGATAACCGTGCCGTTACGCCCGATCACCGCGCGGGTCGCGTCCGAGGGATTGGCGACATAGGCGGTAAGGCGCGCGCCCGGCGCGATGCCGAGTTCGGACTTGGCACCGCGCAAGTTGCCGATCAGCGCGATCAGCCATTCGACTTCGGCCTTGGCCTCGGCGTCCACCGAGGCTTCCGGCGCGGGCCATGCGGCGACGATCAGGTCCTGTTCGCGCGCGCCCATCTTGCTCCACAGCTCTTCGGTGACGAAGGGCATGAAGGGGTGGAGCATGACGAGGATCTGGTCGAGCACCCAGCCTGCGACGGCCTTGGTCTCTTCGTCGAAGTTGCCCTTGATCAGTTCGATGTACCAGTCGCAGAACTGGTTCCACACGAAGTGGTAGATCGCATTGGCAGCCGCGTCGAAGCGCAGGTCGGCCATGGCCTTGTCCAGCGCGGCAACGGTTTCAACGACTTCGCCGATGATCCACTTGTTGACGGCGGAAGTGGCTTCGGGCGCCTTGATCGAGGTGCTGGCGACGATGCCGTTGGACTGGCAGAAACGCGCGGCGTTCCAAAGCTTCGTGGCGAAGTTGCGGTAACCCTCCACGCGCTTTTCATCCATCTTCACGTCGCGGCCCTGGCTTTCCATGGCGGCCATGAAGAAGCGCAGCGCGTCGGCGCCGTACTTGTCGATCAGGCCCAGCGGATCGACCACGTTGCCCTTGGACTTCGACATCTTCTGGCCGTCGGCAGCACGCACCAGCCCATGGAGGTAGAGCCGCTTCCACGGCACTTCCTTCATGAAGTGAATGCCCTGCATCGCCATGCGCGCATCCCAGAAGAACAGGATGTCGAAGCCGGAAACCAGCAGGTCGTTCGGGTAGTGCTTCTTCAGCAGCGGCGCATCTTCATCCGGCCAGCCGAGCGTGGCGAAAGGCCAGAGCGCGGAGGAGAACCAGGTGTCGAGGACGTCCTCGTCGCGGGTCAGCTTCTTGTTGCCGGCCTGCGCCTGTGCTTCTTCTTCGGTTTCGGCGACGAAGATCTCGCCGTCCTCGCTGAACCACGCCGGAATGCGGTGGCCCCACCAGAGCTGACGCGAGACGCACCAGGGTTGGATGTTTTCCATCCAGTTGAAGAAGGTCTTTTCCCAGGTCTTGGGAACGATCTCGATCGCGCCGGAGCGGACGGCTTCCAGCGGCGGGCCGGCCAGCGTCTGCGCATCGACGTACCACTGATCGGTCAGCCAGGGCTCGATCACCACGCCGCTGCGGTCGCCGAACGGGGTCTGGATCACGCGGTCCTCGACCTTTTCGAGCAAGCCGTCGTTATCGAGCCACTCGACGATCGCCTTGCGCGCCTCGAAGCGGTCCATGCCGATGAACTGCGAAGGCACGAGGCCGTCCTGCGTCTGGCAGACCTTGGCATCGGCATCGAGCATGTTGAGCATGTCGCCGGCCTTGAAGCCGGCGCGCTTGCCGACCTCGAAGTCGTTGAAGTCATGACCCGGGGTGATCTTCACTGCGCCCGAGCCCAGTTCGGGATCGGCGTGCTCGTCCGCGACGATGGGAATCTCGCGGCCGGTGAGCGGCAGGGTGACGGTGGCGCCGCGCGCCAGCAGTTCCTTGTAGCGCTCGTCCTCGGGATTAACCGCGACGGCCATGTCGGCCAGCATCGTTTCCGGGCGGGTGGTGGCGACGTGGATATGGCCCGAACCGTCCGAAAGCGGATACTTGATGTGCCAGAAGTGGCCGTTGGTCTCGCGCGTTTCGACCTCAAGGTCGGAAATGGCGGTGCGGAACTTCGGGTCCCAGTTCACCAGGCGCTTGTCGCGATAGATCAGGCCCTGCTTGTGCAGGTCCACGAAGACCTTGACCACGGCCTTGGTGAAGTGCGGATCCATCGTGAACTGCTCGCGGCTCCAGTCCATCGAGCAGCCGAGGCGGCGCAGCTGACCGGTGATGGTGCCGCCGGATTCGGCCTTCCATTCCCAGACCTTCTCGATGAACTGTTCACGCGTGTAATTCGCGCGCTTGTCCTGTTTCGCCTCCATCTGGCGCTCGACCACCATCTGGGTGGCGATGCCGGCATGGTCGGTGCCGACCACCCAGAGAGCGTCCTTGCCCTTCAGGCGCTCGTGACGGATCACGATGTCCTGCAGCGTATTGTCCAGCGCGTGGCCGATGTGGAGCGAGCCGGTAACGTTCGGCGGCGGGTTCACGATGGTGAACGGCTGCGCGTCGGCGCGCTCGGGGCGGAACAGCCCTTCGCTTTCCCAATGCTGGTACCACTTCGCCTCGATCTGGGCGGGGTCGAAGGTCTTGGCCAGCCCAGATTCGGGCCCAGCTTCGAGGGTGCCTTCGGGTGCGGTTTCTGGAGTGTCGGTCATGGCGCGGCGCTTTGCCAGTGCGGCGCTTCGCGCGCAAGTCTCCGTAAGTTCACCCGCGCAGATGCGCGCGCGAGGCAGATTGCTCCACTACGGTTGCAATTGCGAAATGAACAATCTGCCGCACCGGGGGAACCCCTTGCCGGTACAGGCATTTTCCCCCAATACGAGCGCACATGCGGGAATGGGCTGAATTCACTCTGTCGGAAAGCGACCAGGATGGCGTCCAGACCGTGGCGCTGAAGGGGCCCTTGCGCGTTCATTCGCTGGGTAACCTTGGGGCCAAGCTGGCCGCGCTGCACGGGCCGTTCGCCCGGGTGGACATGTCCGGCGTAACCGATATCGACACGACCGGCGCCTGGCTCGTCTGCCGCTATGCCAGCGAGCATGACCTCGAAGTGATCGGCCAGAGCGAGCAGGCGAAACGCCTGTTCGCCGCCATCGGCAAGGTGCCGGAGGAAGAGGCGGACATCGAACCGGAGCAGCCGCTGCTGCTGCGCACGGTGGGCGAACTCGGCGATCTCGTGGTCGGCTGGGGGCACGGGCTGATCCGCTCGGTGGGTTTCCTCGGCGAACTGATCTCGGCGCTGGGCACCGCCATCCGCCATCCATCGCGGCTGCGCGGCACGGCGCTGGTGCATCACATGCAGCATGTGGGCATCAACTCGCTGTGGATCATCGGGTTGATGAGCTTCCTGATCGGCATCGTCATCGCCCAGCAGGGCGCGGTGCAGCTCGCGCAGTTCGGTGCGGAAATCTACACCATCAACCTCACCGGCCGCCTTGCGATGCGCGAACTGGGCATTCTGATGACCGCAATCATGGTCGCGGGGCGATCCGGGTCGGCCTTCGCCGCGCAGATCGGCACGATGAAGCTGACCGAGGAAGTGGACGCCATGCGCACCATCGGCGTTTCGCCGATGCAGGCGCTGGTCGTTCCGCGGGTGCTGGCGGCGATGCTGATGATGCCGCTGCTGGGGTTCTATTCCACCGTTCTGGCGATCATCGGCGGCGCCTTCATCGCCAATTTCGCGCTCGACATTCCGTTCTGGACCTTCCTTCAGCGCACCCAGGAAGTGGTGCCGATCACCGATGTGTGGGTCGGGCTGATCAAGGCGCCGGTCTTTGCGCTGATCGTCGCGCTCGCCGGTTGCTACCAGGGCATGCAGGTGACCTCCAACGCAGAGGAAGTCGGCGCGCGCACTACCCAGGCGGTGGTCACGGCGATCTTCACGGTGATCGTGCTCGACGCCTTCTTCGCCATCTTCTTCACCAAGATCGGCTGGCAATGAGCGAAACCGCAAGCCTCGAGGCCGAACGGCCCATGCCGGGCGACAATCCCGCCGACGAATTTCCCATCGTCGTCGAGGGGCTGCGCAACGTCTTTGGCGAGCATGTCATTCACGACGATCTCTCGCTCAAGGTCCGCAGGGGCGAAATTCTCGGCGTCGTCGGTGGTTCGGGCACCGGCAAATCGGTGCTGATGCGCTCGATCATCGGCCTGCAGCAGCCTGCCGAGGGCGAGATCACCGTGCTCGGCCACCGCATGGGCGATTCCACCGACGAGGAAGGGATCGACTTGCGCTCGCGCTGGGGCGTGCTGTTCCAGGGAGGGGCCCTGTTTTCGACCCTGACCGTGGGCGAGAACGTGGAAGTGCCGCTCAAGCAGTTCTATCCCGAGATCGACGATACCCTGCGCAGCGAGATCGCCCGCTTCAAGGTGCGCCTCGCCGGGTTGGCCGAGGAATCGGCCTTCAAGTATCCGAACGAGCTTTCGGGCGGCATGAAGAAGCGCGCCGGCCTCGCGCGGGCGCTGGCGCTCGACCCTGAACTGCTGTTCCTCGACGAGCCGACCGCGGGCCTGGATCCGATCGGTGCGGCCGCTTTCGACGGTCTGACGCGCGAACTGGCCGATACGCTGGGCCTGACGGTGTTCCTCATCACGCACGATCTCGACACGCTTCACGCCATCTGCGACCGCGTGGCGGTGCTGGCGGACAAGCAGGTGATCGCCGTGGGTACGATCCCCGAACTTCTCGCGCTCGATCACCCGTGGATACAGGAATACTTCAACGGCCCGCGCGGCCGTGCCGCGCTCGGCGCGAAGGACGAGATTTCGATGCAGCATGACGCGCCGGTCGCGCAGGACGGTCCCGCCCCCGAGGCGCCGACCCTGAATACTACCAACGAAAGCGGGGCATAGGGCACACAGCATGGAAACACGGGCCAATCACATATGGGTCGGAGCCGTCACGCTGGTGCTGCTGGCGACGCTGGCGGCGTTCATCATCTGGATCGCGCGGATCAACGACACCGCGCGAAACGAGTATGACATCTTCTTCAAGCAGTCGGTCGACGGGCTCGCCAAGGGTTCCGGCGTCGATTACGCGGGCGTGCCAGTCGGGCAGATCAAGGAGATCGAACTCTGGCCGCAGGACCCCAGCTTCATTCGCGTGCGCGTGAAGGTGGACAAGAAGGTGCCCGTCACCGTCGGCACCACTGCCACGATCCAGGGCAGCTTCACCGGCGTGGCCGACATCCAGCTCGAAGGCGCCGTGAAGGGCGCGCCGCTGCTGACCGAGCCCGGCCCGGAAGGCGTGCCCGTGATCCCGACCAAGCGCGGCGGCCTGGGTGAAATCCTCTCCAACGCGCCGCTGTTGCTCGAACGGCTGGCGACGCTGACAGAGAACCTCAACCTGCTGATGTCCGAAGAGAACCGCCGTTCCATCACCGGCATTCTCAAGAATACCGACAAGATGACGAAGGATCTCTCGGCCGCGACGCCGCAAATGAAGCAGACGCTGGCGGAACTTCAGGGAACGCTGAACCAGGCCACCAGAACGCTGGTCGCGTTCGAGGGCGTGGCAGGCAAGGCGGACAGCCTGCTGGGCGATCAGGGTAATTCGCTGGCGGCCCAGCTTCGCGAGACGCTGGGCGCTGCGCAGAAGTCGATGGAGACCCTCGACCAGACGCTCCAGCATGCGCAGCCTGCCTTCGACCAGGTATCGCAGCAGACGCTTCCTGCCGCCGAAGCCGCGATCCGCGATCTGCGCGCCACCAGCAAGGCGCTGCGCAGTGTGACCGAGAAGATCGACGAGCAGGGCGCGGGCGCCCTCATCAAGGGGCAGAAGCTGCCCACCTACAAGCCATGAGTGCGCCAGTCGTGAACGGGCGTGCTTCGGCCGGGAAGAAGAAAACGGGAAAGACGATGGGAACCGCGATGAAGCTCCGGCACAAGACCCCGATTTTCGGCGGCGCGCTAGCGGCCGTGGCGGCACTGGCGCTTTCCGGTTGCATCAGCCTCGCGCCCAAGCCGCCCGAGCTGCTGTTCCGTCTCACTCCGCAGGACAAGGCTCCCGCAGGGTCGCAGGCCACGGGGCGGATTACCGATGCCATCGTCGTGCTGGACCCTGAGGCGGATCGCAGCCTCGATGTGCTGCGGGTTCCGGTAAGGATAGATGCGTCGAGCATGTCCTATCTCAAGGATGCCTGGTGGATCGAGAAGCCGAGCCGCCAGTTCCGCTCGCTGTTGGCTGAAACGCTGCGTGCCGATACCGGGCAGCTCGTGGTCGAAGGCGGCGATTTTGAGGTCACCGGCAAGACCCTGATCGGCGGGCGCCTGCTCGACATGGGCTACGATGTCGCCACTTCCTCGGTCGTCGTGCGCTTCGATGCAATCCGTACCGAACGCAACGGGCCGATCGTGACCAAGCGGTTCGAATCGGTGGTGCCTGGCATCAAGCCGGAAGCCGCCCTCATCGGGCCGGCTATCAATCAGGCTGCCAACGTCGTGGCGAAGGACGTTGCTGCATGGGTGAAATCCGGCGCCTGAAGACGCCGGTTTCAAGGATTGCGCAGGAAGAGTTCGTCCTGAAAACGCGGGGATCTGCGCGGAATCTTTCCGAAAATGACAATATCTGTAAGGTATTGTGCATCTTGGGATCGTCCGTGCGCGTTTTAAAGGGCTATTGAAGATTTAATTTTCTGTCGCGGTTTCCGATTTTACAATAGTGCGTGCAAAAGGCGGATTTCCGTTACTTTACCTTGTTTTTCGAGTTTCTGGTTGTGGCTGTCATGCCACAATGGCAGTTTTATGACGATGCTGTGCAAGCATCTGTATTGAACCGATTTCCCGGCCCTGTATTCGGCCCCCCGATCCCGCCGCCACGAATGCCGCGGGGCAAACAGAATGCAGGAGCATACGCATGAACAAGATCGCCCTTCTCGGCGCTGCCGCCGCCCTTTTCGCCGTTCCGGCCGCCGCCAATGCGCAGGCCTACGTTCAGGCACAGACCGGCCTCGACAGCGTTTCGATCGACGGCGGTTCGTCGGAAGGCCTCACTTACGGCGTTGCTGCCGGTTACGACTTCCCGGTTCGTGAAGCGCTGTTCTTCGGTATCCAGGCGAGCGTATCGGACAGCACGACCAAGGAATGCGCACGCGACGTCATCGCTCTGGGTGACAAGCTCTGCGTCCGCGCCGGGCGCGACCTTGCCGCTGTTGCCCGCATCGGCACCAACGTTGGCGAAACCAGCAAGCTCTACGTCCTCGGCGGCTACACCAATGCCCGCCTGCGCGTGACCTATACCGATGGCACCAACAAGGACAGCGACGGCACGAACCTTGACGGTTTCCGTCTCGGTGCCGGCTTCGAGCACAACTTCGGCGGCAACCTGTTCGGCAAGATCGAGTACAACTATTCGAACTACGAACAGGGCTTCAGCCGTCATTACGGCCTCGCCGGTCTCGGCGTGAAGTTCTGATCTCAAGAAGAACGGGACCGCGCGGAGGCAACGCCGCGCACCGTTCGGAAGACCCGCTCCGGTTAGTCCGGGGCGGGTCTTTTCTTTGGAATAGCAGCGAAGGGGGCGCCATGAAGCCCGGGGCAGGCCCCGGCGTCCTGTGCCTACCTCGAAAGTTCTGCCAGTCGCATGGCCAGCTTGAACGCCTCGAAGCGCGCGGCGCGGTGCTCGGCGGCTTCCCAGTCTTCGCCCCAGAGCTCGACTTGCCAGTCTTCTTCCAGGTTGGCGGCTTTCCACAGCGCTTCCGCATCGGCGCCCGGCCGGATCGCAGCCATGGCGATCACCAGCGAGGCGGCGAGGCTGGAGAGCATCTTGAGCGCGGCCAGCGAGAAGTCGCTCTCGGCGGCAAGGGCGAGTTCGATGCGGGCCAGCGTCTCGGCCGGCTGCGGCTTGGGAATGATTCCGGAGATCCGCGTGAAGTGCACGTCGTAGCGGGTTTCCGCTTCGACAAGCAGGGGCTCCCACACGGCCAGCTGGCGCTCGTGAAACGCCTCGCCCGGCTCGGCGCGGTAGCAGAGCGTGTCCGTCTCGGCATAAGGCAGGAGATCGCGGATCGTCTGCTCGCGGTCGTCCGAAACCGCATCCACGGCAAAGTCGGCCAGATCGCGCAAATGGAAGCTCCGCGCGTCGATCTGCTCGCCTTGGGCGGTCCACTCGGCGGCAAGCGCTTCCGCGAGCGCCCTTGTCGGCACGACCTGGGGGCGGCCACCGGCGGTCTTGATCGGTCGGCCGTCCAGCAGCACGCGCCACGCCTGCCCGCCTTCGGTCTCGCCGGTCGAGGCCTCCTTGTAGAAGCGCTTCATTTCGGGCTCCGCCACTTGCGCGCCAGCACCTTGGGAATGACGAACACGTCGATCAGTCCATTGGCGATCAGGAGGTATCCAAGCCAGAGCGGCGCGGCGAGCTTTTCGGCGCCGATCGCCATGCCCGCGATCACGCAGGCGACGCCGAAGATACGCACGAGCTGGATGGTGGCGAAGCGGGCCCTCGCCGGATCTTGTTCGGTCATGCCAGGAGGTACTCCGCAAGTTCGCCCGGCGCTGCGACGACCTTCTCGGCGCCGGCCTCGGTCAGTTCGCGCGGGTGGTGATAGCCCCAGTCCACGCCGACGGCGCGGGTTCCGGCGGCTTTCGCCATCTTCATGTCATAGGCGGTGTCACCGATCATCACCGTTTCGCCGGGCAGGGCGCCCGCATCGAACAGTGCTTCCTCCAGCATCGCGGGATGCGGCTTGGAGGGGTGGCGATCCGCCGTCTGGAGGGTGACGAAGAGGTCGGAAATGCCGTTGGCCGCAAGGCAGTGGCCCAGGCCCCGGTCCGACATGCCGGTGGCCACGCCAAGCGTCCATCCGCGCGCGTGAAGAGTGCGCAGGCAGTCCTCGATGCCGGGAAACAGCGGTTGCGAGACGCGCCCTTCCTCTCGTGCCTGTCGGAATGCGACCTTGTAGGCTTCCGCCATCGCATTTTGCTGCTCTTCGCCGCTATCGGGCAGGAGCTGCCGGATCGCCTGCGGCAACGAGAGGCCCACCGCGCGGCGGATCAGGCCGCGCGAGGGAGCGGGCAGGCTGAAGCGGGCGAAACTCGCTTCCATCGCCTCGCAGATCGGTGCCTGCCCGTCGACCAGGGTACCGTCGCAGTCGAAGACGGCGAACTTTACCGCCGCGGTCACCGCTTTCCTCGCGGACCGGAAGGCCGTCCGCCGGAAGGTGCCGAGCCGCCGGGTTTACGCGAGGCGGGGCGGGCAGGCGCCGATCGGGCTGCGCCGGGGCCAGTCTTGCTGCCGGGACCGGTCTTGCCGGGTTTTCCGCCGGGCTTGCCTGCGGACTTTGCGCCCGGGCGCGATGCGGTCTTGCCCGAGGGCTTGCCGCGTGAGGGACGGTCGGAAGGGGTATCGCGGCGCGAGCGGCGCTCACCCCGGCGTTCCTTGCGATACTGCTTGGCGTGAGCCTTGGCGGCGCGCTTCTCGTCGTCCTTGGTGAACTCCGGCGCGGATTCGGGCAGTTCCGCGCCGTCCGCCTCGTCGAAACCGAGCGAGGCCAGCGAATTGGCGAAATGCTCGGGCAGGGGGGCGGTCACGTCCAGCGGGGTGCCGTCCGGGTGCTCGATGATGAGCCGGCGGGCGTGGAGGTGCATCTTGCGGCTGATCGTGCCCGAAAGAAACGCTTCCTGCCCGCCATACTTGCCGTCACCTACGATCGGGTGGCCGATTGCCGCCATATGGACGCGCAACTGGTGCGTACGGCCCGTCAGCGGGTGCAGTTCGACCCAGGCGGCGCGGTTGCCGGCACGGTCCAGCACGCGGTAACGGGTGCGGGCGGACTGGCCGCCTTCCTCATCCACATGCATCTTCTCGCCGCCGGTGCCCGGCTGCTTGGCGAGCGGCAGTTCGATCATGCCGTCGTTGATGCTCGGCACGCCGACCACCAGCGCCCAGTAGATCTTCTTGGCGGTGCGCCCGGAAAAGCGCTTGGAGAAGAACGCCGCGCTTCCGGGCGTGCGGGCGATCAGCAGGACGCCGGAAGTGTCCTTGTCCAGCCGGTGGACGAGGCGGGGGCGCGGGCCCTTCTCCGCATAGGCGTCAAGCAGGCCGTCCACGTGCTCCTTCATGCCCGATCCGCCCTGCGTGGCGAGGCCCGGCGGCTTGTTGAGCACGATCGCCGAGCGGTCCTGCGTGAGGACCATCGAATCGGCGAGTTCGATCTCTGCTTCCGTCAGTTCGCGGCGCGGGCGCGAGCCACCGAGGCCGGGCTTGGCCTCGCCGCCCGGCGGCACGCGCAGGACCTGGCCCGCGACGAGCCGGGTGTCGACATCGGCGCGCTTGCCGTCGACACGGATCTGTCCGGTGCGCGCCCAGCGCGACACCATCGCGAAGCCGACTTCGGGCAGGTGGCGCTTGAACCAGCGGTCGAGACGGATGTCTTCGTCGTCGCGGCCGACGGTGAACTGGCGGACGGAATCTGAATTGTCGCGGCTCATGCGGCGACTCCCTTCGTGATGGAAAAGCCGGCAAACAGCGCGGCGAAGCCCGCGATCAGCGAGATCGCGACATAGAAAGCCGCAAGACCGAGCTGCCCGCGCATGGCAAGGGCAATGGTGTCGAGGCTGAACGAGGAAAAGGTGGTGAAGCCGCCCAGCACGCCGACACCGATGAGCAGGCGGGCAGTCTCGCCCTCTGCGGTGTGGCGCAGGAGCCAGCCTGCCAGCAGGCCCATGGCAAGGCTGCCAAGGACATTGACGGTAAGGGTGCCATAGGGAAACGCACCGGCTCTTGCCGGGCCGATCACGGCGGTCCAGCCGAGGCCGGTGAGAAAGCGCAGCCATGAGCCGACGCCGCCGCCCAGCGCCACAAAGAGCGAGGAGGCTAGAAAGGAAGGTTGGGACATTGGGCCGCCTTAGCCGTGAATGCGCGGATTTCCAATCGTTCCATCCGACCGGACGGCACGCGGCCCTTCTATAAGTGTCATTGGGTGCGACCCCACTCCGCAAGGAGACATAATGATGCAGATATCATCTTCCACAAGCGCGCTGAGCACGCTGTTCAATCCGAGTCAGGACATGGAGGACAAGCTGGCCTCCGCCGTGAGCAACGGTTCGGTCAGCGACAGCGATGCCGCGGCGCTCGAATCGGCGCTCGATTCGATCGACGACGCGCTCGGCACGGCGTCTTCGGGCAGCAAACTCGACCCTTCCCAGATGAAGGATCGGATCGATTCGCTGATTTCCGACCAGGTGGAAAACGGCACCCTGACCGAAGATCAGGCCTCCACCCTGCAATCCCTGTTCGCGCAGGGCGCGTCGCAGGATGGCGGTGAGGCCGGCGGAGCCGGCGGCCCCGGTGGACCCGGCGGCGCGGGTGGTCCCGGCGGTCCTCGCGGTGCCGGCGGTCCGCCGCCCGGCGGTTCGTCCGTCGAGGAAACCGACGAGACGGAAGAGACCGAGGAAACGGACGACACCGATGAGACGGACGACACCGATTCCACCGATGACACGGAAGAAGCCGATGAGGCCGATGCCACGCTGGCCGCGGTCCAGGCCTTCATCGAGAACCTGAAGGCCCAGCAGGCCGAAGGCGCGACCTACACGGCTTCCGCGGCGACTTCCGCCACCGTTTCGGCAGCAGGTCTGATCGTCGATCAACTGGCCTGACGCGCGGGATTGGTGTATGAGTACCCTCCATCGGGGAGTCCCACCCTCGGTGGAGGGCGCATTTTGGCCGATCTTTCGCCAAGATTGCTTGCCTTCCGGCCTCGGCGATGCTAGCGGCCCCCAACTTCGAGCCGACCCCGACAGGGATTCGGTGCAATTACGTTTTTTCTTTCAAGGTGCCTTCCGCGTCGGAATGCGGAATTCGTGCCTTCGATTTGTGAGGTGTGTCGGTTTATGCAGATTCTCGTCCGCGACAATAACGTCGATCAGGCTCTTCGGGCTCTCAAGAAGAAGCTGCAGCGTGAAGGCGTCTACCGCGAGATGAAGCTGCGTCGTCACTTCGAGAAGCCCTCGGAAAAGCGCGCTCGCGAAAAGGCCGCTGCTGTGCGCCGCGCCCGTAAGCTGGAGCGCAAGCGCATGGAGCGTGACGGCGTCAAGTAAGATTGATGTCGGCCCCGTCTCCGGGCGGGGTTTGCGGCATCCGTTTTCTCGTTTCCGAGCGAGGAGCGGGGAAATGCCGCGCTACAGTCAGGATCGTATGATTACGATTGTGATTGGCACATCTTAAATTGCTCGGCTTGCGGCTTGAACCCCGCTCCGGCTTGAGCCATGAGGGCGCGGAAATTCCATCCGCGCCCTTTGTGCATCTGCCGTGCAGTTACCGCGCAGCTGTACTCGCCGGGCGAACCCGAACGAGGCCCTAGACCATGACTGAGATCACCCGCGTTCCGCTGCAGCCGATTGCCAAGGGCTCGCTGACCAAGATCTGGCTCGGCGTTGCCGCAGTCGCGCTGGCCGCCGGCGGCGTCGCCTATGCTGCCCTGCCGCCGCAGGTCCACGTCAAGACGCTGACCGCCGGTTCGGGCGAATCGCCGACGATCGCTGACGTCGTGCTCATCAACTACAAGGGCACGCTGCCGGACGGAAACGTCTTCGATCAGGCGCAGCAGGTTCCGATGGCCCTCAATGAGGTGATCCCCGGCTTCACCAAGGCGCTCGTCAAGATGCAGCGCGGCGGCAAGTACGAGGTCGAGATCCCGGCCAAGCTGGCTTACGGCGACAAGGCGGTCGGCAAGATTCCGGCCAATACCGACCTGAACTTCGAAATCGAGCTGCTCGACTTCAAGAGCCGCGCCGAGATCGAGCAGCAGCAGCGCCTGATGCAGCAGCTCCAGCAGATGCAGGGCGGCGCACCGGGCGGTGCCATTCCCGGCGGTGCGATTCCGGGTGGCGCGATTCCCGACGGTGCCGTTCCGGGCGCCGAAGGTCCGGCACACTGATCGCCGCCATGATCCGCACGTTCCGTCCGGCGCTCCTGGCGCTGGCCGTCGTCCTGCCTGTTGCGGCTTCGGCCGCGGCACCGGGCCAGACTGCACCTTCTCCGGCTCCTGCGCCCGCACGCCAGGTCGTGGTCACCACGCTGACCGCGGGGCAGGGCGCCAAGCCTACCCGCGAAGACTATGTGCTGGTGAACTACAAGGGCATGCTCAAGGACGGCACCGTGTTCGACCAGAACGAACAGATGCCGATGGCCGTGGGCGAAGTCGTTCCCGGCTTTGCCGACGGGCTCGTGCAGATGCAGCGCGGCGGCAGCTACCGCATCCTGATCCCGGCGGAACTGGCTTACGGCGCGGAAGGCGGCGGGCCGATCCCGCCCAATTCCGACCTCGTCTTCGAAGTGACCCTGCTCGACTTCAAGACCCGCGCGGAACTCGACGCGATGATCGCCGCGCAGCAAGGGCAGGCGCAACCGGCCCAACCCGGCTCGCAATGAGCCGGGCCGGACGCACTCCCGGAGGCGTCCATGCTTGAAGCAATTTCGGACGGGTGCTAGCTGCCCGATCCTGATCTCCCGGCGCGTGCAGAGCCGCGCCGGTCAAACTGAAGGAACGCCATGTCGGTCGATACCGCAACCGTTGCGAAGATCGCCAGCCTCGCCCGCATCAAGGTGAGCGAGGCCGAAATCGAGGCGATGGTCCCCGAACTCAACGGCATTCTCGCCTGGGTCGAGCAACTCGGCGAAGTCGATACTTCGAACGTCGAGCCGATGACCGCCGTCATCCCCAACACGCTGCGCCTGCGCGACGACGTGATCGACGCCGATCCGCTGACCGGCGGCGACAAGCGCGATGCCGTTCTGGCCAATGCTCCCGCCGCCGAACACGGCTTCTTCGGCGTGCCCAAGGTGATCGAATAATGACTGATCTTACGGAACTCGGCGTTGCGCAGATCCGCGACGGTGTGGCCGGCGGCGATTTCTCCGCCGTCGAAGTGGCGGAAGCTTTCAACGCCAATGTCGCCGCCGCGCAGGAAGCGCTGAACGCCTTCATCATCGCCACGCCTGAAAAGGCCATCGAAGCGGCAGCTGCCACCGACGCCAAGCGTGCGCGCGGCGAGGCTCTCGGCAAGATGGGCGGCGTGCCGATCGGCATGAAGGACCTGTTCGCCACCTTCGGCGTGCAGACGACGGCCGCCAGCCACATGCTGGAAGGCTTCAAGCCGCAGTACGAATCGACCGTCTCGCAGAAGCTGTGGGATGCCGGTGCGGGCATGCTGGGTAAGCTGAACCTCGACCAGTTCGCCATGGGCTCGTCGAACGAGACCAGCTATTTCGGCAACGTGATCTCGCCGTGGAAGCGCAATGACGGTGGCAATGCACCGCTCGCGCCCGGCGGTTCGTCGGGCGGTTCCTCGGCTGCACTCGCCGCGCGTCTCTGCCCGGCGGCGACCGGCACCGACACCGGCGGCTCGATCCGCCAGCCGGCTGCTTTCACCGGCACTACCGGCATCAAGCCGACCTACGGCCGCTGCTCGCGCTGGGGTGTGGTGGCGTTCGCCAGCTCGCTCGACCAGGCAGGCCCGATGGCCCGCTCGGTGCAGGACTGCGCGATCATGCTCGAAGCCATGGCCGGTTTCGACGCCAAGGATTCGACCAGCCTCGACATGCCGGTGCCGAACTGGGAAGCCGCGCTTTCCGGCGACATGAAGGGCAAGAAGGTCGGCATTCCCAAGGAATACCGCGTTGACGGCCTGGACGAAGACGTCGCCAAGTCGTGGGACGACGGCATTGCCTGGCTGAAGGATGCCGGCGCCGAGATCGTCGAGATTTCGCTGCCGCACACCAAGTACGCGCTGCCGACCTACTACATCATCGCGCCTGCCGAAGCCTCGTCGAACCTCGCGCGCTATGACGGCGTGCGCTACGGCCTGCGCGATCTGCCGGACGGCGCCAACCTTCAGGACATGTACGCCGCGACCCGCGCCGCCGGTTTCGGCCCCGAGGTCAAGCGCCGCATCCTGATCGGCACTTACGTGCTCTCGGCCGGTTTCTACGACGCTTACTACACGCAGGCCCAGAAAGTCCGCGCGCTGATCGCGCAGGACTTCGCCAAGGCCTTCGAAGAGTGCGACGTGATCCTCGCGCCGACCGCGCCCTCGGCCGCCTTCGGCCTTGGCGAGAACGTCGACGATCCGCTGAAGATGTACCTCAATGACGTCTTCGCAGTGCCGGCCTCGCTTGCGGGTCTTCCGGCGATGTCGGTCCCGGCCGGCCTCAACCGCGAAGGTCTGCCGCTGGGCCTTCAGGTCATCGGCAAGGCTTTCGACGAACAGGGCGTGCTGAACGCCGGTCTCGCCATCGAGGCCCGCGCACAGTTCGCGGCGAAGCCGGAAAAGTGGTGGTAATATGAGCACTTATCGCATCCAGGGCGCCACCGGTGACTGGGAGGTCGTGATCGGCCTCGAAGTCCACGCGCAGGTCACCTCGAACTCCAAGTTGTTCTCCGGATCGGCGACGGCATTCGGCGCAGAGCCTAACAGCCAGGTCTCGCTGATCGACGCGGCGATGCCGGGCATGCTGCCGGTTCCGAACCGCGAATGCATCCGTCAGGCCGTGCGTACCGGCATGGCGATCGAGGCGCAGATCAACAAGTGGTCGCGCTTCGACCGCAAGAACTACTTCTACGCCGATCTTCCGCAGGGCTACCAGATCAGCCAGCTCTACCACCCGCTGGTCGGCGAGGGTTCGCTGACCATCGAGGCGGACGAGAAGGCGGGCATTCCCGCCGACAAGGTGATCGGCATCGAGCGCATCCACGTCGAGCAGGACGCGGGCAAGCTGATGCACGACCAGCATCCGACGATGTCCTATGTCGACCTTAACCGCTCTGGCGTGGCGCTGATGGAAATCGTCAGCCGTCCGGACATGGCTTCGCCTGCGGAAGCAGGGGCTTACCTGTCGAAGCTGCGGACGATCCTGCGCTATGTCGGCTCGTGCGACGGCAACATGGACCAGGGCTCGATGCGCGCGGACGTCAACGTCTCGGTGCGCAAGCCCGGTGACGAACTCGGCACCCGTACCGAGACCAAGAACGTCAACTCCGTGCGCTTCGTCATGCAGGCGATCGAGCACGAGGCAAACCGTCAGGTCGACGTGCTGGAAGGCGGCGGCAAGATCGTGCAGGAAACGCGCCTGTTCGATCCCACCACCGGCTCGACGCGTTCGATGCGTTCGAAGGAAGACGCGCACGACTATCGCTACTTCCCCGATCCGGACCTGCTGCCGCTCGAACTCGACGATGCCTTCCTTGAGGCCTGCCGCGCGAGCCTGCCCGAACTGCCGGACGCCAAGCGCGCCCGCTACGAAGGCGAACTGGGCCTTTCGGCCTACAACGCTGCCGTGCTGACCGCCGATGTCGATACTTTCGCATGGTTCGAGGCGCTGCTGGCCGAAACCGCTTCGGCACAGGGCAAGCAGCCCGCCGAAGTCGCCAAGCAGGCCGCCAACTGGCTGATCTCCGAATTCTTCGGCGCGCTCAACAAGCAGGGCAAGAGCCTTGAAGACTCGCCGATCAGCCATGAGCAGGCGGCGGAGCTTCTGGCGCTGGTGGGCAAGGGCACGATCTCGGGCTCGATCGCAAAGCAGGTTCTCGAAACGATGTTCGAGACTGGTGACAATGCCGGCGTCATCGTCGAGCGTGAAGGGCTGAAGCAGGAATCGGACACCGGCGCCATCGAGGCCAAGGTGGACGAAATCCTCGCCGCCAATGCCGACAAGGTCGCCCAGTACCGCGAAGGCAAGGTTGCGCTGTTCGGCTTCTTCGTCGGCCAGACGATGAAGGCGATGGCCGGCAAGGGCAACCCGCAGGTGGTGAACGAGATCCTGAAGGCCAAGCTCGGCTGACGCAGGGTATCATAGACATAAAGAAGGGCCGGAAAGCGCTGTGCTTTCCGGCCCTTCTTCGTTTGAAGCGGCTTACTTCGCGGCTACCTTCTTGGGAGCGGCGGTAATGGCGTTGTGTGCATATTCGACGAAGTTCTTCTGGTAGACGGTACCCAGCTCGCCAAGTGCCGCAACGGCGTCCTCACCTTCTTTCGGCGGGAACAGCGACAGGCCATTACCGCCCCATGCCTTGTATTCCCAGGTGATCTTCTGGGCGGCATCGAACCGGCGATACATGAACAGCGTGCGCAGCGAGCGGCCATAGATTGCCGCCTTCATGTAGAACACATCGGCGACGATGAGTTCGGAGTAGCATGCGGCGGCCGAATCCGAGCGTCGTGTCTTGATCTTGTTCATCGTCTTGCGTTCGAGCGGCTGCTCGTGACGAATGATGGTGGTGCCCGGTGTCAGCGGCAACAGGGTGCGCAGATCCATCGCCACGAGTGCGTCGAGCTGCGAGGGACTGTCGAGTGCGCTTGCCATCAGCGACTGATTGCTCGAATCCCGGTCGGCATGCAGCGCTGCATCGAGCAGGCCGCCGCCAAGCAGGCCTGTGGTCTGGGATCGCATGCGTTCGGCCGGCCATAGATGCAGTTCGCAACCGTCCGCAGCTGCGGCAGGCTGCAGTCCGGGTACAGGAGCTGTTGCTGCCGCAGGGGCTGCTGCGTCCTGCGCGTGAGCGGCAGGCGCAAAGACCAGTGCCGCGAGCAGACATGCACGCGAGATCATTTTCATTACAGTCGCACTCCGTGGTTGAATGGGTCAGCGTTTCTTTTTCGGCGGCGCCGCCAGCGCCTTGCCGAAATCGTGGATGCTGATGGAATAGGCGGACGCCAGTTCGGACACGATCGCATCGGATGACCTGTCGATAGCCTTGTCGGCAATGCGAACCGGCACCTGGATATAGGTGCCGAAGCTGCGGCCGGACACGTCACCATCGAATTGGCGGAAGCGGTAAAGGATGTTGAGCGCTTGCGTGCCGGTGAAATTCTTCTGCAGGACGAGGTCGTCGATCATCAATTCGGCGTAGCAGCGCGGCGTATCCAGTGCGTGGCGGGCAAGGCCGGTGCGGATTTCGCGGCTGGACAGCGGCGTTTCGTGGATGACCGTGCGATATCCGGCGAGGCTGAGCGTGGCGGCAAGATCTGCCGAGCCGAGTATCTTGACCTGTTCTCCCGCCGAAAGCGGTTCATGCGGTACATTCTCGTATCCGTCGCGTCCCTTGGCTGCTCCGTCCACGGTGCCGCCGTGTGCCCAGCCGTAATAGACCGAATGGAAATCGTGGCCCGGCCAGACATGCAGTTCGCAAGCAGCAGAAGCGGCAGCAGGCGCGGCCAGCGTTTCAGGCATCTGGGCCTGCGCGCTCGCCGTCGCCACGAAAGGCTGCACGCAACAGGCGGCCGCGAAAATCGCGTGCCGAATAGTGGAACTCATCAAGTTTAAACCCCCGGCAAGGTAGCGGCCGATGTTCCCCAACGTCGGTCTTTCCTGCGCGATCAGCCAATATTGGGCCTGGTGCAAACTGGCAAGAGACTTGATGTTAAAGAATAGAATTCAGCTCTGCCGCGCGGGGCGATCATGTGGGAATGGCAGCGGCCATGAAAAAAGGGCAGCCATCGCTGGCCGCCCTTTTTCTTGTCTGCGGGTTCGCCGGTTCAGGCGATTTTGTTGCCTTCCAGCTTCATCGTACCGAAGAAGCCGGCTTTGATCGTGCCGGTGAGGTCGGTGCCGTCGACCGTGGCCTTGCAGTCGAGATCGATCGGCATCGGTGAGGTCATCTTCATCTTCCAGCTCAGCGTGTTGCCGCTGATCTTGCCGTCCCGCAATTCCATCGTGCCGAGGTCGCCGGTGATCTGGCCGGTGAAGGTGTCACCTGCCGGAATGATGGTAAGCGTGCCCTTCTGATGCCCCATCGGGGTCTTGGTCGAGCATTCGTAAGTTCCGCCGAGCAGCGACATTCCTGGTCTCCTTATTCCTGGCCTTCAGGCGCTGCAGGTGCCGCGCGCACTTCGACGGGCAGGCCGAGGCCCTTGAGTTGCGGTTCAACCACCTTGCGATCGCCCACGATCACGAATGTCAGGCCCTTGGGCTGGAGATATTGCGTGGCGGCAGCGCCGATCGCCTTGGCGTCTATCGTGCGATACCTCGCGGCAAGGCCGACGTAATATTCTTCCGGGCGGCCGAGGCGGTCGTTCTTGCGGATCGCTGCCTGCACGGCGGCGTCGGTTTCGAACAGGTTGGGAAGCTGCCGGATCGCGCCTTCGGTAACGCGCTGGAGTTCCTCCGCGGTTACCGGCCGGCCTGCCGGAAGCGCGCCCATGTCGGCGATGATGGCCTTGATCGCCTCACCGGTCTTGTCGGACTGGACCGGGGCCGCGACCTGGACCGAGCGTGGGCCGACGGGCTGAGCCACGCCGCTATGGACGCCGTAGCTCCAGCCCTTGTCCTCGCGCAGGTCCTTGTTGAGGCGCGAGAGGAAGCCGCCGCCGAGCACGTCGTTGGCCAGTTGCAGGGGTTCCGCGTCCGGGGTCTTGCCGGTCATCGGCAGGACGCGGCCCGCCACGATCACTGATTGCGGCGAATTCGGCCGGTCGATCAGGACGATCCGGCTGCCGGTGGCGGCGGGCACGGCGGCGTCGAGCGGCTTTACGGGTTTTGGCACGGCGGGGGCCTGCCACTGGCCGAAGGCGCGTTCCAGCATCGGCTTCAGTTCGGCCATCGTCACATCTCCCACCACGGTGATCCGGGCGAGATCGGGGCGCAGCCACTTGTCATGCGCGGCCTTGAGCTGGGCAGGCGTGAGCGCGGCGAGCGACGCGGCGTTGCCGAGGCCGTCCGAGGGCTGGGCGTAAGGGTGATTCCCGAAGAGTTCGCTGCCGAGCGAGCGGGCGGCGAGATCGTCCGGCGTTGACAGTGCCTGCGCCAGTTCGGCTTCCGACTGGGACTTCACGCGCTCCACTTCGGACGGGCTGAAGGCGGGATCGCGCACGATCTGGGCCATGAGGTCCAGCGATGGCGAGAGATTGGCCGAGAGCGCCGAGAGCGTCACGCTGCTGGTATCCAGCGAGCCGTCGATCGAAATGCTGGCGCCGAGGCGTTCCTGCGCCTCGGCGATGCGGGTTGCGTCGAGCTTCGAGGTGCCCTGGTCGAGCATGGCCAGCATCAGCCCCTGCGTGCCCGGTGTATCGAGCGCATCGGCGGCATAGCCGGCGTCGAAATCGAGCGAGAGCACCAGCTTGGGAACCGCGGTACGGCGCGCAAGCGCCACCGGGATGCCGTTGGAAAGCGTCGTGCGCTCGATCGCCGGGAAAGTCAGTGCGCCGATCTGGCCGAGTTGCGGGAATTCGCGCTTGGGTCCGGCGGCGAGGGCAGGCGCCTTGGCCTTGGGATCCGGGCGGGGTGCGGGCTGTTTCGCCTCGTCGCCCCAGCCGCCCATGGCATCGCCGCTTTCGGTGCGGGCGCCGGGAACGACGTCGAGGGCATAGACCGGGCGCGAGAGCCACTTGTTCATTGCCGCCTTGACTTCCGCCGGGGTGAGCGCGGCCATGCGGGCAAGGTCCTGCTTGTACTTGGCGGGATCGTCCGAATAGACCTGACCCTCGGCCAGGGTGGCTCCCTTGCCGCTGAAGCCGCCGACGCGTTCAAGGCCGCCGATCTCGCCGGAAAGGGTGCTGACGACGGCACGGCGCACTTCATCCTCGGTCGGCCCGTCGCGCAAGTAGTCGGCGAGGACCTTGTCGAAGGCGGCGTTGGCCTTGGCGCGGTCCACGCCGGGCTTCACGTCCATGGCCATGGTGAGCATGCTGAGCTGCTGGAACACCTGCGAATAGGCGGTCACGGCCACCGCAAGCTGCTGTCCGCGTACCAGTTCATTGTCGAGCCGCGAACTGGCAAGGCCGCCGAGCACCCGCATGCCGATCTGGAGCGCGGGGGTATCGGCATCGTTCAGGCCGGGAGCGGTCCAGTTGCGGGTAAGGCGCAGGACCGGCACCTGGTCGACGATTTCGCGCTTCACCGGCGCCGAAAGCGTCACGGGTTCGGCAGTGACGGGCTTGATCTCGGGGCCGCGCGGAATGTCGCCGAACCATTTCTCCACCTTGGGGCGGGCGGTGGCGGCGTCGATGTCGCCCGAGAGCACGAGCACGACGTTGTTCGGGCCGTAGTGGTCGGTAAACCACTTGCGAACGTCCGTGAGGGTGGCGGCGTCGAGGTCGGCCATCGAGCCGATGGTGGAGTGGCGGTAGGGGTGGCCCACCGGCAGCAGGCCTTCGGCCTGGGCATATTCGAAGAGGCCGTAGGGCTGGTTGTCACCCTGGCGCTTCTCGTTCTGGACGACGCCCCGTTGCTTGTCGAGTTTGTCCTGGGTGACTGCGGGCAGCAGGTGGCCCATGCGGTCGCTTTCCATGAACAGCGCAAGATCCAGCGCGCCGGTGGGCACGGTTTCCACGTAATTGGTGCGGTCGTACCAGGTGGAGCCGTTGGTGGGCGTGGAGCCCGCGCCTTCCAGCGGCACGTCGAAGTCCGGCACGTTGGCCGATCCGCCGAAGAACAGGTGCTCGTAAAGATGCGCGAAGCCGGTCTTTCCGCGCGGCTCGTTCTTGGAGCCGACCTTGTAGTACGCCGTCACCCCGACGATAGGGGCCTTGCGATCGGTGTGGATGATCGTGGTGAGCCCATTGGCGAGCACGAACTTCTCGTAAGGGATGTCCACCCTGGCGACGAGTTCGGCCGGGGAGGCCGGTGCCGGGGCGGCATTCTCCGACGGTGCCGGCGGTGGCGAGGCGACACTGGCCGTGGGGGCGCTGGCGCAGGCGGAGAGAGCGAGGGCGGCGGCGAGCGCAATGGCGCTGGAACGGGGAGCAAGTCGCATGGCCGAAGGTCTAGCACGTTGTTCGGCAAGGACCAGCGACAAAGGCGATGGGATGCAAGAGGGGCGGCGGGAAGAGAGAGGTCGTCCCGGATCGGGTCCGGGACGACGAACAATTCCCCCCGCCGTTGATTACCCCCGCTTGAAGATCTGGCCGGAATCGAAGCGGGTGATGCGCCATTCCCCGTCGCTGTCGCGGCGGCATTCCATCTTCACGTCGGCGACTGCCAGCGGATCGCAGTATTTCTCGAACGGCGCCTCGCCCACGGCGGCGAAGAACACCAGGAGATAGCCGACTTTCGCATGGTCGGCATCGTCGAAGGAAACCCGCAGCGAAGTGATGATATGGCGCATGGTCATCAGGCCCGCGCCTGCCCGCAGCGCTTCGGCGCGGCCTTTGTAGAAGGTCTCGACCGCGGCCAGCCCCTCGCGCCATTCGCCGCCGACGTTATAGGCCACATCCTCGGCCAGAACGTCGGCGCTGCGCATCTCGAGGCCGTTGTGAATGTCCAGTTCGTCGCCCCATTCATAGACGACCTGCTTGATGGCAAGCACGTCCGCTGCCTGCTGGGGAGTGAATTTCGCCACGTCTGATGCCTCTTCCCATTGGTTTTCGGGTCTTGTCGGGAGAGGCTAGGCAAGGGCAACCTTCGCGCCAAGCGAATGCGCAACGGCAGGCACGTTCAACGCCACGGCGACGTTTTCGAGGGGGTGGCATTCCGCGCGGCGCTTCCCATCTTGTGACAAGCCGGTTCCGGCTCTTGAGAATCCACGCTTTCTTCCCATCTGCGCGCCATCAGAATGTGCCGCGCGAAAAATGTCATGGCACACCTTGTGTTGCAAATGTGCAACACTATATGGTCGAGATCAGGAGGCAATTCATACCATGAATCTCGAAAAGTTCACTGACCGGGCCAAGGGTTTCCTTCAGGCGGCGCAGACTGTTGCGATCCGCATGAATCATCAGCGCATCAGCTCCGACCACATCCTCAAGGCCCTTCTTGAGGATAGCGAGGGCATGGCTTCCGGCCTCATCCAGCGCGCGGGCGGCAATCCGGCCTTCGCGGTGCAGGAAATCGACAAGGCGCTCGGCAGGATTCCCACGGTTTCGGGCAGCGGTGCCCAGGGCGCTCCGGGGCTGGACAACGATGCCGTGCGCGTGCTCGACCAGGCCGAGCAACTCGCCGCCAAGTCCGGCGACAGCTTCGTCACCGTGGAGCGCATGCTGCTCGCGCTGGCGCTGGCCACCACGACTTCGGCGGGGCAGGCGCTCAAGGCCGCCAACCTCACGCCCCAGGCGCTGGAGGCGGCGATTTCCGAACTGCGCGGCGGCCGCAATGCCGACAGCGCTTCGGCCGAAAACGCCTATGACGCGATGAAGAAGTATGCCCGCGACCTCACGCAGGCCGCGCGCGACGGCAAGCTCGACCCGGTGATCGGCCGTGACGAGGAAATTCGCCGCACCGTCCAGATCCTCGCCCGCCGCACCAAGAACAACCCCGTGCTCATCGGCGACCCCGGCGTTGGCAAGACCGCCATCGCCGAGGGCCTGGCGCTGCGCATCGCCAATGGCGATGTGCCCGACAGCCTCAAGGACCGCAGCCTCATGGCGCTCGACATGGGCTCGCTGATCGCGGGCGCCAAGTATCGCGGCGAGTTCGAGGAACGCCTGAAGGCCGTGCTCGACGAAGTGAAGGGCGCGGACGGCCAGATCATCCTGTTCATCGACGAGATGCACACGCTGATCGGCGCGGGCGCTTCCGAAGGTTCGATGGATGCGGGCAACCTGCTGAAGCCCGCCCTCGCGCGCGGCGAACTGCACTGCATCGGCGCGACCACCCTCGATGAATACCAGAAGTACGTCGAGAAGGACGCGGCCTTGCAGCGCCGGTTCCAGCCGGTCTTCGTGGGCGAGCCGACGGTGGAGGACACGATCTCGATCCTGCGCGGGCTCAAGGAGAAGTACGAGCTGCATCACGGCGTGCGGATCACCGACGGCGCCATCGTGGCGGCGGCGACGCTCTCCAACCGCTACATCACCAACCGCTTCCTGCCGGACAAGGCGATCGACCTCATGGACGAGGCCGCCAGCCGCATCCGCATGGAAGTGGAGAGCAAGCCCGAGGAGATCGAGAAGCTCGACCGCCGTATCATCCAGCTCAAGATTGAGGAAATGGCCCTCGGCAAGGAGACCGACGAGGCATCGAAGGACCGCCTTGCCTCTCTGCGCGAGGAACTGGCCAATCTCGAACAGCAGTCGAGCGAACTGACCACGCGCTGGCAGAACGAGCGCGACAAGATCGCCGCGGAAGGCAGGATCAAGGAGCAGCTCGATGCCGCGCGCGTCGAGCTCGATCAGGCCCAGCGGACAGGCGACCTCGCCAAGGCGGGCGAGCTTGCCTATGGCACGATCCCCTCGCTGGAGCGCAAGCTGTCCGAGGCGCAGGCCCAGGCCGGAAACGCGCTCCTGCGTGAAGAGGTGACCGAGGACGACATCGCCGGCGTTGTTAGCCGCTGGACCGGGGTTCCGGTGGACAAGATGCTGGAAGGCGAGCGCGAGAAGCTCCTCAAGATGGAGGACGTGATCGGCGCGCGCGTGATCGGCCAGAAGGATGCGGTCTCGGCCGTTTCCAAGGCGGTGCGGCGCGCCCGCGCCGGGCTTCAGGATCCGAACCGACCGCTGGGCTCGTTCCTGTTCCTCGGCCCGACGGGTGTCGGCAAGACCGAGCTGACCAAGGCGCTCGCGGGCTTCCTGTTCGACGACGACAGCGCGATGGTCCGCATCGACATGAGCGAGTTCATGGAGAAGCACGCGGTGTCCCGCCTGATCGGCGCGCCTCCGGGCTATGTCGGCTACGACGAGGGCGGCGTTCTGACAGAGGCGGTGCGGCGCCGGCCTTATCAGGTCGTGCTGTTCGACGAGGTCGAGAAGGCGCACCCGGACGTGTTCAACGTGCTGCTGCAAGTGCTCGACGACGGACGCCTGACCGATGGGCAGGGCAGGGTGGTGGATTTCACCAACACCCTGATCATCCTGACCAGCAACCTCGGCAGCCAGTACCTGACCCAGCTTGACGAAGGGCAGGACGTGGACACCGTGGAGCCGCAAGTGATGGAAGTGGTGCGCGGGCATTTCCGCCCCGAATTCCTCAACCGTCTCGACGAGATCGTGCTGTTCCACCGCCTCGGCCAGGAGCACATGGGTCCGATCGTCGATATCCAGGTGGCGCGTGTCCAGAAGCTGCTCAAGGACCGCAAGATCGTGCTCGACCTGACCGACGCGGCCAAGCGCTGGCTCGGCCGGGTGGGCTACGATCCGGTCTACGGCGCCAGGCCCTTGAAGCGGGCGGTCCAGCGCTACGTCCAGGACCCGCTGGCAGAGAAGCTGCTGGCAGGCGAAGTGCCGGACGGTTCGCACGTCCACATCGACGACGGCGACGGCGCGCTGGCGATCAGCGTGGAGTAAAACGAAAAGAGGGTGCGAGATTGATCTCGCACCCTTTTCCTTACAATCGTTGCGGCAGGTCAGTTGACCCGATGTGCTTTCAGCGCTCGGCCGCCCTTGAAGCGGACCCAGTAGGACCCGAGAGCGGCGGCTTCCAGTTCAACGTCGTCGCCCACCTTGGGCATGCGAACCGTGCCCAGTGCTTCGTTGGTCTGCCACTGTGCTCCGTCTGCCAACGTGAAGAGCAGCTTTCCGCTGGCCGCTCCCCGGACCGAGGAAAGCGTGGTCTTGATGAGCTTGACCTCTTCCTCGCCGCTTCTTTCCCCGCCCCCGAAAAGATCGACGCGAGGAAGGGTGAAGCCGAAGAGCGAGCGGCGGACTTCACGAATGCCTTCCTTGTCCACGACCTTCACACTGCCGGTTTCGATCGCTCCCAGCAATATTCGGCTTTCGCGATCGAAGCAGGCGAGGCGTTCGCCGGAATCGGCGATTGCTCGACACGCCGCAAGCTTGGCCACATCCGGAGGAAGCGCTCTGTCGGAATCCTTGGCCTGCGCTGGACATGCGGCGAAAGTCGCGAGAAGTCCCACCGCGCCAATGGCCGCGCTGGGCAGAAATCGGTGTGCCATGCTGGAAACAGTCCCCTCGGAATTCTTCACCCGACCCTAGCGGGCGACCGCCGGTTTGCAAGCGCGGCTCGGCCGGATGCGCTTGCCTGGGTCGGGAGAGCAGGTGTTTCAGCGCTGGCCTTACTGGCCGCCGGGGCGACTGCGGCTGTAATCGACGATGTCCCTTGCCGCTTCGCTGCCGCGTTCGCGCAGGCGGCGCCATTCACCGACGGGCTTGCAGACACGTTCTCCGGCGAGGCGGCTGCCGGTAACCTTGATCATGCGGCACTTGATGACGTCATCGGGGTCGGTCAGCGCATTCGGTGCGGCTGCCACCGGTGTTGTTGTTGCGGCGGCTGGTTCGGCGGCCTGCGCAGCCGCGCTGACACCGAGGCAGCCGAGCAAGGGAAGTGCGGCAGTAGCTAGAACGATTCGGAACATGTGGAGATCCTGATTTTCATCTAAAGGCAAAGTACCGCGAGCAGCGTTGCGGCGCAAATGAACTGTCGCGGCGTTCCAAGCGGACTTAGCGGCCGATATCGTGTTCCTGGGGAGAAAGTCCCAGTGAGTCCGCTACATCGCAGAACTCGATGATCGCGTCCTGTTCAACCTGCGAAAGGTGAGGGTTCCAGGCATCGAAGATCAACAGGATTCTATCCTCTTCTCCGTGGTTCCATGCTTCGTGGTCGATCGTGTCGGAGAAAGCGAAAGGCTTTCCCTCGATCCATTCCCGTTCTTCGCCGCCCACGCGAAAGCCGCATTTTGGGGGTACTACGAGCGGCAGGTGGATGATCGCCCGGGTGTTGGTTACGCCTGTGTGTGGCGGGATGACTTTGCCGGGTTTCAGGACGGAGAAGAACGCGGTTGGCGCGCGATTGGGAATGCGGGCCATCGGAACCGCGTCAAGCGCCGCGAAGGTGGCAGGGCAATGCTCTGCAAGTGCCTCGTTGCGGGTGCCGTATTCCCAGAGGAAGCAGGCGCTCCAGTCAAGCTTCCCGTCGAGCACGGCCCATGGGCCAGCATGGCCGCCCTTGGGCATCTGGACATACGGCCTGAAGAGATGCCGGCAGTTCGCAAGCACATGAACCGCTTCTGCGCGAATCTTGTCAGCCTGGGCGGCGAGCTGGTCGAACCATGGGAACAGATCGTCATCGAAGAACTCGTCCGCTGGCAGAAATGGGTAATGCAGCCCCGAACAGCGATCGTTGAAGATCTGGCGCTTGCCGGTCGCTGCGTCGAGAAAGGCGCGGGCACGGCGCGCGTCGCGGCCCTGAAGCATTTCCAGCCTGCTGGAGACGCGGGTTTCCATGCCCTGTGTCAGCGTCGCCTGAATGCCGGCGATCACCCGCTGGCCTTGCGCCACTTCCTCTGCGAGCAGGGGCGGCAGTTCTCCGATCGCCTGACTCATTTGAATGACGGCGTGCCACGCGGAGAGGGCTTGCGATTCCTCACCGCGTCGTGTCCGCAATTGGGCGGTGCGCAGCCAGGCAATGAAATCGCGCGCGTCCAGCGCGATCGCGGCCTTCAGCGCCGCAATTTCGCCTTCGTCGTCTCCCGCCGCCCTGCAGGCCGTCGCCAGGTTCCGTTGCAGCGCGCCTGATTCCGGGTCGGCCTCTGCTGCGACCCGATGACAATCGATTGCGGTGGCAAAGTCGCCACTTCGTAACGCTGCAAGGCCTCGCGCGTTGGCGCTTGCCGCGAGTTCGTTGACTTGGGAATCCCCCATTGATGCCCCCTGAATTTACCCCTTGCCCTCGATCTTGCCATTGCCTCTCGGACGTAGCAAGAAGGCCGTCATGACGCTGTCAACAGATATGCAGGTTCCCGAGGCGGCCTGGCTCGCCCACCGTTACGATCCCGCTCAGGACAGCTACCAGTTCCGCCGGATCGAGCGGTCAGGGCGCCAGCAGGTCCCGTTCCTGACTGACGAACATCTGGGGGTGGAGACAAGCCCGGTCGTCATCCGCCGGCAGGCACTTGCCGACTGGGATCGGGCAGCGGGATGCCAGCCGCATTTCATCTTCCATTCGGCATTCTGCGCCTCGACCATGTTGGTCCAGGCGCTGGACCTGCCCGGCATCGCGGCGGGGCTTTCGGAGCCGGTTCTTCTCAACGACCTGATCGGATGGCGTCGCAGAGGCGCAGACCCGAGACAGATGGGGGAAGTGGCGGCGGATATGCTGGCGCTCATAGCCCGCCCGTTCGTGAAGGGAGAGCGGACGGTGATCAAGCCGTCCAACATCGTGAATCCGATCATTCCGGCGCTGATGAACCTTGCCCCTGATTCAAGGGCGGTTCTTCTCTATGCTCCGCTTGAGCCGTTCCTGCTTTCGGTCGTGAGAAAGGGATTGTGGTGCAGGATCTGGTGCCGGCAGCTTGCGAAGGGATATCTCGTAGATCGTTACCTGGATTTCGGTTTCAGTCCCGAGGAACTGTTCCTGCAAACCGACCTGCAGATCGCCGCATTGGGCTGGCTCGCGCAGCAGCGTCATTTCGCGCAAATCGCGGCTCAGATGCCTGACCGGGTCGCCACCCTGGATAGCGAGGCCTTGACGCGTCGCCCCGTGGATTCGGTGGCGGCGGTCTTGCGCCATTATCGCCTTCCGGTGCCTGACCGGGACGTGCTGGCCGGTCAGCCTGCCTTGCACCGCGACAGCAAGAGCGGGGACGCATTCTCGGCCGGGCAGCGCCAGCGCGATCAGGATACCGCGCGCATGGCTCACCGCGATGAAATCGGGACAGTCCTGGAATGGGCGTCCACGATTGCCGCGGCTCAGAATATTCCGCTGGAACTTCCAAACGCCCTGAATTTCGGCTGATTGCCGATGGCGCGGCGGCCGCCGCCTGCACGTCCAGGGCTATAGCCTTGGCGTAGGCCGCGGTGCGCACCTGAATTCTCGCGCTTTCATGTGCCGCAAAGAAAAAGGGGCGGACGTTGCCGTCCACCCCTCAATCTCAAATCGTCGGTAACGATTAGAAGCGCAGCTTTGCAGCCACGGCAAAGCGACGGCCCAGAGCGTCGTAGGTCGACGGGTAGGTGTTGCCGCTGTTGTATGCGGTCGAACCGATGTTCGAGCCGACGATCGGCGGCTTCTTGTCGAACAGGTTCTGGATCGTGACCGTGAACGTGACGTTGTCGGTCGCGTTGAAGCGGGTCGTCAGGTCGAAGTAATCGAACGCCTTGATCCGGTTGAAGTCGACGTTCTTGCCGGCAAGCGCGCCGACGTCGTCGCCAAGGGTGCCCTGGAACGCTTCGCCGAAGTCTTCGTACTTGAAGCTGTCGATGTGGCGCCACAGCAGCGAGACGTCGATGTTCTCGAATGCCAGGGTCGTACGGGTCGACCACTGCCACTTCGGCTGAAGCGAAGCGCAGTTTTCGGAGTAGAGGCCGACGCAGTCACGTGCAACGCCAGTCGGCGAGGACTGGAACACGCTCTTGTCGGTCCAGTTGCCGTTCAGCGCCAGGATCAGGTCCGCGAAACCGATGTTACGGCGATAGTTGGCCGTGAAATCGATACCGGCGGTCGACAGCTTGCCCTGGTTGCTGAGGTTGAGGGCAAGGCCCGGCGTGGTGGCCGGATCGCCGCTCAGGCCGCCGTCGAGCGGGTTACGCTGGATGGCAAGGCAGGCAGGGTTGGTGACGCTGAGGTTGTCGAAGCAGGCCGACATGGCGTCGCCCGGCGTCGGCGTGGTGATCGCGTCCTTGATCTTGATGTTGTAGTAGTCGACCGTGAGCGACAGACCGGGAACGACGCTGGGCTGGAAGACGACACCAAGGGTCCAGGAGTCCGACTTTTCGGGCTTCAGGTTGATGTTGCCGCCGCCCGTGTAGTTGGCCTGGCCGGCTGCCGGCTGGAAGATGTTTCCAACGTTGGCGGCAGTCGCACCCTGAGCGATACAGACGTCACGAAGAACGCCGGTCGGAGCCGAGCGGCCCGGGATCGCGCCGCCGGTGTCTGTGAAGGTGGCGCAGGGATCGTCCGACAGGTTGGTGAGGGCGGTGGTGACCGGGTAGAACAGCTCGTAGATGTTCGGGGCGCGAACGGCACGGCTGTAGTTACCGCGCAGCTTGATGTCCGAAACCGGACCCCAGACGCCGCCGACGGTCCAGGTCGTGGTATTGTACTTCGGGCTGCTTGCAGCGTCGACTTCGTAGTGCGACTGGCGGACGCCTGCGTTCAGCGAGAGTTCCTCGAAGAACGGCTTGTCCTGAACCAGCGGAACCTGAAGTTCGCCGAAGACTTCGTAGACCTTGTAGCCGCCCTTGATGTTCGGGGCCGCGCCGCCGGCACCGCCGAGGTCGCCGGTCTGGGCAAGCGTGTCAGAAGCCTGGCTGGCGTTGTATTCGCGGAATTCGACACCGGCCGCGAACGAGATCGGGTCGGAGGCGAACGGCGAACTGACGCCGATGTTGCCGCTCAGTTCCGCAGTGGCCTGGGCCAGCGAGAAGCGGTTGATGACAGTCGATTCCTCGGTGAGGAAGTCGATCTGCTCAGCCGTGAGCGTGGTGGCATCCGGGGTGAACCAGTTGACCGGGATACAGCCATCGGTCGTGCCTTCGAGGCAGGTGGAGCTGTTGGTCGCCAGCAGCGAGTCGCGAATGCGGCTGTTGAGCGTGTAGCCCTTGATGGTCTGGATGTTTTCGGATTCGCCATAAGCGCCCGAAACGTCGAACTGGATGTTGCTGGTTACGTCACCGCGAATACCGGCACGATAGTCGAACATCGTGGTCTGGTAGTCGGAGATACGCGGACCGACTTCGACGGCACGACGGTACATCGAGGTCGTGGCGGTGCGGTAGTTCGGGTCGTTGGGATCGGTTGCGGCGGCTGCGAGGGCGCAGGACGCAGCGTCGAGGCCGGCGATCGAGCAGAACGAGCTGCGCAGGCCGTCGTTCAGGAACGGGTTCGAGATCGGAATGTCGACCGAGATGCCGAATGCGCCCGAGGGGGCGATGACCGTCGAGACGGTCTGCTTCGAGAACATGCCGCGGCTGTAGATCTCGATGTTGTCGGCAACTTCATACTTCGCGGAGCTGAAGATGTTGAAGCGTTCGAACGGCGTGCTGAAGATGTTCGACGGGTTGAAGTTGTAGGGCTGGTAGTAGGGAACCAGGCTCTGGCCGTCAGGCGCGATCTGCTGGGCGCCGAAGCGGGTCGGAAGGGTCGTGCCCGAACCCGAGGCTTCGCCCGAGAAGCTGTCGACGTTGTAGACCGAGTAGCCGCGCTGGCCCTGGTAGACAGGGTCTGCCTGCTGATAGCCGATGCCCAGGATCACGTGACCGCGGCCATCGTCGAACGAGGCGCCGGTCGACAGGTCGGTACGGAAGGTGGCGCCGTCGCCCTGTTCGGTGATCTGGTAGCTGCTGTTCAGCTCCAGGCCTTCGAATTCGTTGTTGATGACGAAGTTGACGACGCCCGAGATGGCGTCGGCACCGTAGGTGGCCGATGCACCGCCGGTCAGGACGTCAACGCGCTCGACGAGGGCGAGCGGGATGTTGTTGAGGTCGACACGGCCGACCAGTTCGGCGGGGACGATGCGCTGGCCGTCCAGCAGGACGATGTTGCGGTTCGAACCGAGGCCGCGAAGGTCGACGTAGCTTGCGCCGCCGTTGCCGTTGTTGACCGCGGAACCGATCGACGGGACGATGCCCGGAATTTCGCGCAGGACTTCTTCGGCAACGTTGTTCTGGGCCAGCTGGATCGTGTCTGCGGTCGTGACGTTGACCGGGGCAGCTTGCGTCAGGTTCGGGTTGTTGATGCGCGAACCGGTGACGACGATGGCTTCGCTCGCGGGTGCTTCTTCAGTCGCCGCGTCCTGCGCGTAGGCGCCGGTTGCGGTGAACGTGAAGGCGGCAACGCACGTTGCGCTCCGGAGAGCGGCCTTCTTCAGAGATGTTTTCACTTTTGTGTCCCTTGTTGCTTTCGTCCGCCTGTCAGGTGCGTGACCAATCCTGATGGGCGAGCCGGATGCCAGCAGTGGGTGTGTATGCACATGCCCCTGCCATGTCGGAGGTTGTCGCGGCAGGCGATCCGGCTTTCAATCCCCTTCGCCGCGTTGCGCAAATTGTCTCGGAGGCTGTGATCTTGCTGCAACAGTGCTACGGTATTGCACGCAGTTTGCAGTCTTGCCCGGAAGAATTCAGGTGTTTGCCGAAGGAAATGCAATGTTGCATTTCGGCATGTCGGGTGCCGCAAAATTGCTCTGCGTATCGCTGCGGTGAAATCGTGTTGCGTGCGGGTGCTGCGCCGCATCGAATGGATTGACCGCATGAGCACCGGCTTTTAACCGGGTGCTTAAATCGGCCGGATGGCCCGCTGCCGGGCTATTGTGACGCGGAATTAAGCATTTGGTGCCTGGAAAGTAGGCACGGGCGAAAGGGATTGTGGATGAAACTGGATAGCAGCATGGCCGCGGTCGTTACCGGCGCGGCGTCCGGGCTGGGTGCCGCCACTGCGCGGGCGCTTGCGGCGCAGGGTGTCAAGGTTGCGGTGTTCGACCTCAACGTGGAGGCAGGGGAAGCTGTCGCCGCGGAGATCGGCGGCGTGTTCTGCGAGGTCAACGTCACGGACGATGCCAGCGTCGATGCAGGCTTCGCCAAGGCGCGCGCCGCGCATGGACAGGAACGTATCCTCGTCAACTGCGCGGGCATCGCGCCGGCCGCCAAGACGGTGGGCAAGAACCGCGAGACGGGCGAACCGCGCGCGCATGACATGGCGCTGTTCGAGAAGGCCATCGCCATCAACCTCGTCGGTACGTTCCGTTGCATCAGCAAGTCGGCGGCGGGCATGGTGACGCTCGATCCCCTGGACGAGGCCGGTTCGCGCGGAGCCATCGTCAACACCGCATCGGTCGCGGCGCAGGACGGCCAGATCGGGCAGGCGGCCTATGCGGCATCCAAGGGCGGCGTGCTTGCCATGACCCTGCCGGTCGCGCGCGATCTCATGGGCGAGGGTATTCGCGTCAACACGATCCTGCCGGGCATCTTCGAGACGCCGATGATGGCGGGCATGCCGCAGCAGGTGCAGGATGCGCTCGCGGCGATGGTTCCCTTCCCCAAGCGACTGGGCAAGCCCGCCGAATATGCCAAGCTGGCGCTCTTCATGCTGGAGCACGACTATATGAACGGCGAATCCGTCCGCCTCGACGGTGCGATCCGACTGGGGCCGAGGTAAGGGCCGCAAGGGCGCGCGGGCCGATGGCGCAGGGCACTTCCTCCACCGAATCCGGCACGCCGCCCCCCGGCGCGCGGGCGCAGCTGCTGGAAACGGCCAGCGCGATCATGCGGGATGGCGACGTGATCGACATCTCGCTGTCCGAACTGTCGCTGCGCTCGGGGCTCAATTCCGCGCTGGTGAAGTATTACTTCGGCAACAAGGCCGGGCTGCTCAAGGCGCTGCTCGATCGTGACTGGCAGGCCATCGTCACCAGCGTGGACGCGCTGCTGGCGAAGGACGGCTGGTCGCCCGAGGCCAAGTTGCGGCGCCATCTCTGGAAGGTCGTCGATACCTTCTACGAAGTGCCTTATCTCAACCGCCTGACGATGCGGATGGTGCGCGAAAGCGACGATGCCGAGGCGCGCCGCATCGCCGACTGCTATCTCTCGCCGATCTACCGCGCCTATGAACAGCTCATCGGCGACGGGGTGCGGGCGGGTGTCTTCCGTGAAATCGATCCGCAACTGTTCTACTTTACCGTGACCGGGGCGGTGGACCGGTTCTTCTCGGCGCGGCTGGTGCTGAAGCATTGCTTCGACCAGGACACATTGACCGAGGAACTGCGCGACCGCTACCGCGAGCACACGATCGACATCATCATGGCAGGTATCCTTGCGCGCTGAGAAAAGCAGCTTCTGGCACATCGGCATCATCGGCGGCTCCGGCCTGGCTGCCGGCATCGAACTGGAGGATGCGCAGGAGATCGCCGTCTCCAGCCCCTTCGGCCAGGCGTCCGGCCCGGTTACGACCGGGCGGCTGGGCGAGGTGCGCTTCACGTTCATCGCCCGCCACGGCGCCGGCCATGCGATACCGCCGTCGGCCGTGAACTACCGCGCGAATATCGACGTGCTCAAGCGTTGCGGCGTGACGGACGTTCTGGCGCTCTCGGCGATCGGTTCGCTGCGCGAGGAGATGGCGCCGGGCCATATCGTCATGGTGGACCAGTTCATCGACCGGACGGCGGGCCGCGCCGGCAGCTTCTTCGGCACCGGCCTTGTCGCGCATGTCAGCCTTGCAGATCCGACCTGTCCGCGGCTTTCGGCCATGGCCGGGGCGGCGGCGGAGCTGGCGGGCGCGCATGTGCATCCGGGCGGATGCTACCTTGCCATGGAAGGGCCGCAATTCTCGACCCGCGCGGAAAGCCGCATGTATCGCGGCTGGGGTGCGGACGTCATCGGCATGACCGCCATGCCCGAGGCGCGACTCGCCCGTGAGGCGGAACTGCCTTACGCCGTGCTGGGCATGGTTACCGACTACGATTCATGGCGCGAGGAAGAGGCCGGCGTCGAAGTGAGCCATGTCCTGGAGGTCATGCATGCCAATGCCCGCCTCGCGCGTCACGCGCTGAGGGCGCTGGCTGCCAGCCTGCCTGCGCGGCGGGAGCCGAGCCCGATCGACACCGCGCTCGAACATGCGCTCATAACCGCTCCGGAAGCCCGCGATCCGGCGCTCGTCGCCCGGCTGGACGCAGTGGCCTGCCGTTTGTTCGGCGAGCGGGACTAACCCAGCTGGGCACCGCCATCAGTGCGACGGCGGCGGGTGCGGGTCTCCGCCGGAGAATGCGTCCGCGATCGAGCAGGCCGCCGGGCCGAGGATGACCACGAAGAGCGTGGGCAGGATGAACAGGATCAGCGGAACGGTCATGATCGCGGGCAGGCGCGCGGCCTTTTCCTCGGCGCGCATCATGCGTTCGTTGCGGAATTCGGCGGAGAGCACGCGCAGCGCCGAGGCGAGCGGGGTGCCGTAGCGCTCGGTCTGGATCATGGTGGTGACGACGCCGCGCATCGCGTCGAGATCGACGCGGTAGGCGAGGTTCTCGAACGCCTGCCGACGCTCGGTGAGGAACGAAAGCTCGATCGAGGCGAGCGAGAACTCCTCGCCCAGTTCGGGGTAGGCGCGGCCCAGTTCGCGGGCGACACGGTCGAAGGCGGCGTCGACAGTGAGGCCCGCCTCCGCGCAGATCACCAGCAGGTCGAGCGCGTCGGGCAGGCCCTTGCGGATCGCGTCGGTCCGCTTGGTGATCATGTTCTTGATGAAAACGTCCGGGCCCTTGTAGCCGGCGATCAGCATCGCGGCGAAGCCCATGAACTTCTTGAAGCTGCTCCATTCGGGAAAATAGTCGATCGCGTAGATGACCAGCGCGGCGGTGCCGCCCATCACGATCGGTGCGACGAGGCGGGCGAAGACGACCGCGACGGCCCATTCCTTGTTGCGGATGCCCGCTTGCGCCAGCTTCTGCTCGATGTCGCGAAGCTGGCTGTCCTGAAGCACCTTGAGCGAGCCGAGGAAGGCGCCCATGCGGTCGGTCGTATCGTTGCGGCGGACCACGCTCTGGCGCTTGCGCGGGGCGGTGGCGATCCCGGCCTTGAGCGCTTCGCGGCGCTGGTTCAGCGCTTTCACGCGCTTGGCCATGGGATCGCGCACGGTGACCGCGGCATAGATCGCCAGCAGCACCGAGGCGGCGGCAACGATGGCGAGCAGCGTGCCGACGAAGATCACGTCGAAGCCGAGGAGCGTCGGACCGGCGGGTTGGTTTGGCATCTTGCCTGCTATCCTTCGCTCAGATCTCGAAGCTGACCATCTTGGCCATGATGAAGGCGCCGATCCCCATCCACACCGCGCCGCCCATGCCGGCGACCATCAGGCGCTCGTCGATGAAGAACTTGCCGATGTAGCCGGGGTTGATCCACCAGATCATGCCGAAGACGATGAAGGGCAGGGCGCCGACGATATAGGCCGAAGCCTTCGATTCCGAGCTCATCGCGCGGATCTTGAGCTTCATCTGGGCGCGCTTGCGCAGTACGTCGGCAAGGTTCGCAAGGGTTTCGGCGAGGTTGCCGCCGGTTTCCCGCTGGATCGCCAGCGTGATGCAGAAGAAGTTGAATTCCGGGATTTCGAGCCGATCGGCAGTTTCCTGGAGGGCGTCCTCCATGGTCTTGCCGATCTTGATGCGCTCGGTCACGAGCTTGAATTCCTGGCCCACCGGGCCGGGTATTTCCTTGGCGACCACGCCCAGCGTCTCGGTGACGGGCAGGCCGGAGCGCAGGCCGCGCACGAGCAGTTCGATGGCGTCCGCGAACTTGACGATGAAGCCGTTGGTGCGGCGCGCAATCAGCTTGTTCAGCACGAAGTGCGGCACGCCGCCGCCGATGAACAGGCCCACTGCCAGCGCCAGCAGCGGGGCGCCGGACTTCAGAAAGACGAGCGCGGCGACGACCAGGCCCACTCCGGCCGAAACCGAGATGTACTGCTTCAGCGTCCAGCTCCTGCCGGAGCGGTGCAGGCGCAGGGCCAGCGCGTCGATCCGAGAGCCCGAGCCCGCCGTGCGGTGGACCTTGGGCTTGCGGGCCGCCACGGCCTTGCGCATCTGCGCTTCCATCCGGTCCGTCGCGCTCTGCGAATGGCGATAGCGGACGGCCTTCAGCCGGCGTGACGATTCCTTGGCCGGAGACGGGCCGGAGAATGCCGCCAGGATGAGCCCGATCATGCTCAGCAGGCCAACCGCCACCAGCAGAAGCTGCATCATGTTCATCTACGCCCGCCTTCCGTGAACCGCGCGCCTCAGCGGGCGGCGGTTTCCTTCCGGGCGGCCTTGCCCATGAAGGACTTGAGATCGAACTTGCCGAGCAGCGAAGTCTTGCCGGCGGTGCTCTTGCCGGGCTGCGCCTTTCCGGCAGAAGCCAGTTCCGCCGCCTCGCCGCCTACCTCGATGATGAGGCGCGACAGGTCGCGCATCGCCGCACCCGCCCGGTTCGAGCGGTTGGCGTCGGCAAAAGTCTGGCCGAGCTTGGCTGCCATCGAGGCGGCCTTGAGGTCATAGGGGATCGAAAGCTGGATCGGCGCCTCGATCGAGGCTTCGAAATCGGCGCGGGTGATTTCCGCAAGGCTCGGCTGAACCTTGTTGGCCACCAGGATCACGCGGGCCTGCGGCGCATTCGCCTTGAGCCAGGACAGGATGCGGATGGTGTCGCGCGCCGAGGCGAGGCTGAGTTCGACCACCAGCACCACCACGTTCACATTGGCGACGAGCTGGGGGAAGTTGATCAGCATGTTGCGCGGCATGTCGATCACGGTCATCTCGAAGGCCTGCCGGAACTCTTCCTCAAGCTGGAGGAAGGCGGCGCCGTCGGTCATCAGCGGGGTGCTGATCGGCGCTTCGGCCGAAAGCAGCGCGAGATTGTCGTTGGCCCGGATCATGGCGCGTTCGATGAACAGGCCGTCGATGCGGCTGGGGTTCTCGATCGCGTCGGTCAGGCCGCGGCCCGGTTCGAGATCGAGGCAGAGCGCGCCGGTGCCGAAATGGATGTCGAGGTCGAGCAGGGCGGTCGGCAGCTTGTTGTCGGCGCTGAACAGCCATGCGATCGAAGTGGCCAGCGTGGATGCGCCGACACCGCCGCGCGTGCCGATCACGGCGGTGGAAACATGGGTTCCGGCGGAACCGGCCTCCGACGGGCGCGGTGCGGAGAACACGGCCTGCGCATGGGCCAGCGCATCGCGCACCTGCCCGGGCGAGAGGGGCTTGAGCAGGTAGTCGTGAATGCCGCTGGCGAGCAGGTCGCGGTAGAGGCGCACGTCGTTGACCTGGCCGATGGCGATCACCACCGTGCCCGGCTCGCAGACTTCGGCCAGCGCGTTGATGTCGTTCAGCGGATCGCCGCTTTCCGACAGGTCCACCAGCAGGATGTTCGGGCTCGCCGTGATCGACAGGGACTGGACCGCGTTGCGCAGCCCCCCCTTGTTGCACTTCTCCGGCTGCCAGCCCATTTCGAGGGCAATCGGGCGCAGCACGTCGAGCGAGGCCTCGTCGCAGAGATAGGCGGCGAAGGGGTCGCGTCCGCTCGGGCCACCGGATTTCCAGGGTGCGTTCATGACTCAGTTGTCCTTGCTGGAAGTCGCCTTGACGGTGGCCCCGCCGGTTGGCGCCGCGTTACGATAGGCGTCGATCGCCTTGGATGCGCTCATCACCGTGGTCTGGCCGGTCGTCTGCGCGCCGTGGAGCAGGTCCTCCGGGTTGGCGATCATCGCGGCGAGATTGGAATTGGTGGCGCAGCCGTAATTGCTGGTGAGGCCGTTGTTCGGATTGAAGTCGCTCTTGGCAGACCAGTCAGGGCAGCCGGGCACCGACGCCCGGGTACGGGCCACCACGATGCGTGCGCTGCCGGCGGTGACATATCCCTCGGTAACGGGTGTGCCCTCGGCCAGGGTCAGGCCGTAACGTCCGGCCACGGCTTCCACCGCGCTGCGCACGGCTGGATTGCGCGAGGGATCGTCGATGAAGACGCGGTCGCCGTACTTGAGTCCCATCGCGTCGAACCAGCCGGCAAGACGGCTCTGCTCGCCCTGTGCCAGCCCGCTGTCGCCCGCTCCATTGCCGTTCGTGGCGAGGTCGAGCGTGTAGTTCACTTTCTCGACGACCGGCTGGTGCACGCTGTTCATCGAACGGTTGGTGGCCATGCCGCCGCAACCGGCTACGAGCAGGCCGAGCGAGAGGGCGATCGAGCCGGCGACGAGGCGCCCGGACCGCGCAATCTGGATGGACATCGGGTTCATCTTTCTCACTTCAGGCTGAAGCCGGGCTGGGGGGCGGTGCCAGTGGCGGCGGAGCGCTTCGACTTGCCCTGTGCAGGAGCGGACCCGTCGGCATCGCCGATTCCCGGCGCTGCTGCTGCGGCGGGCTGGCTGCCCTTGCCCTTGCTCACCCCATCGCTCTCCATGTTGCCGAGGAGGCGTTGCAGGTCGTTCGGCGCGTTGAAGCCGTCTGTCGGCAGCACGATCTGCGAGGCGTCCACCGGGTTGACGAGATAGGGCGTGACGATGATGACCAGTTCGGTCTCGCCGCGTTTGTAGCTGGTCGAGCGGAACAGCGAGCCGAGGATCGGCAGGTCGCCCGCGCCCGGCAGCTTCTGGATGGTGTTCTGCGAATTGTTGCTCAGCAGGCCCGCGATCATGAAGCTCTGGCCCGAGCCGAGTTCCACGGTCGTCTCGGTGCGGCGCACGGTGAGTGCCGGCACTTCGTACCCGTTGAAATTGACCGCGCCCTGGCTCGAAAGCTCGGAAACCTCTGGGCGCACGCGCATCGAGATACGGCCGTTGGCCAGCACCGTGGGCGAATAGCTGAGGCTGACACCGTACTTCTTGTATTCGATCGAGGTGGTGCCGAGGGCCTGGCTGATCGGGATCGGATATTCACCGCCCGCCAGGAACTCCGCCGTCTCGCCTGAAAGGGCGGTGAGGTTGGGCTGGGCGAGCGTGGTGACGAGGCCGATGGTCTCGCCCGCGTCGAGCGAACCGAGGATGTTGACCCCGAACAGCTTGCCCGCTGCGGCAAGAGTGGAACCGGTGGTGATCGGATTGACGCCGGAAGCGCCGTCGGGCGGAGTGGCTGTGCCGAGAGATCCGCCCGGGACATGCTGCTCGAACCATCCGCTGCGGCCCTGGCCGACGCCGAACTTGAACCCGCCCGTGCTGTCCACGGTGGTCAGGTTGGTCTGGAGCGACTTCACCAGCGAGCGGCTGACTTCGGCGATGCGGACCTGGAGGTTGACCTGAAGCGGGGTCGCCATGCGCAGGCGGCTGATGACGTTCGAATCCTTGCCCGCGTAGGCCTGGACGAGGCGCTCGGCCTCGGCCGCGTCTTCCGGGGTCTTGATCGTTCCCGTAAGCAGGAAGGTGTTTGAGCCCATCGTGGAAACGCCGATCTTTGCCTCGGGCATGGCGAGCCGCAGCATGGCGTCCACGCTGTCGAGGTTGGAGCCGACCCGGACGGTTGCCGACCAGATCACCGCGCCCGCCGAATTGCTGGCGTAGACGGTAGTGGTGCCTCCCGCCTTGCCGAAGACGTAGAGCTGGCGGGCGGATTTGACCTGCACGTCGGCCACAGCGTCATTGGCGACGAAGACGTCGGCCATGGCGCCCGGCACGTTGACGAGCTGGCCGTTGCCGATCGAGAGCGTGAGATCTTGTGCGGGCTGGACGACGGACTGGGCGCTGGCGGGCGTTGCCGCGATCGGCGAGGCCAGCGGCGCAATCGCGCAGGCGGCGACCAGCATGGACTTGAGAAGGCGCGTCTGCATCGTGTGATCCTTCGTCGGATGGATGCGGCCAATGGCGGTGAGGGCAGGCATCAGCGGCTGCTCACGGGGACTTCGACGGTTTCCTTGCCGCGCGTGACGCGGACGACGGGCCCCGTGCGGACCGGCGCCGCCGAGGACGGGCCCTGCGGCGCGCTGGCGACAGTGACCGTGCGCGCGGCCACTTCCGTGCTCGTCGCCGGGCGGCTGGAGCGCTGGAAGCGGGAAACGTCGCCGCCGGTCATGTAAGTGGAGATCCCTTCGAGCGGGCGCTCCATGGCCTGCTTCATGATCTTCTCTTCCTGCTCGCGGGTCGCGCCTTCGGGCACCTTGATGTCGCCGCTGGCGAGGATGCGCTCGAACTCGCCCTGGTTGTCGGCTATGGCGCGCAGCGAGAGGCTGAGCGTGCCGATCTCCTGCGCCACGGCGACTTTCTCGGCGATGCGCGGCGTGACTTCGAGCGTGACGGTGCTGAAGGCGTGAACCACGGTCTTGCCGTCCACCACTTCGTTGTCGGTGGCCTGGTCGGTGGCGAGCACGCGCAGGTTGCGCAGGATCGTTTCCGAGGCGCGCAGGGCGTCGCCGCCGTCGCTGCCGCGCACTTCCTGCGTCAGCACGAGGTCTACATGGTCGCCGGGAAAGACGAAGCCGCCCACGCCGGTCTTGGCGGATACGGGAATGGTCACGGCGCGCATGCCGGGGCCGAGCGCGGCGGCAAGGAAGCCGCGATCGCCCGGCGCCACCAGCGCGCCCTGCGTCACCGGCTGGCCGGCGGTGATCTGGAAGCGGACGACGGTGCCGAGCAGCTTCTGCATGTCGGATTCGCCGTCGATGAAATAGGCGTCCTTCACCAGTTCCTTCGGCCAGTCCTGATAGGACACGGCGTCCGCGGTGATGATCGTGCCCACCGGCAGGGCGCGCTGGGCGACGAGGACCTTGGGGCCGGTCGGCTGGGCCTGCTGGGCGGCCTCCGCCTGGGGCGCGGCTGCCCCGGCGAACATCGAGCGGGCTGCCATCGCGGTCACCACTGCAATCAGCAGCGCGGTGGCCAGCAGCACCAGCTTCTTCCTATCCATGCTTATGCGACCCCTTCAGAATACCCGAGTCCCGAAATCCTCGAGCAAGTCCCTGCATTTTCATCCGGATTGGTTAAAATCGGGTTCATCCAACAAGGCTGGTGGAAAGCGCCTGCTCTCCCATCACCCAGAGCGCGGCCGCCGAGATCGCGACTCCGTAGGGAATGGGGAGGCGGGACTTCTGGCGGCGCATGATGTGGCGGAAGCCCGACAGGAACAGCGCAGCCACCGCGAGCGCGGCAAGGGCGAGCATCCAGCCCTGCGGGACCGCCGCATGGATTGCGGAGAGTCGTTCCGGCGAAACCACCGGCCGATGCACGGCAAGGGCATAGACGATGGCCCCCGCCGCCCAGACCCAGCCGAGCGCGACGAGCCAGCCCAGCGCGTCCCGCAGCTTCTCGCCGGGAACGCGCTCCATGTTGAAGGCGGCCATGGCGATCGAGGCGCCGCCGCCGATCATCGCCATCAGCACGATGAGCTGCCCGAAACTGGCGGGCACGAACCACAGCGCCAGCGCGGCGAGCAGCTTGACGTCGCCGCCGCCCATCTGGCGCAGCGCGAACAGCACGCAGGCCAGCGCGAAAGTCACGGCGGCAAGGCCGATCTGCCATGCGATGTCGGCCCAGCCGAAACCGGCGGCCCACCACCACAGCGGGGCGGCAAGGGCAATGGCGAGATTGAGCCCGTTGCCGATCTCCCGCCGCCTGATATCGGTGAAGGCGGCGCGCAGCAGGGCGATTGCCAAGGCCAGCAGCAATGCATACGAAAAGGCTGTGCCCGGCATTCGTGAATTCCCCTTTGCCCGTGCCACGATCTAGCGGATACCGCTTACCAAACAGTAACCACTGTGCTGAGGCCGAATTCGCCACGTGACCATTGAAACCCTTGAGAACAAGCCCGTTTCCCCAGAGCCTGCAAGCGCCGCGCGCGCCCGCCGGGCGATCCCGGAAGATGCGGTGGAAAGCCGCTGGAACGGTCCGTCCGGGCCGGAACCGCTGCGCCGGATCGACTGGCCGGCGCCGTCCGCTCCCCGCGGCTCGCTGCTGTTCCTGCCCGGGCGGGGCGACACTTACGAGAAATGGCTCGAATCGCTTGATCAGTGGCACCGGGAAGGCTGGGCGGTCAGTTCGATCGACTGGCGCGGACAGTCGCTGAGCGGGCGGCTGGGTTTCGATGCCACGACCGGGCACGTCGCCGATTTCGGCCTCTGGATAGACGACCTTGCCGCTTTCTGGAGCGCCTGGGCGGCGGAGCAGCCGGGGCCTCATGTTCTCGTCGGCCATTCGATGGGCGGTCATCTCGCCATGCGGGCGGTGGCGCAGGGCAAGGTCGCCCCGGACGCGCTCGTGCTGTCCGCGCCGATGCTGGGCATCCATCCTGCATGGCTGCCCGCGAACCTGCTCCATGTCGCCGCGCGCGGGCTTGCGGCGCTGGGCGATCCGCGCCGTCCGGCATGGAAGCATAACGAGAAACCGGGGCTGTTGCCGCAGGCCCGCTCACGCCTGCTCACTCATGATGACGACCGCTATGCCGACGAGGCATGGTGGCGCCGCGAACGGCCGGGAATCGCGATGGGCCCGGCAAGCTGGGGCTGGATCGAACGCGCGCTCGCCTCGATACGCCTGCTGGAGGGCAGGGGCGTGCTTGAGGCGGTGGAGGTGCCGGTGTTGCTGCTGGCGACACGGCATGACGGGCTGGTGTCCTGGCCCGCCATTCGCCGTGCCGCGCGGCGTCTGCCAAGGGCCGAACTCGTCGTCTTCGGGGGCGAATCGCGCCACGAAATCCTGCGCGAAAGCGATGTCGTGCGAGACCGGGCGCTCTCTGCCATACGGGACTTCCTGAACCGGACTGCGCCCGCTAGGGGCTGAAACCCTTATGGATGCGAGGTTCGATATCGTCATAGTGGGCGCCGGCATGGCCGGTGCCTCGCTGGCCGCCCGCGTGGGCGCGCAGGCACGGGTGCTGGTGATCGAGGCCGAGGAAAGCCCCGGTTATCACGCCACCGGACGCTCCGCCGCGTTCTGGACCGAAAGCTACGGCGGCCCGCAGGTCAAGCCGCTGACCACCGCCTCCGGCCCGGAACTGCGGCGCCTTGGCGTCCTCGCGCCCCGCGGCGCACTCACCATCGGGCGCGGCGGGCAGGAGCGCGAGATATCCGATTTCGCCGAGACATATGGCGCGGTCGGCATCGATGTCTCGGTGCTGGGCCGGGCGGAAATCGCGGCGCGCATACCCGATCTGCGGCCGGAATGGACTTGCGGCGTACTTGAACCGAGCACGTGCGACATCGACGTTGCCCGCCTGCACCAGCACTATCTCGCCGCCGCGCGCAGGGCCGGCGTGGACTTGTGGTGCCGCTCAGGCCTCGCCGCTGTCGAGCGCGTTTCCGGCGGCTGGGCGCTCTCACTGGCCGACGGCCGCCGCGTGGGCTGCGAACTGCTGGTCGATGCTGCCGGTGCCTGGGCCGATCCGGTGGCGGAGAAGGCGGGGGTGCGCCCGCTCGGTATCGCGGCCTATCGCCGCACGATAGCGCAAGTCGCAATCGAACCTGCCGCGCCTGACAGCCTGCCGCTCGTTCTCGACGTTTCAGGCACGTTCTACTTCAAGCCCGAGAGCGGCCGCCTCTGGCTGAGCCCTCACGATGAGACGCCCAGCACCCCGTGTGACGCCGCGCCCGAGGAACTCGACGTGGCGCTCGCCGTCGACAGGTTCGAGCAGGTCGTGGATCGCCGGGTTCGCCGTGTCGAGCATCGCTGGGCGGGCCTGCGCTCCTTCGCGCCGGATCGCTTGCCGGTCTATGGTTTCGATCCCGATGACGATGCGTTCTTCTGGTTCGCCGGGCAGGGCGGCTTCGGGATACAGACCGCGCCCGCCGCTGCGCAGCTCGGCGCCGCCCTGCTGCTGGGCGCGGCCGGGGGCGCGATCGAGCCCGCTCCGTTCGCGCCGGGCCGGTTTCGGCGGCGATAGTCGGCAGGCCTGTTTTCCCTTTCCACTTCGCCGGGAAACTTGCACAAGTGCGCACAGGGTGTGTTCCTGCAAGGAGACCTGAGATGGCTCATCGCTTTGAAATCCGCCAGAACAAGGCGGGCGAATATGTTGCCTACTTCCTCTACAATTCCGAAACCATGTTCTGGACGGAAGGCTATTCGAGCAAGGCTTCCGCGAAGAACGCGATCGAATCGATCAAGAAGAACGGTCCCCCGGCCGACGTGGTCGATGCGACCACAGGCTGATCCTCACTCGTTGTTTTCGGCCTCGGCGCCGCGCTCGGCGGGTTTCCTGCCGGGCGCGACGAAGTGCCATGCCAGCAGCACCGGCTCCAGCACGGCCATGCCGACGAAGATGCTCGCCAGCCGGTGGACGGCGGGCATGATCCGGGCATCGGCGTAGGAATCGGGCACGAGCACGACCAGCACGGCAAGCGTGAACTGCAGGCCCAGGTAAGTGACGTTCGGGAGGCCGTTCTCGATATGGCGGCCGATGACGATGCCAAGGCAGGTGCCCGCGATCAGGACGGGCGTGCTGCCCTGTGCCAGCAGCAGCACTGCAAGCGAAAGGCCGCCGCCCGCCAGGCAGCCGAGCGTGCGCTGGAACAGGCGCCGCGTCACCGGCACGAAGCCGCTCGCGCCGATGCCGGTGACGGGAACGATCATCACCGCCATCACGGTCACGGCGGCCTGCGCCATCTGCGGCATTTGGAACAGGGCGTGGAGCACCGGCAGCACGGCGATGGCGATGCCGGCCTGCGCTGCGTGGCGCGCGGCGTGGGGGTGCCATTTCATCCGGTCCGGCGCGGGTTTGCGGCCTGCCAGCCACTTCCTGCCCGAAAGCGTCGCGGCGGAAAGGCTGACGATCACGCAGGCCACGGTGCCCGCGATCACTTCGAGCATCCGGGTCTGCGCGAAGTGGATGGTGTCGAGGTCGGGATGTTCGAGCTTGTCCAGCAGGATCATCTCGAACGTCAGTCCGAACAGCAGCCATGCATAGGCGCGCCGGGCGGTAATCATGCCGTAGAGGCCCACCGCGCCCACCAGCGCCGCGCTCGCCATGGCGAGCGGCAGGGAGTGGGCCGCATAGGGCACGATCGCCAGGGCCAGCAGAGATCCTATCGCGGTTCCCGCAATGCGCAGCACGCCGCGAAGCAGGGTTTCCGCAGTCTCGCTCTTGAGCAGGACGAAGGCCGTGAAGGCGGCCCACGCCACCATCTGCGCACCTATCAGGTGCGCGATGAGGATAGCCAGCATGACCGAGGCCACGCAGGCCCATTCGTCCGCCATGCGCGGACCCGGCGTCACCAGCGCGCGGGCTTCCCGCTTGAGCGCGTCCGCAAAGCCGCGAGGCGCTGTAAGCCGGTGGTCGAAGGCATGTGGCACGCGCCGGGATTAGCCGCGCTTCACGGCGCTGACAACCATATGCCGGGGAGCGCTATCTTCGTTCAGCAGGGAACTGGGACTGGCAGGCATATGCCGGATTGTCGACGGCCTTGCGAACCTCGAAGACAAGGTTGGTGAAGGCGACCGGATCGGTAACCGGATTTCCGCCTTGCGGCACCGAGACGGAACCCCCGCTACACGCCATCTGGAGCCGGAGCCGCTGTGCTTCGTCGCTTTGCTCCATGGTGATGATGGAGGCGAGGATGGAGGGAAGCTTCGAGGACTGCTTCAGCCCGTTCATGGTGAATTCGGCATAGTGGTCATTGTTCTGATCGAACAGGACCAACTGCGCGGCTGTCGCCGTTGCCGCCTCCGGCGCCTTGCTCCTGGATGTGGCAGACCCCGTTCCCTCGGCGCTGATCGTGGCGAGATGCGATTTCGTGCGATAGTAGCCTTCGGCGACCAGCGATTGTGCGGCCGATGCTCCGCCGTCTCCCAGATTGAGCTTCACGTTGCCGTTGATCGCCTTCAATTCCGGCAGGCCCGACTTGTAGCTGATGCGGGCGTTGGGGCGTGGATTGAGACAGGCTGCGGCGAGCATGTCGTTCATCTCCTTCGCTGCCGCGAGGATCGCGGGCGAAGGGTCGATTTTGCCTTCCTTTACGGAGCGGTCGACCTTGCGAAAATTGATGACTTGCGGGCATATGGCGGGGGGCGTGACCGGTCTCTTGGCGAGGCTTCGGCGCCAGCGCTCGAACGCGGCCGACATGCGGCCCGAGGCCGTCTGATAGTAGGCCTGAGTGACAGTGGGTTGCATGTCCAGAGCGCAGAGCAGTGCGCTCTCGGGGTCGAGATCGTCGGTCTTGCAATTGGCCGGACTTCCATTGGCATCTTTCAGACTGTCAGGTGCGATGCCGATGATGGATGCGGAGAATTGCGTGATCCCGGCCTGGCCGGCGGCGTTGGCGGGCAAGCCGAACAGTACGCCGTTGCCGTCGATCCGTGCGTCGCGCTGCTTGGCGAAGAGCACGTAACCGAAACCGATCTGATACTCGAGCTGGACACTGTCGACCTTGCGGATCACTTCGGTGTAGTGGAGTTCTTCGCCGGTTCCCCAGAACGTCAATCCGCTGCCGACGCCGAGGAATCCGGCGCTGGCCGACCGTTCCCGGTTGCTTCTCGCATAGCGCTCGAAATGATCGAGGCATGTCTGGCCGGAATTCGCGCAATCGCGCCTGATCGCGGCGATTTCCAACTGCCAGCCGTTTTCGGGACCTGCTTCCTCCAGCGTGGTGGGCGAGGCATCACGGGCCACTGCCGGAGCGGTTGCAAACGTCAGGCCCAGCGCGAAAACGCCGCGCGGCAGCCAGCGTACAGATTTACGATTCATGATTCGATCCCCCCTCAGAGACTGGGAGGATCATATGGAGAATAGAGACAAGCGCCAGTCATAAGCGCTTTGTCGATGCTGCCTAAGGGGGTTATTCAGTATTATCCGGCCATGCGTGCTTGTGCGCTACGGGACTGTTCGCTTTTTTCGGACCTGCGCGAACATCGAGCTACTTGCCTGCGGCGACCGCCGCGTCACTGGCGAGCTTGTCCACGCGCTCGTTCTCGGCGTGGCCGGAATGGCCGCGGACCCATTCCCACTGGACCTTGTGGCGGGCGACCGCCTCGATCAGGTCATGCCAGAGGTCGGCATTGCGGACCGGCTGCTTGCTGGCGTTCACCCAGCCCTTCTTCTTCCAGCCGTGGACCCACTTCGTGATACCGTCGATCACGTATTTGCTGTCGGTCTGCAGCGTGACTTCGCACGGCTCGGTCAGGGCGTTCAGGCCCTTGATGACGGCGGTCATCTCCATCCGGTTGTTGGTGGTGTCGGGTTCGCCGCCGGACATTTCCTTCTCGTGCTGGCCCATGCGCAGCAGTACGCCCCAGCCGCCGGGGCCGGGATTGCCCTTGCAGGCGCCATCCGTGAAAATCTGTACTTGCTTCATGCGCCGAATATCCCGGAATTGGCCGGATCTGCATAGAACTGAAGTCGCCGTGCGAAGGCCATCGGGTCCTTCGGGGTGACGAGGGCGTCTTCCGGCGTGTTCAGCCAGTCGTAGGCGCGGGTGGCGAGGAAGCGCACCGCCGCGCCGCGGGCCAGCACCGGCAGGCTTTCGCGCTCTGCCGGGGTGAGCGGCCGGACGGCCTCGTAACCCTCGATCAGCGCAAGGGACAGGTCGGGGCGGAACTGCGTGCCGTCAGTGCTGAAGCACCAGGCCGCATGAGTAACGGCAACATCGTAGGCTAGCAGGTCGGTGCAGGCGAAGTAGAAGTCGATCAGGCCCGTCACCTTGTTGCCCAGCATCAGCACGTTGTCGGGGAACAGGTCGGCATGGATCACGCCGGCCGGAAGGTCCGCCGGCCATTCGCGCGCCAGCACGCCGAGTTCGCGTTCGACGAGGCGGCCGAGTTCGGGGTGGATCGATTCGAGCCCTTCGGCGCCGCAGTCTCCCAAAAGCTGCTGCCAGGCCGGCAGGTCGAGCGAGTTGGTGCGGGCCTGGCCGAAGTCCGCCGAGGCGAGGTGGATCTGCGCCAGCGCCGCGCCGACCGCGCGGGCCTGTTCCGCCGTCGGTTCCGACACCGAGACGCCGGGCAGGAACTCGATCAGGGCCAGCGCCTTGCGGCCTTCGCCTTCGCCGATGAAGCGGTGGCTCGCGCCGTCGCGGTCATGCATGGTGCGGGGGACCGGGCAATCGCGCGCGGCCAGATGGTCGAGCAGGTCGAGGAAGAAGGGCAGGTCGGAAATGTCCGTCCGGCTCTCGTATACGGTGAGGATGAAGCGGCGGGCGCTTTCGCCGTGCTGCGTCTCGATCAGCCAGTTGCTGTTGGACACGCCCTCGGCGATGCCCTTGGCGGAGATCAGCGAGCCGACGTCGAAGGTCTCGACGATCGCGGACATTTCTTCCGCGCCGAGTCGGGTATAGACAGCCATTGATGTGGATCCTTCAGCGGGCGAGCTGGCGCGGCAGCTTGAACGTGATGGTTTCCTCTGCGGTCACCCGTTCCTCGGATTCGACCGTGCGCAGTTCCTTGATGCGCGCGATCACTTCGTTCACCAGCGCTTCCGGCGCCGAGGCCCCGGCGGTGAGGCCCAGTGTGGCGATGCCCGTCAGCCATTCCGGAGCGATGTCGCTCGCGCGCTGGATCATCTGGCCGCGCGAACCAGCCCGCTCCGCCACTTCGACGAGGCGCAGCGAGTTCGAGCTCTTGGGCGAGCCGATCACCAGCACCATCTCGCAGTCCGGCGCGATCTGTTTCACCGCGGTCTGGCGGTTGGACGTGGCGTAGCAGATGTCTTCCTGCTTGGGTGCAACGACATCGGGGAAGCGCGACTCGATGGCGGCGATGATCGCTGCGGTATCGTCCACCGAAAGCGTGGTCTGTGACAGATACGCGAGTTCGACGCCTTCCGGCACCTTGACCGTGGCGACATCTTCCACCGTCTCGATCAGCGACATGGTGCCTTCGGGAACCTGCCCGAAGGTGCCGATGACCTCGGGGTGGCCGGCATGGCCGATGAAGAGGATATGGCGGCCGTCCGCGATCTGGCGTTCGGCCTGGCGGTGCACCTTGCTGACCAGCGGGCAGGTCGCATCCAGCCATTCGAGGCCGCGCGCGGTGGCTTTTGCCGGCACCGACTTGGGCACGCCGTGGGCCGAGAAGATCACCGGCACGCCGTCCGGCACCTGGTCCACGCTCTCGACGAAGACGGCGCCCTTGTCCTTGAGATTGTCCACCACGAACTTGTTGTGAACGATCTCGTGGCGCACGTAGACCGGCGCGCCGTAGATTTCGAGCGCACGCTCGACGATCTCGATGGCGCGATCGACCCCGGCGCAGAACCCGCGCGGGGCGGCGATCAGGAGGCGCAGGGGCTGCTCCGAACCGGACGGCACGGGCGCGGACGTAGGCGATGGAAAGGGCGCGTTCATGAATGGGCCTCTAGCGCTTTGCCGCTTGCGCCGCTAGGGCAAGCCGACGTCTTCGAGGAACCTCACGATGAATGCACGCCGCCTGACTGCCACTATCCTCTGCTCCGCCGTCGCGGTGACCGCGCTGAGCGGCTGCGCCAAGAAGGGCGAGATCGTGGTCGATTCGGGTGTGGGCATCACGGCGGTCCGCTCGACCTGCCCGGCGGTCGGCATTCCCGAATATACCGGCGATATCACGCTGTTCCGCGCTCCGAACGATCGCACCGCAGCCAATATCGACGTGGTTGCCGCGATGACCAACGTGCGCACCCAGTGCAACGACCAGAGCGGGGACAAGGTTTTCGCCAAGGTGGACTTCGACATTCTCGCCCGCCGCAACGACACGCAGGGCGCGCGTCAGGTGACGCTGCCCTATTTCGTCTCGGTGCTTCAGGGCGGCACTGCCGTCATTTCGAAGCGCGTCGGCCAGGTGACGGTGAACTTCGCTGACGGCCAGGACCGCGCGCAGGCGCACACCACCGCTTCGGCCTATATCGACCGTGCCGCAGCAACGCTGCCCGCCGATATCCGCGAGCGTATCACTCGCAAGCGCAAGGCCGGCGATACTGACGCGGCCGTCGATCCGCTGTCGGATCCCACCGTGAAGGCCGCCGTCGCGCGCTCCAGCTTCGAAGTTCTGGTGGGCTTCCAGCTTGACGAAAAGCAGCTCGCCTACAACGCCACGCGTTGATCCGGGGCTGATGACCGCCGGGGGCATTGTCTCCCGGCCGGCCATTCAAACTCCATGTAAACGTCCGTTTGCGGCGTTGTTAGGCCGGCTCAGTCCGGATCGAGCCCCATGGCCCGTGCGATCGCCCGCCGTGCGCCGTGCGCCATGGTTTTGCGGTTCGTCCGTTCTTCCCCGGTCAGCGGCGGCAGGAAATGCAGGGTGAGCGGGATCGGCCGCCAGCGGGCCAGGATGTGCAGCGCATTGTCGAGGCCGGGTTCGTCTCCCACCCAGGCGATCTCGCGCGCTTCCGGGCCATAGTCGAGCCAGACCGGCTGCACGGCGACGTGCCGGTCGTGGCCTTCTATCGCGGAGAGCAGCGAGGATTTGAAGGGCAGCAGTTCGACGCCGCCCGATGTCGTGCCTTCGGGGAACACAGCCAGCGCGCCGGTTTCGTGCATGGCGGCGCGAATCTGCTCGATCTGGATGGACACCGTTGCGCGCTGGTGGCGGGCGATGAACACGGTGTCGTTAAGTTCGCAGAGCCAGCGGAGCGGGCCGAACCCGGCGAGGCCGTCATGCGCGACGAATGCGGTGCCGGTGGCGCCTGCAAGCGCGGGAATATCCAGCCAGCTCACATGATTGGCGATGAAGAAGCTGCCGGGGACGGGCAGCGCGCCCAGTTTCCTGATGCGCAGCCCGCAGATCGTGCCGACCGTGCGCAGGAACAGGCGCGGCACCGGATTGTGTCGGGTGATAGGGGCAAGGGCGTAATAGGCGGGAATGCAGAGCGTGAGCAGCAGCAACAACGCAAAAAGGCGGACCGCGACCAGGGCCCAGCCCCGGGGTGCGATCCGCCTTTTTGAAAGCAGGTCCGGGGCCGGAGCCTCGGCCGTCACTTGCGGGTTTCGCCGTCCTCGCGCTCGATACGGACGCCGAAGAGTTCCATGCGGTGGTCGACGAGGCGGAAGCCGAGCTTTTCGGCGATCTGGCGCTGGAGCGATTCCAGTTCCGGGTCGACGAATTCGATGACCTGGCCGGTTTCCACGTCGATCATGTGATCGTGGTGTGCTTCGGGCGCGGCTTCGTAGCGGGCGCGGCCGTCGCCGAAGTCGTGACGGTCAAGAATGCCGGCTTCCTCGAAAAGGCGCACGGTGCGGTAGACCGTGGCGATCGAGATGCCCGGGTCCAGCGCGGTTGCGCGTTCGTGGAGCTTCTCGACATCGGGGTGGTCGGTACTCTCGGAAAGAACCTTCGCGATGATGCGGCGCTGTTCGGTAATCCGAAGGCCGCGTTCAGCGCAGAGGGCTTCGATGTCGATTGGTTGATGCACGTTTGACCTGTATCAATGAAAAGGCACGGCCACCTAGATAGGCGGCCGTGCCCTTAATCACAACCTTCGAACGCCCGTTTGCCGGGCGTAAGTCGGCGCGGCCTGAAATCAGGCGGCAGCCTTGGGCTTGCGGCCGCGGCGCGCGTTGGGCTTGCGGCCCAGGCCGATCTTCTTGGCCAGTTCGCGACGCTTCTCGGCGTAGTTGGGGGCAACCATCGGATAGTCGGCGGGCAGGTTCCAGCGCGCGCGATATTCTTCCGGGGTCATGTTGTAATGGGTCATGAGGTGACGCTTGAGCATTTTCAGCTTCTTGCCGTCCTCAAGGCAGACGATGTAGTCGGGCTTCACCGAAGCGCGCACCGAAACGGCGGGCTCGGGCTTTTCTTCCTCGACGACGGGCGTACCGCCAAGTCCGGCGAGAGCGCCGTAGACATTGGTGATGAGCGTGGGCAGGTCTTCTACGTTGACGTTGTTGTTGCTGACATGAGCTGCAACGATGTCGGACGTGAGCGTGATCAACGTCTCGTTGGCATCAGCCTGAATGATTTCCATTTTACGACCTCTTTTTTTGCGACCATTACTGGATCGGGCGAGCCTTTTAGGCCTGCCGTTTCGCCTTGGACCATTTCAATCTGGAATACAAGATCAATTACAAGTCGTCCCTAATTGTGACAATTGTAACGAAATCAATCCGATTAATACTGTTAGATTCCGTCAGTCTATGTCGCAAGCAAAGGTCAGTGCATCGATTCTCTCGCCGTTCGGTGTACGGTAGTAATCTTTCCGTTCGCCGATGGCATAGAATCCGAAGGTTGCGTAAAGAGACTCTGCCGAGTTTCCTCTTCTCATTTCAAGTAGAAGTCGTTTAGCGCCCCGTGCTCCTGCGGCAAGTCTAAGTGCGTCCAATATGGATCGCCCAAGTCCTTTCCGGCGGAACTGCGGATCTACTGCGAGAAGCAGTAACTCTTCTTCTTCGTATCCGGTTCGCGACAGCGAAAATCCGGCCGCGATTTCCCCTTCCGTCAGGGGTTTTCCTTCGGGCGAAACGAGGAAATAGTGACAATTTCCCAAGGTGAGCGCGTCTTCGACCTGGCGCCTGTTCCATGCCTCGCCCCAGGCCGGGTCGAACGCCGTGGCCATCACGGCCATGATCTGGTCGAGATCGTCAAGCATCCGGGGTTATCCTTGCGGTCCGGGAAGGCCGCCGGGCAGCTTGGCGTCGGGCGCGCGGCCATAGAGGGGGCGGGTGTCGGCGGTCAGGGCATGGGCGGGCAGGAGCGGGAAGGCGCGGGCATCCGGCCAGATGGCGAGGGCGGCTCCGTTTCCGCGCGCGGCGACAAGGGCCTGCGCCTGCGTGCCGGCGACCACCTCCTCGGCAACTGCGGCAGCCGCCGCGTCGGGACGCAGCGAGGTGAGGGGCCGGGTCACGCTGCCGTCTTTAGCGAAGCCTTCGATGAACCATTCGCCGTGGCCACCGGTCATCGCCGTTGCCACCGGAACGACCCCGGCCTGATCGCGCGCTATCGCCGAGACCATGGCGAGGGTCGAGTATCCGATCACCTCGGAGCCCCAGGCCAGCGCCAGCGCGCGGGCGGCGGCCAGGCCGACGCGCACGCCGGTGAAGCTGCCGGGGCCGAGCGCCACCACGATGCGGGCGGCGCGGCCGCGATCGGGAAGCTGTGCGATCATCGGCACGAGCGCTTCGGCATGGCCGCGCCCGAGCATCCGAAAGTCTCCCGCGAGAAGCGCGCCGTTCTCGAACAGCGCAACCGAACAGGCTTCGGTAGCGCTGTCGATCACCAGTGTGCGGCCGTGGAACGGCTCTGCGGTCGTCTCCGTCGTCACGCCTTCGTCATCCCTTTGGGGTCAGGCGGCGCGGACTTCGGTGACTTCGGGAACGTAGTGCTTGAGCAGGCTCTCGATCCCGTGCTTGAGCGTGGCGCTGGACGAAGGGCAGCCCGAGCAGGCGCCCTGCATGGCGAGATAGACCACGCCATCGCGGTAGCCGCGATAGACGATGTCGCCGCCGTCGTTGGCCACGGCCGGGCGCACGCGGGTCTCGATCAGTTCCTTGATCTGCTCGACGATGTCGGCATCGGCGGGATCGTCGCCATAGTCAGCCTCGTCCTCGGCGGGGACTGAGAAGCCGCTGGCGTTGCCGCCCGCGAACAGCGGGGCTTCCGACACGAAATGATCGAGCAGGATCGAGACGACCTGCGGCTTGAGATCAGACCATTCCGAGCCCGGCGCCGCCGTGACCGAAACGAAGCCCTGGCCGAAGAACACGCCTGTCACGTCGCCAAGGTCGAACAGGGCCTGCGCCAGCGGCGAGACTTCCGCGTCCTCGGGCGAGGTGAACTCGCGGGTGCCTGCCGCCATGACCTGCCGGCCGGGCAGGAACTTGAGCGTGGCGGGATTGGGCGTGGCTTCGGTTTCGATATACATGATGCACGCGATTTAGGTGTTGCTGGCAGAGGGTCAAGTCCACAAGCAGCAATTGACTTTGAATGAGGCGGGAACAACGCTGCGACTTGGCGCTTTCTAGGCCGCTACTTTGCACCCCTGCGGGGCCGGGGAACAGTCTCGCGCTATTCACTGGCCCTTAATCGAACCGGAACCTATACCCCTCCCGATGACGAAATCTTCGCGCGCCGCCCGCTCGCTCGCCTGCCTGCTCCTGCTGGCTCCCCTCCCGGTTCAGTCCGTTCTTGCGCAAGTGCCCGGCGCAGCCGCGCCCGCGCCGGAAACCCTGCCGGGCGACAGCGATCCGTGGCTCTATCGCGGCAGCGACATTCCCCGCGATCCCGAATGGCATTTCGGCGAGCTTTCCAACGGGCTGAAGTATGCGGTGCGCCGCAACGGGGTGCCGCCGGGGCAGGTCTCGATCCGTATCCGCGTCGATGCCGGCTCGCTTTACGAGACCGATTCGGAGCGCGGCTACGCGCACTTGCTGGAGCACATGCTGTTCCGCCAGTCGAAGTACATTCCCGAGGGGACGGCGATTGCCGCCTTCCAGCGCCTCGGCGCGACTTTCGGCAGTGATACCAATGCGGTGACCTCCACCACGCAGACCGTGTTCAAGCTCGATCTGCCCAATGCCACGCCCACTTCGCTGGACGAGACCTTCAAGCTGATGAGCGGCATGGTGACCGCGCCCACGCTTTCGGCCTCCAACCTCAAGTCCGACTTGCCGATCGTGCTGGCCGAGATGCGCGAGCGCGGCGGCGCCGCCAAGCGCGTTCAGGACGCCATGCAGAAGACGCTCTACGCCGGGCAGCCGCTTTCGGCGCGTGAGCCGATCGGCACTGTCGAAACGCTGACTTCGGCAACCCCGGATTCGGTGCGTGCCTTCTATTCGCGCTGGTATCGCCCGGACAACGTCGCCGTGATCGTTGCAGGCGATGCCGATCCGGCGACGCTGGAAGGCTACGTGAAGAAGTGGTTCGCCGACTGGAAGGCGACCGGCAAGCTGAGCGCCGCGCCCAGCTTCGGCGATCCGGCGGCGCCCGCAGGGGCCGATCCGAAGAACCCGGTGGGCGAGACCAAGGTCCTGATCGAGCCCGATCTGCCGCCTTCGCTGATGTATGCGATCCTGCGCCCCTGGCGGCAGGTGACGGACAACGTGGTCTACAACCAGGGCTTGATGGTCGATTCGATCGCGCAGGCCATCATCAACCGCCGCCTGGAATCCAAGGCCCGCGCGGGTGGCAGCTTCCTGTCGGCTTCGGTCAACCAGGATGACGTCTCGCGCTCGGCGGACGCCACGTTCGTTTCGGTCACGCCGCTGGGCGAGGACTGGCAGGCGGCGCTGCGCGACGTGCGCGGCGTGATCGCCGATGCGATGACCAAGCCGCCGACGCAGGCCGAGATCGACCGCGAGGTCGCCGAACTCGACGTTGCGTTCCAGGTCCCGGTCGAACAGCAGCGCATCCTGCCCGGTTCGAAGCTGGCGGACGACATGGTCAACGCGCTGGACATTCGCGAAACCGTGGCGGCCCCGAACGACGTGCTGCGCATCTTCCGCGAATCGAAGCCGCTGTTCACGCCGGCAGACGTGCTGAAGCACACGCAGCAGCTCTTCAGCGGCTCGGTGACGCGGGCGATCTTCACCACGCAGAAGCAGGGCGGCGCCACTGACGATGGGCTGCGCACCGCGCTGCTCCAGCCGATCCGGCCCGACGCCTCGATCCGCACCGCGGTCAACGAGAAGCCGGTGTCGTTCGAGAAGCTGCCCGCCATCGGCGCGCCCCACAAGGCGACCGCACAGGCGCCGACCGGCCTGCTCGATATCGAGCAGCTCACTTTCGCGAACGGCGTGAAGGCGCTGCTCTGGCCGGTTCAGGAAGAGCCGGGCCGTGTCACCGTGAAGGTCCGCTTCGGCGGCGGCAAGCGGTCGATCGCGCCGCAGGATGCCCCCTATATCGCGCTTGGTGAATTCGCGCTGGTCGGTTCGGGCCTTGCCACGCTGGGCCAGGAGGACCTCGACCGCATCTCGACCGGGCGCAAGCTGGGCTTCGATTTCGAGGTGCAGGACGCCAGCTTCCAGTTCCAGGCGGAAACCCGCCCGCAGGACCTGGCCGACCAGCTCTATCTCTTCGCTGCCAAGCTCGACCTGCCGCGCTGGGACCCGCAGCCGCTCGTTCGCGCCAAGGCCGCGGCGAAGATCCAGTATGCAACTTATTCCACTTCGCCGCAGGGCGTGCTGAACCGCGATCTGGAATTCTACCAGCGCGGCAAGGACGCCCGCTTCGCGACGCCCACGCCGGGGGAGATCGAGAAGACAACGGCGGCCGGCTTCAGGAAGGTCTGGAGCAAGGCACTGGCGAGCGGCCCGGTCGAAGTGCAGATCTATGGCGACTTCGACAAGGCCTCCACCATCACCGCGCTGGAGAAGACGTTCGGCGCGCTCAAGGCCCGCACGCCCGCGCCGTCGACGGCCAATCTCGCCGAAGTCTCGGTGCCCAAGCCTTCGGACGTGCCGGTGGTGCTGCATCACCACGGCGACCCGGACCAGGCCGCGGCGGTGATCTCGTGGCCTACCGGCGGCGGCGCCATGGGCATTCGCGAATCGCGCCAGCTCGAAATCCTGACGCAGCTCTTCACCAACCGCCTGCTCGATGCCGTGCGCGAGAAGCTGGGCGTGGCCTATGCGCCTTACGTCTATTCGCAGTGGCCGGTGGACATGGCGGCGGGCGGTTCGATCACCGCCATGGCGCAGCTCGATCCCAAGTCGGCGACGGTGTTCTTCCAGACCGCGGACGAGATCGCCCAGGACCTCATCAACAATCCGCCCACCGCGCAGGAACTGGCGCTGGTCACCGAACCGATGCGCCAGCAGGTGACGCGCGCGGCTTCGAGCACCTCGTTCTTCATGGGCCAGCTCGAAGGTGCGACTTACGATCCCTCGCGGATCGGCACGGTCCGTACGATCCTCTACGACTATACCGCCACCACGCCGCAGCAGATGCAGGCGCTTGCCGCGCGCTACCTCGGCAAGAACAACTCGTGGCGGCTTGAGGTCATGCCGGAAGGCAAGAGCTCGGGAACGGTCGCGGTAAAGTAGGAAAAGCAGGGCGGGATTGTTCGCAAGTTACGCGGGCAATCCTGCCGCCTGTAACATTGTTCCGTTACGCCGGGGCGCTGTGGCGCAATCGATCACCGTGATCGCCTAAACCGGCTTTGCAAAAATTACCGGGGGAGGCTATGGCGCGCCTCTTGTTTGCGGTTCTTGCCGGTTTGGCCCCATGCATTCGGCGCGGGGAGAGAAGGCAAAGGAACCGCCAGGAGTACGTGACGTGGCTAGCAATTGGACCCCGGAAAGCTGGAAGGCTAAGGAAGCCCGCCATCTTCCGGTATATGGCGATGCGGAGAAGCTGGGCGAGGTAGAGGCCACGCTTGCGAAGTTTCCGCCGCTGGTCTTTGCGGGCGAGGCGCGCGAACTCAAGAAGGACCTGGCCGAAGTGGCTGCCGGTCGCGGTTTCCTGCTTCAGGGCGGAGACTGTGCGGAAAGCTTCGCCGAGTTCAGCGCCGACAATATCCGCGACACGTTCCGCGTGCTGCTCCAGATGGCGGTGGTGCTGACTTTCGCCAGCAAGCAGCCGGTGGTGAAGCTGGGCCGCATGGCGGGCCAGTTCGCCAAGCCACGTTCGGCCCCGACCGAGACGATCGGCGGACTGGAACTGCCCAGCTACTTCGGCGACATCATCAACGGCATCGAGTTCGAGCCGGAAACCCGCCGCAACGATCCCGAACGGATGCTCAAGGCCTATGGCCAGTCGTCCGCCACGCTCAACCTGCTGCGCGCTTTCGCGCATGGCGGCTATGCGAACCTGCGCCAGGTCCACCAGTGGACCATGGAGCACATCGGCCGCAGCCCCTGGGGCGAGCGTTTCTCGCAGATGGCCGACCGCATCAGCGAAGCGCTGGACTTCATGGCCGCCTGCGGCGTGGACCCGACCTCGGTTCCGCAGCTTCAGGGCACCGATTTCTACACCAGCCACGAGGCGCTGCTGCTTCCTTACGAGGAAGCGCTGACCCGGCGCGATTCGCTGACCGGCGACTGGTACGACTGCTCGGCCCACATGCTGTGGATCGGCGACCGTACCCGCTTCGAAGGATCGGCCCATGTCGAGTATCTGCGCGGCGTCGGCAATCCGATCGGCATGAAGTGCGGCCCCAGCCTCGAGCCCGACGCGCTGCTGCGCATGCTCGACACGCTGAACCCGGCGCGTGAACCCGGCCGCATGACCCTCATCAGCCGTTACGGCTATGACAAGGTAGAGGCCGGCCTGCCCAAGCTGGTGCGCGCGGTGAAGGCGGAAGGTCATCCGGTGGTGTGGTCGTGCGATCCGATGCACGGCAACGTCATCAAGGCCGACAGCGGCTTCAAGACCCGCCCGTTCGACCGCATCCTGGCCGAAGTGCGCGGCTTCTTCGCCGTTCACCGTGCCGAGGGCACCCATGCGGGCGGCATCCATATCGAGATGACCGGCCAGGACGTGACCGAATGCACCGGCGGCGCCATCGCCATCACCGACGAGGCGCTGAAGGACCGTTATCACACCCACTGCGACCCGCGCCTCAACGGTGCGCAGTCGATCGAACTCGCGTTCGAGCTGGCGGACCTGCTCAACCTCGAAGCGACCGAACGGCAGAAGCAGGCGGCGTAAGGCAGCCGCTCAGGACAAGATCGAAAGGGCAGGGGAGCCGGGGCTCTCCTGCCCTTTTGCTTGTCCGCAGGCCGTTACTTCGGGGCTGCGGCTGCCGCTTTCGCATCGGCGGATGCGTGGGCCAGGCAGGGAACGCTGTCAGCCGTCCAGTCTATCTCGTAAGTGGCGGGCACGTTCTTCGTGCCGCTTTCCACGGTTCGCGATGTTTCGGGGTTATAGAAGATCCACGCCATGCTGTTGTCGAAGGCGGCGATGCGCGCATTGTCCTTCTTCGCGGTCGCCGCGTCGATTTCCTTCTGCTCCACGCGTGAGCCGCGGATCATGCGAATGGCGCCGTCACGCTGTTCGAAGGCGCGGTAATAGGTCCGGCCGAACAGCTGCGTGTCATAGCCCTTCTTGAACGTCCATCCCGCCGGACGGGCCGTGGACGGCAGCCGAACGGTCGTTACCCGGCAGTCGAATTCGGGCTTGTTGGCGTAAGGCAGTTCCTGATCCTGATCGGCCGAGCGCGTGCGCCGTTCGGGCGGGCTGAAGCCGCCTCCAGGCAGGGCGAGCGACCTTGATCCGTCCCCGTCGTCATCCCAGTCCACCGAACCGGTGCCGCTGATGGTCAGCACGCTGGCCTGCGCCTTCTGGTCGTAGCGCCACTGGACATCCTCGATCGCCTGCCAGGTGCTGCCGACCAGTTGCTGGCGGAAGCTGCCGAGCATCTGGTCGTGCGCGAGGCCGGAAAGCTGCATTTCCTGCTGCAGGCCCTCGATCCCGCGGGTGATCGTGGTGTTGGTGATCCGGGCGGGTTCATCGAAACCGGCCCTTGCGTCGATCTCGTAAAGGGTGATCTGGTCGGGCCTTTGGGCGGGCTGCCACGCGAGCTGCTCGATCGAGCTGCCCTGTTCCGTAAGCGGCAGCACCCACTGGTAAGGCATGATCGGCGTGGTGGAGGGCGGCACCACCGGCGGCAGCGTGCCGTCCAGCCAGTAGACCGCGCCGTCTATATGCGCGCGCACGATGACGTGATCGAACAGGCGCGGGCTCGGCAGCCGCTGGTCGAACCCGTCGTCCCCGCCGCCGGTGTTGACCAGCACGGCTTCCGCCTGGATGCCCAACTGGCCCAGGAGCGCCAGCAGCAGCGCTGTCTTGCCCTTGCAGTCGCCATAGCGGCGCTGCCAGGTCTCGTCCGCGGTGGCGGGCACGAGGTTCCCGTTGCCGAGGCCGACGTAGATATAGCGCACGTCCTGCTGCACCAGCTTCAGCGCCGCGCTTGCGCGGTCCAGCGGCAGCGCGTGGGCTGCGGCGATGCGGCTCGCCTCGCGCCGGAGCGGCGAAGCATCGGGCAGCTTCGCGGCCTTTGTGTAAAACGGCGCGAAACGCCTTGAAATTCCTGCCCAATCGGCAAAGTCGCTATATTCGACCACACGCTGCCAGAGATAGCGGGCCGGAGCATCCTTGGGCGGGACGATGGTGGCCGGATTGTCCAGCCGGACTTCGAGCGCGTGTTCGCTCTTGCGGGCGAAGGCGTTCATGTCGGGCGTCATGCGCAGTTGCGGTTCTGCCCGGTCTTCCCAGCTGAGGCCCAGCAGGAAGCGGCCCGGCACCGGGCTGGGCGCGATCAGCAGCATTCCCGCGTCGCTGGCGCCCAGCGTGGGATCGGTCGTGCGGATGGTGAGGGCGACTTCCAGTTCATCGCCGACGCGCAAGTCGGCAATGCGCAGCACCGCGGTCAGGGTGCCGTCCAGCTTGGCCGTTTCGAGCTGGTCTTCCCGGCGCAGGATCTCGAACGCAGCGGTTTTCAGCACGTCGATGACTTCGCCATCGCGGTGGATCCGGATGGCGTGCACGGTGGGCGCGCCCGCCGCCGGGTTCCAGGCGATGGACAGGTTGCCGAGTTGCAGGGCGCTGGGGTGCAGGATCCTGATGCGATAGCCGGTGTATTGCGCCTGCCCCTGCTTATCGAGATGGATCAGGGTATCCTGATGGCGCACGAAGACGGCGCCGGTGGCGTTTTCCGGCACGGGCAGGTCTTCGGAGGGTGAAACCCAGCGAGGAACGGGGCCGCGCTGGACCTGATCGTCGCGAGCGAAAGCCGGGCCGCAGACAAGCGCGGACGCCAGAAATACCGAAATCGGAAAACGCACATCAACCCCCGTGATTACACCTCATAATGTCCGGTATTTTCGGCAAGGCAAGACTATTGCCGGATGAAAATTCGTTTTTTAATTCAATTGGATAGCCTTGTTTCATGGGCTGTTGCAGTTCTTGCCGAAACTGTCGCGCGCGCGCCTGCACCTCGCGGCCGGGCGCGCAAGGCGGGGGCAGGGCAGGCCCGGCGCTGCTGTTTCGCGCGGCCGCTCGTCTTCACGCTTGACCGCCGGAAATGCACGGGCCACCAATCGGGCCCATGACAAAAAGCCTTCGGATCGCCGCGTGCCTTGCAGCCGCGCCGCTTGCACTCGCCGCCGCCCAGCTTTCCGCACAGGACAGCGCCCGCGCGCCCACCGACACCATGATGAACGAGCAGGTCGAATCGTACGACTGGGTACGCCCGCAGGCGGACTACATCCGCCGCGAGGTGATGATTCCCATGCGGGACGGCAAGAAGCTCTTCACCGTCATCGTCATGCGCAAGGGCACGAAGGACGGTCCGATCCTGCTCAGCCGCACGCCCTACAACGCCGGCGGCATGACCAGCCGCAACCGCAGCCAGAAGATCGAGGAAATCCTGCCCGTCATGGACGCGGATTTCGTCAACGACGGTTATATCCGGGTCTATCAGGACGTGCGCGGGCTTGACGGTTCCGAAGGCGACTACGTGATGAACCGGCCGCTGCGAGGCCCCCTCAACAAGACCAAGGTCGATCACGCCACCGACGCTTACGACACCATCGACTGGCTGGTGAGGAACGTGAAGGAGAGCAACGGCAAGGTCGGCATTACCGGCTCGTCCTATCTCGGCTTCACCTCGCTCATGGCGCTGATCGATCCGCACCCCGCGCTCAAGGCCGCCGTGCCGCAGAGCCCGATGGTGGACGGCTGGATGGGCGACGACTGGTTCCACAACGGCGCCTTCCGCATGTTCGGGTTCGACTACGACCTTGGCCAGACGGTCAAGAAGGGCGGCGGCGCGGTGCCCAAGGGCACGGGGGACGAGTACCAGGCCTATCTCGATGCCGGTTCGGCCATGGAATATGCCAAGGCATACGGCCTCATCGACCTGCCGGTGGTGCGCAAGGTGCTGGAGCATCCCGGCTACGATGCGTGGTGGCAGGGGCAGGCGGTGGACAAGCTGCTCGGCGCGCGCAAGCTGACGGTGCCGACCATGCTCGTGGTGGGACAGTGGGACCAAGAGGACAGCTACGGCGCCCCGGCGGTCTACCAGGCGCTCAAGGCGAACGGCACGCCGGACGACATGGTGAGCCTTGCCATCGGCCCCTGGCGCCACTCCCAGGTCAACTACGAAGCGCGTGAGCTTGGTCCGCTCAAGTGGGAAGGCGATACCGGCGGCCAGTTCCGCCAGCGCTACATGAAGCCCTTCCTCGACTGTCACCTGAAAACCGTGGCGCCGGCCTGCAACACGCCGCCGGTGATCACCTATGCCACCGGCGCCAAGGGCGACAAGGGCGGCTGGGAAGTGTCGCAGAAGTGGCCGGCGGGCGATTACACGCCGCTCTACCTTGCGGGGAACTACGGCCTCTCGTGGAGCAAGCCGGTGGCGGGCAGCGACAGCTACGTCTCCGACCCCGCCAAGCCGGTGCCGATGCTGCCGCGCCCGGTGCACATGCAGGGCGAGGAGTGGAAGACCTGGCTCGTCCACGACCAGCGCTTCGTTGACGGCCGTCCGGACGTGCTGAGCTATACCACCGGCACGCTGGACAAGGCGGTCCACATCAAGGGTGCGCCCAAGGTGGAGCTGCACGCCTCCACCAGCGGGCGGGACAGCGACTACGTGGTCAAGCTGATCGACGTCTATCCGCAGGAAAACTCGGCCAATCCGGAACTGGCTGGCTACCAGCTCGGCATCGGCATCGAGATCTTCCGCGGCCGCTACGTCCACGGCTTCGACAAGCCGCAGCCGCTTGAGCCGGGCAAGGGCTATACCTTCCAGTGGTCACTGCCGAACGTCGATCACGTGTTCCTGCCGGGCCACCGGATCATGGTGCAGGTGCAGTCCAGCCTGTTCCCGCTCTATGACCGCAACCCGCAGTCCTGGGTGCCCTCGATCATGGAGGCCAGGGCGAGCGACTATGTGAAGGCGACCGAGACGGTGACTTATGGCGGCGATGCGGCCAGCGCCGTGTGGCTGCCGGTGGCTAGGGACTAGGAGCAGGTCCGGGGGTGCGGGGGCGATGGCCCCTGCATTCCTCCTGCTTCAGCTTTCGCCGAACAGTTCCCGCTGCGAGGCCTCGATCTCCTCGAAGTAGCGGCGGCGCGCGTGGCGTTCGGTCACGACGCCGACGACATTGCCGATACCGTCCACCACCGCCAGTTCGTCGGCCACGGCCACGTCGAAGGCCTTGATCATCGCGCGGATGTCGGTGGTGGGGGAAAGCGTGGTGCCCTTCAGCGTCGCCAGCCCGCCCACCGCGCTGTCCTGCGCCAGTTCGGGGTTGTAGGCGGCGGAGGTGGTGACGATCCCGGCATAGTGTTCCTCCTCGTCCAGCAGGATCGCCTTGCTGGCCGAGCCGAGCGGCACGCGGGCGCGGAAATCGGCGATGGAAAGGGTTGCGGGCACCGAGATCCAGTCCTTGCGCATGATGCGTCCGGCGGTGAGGCTGAGCATCCAGCCGATATCGCGCGGGGAACGGATGATCGAGCCGCGAATGTGCAGGCGCCAGGTGGAGAACGAATAGCCGAACATCTCGCGCGTGAAGGCGCTGGATACGAGCGAGGCGGTCAGCACCACGCCCATCAGCGCGAAGTCGTGCGTGGTTTCCAGCATGAGCATCGCCAGCGTCATCGGGCCGCCGACGATGGAGACGGCCAGCGCGCTCATGCCGACGAGGGCGGCTTGGGTGGGGTCCAGTTCGATGCCCAGCGGCAGCATCTGCACGGCGGCGGCGAAGATCAGGCCGACCAGCGATCCCAGGAACAGCGAGGCGAAGAACAGGCCGCCGCGAAAGCCGAAGCTGAGCGAGATCACCGAGGCGGCGATCTTGAGCGCGAGAACCACGAGCAGGAACTGGATCGCCGGCTGCATCACGAGATTGAGATGCATCGCCCCGTGCCCCGCCGAAAGCGATTGCGGCGATACCCATGCGAGCGGCATCAGCAGCAGTCCGCCAACCAGCGGTTTCCAGCGCGTGAAGCGGGTGAAGCGCTGGACGTGAAGCTCGGTAAACGTCACCAGCCGCATCACGAGGATGCCCACCAGGGCGCAGACCAGCCCGAGCACGGCATAGATGAAATAGTCCCCCGTGGTCAGCTCATGCGTGCTCGATGCGGCGATCAGGTAGGGTTCCACGCCGAGCTGGCGCGTGATGAACGCAGCGCCGAGGGCGGCGGCGATGACCGGGGCGATGGCGGCGGGGGTATAAGTGCCGATCACGATTTCGAAGGCATAGAAGGCGCCCGCCAGCGGTGCGCCGAAGGCGGCGCCCACGGCCGCGCCCGCGCCCGCGCCCACCAGCGTCCGCATGTCGGCGCGGCGCAGCTTGAACCACTGGCCCAGCACCGAGGCCACGCCGCCGCCCATCTGCGCATAGGCCGCCTCCAGCCCGACCGATGCCCCGGCGCCGTTCGAGATGATCGTCTGTGCCGAGATGATGAGATTGTCGATGAAGGGAATCCGGCCGCTGTGCAGGGCATTGGCCTCCACCACGTCGATCGGCGCGCGGCGGCGGCGGCGCAGCAGATAGCCGATGCCGATCAGCACGAGTCCGCCGAAGGGGAGTGCCAGCAGGCGCCAGGGATGGCGGATTTCGCCGATCGCGCTCAGCCGGTTGCCGGTGACGCCGTAGAAGAGCTGCTGGAGGGCGTGGGCGAGGAACCCTTGCAGGTTGGTCAGCCAGCCAGCCGCGATCCCGGCCAGAACGGCCAGCACGATGAACGCCAGTTCGCTTTCGCGCATGCGCTGCCGCTGGCGGATGACCAGGGCTTTCAGGGCGTTAACGGCGGGACGTCGCATCGATCGTCGATTGGGCCTGCGCGCGCGGCGCTGTCAAGGCGGGTATCGGGAGGGGAAGGAAGAAAACGCGAAGGTGGCGGGCAGCCGGGCGGCCTCACGCCCCGAAGTAGCCCCTGGCCCGCGCCGTCTCCAGTTCCGCTTCGAGATAGTCCCACAGCGCGGGCGCGCCGCGGCTGATCTGCGGCTTCAGGCGCTTCACCACCCGCTCGTGGCTGATCCCGTTCTCGCGCCAGCTCTGCCCCTCGTTGCGCAAGTTGAGCAGGGCGGGCATCGCACGGTCGATGGCATGGGCGAAGCGGGCCTCGTCGGTCCGTTCTTCCTCGAACTCGGTCCAGAGGCCGCGCAGGTAATCCGCCTCGGCATCGGGCAGGATGCCGAAGATCCGGTCGATGGCCGCGCGCTCGGCCGCCTTGCGGTCCGCCAGGCCTTCCTCGAAGAACACCATGACATCGCCGGTCTCGATCTCGCCGATATCGTGGACCAGCAGCATCGCCATGACCCGCGAGATGTCCGGCGTTCCCGAGGCATGGGGTGCGAGCGCCACGGCGAAGAGCGCGATCTGCCAGCTATGCTCGGCCGAATTCTCGTAACGGTCGAGGCCGATGGGCTTCACCTTGCGGGTGACGGCCTTGAGCCGGTCCAGCTCCATCACGAAATCGATGACGTTCTGCATTGTCGCTGGGCCCCCTTACCGACCGGATGGCCGCTCTGGAGGCTCGTTCGACGATTCTCAAGCGGAAGCGGTCATTTCGGCGGCATGCGGATGCCGCCGTCAAGACGGATGCACTGGCCGTTGAAATAGGTGTTGCGGGCCAGTTCCATCACCAGCGAGGCGAATTCCTCGGGATTGCCGAGCCGCTTGGGGAAGGGCACGGCCTTGCCGAGGCCATCGTAGACCGCCTCGTTCATTTCCTTGACCCGCAGCATCGGCGGCGTGGCGAAAGTGCCGGGAAGGATGGCGTTCACCCGGATGCCGAGGTCCATGAGATCGCGGGCCATCGGCAGGACCATGGCATTCACCGCGCCCTTGGCGCCGCCGTAAGCGACTTGCCCGACCTGTCCGTCCTGCGATGCGGCCGACGAGGTGAACACGATGCAGCCGCGTTCGCCGTCGTCATTGAGCGGGTCGGCGCCCGCCATGCCCAGCGCGGCGATCGAGGCGACGCGGTAGGACGCGGTGAACACGCCTTCGGCCGTTCTGGCGATCTGCTCGGTGGCGGCGCGCTTGTAGCCGCCGGTGGTCTTGTCGAACGAGACGGTCTTGCCGCCGCCGGCCACGACGGCGCAGTGGACGACGATCCGTTCCTGCCCGTGAGCGGCGCGGGCCCTGGCGAAGCCGGCTTCCACGCTTTCCTCGTCAAGGATGTTCACCTTGCAGAACACGCCGCCGATCTCGGCCGCGAAAGCTTCGCCCGCTTCCTCGCTGATGTCGAACACGGCCACTTTCACGCCGGCATCGGCAAGGGCCTGTGCGCTGGCGCGGCCGAGGCCCGAAGCGCCGCCGGTGACGACTGCGGCGAGGGTATTGTCGATCTTCATGAAGCAGGCTCTCCCGAGCGGGTTTGATTCGTGTTTGGCCCAAGGGCTAGCGCAATTCGCGGCCGGAAAGGTGCGATCGAATGCGGTCGGCGCGCAAGTATCGCCCCTGCGCACTTGATGGGCGCGGCGCGGCGGCGCCTTGCGTCCACTGCCGATGCGGCTGCACCTACGGACAGGCGCCCGCCGCGTCGCGGGTGAAGATCGGACGGGACGGGTTCGGCACTGCCGCAAAGGGCAGGCCGCGAGAGATCGGAGAGAGAAATGGCCGAAGGCGATGTGTTCCTCGACACCAGCGATGTCGATCGGTGGGTCGGCAAGCCGGTGATCTTCGCCGAGTTCTGGGACCCGTGCAACGCCACGGACATCCGCCGCTGGGCACAGGCGATGGATTACGCCAATCCCCTGCACTGGGACGAGAATTTCGCGCGGGCCAGCCGCTTCGGCGGTATCGTCGCCCCGCAGAGCTTCACCGTCGCCATGGACTACGGCCACGGCTGCCATCCTTCCTGCGTCGGCCGGATTCCGGGATCGCACCTGATCTTCGCAGGGGAGGAATGGTGGTTCTACGGCAATCCCGTCCGCCCCGGCGACAAGCTCGTGCAGGAGCGCAGCTTCGCGGGCTATCGCATTGCCGAAACAGGCTTTGCCGGGCCGACGATGTTCGCCGATGGCGATACGGTCCACCGCAACCAGCACGGCGCGCTCGTCGCCAAGGAGCGGGCGACCTCGATCCGCTACCTCGTGGAGGAGGCGAACAAGCGGAAAGTCTACGACAAGGAGAATCGCGCGCCCAGGTCCTGGACAAGGGAGGAACTGGACGAAGTGGCGAAAGTGCGGCTGGACTGGATCAGGTCGGGCCGCGAAGGCATCTCGCCGCGCTGGAGCACGGTCAAGGTGGGCGATACTTTGCCGCGCCGGGCGATCGGGCCGCACAGCCGCGTGACTTTCGCGCTCGAATGCCGTGCGCACCGGCAGAACATCTGGGGCACCTGGCGCTGGAACGCACCTGAAGGCGTGCACGATCCCGCCCAGGAAGACGCAGGCTTCGGCGGCGACATGAGCTACGACTTCGAAGCCCGCAAGATCGATCCGCGCCAGGGTGACGGCCTGTTCCACGGGCCCAGCTCCGGGCACATCAATCCCGAGAAGGCCGAGAAAGTCGGCATGGGCGGTGCTTATGGCTACGGCTCGTCGATGAATGCCTGGCACCTCGATACGGTGGCCTACTGGGCCGGGCACGAAGGCTATATCTGGCACTCGAAGACCCAGTTCCGCAGCCCCGCTTTCGAAGGGGACGTGACTTACGTGGATGCCGCCGTGATCGACAGGCAGGAGACCTCCGAATTCGGGATGCCGGTGGTCACGGTCGAGACGCGGATGACCACGCAGGACGGCGCCACCATCCTCAAGGGCACCGCGACGGTATCGTTGCCGCTCTGACCGGGAGGACGACCATGGCGGACCGTGAGGACATCGTCGAAGTGCTCAATCTCTACGGTCTCGCCATGGACACCCGGCGCTGGGATCTGTTCGGGCGGGTGTTCACGGCGGACTGTGCGGTCGATTACGGGCCCGGTTCGTGCTGGAACGACCTAGGTGCCTTTCAGCATGCTTTCGGTGCCTTTCACGAAATGTTCGATGCAACCCAGCATGTGATGAGCAATCACCTCGTTCGAGTGGAGGAAGATAGAGCTTTTACAGTAACATATGGCCAGTGGCGGCTCATCCGTCATGCCGCTGGAGAGCCGCCGGTGTGGGACGGCAGCGGCTACTACGACGATGAACTGGTCCGCACCGAAAACGGCTGGCGCATCGCCCGGCGGAGCTGCCGGGTGATCTACTGGACGGGCAATCCCCGCGTCCAGATGCCCGAGGGCGACATCGCCTTCGAACTGGACCTCGCCGCGCTCCACGAGGAGGAACGGGCAGGCCGGATCGGCTATCTGCCGACCTGACAAGGGGGGCGGGCGGAGCCCCTCGCGTATCGCCGGGCCGGATTCGACCTCCGCAAATTGGCGTCCTGCCGGCGATCGGGCTATCCAGCGCAGACAAGAGAAATGTGAGAGGAACGCTGCCCGCAGGGGCGCGTAAGCTGGGATGTGGGCTAGATCGCACGATGCTCAAAACAGCGGGTACAGCCCCCTGAAGGCGCAGTCCGCGCAGGCTGACGGCCACGTCATGCCTCACCGATTCCGGCGCATTTTCGACCGCCTTTCGAAAAGCCATGGGCGAAAGCCCGCGGCGGTTTCGAACGCGCAAGACGCTTTCGTGGCATGGCGGCCGGGGCCTTCGAACGCAGGGATGCCGGGTGCGGAATATGTTCGCAAAGGTGCCGGTTCTTTGCGGATGTGACGTGAACCACGCCTGGCATGTCCCGAACCGGCAGCAGCGATGGACAGGCGATGTCGTCTGCTCGAACTGCCGGTCGGGGACTGCCCGGGAACCAGAACAATTGCCATCAGGCACGAACGGGAAGGAGCCACGGTGACGTATCTTGCGGAGTTGAGATCGAATTGGCGACCGTTGCTTGCCGCAACGGTCGGCGTGGGCACGGGTATGTCGCTGGCGGGAACCGTCACCAGCGCGATCGCGCCCAGCATGATCGCCGCCAACGGGTGGAGCAAGGCGGACTTCGCGATGGTGGGAAGCCTCGGGATCGTCAGTTCCCTGGCATTTCCGTTCATAGGCCGGATCGCCGACGTTCTCGGTGTCCGGTGGACGGCGCTTATCGGGCAGGTGACGCTGCCGCTGATGTATCTGGCATACAGCCTGATGGGCGGCTCTCTACAGACCTATATCGTGATCTTCCTGATCCACAGCGTGGTGTGCCTTACCACGACCTCGACCGTGTATACCCGGTTGCCGGTCCAGTGCATTTCCGCCGCAAGGGGGGCCGCCCTTGCCATCGTGGCATCCGGTCCCGCGCTCGTGAGTGCGATCGGCGGCCCCCTGCTCAACGCTTACGTCGAGGCGAACGGGTGGCGCGCCGCTTATCAGTTGCTGGCGATCTTCGCCGTGGTGGCGGGCACGATCACATTCCTCCTCATTCCCGCGGAAGCGGACCGGCAGGCAGGTGCGCGCGCGCCCCGGCGGCCTGCGCGCGAGGATTATCCGGCGATCTTTCGTGCACCCGCGTTCTGGATCCTGCTGGCGGCCATGCTTCTTTGCAACATTCCCCAGGTCATCATGCTGACGCAGCTCAAGCTCGTGCTGCTCGACAACGGCGTGACAGGTCGCGGGGCGTCGGTGATGATCAGCGCGCTGTCCATCGGGATGCTTGCGGGCCGCCTGATCACCGGTGTTGCGCTGGACCGGTTCAATCCGTTCGCGATCTCGTTCTTTACCCTTGCCCTGCCGAGCCTTGGACTGTTCATCATCGCCTCAAGCCTTGATGCCCCCGCGGTGTTGACGGGGGCGGTCTTCTTCCTGGGCTTCGCATTCGGTGCCGAGGGCGACATCATCGCCTTCCTCGTGGCGCTGTGCTTCCCCATTCGGATCTATGGTTCCGTCATGGGGCTGATGACCGCGACGATGTCGGCTTCCGCTGCGATCGGCGCCGTGGGGCTGAGCATCATTCTGGCACGGACCGGCGGCTACAGCACCTTCCTGGTGATTGCCGGTACTGCGGTACTGGTGGGCGCGTTCCTGCTTTTGACCCTGGCGCGGGCTCCGCGACCGCTAGATCTGGAAGGATGCCCGGCATGACTAAAGTGATGGAGGGCATTCGCGTCCTCGAAGTTGCCCAGCACACGTTCGTGCCGGCAGGCGGGGCCATTCTCGCCGACTGGGGCGCGGATGTCATCAAGATCGAACATCCCACGCGCGGGGATGCGATGCGCGGCTTCATCAACATGGGGGGGATGAAGATCAACCCGCTGCGCCATACGATGATGGAGCATCCCAATCGGGGCAAGCGTTCGGTCGGCGTCGACATCTCGACGCCTGAAGGGCAGGAGGTCATCTACGAACTGGCCCGAAGCTGCGACGTCTTCCTGACCAATTATCTGCCCTATCTGCGGCAGAAGCTGAAAATCGATATCGAGCACATTCGCGCGGCCAATCCCGATATCATCTACGCCCGTGGCAGCGCCTATGGCGACAAGGGCCCGGAGCGCGACGTCGGCGGTTTTGACGGCACCGCGTTCTGGACCCGAAGCGGGGTGGGCTGGTCGATGAGCCCGGGAGAGCTTGAGGGGCCGCTGTCCCAGGGCATTCCGGCCTTTGGCGATTCCACGGGCGGCATGAATCTCGCCGGCGGGATCGCCGGTGCGCTGTTCCATCGGGAGCGAACCGGCAAGCCCAGCGAAATCGACGTCTCACTGCTGTCCACCGCCTGGTGGTCGGCGGGCAGCGCGCTCGATATCCAGCTTGAGAACAAGCGGGCGATGCGTGTCGGAATGCCGCGTTCGGGTTCCAATCCGGGCAATCCCTTCATGGGTAACTTCGCCACGTCCGACGGCGGGACCATCAATTTGTGCACGCTCATTCCGGGCCCGCATATCCGCAGCCTGTTCGAACATGTCGGCGTGCCGGAAGCCGCGGACGATCCCCGCTTCTCGACGGCGGAAAAGCTGCTTGAAAACTGGGAGGCCGCCGGCGAGATCATCAACGCCCGGTTCAATGCCATGCCGTTCGCCTACTGGCGCGAGCATCTGAAGACCTACACGGGCCAATGGGCGCCCTACCAGAGCCTGCTGGACCTCGCGCATGACGAGCAGGCGCTGGCCAACGACATGCTCTTCGAGGTCGAGGCCATGGACGGCGGCGATCCCATCAAGCTCGTTCGAGGGCCGGTGCAGTTCGATCATGCTCCCGTCGACACGATCCGGGCTCCGCAGGCTTCCGAACATACCGAACTGGTGCTGATGGAGATCGGGCTGCCGTGGGACCGGATAGAGGAGCTCAAGGCATGCGGCGCCATCGCATGACGGCCGGTGCAGCCGTGCTTCCAAGCTGAACGGCTGCCGTGAGCGAAGCGGACTTCGAGCGGCTGAACACCCCGCTGTTGCGGCACTTCACGGCGCTTTTCGGCGAACTGGGAGGCGATCTCCCCGCGCTACTCGAGGAAGTGGAGATTGTGCCTCGGGATTTTTCGGAAGGTTCCGGAAGGCTGACTTATCGGCAGGCGATCCGCTTGCTCGACACGGCGGCGAGGAGGCTGGATTGCCCGGATCTGGGCATGCGACTTGCGCTTCGCCAGCGCGGGGGAGCGGTTTTCGGCCCTCTCGGCAACGTAATGCGCAATTCCAGAACGTTCGGCGATGCAGTGCGGTCCGCCTGCGAGCACAGCGGGGCACACAGCCGGGCCGTGCGGGTCTGGCTCAGCGCCCATGCGGAGCCCTCGGCCACCTTCGCGGGCCATGAACTGCTGCTTGGCGACACGGCAAATCGCGCGCAGGCCATCGAGCAGGTCCTGCTGATCGGGCATCTCGAAGCGATGGAAATGACGGGCGGCCTATCGCGGGCGCGGCGCGTTTGCTTCCGCCACGAACCGGTATCCACGCGCTCCGCCTATCGCCGGAATTTCGGCTGCGAGGTGCTGTTCGGGGAGCCGGCCGACGGTCTTGTGTTCTTCGAGGAAGACCTGACACGGCCCATCCTCAGCCAGGACGAATATGTCTATCGGGACATGCTGCGCTACCTTGAGGAGCATTTCCCCAAGCGCCAGCTTCCCGTCGATGCGGAAGTTCGCGGACTGGTGCTGCGATCGCTCGCCCTGGGAGACAGTTCGACGGACAGCGTGGCCCATGCGCTCAATCTTCACGCCCGCACGCTCCGCCGCCGGCTTCGCGAGGAAGGCCTTGGTTTCCAACAGGTAAAGGACAGCGTCCGGCGCGAATTGACCTGTTACTACCTGGAGCGGACGGACCTCGATTTTCGGGGCATTTCGGAAAAGCTGGGCTTTGCGGAACAGTCCATCTTCTCGCGGAGCTGCCGGCGCTGGTTCGGCAAATCGCCCACCGGATTGAAGGACGAGTTGTGCCGGCGCGAGAGGCTGTCCGGATAGGTCAAGCCAAACGCCGCCAAGTTGGCGCATGAACCGTTACACAAAAAGACGGGACACGCTGCCGGCCTTCACGGGCATGGCGGCGAATGGAAGGGGGAAAGCCGGGGCTGCCTGAGAAGCAGCCGATATTCCGACCATCCCGAAATGCGGAGGCGCAACCGCAAGTCTCGATCAAGGCGTTTCGTTGCCTCGATCGGCCGCAAAGGCCGACGGGTTTGATTGTACCAGGGGAGGATGAGGAATTGGCAATCAATTACAAGTGTTCGGTCGGTCGTCTCGCGCTCTGCGCGGCTTCGGTCGCTGTCATGCCGGCAGCGGCAATGGCCCAGGCCGACGCGCCGCCGCCTGCGCAGGACCAGTCGGCTGCCGACCAGGTGACCAGCGAACCGATCGTCGTGATCGGTACTCTCATCCGCGGCATCGCCCCGGCCGGCAACAATGTCATCGACATGAGCGCGGAACAGATCGCGGCCACCGGCGCTGCCACGACGAGCCAGGTTCTCAGCTCCATTCCGCAGGTCGGCAACTTCTTCAACGGACTGCCGGCCGGCGTTTCGCAGCAGCCGGGCGCCAATGGAAGCAACCCGATCAATCGTCCCAACCTTCGTAGCCTTCCCGGCGCGAACACCAGCGGCGGCGCCCAGACGCTCGTACTGTTCGACGGCCAGCGCGTGGTTGGCGCGGGCATCCAGCAGGTTGCCGTCGATCCCGACATCATCGCGCCGGGCGTGATCCAGCGCGTGGAGGCGATGACGGACGGCGGTTCTGCCGTCTATGGCTCGGATGCGCTCGGCGGCGTGATAAACTTCGTGTCGCGCGATCGTTTCGACGGCGTCCAGATGGATGCGCGATACGGGATCGGTGACGATTTCCAGTCGGTCGAGGCGAGCGGGATGGCCGGCAAGGACTGGGGCTCGGGTGGCTTCTATGTGGCCTACGGCTATTCCCACCATGACAGCGTCTTTGGCGCCGACCGGGACTGGGTGAAGCAGGTCGACTGGAACACCGGTGTACCCACCGGCCGCAACTGTGCGGCGCCCAACGTGACCATCGGAACGACCTCCTATGTGCCTTCGGGAGGCGGGCTCACCGCCGGCGGTCCCAATTCCTGCGATTTCTCCGACCCTGTCGCCATCTATCCGACCACGACTTTGCACACCGTGTTCGCCCGTCTCAACCAGCGCCTCTCGGGCGGGGTGCGTTTCGACGTGACCGCGCTTTATGCCAATCGTTCGATCGAGCAGATCGGCGGGACTCTGGGAACGGGAGCGCTGGGCACCGGCGCTGCGGGTCAGGCCACGCTCGCGGCAAGCTCTCCCTTCTACCGTCCGACCGGCGACGCCAATGACGGGCTGCCCCAGGTCGTCCGGTATGACTACAGCCCGCTGTTCGGAACCGCTTCGTCCACGCAGAATACCGACCTCGAAACATGGCGGGTTGCTCCCTCGATCTCGGTCGAGCTGGGCTCCGATTGGGAATTCAGCGGGCTGTTTAGCTATGGCCTTGCCACGACGTCGTTCTCGAATGCGCAGATCAGCGCGGCGGCACAGTCTGCCGCCCTGGCCGGGGGGACGCTGAATCCCTACGATGTGGCTGCAACAGCGCCCAGCGTGGCTTCGGGCCTGCTTCGCTACAACAAAGGCACCGGCCGGAACGAACTGTTCGATTATAGGGCCATCGTCAACGGGCCGCTGTTCGAGCTTCCTGGCGGCACGCTGCGCGCGGCGGCCGGCTACGAGCACATGCAGGACAACTTCAACAGGCGGTCGACGAATGCATCGACGTATCTGTTGCAGGACCCGACGAGCTACACCCAGAAGGTGGATTCGGTCTTCGGCGAGCTTTCGATCCCGATCGTCGGCGATGAAAACGCCATGTCGTTCATCAACGAACTGACGCTTTCGGCCTCGGCACGTTACGACAAGTACAACGACTTCGGCGACACCTTCAATCCGAAGTTCGCCGCAACCCTGCGCCCGGTCGAATGGATCGCGATCCGGGGGAACTGGGGCAAGTCCTTCACGGCTCCGTCGCCGGTGGACCAGCTTGGCGTCATGGCCTCTGCCGTGGCCACGGTGCCCGCTGCATTCCTGCGCACGCCGCCCGGCGTAACCGCCGCTCCCGGCGAAATCGGGCTCTTCGTGTCGGGTACCGCTCCCGGAATTCAGCCGCAGAAGGCGACGAACTGGTCTGTCGGCGCGGAGATCGAGCCGCCGTTCCTGCCGGGGCTGACGCTGAACGCGAGCTATTACAACATTGACCTCACGGGAACGATCGGGAGGCCGGTAACCGGAGCGGACCTCAGCGACTACTATGCGAACTTCCCGCAGCTCTATTCGGTTCGCCCGAGCGGCCAGGAACTGGCGGCCTATCTGACGCAGTTCGATCCGGCCAACTTCAACTTCACGGTGGCGAACCCGACCTCGACCGGTCAGGCGATCATCACTTCGGGCGGTACGAACTCGCCTGTGCTGGTCTCGCTGGACACCCGTGCAAGGAACCTGGGCACCGCGAAGCTCGACGGCCTGGATTTCTCGGCCAACTACGTGCTCGATACCCGCTTCGCTTCCTTCGATGCGAGCGTCACGGGGAACTACCGACTTTCGCAGAAATCGCGCGCCTTGCCTTCGCTGCCTGTCGCCGACGATCTGGCCTTCAACACTCCGGTGTTCCGCATCCAGGGAACGCTGGGAACCCGGATCGGCGGGCTGCGCGCGCAGGTCATCTGGAACCACACCTCGGGATACAAGCGGGGCACGGTCGAATTCGGCCAGACCCGGGTTTCGGCCTTCGATGCGATCAACCTGTTCTTCAAGTATGACGTGAAGTCCAAGTCCGCGTGGGGGAGCGACCTGTCGTTCACCCTGAACGTGCAGAACCTGTTCGATGTGTCGCCGCCCGAGTTCCGTTCGGCAGCCGGTCTGGGCTTCGATACCACGCAGGGAAGCGCCTTCAGCATCGGGCGTATCGTCCAGTTCGGCGTCAGCAAGAAGTTCTGACCCTCACAGGGCCGCTCGGGCACTTTGCCCGGGCGGCCCGAAGGTCGATGCCGCGACCTTGCGGGTTCATCGCTGTTTGCAGTCGTTGCTGTGGAAGCAATAAGTGACGACATAGCCAATGTGATCCGAAAGCGCGTCGGCGCCGGGATGGGCGCCGAACGGTACGTCCATGGCCCCGAATGCGAGCTTCGTGGCAGTGCCGGAACGGTAATATTGCTTGTCCTTGCCGCGCTTCACGATTGCCGCAAGTTCCGGCCGCAAGGTCGTTTCCGCACCCGGCAGCCGGGACGAGGCTTCAGCGGTGCCCAGTGCATCGCCGATCAGGCTTTTCGCTCCGGAGATGCGGTCCGGGTCGTGGCCGACATTGAAATCCCCGGCGAAAACCAATGCCTGGCTCGCAGGAACCTGGGCGTGGATAAATGAGAAGGCAGCGGCCAGTTGCAGCTTGTAGGCCTGGTTGGCCCGATCGACCGAGACGCCTGAGGCGCGGCGGGAGTTGAGATGGGTATTCGCAACCGCGACGGGTTGCGCCTGCCCCGGAACCCTGACCCAGGCCACCAGCAGTCCCTTGGAGGCGAGACAGTCGAAACCCGCGCAGAGGGACGCGGGAAAGGCCATCCGTCTTGCAGCGATAATCGGATAGTCCGACATGATGACGAGGCCGCTGTCCACCCATTTGCCCTCGGTCTCGCCCCTGGTCCACGACGCGCCGTTCGCAAGATTGGCGGAGGCCAGCCTTTCCGAGCGATCCGATGGCTTGCCGAGAGCTTCCGAGGGCTGCGGTCCGATCGCGATCCACTTGTAACCGGCGCGAGCGGCGATCGCCTTGGCTTCGGGGACGAATGCTTCCTGCAAGGCCACGACATCCGGCTGGCGGCCGCTCAGCCTGAGGCTTCCAAGCTGCTCCGCGATCTTTTCCAGCGCGGCCGGGCGGCCCAGCGCGGCGGGGAAGGGCAGGCCCTTCACATTGTAGGTCATGACGGAAAGTGTGCCAGGCGCTCCCGAAGCAGCTTTGGCTCGCGGCTGGTAGACAGCGGCCGGAAGGGGGCGGGCGATGTTGGAAGCGGAAAGACCGGCAACCATGGCAAGGGTGATGAAACCAAGTCGTGACACGCAGGAGAACTCCAGCTTCGATCTCGCCTAGACGCCGGGAACCCGCATTTCCCGCATCACGCATTTTCAGGTGCGGGTTCGGGCTCGCACCGGAGTCTCTCCAAGGTCCCGCCGCTCGGGACGGGGAACGGAGCTCCAGCCATGAGGCGATCCAGGATGACCGGCGTTGCATGCGCATTGCTTGCGATGGGGCCGAACATTGCCGAGGCGCGGACCGAGAAGGTCTGGGGCATGAGCGGCGCGCGCTATCTGCCGCAACTCGTCGAGTGGTCGCTGTCCGATATGTCCATGCCGGATCAGGTGAAGGTCATGCGCCTTGAAAACGATTCCGGCGATGCGGGCTGGCGTTTCGACCTGCTGGCGATCCGTTCGCTCGATCCGGTAGAGCTTCCCGGCGATCCGGACGGGGCGCGGTTCCGGGGGCGGCACATGAGCTTCAGTGCCTGGCATTCGCTGGGAGACAGCAGTATTCTGCGGCTGAACGGCGTTGCCGGCCGTGTAAGCCGGCGAAGCGGTTCCGGCATCCTGCTTCCGGCCAAGACCCGCGCCGGATATGCGGCGGCGGAACTTTCGCTGGATCATGGGCGCGACTGGTCGGTTTCGGCCGGCATCTACCGGCAGGGCGGCTGGGGTGGGCGTTCGCTCGAAAACGACCTCCTTCGCATGACCAACGGCGAGCCCGCGGCAGCCATGGGTGTTCACGCTGCCGCCCGCGTCGCCGTTTTCAACGGCTCGGGCGAGCCGCGGACCTGGCTCGGGCTCGACGTGCATTCCGGTAGAAGGGCGGCGGGCCTTGGGCAGGCACTGCGAGCCGGCAGCGATGTCAGCCTCGTGCTGACGTCCAGCTTCTGAGGGTGCCATGACGGTCGCTGGAAGATCACCGGAACATCTGCTTTACCTGAGAGAGGAAAGAGCGCTTGCGCAGGAAGGACGGGCTATGACGTCGCTCGGGCAGGAGGTGCCTGCCGATGGAGGACTACGGCAGGTATGCCTCGCCATGCGGGGCGAACTGCGGCGCTTCCTGCTGGCCCGCCGGGTAAGCGAGGCGGATGTCGAGGACTTGTTGCAGGATCTGTTCCTTCGCCTTGAAACCACGGTGACGGGGCCGGTCCGCGCACCGCGCGCCTATCTCTACCAGATGGTCAACAACATGGCTCACACTCGGCGGCGCACGGAAACGCGCCGCCAGTCCCGCGATGCGGGCTGGATCGACGCGCGGGACGGCGAGGAACAGGCCGATGCCGCGCCCGACGCCGAAGCCACGCTCGTGGCCCGTGACCAGCTGGCCCGCGTGGAAGCCCGGCTTGCCCAGTTGCCGGAGCGGACCGCCTACGTCTTCCGCCAGTTCAGGATCGAAGGCGCGTCGCAGAAGGACATCGCGGGGCATCTCGGGATAAGCCTGAGCGCGGTGGAAAAGCATTTGCAGCGCGCCTATCGCGCGGTGCTCGAAATTCGCGCCCGGCTGGACGATGCAGCCGGCGGGGCCGGAAGAACAGGAGGGTTCGATGATTCGTCCCGATGACGAGGGCATTCATGGGCAGGCAATCGCCTGGCATGTGCGGCTCGCCGATGCGAGCGAGGAGGACTGGGGCGAGTTCGCCGCCTGGCTCGAGGCGGATGCGCGCCACAACGATGCCTACGAGGCCGTTTGCGACGAGGATCTGGCGCTCTCTCCCGCCGTGGCTTTGGCGAGGCAGGAGAATTTTCGGACAGAGGCGGAAGCCGGGCATCGGGATGCTGCCGTCTCGCCGATCGGCGCGCGGCGGCCCGGACGCTGGATGTGGCCGGCCATGGCGGCGACCGTGGCGCTTGTCGCCGCCGGGTCATGGATGGCCGTGGGAGGATGGGACCGGTCCTACACCGTGACGACGGCGCCGGGCGAAGCACGGACGATCGCGCTATCCGACGGCAGCAGGATCATGCTGAACGGCGGCACCGAACTGGTGCTGCGCCAGTCCGACCCGCGCGTTGCCGAACTCAAGGCCGGGGAGGCGCAGTTCTCCGTCCGTCACAATGCGGAAAAGCCCTTCACCCTGACCGTCGGTTCGCAGCGCGTGGTCGATGTGGGGACCGTGTTCAACGTTCGCTCCGGCAGCGGCGGGGTGCAGGTGGAAGTGTCCGAAGGGGCGGTCCGGTTCGAGGACGGCATTACGCGCCTTCGCCTCAATGCCGGCGATACCCTGAAGGCGAGCGGCGACAGGCTGATGGAAGGAAGCAAGGCCGCCGCCGACATCGGCGCATGGACGCGCGGCAAGCTGGTCTACCGCGATGCGCCGCTCGTGGAAGTCGCGGGCGACATTACCCGGGCGCGGGGGATTGCCATCGAACTGGGCCCCGATCTATCGAAGACAAGTTTCACGGGCGTGATACAGCTGGACGGGGACAATGCGGCGCTGCAACGGCGTGTCGAGGTCCTGATTGGTGCGAAGGTGACCGAAACTGCCGATGGTTGGTCGATCACACGTTAACCGGTTCCTTCCCGCTCTATTGGCGGTCGCCGTCAACACGATGCAGGCCGCTCCGGCGCTGGCAGCGGAGACGCATGTTTTCGCGGTGCCGGCGGGGCGGCTTTCGGACGCCTTGCTGGCCCTTGCGCAGCAGGCGGGAATCTCGATCGCGCTCGGCGATCCCAGGCTGGATACCCTGCGTTCGCGCGGGATTTCGGGCCGTCACGATGTAGCCGAGGCGTTGCGGCGAATTCTCGCCGGAAGCGGGTACGACTTCGTCTTCGTCGATTCCCGTACCGTGCGGCTGGTGAAGCGCGCCGCTGCGCCCGCCATCGCTCCCAGGGCGCCGCGCATGGGGGCGGCTCCTGCTATCCGGCCAGTGCCTGTCCCGGAGGTGGCGGGGCCGGACATTCTCGTCACGGCGACCAAGCAGCGCCTTGGCCTTGCCGACTATCCCGCCAGCCTGGCGGTGGTGGAGCCTGACCGCGAGGAACTGGCACGGGCAGGCGGGCGCGGAACCGGCTATATCCTGGGCAAGCTGCCGGAGCTGTCCTCGACCAATCTGGGGCCGGGCCGGAACAAGATATTCATCCGCGGCATCGCCGACAGCAGCTTCAACGGCACCAGCCAGTCTACGATCAGCCAGTATCTGGGCGAGATGCGGCTGATCTACTCCGCGCCTGACCCCGATCTTGCCTTGCATGACATCGCCCGCGTCGAAGTGCTGGAAGGGCCGCAGGGCACGCTCTACGGGGCGGGAACCCTTGGCGGCATCATCCGCCTTGTCCCGACGCCGCCCGATCCGGGAAAGACCTCGCTCGAAGGGGCGTTCGGCGTCCGCCTCACGCAGGACGGCGCGCCGGGCGGCGACGGGGCGCTCGTGGCGAACCTGCCGCTGGCAAGGGATCGACTGGCCCTGCGCGCCGTGGTCTACCGCACCGTCGACGGCGGCTATATCGACGATGCCGCGCGCGGTCTGAGGGACATCAACCGCAACGTCATGACGGGGTTTCGCGCGGCGCTTCGCTGGCAGCCGGATGCGGCATGGACGGTGGATGTCACTCTGGCCGGACAGGACCTCAATTCCCGCGACGGGCAATATACCCTGCGCGGAGAGCCCGATCTGGTTCGTTCGTCCGCGATCGCGCAGCCGTTCGACAACGACTATCGCCTGGCCGGCGTGACCCTGTCCCGCGATTGGGGTGAAACCCGGCTGACTTCTGCCACCGGCTATGCCCGGCAGAGCATCGACACCGTGTTCGATGCCACCACCTCCGCATCGCCGCAGATCCGGCAGTACGAGGAGGATGTCGCGGTAAAGCTGCTCTCGCACGAGACGCGGCTGAGCGGGAACTGGGGCAATGGCGGGACATGGCTCGTGGGTCTGGGCCTGGTCAACAATATCGACCGTGCGGTGCGCAGGCTCGGCGCGCCCGGTGCGCTGGACACGCTCTCCAATCTCGCCAACACGACACTGGATGCGGCAGCTTTCGGCGAGTTCGGCATTCCTCTGCGGCGCAATGTCCAGCTCACGCTCGGGGGGCGGTTCAGCTACGTTCGCCAGACCAGCGAATTCATGGGGCAGGGTGGCCTCGATTTCGAGCCGGTGCGCCGCCAGCAGCGTTTTCTGCCCTCCGTTGCGTTGTCATGGAAGCCGGGAGCAGGGGTGCTGGCCTATGGCCGATATCAGCAGGGCTATCGCCCCGGGGGTCTTCAGGTAACCGGCTCCGCGGCCGATCCCAGCGCGGATCGCTTCGTGTCCGACCGCATCCAGACGGTTGAGCTGGGCCTGCGCTTCGGCATGGAGAAGGGCGCCCGCCTGTCCGGCAGCCTGACCGCTTCGCTCGCTCGCTGGCGGAATATCCAGGCCGATCTCGTTGCCATAGACGGGCTGCCCTACGTGGCGAACATCGGTTCGGGCCGGGTAGGAAATCTGGCCTTTTCGCTGGCCTGGCGCCCGGTGGACGCCCTGTCGCTGGAGGCGGCGGGTTTCCTCAATTCCAGCAGCCTGTCCGATCCCGCCCCGGGCTTCGACAACATCAGCGACCGAGACTTGCCCAACGTCGCCGACCAGGGATGGCGCACGGCGGCCAAGTTCGTCCATTCGCTTGGCTGGGCGGACCTCACGCTCGATACGGCGATACGCCATGTCGGGCGTTCGAAACTGGCGATCCTTTCCCCCTTCGCGCTGACACAGGGGCGTTACTACGACCTCTCGGCGGGCGGCCGGCTGTCATTCGGCCGCTGGGGGCTGTCGCTCGACCTTGCGAACATTCTCAACGACCGGGGCAACACTTTTGCCTTCGGCAATCCCTTCACGGTGGCTCAGGGTCTGCAGCAGACACCGATGCGCCCGCGTTCCCTGAGGATCGGCGTCGATGCCCAGTTCTGAACTCCGCAATAGCGCTGAGACCCGGCGCCTGCTCGTCTCGATCCACGATGTCGCCCCTTGCTTCGAAAGCGAGGTGGACCGGCTTGTCGAGATTCTGGAGGCCCGGCTGGGCGCGGCGCGTTTCGCCATGCTGGTCGTGCCCGATCACTGGGGGCGGGCATCGCTTTCGCAAGCGCCGCGTTTCCAGGCACGGCTAAGGGGCTGGGCCGAGGCCGGGGTCGAGATGTTCGTTCACGGCTGGTACCATCGCGACGATGCCGTCCACGGCGGCGGGGCGGGCTTCAAGGCGCGCCACATGACGGCGGGAGAGGGCGAATTCCTTGGCCTTTCCCAAGCCGAAGCCTTGCGGCGAATGCGCGACGGCAAGGCCCTGCTGGAAGACATCGTGGGCATGCCGGCGGCCGGTTTCATCGCTCCGGCCTGGCTTTACGGGCCGGGCGCGATGGCGGCGATGGAAGAATGCGGTTTCGCGCTGGCGGAAGACCATTTCCGCGTCTGGCAGCCGGGCAACGCGGACCGGCCGCTCGCGCGCGGCCCGGTCATCACCTGGGCAAGCCGCAGCACCATGCGCACGGCCTCTTCGCTGTTCTTTGCCGCGCTCGCCCGGCGGGCCATGCAGCGCCAGCGCGTGGTGCGCATCGCCGTCCATCCCGGAGACGTGACGAAGGCGTCATTGGTGCGCAGTATCGATCGCACCCTTGCCGCATTCTCCGCCGGGCACGTTCCGGGCCGCTACGCCGAACTGCTCGCCTGAAAAAATCCTCCGGGGCGCAGTGTGGGTCCGGAGGAATGCCGGAGTCATATCGGCATGACCGAACCTCTCAGGATCGTCCTTCCCATTCACAGCTTTGAGCCGGGCGGGGTTGAGCGCGTCGCGCTGAACCTGGCCCGGCACTGGCAGGACGCCGGGCACGACGTGGTCGTCGTGCTGGGGCGAAACGAGGGCCCGGACCGCGCCTGCGCGCCGCCCGGCCTGCGGTACTGGAGTTGTCGCAGCTTCATCCCCACCGCGCCTTTCGAAACGATCTGGATGATGTGGTGCCTGTGCCTCTATCTGGCGCGGGGCCGGGCCGATGTGCTGTTCTGCCCCGGCAACACCTACACCGTGGTCTGCGTGGTGATGAAGCTGCTGCTGGGCGATCGCTGCCCGCCGGTTGTGGTGAAAGTGAGCAACGACCTTGTTCGCGCCGACAAGCCGCTGCTCCGCCGGCTGTGGTACCGGCTCTGGCTGCGCCTGAACGGACTGTTCCTCGATCGCTTCGTGGCGCTGGCCGAGCCGATGTTCGACGAAGTCGTCAAGGGCATGGGCGTCGCCGCGCATCGGGTGACGACGATCCACGATCCGGCGCTGGACCGGCGCCGCTTCGAACGGTTGCAGGCGATGCCTCGAGAGCGCGCGGCGGGCCGGGCGCTGCGCTACCTCGCGGTAGGGCGGCTGGCGGCGCAGAAGAATGTCGAGATGTTGCTGATGGCTTTCGCCTCGGGGTTCAGGCCGGGTGACCGGCTCACCATCGTTGGCGCGGGGCCGGAGCTTGGCGCGTTACGGCGGGTCGTGCGGACCATGGCGCTGCGGGGTATCGTGACGTTCACCGGCCACCTTCCGTCTCCAGACGAGCATCTCCGGACCTCGGACTGCCTGCTGCTCTCCTCGAACTACGAAGGGGTGCCCGCCGTCGTGATCGAGGCCATCGCCGCGGGCCTGCCGGTCATCGCCACCGATTGCTGCGCCAGCATGAAGAGCTTGCTGGGGGGCGGCACGCGGGGGGTGCTGGTGCCTGTCGGCGACGTGCACGCCATGGCGCAGGCCATTGCCCGCCCGGAACGGCTGCCTCAGCCGGGCCCCGGCGAACGGGCATATGCTGCACGGTTCTCGCTCGAACTGGCCGCAACTTCGTATCTTGCGGTCATGCGCGAGGCCGTTGCCGTGTCCGATCAGGTGCGCACCGCACTCCTCCCGGAGCTGCTGCGTTAGGTCGCGGCCCCACTCCCTTCACAAGACCCGAGGACGATCCGTTTGCTCCCATCTGCCATGCCTGCTGCGCCGTCGCCGCGCTTTCCCCCGCTCCAGGCCCAGGACAGGGCTTCGCGTTTTCGCATGGCGGCCTTGTTGCCGCTGCTGTTCTCGGTGCTCGTGGCGCTGGCCGTGGTGCTGGCGATGAGAGGCATGGACCCGGCGCGGATTTACGCCATGGTCCCGCGCGCGCCGTCCTTCTGGATCGTGTTCGCCGTGTTCTACCTTGCCGGACCGCTCAGCGAATGGGCGATCTTCCACCGGCTCTGGAACCTGCCCGCAGGCGGACTGGTGCCGCTGCTGCGCAAGCTCGTGTGCAACGAACTGCTCTTCGGCTATCTGGGAGAGGCCTACTTCTACACATGGGCGCGCCGCCGCCGCGCGATGACCGCGGCGCCGTTCGGCGCGATCAAGGACGTGGCGATTCTTTCCGCCATGGCCGGCAACGGGGTGACGCTGTTCCTGCTTCTGGCGGTGGTGCCGTTCGTTTCCGCCGGCGATCTCGGGCTGGAGAACGATTCCGTCCTCGTCTCGCTGGGCGTGGTGCTCGTCACCTCGATCGCGGCGATGTTCCTGCGCCGACGCATCTTTTCCCTACCGCGAGAGGAACTGGGCGCGATCCTGGGCATCCATCTGCTGCGCATCGCCGCAACCACGATCCTGTCCGCGGTGCTCTGGCACATGGTGCTGCCGCATGTGCCGGTGGCCTCATGGCTCCTGCTTTCGACCCTGCGCCTGCTGGTTTCCCGGCTGCCCTTCGTGCCCAACAAGGACGTGGCTTTCGCGGGGCTCGCGGTCTTCACGCTCGGGCATGAGACAAGCATCGCCGCCCTGATGACGATGATGGCCTCGGTGATCCTGCTGGTCCACGTGCTGCTCGGCCTCGCGTTGGTGGCCCTGGATGTCCTGCGCCATGTCTCGGGCCCCGCCGGAGCGGAGGAAGCAGGGCACCCATAAAAAATCGAGGCGGCGGGATGCGGGTGTGCTGCCGGTGCGGAGTCCATGCACCATGCGCATAGGATTCCTGTTCAACCACGACCAGATTCACCAGGTCGCCCACAGCCTGCCGATTGCCATGGCCATGGCCGATCAGGGTTTCCCGGGCGAATTGATCGTTGCGACCACGAACGCGGCCCTCGCCGCCGAAGTGCGCCGCCTGGCCGGTGACTATCTCGGCAGGACGATCCGGCATGTCGAACTGGGCCCTTCCACGCTGTCGCGCAGCATGGACGCCTTGCTGGGGCGCGTCGTGCCTGCCGCCAAACTGCTCATCTACCGCGACAATCTCCCGTTTTTCCGCAGTCTCGACGTGCTTGTGGTGGCCGAGAAGACCTCGCTCATCCTCAAGAAGCGCTACGGCCTTCACGATCTCGCGATCGTTCATACCAGACACGGCGCCGGAGACCGGGCGATCGGCTTCGACAAGGCCAGTGCCTGTTTCGATCATGTGCTCTGTTCGGGCACGAAAGTCCGCGACCGCCTGGTGTCCGAAGCCCGGGTCGAACCCACGCGGATCAGCATCGTCGGCTATCCCAAGTTCGACGTCCTGCCCAGCCGGATCGCCAGACGCTTCCTGCCGGCGGGGGAGCGCGTGGTGCTCTACAACCCGCATTGCTCGCCGCATCTGTCCTCGTGGTATCGGCACGGGCACGGCGTTTTCGAGCATTTCCTGAACGACGAGGGCAGCGGGCTGGTCTTTGCACCGCACGTCATGCTGTTCCAGCGGCAGTTCGTCGTGGCCATCGACAAGCTCAGCATCGAAAAGGCGGGGGCCATTCCGCAGCGCTTCCTGCGGGGCGAGAATATCAAGATCGACCTCGGCAGCCGCGCCTCGACCGACATGACCTATACGCTGTCCTCCGATATCTACCTCGGCGATGCCAGCAGCCAGGTCTACGAATTCATGCTGCGCCCGAGGCCCTGCATCTTCCTCAACAGCCACGGGCACGAATGGCGCGGCGATCCCAATTTCCTCCACTGGACAGCGGGCGAGGTCATCCGCAAACCGGACGAGCTGCCGGCCGCGATCGACCGTGCCGAGCAACTGCACGAGGAGCACTATCGCGCGGTGCAGGAGCAACTTTTCGCCAGCAGTTTCGATCTGCAGGACACGCCGTCCTCGGTTCGCGCCGCCATCGCCATCGCGACCTTCGCAGAGCATCGGTCGCCGTCCTTCCGCCCCATGAACCGTCTTTCGGCATGAAGCCGCTCGACGCATTCTTCTGGCGCCGCGCGGCCGGTGAAGGGCCGATCCGCAGGCAGGACAGCCCGGTTCGGCCGGAGGCGTTGCCCGGCGGCATAGTGGGCCGCATCTTCGCCTCACTCGGCATGGTCCTGGGCGGGAAGGCCGGCGCGGGGCTGGTCAGCCTGGCCTATCTGCTGCTGGCGACGCGTTTCCTGGGGCCGACCGAATATGGCGTGCTCGTGCTGGTCCATGCCTATATCACCACGGTTTGCGGCATCGTCGAGTTTCCGTCGTGGCAGGCCATCGTGCGGTATGGAGCCGAGGCCCAGCGGCAGGAAGATCCGCATCGCCTCGTCCGCCTGCTGCGCTTCGGGGCGAAGGTTGAGCTGGTCGGCGGCGTGCTGGCGATACTTTCCGCGGCTCTGCTGGTGCCGCTGGTGGGCGGGCATCTCGGCTGGCCGCCGAAAGCCATGGCCTTCGCACCGTTCTATGCCCTGGCCGTGCTGGGATCGGTGCGCTCTACTCCGGCGGGATATCTCCAGCTCTGCGGGCGTTTCGACCTGCTGGGACTGCACAATCTGGTGCAGCCGCTCTTCCGACTTGGCGGCGCGCTGATCGTCATTGCCTGCGGCTGGGGTATCCGCTCCTTCCTGTTCGCATGGCTGGTCGCCGCGCTGGCCGAGTTCGCGCTCATGTGGGGCATGGGGATATGGCTCGCCGCCCGCAATCTCGGCGCGGCCTTGCCGCATCCTGCGGGTAGCGCCGCGCCCGGCGGCGCGGCGCAGGAGAACCCGGGAATCTGGCGCTTCCTCATCGCCAGCAATGCCGACGTGACTCTAAGCGAACTGGCGGGAAGAGTGGCGCCGCTGGTGGTGGGCTGGGTGCTGGGACCGGCGATGGCGGGGCTCTATTCGGTCGCGCAGCGCGCGACCGTCATCATCGCGCAGCCGGCCCAGATACTGGGCAATACCGCATATGCAGAACTGGCCCATGTGGTTGCCGATGGCCGGGGCGGCGAAGCGCTGCGCCGGATATTGCGAAAGATCGTGACGGTCGGTCTGGTCGCGGCAACGCCGGTGGTGCTGGTCGTGGCGGTGTTCCCGCAGCAGATCCTCCAGCTCCTTGCGGGCCGGGCCTTCACCGAGGCTGCCGGCGTGATGATCGTGCTGGTACTGGCCCGGGCGATAGCGCTGATCGGACCGCCGTGCAGTTCGGCCATTTCCGCGCTGGGCCATCCGTCGCGGTCGATGGCCGCGAACCTTTTCGCAAGCCTCGTATTCCTCTCGGCCATGCCCTGGCTGCTCCAGCGCTACGGGCTGATGGGGGCAGGTATCCAGGCACTGGGACAGGCCATTCTTGCCAGCGGGCTGCTCGTGCTGCTCGTCTGGCGCAGCAGCCTGGGCCGCTAGGACGATGCGGATCGCCTATATCATCAATTCGGTGGAAGGCGGCGGCGCGGCGCTGCCGGTGCCGTCGATCGCGCGGGTGCTGGCAGAGGCCGGGGCCACGGTTCGCGTCTTCGCGCTGACCCGGCGGGACGGCAGGGCGCTTGCCGCGATGGAAGCCGCCGGGCTCGACCCCTGCGTGCGTGACGGCGGCGACAAGGACCACGCACAGGCGCTGCGCTGGCTCCTGCGCGAGTTGCGGGCATGGCACGCCACGCACTTGTGGACCTCGCTGAGCCGGGCGACGGCGCTGGGCCTGCTGGCCGGCCCGAGGCTGGGCCTGCCGGTCGTCTGCTGGCAGCACGCAGCCTTCCTCAAGCCGTGGAACTTCCGCCTGCTGCGCGCGCTGCAACCGCGGGCGAGGCTGTGGGTCGCGGATTCGCAGACCGTTGCCGGGTTCATGAAGGACCGGCTCGGGATAAGGCCGGAACGGATCGCGACCTGGCCGATCTACGCCGTCGATCCGCGAATGCCGGTCGCCCGCGCCTGGCAGCCGGGGCAGGTGCTGCGGATCGGCAGCCTCGGGCGGCTTCATCCGGTAAAGGGCTACGATGTCCTGATCGAGGCGCTGGCGCGGTTGCGGCAGAACGGCTTTACGGCGCCGGTGCCCTGGACGCTGGACATCGCCGGCGAAGGAAGCGAGCGCGGCGCGCTGGAGGCACAGGCGAAGGCGGCGAGGATCGGCGACATTCGCTTGCCGGGCTATGCCGAGGATCCAAAGCGATTTCTGGCAACGCGGCACCTCTACGTGCAGCCTTCCCGTTCGGAAGGGTTCTGCATCGCGGCGCATGAGGGGCTTACCGCAGGCCTTCCCGTCATCGCCTCCAGCGTGGGCGAACTGGTCCATTCGGTAAGGCCTTTCGAGACAGGCTGGCTCTGTCCGCCGGAAAGCCCCGCCGCGCTGGCCGAAAACCTGCGTCAGGCGCTGAGCTATCCCAGCAGGCTGGCCGACATGGGGCAGGCAAGCCGCCGGGATATGCTCGCCCGCTTTTCTCCGGCAAACTTCGCGCGCGCGGGGACTTCTATCTGCGAGCGTATCGCCCCGCCGCCCGTTTGAGATCGAGCGCCATGCCCGCCAGCGAACGGTCGATGGTCTTCACATCGATGAGGGTGACGGCGCCGCACGCGCTCAGGGTATGCATGCCTTCGTACCGGCCCGAAGGACCGGAGGGGATAGCCATCGCATCGTCTGCTTCGGCCGAGAATCCGGTCTCGTCGAGGCGATCGATCCAGAGCGGACGGATCGCGCCGCCGTAAGTCCGCACGCAGTCCTGCGTCGGGAGCATGATGCGACCCTCCACGACAAGCGGGGTTCCGCCGGGGCGCGAGGATTGCCGCCCGCGTCGCACCGGATTGCCGGGGTGCGGCGTCCACCGGCCCGTGAGTGTATCCGCCCAGGCGACGTGAAGCGTGCCCAGCTTGGTGTCGCGACTTTCGGCCGACGAATAGAACAGCCACCAGCGGCCCTCATGTCGCAGGATCGATGCGTCGACCGGCAGGCAGTCCACCTCGATCGTGCATTCCGGGCGCCAGCGGTCCAGCGCGTCATTGCCGCGATAGAGCGTCAACTTGCCCGAGCGATGCGCCTCCGGCAGCATCCAGACCGCGCCTTCGCCCTGAAAGACTTGCGGATAGGACAAGTGCCAGGGCTCCTCCAGCACCAGTCGGCGATCGATCAGCGTGAAGCTCCGGTCGAACGTCAGCCGTTCGATCACCCCGTGACGTGTGCGGTAATCGTATTGCTCGGCAAAGACGTGAAGCCGGTTGCCGTCGTCGAAGCCGAAAGGGTCGGCCAGGAAGGTGAACGCGGGTTCCTGCGGGAACCACACGATGTCCGCTGCGGCATAGTCCGCCGCGAGCACCCGGCTTGCCGGGTGCGGCAGCAATCCGCACTGCCAGATGTCCTTGCGTCTAGGCATGGGCCCTCATAGCTCGCTGCCCGGCTTCGGCAAGCGTGCATGTTCGATCAGAATTTCACCGGAACCGCCGGAAAGCTGGAACCTCACGCTTATTCGCAGGCCGGGCCGATTGTCCTCCAGCAGAAGCGGGGCGTCATGCAGGGCCGCGATGGCGCGCACCAGCGACAGGCCGAGGCCGGAACCCGGTGTGCTGCGGCTCGCGTCCAGGCGGTAGAACCGGACCAGCACCTTGTCGCGCTCCTCGGGCGGGATGCCGGGGCCGTCGTCGGCCACTTCGGCAAGCACCGATCCGCCGCGATGCGCGACGCGCAGGGTCAGCCGCGTTCCCGGCGGTGTGTGGATCAGCGCGTTTTCCACCAGGTTGGTGAACATCTGGGCCAGCAATTCGCCATCGCCCAGCACCGCAAGTCCCGGCTCGATGCAGGTCTCCAGACGCTTGCCGGCATCTTCCGCGACCGGCTCGTAAGCCAGCCCCACCCGTTCCACGATCTCGCTGATGTCCACCGGGGCGAGCCTGCCGCGTCCGGCGCCGCCCTCCAGCGTGCCGATGCGCAGCAAGGCCCGGAAGATGGCGAGGATTTCGTCGGTCTGCTCCAGCGAAACGTCGATGCCGGCATCGTAGGCATCGATCGTCTGCTGGCCGCGTAGGGCCTCCAGCTGCTGGCGGAGACGGGTGAGAGGGGTTCTCAGGTCGTGCGCGATGTCGGTAGATACCTGGCGCAGGCCCTCCATCAGGCCCTGGATGCGGTCGAGCATGAGATTGAGGTTGCTGGACAATTCGTCGAACTCGGGCCCCATGCCGATGGCCGGAAGCCGCTCGTCCATGGCCCCGGCCATGATCCTGCTCACCGAAGTGTTGACCCCGTGCAGACGGCGCACGAACAGACTGCCGACGAAGTAGCCTCCGACCAGCGCGAACAGGGTAATGCCGACCCCGCAGGCCAGCGTGAACGCCCGCAGCCGCGCCATCAGCGCGCGGACATCGAACGTGTCCGTGGCAACCACAAGATGGAGCCCGTCCGGCAAGGCTGTGCCGAGGGTCTGGAAGGTTTCCATCGCCTCGCCCCGCACGGCCACGTTGACTTCCCTGACGCTGAGCGTGCCGCGCCCGTCGAGCCGGACGCCGGAGGGCAGGTCGCCCGCGATCCGGATGCCGTCGCCGCGCACCAGGCGGAACCGGAACTGGGGATCCTTGCCGGTGTGGGAATGGCGGCGGATGGCGTCGGTGAGGCCGGAGAGGCCGAGTGCCCGATATTCCGATGCCAGCACCTTGGCCTCATTGCTGAGAGTCCCGTCCGTTGCCGCGACGGCATAGCCTTCGATCTGGCGCTGCACCGCCACGAGCACGAGCAGCGAGCCCACCGCGAAGACGGCGGCAAACAGCACGGCGAAGCGGAACGCCCCGCTGCGCAGGACATTGCGGCTAAGCGGCTCAGCCACCGTCGATCCGATATCCCGCCCCCCGGACCGTCTGGATCAATTCGCGATCGAAGCCGCGATCCACCTTGGTGCGCAGCCGGCTCATGTGGCTCTCTATGATGTTGCTGCGCGGATCGAAGTGGAACGACCAGACGTTCTCCAGCAACATCGTGCGCGTCACCAGTTCGCCGGCGTGGCGCATGAGGTATTCGAGCAGCTTGAACTCCTGCGCCTGCAGTTCGATCTTTCCGCCCGCGCGCATCACGGTGCGGCGGATCAGGTCCACTTCCAGATCGGCGACTTTCAGGACCGCTACGGCGTCGGGAATCGGAGGGCGCCGCAGCAGCGCATTGAGGCGCGCCACGAGTTCCGATACGGCAAACGGCTTCACGAGATAGTCGTCGGCGCCCGCTTCGAGGCCCTGTACCCGGTCGTCCACGCCATCCATCGCCGTCAGCAGCAGGACCGGCGTGCGAATGCCGGCGGCACGCAGCGCCTTCATCACGCTGAGGCCGTCAACGCCCGGGACCATGCGATCGAGCACCAGCACATCGTACTGGCCGCTCGTCGCCATGAACAGCGCATCGGCGCCAGAGCTGCAGCCGTCGATCACATGGCCCGCGGATTCGAGCGATCGTCCGACGTGCCTTTGCAGCTCTTCATCATCCTCAAGGAAGAGGATTTTCATCTCGGCCCGTTCTCCGCGGCAGGTACTTGTATCGCCTCCATTATGGCGCACACTCGGCATCGCCATGCAAGTTGGGAATTCCTAACATTCGGCTCACCTTGGGCGAATGTACCTGCTCTTATTACGCGTCCGAAGGTCTTGCCGGAGGTGATTGGCGATAATGGCATGCAGCGCATCGAAGATCGTCCTTGCGGAACAGGCATAGCGCCGTGGCACGCTCTTTCGCCGCCATGCGTCCGCATCGCCTTGCTCCCGTCCCGACCCGGGGCGCGATGAAGGTTCTGATCGGCCTCGCCGTGGCCACGGTCAGCGGCTGCGCGCATTACACGCCGCTTCCGCTGCCGACTTCGGCGCCGCTGGCAAGCGATGTGCAGGGCCTGTCCGGCGAGGCGCCGTCCGCGCCGCTTTCGGTGAACGAGGTGGCGTTGCTGGCGCTGGCGAACAATCCCGATCTCCAGGCCGTCCGGGCGGGCAGGGCGGTCGCCTCGGGGCAGACGAGGCAGGCGGGCCTGCTGCCCAATCCGTCGTTGTCTGCCGCCTTTCTTCCGCTTCTGTCCGGTGCGGGCACGGTGCCGGGCTGGAACATCGGCATCGCGCAGGACATCAAGGCGCTGATCACCTACAAGTCGCGGCGCCGCGCCGCATCGGACAGCGAGCGGCAGGTCGCCGCAGACGTGGTCTGGCAGGAGTGGCAGGTTGCCGGAAAGGCCCGCCAGCTCGCGGCGAGCCTGATAATGGGCGCGCGCAGCCGCCCGGTCTACGTCGAGGCCTATGAACTGCTCCGCAGCAGGAACGCCCGGCTGGAGACCGCGCTGGCCGCGCGGACCGTGACCTTGAGCACCGTCGCGCCCGATCGCGTGGCGCTGCAATCGGCCCGCGCCGCGCTCGATGCGCTCGATCAGAACCAGCTTGCCCTGCGCCACCAGCTCAATGCCTTGCTCGGGCTCCGGCCCGATGCGGTGATCGCGCTGGCGGACAAGGCGGAGCTGCCGCCTTTCGATCCTGCGCAAATCAGGGCGACCCTTGCCGACCTGCCAGGTCGGCGCCCGGATCTGCTCGCCCTGCGCATGGGCTATGCCTCTGCTGACGAGTCCGTCCGGCAAGCCATCCTGTCGCAGTTCCCGGACTTCGTGCTGGGCGGCAGCGCGGCGAGCGACAATTCCAAAGTGGTCAGCGGCGGCCCCAACGTCACCCTCGGCCTGCCGATCTTCGACCGCGGGCAGGGCAACATCGCCATCGCCAATGCGACGCGGGCCAGGCTTCATGCCGAGTATGCCGCGCGTCTGGCGGCGACTGTCGGCGAAGTCGGCGCTTTGCTGGCGGAGACGGAACAACTCGCGGCCCAGCTCGAAAATGTGCGCCGCGACCTTCCTGCCGCCCGCATGGCTGCGGAACGGGCAAGGACCGCTTTCTCCGCATCGAACCTCGATGAGCGCGCCTACCTCGATCTCGCCGCGAACCGCTTCGCCAAGGAACAGGAAGCGATGACGCTGGAAGCTGCCCTGCTGGACCGCAAGATCGCGATCCTGACGCTTACGGGGGCCGGGCTGCCCACTGCCGACCTTCCCTCGGAGCCCGCCCCGGAACCCGGAGTGAACCCTTGAAAATCATGCATTTCCCGATTGCCGCTACCCTGCTGGTACTCAGCGCCTGCGGGAGCGGCCCTTCGGAGCCCGACAGGACGCCAAGCGTCCTCGTCACGGTCGTGCGGCCGGTGCGCGGGGCGCTTCCAGCCACGATCACCGCCTATGGCTCCGCCTCGCCGTCCGAGGCGGGTACATCCTCCATCAGCATGGCGCAGCCCGGACAGCTCACTTCACTGGCGGTGACGCAGGGCACTGCGGTGCGGGCGGGGCAGGTGCTGGGCACCTTCGCCGTCGCGCCTTCCGCAAGGAGCGCCTACCTGCAAGCCGCCGATGCCCTTGCGGCGGCAGAGAAGCAGCGCCGCTCGGCCGCGCAGCTCCTGTCCCAGCAACTTGCGACGTCCGACCAGCTCGTCCAGGCAGACAAGGCAGTTGCCGATGCGCGCACCGCGCTGGCCGCGCTTGCGGCCGAAGGCGCGGGCAGGTCGGTTCAGACGCTCACGGCGCCGTTCGCCGGTATCGTCACTTCGGTTACGGCCGCGAGCGGCGATCGCTTGCAGCCCGGCGCTGCGATCATGACCCTTGCCCGTCAGGGCGGAATAGTCGTGACCGTCGGCATCGATCCCGCGGAGCGGGGCGGCGTGGCTCCCGGGCAGGCGGCCAGCATGAAACGCCTTTCGGGCGGCGGCGGCATCGCCGGAAAGGTGGTGCGGGTGGACGGCATGCTCAACCCGAAGACACGGATGGTCGATGTAGACCTCGGCTTCCCGGCCGGTGCGCTGCTGCCGGGAGAGGGCATGGAAGTTGCCATCCGCACCGGCGACGTGGCGGGATGGGTCGTGCCTCATGCGGCGGTCGTCACGGCAGGAGGCCCCGCGCGCATCTTCCAGGAGGCCGGTGGCAAGGCCAAGGCCGTGCCGGTGCAGGTCCGGCTTTCCTCCCCCGAGGGTGACGTGGTGGACGGGCCGGTAGATCCCCGTCGGCCGATCATCGTCGAGGGGGCCTATCAGGTGAACGACGGCGATGCCGTGCGGTGGGGGCGTTGATGCTCGAACGTCTGCTGCGCTCGCAATCGCGCGCCTTCGTGCTGGTTGCGCTGGCGATGGCGCTGGCCGGGCTGATCGCGGCGTTCTCGCTGCCGATCGGGTTGTTTCCGCAAGTCTCGTTTCCCCGCGTCGTCGTCGATCTCGATGCAGGCAGCCGTCCCGCCGACCAGACCGCGCTGACGGTGACCCGTCCGGTGGAGGAAGCCATTCGCGCGGTGCCCGGTGTGCAGGACGTGCGCTCGGAAACCAGTCGCGGTTCGGCGCAGATCTCCATCGACTTCGGCTGGGGCCGCGACATGGTGTCGAGCACGCTGATGGTCGATTCCGCCATCGCCCGCATCCTGCCGACCTTGCCCGCCGGAACACAGTACGACGTGCGCCGGATGGACCCGACGGTGTTCCCGATCATCTCCTATGCGCTGGTTTCCGACACCGCCGATCCGGTCGCCCTGCAGGACTTCGCGCGCTATCAGGTCACGCCGCTGCTGTCCTCGATCCCCGGCCTTGCCCGCGTGGGTGTGCAGGGCGGCGAGACTGCCGAAGTCCAGGTTCTGGCCGATCCGCAGCGCCTTGCCGATCACAACCTCGCCATGGCGGACCTTGCAGCCGCGATCCGGGGCGGCAACGTGCTCAGCGCGGTGGGCCAGGTGCAGGATCGCGGCCGCCTGTCTCTGGTGATCGCCGACCGCAGCGTGCCGGGCGCGGATCAGGTCGGCAATATCGTCGTCCAGTCGGACCCCGCCGGAATCGTCCGCGTGCGCGACGTGGCGACCGTCCAGAACGGCACCGTGCCGCAATGGCAGCGCATCGTCGAGGATGGGCGGCCGGCGGTGCTCTTCAACATCTATGAGCAGCCGGACGGCAATGCCGTGCAGATCGCGCGGGAAGTGCAGGCCAAGCTGGCGACCCTGAAGCTGCCTGCAGGCGTCAGGCTGGTGAACTGGTACGACCAGAGCGAACTGGTCACGCAATCCGTGGCGAGCGTTCGCGACGCGGTGCTGATCGGCCTGGTCCTTGCCGGGCTGGTGCTGCTCTGGTTCCTGCGCAGCTGGCGCGTGACGCTGGTGGCCGCGATCGTGGTTCCCGCCACGCTGGCGGCCACGGTGCTGGTGCTCAGTGCGCTCGGAATGTCGTTCAACATCATGACGCTGGGCGGCATCGCGGCGGCTGTCGGCCTGCTGATCGACGACGTGATCGTCATGGTCGAGCACATCGCCCGGCGCGCCGGTGCCAGCGGCAAGGACGGCGCGGTGGCGGGCAAGGATGCAGTGTTCCCCGCCGCACGCGAATTCATGGCGCCGCTCACCGGATCGAGCCTGGCAACGCTGATCGTGTTCCTGCCACTCTCGTTCCTGACGGGCGTGACCGGGGCCTTCTCCAAGGCGCTTTCGGTGACCATGGCCGCCGCGCTTGCAATCTCATGGGCGATGACGGCCTTTGTCGTGCCGGTGCTGGTCCACCGGCTGGTGGACTTCGGCAAGTGGCGCGATCCGGGCGAGGCGGGAGAGGGGCGCCTGGGACGCGCGCACGACCGGACGCTCGATGCGCTGGGGCGCAGGCCGTGGCTGCTGGCCGCTATCCTCGTGCCGCTGCTGATCGTGGGATATCTTGGCTACAGCAATGTGCCCACCGGCTTCATGCCCCGGGTCGACGAGGGCGGTTTCGTCATGGATTACTACACTGCGCCGGGAACCTCGCTTGATGAAAGCACGCGGCAGATCGCGCAAGTCGACCGTATCCTGAGCGGCAATCCGCAAGTGCTCACGTTTTCCCGCCGCCTCGGCACCGGGCTGGGCGGGGACCTTGGCCAGAGCTACCACGGAGATTATTTCGTCCGCCTGAAGCCCGGCCATGCCACGCCGACCGAGGAACTGGCCGCCGCCGTCGCGGACGAGGTTTCCGTGAAAGTCCCCGGTGTCGAGGTCGAAGTGGCGCAGCTCATGGAAGACCTCATCGGCGACCTGACCACCGTGCCGCAGCCCATCGAAGTGAAGCTGTTCTCGTCCGATCCGTCGGTGCTCGACGATCAGGCGAAGAAGGTGGCTAAAGTCGTTTCCGGGATTTCCGGCGTGGTCGAGGTCAAGGACGGCGTACAGCTTGCGGGCGATGCCATCGATGTGGCCGTCGATCCGGTGCGTGCCGGAATGGAAGGCGTCTTGCCCGCCGATGTCGAGACCCAGCTAGCAGACGCGCTCAGCGGCACCGTCGCCACAACGCTGCCCCAGGCGAGCAAGACGGTCGACGTGCGGGTGCGCCTGCCGAATGCCACGACCATGAGCGAAACCGAACTCGCCCGCCTGCCGATCCGGGCGAGCGATGGACACCTGTTTCCGCTGTCGCGCGTGGCCAGCCTGACATCGGTCGCCGGCCAGCCACAGATCGCGCGTGAGAATCTGGAACCGATGGTGGCGGTGACGGGCCGCATCCAGGGACGCGGCATCGGCGCGGCGGTTGCCGACGTTACCGCCGCGCTCGACAGGCCCGGTGTTCTCGCGCCCGGGGTGCGCTACGAGATGGGCGGGCTCTATCAGCAACAGCAGATCGCTTTCTCCGGGCTTCTGCATGTCTTCGGTGCCGCTCTGGTCGCCGAATTCATCCTTCTGCTCGTGCTTTACCGGCGCCTTTGGCTGCCGGTCATTATCATCGGCTGCTCGTTGCTTTCGACGACAGCGGTCTTCACCGGGCTGTGGCTTGCCGGGGTGGATCTCAACATTACCGCGCTGATGGGCATGACCATGATCATCGGTATCGGCACCGAAATGGCGATTTTCTACGTTTCCGAGTTCGAGGAAATGTCCCGCCACATGCCGCCCGCAGAAGCCGCGCGCGAGGCGAGCCGCAACCGTGTGCGCCCGATCACGATGACGACGCTGGCCGCCATTCTCACGCTGCTGCCGCTTGCGCTGGCGATCGGGCAGGGCTCCGGCATCCAGCAGCCGCTTGCCATCGCGATCGTCTCCGGCCTGCTGCTGCAATATCCGCTGGTCCTGCTGGCCATGCCGCTCCTCGTGCGGCTGACCTTGCCGAAGGCAGGAAACGGGCCGGGACGCAAACATTGGGAATTTGTATAGGGACGTCCAGCGCCGCCCAATGCGCGCCGGGTAAGCGTCGGCCATGCGCCAGCTTGCCTATCTGACCCTGCCGATCGCCCTTGCGGCCTGTAGCAAAACGGATTCGCGGAGCTCCGCGCCGCCATCCCATGCCGAACTGATCGCTCATGAAAGCGAATTGCTGAAGTTGACGTTGACGCCGGAGGCGCAGCACCGGCTCGGCATTGTCACGGCGCGGCCGGGAGGCGGCGCGGCCGGGCAAGTCCGGCAGGTGACCGGCGAGATCGTGGTTCCTCCCACCACGGCCAACGGGGTGCCGACCAACTCGCTCACCAACCTCCAGCAGGTCGGCGCGCAGCAGGCGGCGGCCGATGGCGAAGTGGCGCGAACCGAGGCTCAGGCGCGACTGGCGCGGATCGCCCTGACCCGCGCCGAAAACCTCGTGCGGGAGGAAGCAGGAAGCATCCGGGCGCGGGACGAAGCGGCGGCGGCCTTCGCGGCAGCGCAGGCCGCGCTTGGCGCCGCAAGGCAGCAGAGAGCGCTGCTGGGGCCGGCGATAGGATCGCTCGGCAATCAGTCCGTTCTCTGGGTGAGGGCCTCGGTCTTTGCCAGCGATGTCGGCGCGATCCAGCGGGGCGGCTCCGCCACGGTTCGGGCGCTCGGCGCGGATGCGGTGTCGCACAGCGCACGCCCCGTCCAGGCCCCGCCCTCCGCCGACGGAACGGCCGGCACCGTGGATATCTATTACGCGCTCGGCAACGACGGGCGCAGCTTCCGTGTCGGGCAGCGCGTGGCGGTGGACCTGCCGCTTTCCGGCAGAACCCAGGGTCTTTCGGTCGCCTCCTCGGCTATCGTTCGGGACATCTACGGCGGGGAATGGCTCTATCGGCGGACAGGCAAGGACACTTTCGTCCGGCAGCGCGTCGAAGTGGCGAGTGAAACCGGCGGCACCGCATTGCTCGCGCGGGGGCTGGAGCCGGGCGCCGAAGTCGTGACGGTAGGCGCGGCAGAGCTGTTCGGCACCGAATTCGGGGCGGCTCACTGATGCTGGCCGGTCTTGTCCGTTTCGCGCTGGTCCAGCGCGTGCTCGTGCTTGCCCTGGCCGCATTGCTTGTCGTGCTGGGCGTAAGGGCGGGCCGCGATGTCCCGCTTGACGTCTTTCCAGAATTTGCGCCGCCCATGGTCGAAATCCAGACCGAGGCGCCCGGCCTGTCCACCGAAGAAGTGGAAAGCCTTGTCACCGTGCCGATCGAGACCGCGGTCAATGGCGTGCCCGACCTGATGACGCTGCGCTCGAAGTCCGTGCTTGGGTTGTCCTCGGTGCAGATCCTTTTCGCGCGCGGGACCGATGTGATGCGCGCGCGCCAGATGGTGGGGGAGCGCATCGCGCAGGTCCAGCCCCGCCTGCCGGTGGCGGCGCGCCAACCGGTGCTCATGCCGCCGCTCTCTTCCACCAGCCGCGCGATGAAGATCGGGATCACCTCGGCCAGGCTGGATCAGATGAAGCTTTCGGAGCTGGTTCGCTGGACCATCCGCCCCCGGCTGATGGCGGTCCCCGGCGTTGCCAATGTCGCCGTCTGGGGCCAGCGCGACCGCCAGCTTCAGGTCCTCGTCGATCCGGACCGGCTTCGCGCCGCGGGCGTCACCCTTGCCGAAGTGCGGGCTGCAGCAGGAGACGCGGTTCTGGTGGGCGGCGGCGGCTTCATCGACACGCCGAACCAGCGTCTTGCCGTTCAGCAGGGCGGCATGGTGCAGGACGCCGCGCAACTGGGGCAGGCCATCGTGCGCCAGTCCGGCAATGCGCCGGTGAGGATTGCCGATGTCGCCCGCGTGGTGGACGGTCACGCACCGCCCATCGGCAACGCCATCATCGACGACGTTCCCGGCATCATGCTGATTGTCGAGAAGCAGCCGACCGCCAATACGCTGGAACTGACCCACGCGGTCGAAGCCGCTCTTGATGAACTGAAGCCGGGCCTGACGGACGTGAAGGTCGACACGACCATCTTCCGTCCCGCCACGTTCATCGAGCGTTCGATCGACAACCTGACACGGGCGCTGCTGATCGGCTGCGCACTGGTGGCGGCGGTCCTGTTCCTATTCACCAGGGACTGGCGGCAGGCGGTGATCAGCCTCACGGCGATTCCGCTTTCGCTGCTTGGCGCGGGGCTGGTGCTGCTGTGGAGCGGGGCGACGATCAACGTCATGGTGATCGCCGGGCTGGTCATCGCGCTGGGCGAAGTGGTGGATGATGCGATCATCGACGTGGAGAACATCGCCCGGCGGCTACGGCTCAACCGCGAGGCGGAAGATGTCAGGCCCGCCTTTGCGGTGGTGCTCGCCGCCTCGCTGGAAGTGCGCTCGGCGGTCGTTTTCGCCTCGCTGATAGTGATGCTCGTGTTCCTGCCGATCTTCTTCCTCGGCGGCGTGGCGGGCACCTTCTTCCAGCCCCTGGCGGTCGCCTACGTACTTGCGATCGCGGCTTCGCTGCTGGTTGCGCTGACGGTGACACCGGCGCTCTGCCTTTTGATCCTTCCCAACGCTCCGGTGACGCAGGAACGCGATACCCGCTTCGTACGCTGGCTGAAGCGCGGCTATTCCGGCGCGTTGCCCTGGGTCTTGATGCGCTCGCGCATGGCGGGGGGTGTCGTTGCAGGAGGACTGGTGCTCGCGGGGCTGGGCTATGCGGGGTTCAAGGACCAGTTCCTTCCCGACTTTCGCGAGACAGACTTCCTCATGCATTTCGTGGAGAAGCCGGGCACTTCGATCGAGGCGATGGACCGCATCACCATGCGTGCCTCGAAGGAACTGCGCGCGATACCCGGTGTGCGCAATTTCGGAGCGCATATCGGCCGTGCCGAACAGGCTGACGAGGTCGTCGGGCCGAACTTCACCGAATTGTGGATCAGCCTTGACGAACAGGCAGACTATGATGCGTCCGTTGCCCGCATCAAGCGCGTGATCGACGGCTACCCCGGCCTGTTCCGCGACGTCCTCACCTATCTGCGCGAGCGTATCAAGGAAGTGCTCACAGGCGCGGGTGCCACTGTGGTCGTGCGGATATACGGGCCCGATCAGGCGGAACTGCGCGCCGCAGGTGAGCGTGTTCGCGATGCCGTGGCAGGGGTGGGCGGTGTTTCCGATCTCAAATTGGAAAGCCAGGTGCTCGTGCCTCAATTGCGCATCCGACCGCGCCCGGAGGAGCTGGCCCGTCTGGGGCTGACCGCCGGCGAGGTGCGCCGTCAGGCCCAGACGCTTGTGGCGCAGCAGAAAGTGGGCGAGATCTACCGGGACCAGAAATCGTTCGACGTCACGCTCTGGGGCGAGCCCCGGGTTCGCGGCTCTATCCACGCCTTGCGTGACCTGATGATCCAGTCGCCCGCCGGAGCACCCGTGCGCCTTTCGGACGTCGCCGAGGTGGAAGTGGTTCCCGCGCCTAACGAGGTGAAGCGTGAAAACGGCCAGCGCCGCCTCGACGTGACCATGAACGTTGCCGGAGCGGACCTTGGAACGGTGGCGCGCGGGGTGGAGGCTGCCGTTGCCAAAGTGCCCTTCGCCGCGGGTTATCATCCCGAAGTGCTGGGTGAATACGCTGCCTTGAAGGAATCGCGCCAGCGGCTCTGGACGACCGGCGCGCTCTGCCTTCTCGGCGTGCTGCTGCTGGTCTGGATCGAGTTCCGCTCGCGCCGGATCACGGCGCTGGTCGGCGTCAGCCTGCCTTTCGCGCTTGTCGGGGGCGTCGTCGCGGTCGCGCTCACCGGTGGGGTGCTGTCGCTGGGCTCGCTCGTGGGCTTCGTAACGGTGATCGGCATAGCGGCGCGCAACGGCATCATGCTGCTTTCGCATTACCGGCATCTTGAACGTGAGGAGGGCATGGCATTCGGCCGCGAACTCGTGCTGCGCGGCGCCGAGGAAAGGCTGGTGCCGATCCTGATGACCGCCGCCTGCGCCGGTCTGGCGCTGGTTCCGCTGATTGCGGCGGGCAATGCCCCGGGCCACGAGATCGAACATCCCATGGCCATCGTCATTCTTGGCGGGCTGGTATCGTCGACCTTGCTCAATCTCTTCCTGATGCCCGCGCTCTACGCAAGGTACGGCCAGGAACGCGCAGAAGGACCGGTCCGGGGCGCGGAGGTATCGGCATGATCTTGCGCCTTCCACTATGGGCCGGTCCGCTCGCCGCGCTGGCCGTGACCGGATGCATGGCCCCTCCCGCGCCGATCAAGCCGGAAATTCCGCCAGCGGCTGCCGGCCGCTTCGCCGATCTCCCGGTCGCGACGCTCGACCCGGTGCCCGAAGACTGGTGGCGCCTCTACGAGGATCCAGCACTGGATTCCCTCGTCGAAGCCAGTCTCCTGGCCAATGCCGATCTGCGCGTCGCTTATGCCAATCTCGAAGGCGCGCGCGCGGCCTCGAGATTGGCGCGCGCTGCGCGGCTTCCCACCACGACGATCGAAAGCGCGCTCACCGTCGACGATCCCGGCAACCAGCCCGGTGCGGTGTCCGTTCCGGCGAGCGACTGGGATATCGCGGCGACCGCAAGCTGGGATATCGACCTGTTCGGTCGGCTCCGGTCCGGCGCGCTCGCCGCCAGCGCCGATGCCGAAGCGCAGGCGGCGGCGCTTGATGGAGTCAGGGTTGCGGTCGTGGCCGATACGGTTCAGGCCTATCTCGAATCCTGTGCCGCCTCGCAGGCAATCGCAGAGGCTGGGGCGGTGGCAGCAGCGCAGGAGCGCTCGCTTGCGCTGGTTCGCGAACAGTTGTCGGCCGGGGAAGTCTCGCCGCTGGAAGTTTCGCAGGCAGCCACCCTGGCTGCCTCGACCAGAGCGGGTATCGCGCCGTTCGAGGCGGCGCGCGCGAATGCGCTCTATCGGCTCACCACGCTGAGAGGTCGCCCCCCCGCCGAGGCGCGCGTCGATGGGCCGGGCTGCACGATGATCCCGCGCCTGAAGGTGCCGGCGCCGGTCGGGGACGGCACTGCACTGCTGCTCCGCCGGCCCGATGTGCGCGAGGCCGAACGCAGGCTGGCAGCCTCTGCCGCCCGGATCGGCGTGGCGCGCGCCGACCTCTATCCCCGCGTCAATCTGGGCGGGGCGCTGGGCCTGCTCTCGGGCGGTTTCGACGCGGCCATATCGCCGCTGATAACCTGGGCCTTTCCCAATCAAGGGCCGGCACGGGCGAAGCTTGCTCAAGCCCGGGCTGCGGAGCAGGCCGCCCTTGCCGGCTGGGATGTAGCGGTCCTGAAGGCGCTCCGGGAGGTCGAGACCGCGCTTGCCGCCTACGATGCCGAACTGCGACGCAATCGCGATCTCGGGGCTGCGGCAGATGAGGCACGCGCTTATGCCCGCCGGTCCGCGGCGCGCGTCCGGCTGGGCGATGCGGCAAGCCTGCTCCAGATCGATGCCGAGCGCACCCTGGCTGCCGCGCGCCTTGCGAAAATCCAGAGCGATCTTGCGGTCGCCCAGGCGGAAGTCGCGCTCTTTCGCGCGCTCGGTGGCGGCTGGCGTAGCGGGTCGCAGGCGCGCTAGGCTGCGTCCATGCGAATCCTGATAGTGGAAGATGACGAAGAAACCGCCTGCTTCATCGCGAAGGGACTTGAGGAAGCCGGGCAAGCCGTCGTCCTGAGCCGCGATGGGCGCGATGGGCTGTTTCAGGCGACCGGTGGCGGATTCGATGTCATTGTGCTCGATCGCATGCTGCCGGGGCTCGACGGGCTTTCGTTGCTCAAGGCGCTGCGCGCGGCGGCGGACGCAACGCCGGTCCTGATGTTGACCGCGATCGGCGGAATTGCCGACAGGGTGGACGGGCTGGAGGCCGGGGCTGACGATTATCTGGTGAAGCCCTTTGCCTTTTCCGAACTCGCCGCGCGGATCAATGCTCTGGGCAGGCGGCCGCAGGCCCGGATGGAGGGGCACTTGCTCGCTGTGGGCGACATCCTGCTCGACCTCCATCGCCGCACGGTCGAACGGCGGGGAAGCCGCATTGCCTTGCAGCCGCGCGAATTCGCGCTGCTGGCCGAATTGATGCGCAATCCCCGGCGGGTGATGACGCGCACGATGCTGCTTGAACGGGTGTGGGATTTCGATTTTGATCCCAAGACGAACATTGTCGAGACCCACCTCAGCCGCTTGCGATCCAAGCTCAACGCCGGGTTCGAAGAGGATGCCATCGAGACGATACGCGGGGCCGGCTACATGATCCGGGGCGGATAGATGCTGCGGAACCTCTGGCGAACCACTTCAGGGCTGGTCGGGATCGTCGCCGTCGCATTTGCGCTTGCCACGCTAGCGATCGGCCTCGCGGCTTACGAAGTCACTCACGAGGCGCTGGAGCAGCAGCTCGACCATCGTATCGCCACTGAAACCGCCGGGTTGCTGGCGGAAGCACATTCCAGCGGACTCCCGGCGCTCGCCGCTGCCATCGGTCGCCGCGAAGCCGCGCGGTCGACCTCCAGCCTCGAGTACCTGCTGGTGGACGAAGCCGGTGAAAGACTGGCGGGCTCTCTCGATGCCCCGGTTCCCGGAAAACAGGGCTTCGAGGAGTTTCTCCACTATCGGCGGCAAGGGCAGGGCTACCTTAGCGAGGATGCCATCGCACAGGCCCTGACAACTGCGGTTCCGGGCGGCACGCTCGTGATTGCAGCTGATCGCTCCGACCTCGACGAGATCGACCGGACGCTGGCCGCGCTGTTCGCAAGCTCGCTCGCGGCCATGCTCATCCTCGGGTTGGCGGCGGCGGTCCTGATCGGTTGGATTACCCGGAGACGCCTGAGCCGGATCGATGCGACGGCACAGGCGATCATCGGCGGCGATCTGGCCCGGCGCATTCCCCGGGACAATTCCGGAAGCGAGTTCGATCGGCTGGCCGGCACGCTCAACCGGATGCTCGACCGGATAGAGAGCCTGATGGAAAACCTGCGACAGGTATCGAGCGATGTCGCTCACGATCTGCGCACGCCGCTTACGAGGCTCTGCAACAAGCTCGATGAAGCGGCGCGCGAACCGGAAGCGCGAATTCGCGCAGATATCCTCGACACAGCGCGTGCGCAGGCGGGCGAATTGCTCGAACTGTTTTCGGCCTTGCTGCGGCTGGCGGAAATCGAGGGCTTGTCCGACCGGCTTCCGCGCCGCCGCGTGGATATGTCGGTGCTGCTCGACCAGATGGCAGAGAGCTACCGCCCCGACATCGAGGACAGCGGCCGCACTCTCCAGGTTGATTTCCCCGCCGGACTGGAAATCGAAGGCGACCGCCGCCTTGTGAGCCAGGCAATCGCCAACCTTCTCGACAATGCCTTGCGTCACACGCTGGGCGGCACCGCAATCTGCATGACGGCCAGTTCCGGCGACGAGGGCATAAGCGTCGAGGTCGCGGATAACGGTCCCGGTGTGGACGAGGTCGAAGGACAGCGCCTGTTCGAGCGGTTCGCCCGCAGCGAGCAGGCGCGGTCCAGTCCGGGGCATGGGCTGGGCCTGAGCATGGTTCGCGCCATCGCGCAGGCACATGGCGGGCGGGCCGAGTTGAGGAACGGCGCTCCCGGTCTTGCCGTGGTCCTCCATTTCCCGCCGATATGAACGATCTCAGCCTGTTTTCGGGGCAGGAATTTCCGGCGAAGCATTCATGCCCCGCCGGAGAAAACCGGGTGAGGGTCGGCCTTAGAAGTGGGTCGAAAGGCTCAGCTTGACGCTCGGCGGGAGCCCCTGGGCAAGAAGGCTCGAGCCGGTCGACGCCCAGTAGCGCTTGCCTGTCACGTTATCCGCATAGACGCGGATCGTCGTCGGGCTTCCGGCAAGGTCGAAGTTGTAGCTCGCTCCGAGGTCGAAGGTCACGTAGCCCGGCACGAAAGCCTGGTTGAGCGCATTGACCGCGCGGCGGCCGACATGGAACATACCGGCCGAGACCCGCAGGCCCTCGATCACGGGGACGCGGTATTCGGCGAAGATCGAACCCGAATACTTCGAGACATTCTCGATCAGCTTCCCGACAACAGTAGCGTTCCCGGACTTCTGCTGGGCGTCGAGATAGAGGGCGCTGGCGGAGATCGACAGGCGCGGAAGCACTTCACCGACTGCGCTTACCTCGATGCCCTCGTACACGGCCTCGGCATCCTGGACGAAGTAGTTCGCGCTGTTGAGGTAGGCCGAGGGACGCTTGATGTGGAAATAGGCGGCCGTCATCAACATGCCCCGGATCGGCTCGACCTTGAGGCCCACTTCCTTCTGCTTGCTGACCGCCGCCGGGAGGATTTCACCCGCATTGTTGGCGATCTGCTGCGCGATCGGTCCGGGTTCGAGGCCTTCGATATAGTTGGCATAGACATTCGCCCAGGCCACCGGCTTTACCATCAGCCCGTAGGACCAGGTTCCCGGCTTGATCTTGTAGTCCGAGGTGCGGCTGACATCGCTGTAGTCGGTCTTGCGATAGCCGATGGTCGCCTGAAGCCAGTCGCCGAGCGAGGCCCTGTCGAAGATGTAGACGCCAAGGTCCTCGACCCGCGACGGGTTGGGAATGATACGTGGCGGCTTTGGCTGCTGCGGAATGGCAACCGGGTCGTAAAGGTTCTGGGCAAAGCTGTATCGCACCGCCGTCGGCACGTTGCTGTCGCGGGTGTAGTAGGAGACGCCGACCATGACATTGTGCGTGATCGGTCCGGTCCGGAACGAGCCGGAAATATCGCTGCGATAGATATTGTTCTTGTAGTCGTTGCCGCTGGTCATCGCCACCGATACGGTTCCGTCCCCGGTGCCGAGATTGTAGCCACCGAAGGAGGAATAATAACGGCTTCGCGTCAGGTAGGATTGGCCGACGGCGAAGGCGATGCGCCAGTTCCGCGCAAAATCGTAATTCACGCGCGCCAGCAGGTTCGTCGAATGCCCGCTACCCTGCATCCATGACGCGCCCAGGTTTTTCGAAGGGGACTGGAGGGGCGGAAGCGCGATGGTTCCGTTCACGGCGGCGGGCAGGCTGAACTCCGTCGGCTCGGTCACGGACTTGTAGTTGTATTCGGCGTCGAGCAGGATTTCGAGGCCATCGAGGGGGCGCCAGTCGAACGCTCCCGAAATGAAGCGTCTGGCGCCGGAACTGCGCTTGATCCCGGTTTCGATCGAGGATGTCCCGGCATTTACCCGCAGGCCTGCCGATCCGAAGCTGCGGCTGACATCGAAGTTCGCGCCGACGGATCCGTTGGAATCGCCCATGAAGTCGATACGGTTGATCGGTGCATCCTCAGGGCGTTCGGTCACAAGATTGACGATGCCGGAAGGGGTTGCGAAGCCGTAGTAGAGCCCCGCCGCACCCTTGAGGACTTCGATGCGGTCCTTGCTCTCGATCGGTTGCTCGATCAGGTTGACGATCGGCAGGACGCCGTTCCAGCGCACGTTCGTGAAGTTGTTGAGAGTGATGCCGCGGATCGCCAGGTTGCTGTAGATGGCACTGTTGATCTGGGCCTGCGTGACGCCGGGGGTGTTCCGCACGGCGTCGATCAGGGACCGGGCCTGCTGCGCTTCCAGCAAGTCCTTGGTCATGACTGCGATCGTCAGCGGCGTATCGCGCAGGCGTGCGTCGCGGAAGGTGCCGGCCTGCACGAAATCCGCGCTGAAGCTGTCTCTGCGGTCTGCCGTGACAACGATATCCTGGGCGGGAGCGCTAGTTTCCTCAGTGCCTTGAGCCGCTGCGACACCGGGCATCGCAGCGAGGGCAATCGCCGGAATCGATGCGCCGACAAGGGCCATGCAGATCCCGGGCCGAGCACGCGTGACTGATGACAAAACTAATCTCCCTGAACATCAAACTTATGGTCGCGCAAATACGCAAATGCGAAACATTTGCAATAGTGCCGTCGCGAAACGTCTCGGCATTTCGCGGTCGGCGGTGTTCGGGAAGGTGGTTGCGCCGGTGGGCAGCCCGAGGGTGCACGGCTATGAGCCCGGCCTTGTCTGGCCGGTGCAGGGCAGCAGTTTGCTGTGGGCGCCGCTCGCATTCTGAGACGCGATCAGGTGATGGGGCGCGAGGGTTTGATTTGGGGATACGGAACTTAAAGCTCAACGCCGCTAATGCCGAATGGAGGACATGCCGCAGGATTGGCATATCATAACTTCAGCAGAACTACCTGGCTGGGGCGGCAGGATTCGAACCTGCGAATGCCGGTACCAAAAACCGGTGCCTTACCACTTGGCGACGCCCCAGCAGGGAATGCGCGCTTAGCGGCTAATGCAGGCGCTGAAAAGCCCTTTGAAGAGAGTTTTCCAGCGCCGGCATTTCAGCAGGCTCAGGCCTTGAGAACAATGTCGATATCGGCGGCGGAATGCCGTTCGCGGACCATGCCTTCACCGTTGCGGTTTACGATCCGGCCGCGTTGAACCGGCGTGCGGGCGCCGACTTCCTCGCCCCAGCGCATCAGGTTTTCGTAGCTGGCAACGTCAAGGAAAGTCGCCGCATCTCCATAGGCGTCGCCGCGCACGAAGCCGCCGAACCAGCCATAGGCGGCTATGTCAGCGATAGAATATTCGCTTCCCGCCAAATAGCGCGACTCGCCGAGGCGCTTGTCCGCCACGTCGAGGATGCGCTTGGTTTCCATGGCATAGCGATTGATCGGATATTCGAACTTCTCGGGCGCATAGGCGTAGAAATGTCCGAAACCGCCGCCGATCAGCGGAGCCGTCGACATCTGCCACATCAGCCAGGACAGGCACTCCGCGCGCTCGGGATAGTTGGCGGGCACGAACTTGCCGAACTTTTCCGCAAGATAGAGCAGGATAGCGCCCGATTCGAAAATTCGCACCGGCTTGTCTGCGGAATAGTCCAGCAGGGCGGGGATCTTCGAGTTCGGATTCACCGAAACGAAGCCCGAACCGAACTGGTCGCCTTCGCCGATATTAATGAGCCAGGCGTCGTATTCCGCCTCCGCTACCCCTGCGGCAATCAGTTCTTCCAGCAGGATCGTGACCTTTTGCCCATTGGGAGTACCTAGCGAGTAGAGTTGCAGGGGGTGCTCTCCGCGTGGCAGTTCCTTGTCGTGCGTCGCCCCGGAAACCGGACGATTGATGCTCGCCCATTCGCCGCCGTTCCCCTTGTCCCAGGTCCAGACTTTCGGCGGCGTGTAAGTGGGATCGGACATGAGCAACTCCTTGATGTCGTGGGGGCTGATCTAGGAATGGCCTTCCCGGGCGGCAACCCCGATGCGGCTGATTGCGACCTTTGTGCTGTGGGCGACACAATAGTCCGAAGAGATACTCGACTGTCGGTGATTTCGATTGTAAATCAATCAGCTAGTGGTTTTATACGGCACTCGGCAAAACGGCGCCGGCAAACTGGCAGGAGGCGAATGACTAAACAGATCGACGCACCGGGAACTCCGGCGGGCCGGCGGCAGCCCTCGCGCCGCCGCAACAAGGGCTTCGAGGAAACCCATGGGGTCCTGATCGACACGGCTGTGCGGCTGATGTCGGAAAAAGGGACCGAAGCGCTGTCGCTGTCCGAAGTGGCGCGCGAAGCGGGTGTTAACCGCACCACCGTCTATTACCATTTCGACAGCCGCGATGCCTTGCTGGTGGCGGTTCGGGAATGGTCGGCAAACCAGTTGGCGGCCGCATTCGCACCGTCCGACACGGCAGAGAACCGCACCCGCTTCATCACCCGCTTCGTGCTCGAAAATCCCGAGGTGATCGCGCTCTGGACCGAGGAATTCCTCGCGCCGGGCCGTATCGGCAATCGCTACCCCCATTGGGATGCCCTTGTGGCCGGCTTGCGCGAGCAGTTCGCGGAGATGGGAGAAACGGACATCGACGCGGAATCGTTCAGCACATTGCTGCTGACATGGGCGATGATCGGGCCGCGCGTCTATCGCAATAGCGTCCGGCCTGACCTGCCGCTGGACGATGTCGTCGAACGGCTGGCGAAGAGCCAACTCGCCATGCTGCGCCTGATAGGCGTTACGCCAGGCCGCGATATTACGACAGATGTGTTGTAAGAATCGATAGGCCACCATATCCTGCTCCCGACAAAAGCAAGGGAGAGGATGCAATGAACGGGCAGGACGCGGCCTTCGAGCCGGTGGGCAAGGACGAACTGGCGTGGCTTGGCACGCGGCCTGTGCCCGCCGCACCCTACCACGATCCGGACTGGTTCGAACTGGAGCGAGAGGCGGTGTTTCGCCGTAATTGGCTCCAGATCGGCCATGTCTGCGAGGTTCCCGATCGTGGCAGTTTCATCCGCCGCGAGGTCGAGGTGCTCAAGGCGTCCATCCTCGTCACGCACGGCAAGGACGGGGTGATCCGGGCTTTCCACAATGTCTGCACGCATCGCGGCACCCAGTTGGTCGATGCCTGCGAGGGAAAGCAGAGCACCTTCAGTTGCCCCTATCACATGTGGACTTTCGGGCTGGACGGCGGACTGATCTCCGCGCCGGATTTCGAATCCTTCCACGTTTCCAAGTCGGATTGCGCTTTGCCCGGCCTGGCCTGCGAGGTGATTGGCGGCCTCATCTTCGTTCACTTCGGAACGCCCGCGATGAGCCTGCGTGAGGAACTGGGACCGCTTGCGGAAAAGCTGGAGCAGATGCCGGTGGGCCGCGCCACCACCTTCTCGGAATATGTCTACGAGATCGACGCGAACTGGAAGCTGACGTTCGATAATTTCCAGGAAAACTATCATCTGCGCTTCATTCACCCTGCTGCCGCGCAACCGGTTTGCAGCGCGGACAATCCGTTCGGTTATCCGGTCTCCTACGATTTTCATGGGGCCCACCGAGCGCAACGGATCTGGACGAACCCGAATATGCCTCCCCCCGCGCCGATACAGGGCGAGGCTTTCAGGCGCGGCGGGGTATCCGCCATGGCGGATGGTTTGTTCGGCGCCGAAACCGTGAAGGACTATCTGGCGCTGTTCCCGAACTTCTTCCTGTTCGGCTCACCGGTGCAGCATTTCTCGCACGTGGTCATGCCGCTCGCCCATGATCGTTCTCGTGGGGTTATCCGGCTTTACTGGGTGGGGGAAGACGAGAGTGCGAGTGAGCGGTTCGCTCGTGAATATGTCATGGCGACGGCCCGGGATGTTCATGCCGAGGATAGATCGGTGATCGAACGCGGGCACAAAGGGCTCGCCAGCGGGGCCTTGCGGCATATCCATTTCCAGTCTCAGGAATCGCTTTGCCGGCACCTGTTCAACGAGGTCGAGCGTATGGTGCAGGCCTTTCGCGCCGAGCGGCTGGAGGTGGTGCGATGAGCGTATCGCTTCCGGCGGGATTCGCGGTGCTGGAACCCTTCGTGTCGCAATGGGCCATCGGTGGCTCCGCCGCGCGTGCCGAGCAACGTGGCCGTTCTTTGAAAGAGCAGCGTGAGGCGTTCTACGTGGCGGCCAGCGCGCATCTTGGCGCCGCTCTCGATCATCTCGATGCGCGCGGGCTGCACGAGTTCGATCAGGGGGATGACAGGCTGATGAACCTCATGCTGAGCCTTGCGCACGTTGCGCTGGCGGAAGAGCTTCAGAAGGACGCCGAGGCGACACATGCCACTTTTCGCAAGTTCATGGAGATCACGCGGACACCGGCAGGGGCTTGAACGCCGAGGCCGACGATGTCCGATGCAATCGGCGCGCCAACCGCGAGAGCGGGGCGCGCCGGAAAGGTAGAAGTAAAGCATCAGGGAGAATGGCTCCCCGATGCTTGCTTCATGTTCAGGAGACCTTGCGGATCCAGCCATGCGTATCGGCAGCTTCGCCACGCTGGATCGAGACCAGGCGGTTCTTGAGCTTGGCGGTAAGCTGGCCGGGGCCGCCCGAACCGATGGTGAATTCACCGTCGCGGCCCGAAACCTTGCCGACCGAGGTGACCACGGCGGCGGTACCGCAGGCAAAGGTTTCGATCAGCTTGCCTGAATTCGCATCGTCGCGCCACTGATCGAGGCTGTACTTGCCTTCCTCGACCTTGAGGCCTTCCTCGCGGGCGAGCTGCAGCAGGCTGTCGCGGGTGATGCCGGGCAGGATCGTGCCGGTCAGCGCTGGCGTGAGCAGGGTGCCGTCCTCAAACACGAAGTAGAGGTTCATGCCGCCCAGTTCCTCGATCCACTTGTGCTCGGCAGCATCAAGGAAGACGACCTGGTCGTGCCCGCGAGCGATGGCTTCGGCCTGGGGGACGAGGCTGGCAGCGTAGTTGCCGCCGCACTTGGCCGCGCCGGTGCCGCCGGGGGCGGCGCGCGTGTAGTCGGAAACCCAGATCGAGACGGCAGGCGCGCCCGACTTGAAGTAATTGCCTGCCGGGCTGGCAATGACGATGAACTTGTACTGCTTGGCCGGGCGCACGCCGAGGAACGCCTCGGTGGCGATCATGAAGGGGCGCAGGTAGAGCGAGGCGCCTTCGCCGTCCGGGATCCAGCTGCGATCGATCTTCACGAGGCGTTCGATGGCTTCGACGAAAAGGGCCTCGGGAAGCTCGGGCATGGCGAGGCGCTGGGCCGACTGGTTGAAGCGCGCGGCGTTCGCCTCGGGGCGGAACAGAGCCACCGAGCCGTCGGTCTGGACATAGGCCTTGAGGCCTTCGAAGATTTCCTGCGCGTAGTGCAACACTGCTGCCGCGGGATCGAGCGCAATCGGCTGGCGCGGGCCGATGACCGCGTCATGCCAGCCCTGGCCTTCGGTCCATTCGATGACCACCATGTGATCGGAGAAGTTCGTGCCGAAACCGGGGTTGGCAAGTACGGCCTCACGCTGTTCCGCGCTGGCGGGCGAAGGGTGGGGCAGGGTGGTGAAGGTCAGGCCGGCATCGGCGAGAGTCGCCATCGAACGAAATCCTCTTGTAGACGTTCCGGCTCCGTTGAATGAAAATTACACTCAAGGCAACCGAAAAGTAATTTTGATACTCAATTTTATAGTATTACCACGCTGCAGCGGGCGGAGCCATGGCATGGGCCATCCGCAGATCGGCGGGAAAACTGTCGCGGAACGGCCTTAGCCCCGGAAAACCCGCAAGTGCCAGTGCGAAATTCGCTTGCCGCGATGCGGGGAGGATAAGCCGGAGGCGTGACCTTGCGAGGCGACAGCCCGAGAAACCCTGCCCGGAGACGGCGTTCGACCTGCGGGAATCAATTCGCGCCATGCAAATGAGAAGGGCCGCCCCGGTTGCCCGGTGCGGCCCTTCGCATGGTCAGCGGCCGGGAAGTGCCGCCAGCGAAAGCCTTTATCGCTTCATCAAAATTTAGCGATAATGCCTCGCGACGGAAATTGCCGACCTCTCTGCTGAACCATGAGACATCGGATCACCTCCTTTCGCGCTGTTGAGCCAAGGTTGCCGCACTGAAGCGGCCGGACTTCGGTAACTCTCGGGCGCGTTTCCCGGGGCCCGTCGTCCTGAGAAAATTTGTGTCCGATTCCGCACCGCACAACAAGTCTTGAATTCATATTTTTTGCGGTCATTATCGACGCTTCGGGTGAGTTTTCCCCAGCCTTCGCGCCGCATTGACGGCTCGATTTCGGGGGCTGGAAAGTGCGGCCCGAATGCCCTTGAAATGACGTGAAAACATTCCGGAAGGGCGAGAAGTTATGGGCTATTTATCCGCCTTCTCGCCACGATTCCTGTTCAATTTTGCACGTTGCGCTCTCAGCGACAGTCCTCGATGACGCGCGAGATTTCGGTCCAGCTCGGGATATAGAGCGGCGCCATGCCCTGGACTTCGGCGGCAAAGCGACCGCGGCTGAAGGCCATGGCGTCAAGCAGGCGGTCCCGTGCCGGCAGGTCCACCTGAACGCCGCCGTTCACGGGCGATGCCGTGAGCACGCGGCTGGTGTCCGAGGTGGAGATGGAAAGCGGTACCGGGCCGTTCGCCGCGCCGCTGCGGAACAGTGATACCGTGGCCGATCCTCGGTTGCAGCGTATTCCGAAAGTGCCATTGGCGAAGCTGGCGATACCTGGCGAGGCGATGCTCCAGTCGCCCGGTGTCTGCGGGGCGTCTCGCCAGTCTGCGGCAGGCGGGGCTGTCGGAGCGGGAGGCGCGACGGGGGCGGGCGCCGGGCGCGGAGCGGGCGGCGGGCTGCTCGGCGCTACGCAGCCGGCGACCATCGCCAGCGCGGCGAGCGGGGCGAAAGCGAGTTTCTGGGGGAACGCGGAGAGAGCCGGGCGTCGGCGCGGATTTGCCTTCATGAGCCCGGTATGGAATGAGGCGCGCTTCATCTCAAGTATGCAAAGCCATGACTGACCCGTCCGAACCCCGCTCCGTCGAAAAGAAAGCACCGCATTCCAAGGGGGCATCCGCAAAATTGCGTGTCGATCAGGCGTTGGTGGACCGCGGGCTTGCCGAAAGCCGCACGCGTGCGCAGGCGCTGGTGCTGGCAGGGCTGGTGTTTTCCGGCGAGACCAAGATCGCCAAGCCCGGGCAGAGCCTTAAGGCCGACGCGCCGCTTGAAGTGCGCGGGCGCGATCACCCCTGGGTTTCGCGTGGGGGCATCAAGCTGGCTCATGCGATCGAACATTTCGGCCTCGACCCGGCGGGGGCTGTCGCCATGGACATCGGCAGTTCCACGGGCGGGTTCACCGACGTGCTGCTCAGCAATGGCGCTGAGCGCGTGTTTGCGGTGGATTCGGGCACCAATCAGCTCGCCTGGAAACTGCGTCAGGACCCGCGCGTAACCGTGCTGGAACAGACCAGCGCCCGCGTGCTCACGGCGCAGCAGATCGATGCATCGTGCAACTGGGTCGTGTGCGATGCGAGCTTCATCGGGCTCGCAAAGGTTCTCGAAGTACCGCTCCGCCTTGCCGCACCCGAATGCAGGCTGGTTGCGCTTATCAAGCCGCAGTTCGAAGTCGGACGGGGCGAGGTGGGGAAGGGCGGAGTCGTGCGAGACCCCCTGTTGCACGAGCGAGTCTGCAGCGAGGTGCGGGACTGGCTCGAAGGCGATGGCTGGGTGATCCAGGGGATCGTCGAAAGTCCGATCAAGGGCCCGGAAGGTAACGTCGAGTTTCTCGTTTCGGCGCAACGTGGATGAATTTCGGGATATCAGGTGATTGCGCGCCGGGCAGGCTCGTTACACAACTTGCCGGAATCCACCGCCTGATGTCGCGGTTTTCCTGATTCGGGAGTTGCTAGGGGAATGAACCTGATCGCTTCGTCGGGCCAGTTGCGCGCCAGCCTGCTGCGCTGGTCGCTTGTGCTCGTCCCGCTGGTCGTGCTGCTGGGCTTCATCTCGGGCAAGGTTTCGCAGAGCGGGCCCGGCAATGCCTGGTTCGATGCATTGGCAAAGCCCGCCACTTATCCGCCGCCCATCGCCTTCCCGATCGTCTGGACGCTACTCTATGTGTTGATGGGCGTGGCGCTGGCGATGGTCTGTTCGGCGCGCGGCGCGCGCGGACGCGGGCTGGCGGTGGCCGCGTTCGTCCTGCAGTTCGCGCTTAACCTGGCGTGGAGCCCGGTGTTCTTCGGCGCCCATCAGATGACCATCGGACTCGCGGTGATCGCGGCGATGGATTTCGCGGTGCTTCTGACGATAGCGCTGTTCTGGCGGATTCGCCCCGTCGCGGCGCTGCTGCTCGTGCCCTATCTCGTGTGGATCTGCTTCGCGACATACCTGAACTACGCGTTTCTTGAGGCGAATACCTCTCTCGATGGTGCTGAAGGGCCGCGGGCGGTGGAACGCTTCGAGATTTGAGCAAAGGGCTCTTGCGCGGCTTCGCGCAACATACCAAATAGGCTCCCATGCAAAGCGAAAACCCTTTCGTCGCCGACTTCGTCAAGATGATGAACAGTGCCGCCGGCACGCTCGCCGGCGTGGGCCGGGAAGCCCGCGACAATGCGCGTGAGCGCTTCAAGGAATTCATGGGCGACATGGACTATGTCACCCGTGAGGAATTCGAAGCGGTAAAGGAACTTGCCGCCACCTCGCGTGCCGAAGTGGAAACGCTCAAGGACCGGATCGCCGCACTCGAAGCCAAGTCCGGTTCGTAGTTCCGGCCCCGCGAAGGCCGGGTCGTCCCACGCCTTCTCGCGTTTCGTTTCCCTGATCGTGCGTCGCTGTAGCTGAGGCCCTGCAAGCCGCATCATGCAGCTTCGCGCTTCCGCCATCGTTTGTGCCTCCCGGCCTCACGGCGAAACAGCCGCCATCGTTCGCCTGTTGACGGCGGAAGCGGGTCTCGTCGCGGCCTATGTCGCCGGAGGCAGGGGGCGTGAACTGCGGCCGGTGCTGATTCCCGGCAACGGCGTCGAGGCGGAAATCCGCTCGAAAAGCGATAGTCAGCTTCCTTTCGCCCGCATCGAACTGGTTTCCAGTCGCGGCCCATGGCTGGGTGAACCGCTCCCCGCCGCCGCTATCGCCTGGGTCACGGCGCTTACCGCCACCTGCCTGCCCGAGCGCCATCCCTATCCCGCGCTTTACCAGGCGCTTGGCGCGCTGCTGGAGGCGATCTGCGTTGCCCCCTCCGCCCGGGGCTGGGCGCTGCCGCTCCTGTCCTACGAAGTCCTCCTGCTGCGCGAGCTTGGCTACGGCGTGCCGGTTGCGCGTCCCGAGGATGACGACTGGGGGGCGATACTCACTACTTTCGACCTGCTCGGCCGCGAACTGGCGCGCTATCCGCTTGCCGATCGGCGTGGAGACGCTATGGGGGCGCGCGTCCTGCTGCGTGAGCGGCTGGGGCGGATTCACGGTTGACGCCAAGCGGAGAACGACATGCGCATTGCGGTATTTGCAGGAGACGGGATCGGTCCCGAGGTCACCGAGCAGGCAGTGCGCGTGCTTCAGAAGCTCGATCTTCCAGGCCTCGAACTCGTCGAAGGCGATGTCGGCGGCGTCGCCTATCGCAAGCATGGCCATCCGCTTCCGGCCGAAACCCTGGAAATCGCGCGTTCGTCGCAGGCGATCCTGTTCGGCGCGGTGGGCGATTTCTCGTGCGATCATCTGGAGCGTCACTTGCGCCCGGAGCAGGCCATTCTTGGCCTGCGCAAGGAGCTCGGCCTCTTCGCCAACTTGCGCCCGGCGCAGGTTTTCGCGGGCCTCGAGGACCTGACCACGCTTCGTCCCGAAGTCGCCAGCAAGATCGACCTGCTGATCGTGCGCGAACTCAACGGCGATGTGTACTTCGGCGAGAAGGGCATGCGCACGCTGGAAGACGGCCGCCGCCAGGGCTGGGACATGATGTCCTACGCCGAGGATGAAGTGCGCCGCATCGCGCATGTCGGCTTCACGGCGGCAATGGGGCGTTCGAAGAAGCTTTGCTCGGTCGACAAGGCGAACGTCCTCGAGACCTCGCAGCTCTGGCGCGATGTCGTGATCGAGGTCGCCAAGGAATATCCCGAGGTCGAACTCAGCCACATGTACGTCGACAATGCGGCGATGCAGCTGGTGAAGAACCCCGGCCAGTTCGACGTGATCGTCACCGGCAATCTGTTCGGTGACATTCTTTCCGACCAGGCCTCTATGTGCGTGGGCTCGATCGGGCTGCTGGCTTCGGCCAGCCTTGCCGAGGGTACTTACGGCCTTTATGAGCCGATCCACGGTTCGGCGCCGGACATCGCGGGCAAGGGCCTTGCCAATCCGATGGCAACGATCCTCTCCGCGGCGATGCTGCTGCGCCATTCGCTTGGCCTCGAAGTCGAAGCTGCCCGTATCGAGGCGGCCGTGGCGAAGACCCTGGCGGACGGCATCAAGGGCGGCGATCTGGGCGGTTCTGCGGGAACGCGGGAAATCGGTGACGCGGTCGTCGAACGCCTGTAAGGTCCCGCGACCTTAACTGACGATAGATTTTTATTCAGGTTTTCCACCTAGTACGGGGCGCATGAACATTACTCGTTCGGATCTCGCAGAGGCGCTCGACGTCGCAGCCAAGCCGCTTGAGCTGGCCATCGTCCTGCCCACCTACAACGAGCGCAAGAACATCGCGACGATGATCGAGCGGCTCGACGCCGCGCTCAAGGGCGTGGTGTGGGAGGCTGTCTTTGTCGATGACAACAGCCCCGACGGCACCTCGGACGAGGCGCGCCGCCTGTCGCTGGACGATCCGCGTGTACGCTGCATCCAGCGCATCGGTAGGCGCGGCCTTGCCAGCGCCGCCATCGAGGGCATGTGCTCCACCGCGGCGCCGATCGTCGCGGTGATGGATGCCGACCACCAGCATGATCCCGAGCTGCTGCCGCAGATGCTGAAGGCCGTAACTTCGGGCGAGTATGACCTTGCCTATGCCTCGCGCTTCGCCGAAGGCGCCAGCACCGAGGCATGGGGTCGTCCCGATCGCGTCAAGGCGTCGGGCCTTGCCAACCGGATCGCCAACAAGGTGACCGGCGTTGAGCTGACCGACCCGATGAGCGGCTTCTTCATGCTGCGCACCGAGACGCTGCGTGCGGATGCCCACCGCCTGTCGGGGGTGGGCTTCAAGATTCTTCTCGATATCCTCGCAACTGTCGATCGTCCGCTTCGCGTCAAGGAGTTTCCGCTCCATTTCGCGGCGCGAGCCGAAGGCGAAAGCAAACTGGACCAGACCGTCGTGTTCGAATTCCTCGTGGGCCTTTACGACAAATGGCTGGGCCGGATCATTCCGACCCGTTTCGCGCTGTTCGGCACCGTTGGCGCCTTGGGCGTGCTGGTGCAACTGAGTGCGCTGTGGATCATGCTCCACCTCGTGTTCGCCGAGCGCTTCGTCTACGGAAACTGGTCGGAAAGCGCGACATTCAACATCGCGAACACCATTGCTGCGGTCGTGGCGATGACGTTCAACTTCGTCCTGAACAACGAACTGACTTATTCTGACAAGCGCCTGCGCGGCTTCGGACCGCTGATGCGCGGCTGGGCGCAGTTCGCGGTGACCTGCTCGCTGGGCCTGTTGACCAACATCGGTTCGGCCGCCGTGCTCAAGACCATCGGCATCCATGCCGTGGTGGCAGTCATCACCGGCATCGTGCTGGGTTCGGTGTGGAACTTCGCGCTGTCCTCCAAGTTCGTCTGGGGCAAGTACTGAGCGTGAATATGCCGCGGCACGCGGTGCCGCGCATTCAGGTTCTGTGGCTCGTGCTCACGGGCGTAGCGGCGTTGTTCAGCTTGCTGGACACGCCGTTTCCGCGTCTGGCGCCGATGCAGAATCTTCCCACTCTGGCGATTCTCGGCGCGATCTTCTGGTCTTTGCGGCGGTGGCCTCTACCGACCAGCGCCGTCGCCTGCATCTGCCTGTTTCTTGTGCTGCACACGATCGGTGGGCGTTACGTCTACTCCCATGTCCCCTACGAGGATTGGGCGCGGGCGCTCGGTCTGCCGTCGCCGGCGGCGACGCTGGGCCTGGAGCGCAACACCTGGGACCGGCTTGTCCATTTCAGTTTCGGTGCGCTGTGGGTCCATCCGATCTCGGTATGGCTCGTCCGGCATAAGGGGCTGTCGCTGTCCCTTGCCACTTATATCTCAGTCGAGTTCGTGCTGGCGGGCAGCGCTCTCTACGAGATATTCGAATGGCTGCTGACGGTGTTCATGGCCGGGCCCGATGCGCTGGCCTACAATGGACAGCAGGGCGATCCCTGGGACCCGCAGAAGGACATGGCAATGGCAGGGCTCGGGGCGGTGGTCAGCGCGTCGGCCCAAGCAATCCGGTTGCGGCTGCGGGCCGATCTCTGAGGATCAGCGCCAGTTCGGCAGCCACATCCAGAAATTGTAGAATTCCTTGGTGGGCAGCGGGGCGCCTGAAATGATCGGGTAGAACAGGACGAACATGCCGACGGAGCCCCACATGGCTATCGTTCCGGCACGGCGCCACTTGTCGCGGCGATCCCACAGGGCATCCAGAGCGAATGCCAGAATGGCCATGAGGAAAGCGCCCGGCAGCAGATAGTGATAGTAGAACTGGATGGGCTTGCCGTTGACGATCCACATGCCCAGCGTCCCGGCATAGAGCGCGATGAGCACCGTGAGCTCCGATCGGCGGCGGAACGTCGCGGCCCAGATGCTCCAGATCAGGGCGAAAAGTCCCGCGATCATGGAGAACGGGTTGCCGAGCATGACGATGCCATGCTGACGCCCTTCGATACTCTCGAACTGGTACCAGATCGGCCGCCAGTCGACCATCCACTGGTACCACTGGCTGCGATAGGGGTGGAGCTTCTTCACGCTGTCCTGCAGCGCTATCATGTGGCGGTGCTGTTCGATGAAGCCCCAGGGCGAGACGGGACGAACGCTATAGAACATCGCGGGCAGGTAGGTCGCCCAATAGACCGCCAGGGGTAGCAGGCCGAGCCAGAACCCCGCCTCGATCAGCGATATCCCGGGAATCGGGCCTGCTTTCCTGCTGCCGACGATCTTCCAGCCATTCTCCCGGATGCGCAGGGCCAGGAACCAGAGCCCGGGAATGGCAAGCGCCGGCGCGCTGCTCCACTTGGCGCCCAGCGACAGCCCCAGCGCGATCCCCGTCATCGCCAGCCGCGCCCTCGCGGCTCCTGCCGAACCCGATCGAAGCGCGGCGGCGAACTGCCAGAGGCCGACCATGCAGAGCGACGCCTCCACCATGTCGAGCATCGCGATCCGGCTTTGCACGAACCATGTGAAATTGGTCGCGAGAAGCACCGTGGCGGTGATCGCGGCGCGGCGGCGGCCGGAAATGAGCCAGATGAAGCGCGAAAAGGCCAGCAGGCCGAACGTTCCGAAGAGCACCGGGCCGATGCGCCATGCAAAGGGCCGGTCGCCGATGAGGGCGATGAACCCGGCGATCACTTCCTTGGCGAACATCGGATGCTCGCGATTGGCGGGAACCATGTCCAGCAGCTTGAGCGCTGCGGGAACGTAATGGATCTCGTCGAAGTAGTACCGTCCCGGCTCGGAAATGCGGAACAGGGCGAGGGCCAGGAACAGGCCCGTCACGATCAGGCTCCAGCCGATCGGGTCTCGGTCATTACGGGAAACGGTCGGCATCGGCTCGGCGGAATAGGGAGGAAAGCGAGCGACTGCAAGGCCGGCTGAGATGGGGTTGAACGGCACCTAGACTTGCACTGCGTCGCTCACGATCCTAGAGGCATGGCCCATGAAACGCACCACCGGACAGGACCGCACCAAGACCCGCAACTGGCGCCCTGCCACCCGCGCGATCCGCGGGGGCACCTGGCGCTCCGAAATGGGGGAGACCAGCGAAGCGCTGTTCCTCACTTCGGGCTACAGCTACGACGACGCAGCCACGGTCGCCGCCCGCTTCATGGGCGAGGACGACGGCATGACGTACTCGCGGTTGCAGAACCCGACGGTGCAGATGCTGGAAGAGCGCATCGCGCTGCTTGAGGGTGCCGATGCCTGCCGCACGCAGGCTTCCGGCATGGCTGCGATGACGGCGGCGCTGCTGTGCCAGCTTTCGGCCGGCGACCATATGGTTTCCGCGCGCGCCGCTTTCGGTTCGTGCCGCTGGCTGGGCGATAGCCTGCTGCCGCGTTTCGGCATCGACGTCACCGTGATCGACGCGACCGATACGGCTGCATGGGAAGCGGCGATCCGGCCTAACACCAAGGTGTTCTTCTTCGAATCGCCCGCCAATCCGACGATGGACATTGCCGACATCGAAGGCATCTGCGCGATCGCCAAGGCGCACGGCATCACTACCGTGGTCGACAATGCGTTCTGTTCGCCGGTTCTCCAGCGTCCGATGGAGTTCGGCGTGGATGTCGTTGCCTATTCGGCCACCAAGCTGATGGACGGGCAGGGCCGCGTTCTGGCGGGCGCCGTTTGCGGCACCGAGGAATTCATCAACGACAAGCTCCTGCCGTTCCAGCGCAACACCGGCCCCAACCTTTCGCCGTTCAACGCCTGGGTCGTGCTCAAGGGTCTCGAAACGCTTGACCTGCGGGCGAAGAAGCAGAGCGAGAACGCGCTGAAGGTCGGTGAGTTCGTTGCCGGCCGGGTGCCGCGGATCCTGCATCCCTGGCTCGACAGCCATCCGCAGCAGGCGCTGGCCCGCAAGCAGATGGATGCCTGCGGCCCGATCTTCAGCTTCATCGTCGATGGCGGGCGCGAGCAGGCCCATGCCTTGCTCGACGCGCTGGAACTGGTCGACATCTCGAACAACATCGGCGACTCGCGCTCGCTGATGTGCCACCCGGCATCCACCACGCACCACAACATGGGGCCGGAAGGCCGCGAGGCCATGGGCATCTCCGAGGGGATGCTGCGCATCAACGTGGGCCTGGAAGATGCCGACGATATCATCGAGGATCTCGACCAGGCACTGACCAGGGCGGGGCTCTGAGGCCTGCAATACCTTGCTTTTCGGGCGGTGAATCGGCCGGATATGGATGTTGTTTCCTGTCCGGCCGGCGCTTCGCCGGAATGTGGCTAAAGGTGATCGCATCCGGGACAGGGGTGGCCGCCTAGCCTGTTGTAGGCATCCCGATTCGTCGTTAGGCTGGCGGGTGTTATGAAGGAACTGTTCCAGCATACCGCACTGACCGACGGCGTGACTGTCAGGGTCGCCGTGAATTTCCTGCCCGAGCAATCTCGGATTGAGGCGGGCAAGTGGTTCTGGGTCTATCACATCCGCATCGAGAATGATTCGGACGATACGCTCCAGCTTCTCACCCGGCACTGGCGCATCACGGACGGAAACGGCGATGTCAGCATCGTCGAGGGTGAAGGCATCGTCGGCGAACAGCCGGTCATTCGCCCCGGCGCCAGCCACGATTACGTGTCGGGCTGCCCGCTTTCGACCCCGCAGGGCTCGATGGAGGGGTACTACACCTTCACGCGAAGCGACGGCGAGCAGGTGGAGGCGGCAATTCCCTTCTTCCCGCTGGCCGCTCCCGCAACGGCGGGTTGAGGCATCGCCTTCGCCGGGATTGCGGCATCGCCCTCGCCGGGATTGCGGCATCGCCCTCGCCGGGGTTGCGGCAGAACATTCCCGACGGCCAATACATTCCAGATGCCCATTGCCCGCTATGGCGACTGCGCATAGGGAACTTCCATGAAGCGCACGCACCTGCCCCTCAATGCCCTGCGCGTTTTCGATGCAGCGGCACGCCACCTTTCCTTCACCCGCGCGGCCGACGAACTGGCGGTGACTCCCGCCGCCGTCGGTCAGCAGATTCGCGCCCTTGAGGATCTCCTCGGCGTGGTCCTGTTCCGGCGGACCAGCAAGGGTCTGGAGCTGACCGAGGAAGCGGGGGCGGGGCTGGCCGCGCTGAGGACCGGTTTCCTGCATTTCGAGGATGCCGTGCAGGCCATGCAGGCCGGGCAATCCAGCCATGTCTATACCATCGCCGCGCCGCGCGAATTCTTCGCCGCATGGCTGGCGCCGCGCCTTGCGCAGTTCCGTGCCGACAATCCGCAGGTGCGCTACGTCATCGTCGATGGCGAACTGACCGATTTCACCGAGGCCAATCTCGATCTCGCCGTCCGCTGGACTGATGGGCCCGGCGAACTGGAAGGCGCTGCACTGGGCGCGGCCGAATGGGTCGAAGTCGGTGTGGGAGACTGGATCGGCTGGCCGGGCGATCCCACGCCCGGCGGCGAACTGGGCCAGGAGAACGAGGAGGCCAAGCCCGCGATCGCCGTCAGCGATGCCGGCCAGGCGATTGCGGCGGCGCGTTCCGGGCTGGGCCGCGCGCGCGTTCCGGGGCTGCTGGCGCGGGGCTTGATGGGGGCGGACGAACGCGCCGCCATTCAGGCCACCGTTCCGTCCCGGCGCGGATACTGGCTGGTGGCGCCGCTGCCGCAATGGCGGCAGAAGAAGGTCAAGGCGCTGGTCGCGGCGCTGACCGGCGAAGCCGGGGCCGACTGAGCAGGCCGATCCGCATTCCGGTGATGGCGGTCAGGGCCATCCTGCCGGAACGCGGGATCAAGGGGAGGGAGCCCCGCCCGGACGGGCAGGGCTCCGGCCGTTATCAGAAGCCGAGATCCTCGATCTTCCCGTCGAAGTTGCCGCCGAGCTTGTGGATGGCTTTGGCGAGCTTGTCCTGCGGCACGCCTTTCAGATAGCCGTCCACGATCCGCTGGTAATTGCTGATCATGCCTTCGACGTCCTTGGACAGGCGCATGAATTCAAACCCGGTGGCGTGCAGCCCCTTCTGCTGGATGGGGATGTTGCCATAGTCCTGCCGCGGGATCGGCGGGAATTCGGGGCTGTTGTAAGGCAGGTCGACCGGCTCCATGACGGGCTCCGGTTCTTTGCCTTCCGGGCAGTAAGTGAGCGACCAGATCTCGAAGTAGCAGCTTTCCGGGCCCAGCGGGCGAATGCGGTAGGCCGACATCGAGGTGAAGTACGGCAGCAGGAAGTAGTGCGGGAAGAGGAATTCCACCGCATTGACGGGGTGCGTCTGCGACAGCGTGCAAAGATCGGGCACCGGCTCGCCGCGTGCTTTGAGCTGTTCCGTGATCTGGTGCATGACGATGCCGAGCCAGTGGAACATCGCCATGTTCTGGTCTTCGGGCAGGCCTTCCTCGATGCCGATGAGGCCGCGGGCGATTTCCACTTCCTTTTCGTGGACCATGCCCGCCATGCCTTCGCTGAGGAGCGCCATCGAGTTGACCTGCAACTCCTGGTTCTCGCGATAGGAGAGGTGGGCTTCGGCCATGATCGGAACCGGGCCGCGCGGGGTCTTGTACATGGAATCGTACATCATCGGCGCGGCGTGCTGGAGCTGCGGATGCGTCTGCATCACGTGGTAGCCTTCCATGAAGGCTTCCATCGCGATCTTCCAGTTGGCCGGCAGCACGGCGCCGTAGCACCATTCGGCCCGCATCTTGTCGAGCCCGCGCGCTTCGAGGTTTTCGGCGATCGGGCCGAGCGATTCCCGCACGGAAGGTGCGTCATGGTCATGATTGATCCATACGCAGCCGATGAAAGTCTCGGCGCGGCAGGGGATCAGGTTGATGTCGTCTTCCTGGAGCTGACGCTCCGAGAACATGTGCTTGCCGTAGACCTGCGTGGATTCGCCGTCCATGTTCCAGCGCCAGCCGTGGAACGGGCAGACGAAGCCGGACTTCGAGCAGTTGCCATGGGCATTGCCGGTGCCGCCCGCGAAAGGCACGCCGCGATGGCGGCAGGCGTTATGGAACGCCTTCACGCCGCTGGCGGTGCGCACGATGATGACGGACTTGCCGACGTTCTCGTACTCGATCCAGTCGCCTACTTCGGGGATCTGTTCCTCGCGGCAGGCCATCTGCCAGACGTGAGGCCACAGATGGTCAAGCTCCGCCTGGTAGAACTCGGCGTCGTAGTAGCGCTTGACCGGGATCCGTTCGGGATCATCGATCGGAAACGGGACGGACCGCAGCCCGCCGTCGACAGATTTAAGCACTCCGACACCTCTCAGATGGTTCTTCATTCGTGTTGAACGAATGTACAACCGTGGGCGAGGCAGGCAATGGCCGGGCGCGTCCCGAGCATCGTGGACGCGCTTTTTGAAACGAGGGATCGGGGGCGGTCGGGAGGAAGGGGCGGGCGCTCCTTGCTGGCGGTGCCTGCCCCGGTTTCGCTGGCCTCTTGCGCTAGCTCCGGTTCGGATCGAGCGCAGAGGCGGAGCGCCGTGACGGTTGAGCCATGCCGCGGTTCTCCATCGCCATGAGCGCGGCGATGCGCTTCTCGGTCGCCGGGTGGGTCGAGAACAGGTCCGATACCGAAGTCGGCACGATGTAGAGCTGGGCGGCTGCCGGGTTGCGCTCGGACGCGGCGTTCGGGACGGCTTGTGCAGGGCCTGCGATCCTGGCCAGCGCCGAGGCGAGGGCGCGCGGGTTGCCGCTGATTTCGGCGCCGGCCTTGTCCGCTCCGAATTCGCGGGTGCGGCTGATCGCCATCTGCACGATCATCGCCGCGAAAGGCGCCATGAACACCGCTGCCATGGCGGCGAGCGGATTGGGCCGATTCTCGCCGCTGCCTCCACCAAGGTGGCCGCCGAAGAACAGGCCGAAGTTGGCGATCATCGAGATGGCGCCGGCAATCGTCGCCACCATGGTCATGATGAGGGTGTCGCGGTTCTTCACATGGCCAAGCTCGTGAGCCATGACCGCGGCCACTTCCTCGCGGTCCAGCATGTCGAGCAGGCCGGTCGTCGCGGCTACGGCGGCGTTTCGGGGATTGCGGCCGGTGGCGAAGGCGTTCGGGTTGGGGCTCTCGACCAGATAGACGCGCGGCATCGGCAACTGCGCGCGGCGGGCCAGCCCGGCGACGAGATTGTAGAACTCCGGCGCGGTGCGTTCGTCCACTTCGCGCGCGTTGTGCATCCTGAGCACGATGCTGTCGGCGTTCCAGAAGGTGAACAGGTTCATCCCCGCCGCCACGACCAGCGCGATCGCCGCGCCGCCGCTGCCGCCGAAGATATAGCCCAGCCCCATGAACAGCGCCGTGAGCGCCGCCAGCAGCATGGCCGTCTTGAAACCGTTCACTTCGTCAAACTCCCTGAAATCGTGGAATGCGGGATCTGGGTATCAGATGCCGGCTTTCAATATCCGGAACGCGCCCTGCATCGCCCGCGCGAATTGCTTCGTCCTTTGCGCCTTGGGTGTCCCCAAGCGCGGCAATCCCCCCTAGGACCGCCGGAAAGAGGCTTTTTGGGAGTTCACAGGCAATGGCGTTCAAGACCCGCGTCACCGAGATGCTCGGTATCGAGCATCCGATCGTGCAGGGCGGCATGCAGGGGGTGGGTCTGGCCGAACTTGCCAGCGCCGTGTCCAATGCAGGCGGCCTCGGCACGCTGACCGCGCTCACCCAGCCCAGCCCGCATGCGCTGCGCGAGGAGATCGAGCGTTGCCGGTCGATGACCGACAAGCCGTTCGCCGTGAACATCACCGTGTTCCCGACCATCCTTCCGCCCGATTACAAGGCCTATGCCCAGGCCGCGATCGACGGCGGCGTGAAGATCATCGAGACCGCCGGCACGCAGCAGGTTCGCGAAATCTGGGAGATGGTGAAGCCGCACGGGATCACCGTGCTTCACAAGTGCACCGCCGTGCGCCACGCGCTTTCGGCCGAGAAGCACGGCTGCGACATCATCTCGATCGATGGTTTCGAATGCGCCGGCCATCCGGGCGAGGATGACATTCCCGGCCTGATCCTGATCCCCTCGGCGGCGGACAAGGTGAAGATCCCGATGCTGGCCAGCGGCGGTTTCGGCGATGGGCGCGGTCTCGTCGCGGCGCTGGCACTGGGGGCGGAGGGCATCAACATGGGCACCCGCTTCTGCGCCACGCGGGAAGCGCCGATCCATGACAACGTGAAGGCCAAGTACGTCGAGAACGACGAGCGGGGCACCAACCTCATCTTCCGCAAGTTCAAGAACACCGCGCGCGTCGGCAAGAACGACGTATCCGACGAGGTCGTCGAGATTTCGGCGCGGCCCGATGCGGTCTTCGACGATATCCGCCACCTCGTGGCAGGCGCCGTCGGGCGCGAACTGCTCCAGAGCGGCGATCTCACGAAGGGCATCTTCTGGGCCGGAATGGTGCAGGGCCTGATCCACGATGTTCCCACCTGCAAGCAACTGATCGACAGGATCGTTGCCGAGGCCGAGGAAATCGTGAATGGCCGTCTCGGAAAGATGCTGGCCTGAGCCGGTACGGATTACGGAGCGATGCCTGAAATGACCTACGAGAAAGTCCTCTACAGCCTCGAAAACGGTGTCGCGCGGGTTTCGATGAACGATCCCGCCACCCGCAATGCCGGCTCCGCGCAGATGGGCGAGGAATTGTTCGACGCCATGACCCGCGCCTCGTTCGAGGCACGGGCTGTGGTGCTGACGGGCGAGGGCAAGGCGTTCTGCTCGGGCGCGAATCTCGGCGATGCGTCCGACATGCTGGCCGATCCGCGCCGCGACGTGGGCACTCTGCTGGATCGTCACTTCAATCCGGTCATCATCGCCATGCGCAACATGGAGCAACCGGTCGTCACCGCCGTTCGCGGCGCGGCAGCGGGCGTGGGCGCGGGCCTCGCCATGGCGGGCGACCTGATCCTCTGCGCCGAAAGCGGCTTCTTCCTTCAGGCCTTCCGCCACGTCGGCCTTGTGCCCGATGGCGGTTCCTCGTGGCTGCTGACCCGCGCGGTGGGCCGCGTGCGCGCCATGGAAATGATGCTGCTGGGCGAGCGTCTCCCCGCCGCCAGGGCGCTGGAATGGGGCCTCGTCAACCGCGTGGTGCCTGACGAAGACCTCGATGCCGCTGCCCTCGCGCTGGCGGGCGAACTGGCGCAAGGTCCGTGGTCGCTGCGCCGGATCAAGCAGGTCGCTTGGGCGGCGACCGACTGCACGCTGGAACAGGCCCTCACCAACGAACGCCTCGGCCAGCGCGACGCCTCCCGCACGCAGGATTTCGTGGAGGGCGTCACGGCCTTTGCCGAAAAGCGCAGACCGGTGTTCAAGGGGCGCTGAACGCGGGCACCGTTTATTGGCCGTTGTTTCAGCTTGCGCTGGGATGGCGGCTTACGCCCCATTGCGGACGTTCGATCACGCGCTACGATATGACGATGGCGGTTTGGCAATTCGTTCTTGACTTCGTTCCAGCATCATCGGCCCGTATCGCTGGAGCCACTGCTGCACGGATGAGGCGCGAGCAACTCGATGAAATTCGTCTGGGTTTCTCAAGCACCGATGCCGATGTGCTGTTTGCCAGGCTTGGCACACTACTACCCGAGAAAAATTCTTGGTCCGCCAGCCTACGAATTTGGGGCGATGAGAAGACCGATGACATTCAGGTCTTCTTCGATGGGCAGGTCATTGAGGACATTCAGTTCCGCCTTAATGTGGCAGACCTCTCATTACATTTAGTCGGTGGTATCTGCGGACTCGCGCGCCATTTCGATTGCATCCTTGCCACGAGGGATGGGGCGATCCTTCTGCCGAACCGGGAAGCTGTCGTCAGAACGATCATGCAATCGCGGGCCATGAAGTTTGTTCGAGAACCGCAACGTTTTTTGGAAGAGGCAATCCGTTTGGACCGAGACGGCGCGTAGCGGCAGCTTACCACCCTTCATCGCCTTTCCGGGGCGCCGATCGCATCGTTTGGCGAGGTAAAGCCGCCCGACCGTTTTCAGGCAGTCCAAATCCGCGGCTTTAGCGGCGATGAGGGGTGGTGAGTGGACGTTAGCTTCCGACCTTCCAACGATCACCGAAAATTGCTGCCAGCTCCGCCAAATGCCAGAACTGCGGTGAAAATCGTCTGGAGCCAAAACCCAATTGGATGATCAATCCTCGGAAAATTAGATATAAATAAAAATCATATTAAATTCAGGCTGAGTGCTTTGATAGTACATTGGTTCGCTAATTCTGTTCAGCATGAAGGTCACCTCCCCGGCTTCGGGGTCGACGCTCATCACGGCCAGGTCGTATCCCGCAACATTAAGCAGTGGAATAGGCTTACCTGTTCCATATGCGACGTTCAGTTTATCTTTGAAGGGGCTCTCGGCGCCGGTCCTGACATCCCATAAACTAAACTTACCCCACGACGTTTCCTTTCCGTCGCGCATAGGGCGTAGATAGATCAGGAGATTGTTGCGGTCAGCCTCGATCCGCTTAAGCGTGAGATGGAATTGCTTCCCTTCTGCGTCTGGAGTGAGTTCCAGCGTATGGAACGGCACTGGCTCGATCTCGCGAGCGGCTTGCAATTCCTTGGACTTCGCCCCCCCAAGAAAAACATGGTCGAGCAGTCCGTCGGCGTTCTCGTCAGCAAAGCAGAAACGCACATACTGTTCCACATTTGAGAAGACGCTAGCGACCAGCTGGTATGACAGATCGTTGTGGGCCTTGATCTCCGCAGAACAATAATAGTGGTCGCTATTAAGCCCAGTTCGCTTCGCGGAGGCCCCCGTGGCAGCAAATCCTTCCAAATCGAGATCTGCACCAACGTCTTGGACGAACCTATCGATCGAGACGGTTATTTTACGATCAAGGCGGCCCAAATTCCAACGCATAAACCGGCTAGAAGCGATAGATTCCCCTACCTTGATCTTAAATGGCGTACCAACCGGGGAATTGGTTTCCATTGGCACGAGCACGGATCGTGCAGATTGCAGCGGCAATCGCCCTGCCGTTAGGGTCGTCAAAAGCGCAAAGAGCCCCAACGCCTTGACCAGTTTCGATCGACGCCCCCAACACACCAGCATTGCCATTACCCCATGATGATATTGATTCCGACTCTAGCTAACAGCAATGGTTCCATGCTCCAATTCGGTTTGTTCCATTCCCCCACACATAACTGCACTCGTCAAAGACGATCGAATAAAGATCATATGTAGAATTTGGGTTAGCCGAATGGTGCTCGACTGACGCGGAGATGAGAGTTTGTATATCCGGCATGGGGCGTGTCCGGAATGGCAGGAAATCTCCTTTGTCGGCGATGCGCTATACCGAAGGCGATGGGCAGCTATCTGCCGATCTGAGCCGGTGAGACGCCTATTTCGCAACCGGCCTCCACGTTGTCATCCTGAACTTTTGTCAGGATCCATGTCTAGACCCATGTTTGTTGTTGGGCAGGGAGACTTGCCCTCGGTTTGGGCGATTTGGCGGCGAAGCTTTCGGTGGGATGGATCCCGAAACAAGTTCAGAATGAGGAACTGCGCGGACGGCACCTTGCCTTTGCAACAACCATCTTCGCCATCCTTGCGTCGGCGGGGATTCCGCTATTCCTACGGAGGCGGCGCGGCAAAAGGCCGCGGGCCCCAGCCTGGGCGACGGAGTTTGAGCGTTGGGCAGGCGTCTACCCAGCAAGCCCTCAGATCGCGCCCACTTCTCGCAATTCCGCCATCCTCGCTTCATCGATACCGATCTCCGCCAGCACTTCGGCGGTATGTTCGCCCAGCATGGGCGGGGCCATGCGGATGGTTGCCGGGCTGGCCGACATCTGGGCGAGCGGGCTGGCGATGAGGTCCACCGAACCGCTTTCGGCCCAGGCGTGCGGCGTGGTGGCGCGCAAGTTTCGGTGCTTGACCTGCTCATCCTCCCACACGTCCGCCAGTTCGTTGTAGCGCGCGGCGGGAATGCCGACGCCGTCGAGCATGTCTTGCATCCGGGTGACGGTGAAGCCCGCGCTCCAGGCGTTGATGAGGTCCATCAGTTCGGCGCGATTGGTCTTGCCGCGCTTCAGGTTGCTGTCGAAGCGCGGGTCGGTGAAGAGTTCGGGCTGTTCCATCAACACGGTCAGGCGGCGATAGTGCTCGTCGGTGCCGGCGGTGAGGTAGATGATGCCGTCGGCGCAGCGCATCAGGTCTGCCGGGCCGCCGCCGTTGCCGCCGTTGCCGAGGCGGGGAGGGGCCTGGCCGCTGATGAGGTAATCCTGCATGATATGGCTGACCATCGCCACCGAACTGTCGAGCAGGGCGATGTCGATGAACTGGCCCTCGCCAGTTCGATTGCGGTATTGCAGTGCGCCGAGGATGGCGAGGGCGGTGTTGTGGCCGGTCACGAAATCGACGAGGCTGGGTCCGGTCTTGAGCGGGCCGCCGCCGGGCTGGCCTTCAGGAAGGCCGGTGACGGCCATCATGCCCCCGGTGGCCTGGAACAGCCCGTCATAGCCGGGCCGCGCCGCCATCGGGCCGGTCTGGCCGAAGCCGGTCACCGAGCAGTAGATCAGGCGCGGGTTGATGGCCTTCAGGCTCTCGTAATCGAGGCCGAAGCGCGCCAGATCGCCCACCTTGTAATTCTCGATCAGGACATCCGCAGTCTTCACCAGCTCCTTGAGGATGGCCTGACCTTCCGGCTTGGAATGGTTGAGCGTGATGGAGCGCTTGTTGCGGTTGGACACGGTGAAGAAGCTGGAATGGCGGGTCTCGATCCCGTCCTTGCCGGGCACCCACGAGAAGCCGTAGCCGCGCCCGTCGTCCCCCACGCCGGGGCGCTCGATCTTGATGACGTCGGCGCCGAGGTCTCCGAGGATCTGCGCGCCCACGGGGGCGGCGAAGACGCGGCTCATGTCGATCACGCGGATGCCGGCCAATGCCGCCTTGGCGGCGCTCTTGTCGTTGTTGCTCATCGTCCGAACCTAGTCAGAGCGGAGAGGCGGGCCAAGGCGGGGGGCGGCGCTTATCGCAGCGACGATCAAGGCGGCCTGCCGCTCAAGTCAGGGCTTATCCCGCCCGCCAAAGCCGGTTAGCGCGGGCGCAACGGACACATGAAAAAGGGACTGGGCGAGATGAAGACGGCCATCATCACCGGGGCAGGCAGCGGCATCGGCCTTGAAACCGCAAAGATACTCCATGGCGAAGGCTTCGCCATCGTCGGCGTCGGTCGCAGCAAGGACAAGCTGGCCACGCTGGAGGCAGAGATCGGCAATCCCGACCATGTGCTGGCGATATCGGCGGACCTTACCGACCCGGCCGCGCCCGCGCGGATCGTGCAGGCCACGCTGGACCGGTTCGGCCGGATCGATGCGCTGGTGAACAATGCCGGTGTCGGCAGTCCGAAGCCGCTGGACGAAACCGACGATGAAACGCTGGACGATTTCCTCGACATCATGCTGGTGGCCCCGTTCCGCCTGTGCCGCGATGTGATCCCACACCTATCGCAGGGCGCGAGCGTGGTGAACGTCACCAGCACTTTCGCGCATATCGGCGGGCGGCGTGGCGGCGCCTACTCGGCGGCGAAGGGCGGTCTCAAGTCGCTGACCGAACACATGGCCTGCGAATACGGACCGCGCGGCATCCGCTCGAACTGCGTGGCGCCGGGGGTGACGATGACCGACATGGTGCGCCACCGTTTCGAGGATGAGGGCTTCAAGCGCGCCAATGTCGAAACCACGCCCTATCCGCGGCTTGCCCAGCCCGGGGATATCGCTTCGGTGATCGCGTTTCTCTGCCTTCCCGGCAGCGAGATGATCAATGGCCAGTCGATCGTCGTCGATGGCGGCTGGACGGCGACGAAATACCTCTCGCCCCGCGTCACCCGCACCACATGGGTCGAGCCTGACGGACAGTAAGCGGGGTTAAGGCGCGGTGCAGACCACGTTGCCGCCGCGCCGTTTCGCCTCGTAAAGCGCCGCGTCGGCCCGGTGGAACAGGGCTTCCGGATCGACGCCTCCGGCGCGGTCGGGGAAGGCCATGCCCGCGCAGGCGCCAAGCGGGAGGTAGCGTTCCTGCCAGATCACGGGAGAGGCCAGGGCGCTCATGCGGTGCCGCACGCATATCTCGAGCCCCATCCGCGATCCCGTGCGGCCCAGGATCATCGCGAATTCGTCACCCCCGATGCGGGCGATAAGCCGGGCTTCGGGGAACGTGGCGCGCAGCCGGCGGGCGAAGCCGGTCAGGCAGGCATCGCCGGCGGCATGGCCCCACCTGTCATTGACGGCCTTGAAGGCGTTCATGTCGAACAGCACGATGGCGCCGATGTCCGAAAGGCTGTCGTCGCCGGCGGGCCGGTCGAGGAATTCGGACTGGAAACGGGCGCGGTTGGAAAGGCCGGTCAGCGCGTCATTCTCGGCCATCTGGCGAAGCCGTTCCCAGCGCAGGCGTTCCTCGGTGATGTCCTGCTTCATGCCGTAGAGGCTGACGGGGCGGCCGTTCTCGACACGGGTTGCCGCGGTCAGGCGCATCCAGCGCAGTTCGCCGTCGGCGCGCCTGATCTGCGCTTCCATCGAGAATCCGGAACGCGCGGCAATGGCCTGCGAGCGTAGCCGCTCGAGCGTGGCGCGCGAATCCTCGGCGTAGAATTCAAGCGTTTCGCGGCGGTCCATCTGGCGGTGGAGCGGGGCGCCGAAGATCTGGAACACACCTTCCGTCCAGGAAAGCTCTTGCGTCCGCAGATCGCAGGACCAGGCGCCGATCGATGTCAGTGCCGCTGCCTGCGCGTATAGCTGCGCCGGATCGCTTGCGATCATGCGGGCAGCGCCGGGCGCGGGGATCGTGCGAGACTGGATGACGGCGTGATCCAAAAGGCGGGAACCTCGGGGGGAAGAGGGTCGCGCTCCGTTACGGGAGCTTGGCTTAGGGGTAAGCACTTAAGGTAAAAGGAATACTAAGCATAGGGTCTTGAATGGTCGCCGGGTGGCATCATTCATTGCCGTTTCGCCAACGGCGATGCTCCCTCCCGGTCAAGCTGGCGCGGTTGTTCGCCGGCCACCGGGCGCCGATAATGCCGCCTCAATCGATCGGGAAGAGGCGATGATCCGGGGCATCCATCATGTCGGCGTGAACTGCCGCGACCTTGCGCGAATGACGCGTTTCTACTGCGAAGCCTTCGGTTTCGCGCCGGTGGACGAAGGGTTCGGCTGGGCGGACGAGCCGGTGATGGACCGCATCGTCGATGTGGCCGGATCGGCGGCGAAGGGCGTGATGTTGCGGGCGGGGCAGTGCTATCTCGAACTGTTCGAGTATTCCGCTCCGCCTTCCGACATCGCCCGGCCGCTCAGGCCCAACGATCGCGGCTATACGCATTTCTGCATCGATGTGACCGATATCGAATCGGACATTCTCCACCTGAAGGCCTGCGGCATGACCTTCGGCGACCGGGATTTCGTTGACGTGGGCCATGTAAGCACGATCTACGGCTACGATCCCGAGGGCAACGTGATCGAGGTGCAGCAATGCATGCCGGGCAACGGCTTCACGCTGGAGGAACTCGGCCAGGGAAATGCGCTGCGCGCCCGGGCGGAATGAGGGGATCGGAGCCGATGCCTTCCCCGGTGTAGCGGCTGACCGAGCCGCGCAGGCTGAGGTCGGCCGCGAAGGTGTGGCGGGCGATTGCTCCGTCCGTGATCCGGGTGAGCGCCTCTCGCGCGATGGCGGCCCAGGGGACGCGCATCGATGTGAGTGGCGGCAGGGTCCGGGCCGCCAGCGGCGTATCGCCGAACCCCACGACCGAGAGTTCACCCGGCACCGAAGTTCCGGTTCGCGCGGCGGCATGGAGAACGCCGGCCGCCATCTCGTCGTTGCAGCAGACGATCGCGCTGGGGCGGGGGCTGACGTCGAGCAGGAGCAGGCCCGCCTCGATCCCCGATTCGAAAGTGCCGTTCCCGGAAACGACGAGGGGCGGCCCCCTTCCGCCCCGGTCCGCCATGGCATCGAGGTAGCCCTGTTCGCGCAGGCGCGGTCCGGGCGAGGTTTCCGGTCCGGCGACAAGGCCGATGCGGCGATGCCCTTCGGCCGCCAGCCAGTGCACGAGTTCGGCCATCGCCGCGCGGTCGTCACAGGCAAGGCCGGGTTCGCCGGGCCGGGAGCAGGGCACGCCCGCCGCTGCGCACATTTGGGCAAGGGCGGGATCGGACGAGAGCGGCGGCAGCAGGATCGCGCCGCTCGGGCGGTGAGCGGCCAGGAACCGCTGCAATCGCTGTGCGGGATCGGCGGCGAGCAGATGGACGGCCAGGGCCGGGCCACCGTCCTGAAGTTGTGTGAGAAGTTCGGTTTCCATCACGCTGGCAAGGGCGGGGTCCGAGCCGTCGTGCAGTAGGACGATGAGCGCGGGGCGAAGCCCTGCGCTGGCCGGTTGGCGATGCGCGAAGCCCAGTTCCGCCATCGCCGCCTCGATAAGGCCGCGCGTATGTTCGCTGATGGTTGCAGAGCTGTTCACCAGGCGGCTGACGGTCTTGCGCGAAACCCCTGCGAGCCGGGCGACATCGTCCATGGTGGGGCGCGAAGGAGGTGGCATCCGGCCATCATGGGAGGGCTGCGCAGACCCCCCAAGCACAATCCGCCCCGATCCGGATCGGTCGCCCGGCAATGCCCCTGCGACGACCTGATACAACCCCGTTATTGCGGAAAACGGGCGAAATCCCTAAGTGGGCCGTGCTTCCGCACTGGCGGATCCGCCCACCCCACCGGAGAATGATGAAGCCCGTCCCGTCGCAACGCCACTATGGAATGGATTGGCTGCGCGTCGGCGCGTTTGTTCTGCTGATCTTCTATCACGTCGGCTTTTCGTTCACGCCGTGGGGCTATCAGACCCCCACGCGCGGTGTCGTGGCGTGGGCCGAGATCCCGCTGCTCGGCCTGAGCGCATGGCGTCTGGCGCTGCTTTTCGCGATCTCCGGCTATGCCAGCGCGGCGCTACTCAAGAAGGACGGCAACAACCGCGTTTTCCTGAAAAGCAGGGTGCTGCGCCTTGGCATTCCGCTGCTGTTCGGGTTGACCGTGGTGGTGCCGCCGCAGCCCTACATGGGGCTGATCAACAGCGGCTACGCGCATGGCTACGGCTATTTCCTGCTGCACGACGCCTTCAGCTTCCGGAAGGTGGGCTATGAAAGCCTTCCTGCGACGATGCACATGTGGTTCGTGATCTACCTGCTGGTCTACACGCTCCTGCTCTGCTTCGCCCTGATGGCCTTGCCCGATGCATGGCGTGCCAAGCTGCAAAAGGCCGCGGAGCGCGTGCTGTCCGGTCCGGCCCTGCTTCCGGTGGGCATCGGCCTGATCTTCCTTGTCCGCCTGATCCCTTATGGCTGGACCGACATCCACAACCTGCTGCAGGATCGGGCCGCGCATCTGCATTACGGCGGGATGTTCCTGTTCGGCTTCCTGCTTCGCGGATCGGTGCCGATCCAGCAGGCGATAGCGCGGCAGTGGAAAGTGGCGCTGGTGCTGGGGATCGCGGGCTATGCGTGGGTGATCCGGGATTCGCTGCTCTATCCGGGAAATATTCCGACCCCGGCTGCCTGGGAGCAGCCGCTTTCCTTCGCCAAGTCGATGCAATGCTGGGGCACCGTGATCGCGCTGTTCGGCATTGCCGACCGGTTCTGGAACTTCGACAGCCGCTGGCGCGTGACGCTGGTGGAAGCGGTCTTCCCGATCTACATCGCGCACCAGACGGTGATGGTCTTCGTGAGCTACGGCCTGCGCGACATGGGACTGACCGCGCTTCCGGAATTCCTGACTCTCTGCCTCACCGTGGCGGGCGGTTCCTGGCTGTTCTATCTCCTCGGGCGCGAAATCGGCCCGCTGCGCCCCCTGATCGGGCTCAAGCGGCACCGCACCCGCAAGCCTGTAGGTGAAAAGGAACCGGCGCTGGCCTCGATCGGCTGAGTTTCGGTTCTAGCGTGCTTCGGCAAGTTGCCGGTCTCGCCCCCGCAGGACATCCCCGACCTCGCAGGAGGAGAGCCCGCGAGGTCGGAGTCTACAAGTCAATCGCGCGCCAGCAGCAGCGCTGCCGCCATCGGGCCGCCGCCCGAGGTGGCGACCGCGAGCTTGGGGTCGCCGCCGATCTGCCGTTCGCCGGCTGCGCCGCGAAGCTGGGTCACGGCCTCGTGCGCGAAACCGAAACCGTGCAGCCGGCCCGCGCCGAGCTGCCCGCCGAACGTGTTGAGCGGCAATTCGCCATCGCGCGCGATGCGCTTTCCACCTTCGATGAAGCGGCCGCCTTCGCCCTTGGGGCAGAACCCGAGCCCTTCCAGCCAGGTGATCGGCAGGAACGCGAACCCGTCGTAGAACTGCACGGTATCGACATCGGCCGCCGTGTAGTCGGTGCGGGTCCAGAGATCGGCGCCGGTTTCGTAGGCGGCGAATTCCTCGACCTGATCCCACGAGTAGCGATCCACCGAACCGGACATGGCGGCGATGCGGATCGGCGTTGCCGTGACTTCGTCCAGCGCGTCACCCGCCGAGACGATGACGACGGTGGAAGCGTCCGAGAAGCGGTCGCAATCGTAGAGGCACAGCGGCGTGGTGATCATCCGCGCCGACATGTACTTGTCGAGCGTCAGTTCTTCCTTGGTGATCGCCCGGGCGCGCGGGTTGGCCATGGCGTTCTTCGAACCGTTGATGGCGATCTGGGCGAGCTGTTCGCGCGTCATGCCGTAGCGGTGCATGTGCCGGGCCGCGTACTGCGCCGTCCAGCAGGCTGCCGATGTGGCCCAGAACGGGCTGGTCCACTGCGAGGACCCGGTGACGGTATCCTGCTTCGCGCCGGACATGTACTGAGCCGGATCGGCCATGCCGCCCGCTTCGTAGACCGTGCGGAAGCAGATGACGTGGCGGCAGACCCCCTGCTTCACAGCCATGGCCGCCATGCCGATGGCGGAGAGCTGCGCGGGCTGTTCCATCGCGCCCATGTGCCACTTCGACTTGATGCCGAGCACTTCGATGAGGTCTTCGCTGCCGACCGGGGAGAAGGCGGTATAGCCGTTCATCTTGCCGGGGTAAGTGAAGACGCCGTCGATCTGGTCGAGCCGGAGCCCGGCATTGTCGAGCGCTTCGCGCACCGCATCGACCGTGAGAAGCAGCGGATGGCGCGGCAGGCGCACGCCGACTTCGGACTGGCCGACGCCGGTGATATAGGCTTCCTTGCTGGCCATCAGGCGACTTTCTCGAAGAGGGGATAGAATATGCCGTCCTGTTCCTCGAAGGTGACGCGAACCTTGTCCTCGAAGTCCACGGTTTCCACGGGGCTACCGACGATGTTGGTGGTGAGAAACACGCCGGGCGCGCCGTCCAGCTTCACGCGGGCGATTACGTAAGGCACTTCCAGCCCCTTGGCCCAGGGCTGGTGGTTCACCGTGAAGCTGTCGATCGTGCCGGTTCCGGGAACGGCGTGGGGGGCAACGTTCTCCGACTGGCAATGGCGGCACAGAATGCGCGGCGGATGCGTGAATTCTCCGCAATCGCCGCAACGGGTGATGTTGAGCTGTCCTTGGCCACCGCCGGTCCAGAAGGCGGTGTTTTCCTGGTCCAGCTTGGGCTTGGGCCTGGGTGGATTCATGTCGGGTCTCTCCCCTGTTTTGCCGGGACAGTTCGGTGTGGCGGGGCTTTGCGTCAAGGCGAGCGGGGGATTGATCGCGGGGGCGCGCGCGATCCTTTCCCCGCATTCACCGCTCAGCGCAGGCCGGGCATGATCTCCTCGGCGATCCACTGGGTGTAATCGCGATAGGCCTCGATTCCCGGCAGATTCGGGATCGGGATCGAGCTCCAGGTAACGCCCCATTCGGCCAGTTGGCCAAGCCGGTCCAGAAGCTGCTGCCCGGTCTGGCCGGGCCGGGCGGAAGGGTCGTGCTGTACTTTGTGCCCCTCACCGACGCGCGCTGTGGAAATGCCGTAGAACACGTCCGCAAGCTGACCGTTGTAGTCCGGCTGCGAGCGGATGAAGTCGATCCTGTCGGGGATCGTCTCGGGCTTCGTCAGGAACGGCCACCAGCCTTGCGCATAGCGCGCGGTGCGCTTCAGCACGGCATCGGCATCGCCGCCGAACCATACCGGGATATGCGGTTTCTGCACCGGCTTCGGTTCGAAAGCGACATCGCGGAAGGAGACGTATTTGCCCTCGAATTCCGGGTTTTCCTGGGTCCAGAGCGCGAGGATCGCCTGGATGTATTCCTCCGCCATGGCGCCGCGTTCGTGGAAGGGGATGCCGAGCAGGGCGAATTCGTCCTCCAGCCAGCCGACTGCGAACGTGATCGTCACGCGGCCGGAAGAAAGCCAGTCCATCGTCGCCAGCGCCTTGGCGGTGACGATCGGGTGCTGCGCGGGCAGGATGGCGATGCAGGAATTGACCCGCACCCGCTCTGTGGCCCCGGCGAAGTGGCTCATCGCGGTATAGGCGTTGAAGTAGAATGGGCCGGACAGATCGACGTGGGCTTTCGGGATCACGTGATGCTCGGGCACCGCGATCATCTCGAACCCCAGCTTTTCCGCCCATTTGGCAAGGGCGGTCTGGTCCGCGCCGGTTACGGCCAGTTCCCATGGCTGCATCGTCGCCTTGAGTTCGAGCATGTGCGGCATCGCGAATGCGAGTTTCAAGAATTCACCCTTCAGTCGATCACTTTGCGGGCTATCAGATCGTCCATTTCGCTTTCCGACAAGCCCAGAAGCTCGCGGTAGACATAGCTATTGTGCTCGCCGAGGAGTGGTGCACCGCGTTCGACCTGCGGGCCTTCGGGGCTGATCCGCCATGACGGGCCGATGATCGGACGGGTGCCGTTGCGGTGATCGCTGACCATGCGGAAGGCGTCGCGGCCCCAGAGGAAACCGTCCGAGCAGAGGTCCATCGAACTCATCGCCTTGAACGCCGGAACGCCTGCGTTTCTGAGCTTTTCGGCAAGGTCTGCGGCGTGGTGCGGGCGGGTGAGCGCGGAGAGTTCGGCATCGAGTTCGGCGCGGTTGGTCAGCCGGTTTGCCAGCGTCGTAAAGCGCGGGTCGGTGGCGAGGGCAGGGGCGCCCAGCGTGTTGCAGAGTGCGCGCCATTCGGCCTCGTTCGCCACCGCGATACTTGTCCAGTCGCTCTCGCCGCAGGGGTAGAAACCGTGCGGGGCCATCTCCGGGTGGTGGTTACCGTCGGCCTTGGGCACGTCTCCGGTGACGCTGGCGGCGAAGAGGCTGTCTCCGACGAGGCTGGTCATCGCCTCCACCGCCGACAGGTCGATGAACTGGCCTTCGCCGGTGCTCTCGCGGTGGTGGAGCGCGGCCACGCAGGCGAGTGCGGCAAGCGCGCCGGCGGTGGAATCGCCGTAGCGGATGTTCATGCCCTTGGGGGTCTCGCCCTCATGCCCCGCCAGCGCGGTGAGGCCGGAGAGCGCGGCGAAGCAGGGGGCGTAGCCGGTCTGATAGCCCAGCGGGCCGTCGCTGCCCCACATCTTGATCGCGCACTGGATGAGGTCCGGCTTGATCGCCTTGAGGCTTTCGTAATCGAGGCCGGACCGCTCCATCGCGCCGGGGCGGATGTTGTCGATCAGCACGTCGGCCTCGGCGATCATGCGCTTCACGAGGTCCAGCCCCTCGGCGGTCTTCATGTTGACCTGAACCGAGAGGATCTCCTGATTGATCGACAGGAAATAGGGCGCGGCGTCGATGTCCACGCCGCCATAGGCGCGCATCTCGTCGAGGTTGGAGCGGGATTCGATCTTGATCACTTCCGCGCCGAGGTGGGCGAGCAGCTTGCCCGCGTAAGGACCGGCCCAGACTTTGGTGAGTTCGACGACGCGGATGCCGGCGAGGGGGCCTTTCCGGTCAGGAAGCGGCATCGAGGATCTCCTCCTGATCGGCGCCGAGACAGGGTGCTGCGGCCTTCACCGAAACCGGCGTGGCGCTCATGCGGTAGGCAGCGGTGGGGTAGGAGACGTCTCCGAACGCCGGATGCTCCCCCTGCTGGAAGAAGCCGCGATGGACGAACTGTTCGTGGCGGGGCAGGTCATTCGCGGTCTGGACCGGCACCATGGCGACACCCGCTTTCTGTGCGGCCTCGGTAATCGGATGCTTGTCCTGCCGGGCGATCCAGCCTGTGAAGTGTTCGCGGAATTTCGCGACATTGGGCGGCGTACAATCGAACTCCAGCCAGTCCTCCCGCAGTTCCCGCCTCCACTCCGGATCGCCCATCAGCGCGCAGAGGCCCTTCCAGTGCGCGCGGCTGGTCATCAGCAGGAAGACATGCCCGTCGCGGCAGGCAAAGGACGTGCCGGGGCCGCCCATGTCGTAGGCGGTGCGCGCGTCGCTGGGCTCCGCCTCGCCCGCCAGCATGCGGTCCAGCACGCAGTCAATGCGGTTCAATTGCACTTCCACTTCGGAAATATCGACGAACTGGCCCTGACCTTTGCGGCGCAGGCGCAGCAGCGAGGCGAGCGTGGCCAGCGCGGCGTCGATCCCGGCTTCGTAGTCCGAGAGGAACCGGCCCGCGCCTTTGAGCGGCGGCTTGTCGGCAGGCGTTTCGCTGGGGCTGTGGTAGGCCCAGCCGCCAGCGGCGATGACGTTGATCGGGCGGGCGGATTGCCAGCCTTCCGGCGCATCCTGCCCGAACGGCGTGACCAGCGTGTGCACCAGCGCGGGATGCGCGGGGGCGACCGCTTCGGGCAAGAGGCCCATCGCCCTGCACCAGCCCGCGTTGTGATCGTCGATCAGGCCATGGGCGCGAGCGAGCAGGCGGTCCAGCACCTTGCGATCCGCGGCATCGGCAAGGTTCAGCATGACCGATTTCTTGTTGGTATTGAGGTAGGCGAACAGCGTCGATTCCCCCGCCGCGAAAGGCCCCATGGCGCGCGTCGGAGCGCCGCCGGGGCGTTCGATCTTGATCACTTCGGCGCCGAGATCGGCCAGCAGCTTGCCGGTATATTCCCCGCTCACCCGCTCGGCGACCTCGATCACGGTAAGCCCTTCGAGGGCGCCTCTGCTCGTCATAGCGATTGCCCGTCGTCGATCGTGAATGTGGCGCCCGTCACTTGCGCGGAGGCATCGGAAAGCAGGTAGAGCAGGGTGGGCGTCAGCGCCTCGGCATCGAGCAGGCGGCGGCGGTGGAGGGCGGCGATATCGGCTTGTCCGCGCTCGCTGGCGAACCAGTCGGTGTTGATCTCGGTGGCGATCCAGCCGGGTTGCAGGGTGTTGACGTTGATCCCCTGCCGTACCCATTCGCGCGCCAGTTGCCGGCCCAGGTGGGCAAGACCCGCCTTGGTGGCCGCATATAGGGCATCGCCGGTGCCGTTCTGCAGCGCGGTGATCGATCCGATCAGCACCACGCGCCCGCGTTGATGCTCGCGACTGCCGCCTGCGATCAACCGCCGTCCGGCCTCGCGCGCGACCAGCATCGCGCCGAGCAGGTTGGTATCGAGCACGCGGCGCAGCCCGTCTTCCGGCACGTCGGTCGAGCGGCCGCCGGTGCCGACACCGGCATTGCAGATCACGCCATCGATCGTGCCGAACCGGGCCCCTGCCGCATCGAAGGCGGAGCGCACCGAAGCCTCGTCCGTCACGTCCAGTTCGACGGCCAGTGCCTCGCCCATTTCCGCCGCCAGCTTGGCGCAGCGGTCCACCCGCCGCGCGCCCAGCACGACGCGTCCGCCCGCAGAGGAAATGGCGCGCGCGAAACCGGCGCCGATCCCGGAGGAGGCGCCGGCGACGAAAACAGTGCGACCCGATAGTGAAAACGTCATCAGCGTTGAAGGGCCCTAAAGTCAGGTTGATAGGGCGGCAGCGCCATGTACTTGTCGATGGTCTGTTCGAAGTGGCGCACGCGCACTTCCTGATAGTCGCCCAGGGTGATGCCGGGCTTGGCGCTGGCTTCCAGACCTTCCTGCTGGGCGTAGAGGTTGTCGGTATCCTGATCGAGGATATGGCCGAAACCGGGGTCCATGCCCTGCGCTTCTGCAAAGGACTGGTGATCCTGAAGGATCTCCACCTCGGCAGTCTCTACCTCGCCGCCGTCCTTGGGCTTGGGCCGCATGAACATCACTTCGTAGATCGTGCGGCGATGGTCGCGCGCGTCGGGGCGGAAACGGTAGATCATCGGCAGCGAGATGCCGGGGAACAGGAACAGGTTCGGGAAGAATGTGTAGCTGTAGGTATCGAGCAGTTCGGTATCCGAAACGTGGCTGAGATCGGTGTTCGTTGCCGTTTCGAACATGTCGCGGAACATGTCCGCCATCACTTGCCGCGCGCGCTGGCCCGCCTTCAGTTCGGGCTTGCTGCCGCCCAGCGAGGAACTGTCGCCCAGCGTGAAGTTGGCGATGATGTCCGCCTCGCTGTACTTGTCGCGCAACTTTGGGCTGACCACGCCGAGCGTGGAGATGAAGCGGTCCACATGATCGCCGTAGACATCGTACTGCGAGTTTACGTCGCCATTGGCGGGCGCGACTTGCGGGTGCGTGTCGCCGACGTGATAGGCCTCCATGAAGGCCTCCATCGTCAGCTTCCAGTTGGCCGGATAGCTCTTCTGGACGTGGAGGTAGATGTAGCGATCCTCCAGCTTCCACGCCTTGAGATGGGCGAGGGCCTCGGCGCCGAGGTACTCCTCAAGGCTGGGCGCGGCGGGGTCCATGTTGACCCAGACGAAGCCGCCCAGCCGCTCCACCCGTGCTTCGGGCAGGCACATCTTCCGCGTGGCGACATGGGCGAAGTCCCACTTTTCGGGGATTTCCTTCAGCGATCCGTCGAGGTTCCAGGTCCAGCCATGGAACGGGCACTTCAGGCTCGCCGCGAAGCCCGCCGTGCCGGAGGGCTTGAGCTTGGTGCCGCGATGGAGGCAGGCGTTGAAGTAGGCGCGGATCTCGTCATCGTCACAGCGGGTGACGATGAAGGAGTACGATCCGATGTCGTAGACGTAATAGTCGCCCACTTCGGGAATGTGATCCTCTCGGCAAGCCATCTGCCAGGTGCGCGTCCACATCCGCTCGAACTCCGCTTTGGCGAAGGCGGGATCGGTGTAGCGCTGCTTGGAAACGTCCTCGCTGCCGAGGTAGTGGTAGCTCTCGCTGGCGGCCCAGGCGGGGGCTGCGTTGCGGTCGGCGGCGATGATGTCCTGCGTTGATTCGGCGGGGCAGCGGGCCTCGCCGGGCTGCAGCGTTCCGGTGGCGACGTTCATTCCGAGGCTCCTTATTCCGCCGCTTCGAGCGTCGGCGTGCTCGCATGTTTTGCGAGGGCAGGGCTGATTTTCTGAACCGCGCCGTCCTTCATCACGAAGGCGACCTTTTCCGGCCCGGCGAGGATGGAAATGTCCGCAAGCGGATCGCCGTCGACCAGGATCAGGTCGGCCAGCTTGCCCGGCGCCAGCGTGCCGAGTTCGCCGCCGTATCCCATGGCGAGGCCGCCGTTGCGGGTGGCGCAGACCAGCGCCTCGGCCGGGGCGTAGCCGTAGAAATCGACGAAGGATTTGAGGTCGCGCCCCTGCGTACCTTGCGGGCTCCAGCCGAAGCCATAGTCGCCGCCGATCAGGTGGCGGATGCCGCGCTTGCGCAGTTCGGTATGCGTCTTCACCGAGTTTTCCAGCAGATCCGGAATGTTCATGTAGCCGCCCAGTTCGGGGGAGAGGCCATGCGCCGAAGCCTCGCCCGCCATGATCTGCGCGAAGAGGCCGACGGTGGGCACCACGAAGATGCGGTCCCGCGCCTCCTCCATCATGTCCAGCAGCTCCTCGTCCACGTATTCGCAGTGGAACAGGCCGTCCACGCCCGCGCGGACGCAGTGCTTGGAGCCTTCGATGGAGCGGGTGTGGGCGTTGATCTTGCGGCCATAGGCATGGGCCGTCTCGGCGGCGACGCGCACTTCCTCGAACGTCATCGGCGTCGTGTTGCCGGGGGTGCCGGGGTAGAACGGATCGCCCGAGACATCGAGCTTCACATTGTCGATCCCCTCGCGGCAGTGGAGGCGCACGGTCTTGCGCATCTCTTCCACGCCGTCGACGATGGCGGAGGGGCCGATCCGCGGATTGTGGAGCTTGCTCTCATCCCCCATCGCGCCGGTGACGGAGATTTCGAGGCCGCCTGCACGGATGCGCGGGCCGGGCAGACGGCCGGCGTTGACCTCGTCCCGCACGGCGACGGCCAGTTTCAGCTTCGCTTCGGACGCACCGTAGGCAGAGGTAAAGCCCGCCTCGATCAATGCCTTGGCCCCGCGCGCGGCGGTGAAGACTTGCGTTTCGGGACAGGGGGTGATCAGATCCTCGGTCGCGCAGACATTCTCGAACGAGAGGTGCGCGTGGCCTTCGACCATGCCGGGCATCAGGAACATGCCGCTGGCGTCGATCGTGATGTCGTCCGGCTGCGCGACGGTTGCGGTGCCGACTGAGGTGATACGGTTGCCCTCGACCACAAGGTCGCCCTTGATCGTGCTTTTGCCCGTCCCGTCGAATATCGTGGCGTTCTGGATCAGTGTCCGTCCCACGGTTTTTCTCCTTCTGGCCACGGGTGTTCTCGTGGCTCTTGGGGAGGCAGGTTAGGAGGGAGGTGCGGCGCGGCAAATGACGGGCCGGGCAGAGGGCTTGTCCTGTACCGGAAGGCCCGGCGGCTACGTGGTGGCGGTTTTCCCGCTGGGGCAAGTCGCAAGGCACGGGGAGCGCTTTGCGCGGCCTCCCGGCTGCGGCATCACCTATGAAAACCAAACGAAGAGGACCGGGCCGGACTTATGGGCAACCTTCATGTCACCATGACCGACATCGACGGCGTGAAGCACGAATTTTCCGATGTGGATGAGGGCGTGAGCCTGATGGAACTCGGCCGTGGGCGCGGGGTTGCCGGGATCATGGGCGATTGCGGGGGAGGCTGCGCCTGCGCGACCTGCCACGTCTACATTTCGCAGGACTGGTGGGACGAAGTGGGTGAGCCGGACGAGGTGGAGTTCGCCATGCTCGACATGGTGGCGGACGTCATGAAGGACACCAGCCGCCTGGGCTGCCAGATCAGGATGAGCGATGATCTGGACGGCTTGGAAGTCACCGTGGCACCTGCGTCGGGGTACTGATCCTTCCCCTCGGGGCAAGCCTTGGTTCGAGGGCGGGCATGGCTGGCCGTCGCGGCGCGGTCCATAGGACATGACAAGAGGCGGCACGAACCGCTGCATCAATTCACGGGACAGGGAACATGGCAACGTCAACGCAAATTGGGGCAAGCGAAGACCGGATCAGCGTGCGGCGGGAACTCACCGCCGAAGAGCAGGCGCTGCTGGGCAGCGGTTCGCTGGCCGATACCGCGATCCAGGCGCAGCCGAACCCGTTCTACCGCGTCATGCGCCACGGCGATCCGATCCACTATGACGAGCGTCTCGGTTCCTGGCTGGTGACGCGGCACGAGGATATTGCGCAGATCCAGTCCGACCCGGTGACCTTCTCGGTGAAGCACGGCTATTCCGAACAGCAGGCGCGCGGGATGCGGGAGGAGTTTCAGGCTTACCTCGAAGAGCATGGCGGGGGCTATTTCCCGGACGCGATCATGTCCGATCCGCCCTATCACACACGCATCCGCAAGCTGATGGAGCAGGCCTTCACCGCGCACCGCGTGAAGGAACTGGAGCCGCGCATCACCGAAGTGGTGCGCGGGGTGATCGCCGATGTGGTGGCGCGCGGCGATGGCCGGTGCGACGGTGTGAAGGACATCGCGATCCCGCTGACCATCCGGGTGATCGTGGAGCAACTCGGGCTGGATCAGGGCATGGAGGAGCAGATTTCGCGCTGGTCGGTCGCGGTCACCGCGCAGATCGGCGCGATGCAGAGCCGCGAGACGATGCTGGCCAACGCCGCGCAGATCGCGGAACTTCAGCAGTATCTGATCGCCAAGATGAGGCAGCGCGAGGCGAACCCGTCGGAAGACATGCTTTCCGATCTGGTTCATGCGCAAGTTACCAATGAGGATGGCGGCAAGGAGAAGCTGACCTTCGCAGAGGCTGTCTCGCTGGTGCGCGCCACGCTGATCGCGGGCAACGACACCACTGCGACCGCCATCGGCAACCTGTTCTACGTCCTCACCACGCGCCCCGGCATGGCCGAACTGCTGGAGAGCGTGGCGGACGACGATCGCCAGCTGGGTCGCTTCGTGGAGGAGCATTTGCGCGCCGAACCGCCGGTGCGCGCGCTCAGCCGCATGACCACGCGCGAAGTCACCGTGAACGGCACGACGATCCCGGCCCATGCGCATATGCTGCTGGTCTACGGATCGGGCAACGATGACGAGACGGTGTTCCCGGAGCCGCGCAAGTTCGATCTGACGCGCCCCAATCTCGGCCGTCACGTGGCCTTCGGCGGCGGCCCGCACCGCTGCATTGGGCTGGCGCTGGCGCGCATGGAAGTGAAGGTGGCCGCGCGGGAGATCGTCCGGCAGATGAAGAACCTGCGTCTCGCCATTCCCGAAAGCGCGATCCGCTACACGCCCACCGTCGCCACGCGCACCATCGAATCGCTGCCGATCACGTTCGAGGCGCGCTGATGGAACTTGCGGGCAAAGTGGCGGTCGTGACCGGCGGCGCCAGCGGCATCGGCCGCGCCACCGTGGAACTGTTCGCGGCGGAGGGGGCAAAGGTCGTCATCGCCGATATCGCCGACGAGGCAGGCGCGGCGCTGGCGGAAAGGCTGGGCGCTTCGGCGGTCTACCAGCGCACCGACGTATCCGATCCGGCGGCGGTGGAGGCGATGATCGAGGCCGCCGTCTCCCGCTTCGGCGGGATCGACGTGCTGTTCAACAATGCGGGCATGTCCTGCGGCGCGTTTCCCAGCTTTCTGGACGATACGCTGGAGGATTTCGACCGGGTGATGCGCGTCAACGTGCTTGGGCCCATGCTGGGCACGCGCAATGCGGCGCGGATCATGGCGAAGGCAGGCCCAAATGGTCAAAAACGGGGCGGCGTGATCCTCAACAATGCCTCCATCGCCGGCACGCTCGCAGGCCATGCGATGATGACCTATCGCGCGTCGAAGGCGGCGCTGATCCAGTTCTCCAAGTCCTCCGCCATCGATCTGGCGCGGCACGGCATCCGGGTGAACTGCATCGTGCCGGGCCATGTGCGCACCGAACTGTCCTCGTTCGGAGAGAAGGGGGCCGAGAACGGCCTTGCCGCGCGGATCGAGGAAGGAGTGAATGCGGTCTACCTCTCCAACCAGCTCATCAAGCGGCGCGGAGAGCCGGAGGATGTGGCGCAAGTGGCGCTGTTCCTCGCCAGCGACCGTTCGCGCCACATGACCGGCGCGGTGATCCCGGTGGAAGGCGGTGTGACCGTGGGCGATCCGGTCAACCATCTGGAGCAGATATTCGACGCTCGCGCCGCGGCATTCGCGGCGATGGAGCGGCTCGACGGCTGAAGACCCCGAAGACGGGGCGAAGCATTGGAAGCGGTGGTGTGCCGCTTTCCGGGGAGGAGAGGGACCATGAGGAACTGGCTGAAGGCCGCGCTGGCGGCTGGAACGGTGCTGTCTGGAATGGACGGCGCCTATGCACAATCGCAGCAGGCATCGCCGGGCGGCGTTACCATCCACGAAGGCGATATCGTCGTCACCGCGCGGCGGCGTGACGAGAGCCTGTCCACCGTGCCGGCGGCGATCACCGCCCTCAATGCCACCGATCTGGTCGAGCGCGGGGTGAAGACCGATTCCGACCTGCAACGCATCGCGCCGGGCCTGACGATCCGCCAGACGCAGGGCAACAACTCGCTGACCTATTCGATCCGTGGGCAATCGGCGGATACGTTCTCGGGTTCGCCCTCGGCGGTGATCGCCTACCTCAACGAAGTGCCGCTGACGATCAACAGCGCCTCCTCGTTCTACGATCTCGAGAACGTGCAGGTGCTGAAAGGCCCGCAGGGCACGCTGTTCGGCCGCAATGCCACCGGCGGCGCGGTGCTCTACAATTCGGCCAGGCCCAGCGACAAGCTGGAGGCGGCGTTGACCGGCCGGGTCGGCAATTACGGCATGTGGGAAGGCGAGGGGATGCTGAACGTGCCGCTGCTGGCGGACAAGATCCTGCTGCGCGGCGCCTTCGACGTGATCCGTAAGGACGGCTACATCCGCAACCTGCTCAACGACGAGCGTCTGGGCGACATCCGCCGCGACAGTGGCCGTGTGACGCTGACGGTGAAGCCCACCGACACGATCAGCAACACCACCATGCTGCAATATACCAACACGCGCGCCACGAATACCGGTGCGTCCTACACTTACAGCGTCTATTCCTGCGGCCAGACCAACAACGGCTTCGCGCTGACCTGCGGGGCAGGGCTGCTGTTCGGGCCGACGCTCGATTCCGTCGCCGGACCGGGCGCGTGGGAGGCTTATCTCGCCGCGCATCCGGATGCCTATGCGCCGGGCCTGATCGACTACGTGAACGAACAGCGCCGCATCGGGCCTTACAAGACGCGCCATCCCGGCGGGGCCAGCCACCATGGCAAGGACTGGTTCCTCACCAACACAACCGAAGTCGACCTGAGCGACAGCGCCAAGCTGCGCAACATCTTCGGCTGGTCGGATTCGAAAACCCGCTCCGAACAGCCGCAGCTCGGCGCGCCTTTCGTGACGATCCTGACCGCCAATGCCGCTGCGGGCGAATTCGGAAACCAGCTGAAGGTTCGCTCCGTCTCCGAGGAACTGCAACTGGTCGGCGATGCGATGGGCGGCAAGCTGGACTATATCTTCGGCTATTACTTCCAGAAGCAGCGCAGCGACACGCTCTGGCCGCAGACCTATTTCGATGTCTCGCCGATCATTCCGCCCAGCTACGTCACCAACAACTTCCGCATCCGCAACCGGACCAATGCGGTCTACGGCCAGGTGTCCTATGCCGTGTTGCCCGACCTGAAGCTGACCGGCGGCCTGCGCTACACCTGGGAGCGGGTCTCGATCGCCCAGTTGCCCGGCGCGACCTATACTTACGGCGCGCCGGACCAGAAGAAGACCTTCTCCGATCCGTCATGGGAAGTGGGGCTGGAGTACAAGGTTTCGCCGGAGTGGTTCGCCTATCTCAAGACGCGCGGCAGCTTCCGTTCGGGCGGCTTCAACGGTGCGGCCCCGCCGGTCAACGCGACGGCTACCGATGGCGGCAACCTGTTCAATTCCGAACATACGCAGGATATCGAAGGCGGCCTGAAGTTCGCCGGTGACGTGATGGGCCGCCCCGCGAACTTCGCCAGCGCCGTGTTCATCCAGTGGGTGCAGGATGTGCAGCGCGTGGAGTTCCCCGATCCGGACGGCCCCGGCGGGCTCGCCTCGATTGCGGTGACCGCCAATGTGCCTTCGGAACGCATCTGGGGCTTCGAGGCGCAGGGCAATCTCCGCCCGGCGACGTGGCTCGAACTGGGCGGTTCGGCGGCCTATACCAAGGCGACGTTTACGAACGGAAACATCGAACTGTTCGGTACGCCCTATTCCTATGGTCCGGTAGGCGATACGCCCGAATTCTCCGGCACGGCCTATGCGCAAGTCTTCCTGCCGGTGGGTGAGGAGGCGGGCGAAGTCTCGCTGCGCGGCGACCTTTACGGGCAGACGGCGCAATACTTCTCCAATGCGGCCAACTCGATCGCGCCGGGAACGAAGCTGCCGGGCTATGTGCTGGTGAACGGGCGGCTCGACTGGAACGGGATCATGGGATCGGACTTCTCAGCCGCGCTCTTCGTCAAGAACGTGACCGACAAGGCCTACTTCGTCGGCGGCATGACGCTGGCCGCAGCGCTGGGCCACAATGCCGCCGCCGTGGGCGAGCCGCGCACTTACGGGCTGGAGATCCGTTACCGGTTCTGAATGAAGGCGGTGATGTCCCCCGCCAGCCTGGCGGGAATTTCGAGGTTGAGCAGGTGGCCGGCACCTTCATGGTCGATCCGGGACACCTGTTCGCTCGCGGCATCGATCAGGGCGGCCATGAGCCGGAAGTCCTCGGTGTCGCGGCTGCCGGTCAGCAGCAGGGTCGGCGTGGCGAGATCGGTCAGCCGCTCGGCCTCGGGCAGTTCCGGGCGCTGGTCGTCCTGTATCCATTGGCGGCCGTGAAAGGCTTCTATCCCGGCGCGGAGCCGCTGCGATCCGGCGCTTTCGCGCGTGGTTTCGAACAGGGGGTGATTCCACCAAAGCTCCCGGGCGGACGCGATATCGCCGTCCCGTGCGGCGCGGCCGATCGCTTTCCAGCGCTCGATCCAGTCTGCGCTCCAGGACCAGCCCAGCATGAGCGGGCTGACCAAGACCAGCCGCCGCACGCGCTCCGGGTGGTTCAGGGCGAAGTTCAGCACGGTGCCCCCGCCAAGCGAGAGGCCGCACAAGTCCGCCTGCGCAATGCCGAGGGTGTCGAGCAGGGCGAGCAGGTCGTCCGAATGGGAGAACGGCACGCCGGGAGCGCCGGTGGAATCGCCGAAGCCGCGCTGGTCGTAGGCGATCAACGGAAGGTCGGCGGGCAGGGCGGCCACGATCGGCTCCCAGTCGTGCCGGGAGCCGCCGAAACCGTGGACCAGTACGAGCGGCGTCCCGGTTCCCTCGCGGCGGTATCCCGAGAGCGTGGCTCCGCCGGTTTCGATGCTGAAGTCTTGCGTCATGCGCAGGAGGCTAGCGCCCCCGCACGCATGACGCACTGATCAAATCAGGCAGAGCCCATGTAGCGGCCGCCATTGGTGCTGATCGTCTGCCCGGTCATGTAGCTGGCTTCCTCGGAGGCGAGGAAAGCTGCCGCCGCCGCGATGTCCTCGACCTTGCCGAGGCGCTTGACCGGGAGGGACTTGCCATAGGCCTCGGCGTCGATCGGGGCCTGGCGCAGCATCGGCGTGTCGATCGAGCCGGGCGGGATCATGTTGGCGGTGATGCCGGTGCCGCCCAGTTCCATCGCCAGCGCCTTGGTCATGCCGAGCAGGCCGCCCTTCGACGAGACGTAGTGGCTCTGCGCAAAGGAGCCGGACTGGGTGGAAGAGGAAGTGATGTTGATGATCCGCCCCCACTGGGCTGCCAGCATGTCCGGCACGATTTCCTTGGTAACCAGCCACGGCCCCTTGAGGTTGATGCGGATCACCTTGTCGAACTCGTCCTCGCCGATATCCAGGAAAGGCGTGAAGGGTGCGATGCCGGCATTGTTGACGAGGATGGTGATCGGGCCGAACGTGCCGCGTGTTTCGTCGGCGGCGGCCTTGATCGCGGCCTTGTCCGAACAGTCGGCGGTGATCGCCAGGGCCTTGCCGCCGGCTTCCTCGATCAGCCGCACCGTTTCGGCCGCGCCTTCGGGATTGAGGTCCCATACGGCGATGGCGGCCTTGTCCTCGGCAAGGCGCAGCGCGATGCCGCGCCCGATGCCCGAGCCGCCGCCCGTGACGACGGCGACCTTGCCTTCAAGCGAACGTGTCATGAAATTCTCTCCCGCGGATGCACTCGATTTGCGCTGAACGGGTGAACAGCGAGCGCCCCAGGAGTCAAGAACCCTTGTTACATGCGTTCGGCGAAACCGCCGTAGCGGCCTTTGTGGAACAGCATGGGATCGTTCTCGCGCACTGCTTCCATGCGCAGCACTTCGCCCAGCACGAACCAGTGATCGCCCGCTTCGGTTACCGAATAGAGCCGGCATTCGATTGCGGCGATCGAGTCCGCGATGATCGGCAGGTTATGGTCCGATACCGTATATTCCACGCCGACGAACTTCTGGTCGCCCTTGGCCGTGACGGCCCGGCAGACGTCTGTCTGGTCGCTGGCCATGACGTTGACGCAGAAATGCCCGGCTTTCTCGATCAGCGGCCAGGACGAGGACTTCCTGTCGGGGAAGAAGCCGACCAGCGGCGGATCGAGCGAAACGGAGGTGAACGAGCCGACGACCATGCCCGCGGGCTTGCCATCGTCGAGCGCGGTGATCACGCAGACGCCGGTCGGGTAGCTGCCCAGGACCTTGCGGAACTCGGCCGGGTCGATGGTGGTCGTGGTCACTGGGTCTGTCATCCTGTTACTGCGATGTTGCGACGCATCATGGCTTGAGAACTCCCTCCATCCGTCGGGCGGTTTCGTCAAGCCATTGGCGGAAGAGCGTCACCCGCGGAAGCTTGCGGATATCCTGGTGAGTCACGAACCAGAATGCGCGGGTTATCCGGCATTCGGGTAGGACCTGAACCAGTCTCGGATCGGAATCGGCCATGAAGCAGGGCAGGACGCCCAGCCCGCCGCCGCTGGCGACGAGACTGTGCTGCGCGGTGATGCTGGGCGAGCGGATCGCCGCCTTCAGGCCCGGCTGGATCTCGTCGAGATAGCGCAGTTCGGGCGAATAGAGCAGGTCGGGAATGTAGCCGACCATGGCATGGCCCTCCAGCAGGTCGGCCGGGCGCGCGGGGCTGCCGTGGGCATCGAGATAGTCCCGCGTCCCGTAGAGGGCGAGCGTGTAGTCCGACAGCTTGTGCGCCACCAGCGGCCCGGTGCGGGGGCGGGAGAGCATGACAGCGACATCCGCCTCGCGGCGGGTCGGGCTGAGGAACCCGCTGCTGGCGACGAGATCGATGGCGAGGCGCGGGTGTTCAGCCTGGAATCCGGGCAGGTGCCGGGCAAGGAACCAGCAGCCGAATCCCTCGGACGTGCTGATGCGCAGGGTGCCGTAAAGGCCGTCGCTGCCCTGGGCGGGTTCGGTGATCCGGCCGGCCGCGCTGGCCATGGCCTCGACCGAGGAGAGCAGGGTTTCGCCTGCCTCGGTCAGTTCCTGGCCGCTGCGGGTCTGTTCGAACAGCGTGGTGCCGAGCGCGGCTTCAAGGCGGCGCAGGCGGCGCCCTACGGTGGTGGGGTCCACCCCGAGCAGCCGTGCCGCTCCCGCCAGTTGCCCCGCCCGGGCGATGGCGAGGAAGGCCTGGTAGTCGCTCCAGTCAATGGAATGCATCGTCAAGGTATCGTCACTGCGGAGAATTGTCCGTCCGGCTGCAAATGTGCAGTTATCGATGGCGTATTTTCAGCTTGCCTGCAAATCGGACCGGGACCACCTACCCCTCAAAGAGCGCTTGCGGGCGTTCGGGGAAAGAAATTGCGAAAGGATGAGGAATGCGGCTGATTGACCACTTCGTTGTCGGCGGAAGCGGCGGTTCGGCCGCCCGTCTGGGCGATGTCTTCAACCCCAGCACCGGGCAGGTCCAGGCCCAGGTCCCGCTTGGCGACAAGGCGCTGCTCGACCGTGCCGTGGCCACCGCCCATGCCGTGCAGCCCAAGTGGGCCGCCACCAATCCCCAGCGCCGCGCGCGCGTGCTGTTCAAGTTCAAGGAACTGATCGAGCAGAACATGCAGTCGCTTGCCGAAATGCTCGCTTCCGAGCACGGCAAGGTGGTGGACGATGCCAAGGGTGACATCCAGCGCGGCCTTGAAGTGGTGGAGTTCTGCTGCGGAATCCCGCACATGCTCAAGGGTGAATACACGCAGGGCGCCGGTCCGGGCATCGATGTCTATTCGATGCGCCAGCCGCTCGGCGTCGGCGCGGGCATCACGCCGTTCAACTTCCCGGCGATGATCCCGCTGTGGATGTTCGCCCCGGCTGTGGCGGTGGGCAACACCTTCATCCTCAAGCCGTCCGAGCGCGATCCTTCGGTGCCGAACCGCCTCGCCGAACTCTTCATCGAAGCCGGCGCGCCGGAAGGCGTGCTGCAGGTCGTCCATGGCGACAAGGAAATGGTCGACGCGATCCTCGATCACCCCGGTATCGCCGCGGTCAGCTTCGTCGGGTCGTCGGATATCGCGCAGTACGTCTATTCGCGCGGCGTTGCCGCCGGCAAGCGCGTGCAGGCGATGGGCGGCGCGAAGAACCACGCCATCGTCATGCCGGATGCGGACATGGATCAGGCCGTCAACGACATCATGGGCGCAGCCTATGGCTCGGCTGGCGAGCGCTGCATGGCGCTGCCGGTCGCTGTCCCGGTGGGTGATGAAACCGCCGAAATCCTGCGCGAAAAGCTGGTCGCCGCGATCGACAAGCTCAAGGTCGGCGTGTCCAACGATCCCGAGGCCCAGTACGGCCCGGTCGTGACCGCGGTTCACAAGCAGAAGATCGAGAACTGGATTCAGACCGGCGTCGACGAAGGCGCGGAACTGGTCGTCGATGGACGCGGTTTCTCGCTTCAGGGTTATGAGGAAGGCTTCTTCGTAGGCCCGTCGCTGTTCGATCATGTGACGACCGAGATGAGCGCCTACAAGGAGGAGATCTTCGGGCCGGTGCTTCAGATCGTCCGTGCCAGGAACTTCGAGGAAGCCCTGGAGCTTCCCACGAAGCACCAGTACGGAAACGGCGTCGCCATCTTCACCCGCAACGGCCACGCCGCGCGCGAGTTCGTGCAGCGCGTGCAGGTCGGCATGGTCGGCGTGAACGTTCCGATCCCGGTGCCGGTCAGCTATCACAGCTTCGGCGGCTGGAAGCGTTCCGCCTTCGGCGACCACAACCAGTACGGCATGGAAGGCGTGCGCTTCTGGACCAAGGTGAAGACCGTGACCCAGCGCTGGCCCGATGGCGGCGCGGGTGACAGCGCCTTCATCATCCCGACCATGGCCTGAGGCCGACTGGCGGAACATGGGGGCTTGCGCGGGCGTTGCCCTGGCAATGCCCGCGGAACGAAAAGGACGTTTGATGATGCAGATCAGGAACGCACTCGCCCCCATGGCCGCAGCGGCGCTGGTCCTCGGACTTGCGGCCTGTTCGAAGGAGCCGGCCGAGCCCGCCGCGCAGGAAACCGGAACCGCCTTGCCGCAGCCCGCGCCGAGCAGCGCTGCCGCCACCGGGCCAGCGGTGATGCCCACCGCCATTCCCGGTGCCCTGCAGGGTCGCTGGGGGCTCGTCGACGCCGATTGCACCAGCACCCGGGGCGACGCCAAGGGCTTGCTGACGATCAGCGGCGATACGCTGACCTTCTACGAATCGGTGGCGAAGCTGGCGACGATCAGGTCCGGTTCGCCTTCCTCGCTCGATGGTGAATTCGCCTTCACCGGGGAAGGGCAGAGCTGGAACCTTGACGTTGCGCTGACATCGCCCGACGGCGGCAAGACATTGATCCGAAAGGATACCGGACCGGACGCGATGCCCGGTCCGCTCACTTACACAAAGTGCCCCTGAGGGCACCTAACCGCACCTGACAGGGACAGAGATGACCGAACAGTTTGGGCTGACCGAGGACCAGCTTGCGATCCAGGAGACCGCGCGCAAGTTCACCGCCGACCGCATCACGCCTTACGCGGCCGAGTGGGACGAGAAGCACCATTACCCGGTCGATGTCTGGAAGGCCGCCGGCGAACTCGGCTTCGGGGCGATCTACGTTTCGGAGGAAAGCGGCGGCATCGGCCTCGGCCGTCTCGACGCGGCGCTCATCATGGAGGCCATGTCCTACGGCTGCCCGGCGACCAGCGCCTATATCTCGATTCACAACATGGTCGCCTGGATGATCGATACTTTCGGTGACCAGCAGCTCAAGGACCGCTATCTTCCCGATCTGGTGACGATGGAGAAGATCGGCTCCTATTGCCTCACCGAACCCGGCTCCGGCTCGGATGCGGCGGCGCTCAAGACTTCGGCGCGGCTGGACGGCGACCATTATGTGCTCAACGGCACCAAGCAGTTCATCTCGGGCGGCGGCTACAATGATGTCTATGTCGTCATGGCCCGCACCGGCGATCACAAGTCGCGCGGGATTTCCTGTTTCGTGGTGGACAAGGACACGCCCGGCGTCTCCTTCGGCGCGCCTGAGAAGAAGCTCGGTTGGAACGCATCGCCCACCGCGCAGGTGATCTTCGAGGATGCCCGCATTCCGGTCGCCAACCGCGTCGGCGCCGAGGGCGACGGCTTCAAGTTCGCCATGGCCGGGCTCGACGGCGGCCGCCTCAACATCGGCGCCTGTTCGCTGGGCGGCGCGCAGCGCTGCCTCGACGAGGCGGTCCAGTACGTGAAGGACCGCAAGCAGTTCGACGTGGCCCTGGCCGAGTTCCAGAACACCCAGTTCCGCCTCGCCGAAATGGCGGCCGAACTGGAGGCAGCCCGTGCGCTGCTGTACCTCGCCGCAGGCAAGGTCACCGCCGGATCGCCCGACAAGACCCGCTTTGCCGCCATGGCCAAGATGATGGCCAGCGACACCGGCTCCTCGGTGGTCGATCGGGCGCTGCAACTGTTCGGCGGATACGGCTATCTTCGCGACTATCCCATCGAGCGGTTCTGGCGCGACCTGCGTGTCCATCGTATCCTCGAGGGAACCAATGAGGTCATGCGGATGATCATCGGCCGCGACCTCCTCAAGTAAGGGGCCCGAGGACATGACGACCGACCTGTTGAGCACCGAAGCCCTTGCCCGGGAACTGCTGACCCGCCGCGAGGGCGTGGCGGGCGTGATCTCGCTCAACCGACCCAAGGCGATCCATGCGCTGACTCTGGGCATGTGCGAATCGATGCGCGAATCGCTTGATGAATGGGCCGGCGAACCGGGCGTGAAGGCCGTGATGATCGAGCATAGCGAGGGGCGCGGTTTCTGCTCGGGCGGGGACATCAACCTGCTGCGCCGTTCCGCGCTGGAGGATCACGGCGCGGCGGGGCGCAGGTTCTTCCATGAGGAGTACCGGCTCAACCACCAGCTCTTCACTTACGAAAAGCCGGTGGTTGCCTTCATGGACGGCGTGACCATGGGCGGCGGCGTCGGCATCTCGCAGCCGGCGCAGTTCCGCGTGGCGACCGAACATACCCGCTTCGCGATGCCCGAAACCGGCATCGGCCTGTTTCCCGACGTCGGCGGCGGCTGGTACCTTTCGCGTCTCGACGGCCGCCTCGGGCAGTTCCTGGCGCTGACCGGCGCCCGGCTGGACGGTGCGGAGTGTCTCTGGGCGGGCCTTGCCACGCATTATCTTCCCAGCGAAGCCCTGCCGGAAGCCAAGCGCCGCATCGCGGCCGGGCATGAAATCGGCGGCGTGCTCGGCGCCCTGTCGGCCAAGGCGCCGGAACCCAAGATCGCTGCGCACGAGGGCCAGATCCGCAGGCACTTCGCCTTCGACACGCTGGAGCAGGTGCTGGCCTCCCTGGAATCCGACCAGAGCGAGTGGGCCGCGCGCGAGCTTGCCACCTTGCGGACCAAGAGCCCGCAGGCCTGCAAGGTCTCGCTGCGCCAGCTCGCCACTTCGCTGACGCTGGATACCTTCGCCCGGAACATGGCGATGGAATACCGCATCGGCAGCCGGGTGATCGTGCTGCCCGATTTCGCGGAAGGCGTGCGCGCGGTGATCGTGGACAAGGATCATGCGCCGAAGTGGAATCCTGCGGCGCCCGAAGATGTAACCGAAGCGATGCTGGACGCGATCTTCGCGCCGCTGCCCCAAGAGGAGGAATGGAAGCCCCTATGAGCTATGAAACGATCCTGGTTGAAACGCGCGGCGCCGTCACTCTCATCACGCTCAACCGCCCGCAGGCGCTCAATGCGCTCAACTCGGTGGTGCTGGAAGAGCTGATCCGGGCCTTCGCGGCGTTCGAGGCGGACAAGACCCAGGGCTGCGCGGTGATTACCGGCGCGGGGGAGAAGGCCTTCGCCGCAGGTGCCGATATCAAGGAAATGGCCGACAAGCCCGGCGCCGAGTTCTATTCGGAGGACTTCTTTGCCGGTTGGACCAGCCATCTGGTCAAGGCCACGCGCAAGCCCTGGATCGCGGCAGTAAACGGCTTCGCGCTCGGCGGCGGGTGCGAGGTGGCGATGATGGCGGACTTCATCATCGCTTCGGAAAACGCGAAGTTCGGCCAGCCCGAGGTGAAGCTGGGCGTGGCGCCGGGTATGGGCGGTTCGCAGCGCCTGACCCGCGCAGTCGGCAAGTCCAAGGCCATGGACATGTGCCTCACCGGCCGCATGATGGACGCCGCCGAAGCCGAGCGTTCGGGCCTCGTCAGCCGCGTGGTGCCGCTGGAGCAGCTTCTCGACGAAGCGCTCAAGGCCGCCGCCGCGATCGCGGCCATGCCGCCGCTTGCTGCGATGATGAACAAGGAACTGGTCAACATGGCCTTCGAGACGACGCTGGACACCGGCCTCGTCATGGAGCGCCGCATGTTCCAGGTTCTCACCGCCACCGAGGACAAGGCCGAAGGCATGGCCGCCTTCGTCGAGAAGCGTCCCGGAGTCTGGAAGGGCCGCTGACGCCGTTCCTGCTCGTCCAAGGTATGCACAAGGGCGCAACCCGATCCCGTTCCGGCCCATATCGTTCCGGCCGGCGGCGGGATGACAGGTTGCGACCCAGGGAGAGAATGTCATGAAAATCGCCTTCATCGGACTCGGCAATATGGGCGGCGGCATGGCTGCCAATCTCGTGAAGGCGGGCCATGAGGTGCGGGCCTTCGACTTGTCCGCCGAAGCCGTAGCCAAGGCGGCGGAACAGGGCTGCGAGACGTTCGCCGCGGTCTCCCAGGCCGTAGAAGGTGTGGATGCAGTGGTGACGATGCTGCCTAACGGCGCGATCGTGCGGTCGGTCTATACGGCCGAAGTCTTCGGCCATGCTCCGCGCGGGGCGCTGTTCCTAGATTGCTCGACCATCGACCTCGAAACCGCGCGCGAGGTGGTGGGGCTGGCGCAGGCCGCCGGCTACGCGATGGCCGATGCCCCCGTATCGGGCGGCATCGCGGCGGCCAATGGCGGCACGCTGACCTTCATGGTCGGTGGCAGTGCCGATGTGTTCGAGCGCGCGAAGACGGTGCTCCAGCCCATGGCCAAGGCCGTGATCCATGCCGGGGATACCGGTGCGGGGCAGGTCGCCAAGATGTGCAACAACATGCTGCTGGCGATCCACATGATCGGTACCTGCGAGGCGCTGGCGCTGGCGGAAAAGGCCGGGCTCGATCCGCAGACGTTCTACGAGATCAGTTCCAAGGCCACGGGCTACTGCTGGTCGCTGAACGACTATACGCCGATGCCCGGCGTCGGCGCGGCGAGCCCGGCGGACAACGGCTATGCCGGGGGCTTTGCCTCCGCGCTGATGCTGAAGGACCTGCGGCTGGCGATGGCGGGCGCGGAAACCTCCGGCGCCGCGGTGCCGATGGGCGAACACGCGACGAAGATCTACGAGGCCTTCGTGGAGGCGGGGAACGGCGGCAAGGACTTCGGGGCGATCTTCACGACGCTGTGAAATCCTCCCTGCCGTCCTCGTCCTTCTTCCTCTCCAGCACGAACCGGGGCACGCGCAGGCCCTTGGTCCGCCCGGTCAGATGATACTGCCGGCAAAGCGCGCAGCGATAGGGCCGCAAGGTAACGGCCGCTTTCGCTGCCGCTTCTAGCGCTTCCGCCTCGGCGGCGTAGCGCCGCTTGCGCTGGCAGACGCCGAAGCGCGTTCGCATGGGTTCAGCCCAGCAGCCGCGCGCCCAGCAGCATGAGCAGCTTCACGTCGATGGCATAGCCCTGCGTGCGCCACGCGGCGATCGCCTGTTCGATCCCGGCAAGGGGCACGCGGTGAACGACGATATCCTCGCTGTCCACGCCGCCGCCTTCGCCCACTTTCACAAGGTCATGCGCGCGGAACAGGGTGAAGCTTTCGCTGACCATCCCCGGCGAGGAATAGAATTCTCCCAGGTTTTCCATGCGGCCTGCGTGAAAGCCGGTTTCCTCTTCGAGTTCGCGGGCGGCGGCGACGCTGGCGTCCTCGTCGGCGCTGTCGTCATGGTCGCCGACGAGGCCGGCGGGCAGTTCGATGCAGCGCTTGCCGAGCGGCACGCGGTACTGGTCGACGAGGATGACATAATCCTCGGCGTCCACCGCAAGGATCACGGCGGCGCGGATGCCGCGCGCGCGGCTGACATATTCCCAGCGGCCGCGCTTGCGGGTGGTGATGAACCGGCCCTGCCAGATCACTTCGTCCGGCGCGTCGGCATCGGGCGGCAGGGGAAGGGCGGAGATATCGGTCATATTTCGATCAGCCTGTCGGGAAGTTCGTTCACGTCGTCATCGGCGCGAGGGAAGTGCTGGGAAAGGATCGCGCCGACTTTGCCGACCGCCACGATCATGCCGTCGCAAATGCGGCCTTCGCCGACATGGGCGAGCATGGCCGACATCGCCTTGCCCCAGACTTCGGGATCGACCTTTTCGGCGATGGCGCGATCTGCGACGATCTCGGCGCGGTGCTCGCGCATGGAGAGGTAGATGAGCACGCCGGTACGGCCGGTGGTGCGCTGCTCGGCGCCGATGCGGAAGGCGCGAACGGCATGGGCATGGACGCGCATGGTCTTGATCTGCGGCGGAACCAGCCAGAACTTGAGCGGCTGCCAGAACTGGAGCAGCAGCATCGCCCCGAACTTGATCGCAGCCACGCCGGCCGCAAGGCCCAGCAGCATGCGCGGGGTCCACTCGTGGCCCCAGTCGGCCAGCAGGCGCTCGTAAAGGCCCATGTAGAAGCCCGGCGCGATCACCAGCGCGCCCAGCGCGAGGAAGGCGACGATCGCCGACCATGCGAGCGCGACGTCGGTATAGCCGTCCGAACGGTCCGCCAGAACGGTGACGATCTCGCCGGCGCTGTGCATTTCGGCCTCGCCCACGGCCGCGCTGATGCGGTCATGGTCCTCGGCGGAAAGATAGACGGGTGTCGGCATAGTCTCAGTCCCCCTTACCAGCTTCCGCTCGCGCCGCCGCCGCCGAAGCTGCCGCCGCCGCCCGAGAATCCGCCTCCGCCTCCGAAGCCGCCACCGCCGCCCCAGCCGCCACCGCCGCCCCAGCGGTCGTCGTCATCGTCGTTGCCGAAGCCGCCGGGCATCCAGATGATCGGGCCGCCGAAGCCGCCCCGCCGCCTGCCGCCGCCGCGCGCTTCATTGACCATGGGCATGACCACGAAGAAGACGATGATGAGGATGAACACGATAACGCCGAACGGGAAGCCGCCGCCGCTGTCCTTGCGCGCGGCATCGGCATCCGCCGCCACCTTGCGCGCCTGGTCGGGCGGCAGGGTGAGCTGCTTGACGAGAGCGTCGGTCCCTGCCTCGATACCGCCGGGATAGTCGTCGGCCTTGAAGCGGGGGAGAATGTCGTTGTTGACGATGAGGAACGAGAGGCCGTCGGTGATGATCGGCTCAAGGCCGTAGCCGACCTCGATCCGCACCTTGCGCTCATTGGGCGCCACGATCAGCAGGGCGCCGGTGTTCTTGTCCTTCTCGCCGATGCCCCAGGCACGGCCGAGTTGATAGCCGTAGTCGGAAATCTCGTAGCCCTGAAGGCTGGGCAGGGTGACGACCACGAGCTGGCGGCCGGAGTTCTTCTCCAGCGCGTCGAGCTTCTGCGTGAGCCGGGCTGCGACTTCGGGCTGCAGGAGATGGGCATCGTCGACGACGCGGCCGGTCAGTTTCGGAAACGTGGGCTCGGCGGCTGCATGCTGGGCAAGCAGCGCGCCGAACGCCAGGAGGATGGCCGCGAAGACGGCCCTGAAACGTGTCACGTTATCAGATCTTGCCTTCGAGGCTCGGCGCGACGTCCGCCCCCGGGGTGGCCGCCTGATAGGGAACCAGCGGGTCCGCGCCGCGCAGCTTGGCGCCGATCATGGTCGGGAACGTGCGGACTTCGGTATTATAGTCCTGAACCGAGGCGTTATAGTCGCGCACGGCGATGCGGATGCGGTTTTCCTGGCCCTCGATCTGGGTCTGGAGCATCTGGTAGTTCACGATCGACTTAAGGTCGGGATACTGTTCGACGCTGACCAGCAGGCGCGACAGGCTCTGGCCGAACTGCGATTGGGCGGCCTGGAACTGCTGCATCTTGGCAGGATCGTTCAGGTCTTCCGCATTGACCTGTACGCTGGTCGCCTTGGCGCGCGCTTCGACCACGCCGGTCAGGATTTCCTTCTCCTGCGTTGCGGCGCCCTTGGCCACGGCGGCGAGGTTGGGAACGAGGTTGGCGCGTTCCTGGAAAGCGGCCTGGACGTCGGCCCACTTGGCCTTGGCGGCTTCCTGCTTGGTCGGGACCGAGTTGAAGCCGCAAGCCGCCAGCGAAAGCGCTGCCGCAAGGGCCAGCACGGCGCGGCTCTTGCGGGCCAGGTTGGAAAGGGTCATGCGTGATCCTCCTGATCGGCGCGGCCAAGGAGCCACGCCTGTTGTCCGCATAGATAGCAGGCGGAGGTCCCGGTTCAAGGACAGTCGCATTGCGCGGCCGCGATGAACATCGCGGCGCAACCTATTGTTACAGGACCGATTGTTACAAAAGGTCCGATGTGGCAGGTTCCCGCAGCCGCCCGTGGACGGAACAGGATCGAGGGGAAAACGACCCATGCTTCAGGAATTCAAGACTTTCATCGCGCGTGGCAACGTGCTCGACCTCGCCGTCGGTGTGATCATCGGCGCGGCTTTCGGCAAGATCGTCGCCTCGCTGACCGACGACGTCATCATGCCGTTTATCGGCCTCATCACCGGAGGCATCGATTTCAGCAACAAATTCGTCGTGCTGGGCACCGTTCCGGCCGGCTATACCGGCCCCATGACTTACGCAGGGCTCAAGGCGGCAGGTGTCGCCATGTTCGGCTATGGTGCGTTCCTCACGGCGATCATCAACTTCCTGATTCTCGCTTTCGTCATCTTCCTGATCGTGCGCCAGGCCAACCGCCTGCTGCCCAAGAAGGAAGAGCCCGCGGCGCCCACCGGCCCCACCGAAGTCGAACTCCTGGCGGAAATCCGGGACGCGCTGAAGAAGGACTGAGGCTGAAAAATCCTCTGTGAATTGCAGAAGGGCGGGGTCATTCCCGCCCTTTTCTTTTCCGGCCGGCGCCCTATATGAGGTTCCGCCGGTTTCGACCGGATATGATGATAAACTGCGCCGTATAATAGGCACAGCGGACCCGGGGGCGGTACCCGGCGGCTCCACCATCACCCGTTCCTTCGGAGTTTTCCGGCGGGACAGCCCTGTTGTCGCAGGGGTGATGACGGGGCCGAACTAGGATCGACGTGTGTTGAAAAGCGGTGTTTTCATTCGGGCTGAGTAACCCGTTCAAGGCTCAAAACTCACAAGTGCCAACGACAACGAAGCACTCGCTCTCGCCGCGTAATTCTAGGGGCTAACGCCCTGACGTTACAAAGCTAAAGCGCGGTTGGACCCACCGGGCAACAGAAGGGATTCCAGGGGTTCGGGGTGTACCTTGCAACAGAAACACCCCACCTTCCCGGCCTGAAACATGCAGGCGGGCAACCTTGGAGAAGGGGAAGCGGAATGGCTTATTCCGGCAGTTGCCATTGCGGCGCCGTGTCCTTCACCGTCGATGCCGATCTTCCTTCCGAAGCGATGAGCTGCAATTGCTCGCATTGCCGCCGCAAGGGTTTTCTCCTGACATTCGTGCCCGAGGATGCGCTTGGAATTTCCAGCGGCGAGGACGCGTTGCGGGAATATCGCTTCTACAAGCACAAGATCGTGCACCGTTTTTGCACCACCTGCGGGTGCCAGCCTTTCGCCGGTGCGCAAGGGCCGGATGGCACGCCGATGGCTGCCATCAACTTGCGCTGCGTGCCCGAGGCGGACCTTGGCAAGCTGGCGATCAGGCCGGTGGACGGCGCGAGTTTCTGAGATTTCCCGTCAGGCTGCGTCCGGCCTTGCCTGTCCAGCGATCTGGCCCGGAGCCTGAGCGGTTATCAGGGCAGGGGCACCGCTGTCCTCCGGTTCGGATGTGGTTTCGAGCTTGGCCAGTTCGACCTTTGCGGCGTTTTCGGCTTTCTCGTACTTGATGCAGTCGAGAATTTTGGCGCCTGCCATGAAGACGGCGCCCGTGCACGCCAGGAACAGCAGCTTCCCGCCCCAGCCGGGAAAGCGCGTGATGTACACGCTGCCGCGTTCCACGGCGCCAAGCGCAAGGGCGTAGATGATCATGAACGCTTCCCAGCGTGTCTTGATCACGAACAGTCGGCTGAGTTTCTGAAATATTCCCGGTTTTCGAAACATTCCCATCCTCACGTCCTGCCCGGCTTGCGAAAAGGCCCGCCTGAACCAGGGGCAACCCACTGGCGCCGCCGGGCGCCATTACGTTATCCGGTTCAGCAACACCCGTGCCAACCGCGTGTTCCCGCGCGGCTTTCGAGCAGGGTGAATGTCCTATGTAAGTTATTCCGACGCAAGCTGTAAGCTGATCCGACGTGGTGCCACTTTGGACCGTAAATGGCGCATGTTGCCATTCCCGCCGGGATGCGGCATAGGATAGGCATCCTCCCCAGGACAGTCTTGAAAAGAATTGTCACGGTCGCCGCTCGCCCGATGGGCCTGCGCGCGCAAGGAATGCGAGGAATGATGACTGACAGCGTTGAACGTTCGGGCCTCCGGGTCGACGCCGCACTGGCGCGCTTCGTCGAGGATGAGGTTCTGGCCCCCATCGGGCAGGATGCAGGTTCGTTCTGGCTCGGATTTGCCGATCTGCTGGCCAATTTCGCGCCGCGTAACCGGGCCCTGCTCGAAACGCGCGATGCCTTGCAGGCCCGCATCGATGAATGGCATGGCGCGCGCGCCGGCCAGCCGATCGAACAGGAAGCCTATCAGCAGTTCCTGCGCGAGATCGGCTATCTCGTGCCCGAACCGGGCGATTTCACCATCGGTACGCGCGGCGTCGATGCGGAAATCGCGACGATGGCGGGGCCGCAACTGGTCGTTCCCGTGCTCAATGCCCGCTTCCTGCTCAATGCCGCCAATGCGCGCTGGGGCAGCCTTTACGATGCCTTCTATGGTACGGACGCGCTCGATGCCGCTCCGGCGCAGGGCAGGGGCTATGATCCGGCTCGCGGTGCCGCAGTGATCGCGGCAGGGCGTGCATTCCTCGATCAGGCTCTGCCGCTGGCATCGGGAAGCTGGGTGGATGCCACCGGTTTCGAAGCAATTCTGGCCGATCCGGCGCAGTATGTTGGCCAAACGGCGCAGGGGCGGCTCTATCGTTCGAACGGCCTTGCCATCGAGATCGTCGTCGATCCTGAAACCGAAGTCGGCCGGTCCGACAGGCTGGGCATTTCCGACATCGTTCTCGAAGCGGCGCTCACGACTATCGTCGATCTGGAGGATTCGGTCGCGGCGGTCGATGCCGAGGACAAGCTCGCGGCCTATGCCAACTGGCTGGGCGTCATTCGCGGCGATCTTGTCGAGACTTTCGAGAAAGCCGGGAAGGTCCAGACCCGCGAGCTCGCCGGCAACAGGCAAGTAACCACGCCTTCCGGCGAAGCGTTCGAGCTGTCGGGGCGGAGCCTGCTGTTCGTCCGCAACGTCGGCCACCTCATGACCAATCCGGCTATCCTCCTGCCTGACGGCTCCGAAATTCCCGAGGGGATCATGGACGCGGTGCTGACCAGCGCCATCTCCGCGCAGGACGTGAAGGGGCTGACCCGCTTCGGGAACAGCCGCGAAGGCTCGATCTATATCGTCAAGCCGAAGATGCACGGGCCGCAGGAATGCGCCTTCACCAATGACCTGTTCGACGCGGTCGAAGACCTGCTGGGCCTGCCGCGCCACACGATCAAGGTCGGCGTCATGGACGAGGAACGGCGCACTTCGGCGAACCTGGCGGCCTGCATCCATGCCGTGAAGGACCGTATCGTCTTCATCAATACCGGATTCCTCGATCGCACCGGGGACGAGATCCACACATCGATGCGGGCCGGGCCGATGATCCGCAAGAGCGCGATCAAGGGATCGGCCTGGATACAGGCCTATGAGAAGCGCAATGTCGCCATCGGGCTGCGCCACGGGCTTTCCGGCATTGCGCAGATAGGCAAGGGCATGTGGGCCGCGCCAGACATGATGCGGGACATGCTGGAGCAGAAAGTGGGCCACCCCAGGACCGGCGCCAATACGGCCTGGGTCCCGTCACCCACCGCGGCCACGCTCCACGCAATGCATTATCACGCGGTGGACGTGTTCGGCCTGCGCAAGGAAATGGAAGGCGCAGAAATTCCCTCCCTTGATCTGCTGTTGCAGGTGCCGCTGGCAGATGGCGCGAATTGGTCGGAGGAAGAAGTTCGCGAGGAACTGGACAACAATGCGCAGGGGCTGCTGGGCTATGTCGTACGCTGGATCGATCAGGGTGTCGGCTGTTCCAAGGTTCCCGACATCGATGACGTGGGGCTGATGGAAGACCGCGCCACGCTGCGGATATCCAGCCAGCACATCGCGAACTGGCTGCTGCACGGCGTCTGTTCCGAAGCGCAGGTGCTCGATTCGCTGCACCGGATGGCGGAAAAGGTCGATGCGCAGAATGCCGCCGATCCGCTGTATGAACCGATGGCGGGCAATTGGGATGCTTCGCTGGCATTCCGCGCCGCCTGCGACCTCGTGTTCAAGGGCGTGGCCCAGCCCAACGGCTATACCGAGCCACTGCTCCACGCATGGCGCCGGAAGAAGAAAGTACTGGTTTCGGATAAGTTTTTCGCTGCAGCCTGAACCGATCTTAACTTTAAATTGAGCTATTCCCTCCTAGCGTCTAACGGGAAAACCGGGTCGCTAGGGGGGCTGGCGTGAAGGAAGAAAAGATCAGGCGCGCGCGTACGCGCGCCATGGTTCAAGTGCGTGTTTGCAGTGAACGTGGGGAAGGCGAGGCATTCGTGCTTGATGCCAGTTCGCACGGTATGCGTCTGACCATGTCGAAACCGCCTGAGCGGGGGGAGCGTGTGCGGATGGTCGTCGGAGGGCAATCCATCTCCGGCGAAGTGCGCTGGCGGCTGGGCAACCGGTGCGGCGTGGCCCTGCGTGAACCGATCAGCGTGATAGCGTTGATCGAGGGCGGAGATATTCCCATCACGCTTTCCGCGGCTGCCGCCGCGCGTGACAAGCGGCAGGGCCTGGCCGGCATCCTGGCTTCAGACGGGCCGCTGCTGGGCCGGGTTCTTCAGTTCGCCCTGATCGCGGCGGTGCTGGGCTGCGGAGCCCTGATGGTTTCCCATTTCGTCACGGCGAGCATCGGCTCGCTGGAAGCGGCGCGGGAAACCGTGGCGGGCGCGGGCGATCTTTGACGCTGGGCGTCAGGCGCGGGTCAGTTCCCGCGCCACGCTCACGAATTCATCCACCGAAAGCGTTTCGGCGCGGCGCTGCGGGTCTATCCCGAGGCGGTCCAGCGCGTCGAGCGCCCCCGGCACGCCCTTGAGGCTCTGGCGCAGCATCTTGCGGCGTTGCCCGAAGGCGGCTTCCGTCACGCGCTCAAGAATCCGCATGGAAACGCCTTCCGGCGCATCGCCGGGTTCGACATGCACGATCGCGGACATGACCTTGGGCGGGGGCGTGAAGGCACTGCGATGGACCTTCATCGCCAGCTTCGCCTTGGCGCGCCACTGGGCCAGCACCGCGAGGCGTCCGTAAGCCGAGGTGTCCGGCTCGGCCACGATGCGGCGGGCGACTTCCTCCTGGAACATCAGCGTCAGCGAAGACCATTGCGGAGGCCAGCTTTCGCCGGAAAGCCAGCCGATGAACAGCGCCGTTCCGACGTTGTAAGGCAGGTTGGCGACCACGGCATAAGGCCCGTCGAAAAGGTCGGCCGGGGCGATCTTCATCGCATCGCCTTCGATCACCTTGAGTTTGCCGGGAAACGCGGTTTCCAGTTCTGCGAGCGCGGGCAGGCAGCGGCGGTCCATTTCGATGGCGGTCACGGTTGCGCCGGCACGCAGCAGCGCCCGCGTCAGCCCGCCGGGGCCGGGGCCGACTTCCAGCACCTGCTTGCCTTCCAGCCCGCCGGGGATCGCGGCAATGCGATCCAGCAACTGTTCGTCGAACAGGAAATTCTGCCCCAGCGCCTTCGACGCCGAAAGCCCGTGCTTCGCGATGACTTCGCGCAAGGGAGGTAGGGTGGTCATTTGCTTGCTCTCCGGCCGGCGCATTCGCCGGCCATGCGCAGCGCCGCGATGGTGGCGCCGGGGCTGGCCACGCCCTTGCCGGCGATGCCGAAGGCGGTTCCGTGATCGGGCGAGGTCCGCACGATCGGCAGGCCCAGGGTGACATTGACGCCCGCATCGAAATCGAGCGTCTTGATCGGGATAAGTGCCTGATCGTGATACATGCAGAGCGCCACGTCGAACTTCTCGCGCTCATGCGCGGCGAACAGGGCGTCGGCGGGGTGAGGGCCGGTTACGGCAAGCCCCGATTCGCGCAGCGCAGCGATAGCGGGGGCGATCGTCTCTATCTCCTCGCGGCCCATGCGGCCGTCTTCCCCGGCGTGGGGGTTGAGCCCGGTAATGGCGATGCGTGCGGGAGAAAGCCCGAAATCGCGGCCAAGGGCATGGGCGACGATCCGCGCCTTGCTCTCGATCAGATCGCGGGTCAGCAGGGTGGGCACCTCGCAAAGTGCGACGTGGACCGTCAGCGGGACGGTGCGCAAGTTGGGCCCTGCGAGCATCATCACCGCGCTTTCATGCGGAATTCCGCAGGCGTCGGCGAGGAATTCGGTCTGGCCCGGCTGGGTAAAGCCGATCTCGGCGAGCCGCGACTTCGCGATGGGGCCGGTGACGACGGCGCCTGCCTCGCCCGAGATGGCAAGCTGCGTGGCACGGGTGAGGGAGTGCAGCGCCAGCGCGGCGCCTTCACGATCGGGCGCGCCGAACGATGCGCCGGCATCCTCGCTTCCCAGCACCGGGAATGCTTCGCCGAAGAGGTCTGCGGCCTCGGCCGGCGCGGCGATGCGCGCTACGGGAAGGTCGATCCCCCGGCTGCGCGCGGCGGCGACAAGCACGCCCGCGCCGCCGGTCACGAAGAAGGGCGAAAGTCCGGCCTCATGCCGCCGGGACCAGGCCTCGGCGAACAGTTCCGGGCCAACGCCCGCCGGGTCTCCGAGCGAAACCGCGAGGGGCGGCGCGCCGTTGGAACTGGCCGCCATGCTTGCCGCCCCTGCTATCGTCAGTTGTATTCGATCACCGCATCGCGGCGAAGATCGCGCAGGTACATCTGCGCGCGCTTGTTGATGCGGTCGTCTTCGAGCTGCGACATGACCTGGTCGAAGTTCGGACCCGAATCGACCTGCTGCGGATCGTCGCGGCCGCAGAGCATCAGGATGCGCACACCCTCGGTCAGCGAGCCGAACGGGGGCAGGGTCTCGCCGGGCGAGAGGTTGAGGATCGAGGCCTGGATCGGGCCCGGCAGGTCGCGCGCCTTGACCTGATCGTTGGCGACGACCTGTGCGCCGATCGTGGCGGCAACCTTGTCGACGTCACCGCAGCCCTTGGCGGTCTGGATGGTCTTGGCGAAGCTTTCGGCCCTGGCATTCGCCTGTGCTTCGCTAATGCCCTTCGGGAATTCCATCGAGATCTGCTTGAGCGCGAGCAGCGCGTCGCGCGGATCGGCGGTGAGCACCTGACGCTTGTCGATCAGGTAGAGGATCGAATAGCCGCCGGGAATCTCGATCGGACCGGCGAGCTGGCCGGCCTGCATGTCCCGCGCCGCGGTGCCCAGTTCGTTGGGCAGCTGTGCAAGGCGAATCCAGCCCAGATCGCCGCCGACCGCAGCCGTCGAAGCCTGCGAGTACTGACGCGCATAGGCCACGAAGCTGCCACCCTGACGGAGCTGCTGCATGATCTGGTTGGCGTTGTCGAAGACCTGCTGCTGCGAATCCGGCGTGGCTGCGAGATAGATTTCGCCAAGCCGGTATTCCTCGGTGCCCTTGGCGGCCTTGAGGCGATCGATCACTTCGTTCACTTCGTCGTCGGAGACGTTGACGAAGGGCTGGACGTTGCGCTGGAGCAGGCGCTGCCACGACATTTCGCCGCGGATCTGGCGCTTGAGCGAGTCCGGCGAAGAACCGACACGCTTGAGATAGGCGTCCATCGCCTGTGTGTTCTGGTTGAAGTTCTGCGAGGCGACGCGGGCGTAGGACTGTTCGACTTCGGCGTCATCGACGGCGACGTCGGCGGCCTTGGCCTCCTGGATCTGGAGCGTTTCGTCGATCAGGTTGCGCAGCACCTGGAGGCGCAGGCGCTTCTGTTCTTCTTCGCTGATCTTGCCCTGGTTGGCGGCGAGGATCAGGGCGAGGCGCTGGTCGACGTCGGTGCCGGTGATGACGGCGCCGTTGACCACGGCAGTGGCGCGGCGGACGTTGGGATTGTCGTTGCCGAAGATCTTCACGTCGTCAGGGATGACGATTTCGCCCTGGGGGGCGGACTGGGCGAAAGCAGCGCTGGACGAAAGTGTCGCTACCCCGGTGCCGCAGGCGACCAGGGCGCCGCAGGCAAGAGCCGCGCGCTTGATGAACTTGTTGCCTTGGATTGCTTTCACCTTGACCTGTATCCCGTATTCGACCCGTACGGCCGACGCCGCTCGATGGAAAAATTCGCCGAGGGGCATCTCTTCGGCCCTATGTCGGCACGCGGCTTAACCGAAACTGAGCACGTCCGATAGTCGCTTTGCAGCACGGTGCCAACGCCCGCGACGTTCCGCGTCCACCATGGCCGGATTTACCACGCGCCGATGTTCTTGAGCGCGAAGCCGAGCTGGAACGAGTTGCCCTTGCGGGCGTCTCCGAAGGTCACGTAGTCGCGCCGCCAGGTGAACGAGACCTGGAGGCAATCGTCCTCGTAAGCCATGCCCACGCGGGTGCGCAGGGGCTGGAAACCGTCGGAGCCGTAAGTCGGGTCTTCGTTGCGGTCGGTCAGGTTGACCACCGCGGAGCCGAACATCGACCAGTAGTTGGCGAAGGCGACGCGGCCGGCGGCGCGCACTTCCTCGCGGTCCTTCAAGTCCTCGATGTCCATCGAGATGTCGCGGTTGAGCTTGGTATAGCCGAGTTCGAGGTAGGTCTGGTTGTTGCCCAGCGCGATGTCGAACTCGTTGCGACGGACCGCCAGCGTGTCCTTGTCGACGCGGAAGCGGTGGATGATGTTGAAGAAGTTGCGATAGCGCAGTTCGGTGCGGCCGACGATATCCGAGGTCTTGCTGGTGAGGCCGGTGCCGTCAGGCAGGATCGAGGGCTTGTTGCTCAGGCGGACCGACTGTCCGATGGTGGACTTGATCCGCCAGCGTGGACGTTCGAACATCCAGTCGAACCCGTAAGTGACGCGCGCGCCGTCCTCGAACCGGTCATAGCCGGGGAAGCGGTTGAGCGCGAAGAGGTTGGAATCCTCAAGCTCGATCGCGCGCGAATCCTCGTTCGGGATCGCCAGGTTCTTGACCGGCGGCGTGGCGACGAACTGGATGCGCGGGGTCAGCACCTGGCTGCCGCCGAACACCTGCCCGACCAGCGGCCACTTCACGTCCACCGCGGCGAGTGCGATCGCGCGGCCCTGCCACCCCGCATTGCCCCGATAGAGCGCGGTGGTGGTCAGGTCGTTTTCGTCCGAGTGATAGACATCGCCGCGCACGAGGCCGGTGAAGGTCACTTCTTGGCCCAGTCCGGTGATCTTGCGCAGCGACCACTGGGTGCTGGCGAAGGCGCGCTGGGTATCCTGACCGTCGACGCGGGTGACGGCCATGGTGTTGACCTGCGTCTCGATCTTGCCGCCGAGCAGGGGGTCGTCGAAGCGGTGGCGATAGTCCAGCACCGGTAGGGCGACCGGGATCATGCCCTGGTCGCGGCTCGATTGCAGGGTCTGCGTCGCGTAGCCGGCGAAGGAGAAGTAGCTGTCCTGGTCGATCCGCTCCAGTTCGACCGACGAACGCAGGCGATCGTCGCGCGAGATGTCGTAGCGGCGCACGAAAGTACGGTCGGTCGCGCGGCGGATCGAGGCGGTGATGCTCCAGTTCTCGTCGAGCTGGAACTTGCCGTTGGCGAAGATGTATCCGCGGAAGGCGCGTTCGCGGTTCGGGTCGGGATTGCTGCTGTTGATCGGTATGCGGTTGCTAGAGGTCGCATAGCCGGTGATCTGGTAGGCGCCGAGGTCCGTCAGGGCGCGGTACTGGAACGAGGCCATCGGCGCGGCCTTGGTATAGGCGTGAAGCGAGCCGGTGAGGTCGCGGTTTTCCGCGATCTTCCAGTAATAGGACTGTGCAACCTCGATGCCGTTCGACGGGCTCGACCGCAGGTCAGGCACGAGGAAGCCGGAAACCGCGCCGCCATTGGTGCTGACCGAGAGACCGAACAGCGGAAGCTGCACGGCGCCGAACAGTTCGAGGCGGGCATCGCTGAACCGCACGCGATTCTGCGTCTCGCTGTAGACCACCGTCTTGGCGACGACGCGCCAGGTCGGGGTCTTGGGGCAGCCTTCGTCGTTTTCCACCGCGCAGCCGGTATAGGCGGCGTGCTGGAGCACGACGTCGCCATTGGCGATGCGCTCGCCCTTGTTGGCGGCGAGGCGGCCGCCCTGACGCATGACGAGAAGCAGGTTCTCCATCATGCCGGTCTTCAGTTCGTCCGTCAGCTCGACACTCTCGGTGTAGAGCTGGTTGCCGTCCTGATCGACCATGCGGACATTGCCGCTGCCCAGGATCTGGCCGGTCTTGCGGTTCCATGTCACCTTGTCGGCCCGGACGGACTGCTTGTCCTTGCGCAGCACGACATTGCCGGTGGCGGTGACGAATTCGTCGTTCTGGGCATATTCGACGGTGTCGGCCTCGAAGGCGATCGGCACGGTATCGTCGGTAGAGGCGGGCGGGGCGGCGGGCGCACCCTCGATCGGCCCGGTATCGACAGGACGCGAAAGGTCCTGTGCCCAGGCACCGGCAGGCAGGCCGATGCAGGCGATTCCAAGGGCGAGCGCGCGCAGCGAAATAGGTCGCAAGCGGCGATCGGGGGCTTGCAGCGGAGACGGCGCGGCAGGGAGCATCACTTGCCTATCGCACCGCCTGTGCCTAACTGCAATCCGCTGTTGCGGTGAAGCGCACAAGTTCGGCGCTCGCCCACGTGATTCAGGAGATCCCATGAATATCCAGTTCCTTGACGCCGCTGCCCCCGCCCCGGCGCGTCTCGTCGCCCGCTTCGTGAATCAGGATTCGATTCCGGCTGATATCGAGCAGGTTCTTGTCGAAGGCGCGAAGGCTTCGCGGTTCGCGGGCAAGGCTGGCCAGGTATTCGAGGGCTTCGTGGAGCGGGACGGCAAGGTGGTGCGCGTGGCGCTCGCCGGGATCGGCGCGGCGGACGGCAAGGACCGCAAGGGCGCGATCGAGCGCGCGGGCGCAGGCATCGTTGCCCGTTACCTGACCTCGGGCGAGACGGCGGTAACGCTGGACCTTACCGGCGCCGGCCTTTCGGCGGACGAAGCGGCGGGCGTGCTGCTGGGCGCGGTCTTGCGCAGCTGGCGCCTCGACACCTATCGCACCAAGCTGGCCGACGACGCCAAGCCGAGCCTTGTGGACATTGCCGTGGTCGGCGCGCCGGAAGGCACCGAGGCGGTCTGGGCGGTGGAGCAGGCCATCGTCGAGGGCGTGTCCTTCACCCGCGAACTCGTGACCGAGCCGGCGAACGCGATCTATCCCGAAACCTTCGTCGCGCGCTGTGAGGCGAAGATGGCGGGCAGCGGCCTCAAGGTTCGCGTGCTGGACGAGAAGGAAATGGCCGATCTCGGCATGGGCTCGCTGCTCGGCGTGGCGCAGGGCTCGGTGCGCCCGGCGCGCCTGCTCGTGCTGGAATGGCTCGGCGGCGCTGACGGCGAAGCGCCCGTGGCCTTCGTCGGCAAGGGCGTGACCTTCGACACCGGCGGCATCTCGATCAAGCCTGCCGCCGGCATGGAAGACATGAAGTGGGACATGGGCGGCGCCGGCGCCGTTGCAGGCACCATGCTCGCCCTCGCGCTGCGCAAGGCGAAGGCCAACGTGATCGGCGTGTGCGGACTTGTGGAGAATATGCCCGACGGCAATGCCCAGCGTCCCGGTGACGTCGTCACCTCGATGTCGGGGCAGACCATCGAAGTCATCAACACCGACGCGGAAGGTCGCCTGGTGCTCTGCGACGCGCTGACCTGGGTGCAGCGTGAATACAAGCCCGCCAAGATCGTCGATCTCGCCACGCTGACCGGCGCGATCATTCTCAGCCTCGCCCATGAATATGCCGGGCTGTTCTCGAACAACGACGACCTTGCCGGCCAGCTCGCCGCCGCCGGCGACGCTTCGGGCGACCGCCTGTGGCGGATGCCGATGGGCCCGGCCTACGACAAGATGATCGACAGCCCGATCGCCGACATCAAGAACGTCGGCCCGCGCTTCGGCGGTTCGATCACGGCGGCGCAGTTCCTGCTGCGCTTCATCGAGAACGACACCCCCTGGGCGCACCTCGACATTGCCGGCACCGTGTGGACCGACAAGCCCGGCGCAACCTGGGACAAGGGCGCCTCGGGCTTCGGCGTGCGCCTGCTCGACCGCTTCGTGCGCGACAACCTGGAAGCGTAATCGGGAGGCGGGGAGCGCGACATGCGCGTGGATTTCTACCAGCTCAGTCGCGACCCTGCCGAAAGCGCGCTGGCGCTGATCGCCGGAAAGGTCGCGGGGAATGGCGAGCGCCTGCTCGTCGTCTCCGCCGACCTCGGCCAGCGGCAGCGCATCTGTCAGGCTCTCTGGTCCGTGGGGCCGGAGAGCTTCCTTGCCAACGGCTTCGCGGGCGAAGGCAGCGAGGATCGCCAGCCGATCCTCCTGTCCGACGTGGCGGAGCCTGCCAATGGCGCGAAGTACATGGCGATCGCGGACGGCCAGTGGCGCGAGGGCGAGGTTCCGTTCGAGCGCACGTTCTTCCTGTTCGACCAGTCCACGCTCCAGCATGCGCGGGAAACCTGGCGGGCCTTGCGGGAACGCGAAGGCGTGGAACACTACTACTGGAAGCAGGACGGCGGGAGATGGGTTCAGGCCGGATGATTCTCCGCCGCTATCCCTGACCTTCACGACGCCTAATTCTTGCGGAGCGGCGCGTTCCCGGCTAGGGGCGCGCGCAACAATTCAAAACCCTTACTTCGCAAGGAACGTATCATGGCGGTTACCCGCACCTTCTCGATCATCAAGCCCGACGCGACCCGCCGCAACCTGACCGGCGGCGTGACCAAGCTGCTTGAGGAAGCCGGCCTGCGCGTCGTCGCCTCGAAGCGCATCCAGCTCTCGCAGGAGCAGGCTGAAGGCTTCTACGCGGTCCACAAGGAGCGTCCCTTCTTCAACGACCTCGTTTCCTTCATGATCTCCGGTCCGGTGGTCGTGCAGGTTCTCGAAGGCGAAGACGCCGTGAAGACCAACCGCGACGTGATGGGCGCCACCAACCCGGCCGAGGCCGCCGAAGGTACCATCCGCAAGACCTTCGCCGAATCGATCGAAGCCAATTCGGTCCACGGTTCGGACTCGGACGAGAACGCGGCGATCGAGATCGCCTACTTCTTCAAGCCGGAAGAAATCGTCGGCTGAAGCACCCGCTTCGCGACATGATGAAAAGGCCGTCCGAAAGGGCGGCCTTTTTGTTTTTGTGCTGGCACAATTGCTTGGTATCCAGGCGGGCGTGAAGATCGGCGGGGCGAAGCGGCTCTAGGCGGCTTTTCGATTTGGCCACTGCCGGTTCTGCGTTAGGCTGTCTCTCGGAGAGGAGAGCGAGAATGCAAGGCATGGGTACGGCGGACGAGGTCTGCCCGTTCGAGTTCAATTTCGACGAGAAAACCTTCAAGGTCGGCGATACGGTCAGCTACCGCGTCGGCGGGAGCCTGGAAGGGTTTCCGTTCGTTGGCACGCTGGTCGAAGTGCATGATGACCATGTCGTGATCGCCGGGGATCCCCGCGAGCCTGACAAGCGTTATCGCGGCACGCGCGAAAGCCGCCCGCAAGTGGACTATTCCGAAATCTGACGATCAGTGCCGGTCCTTGATCCCGCTCAAGGTGGAGTTGGGCGGAACAGGGCAGGTTCGGTCAGGTTGGGGAAGCGGTACCATGCTGCCGAGGCGTATCGCCCCAGCTTTCCGTGTGTTTTCGAGCGAAGAGGATAGCCGATGTCCCACAAAGCCCACGAACTCGCCGCCGAATTTCCGGACGATCTGGAAGTTCTTCACCACCTGAAGGCAACGCGCGGACATTTTGCGGTTCTTGCCGACCGCTACGACGAAGTGAACGGCGCGATCCACCGGATCGAGGCCGAACTGGATGCCGCGTCCGACACCCGGCTTGAGGAACTGAAGAAGGAGCGGCTCTGCCTGCTGGACCAGCTTGGCCGCATGATCCGCGATGCAGGCTCCGTCGGCGTCTGACGCGGCCGTGCCGGGGCCGGAGCCCGGCGCACCGTTCAATCCTTGCGCCGCAGGGCGCCAAGGTCGATCCCGTGCTTGTTGACCTTGTAATAGAAGGTCTTGCGCGGCAGATCGAGCGAGCGGATGGCCGCGCCGATCTCGCCTCCGGCGGCCTGCACGGCGGCAACGATCTCATCCCGTTCGAAGGCATCGACACGCTCGGTCAGCCCCTTGTGCCGGGCGGCTGATGGCGTGGGCGATGGCTCGCCGAGGCCCAGCACGAACTGTTCCGCGAAATTGGCGAGTTCCCGCAGGTTGCCCGGCCAGTCGTGCCGTTCGAGCATCGTGCGCACCGGCGCGGTGACGGGAGGAAGCTCCCGGCCCATGCGGCTTGCGGCATCTCCGGCGAAACGGGCGAAAAGGGAGCCGATATCCTCGCGCCGTTCGCGCAGCGGGGGGATGCGCAGGCGCATGGCCGCAAGGCGGTAGAACAGCGGGGGCAGCAGCGACGGCGGCGGGCCTTCGGCGGCATCCTGGCTGGTGGAGATCACGCGCACGTCGATCGGCGTCGCCTCGCCGCGATGGCGCAGCACGCGCTGTTCGATGAAGGGCAGCAGGCGCTCCTGCAAATGCGCAGGGGCGCGGTCCACGTCGTCGAGATAGAGCGTGCCGCGATGGGCCGCGGCGAGCCCCGGTTCGGCCAGCCCGTTTGCCGCGAACAGCGGTTCGGCCAGCGCCTCGGGCATGGCGGCGCAGGCGATGGGCAGGAAGCGCTGGCGCGCCCGCTTCCCCGCGCGGTGAACGAGGCGGGCGAACAGGTCCTTTCCGGTGCCGGTCTCGCCTTCGATGAACAGGTCTATGTCGGCGTTGGCGAGGACGGGGATCATTTCGCGCAGGCGGCGGATGGCGGGGCTTTCGCCCAGGAACACCGGGGCGTCGGTATCCTGCGCCATGGCGCGCAGGCGCCGATTTTCGAGCGTAAGCCCGCGCGCGGTGGCAGCGCGCGTGACGGCGGCGATCAGGGTATCGGGTGCGAATGGCTTGGTGAGGAAGTCCCATGCCCCCGCTTTCAGCATCTGCACGGCCATTTCGATGTCGCCGTGGCCGGTGACGAGCACGACCGGCAATTCCGGGTCGCGCTCGTGAAGCTGGCGGAACAGGTCTATCCCCGAGACATGCGGCATCCGGACATCGCTGACGACCACGCCGGGCCAGTCGGCGGTGAGGGCGGCGAGGGCGGGGGGCGCAGCGGCGAAGAGTTCGACCTCGAACCCGGCAAGCCTGAGCAGTTGCGCGGTCGAGCGCGCAAGGTCTTCGTCATCCTCCACAAGGGCGACACGCCGAGGGGCGAGGGGGGCAATGGTCATCAGGCCAGTCTCAATCGAAGCTCGAAGGCGGCCCCGGTTTCGCCGGGTACGAGGCGCAGCGTGCCGCCGAATTCTTGTGCGATATCCTGCGCGATCACGAGGCCAAGGCCGAGCCCTTCGGCGCGGCTGGTGGCGAACGGGGTGAACAGGCGGTCGGCGATCTCGGGCGCGATGCCGGGGCCGTTGTCGGCCACGGTGAGGCGCAGGATCCCGCCATCCACGGCGAGCGTGAGCGTGATGCGCGGGTCCGGGCGGCCAGCCAGCGCCTCGGTGGCATTCTGGAGCAGGTTCACGAGGATCTGCTCCAGCCGCACCTTGTCGCCCCGCACCTTGAGGTCCGCGGGAATCTCAGGGGTTTCGAAGGACAGCGCGGCGAGGCGTTCCTTGAGCAGCAGATGCGCGCCGTCCAGCACTTCGGCCAGGGGCACGGCGCCTTCGCCGCCGCTGCTCTTACGCGCGAACCCGCGCAACTGCGCGGTGATGACGCCGATGCGCTCGGCCAGACGGTCTATCGCGGTGAGGTTCTCGCGAACGTCGGCGGCGGCGCCGAGGTCCAGCAACTGTCCCGCCGAACTGGCGTAATTGCGGATGGCGGCAACGGGCTGGGCGGTTTCGTGCGCGACGCTGGCGGTAACCTGACCCAGCGTGGCGAGGCGATTGGCGAGGCGCAGTTCCTCGCGCAGGAGGGCGGCGCGCTGTTCGAGCGCGGCACGTTCTTCCATTTCCCGGCGCAGTTCCGCTGTACGTTCGGTGACGGCGGCTTCGAGCAGCGCGGTGCGTTCGCGGCGGCGGCGGCTTTGCTGGGCCAGCCACCAGAGCGCACAGACCGCGACCAGCGCGAGCGTTGCCGCGACGGCCTGAGCGCTGCGCATGGGCGTGGTAACGGCGACGCGGATCGGCAGGGCGAGGTTGACCCGCCACTGGTCGCGGTTGGGCGGGCTGGTGGCGAGAAGGAGCCGCGCCCTCCGTCCCGGAATGCGCAGGAATCCGTCACCATCCGTGCCGTAAGGGGCCGTGGTCAGACCCGGAATGCCGATATCGCCCGCGATCGCCTTCTGCCGGGCGGGATCGATCGGACGGGTCATGGCGAACCGCCAGTCGGCCCGGCTGGCGACCAGGATCACGCCATCGCGGTTGGTCACGAAAGTCTCGCCGCCCGCGGTGCGCCATTGGGCCTCGATCCGGTCGAAATCGAGCTTGATGACGATCACGCAGTCCCCGGCCGCCTTGCGCGCGAGGTAGAGCCCGGCGCGATGGCTGACAGTGCCGAGCGCGAACTGGGCGCCGTCGCCGTGCCTGCGGGCATCGCGGTAATAGCGGCGGAAGCGATAGTCGCGGCCGACGAAACTGTCCGAGCGGCGCCAGTTGCTGGCGGAAATCGCGAAGCCGTCGTCACCGACGAGGTATATGGCCGAGGCCCCGATCTGGGTTGCGAAGGCTTCGAGCTTGGCATTCAGCCGGCGGTCCGCGCCGGCCTCGCCACTGGCGGCGGCGATCACGTCGCGGTCGTCTGCGAGGGTCTGGGGAAGCAGGCGGAAGCGGGCGATCTCGCTTTCCAGCAACGACTGGCGCAGGCGCGCGTCGGCTTCTACCGATGCTGAGAAAGCGGTGGTGGCCCGCTGTCTCACGATCTCACCCGCGATGCCGCCGGCGATCAAAGCGGCAGCGATTGCGGCGAGCGTCCAGTAGAGGGTGTGGCGGCGATTCACTCCGGCAATCTAGGCCCGGCCGCAGCGATGTGCAACTTTCGGCACATCGCTGCACTGCAATGTGCCGATTTCTGCTCGAAAGGCAGGGCGCTTCCGTTCGCACATCCCCGCAAATCAGGCATTTAGGGCGAGTGCAAAAATGTCTTTGGCCGCAGCGTGGAATCGAACAGTCTCTGCCCAGCCCGCGATAAGCATAAGTCTTGCGCGGGCAGAGAGAGGAAGAAAGGCCTGACCATGCACACCACCTTGCCCGATACGCACGAATCGTCCGCGCCAAAGCGCTGGTACGGTCATCTCTACGTGCAGGTGCTTATCGCCATCGCGGCGGGTGTGACGCTCGGCCACTTCTTTCCGGCCACCGGCGAAGCGCTGAAGCCCCTGGGCGATGCCTTCATCAAGCTGGTCAAGATGGTGATCGCCCCGGTCATCTTCCTGACCATCGTCACCGGCATCGCCTCGATGCGCGATCTCCGCTCGGTCGGGCGCGTCGCGGGCAAGGCGTTCGGCTATTTCTTCTTCTTCTCGACCCTGGCGCTGATCGTCGGGCTGGTCGTCGCGAACGTCGTTCGCCCCGGCCACGGCCTGAACATCGATCCCGCCTCGCTCGATGCCTCGAAGGTCGCACTTTACTCCGAGAAGGCACACGAAACGTCGATCACCGGGTTCCTGATGGAAATGATCCCGGACACTTTCCTCTCCTCCATGACCGAGGGTAATATCCTTCAGGTCCTGGTGATCGCCATTCTCTTCGGCATCGCGCTCGCCATGCTGGGCGACCGGGGCGCGCGTCCGCTCTCGCTGCTCGAAGACGTGTCGCTGGTGTTCTTCAAGCTGGTCTCGATCGTCATGAAGGCTGCGCCCGTCGGTGCCTTCGGCGCGATGGCCTTCACCATCGGCAAGTACGGCGTCGGCAGCCTCGCCAACCTCGTGGGGCTGGTGGCGACGTTCTATCTCACCTCGGCGCTCTTCGTGGTCGTGGTGCTGGGCCTTGTCGCGCGGTTTGCCGGCTTCTCGATCTTCTCGCTGATCGCCTACCTCAAGGCCGAACTGCTGCTGGTGCTGGGCACCTCCTCCTCGGAAAGCGCGCTGCCTTCGCTGATGGAGAAGATGGAGCGCGCCGGTTGCCCCAAGAGCATCGTCGGCCTCGTCGTGCCGACCGGCTACAGCTTCAACCTCGACGGCACCAATATCTACATGACGCTGGCGGCGCTGTTCATCGCGCAGGCTTGCAACGTGGAACTGACGCTGGGCCAGCAGGTGCTGCTGCTGGGCGTTGCCATGCTCTCGTCCAAGGGTGCGGCGGGCGTCACCGGCGCGGGCTTCATCACGCTGGCCGCCACGCTCTCGATCGTGCCTTCGGTGCCGGTCGCGGGGATGGCGCTGATCCTCGGCGTGGACCGCTTCATGTCGGAATGCCGCAGCCTGACCAACTTCATCGGCAATGCCGTGGCAACGGTTGTGGTCTCGCGCTGGGAAGGCAAGCTGGACACCGAGCGCTTCAAGGCGGTGCTCGCCAATCGTGAGCCCGCCGCCGCGGTGAGCCCCGTGCTCGTCTGACCTGACTGCACCCGGGGCGAAAGCCCCGCACAGGAATCACGGACATGAAGACGAAGTTATCGCGGCTGCTGGCCGCCACCCTTTGCTGCGCCCCTTTCACGGCTCATGCCGAAGAGGCCCGGACCGCGAATTCGGCCACTTCCCCTGTCTATCCGGTATCCTCCAACGGCGACGGCGCCGTCACCAACGGCTACAGCATCTCGCGCTGGGCCGAGGACTGGCGGGGCATGGCCGACAAGTCGAAGCGGGACGATCCGCTCGACCGGCTGAAGTTCCTGCCGCTCGGTGCAGACGGCGATATCTACCTCACGCTCTCGGGTGAACTGCGGTTGCGGGTGAACCAGACCACCAATCCCAACTTGCGCGAGGCCGAGGCGCAGCGGCAGGATATCAGCCGCGTTGTGGCGGGCGCCGACCTTCATGTCGGCCCGCACTTGCGCTTCTACGGAGAGCTGGCGCATGCCGGGATCGGCGGCCGGAATATCGGAACGCCGGCCACCAGCATGCGCAACGGACTTGTCGCCCAGCAATATTTCGCCGAGGCGAGCGGCCAGATCGCAGGGCTCGACGTGGGCGTGCGCTATGGGCGGCAGGAATTCGTCGATGGGCCCAACCTGCTGACGTCGCAGCGCGACAACAACACGGTCCACTACACCCTGAACGGCGTGCGCGCCTGGGTGAGGGGCAAGACGCTGCGCGCCGACGTCTTCGACCTGCGGCCCACCGCCTATGGCGAGGACGGCATCGGCGACGATCGCAGCGATCCCGAACGCCGCTTCTCCGGGGTGACGCTGGGCTATGCCGTGCCCAAGGCTTTTCTGGGTGATTCGAAGATCTTCGTCGATCCCTTCCTCTGGCGGCGTCAGAACGGCGTCGGCACATGGGGAGGGCGGATCGGCCCGGCAACGCGCTGGTATGGCGGGGTCCACGTCTACGGCGATGCCGGGCCGGTTCAGGTCGACTGGACCGTCAACCATCAGTGGGGCGAGTTCATCGACCAGAAGATCGATGCCTGGCAGGTGTTGCTGGCCCAGTCCTACCGGCTGGGATCGGCCAAGGCAGCGCCCCGCATCGGGTTCAGCGCGGACTATGCGAGCGGCGGCGGCGGCTATGGCGACGGGAAGCTGCGGGACGCCTATTCGCCCTTCGGCAACAACATCTACTTCAGCTATCAGCTCTACCTGACGCCCAGCAACATTCGCGCGATTGCCCCCACTTTCAGCTTCTCGCCGCTGAAGAATGTGAAAGTGAATGCCGAATACCGTTTTGCATGGCGTGACAGTGTCACGGATGCCGTCTATCGGGCGAACGGCCAACCCTTTGCCGGCACCCAGAACGGGCGGGCGCGCAAGATCGCCGAACTGGCCCGCCTTCAGGCGGTCTGGACGATCTCGCCCCGCGTTTCGTTCACCGGGCGCTACGAGCATCTCGAAGCCGGGCCCGCGCTGACCGATGCGGGTTACCGCAGCTCCGATTTTCTCGCGGGCTGGCTGAGTTTACGATTCTAGGAAAGGTCGCAGATGTCCCCCACCCGTCACGCCGCAGCCCGCGCGCTGCTCTCCGATCCTCTCACCAACAAGGGGACCGCATTCACCGCCGAGGAGCGTGACGAGTTCGGCCTGCACGGTCTGCTGCCGCCGCATGTCGGCACGCTCGACAGCCAGATCGAACGTCGCCGCAAGGCACTGGAAGAAAAGGAAAGTGACTTCCAGCGCTACGCCTTCCTGCGCGAGCTTCAGGATTCGAACGAAGTGCTGTTCCACGCGCTGGTCCAGAGCGACCTGCCGCGCATGCTGCCGCTGGTCTACACGCCCACCGTGGGTGAGGGTTGCGAGCGCTTCAGCGAGATCTGGCGCCGTCCGCGCGGCCTCTTCCTGAGCTATCCCAACCGCGACCGCATCTCCGATATTCTCGCCGATCCTGCCTATGACCGGGTGAAGGTGATCGTCGTCAGTGACGGCGAACGCATCCTCGGCCTGGGCGACCAGGGCGCGGGCGGCATGGGCATCCCGATCGGCAAGCTGGCGCTCTACACCGCCTGCGCGGGCATCCATCCTTCCGAAGTCCTGCCGATCCTGCTCGACCTGGGCACCGACAACCACGCCCGCCGCGAAGATCCGCTCTATGTCGGCTGGCGCGCGCCGCGCGTGCGGGGCCAGGACTACGACGATTTCGTGGAGGCCTTCGTGAGCGCCGTGGACGATCGCTTCCCCGGCGTCCTCCTCCAGTGGGAGGATTTCGCGGGCAAGAACGCCTACGATCTGCTGGGCCGCTACCGCGACCGTCTGCTGAGCTTCAACGACGATATCCAGGGCACCGCCGCCACGGCTGTCGGCACCCTGCTGGCGGCGATCCGCAAGACCGGCGTGCCGCTTACCGAGCAGCGCGTGGTCCTGTTCGGCGCGGGCGCGGCAGGCAGCGGCGTGGCCGAGATGCTGGTGCAGGCAATGATCGCCGACGGGCTGGACGAGAAGGAAGCGCGTTCGAAGATCTGGGCGGTCGATCGCGACGGCCTCATCCTTTCCGACATTCCGCGTCTGCCGCCGCAGCAGGTCAAGCTGGCGCGCGATCCGGCCGAGATCGCCAGCTGGAACGCGGGCGGGCAGAACATGATCTCGCTTCAGGAAGTCGTGGCGAACGTCCACCCCACGGTGCTGATCGGCACGTCGGGCCAGAAGGCTTCGTTCAGCGAACGCACCATCCGGACCATGGCCGAGCATGTCGAGCGTCCGGTGGTCTTCCCGCTGTCTAACCCGCTGTCGCGCGCCGAGGCGCATCCGGCGGATATCCTCGAATGGACCGGCGGCAAGGCGATCGTCGGCACCGGCAGCCCGTTCGGCACGCCTGGCGTCACGCAGGTCAACAACGTCTATGTCTTCCCGGGCGTGGGCCTCGGCGCGCTGGCCAGCGGGGCCACGGCAATCAGTGACGGCATGTTCATGGTCGCGGCGCGCCGTCTGGGCGAGCTGAGCCAGGGCGAGAACGGCCTGCTTCCCGCCGTTACCGAGCTGCGGGACGTGGCGCTGGAGATCGCCGTGGTCGTGGCCGCGCAGGCACAGGCCGAGGGTCTCGCCACGGCGGCACCCGAGGAACTGACCCGCGAAAGCATCGCGCAAAGCATGTGGCAGGCTGTCTACAACTGAACCTGACACCATACTGAAAGGCACTGAACATGGCCCTGGCGACCGATACCCTGAAGGCAGGCCTTCTCGGCTACGGCTATGCCGGGGCCACGTTTCATGCACCGCTGATCCGGGCGGTGCCGGGCCTCGATCCGACCCATTTCGCGAGCCGCCAGCCCGATGCGATCCGCGCGCATTTTCCCGATGCGGCGATCCATGACGATCCGGCGGCGGTGCTCGGCGATCCTTCGGTCGACCTGGTCGTCGTCGCCACGCCGAACGCCACGCATTTCCCGCTGGCGCAGGCAGCGCTTCGGGCCGGCAAGAGCGTGGTCGTCGACAAGCCCTTCACGCTGGACCTTGCCGAAGCCCGGGCGCTGATCGCGCTGGCGGAGGAAACCGGAGGGCAGCTCACGGTCTTTCACAACCGCCGCTGGGACAGCGATTTTCGCACTGTGCGCAAGGCCGTAGATGCAGGGCTGGTCGGCATGCCGGCGCATCTTGAAATCCACTTCGACCGCTTCCGCCCGCAAGTCCGGGACCGCTGGCGGGAATCCGGCGGTCCGGGAGGCGGCGTGTGGTTCGACCTCGGGCCTCACCTTGCCGATCAGGCCCTGCTGCTGATGGGGCTGCCGCTGCACGTGACCGCCTCTCTCGCCCTCCAGCGCGAGGGTGCGCGCAGTGACGACTGGGCCCATGTCGTGCTTGGCTTCGAGGGAGACCGGCGCGCCATTCTCCATGCCTCGATGCTGGTGGCGGGCGGGGTTCCGCGCTTCATCGTCCACGGCACTGCGGGCAGCGCGGTGAAGCAGGGGATGGACGTGCAGGAAGGCCAGCTCCTTGCCGGCATGGCGCCCGGAGCGCCCGGCTGGGGCATCGATCCCGATCCGCTGGTGATTTATAACGCCGAAGGACAGGCCAGCCGGGTTCCGGCCGAGCCGGGCGACCAGCGCGAATTCTACCGCCTCGTCGCCGAGGCCATGCGGGGCAGGGCGCCCAACCCGGTCCCGCCGATCCAGTCCCTGGCGGTCATGGCGGTGATCGAGGCGGCGCAGCAATCCGCTGCCGAAGGGCGCACTGTTGACCTGCCGCTGACCGAGGCGGAACGACAGGCCTGGGCCGCCAGCTTCCGGGACTGACGCGCGCCGGGGCTCCAGCCGAATTATCGACAGGCGACCAGACGGACGGACCGGCGTTTGGCGGACCGTTCGCTTCGCGGATGCTGGCGGCAGGGTCGCCGCGTCAGGGGGAGTGTCGATGATCGGGAACGTTCGAAGGCGGGTTGCATTGGGAATGATCGGCAGCGGCTCCATTGTCGGCACGCTGGGGCCGTTTTCGCACTCGGCCGGGGCTGCATCGCCCACCGCCGTCACGCCGGGAGCCCCGCCACGGGAAAAGGCCGGCCCCGCCGCGATGAAGCAGTCCGCGGCGATGCGGCGCGCCTATGCCGACGGTCCATATGGCCAGATCCATTATCTCGATGCCGGAACCGGGAGACCGCTGGTCATGCTCCATCAGGCGGTGATGACGGCCAACCAGTTCGATTATGTCTTCGCGCCGCTGATTGCGCGCGGGCTGCGGCCGATCGCCATCGACATGCCGGGGTTCGGTCTTTCGGATCGCACGCCGTTCGAACCGGCAGTGAGCGATTATGCGCCCGTCGTTCCGGCGGTGCTCGATGCCCTGGGCATAAGCCGCGCTGCCGTGGTGGGCCATCATACCGGGGCGCTTGTCGCCAACGAAGTGGCGATTCGCTATCCCGAGCGGGTGAGCGCCAACATCCTTTGCGGCCCGCTTTTCATCAGCGACGAACAACGCGCCGCGCTGATCGCCGATATTGGCGGGCGGGAGCGGGCCTTTCGTGCCCTGCCTCACGCCGCGCACATGAACCTGCTTGCCGAAGCGCGGGAGCGCTATGCCAATGGCTCGATCAGCGCGGAGCGGATCAGCGACTATGTCGTCCAGGCCATGCTGGCGGTGCAGCGCGGCGCTTACTGGTACGGCCACAATGCGGGGCTGAACTACCGGCAGGAAGAGGCGCTGATGAAGATCACCCAGCCGACCCTGCTGCTCACCAATACCGGGGACATGCTCTATGCGTCCGCGCTGCAGGCGAGGAAAATGCGGCCGGATTTCGCATTCACCGAACTGGAGGGCGGCGGGATCGACATCGTGGACCAGCAGCCCGGGCCATGGTCCGCCGCGATCGCCGATTTCCTTGCCGCCGCCGCTATCGACTGACCAGCGCGGGCGGGCCTAACCCTCTACCAGCTCGGCCAGTTCCAGCCAGCGCTCTTCAGCCGCTTCCTTTTCCCTGTTCGCCTTTTCGATGGCGGCGGTGAGGGCCGCGAACTTCGCCGGGTCGCGGGTGTAGAGCGCGGGGTCGGCCATGGCGTTCTCGTCGCGGGCGATGGCCGCTTCCAGTTCCTCGATCCGCTTGGGCAGCAGTTCGTAGTCGCGCTGGTCCTTGTAGGAGAGCTTGCCCTTCTTCGGCGGCATCGGCGGCGGCGGGGCGGCATTCTCGCCCTTCGCCTTGGCTTTCCCTGCGCTCGTGCGTTCGCGGCGCTTGGACTCCCAGTCGGCATAGCCGCCCGCGATCACGTCGATATGCCCCGAACCGTCGAGGCCGAGAGTGACGTTGACGGTGCGGTCGAGGAAGTCACGGTCATGGCTGACGATCAGCACGGTGCCGTCGTAATCGGCGATCACTTCCTGGAGCAGGTCCAGCGTTTCGAGGTCGAGGTCGTTGGTCGGTTCGTCGAGCACCAGCAGGTTGGAGGTGCGGGCGAATTCGCGGGCGAACAGCAGGCGTGAGCGTTCGCCGCCCGACAGCGTGCCGACTTTCGCCTCGACCAGGCCCGGATCGAACAGGAAGTCCTTGAGGTAGCCCTGGATGTGCTTGCGCACGCCGACCACGTCGATCCAGTCACCCCCTTCGGCCAGCACGTCGCGGATGCGCATTTCGGGGCTCATCCGGCTGCGCTGCTGGTCGATCACGGTGGCATCGAGCGTGGCTGCGCGCGTCACCTTGCCCTCGTCGGGCTGAAGTTCGCCCATCAGGATCTTGAGCAGCGTGGTCTTGCCCGAACCGTTCGCGCCGACCACGCCGATGCGGTCGCCGCGCTGGATGCGCAAGTTGAAGTCCTTGATGACCGTGCGCTGGCTATCGCCTTCGCCGAACCGCTTGGTGACGTGTTCGGCGACGATGACCGACTTGGTCTTGCTGTCGTCCGCCACCACGGCCAGCTTGGCCGCGCCTTGCGGGCCCATCATCGAGGCCCGCTGGGCGCGCATTTCCCAAAGCTTGGCAAGGCGGCCCTGGTTGCGCTTGCGCCGCGCGGTGACGCCGCGCTCCAGCCAGTGGGCCTCGATCTTGAGCTTGGCGTCGAGCTTCTGGGCGGCGCGCGCTTCCTCGGCGTAGACTTCGTCTTCCCAGGCCTCGTAGCCGCCGAAGCCGATCTCGCGGCGGCGCAGGCCGCCCCGGTCCAGCCAGAGCGTGGCGTTGGTCAGGCGGGTCAGGAAAGTACGGTCGTGGCTGATGACCACGAACGCGCCGTTGTAGCGCTGGAGCCAGGATTCCAGCCAGTCGATCGCGGCAAGGTCGAGGTGGTTGGTCGGCTCGTCCAGCAGCAGCAGGTCGGGTTCGGAGGCGAGGGCGCGGCACAGCGCGGCGCGGCGGCGCTCACCGCCCGATGCGCTCTTCGCTTCGCGTGAAAGGTCGATGCCGAGCTGGTCGGCAATGGCTTCCACTTCGTGCTGCTGGGGCGCATCGTCGCCGTGGATGGCGAAATCGAGCAGGGTGTCGAAGCCGGTGAAGAACGGGTCCTGCTCCAGCGTCACCACGCGCGTGCCCGGCTGGACGGAGCGCGTGCCCTTGTCCGCATCCACCGTGCCGGCGATCAGCTTGAGCAGCGTGGTCTTGCCCGCGCCGTTGCGGCCGATCAGGGCCAGCCGGTCGCGCGGGGCGATGTTGATGTCGAGATCCTGGAAGAGCCAGCCGGAGCCCTGGATGAGGCCGAGGTTCTCCCAGCTGAGAATTGGTGCAAGTGCCATGGCTGCGCGCCCTACAGGGCAGAGCGGGGGGCTGGCAAGCTGGCGCGCAGGAAAGCGTGGATGTGGGATTTGGGCAACAGGCGCTTGCTCCTGCCGCCTTCCGGCCACATTCAGGACTTGTTCAAGGCGATGGGGTTAGGCAGCAAGTCGATATGAACAAGTCCCTTTCCCTTCTCTTGGTCCCGGTCACGCTGGCACTCGGCGCGTTCGGCATGGTTGCGCCTTCGCTGACCGCGCATGCCGCCGATCCCGGCGGCGAGCAGGGCGAGGTGCGCCGCGAACGCAAGGCCGGCAACGTCCGCCCCTTGCGCGAAATCGAACGTGAAGTGCTGCCGCGCATGTCCGGAATGCAGTACCTCGGTCCGGAATACGATCCCGCCGCCATGGCTTACCGCCTGAAGTTCATCCAGAACGGCAAGGTCTATTTCGTCGATGTCGATGCTCGCACCGGGCGGGTGATCGGGCAATCGCGATAGAGGTGCAGCGCTGAAATGTGGATGAACCGATCTTGTTCATCTTTACGTTCAGGTTGAAGCGCCTACAGATGAATTTGCAAGCGACGCCGGGGAACCTTGGAGTTTTCCGTCGCTTGACGCTTCCGGGCATCCGCCCCATCTCAAGCTCGCTCATCTTAGGGAGAGACCGAATTGCGCATCCTGATCGTCGAGGATGAACCCACGCTCGGCAACCAGCTCAAGACCACGCTCGAACAGACCGGCTATGCCGTGGATCTGTCCGTCGATGGCGAGGATGGCCATTTCCTGGGGTCGACCGAAGACTATGACGCCGTGATCCTCGATCTCGGCCTGCCCGAGATCGACGGACTGACAGTGCTCGGCATGTGGCGCCGGGAAGGGCGGAACTTCCCCGTCCTCGTGCTGACCGCGCGCGATTCCTGGTCGGACAAGGTGGCGGGCCTCGATGCGGGGGCCGACGATTACCTCGCCAAGCCCTTCCAGACCGAGGAACTGATCGCCCGCCTGCGCGCGCTGATCCGCCGTGCTTCCGGCAATACCTCCAGCGAACTGACGGCCGGCGACGTGCGGCTGGATACGCGCTCGGGCCGCGTCACGCTGGCCGGCGAACCGGTGAAGCTCACCGCGCAGGAATACAAGCTGCTGTCCTACCTCATGCACCACAAGGGCAAGGTGGTCAGCCGTACCGAACTGATCGAACATATCTACGATCAGGATTTCGACCGCGATTCGAACACCATCGAAGTCTTCGTGACCCGCATCCGCAAGAAGCTGGGCGCCGATGTCATCACCACGATCCGCGGCCTCGGCTACAGCCTCGACGATCCTGCGGAACCCGGCCGCGGCTGAATCGTCCGCCACGGCGACCGAGCATATGCAAGACGGGCAGAATCAGACAGGAGAAGCCCAGGCCGGGCCGCACGTGAAGGCGGCCAACACGGGCTCTCTCGCGCGGCGCATGATGCTGATCGCGGCTGGATGGATCTTCATCCTGCTGCTGGTCGGCGGGCTCGCGCTCGACCGCACGCTGACCGGTCTCATCACCCGCAACTTCGACGAACAGCTCGGCTACATGCTCACCGGCATGATCGGCTCGGCGGAAATCGGGCCGGACGGGGAGGTCTTCTTCATCCGCCCGCTCGGGGACCAGCGTTTCCTGGAGCCGGGGTCGGGCCTTTACTGGCAGATTCGCGCCAAGGGGCATGAGGATTTCCCCTCGCGCTCGCTGTGGGACCGCAGCCTCAACGTGCCCGAGGACCATTTCGACGCCCAGCCGCACGTCTATGACAGCACCCAGTTCGCAGGCGAACCGCTGCGCGTGATGGAACGCTCGATCATCCTGCCCGGCAGCGATACGAAGTGGATGTTCACGGTGGCGGCGAGCCGCGTGGACCTCAATGACCAGATCAAGATGGTGCGCGGCATTCTCGTCTACAGCTTCGTGGCGCTCGGCTTCGGGTTGCTGCTGATGGCGGGGATGCAGACATGGTACGGCCTGTTCCCGCTGCGCCACGTCCGCCGCGCCATCCAGAAACTGCGCACCACCGGCGCCAGCCGCGTCACCCAGCCGCTGCCACAGGAAGTGGAGCCGCTGGTGGAGGAACTCAACGCGCTGCTCGCCCATACCGAGCGGCAGGCAGAGGAAGCGCGCATGCATGCGGGCAATCTCGCCCACGCGCTCAAGACCCCGCTGACGGTGGTGATGAATGCGGCGACGGCCAAGGCGCCGGACCTGTCGGACACGGTGATTCGCGAGGCCGCGGTGATGCGCCGGCAGGTCGATCACCACCTTGCGCGGGCAAGGGCCGTGGGCCGCCGCGCCGTGGGGCAGTCCCGCGCCGAAGTCTGGCCCAGCCTTGAGGCGGTGCTGCGCGCGGTGGAGCGGCTCTACGACCAGGCCCGCCTCGATCTCGACGGCAATCACGAGGCCGTGGTGGCCCTGGAAAAGCAGGATCTCGAGGAAATTCTGGGCAATCTCATAGAGAATGCCGCGAAATACGGCGGCGGCAGTGTCTTCGTGACCGTCGATCCCGATCGCGCCGCCCCGCTTTGCGAGGTCTGGATCGAGGATGACGGAATGGGCATTCCCGAAGCGGAGCGCATCCGCATCTTCGATCGCGGCGCCCGCCTCGACACCGGAAAGCCCGGCACCGGCCTTGGCCTTGCCATCGTGCGCGATGTCGTGGAAATCTATGGCGGCACGGTCGAACTGGACGAGAGTGAGGATCTGGGCGGCTTGCTGGTCAAGCTCAAGCTGCCTCGCGTTCTCGCCTAGTTTTCAAGACCGATCGGCTTCCGGCGGGATTTTTGGGGGAACCGGCGCAGAGGCGGTTGCGGCTCCCGTCATTCGTCCCCATTGGCGCGGTTTACCAGATCAAGGACACCCTCATGACCGATTCCATCAATCTTTCGCTGTCGTCGGACGAGATCGAAATCATCGTCGATGCCCTGGAAGTCGATCTCGAAGGCTATGTGGAAGCCGCCAAGGAAGCGCGCGGCAACAACAACCGCGAAGACGTGACGACCTTCACCGAAGCTGCCACGCGCATCCAGACGCTGATGTCGAAGCTTCAGGATCTGGTCGAGGAATAAGGTTCAGGCAGCCTCGTCCCGGGATCGGCCCGGGACGGCTGCTTCAGGCCCGCTGCAGGACGCGGCGCGGCCCTTTCCCGGCCGGAGCCGGGAAAGCGGCAACTTTGCGGCTTCGATTTTACGAAACGCCGGTTCCGGCCTCGAATCAGGCTTCGTTCTTGGCGCGTTCGTGGTGGCGGATCACTTCGTCGATGATGAAGCGGATGAATTTCTCGCCGAAATCGGGGTCGAGATTGGCCTCTTCCGCCAGGTTGCGCAGGCGTGCGATCTGGCGCTCCTCGCGGCCGGGGTCGGAGGCGGGCAGGTCGTTCTGCGCCTTGTAGGCGCCAACGGCCTGCGTGATCCGAAATCGTTCGGCCAGCATGTGGATCAGGGCGGCATCGATATTGTCGATACTCGACCGGAAGCTGGCGAGAACGGGGTCGGCTGCGGGAGTGTCCTGAGTCATCGGCTGGTCCGCTAGCACGGCTTGGCGGCCTCTTCCAGTCGGCCCGTTCCACCATTCCATGGCATTCGCTCTTGCGTTACGGACGCCGAACGCGCAATGCGCGGGTCGATGAGTGCCGATGTCATTCCCCTGCGCGCACGCGGGTCGCAGCCCACCCTCGCTCCCATGCTGGCGCTTACCGCCCCCGGCATGAACAGCGTCAACGCCGTCATTCTTGACCGGATGCAGAGCGAAATTCCGCTCATCCCGGCGCTAGCCGGGCATCTGATCTCGGGTGGTGGCAAGCGAATGCGCCCGATGCTGATGGTCGCCGCCGCGGAACTGTGCGGTTACCAGGGCGCGCGCCATCACAAGCTGGCCGCCGCCGTGGAATTCCTCCACACCGCCACGCTGCTGCATGACGACGTCGTTGACGGTTCCGACATGCGCCGGGGCAAGGCCGCCGCCAATATCGTGTTCGGCAACCCGGCGACGGTGCTGGTGGGTGACTTCCTGTTCACCCGCGCTTTCGAGCTGATGGTCGAGGACGGCAGCCTCAAGGTCCTCAAGATCTTCTCCAAGGCCAGCTCGATCATCGCCGAGGGTGAGGTCGACCAGTTGACCGCCCAGCGCCGGATCGAGACGAGCGAGGAACACTACCTCCAGATCATCGGCTCCAAGACCGCAGCCCTGTTCGCGGCAGCCACGCGCATTCCGGCTATCGTGGCCGAAAAGAGCGAGGCGGAGGAGCAGGCACTCGATTCCTACGGCCGCAATCTCGGGATCGCCTTCCAGCTGGTCGACGATGCGATCGACTACGATTCGGAAAGCACCGAATCCGGCAAGGACAAGGGTGACGATTTCCGCGAGGGCAAGATGACGCTTCCGGTCATCCTGGCCTATGCGCGCGGCAGTGCCGAGGAGCGCAAGTTCTGGGAGGATGCCATCGCCGGCTTCCGCACCGAGGACGAAGACCTGGCTTACGCCGTCGAACTCATCAACCGCCATGCCTGCGTCGAAGCCACGCGCGAGCGGGCACGCCTCTATGCGCAGCGCGCGATCGATGCGTTGTCGATCTTCCCTGCCGGCGCGGCCCGCGATGCGATGTGCGAAGCGGTCGAGTTCGCGGTGGCGCGTCGCTACTAGGTCGCTGTCGCCAGAGCTATCGGGAAAGCGCCGGGCAGGTTCTGTCCGGCGTTTTCGTTTGCGCCGACAAGGTTTCCGCTCCGATAACGATAGTGCAGCACCGATATCCGGCCGCCTTATGGTCATGTACGTCATGAAAATCCCCGGGCTGCGAGGATTTTCGCTCCGCTCTATTTGGTTGATACTACGAAAATCTACCTATAGCCTGATGCATTACGAATTCCTGCTCCAGGGGGTCGTGAATGGTTCGGCTGTGTCGATCATTATCGCGCGTGATGGAGGTGCAGGTCATTGCGATCGGCAGCCTGTTGATCGTGCCTGCGGCCGGAGGGCAGGTAAGGGAATTCGCCTTCGATGTCGGGAGCTTGCCGAAGAGCGCGCCGGATCAGGAGCGACTTCCGGACGATCAGGAACCGGGAGAGCCGATTTCTGCGCATCCGCTGCCGGCCGATCCGGGGCGGGTCGATCCGGGCGTTCCGCCCGCGGGTAGTCCGGGGGCGGGCTGGACCCTGATCGTCAGTCCTTACGCATGGGGCGCCTCGCTGGGCGGCGATCTTGGCCTCGCCGGGCTCCAGCATAATCTGCATCTTCCGTTCAGGGATATCTTCAAGCACGTCGATCTGGCGGCCATGGGCACGATCGAGGCGGTGAACGACCGGTGGGGAGGCTATCTCGACGCGCAGCGCGTGAAGACCTCGCAAGCCGAGGCGGTGCGATCGCTGCCGGTCGATCTCGACATTCGCACCAGACGACTGGCGGGCGGCTTCTACTACAAGGCGTGGCAGATACCGCTTCCCGGCAAGAGCGCCTTCGGTGCCGGGCGCGATATCTCGATAGAGCCGACTGCGGGCCTGCGCTGGACCCACTTGCGGGCGAGGGCGGGCATCGCGCCGCTGGCCGTGCAGACAACCGGAAGCGCGGGATGGGTCGATCCTTTCGCGGGACTGCGTGTGAACGCGGACCTGTCCCGTCACTGGAACCTGTTCACGCAGGCCGATCTGGGCGGCTTCGGCGCCGGTTCCGATCTCAGCGTCAATGCGGTTGCCATGCTGGGCTATCGCACCCGGCTCATGGGCCGGCGAACGATCCTGCGCGGCGGCTATCGCTTCCTCTACGAGAAATACGACCAGTCCGACTTCACCAATCGCGGCCGGTTCATTTGGGACATGCAGCAGCGCGGGCCCCTGCTGGGCATGTCCGTGCTGTTCTGATCCGGGCCGTTTCCAGCAAGTGGAGAAGACCATGCGGGTAATGACCAGAATCGGCGGTGCGCTGGCTACGCTGGCGCTGACGGCCGCGCTCGGCGCAGGTGTTCCGGCAGAAGCCTGCACGCGGGCCGTCTATCTGGGGCCCGCAGGGAATATCATCACCGCGCGCTCGATGGACTGGAAGAGCGATATCGTCAGCAATCTCTGGATATTGCCGCGCGGAATCGCGCGCAGCGGCGAAGCGGGGCCGAATTCCATCAAGTGGACCTCGAAGTACGGCAGCGTGATCGTCAGCGGCTATGACGTGTCCAGCACCGACGGGGTGAACGAGAAGGGGCTCAACGCCAACATGCTCTGGCTGGTCGAATCGGAATATCCGCACTTCGACGGCAAAGGAAAGCCGGGGCTGACGATCGCGGCATGGGCGCAATATGCCCTCGACAATTTCGCGACGGTTGCGGAGGCGGTGGCCGCGCTGGAAAAGGAGCCGTTCATCGTCGTGACGGACAATGTGCCGGGAGAGAACCGGCTTACCACCGTTCACCTTTCCCTGTCCGATGCCGGCGGGGACAGCGCCATCTTTGAATATATCGGCGGCAAGCTGGTGATCCACCACGGCCGCGAATACCAGGTGATGACCAACTCGCCGACGTTCGACGAGCAACTGGCGCTCAACAGCTACTGGAAGGGGATCGGCGGCACGACCATGCTGCCGGGCACCAACCGGGCTGCCGACCGCTTCGCGCGGGCTTCCTTCTACATCAACGCGATCCCGAAGGAGCCTGACCCGAACAAGGCACTGGCCGCCGTATTCAGCGTGATCCGCAATGCCTCGGTTCCCTATGGGATCAACACGCCGGATCAGCCGAACATCTCTTCCACCCGCTGGCGCACGGTGTTCGATCACAAGCGCGGGCTCTATTTCTTCGAATCCGCGCTGACGCCGAACACCTTCTGGATCGACGTGCGCAAGATCGATTTTTCCAGGGAGACCGGCAAAGTGAAGATGTTGGATTTGGGACCGAACCAGGATCACACGTTTTCCGGCGAGGCGAACGGCCAATTCGTGGACCATGCGCCGTTCCGGTTCCTGGGGCTGGATGGCTGAGGGAGCGGGCACTGGGCTTTTCCGGCAACACTTTCACCTGCAATGAAATCGCAACAAGGCTGCAATTGCGGTGACGTGGGAAGCGCCCTATTCAAGCCGCGCCATGTCCTCCGAATCCGAGCTGGCGCCCGCAGGCTATCAGCCCGGGTCGCCGCGCCAACGCTTCGTCTCCTCGGTCCTCTCAGCGGGGCTGATTCTGGCTGCGTTGCTGCTGGCGATCTACCAGACCGGGCTGGTCCCCGCGCTGGAGAAGAAGAGCGCGGCGCTCACCACGTTCGATGTCATCGATCACGATCGCGACAAGGGCGGCGACCAGCCGGAAAAGCCCAAGCAGCGTGAGGAAAAGAAGGTCGAGCAGAAGCAGCACGCCGCCGTGGTGCAGGAAACCGTGCCGACGCCGCCGGTCGAAAAGCCGGTCGAGAAAAAGCCCGCCTTCACGTTTCTCAAGCTTTCCACCCAGGATTTCGCCGCTGCCGATATCGGGAAGATGAAGGGGCCTTCGTCGGCCTCCGGCGCGCCGGCGGCGGGCGGGGCCGGCGGGACGTATGGCCCCGGCGAAGGGCCGGGCGGCGCGGTGCTCTACAATGCGGACTGGTTCCGTCCACCCACCGATGCGCAGCTTGGCGGTTATCTTCCGGCAACCCGGCCGGACAGCGGCTGGGGCATGATCGCCTGCCAGACCATGGAGCACTACAAGGTCGACAATTGCCAGATCCTGGGCGAATCGCCGCGCGGTTCGGGCTTTGGGCGGGCGGTTCTCAACGCGGCCTGGCAGTTCCAGGTCCTGCCGCCGCGGATCAATGGCAAGTCGCAGCTCGGCACCTGGGTGCGTATCCGGATCGACTACGGAACGAAGCGCGAAAGCTGAGGCAGGATCAGCCTGCTGCCGATGCTTCGGCTGCCGGGCACGAGATCAGGTCCAGCACGTCCGGCAGCGACATGGGCCTGGCGATGTGGAAGCCCTGCGCCAGCGCGAAGCCGGCGACGCGCGCGCTGAGCAGCTGGTCTTCAGTCTCGATCCCCTCGATCACGCATTCCAGCGAGAGCGAACGCGCGAGATTGCGGATCGCCGCGATCAGGCGGCGACCGACCGCTTCGTCCAGACGGGGCGCGAAGCTGCGGTCGATCTTGACCATGTCGAGCGGCAACTGGTGCAGCGACGAGAGGCTGGAGTAGCCCGTGCCGAAATCGTCGAGCGCGATCCGCGCACCGGTGGAGCGCAGACGTTGCAGTGCGCCGCGCGCGGTCTCGATCTCGGCGATGAGCGTGGTTTCGGTGATTTCGAAGAGCAGGCGCCGCGGATCGCAGCCGCTGTCGTCGATGCGTTCGAGCAGGGCGGCAATGGTGTCCGCATCGGCAAGATCGTGCCCGGAAAGATTGAAGGACACCGTAAGCGGATGCGGCAGTTGCGTGAGCGCGCTCAGCACATGGCCGAACAGCGTGGCGGTCACGTCGCGGGCGCGCCCGATCCGTTCGGCCGAGGCGATCATCATTTCGGGGGCGACGGCGCCAAGGCTTGGCGAAGTCCAGCGCGCGAGACATTCGAAGCCGACCGCCACTTCGCTTTCCGTGGCGACGATGGGCTGGAACGCGACTGACAGTTCGGCGGAAAGATCGGCCGTCTGGAGTGCGGCGTCGAGCGCCTGCTCGGAACGGATCAGCACTTCGAGTTCGCTGGAGAAGCGCACGCAGGAACCGCGCTTGTGGTTTTTCGCGTGGTAGAGGGCAAAATCCGCGCGGTCGTAAAGCGAATGGGCGTCGCGGGCGCTTTCAGGATAGACGGCGATCCCGGCCGAGCCGCCTACCGCCACGGTGACTTCGCCGATGCGTGCCGGCATGCGGATCGCGGAGCAGAATCTCTGGGCGATCTCTTCCGCTTCCTCGGCGCCGCCCAGCACGATGAACCCGAACTCGTCGCCGCCGAGCCGGGCGACCACGACGTTGGAGGGGCTCTGCGCGATCATGCGGCTGCCGATGACTTGCAGGAGGCGGTCCCCCTGCGCGTGGCCATAAGTGTCGTTCACCGGCTTGAAACGGTCGAGATCGATCAGGCCGACGCAGAACACCTGATCGTCCTGCTCCTTTTTGAGCATCGCCTCAAGCGTGGCGAAGAAGTAGCGGCGGTTGGGCAGGCCGGTCAACGCGTCGGTCTGCGCGAGGCGGGCGTTCTCGTCGCCCAGGACCTGCGCCTGCCGTCGTTCGATGCGCAGTTCGCGCTGGGCGACTTCCAGTTCCACGAAGGAATCGTAGGTATCGCGAAGGATCTTGAGGATCACCGCTGCGACGAGGGCGATGTTGATCGCCACCGCCGTCAGCACGTCGGAGCCGACGGCGACGCAATAGGCCAGGAAAGTACCCAGCGCCGTCACGCAGATCAGCATGGCTGCGGTGGGCAGGAAGGTCAGGCAGAACACGCAGCCAAGCACCGTGATCGCCACGAAAATGGCGACATGGCCATGCTCGTAGGCGTCGCCATAGCGATCGAGGCATAGCGCCCAGATCGAAAAGGCGATCGTGAAGATCACCGAGAGCCACGTCGTGCGGTCCATCCGCTCCTGCGCGAGAGTGGTGTCGAGGTCGGCGCTGCCGATCGGGCGCAGCCAGACGAACATCCGCACGAGGCAGGCGGCAATGAGTATCGCAGGCATTGTCAGCGTGAGCACGCCGGGCGCCACGAAGCGGTGTGTATAGGCCAGGATGCCCGCATTGACCGACAACAGCCCGTATAGCGGCGGGATGCGTTCGCGCAGGCGCAAGTATTGCGCCACCGGCAATGGATATTGCCCGGCACGATGCATTTTGCTCTGTATCGTATTGGCGTCAGGCAAAAGGTCGTCTCCTGGCGAGTTGCTTACGTATAAATCCTTGATGAAGCGTAGACGAAACCCCGATCTCATCCGATTTGGGCTTCACCCACTTCCGAGGCGGGCGGGTGGAATCCGCTCTAACCCCGGTCGGCCCCTTTTCCCGCCATGGCGGGGGCTCTAAGGAAGCGGCGTGAGCGAACTTCCCATAAACTACGTATTACCCGAAATTCTGTCCGCGTTGCGTGACGGCCCTCACGCCGTGCTGATCGCGCCGCCGGGGGCAGGCAAGACCACCGCGCTGGCGCCCGCGCTGCTGTCGGAGCCCTGGTGCACGGGCACGGTGATCCTGCTGTCACCCCGGCGTGTCGCGGCGCGGGCCGCGGCCGAGCGCATGGCCGAGCAGCTTGGCGAAAAGGCCGGTGAGACGATCGGCTACGTCACTCGGTTAGACGTCAAGCGGTCCGCGCGGACCCGGGTTCTGGTGATGACCGAGGCGATCTTCGTGGCGACGATCGTATCCGATCCCGAACTGTCCGGCGTTTCTGCCGTTCTGTTCGACGAGGCCCATGAACGGCATCTCGATAGCGACCTTGGCCTGGCGCTCGCCCTCGAATCCAGCGCGGTGCTGCGGGAGGATCTGCGCATCGTCGTCATGTCGGCAACGATCGACGGCGCGCGTTTCTCGCGCCTGCTGGGGGCCGAGGTTCCCGTAATCGCAAGCGAGGGCAAGGCCTGGCCGCTTGCGCTGCGCTGGCTTGGCGCGTCTCCCGCCTTGCGGATAGAGGATGCCATGGCCTCCGCCGTGCTGACAGCCTGGCGCGAGCAGGAGGGGGACATCCTCGCCTTCCTGCCCGGTGTGCGCGAGATCGAGCGGGTGTCGGAGCGTTTGGCGGAGAAGCTTCCGCAGGCGCTGGTGCTGCCGCTGCACGGGCAGTGCGAACCGGCAGCGCAGCGCGCGGCCATTCGCCGCGATTCGCAGGGGCGCCGCCGGATCGTGCTCTCCACCGCGATCGCCGAGACTTCGCTGACGCTCGACGGGGTTTCGGTGGTGGTCGATAGCGGCCTGTCGCGCAGGGCCGAGTTCGACAAGGCGGCGGGCGTCACCCGGCTGGTGACGCACCGCGCCAGCCGCGCCTCGGCGGCGCAGCGCGCGGGGCGCGCCGCACGGCAGGGCCCGGGCACCGCCTATCGCCTCTGGGAGGAAGCCGCGCATCCCGGGCGTCCTGAATTCGATCCGCCGGAGATGCTGACCAGCGATCTTGCGCCGTTGACCCTCTCGCTGGCGCAGTGGGGAGCGGGCGATCCCATGGCGATGGCCTGGCTCGATCCCCCACCCGCCCCGGCGCTGGAGGCGGCGCATCGGCAGCTTGAGGCACTGGGCGCGCTGGATGCGGGTGGGCGGATCACCGATTTCGGTCGCAAGGTCGCCAGCCTGCCGATGGACCCGGCGCAGGCCGCCATGATCCTTCATGCGAGCGAACGGGGCGAAGCGGAAACGGCGGCCAAACTGGCCCTGCTTCTCCAGGAGCGAGGGCTGGGCGGGCGCAGTGAGGATCTTTCGCAGCGGCTTTCCCGCTGGAACTCGGACCGTGCGCCGCGTGCGGAGGCTTCGCGCAAGCTGGCGGCGGGCTGGGCCCGGAGGGCACGATCCCTCGTGCCTGCGGCCGGGCCGGGCGGCGATAGCCCGGTCGGCGTGCTGCTGGCGCTGGGGCGGCCGGACATGGTGGCGCGCAGGCGCGATGCCGGCGGGGAGAACTGGCTTTCCGCGGGCGGCCGGGGCTATGTGCTCGATCCCGCCTCACCGCTCGCGAGCAGGGAATGGCTGGTGATCGGCGATGCGCAGGGGCAGGCGCGGGCCGCCCGCATTCTATCTGGCGCTTCGCTGGAAACCCCGGAAGTGGAGCAGGGGCTGTCCTCCCGCATCGAGCGGCGGTCGGTCCTGCGCTGGAACGAGGCCGAAGGCCGGGTCGAGGCCCGGCTGGAGCGCCGTTTGGGGGCGATCACACTGGCGACCGGGCCGGACCCGTCGCCCGATCCGAAGGCGATCTCGGCATTCCTGCTGGAGCGTGTTCGCGAACGGGGGTTGGAACTCGTGCCCTTCGGCAAGGGCAGCCTCTCGATGCTGAAGCGCGCGCGCCATGCCGGGATCGCGGCATTGTCCGACGAAGCTTTGCTGGCCGATCTCGATGACTGGCTTGGTCCGCTGCTGGGGCGCCGAATCGATGCGGTAGACAAGGGCGCTCTGGCGGAGGCCTTGCGAAATCGCCTGACGTGGGACGATCAGCAGGCGCTTGAAAAACTTGCTCCGCCCGAGTTTCGCAGCCCTGCCGGAAGCACGCATGCGATCGATTACGAGGATGAGGGCGGCCCCAGCGTGGAAGTGCGCGTGCAGGCGCTGTTCGGGCTCGATCGCCATCCGACCTTCGGCCAGCCGCCGCAGCCATTGCTGCTCAAGCTGACGTCGCCCGCCGGGCGGCCGATCCAGACGACGCGCGATTTGCCGGGCTTCTGGCGCGGCTCTTGGCGCGATGTCCAGCGCGACATGAAGGGGCGCTATCCGCGCCATCGCTGGCCGGACCAGCCCTGGACGGAAGACCCCAGCCTGAAGACGCGCAACGCTTTCGAGGCATCGCGCAAGTGAGCCCTTCGCGGCTCATGCGCGCGATACACAGCTATCGACGCGATTCGCGCTTGATTTCCGCCGCGATTCGGAGGCAAAGCGCTTGCCCATGAGTGCACGCATCTATCAGCGCCCGAAGAACGCCATGCAGTCCGGCAAGGCACTGCTGGACCAGTGGGTCCTCGAATTCGCCCCCTCCGAGGCGAAGAAGCCCGATCCGCTGATGGGGTGGGCCGGTTCTGGCGACACGCAGCAGCAGGTCACGCTGAAGTTTCCCGACGTGGAAGAAGCAAAGGCCTATGCCGCTCGCTACGGCATCGAGGCCGAAGTGCATTCCACGCCGCCGCGCCGCCTCAAGATTCAGGCATACGCCGACAATTTCCGTTGACCCGCTGCGCTGAGGCGCAGGTATCAAGCAATCGGCCCGCGTTTTTCCGAAAGGGGAACGCGGGCCGATTGCGTTATGGCGCTCAGGCTTCGCGGCGGCTGTTCGAAAGGTTCCGCAATCCGGGCTGGACAAACCCGGCGCGCCTCGCCATATGCCCGCCCGGGAGTCGGGTGGACGTTTGCGTTCGCCAACCTGGTCAGGTCCGGAAGGAAGCAGCCACAACGGATAGCGGCGGGTCGCCCGGCTCCTTCAGCCCACATGATGACAATGTCCCGAAAGGGTCAATTGATCGCCGGACCCGCCGGAAAGTCGCGGTTTCGGCTCTGGGCTGTGGAGCAATTTGCTTTTCCCCTGACATTCCGGCCTCGGCCCCCTAGTTTGGCAGGCGATGGACGATTCACGCGACATGTTCGGCGATACCCCCCCCTGGGACGACAAGGAGGAGGAAGAGGCCGCACCGACCAAGGCCCAGCTTGAAGAAGCCGGGCAGGCGTCGATGTTCGGCGATTCCGACCCGGCCCTGCCTGAACCTGTAGCGCCCGAATCTGTCGTTGCTGCCGAACCCGTTGTTGCTGAACCTGCAGCCGCGCCCACGCTCGAGGCGAAGCCTACGCCCGCCAAGGCCGCGCCTGCGGCGGTCGGCGTGCCGGCCCAGCCCTATCGCGTGCTTGCCCGCAAGTATCGCCCGCAGACTTTCGCCGAGCTGATCGGGCAGGAGGCGATGGTGCAGACGCTGGCCAATGCCATCAGGCGCGACCGACTGGCCCACGCCTTCCTGATGACCGGCGTGCGCGGGGTCGGCAAGACCTCGACCGCGCGTCTGATCGCCAAGGCCCTGAACTGTATCGGGCCTGACGGGCAGGGCGGCCCGACGATCGATCCCTGCGGACAGTGCGAGCCCTGCCAGGCCATCGCCGAAGGCCGCCATATCGACGTGATCGAGATGGACGCCGCCTCGCACACCGGTGTCGACGACGTGCGCGAGATCATCGAGGCCGTGCGCTATGCTGCCGTCTCGGCCCGCTACAAGATCTACATCATCGACGAAGTCCACATGCTGTCTCGCAATGCTTTCAATGCCTTGCTGAAGACGCTTGAGGAACCGCCCGCGCATGTGAAGTTCCTTTTCGCGACCACCGAGGTCGACAAGCTGCCGGTCACGGTGTTGTCCCGCTGCCAGCGATTCGACTTGCGGCGCATTCCGGCACCGATGCTGGCCGCTCATTTCGCGAAAGTCTGCGGCCTTGAGGGCGTCGATGCCGAGAGCGAGGCGCTGGCCATGGTCGCCGCCGCCGCAGAAGGCTCGGTGCGCGACGGTCTGTCGATCCTCGACCAGGCCATCGCCCATGCCGACCTCGACGGGGAGGGGCAGGTTCGCGCCGAGAAGGTGCGCGACATGCTGGGGCTTTCCGACAAGAGCGTGCAACGGGCACTCATCACCGCCATTCTCGATGGCCAGGGTGGCGAACTGCTGAACCTGATCGCGCACCAGTTCGCGCTCGGCGTAGAGCCGATCGCGATGATGCGCGGGTTGATGACGCTGGTTCACCGCATCGCCGTGGCCCAGGTCGGCGGCGGCGCCCATGATGCGCATTCCGCCGAGGAGCGCGAGGCGATCGAGGGTTGGGCCAAGGCCCTGAAGGCCGGGCAGGTCCATCGCATCTGGCAGCTTCTCATCAAGGGGCATGAGGAAGTGAAGTCTGCGCCCGATCCGCTGGTGGCGGCGCAGATGGCGCTGCTTCGGATCATGCATGCCTCGGACATGCCCGACCCCGGCACGCTCGTGAAGAAGCTCGAAGACCTGGCTGCCCGCGTGCCTGCAGGCGTGCCCGGCGGTGTTGACGGGGGTCCGTCCGGTCCTGCGGCGGTCGCCGCCGTGACGTCCGAGATGGTGGCCCGGCGCTGGGAAGAGCTGGTCGACGATGTCGAGCACATGGGCGAACTGTCCACCGCCAATACCATGCGCATGCAGGTGCGGGTGGTCGAGCTGGCATCCGGCATGCTGCGCTATTCGCAGCCGCCCGGTTTCAGCGAGGATATCACCGGGCTCCTGCGTGCCTGCCTTGCCAAGGCGACCGGGGATCGCTGGGAAGTCCACCGCGTTTCGGAGCAGGGCACGCCGACCCTGGTCGAGCAGGCCGAAGCAAGGAAGAATGCGGAAAGCGATGCCGTGAACCAGCACCCGCTCGTGCTGGCGACCAAGGCGGCGTTTCCGCAGGCCGCAATTATCGAGGATGATCGCCCGCTCGCCGTTGGCGGCGGAGCGCGTAACTGGAGACGTTGAGATGAAGTCGATGGAAGAGATGCTCAAGGCGGCGCAGCAGGCTGCCGAGACCATCCAGAAGCAGATGAACGAGGCCCAGGGCAAGCTGGACGCGATGGAAGTCGAAGGACTTTCCGGCGGCGGTCTCGTCAAGATCCGCTGCTCGGCCAAGGGCCGCGTGATCGGCGTGTCGATCGACGACAGCCTGATCCAGCCCAGCGAAAAGCAGATTCTCGAAGACCTGATCGCGGCGGCCTACAACGATGCCCGCGTGAAGGCGGATTCGGTGGCCGGCGAGGAACTGGCCAAGGCGCAGCAGGGCATGGGCCTGCCGCCGGGCTTCAAGATGCCGTTCTGAAGTTTCGCAGGATTTCCGCGCTCCGGTTCGATAACGCCGGGGCGTGGGAAATGCGATTTCAGTCAGGGATGACGAAATTCCCGGCGGAATGCGCTATATGGGATCAACGCTTCGGTATTTTCCGTTGCGTCCGACCTAGGGGAACGGAGAAGGGGTGCAGTTAGCGCTTCCACAGTCTTTCAGAGCCAATCCATTGCGTGCGGCCCGAGAGACCCCATATCGTCCCGCGAAGGCCGGGAGGCTCTTGCAGCGCTCCCGCGTGTGTTGAAATGGATATGACCTTGAACCTGCTTCCGCTGCTTCCCTTGCGCGACATCGTCGTGTTTCCCGGCATGGTCGTGCCGCTTTTCGTCGGACGCGAGAAATCCGTGGCCGCGCTCGAAGCGGCGATGGCGGGTGAAAAGGACATCTTCCTCCTCGCCCAGCTCGATCCCGGCTGCGACGATCCCGATCGTGACGACCTTTACGATACCGGCGTTATCGCCAGTGTCCTTCAGCTCCTGAAGCTGCCGGACGGCACCGTGCGCGTGCTGGTCGAGGGGCAGGAACGTGCCAGGCTCGAGACCCTGCGTGCCGAACAGTCCGCCGAAGGCGAGATGCTGGTCGCCCAGGTCGAGCGTGTCGAGCCCGTGGAGGCCGACGGCACGGAAGTTGCCGCGATGATGCGCACGGTGGTCGAACAGTTCGGCGAATATGCGAAGCTCAACAAGAAGCTCTCGCAGGACGCCGGAGACCAACTCGGCGATATCGAGGATGCGGCGAAGCTGGCCGATACCGTGGCCGCGCAGCTTTCCGCCAAGGTGGGCGACAAGCAGGCCGTGCTCTCGGAGCCGGACCCGCTCAAGCGTCTCGAAATGGTCTATTCCTTCATGGAAGGCGAACTCGGGGTTCTTCAGGTCGAGCGCAAGATCCGTGGCCGCGTGAAGCGCCAGATGGAGAAGACCCAGCGCGAGTATTACCTGAACGAGCAGCTCAAGGCGATCCAGTCGGAACTCGGCGGCGGCGACGGCGAGGAAGCGAACGAGCTTCAGGAGCTTCAGGAGCGTATCGAAAGCACGCGCCTGTCGAAGGAAGCCCGCGAAAAGGCCACGGCCGAGCTGAAGAAGCTCAAGTCGATGCAGCCGATGAGCGCCGAGGCGACCGTCATCCGCAATTACCTCGATGTCCTGCTCGGTCTGCCCTGGGGCAAGAAGAGCAAGCTCAAACGTGATATCTCGGCCGCGCAGGAGATCCTGGACGCGGATCACTACGCCCTCGACAAGGTCAAGGACCGGATCATCGAGTATCTGGCGGTTCAGGCCCGCACCAACAAGCTGAAGGGGCCGATCCTGTGCCTCGTGGGCCCGCCGGGCGTTGGCAAGACCTCGCTTGGCAAGTCGATCGCCAAGGCGACCGGGCGCGAGTTCATCCGCCAGTCGCTTGGCGGCGTGCGCGACGAGGCCGAGATTCGCGGTCACCGCCGCACTTATATCGGTTCGCTGCCGGGCAAGATCGTCACCAACCTCAAGAAGGCGGGCAAGTCCAACCCGCTGTTCCTGCTCGACGAGATCGACAAGCTGGGCCAGGACTTCCGCGGCGATCCGGCCTCGGCGCTGCTCGAAGTGCTCGATCCGGAACAGAACGCGAAGTTCCAGGATCACTACCTCGAACTCGACATCGACCTGTCGGACGTGATGTTCGTCTGCACGGCGAACAGCCTGAACCTGCCGCAGCCGCTGCTTGACCGCATGGAAATCATCCGCCTCGAAGGCTACACCGAGGACGAGAAGGTCGAGATTGCGGAGCGGCACCTCGTGCGCAAGCAGGTCGAGGCACATGGCCTCAAGAAGGGTGAGTTCACGCTCACGCAAGAGGGCCTGCGCGACCTGATCCGCTACTACACCCGTGAGGCCGGCGTGCGTACGCTGGAGCGCGAGATCGCCAAGCTGGCGCGCAAGTCGCTGCGCCAGATCCTCGAAGGCAAGGCTACCGAGGTCACGATCACGCCGGAGAACCTCTCCGACTTCGCGGGCGTTCGCAAGTTCCGCCACGGCGTTGGCGAGGAAGAGCATCAGGTCGGTGCCGTCACCGGCCTTGCCTGGACCGAAGTGGGCGGCGAACTGCTGACCATCGAAAGCGTGACCGTGCCCGGCAAGGGCCAGATCAAGGCGACCGGCAAGCTCGGCGACGTGATGAGCGAGTCGATCCAGGCGGCCTTCAGTTTCGTGAAGGCGCGCTCGCCCGCTTATGGCATCAAGCCTTCGACGATCCAGAAGAAGGACATCCACATCCACCTGCCCGAAGGCGCGGTGCCCAAGGATGGTCCTTCGGCGGGCATCGGCATGGTCACCTCGATCGTCTCGACGCTGAGCGGCGTGCCGGTGCGCAAGGATGTCGCCATGACCGGCGAGGTCACTCTGCGCGGCCGCGTGCTGCCGATCGGCGGTCTCAAGGAGAAGCTGCTTGCCGCACTGCGCGGCGGCATCACCACGGTTCTGATCCCGGAAGAGAACCGCAAGGACCTCGCGGAAATTCCCGAGAATGTGAAGCAGGGCATTGATATCATTCCCGTTTCGCATGTCGACGAAGTGCTGGCCAAGGCCCTGACCGAGCCGCTCGAAGCCATCGAGTGGACGGAGGCAGACGAACTGGCTGCAGCACCGCCGCAGGCTCCGGTCCCTTCGGCGACCGCTCACTGAATCTGTCGCGAGACGCCCTTTCCATTTCGGGAGAGGGTGTCTCGCGGCAATTTTCGGTCGAGCTGGACCTTCTGAAAGAAAGTCTTTTGCGCAGGGCGCTTGTCATGAGCGCACACACCCTGTAACGGCCCGCGTTCCTGCGGCGCACCTTGCCTGCAGGATTTTGCTAGAAGGATCTTGAAATGGGTTACCGGGTTGCCGTCGTCGGCGCGACCGGAAATGTCGGCCGCGAAATGCTCAACATCCTCGCCGAGCGCGAATTCCCCTGCGACGAGATCGCAGCGGTGGCTTCGTCGCGTTCGACCGGGACCGAGATTGAATTCGGCGAAACCGGCAAAATGCTCAAAGTAAAGAACATCGAGCATTTCGATTTCACCGGCTGGGACATCGCGCTCTTTGCTGCAGGCTCCGGCCCGACCGCGATCCACGCGCCGCGTGCCGCCGCGCAAGGCTGTGTCGTGATCGACAACTCGTCGCTCTACCGCATGGACCCGGACATTCCGCTGGTCGTGCCGGAAGTGAACCCCGAGGCGATCGACGGCTACAAGGCCCGCAACATCATCGCCAATCCCAACTGCTCCACCGCGCAGATGGTCGTGGCGCTGAAGCCCCTGCATGACAAGGCGAAGATCAAGCGCGTCGTCGTCTCGACCTACCAGTCGGTTTCCGGCGCGGGCAAGGCGGGCATGGACGAACTGTTCGAACAGAGCCGGGCGATCTTCGTGGGCGACCAGGTCGAGCCGCGCAAGTTCACCAAGCAGATCGCCTTCAACGTGATCCCGCATATCGACGTCTTCCTCGACGATGGTTCCACCAAGGAAGAGTGGAAGATGGTCGTGGAAACCAAGAAGATCCTCGATCCCAAGATCAAGGTGCAGGCCACCTGCGTGCGCGTGCCGGTCTTCGTGGGCCACTCGGAATCGCTCAACATCGAGTTCGAGGAAGAGATTTCGGCCACCGAAGCGCAGGACATCCTGCGTGAAGCGCCGGGCGTGATGCTGGTCGACAAGCGCGAGGACGGCGGATACGTCACCCCGGTTGAAGCCGTGGGCGACGGTGCGACCTACATCAGCCGCGTGCGCGAAGACTCGACCGTCGAAAACGGCCTTGCGCTGTGGTGCGTCTCTGACAACCTGCGCAAGGGCGCCGCGCTCAACGCGGTGCAGATTGCCGAGCTGCTCGGCCGCCGTCACCTCAAGAAGGGCTGACGCGGCGGGCTTCGGCCCTCGCCGACATGAAAAAGGGCCTGCGGAGCATTCGCTTCGCAGGCCCTTTTCGTGCGGGTCGGGGACTATCGTCCCTCGGCCGCGGCGAACGCCTTCATCTGCGCATATGCCGCCTCGCGCGCGTCATCAGTCAGGGACAGGAGATAGGCCGAAGCCTCCTTGTAAGTCAGGAACGGCAGGTCATCGGCCACGATGGGAACGGTTCGGCTGTTGTAGATTCGTTTCAGCAGGCGTCGTTGCGGCCGGCTCAGCGCCGGGTTTTCGGCGCTCGTGTTTTCTTCTGTCGTTTCCATGGGGCGCTTTATCACGGCTTCGTTCGCAGCAGCAATGGCGCGCGCTGGGCGTTCCGGGTTACTCATTGCGCATGACCCAAACCATGACCGGTGGCTGCCAGTGCGGCCGCATTCGCTATGAGGCCAAGGTCGAGAACGACGAGGCCTATTTGTGCCATTGCCGCTATTGCCAGAAGGCGACGGGCGGCTTCGCGGCGGCTTTCGTCCAGGTGCCGAAAGCCGGGGTGACCTGGGAGCAAGAGCCGGACTGGTACCAAAGTTCCGCCATCGCGCACCGGCCGTTCTGCTCGCGCTGCGGCACCCCGCTCGGGTTCGACTTCATCGAGAGCAGCGGCAACATGGACCTGACGCTCGGAAGCTTCGACGAACCGGGTTTCTTCCGTCCCGCTGCACATTCCGGCTGCGAAAGCTTGCATCCGGCGTGGCTCGATACCAAGGACCTGCCGAGGCATTACAGCGCGGAGACGGAAAGCGTCGCGTCGCGCTGGAAGGCGGCAGGACTGGAGGTTCCCTAAGTGAGCGATCTGCGCAAGGAAGTCATCGAAGGTTACGCGGGCACCGATCTGGCCGTGCACGTCATGGGCGATACCGGGGCGCGCCCGCTGCTGCTGCTTCACGGCCTGTTCTCCAGCGCCGACGTGAACTGGATCAAGTACGGCAACGCGAAGATCCTTGCCGACGCCGGGTTCGAAGTCTTCATGCCGGACCTGCGCGCTCACGGCGAGAGCGGCGCGCCGCACGATACCGCCGCCTATCCCGCCGACGTGCTGGTCGAGGATCTCAAGCTGGTGATCGCCGCGCTTGGCCTGGCCGACTACGATCTTGGCGGTTTCTCACTGGGCGCGCGGACTTCGGTGCGCGGCGTGCTGGCAGGCCTCGCGCCGCGCAAGCTGATCCTTGGCGGCATGGGTCTTACCGGGCTCTCCGGCTGGGCTCGGCGCAGCGCGCACTTCGTGGATGCCATCGATCGTTTCGGCACTATCGAACGGGGCGACAAGGCCTTCATCGCGCAGGCCTTCATGAAGTCGATGAAGATCGACCGGGTGGCGGCGCGGCTGCTGCTGGGATCGGTGGACGATACCGGTGCGGATGCCATCGCCCGGATCGTGATGCCCACGCTCTGCGTTTGCGGGGCGGAAGATCACGACAACGGCTCCGCGCCGGAACTGGCGGAAGCTTTGCCGCAGGGGCATTACGTCGAGACACCGGGCAATCACATGTCTTCGGTGACGTTCAAGGATATGGGCAGGGCCATGGCCGAGTTTCTGCTCGATTAAGTAGAAGAAGAAGATTCCGGGGCAGGCGGCACCCGGCTTCGACATTCCTGGGGGTGCAGGGGGCTATGCTCCCCTGCTTTTGTCCTTCTCTTCCGTCCTCAACAGTTGATCTCACACAGCGGGCGACTAGTCTCCCGCGCCATCAGAGAGACAAATGAGGACAACCCCATGAAATTCGCATCCACCGCGCTTGCCGCGCTCGCGGCCGGACTTTCGTTCGGCGTGGCCGCGCCGGCCTTTGCCGAGGACGCGCCCTCCTATCCGGAGACCGCACAGGGCGCCGCGCAGTTCGTGGCCGCCGCCGAGAAGGACCTGTTCGATTTCTCGGTCGACAATGCGCGCATCAACTGGGTGAACTACACCTATCTCACCGACGATACCGACGCTCTGGCAGCGCAGTCCAACGGGCTGTTGACCGAGAAGCAGGTGGCCTATGCGGTGGAAGCGGCGAAGTTCTCGAAGCTGCCGGGTCTCGATGCCGATGTCTCGCGCAAGCTCGGCATTCTTCGGCAGGGTATCGTCCTGCCCGCGCCGACCACGCCGGGTGCCGCCGCCGAACTGAGCGCGATATCCACGCGTCTCGCCTCCACTTACGGCAAGGGCCGCGGCACGCTGGACGGCAAGGAGATCAACGGCTCGGACATCGAGGCGGAGATGGGCAACCTTACCCACACGCCTGCCGAGTTCGCCGAGATGTGGACGACCTGGCACGACAATGTCGGCAAGCCGATGAAGGGCGACTACGTGAAGATGGTCGGCATCGCCAACCAGGGCGCCAAGGAGCTCGGCTATGCCGACGTCGGCGCCATGTGGCGTTCGGGCTATGACATGACGCCGGAGCAGTTCTCGGCAGAAACGCAGCGCCTTTGGGAGGAAGTGAAGCCGCTCTACCTCGCGCTGCACACGTATGTCCGCCACAAGCTGAACGAGAAGTACGGCGATGCCGTGCAGCCCAAGACCGGGCCGATCCGCGCCGACCTGCTCGGCAACATGTGGGCGCAGGAGTGGGGCACGATCTACCCGCTGGTCGCGCCGAAGGGGGCAGGCGATCTCGGCTACGACATCGGCGATCTGCTGAAGGCGCAGGGCCGGACCCCGATCGACATGGTCAAGGCGGGCGAGGGCTTCTACTCGTCGCTCGGCTTCGCACCGCTGCCCGAGACGTTCTGGAAGCGCTCGATGATCGTGAAGCCCGCCGACCGCGAGGTAATCTGCCACGCCTCGGCCTGGGACGTCGACAACAAGGACGACGTGCGCATCAAGATGTGCACCAAGGTGGATTCCGGTGACTTCGTGACGATCCACCACGAACTGGGCCACAACTACTACCAGCGCGCCTATAACAAGCAGCCGTTCCTCTATCTCAACGGCGCCAACGACGGCTTCCACGAGGCGATCGGCGACTTCATCGCGCTCTCGATCACGCCGCAGTACCTCGTGCAGATCGGCCTGCTGGACAAGACCAAGGTGCCCAGCGCCGACAAGGACATCGGCCTCCTGCTGCGCCAGGCGATGGACAAGGTGGCGTTTCTGCCCTTTGGCCTGCTGATCGACCGCTATCGCTGGGGTATCTTCGACGGTTCGATCCAGGCTGCCGACTACAACAAGGCCTGGACGAAGATGCGTCTCGACTATCAGGGCATCACCCCGCCTGCCGCGCGCGGTGACGACGGCTTCGACGCGGGTGCCAAGTTCCACGTTCCGGGCAACACGCCCTACACGCGCTACTTCCTCGCCCGCATCCTCCAGTTCCAGTTCTATCAGGCGGCGTGCAAGCAGGCCGGCTGGAAGGGCCCGCTGCACCGTTGCAGCTTCTATGGTGACAAGAAGGTCGGCGAAAACCTGAACAAGATGCTGGAGATGGGCATGTCCAAGCCCTGGCCGGAGGCGCTCAAGGCTTTCACCGGCACTCCGCAGATGAGCGCCAAGCCGATGCTCGACTATTTCGCGCCGCTCAAGAAGTGGCTCGACGAGCAGAACAAGGGCGAGAAGCAGGGCTGGTAACGAGAACGGCCCCGGCGACGCATGGTCGCCAGGGCCGTTTCGAAGCAGATAGGGGGAGCCGGTTCGCCCGGCTCCCCTTTTTCATGAGCGTCAGAAGTTGACGGTCACACCGGTGAAGAAAGTCCGGCCGTAAACGTCGTAAGTCGTCGGATAGGTGTTCGACTGTTCCTGGTTGTCACCCAGGATCGGCGGCTTCTTGTTGAACATGTTGTTCATGCCGATGTTCCAGGTGAAGCGGTCCGCCACATCGATCTGCGCGGTGAGATCGAAGTAGTCATACGCCTTGATCTTCTCGACGGTGTATTCCGTCGAGTTGTCGTCATCCTTGACCGGCGAAAGGTGGCGCCACGCAAGCGACACGGTCGCGCCGTCGGTCGACCATGTTGCGCGGCTGTTGAGGCGCCACTTGGCATAGACGTTGTTGCAGAGCAGGCCGAACTTGCCGGCGCATTCGACCGACGCGCTGGACAGGTTGGCGGTGGGATTGAACGTCCAGTGCAGCAACCGGGTGCCGCTCACGCGCAGAGTCAGCTTGCTGCTGTCCTGGGCCCCGAAGGCAAGCGGGATGGCGTACTGGGCATCGAAGTCGATGCCGTCGGTCTTCACGCCGCCCGAATTGGTCAGATTGTCGATCGCGCCGGTGATCATGTAGGTATTGGAATCACGCGGCAGCAGGGCGCAGGCACTGGTATCGATCGGCGTCCAGCCGTTCTCCTTGGTACCGTAGCAAGACTTGATGATGTTCGACGTGCCAACGGCAGTGATGAAGTTGTCGATCTTGATGTGGTAATAATCGACGGTGAAGGAGAGGCCCGGAACGAACCGGGGCTGGATCATCGTACCGACCGTCCAGGTATTCGCCGTTTCTTCGCGCAGCGCGGTATTGCCGCCGTTGTAGCTCTCGATCTGCGAATCCGCAGTGTAGTTGCCGATCTTCGATGCAGGGATGCCCGAGGCAAGGCAGCTTGCGTTGAGATTGGCGTTGGTGATCGCTTCGCTCGTGCCGGTCGCCGAATCCTTGGCGCAGGGGTCGGTTGCCGATTCGTAGTTCTGGGCATCGCCGCTGAACAGGTCGTTGACCGTCGGCGCGCGGACTGCGCGGGAGAACTGGCCGCGGAAGCTGATGTCCTTGACCGGCGACCAGACGAGGCCCGCCGAGAAGGTGCTGACCTGGGATACCGCATTCGAATAGTCCGAGAAGCGGTAGGCGCCGTTGAAGTCCAGGCGGTGGATGAACGGCTTGTCGGCAATCAGCGGGACGTCGATTTCGGCGAACAGCTCCTTAACGTTATAGCCGCCGGCGATCGGCTCGGACGAGTTGAAACCGATCACATCGCCCGAGGCGAGTGCTTCGTCGGGTTCGAAGCTGCCGTGCTCGCTGCGATACTCGGCACCGAACGCAAGACCGGCCGGGCCTGCACCAAGATCGAACAGGTTGCTGTTGGTGATCGCGCCGCTGGCGACCTTCTCGGTGATGGTGGAGCGGTTGACCGTATCGATCGAGATGAAGTCCGCCGCTTCCTGGCTGATGTTGCCGGCACCGAAGATGTTCAGCGGAACGCAGCCGTTGCTGGTATCCGAGCAAACGAGGTTGCCGCTGGAATCGTAGGTGGTCAGCAGGGCCTGCTGGACCCGGCTTGCCGAGACGTTGCCGGACTGGCGCTCGACCTGCCTGGTGCGCGAGTAGCTGAAGTAGGCGTCGTAGTTCCAGTTGCCCGAAATCTGGCCGCGTGCGCCGATGAGGCCGCGATAGGCCTTGCTGTCCATGTTGGAGATGCGGTCGCCGACTTCGGTCAGGCGGCGGTTGATGGCGGTGGAGGTATAGCCGTCGCCGTCGGTGTCGTAGCTGGCGAGCAGGGCCTGCGAGCTGGATGACAGGAAGGACGAATCGGTGTCGATCGAGAAGGTGCCGGTCAGCGGCGTCGGCGCGAGCTGGTTCTTCACGCGGTTGTGGATGTACTGGCCCTCACCGTAGAGAGTCAGGTGATCGCTGACGTCGAAGTGCCACTGCGCCGAGAGCAATTCGCGCTTCTGGGGAACCTGAAGGTAGTTCTCCGATGCGTAGTTGTAGGCGTCGGCCGGGCTTTCGTAGAGCGAATAGCTGCCGTCCTGCGCGAACTTGTAGCCGGTTCCGTCCAGCGTGACCTTGCCGTCCGGTGTCGTTCCCGAACCGCCGGCGACCAGCCCGCTGGTGCCGTCGGTCTGCGCGACCGAGGTGTAGCTGCGGCCCGACTGGAGGATCGACTTGCGACGCATGTAGTCGCCATAGATCGTGATGTTGCCGCGCCCGTCGGCGAAATTCTTGCCGACCAGAAGGCCGCCATTGTACTGCGCACCGTCGCCTTCGCCGGTCAGGCGGTAGTTGGCATTGGCCTGGACCCCGTCGAAGTCCTGCTTGGTCACGAAGTTGACGACACCGGTCACTGCGTCCGACCCGTAGACTGCCGACTTGCCGCCCGTCACCACGTCCACACGCTCGATCAGCGCGGTCGGGATCGTGTTGAGGTCGACGATCTGGTTGGTGTCATACGAGACATAGCGGTGGCCGTTCACCAGGACCAGGGTGCGCGCGGCACCCAGGCCGCGCAGGTCGGCCGTGGCGACGCCGCCGCCGGGATTGTTGGAGGCGGCGGTCGAGCCCGGCAGGATCTGCGGCAGGTCCTTGAGAATATTCTCGACGTTGACCTGCCCGGTCAGCGCGATTTCCTTTGCCGACACGGCCATGATCGGCGCGGCCTGCTCAAGGTTCGGATTGGACAGGCGCGAGCCGGTCACGACGATGGCGGCGCCTTCCGGTTCGGCATCGGCCGCGTTGGCGGAGGCATTTGCCGGGGCGCTGTCCTGGGCATGTGCCACGGCAGGCAGGCCCATCAGCAGGGTGGACGCCAGCAGAAGGCGCTTCATCTCGGATGTCATTCGGTACTCCCTTTGCGGGTTTCGGCGCGTCATTCGGCGCAGGCCGAAACCAGATGAGGGGGTTTGCTCCCGAGATTAACGATCTGTCATCAGTAAATAGTATTCGATCTTTATTGAAGTTCCCACAGTTGTAGATGGGCAACTATTATTTCATCGGATGATTTATAAAAGTAATTTAAAGGTAATTTTTTGAAATATTCATGTAACATGAAATTACTTCATCTTGTCTTGCGGATATGCCGATTTGTTGTGCAAAAATCCATCACAAACTTATAAGATTGCTATCTGGCTGCCGGCGCTGACATTTCCGTGCCGGGTTGCGGGGAATGGAAGGGTTCTGGGCGCCATCGCGCATCGGGCGCGCGCCGTGTGTTTTTGCCGGAATCGAAAAAGGGCGTCGCTCTGGTGGAGCGACGCCCTTTCCCGTCATGCCGTTAGCGCCGCCGCGCGGCGGGTTCTTACCGGAAAGGCGGTTCGTTGAACGCGCGCAGCTTGCGGGAATGCAGCTTCTCGCCCTCGGCGCGGAGCAGGTCGCAGGCGTGGAGGCCGATCTTGAGGTGGCTGGCGATGGCTTCTTCGTAGAAGCGGTTGGCCTGGCCCGGCAGCTTGAGTTCGCCGTGGATCGGCTTGTCCGAGACGCACAGCAGGGTGCCGTAGGGCACGCGGAACCGGTAGCCCTGGGCGCTGATCGTGGCGCTTTCCATGTCGATGCCGATGGCGCGGCTGAGGCTGAAACGATGCGCGGATTCGGTATAGCGCAGTTCCCAGTTCCGGTCGTCGGTGGTGACGACGGTGCCGGTGCGCATCCGCTTCTTCAGGTTGGCGCCGCCTTCGCCGCTGACCGCTTCGGCCGCCGAGGCAAGCGCCTGCTGCACTTCGGCGATGGCAGGCAGCGGGATCTCGGGCGGCAGGACCGGATCGAGCACATGATCATCGCGCAGATAGGCATGGGCGAGCACATAGTCGCCGATGCGCTGGCCTTCGCGAAGCCCGCCGCAGTGGCCGATCATCAGCCACACTTCGGGGCGGATGACCGCGAGGTGATCGGTGATCGTCTTGGCGTTCGAGGGGCCGACGCCGATGTTGACGAGCGTGATGCCCGACTTGTCGGGCCGGATCAGGTGGTAGGCGGGCATCTGGTGACGCCGCCATGCCGTGTCGGACAGGCGTTCGCGGGCATTCTCTACCGGGCTGTCGAGATAGAGGCCGCCGGCGCCCGAAAGCGCCGTGTAGTCGTCCGTGCCGATCTGCTTGCCGGCCCAGTCCACGAACTCGTCCACGTAGCGGTGGTAGTTGGTGAAGAGGATGTAGCGCTGGCAGTGCTCAGGGCTGGTCCCGGTGTAGTGTGCCAGGCGAGCGAGGCTGAAGTCGGTGCGCAAACCGTCGAACAGGGCCAGAGGCAGCGGTTCGCCGGATTCCTGGCGGAACACGCCATCGGCGATCTCGTCCCCGATCATCGCGAGTTCGGTCGTCGGGAAGTGCGCGGCCAGTTCCTGCGGCGTGACGCTGCCCATGCCAACGCCGTCAAGGACGTAGGGGAAGGGGATTTCCTGCGTCGACGGGCCGACAACGATCTCCACCTCGTAATCTTCGTGAAGCAGCGCGAGCTGTTCCTCGAGATAGTCCGCGAAGAGGCGCGGCTTGGTGATCGTGGTCGTGTAGACGCCGGCTTCGTTCAGGCGGCCGAACGAACGGCTGTAGAACGTGCCGCGCTCCGTGCCTGCGTAAGTGATGCGCAGTTCGGGGTAGGACCATGCGCGCATTTCGCGGCGTTCGGGCGGCGGAGGCGTGCCGTTCTCTACAAAGGCGGAAATGTCGGCCCGGAGAGTGCTGACGGCGGTTTCATAAACGCGGACGAGTTCCGCGAGAGTGCTCTTGATCGTTTCCATCGCCCGTAATTACTGAATTTATGTTGCAGGGCAATAGCAGCTTAAATTTCGAACGGGGCGCGGGGAAAAAGAGAAAGGCCCCCGCTCCGCATGGAGCGAGGGCCTTGATTCCCTTAGGCAGTTGCCGGGAAAGAAGAAGCTCAGGCTTCTTCTTCGCCTTCGACAGCTTCCTCGACCGCGATTTCGCCGGGTTCGGCGTTCGGGTCGTAGGCTTCGGTGAAGCCGGAGACGTCCTGTTCGAACATCGCGGCCATCACGTCCACGCCCTGCGACTGCAGGTCGGCTTCGTCGGGCGAACGAGCGACGTTCACCTTGACGTTGACCGAGACTTCGGGGTGCAGGCTGACGCGAACGTCGAACACGCCGATGGTCTTGATCGGGCGCTCGAGCACGATCATCTGCTTGGCAACGCCAGCGCCCTGCTCGTTGAGGGCATCGACGATGTCACGGACGGAAACCGAACCGTAGAGCTGGCCGGAGTTCGACGAAGCGCGGATCAGGACGACCTGCTTGCCTTCGACTTCGCTCGACTGGGCTTCTGCACCGGCGCGACGCTCGGCGTTTTCAGCCTCGATCTTCGCGCGGTTGGCCTCGAAGACCTTCTTGTTGCGTTCGTTGGCGCGCAGGGCCTTCTTGTTGGGAAGAAGGTAGTTGCGGGCGTAACCGTCCTTGACGGAAACGACATCGCCGATGGCGCCGAGCTTTTCGACGCGTTCGAGGAGGATGATGTCCATGGGCCTAGCCTCCCTTACTTGACGATGTAGGGCAGGAGGCCGATGTGCCGGGCGCGCTTGATCGCCTGGCTCAGCTCACGCTGCTTCTTTGCGGAAACCGCGGTGATGCGGCTCGGAACGATCTTGCCACGCTCGGACATGAAGCCCTGAAGCAGACGTACGTCCTTGTAGTCGATGGCCGGAGCGTTCTTGCCCGAGAACGGGCAGGACTTGCGGCGGCGGAAGAATGCACGTGCCATGGAAATCAGTTCCCTTCACGTTCACGACGGCGAGTACGCTCGCGGTCGCTCTTGCGCATCATGACCGACGGACCAGCTTCGTGTTCGTCGACGCGGATGGTCAGGTAACGGATCACGTCTTCGTTGATCTGCGTCTGACGCTCGAGCTCGGCGATGGTGTCGCCGGGAGCTTCGATGTTGAGCATCACGAAGTGCGCCTTGCGGTTGCGCTTGATCTTGTACGCGAGATTCTTGAGGCCCCAGGTTTCGGTCTTGGTGACCTTGCCCTGGTTTGCTTCGACGATCTCGGTGGCGGTGGCGGCAAGTGCATCGACTTGCGCCTGGCTGAGGTCCTGGCGTGCCAGGAACACGTGCTCATACTGAGCCACGGCAGCTTCCTTTTCTCTGTCTAACCGATCGCTGGCTTGTCCGCGGGATTGCGGGGCCCCTCCGGCTTTCTTTCCTTCCGTCCTGCATCACGGCATGAAACGGAAGGCGCGCCCTTAGCCTATCCGGGACGGAACGCAAGCAAAACCGTGTCCGCCGCGCGGATCAGCTCACGGCGAGGACCAGGTTGCGGACTTGCGGGTAGACCTGCGTTTCCCAGCGCGAGCCCGCGAACAGGCCGTAGTGACCCACTCCTGTCTGCAAGTGGTGGCGTTTAAGGTGAGGGCGAAGGCTGGAGCAGAGGAAATGGGCGGCGGCCGTCTGGCCCACGGCGCAGATGTCGTCGCGCTCGCCTTCGACGGTGAGGAGCGCGGTCTTGCGGATGGCGCCGCAATCGACCTTGCGGCCGCGATGTTCCAGTTCTCCCCGGGCGAGCAGGGCGCGCTGGAAGACCTTGTCGATGGTTTCCAGATAGAAGTCGGCGGTAAGATCGAGCACGGCGAGGTACTCGTCGTAGAAAGTCTCGATCTTTTGGGCGTCCGCCGGGCGTTCGTCGGCAAGCGCCTGGTAGAGCTTGCGGAACTGGCTGAAATGGCGGCCCATGTTCATCGACATGAAGGCGGAGAGCTGGACGAAACCGGGGTAGACCTTCCGTCCGGCGCCTGGATGGCGCAGCGGCACGGTGTGGATCATGTTGTCCTCGAACCACATGAACGGGTGCTCCGTCGCCAGTTCATTGACCGATGTCGGGCTTTCACGGGTGTCGATCGGGCCGCCCATCAGGGTCATCGAACGGGGCTGCGCGGGGTCGTCGTCCTGCGCCATCAGCGCTACCGCCGCCAGAACCGGGACGCAGGGCTGGCATACTGCGAGCACGTGCGCACCGCGGCGGCCTTGCGAACCTTCGTCGGCGGGATCGGCCAGTTCCTGAAGGAAGTGGATCACATAGTCCACGAAATCGTCGAAGCCGAAATCGCCCTCGCTCAGCGGGACATCACGCGCGTTCTTCCAGTCGGTGATGTAGACGTCGTGATCGCTCAGTAAGGTATGCACGGTGTCGCGCAGGAGCGTGGCGTAGTGGCCTGAAAGCGGGGCCACCACCAGCATCCTGGGTTGCGGCGTTGCAACATCGTCCTTCGCGAAGTGCAGCAGGTTGCAGAACGGCAGGTCCAGCGCCACTTCCTCGCGCACCGTGACATCGCGGTTGCCGGAGAGAACGCTGCCGATACCGTAGGCGGGGCGCTGGTGCGTTATGGTTGCCTTGTCGAACACTTCGGCCAGCGCGAAGAACCGCCTGAACCAAGGCATATCCTGCGCTCCGCCAAGATAGCGGTCGCGGAATCCGGTGGCGGCCTGCGCGGCCATTCGGGCCGGTGCCAGCATGTCGGAGCAGGTCTGGTACGCCTGGTAAAGCATTCGTACTGGTCCCCTGTGACAAATGCGTTTCGCGGGATCGAGAGGCTGATAAGCAGGTGGGCGATTCGGCGGCGGAGATACAATCCGTACTGGATTCATGCTGCGCTGCATCATAAGCTGATGCAAGCAAAAGCACGCTGCAAGGACATGACTCATGAGCGACTCGGCACCGGCGCAGCTGACGATTTCCAGCAAGACATATTCCGCATGGTCGCTGAGGGGCTGGCTGCTGTGCCGGCTTGCAGGTTTGCAGATCGAAGAGAAGCAGGTGCTCAACGATGCGGCGAACCGTGCCGAACTTTTGCTGCTGTCGCCCTCGGTGCTGGTGCCCCGGCTAAGCCATGATGGCGCGAGCGTGTGGGATACCCTGGCAATCGCCGAATATCTCAACGAGAAGTTCCCCGACGCGGGCCTCCTTCCCGAAGACGCCATTGCGCGGGCACATTGTCGGTCGATTTCCGGCGAGATCCATTCCGGCTTCACCAACCTGCGGTCGGCATTGCCCATGAATCTCAAGGTCCGGCACGAGAGTTTCCCGATCTTCTCCGGCGCCCGGCCCGATATCGAACGGATCGAGACGATCTGGCAAGATTGCCTCGATACCTATCGGGGGCCTTTCCTGTTCGGAAAGAAGCCGACGATCGCCGATGCCATGTATGCGCCGGTGACACGGCGCTTCATCACTTATGCAGTGCCGATGTCGGACCAGCTCCGCGCCTATTGCGAGACGATCGAGAAGTGGTCGCCGATGGCGGAGTGGATCGCTGCGGCACATGCCGAACCCGAGGATATCGAGGAACTCGACGTCGAGTTCTGACGAAAGACGGCGGACCTTCCGGCCCGCCGTCTGTTTGCGACCCTGTCGGGCTATCGGATCGTCAGCGCAGCAGGCTCATGACGTTCTGCTGGGCCTGGTTGGCCTGGGCGATCATCGCGGTGGATGCCTGGCTGAGGATCTGCGCCTTGGCCATTTGCGTGGTTTCCAGCGAGTAGTCCGCGTCCTCGATCCGCGAGCGGGCGTCCGACAGGTTGGTGACATTGTTGGTCAGGTTGTTGATCGCGGATTCGAGGCGGTTCTGCCCGGCGCCGAGCGAGGCGCGGGTCTGGTTCACGTCTTCCAGGGCGTCGTCGATGAAGTCGAGCGTGTCCGAGGCTGCGGTGCTGGTCGATACGTCGAGCGCCGAGGCGTCGAGGTTGCTGCCGTCGATCATGGTGGAGGTCAGCGTAACCGTCTCGCCCGAATTGGCGCCGGTCTGGATGTCGAAGGTGACGTCGCTGCCGGTAGTGGCGAAGAGGGTGTTGCCGTTGAAGGTGGTCTGCGTGAGGATATCGTCGATCTGATCGGTCAGCGCGGTGACTTCCTGCTGCATCGCGTTGCGGTCGCTGTCCTGATAGGTGCCCGAGGCGGACTGGATGGCCAGTTCGCGAACCCGCTGGAGCATGTTCGACACTTCGGAAAGCGCGCCGTCGGCGGTCTGGGCAAGCGAGATGCCGTCATTGGCGTTGCGGATGCCCTGGCTCATGCCGCGGACTTGCGCCGTCATCGAGGTCGAGATGGCGAGACCGGCGGCGTCGTCCTTGGCGGAGTTGATGCGCTTGCCGGTGGAGAGGCGCTCCATGGCGGTGCCAAGGGTCTTGTTGGCGGCGATGGAGGCGTTCGAAGCGCGCAGGGCGCTGATGTTGGTATTGATGACGGACATGGTGTTTCCCCAGATTTTCAAGAGATTGTCAGGAGTTTGGAAGTGATCTTCCGGACAAGGCTGAGAACGGTTGGGGGGAGGGGAGCATTAAGGGGCCGGATGTGAAAAGGCCGGGGCATGTGTGGCCATGCTCATGATAAGCCCTTTCATGGGCACGACTTTGTCCGCTTTCGCTTGATCGCGGATAGTTTCGCCCGCATGGCTGCGGGCATCATTCAAACAGGGGATTTCCTTCCAGATGGCTTCCGGCCTCGTAGCTCTTCTAGATGACGTCGCGGTAATCGCCCGCGCCGCAGCAGCTTCGCTCGACGATGTGGGGCTGGGCGTCGCCAAGGCCGGCAGCAAGGCGGCAGGCGTCGTGATTGACGACGCAGCGGTTACGCCGGGCTATGTCACGGACTTCACGCCCGAGCGCGAACTGCCGATCATCTGGAAGATCACCAAGGGCAGCTTGCGCAACAAGCTGTTCATCCTGCTGCCGATCGCGCTGTTGCTGAGCGCATTCCTGCCCTGGCTCATCACTCCGATCCTGATGCTGGGCGGCGCGTATCTCGCGTTCGAAGGCGCCGAGAAGGTTATCGAGAAGTTCGGCGGCGCGCATCACGGCGAGACGTTGGAAGAGCCGGTTGCCGACGCGGCGAGCTTCGAGCAGGCGCGCGTGTCCGGTGCGATCCGCACGGACCTGATCCTCTCGGCGGAGATCATGGCCATCGCCCTTGCGGAAGTGGCGGACAATTCGCTGCTGGCGCGGGCCGTGGCGCTGGCGCTGGTCGGCATTCTCATCACGGCGGGTGTCTACGGCGCTGTCGCGCTGATCGTTAAAATGGACGACATCGGCCTGCACCTCGCCAAGAAGCAGGGCAAAGGCACGCAGGCTTTCGGACGCATGCTCGTGACCGGTATGCCCAAGGTGCTGACGGTCCTTGCGTCTGTCGGTACGCTGGCGATGCTGTGGGTCGGCGGCGGGATCATCCTGCACGGGCTGGAAGAACTGGGCGTTCCCGGTCCCGCCCATCTCGCCCATGGTGTCGAGCATTGGCTGGCCGTGCTGGGCGGGCCGCTCGGCGGCGTGCTGGGCTGGCTCGGTTATGCCTTGGCCTCGGCCGTGGTCGGGCTGGTGCTGGGCGCGGTGATCGCGATCGTGGTGCATCTGATCGCAAAGGCGCGCGGCACGGCGCACTGATTGGGTCATACATCGCCCCGGACAAAGCCGGGGCGATGTTTCACAGTCTTGCGAGCAGGTCTTTCGCGAAGACTGTCAGAGTATCGTCGCGCGCGCCCATCACGACCACACGGTCGCCCGGCTTGGCGATCTCGACGATGCGGCTGGCGCAGTCCTCGCGAGAGGGCACGTATTCGGCCCCTGGTCCATTTGCTCCGCCATCGGCCTCGATCAGGCGCACGATGCGCTCGCTGCCCTCGGAGCGGTCCACGGTGCCGCCGAAATAGACCGGATCGCACAGGATCGTCATATCGCTGGCCCCCAGTCTGGTGGCCAGCACATGCGCCAGTTCATGGCCCATCTGCTTGAGCGGGCCGTAGCCGTGCGGCTGGAAGAAGGCGATAACGCGGCCCGGATGCGCCTTGAGCGTTGCCAGTGTGGCCGAGACCTTGTCCGGGTTATGGCCGAAATCGTCGATCACCGTCACGCCCGATGGCGAAGTGCCGACGATATCGAACCGGCGGGCAAGCCCTGCGAAACTGCCCAGCGCCTCTACCGCCTCGGCCACCGAAACACCGGCGGCATTGGCCGCGGCGATGGCGGCGAGCGCGTTGTAGAGGTTGTGACGACCCGGCACCTTCAATGCCAGCGCGTGCGAAGTCCCGTCGCGGCGATCCAGCACCACGGCAGTCAGTGACGTTGGCCCTTCGACTACATCGACAGCGCCGATTTGCGCGTCCGGCGATGAAATGCCGAACGTCACCAGCGCCTTGGCGTGGGGGGCGAGGGCTGCGGTCTCATCATCGTCGAGATTGATCGCGGATACATCCGCACGGCCAAGGAAGTCGCCGAAAAGCTGGCGCAGTTCCTCAAGGCTCTTGTGATCGAGGCTGACGTTCCCAAGCACCGCCACTTTCGGGCGATAGAGCGCGATGGAGCCGTCGCTCTCGTCCACTTCCGAAACGAAGACTTCGCCCTGACCAACCCGGGCACTGGCGAAAGGTGCATCGGGCGAGGCGAAGTTCTTCATCACCGCGCCGTTCATGATCGTGGGATCGCAGCCCGCATGGGTCATGATCCAGCCTGTCATGCCGGTGACGGTCGACTTGCCCGAGGTGCCGCCGATGGCGATCCCGAAGGGTGCGGCATTGAACAGGGTGGCGAGAAGCTGCGCGCGGCTCATGCGCGGGCAGCCGAACTCTTGCGCGCGCACCACTTCCGGCACCGTGTCTTCCACTGCCGCCGAGGCGACCAGCGTTTGTTCCGCGCCGGTAATGCCGCTGCCGTCCTGCGGGTGCAGTTCGAAGCCAAGGCTTTCCAGCCATGCGAACTTTTCAGGCGTGCGGCCCTGATCTCGGCTGCGGTCCGATCCCGCGACCTGCGCGCCGTGTCCCCGAAGGATCAGCGCGAGCGGCAACATGCCAGATCCGCCGATGCCGCAGAAGAACCAGGGATGAGAGGTGAGATCGTGATCGGAAGTCATGACGCTTCGGTATGCGGCCTTGTTCGTCCTGACAACCTCGATAGGAAGGAGCCATGACCCGTATCGCAGTTTGTGCACCGTCCACCCCGATCACCCGCGAGGATGCGGAAGCCGTCGTCGCTCTCGCGGCTGAGGAGTTCCCCGATGCGGAGCTTGTGATCCACGATCAGTGCTTCGAAGTGGATGGCCATTTCGCCGGCAGCGACGCGCGGCGGATCGAGGCTCTGGTGGAATGCGCCAACGATCCCTCGGTGGACGCGGTGTGGTTCGCGCGCGGCGGCTATGGCGCCTGCCGCGTGGCCGAAGCCGCTCTCGCCCGGTTCTCGCACGAGGCGCAGGACAAGACGTTCCTCGGTTATTCCGATGCAGGCTATCTGCTGGGCGGGCTCTATCGCGCGCGGATCGGTAAGCCGGTCCATGGGCCGATGCTGGCCGATATCCGGCGCGCGGGCGGTGCGGATGCGGTTCGGCGCGCGCTGGCCTTTCTTTCGGGCGATGCCTCGGGCTTGGAGCCGAGCGGGGATGGCCACCCGCGAGTCGCCTTCAACCTCATGACTCTCGCGATGCTGTGCGGCACGCGGCTGATGCCGGGGCTGGCCAAGCATGTCGTGCTGGTGGAGGAGGTCTCGGAGTATCTCTATGCGGTGGACCGGCTGTTCTTCCACCTGACCGCGCATCTCGGCGGTATCGCCGGCCTGCGGCTCGGCCGGGTCAGCGACGTGCCCGAAAATGATCGGCCTTTCGGCATCGAGGCTGAGGAAATCGCCCGCCATTGGTGCGAGCATCATTCGATCCCCTTCCTCGGCAGCGCGGACATCGGGCATGACGCGGCCAACAGGATCGTGCCGTTCGGACTTGCGGGGAACGCGGAAGGGCAATAACCCGCCGCGCCACATTCGATTCGTAAAAACGGCACACGGCCTCAGCGCCTGCCAGACAAAGGAAGCCGCCAGATGCGTGCATTCGTTTTCCCCGGACAGGGCAGCCAGAAGGTCGGCATGGGCGCCGAACTCGCCGAAGCCAGCGCCGTCGCGCGCGAAGTTTTCCAGGAAGTGGACGAGGCGCTCGGCCAGAACCTCTTCCGCGTGATGACGCAGGGCCCCGAAGAGGAACTGACCCTTACCGAGAACGCCCAGCCGGCGATCATGGCCAATGCCATCGCCGTCCTGCGCGTGCTGGAAAAGGAGGGCGGCATCACGCTCGCCGACAAGGCGGACTTCGTCGCCGGGCACTCGCTGGGCGAATATACCGCGCTCTGCGCCGCCGGTGCTTTCAGCCTTGCCGACACCGCGCGTCTGCTGAAGCTGCGCGGTCAGTCGATGCAGGCTGCCGTTCCGGTGGGCCTTGGCGCCATGGCCGCGCTGCTCGGCGCCGATATCGAGAAGGCCACGGAACTCGCCGCTGCCGCTGCCGAGGGCCAGGTCTGCACGGTGGCCAATGACAACGATCCCACGCAAGTCGTGATTTCGGGGCACCGCGAAGCCATCGAGCGCGCCGTTGCGCTGGTGAAGGACTTCGGGATCAAGCGCGGCGTGCTGCTGCCGGTCTCGGCGCCGTTCCACTGCCCGCTGATGCAGCCCGCTGCCGACGCCATGGCGGAGGCACTGGCCAAGACCCCTCCGGTCAGCCTGCACGTGCCGTTGTTCGCCAATGTCACCGCCTCGGTCGTCACCGATCCCGCAGAAATCCAGCGCCTGCTGGTCGAGCAGGTCACCGGCCGTGTCCGCTGGCGCGAAAGCGCGATCGCCATGCGGGAGGCGGGCGTCGAGACGTTCGTCGAACTCGGCGGCAAGGTGCTCGGCCCGATGATCAAGCGTTCGGCCGGCGAGGTGGAGGTGATCTCCGCCGTGACCATGGCCGAGATCGAGGAACTGGCGAAAGGCCTCTGATTGGCGCGCCGGGCTTGACCCCGGCGCCTTGAAGGTTTGAAGAATGGCCCCGTTCAGCGGGCCGTCGCCTGCCGATCAGGCAGGCGATTCACGGAGATTTGAAAGATGTTCAACCTCAACGGAATGACCGCCCTCGTCACCGGCGCCTCGGGCGGCATCGGTTCCGCCGTCGCCCGCGCGCTGGCCGCGCAGGGTGCGCGCCTTGCCATCTCGGGCTCGAACGCCGACAAGCTGCGCGCCTTCCGCGACGAGCTGGACGAGCACACCCCGCAGCACCTGCAGGATGTCGATCACGTCGCCATCGCCTGCAACCTCGGCGATGCCGAGCAGGTCGAGAAGCTGGTTCCCGCCGCGCTCGAATCGCTGGGCAAGATCGATATCCTGATCAACAACGCCGGCATCACCCGTGACAACCTCGCCATGCGCATGAAGGACGAGGAGTGGGATCAGGTCATCCGCATCAACCTCGAATCGACCTTCCGCCTGATGCGCGCCGTGACCAAGCCGATGATGAAGGCGCGCTTCGGCCGTATCATCAACGTTACCTCGGTCGTCGGCACCACCGGCAATCCCGGCCAGATGAACTACTGCGCGGCCAAGGGCGGAATCACCGCCATGTCGAAGAGCCTCGCGCAGGAACTCGCCAGCCGTAACGTCACCGTGAACTGCATCGCGCCGGGCTTCATCCGCACCGCGATGACCGAAGTGCTGCCCGATGCCCAGAAGGACGCGCTCAACGGCCGGATCCCGATGGGCCGCATGGGCGAGGGCGAGGATATCGCCTCGGCCGCCGTATTCCTGGCCTCGAAGGAAGCAGGCTACGTCACCGGCCAGACGATCCACGTCAACGGCGGCATGGTAATGGTCTGACATGACCCCCGGGATTGCGCGGACCGTGCGGGTGGAACCCTGCGATCCGCGCAATCCCGAAGCCGTCGCGGCGATGGAGCGCCTTTCGGAGGCGCTCGCAGCGATCACGGGGGACGGCGGCACGTCGTCGTTCGATCCGGCGGACGTCCTCGTTTCCCGCGCGCTGTTTGTGGTCGCGCGGAACGGGGAGGGCGCCGTGATCGGATGCGGCGCCTATCGGCCACTTGAAGAGGAAGTGGCGGAGATCAAGCGCATGTATGCCGATCAAGGCTGCGGTGCGGCGGTTCTGGCCGCCCTGGAGGCGGGCGCATCGGCTGACGGCTACCGCGAGGTTCGCCTCTCCACACGCAAGGTCAATACCCGCGCGACAGCGTTCTATCGTCGGCATGGCTACGCGCCGGTTGCGGCTTATGGGCGTTATGTGGGCCGGGAAGAATCGGTTTGCATGGGGAGGGTGCTGGATGAAGCAATTCGAGCGCCCAATGCGGGGAAAGCGTTCGAATCGATCCGCGAACGCCTGAAATCCCCTAATTTATCCCCAGAAACACCGGAGAGCGGGCAATAGTCGCTTGCCGCAAGCCTTCCGTTCGCTAGAGATATTCGTCCTGAAATTCGGGATGTTTTGCATCCCTTGCCCGATCAAGGGGGACTAAAGGCTGTCATGAAGGCCACCATCGAACGTTCCACGCTCCTGCGCTGTCTTTCGCACGTGCAGTCCGTCGTCGAGCGGCGCAATACCATTCCCATTCTCTCGAACGTGCTGATCGAGGCCTCGGGCACCGGGTCCTTGCGCATCATGGCGACCGACCTCGACTTGCAGGTCGTCGAGACGCTCGGCGTCGTCTCGGTCGAGCAGGCTGGCGCAATCACGGTTTCCGCCCACCTCCTGTTCGACATCGCCCGCAAGCTGCCTGACGGCAGCCAGGTGAGCCTCGATGCCGCGGACAACCGCATGGTGGTGAAGGCCGGACGCAGCCGCTTCCAGCTGCCGACGCTCCCGCGTGACGATTTCCCCATGATTGCCGAGGGCGAACTGCCGACCAGCTTCGAGATTCCGGCGGCAACGCTGGGCCAGCTGATCGACCGCACGCGCTTCGCCATCTCGACCGAGGAAACCCGGTACTATCTCAACGGCATCTTCCTCCACGTCTCCGACGAGGAACTGAAGGCAGCCGCCACCGATGGCCACCGACTGGCACGCTTCACTCTTGCTCGTCCCGACGGCGCGGAGGGCATGCCCGACGTGATCGTGCCCCGCAAATGCGTCGGCGAGCTGCGCAAGCTGCTCGAAGAAGCGCTCGACACCAATGTGCTGGTCGATCTCTCGGCGAGCAAGATCCGCTTCACGCTGGGCGGTGAGCATGGCGTGGTGCTGACCAGCAAGCTGATCGACGGAACCTTCCCGGACTACACGCGCGTCATCCCCACCGGGAACGACAAGCTGCTGAAGATCGATCCCAAGAGCTTCTTCGAAGGCGTGGACCGCGTTGCGACGATCGCCACGGAAAAGACCCGCGCGGTGAAGATGGCGCTGGAACAGGACCGTGTGACGCTTTCGGTCACGTCGCCCGATAACGGCACGGCTGCCGAAGAGGTTCCGGCGGACTATTCGGCCGAAGGCTTCGAGATCGGCTTCAATGCCAATTATCTCAAGGACATCCTCGGCCAGATCGACGGCGATACGGTGGAACTGCATCTGGCAGACGCTGGTGCGCCGACGCTGATCCGCCAGGATGAGAAAAGCCCGGCGCTATACGTGCTGATGCCGATGCGCGTCTGACCTGCGCGTTCAGGGACCAGAAAAATGAAAAGGCCGGGGCATTCCCCGGCCTTTTTGTTACCTTGGATCGATCAGGTTCCGGCGGAGGGATGCGCTTCCGCGATCATCTGGTCCACGGCCACGAACTTCTCGCGCGGGGCGCCTTGCCGGGCGTTGGCGGCTTCGGCTTCCTCGATCTTCTGCCACTCGGTGAACTTGACGTAGTCGATGCCGCGCTGTGCGGCGAGGGCGTCGAACCCCGGCCTCCCAGCCTTTCCGCTGCCTTCGCCGATATCGGCGTCGATCTTCTCGACAATCGCAAAGCCGTCCGGCCGGTTGGTGCCGATGGTTCCGGTCGGTCCGCGCCTTGCCCAGCCCACGCAATAGAGGCCGGGCGCGATTCTTCCCTCGGCATTGGCGAAGCGCCCCCCCTGTTCGTCATAGGGAACATCCGGAATCCGGGAGGTCTGGTAGCCAATGCAGGCGACCACGATGCCAGCGGGAATGCGATAGGTCTCCCCGGTGCCGACGGCCTTGCCATCGACGAGCCGGGTGCGTTCCACCTCGATGCCCTCGACCTGGTCGGTGCCGAGGATGGCGCGCGGGGCAGCGAAAAAGTCGAACTCGATCCGCACGTCGCGGCCGGGACATGCCGGGCCTTCGTTGTCGTTGGCAGTGCCGCCGCCGATCGCGAATCCGCGCAAGTGCCCCATGGTCTTTCGCATGCCCGGATCGAGTGCTGCATCCTCCGTCAGAGGCGGAAGGTCGGCAGGATCGACGCTCGGGCAGGCGCGAGAGAGCTTGGCCAGTTCCCCCAACTCCTTCGGCGTCATCGTCACCTGGTGCGGCCCGCGTCGCCCGAGAATGACGATCCGCCTTACGCGGGATGCCTCCAGCGCTTCTAGCGCATGGCTCACGATGTCGCTGCCTTCGAATTCGGCGCGGGACTTGGCGAGAATGCGGGCGACATCGAGTGCGACGTTGCCGTTTCCGACGATCACGGCGGTTTCATGGGCGAAATCGGGGCCGATGCCGGCGAAATCGGGATGGCCGTTGTACCAGCCGACAAAGGCGGCGCTGCCGAAGACATTGGCCAGGTTCTCGCCGGGAAGGCCCAGCTTTCGGTCGTTGGGCGCGCCGGTGGCAAGAACGACGGCGTCGTAAAGATCCTGAAGTTCCGCGATGGTGATATCCCGGCCGACCATCACATTGCCGACGAAGCGCACGTTCGGATTGAGCGCGGTCGTCTCGTATCGGTGCGAGACGCTCTTGATCGACTGGTGATCGGGCGCGACTCCGGTGCGGATCAGTCCGAAGGGCACTGGTGACAAATCGAATATATCGACTTTGACACCGTCTCCCCACTGCTTGAGCGCCGCTTCGGCCGTGTAGTAGCCGGCCGGTCCGGAACCAACGATTGCCAGGTGCCGCATCGTGTTGTCTCCCAAGGGCTTATCTCTCAGGCGGGCGGTGTCTCACTTAAGCGCCCGCCATTCATGGAAGCAAACATGACTGGGCGGCGGCGGCAAGCGAAATCCGGTGGATCGGGCGACTTGTGCCATACCCGACCGCAAACGGATTTGGTTGCCGGGACTTAACACTTTGGAAATGGGCTCGGGGCAATAGCCGATCTGATGGCGCGCAAGGGACTTCAGGAGCAGCAGCAGGCATCGCGTGGCGGCGCGGCGCACAGGGCTGCGCTTTCCGCCCAGTCGGAAGCCGCGCGCACCGGCATACCCAACTTCGCGTTTCTGCGCCCTCGTGGCCCGAGCAGCGATCCGCTTCACTTCTTCATCGCCCGGCGCTGGGAACTCATGGCACCGGCCATGGTCTGCGTGCTGGTGGCGATGGGCGTGGCCTCGCGCAGCGCGCCCGGTTCGTTTCCGCTTTGCCTGTCCTTCGGCGCGATGCTGCTGTGCCTCGCCGCGCCGCTACTGGCCACGCTTGAGGGCCAGTTCCATCACCGCAGCTGGAAGCGTTATCCGCTCATGCTGCTGGCCGTGGCCTTGCCGATGTGCCTGTTCGGTGTGGCTGCGGCGCAGTGGACTTACGAGACGCCGGCGCTCGACTGGCGGCTCACGATCAAGGGCTACGGCATCCTGGTGTTGCTGGCGACGGTCCTGCTGGACCGCCGCCTGACCTCGATCGTGGCGGCGACGGTGGGGGTATGGGCAGGGGCGTCGATTCATTCCGCATCGCCGCAGACCATGGGCCTCCTGGCGGCGGGGATCGGCATCGGGCTGAGCGCGGCCATGCGCCAGTCGCGCATCGCCGCGCGGGAATCGGCGCGTCGTGCGGAGCAGGAGCGCGAGCAGCACCGCGCCGAGGAGCTTCTGCGCGAATACGAGGAGACCGGGCAGGGCTGGTTCTGGGAGACCGACCGGCGAGCCTTCATCACTTATGTCTCGCCTCGCATCGCCGAATTGGTCGGCGTGCCGCAGGAGGAGCTTTACGGACGGCCCTTCCTCGGGCTGTTCCGGCTGCGCGCGCAGGATCACGAGAGCGAGCGCACGCTGGCGTTCCACCTTTCGACCCGCTCCTCCTTCCAGGACATCGGCGTGCGCGCCGCGACCGATGAGAAGGATGAGCGCTGGTGGTCCATCAGCGGCCGTCCGGTGCTGGATCAGTTTCACAATTTCCTGGGATTCCGGGGCTCGGGGATCGATCTGACCGAGACCCGCAAGTCGCAGCAGCACGCCACCCAGCTTGCGCGCTTCGATTCGCTGACAAAGCTCGCCAACCGCTTCCAGATGTCGGAATGGCTGGAGAAGGTCATCAATTCGCCGCGGATCGAAAATCGTGCCTGCGCGGTGTTCCTGCTCGATCTCGATCGCTTCAAGCAGGTCAACGATACCATGGGCCATCCGGCCGGCGATGCGCTGCTCAAGCAAGTGGCCGAACGCCTGCGCGCAACTGTCGCGAACATGGGGCGGGTCGGCCGCCTTGGCGGCGACGAGTTCCAGGTGATCCTGCCGGGCTATCACCAGCACGAAGGTCTCGGCCATCTCGCCCGCCGGATCATCGAGAACCTGTCGCAGCCTTACTCGATCGACGGCGCGCGCGTGGTGATCGGCGCATCGCTGGGCATCGCGATGTGTCCTGACGACGGCACGACGACGGAAGCACTGATCCGCAATGCCGACCTTGCTCTCTATGCGGCGAAAGGCGGCGGACGTGGCCGTCATCATTTTTACGACGACGATCTCCATTCCGATGCACGCGAGCGGCAGCAGTTGGAGCAGGACCTGCGCGATGCCATCGCCGGAGACGCGCTTGAACTGCACTATCAGCCGCAAATTCATACCACGACCGAGAAAATCACCGGTTTCGAGGCGCTTCTTCGCTGGAAGCACCCCCGGCATGGCTATCTTTCGCCCGCGAAGTTCGTGCCGGTGGCGGAAGAGACCGGTCTTGTCTCCCAGATCGGCGAATGGGCACTGCGCACCGCCTGCCGCGACCTGGCAGCTTGGCCGCATGACGTGCGCGTTGCGGTGAACGTCTCGCCACTGCAATTCGCCAATCCCGACCTTCCCGGGATCGTTGCCGGTGCCGTGGCGGAAGCCGGAATCAATCCCGCCCGGCTCGAACTCGAAATCACCGAGAGCGTTTTCCTTGGGGAGGGCAAGGCAACGGAGGATATGTTCGGCGCGCTCAAGGGGATCGGCGTGCGGCTGGCGCTCGACGATTTCGGCACCGGCTATTCCTCGCTCGGCTACCTGAAGAAGGCGCCGTTCGACAAGATCAAGATCGACCAGAGCTTCGTGCGCGGTGCCACCATCGACGGCAGCCGTAACGGCGCGATCATCTCCTCGATCGTCAGCCTCGCCGAAGCGCTGGGCATGGAGACGACGGCCGAAGGGGTCGAGACGTTCGACGAGCTCGATCTCGTGCGGCTGCTGGGCTGCAGTCATGTGCAGGGCTATATCTACGAGAAGTCGCTGACCTCCGCCGAAGCGGCGGCCCGGCTTGAACAGGGGCTTTCGGCAGTGGCTACGGGGCCGCGTTCGGCTCGCGCGCCGCGCCAGACCATGCTGCGCAAGGTCGTGCTGGAGCACGGCGGACATATCTATCATGCCACGATCCGCAACATCTCCAGCACCGGTGCTATGGTAGAGGGCCTGTGGAACGTGCCGGCCGATACGCAATTCGGGATTCAGCTTGCGGACGACAACGTTGTTCTCGCCACCGCGCGCTGGTGCCGGGAGGATCGCATGGGCGTGGAATTCGTCCGTCCGCTGCAGCTCGACGGCTCGGGAGCGGTGCTGTTCAGCCCCTCGCGGGTCGATCCGGAAGCCGGTCCGAAAGCAAGTGATTCAGGATTGATGCGCAAGGCAGGCTGACAGGTGCGAAAACCGCTGCTAACGGCGCATTCATGACAGACCTCGCCCAGATCCGAAATTTCTCGATCATTGCCCATATCGACCATGGCAAGTCGACGCTTGCCGACCGCCTGATCCAGTCGACCGGCGGCCTCTCCGAGCGTGAGATGAGCGCCCAGGTGCTCGATAACATGGATATCGAGAAGGAGCGGGGCATCACCATCAAGGCGCAGACCGTGCGCCTGAGCTACACCGCCAAGGACGGGCTCACTTACGAGCTGAACCTGATGGACACGCCGGGCCACGTCGACTTCGCCTACGAAGTATCGCGCAGTCTGGCGGCGTGCGAGGGCGCGCTGCTGGTCGTGGACGCGGCGCAGGGCGTGGAAGCGCAGACGCTGGCCAACGTCTATCAGTCGATCGAGCACGACCACGAGATCGTGCCCGTCATCAACAAGATCGACCTGCCGGCCGCCGAACCTGAAAAGGTCCGCACCGAGATCGAGGACATCATCGGCATCGATGCGTCGGAAGCGGTGCTCGCTTCCGCCAAGTCGGGTATCGGCATTGCCGAGATCCTCGAAGCCGTGGTTGCCAAGATTCCGCCGCCGAAGGGCGAGCGCGACAAGCCGCTGAAGGCGATGCTGGTCGATTCGTGGTATGATCCGTATCTCGGCGTCGTCATTCTGGTGCGCGTCATCGACGGCGTCATCAAGAAAGGCCTCAACGTCAAGTTCATGCAGGGCGGCACCGATCACCTGGTGGACCGCGTAGGCTGCTTCACGCCCAAGCGTATCGACCTTCCTGAATTGGGCCCCGGCGAAATCGGCTTCATCACGGCGCAGATCAAGGAAGTCGAGCAGGCCAAGGTCGGTGACACCATCACCACCGTCAAGGCTGGCGCAACGCAGGCGCTGCCTGGCTACAAGGAAGTGCAGCCGGTGGTGTTCTGCGGGCTCTTCCCGGTCGACGCCAACGACTTCGAGAAACTGCGCGAATCGATCGGCAAGCTTCGTCTCAACGACGCGAGCTTCAGTTTCGAGATGGAATCGAGCGCGGCACTGGGCTTCGGCTTCCGCTGCGGCTTCCTTGGCCTGCTGCACCTGGAGATCATTCAGGAGCGGCTCAGCCGCGAATACGACCTCGACCTGATCACCACCGCGCCATCCGTGGTCTACCGTCTGACGATGACGGACGGCACCGTGAAGGAACTGCACAACCCGTCCGACATGCCCGATCCCGTCAAGATCGATTTCATGGAAGAACCGTGGATCAAGGCCGTGATCTACACGCCGGATGAATATCTCGGCTCGATCCTGAAGCTCTGTCAGGACCGTCGCGGTATCCAGAAGGACCTCACTTACGTCGGCGGCCGTGCGCAGGTGACTTACGAACTGCCGCTCAACGAAGTGGTGTTCGACTTCTACGACCGCCTGAAGTCGATCAGCCGCGGCTACGCCAGCTTCGACTATGAGCAGATCGGCCTTCAGGAGGGTGATCTCGTGATGATGAACATCCTCGTGAACAACGAGCCGGTCGATGCTCTGTCGATGGTGGTGCACCGCAGCCAGGCCGAACCGCGCGGCCGCGCGCTGGTGGAACGCCTGAAGGAACTGATCCCCCGGCACATGTTCAAGATCCCGATCCAGGCGGCGATCGGTGCCAAGGTCATCGCACGCGAAACGATCAGCGCCATGCGCAAGGACGTTACCGCCAAGTGCTACGGCGGCGACATCACCCGCAAGAAGAAGCTTCTGGAAAAGCAGAAGGAAGGCAAGAAGCGCATGCGCGAATACGGCAACGTGCAGATTCCGCAGGAAGCCTTCATCGCCGCGCTGCGCATGGGCGAGGAATAAAGCCCCTTCCACGAACCGTCACATTGACGCCCTCGTGCGGACGCGACCCGTCCGCACGAGGGCGTTGTCGTATGTGAGTATCAGTTCCCGCTTTACCTCGCTTGCTTTGGGCGGGGCGGGAAATGCCGGTCGCCGTGACCCATTAATCCATTTTGGGTCATTCGTTGGTTGAATTCTGTTCGAACGTAGAGCTGGCCGAACCGGCGTGACGCAAGCGACGCGAATCTCGCAGATAGTGAGCAGAACTGGTTAAGGGGTGGCCGGTATTGTCCGGGCGCGAACACGGCGATTCGGCTTTAAATTCATCCGGATGCTGGAAGCCGGATGTTTGGCCGGCCGCCGGCATGGCGTCGTGGATGCGCGATAAGTCGGATTTGGTTAAGTCGTAGCCTGTAACGGGTTGATAGTGCGTTTGCAGACGACCTATAATTGCTTTGTACGAACTGCGTGGGCGGGGGCTCGGCGGAACGAGGGTGGTTCGATAGTGTTATGGAAGTTGGGCAGATGGAGCGGAGCGGCGACTTGACGCACGTCCAGAAGATCATGGCGATCTTTCCCGTGCTGACTTCGAAGCAGCACGAGGTGCTGGCGTTCGTCGCGGAAAACCGCACCAGCAAGGAGATTGCCTGGGAACTCGGCATTTCCGAAAGTGCCGTAAACCAGCGTATCGAGGGTGTGCGTAACCGAACGGGGGCGCCGCCGCGCGCGGAACTGGCGCGTGCCTACAGGCAGTATCAGTTGGACCTGGCAGCGGCCTGTAATCCGATACCAGCCAAGAATCCTCAGGTTCCGGCTGTTGCGATGTTCGACAAGGATCGGGCTCAGGACGAACTGACCGACAGGCTGACGCTTGCCGATGGTGCCACCTTCAAGGTTACGGCGCCCTGGCAGGAAGAACCTTACGCCAGGATCGTTCCGGAGGTGCTCGATGGTTCCAACGCGGGCCTCAGCCGCACGGCAGCCATGATTGCCATCGCCGGGGGACTTCTCCTCGTCGCGGTGTTCGGTCTGGATTTCGCCACTCGGTTGAGCAGTCTGCTTTGAGCCAGCCTCCCGGCACAAGAACAGGCGCATCGAACGGGCCGATGACGCTGGATGAGGGTCTCCATGTCCATCACCATTTCCTCTGCCACTGCCCGGATCGCCCGTCAGCTTCCCGAGGCCGAAGTTTCTCTCGACTCTGCGCTGCTCGCCTCGGCGCGGCTTATGGAATCCATGCTGCTTGCGCGTCAGGCGGATGGCATCGCCACGTTCACGGGGCAGACGGCACTTATGCGCCTTGCCAAGACCCAGCGCTCCCTGCTGGAAACCCAGAACGACATGATCCGTGTTCACCACGAGCTTCTCGGCATCGGCCGCGATATCAAGGCCATTGCCGACGAGCCGGAAGCCTGCCCCAAGACCGCAGAGCTGGTGGAAGAAGCGCCGATGTTGCGATCGGCTTAAGCGACCCAGGCCCGATCGCGGGCTCCGCGCGTTTCAGGCGGCATGGCCATGGGGGGCTTGCATGCTGATCTGGAGCGCGCGGGCCTACGTGCAGTACGGCGCGTATCTCGCCCTTTTCCTCGTGGCCATGCGCCGCGGTGCGGCGCCCGAACGTATCCTGGCCAGCATCATCCTTGGCATGATCGTGGTAGACCGGATCTATCATCTTGTGCGGGGGCCTGACCTCCTGCTCTATCAGGGGGTCGATCTCGTCCATCTGGCGATCGACACGTTCAGCCTTCTGGCTATCGGCGCTGTCGCGCTCAAGGCAAACAGGTTCTACCCGTTATGGATAGGTGGGGCACAGATTATCGCTTTTTCGAGCCATTTCTATCGGCTGGGGATCGTCGAAATCCACACGACGGCCTATCAGGTCATGGCGATCATGCCGTCCTACGTCCAGCTTCTGGCGATGGCGCTGGGTTTTCATATGCGGCGGCAGAAGAAACTGGGCAACTATCCGTCCTGGCGCAAATCCTACGTCCCTTCATCGGCCAGCGGAGCGAAGAGGTTGCGCGCCGCCTGATCCAGCGCTTCGGCTCGCTTTACACGGTCTATACCGCGTCGGCACAGGCGCTCGCCGAGGAACTCGATGAGGGTGAGATCGCCAGGGAGGCGATCGCTGCCGCCATTGTCGCCGCCCGCAACCTGGCGGACGTCGCCGCACGCGAAACCTTGCTGGGCGAGGTAACCGATATCGGCAGCAGCCCTTTCAGGCAGTACCTTGCGCGGCGGCTGCTCGGCCGCCGGGAGGAATGCGTGATGATGCTGTTTTTCACCGCGCAGGGCCTGTTCATCGCCGAGGAGTTCCAGATCGGCACCCGTCAGTCGAGCTGCGAACTGCCGCTGCGGCGCACGGTGCGTCGCGCCTTCGACCTTGATGCACGGCGGCTGGTGCTGGCGCATAACCACCCCTCCGGCGATCCGACGCCCAGTGTCGATGATATCCAGTCCACCCGAACGTTCCGGCAGGTCATGGCCGCGCTGGAGTTCAGTCTCGATGACCATTTCGTCGTCGCGCGGGGCGGTATTTTCAGCATGAGCGACAATGGTTTGATCTAGATACGATCGGCATTTGACTTTGCCGGCCATGCAACCAGAGTGTCGTCCAAGCTATCTATACCGACGACCGCGCCTGCGCCTGCAGGTCCTGCATGGAGATTGGGGTTTTGACCGATATCGTCACCGTACCGACCACGCCTTTCGAAGGACAGGCGCCGGGAACGTCCGGCCTGCGCAAGAAGGTTCGCGTGTTCCAGCAGCCGAACTATGCCGAGAACTTCATCCAGTCCGTGTTCGATGTGGTGAAGCCGCAGCCCGGTGCCGCGCTGGTGATCGGCGGTGACGGGCGTTTTCATAACCGCACGGTGATCCAGCAGGCGATCCGGATGGCCGCGGCAAACGGCTATGGCCGGGTCCTGGTGGGCCAGGGGGGCATACTCTCGACGCCTGCGGCAAGTCACGTCATCCGCAAATACGGTGCGAGTGGAGGCCTGATCCTTTCCGCCAGCCACAATCCCGGCGGCCCTGAGGAAGACTTCGGCATCAAGTACAACATTGCCAACGGCGGCCCGGCGCCTGAGGGCGTCACAAACGCGATGCTGGCGCGCACGCGTGAAATCGCGCTCTGGCTCACGGTGGAGGCTGCCGATGTCGATCTCGACACGCTCGGCGAAACCACGATCGGCGGCATGACGGTCGAGGTCATCGATCCGGTTTCCGACTATGCCGATCTCATGGAGGAGCTGTTCGACTTCGATGCGATTCGCAAGGCGGTCGGCAGCGGTTTCACCATGCGCTTCGACGCGATGAGCGCCGTGACCGGGCCCTATGCGATGGAGATACTGGAAAATCGCCTGGGCTTCGCGCCCGGCACCGTGATCAACGGCACGCCGCTGGAGGATTTCGGCGGGCACCACCCCGATCCGAACCTGATCCATGCCAAGGACCTCTACGATGTGATGATGGGGCCGGACGCGCCGGATCTCGGAGCCGCGTCGGACGGTGATGGCGACCGCAATCTCATCATCGGCAGGGGGCGGTTCATCACGCCGTCGGATTCGCTGGCGATGCTGGCGGCCAATATCGAGATCTCTCCGGCCTATCGCGGGCGGTTGACCGGAATTGCCCGTTCCATGCCGACCAGCGCCGCGGCCGACCGGGTGGCGGAAGCGCTGGGGGTCCCCTGTTTCGAAACGCCGACCGGGTGGAAGTTCTTCGGCAACCTCCTCGATGCGGGAATGGCGACGATCTGCGGCGAGGAAAGCGCCGGTACGGGGTCCGATCATGTGCGCGAGAAGGACGGCCTGTGGGCGGTGCTGCTCTGGCTCAACATCCTTGCCGTGCGTGATATCGGCGTGGATCAGCTTGCGCGCACGCATTGGGCGCGCTTTGGCCGTAACTACTACGCACGTCATGACTATGAGGCGATCGAAAGCGACCGCGCAGCCGGATTGATGACGGAGCTGAAGCAGCGACTGACCAGCCTGGCAGGCCAGCAGTTCGGGCCGCTCATCGTCGCCGGGGCCGACAATTTTTCCTACTCCGATCCGGTCGATCAATCGGTGAGCGAAAACCAGGGCATCCGCGTCCTGTTCGAGGATGGCAGCCGCGTGGTGTTCCGTCTTTCCGGCACCGGCACGCAGGGCGCCACCTTGCGGGTCTATCTCGAACGCTATGAACCGGCGACCGGTCATATCGATCAGGAAACCGGTGCTATGCTGGAACACCAGATTGCTGCCGCGCAGGAGATCGCCGGGATCACGCGGCACACGGGACGGATCGCGCCCGACGTCATAACCTGAAACGCCGCGCCGCCGCGGTTGCAAGGCCTTGCGAGCGCCGTCTCCCAGGGCTTTTGCGTTTTTGCGGAGGGCGCCGACTTATCCCGATCGTTCCCTTGTTTCTGCCCGGCTTGTCAGCATGTTTATCCACAGCCTTGCCCACTGCGGGAAGGCAAGGCAGAGCAGGCGATATGGACCTCGAAAACTACTTCGCCCGCATCGGCCTTCCGGCTGCCCCAACGCTCGATCCGGACGGGCTCGCGCAGCTTCAGCTGGCGCATCGGCGTGCAATCGGTTTCGAGAATCTCGCGATCCCGCTCGGCGAGGGTGTTCGGATCGACAGCGCCAGCGTGTTCGAGAAGCTTGTGGTGCAGGGGCGCGGGGGATATTGCTTCGAGCAGAACAGGCTGTTTTCGGACGTTCTTTCCGCACTGGGGCTGGCGAACCGGCCGCTTCTGGCGCGGGTGCTGCTGGGGCTGCCGGAAGGCGTCGTTCCGCCGCGAACCCATACGCTTTTGCTGGTCAACCTCGGCGGCGATGCGTGGATTGCCGATGCCGGGTTCGGCGGCAGCTATGTTCCGCCCCTTCCGCTGGAAGACGGGGCGCAGGTCCAGACCCCGGACGGGGCCTGGCACCGCCTGCTGCGCAGCGGGGAGCGCGGATCACTCGGCGGTGAGTGGCGGCTCGAAAGAGCCGGTCCGGCCGGTGCGACCGATGGGCGCAGCGCACCGCACGGCGATTGGCAGCCGCAATATGTCTTCGATCTTGCGCAAGTGGCCGGAGACGATCTCGAAATGGCCAATCACTGGACTTCGACGCGGCCCGGCACGCGGTTCACCACGCTTTGCGTCGCAAGCGTGGTGCTGGATGGCGGTTTCGCGGCTCTCAGCGACCGGCAACTCACGATCCATTCCCAGGGGGTGAGCGAAACCCGCGCCATCGAGGACGCGCGCGATTATGCGCAGAACCTGCGTGACCTGTTTCGTATTGCGCTGTCCGATGAGGATGCGGAGAGACTGCCGCCGTTTTCCTAAGGGAGCCCAGCTCCCTCGGGGCCGTAGCCAAAATCCGTGGCTACGCCGAATTCGTCCGCACCGCCTGACTTCTCAGACTTCCCTGAGCCTTGGCATCAGTTCCACGAAGTTGCAGGGGCGGTTCCGGCTGTCCAGCTGTTCGGCGAGGATGCCGTCCCAGCCGTCTTTCACCGCGCCGTTGGAGCCGGGCAGGGCGAAGATGTAAGTCCCTCGCGAAACGGCGGCGGCGGCGCGGGACTGGACGGTGGAGGTGCCGATCGTCTGGTAGGAGAGCCAGCGGAAGAGTTCGCCGAAGCCGGGAATGTCGCGTTCCTTCACGCGGTCGATGGCCTCCGGGGTAACGTCGCGGCCGGTGAGGCCGGTGCCGCCGGTGGAAACGATGGCGTCAACGTTCGGATCGTCGATCCAGGCATTGAACCGTGCGGCGATCAGGTCCGCGTCGTCCTTCTCGATGGCGCGCGCTGCCAGGGTGTGGCCCGCATCACGGATGCGCTGGGCGAGAATGTCGCCCGAGGTGTCGTTCTCGGGGACACGCGTATCGGAGACTGTCAGAAGGGCGATGTTGATCGGCTTGAAGGTACGCTCAGGATCAATTGCCACGCAGGATAGCTCCATTCGGTGCCATGCGGACGGCCTGCGAGCCGGAAAGCCCCGGGAAGGTCGGCCACATGTCCTGTGCGAGCGCCATGCGGCTTTCGGACTGGCCGCCGGCCTGCCGCTCGTACATCCAGTAGTTGCGCAGCACTATGTTCACATAGCCGCGCGTTTCCCAGTAGGGCAGCGATTCAATCCACAGCAGCGGGTCGCCCTGGTCCTTCACTTCGGTGTTCCAGCGGCTGATCGGGAGAATGCCGGCGTTATAGGCGGCCATGACCTTGGGCAGCAGGCCCTGGGTTCCGGGTGCGTCGCGCAGCATCTGGAGGTGGCGCTGGCCGAAAGCGAGGTTCACTTCGGGCTTGTTGAGGTCGCTGGCATTGCCGGTTACGCCGAGTGAGGCCGCATGGTCGCGGGCGGCGGCGGGCATGATCTGCATGAGGCCGCGCGCACCGGCCGGGCTGACGACGCTGGCCTGGAAGATCGATTCCTGAAGCGCATGGGCGTAGACCAGCGCCGGGTCGACCTTCCAGCCGCCCACCGGGGTCCACTTGGGCGTGGGGAAGCGGCTGGCCGGTTCCGGTTTGCCGCCGTAAGGCGCATTGTAGGCCATCCAGAGCTGGGTGGAGGGCAGGCCGAGATCGCGGGCGAGGCGGCTGATCGAGGCGTACTGGTCTGCCGAGCCGATGCGGGCCTGATGGCGCAGCACTTCGTCGGCCAGGCTGTCCTTGCCGATTTCCGCCAGCTCCACCGCGGTGCGGATGTTGGAATTGGTGCGCAGCGCCTGCCAGTCGGTCGGCGTGAAATCGGCGGCGGCATGCTGTTCCGGCATCTTCAGGCCGAGCTGTTCGGCGGCGAGCATGCCATAAAGCGTTTCGTCGCGCGCGGCGGCAAGGCGCAGCGACGCGGCGGCCTGCTCCGGCTTGCGGCACCGCACGAGCGATCGGCTGTTCCAGTAATGTGCGGCGCTGGTCAGTTCCGCGTTCTCGGATGAGCGGGCCGCGCGGGAGAAGGCGTCGGCAGCGCCGTCGCAATCACCCAGGCGCCAGGCCGCGAGCCCGGCCGTCCACCATGCCTCGCCCACCCAGGGGCCAGTGCCCATCGCGGCAAGCTGGGCAAGCTGGTAGGCCTGCGCATCCTGGTTTTCGATATAGAAGCTCCAGGCCACCTTTTCGCGCCATTCGGCCTGAGCCGAGGGGCTGAGGCCGGCGTCGATGCCGTCAAGCAGGACGCGCGCGCCGGTGGGATCGTCGGCCTTGATACGGTCGTTAATGCCCGAGGCGATCATCGCCGGCATCGTGCCGTCGTCTATGGAGGCGGGGCGCACGCGCTTGGCCATGGTGGGCAGGCGGGCGAACTGCTGCTCTGCAGGAAGCGAGGGAACGCTGAGGGCGCCGCGCTTCAGCGCAAGGCGGCTGATCTGGTCGGCGCCGGGAAGCTCGGTGCCCTGCGCCAGCCAGGATTGCAGTGCCGGAAGCTCGATCTTCGGGGAGCCGGAGGCGAGGTAGTATTCGGCGCGGGCCTGCTGGTGCAGCGGGCCGTCGGGACGGTCCGTCAGCATTCGCTGCACGGTGGTCCAGTCCTTCGCGTCGATCGCGTCGAAGACCTGCTTGTAATAGGTCCGATCGTCCTGGCTGAGCAGCGAGGGAACGGCGGTATTGTCCGCCCGCGTGCGGAAATACTCGACAGCGGCGCTATTGGCGAAGGCTGGCGCCGCGGCTGCGGTCATCCCGGCCACGGCAATCAGGGCCGCGCCTGCGCGCCAAGCCCCGCTGCCCAAACCTCCAGCGCCAAATCGTTTCAAATCAATTCCCCGCATCGTGCGACCCATCCGGCGTTCTTTGGCCTGTTCATCCGCAGGGAACCGTCCTTTCAGGACTGTGAACCCTCCGGCCCGGCATCTTTCATCTGTGCAATTTCAGACTTCGTCCACTCAAGCCAGGCGTTCCAGAAGCTCGCTTTTGCGCGCGGCTGTTGCAGCAGCGCGGCGAGGCCCCACCCGCCCAGGAGAGGTGTCGTAAGTCCTTCATGATGAAATTGTCTTAAAACGGCAGCGCGTTGCGGTGATTCGTGGCCAAGAAGCGACAGGACGTTTCCGCCAAGCACAATGAGTCGCTGCGGTGCGACAAGGTTAACGTGCCGGGCGAGTGCTTCGCCCACGCCGCGCGATTCCGCCGCGCGCCAGTCCGGCAGCGCATCGTGGCGGGGCAGCGCGCTGGCGAGATAGATATCCGCGCGCCGGGTGCCGAAGGCCGCGAGCATCGCGTCGAGCAACTTGCCCTGCTGGCCGGTGAGCAGTTCGTCTCGGTCCTGCTGTTCGGGCGTTTCCACCACGACCATCAGTTTCGCGCCTGCCACGCCGCCCGGCATCACGCGGCCGGCCGGGCCGCCATCGTCCAGTAGCGATTCGCTCATCCACCAATCGCGGAAGGCGGGAAGGTCGGCCGGGAGCAATGCCGGGTCGATCCGGGCGGGCCGGGGCGGCGGCGCGTCGACGTCCACCGGGAGGCGGCGACGCGGGGGCAGCCGGTCTCCGTTTTCGTCCTGTTCGTCCTCGGGCACGATCCACTGGCGGGGCTCGTCCAGAAAGTCGAATTCGACCCCGGCTTCGCGCCACCAGTTCAGCGCACCTGTGATATCGTCCAGAAATTGCCGATTTGGGGCCTGATCCATCGCGTGGGTCTTGACCTCTTGCCATCCACCAATCAAGGCAATTCGCGAAAATTAATCGAGCGACTAAACTAGGGGCTTGCTGCGTGGACGCAATGATTGAACGCGAAGAGATGCCGTATGACGTCGTCATCGTGGGCGGTGGGCCCGCAGGACTGGCGACGGCGATCCGGCTGAAGCAGGTCGATCCTGAGCTTTCGGTCTGCGTGCTCGAAAAGGGCTCGGAGATCGGCGCGCACATCCTTTCGGGCGCGACGATCGATCCCAAGGCGCTTGACGAACTGCTGCCGACCTGGCGCGAAGACGGCTGCCCGCTGGCGGAAACGCCCGTGACCGACAACTGGCACTGGCACCTCACGAAAAAGAAGAAGTTCTCTCTTCCGCATCTGGTGATGCCGCCGTTCATGTCGAACGATGGCAACTACACCGGCTCGCTGGGCAACCTCTGCCGCTGGCTGGCCGAGCAGGCCGAGGCGCTGGAGATCGAGATCTTCCCCGGATTCCCCGCCGCCGAGATTCTCCATGACGACAATGGCGCCGTCATCGGCGTGCAGACCGGCGACATGGGCGTGGACCGCGAAGGCAAACCCAAGAGTGATTTCCAGCCGGGCATGAACCTGCTGGGCAAGTACACCGTGTTCTGCGAAGGCGCGCGCGGCCACCTGACCAAGCGGCTCAAGGCGAAGTACAATCTGGAGGCCGATTGCCAGCCGCAGATCTATGGCATCGGCATCAAGGAACTCTGGGATATCCCGGCGGACAAGCACGTCCCCGGCCGCGTGATCCACACCCAGGGCTGGCCGATGAGCGAGACCGATAGCTGGGGCGGCGGCTTCCTCTACCACCAGGCGAACAACCAGGTGGCATTGGGCTTCGTTACCGCGCTGGATTACAAGAATCCCTACGTCTACCCGTTCGAGGAATTCCAGCGCTGGAAGCAGCACCCGGAAATCCGTGCGATTCTCGAAGGCGGCAAGCGCGTCGCCTACGGTGCGCGTGCGATCAACGAGGGTGGCTGGCAGTCGGTGCCGATGCTGGCCTTCCCGGGCGGCGTGCTGGCAGGCTGTTCGGCCGGCTTCGTCAACGTGCCGCGCATCAAGGGCACGCATACCGCCATGAAAAGCGGCATGCTGGCTGCCGAGGCGATTGCTGCGGCCATCAAGGCAGGCCGCGAGCAGGACACGCTGGGCGAATACGACACCGCCGTGCGCGAGAGCTGGATCGCCAAGGAACTCAAGCTCGTCCAGAACGCGGAGCCGCTGGTCGCCAAGTGGGGCGGCGAGATCGGCACGGTGCTGGCGGGCGCGGACATGTGGCTGCGCACGCTGTTCGGCTTCGGGCTGGCCAGGCCGATGAAGCATCACACCGATGCCTCGACACTCCAGCGCGCCGACCTCTACAAGCCGGTCGCCTATCCCAAGCCGGACGGTGTCATCAGTTTCGACCGCCTGACCAGCGTGTCCTACTCGTTCACCAATCACGAGGAAGACCAGCCGGTCCACCTGAAGCTGACCGATCCGACGGTCCCCACGCGCATCAACCTGCCGCTCTATGCGGGGCCAGAGGCGCGCTATTGCCCGGCGGGCGTCTACGAATTCGTCGATCCGGACGGTTCGGGCATGAAGCTCCAGATCAACGCGCAGAACTGCGTCCACTGCAAGACCTGCGACATCAAGGATCCGACCCAGAACATCGAATGGGTCACCCCTGAAGGCGGCGGCGGCCCGAACTATCCGAATATGTAATCGGAATGAGGGAAGGGCAGCGCCCTTTCCCGGTTCGGAATCTGATTGCCGCCGATTTCTCCCGTCACCCTGAAACGGGTTCAGGGTGACGGTTCCCCGGTTTGCAACGAGGGGTGGGAAGGCCAACGCTCGCCTTGCCTCTGGGCTCGCCTCGCGCCATGGACGGAGCGATGCTGACCGAAACTGCCTATGCCAAGATCAACCTCGCCCTCCATGTCCGCAGGCGACGCGAGGATGGCTATCACGAGCTGGAAACCCTGTTCGCCTTCGTCGATGCGGGAGACGAACTGGCGGCGGCGCCCGCCGAGGTGGATCGCCTTGCCACGCACGGCGAGTTTGCAGGGAAGATCGACGACCCGCTCGGCAACATCGTCGCCAAGGCCCTGACAGCGCTGCCGCATGGCAAGGGATGGTCGGTCGACCTCGAAAAGCGCCTGCCCGTGGCGGCAGGGCTGGGCGGGGGCTCCGCCGATGCAGGCGCCATATTCCGCATGATCGAACGCGCTCATGGCCTCCCGGACGACTGGCATGAGCGCGCCGCAAGGCTGGGCGCCGACGTGCCCGCCTGCGTGCTTTCGCGGCCCTGCATCGGCACCGGCACCGGCACCGATCTTGCCGAAGTCTCCGAAAACGACCTTGCCGGATGCCCGGTGCTGCTGGTCAATCCCCGCGCGCCGGTGCCTACCGGGCCGGTGTTCAAGGCGTGGGACGGCGTAGACCGCGGCCCGATGCCGGGCGGAACCCTGCGCGAGATCGCCCAGGGCGGGCGCAACGACCTGGAAGGACCGGCCATCGCCATCTGCCCGGTTATCGCCGATGTCTTGGCGGCCTTGCGCGATACCGGGCCGTTCCTCGCGCGCATGTCAGGCTCCGGCGCAACGTGTTTTGCGCTCTATGAGAGTCAGGAAGCCTTAAGCGATGCTGCCGCAAGCATCGCGGCGGAACACCCCGACTGGTGGCAACTATCCGGGAAATTGCGTTGAAAGCCCCTGCGATGAAAACCGAACTCTACAAGTTGCTTGGCAAACCCGTGGAAGGCGGCATCGTCGTCATCGCCGACCATGCCTCGAACCATGTGCCAGACGGAATCGACCTCGGCATTCCCGCGGATCTGATGAACCAGCACATCGCCATCGACATCGGCGTCGCCGCCGTGGCGGAGAGGATGACGGAGGCGGGCACTTCGGCATGGCTTGCCGGGATCAGCCGCCTCGTCTGCGATCTGAACCGCGATATCGGGATGCCCGGCATGTTCCCGGTCGTTTCGGACGGCTACGCGATCCCCGGCAACATGATCGGTGACGATGGCCGCGCCGCACGCGTGGCGGAATACTTTGCCCCTTATCACACCGCTCTCGAAGAAATGCTGGAATCTGCCGAGCCTGCACTGATCGTTTCGCTTCACAGCTTCACGCCGGGCCTGGCAACGTGCGACAAGCCGCGGCCCTGGGAGATCGGCATCCTCTACAACCAGGATGACCGCGCGGCGCGCATCGCCATTGCGCTGCTGGAGGCGGACGGCCTGACGGTGGGCGATCAGGAGCCTTACTCGGGACGGATACTGAACGCCTCCATGAACCGCCATGCCGAGGCGCATGGGCGGCCCTACCTCAGCATCGAGATCCGGCAGGACCAGATTGCGGACGAGGCCGGGCAGGCGCTCTGGGCCGAGCGGATGACGCGGCTTTGCGCAGGCGTGGTCGAACGGCTGTGAGGGGGCGGCATCGGGCAGGGTGAAATTCGAAAACCTGCTTGGCCCTTGAACCAATAAAACAATCGTTATGGCATTTGCGAAAGAAAATGTCTCACTCCCCATTGCTGCGGCGCAGTTCGCAGTGTAGGGGCCGGCGCAAAGGGCGTATAGTCGCGCCCCTGTATCCCGGAGTTCGCACAATGCCCGCCTATCGTTCCCGCACTTCCACCCATGGCCGCAATATGGCGGGCGCGCGTGGCCTCTGGCGCGCGACGGGCATGAAGGATGCGGACTTCGGCAAGCCGATCATCGCGGTGGTGAACTCGTTCACGCAGTTCGTGCCCGGCCACGTCCACCTGAAGGACCTGGGCCAGATGGTTGCCCGCGAGATCGAGGCTGCGGGCGGCGTCGCCAAGGAATTCAACACCATCGCGGTCGATGACGGCATCGCGATGGGCCATGACGGCATGCTCTATTCGCTGCCCAGCCGCGACCTGATCGCCGACAGCGTGGAATACATGGTCAATGCCCACTGCGCCGACGCCATGGTCTGCATCTCCAACTGTGACAAGATCACGCCGGGGATGCTGATGGCCGCGCTGCGCATCAACATCCCGGTCGTGTTCGTTTCGGGCGGGCCGATGGAAGCGGGCAAGGTCGTGCTGCGCGGCAAGGAGCAGGCGCTCGATCTGGTCGATGCCATGGTCGCCGCCGCCGACGAGAGCTACACCGACGAGGAAGTGAAGGCGATCGAGCGTTCGGCCTGCCCCACGTGCGGTTCGTGCTCGGGCATGTTCACTGCAAACTCGATGAACTGCCTGACCGAAGCGCTGGGCCTGTCGCTGCCGGGTAACGGCTCGACGCTGGCGACCCACTCCGACCGTCAGCGACTGTTCCTCGAAGCAGGCCGTCTCGTCGTGGACCTGTGCCGCCGCTATTACGAGCAGGAAGACGAATCCGCGCTGCCGCGCAACATCGCCAGCTTCGGCGCTTTCGAAAACGCCATGAGCCTCGATATCGCCATGGGCGGATCGACCAATACCGTGCTTCACCTGCTGGCGGCTGCCGTGGAAGCGGGCGTGGACTTCACGATGGAGGACATCGACCGTCTCAGCCGCAAGGTGCCGTGCCTTTCCAAGGTCGCGCCGGCCAAGAACGACGTCCACATGGAAGACGTCCACCGCGCCGGCGGCATCATGGCGATCCTCGGCCAGCTCGACCGCGCCGGCCTGCTCAACTCTGACCTGCCGACGGTGCACAGCAAGTCGCTTGGCGACGCGCTCAACCACTGGGATATCTCGCGCACCAATTCGCCTTCGGTGCAGGAGTTCTTCAAGGCCGCGCCGGGCGGCGTGCCGACCCAGACCGCGTTCAGCCAGAGCCGCCGCTGGGACGACCTCGACCTCGACCGTGAGCACGGCGTCATCCGTTCGAAGGAACGTGCCTTCAGCCAGGACGGCGGCCTTGCGGTGCTCTACGGCAATATCGCTGCTGACGGCTGCATCGTGAAGACGGCGGGCGTGGATGACAGCATCCTCAAGTTCACCGGCACTGCGCGCGTCTACGAATCGCAGGATGCCGCCGTTGCGGGGATTCTCGGCGGCCAGGTGGCTGCGGGCGATGTCGTGGTGATCCGCTACGAAGGACCGCGCGGGGGGCCGGGCATGCAGGAAATGCTCTACCCGACCAGCTACCTGAAGTCGAAGGGCCTCGGCAAAGCCTGCGCGCTGCTGACCGACGGTCGTTTCTCGGGCGGTACTTCCGGTCTCTCGATCGGACATGCCTCGCCGGAAGCGGCGGAAGGCGGCGCCATCGGTCTCGTCGAGAACGGCGACACCATCGAGATCGATATCCCCGGTCGCACCATTCACCTCGCGGTCTCGGACGAGGTTCTGGCCCATCGCCGGGCCCAGCAGGAAGCGCGCGGAGCCGACGCATGGTCGCCGGTCCATCCGCGTCCTCGCAAGGTCTCGGCCGCGCTCCAGGCCTATGCCGCGATGACGACCAGCGCTGCCCGTGGTGCCGTGCGCGACGTGACCCAGCTCAAGCGGAAGTAAGGTTCGAGGAAGCCGGCCGAGGGTGCGTGGCGCTTTCGGCCGCATCCTCGGACGGTCCGCTCCCTGTCGTCACTGCAAGCATGGCAACGCGATCCGGAGCCGGTCATGCGCCGCTCCGGATTGCTCGCGATGAAAGGCGGGGGAACTGAGGCTGGGGAACTGCGCCGGTTAACCGTCGCTGACAGGGTAGAGGCGGACAGCCTCGTCAACCATGTTCTGCCATGCATCGTGAACGTCGGCGACGTTGACGGTAAGGCCACGATCCTTCTTGAGCAGATGTTCGCCGGCAAGGCACATGCCCGGCGTGGGAACCCGCAGCGCCTTTACCACTTCCCGCGCGGTCGCCTTGAACTGCTCGCGATCTTTCGCGGTAAGGCCATTCCAGTCATCCGTTCCGTGTTCAGCCTTCGCCAGCGCCCTTGCTGCGCGTTCGATCAGCGGCATAGTGCTCTCCCTCGGTAGATTATGCTCCAGCGTAACATCACGCGCGGGCCGCGTTAAGTGTCCCATTCTCGGGCTGCGCCGTGCAGAGGCTTGATGTCGGCGGGAAAGTCCTTTTAGCCGGCGGCATGGCACGCTCGCTTCCCGGTTTCGTCTTCATCCTCGCTCTTGCCGCCTGCTCGTCGCGGCACGAGGCGCCGAATGTCGCCGAAGGCGGCGAGCCTGTCTCCTGCGCCGTGGGCGGATCGGCGGAACTGAAACCGGTTTGCGCGGTCGAGCGGTCGGAAGAAGGGGGAACGCTCGTTCTCGTGGTCCACCACCCCGACGGCGCCTTCCGGCGTTTCACCGTCATGACGGACGGCAGCGGCCTTGCGGTTGCCGATGGGGCGCAAGTGGCGGTAACAAGGCTGGAAGGTGAACGGCTCGACGTCAGCGTCGGGGCGGACCGCTACCTGTTCCCGGTGACGAGGAAGCCCCATGCCGCAAATCCAGAGCCTGCACGCTGACCAGATTCTCACCGTTGCGCAGATGCGGCAGGCGGAAGAGGCACTGATCGCAGCAGGGTCGTCGGTCGATGCGCTGATGCAGATCGCGGGGCGGGGCGCGGCGGAATGGATCTGGCGGATCTGCGCGGGGCGCAAGGTCACTGTGCTCTGCGGTCCGGGCAACAATGGCGGTGACGGTTACGTTCTGGCCGAGGCCATCCGCGAGCGTGGCGGCCATGTCACTGTCGTTGCCGGCGCCGATCCGAAGAGCGCGGCGGCGGTCCATGCGCGAAAGCTTTATCAGGGCGCGGTGTCTGGGCCGGAGACACCTGCCGAGGGCGATGTCTTCGTCGATTGCCTCTATGGCAGCGGGCTGACCCGTCCGCTTTCGGCAGGCGACCTGGCGCTGCTCACGCGGCTAGCGAATGCACATCATCACCGGGTGGCCGTGGACCTGCCGAGCGGCGTGCAATCCGATACCGGCATGGCGCTGAATCCGTCGCTTCCGGACTATGACCTCACGATCGCGCTGGGCGCCTGGAAATACGCGCATTTCCTGATGCCTTCCGCTGCCGCCATGGGCGCGCTGCGTCTGGTGCCGATCGGCGTCGCGCCGGTGGAAGGGGCTGCATCGGCCGTGGCCAAGCCTCGCCTCGCGGCTCCGGCGGCCGACGCGCACAAGTACCGGCGCGGGCTTCTTGCGGTTGTCGGCGGAGCGATGCCCGGCGCAGCGGTGCTGGCCAGCCTTGCCGCGCAGGGCGCCGGGGCGGGCTACGTCAAACTCTTCGCGGATAGCAAGCGTAACGTCCCTGCGGACCTCGTGGTCGATCAGGGCAAGCTGGTCGATGTGCTCGTGGATGACCGCAATACCGCCGTTCTGGTAGGGCCGGGGCTGGGGCGTGACAGTCTGGCACGGGAGCGGCTCGCCATTGCCCTGGCCGATCCGGTTCCTGCGGTGATCGATGCCGATGCGCTGGTCGTGCTGACGCCGCGCCTGCTTGCCGAGCGCAAGGCCGCCATAGTGGCGACGCCGCACGAAGGCGAACTGCTGGCTCTTGAACGGGCGTTCGGCTGCGAGGGAAGCGAAAGCAAGCCCGGCCGCGCGCTGGCGCTGGCGAGGGCAGGGGGGATGGTCGTGGTGGCCAAGGGCCCTGACACCGTGATCGCCGCGCCGGACGGCCGGATCGCCTGCGCCCCCCGTGCCAGTTCCTGGCTTTCGACTGCGGGAACGGGTGACGTGCTGGCCGGGTGCATCGCCAGCCGCCTTGCTGCCGGAACCGAAGCTTTCGCGGCCGCCTGCGAGGGCGTGTGGCTTCATGGAGAGGCGGCGCGGCGCGCTTCGCCTGCCTTTACTGCCGGTCAGCTTGGACAAATGGTCCCGGCTGCGCTAGCGGCCTGCCTGTGACTACTGGAACAGAAGAAATCCTGCGCATCGCCTCCAAGGGCGATGGCGTTACCGAATCCGGCCGCTTCGCCTGGGGCGCTGCACCGGGCGACCTCCTGCACGAGGACGGCACGCTCGAATGGGGGCCGCATCATGTGCAGCCCGCCTGCCAGCATTTCGGCCGTTGCGGCGGCTGCCAGCTTCAACAGCTCGACGAGGAAAGCCTCGAACACTTCGTGGGATCGCGCGTGGCCAATGCCTCTGCCTCGCAGGAACTGGGAGCGGAAGCGATCTCGCCGCCCTACCTGTCCCCGCCGGGCGCGCGCCGCCGCGTGTCGTTGCGGGCGGAAAGCTCGGGCGGGCGCGTGGTCATCGGCTTCCGCGAGGCCAAGTCGCACCGACTGGTGGAGCTGGAAGAATGTCCGGTCATGGCGCCGGAACTGTTCGCGATCCTCGGCCCGCTTCGCAAGCTGCTCATCATGATGGGCAAGGCGGCGCCCGCCAAGAAGGGCGGTAGGCCCGGCAAGCCCGCGAAGCACCAGCAGGCGCGCATGGCCGCCGATATCGAGATGACGCTGACGGACCAGGGCGTCGATCTCGGCGTCAAGGGGCTCACCGCCGAAGGGCTCTCGGCGACCGAATCGATGCTCGATTTCTCGCGCCAGTACGGTCTCGCCCGTCTCACCATGGACGGCGGCTACGGCTTCGAGACGGTGTGGGAGCCGGAACCGGTGACGGTGAGCCTCGGCCCCGTCAAGGTCCCGTTCCCGCCGGGATCGTTCCTTCAGGCCACGCTCGACGGCGAACAGGCCCTGGTCGAAGCCGCGCGCGGCTGGCTCGAGGGCGCTGCGACGGTCGCGGACCTGTTTTCGGGGCTGGGCACCTTTGCGCTGGCGCTGGCCGGGCCGCAGACCAAGGTGCTGGCCGCAGAGGCTGCACGCGATGCCCATCTCGCCTGCAAGACCGCGGCGGACCGGGCGCAATTGCCGGTGTTCTCCGCTCACCGCGACTTGTTCCGCAATCCGCTCCAGCCCGATGAACTGAGCAAGTTCGACGCCGTCCTGCTCGATCCGCCCCGCGCCGGTGCGCGCGAGCAGGTGGATTGCATCGCCGATTCCACGGTGAACCGGGTGGTCTATATCTCGTGCAACCCGTCGAGCTGGTCCCGCGATGCCGCGCGGCTGGTGGAGGCGGGGTTCCGGCTGGTCGAACTGCGTCCGGTCGGCCAGTTCCGCTGGTCCACCCACGTCGAACTGGCGAGCTATTTCGAAAGATAGCCCGTCCGCATGGTGGCGGGGCAGGGGGCTCCCTGCCTCGCCACCTTCTTTACTCTCCCTGGGCCTTGGCCATCATGTCCATGAAGTCCCGCGCGGCGTTGCGGTCTTCCTCGTTGTCGAAGGCGACGTCGAGGTCGGGCGAGGCATTGAACAGATAGAGCAGCGACCACAGCGCGAAACGGCGGCTGCGGTCCTTTTCCATGCCAAGATCGACGCGCATCCGGTCAATCCCGGTTTCCAGCGTGCTGGGAGCGATCGTCGAAAGGTCGTCGGTGCCGAAGTAGCGGCGAAGCTGGTCGTCGAAATCCATGGCCTCGCCCTAGCAGAACCGGGGGCCGACGCGAAGGGGCGTCAGGAATCCGTACTGCGCCCGCATACATGCGCGGACACCAGCTGGTAGATCACCAGCGCCCAGCAGCTTCCGATCATCCCCACGAAGAAGGTCGACCAGCTCAGGCCCCAGTCCGCATCGAGCAGGTTGTTGGTAAGCGCCGCGAGGGTGACCACGACCAGAACGGCTTCGAGCGCAATGAAGGCCCAGCGCATCGAAATGGCGGAAAATGGTTCACTGCGGGTGCTCACGCTTTTTCTCCCGAATGTGTCTTGCCCTGTTCGCGCAAGATTAGTTCAGGTTGCGTCGTTCGTCCAGAATTTGCTTTCCGGTGCAAGTGTTTCAAAATGCGCCGATCGGCCCTGCCGGTTTTCGGGTCAGTCGGCTCCGGAAAGCACGCTGGCGAAGGCCTGGGCGTCGGTATTGCCGCCCGAGAGCACGATGGCAGTACGCTCCGCCGAAGGAGTTCTGCCGGCCAGAACCGCCGCCAGCGCCGCCGCGCCGCCGGGTTCGATAACGAGGCGCAGCTTCGCGAAGGCGAGGCGCTGCGCCGCGCGGATTTCGGCGGGGGTAACGACGAGGCCGAATGGGCAGCGCGCCCGAAGGATCTCGAAGTTGATCGGCCAGGTTCCGGGCGTCTGCAGTGCATCGCAGGGCGTGGGCGGGGCATCGGCGCCGACGCGGCAGATCGTTCCGGTTTCGAGGCTGCGGCACACGTCGTCCCAACCTTCGGGCTCGACGGGGATCACCGCCGCATCCGGCAGGGCGAGTGCGAGCCCGGCGGTCAGGCCGCCGCCGCCGCAGGGTGCCACTACCTGATCCGGAGCCGCGAGACCAAGTTCGGCCATTTGCGCGGCGATCTCGATCCCGGTGCTGCCCTGGCCTTCGATGATCCACGGGTCGCCATAGGCGTGGACGAGCGTCGCGCCCCGGGCGGCGCACAGGCGCGCCGCCACTTCGTCACGGTCCTCGCCGCCGGGCCGGTCGTAGAGCACGACCTCGGCACCCAGAGCGCGGGTGTTGGCAAGTTTCACTTCCGGCGCGTCGACCGGCATGACGATGGTGGCTTCGATGCCCAGCCTGCGTGCGGCCCAGGCGACCCCCTGCGCGTGATTGCCGCTGGAAACGCCGACGACGCCGCGCGCGCGTTCCTCTTCGGTCAGGGCGGTCAGACGGTGCCAGGCGCCGCGAATCTTGAACGCGCCGACGGGCTGCAGGCTTTCGGCCTTGCACCAGATCGTGCGGCCATCGACGTCGAGCGGCAGAAGCGGCGTTCTTGGCAGGATTTCCGAGATCTTGCGGGCAGCCATGGCAACGCCTTGGCCGGTCGGACGGTGAAGAAGGGCCTGAGTCATGCGCCCGGCCATAGCGTCAGCGGATGAGGCGCACCATCTGGTAATAGCCCAGGGCCCCGCGCTTCACCTCTACCCGCAGGCCCAGTTCTCCGGCGATCCGCGCGGCGACCATCGGCAGGTCCAGCCGGGGGCTGACGTGGAACTTCGTCAGCCACGCGAGCAGGGCTCCGCGCAGAGGGGCGGGCAGGCCGGAAAGGTCGCCGAAGTCGACGGCATGGAGCACGCCGCCGGGTGTCAGCGCATGTGCCGCCTGTCGCAGCGCGGCCTCCCATCCGGGGATCATCGAGAGCGTGTAGGACAGGATGATCCGGTCGAAGCCGGTGCGGCCGAACAGGTCACGCGGCTCGAATCGTGTGGCGTCGCCGAGCGCCAGTTGCACGTCGGGGCCCAGCCGCGCGCGGGCGGATTTCAGCATCTCGCCGGAAATGTCGAAGCCGTGGCAGGCAGCGCCGGGCCAGGCACGGGCGACCCGTTCCAGATTGCGGCCGGTGCCGCAGCCTGCTTCGAGCACGCTCATGCCGGGTTCCGCGCCCAGTTCGCGGATCAGCCGGTCCCGGCCGAACAGGTAGTATTTCCGGGTGAGGTCATAGATGTGGCGCTGGCCCCGATAGACCTTGTCCATCAGCGCGGCATGGTCCTGCGAGGTGGCGCTTCCCGTCATCGCGGATGCCTCAGCGCAGGACGTAGAGGTGGACGCCGCCATAGATGGAGGAGCGATCCCCCCGCGTGGCCGCTCGGGATTCCTCTTCGCGGTAGTCCCAGCGGGAAAGGATTTCTTCCGGCACGCGGCCCGGCAGCAGGGTGGGCTCGGCGGCAGTGCGGAAAAGCACGCGCGAACCGGCGCGCGCGGTGCGGGTGATCTCGCTCCAGAGTTCGGTGAGCTGCGCGTCGCTCATCCAGTCCTGCGCATCGAGCAGGATGTAGCGGTCGAGCGAGGCTTCGGCGCTTTCTTTCAGAACCTGCGTGAAGTTCGCATGGCGCAAGGTGAGGCGGCCAAGCCGCTCGCGCACCAAGGGAACATTGGCTTCCTGAAGATAGGGCGGCAGCGGGGCCTTGGGCTCGCGTCCGTAGCCGCGCCCGAAAGCCTGCCAGGCGAAGTAGTTGTCGTTGAGGGGGAAGTGGCAGGCCAGCTTCTCCAGCCGTGCGCGCAGCACATCGGCCATGCGGTTGCCGCCTGCCAGCGCGTCGTACTGGGCAGGCGGAATGCCGAGGCCGAAAAGCGAGGCGGGCTGGTCGGTCAGCCAGCGAACCAGCTTGCGCTCGAAGATCGGCGCCAGCCGTTCGTCGAACACGCGGCGCTGTTCCTCCAGCGTTTCGGCGCCGAGGATTTCGCTGGGGTCGATCTTGTAGAGCTTGGCGAGGACATGTGCCGCGCCGATGAAGTGGCCGAGCAGGCCCTGCTTGTAGATACCGCGCGCAAAGCCGCGGATGCGGCGACGGCCCACCAGATCGCGGCCTTCCCAGTACCGGCGGGTGGCTTCGTCGAGGTGCGGGGCAAGGCGGTCCCGATATGTCGCGACATTGCCGGGATGATCGGCCTCGGCAATGAAGCGGCGCAAGTCCGCATAGTCGGTCAGCTTGCGGATCGCGGCGATCTTGAGGCGGCCAAGAGCGATATGCGCGGTGTTGAGATCGACGCTGGTGATCGCGGCGGGATCGGCGGTCAGGTAGGACAGCGCGTTGCAGCTGCCGCTGGAGATGGTGATGATCCGGCTCTCCGGCCCGATCTGCAGCGCTTCCATATCGGCAACCGGATCTTCCCAGATCTGCGCGTAGACGAGGCCCTTGAACGCGAGCGCGAAAGCCTTGTCGAGCAGGCGGGCGGCACGGTTCGATTCGGGACGGACGACGGCCTTGCCGATGAGGTCGGACGCAGGCCTCGCGTGAGGGTGCTGGGCAGGAGGCATCGGAAATTCCTTGGCCGCGAGGGAAAGGTGTTCGCTCGCCGCATTGCCCCCGCCGGGTGACCGCGCGATGACGGGACGATGGCGGATTGTGACAGTTTTCGTTGGGTGCGCTCTTCACATCCGGGACGGGCGTGGGCCGGTGCCGCACAAAACGGCCGGATGGCCGTCTTGCCCAACTGACAGGTCGGACAAACGAATCAACGAAACTCGAAGAGTTGAGTTGTCACACAGGGCCTCTATATGCGGCTGTTCGCGAGCATCGCGTTAAGGAGACAAATTGGTGAGCAAGGTTCTGGTGATCGGCGCAGGCGGCGTCGGTTCGGTCGCGGTCCACAAGATGGCGATGAATCCCGACATCTTCTCGGACATCCACCTCGCCAGCCGCACGGTTTCCAAGTGCGAGGCGATTGCCGAATCGGTGAAGGAGCGCACCGGCGTCTCGATCAGCACTTATGCGATCGACGCCGATGACGTGGCGGCAACCAGCGAGCTGATCCGCTCGATCGGGCCGAAGCTCGTCGTCAATCTCGCGCTTCCCTACCAGGATCTCGCGATCATGGACGCGTGCCTGGCAACCGGCGTGAACTACATGGACACAGCGAACTACGAGCCCAAGGACGTGGCCAAGTTCGAGTATCACTGGCAGTGGGCCTATCAGGAGCGCTTCAAGGAAGCGGGCCTGACCGCGCTGCTCGGCTCGGGCTTCGATCCGGGCGTCACCTCGGTCTTCGCCATGTGGCTGAAGAAGCACAAGCTCAAGACCATCCGCACGCTCGACATTCTCGACTGCAACGGCGGCGATCATGGCCAGGCCTTCGCGACCAACTTCAACCCGGAAATCAACATCCGCGAAGTAACCGCGCCGGCCCGCCACTGGGAAAACGGCCAGTTCGTCGAAACCCCGGCGATGGGCGTGAAGCAGAGCTTCGACTTCGAGGCCGTCGGCCCGAAGAACATGTACATGATGTACCACGAGGAACTCGAAAGCCTTGCGAAGTTCATCCCCGAGATGGAGCGCGCGCGCTTCTGGATGACCTTCGGCGACGAGTACATCAAGCACCTCACCGTGCTGCAGAACGTCGGCATGACCCGGATCGACCCGGTGATCTACAACGGCGTGGAAATCATTCCGCTCCAGTTCCTCAAGGCCGTGCTGCCCGAGCCCAGCTCGCTCGGTTCGACCACCAAGGGCAAGACCAACATCGGCGATATCGCGACCGGCGAAGCGCTTGACGGTTCGGGCGAGAAGACGTTCTACATCAAGAACATCTGCGACCACGAAGATGCCTATGCCGAAACCGGCAACCAGGCCGTCAGCTACACCACCGGCGTTCCGGCGATGATCGGCGCCGCCATGCTGGTGACCGGCAAGTGGAGCGGTGCGGGCGTGTTCAACATGGAGCAGTTCGATCCCGACCCCTACATGGACATGCTCAACCAGCATGGCCTGCCCTGGACGGTCGAGGAACTCGACGGACCTCTGGCCTTCTGATGACGATGCTGCGGACCGTTCTCGTCGCTGCGGCCGGCGCTCTCGCGCTGGCCGGTTGCGTGCCGCAGGGCGGTCCGCAGCAGCCCGCTCAACCTGCCGGAAACGGCGAGGCCGGGCCGGGCTATTCCCGTGACATGAGCGCTGCCGACCGCACGGCCTGCGAAGGTTCGGGCGGCAGCGTGCAGCGCCGGGGACGGCTGGGCATGGAACAGTGTGTCCACGCCTTTGCCGATGCCGGGAAGCAGTGCACCGATTCCTCGCAGTGCCAGGGCAAGTGCATCGGCAGTGCCGGCGCCGCTTCTGCCGATGCCTCGGCCAGCGGCACCTGCCAGGCTGACGATCGGCTGTTCGGCTGCCATGCGGAGATCAAGGGCGGCAAGGCCGTCAATGCGATCTGCATCGACTGAGCGGGTTCGTGAACTGGACCTTCGTTGCCCCCGTGGCCATGCTCGCGGGATCCAATCTGTTCATGAACACGGCGTGGTACCTGCATCTCAAGATGCCCGGCAAGGCGCTGTGGCTGGCGATTGCCATGAGCTGGGGCATCGCATTCTTCGAATATTGCCTTGCCGTGCCGGCCAACCGGATCGGCAGCCAAGTCTACTCTCTGGGGCAGCTCAAGGTGCTTCAGGAGGCGATGTCGCTCACGGCCTTCGTGCTGGTGGCATGGCTGCTGTTCGGGCAGAAGCCGGGACTCAACGAGATCGTCGGTTTCGCTCTGGTTGGCGCAGGGGCATGGTTCATCTTCAAGGGTCCGTTTGCCTGAGGCATCCTTGAAGCTGGCGGCCGCGAAGGCCATCTGGTTGGAAATTTGGCTCGGCCGATGATGTGCGAGCCCACCGAAAAGGATTGAACTGAACATGGAAACCCGCGCCGGCGATCCGGGAGCCTTCGCTCACTTCGATCTGTCGCGAGTCGACAGTCCCAGTTTCGTGGTGGATGCCGCCAGGCTGCGCGAGAACCTGCGCGTGCTGGCCGACATCGGCGAGCGTTCGGGCGCCAAGGTGCTCTCCGCGCTCAAGGCCTTCTCGATGTGGTCCACCGCGCCGATCGTCGGCGAATACCTCGACGGCGTATGCACTTCGGGCCTGTGGGAAGCGCGGCTTGCCTCGGAATTCTACGACGGCGAGATCGCGACCTATTGCGCGGCCTACAAGGAGGAGGATCTCGACGAGATCCTGCGCCTGTCGGATCATGTGATCTTCAATTCGCCGATGCAGATCGAGCGTTTCTGGGCGCAGATCGAGAACGCCCGCGCGCGGGGCGAGGATTTCGATATCGGCCTGCGCGTCAATCCGATGCATGCCGAAGGCGAGGTTCCGCGCTACGACCCTTGCGCGCCGCACTCGCGCCTTGGCTTCCCGATCAACCAGCTCACCGAAGAGCATGTCGAGATGATCGACGGCATCCATATGCACACCTTGTGCGAGCAGGATTTCGAGCCGCTGCGCCGCACCTGGGACAAGGCGTTCGATTACCTCGAACCGTTCTTCGGCCAGTTCAAGTGGATCAACCTCGGGGGTGGCCACCACATCACCCGGTCCGACTATCAGCGCGACGAACTGGTGGAATTCCTGATCGATCTTCAGGAAGATACCGGCGCCGAGGTCTATATCGAGCCCGGCGAAGCCGTCGCGCTCGATGCCGGCATTCTCGTGGGAACCGTGCTCGACATCGGCCATAACGGCATGCCGGTGGCGGTGGTGGACGTTTCCGCCACCTGCCACATGCCCGACGTGATCGAAGCGCCCTATCGCCCGGCCATGCTGGGTGAGCGGGCGGAGAGCGAAGGCGAGCCGGTGCGTCTTGGCGGGCCGTCGTGCCTCGCGGGGGATGTGATCGGAGACTATGTCCTGCCGGTCGAGGCGGAACCGGGCGTGCGCTTCGCTTTCCTCGACCAGGCGCATTACTCGATGGTCAAGACCACCACTTTCAACGGGGTGCCGCTGCCCTCGATCTGGCTGTGGGATTCCGAAACAGACCTGCTCGAATGCACCCGCCGCTTCGATTACGAGGATTTCCGCGGCCGTCTGAGCTGAGCGCAGGCAGGCCAACTCGTCATTGTGAAAGGAGCGGTCCCGCCTTGGGGGGCCGCTCCTTTCCTTTGTTCCCGCTCTGCCGAATCCATGAAAAACGGCTCGATCCGTCCCGCGATTGCCCCGTTCGGGCTCCGATAGATCGACTCGAGAGAACCGAACCCGTGCCGTTTGCATTGTAACCGTGAAACGCGCCTTTCGGGCATTCCGTTCGCGACGGAAGTCCGGGGTGGTGATTTTCAGGTAAATGTCTGTAAAAAGACAATAAAATGAAACGGAGAGGCGGCATGGATCTTCGCGCTATCCCCTTATGTGACGTTTCCGTGAAAGGGGACTTTTTTCACTTGCGATTCAGCTTGGGAGCCCTATATCCCGCCCCTCGCTGCCCCATGGGGACTTCCAAACCGCAAGGCAGCTCTTGTTGTTAACAATTCCGTTTGGGGGTCCCTTGAGTTGCTCGAATTTCTTGACGCACCGGCTGTAGCGCGCGCTCTCGCGCCCGACGAACCCGTTATCCTGAACCGCCCGCACGCTGCTGCGCGCGCGGCCCGTTTCTTCGCCACGAAGTTTCCGGGCAAGTCGCTCTATGCGGTGAAGGCCAACCCGTCCCCCGATCTCATCAAGATTCTCTGGGCGAACGGCATCACGCATTACGACGTCGCATCGATCGGCGAAGTTCGCATGACCCGCGCGGCCCTGCCGGACGCGACCCTGTGCTTCATGCACCCGGTCAAGACCGCCAGCGCCATCCGCGAAGCCTATTTCGAACATGGCGTGCGGACCTTCAGCCTCGACACGATCGAGGAAGTCGAGAAGATCCTCGAAGCGACCACTGACGCCGACGGCAATCGCGCCGCCGACCTGCGTCTTTGCGTGCGCCTGCGCGTCTCTTCCGAATATTCGGAACTGAGCCTGGCCTCGAAGTTCGGCATCGATCTGGCTGATGCCGGCGAACTGCTTCAGGCCACCCGTCAGGTTGCCGACTGGCTGGGCGTATGCTTCCACGTCGGTTCGCAAGCGATGACGCCCTTCGCCTATGTCCAGGCGCTGGAGCGTGCGCGTGCGGCAATCGCCGACGCCGGTGTCGTCATCGACATGATCGACGTCGGTGGCGGGTTCCCCTCGGTCTATCCGGGCATGGAGCCGCCGCCGCTGGAAGACTATTTCCAGGTGATCCACCGTCACTTCGAAGCCCTGCCGATCGCCTACAACGCGGAACTGTGGTGCGAACCCGGCCGTGCGCTTTCGGCCGAGTACAGCTCGATGATCGTCAAGGTCGAGAAGCGTCGCGGTGACGAACTCTACATCAACGAGGGTGCCTATGGCGCGCTCTACGATGCGGCGCACGTTGCCTGGCGCTTCCCCGTGAAGTGCATCTCGCGCGAGACCGCCGTTGGCGGCGAGCGTTCGGAGGACCTCCAGGAATTCGCGTTCTACGGTCCGACCTGCGACGATGCCGACTTCATGGAAGGCCCGTTCATGCTCCCGGCCGATATCAAGGCGGGTGACTGGATCGAAGTGGGCATGCTCGGCGCCTACGGCGCGGCCATGCGCACGGCGTTCAACGGCTTCGGCACCGGCGAGGTGCTCGTTGCCACGGACGAGCCGATGGCGAGCCTCTACACCGGCGAGCGCAAGGACCCGCGCGTGTCGGACAACGTGGTTTCGCTGCGCTGAACCGAGCGGAAAGTTGGCAAAAAGGCCCGCCGGAACCATGTTCCGGCGGGCCTTTTTTCTTGTCCGCCCGCAGGCTCAGGCCTGGACGAACAGGTCCTTGTAGACGCGCGGCTGGCTGCGCAGGAACTGCGGCGCCGCCTTGACCTTCGCGCCGAGCGCGGCGGCTGCGTGCCAGGGCCAGCGGGGATCGTAGAGCACGGTGCGGGCAAGGCCGATCATGTCCGCCTCCCCGGTGGCGACGATGGCCTCGGCCTGCTCGGGCTCGGTGATGAGCCCCACGGCGATCACCGGCATCGAGACCGCTTCCCTGACCTTGCGCGCGAGCGGAACCTGGTAGTTCGGGCCAACGGGGATCTTCTGTCCGGCGTCGAGGCCGCCGCTGGAGACGTGATAGGCCGCGCAGCCGCGTGCCTCCAGCGCCTTGGCGAAAGCGATGCTCTGTTCGACGTCCCAGCCGCCTTCCACCCAGTCGGTACCGGAGACGCGCATCGTCACCGGCTTGTCGGCAGGGAATGCGGCGCGCACGGCGTCGTAGACCTCCAGCGGGAAGCGCATGCGGTTCTCCAGGCTGCCGCCATATTCGTCCTCGCGCCTGTTCGAGAGCGGCGAGAGGAACTGGTGGAGCAGGTAGCCGTGGGCGCCGTGGATCTGGATCGCATCGATGCCGAGCCGGTCGGCACGGCGGGCGGCATCGGCGAAGGCTTCGCGGATGCGGTCGAGACCGGCCTTGTCGAGCGCCTCGGGCGGGTTCTCATGGCCGAGGAAGGGAAGGTCGGAGGCTGATACCGTCTGCCAGCCGTTTTCGGCGTCAGGAGCGATCTGGGCGCCGCCGTCCCAGGGCTTGGCGGTGCTGGCCTTGCGACCGGCATGGGCAAGCTGGATGGCGATCGGCATGTCGGACCAGCGACGCACGCTTGCGAGGACCGTGCCCATCGCCTCCTCGGTGGTATCGTCCCACAGGCCGACATCGGCATAGGAGATGCGGCCCTCGGGGCTGACGGCGGTGGCCTCGATCGTGAGGATGCCGGCGCTGGACTGGGCGAGGTTGCCGAGATGGATCGTGTGCCAGTCGGTCATCCGGCCGTCCTCGGCGGAATACTGGCACATCGGCGCGATGACGATGCGGTTGTCGAGAGTGAGGTTGCCGATGGTGATCGGCTCGAACAGCTTGGCCATGAAAGTCCTTCTGGTCACGTCGTCGCGGGGGAGGGCGCCGGGAGAAGGGCGCGCGGGAGCGACCGGGCGAACGTGGGGTCGCGCGGGAAAATGAAAAGGGCCCCGCCGCGTTAACGGGGAGCCCCTTTCGAAAGAAAATATTGCAACCGCGAAAGCGCGCGGCGCCGTTCAGGCGGCGAGGCGCATTTCCATGCGTTCCCAGATCTCCACGAGAGCCTCGGTGAGGTTCCGCATCATCTCTTCGGTATGGGCCGGGCCGGGCGTGAAGCGCAGGCGTTCGGTGCCGCGCGGCACGGTCGGGAAATTGATCGGTTGCACATAGGCGCCGTATTCGGCGAGCAGGATGTCGCTGATCTTCTTGGCCTTCACCGGATCGCCGACCATCAGGGGCACGATGTGGGTCGTGGAGTCCATGACCGGCAGGCCCGCGTCGCGGAACATCTGCTTCATCATGGAGGCCGAGCGCTGCTGGCCCTCACGCTCGGCGCTGGAGCTCTTGAGGTGCTTCACCGAGGCGAGCACGCCTGCCACCAGCACCGGCGAAAGCGAGGTGGTGAAGATGAAGCCCGGCGCATAGGAGCGGATGCAGTCGATGATCTTCTGGTCGGCGGCGATATAGCCGCCCATCACGCCGAAGGCCTTGCCCAGCGTGCCTTCGATGATGTCGATGCGGTGGGCCGCCTCGTCACGATCGGTGATACCGCCGCCGCGCGGGCCGTACATGCCCACCGCGTGGACTTCGTCGATGTAGGTGAGGGCGTTGTACTTTTCGGCGAGGTCGCAGATCGCGTGGATCGGCGCGACGTCTCCGTCCATCGAATAGACCGACTCGAAGGCGACCAGCTTGGGCAGCGCGGGATCGGTGGCGGCCAGCAGTTCCTCGAGGTGTTCGAGGTCGTTGTGGCGCCAGACCCGCTTTTCGCAGCCCGAATTGCGGATGCCGGCGATCATCGAGGCGTGGTTGAGCTCGTCCGAGAAGATCACGCAGCCCGGCAGGAGCTTGGCGAGCGTGGAGAGCGTCGCATCGTTCGAGACATAGCCCGACGTGAACAGCAGCGCGCCTTCCTTGCCGTGCAGGTCGGCGAGTTCGCTTTCGAGTTCAATGTGATAGTGCGTATTGCCGCCGATGTTGCGCGTGCCGCCGGAGCCGGCGCCGACATCGTGCAGCGCTTCTTCCATGGCCTCGATCACCTTGGGGTGCTGGCCCATCGCAAGATAGTCGTTCGAGCACCAGACGGTGATGGGCTTCGGGCCGTTGTGGCCGGCGAAGCATCGTGCGTTCGGGTAAGCGCCCTTGTTGCGCAGGATGTCGATGAAGACACGGTAGCGACCTTCCGAATGGAGCCGCTCGATTGCCTGATCGAAGATGTGTTCGTAGTTCACCTAGGCTCTATCCTGCGTTCGCCTTGAAAGGGCTTTTACCCGTTGATGCGGGCAAATACATGATCGTTCCGGACATGACCAGTCGCTTGTCCTGCTCACCGTGATCGATCTTTCGTGAAACCTCTGAGCGCGCCGGGGACCGGGCCGGGATCGTGGCCGGGAACGATGAACATCGCGGGAGCGGCATGCTTGAGCGCGTTTATGGTCTTGAGCCAGGACACGATCCGCACCCGTTCGTCCACGTCGCCGACGGTGGAGAAGGTGCGCGCAGGCGGCCGGGCGTCCACCCAGTTCTCGTTGATCGTGGCGACGTCTCCGGTGAACAGGTACTCGCGCCCGTTTTCGAGGCGGGCGTAGACCATCATCGCGCGGTTCGGCAGCCCCTTGAGCGGGATGGCCACCACGCCGTGCGCCACGGCGTGCGGCTCGCCGTCGGAAAAGTCGGGCAAGGGGCGGGCGCCGGGCGATACCAGCGCGCGGTTGCCGCGGTGGAGCAGGTGGTCGAGCAGGACGAGCCGGAGGCCGGCCGCTTCCACATGCCGGTCGATCCGGGCCTGGGCGGCGGTGTCATAGTCCTGGAGGTGGCGTTCCTCGGCCCCTGCGGGCGTGGTGCCCGCGTCGATCATGATAGGCCCGGAATCCGGCACCGTCAGTTCGAAGGCGCGAACCGAAAGGCGGATCGGCCGCAGGCCGCCACCGGCGGCGATCTGGTTGTGAAGGACCGAGCGATAGCCGATCAGTTCCTCGTGCAGATGGGTCGGGCTGTCTCCGGGGATCTCATCGGCCAGCTGGCGCAGTTTCCCGATGGTCAGCGGCAGCGGCTTGGCGCCGGGTGCGCTGGCATCGAACTGGAACCAGTAAAGCGGCACCCCGACGAGCAGAAGCACGACGAGCAGAAACAGATTCAATCGCGGCGTCAAAACCTTCCGCCCCCCAGCAGACCGTAGCGTGCCAGCGCTTCGCCGTACGCTCCGGGAAATTCCCCTGGCCCGGTGAATAGCGCGCGGTCGGGTTCCTGGCGAGCGTATTCCTGGCCTTGCGTGAGACGCTCGATCTGCCGGGCGATTCCTTCCGCGCCATGAACGAAGCGCACCTGCGGCCCGAAGGCTTCGGTGAGTTCCTCTTCCAGCAGGGGAAAATGCGTGCAGGCCAGGACGAGCGTGTCGATATCGGCGCCGCCGGGCATGGCGCGAAGGGCTTCCGCGGCGCGCAGGATGGCGGTGCGGTCAACCGGCTCGCCGCGCAGCTTCGCTTCGGCCGCTTCGACCAGGCCGGGGCCGCCGTAGCGCAGCAATTGCTTGTCGGCGGCGAACTCTTCCTCGAGCCGGTCCACATAGGCCTGCCGCACGGTGGCCTTCGTTCCCAGCAGGCCGATCACGCCGGTCCGCGTCATGGCGGCGGCGGGCTTGATCGCCGGAACCGTGCCGACGATGGGCACTTCGAGAACCTCGCGCACCATGCCGAGAGCGATCGTCGAGGCGGTGTTGCAGGCGATGCAGACGAGGCGCGGGGCGAACCGTTCGGTCATGCGGCCCAGCAGCCCGGCAACCCGCGCGGTGATCTGCGCCTCGGTCTTGGTGCCGTAGGGAAGGCCGGCCATGTCGGCGGCGTAGATCACGGGCGCCTGAGGCAGGATCTTGCGCAGCTCGCCGAGCACGGTGAGCCCGCCCACGCCCGAATCGAACAGCAGGATCGGCGCGCCGGGTGGGGGCCCGGCGTCAGCCATTGCGGGAAGGCGGCGCGGAGCGCGACGCACTGGTATGTTCGGAAGACATCGTTTTTTCCTGGACCTTGCACCCTGTTAATCGCGGAACGGCCCAAAGAGCAATGTTCATTGCTGCAAGTCCCTTCGCCATTTCCGCGCAAGTCGCTAAGAGACGCGCATGGAATGGATTCTCGCCCTCGTCTTGGGTTACGCTCTCGGTTCGGTGCCCTTCGGCCTGCTCATCACTCGCATCGCCGGCGCCGGCGATCTACGCTCGATCGGCTCCGGGAATATCGGCGCCACCAACGTGCTGCGCACGGGGCGCAAGGGGCTTGCCGCCGCCACTCTCCTGCTCGACCTGCTGAAAGGCCTCGCCGCCGTGCTGATCGCGGCGCATTTCCTGCCGGAATGGACCTGGCTTGCGGCGCTCGGCGCCTTTATCGGACACTGCTTCCCGGTCTGGCTGCGTTTCCGGGGCGGCAAGGGCGTGGCGACCACGGCAGGCATCGCCTTTGGGCTCGCCTGGCCGGTGGGGCTGGCCTATGCCCTGACATGGATCGGCCTGCTGCTGACCGTGCGCATCTCCTCGGTGGCGGGCATGACGGCAGCGGTGGTCGCGCCCATCGCCGCGCTCGCGCTGGGGCATGGAGAGGCTTCTGCCGTGCTTGCCGTGATCGCGGCGGTGGTGCTGTTCCAGCACCGTGAGAATATCGCCCGGCTTCGCGCCGGCACCGAGCCGAAGATCGGGAGCGGCAAGAAGCCGTGAGCGAAGCCGGGGGGCAGGCTCTGGGGGAGCAAGGGCAAACGCTTTCGCAGGAGGAAGCCTTCGCGCGCATCCGGCTGCTGCGTTCCCCCAATGTCGGCCCGGTCACTTACATGCAGTTGATGGGCCGCTTCGGCGGCGCCCGGGCGGCGATAGAGGCGCTGCCGGGTCTCGCGGGCAGGGCGGGCAAGCCTTACCAGGCCGCCCCGGAGCGCGCCGTCCACGCCGAGATCGCGCAAGTCCGCAAGGCCGGCGCGCGGTACCTGTTTCACGATTCGCCTGACTATCCGGCGCTGCTCACCCATTCCGAAGGCGCGCCGCCTATCCTCACCCTTCGCGGCGACAGTGCCATGCTGTCACGCCCGTGCATCGCGGTGGTGGGCGCGCGCAACGCTTCGGCAGGTGCCGTGCGCATCGCGCGGGATTTCGCGCATGGACTGGCGGAGGCCGGTTTCACGGTCGTCTCCGGACTGGCGCGCGGGATAGACGGCGCGGCGCACGAGGGTTCTCTCGCGTCGGGGGCGCCGGGCGGAACGGTAGGCGTGATCGCCAGCGGCATCGACATCGCCTATCCCCCGCAACATGCCGCCTTGCAGGAACGGGTCGCCCGGGAAGGCCTGATGCTGGCTGAGCAGCCGCCCGGAACCGAACCGCTGGCCCGCCATTTCCCGACCCGCAACCGCATCATCGCCGGGCTTGCTGCCGGAACGCTGGTGGTGGAGGCCGCGCCGAAATCCGGTTCGCTCATCACCGCAAGGCTGGCGGGCGAGATGGGCCGGGAAGTCATGGCCGTTCCCGGATCGCCGCTCGATCCGCGTTCCCATGGCTGCAACCAGCTCATCCGTGACGGCGCGATGCTCGTGCAGTCGGTGGAGGATGTGATCGAGCTGTTGTCGGGCTTCGACGGCTTGCCGCGCAGCAGCTTTCGCGAAGTCTCGGCAGCATGGCATGCCGTTTCCGACGTGGATCTCGGCGCCCCGCCGGCCGATCTGGACGGGGATATCGAGAACCTTCTGACAACCGCTCCGGTGACGGTGGACGAACTGATCCGGCAATCGGGCGCCGGCGCGGCTTCGGTCCAGTTGGCCTTGTTGGAACTCGAGATCGGCGGGCGCCTGCTGCGCCATGCTGGCGGAAGGGTCAGCCTCGGGTAAAGGGCGCGGTCGCTTAGGGTGCCCAGCGGTTTTCGCGAATCCAGCGGTTGTAGAGCAGCTTCGTGCCCCGGGTGACGGGGAGGCCGGCATGTTCGGTGAGGGTATCGAGGCTGCGGTCCGGCAGCGCATTGCGGAACAGCACGGCGTCGCCGACACGGCCTTTCAGTTGCAGGCCGGTCTTGAGGAAGGCGGTCTCTCCGCCTTCATAACCGTCGTTCAGCCAGACCAACACGGTGGTGACGCGCTGGTTGGGGGAGGCTTGCACGAAATCGTAATGCGGTCGGTATTGCTGGCCATCGCGGTAGCGCAGCACTTGCGCCGCTTCGCCGTTCTCTGGAGGGAGCCCGGCAAGCGCGGCGATGCGGCGGTTCAGGGCATGGATCGCAGGGTCTTCGAGCAGCCAGTGCAGGACCGAGCCATCGGAAGAGCGGATCGGGTCCCGCACCAGCTCGCGTTGCCGATTGTAGACCATGGAGGGCTGGAAGCTGCTGGACGCCAGGGCGCTGACGTAATCACATTCTTCCCGTGTGAAGAGCTTCCGGAACACCTGCACGAACGGAGCGGAGCTCGCCTGTTCCGCTATGGCTTGCCCAACCGGGTTACCCTCCGCGTCGAGCTTCATGGAGCCGATCAGGTCCAGGGCCTTGCGGCGGGGCGCGATCTTCGTTGCCTCGAGCCGGAGCCGGGCAAGGGCGGCCTGCCAGTCCCTGCGCCCGGCCACGCCGTTCGCCAGGAGATTGGTCGCGAAAACATGGGCATCCGCATCGCCGCGCAGGGAGGCAAGTTCGAAGAGGCGCCGGGCATCGACGGGATCCTGCTCGATATCGCCGCCCCAGCGCATGATCCCCAGCGTGTATATCGCGCGTGCCAGCCCTCCGACGGCAAGGCGCTGGATGATCGTCAGGCCTTCGGTCTTGCGGCCTTGCGTGAACAGGGCGATGCCGTGATCCAGTTCCGTCTGTGCCATGGTGTCGGTATTCTGCATGGCGCCGGTATGGCAAACTTGCGAAAAGCCTGCCAGTGGCCCTGATTATGCAAAAGCGCTGTCGCGGCGGCGGCAGTATCGCTTCACGGCTATTGCGCCGCGGAGAAGGATCGGTAACGCGTTGATGCTATTGGGCTGCGGACAGGGATCGGGGGAGCACGCGAATGAAGATCAGCTTTGGAGATATCACGGGAGAGGCCTTCGCCATCCTGCGGGAGCATAAGGCACTGATCATCCCGCTGGTGGCGGCGATGACGGCGGGGTTTGCCGTGATGGACCTCGTTTCCGACAAGCTCGGCAACTTCAGCGGCATCATTTCGAGCGTTTTCGTCCAGTATATCTTCCTTGAGCAAGTGCTCTCCGTACGTTCGGAGCGGCGGCGGTTCGGATCGATGCTCGGCGCCAGTATGCTGGCGGGGCTGGGTATCATCGTCGGTCTGATATTCCTCGTGCTGCCGGGATTGTTCCTTGCCGTGCGGTGGGCGCTGGCGCCGGCCTATGTGGTGACCGAAGGGCAGCGGGCTTCGGAATCGCTGTCGTCGAGCTGGGATGCGACACGGGAAAACTGGCTTCCGCTGATGCTCGTCTATCTGGTCCTGGCGGTGCCTTCGCTGGTCATTCTGGTGGGCATCGGCTTCTCGCTCGGATTTTCTGGAGCGACGCCGGGCTGGGTCGAGACAGTGCTGCTCAACCTGATGGTTACCGTGTTCACGGTGGGCAACTGGGCCATCGTGGCGGCAGCCTTCCGCCTGCTGGGCGAGCGCCGCGACGATCTGGAATCGCTTTTCGCCTGAACCGGGCGGAATGTCGGGCGCCGAATCTCCGCGCTTGACGAAGCCCTCAATCGCTTCCCACCCTATGCGTACACGTATATGCGCACGCGTAAGGGCGCATTGGCGCTTAGGGGCACACAGAGTCTAAAAGTATGCAGCTAGTCATCGTAGAATCGCCGGCCAAGGCGAAGACCATCGAGAAGTACCTCGGCAAGGACTACAAGGTTCTCGCCAGCTACGGCCATGTCCGCGACCTTCCGCCCAAGGACGGCTCCGTCCGTCCGGACGAGGGTTTCGAGATGGACTGGGAGCTCTACGGCGACAAGCAGAAGCAGGTGAAGGCGATCGCCGATGCCGCCAAGGGGGCCGATCGCCTGATCCTCGCGACTGACCCTGATCGCGAGGGCGAGGCGATTTCGTGGCACGTGCGCGAGCTGCTGGCCAAGCGCCGGGTGCTGCCCAAGGACGTGCAGCGCGTCACTTTCAACGCCATCACCAAGGAAACCGTCACCAAGGCGATGACCCAGCCGCGCGAGCTGGACCAGGACCTGATCGATGCCTACCTCGCCCGCCGCGCGCTGGACTATCTGTTCGGCTTCACGCTGTCGCCGGTGCTCTGGCGCAAGCTGCCGGGCGCCAAGTCGGCCGGCCGCGTGCAGTCGGTGGCGCTGCGCCTGATCGTCGATCGCGAACGCGAGATCGAGGCGTTCAAGCCGCAGGAGTACTGGTCGGTCGCGGCGCAGATGGCGCATGACGGCACGGACTTCACCGCCAAGCTCGTGGCGTTCGAGGGCAAGAAGCTCGACCGCCTGAGCATCGGCGAGGAAGGCACCGCGATGCGTGCCAAGGCCGCCGTCGAAAGCGGCGCCTTCAAGGTCGAGTCGGTCGAGACCAAGCCGCACAAACGCAACCCGCAGCCGCCGTTCACCACTTCGACGCTGCAGCAGGAGGCGGCACGCAAGCTCGGCTTCTCGGCCAGCCAGACGATGCGCGTGGCGCAGACGCTCTACGAGGCGGGCGCCATCACCTACATGCGTACCGACGGCGTGCAGATGGACCCGAGCGCGATTTCCGCCGCACGTGCCGCGATCACGGACCGTTTCTCGGGGCACTACCTGCCCGAGCAGCCGCGCATCTACCAGACCAAGGCCAAGAACGCGCAGGAAGCGCACGAGGCCATCCGTCCGACCGAGTTCACCCGCGACCGCTTCGGCTCGGGCGATGAGGCGCGCCTTTACGACCTGATCTTCAAGCGCGCCATGGCCAGCCAGATGGCTTCGGCCGCGCTGGAGAGGACCACCGTTACCTTGCGGGACGGCACCGGCCAGCACGAGCTGCGCGCTTCGGGCCAGGTCGTGAAGTTCCCGGGCTTCCTCGCGGTCTACGAGGAAGGGCAGGACAACAAGTCCGACGATGAGGAAGGCGGCCTGCTGCCGTTCATGAAGTCGGGCGACATGCCCGCCAAGAAGGACGTCACCGCCGAACAGCACTTCACCCAGCCGCCGCCGCGCTTCTCGGAAGCGAGCCTGGTCAAGCGTCTGGAAGAACTGGGCATCGGCCGTCCTTCGACTTATGCGGCGACGATCCAGGTCATCAAGGATCGCAACTACGTCCGCACCGAGAAAAACCGTTTCTTTGCAGAGGAATCGGGCCGACTTCTCACATCGTTCCTCGAACGCTTCTTCCAGCGCTATGTCGCCTATGACTTCACGGCGGGCATGGAGGACGAACTCGATAACGTCTCCGGCGGCCGTCAGGAATGGAAGGCGCTGCTCGAAGCCTTCTGGCGTGACTTCAAGCCGAAGTCGGATGAGGTCATGGAGAAGAAGCCCTCGGAAGTGACTGAGGCGCTTGACGAATTCCTGTCCGATTACCTCTTCCCGCCGAAGGCCGACGGCACCGATCCGCGCCTTTGCCCCAAGTGCGGCGAAGGCCGCCTGTCGCTGCGCGGCGGGCGTTATGGTGCCTTCGTCGCCTGCTCGAACTATCCGGAGTGCAAGTTCACGCGCAAGTTCGCGCAGCCCGGCGGCAGTGCCGAGGGCGGCGACGACGAGGTGCTGGGCCAGGACCCCGAGACCGGGCTCGAGATCGTCCGCCGCACCGGCCGGTTCGGACCTTACATCCAGCTCGGCGAGGGCAAGGAAGCCAAGCGCGCGTCGATCCCCAAGGACATCGACGAATTGACGCTGGAGTGGGGGATCAAGCTGCTCAGCTTGCCGCGTACCATCGGCCCGCACCCGGAAACCGGCAACGACATCACCGCCAGCATCGGCCGCTACGGTCCCTATCTGGCGCATAACGGCAAGTATGCCCGCCTGCGTTCGACCGCCGAAGTGTTCGAGACGGGTATGAACATGGCCGTCACCAAGCTTGCCGAAGCGGCGGCGGGCGCCGGTGCGCGCGGTTCGCGTGCCGCGGCAGAGCCGATCAAGGTGCTGGGCGCTCACCCGACTTCGGGCGGCGAGATCAAGGTGCTGGCGGGCCGTTACGGTCCCTACGTCACCGACGGCACCACCAACGCCACCCTCCCGCGTGACCAGAAGCCGGAAGATCTGACCGCCGAGCAGGCGATCGTGTTGATCGATGAAAAGGCCGCCAAGGGGCCGGCCAAGGGCAAGAAGAAGGCAGCGCCGAAGAAGGCCGCCGCCAAGAAGGCTCCGGCCAAGAAGGCTCCGGCCAAGAAGGCTCCGGCTAAGAAGGCTGCCGCGAAGGACGACGGAGAAAAGCCCGCCGCCGCGAAGAAGCCTGCTGCAAAGAAGCCTGCCGCCAAAAAGACAGCTGCCAAGGCTCCGGCCAAGGCCAAGAAGGAAGCCGCGGAATGAGCGACAAGATCGCCAAGCACAAGCAGCCCTGGAAGCCGGAGGAACTGCAGAAGCTCCAGGTTCTCGCCGGAAAGGGCAAGGGCCTGAAGGAAATCGCCAAGGCCCTCAACCGCACCGAGGAATCGACCAAGGATGCCGCGCGCCAGCACGGCATCGCCGTCGCCAAGGCGCGCTGAGGTTCACCGCCTGAGGCGGTAGAGACCGAATTTCCGCGTACCGATTACCACGCCCTCGTAGCGCTCGTAGGAGCGCGCGAGGGCGTTTCGTATCAGCGCCCGCGTTCTGAAATTGGGCTGGTTGGGGCGGCTCGATTCCGCGACCACGATCACGCCGGGACGCAAGGCGAGCACGCGGGAGACTTCCGCCACCGGATCGACGCCGAGCGCTCCGGCTTCGTTCATCGCGTTGAGATGGCTGGGATAGGCGAAGCGTGTCGGGATGCAGGCGCGGGTGGTGCGATAGAGCGCGCTGTCGCCTTCGTAGACGTAGAGGCAGCGGCCGTGCAATTCGCGGGATACGGCCGCGCTGGCGGCGGCGAACTCGGTCGAGGTTCCGCGCTCGCGGACTTGCAGCGCAGGGACGATGACGGCGCCGAGCAGGCCGAACCCGAGCAGCAACCGTCCGTACCATCGCTCGCCCGGGGCGCTGCGTGCCAAGGCAGGGGCGGCCAGGACGCAGAGCGGTACGAGCACCGGGCCGAGGTAATGATCGTACCACGTCCCGAACGCGAGAAACCCTAGCACGGCGCTGAGCGCCCAGATGCGGATGCCGGTCAGGATAGCCGGATGAAAGGCGGGCAGGGGCGACAAGCGGCGCGGCGCCAGAATGATGGCCAGCGCGAAGGGGATCAGCGCCAGCGCCTCCTTGGCAAGCTGGGCGAAGGCGTCCTTCTGGTCGGTCATGCGGCCGAAGATCGAGAGGAAATTGGCCTGCACGAAAGCCTCGCCATGCCCGGTGTGGGCATAGCCTGCCCAGACCGCAAGCGTCGGGGCGAGGGCGGCTCCGGCCCAGAGCAGCGCCGTCGCGCCGAGGCGCGGCAGGCTCCAGCCATCGCGGATCCCCCGTGACAGCAGCATGAGCCCGAGCCCGACCCCCTCGAAGACGACGCTGTACTTGATCTGCATGGCAAGGCCGAGCAGCAGCATGACGCCGAGGCCGCGCCTGCCGAGTGCGGCGTCCTGCCTGCGCGCGAATGCACCGATCGCCAGCATTGCGGCGAGGGCGACAGGCAGGTTGTAGAACACCGGCGATTGCCCCAGCGCCACGTTGAACACCGGCTGGTAGATCAGGTAGGCCAGCCCCGCCGCCTGCGCGCCGCGCGGGGGTGCGATCCGGCGGGCCATGCGCTCGATCGCCAGCGCCGTCAGGACCGAAAACAGCAGCCCGGCAAGCTGATACGCCAACACCGGATCGGCAGGCAGCGCGATCAGGCTGCGATAAAGGAGGAACAGGCCGTAAGGCTTGCGGTCCCAGATATCGACGTAAGGCAGGGCGCCTTCGGCCATGCGCTGGCCGACAAGCAGGTAGAACTGTTCGTCCGACTGGAATGCCGGCTTGCCGAACATCGCAAGCCTCAGCACGAAACCGGCCGCGAGATAGAGCAGGGGCGAGGCGATACCGAGCCGCCGCCCGGCCGTGAAGCCGGGGTGTGCGGCAAGGCGCCTTGCCGTCGCTCGTCCGATTGCGATCATTGCGCGACCCTTTCAGCCCCCATCGCCGTTGGAGGAAGCCGGGCGGGTGACAAGGGCAGGGGCTTCATGGCGCGCCAAGATTGCAGTCCGGCGACTACCGCGTGACGGGGACGGACTTTCGTATGGCTTGCGACAAATTCTTACACCGGGCAGCTTGCGACCGATCCCGAACTCGGGCGTTGGAGTGCCATGCTGCGTATGCGAGACGAAGAGGCGGCGCTCGAACCCGCTGCCGTTGATGACCACGATTCCGGCCTGCCGATGCCGCGCAGGCTGTGGGCGATCGTGGCGATCTCCTTCGGCACGGCCCTGTTCGTGCTCGACGGGACCATTGCCAATGTGGCGCTGCCGACGATCGCCCGCGAACTGTCGGTGGAGCAGGGCGTCGTCGTCAACGTGGTGACGGTCTACCAACTCGTCATGGTCATGGCCCTGCTGCCTTTTGCCAATCTTGGCGAGCGGCTGGGGCTGCGGCGGGTCTACCAGACGGGGCAAGTGATCTTCATGGCAGCCTCGGCGCTGGCATTCCTCGCCAACTCGCTGCCGATGCTGCTGGCGATCCGCGCCGGGCAGGCGCTTGGTGCGGGCATGGCGATGAGCGTCGGTACCGCGCTGATCCGGCAGATCTACCCCAAGGCGCGGCTCGGCAGCGGGCTGGGCATCAATTCGGTGATCGTCGCTTCGTCTAACGCGCTGGCGCCGGTGCTGGGCGGCTTCATCGTCGCCCATGCCGACTGGCGCTGGGTCTTCGTGGCGGCGGTGCCGTTCGCCCTGATCTCGCTGGTGATCGGGCGCTTCCTGCCCGATCCCGAACGCGGAGACACGCCGTTCGACTGGGTATCGGGCCTGTGGAGTGCGGGTAGCTTCGTATTGCTGATCGGCGGGGTGGAACTGGCGGCGCATGGCGGCATGGTGGAACCGGGCATTGCGGCGGCGCTGGCAGGCATCGGATCGGCCCTGCTGCTGGCCCGCCGGGAGCGCGGGAAAGCGAGCCCGGTGTTTCCGGTGGACCTCATGGCCCGTCCCGCCATCGGGCTGTCCACCATCGCCGCCGTCGCCGCCTTCATCGGTTCGGCGGCGCTGATCGTGGCGCTGCCGTTCCGGCTGGAGCAGGACATGGGCTACAGCGCCGAGCAGGTCGGGCTGCTGGTCCTGCCGTTTCCCCTGACGATGCTGGTCGTCGCGCCCCTTGCGGGGTGGCTGTCGGACCACGTCTCGCCTTCGATCATGGGACTGGTGGGAATGACCATCGCGGTGACCGGGCTGGTGCTGCTCGGCTTCCTGCCCGAGCATGCCGGCGCTTTCGCAATTGCCTGGCGGCTGGTCGTGGCCGCGTTCGGTTTCAGTCTGTTCTTCTCGCCCAACGCGCGCATGATCGTGGGCAATGCCCCGCGGGAGCGCTCGGCGGCGGCGGGCGGGTTGCTCGCTACCGGGCGCCTGTTCGGGCAGACGCTCGGCGCGGCGATGATCGGGGCGATGCTCTCGCTCGGCGCGGGACAGGGGCCGGCGCCGATGCTGATGGCCGCCGGACTGGCGGCCATCGCGGCCATCGCCAGCCTCGCGCGGTGGAGGCTGGCGGAAAGGGCCTAGCGCCGGCTCGTCTTGCCCGAGCCGATTGAGGCTGTCGGCGTCGCGGTGGGCGTGGGGGACGGTTTCGGCGTGGGCGCGGTGCCGGGAACGGCGGGCGGCACGACGATCGTGGGTACACCTTGCGGTACGGACTGCGGCTGGACGGTTACCGTCGGCTTCGTCTGCTTCACGCCGCTGCGGGTCAGCCACCAGCCGATGTCGTTGGCGGTTGCCTGCATTCCGGCGAAATTGAGGTGCCATTGCAGGCCCTGCCTGCCATCATAACCCTCGGGCGAGCCGATCATCCACGGCACCGCATCGCAGGGCGTATGCGCGGCCGAAGACTGGTTCATCTCGACGACGATGGCGCCGTAGGCCTGTGCCACGCGGCCGGTGATCTCGGACAGGCGCAGGCCGATGCGGCGGACTATCGCGGCGTGTTCCTCGCTGATCGGCGTGGCGGCGCAGAGCGAGCCGGGCTGCGGCAGCGGATTGAGGTACTGCACGAAGACCAGCCGCGCGCGCGGGGCCACCGTGCGGATGCGGCGCGCGATCTCCATCATCTGCATCTCGTCGCGCGCATATTCGACTTCGGTGGGCACTTTCACCGTGCCGCAGGCGGCGCGCTTGCTGCCGGGCGGCAACTGGCTGGCGCGGTAGAGGCAGGTCGCGGTGAAAAGGTTGCCGATGTAGTTGAGATCGTTGCCGCCGATGGTCACCGTCACCAGCCGCGTCTGCGGGGTGACGGAGTTGATCTGCGGCGGAATGTCGCCCCATGGACCCAGCACGTTGTTGGTCGTCGCGCCCGAGCAGGAACGGTCGGTCAGGACCATGCCGAAGCGTTCGGCCAGCAGGGTCGGGTAATTGTTCATGCTCTGCCCGCAGCGCACCGGCGCGCCGGGCTTGGCGGGGGGCAGCATCGGGCCGGCGGCAAACGACGAGCCGATCGCGACATAGCGCTGACCGGCAAGGCTTTCCTCGACGGCGGCGACCTGGTCGTTCTCGGCCGCGCGGGCCTTCATGTAGGGGGTGGCGCAGCCGCCCAGCAGCAGGACGGCGGCCGTGATCGCCGTCGACGTGATTCGCGTCATTACTTGACCCAGTCCAGCCCGATCTCTTCGTAGATGTCGCGGGCGTCGGCCCAGTTTTCCTCGACCTTGACGTGCAGGAAGAGGTGGACCTTCTGGCCCAGCACTTCGGCCAGTTCCTTGCGGGCGGCCTCGCCGATGGACTTGATCTTGGAACCGCCCTTGCCCAGCACGATGGCGCGCTGGTTGTCGCGGGTGACGACGATCTGCTGGCGGATCTCCACCGAGCCGTCCTTGCGCTGCTCGTAGCCTTCGGGGCGCACGGCGGCGTCGTAGGGCAGCTCCTCGTGAAGCTGGCGATAGAGCTGCTCGCGCGTGATCTCGCAGGCGAGCAGGCGTTCGCTGGCGTCGGACACCTGGTCTTCGGGATAGTGCCAGGGGCCTTCGGGCATCAGCCCGGCAAGATGGGTCTTGAGTTCGGGCACGCCGTCGCCCGAGAGCGCCGAGACGAAGAACACTTCGTCGAACTCGACCTTGCCGGTCAGTTCCTGGGCCAGCACGAGAAGCGGTTCCTTGGCGCCGGCATCGACCTTGTTGATGACCAGGATCTTGCGTTCCGGGCGCGCGGCCAGGGCTTCGAGCAGGGGCTCAAGTTCATGACGGCGCTTCTTGATGGGATCGACCACCAGCAGCACGGCGTCCGCTTCCTGCGCGCCTTCCCAGGCGGCGGCGACCATCGCGCGGTCGAGCCTGCGGCGCGGCTCGAAGATGCCGGGCGTGTCGGCCAGGATGATCTGCGTTTCATCGAGCAGGGCAATGCCCATCAGGCGCGCGCGGGTGGTCTGGGCCTTGGCCGAGACGATCGCCACTTTCTGCCCGACGAGCGCATTGACGAGCGTGGACTTGCCCGCGTTGGGGGCGCCGATGACGGCAACGAGACCGCAATGCTGGGTCATGCGAATTTCCTCATGAATTCCTCGGCGGCGCGGGTTTCGGCATCCTGCTTGGAATTGGCCGTGGCACGCGCTGCGCCGACATTATGTACTGCCACCTCGACGGTGAACTGCGAGGCATGGTCGGGGCCTGAACGCTCGACCAGCTTGTATTCGGGGGTGCGGCGGCGATTGCCCGCCGCCCATTCCTGCAGGGCGGACTTGGGATGCTTGCGCTTGCCCGTCTTGCCCTGCATCGGTTCGGCCCAGAGAGCCCTTACCATATCGCGCGCGGCTTCGAAGCCCCGCTCGGTGAAACAGGCGCCGATCAGCGCCTCCATCACGTCGCCCAGGATATTGTCGCTGTCGAGGCCGCCATCGTCGCGGGCCTGCTTGCCCAGCCGCATGTGCGGGCCGAGGCCGATCTGACGGGCGACCTGTGCGCAGGTCTGGCGGCTGACGAGCGCGTTGAGGCGCTGCGAGAGGCGGCCTTCCGCTTCCTCGCTGTTTTCGAAAAGCCATTCGGCGACCGAGAGTCCGAGAACCCGGTCGCCGAGGAATTCCAGTCGTTCGTAATTGCGCTTCTCGCCGGTGCTGCCGTGGGTAAGGGCGGCTAGCCAGAGTGCCTCGTCGGCGGGTTTGCCGCCCGAGACGCCGGCGAGGAACTCGCGGTCCTTTTGGTCAAGCACTCAGATCACGCTCCCGATCCGGCTCCAGCGCGCGGCGGTGAACCATGTCCAGGGCTTGAGCCATTCGGCGCCGCCGTTGGTGGAGAACATCATGACGGCGGCCTTGCCCACCAGGTTGTCCTGCGGGACGATGCCGATGCCCTGGCCCTCGATCGCCGGGAAGCGGCTGTCGAGCGAGTTGTCGCGGTTGTCGCCCATCAGGAACATGTGGCCTTCGGGCACGATATAGACGCCGGTGTCGTCCTGCGGGGTCTGGCCGAGGTCGAGCACGTTGTAGCTCTTGCCGCCGGGCAGCGTCTCGCGGAACTGCGGATAGTTGCAGACCGGGTCGCCCGCGGCGTCCTTGCCCTCGAACTCCGGTGCGTAGCAATGGGTGTTGGCGGTGACCGGCAGCACGAAATCGGGCTGCTTGACGCGCGGCACGGCCTTGCCGTTGAGCCAGACCTGTCCGCCCTTCACCTGCACTTCGTCGCCGGGCAGGCCGATCACGCGCTTGATGTAGTCGACGTCGTTGCCGGGAGGCGCCTTGAAGATCACCACGTCGCCGCGATCGGGCTGGCTGGCGAGGATGCGGCCCGGGATCAGCGGCAGGCTGAAGGGCAGCGAATACTTCGAATAGCCGTAGGACCACTTGGACGCGAACAGGTAGTCCCCGTTCAGCAGGCGCGGCAGCATCGACTCGCTGGGGATGTTGAAGGGCGAGATGATGAAGCTGCGCAGCACCACCACGCCGAGAACCAGCCAGAGGAGGAAGGAGAAGAAGCCCTCGTCCTTCTTGGCATCCTTCTTGGCGTCCTTTTTGACAGGCTTTCCGCTGGCGCCCGGCGCGGGCGCGGCAGATGTTTCGGTGGTGAGGCCGGAAGTCGCGGTTTCGATGTCGCTCATGGCTCGAACCCTTGTTGCGCGCAGGGGCATCCGTCAAGTGAGATACCGAGGGAAAGCGTACCGGTATCGATCAAAAACGTCATGTTCCCGACGTGCATCTGTGCACAAGAATGACCTTGGCCTTCTCCCGCCTGCTATGCATAAGGCTGGCCCCCAACCCTGAGACAAGGAACCATGGCATGAGCGAAGCGGTGTGGAACAAGCTGGAAGCATTGCCCAAACCGACGCTTTCCGAGCTTTTCGACGCCGATTCCGGCCGTCTGGACCTGCTCGCGACCCGTCTCGAACTCGGTGACGAGACCAGCCCCGGCGCAATCCGGTTCGACTGGTCGAAGACTCACCTCGATGCCGCCCATGTCGCCGCCTTCGAGGAACTGGCCGTCGCGATGGACTTCGACGGTCGCCGCGCGGCGCTGTTCGCGGGCGAGATCGTCAACCAGACGGAAGGCCGCGCGGCCGAGCATACCGCCCAGCGCGGTGTCGGCAGCGAGGAAGGCGTCGCGACCGCGTTCGAGAACCATGCCCGCATGGCCGCCATCGTCGAGGCCATCCACCGCGGCGCCATGGGCGAGGTGAAGCACCTGATCCACGTCGGCATCGGCGGATCGGCGCTCGGCCCGGCGCTGGCGATCGACGCGCTGGCCCGCGACGGTGCCATGGTGGACGTCCATGTCGTCTCCAATATCGACGGATGCGCGCTCGAAGCCGCGTTCGCAAAGTGCGATCCGGCCACGACGATGCTGGCGGTCGCTTCCAAGACCTTCACCACCATCGAGACGATGACCAATGCGGACAGCGTGCTGGGCTGGATGCGCGAGCACGGCGTCGAAGACCCGTACGGCCGCGTCGTCGCGCTGACCGCCGCGCCGGACAAGGCGATGGAGTGGGGGGTGGACGAAACCCGCATCCTGCCGTTCTCGGAAAGCGTGGGCGGCCGCTACTCGCTGTGGTCGTCGATCGGTTTCCCGGTCGCCATGGCGCTGGGCTGGCCGGATTTCGCCGAAATGCTGGACGGCGCGGCCGCGATGGACATCCATTTCCGCGACGCCGACGGCCTCGACAACCTGCCGCTGCGCGCCGCCTTCGCCGACCAGTATTATACGCGCCTGCGCGGCTGCCAGACCCGCGCGGTCTTCGCCTATGACGAGCGTCTCGCCCTGCTGCCCGACTATCTCCAGCAGCTGGAGATGGAATCGAACGGCAAGAGCGTGAAGGTGGACGGTTCGCCGGTGGTCGCGCCGACCGCGCCGATCACCTGGGGCGGAGTCGGCACCGATGCCCAGCATGCGGTGTTTCAGCTCCTCCACCAGGGCACCAACCTCGTCCCGGTGGACTTCATCGCCGCCATCGCGCCGGGCGACGATCTCAACCCCGCGCATCACCGCATCCTCCTGTCGAACTGTTTCGCTCAGGGCGCGGCGCTGATGGCGGGCAAGGGCAGCGAAGATCCCGCGCGCGCCTATCCGGGGGACCGTCCCTCGGCGACGATCCTGCTCGACGAAGTCTCGCCCGCCACGTTCGGCGCGCTCGTGGCGTTCCATGAACACCGCACGTTCGCCAATGCCGTGCTGATGGGGATCAACCCGTTCGACCAGTTCGGCGTGGAACTGGGCAAGGAGATCGCCAAGCAGATCGAGAAGGGCGGCACCACGTTCGATCCTTCGACCGAGGCGCTGCTTCAGCTTTCCGGGATCGCCTGAACGAGAGCCTGAGCCGAAGGGGGCGTGATCATGCCCCCTTCGGCTTGTTGCTGAATTCGGCCCTGGCGCTCAGTGGCCCAGTTCAAGGCCGTCCGACCCGTCGGCATGGGCCGATGGGTAGTGCCGGGCAGAGGCAGCGGCGCTGCCGGTCAACTGGCGAAGCAGCTGCTTGCCGTCTTCCCAGCTTCCGATCTTCGAATCCGCATTGATGTGGCCGGTCTCGCCCGCGTCCACGAACTGGCTGCCCCATTGGCGGGCCAGCAGCCGCGCAGTCGGGAAGCCGATCCACGGATCGTTGCGGCTGGCCACGAGGATCGAGGGGAAGGGCAGTTCGTCGCTCGGCGTCGGCGCGAAGCCGTTCAGGCGGTCGTCGCGCGGGAAGAAGTCCACTTCCGGCGGGGCCACCAGCAGCGCGCCCACGACGGGCGAAGACCAGCCGGGCTGTTCGAATTTCGCCCACCATGCCGTCAACAGGCAGCCGAGGCTGTGCGCCACCAGCACCACCGGCCGGCCGGCGCGCTGGACCGATAGGTTCAGGCGGTTGATCCAGGTGTTGCGATGCGGCTTTTCCCAGAGGCCGAGGTCGACCATCTGGGCATTGTCCATCTCTTCGGCCCAGCGGCGCTGCCAGTGACCGGGGCCGCTGCCGTCAAGACCGGGGATGAGCAGCACCAGGGGCTCTTGCGCGGGTGTTGCGTGCTGGTTCGTCTTTGCCATTCTCTCTTCTCCCGATGCAGGAGGGGATGTCCGCCGGCGCAGGCTGTCCTGTAGGGAGCGGCTCTCGATGCGACTCCTATAAACTCAACTGTTTTAGTTGACAATGCATTTGCGGCCAGCGGAGCGCGCGTTTCGACGATCCGTTCCCGCGCTTCTGCGGCGACATGGCGTGCGGGCGGCCTTGCGGGATGCGGGTGGAGGCGATGGGGGTGGGCAAAACACCCGTTGGCAATCGGCGATGTCCTGCCCCATATGCGCCGGTGCCCGGAACCAGGCCGGCGCAGCAGGAGCCAAGTGCATGCCAGAATTCGACTATGACCTCTTTACCATCGGCGCAGGATCGGGCGGCGTGCGCGCCAGCCGGATCGCGGCGGCGCACGGCGCGCGCGTGGCGGTGGCCGAAGAGTACAGGGTCGGCGGCACTTGCGTGATCCGCGGCTGCGTTCCCAAGAAGATGCTGGTCTACGGCGCGCACTTCGCCGAAGACCTCGAGGACGCCAGGCAGTTCGGCTGGGACATTCCGCAAGCGACGTTCGACTGGGTGAAGCTGCGCGACAACGTGCTGGGCGACGTCGACCGGCTGAACGGAATCTACACGCAGACGCTCGAGAACAACAAGGTCGAGATATTCCACGAGCGCGCCGCGATCACCGGCCCGCACGAAATCACGCTGGCCAGCGGCGAGAAGAAGACCGCCAGGGTCATCCTCATCGCCACGGGCGCCCGCCCGATGGTGCCGTCCTGCCCCGGCCACGAACACGGCATCACCTCCAACGAGGCGTTCCACCTCGATGCCTTGCCCAAGCGCATCCTGATCGCGGGCGCAGGCTATATCGCCAACGAGTTCGCGGGCATCTTCCACCAGTTCGGATCGAAGGTGACGCTCATCAACCGCTCGGACCAGCTTCTGCGCGGCTATGACGAATCCATGCGCGATCGTCTCCTCCAGATCTCGATCACCAAGGGCATCGACTTCCGCTTCAATGCCGACTTCCGCGGCATCGAGAAGAACGCCGATGGTTCGCTCACCGTCTCGATGACCAATCACGAACCGATCGAGGTGGACTGCGTCCTCTTCGCCACCGGCCGCGTACCCAATATCGAGGGGCTCGGGCTGGAGAACGTCGGCGTGGAGCTTGACGACAAGAACGCGATCCGGGTGAATGACTATTCGCAGACCAATGTCGACTACATCTATGCCGTGGGCGACGTGACCAACCGGGTGCAGCTCACCCCCGTCGCCATCCGCGAAGGGCAGGCCTTTGCCGATACCGTGTTCGGCGACAAGCCGACGACGGTGGACTATGGCTGCATCCCCTCCGCCGTGTTCAGCCACCCGCCGATCGGCGCAGTGGGCCTGACGGAAGCGCAGGCGCGCCAGCAGCTGGGTTCGGTGGAAATCTACACCAGCGACTTCCGCCCGATGAAGAACGTCGTGGCGCATCGCAACGAGCGCTCGCTCTACAAGATGGTCTGCGAGGGCACGACGGGCAAGGTCGTCGGCCTGCACATGATCGGGCCGGATGCGCCCGAGATCATCCAGGCCGCTGCCATCGCGGTGAAGGCCGGGCTCACCAAGGCGGACTTCGACGCCACCGTCGCGGTTCACCCGACGATGTCGGAAGAACTCGTGCTCATGAAGTAAGGCTGGTCGCTGGTTGGACAGTCCTGTCCGACCAGCGGTCATCGCCGCGATCGGCCGGTGCTTTGCCCCCGGCGGAATAGAGAGGCGCCGTGACTGTCCATACAGTCGCGGCGCCTTTTCCGTTGGAGGCAAGGAGCGGCGGAAAACCGCAAGGTCGGCGGGATCAATCCGTGCAGGCGATCTTGGCCCGTGCAAACACATCGGTGGGGCGAAATCGACGCGAAGCTGCCGCTTTTGTGGTTTAACCGTTCGATTAAAACTATTGACCTTGGCGCTTCAACCTGCCTTAGCAGGGCAACGAATTCGTGCCGTCAAGGTCACTGCCAAGGGAACCCGGATGTCAGCCAATATCGCCGAGATGGAAAAGCGCCGCGCCGCCGCAAAGCTGGGCGGGGGCGAAAAGCGCATTGCCGCGCAGCATGCCAAGGGCAAGCTCACCGCGCGCGAACGCCTTGATATCCTGCTGGATGAGGACAGCTTCGAGGAGTTCGACCTCTACGTCGAACATGACTGCACCGATTTCGGCATGGAGAGCCAGAAGATCCCCGGAGACGGCGTGGTCACAGGCTCGGGCACCATCAACGGCCGCCTCGTCTTCGTGTTCAGCCAGGACTTCACCGTGTTCGGCGGCTCGCTCTCGCACCGTCACGCGCAGAAGATCTGCAAGCTGATGGACAACGCGATGAAGGTCGGCGCGCCGGTGATCGGCCTCAACGATTCCGGCGGCGCGCGCATCCAGGAAGGCGTGGCCTCGCTCGGCGGCTATGCCGAAGTGTTCCAGCGCAACGTGCTCGCCTCGGGCGTGGTGCCGCAGCTTTCGCTGATCATGGGGCCTTGCGCCGGCGGCGCGGTCTATTCGCCTGCGATGACCGACTTCATCTTCATGGTGAAGGACTCGTCCTACATGTTCGTCACCGGGCCGGACGTGGTGAAGACCGTGACCAACGAAGTTGTCACGCAAGAGGAACTGGGCGGCGCGATCACGCACTCCAGCAAGACTTCGGTGTCCGACCTGGCGCTCGAAAACGACATCGAGGCGCTGCTGGCGGCGCGCGATTTCTTCGACTTCCTGCCGCTCAACAACCGTGAGGAAGTGCCCGAGCGTCCCTGCGCCGATCCGTGGGACCGTGCCGAGGAAAGCCTCGACACCGTGATCCCACCTTCGGCCAACCAGCCTTACGACATGCATGAGGTGATCCGGAAGACGCTCGACGAGGGTGACTTCTTCGAGGTCCAGCCGCTGCATGCGGGCAACATCATCGTCGGTTTCGGCCGTATCGAGGGCAAGACCGTGGGCGTCGTCGCCAACCAGCCGATGGTGCTGGCGGGCGTGCTGGACATCAACTCGTCCAAGAAGGCCGCGCGTTTCGTGCGCTTCTGCGATGCCTTCAACATCCCGATCATCACTTTCGTGGACGTTCCGGGCTTCCTGCCGGGCACCGATCAGGAGCACAACGGCATCATCAAGCACGGCGCCAAGCTGCTGTTCGCCTATGCCGAGGCAACCGTGCCGAAGATCACCGTGATCACCCGCAAGGCCTATGGCGGCGCTTACGACGTCATGGCGTCCAAGCACCTGCGCGGCGATCTCAACTATGCCTGGCCGACCGCCGAAATCGCGGTGATGGGCGCCAAGGGCGCGGTGGAGATCATCTTCCGCGGCCTTTCGCCCGAAGGCATTGCCGAGAAGACCAGGGAATACGAAGACCGCTTCGCCAACCCCTTCGTGGCGGCGAGCCGGGGTTACATCGATGAGGTGATCTACCCGCACTCGACCCGTAAGCGCATTGCGCTGGGTCTGCGCAAGCTGCGGACCAAGAGCCTCGAAAACCCCTGGAAGAAGCACGACAACATTCCGCTTTGATCGCGTCACGGATCGCGGCGCATCGCCTGGGGGCGAGCGCCGCGATCCACTCCAGCCGCGAAAGACGGCACGCATCGAAAAACCAGATTGGGAAGTCAGGTCATGGAAGACATCTACATCGTCAGCGGCGTACGCACGGCAGTCGGCGATTTCGGCGGCTCGCTGAAGTCGTTCATGCCGTCCGATCTCGGCGGCAAGGTCGTGACCGAGGCGCTGGCCCGTGCAGGCGTTTCGCCTGAGGACGTTGGCCATATCGTCATCGGCCAGGTCATGCCGACCAGCGCCAGGGACGAGATGCTCAGCCGTGTTATCGGCCTCAATGCAGGCGTGCCGTTCGAAGTGCCGTCGCTGACGCTGAACCGCCTCTGCGGATCGGGCGTGCAGGCGATCGTTTCGGCCGCGCAGATGATGAAGCTGGGCGAGGCGGGGATCACCGTCGCGGGCGGCGCCGAATCGATGTCGAACGTGCCCTATCACGACCACGGCGTGCGCTGGGGCAAGAAGATGGGCGACAACACGCAGGAAGACGCGCTGACCCTGGGCCTGTCGGACGCCATTGGCGGCTACCACATGGGCATCACCGCCGAGAACGTGGCCGAACGCCACTGCATCTCGCGTGAGGACATGGACACGGTTGCCGCGACCAGTCATCAGCGCGCCGCCAAGGCCATCGCGGAAGGCCGCTTCAAGGAGCAGATCCTCCCCGTCGAAGTGAAGACCCGCAAGGGCGTGACCGTATTCGATACCGACGAGCATGTCCGCGCGGACACCACCGTCGAGACGCTCGGCGCGATGCGTCCGGCGTTCAAGAAGGACGGCACGGTCACCGCAGGCAATGCCTCGGGCATCAACGACGGTGCTGCCGCCGTGGTGCTGGCGACGGCCTCGGAAGTCGAGAAGCGGGGCCTCAAGCCGTTTGCGAAGATCGTCGCCTGGGGCCATGCCGGCGTCGAGCCCGCCTACATGGGCGAAGGCCCGATCAAGGCCGTGCCGGTGGCACTGGAGCGGGCCGGGCTCTCGCTTGACCAGATCGACGTGATCGAGAGCAACGAGGCTTTCGCCGCGCAGGCCGCCGCCGTGTCCAAGGTGCTCGGCTTCGATCCGGAGAAGGTGAACCCCAACGGTTCGGGGGTGTCCATCGGCCACCCGGTCGGCGCGACCGGCACGATGCTCGCCATCAAGTGCATGTACGAGCTGAAGCGCACGGGCGGGAAGTACGGCCTTGTCACCATGTGCATCGGCGGCGGGCAGGGCATCGCCCTCGTGCTGGAGAACGTGGCGTGAAGCTCGGCCGTCTAAACCACATCGGCGTCGCCACGCCCGATCTCGACGCCTCGATCGCGTTCTACCGGGACGTGATGGGCGCCACCGATATTACCGAGCCGTTCGTGCTGGAAAGCCAGCAAGTGCGCGTCTGCTTCGTCAATACGCCGGGTGAGGATGGCACGGCAGGCACGCAGATCGAGCTGCTCCAGCCGACCGCGACGGATTCGGCCGTGGGCAAGTGGCTGGAGAAGAACCCGCTCGGGGGCCAGCACCACATCTGCTACGAAGTGCCGGACATTCACGCCGCCAAGGCCTGGTTCGAAAGCCTTGGCAAGCGCGTGCTGGGTGAGCCGCGCATGGGCGCGCATGGGACGCTGATCTTCTTCGTCCACCCCAGGGACATGGGCGGCCAGCTTACAGAGATCATGGAAACGCCCAAGGGCGCTCACTGAGAAAGATCACGGCCCGCCGCAACCAGCGCGGGCCGGAAGGGATGCGGACTATGGCAGACATCAACGACTGGAAGGCAGCCGCCGACAAGGAGGTCAAGGGTAGGGACCTGACCTGGAACACGCCCGAGGGTATCGCGGTGAAGCCGCTCTACACCGCCGAGGACGTGACCGTCGATCCCGGCCTTCCCGGCTTCGCGCCGTTCACGCGCGGCGTGCGCGCCTCGATGTATGCCGGCCGCCCCTGGACCATTCGCCAGTACGCGGGTTTCTCCACTGCCGAGGAATCGAACGCTTTCTATCGCCGCAACCTTGCGGCGGGCCAGAAGGGCCTTTCGGTCGCCTTCGACCTTGCCACCCATCGCGGCTATGACAGCGACCATCCGCGCGTCGTGGGTGACGTCGGCAAGGCGGGCGTCGCCATCGATTCCGTCGAGGACATGAAGATCCTGTTCGACGGTATTCCGCTCGACAAGATGTCGGTCTCGATGACGATGAACGGCGCGGTGATCCCGATCCTGGCCTTCTTCATCGTTGCCGGCGAGGAGCAGGGCGTAGACCGCAAGCTGCTCGACGGGACCATCCAGAACGACATCCTCAAGGAGTTCATGGTCCGCAATACCTACATCTACCCGCCCGAGCCTTCGATGCGGATCATCTCGGACATCTTTGGCTACACCAGCCGCGAGATGCCGAAGTTCAACTCGATCTCGATTTCCGGCTATCACATGCAGGAAGCCGGTGCGACGCAGGTGCAGGAACTGGCCTTCACCATCGCCGACGGCGCGGAATACGTGAAGTACGGCGTGGCATCGGGCCTCGATATCGACAAGTTCGCGGGCCGCCTGTCGTTCTTCTTCGCCATCGGCATGAACTTCTTCATGGAAGTTGCCAAGCTGCGCGCCGCACGCGTGCTGTGGCACCGGGTCATGACGGAGCTTGGCGCCAAGGACGAACGGTCGAAGATGCTGCGCACCCACTGCCAGACTTCGGGTGTTTCGCTGCAGGAGCAGGACCCCTACAACAACGTCATTCGCACCACGATCGAGGCGATGGCCTCGATGCTGGGCGGCACCCAGTCGCTGCACACCAACGCGCTGGACGAGGCGATCGCGCTGCCGACCGACTTTTCGGCCCGCATCGCCCGCAACACGCAGATCATCATCCAGGAGGAGACCGGCATGTGCAATGTCGTCGATCCGCTGGGTGGCTCCTACTACATCGAATCGCTCACGAAGCAGCTGGTCGACCAGGCCTGGGAGATCATCGAGCGCGTGCAGGCCGAGGGCGGCATGGCCAAGGCTGTCGCCGCCGGCTGGCCCAAGGCGATGATCGAGACCGCTGCCGCGGCCCGTCAGGCCCGCGTGGACCGGGGCGACGACGTGATCGTCGGCGTCAACAAGTACCGCCTTGCCAGCGAAGACCTGCTGGAAACGCTGGAAGTGGACAACGCCAAGGTCCGCGAAGGCCAGATCGCCCGCATCGAGAAGATGAAGGCGGATCGCGACGAGGCGGCGTGCCAGGCCGCTCTCAAGGCCCTTCGCGAAGGTGCGGCGGGCGAATCGAGCATCGAGAACAACCTGCTCGCGCTGGCGGTGGAATGCGCCCGTGCGCGCGCCACGCTGGGCGAGATCAGTTCGGCCATGGAAGACAGCTTCCAGCGTTATGGTACGCAGCCGACCCCGGTGAAGGGTGTTTACGGCGCGCCTTACGAGGGCGACAGCCGCTGGCAGCAGGTGCTGGACGGCGTGGCCGCGGTGGAACGCCGCCTCGGCCGCAAGCCGAAGCTGCTGGTCGCCAAGATGGGGCAGGACGGCCACGATCGCGGCGCGAACGTGATCGCCTCGGCCTTCGGGGACATGGGCTTTGACGTGGTGTCCGGTCCGCTGTTCCAGACTCCGCAGGAAACCGTGGTGCTGGCGCTGGAAAGCGACGTGGACGTGGTGGGTGCATCGTCGCTGGCGGCGGGCCACAAGACGCTGATTCCCGAACTGATCCAGAAGCTGCGCGAAGCCGGGCGAGGGGACGTCAAGGTGATCGCAGGCGGCGTCATCCCGCCGCAGGACTACGAATATCTGCGCGGTGCAGGCGTTCAGGGCATCTACGGCCCCGGCTCCAACGTGGTGGAATGCGCGGCCGACGTGCTGCGCCTGCTCGGCCACAACATGCCGCCGGTGGGCGACGCGCTGGCCACGGCCGAGTGATGATTGCCGTGCGGGGGAACACGGGAAACTGGCACGAGACGCCGCTCCGCTCTATGCGGGCGGCATCGACTGGACTCCGGCTCCGTGCCGCGCGTCCGAACGTAACAGGAAGATTTTGATGACCGACCCCCGTTTTGAACCGCGCAACGACTGGACCCGCGAAGAGATCGCCGAACTCTTCGACCTGCCGTTCACCGAACTGGTGTTCCGCGCGGCCGAGGTTCACCGGGCCAATCACCGGGCAAACGAAGTGCAGCTTTCCACGCTGCTTTCGATCAAGACCGGCGGCTGCGTGGAGGACTGCGGCTATTGCTCGCAGTCGGTTTCGGCGAACAGCGGCGTCAAGGCAACGAAGCTGATGGAAGTGCAGCAGGTGCTCCAGCGCGCGGCGCAGGCGGCGGACCAGGGCTCCACCCGCTTCTGCATGGGCGCCGCCTGGCGCAACCCCAAGGACCGCGACATGCCCGCCATCATCGAGATGGTGAAGGGCGTGCGCGCGCTCGGGCTCGAAACCTGCATGACGCTGGGCATGCTGACGCCCGATCAGGCGGACATGCTCTCGGACGCGGGTCTCGATTACTACAACCACAACATCGACACCTCACCCGAGCGTTACGATCAGGTGATCACCACGCGCACCATGGACGACCGGCTCGACACGCTGTCGAACGTGCGCATGGCGGGCATCAACGTCTGCTCCGGCGGCATCGTCGGCATGGGCGAGACGCGCGCCGATCGCGTGGGCTTCGTCCACACGCTGGCGACGCTGCCCGATCACCCGCAGTCGGTTCCGGTCAACGCGCTGGTGCCGGTAAAGGGCACGGTGCTGGGCGACATGCTGGCCGATACCCCGCTCGCCAAGATCGACGACGTGGAATTCGTGCGCACCGTGGCGGTCGCGCGCATCACCATGCCGCTGTCGATGGTGCGCCTCTCGGCGGGCCGCGAATCGATGTCCGAAATGACGCAGGCGATGTGCTTCATGGCCGGCGCCAACTCGATCTTCACCGGCGACCAGCTGCTCACCGCGCCGAATGCCGGTGACGACAGCGACATGGCCATGTTCGCCCGCCTCGGCATCAAGCCGATGGCCATCGAACTGACCGAGGCTCAGGTCGAAGCCCAGCGCATGCCCAAGGGCTGCGCCAAGCTGGAAGCGGCTGAGTGATCCGCGCGTGATCCTGCCGATCCTTCTCCTGGCCTCGGAGCCCGCGATCGATTGCGCCAATGCGATGACGCAGACGGACATGAACGTGTGTTCGTACCGCGACTTCCAGTCGGCCGACCGGGCGATGAACGAGGCCTGGGGGAAGGCGGCAGCGGCGGCGAAGGCCGCCGACAGGCAGGGCCCCGGCGGAAATTTCAATCGGCTGCTCGATGCGCAGCGCAAGTGGCTCGCCTATCGCGATGCCCAGTGCCTCGCCGAAAACGGCCCGCGTGAGGAAAGCGGCACGATCTGGCCGCTCCAGCAGAACGGTTGCCTCAAGGAATTGACCGAGGCGCGCACAAAACAACTGCGCGCCGTTGTGGAAACGGGCGAGCGGTGACGTTCGGTCGGTGTGAGGGGCGGCGACCGGTGAGTTTTAGCGATTCCGGCACAAGCCTGAAACAGCATTTGGGCTGCATTGGCGGTGGCCTGCTTGGCAGCGCCTTTGTGGTGACGTTGCTGGGCGGGGCAGCAATGGGAGACTGCGGTCGCCCTGGCAGTGCGGAGTGCAAGAACGATGGGTTGATCAAGTTCCTCATGTTTCCGGGGAGCCTGATCGTTCTGATCTTGGTGGGACTTTTCGCCGCTTGGCGCATGACAAAAGACAGGGATTGAGATGTTCAAGAAAATCCTCATCGCAAACCGGGGCGAGATTGCCTGCCGCGTGATCAAGACCGCGCGCCGGATGGGCATCCAGACGGTGGCCGTCTATTCGGACGCCGATGCCCGCGCGCCTTTCGTGCAGATGGCCGATGAGGCCGTCCACATCGGCCCCGCGCCCGCCGCGCAGTCGTACCTGATTGCCGACAAGATCATCCAGGCCTGCAAGCAGACCGGCGCCGAAGCCGTCCATCCGGGCTATGGCTTCCTGTCCGAGCGTACCTCCTTCGCCGAGGCGCTGGCCGCAGAGGGCATCGAGTTCATCGGCCCTCCCGTCGGCGCGATCGCTGCGATGGGTGACAAGATCGAGTCCAAGAAGCTTGCCAAGCAGGCCGGCGTCAATGTGGTGCCCGGCTTCGTCGGTGAGATCGAGGATACCGAGCATGCCGTGCGCATCTCGAACGAGATCGGCTATCCGGTGATGATGAAGGCCAGCGCGGGCGGCGGCGGCAAGGGCATGCGCCTTGCCTATGACGAAAAGGACGTGCGCGAGGGCTTCGAGAGCGTGAAGCGCGAGGGCCTCAATTCCTTCGGCGACGACCGCGTCTTCATCGAGAAGTTCATCCTCAACCCGCGCCACATCGAGATCCAGATCCTCGGCGACAAGCACGGCAACATCCTCTACCTGAACGAGCGCGAATGCTCGATCCAGCGCCGCCACCAGAAGGTGGTGGAGGAAGCGCCGTCGCCCTTCGTCACCGAGAAGATGCGCAAGGCCATGGGCGAGCAGTGCGTCGCCCTGTCGCGTGCGGTGGGCTACTATTCGGCGGGCACCGTCGAACTGATCGTCTCGGGCGCGGACCCGACGGGCGAGAGCTTCTACTTCCTCGAAATGAACACCCGCCTTCAGGTGGAGCACCCGGTTACCGAGGCGATCACCGGCGTCGATCTGGTCGAGCAGATGATCCGCGTCGCCGCCGGCGAAAAGCTGGAGATGACGCAGGCGGACGTGAAGATCGACGGCTGGGCCATCGAAAACCGCGTCTACGCCGAAGATCCCTATCGCGGCTTCCTGCCGTCGACCGGCCGCCTCGTGCGCTATCAGCCGCCGGTTGACGGCTGGGACGACGACGGTTCCGCAAACGGCCGCCGCGGTATCGACGGCGTGCGTGTCGATGACGGCGTCTACGAAGGCGGCGAAGTCTCGATGTTCTACGACCCGATGATCGCCAAGCTGATCACCTGGGGCGAGACCCGCGACGAGGCGGCGGACAAGCAGGTCGCCGCGCTCGACCTGTTCGAGATCGAGGGCCTTGGCCACAACATCGATTTCGTTTCGGCCATCATGCAGCACCCGCGCTTCCGCTCGGGCGAACTGACCACCGGCTTCATCGCCGAGGAATATCCCGAAGGCTTCACCGGCGCGCCTGCGTCCGAGGAACTCCAGGGCAAGCTGGCCGCCGTTGCCGCGTTCGTCGCCACCGCCCGGGCCGACCGTGCGCGCCGGGTCGACGGGCAGCTCGCCTCGCGCCGTCTGGCACCGCCTTCGGAATGGACCGTCATCATCGACAAGGCGCCTTTCGAAGTCGTCATCGACGATGAGGACGTGACGGTGAACGGCATCTCGGTTGATCTCGCGATGGAATATACGCCGGGCGACCGCCTGATCGATGCCGAGATCGACGGCGAGGCTATCGGCATCCGCGTTGCGCCCACGCGCACGGGCTTGAAGATGACCACGCGCGGCTGCATCCACGATGTGCTGATCCTGCCGAGCCGGGTGGCTTCGCTGAACGAGCACATGATCGAAAAGATTCCGCCGGATCTTTCGAAGTACCTGATCTGCCCGATGCCGGGCCTGCTCGTCGCGCTCCATGTGGGCGAGGGCGACAAGGTGGAAGCGGGCCAGCCGCTGGCCGTGGTGGAAGCCATGAAGATGGAGAACATCCTGCGCGCCGAAAAGTCGGGCGTGGTGAAGGCGGTCAATGCCAAGGCGGGCGAAAGCCTTGCGGTGGACGCCGTGATCCTCGAAATGGAATAAATGCATCTGGACCACGACCCCGCCGCACCCGCGGCCGAGCAGATATCCTTCGACGACTTCCTGAAAGTGGACATCCGCGTTGGCACCATCGTCGCCGCGGAAGTCTACGAGGGCGCGCGCAAGCCAAGCTGCAAGCTGCGGATCGATTTCGGCCCCGGCATTGGCGAGCGCAGGAGCGTGGGGCAAGTCGCCGCGCTCTATGCGCCGGAGGACCTGGTCGGGCGGCAGGTGGCGGCGGTCGTGAACTTTCCCGCGCGGCAGATCGGCAAGGCGCTGTCCGAGGCATTGACGCTCGGCTTCGCGGACGAGGAAGGGCGCGTGGTCCTATTCGCACCGGACCAGCCGGTGCCCAATGGTTCGAGGTTGTTCTGATGACGGGTTTCGCCGCGCTTCTGGCCGAGGCGGAGGAAATCGAGGGCGGTTTCGCGTTCGATATCACTGATGACTGGCTTCAGGGCCGCACCGCTTACGGCGGGCTGACTTCGGCGCTGGCGCTGGCAGCGGCGCAGCGGGTCGATCCCGAATTGCCGCCGCTGCGTTCGGGCCAGTTCGCGATGATCGCGCCGCTGGCAGGCCGCGTGGAGGCGCGGGCGCGGATCGTGCGCAAGGGGCGCAACGCCACCTGGGTTGCGGCGGAACTGTCGAACGAGAAGGGCGTGGGTTTCAGCGCCAGCTTCGTGTTCATGCGCCAGATCGAAAGCGCTGCCGATATCGCCGGTTATCCGCTGCCGGAAGGCGTGAACCCGGTCGCGGATGCCAAACCGGTGCCGATGGACCATGCACCGCAGTTCCTGAAGCAGAACTTCGATGCGCGCTTTGCCCTGCCGAAATCGGCGCTGGGCGAAGCGGATCTGTGCTGGTGGGTGCGGCTCAGGGCGCGCGAAAATCTCGACCCGGCGCTTGAAGCGGTGCTCGTGGGGGATGCCTTGCCGACGGCGGTGCTGCCGCTGCTGGGCTTCCGCGTGCCGATCAGCTCGATGCACTGGCACGTCAACATGCTGGAGCCTGTGCCGACGACGGAGGATGGCTGGTGGCTGCTGCGCTCCACCAGCGAATTCGCGCGCGGCGGCGGGGCGAGCGAGCAAATCCTTCAGTGGAATGCAGCGGGCAGGCCGGTGATCGCGGGGATGCAGTCGGTCGCCGTGTTCGGCTGACGGGCTTTCCGCTTGGTCCCATAACGGCGCCCTTGCCTGAGCAGGGGCGCCGCTTTGCTATCAGGCGGGGCCGGGCTCACCGGCCAGCGTCTTGCCCAGTGCGATCTTGAACGCCGCGAAGGCGATCAGGCCCACGGCGGCCGAGGCGACGTGGATCAGCCAGAAAGACACGGTATCCATCGAGGAATACCAGCCGCCCACTTCGCCCACGACCTTGTTGGCGCCGAAGAACGCAAGGTAGTAGATGCCCACCACCGTCGCATTGAGCGCGCGCGGGGCAACCTTGGTGAACAGGGCCAGGCTGACCGGCATGATGTGCGCGAAACCGATCGAATTGAACAGGTGGAACATCACCGGCCAGAACAGGCCGATCTTGGCATCGCCAGCGGTTGCGGCGGCGATGACGAGGCACATGCCGCCCATGATGCTGAACACCGAGCCGATGATCATCTTGCCCAGTTCGTCGGGCTCGCGGCCTGTGCGGGTCGAGTACCACTTCCAGAACGCCGCGACGGCAACCAGCATGGAGAAGCTGAGGGTGGCGTCCACGGTGATCATCCAGCTCGTCGGCAGGGTATCGCCGAAGAAGGTCAGCTGGAACTTGTCGTCCGCCCAGACGAGGTAGGCGTTGAAGATTTCCTGATTGCTCATCATCGCGATGGCCAGCACCGGCACCAGCACGGCCAGTGCGCCGAGGCGGGGCCAGTCGGAACGGGCCAGGCGGATTTTTTGCGCCTTTTCCCCCTTCGGAGCGCGGTTATCGGCGGGAAGCCAGTGTCCGGCCCTCAGGTAGATGATCAGGCCCAGCACCATGACCACGCCGGCAGTACCGAAGCCGTAGTGCCAGCCCACTTTCTCGCCCAGGGTGCCGGCGATCAGCGGCGCGGCGATGACCGAAACGTTGATGGCGATGTAGAAGATCTGGAACGCCATGGCGCGGCGCAGGTCGCCGGGCTTGTAGAGTTCGCCGACCTGGCTGGCGATATTGCCCTTGAACAGGCCGACGCCCACGACCAGCGAGATCAGCGCGAAGAGGAACATGCCCTCGAACGCCATGAGGAAGTGGCCGAGCGACATGACCACGGCGCCAGCGATCAGGGTGGCCTTGCGACCGAGCCAGCGGTCGGCGACGATGCCGCCGAGAATGGGGGTCAGATAGACGAGCGAGGTATAGTCGCCGAAGATCGCCGATGCGAGCGGCTGCCCTTCAAGCCCGGCATAGTGCCAGCCGCGCAGCCACGACAGCCCCATGACCTTGCCGACGTTCTCCGGCAGCAGCAGGTACTTGACCATGTAGAGCACGAGCAGCGTCTGCATGGAGTAGTAGGAGAATCGCTCGCAACCCTCGACGAAGGAGAGGTAGCCGAGGCCCTTGGGGTGGCCCAGGAAGGCGCGGTCGTCTCGCTCGATCTCCTCGGGGAAGTCGAGCTCGGGAGTGGCTTCTGAAAGTGTCATGGCGGTCTGGTGCGGCCCGGTACTTTTGTTGTCCAAGCGCGCACCATAGTGGCGCGTCATTGTAATGTCACGCACGAGCCCCGTCTATGAGAGCTAAGTGCGATGCAGGGGTGCCGGTTACGGCTCTCGCCTTCTCTGTACCCTTTAGGTGTCGTTCAATACCGGGGCCGCCAAGTGCCTGAAAGCAGGCGGTTCAGGGCTGGCGGGTCAGTTCCTCGTCAAGGAATGCGGCGACGTCTTCGAGCGAAACCTGCTTGTCCAGATAGGTCTGTCCGATGCCCTTGAGCAGCAGGAACGGCAGGGTTCCGGCGTCCATCTTCTTGTCGTGGAGCATGTGACCGACCAGTTTCCCGCCATCGCAATCGAGGCTCAGTTCTGGAAGGCTGGAGGGCAGGCCGATCTCGCGGATATGGTTTGCGATATGCTCGGCGCTGGCCCGGGGCAGCAGTTCGCGGCGGGCCGAATAGCGGGCCGCCAGCACCATGCCGAGCGCGACCGCCTCGCCGTGAAGCAGCCGGGAGGAGAAGCCGGTTTCCGCTTCCAGCGCATGGCCGAAAGTGTGGCCAAGGTTGAGAAGTGCGCGCTTTCCCGTGGTTTCGAACTCATCCTCGGCAACGATCCGCGCCTTGCTCGCCACGGAATGCGCCACGGCATATTCGCGAAGCTGGCTGTCTCCGGCGATCATCGCACCGCCATTGGCATCGCACCAGGCGAAGAAGTCGGCATCGTCGATCAGGCCGTATTTCACCACTTCGGCATAACCGGCCCGAAGCTCGCGTTCCGGCAGCGTTTCGAGGGCGGAAAGGTCGGCCAGCACCAGCGAGGGCTGATGGAACGCGCCGACGAGGTTCTTGCCCGCCGGCGTATTGATCGCGGTCTTGCCGCCGACGCTCGAATCGACCTGGGCGAGCAGGGTGGTGGGAACCTGGATGAACTTGCAGCCGCGCTTGAGAACCGAGGCGCAGAAGCCCGTAAGGTCGCCGATCACCCCGCCGCCCAGCGCGATGATATGGTCGCCGCGCTCCACTTCGAGCGACAGGAGCCAGTTGACGGTCGCCGCCAGTTCTTCCCAGGATTTGGTCGCCTCACCGGCAGGCAGGATGCGCCAGTGCGGCTCGTGGCCGCTTTCGCGCAGGCTTGCCTCGACAACCTGGCCCCAGGCCGCATGGACGTTGATGTCCGTGATGATCGGCACGCCGCGCTTTCGCAGGCGCCCGCGGCACTGCGGCACGAGTTCCGCGAGCAGACCGGCTCCGACCCGGACTTCGTAGGGACGACCGGCGATATCGACGGGGATTACAGCCATTGCGAAATTCCCTGAAGGACCTTGTTGATGGTCTGAACGTGAGGCCCGCTGTTGCTGATCACATGGATCGGTGCCTGCGAATAGTGCGGCCTGCGGTCTTCGCGCAGCCGGGCGAGTATGTCGCGCGGATCTCCGCCGCGCAGGAGCGGACGGTGATCCTTGCGCGCGGTGCGTTCGACAAGGGTGTCCACCTCGCTGTCGAGCCAGACGGTGATCGCCTTGTCGAGGATCAGCGCCCGCGTCGTCTCGTTGCAGAACGCGCCGCCGCCGGTGGCGATCACGCAGCGTTCCACGCCGGATTCGATGAGGCGGGAGATCACCCGGCGTTCGCCGTCGCGGAAGTAATCCTCGCCGTAAGTCTCGAAAATCTCGGGGATCGTCATCTGCGCCGAGCGCTCAATCTCATCGTCGGCGTCGACGAAGGCGCAGTCGAGCAGCGTGGCAAGGCGCTTGCCGACGCTGGACTTGCCCACGCCCATCATTCCGACCAGCACGATGGGGCGATCGATGCGCCGCGCGAGTGCGGCAATTTCCTGTGCGGAAAACCGGGTTTGTTGAACGTCCATTGCTCCATCGCCTATAGTTGCGCTAGGTCGCAGCGCAAGCATCGGTGAAGGAAGGCGAGTGACGATACAAAAACGCAGGCGCAGGTTTTCAGGCGTGGCTGCCGTTTCCATCGTCGTACTGGCGGTCGTTCTGGGTGTCTGGGCGTGGATGGATGGCGGTCGTTCGCCGGTCCGCGATATCGTCCAGCCGGTGCCGGTTCCGGAGCTGCCGCGATGAAGCCTCGCAAGGGAACATACATGAGGACCTGGCACTTGCTGGCCGGCGCTTCGCTCGCCGTGACGTCCGCGTGGGCGATGGCGCAGGATGCCCCGGAATCGCTGCTGCCCAAAATGTTCTCAGAGCCAGCGCCCACGCAGGCGCCCGCTACGCCGCCACCTGCGAATCGCCCTGCCACGGCCACTCCGGCCACGGCGCCTCGTTCGGTGTCGACCCCCGTGGTCCAGCCGTTGCCTGCGCAGGTGCCGCCATTTGCCACGGATTCCTTCGTTACCACTGACGTGAACGGCAAGAGCACGCTGTCACGCCTGCCGAGCCTCGAAGAACTGGAGCGCATGTCGCCCGAGGATTTCGAAGCCCTGCTGGGGGACAAGCTCGACCTCGACATGCCTTCGGGCGCGCGCCGCTCGATGGAGCGGATCGGCCTTATCGACGAGAGCGAGGGCGGGATGCCGGAGGCGTCGCTCGCCGGGCAGAATCCCTATCTGGTCCAGTCCGCGATCGCGGCAAACCGGGGCGCGGTGTTTTCGCGATGGGGCCATATCCTGCTACGCCGTGCGCTTGCCTCGCGTCTCGAGACTCCGGCGGGAATGAGCCCGCAGCAGTTCCTGGCCCTGCGGGTCGGCCTGCTGCTCCGCATGGGTGAAACCGATGCCGCCCGCGCGTTGCTGCAAGGTATCGACATATCGAACTTCACGCCCGAGATCGGAAACGAGGCGTTCGACGTCTATCAGCGTTCCGCCGATTTCACGGGCATGTGCCCGGTGATGTCGATCCAGGGTTCGCTGCGGGACGATCCTGAATGGAACGCAGCCCAGGCGATCTGCGAGGCCTTCCGGGGCGGCGGTGCCTCGGCGATCTCGAAGCTTGAACGCGCGCGTGTCAGCGGCAAGCTGGAGCGCATCGATTCGCTGCTGGCGCAGAAATACGCCGGCGCGGCAGGGCGTTCGCGCAAGGCCGTTACGATCGAGTGGAACAACGTCGATACGATGACGCCCTGGCGCTATGGCCTTGCCATTGGCGTGGGCCTGACCCCGCCGGAAAGCGCGATGTCCGGCGCCGGACCGATGTATGCCTATGCCACGGCGCTGGCCCCGATGGTCGGGCTGGAACGGCGCGCGGTCGCGGCAGACCGGGCGGGCGGGGCAGGCGTGCTCTCGAATGCGGCGATGGTCGATCTCTACGCCCAGATCTACGCGGATGGGGATGTTACCGGCGAATGGCAGAAGCGGGCGGAAAGCCTGCGCGATGCCTATACGCTGGACGCTCCCGCAGCGCGGTTCTCGGCAATGCAGAGCTTGTGGAACGGCGCCGGCGGGGGCGATGCGGCCTATTCGCGGCAGGTGCTGACGGCCGCCGCCGCCGCCCGCATCGCGCCGAGCAAGGACATGGAAGCGGATGCCTCGGCGCTGATCGCCTCGATGCTGGCAGCCGGTTACGATACCAATGCGCTGGCGTGGTCTTCGATCGTTGCGTCCGGCAGCGAGGGCTGGGGGCTGCTGACACTGGCGGCGCCGGGCCGGATACGCTCCGTGGATTCGGGGGCGATCAGCACGTATTTCGATGCCGACGAAAGCCGGAACAAGCGAAAGAGCGCCTTCCTCGTCGCGGGGCTTGCCGGTCTGGAACGCGTAGATCAGGGCGTGGCCTCACGCTACTCGGGCGAATGGGGCCTGCAACTCGACAGCACGACCCTGTTCACGGCTGCGATCGACAAGGCGGCTGCAGCCGGTGATCCGGCCAGTGTGGCGCTATTGGCCGGTCTCGGCATGCAAGGGGCCAACTGGCAGCGCATGACCCCGCGCTATCTCTATCACATCGTTTCGGCGCTGCGCACGGTCGGGCTTGACGCAGAGGCGCGGATGATCGCTGCGGAAGCCGTGGCACGGGCCTGACGCGGCATGGTCGGCGAAGGTCACGCCGAGCGTTTTCTGGCCATGCTGGCGGCCGAACGCGGAGCGGCGGCCAATACGCTGGCCGCCTATCGCCGCGACCTCGTGGCAGCGGCTGAGGCGCTCGGCGATATCGAGACGGCCGATGGCGATGCTCTGGCCAGGCTCGGAGATGCGTGGAGCGGCCTTGCCGCGTCGAGCCTTGCGCGGCGCTGCTCCGCGCTGCGGCAGTTCTACGGCTTCTTGGTGGACGAGGGGGTGCGGGGCGACGATCCCTCGGGTTCCCTGCCGCGTCCGCGCACCCGCCGTCCCTTGCCGCGCCTGCTTTCTCACGAGGAAGTCGAACGGTTTCTGGCCACGGCCGAAGCGGAGGCACGGGGCGGACGGTCGGATGCGGTCCGGCTGCTGGCCTTGCTGGAACTGCTCTACGGATCGGGGCTGCGCGCAACCGAACTGGTCTCCCTGCCGCTCGCGGCGGTGCCCCGCGATGCGCCGTTTCTCCATGTTACCGGCAAGGGCGGGCAACAGCGCATGGTGCCGGTGAGCGGGCGCGCAAGGTCGGTGCTGACCCAGTGGCTGGCGGTGCGGCGCGGAAATTCGAAGTTCCTGTTCCCTTCGAGCGGAGAGAGCGGGCATCTGACAAGGGTGCGCCTGTTCCAGCTGCTGCGCGCACTGGCCGCGAGGGCGGATATCGATCCCACGCGCGTCTCGCCGCATGTCCTGCGCCATGCCTTCGCGACGCATCTGCTGGAAGGCGGCGCGGACCTGCGCGTCCTCCAGATGTTGCTGGGACACGCCGACATCGCGACGACGCAGATCTACACGCATGTCGACAGTGCGCGGCTGGTCGCACTGGTGAATGCCCGCCACCCCCTCGCGCGGGGGTGAAAAGAGCGGGAACAACCACTTGCGCTTGCCGTTGCCTGACGGGAAGAAGACGCAGATCAAGATAGCCGGAGGGGAAGGGGCCATGTTCGCAGTTCATTCAGTCAGGAGCCGGTCGGTAATGGCGGTTACTGCCGCCGCCATGTCGTTCCTTCCGACCGCCACCGGCATGGCGTCGGCCGCCGCGGCCTATCCCGCGACAGTCAGTGCGATCAGCCGCGCCGACAAGGCGGAAGGCGCCAAGGCCCATCCCGACCTGCTCGCCGAATTCGGCGGCTCGGTGACGGGGCCGCAGGCCGCCTATGTCGAGCAGGTGGGCAAGACCATCGCCGTGCAGTCCGGTCTGTCCAACGCGCGCGGCGATTTCACCGTGACGCTGCTGAATTCGCCGGTGAACAACGCCTTCGCCATCCCCGGTGGCTACATCTACGTCACCCGGCAGCTTACCGCACTCATGAACAACGAGGCGGAACTGGCGGGCGTGCTGGGTCATGAGGTCGGCCACGTGGCGGCGCGACATTCGGCCAAGCGGCAGCAAGCGGCATCGCGCAACCAGTTGCTGGGCGTGCTCGGCTCGGTTCTCTCCGGGGTTCTGCTGGGCGACAATGCGTTCGGGCGGCTGGGCCAGCAGATCGCTTCGCAAGGTTCGCAGATGCTGACGCTTAAATACTCGCGCTCCCAGGAACTGGAAGCCGACCGTCTCGGCATTACCTATCTCAAGCGCGCCGGATACGATCCGCGTGCGATGAGTACCGTGCTCGACAGCCTGGCGCGCCAGAATGCGCTTGAGGCGCAATTGCGCGGCTCGGCGAATCAGGTACCGCAATGGGCTTCCACGCACCCGGACCCTGCCTCTCGCGTGCGGGACGCGCTTGCGCAGGCGGGGAGCGGCGCATCGGGAATGACGAATCGCGACGTATTCCTCACCCGAATCGACGGGCTGGTCTACGGAGACGATCCCAAGCAGGGCATGATCGACGGGAATCGCTTCACGCATCCGGAACTGCGGCTGGCCTTCGAGGCACCTAACGGCTTCTATCTCGTCAACGGAACCCAGGCCGTGTCGATCAATGGGGAATCGGGCAAGGCGCAGTTTTCCGGCGGGCAGATGGGGACCGGGCTCGACGCCTACATCCAGTCGGTGTTTTCCAGCCTGACCGAATCGGGGCAGGCGCGAATCGTGCCTTCCAGCATCGAGCGGGCGAATGTGAACGGTCTTTCGGCTGCTTACGGCGTGGCGAGGGTTCAGGCATCGAGCGGGCCGGTGGACGTGACGGTCTTCGCTTATGATTTTGGAGGCGGAAAAGCCTATCACTTCGTGACGATCACCCGTGTGGGCGGTGCCGGGGCGTTCAATGGGATGTTCAAGAGCATGCGCCGGATTTCAGTTGCCGAAGCCGGGCAGGTCCGTCCGCGCCGTCTCTCCGTGCTGACTGTAAAGGCGGGCGACACCGTGCAATCGCTGGCCGGCCGGATGGCTTACACGGATGCCGCGCTGGATCGGTTCCTGGTGCTCAACGGCATGCAGGCCGGAACGCGCCTGGTTCCGGGGCAAAAGGTCAAGATAGTGACTTACTGAGTTCGCCTTCGTACGAACCGCAAACGAAAGGGGCGGCGGGTTTCCCCGCCGCCCCGATCTGTTTTCGCTTGTCGCGGCCGGGCTTAGTCGGCGTTCGCGTTCTCAAGCGTGGTCGAGGTCTTTTCGAAGGTCGACTTGAGCTGCGAGCCCATGCCCTGCATCGCGGCGATCGCGGCAACGGCAATGAGGGCGGCGATCAGGCCGTATTCGATGGCGGTGGCGCCCTGTTCGTTGCGGCGCAGCTTGGCGAGGAACTTCATGTGGTGTCTCCTGAATGAAAGCAGTCTTGTGTACCCGGTCCGCCCCGCCAGGCACTCGCTTCGGCGCTTTGGACAGGCTTAGGAATGCCCCACAAGTGTTGAAAAAAACTTAAACCGGAAACGTTTTCACTGACCCGATGTGGCTGCGGCCGACTTTTCAGCGATATTGTCCCAAATGCCAACGGTCTCGGTGGCGACGCCATCCAGAGCAACGATCATGACGAGGACGATCATCGCAAGAATCAAGGCGTATTCAACGGCAGTGGCGCCGGACTTGTCTTTGATGAGTCTGATTATGACTGAATCAATAGTCATGAATACCTGCACCTGACCTGAGTATTTCATAAAATAGCATTTTAGCGTTAAAGAGTTCCTAAAGGAGGGCGTTAAACTGGAAAATTCCTTTACACCCCTGTTGGTTGTCGCCGTGGCGCTGGTGCGCGGGGATGGGCAGGTCCTGATGCAGCAAAGGCCCTACACGTCGATGCACGGCGGGCTTTGGGAGTTCCCCGGCGGCAAGGTCGATCCGGGCGAAACGCCGGAGCAGGCCGCTGCGCGGGAACTGGAAGAGGAACTGGGCCTATTGGTCGATCCGGCTTCCCTGATGCCTGTAGGCTTCGCCAGTGGGCCGGGTGCCGCCGGAAAGGATGGCCGGGCAGGACGGGCCATTGTCATTCTTCTATATGCATGCCGTGAATGGGGCCGCGAACCGCGCGCGATCGAGGCGGAAGCGCTCGGATGGTATGGCCCGGATGCGATCGCCGATCTCTCGATGCCGCCGCTCGATTATCCCCTCGCGAAAAAGTTATCCATATTCCTGCGCCAGAAGGCAATATAGGCGTTGACGGCAGAGCGAACCGCTCCTATTGGCGCCTCTCCAACGCGCCCGTAGCTCAGCTGGATAGAGCATCAGACTACGAATCTGAGGGTCGGACGTTCGAATCGTTCCGGGCGCACCATTCTCCTTCGGGGGTGTGGGCATTGGTTGGAAAATGAAATTTTGCGCCCGTAGCTCAGCTGGATAGAGCATCAGACTACGAATCTGAGGGTCGGACGTTCGAATCGTTCCGGGCGCACCATTTCTCCTTCAAAGGCCTTTGGCCGATGGGGGTACAGACATAGATACTGCAATATGCGCCCGTAGCTCAGCTGGATAGAGCATCAGACTACGAATCTGAGGGTCGGACGTTCGAATCGTTCCGGGCGCACCATTGCAGCACACACGAAAAACCCCGCAGGGCTTTGGCTCGGGCGGGGTTTTTCGCGTCTGCCGCTCTGAGATTCGCGCTTCATGCGAACCGGTCCCGAAGAATGCGCTCCGGGCGCGTCAGGGCGAAAAAAGCCGGGAACACTGGCGTGTCCCCGGCTCCTTGTTTTGATCCGCGTCGAGGCGGAAGCGTTACTGGCCGGTGGGCGTCGCAGCCGCGCCTGCCGCACCCGAGGGTGCTGCCTGGGCATCGGCTCCGGGCTGACCGCCCGAGCTGGACTGAAGCTGCGAGTTGAAGGAAGCGGCCGTCATGCCCAGCGCCAGCGACTTGTCCGCGCCCAGGCCGAAGTAGGACTTCTTGAGCTGGGCCACGGAGCCGTTGCTGAGGTTGACGAACACGTCGTCGCCTTCCGCCTTGCTGATGGTGCCAAGGACGACGCCGTCGCTGCTCTTTACCGGGGCATCGGCAACGAAGGCGCTGGCAAGCTCGGCGCTGCTTTCGGCCTTGGCGCCGCTGACGGCGGCTTCGAGCTGCGCCTTGTTCATCCCTATCGTCAGGCCCTTTTCGCGCATGGCGAAGGAAGCGACCGGGAGGCCGGCGCGCGCAGTGCCGGTGTTGACGGTCACGACACCGCTCTGCACCGCTTCAACGGAGCCAACTTCGGTGCCGTCGGGGCCATAGACCTTGGCGCCCACCGTCGGTGCGACGGCGGTTGCGGCCGCGCCCTGCGCCATCACGGCGACCGGAGACAGGGTCGCTGCGGCGATCGCGGCGGCGATGAGAGTTTTCTTCATGGCGTACTCCTTCTCGATGCGGGAACCGACCCAACGGTCCCGGCTCGGCTTCTGCACAGTCGCAGCGCAGAAGCGTGAATGGTGGTCCGGAAAACACGACCCGGACGGTTGGTTTCGGCTTGAAGCCGAAAGTCCGTTCCGCGTGCATTTGTCACGTGGGAAGGAACGGACGAGAACGATGCATGTTGCATCCGCGAAACGGAATGGCGGCTGAACTGTGCCGGATCAACCGCTCAGTTGACGTATTTTCGCGGCGAAATGGCGGAAATCCGCCATACGGAGATTCCCGGGGCGACAGGCTGTGCCATCTGTCGGACAAATGGGGCAGGGAACATCCTGTGGGCTGGATGCTTGATCGCGAATGGTGGGTGGTTCAGCAAGGCAAGCGATGGATCGGGATTCTGAAAACGGAGGCGAGGGCGATGGCCCTGCGTCGCCGACGGTCTGGCGTTATGCCATGGCGAAGCGCGCTTACGTCGTTATCGACGCGGCGGACTATTTCGAATTGATGCGCGGGGTGATGGAGGAGGCACGCCAGCGCATCTTCATGATCGGCTGGGACTTCGATTCGCGCATATTGCTCTCTTCGGGAAGGCGATGGTGGCAGCGAGGGCGGCACGAGAAGTTTCCGGCGCGGCTCGGCTCGTTCATCATCTGGCTGGTGAAGAGCAATCCTCGTCTGGAAATCCTGCTCCTGAAGTGGAATTTCTCGCTGGTGAAGTCGCTGTTTCGCGGCACCATGATCATCGACCTGATCCGCTGGGCCTTGCGCGATCGAATCGATTTCAAGTTCGACGGTGCCCATCCCATCGGATGCAGCCATCACCAGAAGATCGTGGTGGTGGACGATGTTTTCGCGGCCTGCGGCGGGATCGACATGACGTCCGACCGCTGGGACACGCCCGAGCACTTGCCCAGGGACAAGCGGCGGCGGAAGCCGACCGGCAAGCTCTATGGCCCCTGGCACGACGTTACCATGGTGATGGAAGGCGAGGTGGCAGGCGCGTTGGGCGATCTGGGGCGGGAACGCTGGAAGGTGGCGGGCGGCGCCGAACTGGTGCCTTGCGCGCCGCAGGATTTCAGCCCGTGGCCCGAGGAACTGCGCGCCGAATTCGAGAACGTGGAGATCGGTATCGCCCGCACCCGCGCCGAATATGGCGATTGCCCGCAAGTGAGCGAGATCGAGGCGCTGTTCGTGGAGCAGATCCGCCGGGCGAAGCGCTTCGTTTATGCCGAGACCCAGTACTTCGCATCGCGCGCCATTGCCGAGGCCATCTGCGAGCGGCTTCTGGAGGACGATCCGCCCGAGTTTCTCATCATCAATCCCTGCACCGCCGACGGCTGGCTGGAGCAGATCGCGATGGATACCGCGCGCGTCGAACTCGTCCGCACGCTGCGCAATGCCGATCATGCCGGGCGGTTCCGCATATTCTATCCGGTCGCCTCCGACGGCACGCCCATATACGTTCATGCCAAGCTGATGATCGTCGACGACGAGATACTGCGGGTGGGTTCCGCGAACATGAACAACCGCTCGATGGGCCTCGATTCGGAATGCGACGTATTCATCGATGCCGCGCGGCCCGCCAATGCCCATGTGTCTTCCGCCATCACGGGCCTGCGCCATCGCCTGCTCTCCGAGCATTGCGGTGTGACCGAGGAGACCATCGCCGAGGCGCTCGATCGCCACGGTTCGATGGCGGCCATGATCGAAAGCCTTGTGCCCTTGGGCAAACATCTGGAACCCTTGCCCTTGAAACATCTCACCGAAGCTGAAAGAGCGCTCGGTGAAAGTGCTCTGCTCGACCCGGAACGTCCCGGGGAGATGTTCGAGCCGATCGAGCGGCGCGGTCTCTTCCGCCGCAAGGGGCAGCTCATGCGGCTGCACCTTATGGATAGATTGCGAAGGAGTAAGAAGGGATGAGCAGCCTCGACGGTCCCGACGAGGACAACCCGCTGGGCAAGCCCGCCGTCCCCGAGCACGTGCAGCAGGCGATCCGCACCCTCATCGAATGGGCGGGCGACGATCCCTCGCGCGAAGGCCTGCTGGACACGCCGAAGCGCGTGGCACGCGCCTGGCGGGAATATTGCCAGGGCTATGGAGAAGACCCGGCAGTTCACCTCAGCCGTGTGTTCGAGGAAGTGGGCGGCTATGACGAAGTCGTGCTGCTGAAGGATATTCCGTTCCAGTCGCACTGCGAACACCACATGGCGCCCATCATCGGCAAGGCGGCGATCGCGTATCTGCCCAAGGATCATGTCGTGGGCATCTCGAAGCTCGCCCGCGTGCTTCACGGATTCGCGCGGCGTCTCCAGATTCAGGAGCGGCTCACCGCCGAAGTGGCGCAGTGCATCTGGGAGCACCTCAAGCCCCAGGGCGTCGCCGTCGTGATCGAGGCCAGCCATGCCTGCATGACTGCGCGGGGCGTGCGCACGCCAGGCGTGAGCATGATCACCAGCCGCATGATGGGGACATTCCTCGACGATGAGCGCAGCCGCAAGGAAGTGCTCAGCCTGATGGGCTACTGATCGCGGAAACCATCCCCAATCCGGGAAACCGGCGCGCTTATCCCCGCTTCCGCAGGCAAGGGGCTTGAAACCATCCCTGGCCTGCGGCGAAGGAAGCGGCTTGCCATGCGGCGGGGGATAAGGTGAGCGGTCGGATCGAAAGCATCGAAGGGCGGAGCAAGGTCCGCCTGCAGCATGGGATGATCGCGCTCGTCCCGGCTGCCATGCTGCTCGTCCTGCTGCTGCGCAGCGTCTGGGATGTGGACATCTTCTGGCAGCTCAAGCTGGGCGAGATCATCCTCGATCATGGCGGCCCGATCGCGCGGGAGCCCTTCGCCGCGCTCCATCTGGGCGAGCCGCTTCCAGCGGTCGGCTGGCTGGCGCAGGCGAGCATGGCTCTCGTCAGGTCTCTGGGCGGCTGGGACGCGCTTCGTGCTTTCGATGCGCTCTGTTGGCTTGGCGGGTTCTGGGCCGTTGCCGCCGCATGTCGCAGCCGAGGGGCAGCCGCTCATGCTGTTGCGCTGGCGCTGGTCCTTGCATTCCTGGCCGCGCTTCCCACGGCCAGCATTCGCCCGCAAAGCTTCGCCGCGCTGGGCTTTGGGCTATTGCTCGCAATGCTGCGGCTTCGGCCGAAGCCGCTGGTGATGATCGGGCTGGGGCTGCCGTTGCTGGTGCTCTGGCAGAACTTTCACCCTTCGGTGAGCGTCGGCGTGCTGGCGCTTGGCGTTCACACCGCCGTTGACGCACTGGCCCGGCTGCGCGGCCGGACCCGGCGTATCCCGATTGCTTCGGCCATCCTCACCGTGGCGGCGATCGCCTCGATGTTCGCGACACCCGATGGTTTCTCGATTCTGGCGATATCGGCGACCAATGCCGAGATGAGCCTTGCCATCGGTGCGAGCGAATGGCGCCCGCTATGGATATCGGCGAACTGGGAGAACGCGATTCCGGTTCTCCTGACCTTGCTGGTGACCTGTTGGCTATTGCTGCGCCAGAAAGAACGCCGCTTCGACTGGAGCGAACTGCTGGTGGCGCTGGCGCTTCTTGTCATGACCGTGACGGCCTATCGTTTCGTGCTGTTCTGGGCGCTGGCGATGGTGCCGGTGATCGCCCGCGCGGCGACCGCGACAGGAACGGCATCGCCGGATGAGGTCCGGCCGGTTCCGCGCTGGCTGCCCGTTGCCGCCGTCCTGGCGGTGGTGCTGGTCGTCCCGTTTGCCGCTCCTACCCGGTTCGGTCCCAACCTGCCGCTGGAGGCGATCGCGCATCTCAAGAAGCAGGGCGTGCGCGGCACGGTCTATGCCGATTTTCCTTATGGTGGGCCTATCATCGATGCAGGCTGGCCGGCCTGGCGCGTTGCCTACGACGGCCGGTACTACCGCTACGGCCATGACGAGTGGCAATACAACGGCGGCATCGAGAACGGGTACGTTCCTCTGGTCGACGTCATTGCCAAATGGCATCCGGCCGCGTTTCTCATTCAGGAAGACCACAATGCGCCGCTCGCGCGTGAACTGGGCCGCTCGCCAAAATGGCGGCGGGTGTTCAGGGGGCAGGACGGAATGCAGGTCTATGTTCCGAAAAGGCGCTGACCGGGCCTGAAAGCGGCGCCGGGCAAGCCTGCGGGCTCACCCTCCCCGTGTGACGGGGATCAGGGCGCCGGTGATCGAGCGTCCTGCATCCGAGGCAAGGAATCCGATGACTTCGGCGATGGCCGAGGGCTGCACCCAGGTGGAGTAATCGGCGTCAGGCATGTCGGCACGATTGGCCGGGGTGTCGATGATGCTGGGCAGCACGGCATTCACGGTGACGCTGGTGCCCGCAAGTTCTTCCGCAAGAGCTTCGGTCAGGCGGTGGACGCCCGACTTGGAGGCGGCATAGGCGCCCATGCCCGCGCCGGCCTTGATGGCGGCCCCGGCGCCGATGTTGACGATGCGGCCGGCCTCTGACTTCCGCAGTTCGGGTAGTGCGAGCTGGGTGATGGTGGCGGCGGTTGTCAGGTTCATGGCCTGCATCTTCGCCCAGGCAGCGATCGATCCGCCTTCCAGCGTTTCCCAGGTGAAGCCGCCCGCGACGTTGACCAGCACGTCTATCCCGCCGTGCGCCGCAACGATCTGGGCCAGTGCTTCGCCGGTGGCGCCGGCGTCGGCCAGGTCCACGCCGCCGATATCCAGTGCGCCTGCGAGCGGCTCTCTGGCGGCAGGGGCGAAGTCGATGCGGGCGACCTTGTTGCCGGCCTGCGCGAATGCGGCGGCGACAGCGGCGCCAAGAATGCCGAAACCACCGGTGACGATAACCGAACGTGCCATGAAAACTCCTCGCTTTGTGGCGACGCTAAACGTCCCCCGGCAGCCGGGCAAGGCGATCAGGACAGGAGAGGGCAAGCCAACGCCCCGTCGATGGAATGGACGTGAAAAAAGGCGGCCCTCCCACAGGAAGGCCGCCTTTTTTCCGGTTTTCGCAGGGCGCTTAGAGCTGGCCGAGCATGTAGTCTGCCGAGCTGACCTCGAACGCACCCGGCGCCTCGACGTTGAGCTGTTCGACCACGCCGTCGTTGACGACCATCGAGAAGCGCTTGCCGCGATGGCCCATGCCGAAGCCGGTGCCATCCATGACGAGGTCGATCGCCTTCACGAAATCGCCGTTGCCGTCGGACAGCATGGTCACATCACTCGATCCCGAAGCCTTGCCCCACGCACCCATGACGAAAGCATCGTTGACGGCGGTGCAGGCGATTTCGTCGATGCCGCTGGCCTTCAGATCGGCCGCCTTGTCGACGAAGCCGGGCAGGTGCTTGGCGGAGCAGGTCGGGGTGAACGCGCCGGGGACCGAGAACAGCGCCACTTTCCGGCCTGCGAAGAAGTCGGCGCTCTGTACCGGTTCAGGGCCGCTCTCGGTGGCCTTGATGAGCTTTACGTCGGGCAGCTTGTCACCAACGGCGATGGTCATGGTGTGAATCCTTCTCATGCAAATGAACCGCAAGGACCGCAGATATAGACGCCGAATGCCTTCCGGCAATGAGGCTCGCAGGCCGGGGTGCCTGTTTAGGTGATGTTAACTACGTTATGGGAATTTTCCTAACGAGACGGGAGCCAATTCCCGCCAAGGAGGAGGAGCACCATCATGAGCACCTGCCTTGCGAAACGCCGGGTTCGAGCCGGATCGCTGATCGCTGCCGTCTGCGTTGCCACGTTGGGATTGGCACCGCCGGCCGCCGCCCTGCATGCTGACGCCAGCGCGGAACGCCTGCAACGCCTCGATGCGATGCTGAAAGTGACAGCCATGCGCTGTGAAAACACCGGCGACGATTTTCAGGCCGACTATCGGACATTCAGCCGCGTGCATCGTGGCGATCTCGATCTCGCCGCGCGCCGGGTCAGGGCTGATTACGTTCACCTTTATGGCGTGAAGAACGGTGTCCGGGCGCTGGACCGGCTGTATGGCGTCATGGTCAATCAGTATGGCGCGGGCCATCCATGGCTGAACTGTGCGCAGTTGCGCCAGGTGACTCAGGGCCTCGCCATCGCCGTCGGGAGAGACCCGCTGGTGGAAGCGGCAGGGCAACTTCTTCCCTACAGGCAGCCGGCATCCGCGTTCGCGGCGCACTAACGCTGTAAACAGCAATATCGAAAGCGGCGTGTTTCCAGGGCGATAGCTCTGGCAGCACGCCGCTTTTCTCATGTCCCGCAGTTTGGACCGCTCGCCGCTTGACGGGGCGCGATTCGCGTCATAATTAGAATAGGTATTCCGGTTTTATAAAAGGTGCGCCGAGTTGAGGGTAGCGCCGACATGGGAGAGTTTGATGAGACTGGCATTCGTGCTTCTTTCGACGTCCGCGCTGGCCGTTCCTGTCATGGCCCACGCGCAGACTGCCACTCAGGCAAGCGATGATACGGCCGCGCAGAGCCAGGGTCTGGGCGATATCATCGTTACGGCAAACCGCACCGCCTCCGACGCGCAGGACACCCCGATCGCGCTCAACGTCTACTCCGGCGATGCACTGCGCGATGCCGGCGTCGTGTCGGTCCGGGACCTCGCCCTGATCGACCCCAGCGTGAACATCTCGCCTTCGGCGGGCGCAGCATTCGTTGCAGTGCGCGGCGTTGCCTCCACCGACGTGACGGAGATCGGCGATCCTTCCGTGCCGATTGCACGCGACGGATTCTACACCAACCGACCGTTCTCGATAAACGCCTCGATGTACGATCTCGCGCGTATCGAGGTGCTCAAGGGGCCGCAGGGCACGCTCAACGGGCGCAACTCCACCGGCGGTCTCGTCAGCATCATTACCAACCGGCCGCAGTTCTCCAACGGGGGCTACAGTTCGGTCGAAGTGGGCAACTTCGGTACCTTCAACGGGGAGATGGGCGCCAATCTCGCGGTGAGCGACAACTTCGCGATCCGCGCTTCGGGCACTTTCATGACCCATGACGGCTACCGCAAGCTGGACGCGCCGACGAAGGATGCCGACGACGAGAATTTTGCATCGGGTCGGCTTCAGGCGCTTTATCAGTCGGGTGGCTTCTCGGCATGGGTTTCCTACCAGCACGACTCCCGCAAGGTCCATGGCGATGCCGTGCTGCGGGGGACGCTCGGCGGCCCTCAGCCTGACCTCGACGATATCGGAGACTTCGTGGGTACCACGCCGATTTCCACGCGGCTCGAAGGGGACCGCGTTCGCTGGGAACTGGCCTACAACACCAGCGGCAACCTGAACTTCATCTATTCGGGCGGCTACGACGAACAGCACTGGAAAAACGTGGTCGATGCCACCGGGCCATCCTATCCGGCGAACCGCCAGTTCCGCCAGAGCGAGACCCCCAAGACCTGGAACCACGAATTCCGCGTGAGCAATGACTCCGCTTCGCGTCTGTTCTTCCAGGCGGGCTATTTCCGGTTCCAGGAGAACAACACCGTCGATTCCGGGCTCTACAACCGCGACATGACCGGCGACTTTGCGATCGGCGGCCCGCTGGCGGCACTGGGGCAGCCCGATCAATACGGCATCAAGTTCGACTACAGGATCAAGACCCGCTCGCAGGCGGTCTTCGGGCAGGTCGATTTCGATCTTACCGATCAACTCGAACTGAGCGTGGGCGGCCGCTACACCTGGGACAAGAAGAGCCGCACAGGTCAGGCCGTGCTGGACCTTGCAGCTTTGGCCAGCCCGTTCATCTCTGCGGACCCGATCGTTACGCCGGGTGAAGGCAAGCTCAGCGAGAGCCAGCCGACCTGGCACGCCGGGCTGAACTACCATCCCACGCCCGATACGCTGATCTATGCGAAGTACGACCGCGGCTACAAATCGGGCGGCTTCAATTCCAACGGCAGCGCGGCCTCGATACCCTACGGTCCGGAAAAGCTGGACGCCTTCGAACTGGGTACGAAGAATTCGTTCCTGGGCAACTCGCTCCAGATCAACGCTGACGTCTTCTACTCGAATTATCGGGGCTATCAGGCCTCGCAGACATCCAGCGTGATCGACGGCGGCAGCGGCATCTTCAATGTCGGCAATGCCAAGATCTTCGGTGCCGAGGCGGAAGTGAAGGCGCTGGTGGCCGAGCATACGCGGATCGGCGTCAACGGCACTTACCTGCACACCAAGTTCGGCAACGGTATCGAGGTCAACGATGGCGACAACAGCCCCGTGGATATCAGCGGCAACCGTCTGCCAAATGCCCCGACGTTCACCGTGACCGGCTCACTGGATCAGGACTTCCTCTTCGCCGGTGGAAAGGTCACGGCTCATCTCGACGGGAAGTATTCCTCGAAATATTACTTCTCCGTTTTCAATCTGGATGATGTCTCTACGGAAGACTTCTTCATGGCGAATGCGTCTCTGGCCTACCAGCCTGACGTTGGAGGCTGGAAGATCCAGGCTTTCGTACGCAACATCTTCGACAAGAATGTGCTGGCCTATGCGCAGCAGAACTTCGTGTCGTTCACCAACAATTACCAGTTCCAGCCGCCGCGCACTTACGGCGTCCGGGCGAGCGTGAATTTCTGATGTCTCGGTGATCCTCCGCGGGCGGGCGCGCTTCTCCTCCTGCAAGCGTCCGCGAAGGCACCATATCGCCGGGCAACGATCGGGGGCGCAGCTACTGGCTGCGCCCCTCTTTTTCATTCCCGCGCTGGAGAAGGCAATGCGCCTAGAGGTCAGTCGTGAGGTAGGCCAGGCACATCCGGCCCAGTTCTATCTTCAGTTCCTTCCAGTCCTGAGGATGGACGGACTCCCCGGTCGAGCCGAGGCTCAACTGTCGGGCAAGGGTGGCGAAGATGATCTGATAGGCGGCATTCGCCTTGCGCTCCTGATCGGTGCCCCCGAACTGGTCGCGGTATTCCAGCATGGCGCCGATGCCGAGCGCCGCGGCGCGATTGGCGCTCTGCCGGCCGGGTTCGGCGACCAGTGGATCGAAGGCGGCGCGGGCCATGCTCTGGCGGAGGAGGGGGGCCTCTTCCCGCAGCAGCTCGGCGTAGTTTTCGACGAAGGCGGGAACGACGGTGTTCAGCGAGCTGGATACTCCACGCACCCGCTCCATCATCTCATTCTCGCGCTCTTCCATGCGTTTGAGGTGATCGCCGATAACCGCGCGGACGAGGTTCTCCTTGCTCTCGAACCGCAGGTAGATCGAGCCTATCGAGACATTGCCGGTCTGGCTCACTTCCTGAAGCGTGAACTCCTCGCTTCCGCGTTCCAGCATGAGCTTCTTGGCGGCACTGACCATCCTTTCGAGCGAAGCCTTGCTGCGCCCCTGCTGGGGCTTTCGGCTGACGGAATCGACGGCCAGTTTCTTTTCGGCCTTTTTTTCGCCGGGGCGGGGCTTTGCGCTTGTTGACATGACCGCAACAAACAGCCTATCGAAATAAGAACGTCAATTCTAATTCAGTTTTATTTCACACTGAACCGCACGCCATCGCGGCGGCGGCTATGGCCCCAAGGGAGGGGAAGATGCGCTTTTCCGTTTTTCTGAACGCCCGTTCGCTTGGTCCGGATCAGGACCGGAAGCTGATGAAGGACCTTGAGGGTCACGCAAAACTTGCCGCCGAGCTCGATTACGACGCGATCTTCCTGCCGGACCACCACTTCAACGGTTACATGCCGGTGGCGAGCGACAGCTTCATTTTCGCAGGCTACCTGGCCGCGCAGATGCCGAAGATGCATTTCGGCTTCTCCGTGGTTTCGGTGCCGTTGCACCACCCGGTGCGCCTTGCCGAGCGGATCAACATTCTCGACCAGTTGACTGACGGCAAGCTGCTGGTCGGCGTTGGTTCAGGCACGACGCCGGAAGAGATGATCGGCTTTGCGGTCGACTACAAGGACGCGGGCGCGATCGCGGAGAACAACCTTGCGCTGGCAGAACAGCTCTGGGCCAAGCAGATGGAAGATCCGGCGGTGGTGATCGACAACGGACCTTACAAGGGCCGCGTGCTACAGCGCATCACGCCTTCGCCCTATACGCCGGGCCATGCGCGGTTGATGCCTGTGGCGATGAAGGAGGCCAGTTCGCGCCGCGCGGCCGAGAACGGCTGGCCGGCCTTCATTCCCGCTTTCACCCCGCCCAAGATCGGCGGCACCGAGCCTTTCGCGCACGTCAAGAAGTGGTTCGATATCTACAAGGGTTTCCTGCTTGAAGCCGGGCATTCGGACGAAGTGGTGAAGGCCGCGCTCGACTGGACGACACATACCTATCAGGTGGTCCATGTTGCAGAGAGCGACGACCAGGCGCGCGAGGAACTGGAAGCGATCCTGCGCAGCTACCAGGACGCGATCGAGCGCGAGGCCGAGTTCAATGCGCGTGCCGAAAGCGACGATGCCAACAAGAAGACCGACCGCACGCCGGACGCTTTGTCCGACGACTGGATCGGCACCTGGTGCCTCTACGGCTCGCCGGAAACGGTGGCGGAGCATCTGGCGCCTTACGCCGAACTCGGCATCGGCAATGTGCTGTGCGGCACCACTACGGGACCGTTGACCGAGCAACGCCTTGCTTATGGCGACCAGACCCTGCGCCTGATGGCCGAAAAGGTGATGCCGGCGTTCAAGGCCGCCGTTCCGGCTTGATGGCAAATAGAATGGCGCGGCCCGCAAGAAGGCCGCGCCGCTTGAGGAGAATGCGATGACCGTGATTTCGTCCGCCGCGCCCCGGCGGGTCGTGGGGCTTGGCGGCACGTTCCGCCAGGCCTCGTCCAGTGAGCGGATCGTGCGTGCCGTGCTTGTCGAATGCGCGGCACTGGGCGCGGAAACCGTGATGTTCGATGGGGCGGCGCTTGCCGCCTTGCCGCATTTCAACCCTGAAGGCCCGGACCGCACGCCCGAAGAGCAGGCGCTCGTCGAGGCCGTCCGCAGCGCGGATGGGATCGTTATCGGCAGCCCCGGCTATCACGGGGGCTATTCCGGCCTCGTGAAGAACGCCATCGACCTGCTTGAAGACTTGCGCGGCGATCCAAGGGTCTATTTCGATGGGCGTCCGGTCGGCCTCGTGGTGACAGCGGCGGGTTGGCAGGCTTGCGGTACCACGCTTTCGGCGATGCGCGACGTGGTTCACGCGATGCGCGGCTGGCCGACACCGGTAGGCGTTGCGGTCAACTCGGTGGAGCAGAAGCCTTTCGCGCCCGACGGTACGCTGGCGGACGAAGGCATCGCCCGCGCCGTGCGTGCGCAGGCGGAGCAGATCATGGGTTTTCGGACGGAGGCAGTGGCATGAGCGACGTGACCCTTTCACAAGCATGCGCGCTCACCGCGGGCGGCGCGATGTGGGCCACTTTCGCGGTGCCCGATGCGGGCATTCCTGCCTTCACCATGTCCGATGGACCGCTCGGTATCGCCAGCGGCAAAGTGGATGAGCGCGACATCGCCTTGTTAAGCCCATGCTCGACCCTGCTCGGCGCGACCTGGGATCGCGACCTGACCCGCCGCGTCGGCGCACTGGTCGGCAGCGAGGCCGTCTTGCGCGGGGTGGATGCGGTGCTGGCGCCCAACCTCAACCTCGCACGCAGTCCGCTGGCAGGCCGGGCTTTTGAGTATTTCTCGGAAGACCCGGTGCTGACCGGTGTGCTCGGGGCGGAATGGGTGAAGGGCCTGCAATCGACCGGCACCGGCTCGGTCGCCAAGCATCTGGTCTGCAACGATAGCGAGACCTCGCGTGACGAAGTCGACGTGCGCGTGGACGAGAGGACTTTGCGCGAAGTCTATCTGCTGCCATTCCAATATGCTGCAGACGCGGGCTGCGTCGGGTTGATGGCCGCCTATAACCGCGTCAACGGGTCGTGGTGCTCGGAGCAGGCCCATGTTCTTACGCAAGTCGTCAAGCAGGACTGGTGCTTCGAAGGCCTCATCATGAGCGATTGGTTCGGCACGCATTCCAGCGAAGGCACGATCAATGCCGGCCTCGATCTGGAAATGCCCGGACCTTCGCGGTTCATGGGGGGCAAGCTGGAAGCGGCTGTCGCGGCAGGGGCGGTCGATCCGGCGCGGGTGGAGGATGCTGCATCACGCATCGCTGCGGTCGCGCGCCGGATCACCGGCGACAAGGCGCCGCCGATACCTGCTGCCGAAGCCGAGGCCCTGCTGGTAGAGGCTGCCGCGGCCGGATTTACCCTGCTGCGCAACGAAGGCGATATGCTGCCGCTCGTGCCCGGAACGGTGAAGACGCTGGCGGTGATCGGCCCCAATGCCTGGGCGCCATGCTTCCAGGGCGGCACTTTCGCCAAGATTTCGATTTCGCCCGATGCGCCGACGCCGGTGGAGACCTTGCGCGCGGCCTACGGCGCTTCGTGCGAGATCCTGTTCGAACCCGGTGTCGATCCGCAGCCGCGTCTGCCGAACATGAGTGTGACACCCGCGCTCGATATCGGCGACGGCTGCACGAGCGGCATGACGCTTGAGTACTTCGGTGCGCCGGATTGCGTGGGCGACGTGCTCACACGCGAGACGCGCGATACCAACTCGCTTGTCTGGTTCGTCGGGGTCCACGATCAGGCGCGCTTTACCGAACCGGGCTCGGTGCGTGCCAGCGGGCGCTACACCGCGAAGCGCGCCGGCGCGCATATGCTGCACCTCGGCTCTACCGGCGCGGCGCGCATTCTCGTCGACGGTGAGGAAGTCATGCGTGCAGGCGGGGAGATCCCGGCGGGCGACGTGATGGGCGTGCTCAAGCGCGGCGATTCCGATCATGTGAGCTTCCATCTCGCGGAGGGACAGGAAGTGACGATCGCAGTCGAATTCTCGTGGACAGGGGGCCGTGTGCAGGGCTTGTGGTATGGCCTGCGCGGCCCCGGCAGTGCCGAGGAAATGCTGCAGGCCGCGGTCGATGCAGCGCGTGCGGCGGATGCGGTCTTCTTGATCGTGGGAGAGACTTCGGACTCCAGTGTCGAGAGCAAGGACCGCGCCGACACCCTGCTGCCTGCCGAGCAAATCCACCTGATCGAAGCGGTGACGGCTGCCAATCCGCGCACGGCGGTGGTCGTCAACGTCGGCCATGCTTTTGACAGCGCGTGGGAAGACAGGACGGCGGCGCTGCTGTCGGTCTGGTATCCGGGGGAGGGCTTCGCCCGCGCTCTGGCCGACGTGCTTTCCGGTACGCGCGAGCCGGGTGGCCGTCTTCCGGTGACCATGGCTGCGGATGAGGGCGACTACCCGGCGTTCGCGCTTCAGCCTGCAAGTGACGGCACGCTGACCTATTCGGAAGGCACACTGCTGGGCTATCGCGGTCTCGCAGCGAGCGGAAAGGCTGCGCGTCATCCGTTCGGCTCGGGCATGGGCTATGCGCGCTTCGCGTGGGCGAGCGCTGCGGTCGAAGGAGGCATGCTGCACCTCACCGTTACCAACACCTCGGACCGCACCGGCAGCGATGTCGTGCAGGTCTATCGCGATAACCCCGAGTGCGCGCTGGTGGGCTTCGCCCGCGTCGAACTGGCTGCGGGGGAGAGCCGCCGCATTGCCGTGCCGCTCGAACCGCGCGCGCTGCAGCGCTGGGGCGAGCAGGGCTGGGAACCCGTAGCCGACCATCTCGTGCTGCGTCTTGCGCGCCATTGCGAAGATGAGGGGCTGACCTTGGAAATGGAGATTGCTGCGCTCGCCTGAAGCGCAGCAATCCCAAAGAAAAGGCCCGCCGGGATCGCTCCCGGCGGGCCTTTCTTATGCGCGGCGTTGCCGGATCACGCCATCAGCGGCGTTCGCCTGCGTGTCATGCCCATGCCGAGCGCGGCGAGGGCGACTGTCAGCGAGAGTACGCCCGCGCTGAGGAACGCGCCCTGCATGGAGCCCGTCGCACCATTCGCCTGATGAACGAGCACAGGCGAGATGAACTGTCCGAAGAAGAACGATCCGGTCCAGATGCCCATGCCCCGGCCGCGATGCTCGAAGGGGAACTTGGTCTGGGCCCAGGCGATGAGAGAGGGCACTGCCATGCCCGCGCCGGTCTGCTGGATGGCAAGGCCGACGATCATCTCGCCCGGGTTGCGGGCAAGACCGATCACGGCAAGGCCGGTGCCGAGAATCGCAAGGAAGGCGCCGAGCTGTACGCCGTTGGATCGGCCCGAGAGGATACGGAACAGCAGCGCGCCGAGAATGACGAACAGGCTGGGAAGGAAGCTCATCTTGGCGACGGCGGCGGGATCGGTGACGCCCACTTCGCCGAAGGCAATGCTGCCGTTGACGATGAAGACGTAGTACTGTGCGGCCGAGAACAGCGTCAGCGCGGCGACGCCGAGCGCGGCGCCGACCGGGAAGCGAGCCTTCTCGCCGGTCGGCTCTGCCGGAGTTTCATCATGTGCCGCGCGGCCCTTGGGTTCGTAGAGGAACGCCAGCATCGCGAAATAGATCGGGAAGGCGACCAGATAGACGAGGAAGCCGCCGTTCCACCGCATCGAGGCGACAAGCCCAGACATCAGGATCACGCCCGAAGCCAGGAACGGCCCGATCACCCCTTGCAGGAACAGCCAGTTTCGGCGGCTTTCGTTATCCCAGTAATCGCCGAGCAGGGTGTTGACGATGGTGAGGATGCCCGCCTCGCAAACGCCCAGCGCCAGGCGGCTGGCGAAAATGTGGTTCAGGTCGTCGAGGAAGAACGGCAGGGTGCCGAACAGGCCGTAGAAGAACGTGCAGATCAGCAGCAGCCGGCGGCGGCCGAACTTGTCCACGAACCAGCCCGCGAACGGTGCGAGGATCGCGATGGTGAGGCCCGGCGCGGTGACCATGAGCGGCACTTTGGCCGCGGCGTCCGGGTCGGTCTGGAAGTGGGCGATCATCGATGCCACGATCGGGAACATCGAGACGATCGCGAAGATCGGAAGGAAGGCCGCGATGACGATCGTCATGCCCTGCGGCTTCATGGTGAGCTTGCTGAAGAATCGGGAAACCGGGTTCATGCCTCTCCGCCCGCGCCGCTGTCCGGCGCTATATTAGAATTTCTATTCCTGTTTGATATCGGCGTTTCTGACCGCGGTCAATGCAATCGAAGGCCTTGACCTGACCCCTCATATAAAATTAGAACCATCATTATAAATCATACGAGAGGAAGCATGACGAAAGCGCGCCTGCGGATGGGCATTGTCGGCAGAGGGCCGGGGTCGTTCATTGGCTCGGTCCACCGAATCGCTGCCGAAATGGACCGCGAGATCGAACTGGTGGCGGGCGCTTTCAGCAGCGATGCCGTGCGCTCGCAGCAGGCGGGAGAAAGCTATCGCATCGATCCGGCGCGTGCCTATGCCGATCTCGAGACGATGCTGCGCGAAGAAGCCGCGCGTGAGGACGGGATCGATTTCGTGGCGGTGACGACGCCGAACTTCCACCATCTCCCCGCCTGATCGAAATGAGACGGATCATGAAGACGATAAAGGGCCTCTCTCGGATCGCAGGCCAGGAAGCCGACCATGCGGGCAATGCGCCGACAAGGGATATCGACGCATGAGCGCTCATACTTCCGGCTGGAACCGCCGCGAATTCACCGCGGGTGCGGCGCTGCTGGCGCTGGCTCTGGGCATTCCTGCAGCGGGCGTGAAGCTTACCGCTCTCGACGAGCGCGAACTGCCGAGCGACCGCCAGCGCAATCTGATCGCGGAGGTTTCCGATCTCGTGATCCCGCGCACCGATACGCCTGGCGCGAAGGACGTGGGGGTCGGCGATTTCGTCGTGCTGGCGCTTGCCCATGGTCTTTCCGGCACGCGCGCGCCGATGGCCGCAGGCATGGTGACGGCGGCGCTTGAACCGTTCCGTCGCCGCGACGGTTCGCTGCGCCATCTCCCATGGCTGGAACACACGCTCGACCGCGCGGCGGGCGGCGATTTTCTGCGACATGACCCGGCGGAACGTGTGCGGCTACTGACGGCGCTCGATACCCAGGCTTTCGCCCAAGGCGCGCCACCATCGCCGTGGACGGCGATCAAGGGGCTGATCCTGACCGGCTACTACACCAGCGAAGCCGGCGGATCGCAGGAACTTCGCTATGAACTGGTGCCCGGAAAATGGGAGTGGGACATCCCTCTCAAGCCCGGCGACCGCGCATTCTCCAGCGACTGGACCGCAGTGGATTTCGGCTGACATGACCAACAACACGCAATTCGACGCTATTGTCGTTGGCTCCGGCATTACCGGCGGCTGGGCGGCCAAGGAACTGACCGAGGCGGGCCTTACCGTCCTGATGGTCGAGCGCGGCCGCAATATCGAGCATCAGACGGGCTATGAGACCGAACTCAAGGCCCCGTGGGAAATGCCGTTTCGAGGGCAGGGCGACGCCGAGCTTTATGCCCGCGAATATCCGGTGCAGATGCTCAACCGGCATTTCAACGAGTTCACCGAAGGCCACTTCGTCAACGATGCCGAGCAGCCCTACCAGAAGGCGAAGGGCAAGGACTTCGACTGGTTCCGCTCCTACCAGCTCGGCGGGCGTTCGCTGACATGGGGGCGGCAGTGCTACCGCTGGTCGGACTATGATTTCGGCGCCAACAAGCGGGATGGTTTCGGCACCGACTGGCCGATCCGCTATGCCGACCTTGCCCCGTGGTACGACAAGGTAGAGGAATTCGTCGGCGTATCGGGCGCGGCGGAAGGGCTGGCCCAGCTTCCGGACGGCCGTTTTCTGCCGCCGATGGAATTGAACTGTGTCGAGGCGGCCGTCCGTGAGCGGATCCGGGCGAAGTATCCGGACCGGGTGATGACAATCGGCCGCACCGCGAACCTTACCGAGGCACGTCCCGAACAGGGCCGGGCGCACTGCCAGTATCGCAGCATCTGCGCGCGCGGCTGTTCCTACGGCGCCTACTTCTCGACGCAATCGGCAACACTGCCGGCGGCGAAGAAGACCGGGCGGCTCAAGGTCGTTACCGACGCGCAGGTCCACAAGGTGGATTACGATGCGAAGACCGGCCGGGTTACCGGGGTGCGCTGGATCGACACGAAGACCGGCGAGCACAAGGTTGCCTATGCCCGCGTGGTGTTTCTGAACGCGGGGGCGTTCAACTCGGTCCACCTCATGCTCAACTCGGCTAGCGAAGCGATGCCTCGCGGCCTTGCCAATTCGAGTGGGGTGCTCGGCACGCACATCATGGACCATGCCAATACGATGGCGGCCATGGCGGTGATGCCTGGATTCGAAGGCCGGACCAGCTTCGGCAATCGGCCCACCGGCATCGTCATCCCGCGTTTCCGCAATCTCGACACGCTGGACGGGGACGGCTTCACGCGCGGCTATTCGTTCCAGGGCGGCGCGCTGCAAGGCACCTGGACGCGCGGCAAGCGGATGGGCGGCATCGGCAAGGATTACAAGGAAGAGCTGCACCAGATCGGTCCGTGGACGATGGTGCTGGTGGTCTTCGCGGATTCGATGCCGCGCGCCAGCAATCGACTGACGCTGAGCAACCGCACGGACCCGCGCGGCGTCCGCCAGCTCGAGATTGCCTTCGAGCATGGCAAGGAGGAAATGGCGGCGCTTGCCGATGCGCATCGCGAGGCGACCGCGATGCTGACCGACGCGGGCGGCCACGTCATCATGGGCTTCGACAAGCCGGGCCATGGCGGCACTTCCATTCACGAAATGGGCGGCGCGCGGATGGGTTGGGACCCAGGGACTTCGGTGCTCAATCGCCTTAGCCAGGCCCACGACATTCCAAACCTGTTCGTCACCGATGGCGCACAGATGAGCTCATCTGCCTGCCAGAACCCTTCGCTCACTTACATGGCGCTCACTGCGCGGGCCTGCGCGACGGCGGTTTCGATGCTGAAGGAAGGCGTAATTTGACCGCCATGGCATCGCCGTTTCCGGCGCAGGTCATGGACCTGACCGAGCGACAGAAATCGCTGGCCTACCTGACATTGATGGTGGCGCTGGTTCTTGAGATCGTGGACGTCACCATCGTCAACACCGCGCTGCCGGTGATCGAACAGGACTTCGGCGCGGCGGCGGCACAGGCGCAATGGGTCGCGGCGGGCTACTCGCTGGCATTTGCCCTGCTGTTGATGCTGGGCGGCCGGCTGGGGGATGCTTTCGGCTACAATCGCCTGTTCATTGGCGGCGTGGCGGGCTTCACGTTTGCCTCGATGCTTTGCGGGCTCTCTCGCAGCCCGGAACAACTCATCGCCGCGCGCGTGCTTCAAGGCGGAGCGGGGGCGATGATGGCGCCGCAGGTCATGGCATTGATCCAGGTCCTGTTCCAGCCACTGGAGCGCGTGGCGAAGCTGGCATGGGTCGGCGTCATCGGCGGCCTTTCAGCCATCTGCGGGCCGATCATCGGCGGCGTGCTGATCCATGCCAATCCCTTCGGCCTGGGGTGGCGCAGTGTGTTCCTCATCAACGTGCCGGTCGGCGTGTTGGCAGTGATCGTCGCGTGGAAGTTGCTGCCTTCTGCGCGTTCGTCCCTGACGCGCGGGATCGACGGTGGTGGAACCATGCTGTTCGCCGCGTCTATGGCTGCGATGCTCTATCCGCTTGTGCGGGGGCATGACCTTGGCTGGCAACCCTGGCATCTCGCCTTGCTCTTCGCGGCTCCGATCATGCTGGCGCTGGTCTGGCGGCGGACCGAGAGACGCGCAAAAGTCGGGGCCGCGACGCTTTATGCGCCTGAACTCTTCCATCAAAGGCAGTTCGCGCTTGGCCTTGCGATCGCGCTGGCATTCGGCGCGGCGACGGGCGGCTTCCTGTTCGTCTTCGCATTCGGGGCGCAGAAATTGCTCGGTTTCTCTCCACTGGAAACCGGCCTGCTGCACATCCCGTTCAGCGCCGGGGTCATGCTCGGTATTGCCTTTCTCGGCCGCAAGCTCGTGACGAGCCACGGCAAATGGGTGCTGGTAGGCGGGATCACGCTGATGGCATTGTTTGCCGGAGGCACTCTGGCGTGGATCGAGACCGACGTGTCGTTCTGGTGGGCACTGCCATGTCTTGCTCTTGCCGGGACCGGCATGGGCATGACCAGCGGCCCGCTGACGCCGGTGATCCTCGCGCGCGTCGACCGGAGCCATGCGGGCACGGCAAGCGGTTTCATCAAGACGGTGCAGGAACTCGGCATGGCGCTGGGCATCGCCATAGTCGGTACGGCCTTCTTCGCCGGTGCGCCGACAGGAGAGGTCGGCGCGGTCCTGCCTGCGATCGCCGCCATCGAAGGGCTGATGCTGATATGCCTGGTTCTGGCGTTCCGGCTTCCGGCGCCCTTGTTCCCCGAACATGACGCGTGACTGGAATTGTATTCCATAGCGAGGGGGAGGGCGGCCAGGCCGCCTCCCCCTCGTAGCCGATCAGGCAAGCGCCTTGTAACGATAGTCCCTGAAACGTGCCGAACCCTTGCCGCTGGCGAAGATCGCCGGGCGCAGGCTTGCCAGGTCGTCCATGGTATTGGCGTGGTAGCCGGAGACTTCGCTGCGAACAGCGTGGCGAACCCACTCACCACCTGGCGTGCGGTGATACATGGAGACGATTTGCCGATCGTTGACGATCCGCAAGTCGATCCTGCTGCCTTTCTCCACCGGCTCCTGCCAGTAACTCGCCTTGCCGCCACGATAGCTTACCATGCGCTCGCCATCGTAAGCCATGCCGAGGAACAGCCGGTCGTTGAAGAACAGGAGCAACCCTGCAGACGCACCGTCCGTCAGCTCTACAGAGACTGAGCACTCGTAGGCGTGATCGCCGACAAGGTGGGTCAGCGGAGAGCAGTCCTGCGGTCCGGTGCCTTTCGCTGCAAGTGTCAGCGCATTGCCGCCGACGGTTGCCCGTGCACCAGCGCCCGGGGCCTGGTTGTAGAAACGCCAGCGCGAGCCGAGAGACTGGCCTGAGAAATTGTCCGACCACGCCATGCCGTGCGGCCCCGCCTCGCCCCCGGAAGGCTTGGCGAGCGGGCGTGCAAGGTCGGCGCCCATCGCGTGAGGCCAGCCCTGCTTGTCCCACCGGATCGGTTCGAGCAGGGTCTGCCGACCGAGCGTGTAGAAGCCGTTCTCATATCCGTGATAGACGGCCCACCAATCTCCCGCAGGACCTTCCACGAAGGTGGCGTGACCGCGGGACAGCCATTTGTCCGCAGGATTCCAGGTGCGGATCACGGGATTGTGAGGGCAGTCCTCCCAAGGCCCGTGAACCGAGCGCGAACGGGCCACCGTCACCATGTGGCCGGTGGGCGGCCCGGCGGTGCCGCCCACCGCCGTCACGAGATAGAACCAGTCGCCGCGCCGGAACAACTTGGGGCCTTCCAGCGAGTAGGCTTCGGTCACCCAGTCGTCAGGATATTTCCAGCCGTCATAGACTTTCTCCACCGGACCGTCCGTGGCGAGGCCGTCGTCGGTCAGGCGCACGCGGTTGACACCGGACAGGAAGAGATAGCGTTTGCCGTTCTCACCCACGACATGGCCGGGGTCGATCAGGCCGCCGATGCCGAGGTCGACCGGCTCGCTCCACGGTCCACGAATATCGTCCGCGTGGATGACACAGATGTTGGCGAAGCTTTTGAGCCCTTCCGACCACGGCGCCGCCATGAACGGAATGTAGATGTAATATCGCCCTTCATGCTTCACGAGATCGACCGCGAAGACCGTGCCCAGCGGTTTTTCCAACGCGGAAGCTATCGGCGTCCAGTTCACGAGATCGCGCGAATGCCAGATCAGCAGTCCGGGCGCGGCTTCGAAAGAGGAATGTGTGAGATAGTAGTCTTCGCCATCCTTGAGGACGGTCGGATCGGGATAGTCGCCGGCGAGTATCGGATTGAGGTAGGTGCCATCCCCGCGATCGGCCCGGCGCTGGCCCTCGATCCCGTTCCTTGCGGGAGGCTTCCCGGCGGCGGCCAGGGCCGGTGCTGGAAGGCCCGTCACCAGTCCTGCCACCGCGCCTAAATGCAGCGCGTTACGCCGGTTCATCATGCCTCGAGCGAGACGCGCTTGGCATCGGTGTTGATCGACGGGAAAGGTAGGTAGGAAACACGGAGTTGCTGGAGCAGAGCGAGTTCGTGCTCGCCATCAGGGAACCCGCCCGGATGATCGACAAGGATCGTCGCGGCTGTCCCGAAGGGCCATCGCCGGTCGTAAGCGGTTTCCATCTCGTCCAGCGTGATGGCGCCTTCGCCTTCATCGAAGCGAACCGCCGCGCGCGGAAGCGAGGCCCCGTCGATGGACACGTCCAGCTTCTCGATCATCGAGAGGCCAAGGCCGCGATAATAGCCGAGCTTGGCCTCGAAGGAGAACCCCGTGGGCGCATCGGCCGGGCCGGTGTTGCGCAGCGAAGCGGCGTCGATAAGATACTTGTCGAACATCAGGCGGTCTCCAGTTCCGCTTCGGCCTTGGCTATCAGGCGCTCGAACATCACATGTTGGCGGCGGACCTGCTCGCGGCTGTCGACCGGCGAGACGTCCTGGATCCAGCGATTGCCTTCGTATTCGCTCGAAAGCGTACCTTCCCAGCCGCATTTCACCAGTTCGGGTATCACTTCGTCGTAGGCGATAGTGGGGTCCGTGCAGTCTTGTGCCATGCCGTAGAACTTGGCCTGGATATGGCGGAAGTACGGTGCATAATCGCCGATCCGTTTGGGGTTGGCGTAAGGCGCGTGGCGCAGTGTCTCGGCCATGGCGATCTCGGCCTTGTTGCCGCCCATCTTCACCGCGACTTCGTAGATCGTGTATTCGCACATGATCTTCTGTTCGTGCTGGTCGACGATGAACTGCGCCACTTCCGGCCGCGCACCCTGCCGTTCGAAGCGGGCGCGGAATTCCGGCGGGTAGTGTTTCATGAAGATGCCCATGTCGGGCAGGATGCCTAGATGCTTCGTGCCGATCCGGTCCGCCACGTCGATGGTGCGGAGGATCCATGCATGTTCGAGATGCCACGGTGCATGGACTTCCACGCCCATGTGGACATCCAGTTCCTCCGCATGGGGCACGCATTTTTCGAGGATGTCCGGGCGCACGAAGACAAGCACACGCATGTTGCGGATGCCGAGCCGGTTGCAGAGCACGAGGTCGCGCCGGATGCTTTCGACCTGCTCTTCGTCCGAGAGGGTCTCGCCCTTGCGCAGCTTGGTATCGAGGAACATGTCGTAACAGGTGAAATGCGCGCCGTGGCGGGCCAGCATGTCCTGCCAGCGCGCCACTTCCGCATCGTCGATGTGGGGGAAACGCGGCATGTTCTGTTCGGGCAGGATCTCGATCCCTTTCGCGCCGATGGAGGCGCCAAAGGCAATGCAGTCCTCAACCGACATCTGCCCCAGGAACATTTCTTCCTGGAAGCTGTAAAGGCTCACGCCCCGTTCTATCTTCGCCATCAACCCCTTCTCCCGGGCGTGCCCGTGCAGCGCCTCATAGTATTAGAATTACTATTCCTGTTTGTGCGAAACGCAGGGGGCTGTCAATCTGGCGGGGCCGCAATTTTTGAAAGTCCGTCAGCCGCGCCGTTCGATGGCGATGACGCGATCGGCAAGCCGGTCCACTTCGGCACGGTCATGGCTGACATAAAGGATCGGCAGCGCCAGTTCGTCGCGTATGCGCTCGATCACGGTCAGGATTTCCTCACGCCTTTCGGCGTCAACTGAGGCGAGAGGCTCGTCCATCAGCAGGAACCGCGGACCGGAAAGCAGGGCGCGGCCGATTGCCACGCGCTGGGCTTCGCCGCCCGAAAGCGTCGCGGGCATGCGCTCCAGCAGATGGCCGATTCCGAGAAAGCCCAGCGCGGTTTCCAGATCCATCCAGCGCTGGCCAGCAGGTGCAAGGCGCCACCCGTAGAGCAGGTTGTCGCGTACGGACCGATGGGAAAAGAGCCGCAGGTCCTGGAACACGTAGCCGCAGCGGCGCTGTTCGGGCCTGAGATCTATCCGCTTCGTGCTGTCGAACAGCACGGTGTCTTCGACATGGATGCGGCCCTGGACAGGCCGGGCAAGGCCGGAAATCGCATCGAGCAGGGATGTCTTGCCTGCGCCTGACGGACCGAACAGTGCCGTCAGCCCGCCTTTTTCCGTGCGGAAGGCATAATCGAAACGTTCCGTTCCGCGGCGGAGCGAGATGTCGATATCAAAGGGCATGATGGGCTCGCCCCTGACCGCTGCGCCGCGCCAGCCACTCGGAAGCCACGAGGGCGATAACGGAGACGAGGATGGACAGCACGGCAAGCCGCGTGACCTGCCACTCCGCACCGGGCATCTGCAGCGCGCTGTAGATCGCGAGCGGGAGGGTCTGCGTCTCGCCGGGAATGTTGGAGGCGAAAGTGATCGTTGCGCCGAATTCGCCGATAGAGCGGGCAAGGCCCAGCACCAGGCCGGCCAGAACGCCCGGCATTGCCAGCGGGAGGGTGATCGTTCGGAACGTATGCCAGCGCCCTGCACCGAGCGTCCGGGCTGCGCCTTCAAGGCGGCGATCCACGGCTTCGATAGAAAGCCGCATCGCACGAACCATCAGGGGGAGAGCCATGACCGCAGCTGCGAGCGCGGCGCCGGTCCAGCGGAAGATGAAGGTGAGGCCCAGCCATTCGGCGAAAAAGCGGCCCAGCGGTCCGTTGGTGCCGAACGCGATCAGCAGCAACCAGCCAGTGACGACAGGGGGCAGGACCAGGGGCAGGTGAACCAGTGCGTCGATCAGCACTTTGCCCGGAAAGCGCAAGCGTGCCAGTATCCATGCCAGGGCGAAGGCAACAGGTAGCGCGGCGAGCATGGCAACTCCGCTCACCTTGAGCGACAGGATCAGGACCTGGCATTCGTCTGGAGTGAGCAGCGTCACGAGCGGAGAAGGTGCGTCAGCGCGTGCCGAAGCCGAAGCGGCGGAACACGGTCTTGCCTTCGGCGGAGATCAGGAACCGGCGGAATGCCTCGGCATCGCGGTGGCGGGATGAGGCGAGAACCGCGACCGGGTAGCTGATCGGATCGTGCGAGGACGGGGGGAACGTATCGGCGACCCGCACGCCGGGTTCGGCTTTCGCATCAGTGCTGTAGACTATGCCGAGCGGCGCGGCACCCCGGCTGACCAGCGCGAGGGCGGCGCGAACGTTTTCGGCCGGCGCGAGCCTGTTCTGGACCGAGGGCCAGACCTTGAGCCGGGTCAGTGCCTGTCGGGCGTAAAGTCCTGCGGGGACCGCATTCGGGTCCGCCACGGCCAGCCGGCCGGAGCCGAGCGCGGCGGCCAGCGGAAAGCCGGGACGAATCTTGATGCGCACAGGCTTTGCGGCGGGGGCGATCAGCACCAGGTTGTTGGTGAGAAACGATACGCGGGTCTTCGGGCGCAGAAGACCCTTGGACTGCACTTCGTCCATCCAGGGCTCGTCCGCGGAGATGAACAGGTCGGCAGGGGCGCCGGCCTCGATCTGGCGGGCAAGGGCGGAAGATCCCGCGAAGGAGATTTTCGGTCGGGAATGGCCTTTGGCGACCCAGGCATCCGCGGCGGCGTTCATCGATTCCTGGAGACTGGCCGCAGCAAGTACGAGCGGACCTGACTGCTGCGCCATGGCCGAAGGCGACAGTGCCGTGAAGGCCGCAAAAAGCGAGATCAGAATGGCGAGAAGCCGGCGCATCTTCGAATGATCTCCAGGTTTGGCTGTATTCGTTCGTATATGGCCTGAGGTCGTGTTTGCAAGGCAATGATGGCTTGGAAATTCATGCGGAGGGCTGGTCTGAATCGGAACATCTTTTCCAAGCGGTCTATGCGGGAGTACTCTGTGCAAGCTCAGGGGAAGGTGTTAGCATCGTCGATGCGCGAACAGTTCCAGGCCGTCACGCCAAAAGACGGACGGGCATGGAACCGGCGGGGAAACCGCCGCGTGCTGGTTGGGATGTCTTGTGGGGATGACTTGATGAAGGTCGCTGAAGAAGGAATTATCCGTTTCGAACGCCGTCCGGACCAGCTTGCTGGCATGCAGATGGGGATCAGTTCGGGATTGGTCTATGCCGGGCAGGACCCAGGATCGCGGGATCAGGTCCATGACGCTCGCGGGTTGTTGATCGCGGTGGGCCTTTGCGCCTGTTGCTGGCTCGGGCTCGGTTACTTCCTGCTTACCTGAGCGCGAAAGCGGCCCGGCTCCGGGTGCCGCGTCAGTTCTCGCTGCTGTCCGTCACCCAGCCTCCCGCCGTGGCGACGTAGAGCCGCGCCACGTTCCGGTATTGGCGGCTGCGCGTGTCGAGCAGGGTAAGCTGCGCACGTTGATAGGCACGGTTGGCGTCGAGAACCTGCAGCACGCCGCTGTTGCCCACCTCGAAGCTGCGGCGTGACAGGTGGAGCGAACGATCGGCCAGATCGGCTGCGGACTGTCGTTCGGCGAATTCACGGTTGTCATTGCCGAGCGCCGAAAGCAGCCCGGAAACCTGCCCGAAAGCTTCCGTCACCACTTGCTGGTACTGCGCCGATGCGCCGCGTGCTTCGGCCTCGGCGCCGCGCTTTTCCGCTTTCAGCGTGCCGCCATGGAAGATCGGGGCCGAGAGGCCCGCGAAAATATCGAAGGCATTGAAGCGACTGCTGGTGATCTGTCCGGGTTGCGAGGTCTGCTGCGTCAGCGACGCGCCGATCGTCACGTCGGGATAGAGTTGGGCCGTCGCCACGCCGACTGCGGCAATGGCGGCATGAAGCCTTGCTTCGGCTTCAAGAATGTCAGGCCGCTTGTGAACCAGCGCCGAAGGCAGGGCGACGGGTACGCGTGCGGGCAGGGTGAACTGCTGCAGGGTGAAGGGAGTAGGGCCGAGTTCGGCGGGCGATATTCCGAGCAGCACGGCCAGCATGGCGCGCCCTTCGACAAGCTGCTGTTCGAACGAAGGCATGTTCGCGCGGTCTTCGGCGAGTTGGCCCTGCGCACTCAGCACTTCCACCAGAGTGCCGTCCCCTCCCTTGCGCCTGGCCTCGGTCAGCGTAACGTTTCGTTCGTCTTCCGAGAGAAGCTGGCGCACCGTGGCGATGCGGTCGTTGAGTGCGGCGATGGCGAGGACCTGTTCGACCACCCGCCCGGCGATGAGCAGGTGCGCGGCCTGCGTGGCGCGGCCCTCGGCCTCGGCTTGCGCCTTGGCCTGTTCCAGCGCACGAGAGTTGCGACCGAACAGGTCGAGGTCGTAACTGATCCCGGCCCCCAGGGTGTAGAGGTCGAATTCGGGATTGGGAATTTCGGCGCCGCCGAAACTGTCGGACAGGCCGAAGGCGGCGAGGTTGACGCGTTGATACTCGGCACGCCCATTGGCGTCGACTTGCGGAAGGCGGCGACCGGCAGCGGCGGCGATGCGCTCCCGCGCCTTTTCCAGCGTCGCGCGGCTTGCGGCGAGCGAATGGTTTCCGGCCAGTGCGCGCTGCACCAGGCTATCCAGTTCGGGAGATGCAAAAGCGTTCCACCAGCCCGCTTGCGGGCCATCTCCCAGCACTGCGCCGGGGTACGCGCCTTGAGCATACCCCGCCGATGCAGAAGGCGGCGGCGGAGCCGCGAAATCCGGGCCAACCTTCATGCAGGCGGCGGTCAGCAGGAGCGGTAGCAGGACGGAGGCCTTGCGGAACACGTTATTCCCCGAGTGCAAGAGTGCTGGTGTCGACATCGTTCGCCTTCTTCACGCGCATCATCAGGACGAGCGGGATGAGGCAGAGCGTCAGCACGAACACCATGTGAAAGAGTGAAATGTCGCCGACCATCGTCGCCTGCCTGACGACCTCGCCGTAGATCCGGGTCAGGGACTGGGTCGAATCGAAGTCGAAACCTGGCCGTGCGTAGTCGAACACGGGATTGTCGGGCCTTATGCCCTGCACCAGTTCGCTGCGTGATGCGGCGATATAGTGGACGAACTGATACTGTATCACCGATATGCCCACGGCATTGCCGACATTGCGCGTGAGTGCGAACATCGAAGCGCCTTCGTTGCGCAGCGCCGGATCGAGCGTGGAGAACACGATGACCGAGAGCGGCACGAAGATCATCCCGCTGCCCAGTCCCTGCACCAGTCCTGCCAGAACGAGCGTGCTCTGGTCGACGTAGAGATCGACGTGAGAATACATCAACATCCCGCAGCCCATCAGTATGAGCCCGGTGACGATGATGACGCGGGTGTCGACGAACTTCACCAGCCGGGTGACCAGCAGCATCGAGATCAGCGTGCCGATCGCGCGGGGCAGACTGATGAACCCGGCCTGGAGCGCGGAATAGCCAAGCAATGACTGGGTCATGACCACGATCATCGGGATCGTGGCGAAGGCGACTATCCCGATCATCATGCTGAAGACCGAACCGATCGCGAAATTCCGGTCGCGGAACAGCTGCGGCCGGATGAAGGTATCCCTTGAAGTCGCCATGTGAACGGCCATGAGGTAGGTCGCGAGAGCGAGAACCACGGCGTAGATGCGGATTTCGGAGGAGTCGAACCAGTCGAGATGCTCTCCCCGGTCGAGCAGGAGCTGGAGCGACGTCAACGCGACCGAGACCATGACGAAGCCCAACAGGTCGAAGCGCGTCTTCACCCGGCTCTTCCGGCGCACGAGGAAGATCGACATGCCGATGAAGGCAAGGATGCCGAAAGGCACGTTGATGAAGAACACCCAGCGCCAGGACATCGCATCGGTAAGATAGCCGCCGAGCGTGGGCCCGACGATCGGTCCCGCCATCGAGCCGAGCGCGAAGATCGCCATGGCTTTGGCATGATCCTCGGGCGGGTTGATATCGAGCAGGATAGCCTGACTGAGCGGGACCAGCCCGGCTCCGCAGGCTCCCTGCAAAAACCGGGCAAGAATGATGGTCTGCAGATCCGTGGCGAGCCCGCAGAGCGCTGACGCGGCAGTGAAGCCGGCTACCGAGAACAGCATGACGTTCTTGCGGCCTACCCGCCCGGCCAGCCAGCCGCTGAGCGGCGTGGCGATGGCCCCGGCAACGAGGTAGCTCGTCAACACCCAGAGCACCTGTTCCTGCGAGGCTGAAAGGCTCGCCTGCATGTGCGGCAGCGCGACATTGGCGATGGTGATGTCCACCGCAACCATGGTCGATGCGATCATCGAAGGGATGGTTATCAGCAGACGCCGCATCGGCGTGGGATAGGGGGATGCGGGCATGGCTGGCACCGCGGAACCGCCGTTCCGGCTCAAGGCCGGCGTGCCGGCGCGGCCGGTGTATCGGCGGCGAACAAGCGACGTTCATGGCGGGTATCGACTTCGACATGGACGCTCAGGCCCGCGCCGAGCGGAAGGTCGCCTGCGGATTCTTCTATCGCGATCTGGACCGGCAGTCGCTGGACGACCTTGACCCAGTTGCCGGTTGCATTGTCCGCCGGAAGCACCGCGAAGCTCGATCCGGTCCCGGGGCTGAAACTTTCGACATGGCCCTTGAAGGCGCGGTCGGGGAAGGCGTCGAGTCTGACCGTGGCGTGCTGGCCCGCGCGCATGTAGCGCAGTTGATCTTCCTTGAAGTTCGCCTGCACCCAGAAACGTTCGCCGGTTAGCATGAAAACGGCGCGGCCCGGGGTGACGTAGTTACCGGGCTGAAGCTGGTTCACGCGTGTCACCACGCCGTCCTGCGGGGCCCGGACGACGGTGTCGGAAAGGTCTATCCGCGCCTGGTCCAGTTTTGCCGCCGCCTTGCGCACTTCGGGCAGGGTTGAGGTGTCACCCTCGATCAGGCCGGCAAGGCTGGCGCGAAGGCTTTCGGCTCGGGCCTCGGCAGCGGCGACGCCTTCGCGGGCGGTGCGCGCTTCGGTTGCAGCCTGTTCGTACTGCGCGCGAGAGGAAATTCCCTCTGCCATGAGCGATTTCTGGCGAGCGGCTTCGCTTGCCGCATAATCCTGTTTCGCCCTTGCCGCGCCGACCTGCGACAGTGCTTCGCGATAGTCTGCCCGCTGCGAACTCGCGTCTGTCCGGGACTTGGCCAGTTCGGCTTCCGCCTCCGACACCGCTGCTGCAAAACTGCCGGACTTGATGCGGAACAGCACGTCACCCTTACGGACGTGCTGATTCTCCCGCACTTCGACGGAAACGACCGTGCCGGCGATGCTGGGGCTGATCGCGACCATGCCGGTCTGAAGCGCCGCATTGTCGGTTTCTTCGTAGCGACCTCCGGCGAGGTAGAACCAGATCACACCCGTCAAGGCGACCAGCGGCCCAGCCAGCATCAGAACCCTTCGCAGACGACGCCTGGCCGGGCGGACGGGCAGGGAAATCTGGTTCTCTGCCGCGATCGTTGTTTCGGCGTTCATGCTTTTTCCAGTGCCTTTCAGGCGAGACTCGTCGTGTCGCGCAGGTACTAAGCATGGTTATTATAAGCAAGAGGAAGGTTGCAAGGGTGTCTATCTGGAATCGCGCTTGCGATGGGTTGGAGGGGCCGTGCGAACAGGGTGGGGTTCAGGGCGCGAGAAATGCCTTCACGTCACCCATGAACCTGTTGAACTGGTCATGATGGAGCCAATGGCCGGCGTCTTCGTATTCGACTAGCCGAGCCGTGGGGAACCAGTCTATCCGCCCGTCGTCGGCCGGGCTCTGCGAGAAGCTGTTCTTGCCCCACAGCATGAGCACGGGGCAGGTGATGGCTTGCCACAAGGCAACCACATCCGAAGTCGGCAGATCCGATACGGACCAGACATTGACGTAGTTGTCGAATTTCCAGCTCCAGGTGCCGTCCTCGTTGCGGCTGGCGCCATGGATCGTCAGATGGCGTGTCTGCTCCTCGGTAAGGAAGGAGTTCTCCTCTTTCATCCGCTGGTAGGCGTCCTTGCGGGTCGCGTACTTGCGCGGCATCCGTCCGGAGGCCCGGCGCTTGTCCTCGATCCATTGTTTCAGCCGGTCGCCGATCCCGCGCTCTTCCATCTGGCGGCGGATGTGCGGTGGCGGGCCGAGCCCTTCGATATTGACGAATTTCTCGACTTTCTCGGGGAACAGGCCGGTGAAGCGCGTTGCGACGTTTCCGCCGAGCGAATGGGCGATGATGGTCACTTTCTCGTGCCCCAACGTATGCACGAGCTGGGCGAAATCGTAGACGAGGGCGTCCATTCCGTAGTGGCCCTCGGGAGACCATTCGGAATCGCCGTGGCCGCGCAGATCCGGACAGATCACGTGCCAGTCCTGTCGCAGTTCCTCGGCCACCCAATCCCAGCTGCGGCAATGGTCGCGCCCGCCGTGCTGGAGAATCAGCGGCGGCGCGTCCGGGTTGCCCCAGTCGACATAGTTGAGCCGCAGGCGCTGCGAGATGAAACGGTTGGAGGTCGGTCCGAGCTGGCTTTTCATGCCGAAATCGTGATCCCCGGCGCGGCGCAGGTCAATGGGGGCACCGGTATTCCGCGCCGCCGCGAGGCGGAAACCCGATCCGCCAAGTGCGGATTTGCGGGGATCAAGATATTCCTTATGCGGCCTGCCGCTTGGCAAACCGGGGTGCTTGGCCCTATCTCGCGCCCCAACGATATTCGACACATTCATGCCGGAGACTTTCACATGGCGACGACGCACAAGACCCGCATGCTCATCATCGGTTCCGGCCCGGCCGGTCTCTCGGCCGCGATCTATGGCGCGCGCGCCGGGATGGAGCCGATCGTTGTGCAGGGTCTGCAGCCCGGCGGCCAGCTTACCATCACCACCGACGTCGAGAATTATCCCGGTTTCCGCGAAGTCATTCAGGGCCCCTGGCTGATGCAGGAAATGGAGGCGCAGGCTGTCCATGTCGGCACCCGCATGATGTACGACATCATCACCTCGGTTGACCTCAACGGCCCGATCTTCAAGGCTGTCGGCGATTCGGGCGATATCTATGAGGGCGATACCCTCGTCATCGCCACCGGCGCACAGGCGCAGTGGCTCGGCGTCCCCGGCGAGCAGGAACTTTCGGGCAAGGGCGTCTCGGCCTGCGCCACGTGCGATGGTTTCTTCTATCGCGGCAAGAAGGTCGTGGTGATCGGCGGCGGCAATACCGCGGTCGAGGAAGCGCTCTACCTCACCAACCATTCCGACGAAGTGACCCTGATCCACCGCCGAGACAGCTTGCGCGCCGAGAAGATCCTGCAGGACCGCCTTTTCGCGAACCCGAAGATCAACGTCGTTTGGGACAAGCGCGTCGAACGCTTCATGGAAGGCGAAAATGGCGAACTGCGCGCCCTTGCGCTGATCGACACCAAGACCGGCGAGCAGAGCGAAATCCTTACGGACGGTGCTTTCGTCGCCATCGGACACGCACCGGCGACGGAACTGTTCAAGGGCAAGCTGGCCATGGACGAGACCGGCTATCTCCTCGTCCAGCCGGGCACGCCCAAGACCGATATCGCCGGCGTTTTCGCTTGCGGCGACGTGATGGATCACGTCTATCGCCAGGCCATTACCGCTGCCGGTACCGGCTGCATGGCGGCGCTCGATGCCGAGCGTTATCTTGCGGCGCGGGATTTCGCCGAAGCGGCGAAGGTCGAAGCCTGACTTTGTAGATAGGAGAGGTCCGGGGCTCAGCCCCCGGGCCTCTCTCGATAGGAACGCCTTGCGCAACTAGGCGTGACGCAAGGCGTCCAGCACTTGCCCGATCAACCAGTCCTGCGCCTCCGGCTCGACGTAGCTGTGCGTGGCGCCGGAACAGCGGCGCACGCGGGTGTCCGATTTGTCCCAATTGGCCAGAAATGCGAGACCCGTGCGGTCCCTTTCGGCGACGAGCAACCGCACCCTACCTGAAAATACGGCGAGGCCGCGCGCCATTTCCTGCGCCAGACCGGCAGGTTCCGCCACGCCCGGACGCGACGCGGCAACGAGGCTGCGGATCAGTTGGGCTATCGCAACTTTTCCCGTGAGGAGGCGCCTGATGGCGGCCGGATCGGTCATCCGGCGGCGATAGTGGCTGCGCACGACTTCGGCCGGAGCGTCCCCGGCCTCGTCCTCGATCGTCCATGGGTTGGACAGTACCAGCGCGCCGAGCCCGTCGCCTTCTGCCAGCATCAGTGCGCTGGCAGCGTCGCAGTTTCCCAGCCCGACGACACGGCGCATTTGCGGGCAAGCCGCGCGAAATGCGCCGAGCGCTGCGCGGATATCCGGCGTGCTCGATCGGAAGCCGCAGTTCTCGCCCTCACTGTCTCCCACGCCGCGCCGGTCGAAACGGAGCACGGGAAACCCTTCGGCAGCAATTCGCACGGCGAGCCGGGCCTGCCCGTTCCACGCGCCGGCGCGTACTTCATTGCCGCCGGACACGATTAGCAGACCGGTGTCTGCCGGCGCTTCATCAAGGCTCGCGGCGAGCTGCGAGCCTTCACAGGGGAAAGTGAAGTGCCGCCGCGTCATGCTCGCAGAGCCTCGCTCAGCAATGCGGCGAGCGCATCGGCCTGAGACGCATCCTCATCCGGTTCCGCTCTCAGCCACAAGCCGCTACCTCCGATCCGCTCCTGCTCGATGATGGGTACGGAGGGATTGGGCTCCAATGTTTCGATCTCCCGGAAAAGCCCGGCGTTCAATGGATATCCGGCGAGCATAATGCCTTCGGTACGGGCCATGTCCGTCAAGGCTTCCCGCGTCTGTTCGCGTCCCGCCTCGCGGTCTGCAAACATGCGGGCGCGCAACATGGAGCGCAGGATCTGGGCGCCCTTTACCGGTGCGTAGTGCCATTTCGGCAGGCTCGGTGTGAACAGGCAGCCTCCGCGAATGCCGAGGACGTGCGTTGCGCCGAAATGCGCGGCAGCCGCGGCCATCGCGGTTCGCCATTGGGCCGGGCCTATCGATTCGAGAGCGAGCACGCTCTCGTTCGTTCCCGGCAGGTCCGGGGCAAGGCTGTCGATCCCGGCGCGGTCAAGGCGTCGCATGACCTCCACCGTGAGGCGGCGCATGCGATTGCCCTCGTCGAACAGGGCAGGAACGATCAGGACCCGCTGCGCCCGCCCGCGATCGAACGCGAGCGCATATTCCTTTTCCATGCCGCCATCGGGCAGGGGGCAGGGCCATGTCGTGGGGGTCATCCTGCGATTCCCCCAGCGCGAATCACGCCGTGGCGCGCTTGGCTTTCGCGAATTCGAGCAGGGCGCCGAAGGTCTCCAGCATCTCGCCGTCGATCTCGTCGTCCTCGATGATGATGTCGAGCCGGTCTTCCAGCTCGGTCAGGAGGCCGGCAACCGCCATCGAGTCCAGTTCGGGCAAATGCCCGAACAGCCCGGTATCGGCATCGAACGTCTCGGCTTGTCCCTGCTTGAGGCCCAGCACATCCGTCAGGATGCGGCGCAGCAACAGGTCGGTTTCGTCTTGCATGGCCCCTCTCTTCGGGCATTTGTCGTTAACCCCGCGCCTCTAGCCGCGCTTCGCGGTTGCGGCAAGGCGCTCAAGCCCTGCCCGCAAGATATCACGCCCCAGACGAGGCCAATTCAGCGGAGACCCGGGGCGGAACATGTCGAGCCGGTATCGCGGACGCACAAATTCCATCCAGTCCCGCTTGTACGGATCGTCGCCTGTACCGAAATCCACGAGTTCGACACCGTCCGTGTCGATCACATGGCGGAAAAGCGCCGCGCTCAGGACCGAACCGGGGGAGAGGTGCTTCGCCGCTTGCCGGTGAGCGAGTTTGTGTATCCATGCCGTGCCATGTTCGACCGTCCACATCTGCGCGGCGATGGCCTGTCCGCCGCAGCGCGCAATGCCCAGCCGCAGTCGTCCCGCAGAACCTTCGGCTTGCGCGAAGGCGCGCAGGAATGCGGGGCTGCCTTCCTCGGGCTTCCAGCTTTCGGCATAGATCGCTTCGTAGGCTGCCCAGGCTGCGGCATCGAAACGGGTGAGAACTTCGATTTCGAGCTTGCCCGCCTTGCGTTTCAGCGTCGTGCGCAAGTTGCCGGGGCGCGAGGCGAGATAGTGCGCGTAGCTGCGACCGGCTACTGGCAGGACATGATTGCTGTCGCAAATCTCACGGCGGACGAGCCAGCCTGCCTTGCGGAAGGCGCGTTCGAGCAGGGCGGCGCTGCCGTCCTCGTCCGGTACGCCGCTCAGCGTGATGCGGCGGGCCTTTCCGGCAAGGTCGCCCGCCAGTACCGCCAATGGCCGTTCTGCGTCTGAACAGAGCGCGCGGAAGCGGAAGGTATACCAGTTCGACAGTGCGTGAAGGTGCCCGGATGCTCCCTGCAGGGGCAGTACCGCAAAATCCTCGCCGTCACACGCCGCGGCGATAAAGGCGTCTGGAGCGCAATGCTCCGCCAGCGCCCGAAACCATTCGATACGGTCGAAAGGGGCGTGCTGGTTGCCCTCGGAAAGCCACAGCGCTAGCTGGCCGTCCGATTGCACTTGCTTAAGATCGCGGTGATAATCGACCTTTGCCACGTCCCGTTCGAACCCTTTCGGAGCCTTTCCCCGTCATGCCCGGCAGTACCGAAAAGCCGATCCTGCCGCTCGACCATCTCGCCCTTCGGGGAGAGGATTCGGCCGAGGCCCTGGTGCTGCGCGGAGAAGTGCTGGACTACAAGGCCTTAAGATCGCGTGTCTCCAGACTTGCGGCGTGGCTCGCAGTGGAAGTTCCGGCAAAAGGCGCGCGTATCGCTTCATGGGCAGCTAAGGGGGAACTGACCTGCCTGCTCCCGTTGGCGGCCGCGCGCGCGGGACTGGTGCATGTGCCGGTCAATCCGTTGCTCAAGCATGGGCAGGTCGCGCATATCCTGGCAGATAGCGGCGCGGTCATGCTGATCGGCACGCCTTCTCGGCTGGCCTCGCTTGCCGAAGCGGATGTGCCTGCCGATTGCCGTCTGGTCGATGAAGCCGCGGCGCTGGCCGATGCTGCAATGCTGGATGGAGAACTGGCGCCTTCGCAGGCCGATCCCGATGATCTGGCGGCGATCCTCTACACCAGCGGCTCCACGGGGCGGCCCAAGGGCGTGATGCTCAGCCATGCCAATATGTGGCTGGGCGCGGAAAGCGTGGCCGACTACCTTGGTCTTGCTCCCGATGACCGGACCCTGGCGGTATTGCCGCTATCGTTCGATTACGGGCAGAACCAGCTTCTTTCGACATGGTACGCCGGTGGCTGCGTGGTTCCGCTGGACTATCTGGTGCCGCGCGATGTCATGAAGGCGGTGGGCCGGCACGGGATCACCACGCTCGCGGCCGTGCCGCCGCTATGGGTGCAGGTCTGCGAGCTGGATTGGCCGGGTGAAACGGCCGGAAAACTGCGCCGATTGACCAACAGCGGCGGTGCGCTCACTGTCGATCTCGTCCGCAGGATGCGCGCGCTGTTCCCCGGTGCCCGCCTTTTCGCGATGTACGGCCTTACGGAGGCGTTCCGTTCCACTTACCTCGACCCTTCGTTGATCGACAGCCATCCCACTTCGATGGGGAAGGCGATCCCGCACGCGGAAGTGCTGGTCGTCAACGATGCGGGCTTTATCGCTGCCGATGACGAGGAAGGTGAACTGGTCCACTGCGGGCCATTGGTGGCGCAAGGCTACTGGCACGATCAGGAGCGCACGGCTGAGCGCTACAAGCTGGCGCCCCTCGGCTCCCACTATGGCGGCATGGCGGTGTGGTCCGGTGACAGGGTGCGGCGCAGTGCGGATGGGCTGCTCTATTTCGTCGGTCGCCGTGACGCCATGATCAAGAGCGCCGGAAACCGCATCAGCCCGCAGGAGGTGGAGGAAGCCGCGCTTGCGACAGGTCTCGTGGTTGAAGCCGTTGCCCTGGGCGTGCCGGACGCGCGCCTTGGGCAGGCGGTGCATCTGGTTGTCCGCGCTGCACCGGGCTTCGAAACAACCTCGGAATTGCCGCGTAAACTCATGCAGGAACTACCGAATTTCATGCAACCCAAAGTGATCCACTGGCGCGATTCAATGCCTGTCGGGCCGAATGGCAAGATCGACAGGAACGGTCTTGCCGCCGAACTCGCGGCGGCAGGCGCATGAAGCCGCTCGGTCCGATTCCGGCGGGCTTCGAAGCTGCGCGCGGTGTTCTGGTGGTGGGCGGCAGGCCGGTTACGGATTGGGTGGAGCAGGCAGGGGATACGCCCCTGTTCCTCTACAGCGCAAATCTCGTGCGCAGGTGCGTTGCCGATATCCGGGTGGCCATGCCGGAGCGGCTGGCGCTGCATTATGCCGTGAAGGCCAATCCTTTCCCGCCCCTGTTGTCGCTGATGGACGGGCTGGTCGACGGTTTCGACATTGCCTCCGGCGGCGAGTTGGCGATCGTGCGGGCGGCAGGCATCGATCCTGCGCAAGTCAGCTTTGCTGGCCCGGGCAAGCGTGACCGTGAACTGGACGCCGCAATCCGCGCCGGCGTGACGCTCAACCTCGAATCGGAGGCCGAGGCCCGCCGCGCCATCGGAATCGCTGAAACGCTTGGCGTTACTCCGCGCCTCGCCATTCGCGTGAACCCCGATTTCGATCTCAAGGGATCGGGCATGAAGATGGGTGGCGGCGCAAAGCCGTTCGGAATCGATGCCGCGCGAGTGCCTGCGCTCGTGCGCGAAGTGGTGTCCAGCGGGGCGGAGTGGCGCGGATTTCACATATTCGCGGGCAGCCAGGCGCTGGACGCATCAGCCATTGCGGAAACGCAGGGGCAGGCGCTCGATCTGGCCGCAAGGCTCGCGGAAGAGAGCGGCACGGCCTTGCCGCACTGCAATCTCGGCGGGGGGCTCGGCATTCCCTACTTCCCGGGAGATACTCCGGTCGATCTGGCCCTTGTCGGCGAGCGTCTGGCCGAGCGTTTCGAGCGCTTGCCCGATGTTCTGCGCGAGACCGCGTTCTGCATCGAACTCGGCCGTTATCTCGTTGGCGAATCAGGTGTTTATATTGCTCGCGTGATTGACCGGAAGGAAAGCCACGGCGAAGTTTTCCTCGTTACCGATGGCGGCCTTCACCATCAGTTGGCCGCGTCCGGAAACTTCGGAACGGTGGTGCGGCGCAACTACCCTTCGGCCATCGCCACGCGCTTCGATGCGCCGGTCGAGGAGGAAGCGTCAATTGTCGGCTGCCTCTGCACTCCGCTGGACAAGCTGGCGGACAAGGGAGGCTTTCCGCGGGCCGAAGTCGGCGATCTGGTCGCGGTGTTCTGTGCCGGCGCTTACGGCGCCTCGGCGAGCCCGGCGCAGTTCCTCGGGCAGGGGGCGGCACTGGAAATGCTGGTCTGAAGCACGGTTAGCATTCGACAGGCATGTTGTCCCAATGCGGGACCGGGTGCCAATCGGTTGGTGAAGGCTAACGCAATGTTCACCCTTTTAGGCGATAGCGCAGGCTGGATTTTGCCACGTTTGCCGCATCGTAACAGCGATCGGCAGGCCGGCGCCTGAAGGGAAGAGCTTATGCCGCACCGCCGTCCGACCCGACTCCTGGCTGCCTCTGCGCTTGCCAGCGTCGTCCTGACCGGCTGTGCGGGGCCTGCGTCCGGCCCCCAGCTTCCGCCCGCGCAGTTCGTTGCGATGCAGGAGGGGCCGAGCGAGGAGTACATCATCGGTCCGCTGGACCAGCTCACCGTGTTCGTCTGGCGCAACCCCGAACTCGGCGCGAAGGTTCAGGTTCGGCCCGATGGCCGCATCACCACGCCGCTGATCGCGGACATGCCTGCGGTGGGCAAGACCCCGGCCATGCTGGCGGAGGATATCCGCCTGCAGCTCTCCCAATATATCGAGGACCCTCTGGTTTCGGTCATCGTGGACGGGTTTGCCGGCACGTACAGCCAGCAGGTCCGCGTCGTCGGCGCGACCGAGAAACCGGCTTCCATTCCCTATCGCGCCAACATGACCGTGCTGGATGCGATGATCGCGGTGGGCGGTCTGTCGGAATATGCTGCGGGCAATCGCGCACGTCTGATCCGCTTCGACAAGACGGCAGGCAAGCAGACGGAATATGCCCTGCGTCTGGGCGATCTGCTCAAGAAGGGCGACAGCAAGGCAAACGTCATGCTGAACCCCGGCGATGTCATTATCATCCCTGAAAGCATGTTCTGAGGATCGGGCGCGAGATGGGATTGGCGCGATGAACGGCCTTTACGAAGAACTGCTCGCCGCCCTCCACAGCGTCTGGCACCGGCGCTGGATCGCGCTTGCGGCGGCCTGGGCGATCTGCCTGCTGGGCTGGCTGGTGGTGGCCCTGATCCCCAATTCCTACGAATCCAAAGCCCGCATCTTCATCCAGCTCGATGACGCCTTGGCCGAGCAGGTGGGTATCGGCGTGGCCGACAAGAAGCGCGATATCGAGCGCATCCGGCAAACCCTGACCAGCGCCGTGAACCTCGAGAAGGTCGTGCGCGGGACGCGGCTGGGCGATACGATCCAGTCTCCCAAGCAGATGGAATCCACGGTTCTCGGCCTTGGCAAGAACGTGTCCGTGGTCAGCCAGCAGGACAACCTGTTCGAGATCACTGCGACCGCGAACTATTCCTCTTTCTCCGATGCCGAGAATGCCCAGCTTGCCCGTGAAGTGGCGCAGAAGCTGATCGACATTTTTCGCGAGGAGAACCTGTCGGGCGATCGCGGTGACATGGTCGAGACGCTGGAGTTCGTGAACCAGCAGCTGCGCCAGCGCGAAAAGGAACTTGAATCGGCGGAACAGCGCCGCACCACTTTCGAGGCCCAGCACCCCGAAATGGCGCTGGGCGGGGCAGCAGTGGCGCAGCGGCTGGAAAGCTCGCGCACGCAGCTTCGCGATCTCGACGCGGATCTCTCCGCTGCCCAGAGCGCGCTTGCCGCGATCGACGGTCAGCTTGCCGGTACGCCCCGCACGATCGCCGGAGGAACTGCCGGCGGGGCTTCGGGCGCATTGGCGCAGGCCCAGTCGGAACTGGCCGGAATGCGCGCGCGCGGCCTGACCGACAGCCATCCAGACGTGATCGCGGCGCGAAACCAGATTGCAGCGCTTCGCGGTCCTGCAGCGCAGGAAGCGGCCAGCGGCACGGGTACGCCGAACCCCGCCTATAGCTCGCTCCAGTCGATCCGTGCCGAGCGGCAGGCCAACGTCCAGGCGCTGACGTCGCGAAAGGCGGCGCTGCAATCGGACGTAGCCTCGCTCACGGCCTCCGCGATCCAGGACCCCGAACTTGCGACCGAGGCCCAGCGCATCAATCGGGACTACGACGTCCTGCGCCAGCAATACGACAAGCTTCTCCAGGACCGGGAGGAACTGCGCCTGCGCGGCGAAGTGAAGACCGGCCGCGAGGCGGTGAAGTTCCAGGTGGTCGATCCGCCGACGACGCCGCGCAAGCCGGTGGCCCCCAATCGGCCCTTGCTGCTGTTCGGCGTGCTGATCGCCGGCGTCGTGGGCGGCTGCGCAGGTGCTTTTGCGCTCAGCAAGGTCCGTTCGGTCTTCGCGACGACCGCGAGTCTCGAACGGGCGACGGGGCTGCCGGTGCTCGGCGCAATCTCGCAAAATCTCACGGATGGCGTGCGCCAGCTTCGCAAGCGCCGCCTCAAGTACTTCATCGGCGCCGGCGCGGCTTTGTGCGGCCTGTTCGTGGTGTTGCTTGCGGTTGAGTTTATCCAGCGCGGCATGGTGGCCTGAGGAACGGTAATGACCGAACACAGCAAAATTCCCGCGCCCGGACAGACCAGAAAGCGCGGCCCCGGCGAATCGCTGATCGAACGCGCTGCCGGACATTTCGATTTCAACAGCATGATCGCTCGGCCGGTTCCGCTTCCGGCCGAGCCTGTTGTCTCCGCAAGGCCCGCTGACGATGCAGCGTCCGCTGCCGAAACACCCGCTGTGTCTTCGCCTGCTTCACCGCCGTTCGCCGCGCCAACGCCCCCTCCAGCGCCAGCGCGCGATGTAGCCGAGCCGGTTGCAGCCGCTTACCCGGCCCCCACGGCCTTCGCCGGTGAGCATCATCCGATCGATCGCGAACTGCTGCGCGAGCAAGGGCTGATCGTGCCGGAGGGCACCGTGACCGCGCTTCTGGAAGAATTCCGCATCGTCAAACGGCAGTTGCTGGTGCAGGCGGCCGATTTGCGGCGTCAGAAAGCAGGCGCCGCCGCACAGCGCGTGCTGATCAGTTCGCCGCATCCGGGCGAGGGCAAGACGTACTGCGCGCTCAATCTCGCGCTGTCGATCGCGGCTGAGAAGGAAAGCGAGGTTCTCCTCGTCGATGCCGATTTCGCCAAGCCTTCGATCCTTTCCGCGCTGGGGCTTCCCGGCGGTCCGGGGTTGATGGACGCATTGATGGACGAGACGATCGATCCCGCCGAATGTGTGCTCGGCACCGATATTCCCGGGCTTTGGGTCATGCCGGCGGGCGATGCGACCATCAATGACAGCGAATATATCGCCTCATCCCGAACCGCGCGGATACTCGACAGGCTGACCGAGAACGCGCCGCATCGCATCGTGATTTTCGATTCGCCGCCCGCCCTTGCGGCATCGCCCGCGGCCGAACTGGCGAAATACGTCGGCCAGACCGTGGTCATCGTGCGCGCGGACCGGACCGGGCAGGGCGCGCTGGAAGATGCGATCTCTTTGCTGGGGGCCTGTCCCAACGTCCAGCTGCTGCTCAATGGTACGCATTTCAGCCCGAGCGGCCGCCGCTTCGGCTCTTATTACGGATACAAGGGATGAAGTCGGTGTTTTCGCCCCCGCTGGGCCTGGGCGCTCTGGCTGCTGCGCTGGCAGCGGCAGCGCCGGTGGAGGCCCAGACGATCGGCTATGACCAGGTCGGCTCGGGTTCCGATGAAGTCGCCGCCTCCGCTCCGTCGTCGGGGCGGCAGGATCGTTCCGGAAAGCGCGGAGGCAAGGGCTCCCGCCGGATCGAGGTGACGCCCTATATCGAGATCGATCAGATCGTCGATGCCCAGCTTTCTCCGGGCAACGACGTGCTCACCTATACTCAGCTCGCGGCGGGCGTCGATGCGGGGATATCCGGGCGCAACAATGCGTTGTCGGCGTCCGTCCGCTATGAACGCTACATCGGCTGGAGCAAGCGCGCAGCCGATGGCGATGCCATCAGCGGCATCGTGCGCGGCTATACCACGATCACGCCGGGCCTGACGCTGGAAGCAGGCGCGCTTGCAACCCAGGCGCGGGTTCAGAACGGCGGCTCTGCGCTTTCGCCCGGTCTGGCGAACGACGGGGGGGCAACCAACGTCTACTCGGTATACGGTGGACCTTCGTTCAGGACGCGCGCGGGCGATGTCGATTTCGCGGCCAATTACCGGGCCGGTTTCACCAAGGTCGAACAGTCGGACGCCTTCGTCGCGACACCCGGCGGCGCGGCGGCCGACGTCTTCGACAAGAGCGTGACGCAGATCGCCGACATCGAGGCGGGCGTGGCGCCTTACGTTATCGCACCGGTGGGGCTGGGCGCTGCGGGCAGCTTCTATCAGGAAGATATCTCCAACCTCGACCAGCGCGTGCGGGACATGCAGGCGCGGGCCCTGGTGACGGTGCCGGTAAGCCGCACGGTGCAGGTGGTGGGCGCCATCGGTTACGAGGACGTGGAAGTGTCCAGCCGCGATGCCCTGCGCGATGCCGATGGCAACCCTGTGATCGGCAGCGACGGTCGCTACAAGACCGACAAGAGCGTCCCGCGCGAACTTGCCTACGACGTCAGCGGCCTGACCTGGGACGTGGCCGTGATGTGGCGGCCGAGCCGCCGCACCTCGCTTTCGGCGCACTTCGGCCGTCGTTATGGATCGACCAGCTTCGGCGGCAACCTCGCCTATGCGCCGGATGATCGCAGCCAGCTCAGCGTCACGGTCTATGACAATGTCAGTGGGTTCGGCGGCCAGCTCAACCGCGCGCTCGATCAGTTGCCGGATGACTTCGTGGCCGTGCGCGATCCCGTGACAGGCGAACTGCGCGGCTGCGTCAGTTCGCTTGACGGCAGCAACTGCTTTTCGGGCGCGCTGGGCTCTGTGCGATCGGCGGTGTTCCGCGGGCGCGGCGTGGCGGCGAGCTATTCGCGCAGGGTCGGCCGCCTCGATGCGGGGATCGGTGGCGGGTACGACCGCCGCGATTTCATCGCTCCGCAGAACACCGTGTTGGCTGCGGCTGACGGGGTGATCGACCAGAACTGGTGGCTCTCGGCCTATCTCAGCGGCCAACTCGGCAGAGAAGCCGGATGGTCGGCGAGCGTCTATGCGAACTGGCTTTCCAGCAACGATCCGCTGGTCGGCAATGTTAACGGTTATGGTGCCACACTCGGCTATTACCGTATGCTGGCCCGCCGCCTCAGGGCGACGGTGGCACTCGGGCTCGACGGCGTGAGCCGTGACGATGCCTTGTATGAAGACTACTGGACCGCGTCCGCCCTCGCCGGCGTGCGCTACAGCTTCTGATTTCGAAGGAGAGCAGGGATGTTCGACCAATTCTACGGGTTCGAGGGCCGGCCCTTCCAGCTTACGCCCGATCCGGCCTTCTATTTCGAGAGCGTGACGCACCGAAAGGCGCTGTCCTATCTCGGCTATGGGCTGGCCCAGGGTGAAGGGTTCGTGGTCATCACCGGTGAAGTCGGTGCAGGCAAATCGACGCTGGTCTCGCACCTCATGGCGACGATAGACCCGGCGCGCCTCACGGCTGCCTGCGTCGTCACCAGCGCGCTTGACGGTGAGGAGATCGTTCACGTCGTCGCTCAAGCGTTCGGCCTTCCGGTCGCCGGGCACGACAAGGCTTCGGCGCTGGGGGCGATCGAGGGCTTTCTCCATGCCGAGGCGCGCGCCGGTCGCCGCTGCCTGCTGATCGTGGATGAGGCCCAGAACCTCTCGGTCGACGCGATCGAGGAACTGCGCATGCTGTCGAACTTCCAGCTCGGCTCGCATCCGTTGCTGCAGACGCTCCTGCTGGGCCAGCCGGAGTTCCGCACGACCCTGCTTGAAAGCGATCAGCTCGAACAGCTTCGCCAGCGCGTGATCGCCACCCATCACCTCACCGCGATGCAGGTGCGCGAAGTGCAGCCCTATATCGAGCATCGCCTGAACTGCGTCGGCTGGAAGGGCAATCCGGGCTTCGATCATCGCGTCTTCGCGGAAATCCACGAGGCGACCGGCGGTATCCCGCGCCGGATCAACCAGATCGTCAACCGCCTGCTGCTGCTTGGTGCGGTTGAGAAGCGTTCGTTGATCGATCTCCAGATGCTGGCCGAAGTGCTGGCCGAATTCGATGAGGATGGCGCCCGCGCGCTCGTCAGCCCGCGAGAGACGGCGGCGGAAGCAGCGCCTGGCGTGCCCGCGGCGCAAGTGGCGGCAGCGCCGGTGCACCATTCCGAAGCCCTCGATGCCAAGGCGGCCATCGCCCTTATCGAGACAGCCTTGGCGGAACGCGATTCGCAGATCGACGAGCTTCAGCATGCCGTGCTGGAACTTGCCGCCCGCGCCGAGCGGGAGAAGGAGGTTGCGGCAGGTTCGGGCAATGATCCCCTCATCGCCGCGCTTCAGGAACAGCTTGAGCAGTCGGCCGCGCATGCGGCCCGTCTGGAAGCCCGTCTCGACGAGCAGGAGCGTACCTTGCGGCACACGCTTACCATGTTGATCGAATGGTTCGAGGGCGGCGAAGGCCAGCGCCAGGCAGCCTGACTGGTCCCCCGCCTTCACGAGGATGGATCCCATGAATGACACAAGACCGGTCAACGGGCTGTCCGTCGATGTGGAGGACTGGTTCCAGGTCGGCGCTTTCGAGACGGTGATCGACCGGGCGGACTGGCCTGCGATACGAACGCGTGTCGAGCGCAACTGCGACGAAATTCTCGCACTGTTCGACGCTGCGGGCGTGAAGGGTACTTTCTTCACGCTGGGCTGGGTCGCGGTGCGTCATCCCGCATTGCTGCGCCGTATCGCCGAGGCGGGGCACGAGCTGGCCAGCCACGGCTGGGACCACGAGCGGGTGTTTCGCATGAATGCCGAGACATTCGGCCGCGATCTCGACATGAGCCGCAACGCCATCGAGGACGCCGCCGGGGTCAAGGTGACCGGATACCGCGCGCCCAGCTTCTCGATAGATGCGCGCACGCCCTGGGCCTTCGAAGTGCTCGCCGGGCGGGGCTACGCCTATAGCTCCAGCGTCGCGCCCATCGCTCACGACCATTACGGCTGGCGCGAGGCCCCTCGCTTCGCCTTCCATCCCCTGGCGGGTAGCGATTTCGTCGAAATCCCGGTGACGACCGCAACGTTTGCCGGACGCAGGCTGGCGGCCGGTGGCGGCGGCTTCTTCCGCGTTTTGCCATACGGTTTTTCGCGTTGGGCGATCCGGCAGGTGAATGCACAGGGGCGCCCGGCAGTGTTCTATTTCCACCCGTGGGAAATAGATCCCGGCCAGCCGCGCGTCGGCAACGCGCCGCTGCGATCGCGGCTGCGGCATTACACCAACCTGGGTGCCATGGCGGGCAAGTTGCGGCACCTGATCGAGGACTTCCGCTGGGGGCGGATGGACGAACTTGCCGCGCGCGAGGCGCAGCACGCGGCGGCACTGGCGGCATGAACGCCCCGTTCGCCCCGGAACAGGGGACGATCAGGCTGGTCGATCTTGCCGATCCGGGCGAAGTGGCGCGGCTGGAGCTGTTCGCCGCCCGTCATCCGCAGGCGACCCCGTTCCACCGTCCGGCCTGGTTCCTCTCTGTCGCCCGCGCAACCGGGAATCGCGCGCTCGCGCTGGTCGAGGAGCGTTGCGGGGAGATCTCGGCCTTTCTGCCGCTTGACGCGATACACTCACCTGTTTTCGGCCGGCTGCTGGCCTCCACCGGTTTTGCGGTCGGCGGGGGGCTTCTCACGGGTGCGCGGACCGATACGGCGGCACTGTTCGCGGCGCTGGAGGAGCTTGCGCTGCGCCACTCCTGCCCGTCGATCGAACTGCGAGGGGGCGAGCTGCCCGATCCGCATGGCGGTTGGGCTATCAAGACCGAAAGCCACTGCAACTTTGCCCGCGCCCTGGCCACGGACGACGAGGCACAATTGCTCGACGTACCGCGCAAGCAGCGCGCCGAAGTCCGCAAGGCACTGGCGAACGACCTGCACGTGGAGATCGGCAGCAGCGAGCGCGATCGCGCCGCGCATTACAGCGTCTTTGCCGAGAGCTATCGCAATCTCGGTACACCGGTTTTCCCGCGCAAGTTGCTCGATGCCGTGCTTGATGCCTTCGGGGACGATGCGGACATCCTCACCGTGCGGCGTCGGGGGCAGGCTGTGGCGAGCGTTATCACGCTTTACCATCGAGGCGCGGCAATGCCTTATTGGGGGGGCGGCACAAGGGAAGCACGCCAGCTGCGCGCCAATGACCGGATGTATTTCGAACTGATGCTCCACGCCCGGCGGCGGGGCTGCACGACGTTCGATTTCGGCCGCTCCAAGACGGACAGCGGCGCCTATCACTTCAAGCGTAACTGGGGTTTCGAACCGGAACCGCTGACATATGCCATCTGGACCGCGCCGGGTGCCGCGAAGCGGGAAGCCGATCCGACGAGCAGCAAGCTCTCGCTTCAGATCAGGCTCTGGCAACGCCTGCCGCTTGCCGTGGCCAATAGGCTGGGCCCGCTGATCGCGCGCGGTATCGGCTGATGGGCGAAATCCTGTTCCTGGCTCACCGCATCCCGTTTCCGCCGGATCGCGGAGACAAGATCCGTTCGCACAACGTGCTCAAGGCGCTGGCCGGGCTGGCTCCCGTTCACGTCGGCTGCTTTGCCGACGACGCGGCCGATCATGGCTGCGAGGCAGAGCTGGCGGGATTATCCGCCAGTCACTTGCTGCTTCCCCGCACGAAATCGCTGCCGGTTGCAGGGCTGGAATCTCTGGCAACCGGACGTCCGCTCAGCCTGACCGCGTTTCACGACCGGCGCATGGCGAACTGGGTGGAGCAGGTGCTCCGTGCCCGGCCGATCGACACCATCTTCGTCTTTTCCGGCCAAGTGGCGCAGTATGTTCCGCAGAGCTTCCGTGGCCGCCTGATCGTCGATCTGGTTGATGTAGATTCCGCCAAGTTCGAGGCTTATGGCGCGGCGGGGCGCGGTTTTCGAAGCTGGATGGAACGGCGCGAAGGGCGGTTGCTGAGGGCGGAGGAAGCCCGGATCGCGCGCCGGGCCGACGTGACCCTGCTGGTGAGCAAGGCCGAAGCGGCGTTGTTCGCCGCAAGGCTGGGCGATTCCGCCTGCGCGGTGGAGCCGATGGGCAACGGATTGGATAGCGCGCTTTTCGATCCGGCGAAGGCGGTGCCTGAGCCACGCATGGCGGCTATCGACGGCCCGCGCCTGATCTTCACCGGTCAGATGGACTATGCGCCGAATGTGGCGGCAGTCGAACGCGCGATCGCGCGAATCCTGCCGCTGGTGCGCCGCCGCCTGCCGGCTGCCAGTCTGCATGTCGTCGGGCGCAATCCGCCAGCCTCGCTCATGGCGCACCACGGGCACGGCGGCGTGCACATATGGGGCCGGGTGGAGGATATCCGCCCCTGGATCGCGGCTGCCGACATGGCGTTGGTTCCGCTCGAAATCGCGCGCGGGGTGCAGAACAAGGTGCTTGAAGCCATGGCGATGGGCCTGCCCACGGTGCTGTCTCCGGGCGCCGCCACGGGGATCGAGGCTGAGGATGGCCGCGATTTTCTCGTGGCGGAAAGCGACGCGGCCCTGGCGGAGGCTATCATCGCACTCGCCGGGGATAGCGCGCGGGCGCAGGCCATGGGCCACAACGCGCGGGAATGGATCGGCGCTCACGCAAGTTGGGGGGCAGCGCTGGCAGACCTTCCACGCCTGATTGCCCTGAAGTCGGAGAGCATGAGCGATGCCGCCTGAAACCGCCACTCTGGAGACTGCCGGCGTACCTGCGAGACGTTGGCACTCGCTGCCAGCCCATTGGCGTGCGGCGCTGATCCGCGCCGGTGCGGTTATGCTGGCGTTGATTGCGGTGTTCCATGACGATTGGGCCGCGATGGGGCGCCAGTGGTGGGACATTTCCACGTACAATCACATCATCCTGATCCCGCCGATTCTGGGCTGGCTTGTCTGGCAGCGCCGCGCGGAACTGGTCCGGCTCATGCCGGAGGCCTGGTGGCCCGGGCTGATCCCGATGAGCGGTGCCGCGTTCCTCTGGGTGCTCGGCGCATTTTCAGGGCTCGACCTTGCGCGTCAGGCGGGGGCGGTGGCCATGCTCGGATCTGCCGTGCCGCTGTTGCTCGGCCCGCGCGTAACGGCAGGCCTGTTCTTTCCGCTCTGTTACATGGCCTTTCTCGTACCCTTAGGGGAGGAACTGGTCGAGGCGCTCCAGACGATCACGGCCGAGATCACCATCGCTCTCACGCACCTGAGCGGCATTCCCGCGACGGTGGACGGCGTCTTTATAGATACGCCTGCCGGTCTGTTCGAAGTGGCCGAGGCCTGTTCCGGGGTGAAGTTCCTGATCGCGATGATCGCGTTCGGTACGCTTGCGGCCAATGTCTGCTTCGTCAGCTGGAAGCGGCGGTCAGCGATGATGGCGGCATGCCTCGTCGTGCCCATCCTCGCCAATGGCGTGCGTGCCTGGGGCACGATCTACGCCGCGCAGATCGTCGGCGTGGAGAAGGCTGCGGGCTTCGATCATATCGTTTACGGCTGGTTCTTCTTCGCCATCGTGCTCGCGCTCGTGATAGCGGGGGCATGGCGCTTCTTCGACCGCCCGCTCGACGGACCGATGATCGATACCGATGCGATCGCCCGGTCGCGCGTGCTGGCATGGCTGGATAAGGGGCGCATCAGCGGCATCGCCGCGATCGTGGGCTTCGCTGTCGTGGTCGTCGCGGCGCAAAGCTGGGCTTTCGCGGCCGAGACTTTGGATGCGGCGCTGCCGCAGGCCATCGAAATGCCGCAGGTGGCAGGCTGGCACCGGGTCGATTACGCTCCGGCGATCTGGTGGGAGCCGCGCGCCGAAGGTGCCGATCACCGGCTGCTTGGCCGCTATGCCGACGGCGAAGGCCATAGCGTGGACGTGTTCATCGCGCTTTACGCGGGGCAGGGCGAGGGGCGGGAGGCAGGCGGTTTCGGGCAGGGGGCGCTGACCCCGTCGAGCCCGTGGTCCTGGCAGGCTCCCGGCACCGCTTTCCCCGACGCCCGCAGCGAGCGCTTGCTTGGACACGGCAAGGTAGAGCGTCTGGCGGTAACCTGGTTCCATACGGGGGACCTGCTAACCGGCAGCAATGCCCGGCTGAAGCTGGCGATCATCGGCGATCACCTCGTATTGCGCGCAAGGCCTACGACGATGCTGATCCTTTCGTCCGAGGACTATCCCGGCCACCGCGCAGCGCAATCCATTGCGCGTTTCATCGCGGCGACCGGCCCGGTGGACTCGTGGATGGACCGCGTCACCGCGCTCCGCTAGGCCATCAGATATGTGTGGCATCGCCGGTATTTACCATCTCGAGACGCCGAAGCCCGTCGATCCCCAGCGGGTGGCGGCCATGTGCGATGCCATGATCCATCGCGGGCCGGACGGGCAGGGTGTCTGGACCGCGCCCGGCGTGGCGCTGGGGCACCGGCGGCTTTCGATCATCGACCTTGCCGGATCGCCGCAGCCGATGCCCTCGCCCGACGGCCGCGCGATGCTGGTGTTCAACGGCGAAATCTACAACTATCGCGAACTGCGCCGTGAACTGCGGGAGAGCGGGGCGGAATTCCGCACCGACGGCGACAGCGAGGTGATCCTTGCCGCATGGCAGCGCTGGGGCCCCGATTGCGTCTCGCGGCTACACGGCATGTTCGCTTTCGCGATCTACGATCTCGAAGCCCGCACCTTGTTCCTCGCACGGGACCGCCTGGGCGTGAAGCCGCTGTTCCTTGCGCCGCTGAGCGACGGGAGCCTCGCTTTCGGGTCCGAACTCAAGGCATTGCTCGCTCACCCGCTGCTGCGCCGCGATATCGATCCGCTCGCGATCGAGGACTATCTGGCGTGGGGTTATGTCCCCGACACCCGTTCCATTCTCAAGGGCGTGACGAAGCTTCCGGCGGGTCATTCGCTGCTGCTGCGGCATGGCGCGCCGATGCCCCGGCCCGCGCAGTGGTGGAACGTGTCTTTCGCCGAAAGGCGCAAGGGCAAGGTCGACGATCTCGAAGCGGAACTGCTCCACCTCATGCGCGAGGCCGTATCCTCTCGCATGGTGGCGGACGTGCCGCTCGGCGCGTTCCTGTCGGGTGGGGTGGATAGTTCCAGTGTCGTCGCGCTGATGGCGGAAAAGAGCACGCAGCCGGTGAAGACCTGCTCGATCGGCTTCGACGTCGCCGCACTCGACGAGACCGGTTACGCCACGCAGATCGCGCGGCAGTTCGCGACCGACCACCGGGCGCGGCAGGTGTCTCCCGACGATTTCGAGGCGATCGACCAGCTTGCGGCGATGTTCGACGAGCCCTTTGCCGATGCTTCCGCACTGCCGACCTTGCGAGTGTGCCAGCTCGCCCGCGAATCGGTGACGGTGGCCTTGTCGGGCGATGGTGCGGACGAGGCGTTCGCGGGCTATCGGCGTCACGTGTTCCAGCATGGCGAGGACCGCGTTCGCAGCCTCTTGCCGCAGGCGATCCGCAGGCCGGTGTTCGGTGCACTGGGGGCGATTTATCCCAAGGCGGATTGGGCGCCGCGTCCGTTGCGCGCCAGGTCCACGCTACTCTCCCTCGTGGGGGACAGCGCCGAGGGATACGCCCGTTCCATCGGCTTCACCCCGCCCGAACTGAGGGATGGGCTCTACTCCGGCGATTTTCGAAAACTGCGCGGCGATTACCGTGCGGAACACGGCCTGCTGGAACTGATGCGCGGTGCACCCGCCCGTTCGGGGCTGGACCGTGCGCAGTACGCCGATCTCAAGCACTGGCTACCGGGCGACATCCTCACCAAGGTGGACCGCACCAGCATGGCGGTGAGCCTTGAAGCGCGAGAGCCGCTGCTCGATCACCGGTTGATCGAATTCGCGGCAAGCCTGCCCGAATCGATGCGCGTGCGCGGGGGGCAGGGCAAGTGGCTGATGAAGCGCACGATGCGGCGGTTCCTGCCCGACCAGATTCTCTACCGCCCCAAGCAGGGTTTCGTCACGCCGATCGCCCAGTGGTTCCGGGGACCGCTTGCACAATCCGCGCGGGAGATCGCCTCGGGTGCGGCGCTGGCCCGCACCGGGTGGCTGGATGGAGCGCGGCTGACGGGCGTGGTGGAGGAACATATCGCCGGGAGGGCGGATCATTCCCGCCTCCTTTGGCAATTGCTCATGCTCGACAAGTCGCTCACCCGTCTGGGTATCGCCTGATTTCGCCGCTGCGCCCGGCTTGAATGCGGGCTAGCAGGGTTACGCGAATTCGATCGTGAAGCCTTGTTAACCTAACCTATTCTTAGGACCTTTGCTCTAACCCGGCATCGAAACGTCATTCGCAGGACGTGCATGAACATAGCAGGTCGCCAGTACATGATTGAAATGCGGACGCTTTCCGTGAAGGGAGGCCGTATCCTGCGAAGGGACGAAGAGGGGATGAGTTTGCGAGGCCATCATGTCTGACCTCGGCGCGCGGGCTGCCAAAGTCTGGAAGAGCGCCAGATTCAGGATCGTCTTCTGGGCGGTGCTGACCGGCGTGTTTCTGGGCGTTACCGGCGCAGGCCTCCCTCTGGAGGACATTCTGGTCAATGGCCGGACATGGCTTCGCATGCACCCGTCCAAGGGCGAGATCGTCATGGTCCTGCAGGACGGAAAGACGCTTGAGGAACTCGAGGTCCTCGACGTTTCGCGTGCGAACGATGCCCAGGTAATCCGCAATCTGATGGATGCCGGCGCGAAGCGGGTCTTCTTCGACCGCTTCCTGAACGATCACGAGAAAACCGTCGGCCGCGACGAACTTCTTGCGACTTTCGCCAAATATCGCGGACGAGTTTTCCTGGGCGCGATGCCCAGCAAGGACGGCGCGATGGGCAATTACGCCTCGGTCATTCCTTCGCGGGGATTGAGAAAGGATGCCGGCGCGGTTTCGCTGCTGGCCCTGGACCATCCGTTCAATCTCAGCACGAGCTTCCCGTTCGCGTCCGACAGTCCGATCGGTGTCATCCCGAGCCTTTCGGCGAAGATCGCCGACGTGCAGGAAGGCACGTCCTCGGTCTACAAGCCGGACTATTCGATCGATTACAAGACGATCCCGACAGCCAGCTATGTGGATGTGCTGATGGGCCGCTTCGATCCGAAATCGGTGCGCGGCAGGGACATCATCATCGCGCCGAGCGCCGAGGTGTTCCACGACGTCCATACGCTGCCGATGCAGGGTTATGTTCCCGGCGGCTACTTCCATGCCATCGCGGCAGAGACCCTGAAGGACGGGGTGCCGTTCGTCCTGGGATGGATTCCCCCGTTCCTGCTGGCGCTGGTCGTCATCGTGACGGGTGTTGGGCGCGGGCGCGTGCTGGACATCTATCGCTTCAGCGGCCTCGTTGTCGTGCTTATCCTGTTCCCGCTGATGCTGGATCATTTCCGCGTCCAGGTGGATGTATTCCCGGCCATCGCGATGGCCACCGTAGCCGTGTTCCGCATGCGCAACCTCGACCGTGTCGAAGTCGCCGGAGAGACAAACTCGGGCTCGGGCCTTCCCAGCGTGCAGGTGCTGCGCAAATACGACGCGGTTTCGAGCCGGATCCTCGTGGCGCTTCAGATCCGCAATTACGGCGCGATCATCGGCAGCTTCGCCGAACACGTGGAGGCGCAAGTCGCGAACGAGATCGTCCGTCGCATCCGCATCAGCGACAGCGAAGTCGTGGTTTACCACGAGGGCGGGATGTTCATGTGGCTCTCCACGATCCGCAGCACTTTCGATCTGTTCGAGAACCTCGAAGGCCTCCACCGGATCGTGCAGAACGGGATCCAGGTGGGCGGGCTCGACATCGATCTCTCGTTCAACTGCGGTATCGATTCGGAATTCGATCGCCCGGTATCCAGCCGCGTCGCCAGTGCGATGCAGTCAGCCGAGGAGGCCGTGCGAAACGACGAACTGGTCTACAAGTTCGACAGCCGCAAGCATGAGGCGCAGTGGGAAATCTCGCTGCTGACCCAGCTCGATCGCGCCATCGACAATGGCGAGGTCTGGGTGGCCTATCAGCCCAAGCTCGACGTGGCGAGCAACCGCGTGACCGGGGCCGAGGCGCTGGTGCGCTGGACTCACCCGGAGCGCGGTCCGATCAGTCCGGACAAGTTCATCCGCATCGCCGAGGAGTTCCACCGGATCGAGCGCATCACGCGCTTTGTCATCGACGATGCCGTGCGTTCCGCCGTCGAACTGCGGCGCAACGGTTTCGACATGACCATGTCGGTCAACATTTCGGCTCAGTTGCTTCGTAATCCCGGCCTGCCCGGCCTGATCGCCGAAATCCTGGAAACGTACGGCCTGCCTGCGGACAAGCTGATCCTGGAGATCACCGAGACGGATCGTCTCGACCGCAGCTCGCGCACGTTCCAGATGCTCCAGAAGCTCGTGCAGTCCGGCGTCCAGCTGTCGATTGACGATTTCGGCACCGGGAACGCGACGATCGACTACCTGCGTTATCTGCCTGCCACCGAGGTCAAGATCGACAAGGTGTTCATCCAGGCGATGGAAGGAAACAAGGAAGACCTCCTGCTCGTCCAGTCGATCATCGAGATGGCGCATTCACAGGACCGGGTCGTCGTGGCCGAGGGTGTGGAGACTCAGGCCGCACTCGACATCCTGCGGACCATGCGGTGCGACGCCATTCAGGGGTACTATGTCAGCCGGCCCGTACCATTCCGGGATTTGCTCACGCAAATCGTGGGGAGGGAGCCCAGACGAACTGGTTAAAAAAGTCTTGATGACTTCTTAACCTGTTGTTATCCATGTCGGCAGCCGCAAAATAGCGGCGGTTCACATGGGGTAATGATATGTACAGCTGGTACTGGGGCAGCTACGGCCGCTAATCACCAAATCGTATGCGGCGTTTCGTGGAACTCTTCTTCGAAACGCCGCATATACTCTTTCCGAATTCAAGAAAAATTGGCGGAAATCCGCTAAAAATTGATAGATAAGGCCACTGATGCGGCCGCCAGCCACGCCCTTTCCACTATTGGAAATCGGGCGTTTTTTATTGCCTTGCGAGGGCTGGGTCTGGGGCTGGGTGCTGAAGCGCAGGCGTGCAAATCCGTTAACGGAAGCGCGCCCTCAAGCGCATTTCCATTAACGACTGATTCGCAAATCGTTAACTTTTCAGTCTTCGCCGTGGCCCATGGCGAGGTAATCGGCGCTCTGCATCTCGTTGAGACGGCTTACCGTGCGCTCGAATTCGAAGTGGCCATCGCCCGCTTCGTAAAGTTCCTCAGGCGAGGCATCCGCCGCCGCGATCAGCTTCACCTTGTTCTCGTAAAGCGCATCGATCAGAGTCACGAAGCGCGCGGCCTCGTTCCGGCGATCCGGCCCCATCCGGGGTATGCCCACCAGAATGACGGTGTGATAGGCGCGTGCGATTGCAAGATAGTCCGCCGCGCCGCGCGCTTCGCCGCACAGGCGCTTGAAGCTGAACACGCCAACGCCCTTGAGGCTCTTGGGTACGTGCAGCATACGCCCGCCGCCGACGTCGAGCTCGGCCGACGGAACGTGGTCGCTGTCCTCTGGAGGATAGTCGGTCAGGCGGTAGAATGCCTCTCGAACCTGCTCGGTCGCCGGCTCTCCTAGCGGGTAGTGCCAGGTCGCCATGCCGCCGAGGCGGTGCAGGCGGTAGTCCGTCGGGCCATTGAGCGTCAGAACGTCCAGTTCCTTCTCGATCAGCGCAATGAAGGGCAGGAAGTGCTCGCGGTTGAGGCCGTTCTTGTAGAGGTCCTTGGGCGCGCGGTTCGACGTGGTGACGATCGTCACGCCCTCGTCGAGGATGAGATGGGTGAACAGCCGGCTCATGATCATGGCGTCGGCGGAATTGTTCACGACCATTTCGTCGAAGGCCAAGACCTTGACGTTGCGCGCGATGGTGGTCGCCACCGGCGGGATCGGATCGCCGCTTTCCTTGCGGCGTTCCTCGCGTAGCAGCGCATGGACTTCCAGCATGAAGGCATGGAAGTGGATTCTGCGCTTTTCCTCGATGTCGAGGGTTTGGTGGAACAGGTCCATCAGCATCGACTTGCCGCGCCCCACACCGCCCCACATGTAGAGACCGCGCGGGGGAGGGGCCTTCTTGCCGAGCAGCTTGCCGAGGAAGCCGGTGGATGTCTGCGCCTTGTAGACTTCGCGCTGAAGCTGGTTGAGCCGTTCCGCCGCGGCCGCCTGCTCGGGGTCGGAGCGCAGTTCGCCGGTGGCTACAAGAGCTTCGTAGCGTTCGAGCATCGCGGTCATCGCTGGCTCGGCTTGCGCAGGGTGCCGACGAAGCTCGACACGAGGTTGTCACCCTGTTCGGCGGTTCCGCGAAGGAACACGAGGCGGCCGGTTTCGCGCATGACCTCGCATACCACGTCCAGCGGCGCGCCGATGCGGCCGGCACCGATAAACTGGTTGTGGAGGTCCAGCGTAACGGAGCCCGTGACTTCGGCGCCCAGGACGCAGAACATCGTCGCGAACATGGCAACGTCGATGAAGGCAAGGGTGACGCCGCCATGCACGTTGCCGTGCATGTTGCTGTGGCGCGTTTCGAGATCGATCAGGCGGACGCGGGCACTACGCTCGCCTTCGCGCCTGATGATCATCGGGCCGAGGCCCACCGCATTGAAGCGGGTGTCGTCTTCAAGGTTCCAGGTAAGCCAGCCCGGGTTCCCCGGAGCCGGCTCATGGATGAATGCTGTATCGGACGACACGTGGGATTCGCTTGCCGGTGATCGAGCCGGGAGGCTCAGACCTGGCGCTCGGCCTGCATCTTCTTGATTTCGGCGATGGCGCGCGCCGGCGACAGGCCCTTGGGGCAGACGTTGGCGCAGTTCATGATGGTGTGGCAGCGATAGAGACGGAAGGGATCTTCCAGCTCGTCAAGGCGCTCGCCGGTCATCTCGTCGCGGCTGTCGGCCAGCCAGCGATAGGCCTGGAGCAGGATCGCCGGGCCGAGGAACTTGTCGGAGTTCCACCAGTAGCTCGGGCAGGAGGTCGAGCAGCAGGCGCACAGGATGCACTCGTAGAGGCCGTCCAGCTTTTCGCGCTGTTCGGGGCTCTGCAGGCGTTCCTTGCCGGGCGTGGTCGAAACCGTCTGCAGCCAGGGGCGGATCGAGGCGTACTGCGCGTAGAAATGCGTGAAGTCGGGGACGAGGTCCTTGATGACTTCCATGTGCGGCAGCGGGGTGATGCGGATATCGCCCTTGAGGTCCTCGATCGCGGTCGTGCAGGCGAGGCCGTTCTTGCCGTTGAGGTTCATCGCGCAGGAACCGCAGATGCCTTCGCGGCACGAACGGCGGAACGTCAGGCTGGGGTCCTGTTCGCTCTTCATCTTGATGAGCGCGTCGAGAACCATCGGGCCGCAATTGTCGAGATCGATCTCGAACGTGTCGTAGCGCGGGTTCTGCCCCGAGTCCGGGTCGTAGCGGTAGACGGTGAACTTCTTCACGCGCGCGGCGCCCTCGGCCTTGTGGACGTTGCCCTGCTTCTTGATCTTGCTGTTGGCCGGGAGGGTGAAGGTCGCCATGAAGAAATCCCCGTGATCTTGCACTGCGGCATGAACCGCGACTGAAAGTCCCCTTAGCGATTCAGTCGCGCGGGGCAAGGGCCAGTGTCAGTGGAATTGCGGTTTCGGCCCTTCGATGGCTTGCATCGTCGGTCGGATGGCGTGCCGGAAATGCATCCTGGCCGACTTCCCGCTGCATCGAACACAGGAAAAAGGCCCCGCACGTCTCCGTGCGAGGCCTTTGATCCTGGGCCTGGGAAAGACCTTTTCAGGTCCTTTCCCGCGGCATGCCTTCGTCAGTTGCCGAAGGTGCGCTGCCACCAGCCGCGACGCGGACCGCCCTGTTCGGCCGAGTCGCCATCTTCGCCGTTCGAGGCTTCAGCGGCGTACTCATCGTTCGCCGGGGCGGTTACTGCCGGTTCCTCTGCCGCGGCCGCGACTTCGGTTGCCGGCTCGGCCTTCTTGCGACGGGTGCGCTTCGGCTTTTCAGCAGCTTCCTCGCCCTCGGCGGGCTTGGCAGCCGAACGGGACCTGGCCGGAGCCTTTGCCGCCTTGGTCGCCGTCTTGGCAGGTGCTGCTGCCGGAGCCTCTTCCGCTTCTGCGGTGTCGGCCTTCTTGCGACGGGTGCGCTTCGGCTTGGCGGGAGCTTCCTCGGCTTCGGCGGCAACCGGCTCGACTGCGACTTCGGCCGGAGCCTCGGCAACTGCCTCTGCGGTGTCGGCCTTCTTGCGACGAGTGCGCTTCGGCTTGGCGGGAGCTTCCTCGGCTTCGGCGGCAACCGGCTCGACTGCGGCTTCGGCCGGAGCCTCGGCAACTGCCTCTGCAGTGTCGGCCTTCTTGCGGCGGCTGCGCTTCGGCTTGGCCGGAGCTTCCTCCGCGGTCACGACAGGCTCTGCCGCTACGACGACTTCGGCGACCACTTCGACAGGAGCTTCCGCTTCGGTGCCTTCTTCGGTGCCTTCGTCACCGGCTTCGGATGCGAAACCGTTCTCGCCGTTTTCGTCACCACGACGTCCACGCCGGCGGCGGCCACCACGGCGGCGACGCTTGCGCGGCGCATCCGATTCGTCACCCTCGGCTGCGGGCGCAGCGCCTTCTTCGGTTGCGTCGGCATCGGCGTCGCTCTCGGCTTCGCCTTCTTCGGTCTCTGCCTCGGCATCGTCCTCGGAGGTTTCGTCCGAACCCTGCTCGTCGCGGCGATCGCGGCCACGGCCACGGCGGCGCTTGCGGCGCTTGCGGCGCGAACCGCCTTCACCGTCGTCACCACGCTCGCGCGCTTCCTCGCGCTCGTTCTCTTCCTCGAGCTCTTCCTCTTCCTCGTCGATGAAATCATCCTCGACGTCTTCGGCGATCGGATCGAAGCGGGGCACGAACTCGTTGCGCGGACCCGACGAGATGACGCGCATCTTCGCGCCTTCGTTCTCGCCCTCGGGGATCACTTCGACGTTGACGCCGTAGCGGTCCTCGATGTCGGCCAGGTCGGTGCGCTTGGCGTTGAGCAGGTAGATCGCCGCTTCGGTCGACGCGAAGAGCGAAACCACGATGCCCTTGCCCTTGGCGGCTTCGTCCTCGATGAGGCGCAGCGCCGAGAGGCCTGCCGAGCTGGCGGTGCGGACGAGACCGGTGCCGTCGCAGTGGGGGCAGGAGCGGGTGGTCGCTTCCAGAACGCCGGTACGCAGGCGCTGGCGGCTCATTTCCATCAGGCCGAAGCTGGAAATGCGACCGACCTGGATGCGGGCGCGATCGTTCTTGAGCGCTTCCTTGACCGCCTTCTCGACCTTGCGGACGTTGGAGCCGTACTCCATGTCGATGAAGTCGATGACGACGAGGCCGGCCATGTCGCGCAGGCGAAGCTGGCGCGCGATTTCCTGCGCGGCTTCGAGGTTGGTGGCGACCGCCGTCTGCTCGATGCCGTGCTCCTTGGTGGCGCGGCCCGAGTTGATGTCGATCGAAACCAGAGCTTCGGTCGGGTTGATGACGATGTAGCCGCCCGAGCGAAGCTGCACGACCGGATCGTACATCGCGGTCAGCTGGTCCTCGGCGCCGAAGCGCTGGAACAGGGGCACCGGATCGGCATAGGGCTTAACCTTGCGGCCATGGCTCGGCATCAGGAGCTTCATGAAGTCCTTTGCCGCGCGATAGCCTTCCTCGCCCTCGACGATCACTTCCTCGATGTCGCGGTTGTAGATGTCGCGGATCGCGCGCTTGATGAGATCGCTGTCCGAGTGGATCAGCGCCGGCGCGGCGGACCGCATCGTCATTTCGCGCAGCTCGTCCCAGAGGCGGGCGAGATAGTCGAAGTCACGCTTGATTTCGGTCTTGGTGCGCTGGAGCCCGGCGGTGCGGACGATGCAGCCCATCGAGCGCGGCAGGTCGAGCTCGGCGATGATCGACTTCAGGCGCTTGCGGTCCGAGGCCGAGCTGATCTTGCGGCTGATGCCGCCGCCATGGCTCGAATTCGGCATGAGCACGCAGTAGCGGCCCGCGAGGCTGAGGTAAGTGGTGAGGGCCGCGCCCTTATTGCCGCGCTCCTCCTTGACGACCTGCACCAGCAGCACCTGGCGGCGGTGGATGACGTCCTGGATCTTGTAGCGGCGACGCAGCGCCATGCGACGGGCGCGCAGGTCATCGGCTTCCTTCGAGCGGCCCGAGTTGCGACCGCCCTGGCGGCGACCACGGCCGCGGCGACCACGGCCCGATGCCTCGCCGTTGCTTTCGTCGGCGGATTCTTCCTCGCCGTCCTCGGCATTGTCGAAGCCGTTCTCGACGTTGCCGTCCTCGATCGTGGCGACATGGTCCTTCTCGGACGTGTCTACCTCGGTCAGGCCGCCGTCGTCGTAGCCTTCGCCGCCTTCCTCGTCCTCGTCATCGCCTTCGGAAGCGCGCAGGGCGGCTTCTTCCTCGGCATGGGCGGCTTCTTCCGCCAGCAGGGCCTCGCGGTCCTCCTTGGGGATCTGGTAATAGTCGGGATGAATTTCGCTGAAGGCGAGGAATCCGTGACGATTGCCGCCGAAATCGACGAAGGCCGCCTGAAGCGAAGGTTCCACGCGGGTGACCTTCGCCAGGTAGATGTTGCCTTTTATCTGCTTCTTGTCGGCTGATTCGAAATCGAACTCTTCAATGCGATTTCCCTTGAGTACCGCCACCCGCGTTTCTTCCGGGTGGCGCGCATCGATGAGCATGCGCGTTGCCATTGTGTATTCTCCAGACGCGCTCTGCTCCGGCCGGATCAGCCGAAGTGGCGCGAGTTTGTTCGATGATGCCCGCTGCGAAAGCCTTGGGTCTGCCGGATGCGGCAGGACGCGTCTCGACGCGGGCGGGGGTAAGTGTGGAAACGGAGCAATCCAGCGCTCCGAGTGCGACTGTTTTCGTGTCTGCCGCCGTCAGGGCGGCGGAGGGGCCGGCAACCTTGCGGATGGCCGGCGTGTCTGCGAGCGGAAGTGCGCGTGGCGAATTCGGACACGCGGAAAATTGCTGCGATACCGCCCACGCCCTTTCGGGGACTGGCTGGCAAAGCGGCAATTGGCTTCTCATCTCTCGCGTCAACCTGTTGGTTCCGGAACGGATTTTCCGGCTTTGACGGCCGGGTTCTGGCTTGACCGATCCTGTCCGGCACCATCCAGTGTGGTGTCTGTCCGGCATGTGAGGACCGAAAGCTTCCGAGCCCCGGGTCGAATTGGCCTAGCATCCATGGCCCGGCACGGCAAGTTCCCATGGTCCCGCAGGGCAAGTTCATTGCCGAACGCCATGCAGGATCACTGCCGGGATTGCGGTTCGAGGCGTAAAAATGGGGGAAAAGGGCAGATCGGCAGTATTGCGGGGGCGATCATGCGATCCTAGTCAAAACGCCATGTCGCGCAGCATCCAGCTGGTCATGATCCTTTCCGCGCCCCTGGCGCTGGCGATCGCATTGGCGGTTGTGGGACCGCGTTTCTTCGTTTCTCCGCGCGATCTCGATTACGTCGTTCGTTTCGACATGCCCGCGGCAGGCACGCCGGTCGATCTGCCGCGCGTCGACGGTCCTGCGGATTCGAGCCGGCCGCTGGTCGTTATCGATGCGGGGCACGGGGGCTTCGATCCCGGAGCCGGGCAGGGCGAGGTCAAGGAAAAGGCGGTTGCGCTGCGGATCGCGCTGATGCTGCGCAATCGTCTGGTCGAGGGCGGCGGGGTGAGGGTAGCGCTGACGCGCGATACCGACCGCTTCATTTCCCTGCCGGACCGGCCCGATATGGCGCGCCGACTTGGAGCGGATCTTTTCGTTTCGATCCATGCGGATAGCGCGGACAGCGATTCGGCGCGCGGCGCGAGCATCTATGTATTGTCGGAAAAAGGGTCGAGCGAGGCGGCCGAGCGTTTTGCCGCGCGGGAGAACGAGGCCGGACGAGTGAACGGCGTCGCTCTTTCGCAGACCAGCCAGAGCGTCGGCGCGATCCTGCTCGACCTGTCGCAGCGCGGAACCCAGGCGGGGTCCACGCAGGCGGGCGAACTGGTGCTGCGCGAACTGCGCGCGGCAGGTCTCGGGCTCCACCGGGAACAGGTGGAGACGGCGGCTCTGGCCGTGCTCAAGGCGCCGGACATCCCCTCGATCCTGTTCGAAACGGGATACATCAACAATCAGGGGGATGCTCAGGTTCTGACTTCGCGGGCCGGTCAACAGGCGCTCGCCGATGCCGCTGCCCGCGCGATCCGCGCGTACTTCGCAAGGAACGGTGGTGGCTGAGCCGCGGGCGCAGGCAGGACGGGCACTGCGACGAAAAGAGCGCGGCGCGTCTGGCCTTGCGCGAAAGGGGCGTGCTAGAGGGCACTCGCAATGACCGACGAGATCATCGAGAACGGCTCCGAACAGCCGCCCGAGGACGCCCATTACCGCATCCGTCGTGGAGCTGGCGGGCGATTTGCAGGCCGTTTTTCAGGCTTGGGCAGGGCTTGGCGCGAACGCAAGGGGCTGCGGCGCCTAAGCTACGTCGCAGGTGCCGGTCTGGTCGTTCTAGGTGGCCTTTGGGTAAGTTTCACGCACGACCTTCCCGACGCCAACAAGCTGCTCGAATACCAGCCGCCGCTGCCGACCATGGTTCGCGGGATCGATGGCGAGATCGTCTACAGTTATGCCCGTGAGCGGCGCGTTCAGCTGCGATATGTCGATTTTCCCAGGCCGCTGGTGGATGCTTTCCTCTCGGCCGAGGACAAGACCTTCTGGACGCACGGCGGTGTCGATGTGACCGGTCTGGCTGGGGCGGTGGTGGACTATGCCTCCAAGCTCGGCACCGGCGGACGGGCCCGGGGCGGTTCGACGATCACCCAGCAGGTCGCCAAGAACATCCTGATCGGTGACGAATATTCGGTCACCCGCAAGCTCAAGGAAATGGTCGTCGCCCGCCGCATCGAAGGCGTGTTGACCAAGCAGCAGATCCTCGAACTCTACCTTAACGAGATTCCCCTCGGGCGGCAGAGCTTCGGCGTTCAGGCTGCGGCACGCGCCTACTTCGGCAAGGACGTAGATCAGCTCCAGCTTCACGAAGTGGCATTCCTGGCGATCCTGCCCAAGGCGCCGGAGCGCTACGGTCGCAAGCAATATGAAGGCATGGCGATCGAGCGCCGCAACTGGGTGCTCGGCCAGATGGTCGAGAATGGCTGGGCCAGCCGCGCCGATGCCGAAGCCGCCAAGTCTCAGCCGCTCGGCCTCATTCCTCGGCGCGCGGAAACCTATCCGACCGGCAATGGCTACTTCATCGAGGAAGTCCGCCGCCGTCTGATCGACCAGTATGGCGAAAAGGCCGAGGATGGGCCGAACAGCGTCTATGCGGGCGGGCTCTGGGTTCGCACCTCCCTTGATACGCAGATGCAGGACGCGGTGCGGGACGGCCTTCGTGCCGGTCTCCTGCGCTATCAGGGCAACCGCGCCTGGGCGCACCCGATTGCCCATATCAACGACCTGGACTCGTGGCAGACCCAGCTGATCGTCTCCAACAAGACGATCGACTACAAGGATTGGCGCATCGGCGTGATCCTCGATCGCAGCGGTTCGACCGGGCGCATCGGGTTCTCGGACGGTAACATCGCCGCGCTCACCAATGTGCCGGACCTTGCCAAGACAGGGGATCTCGTGGCGGCTGCACCTGTTTCTGCAGGCACTTATGCGGTTCGCACTATTCCTGAAGTGTCCGGCGGGATGGTTATCGAACAGCCGGCGACCGGCCGCGTGATGGCGATGCAGGGCGGTTTCGATTCGGGGCTCGATGCCTTCAACCGCGCCATCCAGGCCGAGCGCCAGCCGGGTTCGACGATCAAGCCTTTCGTCTATGCGACCGGTCTCCAATACGGGATGACGCCCGCCACGCAGGTCCTTGATGGAACATTCTGTGTCTATCAGGGTGCGGGACTGGGTGACAAATGCTTCCGCAACTTTGGCGGAGCAGGCGGAAGCGGCAGCCACACGATGCGCTGGGGCCTTGAGCAGTCGCGAAACCTGATGACGGTACGCATTGCCAACGACACCGGGATGTCGCGCGTGGTCAAGACTTTCAAGACGGTGGGTATCGGCGAATACAAGCCGTACCTTTCGTTCGCGCTGGGCGCTGGCGAGACAACTGTGTCACGCATGGTCAACGCTTATTCGGCGCTCGCCAACAACGGTGTCCAGTTCGGTTCCTCGGTGGTCGACTATGTGCAGGATCGCAACGGCAAGGTGATCTGGAAGGCCGACAACCGGCGCTGCGATACCTGCAATATGGCCGAGTGGGACGGCAAACCGATGCCGCGCATAGACCGCAAGGGCAAGCAGGTGATCGATGCGGGCACTGCCTATCAGGTGGTCCACATGCTCGAAGGTGTCGTTACCCGCGGCACGGCCGTTACCCTGCGCGATCTCAACATGCCGATGTTCGGCAAGACCGGTACGACCAACGGCCCGACGGACGTGTGGTTCGTGGGCGGGACGCAGGACTATGTCGGCGGCGTCTATCTCGGCTACGATTCCCCGCGTTCGCTTGGCGGATACGCGCAAGGCGGACGGATTGCGGCGCCGATCTTCAAGCAGGTCGTCCAGGCCACGAGGGCAAGGTGGGGCGTGCAGCCTTTCGTCGCTCCGGCGGGGATCAGGATGGTGCGCATCGATCGGGTGACCGGCAAGCAGGTCATGGGTGTCGAGCCTGGCAACGATCCCAAGGCCGCGGTCATCTGGGAAGCTTTCAAGCCCGATACGGAGCCGCGGCAGTACACGCCGGAAGACGAGTTCGCCCGTCGCCGCGATGCGCTGGTTTCCGAAATTCGCGGTGCCCAGGAAGCACGGCAGGCCTCGGCCGCCGCCGCCGCCGGCGAGGCGCAGGACTTTGCCGAGCAACAGGGCGGCGTTTATTGATGCAGGAGCGGGGGATGCAGTAGTCTCCCGCTCGCCAAGCGTGAAATGCATACGTAAAACAGCCCTCCCTACAGGGGAGGAGAGGATGCATTTCATGACCGATTCGAAGAATCGTGCCTGCCGATCGGGGCTGTTGCTTTCTGTTTTCATGACACTGGCCGCACCGGCCCACCTCGCGGCGAAGGATGCTGCAGTCGGCGTGACGCAGGCGGCGCCTTATGTCCGACCCGATGTGGAGGCTTATCTCAGGGCTTCCAGTGCACAGCCGCTGCCTCCTTTGACCGCCGAAACAATCGCCCAAATTCGCAAGTTGCCGCCCTCGGCAATGCCGTCTCGCGATCTTCCGGTCGGCAATCTTGCGGTTGATCGAAAATTCGAGATGCCGGGGCCGGGCGGTGCGATGGCGCTACGGGTGTTTGACGTTCGCGCCGATCGCGGGCCCGGACCGGTCGTGGTGTTCTATCACGGCGGCGGCTTCGTATTGGGCAGCGTGGAGACTCATGCGGCTCTGGCAGCCGAAATCTCGCGCCAACTGGATCTGCCCGTTGTTTCGGTGGAGTACAGGCTCGCTCCCGAACATCCCTGGCCCGCGGCACCGGACGATGGCGAGGCGGCTGCGCGCTGGATCGCGGGTAACGGCAAGGCGCTTGGTCTCGGTGTCACCGGCCTGGTCCTGAGCGGAGACAGCGCCGGCGGGAACCTGACCCTGATCGTTGCGGCGGCGCTGCGCGACAAGCCGGCGGCAGTTCCGGTCATCATGCAGTTGCCGATCTACCCTGCTGCGGATTTCGTGAACGAGTATCCGTCACTTCGCCAGTTCGGCACGGGCTATGGTCTTGATGACAGCGTTACGGTCTATTTCCGCCAGCACTATGCCGCCGATCCGAAAAGCTTGCGGACGTCGCCATTGCTTGGCGATCTGGCCGGATTGCCGCCGACCGTGCTGGTGACGGCCGGTCTCGATCCGTTGCGGGATCAGGGGCGCGCCTATGCGGCGAAGCTTATCGCGGCAGGCGTTCCAACGACTTACTACGAAGGAAAGGGCCTCGTCCACGGCTTCGCCACTTTCCGTAAGGACATTCCTTCGGCGCAGGTCGATACCCTGAAGTTCCTGAAACTCGCCAGGACGACGCTTGACGAGATCGAGGCCGAACGGAAGTAGTTTCACCGGGCGCCCTGTCCGTCGGGCAGGGCGCTGCAGGCAGTCTTTCAGCAGCCGGCGCGGAACTGCTGCGGTGTCATCCCCGTCCACCGCTTGAAGGCGCGGCCGAAGCTCGTCTGTTCGCCGTAGCCGAGCCGGTCGGCGATTTCGTCAAGCGAGAGCCGGCGGTCGGACAAATGCACGCGCGCAAGGCTTTCGCGCTGTTTCTCCACCAGTTCGGAGAATCGGACGCTCTCGGCGGATAGCCGCGATTGCAGGGTGCGGACGGACATTCCCGTCTTTTCGGCGCAGCGTTCGATCGAACAGGCACCGGATGCCAGCGATCCGCGGATATAGCTGTTCACCTTGTCGACGATGGAAGGGCTGTGGGCCGATTTCACGCGCTGCAGATAGGAGCCGAGCAGTTTGTAGAGCAGCCGGTTGGCGCTCGGCACGGGTTGCTCCAGTGCCCTTACCGGGAAGGCCACGGAATTGCGGCTCGATTGTCCCATGACCTTGCAGCCGAGCAGTTTCTCGATTTCAGGAAGGTCGCTCTGGCGCGGATCGGCGGAGAGGCTGACCCAACTGGGTTTGAATGCGGGACCGCCGATCGCCTGGAGCAGTTTCAGGTTCAGCATCGCCGCCTGATAATTGGCCTGATCGTTCACGCCGATGTCGGCATTGACCAGCCATGTCAGTTCGGCGGTCTCGCGCCCTTCGATCAAGACCACCTCACAGTCGGGCGCGTGAACCACGGGAAGGAAATCGATGAGGCAGCGGATACCGGCACGAACGGTGGGGGCTGAACGGCACAGGGCGGTCACGCAACCGAAGACTTCGGGATCCTGCATGGAGGCGAAATGAAGGCCGAACAGCGGATCGTCGAAGATCGCGCTGCAATATTCGAAAGTGTCGGCCACCTGTTGCGGCGCCACCAGGCTCTCCGGGTCGATCAGGACGCGCGCTTCCATGCCGTGCCGTTCGACGATGCCGCGCGCGTCGCGGCCGTGGCTGCGGGCGAGATTGGCCAGTCCCGCGAAGTTGGCCGCGCGAACCTGGCCTCCACCCGGCGCCACGTCCAGCGGGCCGTCCAGGCTGAAGAAGCTGTTATGTTCCGGTTCCATCCTTTGGTCGCTTCCTCTCGCACCGGGCGTGTTCGCCGCTGATGGGCCGCTGGGCGGCGGCACCCAATATCGAGAAACCCGCGCCTATTGCCAATACCCCCCGGCTTGCCTGTGGCAGCACTCGGGAAAGCCGTGGATCGCAGACAAGGCGGCGCGGGAAGAGGCGCGGGAGAGAGGCATGAAAACGATAGTCGACCACAAGAAGGTCGCGGAGCAGCACGTTCTTTACCAGAAGGACAAGGCTACCAAGATCGCGACGATCACTTTCGACCGGATCGACAAGCACAACACGGCAACGATCGGTATGCGCGCGCGGTTCGGTGAACTGGTCTTTCAGGCCAACATCGACGATGACGTCAAGGTGCTGGTTATCCGGGGGGCGGGCGATAACCTGGGCAGCGGCGGCGACCTTGACGAACACGGCGATCTCTATCTGAACCCCAGGCCGGGCGACGGTTTCCTGACCGATCTCGAGATCGAGGCCCCAGACGTGAAGTACCCACCGCCCGGGTCCTTCCGTTATCTCCATGGACTCACGGATTATTATGCCAAGGCGCGATCGGGGAACCGCCCGCTCCAGGAGTTCAAGAAGATCTCGATCATCGAGGCGAAGGGCTACTGCTATGGCTGGCATTTCTACCAGTGCGCAGATGCCGATATCATCGTTTCCGCGGATGACGCGCTGTTTGGCCATCCTTCGTTCCGTTACGCAGGCTGGGGCCCCCGCATGTGGCAATGGCTGGAGATGGTGGGTTTGCGGCGGTTCTCGGAGATGCTCTTCACCGGCCGGCCCTTCACGGCTGACGAAATGCACCACTGCAACTTCGTGAATTCCGTGGTTACCCGCGACAAGCTGGAAGCGGAGACCGCCAAGTACGCCCATGCCTGCTCGATCACCCGACCTACCGACGTGGTCGTTGCGCAAAAGACCTTCATCGAAGCCTACAAGCAGTACCGCGGCGAATACATGGGAAGCCTGCTCACGGGATGGCTCGAGGGCATGTTGCCGCTGATGAAGGACGATGGCGAGAACGACGTCAATCTCGGCAAGGGCAGCACGTTCAAGCAGGGCATCGGCAAGGTCGTGAAGGGCCACGACACCAATTATCCCCCTGAGTGGCGGCTATCGAAGAAGGGCCGGGAGGGCTGATCTGGCGGTTCGATCCGCATGCAAGGTCAATGGATGCATGCAATGCAGATGCTTCCGCATCGAATGTAGAGTTATGCCGCGTGGTCGTGATACTTTCGACTCGTGCCGCGAGACCGACGGGAATCGGCCGGGGCGCAAGCCGGGAACCACGCGGTTTCCGTACCCAGGGAGAGGGTCATGGCAGAAACCTTGTTCGCGCTAGACAAACGCAATTACCGCGATGGCCAGCGCATGTTCCGTGGCAGCCGGGATCAGGAATATTATCGCGGAGACTTCTGGGTCGAGGATGCGCCAAATGTGGAGGTGCGTTCGGAACGTAAGGCGGTGGGGGCGATGTCGATCATCCGCCAGCGTTCTGCCAGCAACCTCTCGTTCCGCCGGTCCCGGCAACATATCCGGGAGGACGCCACCGACCTGTCGATCCTCTGGTTCGTTCGCAAAGGAGAACTCGGATTTTCGGACCAGTGCGGAAGCAAACTGGCACGCCCGGGCGACCTGATGATAACGCGTTCGATGTCGCCGTTCCTCATCGAATGCCGCACTGACAGTGACGGCGCGCACGAAGTCCTGCATGTCACCGTGCCGACCCATCTGCTGCGTTCCCATATCGCGCAGGATCTCGGCGCAGGCCTGGTTCTGGTGGCCGGTGCACCCGAACTGGCAATGGCCGAGCGCATGCTAGGCGAGGTCTTTGCCGATGATGGGAAACTGGGCGAATCCTCGGCGAGGCTTCTTGTAGAGACCGCGATAGCACTCGTGGCCAATGCCGTGCGGCTGCTCGATCAACTCCAGCCCGCGCGTCAGTCGATAGCCGATCGCAGGCTGGAGGAAGTGCTGCGTTTTATCGAGGTGCATCTCTCCGATCCCCAGCTTTCGACGGCCATGGTTGCGAAAGGTTGCGGTATCTCGCCGCGCTATCTCTCGTTTCTGCTGCGCCTGCGCGATACCTCGTTTTCTGAGCTGGTCTGGGAGCAGCGCCTGACTAAGGCGAGGGACTGGCTCGGCAGGTCCGATCCGCGAGACATCTCGATCAGCGAGATTGCTTATGGCGTGGGCTTCAAGAGCCCGGCTCATTTCAGCCGTATGTTCAAGCGCGTATTCGGCGCCAATCCGCGCGAATATCGCGGGGAATGCGGAGCCGAACTCGCGGTCTGCCAGCATCGTGTCGCGGCCGTGGCGGACAAGGAACCTTTCGTCGAACTCGTGAGCGGAAGCCAGCTCCTCCAGTAGATCGTAGCCGTTCGGGGCGTGGTTCACGCCGAGGCGATGCCTGTACTGTGCTGTGTGGAGAACCTTGCGCCGTCAGTGCGCCGTGAAGGAAGCTCGCGGCCGAGAAAACTCCTGGAGGATGCCCGTGCCCAAGTACAAACTGATCGCACTCACCACGCCGCAGGCTGGCCGAGACGCCGAATACCATGATTGGTACAATAACAATCACTTGCCTGAGCTGGTCAACAAGTTCGGCATGCACGGAGCCCAGCGCTACGAACTGGTCGCCAGGCTGATCGGAAATGACAGCAATCCCTATCTCGCGATCTACGATATCGAGACTGACGATCCGATGGCACTGCTCGGGGCGATCGGGAAGGCAACCGCGGCCGGCGAACTCACTCAGAGCGACGCGCAGGATTTCGGAACATGCTACACGGCACTGTTCACGGAAATGGGGGACCGGGTGGTGCCGGCCGAGTGACCGTCAGATCCGCTATCCCTTAGCGCGTTCCCCAAGGCTGCGATGGGACCGGCTGTACCGTCTCACATCGCAGCCTTGGGGGAACGCTAACGTCCAATGAAACGAGGCGCGCGTTTTTCCTTCAGCGCCTGTATGCCTTCGAGGTGGTCCGCACTTCGGACGGACACGGATTCGTAGGCGATACCGGCATCCATGAGTGCGGTGGCAAGCCGCTTCAATTCCAGATTGGTAAGAACCTTGGTTGCACGGATCGCGACCATCGCGCCGCCGAGCAGTTTTGCGCAGAACGCATCGACACGTGCATCCAGTTCGTCGGCCGGAACGCAGTAATTCACCAGGCCGATCTCCGCCGCGCGGCTTGCGGTCAGCAGGTCGCCGGTCAGCAGGTATTCCTTGGCGCGCGTCAGCCCGATGCGTTGAGCCCAGATCACCGCGCCGCCGTCTCCCGCCACCAGCCCGAGCCCGACATGAGGATCGCCGATCTTCGCGCCTTCCGCGGCGAAGATCACGTCGCAGAGGAGCGCCAGCGTCGCGCCGAGACCGACCGCATGGCCGTTCATCCGGCACACCACCGGCTTGTCGATATCGAGCAGCGTCGAAACGATGCGCTTGGCGACGCGGGCTTCGTGATCGAACAGATGGGGGTTGCGGGCATTGTGCTCGATATGGTCGAGATCGCCCCCGGCGGAGAAGGCGCGGCCGGCTCCTGTGAGCAGGATCACGTCGGAACCCGTATCGGCCTGGGCGAACCACATGGCTTCGGCCAGATCGTCATGGAGCTGAAGGTTCACTGCGTTCATCGCCTCGGGGCGGTTAAGCGTGATGCGCAGCAGGCGGCCTTCGCGTGCCAAGGCGATAGTGCCCAGATGGGGCAGCGGCGGCTTTTCGCTCATATTCGGTCAGTCTCCCTCTCTCTGTTCCGCTCATAGGACTTTGCGGCAGGCAAGGCAGCTTCGAACTTCGCGGAAGGGGCAGCCTTCGCCGGGGCGAAACCTTTGGTCACGAACTGCCTGGCCGGCCTGCGCGCCTTGCCAAGGCGCTACAAGTCCGGTCTACCTCGCTGAACGCTTGCGCAGCATGACTGCGGGCCGGGGAAGAGGAAAAGAACGAAGATGGCGCAGTTCGACGAGAGCTTCGACTGGGTGGTCGTGGGCAGCGGTGCGGGTTCCATGGCTTCGGCGCTGCTGATGAAGCAGGCGGGAAAGTCGGTTCTGATCCTCGAAAAGGCGCCTTGGGTCGGCGGGACCACCGCCAAGTCCGGCGGCGTGATGTGGATTCCCAACAACCGCTTCATGGACCCGGGCGAGGACAGCTTCGAGCAGGCCTGCACCTACCTCGACGCGGTCGTGCCCGATGGTGAAGACAGCCCCGGCACAAGCTCCGAGCGGCGCCGCACCTATGCCCGCGAGGCGACCCGGATGCTCGATTTCATCGTCGGGCAAGGCGTCGCCATGGAGCGGGGTTCGCGGTTCTGGCCTGATTATTACGACGAACTTCCCGGTGGCATGAAGACGAGCCGTACCGTCACGGCTTTGCCCTTCGACAAGAACGTGCTGGGCAAGGAGTGGGCAGGAAAACTTCGGCAGGGCTTTGCGGAAGTGCCTGTGAAGCTCGATGACGGCATGAAGCTGCCTTTCGCGAAGCACTCGTGGGCGATCAAGAAAATCCTCCTCAAGATCGCGGTGAAGGTCGTGATCGGGAAACTGACCGGGAAGCATTGGGTGACTGCCGGTGCGGCGCTGCAGGGCCGTATGCTCAAGGCAGTGCTGGACAGGAATGCGGCTGAAATCCGCACGGACAGCCCTGTAGATGAAACGATCGTGGAGGGCGGGCGCGCCGTTGGCGTGCTTACGCGGAAGGACGGCAAGCCCTGGCGCGTGGGCGCGCGGCTCGGCGTGCTCATGAACGCGGGAGGTTTCTCTCAGAACCAGGCCATGCGCGACAAGTACATGCCCGGGACCCGCAAGGAATGGTCGAACGGCATCGAGAGCGATACCGGCGACATGCACGCCGAACTGGAACGCCATGGGGCCGTTCTTGCGCAAATGGACCAGATGGTCGGCTTCCAGATGTCGGAAGCCCCGGGTTGGGATACGGATTATGTGAAACCCGGCACCCAGAGCACGACCGGCAAGCCCCATGCCATCCAGGTCGACCAGACCGGCGTGCGCTACATGAACGAAGGCGGTTCCTACGAGGAGTTCTGCGAGAACATGTTGGTTCGCAACCGCTCCGTTCCGGCAATTCCGAGCTGGGCGATCATGGACCAGCAATACATGGATGAATATGCCGTCGCCGGTAAGGGGACCGCGAAAAAGAACATGGCGAACTGGCTCTCATCCGGCTGGATGCGCAGAGCGGACAGTGTGGAAGCGCTCGCCTCCGAGATCGGCGTACCGCAGGACGCTCTCAAGGCCACGGTCGAGCGCTGGAACGGCTTCGTGCGCGGCGGGCGGGACGAGGACTTCCACCGCGGCGTTCGCGCCTATGACAACTGGCTCGGTGATCCATTCTTCAAGGATGGCCCTAACGCCTGCATGGGCACCATCGAGAAGGGCCCATTCTATGCAATCCCGGTCGTTCCGGGCGATGTCGGCACTTATGGCGGCGTCGTGTGCGATAGCGATTCCAGGGTTCTCAAGGCGGATGGCACTCCGATCGAGGGGCTTTATGCCTGCGGGGTCGCCACGGCCTCGCCTATGGGCCGGGTATATCCGGGTGCCGGTGCCAGTGTCGGTCCGTCGATGACGTTCGGCTGGATCGCGGCGAAGCACGCCGCTGGATTGGGGAATCAGGTTTAAGCTGGGCCCCGGAAAGGCCGGTTCATAGCAGGCGCTGCCTTTTTGTGTTCCCATCGCGCGGCGTTCCAATGGGAGCGCTGCGTGCCTGGTCTTTCCGTCAGGATTTCCTGCCGGTGACTTCGCACTTGCGGTTCACCTGGGCGATGGCATTGCCTCCAGCGGCGAAAGGGCGTGACTGCCGCACCAAACCGGCTAGCCGCACGTTCCAGCCTCCCGGAGGGCCTGCTAGGCATGGCGAAAGTCAGGCACGCAATGTGCTGTCCGGGGAGAAACCTTACCTATGAGCAGCCCTTCAGTCGTCGCCGGACCGCCGCTTGCCGAAGAACCGGGGCAGGGGGCTCACACGATCGCCGGCTACTTGCGAGAGGTCGCCGCGCGCTATGGCCCTCGAGAGGCCGTGGTGCTGCGCAAGGGCGATCACCGTACTGCATGGACCTACGACGACCTGCTGACGCGCGCGGTGGAAGTGGCCCGTGCATTGGTGGGTTGCGGGATCGGCAAGGGTGAGCGTGTCGGCATCCTGATGACCAACCGGCCCGAGTTTCTTTCCAGCCTGTTCGGCACCGCGCTGGCGGGCGGAGTGCCGGTGGCGCTGAGCACCTTTTCGACGGCGCAGGAACTGGACCATCTCGTCCGCGCATCGCAGGTCTCGTTGCTGCTTTTCGAGCAACAGGTCATCAGGAAGCACTTCGGGACCATGTTGCACGAGCTTGACCCTGAGATTGCGAAATCGCGTCCAGGGGTGCTGGCTTCGGTTCACTTTCCCTATCTGAGGCGCCTCGTTTCGCTCGGCGGGGTTCAGGGCGAAGCCGAGCCGATGGCGGTTGCTGCCGGGGGCGCGGTCGAGACATGGGACGAGTTTCTTTCCCATGGAGCGCGGATCGAAAAGGCGCTCGTGCTGGAGCGGGCGGACAGTGTTCACCCTACCGATCCCGGCGGCATCTTCTTTTCCTCCGGTACCACCAGCCTGCCCAAGGGCGTTGTCCATTCGCAGCGCGCCTTCGCCGTGCAGTGGTGGCGCTGGCCGCGGCTCTTCGCGATGCATGAGCCCGTGCGCAGTTGGACGGGGAACGGCTTCTTCTGGTCGGGCAATGTTTCCATGGTGGTGGGGACGGCGTTCTCGACCGGAGGGACGATAGTTCTCCAGCGGATGTTCGATGCGGACGAGGCGCTGGATCTGGCGGAGCGGGAGCGGGTGACGTTTCTCAATGGCCGCCCGCACCAGTGGGCACGGCTTAAGGCATCTCCGAAGTGGGCCAGGGCAGACCTTTCCAGCGTGAAGTATGTGCCGCGCGGAGAGCTGATCTGGCAGCACCCGACCGTTTCGACCCAATGGGAAGTGCCGATGTCGTTCGGCTGTACCGAGACTATGACGATCTGCACCTCGTTCGTTGCCGACGCTCCTGAAGGCCGGGTGGAGGGATCGTTCGGGACGCCTTTGCCGGGCAATTTCCTAAAAATCGTAGAGCCGATATCGGGCCGTTCAGTCCCCGTGGGAACGGTCGGGGAGATGTGCATCAAGGGGCCGACGCTGATGTCCGGCTACCTCGGCAAGGCGCCTGAAGAGTGCTTCGATGCCGAGGGTTTCTTCTGCACGGGAGACGCAGGTCGGGTCGACGAGGCAGGCCGCTTCTTCTGGGAGGGGCGCATGACCGAGATGATAAAGACGGGAGGCGCAAATGTCGCCCCGATCGAGGTGGACGAGGTGATCGCCCGGATTCCGGGGGTGAAACGCACCCAGACGGTTGGGGTGCCTGACGACCTGCTGGGCGAAATGGTGGTCGCCTGCATCGTCCCGCTAGACGGGGCGCTGCTGGATGAGCAGACCGTTATCGCCTCGTGCAAGGAAGAGATCGCCAGCTTCAAGGTGCCGCGCCGGGTGTTGTTCTTTCGGGACGAGGATTACGCCATCACCGGCAGTGAAAAAGTGAAGTCAAGCGAAGTTCGCGCGATGGCGGTTGCCCGGCTGGACGCGGATAACGCCGAGGCGGTCCGGCCTACTCTTGCGTGATGCCGTCCGTGGCGTACTGAACTCTGGTTCAGCCCGCCCAGCGGGGCGCACCCTCAAGCAAGAGGGGCTGACCTAGAGAGGACCCATGAGCCAGACACTGGAGAACCGGGCCAAGCCCGACGCCAAGACCCAGCTCGACATCTATCGCCGGATGATCCGGATCGAGCGTAACGACGACGCCACCCGCACCCAGATCCGTCGCGGCCGCATCACTGCGCCGTACTATTCGGCGCGCGGGCAGGAATGCATTCCTTCGGCCATCTCGGTGCTGCTGAACGACGACGACAAGATCTGCACGATCTATCGCGGCATCCACGACATGGTCGCCAAGGACATGCCGCTCCGCCCGCTCTGGGCCGAGATCTGCGGCCGTGTCGACGGTACCTGCAAGGGCAAGGGCGGCCCGATGCATCTCACTCACCCGGAAACAGGTGTGATGGTCACTACCGGCATCGTCGGTTCGTCCATGCCGATCGCCAATGGCTTTGGCTGGGCGGCACTGCTGGATGGGACCAAGCAAGTCACGGTCGCCTACTTCGGTGACGGCGCCAGCAACATCGGCGCGTTCCACGAAGCGTTGAACCTGGCATCCGTTTGGAAGCTGCCGGTTATCTTCGTCTGCCAGAACAACGGCTTTGCCGAGCATACTCGCTATGAGAACGGCACTTCCGTCGATCTGATCTCGAAGCGCGCGATCGGTTACGGCATGCCGGGCTACACCGTGGACGGCAACGACCCGGTCGACGTCTACGCTCACGCCCATGCCGCGATCGAGCGTGCCCGCGCGGGCGAGGGGCCGACGCTTCTTGAATGCAAGACCTTCCGCTTCATGGGCCACGTCTTCGGCGATGCCGACGGCTACATGACCAAGGAAGAGAAGGCCGAGGCGATTGCCAGGGACCCGCTGCCGATCTACCGCCAGAAGCTGATCGACGACGGCGTGGCGACGGCCGAGGAACTCGACGCGCTCACCGCGAAGATCGAGGCCGAAGTGAACGACGCCATCGAATTCGCGATGGCCTGCGAATACCCGTCCGACGATGAACTGCGCCGCGACGTCTTTGCCGAGGAGATTCCGGCATGAGCACTGAAACTCTCGAAGCCCCTGCCGTGGAAACGGTGAAGATGAACGGCCTTCAGGCGATCAATGCCGCGCTGATGGAAGCGATGGAGGCCGATCCCAAGGTTCTCGTGCTGGGCGAGGACATTGCGGACAACGAAGGCGGCGGCGTTGTCGGCGTCACGCGCGGTCTTTCGACGAAGTTCGGCACGATGCGCGTGCGCTCCACGCCGATCTCGGAACAGGCGATCATCGGTGCGGCCATCGGTGCGGCCATGGGCGGCTACAAGCCCGTTGCCGAAATCATGCTGATGAATTTCACGACCGTGGCCATGGACATGATCGTGAACCATGCGGCCAAGCTGCGTTTCATGTCGGGCGGGCAGAGCCAGGTGCCGATGGTGATCCGCACGCTGACCGGCGCGGGCAACCAGACCGCGGGCCAGCACGCCGACTTCTACGAGGCTTGGTTCTGCCACACTGCCGGCATCAAGGTGGTGATCCCCTGGACCCCGGCAGACTTCAAGGGCCTCTACCTTTCGGCCATCCAGGATCCGGACCCGGTCATCATCGTCGAAAGCGGCAAGACGCTGTTCGTGCCGATGGACGTGCCGGTCAATCAGGGCCCGATCCCGCTGGGCAAGGCTAACGTCGTTGCGCCGGGCAGTGATATCACCATCGTGTCCTATGGCCAGATGATGTTCACCGTCATGCAGGCCTATGAGGAGCTGACCAAGGCGGGCGTGTCTGTCGAAGTGATCGACTTGCGCACGATTTCGCCGTGGGACAAGGAAACCGTGCTGGCCTCAGCCGAGAAGACCGGCCGCCTGCTCGTGGTTCACGAAGCCGGCCGCAACTTCGGTCCCGGTGCGGAAATTGCCGCGACCGTGCAGGAAACCCTGTTCGGCAAACTGAAGGCTCCAGTCGGCCGACTTGGTGCGCCCTATTGTTCGGTGCCTTTCGCCAAGAAGCTGGAAGACGCCTTCCTCGTACAGCCGCCGGAAATCGTTGCCGAGGCTCAGCGCCTCATTGCGATGAGCTGAGCGCGCAAATAGAATTGACTGAAACGGAAGGGCCTCTGCAGAAATGCGGGGGCCTTTTTTTGCTGCGCTGCGGCTCGAGATCTGCCGCATTGTGAAAAATGCGGCATAAAACGGTCGCTGCTTTGTTTCGCGTTTGCGTTTAACTATTTTTTCATCGTCAATAGCGATCACAATAATTGAATTGTCCGGTTTTTTCGAAATCGGCCACGCCACTATCCGGGGTCTCCAACAGCGTTCGATCAAGCAGGTGGAGAAACCCATGACCAGAATACCGACTAGGCTAAGCGCATTTGCTCGCCATGGCTGCATTTCCTCTGACTTGTGGAACGGTGCATGCAGAGGAAACAGCCAAGGCATCTTCTTCCCCCACCGTGACCGCTGAGGGAGCGAGGCCAATGTCCAACAAGGACTGGTGGCCGGATCGGCTCGATCTTTCACCGCTCCGCCAGCATGACCCGGCTTCGAACCCTTATGGTTCCGATTTCGACTATGCCCGGGAATTCGCATCGTTGGACCTTGATGCCGTCAAGGCAGACATCCGCAAGACGCTGACGACCTCGCAGGCCTGGTGGCCGGCCGATTATGGCCATTACGGCCCCTTCTTCATCCGCATGGCTTGGCACAGTGCGGGCACTTATCGTGTTGGCGACGGTCGCGGAGGTGGTGCAGGCGGCGAGCAGCGTTTCGATCCGCTCAATGCCTGGCCCGACAATGTCAGCCTCGACAAGGCCCGGCGCCTCATCTGGCCCATCAAGCAGAAGTACGGGCGCAAGATTTCCTGGGGCGATCTCATGGTCCTGACAGGTAACGTTGCTCTTGAAGACATGGGCTTCAAGACCCTGGGTTTCGCCGGCGGCCGGGTGGACAGTTGGGAGCCCGACATCGTGTTCTGGGGCCCCGAGCGCAAATGGCTCGGCGATGAGCGCAGGGACGGCAAGGGAGGGCTGAAGGGGCCACTCGCCGCGACGCAGATGGGGCTCATCTATGTCAATCCCGAAGGGCCTAACGGCAATCCCGATCCGCTTGCGGCGGCGGCTGACATTCGGCTCGCCTTTGGCCGCATGGCCATGGATGACGAGGAAACCGCAGCGCTGATTGCAGGCGGGCATACCTTCGGCAAGGCACATGGCGCACACAATCCGCAGGAATGCGTGGGCGCCGATCCGTCAGGCGCCCCGGTCGAGCAGCAAGGACTTGGCTGGGCCAACAAATGCGGCAAGGGCAATGCCGAAGATACCGTCACCAGCGGGCTTGAAGGTGCCTGGTCCGTCGATCCCGTGAAGTTCACGACCCAGTATCTCGACAATCTCTACGGATTCGATTGGGTGAAGACCAAGAGCCCGGCAGGCGCCACGCAATGGATACCGAGCGATGCAAGCGCCGGTCAGCTCGTACCTGATGCGCACCGGCCGGACGTTCGCCATGCGCCGATCATGTTCACGACCGACATTGCGATGAAGGAAGATCCGGGTTTTCGCGCAATCACCACGCGTTGGCGCGAAAATCCTGAACTGTTCGCACAGGCTTTCGCCCGCGCATGGTTCAAGCTGACACACCGCGATATGGGGCCGTCGGCACGTTATCTGGGGGCTGAAGCTCCGCAGGAAAGCTTTGCATGGCAGGACCCGCTGCCAAAGGCTGGCTATACCGCGATCGATTCAACGGATGTTGCTGCTCTCAAGGCCAAGATCCTTGCTTCCGGTATCGCTCCGCGTGAACTGGTCAAGGCGGCCTGGGCTTCGGCGGCGACGTTCCGCGCTACCGACATGCGCGGAGGGCCTAACGGAGGGCGCTTGCGCCTCGATCCCGCGAAGGGATGGGCGGTCAACGATCCGGCCGAGTTGGCGAAAGTGCTGGCCAGGCTTGAACGCGTCCGAAACGAATTCAACGCCTCGGCCAAGGAGGGCAGGCAGGTCTCGATGGCAGACCTGATCGTGCTGGGCGGTAATGCCGCAGTCGAACAGGCTGCAGCGAAGGCGGGATACACCGTGGCGGTGCCGTTCACGCCGGGGCGTGTCGATGCGTCACAGACGCAGACCGACGTGAAGTCCTATGGTTACCTGCGTCCTCGCGCCGACGGTTTCCGCAACTACTATGGAGTGGACAGCGAACATTCACCGGCAGAGATGCTTGTCGACAAGGCCAACCAGCTTGAGTTGACGGTGCCGCAGATGGCCGTTCTGGTAGGAGGCATGCGCGCGCTGGATGCGAACGCCGGCCATTCGCCGAATGGTGTATTGACGGCGAAGCCGGGTACGCTGTCCAACGATTTCTTCGTCAACCTGCTCGACATGGGCACGAAGTGGCAGAAGTCCGCCAAGGCTTCGGGCGTCTACGAGGGCTATGACAGGACCAGCGGCAAGCTGCGGTGGACGGCCAGCCCCGTCGATCTTGTGTTCGGATCGAATTCCGAACTGCGCGCCGTGTCCGAGGCTTACGCTTCCGACGACGCACAGCAGATGTTCGTGAACGACTTCGTGACGGCTTGGGGCAAGGTAATGAACCTGGACAGGTTCTGATGCCTTGAGGCGGCGCCGGTGATACGGCGCCGCCTTTGTCCTGGCTTGCCGCCTTATCCGCAGATAAGGGGCGCCAGTCCTATGAATTGGATTGATTTTTTTCGTGAAGATGATGTCCCTGTCCGCGGTGGGGATCGCGGTTCTGGCCGCTGCCGTGATGGCCGTTCCCGGCTCTGCCGAAAACGCCGCGCCGCGCCCGGCGGCCTTTGCCAATTGCGCGGTCTGCCACGCGACCGAAGCGGGCAAGACCTCCTATGGCCCGAACCTGCACGGCGTGGCGGGTCGCAAGGCGGCGAGCCAGTCCGATTACGCCTTCAGTGCCTCACTAAGGGGCTCGCGTCTGACCTGGGATCGCACCACTCTCGACAGCTGGCTTGCCTCGCCGCAGAAGATGGTTCCCGGCACGAAAATGTCGTTCGCAGGCATTCCTGACCCCGCCAAGCGCAAACAGGTGATCGAGTATCTGGTCACGCTGAAGTAGCGGGAACGGATGCCATTTGGCGCGCCGCAGGGAATGGAGCCTGCTGCTCGGCAGCGCGGATCAGCGTGCTTTAAGCCGCTGCAGAAGGGCGCCGACATCATCCCTATTCGGAATCCCGCGCCGATCCGGTTTACCAGACCATGGCATCCGCACGCTTTTCGGGGCGGATGTAGATCGAAGTGATCCAGGGGGAGAGGGCCTTCATCTGGCACTCCAGTTCCTCGATCAGGGTTTCCGCTTCGCCCATTCGCAGATCGTCGGCGAAGTCTGCGCTGATGGCGACGAAGATTGCCTGAGGGCTCGTGTGGATGGTGCGGATGTGGTTCACGGCGTCGATCCGGTCGTGCCCGTCCAGCACTGCCCGTAGTCTGCCGATCAGATGCGGGTCCGCTGCTTCGCCGATCAGCAGGCCCTTGGATTCGCGGGCAAGCAGCACGGCGACCCCGGCCAGAACCAAACCGATCATGACCGAGGCAATGCCGTCGATCCGCGCATCCTGGAAATGGACGCTGGCCCAGACGCCCAGCGCTGCGATGATGAGGCCTATCAGTGCGGCGCTGTCCTCGAACAATACGATGAATCCCGGAGGATCCTTGCTGCGGTGGATCGCCTGCCACCATGTCTGCTCACCGCGGCTGCGGTTGAATTCGCGAACGGCAATCGCCCATGACGCCCCTTCCATTGCGAACGCTATGCCGAGAACGAGGTAATTGAGGCTGGGGTCTTCGATAGGGTTCGGGGTCTGAATATGCAGCAGGCCCTCGTAGATCGAGACACCTGCGCCGACCGCGAAGATCAGGATGGCGACCACGAACGCCCAGAAATAGAGCTCTCGCCCGTAACCGAAGGGGTGCGATGCATCGGCTTTGCGGCTGGCGCGCTTCTGGCCATAGAGAAGCAGGACCTGGTTGCCGCTGTCCACCAACGAATGGACGCCCTCGGTAAGCATCGAAGACGAGCCACTGATCGCCGCCGCCGCGAACTTGGCGACAGCGATCCCGAGATTTGCGGCCAATGCGCCGTAAAGCACCACGTTCTGCTTGATGTGGGCGGCGACGCCATGCGGCTCGGTCATCGTGGGGCTGGGTCCTTCGGGAATTCCAGAAGGACCAACGGTTCACGCCTGCGAACGTTTCCCCCGGCTGGGCGTTTTCAGGACAGCTGGGCGAAAGCAGTCCTGCCGCGCCGCTCGTTCCACAAGTCCGTGGAACCGCAAAGCTGCGCGTTGAGCATAGCGCGCTTCATGAAGAGATGGCACTGATGCTCCTCTGTGAGGCCAATTCCGCCGTGGAGCTGGATCGATTCCTCGGTCACGAAACGATAGGCCTCGACCGCCAGAGATTTCGCCGAAGCAAGGTCGGTTACGCTGGCATGTTCATCGCGCACCCGGCTGCGAAGCAGTGCTTCGGCAAGGACGATCCTGGTCTTCATGTCGGCGGCACGGTGCTTGAGGGCCTGGAACATGGCGATCGGTCGGTCGAACTGGCGCCGCATCTTCATGTACTCGACAGTCATGTCGAGCACGGCATTGGCGCCTCCGAGGCAATCCGCCGCGAGTGCGATCTGCGCTTCGGCGGAAAGCAGGTCATGCAGCGAACTGGCCGTATCGGCATCGGTGAGCATGAGCGAGGATGCTGGCGAATAGCTTTCCAGTACCACATCGAAAATCCGCCTGCCGGGATCCCAGATCGGGCGTTCGACCCGGCTGACCCCCTGCGCGTCGAGCGGGACCAGCGCATAGCCATTTGGCAGTCGTACCACCACGGCCACTGCCATGTCGGCCTCGAAGACCCCGCTGATCGTGCCGGATACGGTGCCGTCGGGGTTTTGCACGAGGCGTGCGGGAAGCATGTTCAGGGGGGCATAATCCCCGGAGGACAACCGCTCTAGCCATTCGGTACGATCTTCGAAGCTCTCACTCGCAGCCACGGCCTGAAGGCCCAGTTGAGCGGGAATGAGCGGCATGGCAGCCAGAATGCGGCCCATTTCGAGGTGGAGCGCCGTCGAAGCTTCACGGCCGAGACCAAGCCCGCCGTCATCCTCGGGCAGGCGCACCATGAGCCAGCCCATTTCGGCTGCCAGATTCCAGCTCTCGTCACGTTCGGGAGAGAGCTTGTCCGCCGGGAACGCCTTCTGGGCGGCGTCGGTCAGTTCGTTCAGTTCGATCATGTCAGGCCACCCATCCTTTGGGTTCACGCGGCATGTCGAGCATGCGTTCGGCGATGATGTTGCGCTGCACTTCCTCGCTGCCGCCGGCGATGGTCCAGGCGAACGAGTTCATGTAATCCGCCATCCAGTTGCCGGTGTTGAGATCTCCGAAGGTGATCGGCGCGATGTACTGTTCCTCGATACCGCCAAGGCGCAGGCCCAGCAGCGAATAGGCCCTCAGAGCCCGCGAGTAGGCGTTTTTGACGATGGATGCGTCGCCCATGCGCTCGATCCCGTTGATGCGGTTGTCGAGAAACTGGTCCGCTAAGGCGCAGACGGCATCCACTTGCGTCACCAGCGCGCCGAAATCGCGCAGGATGCCGCGATCGTCTTCGTGGCTGTGATCGCGGATGAGGCGGGCAACGCGCGAAAGCGCACCGCGCATCCGGTAGGACAGTTCCATCAGCGTAAGGCCCCGTTCGGAAGCCAGCGTGGCCTGCGCCACGGCCCAACCCTTGCCTTCTTCACCCACGCGTTCCGATACGGGAATTTCCACGTTGTCGAGGAAGATCTCGGCAAATTCCTCGTCGCCTTGGATCTGGTGGATCGGCCGAACCGAGACGCCGGGCATTTTCATGTCCATCAGCAGGTATGTGATGCCAGCCTGCTTGGGACCATCCGACGAGGTACGGACAAGCAGCAGGCACTTGTCAGCGAACTGGGCCATCGTCGACCAGACTTTCTGGCCATTGACCACGTAGACGTCGCCCTTGCGTTCGGCGCGTGTCTTGATCGCGGCGAGATCCGATCCGGCTCCGGGCTCGGAGAAGCCCTGACACCATGTCTCGCCTTCCAGGATTCGTGGAAGATACCTGGCCTGCTGCTCGGCGCTGCCGCATTCGTGCAGAGTGGCGAAAGCGTGGTACGTCGATACGAAGGAAAGCAGCAGGCGCGGACAATCCGCGCGAGCCAGTTCCTCGTAAATGACCTTCTGTTCCGAAAGCGAGCGCCCGCCGCCCGGAAACGCGGCGGGCCAATGCGGGATCGCATAGCCGGCCTTTACCAGTTTCCCGAACCAGTCACGCTGGGTGCGGACGAAATCTTCCTGCGTGGCGCTGGCCTCTCGCCAACCGGATGGCGCGTCGGCAGCGAGGAAGGCGCGGACTTCGGCCCGGAGTCCTTCGAGGTCGAGTTGGTCGAGATCGGGTGTTTCGCTCATGTCCGTTCCTTGCCCAGCGTGCCGCCGGGCGTCCAGACGGGGGCATCCCGCTCGTGCGATATCAGGCAAGCACTTCTATCGTATCGCCCACGATGCGGACCTCGTAAGTCTGGATCGGCATCGTCGCGGGTGGATTGATCGGGTCGCCGGTTTCGAGATCGAAGCGCGCACCGTGAACCGGGCAGGAGATCCAGCCATTGCGCAGTCGGCCGCATTCGAGCGTCTCGTAGGCATGGCTGCACAGGTTCCGGACCGCGAACACCCGATCGAGCGTGTTGCACAGGATCACACTGACGCCGTTCACTTCGACCACCAGCTTTCCGCCGGGAGGTACGTCTTCGACTTTCGCCACGGCGACAAAGCTCTTTTCGGTCATCGTTTTCCCAGTGTCTGGTATCGTTTTTCAGTTCGCCACCTGCTTGTCCTGCCGATGCGAGGCAAGGGCACGGGCAGGCACAGCAGGGCCAAGCAACTCGCTGTACCTTGGCGGTCATTTCTCGGGCAAGCCGCCGACGCGATAAGGCGGGGGGCAGGGCCTTGATCGCGTTCGGGCGATAAGAACAGAAAGCGGCGGGAGAAATGCAGGTGTCGTGGGGTGAAAGCTTCGATGTCGTAGTGGTCGGATCGGGAGCGGCGGGAGCTATGGCTGCGCTGCGCAGTGCCGACAACGGCATGAAGGTGCTGATCGTCGAAAAGGCGCACAAGTTCGGCGGCACGTCGGCCGCATCCGGCGGTGTCATGTGGATACCCAATCATGGGCTTGACGGTGCGCATGGCGACAGCCGCGAGGCAGCCCTGGAATATCTGGGGGCGACGATCGGGGTGCCGGTCAATCGCGAACGGCTGGAAGCCTACGTGGAAGAGGCGCCGGAGATGCTCCGATATCTCAGGAGTACAGGCGTCGACCTGATGGCCGCGGCCTGGCCGGATTATTTTCCGGACAGGCCCGGCGCACGCGCGGATCGTTCCGTGATCGTGCCGACTTTCGATGGACGGCGGCTCGGCGACGGTCGCTACGCATTGATGAGGGAGCAGTACAACCGCTTCAAGCTGTTCGGTCGATATGCGATGGACCTTACCGAGACTTTCGCACTCATGATGCAGTCGAAGGGCTGGCGCCGGGTCGCTGGCAAGATGATCGGGCGCTATTGGCTGGACCGGGGCACCCGCAAGGTTTCGCACAGGGACCGCCGGTTCACTCAGGGTGCGGCGCTGATGGGGGCGACTTACGAGCAGGTCTTCGCGCGCGGTGTGGAATTGCGCCTCGAAACGAGCCTTGAAAGCCTCATCATCGATAAAAGCGGCGGGGTGACGGGCGTTGAGCTTTCCTGTTTCGGGCGGCGCTATCCGGTCCAGGCACGATACGGAGTGGTGCTGGCGGCCGGCGGATTCGAATGGAACCAGACTCTGCGAGACCGTTTCTATCCGGTCCCCGGGCTGACGCGTCATTCGTCCACCCCGGAAGACGGCAATCGCGGCGAAGCACTGATCGCCGCCGAAGCTGTCGGCGCTTCGACGGAGCATACCGAACAGGGCTGGTGGATACCGACCATGACCCTGCCGATGAAGGGGGCTTCCAACTTCCACGAAATCCATCAGGCGGCCTTCGACGTGGGACGACCGTGGAGTGTGGTCGTCAACCGTAACGGCGTCCGTTTCGTTGACGAAGCTTGCGGATACGACCAGTTCGGGCAGGCCATGGTGCGCGATCAGCGTGAAAGCGGGGCGAATTGCCCGTGCTGGCTGATTTTCGACTCCAAGTTTCGGCGCAAGTTCAGCGCGGGCGGTCTGATGCCCACGGTCCACACGGCCGAGCACAAGGTTCCGGCGGATTGGTGGGACCACTACGTCTTCCGTGCCGATACCATCGAGCAGCTCTGTCACAAGATCGGCCTCCCGGTAACCGCGGTGCAGGACACGATTGCCCGGATGAACGTTTATGCGAAGACCGGTGTCGATCCTGAATTCGGACGCGGGATGAACGCCTACGACCGGATGTTCGGCGACCCTGTGTCCCAGCCCAATCCCAACATCGGCCCTATCGACAAGGCACCTTTCTACGCAGTGCCTATCAACAATGGTGATCTCGGCACCAAGGGTGGGCTGCGATGCGATGCGCGGGCCCGCGTTCTGGATGGTGCGGGGCTGCCGATCGCAGGGCTCTACGCCGCCGGCAACAATTCGGGGACGCCGTTTGGCGATACCTATCCGGGGGCAGGAGCGACCATCGGGCCGGCGATGACCTTCGGCTACGTCGCCGCGAACGACATTGCGGAGCGTGCGGACAATCTGCGCAAGGCATCCGGTTCATCTTGCGAAGGGGAGCGATCGGAATGCAAGGCAGGGTAGCAATCGTCACCGGGGCGGCAGGCGGCATTGGGGAGGCCATCGTGCGCGCGCTCGGAGAACAGGGCATGAGCGTTCTTGGCACGGGGCGTAACGCAGGCAAGCTTCAGGCGCTTAAGGATGCGCTCTCAGGCACGGTAGAGTTCGATTTCGTCGCCATCGATGCCACTTCGAGAGAGGCCCCGCGCCTCATCGTCGATGCAGCGGTGGAGAAGTTCGGCCGGCTGGATGTGCTGGTGAACAATGCCGGATCGTTCAACTTCGGGCCGGTCGACAAGACGACGGACGAGATGCTCGATGAAGTTCTGGGGATCTCGCTTCGCGCGCCTTTCCGGCTTTGCCGCGAGGCTCTGGCCATCATGGGGGAGGGAAGCTCCATCCTCTTCATCGGGTCCACCTGGGGGCTGTATGGCACGCCGGGCGGGGGAGCCTATTCCACGGTAAAGGCAGGGCAGATCGGCCTTATGCAAACCATGGCGGCCGAATATGGGCCACGCGGAATTCGTTCAAACTACGTGGCGCCAACAGTGGTGCGGACGGAGATGACCGATGCCTTCTGGAATCTCGATTTCTTCCGGCGCACCAATCATGAACTGACCCCGCTCCAGCGAGACTGTACTGCTGCCGACATCGGCAACATGGTCGCCTTCCTTGCCTCCGACGCGGCGGGTTTCGTCAATGGCCAGACTATTGCCGTGGATGGAGGCATCTCGACTACGCGCTATCTTTCGCCGGCAGCGATCGGCGCAGTACGGCAATAGGGGGTCAGCCAGGAGGTTTGCAGGCCTTGCCTTCGTAAGCAAACCGTACCACGCGATATTCGGTGCCGATCCAGCGCGTGACCGGGAAGCAGAAGCCGGGACCGCCGATCTCAAAGTCGGGATAGCCGTCCGCTCCGCGGGTGTTCAGGAAAGTGGCGACGCCGGTCTGGTCGGTCATGATTTTCCAGCCTCCGGGTACCGGGCGCAGAAGCTGGAAGCCGGTGCCTGCCGCTCCGAAACATTCCGTGCCATCGGCAACGACGATCGCCTCGGGGCGGCCGTCGCCATTGAGGTCGCGCAGTTCGACCGCTTCGCGGGTGACGCTCGTTGAACCGCCGCACCCGCGCCAGGCGTTGCCGGACTTCGAATAACCTGCCGCGCGCATCAGAGGGTCGATCTGGGCGCTGGTGAGAGCGGTAGCTTTCACGTCCTTCGGCCACCCGTCCGTCGGATAGCTCCCGGGCTGCGCGCTTGCTGGAGGGACGAGTGCAAGCGCTGCTGTGAGCAAGGCGAAGGCATGTAATCTGGGCATGGCGATTTCCCTTGTTCGGCCCTGCTGGCCCAACTGCCCCGTGGCTCCATGTTGCTCCCGGTATGCCGCCGCGGTCAACCGGAACCGACGGATTGCGGTTTTCGCCGGGGCGTTGGGCCCAGCCTTGTGGGCGGGAAGTACGCTGGGTAACGCCGGGAGGAGAACAGGGAAGGATGCCATGCAGTTCGAATGGACCGAGGAACAGGACGCCTTCCGGCACAAGATCCGGGACTTCCTCCACGCCAATCTCCCTGAAGACTGGGAGAAGTTCTCCGAGCATGGCCCCGCATCGCCGGCGCTGACGGCGTTCGCGCGCGAATTCTGCGTGAAGCTGGCCGAGGCTGGCATTCTGTTCCCGCACTGGCCCCGCGAAATGGGCGGAGAAGGGCTTGGTCCGTGGGAGCAGCAGATCCTCGCCGAGGAAATGTGGATCGCGGGAGAGCCGCGCGGCGGACAGTACATGAACGTGAACTGGATCGGCCCTACGCTCGAAAAGTATGGCACTGCCGAGCAGAAAGCCCGTTATCTCGAGCCCATCACGCGCGGGGAATCGCTGTGGTGCCAGGGATTTTCGGAGCCTGACGCCGGTTCCGATCTCGCCGCCTTGCGGACGCGTGCAGTTCGCACCGAGGGGCGGTACGTTATCAATGGCCAGAAGATCTGGACATCCTATGCCGGCCTTGCCGACACCTGCTTCCTGCTGACGCGCACCAGTGACGACAGGAAGAAGGGCATCACGATCATCCTCGTGCCCATGGACACACCAGGTATCACGGTACGCCAGATTCCATCGCTGATTGGTGAGGGCGATATCCACGAGGTCTTCTTCGACGATGTCACGGTCCCTGAAACCGCGCGTTTCGGAGATGAAGGGCAGGCCTGGGAAATCATCGCCTATTCCTTGCGCAATGAACGGCTCGGCATTCCTCGCTTCACGCTGGCCCGTGCCGCGCTCGACCGTGCCGTTGCGATGCTGAAAGAACGGGGCGAGTTTGCGCGTGAATACGTCCGCATCGAAGCCGCCCGCTGCGCCGCCCTTTGCGAGGCTGCGGGAACCGCGAACTACGCCGTCGTCCAGAAGCGGGTCGATGGCCTCGCGATCGGCGCCGAATCCAGTTCCGCGCGCTATGGCACGGTCATGGCCGAAAGGGCGGTTTGCGAATTCGTGATTGAGTTCCTGCCAGAAGGGCTGGCGGGAGCCTCGTCTTATCTCAAGATGCACCACCAGCGCGGAATCGTTGCGGGCATTGCCGCCGGATCGGCTGAAATCCAGCTTAACATCATTGCCAGCGAAGTGCTGGATCTGCCCCGGGAACCGCGCTGATGCAGCTTGCCCTCAATGAGGACCAGACCCAGGTACTCGACTTTGTCGACAGTCTCGCCCGGCCGTTTCAGGCGGTGCCGATGCATGACGTGTCCCTGGCACTCGAAAGCGATGAACTGGACGAAGCCCTCGCGGAGAACGGCTTCCTGGACGTCATGGCGGTGGACGAACTCGGCCCCGTGACCGCGGCGCTCGTGGTGGAGAAGCTGGCGCGCCTGCCCTTCGCGGTGGAAGCGGCAGTATCCGCGTTGGTGCGGCCCTTGATCGATCCCGAATTGCCGCGTCCGATTTGCATGGTCGAGGAAGGTCGAACCCATGGGCCGGTGCGTTTCCTGCGACCGGGCGCTACCGTCGTGATGGTCGGGCCTTCAGGCGTGCGCAGTTTTACCGCGGAGGAGGCGATGATCGGCGCGGCGCAGGAGGATACGCTCTATGCTTACCCGGTAGCATTCCTTAAAGCGCTGCCGGATACGATGGTCCATCACGATGCAGATGTCTCGGATGTGATGCGTGCCTGGCGCGTGGCCATTGCGGCAGAGGCGGCAGGGCTGTTGGCCGGAGCGCTGGCGATTACCGTCACTTACGTGTCCGAACGCAAGCAATTCGGCAGGGCGCTGGCGACATTCCAGGGGATGCGGCACCGCCTTGCCGAGGATCAGGTGCTGACCAACAGCGCCTACTGGATGGCGATGCGCGCGGCAGCGAGCGGTGATGCGGCCGATGCGGCGATGGCGCTTCATCACGCGCAGGAAGCGGCCAAACGGGTCTGTTACGATTACCACCAGTTCCTTGGCGGCATGGGCATGACGCTGGAGCATCCGCTGCACTTGTGGACCTATCGCCTCAAGCTCCTGACCGCGGAACTGGGCGGACGGGGCGCGCAGGGGATGGCTGCCGCCCAGGCGCTCTGGGGCTCATAGCCTGCCAGCGATGGCGTAACCGTCGATGCGATATCGATGTTGCGGCCGTCGCTTCCGCAAGGCTGCCATGTACTAATCTGCTCCGACACAGAAACTTGGGGAAGATACCATGGAAGCACGCGATCTGATCGATCTGGGCGGGCAAGTCGCGATCGTCACGGGGGCCGGGCAGAATGCCGGACGCGCGACGGCGCTCGAACTGGCACGGCACAATGCCGGCGGCATTGCAGTGAACGACTTCGTGCCGGAACGTGCGGAAGCGGTTGCGGAGGAAATTCGCGCACTTGGCGTTCCGGCTCTGGCAGTGCCGTTCGACGTCGGCGACCTTGACGCGGTGCGCGCAGCCAATGACGCGATCACGGCGAAGCTTGGCCCGGCCACGATCCTTGTGAACAATGCGGGCATGGCCGGCCCGACGGCTTCGATCCGTCCCTCGCAGAACTTCTGGGAGGAGGACCCGGCGAACTGGGAGCGTTACCTGCGCACCAATCTCTACGGAGTATACAACTGCTGCTTTGCATTCGTTCCCAACATGGTCGAGGCAAAGCGGGGACGGATCGTCACCATAGTCTCGGATTCCGGGCGCATCGGTGAACCCAAGCTCGCCGTCTACGCCTCGGCGAAAGCAGGCGCGCAGGGGTTCGTTCGGTCGATCGCAAAGGAGCTGGGGCGCTACGGGGTCACTTGCAATGCCGTATCCCTGTCAGCCCTGATGCCCGACATGCCGGAGGAACAGCTGGCCGAAGTCATGCAGTCCGATCACGCCAAGGCTATGCTGTCGCGTTACACGATACGTCGATATGGCAAGTCCAGCGATGTAGCCGGGCTGGTCACTTTCCTTTGCTCGAATGCATCGGAGTGGATCACGGGGCAGACATACCCGCTCAACGGCGGTTACGCGCCTTCGATGTAACGAGGTACGGCGTTCCGGGCCTGCCTGCCGTCAAGGGCAGGCAGGCCTTGGGGCGTCTCAGGTTCGGGCGCCGCGTGCGAACAGCGGCTGAAGGCAGGTCCGGTAGCTCGGATCGTCAGGTCCCTGACCGAGCAGACCGCCGCCGTCGAAAGGCCGGCGCAGCTTGAAATCGTAAGTCACGACACGCTTGGAAAATCGCCATTTTCCATCCGGGCACCGGTGATAATTGTCGATATAGCGGACGGCCATGAAGTCCTCTTCCCGAGTGCCGTCGCGTGCCTGGATAAGGTGCCAGGCAAGCGCGTAAACCTCCCCGCTCGCTTCGTCGCCATAGATCGCGATAAGATGGTTGCAGACGTGGTGTCCGGAATAGGGCATGTGCGGAAAGGCATGTGCGATGAACTGGCAATAGTCCTCTGCCGTGCCGTCGAAGCTGTCTCCGTGCGTGTCCGTTGCGTCCTCGGTGTAGAGATCGCGGAGCAGCTCGATGTCCTGCCGGTCGATCGCGCGCGAGTAGAGCAGCACCAGCTCACGGATGGCTTCCTTGTCGATCACGACCTGAAGTGCGGCCTCGTCGATGGCCATCGTTGTTTCTCCCCCTGGAAATGGTTCAGAGCAGGGCGCCCCCGTCGATGGGATAGACCTGCCCGGTAATGAAGCTGGCGCGATTTCCCGCGAGGAAGGCAACCATTCCGGCCATTTCCTCCGGCATCGCGAATGGACGGCCCACAAAAGTGCGGCGCTGCCGCAGCGCCTTGTCTTCCTCGCGGATGGACGCGCCGCCGCCGCTGAACAGGCCGGAATCGGGATGGAACCGGCTGCCCTTGCTGAAAGCAGCGGGATCGCGTGAAATCGTCGCGTATGGCGCTATGGCATTTACGCGGATGCCGTGTTGTCCCACTTCCTTGGCAAGCACCACGGTGAAGCTGTGAACCGCGCCCTTGGCTGCCGAATAGACCGGCAGCATGTAATCGCCGACCAGCGCAGCGGTGGAGCCGACATTGACCACCGCACCTGATTTGCGTTCGATCATGCCGGGCAGGACGGCGTGGGTCATGCGCAGGACGGTGCCGAAATTGAGGTCGATGTCCGCCATCCACTTTCCAGGGTCGGAATCGACGAAGAAGCCCTGATCGACGTTGCCGCCGACATTGTTCACAAGCACTTCGACGTTGCCGAGATTTGCGGCGGATTCCAGAATTTTTGCCGGAGCCTCGGGATCGAGCAGGTTCGCGCTGACGAAGATCGCGCGGCCCGCGCCTCTGGAGAGGCAGTCTTCCACCAGCCTGGCGCCCGCATCCCCGTCTCTGCCGACAAGGACGAGATCAGCCCTTTCGCTTGCGAGTTCGAGAGCTATGGCGCGGCCGATATTGGCGGTTGCGCCTGTTACAATGGCCAGTTTTCCGGCAAGCCCGAGATCCATTGCAGCGCTCCGTCATCCATCTCCATATCGGGAGCTAGGTCGGATCCGTGGAACGGGCAAACCGCAGGGGCGATCAGGTGTCGGGCTGGCCCGAGTTCTTGAGATTGCCTCTGCCGCCGCGCGTCAGGATACAGCGCATGTCGCTGTCCTGGCCATCCGGCCCTGTGAGGCGAAGGAAGCCTTTGGACATGCGGTGCATCCTCATGCCTTTGAGTTCGCCGCCCGTCATCACGACACGGTCACCGGTCATGAGGTAGCTGCCTCGAACGCCGTCCGGTGTCTTGTAGTTCGAGGCGCTCACCACGCGGAAGTCGTACTGCGGAAGGCGGATGCCGACCGGTCCGCCCGCAGTTCCGTCCTTCTCGCAGCTGTATTGGCCAAGTTCCATGGTGCCGATAAGTCCCCCCGGAACCGGCGGGGGCGGCGATTTTGCCTGCAAGGGCGCGATGGCAGGAGCGCCAGATACCAGGGCGAGGGCGAGAAAAGGCGTGTTGCGGAGGGCGCGGGTCATGACCAACCGCTAGCATCGGCGCGAACCAATTGCCACAGGCAGTCTCCTCGGCTAAGGGCCCATGCTTTCCGTACACCGGCTCTTTCCCATCTTAAGGTTCATCCCATGAAGATCAGCGGCGTCGACATTCGTCCCGGCAATATCCTCGAATACGAAAAGGGCATCTGGAAAGTTGCCAAGACGCAGCACACCCAGCCGGGCAAGGGCGGCGCGTTCATGCAGGTCGAGATGAAAAACCTGATCGACGGCCGCAAGACCAACGTCCGCTTCCGCAGCGCCGACACGGTCGAGAAGGTCCGTCTCGACACCAAGGACTTCCAGTTCCTTTACGTCGAGGGCGACCAACTGGTGTTCATGGACATCGAAACCTATGAGCAGATCCAGCTCCCCGCAGATCTTCTCGGCGATGCCGCAGCCTTCCTTCAGGACGGCATGCAGGTGCTTCTCGAGCTTTGGGAAGAGCGTCCGATCTCGGTCCAGCTTCCCGAACAGGTCGAAGCCGTCATCGTCGAGGCAGATGCCGTGGTGAAGGGGCAGACCGCTTCTTCCAGCTACAAGCCTGCCGTGCTCGACAACGGTGTGCGCGTGATGGTGCCGCCGCACATCGAAAGCGGCACGCGCATCGTTGTGGACGTTTACGAGAAGTCCTACGTCAGGAAGGCTGACTGATGCGCCGGCTGGCGTCTTTCGTGGCCGTGGCGGCCCTGTTTTCAGGGCTCGCCGCGCCGACTTACGCCGCGCCGAAGAAGGCCGCCGCCAAGGCTCCGGCCAAGGCGGCGTCTGCTGCAGGGACCGAGCATCCCGGCACTTCTCCCGAAGTGGAAAACGCGATGCTCTATCTCAAGGTGCTGATCAGCGGATTGCAGTCCGAGAAGGTAGAGGCGCCTGCCAAGGGCGCTCTGGTGGGCTGCATCTACAACAATTCGCTTCAGAAGATCAGCGAATCGATGGACAAGATTATCGCCGAGCACCCCGGCAAGGTCCATCGCGACAATCCCACCGAACTGCTCAGCGCCATGGTGGCACTGTGCGGTTACAAGCCCGCTACGCAGCCCGCGCCGCAGGGCCGATAAAATCAGGCCGGCTTCGGCCGGTACTCGAAGGACAAGGTAAGTTTTATGGCCATCTCCGGTCTCATTCGCGTCATGGAAAAAGCGGCCCGCAAGGCGGGCAGCCGCCTGCGCCGCGACTTTGGCGAAATCGAGCACCTTCAGGTCTCGCGCAAGGGACCGGCGGACTTCGTTTCGAAGGCTGACCAGGCTTCGGAGCGCACGATCTGGGACGAACTGCGTGCCGCACGGCCTGAATGGGGCTTCCTGTTCGAGGAGGCCGGCGAGATCGAGGGCGATCCCGACAAGCCGCGCTTCATCGTCGACCCGCTCGACGGCACGACCAATTTCCTTCACGGTATTCCGCACTTCGCGATTTCGATTGCCGTGCAGGAGCCGCGTCTCGACGGAAAGGGCTGGGGCGAGGTAACCGCTGGCCTGATCTACAACCCGGTGACCGACGAAAGCTACTGGGCGGAGAAGAGCCGGGGCGCCTGGCTTCAGGACAAGCGCCTGCGCGTTTCGTCGCGCCGCCACCTTGACGAAAGCGTGATCGCGACCGGCATTCCCTTCGCCGGTCATGGCGATGCGGGCGAATGGACCCGAATCTATCACGCGCTCGCACCGCAGGTTGCCGGCATCCGTCGCTTTGGTTCTGCCGCGCTGGACCTCGCGTGGGTTGCTGCGGGCCGTTACGAAGGCTTCTGGGAAGCCGACCTCAAGCCGTGGGATACCGCGGCCGGGTGCCTGCTCGTGCGTGAGGCCGGTGGCTTCGTTTCCGACTGGAAGGGCCGTTCGCAGCCTTATTGCGACAAGGAAATCCTGGCCGGCAACGACGCGCTGCACTCGCGTCTCCACAAGATCCTTGCAAACGCGCTCAAGTGACTTGAGCCGAAGCCAAGGCGCGGCTAAAGCCTGCCGCGTCGGTGCGTCGCGCGAAGCGGCTGCACCATGCGAAAGTGCCCCTGTGGCGGAATGGTAGACGCGAACGACTCAAAATCGTTTGTCGCAAGGCGTGCCCGTTCGAGTCGGGCCAGGGGCACCACACCGCAAGTTTCGAGCCGCAAACCCTCAGGGGTTTCGCGGCTCTTTTCTTTTCTCCGGGGTGCTCAAAGCGGGCAGGTCGGACGTCGGCTGTGTTCAATAGTGAACGTGCTTACCGCGATGTCGGCGTCCTGGAGGCTTATCTCTTGGAAATTGACGGAATTTAACGGTTAAACACGGATGATTCGGGGCATCTTCCATCTACATTGGTAACAACCTTGAAATTCCACCGCCTGATCGCGGTGGCATTGTCTTTCGAATCCAACTGGGGTCCGATCGACGTCGAGGTCTGCTGGAAGCTCGTTCCGAGCCGAGGAAACGAGGTTCACGGGACACCGGTGGTCCCCTACGCCGCCGGCTTGCTTCCAGCAGTTCTCCGTTTCTCGCCCTTACCGGCACGTGGTGGGGCGGATCGGCTTGACGGACAAGGTTTTGGAGAGCCGCTTCGGGTCGCAACTAAGAAGCGTGTTTGCCAAATCTCCCCCTCCGGACTACTTTGTTCCGGAGGGGGACGATATGGAACCCACTGCCGACCAATATCGTAGCGCTGTATCCAGCGTCATCGCCTCTTCTACTTTCAAGACATCGCCTAGGTTGGCGGAACTTCTGTCCTATCTTGTGGAACAGAAGGTTGCGGGAAATGGAGATCGGCTGAAAGGCTATCCCATCGCGCTCGATGTCTTTGGGCGTGACGAGGATTTCGACGCTTCATCGGATTCGCTCGTCAGGGTGCAGATGACCCGTCTTCGCAAGGCGCTGTCCGAGTACTATGCGAAGGACGGGATCGAGGACCGCTACAGGATCGTCGTGCCGCGCGGCTCCTATGTTCCGGGTCTGGAGCTTCCCAAGGAGCAGCAACTCGGTGCGGGCGGTGAGGAGGCCTCAGGGAATCCTTCCGAGACCGAACCATCGTCCGTCGCCCCGCAACCTTCCGAGATCGTTGCCGATTCGGAGGAGGATATCGTGCGCTCTTCCAGCGCGTTGACCTTGCGGAGGCGCGCGTGGGGCCTTCTGGCGGCCCTTGCACTCATTGCTGCAGTGCTGATCGTTTATTGGCCGGGCGAGGACCGGGATGCGGTGTTCGTCCGGGCCGGCGAGATGCCGACCGGGCCGGTCGTCTATGTCGCGCCTTATGCGTTGAGCGGGGAAACGGGATCGATCGCCCCAATTCGCGAAGGGTTGCGGAACGACCTCATCAATTATCTGTCGCAGCTTCCGAATCTTGCCGTGATCGCTTTCGATGATGACAAGTTGAACGCACCGCACGACTTGCAGGAGAAATCGAAGGCAAGGCGCGGTCTGCCGCCGGCATTCGTGCTTCAAGGCTCGATTGCCGTGGAGGGTGGGAGTTTCCGCGTCAGTTCGCGTCTGGCAAGGATGCCGGGAGGGGTTATCGTGTGGTCCGAGCGCAGCGATCCGATCGACTTCGTTCCCACCAAGATTCTCTCGGTCCAATCCGATATCGCGCTGGGCGTGGCTTCGCGGCTCGGCCAGCCATACGGTGTTATCCATGAGACGATGCGGCAGGATCTGGAAAATCACCGCGATGTCAGCATGGATCATTACTACTGCGAATTGCAGGCCTACCAGTTCATGCGCGCAAGGGAGGAGGGCGGTCTGGATCGCGTGAAGGAATGCCTCGAACGCGCGGTTTACGACAAGCCGAACTACTCCAGTGCCTGGGCGCTGCTTTCCTGGGTGCGTCTTTTCGAGGCGCAGGCTGGGGGGGAGGGCGATTCCCCCGAGGCACTGGAGGCCGCAAAGCGTGCGGTCGCGGCGAATGCCACGAATGCCATTGCGTATACCTACCTGGCCCTGGCTTACTATCGGCACGGCGAGGACGATGCGGCACGGGATGCGATCGGCAAGGCTCTAGAGATCAGTCCGAACAATTCCGAGGTTCTGGCAAACGGGGGACGTCTTCTGAGTGCGCTTGGTGAACGCGAGATCGCACCGGCACTCGCGCGCAAGGCGATCCGGCTCAATCCGGGGCATCCGCCCTGGTACTGGTCTGGCCTGACCATCGATGCGCTCCACCGCAAGGATGGGCCTGAAGCGGTGCACTTCGCCCGGCTCAATGCGGAAGATCGCGGATTGCTCTCCCGTTATCTTCTGGCTTCGGCCTATGCGCTCGACGGGCGCGGAAGGGAGGCTGCGGACGTGCTCGGCCATGCGGCTCGCGCCTTTCCCGATGTGTCGCAGGACCGCTCGGCCGTGGCGCGAGAACTGCGGTTGCCCGATTTCGTGACCGCTCCATTGGTCGATAAGGGTTTGATGCCCGGGCAGAAGCGCGCCGCAGCGCAGTGAGGATGGCTCTTGCCGACCCTGCGCGAGGGCCATACGTTGCCATTATGAAAACACTCGCCGTCATCGCATCCCTCGGTCTCGCCACGGGCTCCCACATCGCCGCTGCGGAGCCTGTCGCCGAAAGGATCTCGGCAGACATTCCCGGGTTGATGACGATCTACCGCGATCTCCATGCCAATCCCGAACTGAGCTATCAGGAGGTGCGCAGCGCCGGGATCATGGCCAAGGCCGCGCGGGATGCTGGTTTCACCGTTACCGAGAAGGTCGGCCAGACCGGTGTGGTTGCGGTTCTCAAGAACGGCGCCGGGCCCACGGTCCTGATCCGTGCGGACATGGACGGTCTGCCTGTCGTCGAGCAGACCGGCCTGGCTTTCGCCTCGAAAAAGCGCGGCGTTTCGACTGCGGGCGTGGAGAGCGGCGTGATGCATGCCTGCGGGCACGATACCCACATGACCGCCTGGATCGAGACCGCGCGGTTGATGGCGGCGCGCAAATCGGAATGGTCTGGCACGCTGGTCATGATCGGTCAGCCGGCGGAGGAAGTCGGCACGGGCGCCGTGGGAATGCTCAAGGACGGTCTCTACACGCGCTTTCCCAAGCCGGACTACACTCTGGCTTTCCACGATTCCGCCGATCTTCCCGCCGGGCAGGTCGGTGCGGCGGTGGGCTGGGCGCTCGCCAATGTCGATAGCGTCGACATCCTCGTGAAGGGCTTGGGCGGCCACGGGGCCTATCCGCAAACGACGAAGGACCCGATCGTGCTCGCCAGCGCGATCGTCATGAAGTTGCAAACGCTCGTGAGCCGGGAAACCAGTCCGCTCGATCCGGCGGTGGTCACGGTCGGATCGTTCCATGCGGGCGCCAAGCACAACATCATTCCCGATCAGGCCAAACTCGAGCTGACCGTGCGCAGCTATTCGGACCAGACGCGTGCGCACCTGTTGGACGGGATCAAGCGCATCGCTCGCGGCGAGGCTATTGCATCCGGTCTTTCCGATGATCTGATGCCCGAAGTTTCGGTGAAGGACATCTACACGCGAGCCACCTGGAACTCGCCGGAGTTCACGCAGGAGGCCGTGGCCGATCTCAAGGCCCGGATGGGCGATGCCAATGTCGTGGTCACGCCGTCGGTCATGGGCGGTGAGGATTTCGGTGAGTTTCGCCGGGCTGACGAGGACCATATCAAGTCGGTGATCTTCTGGGTCGGTGGTGCCGATCCGCAGAAGCTGGCCGCCGCCAAGGCCGGGGGGCCTTCCCTGCCTTCGCTGCACAGTCCGTTCTGGGCTCCGCAGGCCGACAAGGTCATCGCATCGGGCAGCGAGGCCCTGACGCTCACGGCTCTGCGGCTGATGGCGAAGAAGTAGCTCCCTGCTCGCGGGGAAGGCTTGTAAGGCAGTCCGACAGCTCCAGGTGAAAAGCGTTGCGCAACGCATGATTGGCGGCACCCCTGCGGACTGCGGACATTTCCCATGCTGTCAGATTCACCGACAGTTTACGCCTTTGGCCTAAAGAGGACCTCACCGCCGGTTTCGGCTTGGAGAATGGCGCTTCTCGACGATGATTCGTCTGTTCAAACATTATATCCCCCATGCCGTCGCCTTGCTCTGGCTGGTGGACATGATTTTGCTGGCGGGCGCCAATGAGCTTTCATGGCGGCTGCGGGCGGGGCAGATCGGGATCGAACTCGGCACTCTGGGCGAACGGATCGCGCTTCACACCGCCTTCGCCGCCGTCATTTCGTTGTCGATGATCGCAGTGGGCGTCTACGGGGCTGACGCCTTGCGGTCGATGCGCTTCGCGGCGGCGCGGCTGCTGGTGGCGGTTTCGCTCGGCGTCATCGCTCTCGCCTTCTTTGATTTCCTTTTCGCCGGGCAGCATTTCTGGCGCTCGACGCTGGCCTATTCGATGGCTTTCGCGATCGTGCTGTTGATCGCCAACAGGATCCTCCTGAGCGGCTTCCTCGGCACATCTGCGTTCCGTCGCCGCGTCCTCGTGCTGGGCGCCGGGCACCGGGCACAGCGGCTGCGCGATTTGGCCGAGCGTCAGGAAAGCGGCTTCGTCATTGTCGGCTACGTCGGGATGAGCGAAGCCGCGCCGGCCGTCGAGGAAGCGATTTCCCGCGCGGCCATCCACAACCTCACCCGCCATGTCGACAATCTCGGTGTCAGCGAGGTCGTTCTTGCGCTTGAGGAGCGGCGCAATGCGCTTCCGCTCAAGGACCTGTTGCGGATCAAGACTACGGGCGTTCACGTCAACGAGTTCTCCAGCTTTCTGGAACGAGAGACCGGCCGTGTCGATCTCGATACCGTCAATCCGAGCTGGCTGATCTTCTCCGACGGGTTCTCTTCCGGGCGAATGATTTCCAGCGCCGCCAAGCGCTTGTTCGACATTCTTGTCAGCGCCTTGCTGCTTTGCCTCACCGCCCCGATCATCGCGATCTTCGCGTTGCTGGTGAAGATCGACAGCCGGGGACCGGCGTTTTACCGCCAGTCGCGGGTGGGTCTGTTCGGGGAGAACTTCGACGTCATCAAGCTGCGCTCGATGCGGACCGATGCCGAAGCCGGCGGGGTGCAATGGGCCGAAAAGGACGATCCCCGCGTCACCCGGGTGGGACGCTTCATTCGCAAGGTACGCATCGACGAACTGCCGCAGGCATGGAGCGTGCTCAAAGGCGAAATGAGCTTCGTGGGGCCGCGTCCTGAACGCCCCGAGTTCGTTCTCGAGCTGGAAGAGCAGCTCCCCTATTATGCCGAGCGTCACATGGTGAAGCCCGGGATCACCGGTTGGGCGCAGATCAACTATCCCTACGGCGCCTCGATCGAGGATTCGCGCCACAAGCTCGAATACGATCTCTACTACGCGAAGAACTACACACCTTTCCTCGACCTTCTGATCATCTTGCAAACGCTGCGTGTGGTGCTCTGGAGCGAAGGAGCGCGATGAACGCAGGCCATTCCTTCGATATGTGGACCACGGTCGGGGTGATTTTCGACCTCACCGGCGCGATCGCGGTTGCAAGCCTGGCATTATGGCTTTGGCCGCGACGGGATCGTTTCGCCGGGGCGGGTACTGCGGTTTGCGTGGCCCTGTTCGTGACGGCCGGATGGTGCGTGGCGACGGCCGCTGCGGCGACGGCCGAGGCGCCGTTCTTCGCCTCTTTCGCCGAAAGTGCCCGTAACCTTGCATGGCTCGTGGTGATCTATCGCCTTTTCGCCAGCGACGGGCGGCATTCCAGTCTTGCTCCGATCCGGCCGGTGATCTTTGCTCTGGGTTTTGTCGAACTCCTTCATCTGGGCATGACCCTTGCTGTCGCGCGGTTGATGATCGCGGCGGGTCTTGCGAACGTAGGGTTCGAGATCGACGTCATGCTCCGCCTGCTGGTCACGATCGGCGGGCTGGTGCTGGTGCACAATCTCTACGCCGGAGCGCCGCGCGAAATGCGTCCCGCCTTGCGCTGGCCGGCGGTGGGCCTGGCGGTTCTCTGGTCCTTCGACCTCAATCTTTACACGATCGCCTATCTCGGTCGTACCTGGCCGGGCGAAATCGTTGCGCTGCGCGGGATCGCCGCGCTGGTGCTCGCTGCATGCCTGACGATCGCGGCTTCGCGAAACCGCGACGAATTGCGCCTGAAGCCCTCGCGGGCCGTGACTTTCCAGACGTTCTCGCTGCTCGTCATCGGGGCCTACCTTGTGGCGATGGTGGTCGTGGCGCAGTGGCTTTCCTATGCCGGGGGCGACTTTGCGCGCCTCATCGAGATGGCGTTCCTGACCCTTGCAAGCGCGATCGCGCTGGTCGTGCTGCCCTCGCGCCGGGTGCGGAACTGGCTCAAGGTCATACTGGCCAAACACTTCTTCCAGCATCGCTATGATTATCGCGAGGAATGGCTGCGCTTTACCCGAACCATCGGCAAGAACGACGACGAGACGCTCCCGCTGGGCGAGCGCGTTGTACAGTCCGTTGCCGATATCACCGACAGTCCGGGAGGGCTCCTGCTGACTCCCGATGATGGCGGCGACCTGACACTGGCATCGCGCTGGAACTGGGCCGATATCGCCGTTCCCGCGAGCGCCTATCCGCTGAGCGGGCTCCCGGTCTTCGAGCAGGTTTCCTACATTGCCGATCTCGATGACTTGCGTGAGGGCAGCGTTCCTGCGGGTTTCGACGTCGTCGCGCCTGAGTGGCTGCTTCAGGAAAAGCGCGCGTGGGCGCTTGTTCCGCTCGTCCACTACGAACGGCTCGTCGGCATGGTTGTGCTCGCGCGGCCGCCGGTTGCCCGCAAGTTCGACTGGGAGGACTTCGACCTTCTGCGCGTGATCGGCCAGCAGCTTGCCAGTTACCTCGCCGAGAATGCCAGTCAGGAGGCACTGGCGGAATCGAGCCATTTCGAGGATTTCCACCGCCGCATCGCCTTCGTGATGCACGACATCAAGAACCTCGCCAGCCAGTTCAGCCTGCTCGCTCGCAATGCCGAGCTTCATGCCGACAAGGCCGAGTTTCGTGCGGATATGCTCGTCACCCTGCGCAATTCGTCGGACAAGCTGAATGCCTTGCTCGCGCGCCTGTCGCGTTACGGGACCGGGGCGGTGGACCGGCTCGAGAGCGTGCGTGCGGCGGAAGTCGCGCAGGCGGCGATCGGCCGGTTCAACGGCAACCCGCAGATCGTCCTTGCCGAGACGCAGGACCTTGCCATTACCGCCAACCGCCATTCGCTCGAACAGGTGCTTGTCCATCTGATCCAGAACGGCATCGATGCAAGTCAGCCGGAAGCTCCTGTTTTCCTTGCACTTAGTGCTGACGGACTGAACGCGCGATTTGAAGTGATCGATTCCGGTACGGGCATGTCGGCAGAGTTCGTTCGAAACCGCCTGTTCAAGCCTTTCGTCTCCACCAAGAGCGGCGGGTTCGGCATCGGCGCCTTCGAGGCGCGGGAACTCGTGAAGGGCATGAAAGGGCGGCTCGACGTCGAATCGCGGGAAGGGCTGGGGTCGCGCTTCATCGTCCGTATTCCGCTGGCCGCGGCGACAGAGATGTACCTGAACAGCACCTACAAGGACCAGAAGGTAGCCTGAGATGATCGAAACCCGACCCAAGGTGCTTCCCAAGCTCCTCATCGTGGAGGATGACGCGGGTCTCCAGGCGCAGCTCAAATGGGCCTACGAGGATTTCGACGTCATCGTCGCCGGGGACCGTCCGACCGCGCTTGCCTTGCTCCGTTCGGAAACGCCGGATGTGGTGACGCTGGATCTCGGTCTGCCGCCCGATCCCGATGGTACGACCGAGGGCTTCGCGCTGCTCGATGAGATCATGGCGCTGAAGCCGGACACCAAGGTCATCGTCGCCTCCGGTCACGGCGCCCGGGAGTCGGCGCTGCAGGCCATCGCGCATGGGGCTTACGACTTCTACCAGAAGCCGGTCGACATCGACGCCCTGGGCCTCATCGTGCGCCGGGCCTTGCAGCTTCACCGGCTCGAGGATGAAAACCGGCGTCTCGCGTCCCGGGTGGAGAAGGACGAGAAAGTGCTCGGCCGGCTCATCACTGCCGCGCCGGAAATGGTGCGCGTTGCCCGGACCATCGAGCGCGTTGCCGGCACCAATGTCTCGGTCATGCTGCTGGGTGCCAGCGGTACCGGCAAGGAACTGCTGGCGCGGGGGCTTCATGAGGCGAGCGGGCGGGCCAAGGGCCAGTTCGTGGCGATCAACTGCGCGGCGATCCCGGAAAACCTGCTCGAAAGCGAACTGTTCGGCCACGAGAAGGGCGCTTTCACCGGCGCGGTGAAAACCACGCCCGGCAAGATCGAGATGGCCGGCGGCGGCACCCTGTTCCTTGACGAAGTGGGGGACATCCCCCTCCAGCTTCAGGTCAAGCTGCTGCGCTTCCTTCAGGAGCGGGTGATCGAGCGGGTCGGCTCGCGCGAATCCATTGCGGTGGACACCCGCATCGTCTGCGCCACGCACCAGGACCTCGAAGCCATGATCGCCGAGGGGCGCTTCCGCGAGGACCTGTTCTACCGACTCGCCGAAATCGTCGTGAAGATCCCCAGCCTTGCCGAGCGTCCGGGCGATGCGGCGCTGTTGGCGAAGGCGTTTCTTCATCGCTACGCCAAGGAAATGAACCCGCGGGTGCGGGGCTTCGGTTCCGACGCTCTCGCCGCGATCGACGCCTGGGGCTGGCCTGGCAACGTGCGCGAACTGGAAAACCGGGTGAAGCGCGCCGTCATCATGGCGGACGAAAAGCTGGTCAGTGCCGCCGATCTCGACCTTGCCGCGCCGGATGAGCAGGTCATCAACGCGCTCAATCTCAAGACCGCGCGTGAGCAGGCCGACCGCAAGGTGATCCGTCACGCCCTGGCCCGTAGCGAGGGCAATATCTCCAGCACGGCCAAGATGCTCGGGATCAGCCGCCCCACGCTTTATGATCTGCTCAAGCAGTACGACCTGCAAAGCTGACCGCCCACCGGGCCGAGGGCGCGAATCGGGGGCGGGAATATTGCCCCCGATTCGGTGCCGCTACTTGGGCTGGTAGGTCTGCTCGGGGCCGGGGAAGCTGCGGTCGCGCACTTCCGCTGCATATTTCGCGGCCGCTTCGGAAACGAGCCCGGCCATGTCGGCATAGCGCTTCACGAAACGCGGAACGCGGTCGAACATGCCGAGCATGTCCTCGGCAACGAGCACCTGCCCATCGCACTGCGCCGATGCGCCGATGCCGATCACGGGAATGTCGAGGCTGTGTGTCAGCGAGATCGCGATCGGTTCGATCACGCCTTCAACCACGACCGAAAACGCCCCGGCGCCGGCAACCGCCCTGCCGTCGGAGATGATCTTGGCGTGTTCTTCCTGGCTGCGTCCGCGCGCGCCATAGCCGCCCAGCGCGTTCACCGCCTGCGGGGTGAGGCCGATATGCGCCATGACGGGGATGCCCCGTCCGGTGAGGAAGGCGATGGTTTCCGCCATGGCGACGCCGCCTTCGAGCTTGACCGCGGCGCAGCCGGTCTCGGCCATGATCCGCGCGGCGGAAGCAAAGGCCTGCTGCGGGCTTTCCTCATAGGATCCGAACGGCATGTCGACAACGACGAGCGCGTGATAGCTGCCCCGCACGACGGCCGCGCCATGCGCGATCATCATGTCGAGCGTGACAGGCAGGGTGGAGGGGAGGCCGTAGATCACCTGGGCCAGCGAATCTCCCACCAGCAGGATATCGCAATGCTCATCGAGGAGCTGGGCCTGACGGGCCGTATAGGCGGTCAGCATGACGAGCGGCTCTGCGGTCTTGCCCTCCACCTTGCGGCGCTGGATCGAGGGCACCGTCAGCCGTTTCATCGGCGCCGGCGTTGGATTTGCGCGACTTGTCGCGGTGTCGAGCTGGAAGGTCGTGGACATGAAAATGCTTCTAGCGCGGGGTTGGAAGATGCGCAAAAGCGCATTTTCGTTACGGAAGGCCGGAACAAGGTAACCGCAGGGGCGTATTGGGCCCCTCGACTGGGCCAATTACCGTAAAGCTGGGGAACCAATGGCGTTAAGGCTTGCCATGTCATCGCAGCCCGCTAGCGTCGCGCCATACTAAAATTCGGGGGTCCACCGCATGTTCGGACGCGTAAAGCCGCTCGACGCCATTCTGGCGACGGCGGAAAAGAAATCACTTCACAGGTCGCTCGGGCCTGTCCAGCTCACGCTGCTGGGCGTCGGCGCCATCATTGGTACGGGTATTTTCGTTCTCACTGCCGCCGCTGCCCAGAAAGCAGGGCCGGGCATGATGTGGAGCTTCATGATCGCGGGCTTCGTCTGCGCGGTCGCGGCGCTCTGCTACTCGGAACTGGCCTCGATGGTGCCGGTTTCGGGCTCCGCCTATACATATAGCTATGCCGTCGTCGGCGAACTGCTGGCCTGGATGGTCGGTTGGGCGCTGATCCTGGAATATGCCGTTGCCGCCTCTGCCGTTTCAGTGGGTTGGTCCGGCTACTTCATGGGGCTTCTCAAGAGTCTCACCGGGTTCGAGCTACCGGCCCTGTTATCCGCCGGGCCAAGCTGGTCGCTTAGCGGCATCGATTTCAGCCACGGCATCATCAACGTTCCCGCCATCTTCGTGGCGCTGGCCGTTACCGCGCTGCTGGTCATCGGCACCAAGGAAAGCGCCACCGTCAACGCAATCCTGGTCGCCATCAAGGTTGCCGCGCTGACCATGTTCATCGCGCTGACCCTGCCGGCCATGAATTCGGAGCATTTCGCGCCGTTCACGCCCAATGGCTGGTTCGGCCCGGCCGGAACCAGCGGGCTCGGGGTCGTGGGTGCAGCGGCATCGATCTTCTTCGCCTATGTCGGCTTTGACGCGGTTTCCACCGCGGCCGAAGAAACCAAGAACCCGCAGCGCAATGTCCCGATCGGCCTGATCGGCAGCCTTGCGATCTGCACCGTGTTCTACCTGCTCGTCGCCGCCGGTGCGGTTGGCGCCGTCGGTGCCCAGCCGACAGCGCTCGGCGTGCAGCCGGGTTCGCCCGAATTCGCCGCCCAGTGCGCCGCGCTCTCCAAGCAGGGCTCGCTGCCGCTGGTCTGCTCGAACGAGGCGCTGGCCCACGTTCTGCGGTCGATCAACTACACGCGGGCGGGCGATCTCATCGGCCTGGCCGCCAACCTTGCGCTGCCCTCGGTCATCCTGATGATGCTTTACGGCCAGACCCGCATCTTCTTCGTGATGGCGCGCGATGGCCTGCTTCCCGAGAAGCTGGCGACCGTTCATCCCAAGTGGAAGACGCCGCACATCGTCACCATGATCACCGGCGTCTTCGTGGCGATTGCCGCCGCGCTGCTGCCGGTCGGCCAGCTTGCCGACATCTCGAACTCGGGAACGCTCTTCGCGTTCCTGATGGTGTCGATCGCCGTGCTGATCCTGCGCGTGCGCGATCCCAAGCGCCACCGTCCGTTCCGCACCCCGCTGGTGTGGATCGTGTCGCCGGTGGCGATCATCGGCTGCGTCCTGCTGTTCTTCAACCTGCCGGTCGAAGCCATGCTGGTCCTGCCGATCTGGGGCGGGATCGGTCTCGTCGTCTATTTCGCCTATGGCTATCGCAAGAGCCACGTCGGTCGTGGTCTCATCGAGACCCACGAAGCGGACTTCGACGCGCCGTCGCAGCCCTTGCCGCCGATCTGACGATCGGACGACATGCTGAAAACGGGAAAGGGGAGCCATCGGCTCCTCTTTTTCATTTGCGCGGCGGGAATCTCGTCCCCAGGATTTCCCCGCTCTATCCACCGATTTTCCACAGCCTTGCCCCGCTCAGCCTGGTAGGAGCAAATTTACGAATGCGGGGTAGAATCACCACAGTCTTATCCAAAAACCGGGCAATGCTATGTCGGCCATCAAAGCGCTCATCCCAGGGTTCGTGCTGACCTGGGTGGTATCACTGGTCATTGGCTCCCAGGGATCGAGCGGAGGGATGCTCGCGATCACCCATACCTTCTACCAGGGCCACGAGCTCTACTGGTCCTGGCCGCTGTTCTGCGGGGCTACCGCATTGGCCTGGGCGCTGTTCTCGCTCATGGAGTGATGGCGCGGAGCCGGGCGCTGGCCCGCGCGTTGCAGCAGCGATGACATTTCCAATCGGCCGCATAGCCGTATCCCTGGTCCTGCTGGGCGGCGTAGTGCTGGCGGGGAGAAGCTGGCTGCATGCGCATCCCGGCTACGACCCGTGGACGCCGCTGACGCTGAACGAGCAGCCGGGCTGGGCGACCCCGCACAAGTTCGCGAGCCTGCGCGGCGACCGCGACACCTGCCGCGCCTTCCTGGATCGCAGCGGGATCGCCAAGGAGGCGCTGGCGCCTGTGGGCAAGGACCAGTGCCGCCGGGACGATCGAAAGCGCCTTGCGGCGCCTCAGGCGGCCGGAGTGAGCCTCTCTCCCGGCCGTGTGGAGGCGACATGCGCCGTGGATGCCGGACTGGCCTGGTGGCTGCGGCACGGCGTCCAGCCACAGGCTGAGGCGCTGCTGGGCAGCCCGGTGGTGCGCATCGAACAACTCGGCACGTACAACTGCCGCCGGATCGGCAATGGCGACAAGGGGACATGGAGCGAGCACGCCACCGGCAATGCCATCGACGTGTCGGCTTTCGTGCTGGAGGACGGCCGGCGCATCACGGTGCGAGGAGACTGGAAAGGCCAGATGGAGGCAGCGGCATTTCTTCACGCCGTTCGGGATTCGGCCTGCGAGAGTTTCTCGACCGTGCTCTCGCCGGACTACAACGCGGCCCATGCCGATCACCTGCATCTCGATCAGGCGCGAAGGACGGCAGGATGGCGCGCATGCCGCTGATGCGGGGAGCCTGTCGCGGTAGCGTCGTGGCTGCAGGCGACCCGGCCGCGGGACTGGGCAGGGCGGTGTTCTTTGCGCTATCCCGTTGCCTATGCTCACTGACGAACTTGCCGACCTTGCCGTGTTTCTTGCCGTCGCTGAAGCGCGCAGCTTCACGCGTGCGGCGGCGCGCCTTGGCCGCTCGCAATCCGCGCTCAGCCAGACGGTGCGCCGACTTGAGGAGCGGTTGCAATTGCCGCTTCTTACCCGGACGACACGAAGCGTCGCGCCGACATCAATAGGTGAACAACTGCTCGAAGCGCTGAGGCCTGCGTTTGGCGGTATAGAAGAGCGGTTGGCCGCTCTCGGGGAAATGCGCGAACGGCCGGCCGGCGGGCTGCGGCTGACCGCCGGCCGGCATGCGGCGGAAACTGTGCTGTGGCCAGCCGTGCTGAGGCTTACCGAGCGCTATCCGGACATTCAGGTCGAAGTTTCGCTGAGCAGCGCGCTTGTCGATATCGTTTCGGAGCAGTTCGACGCTGGCGTCCGGCTTGGCGAGCAGATCGCCAAGGATATGATCGCTGCCCGCATCGGCCCGGATCTGCGGATGGCCGTGGTTGCCGCGCCTGCCTATTTCGAGCGGTACGGCAAGCCCGAGGCACCCCACGATCTTACCGGCTTTCGTTGCGGCAATATCCGCCTGCCAACTGCAGGGGGCGTCTATATATGGGAGTTCGAAAAGGCGGGACGACCGCTCAACGTTCACGTCAACGGTCCGGTTACCGTCGACGACATGGACCTCCTTGTCACGGCAGCGCTTCACGGGGAGGTCATGATCATGGTCATGGAGGACATGGTCACCCCGTTCATGGCGCAAGGCAGGCTGGAACGGGTGCTGGACGACTGGTGCGCCCCGTTCGCGGGCTACCACCTCTACTATTCCAGCCGCCGCCACGCCTCATCGGCCTTCGTGGCACTTCTTGAGGAATTGCGACGCGGATACCGGGGCATCAATGTTCGCTGATTGATGCCCCGGTCGGCCACTGCTCCTCGTTTCTATAACCGGGGAGCTTGAATGCCGTACCTTCAGCCCGGCGTCGGAAGCTTTCCGGCCCTCATCGCGGCGATGACGCCGCCATCGATGAGAAGGTCACTGCCCGTAATAAAACCTGCGGTGGGACCGAGCAGGAAGGCGGCCGCTTCCGCGATCTCTTCGGGCGGAGCCATGCGCTTCGAGGGCGATGCCTCGACCATTGCGCGAAATATGTCGCCGATTTCCGATTCCAGTTCGTGGCGGCCAAGCGGGGTCACGATGACACCCGGGCTGATCGCGTTGACCCGCGCGCCGCGTTCGCCCCAGTTCATCGCCTCTGCCTGAACCCGAAGGAAGTTCGCACGCTTGGCGAACATGTAGGCGACCAGTGTGTTGGGGATCGCATCGTCCTGAAGGCATGGCAGCGCCAGCAGTTCGTCGGCGGGCGTATAGGCCAGTGCCTTTTCATCCTCTTCGGGGAGCTGGCGCATCATGTGCCCGGCCATGCTCGAGATGAGAACGGTGGCGCCGCCCTGCGCGATGACTTTTCCGAACTCTTCCAGCACAACCGCCGAACCGTAAAGGTCGACCTTCAGGATCTGGGCTACGGGGGCCATGTTGGGGGAGAGGCCGGCGGTGTTGATCACCTGCATGACCGGCCCGAGCGAGGCGGCCTTTTCGGCCAGAGCGCGAACCGAATCGCGCGACCCGACGTCGACCGGCTGGGTTTCGACCACGTAACCGGCGTCGCGCATGGCCTTGGCCGCCGCATCCAGGACTCCCTGGTCGAAATCCGCCAGCAGGACGACTTTGCCAAAACCCTGTCGCTTGGCGATCGCAAGGCCGATCCCGCCCGAACCGATCACCACCACTATGTCCTTCGTCATCTTCATGCCTTTCCCGGCTCACGCCGTGTCGTTGGATTGGCTGAAGGATACGGGCTGTCGTGACCCTCGATTAGACGCTTAAATGTAGTTAGGTTCATTATCTGGGATTATAAATCGTGGGCATCCGCGTGCTGTCCGCGCGCGCGGCAGAACGATAGGCACGGGTGCCACCGGCCGATGGGTCACTCCGGCTGAAGCGCCCCGTAGAACCACGAGGCGGTAACACCGCCATCGATGAGGAAATCCGCGCCGTTGATGAAGGCGCCCTCCGGCCCCATCATCAGGGCGGCGAGCGCGGCGATTTCGTCCGGCGTTCCGGCACGCCCGGCGGGGGAGCCGTCGATCATGCGCTGGTAACCGCCTGCGCGCGGGCCGGACAGTTCGTCGCGGGCGAGCGGGGTCATGACGATGCCGGGGCTGATCGAATTGACCCGTGCACCGCGTGCAGCCCAGCGCGTGGCCGCTTCGGCCCTGACGCGCAGGGCGTTGCAGCGCTTCGAATACTGGTAGGCGAGCAGCGGGTCGGTGATACGGTCGCTCTGCAGCATAGGCAGTGCCAGCAGGTCTTCGACCGGGGTGGTCGCCAGCAGGCGGTCTTCCTCGGGCGTGAGTGCAGGCAGGCGATGGCCGGACTGCGAGGCGACGACGATGCCGCTGCCACCCCTGGCCATCACATCGCCGAACAGTTCGAGTACCAGCGCCGATCCATAGAGATCGACCGCAAGGATCTTTTCGGCAGGCGCCTGCGAGGGGGACAGACCTGCTGCGATGATGACGCCGCTGACATCGCCAAGCGCCTTAGCCTGACCGACCAGTGCCTCTACCGAGGTGCGGGAGGAAATGTCCACAGCGGCCGTGCTCGTCTCGAATCCGGCATCGGCCATGACCTTGGCTGCGGCCGCGACCGGTTCCTCGTGCAAGTCCGCCAGCAGCACACGCTTGCCCGTGCTGATGCGCCGGGCGATGGCGATGCCGATCGAACCGGCACCGATGACAACTACGACTTCGGTCATTGGCATATCCTTTCCAGCAATGTGCAGAAGCTTTCGCGCACGAGGCTTCCGGCCTTTTTCGCAAATCCTGGTGCGACCCCGGCGGTGTCGAACATCGTCATGCCCGTTTCGTGGGCGCCGCGAATGACGCGGACCGGTTTGGCTTCTTCGGCCGATGATCCGCTCTATCCGTCATGCTTTCATAACCCGGAGTGATGAGTGCGCAGACCTGCCAGACAGGCAAGACTGGCAAGCGCGGTGACCAGAATGACGGTTCCCATCGGCGCTGGCGTGCCGTTGGCGAAGGCGCCGATCAGCGCGGAACTGAAGATGCCGCTGCCATACTGAACCGCGCCGACCAGCGCCGAGGCGGCACCGGCTCCCTGCGGGGCTTCCTCAAGCACGCCGGCGATGGAATTGGCGACGATCAGCCCGGTGGCCGAGATATAGAGGAACAGCGCCAGGACCAGGCCGGGAAGGCCGCCCATATCCGTCCACGTCGTTATCGCGATCAGCAGGGCGCTCGCCGTAGCCCAGACGATCCCGGCCTTGAGCATCGTATCGACGCCGAAGCGATGAACCAGCCGGGCATTGATCATGTTCGAACCCATGATACCGACGATGCCCAGCCCGAACAGCAGCCCGTAATACTGCGGCGGCAGACCGTGATAGGTGATGTAAGCGAAGGGCGAACCCGCGACATAGGCGAACATCCCGCCGTAGAAGAAGGCACCCGCCCCGATATAGGCCAGGGTGCGGCGATTGCGCAGCAGGGCGACGTAGCGGGCGATAGCCTCGCCTGCGCCGATGCGGTGGCGGCGTTCGGGCGGCAGCGTTTCGGGCAGGGTGGTCAGCAGCGCCAGCGTGACCATGCCGACCCCCACCAGCACCCAGAAGATCGCGCGCCAACCCATGACGAGCAGCACTTGTCCGCCCACCAGTGGGCCGATCAGCGGCGCGATCGCCATGACCGTCATCAGGGTGGACATCATGCTCGCCGCGCGCGGGCCCTGATAGAGATCGCGCACCATGGCCCGGCCCAGCACGACACCGGCAGAGGCGCCCGCCGCCTGCACCACGCGTGCTGCGATCACCCACCAGATGCCGGTCGCCATCGCGCATCCGGCAGAGCCGAGCACGAACAGCGCGATGCCGGTGGCGACAGGAAGCCTGCGTCCGAAACGGTCGCCCACCGGCCCCCAGAACAATTGTCCCAGCGCGAAGCCGATGAGGTATCCGGAAACGGTCCACTCCGCAGTGCCCATGTCCGCGCCGAGTGCGTGCGACATCGTCGGCATGCCGGGCAGGTAGATGTCGGTGGAGATCGAGGCGAAACCCATCAGCAGGCAGAGAATGCCGAGGACGCGCCAACCGTGGCCGCCGTCCTCTCCCACGGAAAGGACGGTCGGCGCCGTGGTACCGGTCATATCCCGGGTCTATTCCTTTGCCGGGCCGGCGAGATATTGCTCGTCGGTGACATGTTCGAGCCAGTCGACCGCGCGGCCGTCCAGCATTTCGGCAATGGCTATGTGCGTCATCGCCGTTGTCGGCGTGGCGCCGTGCCAGTGCTTGTGACCCGGCGGGCACCAGACGACGTCTCCGGCGCGGATCAGGACGATCTCCTCGCCTTCGCACTGGGTCCAGCCGCAGCCCGAAGTGACGAGCAGCGTCTGGCCGAGCGGATGGGTGTGCCACGCGGTGCGCGCGCCCGGTTCGAAAGTCACGATAGCGCCCCCGGCGCGTGCGGGTGCTTCGCCCTGAAACGGGCTGTCGATGCGCACGTTGCCGGTGAACCAGTCGGCCGGGCCCTTGATCGAGGGCTGGGTGCCATTGCGGATGAGTTTCATGGGGATGTCCTTCGTATCGGAATTAGCGGCCGACCCGGCCCGCGATCGATGCCGGATAGCGCGCGCCCTGCGCCGGGAAGGCGGCAAGCGCTTCGCCAATCACGGTAAGGTCGGTTGCATTCAGCTCGATCTGCGCGGCCTCGAGGTTTTCGTTCAGGCGGTGCAGCTTGGTGGTGCCGGGAATAGGCACGATCCAGGGCTTCTGGGCGAGCAGCCAGGCAATCGCGATCTGCGCCGGAGTGGCGCCGCGATCCAGCGCGATGGTCTTCAGGCGAGCAACGAGCGCTTCGTTGGCCTTGCGGTTTTCCTCCTCGAAGCGCGGGACGACATTGCGGAAATCGCCCTCGCCAAAGGTGGTATCGGCAGTGATCGCGCCGGTCAGGAACCCCTTGCCGAGCGGGCTGAACGGCACGAAACCGATACCCAGTTCCTCGCAGAGCGGCAGTATTTCCGCCTCGGGTTCACGCCACCACATCGAATATTCGCTCTGGAGCGCGGCAACAGGCTGCACCGTATGGGCGCGGCGCAGCGAATCCACGCCCGCCTCGGACATGCCGAAATGGCGCACCTTACCCTCGGCGATCAGGTCGCGAACGGTGCCCGCCACATCCTCGACCGGGACGGCGGGGTCGACGCGGTGCTGGTAGAGCAGGTCGATATGATCGGTTCCCAGACGCTTCAGCGAGGCCTCTGTTACTGCCCGGATCGTTTCGGGACGGCTGTCCAGCCCTTCCATCGGTTTGCCGCCAACAAAGCCGAACTTCGTGGCGATCACCACGGAATCGCGCACATCGGCCAGCGCCCTGCCGAGCAGTTCCTCGTTGGCGTAGGGGCCGTAGGCTTCCGCGGTATCGAAGAACGTCACGCCCTTGTCGAAAGCGGCGCGGATCAGCGCGATGCCGTCGGCTTCCGATACCGGCGGGCCATATCCGTAGCTGAGCCCCATGCAGCCGAGGCCGATAGCCGAGACTTCGAGGCCGCTCTTGCCGAGTTCGCGTTTCTGCATGGGTATCTCCTTGATGCTCCATCGCCGCCGGGCCTGCTTCGGCCGGGCCAGCTTGGTGGATGCCACGAAGATACGTTGCGAGTGGTCCCATGATTAGTGCATCGTTGCCGCATGCAGCTATCGATATGAGTCATCAATGAAGCGCGACGAACTCAACGACCTGAATGCCTTCATAGCCATAGCCGACGAGCGCAGCTTCACGCGGGCGGCGGCCAAGATGGGTATTTCGCAATCGGCGCTGAGCCACAAGATCAGGCGGCTGGAGGCACGGCTTGGCGTGCGCCTGCTCTCACGAACCACCCGCAGTGTTTCGCCGACGGATGTGGGGGAGCGGCTGCTCGCCGGGATCGCGCCGGCTTTCGCGCAGATCGAGGATCAACTCGACCTGCTGGGCGAACTGCGTGAGAAACCGGCGGGGCTGATCCGCATTACCGCACCCGGTCACGCCACGCGGACAGTGCTCTGGCCCGCAGTGACGAAACTGATGCGCGACTATCCCGAGGTCGAGATCGAACTGAGCGTGGATTCGGGGCTGCGCGATATTGTCGAGGACAAGTTCGATGCCGGGGTGCGTCTTGGCGAACAAGTGGCGCGCGACATGATCGCGGTGCGGATCGGCCCAGAACTGCGCATGGCCGCGGTTGCATCCCCGGACTATCTGCAGGCCCACGGCACACCGCGGGTGCCCCAGGACCTTGCCGCGCATCGGTGCGTCAATTTGCGCATGACGACGGCCGGTGGCCTCTATGCCTGGGAATTCGAGAAGGACGGCCGTGAACTCAACGTCCGCGTAGAGGGGCAGTTTACCTCCAACAATGTCGATGTGATCATCGATGCCGCGATCGGCGGGTTCGGACTGGCGTTCGTCCCTGACGATTATGTGCAGGATGCGGTCGACCGGGGCCAACTCGTGCGCGTGCTGGAAAACTGGTGCGAGCCGTTTGCCGGCTACCACCTCTACTATCCGAGCCGCCGGCAGCCCAAGCCCGCCTTTGCCCTGCTGATCGAGGCATTGCGCTATCGAGCCTGACAGGTCCGGCGTCTGGCTGTGTTCGATGCGGACCGATCAAGATGTCCCAAATCCCTAATTCCAGACTGGGACTTGCGCAGAGTTCCACGAACCGCCGAATTGTAGAACAGGGCTCTCGATCCCGGCCATGCCGGCGAGCAGAACCTTGCCGAGAAAAAATGAGCCATCGGAATCATCCGGCATGTCCGCCGGCGGCAGGCGTTATCCGCGCCGGGATATTGGCGCCATCCTGGATGCGGGCGTATTTTCGACGAGGGGAGGCAAGCCAGATGCCTGAAAATTCTGGTGACCCCTACGGGAATCGAACCCGTGTTTCAGCCGTGAGAGCGCGTGAAAATGCGGGGCGTGTCGTTCGCAATTATTCGCAGAAAACCGCGCAAATCCAGAGTCTCATGCACAGTTGTATGCGCCCGTTCGCTCCCGCATATTAGACCCATATTAGATCACGATTTTACGATTCGCCTCACAAACTATGTCCAGATCCATCGACGAAGAAAAAATTGCCGGCCGCGCAGATCGCAAACGCCTTCGTGTGAGAAGGAAGCCATACTGGCGGGCGATCGACCCCGATGTGCACCTCGGATATCGGCGAAGGGAGCAGGGTGGCTTTTGGGTTGTCCGCTGGCGTGAAAACGGTCTCTACAGGCAACAAGCGCTTGGTACCGCCGACGATGAAATCGCGGCTGGCAATCTCGACTATGCAGCTGCGATCCGAAAAGCTCGCAAGTTGGTTTCCATGCGCCGCGACTGTGTTGCAGTTGGAAAGGCCAATCTCGATCCGGTCGCTGAAACCGAGTCGGCCTTGACGGTTAGGGGCGCTGTCGAGACTTATGTTCGGATTCGTGACGCCCGTGATACGGCGAGGAGAGGCCAGCCAACCAGATCGGACGCGAGCATCAGGCTGGGGCGTTATGTGCTAGGCCGATCCGGTTTCGGAGGGCGAAATCAGGGTGCCGAGCCTGCGCTTTCCGCTGTCGCGCTTCAAAACCTGACCGAAGATGATCTGGCTCAATGGCGCGCCGAGCTACCTTCCAGTTTGAAAGAAGCAAGCAAACGTAGGACGGTCAGCGATTTGAAGGCAGCCCTCAATGAAGCGTTCGCAACGAATCGCCGGCGGCTGCCTTCCGGGTTGCCAATGACGATCAAATTTGGACTTCGTGACACGGCTCAAGACCTAGATGGCGGCGAAGACGTCGCTCGAGAAAATCAAATCCTATCAGATTCTCAGGTCGGAACCCTGCTCGGAGCCGCGCGAGAGGTCGATGCCGAACTGGGTTGGCACGGAGATCTGTTCCGTCTCGTTGCGGTTTTGGCTGCCACTGGCGCACGCATGTCACAGGTCGCCCGCATGCGGGTAAATGACGTACAATTCGGCAACTCTCGTTTGATGGTGCCCGCGAGTCGCAAGGGAAGGGGGCGCAAAAGCCCCAATACACCATTTGCGGTTGGAGCCGATATTTTGGAGGTGCTCCGTCCGATTGCAGAGGGTCGCGATCAGACAGACTTCCTTTTAGAGCGCTGGCGATACAAGCAGGCGCCTGGGGGAATTCAATGGGAACAAGACACTCGCGGGCCCTGGTTGAGCGCTTCTGAGCTCGTTCGCCCTTGGAGCGTCATCAGGATCAAAGCCAATTTACCGAATGTAATCCCGTACTCACTGCGGCATTCAAGCATTGTACGCGGACTGCGTGCGAATCAACCTATCCGCCTTGTTGCATCTCGACATGACACTTCAGTCCAGATGATCGAGCGCCATTATGGTAGATATATCGCTGATTTGATGGATGAATTGTCCATGAGAGCGGTCGTGCCGCTCGTGCCAGCATAGATCGGGAAGTCTCGGACGGAAGGCGGATTTGCGTGTCGGCGCCGGATCGTAGGCTTCCAAATTGAGACTAAACCTGCCGATCCGATGTATGTGCTTATGACAAGCGGCAGCTTGCCATCATGATTGCTGATCTGCCCCCTTCTGAGTGGTCCAAAATCTCTGTTATTTTGGACCACTCAGAAGGGGGCAGATCACGGATGGGTACCCTGGGCATCACCATCGACGACGTCGAACTGCACATCGTCACCGCGCTACGGCTTTTTCAGGAAGCCCTGGGCCCTGCCCCCTGATTTCCGGCATGGCTCCATCCGGAACTCGTAAAAGAAGCCGTAATTACAGTGCCTTACAGCCCCTCTATCGCCACGATGGCACCATGAGTCTCCCCATGGTGCCATCAATCTCCTCAAAAAACGATGTGCAGACAACAGGTTACCCCACAGGGGGGAGCGATTCCTTTTATCTTGCCGTCCTAATCGGTTCCGGTGCTGTCGTCTTCGTCGCCATCGCCACTTCTCCATTCTACGCCATCGCAGTCGTCCGCGCCATTCCGCCGAGGTCTCAAGCCGCGCTGGCGCGTCTCCGGTATCGAGGTTCAGTGCGCCGTGCAGTCCTCCGCGCTCAGCGACGGGCTGTTCCAGCTGCATCAAAGCAGCATTCCAACCGCCGCGGCGCACCCTTTGATCGGCAAGACGGAGCAACATCACAGGCATTTGGGCGCGTTCCGGAGCCGCTCGGTGAAGAGCCCCGTTCGCAAGCAAGATATCGCGCTTTCCGTCGTCGATGGTCTGCACTGATCCTCATCCGCCGGAGCGGATCTCCCTATCGGTTGGCGGTCACTCCCATGGCGTTGTCAGCCGTTGGCGACGGGCGCGGTTTTGGCCAGCGCGCCCAGCAACCGACGGTCTTTTACGGTGGCCCGAGCGGCGATGTCCTGCGCGCTCGCCTGCGCATCGCCCATGTAAAACGTGCCGTCCGTCCACATCGCATGCATGATCACCGCCAGCTTGCGGGCAACCGCCACGGTCGCCTTGCGGTGATTGCCGCGCTTGCTCAGCGCCAGCCCCCAGGTGCGCAGTTTGTCCTTGCCCTTGAACCGCGTGAGCAGCGCCGAGGCGGCCTCGTAAAGCGCGCGCCGAACGTCGGCATCGCCCGCCTTGCTGATGCGTCCCTGGACATCGATCGACGACCCCGACTGCCACCGCCGAGAGGTCAGTCCGAAGTAGGCGGCGACATCCCGGGATCGTCGGAATCGGCCCGGATCATCGATCGCCGTCATGAAGCTCAGGGCCGCAATGGGCCCCACCCCCGGGATCTGCAGGAAGCGGCGGCACAACTCGTTTGCCGCGACGACCCGGATCACCAGCTTGTGCAACCGGCCATACTCGATCCACAGGGCTTCGCGCGCGGCCAGCATCGCCTCCATCAGCTCGGCGGTCAACGCGTCGTCCGCTACCGCCTCGCGCACCGCCGGGGCAAAACCAGTGCGGCCAACCCCTTTGATCCGGATGCCGAACGCCTTGAGCGAATGGCGGATGCTGTTCTCGAGATCGAGAAATTTGCGCTTCAGGTTGCGGCGCTGGGTCAACAGCAATCGCAGCCGATAGCACGCCTCGCTTTTCACGAAGGCCGTCCGGTACCAGCCGGTGCGGATGATATGGGCGATCCCCAAGGCGTCCGCCGCGTCGGTCTTGTTGCGCTGCGCCGCCATCGCCGCACGGACATGGCGCGTCTCCAGACAGACCGCAGGGAGGCCCAGCGCCGCCAGTTCCGGATGTAGCCAGGGCGACAGCGCTCCGGCCTCGTGGCCGACCCGCCGCAGCCGCCGCACATAAGGTTTCAACGCCAGGTACACCGCCTCCGGATCCGTCGGCACCGCCACGCGAAGATGCACTTCGCCCTTGTCGTCGACCACACAGATCGCCGTCTCGTCGACCGACACGTCGAGGCCCGCAAAGTACTCCATCGTCCGTCTCCTGCGTTGTTTCACAGGATCAGTTTGTACCGCAGATGCCGCCACCACCGCGCCTCCCGGTTCGCCGGAACCCTTGCCCCGATTACGGAAGGCAGTTCACCCAAATTACGCGCCTCCACCTTGGAACGGCTTAACAGGTGCGTTCGAGATGCCCAGGCTGTTGAGCGTATGAAGGGCACGCTGCGAGATAACGGGACGATCACGGGCATGGGAGAGAGGCATGAAGCATTGAAGTGTGGACGTCTTCAGATATGCCCCAACCTTCGGGCTTCCAGCACTGACGCCAAAGCTTCCGTGAACATGGGGTCGTTGGGAGACAGGGCTATCGCCTGGTGGTAAGCTTCGATCGCCCGGTCAATCTGGCCCACGCATGTATAGCAATCTGCCAAGTTGTAATGAGCATATCCAAGCTCCCATCTCGGATACGCCTCTAAAATCTGCTCCCAGATTTGAATGGCGCGCGTGAAGTCACCTTCCTTACCCGCCGCTAAAGCTTCCGCCTCCCTTTGGCGAACGTCTTCCATGCTTAAGGCCCCTTCGGATAGATGTGGAGATTTTCGATCTGTTGCATACGCGTATCGCCAGGATAGAGGTTACGAGGCGCCCACGTCTCTAGATTGATGTGTGGACCGTTTGGATCGCCGTGAAAGTCATTGATGTCAAAGCGGATCTGCTTCGTTCCATCAGCCGACCTGAAAATCGAGTTGCCAGTCGGACTTTCAATCTTCGCGAAGCCCGGACCGAGATGGCTCTCGAGGTCGCTAGCTAGCCCGGCAATTCTACTACCTGAAGTACCTGCGCTCTCTGCGGCTCTTCCAAGGGATAGTTCAGATGTGAGAGCAGCTCTGGGCTGCCTGAAGCTGGCGCGAGGCCGCAAATGCAGGCCAACACCTGCGTCGTCAATCGCCACACCAAGATCATGGAATGCCAAGGCAGTTTGCTCTGAGCCACCAAAGGCCAGTGTGCCACTGTAAAGCAGGGCGCCAGAGGTGGAATCTGTCAGCGGAGCCATCGCCATATTGAACCGCTGGGCAGCGCTATACGGCGATGACCCGCGATTTGTAGAAATCACCTGCATACCCGCTTTCTGGGCATCGGCGACCGATCGATAGTTCGCATTGCCATAGGAGATAGGCAACGAATACCTGCTCGATCCCAGCGCTCTCAGCTGATCTGTCAGGCTTACGTATTGCGCGTTGAGTTTCGGGCCGCTCTGAGGATTGATGAACTGTGCCCGGGATGCCTCATACATACTCCAAGTAATCTGCGGCCTTGGAGCGGTAACGTAGATGACGTTTTCTGCCGCGTCATAACCTAGAAAATCGCTAGAATCATAATTGGAGAAGCTAGCCCCTCTAGACGCAGAGGTTGCTGTTACATTTCCAACCCCTCCAACGCCTATAGCGAACCCGGACAAATTACCTGTTTCTGCCCATTGCCTTGCGTTCAATCTGGCAAACGCTGCATCCATACCTCGTTTGCTGACGATGATTTCGCCTGCGTTGGGCTTGCCGATGCTGGCTATGCCTTCAGCCGCCAAATTCCCGATGGTATTGCCGATAGTACCGCCAATGCTCCCAATTACTGGAGACAGCCAGTTGCGTGGAACTCCCAGAATTTCGCCAATTGCACCGCCATCTCCTAGGACGCCAAAAAGATTATCTCTTGGCTGACCGATAGCGGAACTGAAACCAATCCCGGCAGTTTGCCCAATTATGGTAGGTAGCGTCGAGATGATATTATCGCCAAAGCTAGTTCCGGAAACGAGTGAAGCAGCAGCGGCGCCGGCGAGGCCTGATGCAGCTTGGCCTGCCATACGTGCGCCAACTTTCCCAAGCGCCTTTTCGACTTTTGCTTTCGAGAACTGTCCTCCGACGCCGTTGCTGATACCTGCGGCAGCGACTCCAGCCCAGCTAAAGCTGCTCTGCATTTTTGTTGCGATAGCAATGCCTTGGACGGCTGCGTTCGAGATTGCTCCATTGATTACGTCGGTTAAGAATACACCTGTTTGACTGGGGGCTAGCGAGTAGCTCAGATAGCTTATTGCCAAAGACTTCCAGCTAAATCCGTCCTGGGTTCCAATAAGATTATTGAAACCTTGGCTGACCAGATTTCCGCCGATTGGGCCAAGAAAATAACTGGCTGCGACCGCCACAGCCATCGAAATAATCTGCCCAAATACGCCGCACTTGTTTTTCTTCGGTGGTTTAGCGGCGGTAGGGGACGTGTCACCGATGGCCTCGTTGGGGTCGTAGACGCGGTATGTATCGGTGGAGTTGTGAGAGTTGTGGACCTTGTTGGGGATGATCAGGCTTTGTCCCGCAACGAGGCTTTCGCTGCTGGGATAGCCGTTGGCATCTGCGATCATGTACCAATAACTGGCATCCCCCCATAGCTGGAGAGCGACCGATTCAAAGGTATCGCCTGCCTGCACGGTGTAGCGTGAGGCGGCGTTCTCGTAATTGAGACCGTTGATCGGATCGTAGCTCTGATCGAAGTCGGCGTAGCTTGTGCCCGACGTTGCGCCATTGCGGAACGGTCCTGTACCGCCCAAGGCCGTATGTTGAGCGATGCTGGTCACGTAATCGACGTCGGACGTGCCGTTGTTCGAGACATCGCCGACGCTTTGCCCGTTAAAATAATAATGCAACTCACGAGGATCGCCAGTCGACAAGTTACTATCATTCTCGTCGCGGCTCATCACAAAGCCATCTGCATTGTTTATAAAGCTAACGGTGCGCGATCGTCCATCCTTGATGTATACAGAATTCAAAACGCCGCTGTTGCTGTAGTAGAAAGTTGAGTTGTTGTCTTTCGAGCCAGATTTGTAATTTGTCTTTGATTGTATCGCAGCATCCCACCACTTGAAGCTATTCGTGGTTGTGCTGCTATCTTGCGACACGTTATCCTTTTTAACCGTTGTGTATACAACGGTGACGGCACCTCCCATGTAAGTGCCGCCGTTTATCACGCCCGTCCATTCTCCGGTGTTGCTATTGGTTAGCGCGGCATTGTACGAATAAGTCGAGGCGTTAACCCATATGCCGTCGCTGCGCACCGAGGTCACGACGTCCGAAATGACTTGCGACTTAGCGTTGTAAACGGCAGTCCGGTTATAGACCCGGTTTGCGGTGACATTAGTGCCATTGTAGCCGCTCGCGCTGTACTCGCTATAATCCGTCACGCGTCCCATGTCATCGCGCGCATACCGCGTCCGAGTGACGTTCACGCCGAGGGGGTTTAGCGTGACGCCCGAAAACCCATTGGCCGTGATGCTTTGCTGCGCAACGTCTACCTGAGACAGATAACCATCTGCGCTGTAGGTGTAGGTTTCTCGGCTTTCCCCATAGAATTCCCAATTATAGCGAGACCAACTTCCTCCCGCGAAATCCTCTGTGGTTGCCCAATACGACGAAACCCCTGAGGGCGATGTGTATTTCCAGACGTATTGTCCAAGTAGCATCGTCTGAGTAACGGTTGTCCTCTGCCCAGCTGAATTATAGGTTATGCGAACACCACCATTGATCGTAGTATTATCGAGGCCGCGGGCGGCGTCGCCAGTGACGATCACTCCAGTCGCGTTTTTACCGGAAAGTGAAGACTTCGTAGTTACGAAGCGGTTCATGCTGTCGTATTTGTACCAGTAGTCCTGAGTGGAGGGGGTGGTCGCGACGACGCCTTGTGCGTCCATGTATCGGAAGGAAGCGTTGGAGCGACGAATGTTTCCGCCCAGATCGTATTCGTAGGCTACGCTCATGGGGGCAGCCGTGCCGGTGCCGGTGTCCGCGATCGAGATGATGCGGTTCAATGCGTCATAGGATGCCTTTGAGTTCTGATAGGGCGTCGTGTAGCTGTAGCTGATCCCCATTTCATAATCGTAATAGGAGCCGTTTATGGCGTGGGTCTCTAGCGTACGGTTACCTGCCGCGTCGTAACGGAACGTCGAAGTGGCGTTCGAACTGTCATAGCCCGTGTCGGCACTGTTGTTGGCGCTGCCAGTCACGATCGAAGCAATGAGACCGGTGTTCCAATAGGTATATGTTGTAGAGAGCCCGGCGGTGTTTGTTATCTTGTTGAGCTGGCCGGCGACGTTGAAGGTGTAGTTGTAATCGTGTCCGCCGAGGTCGAGCTTGTCGACAAGGCGGCCGAAGGTATCGGTCTTTTCGGTCAGGCTCTTGCCTGCGGGGTTAAGAGTGACCTTGGACCAGCCTCCGAAGGTCCCCAGGCCACTGGTCGCGATCGCCGCGTCCCAGCTGTAAGTGTAAGTAGTCGCATCGCCGCCCAGAACGACCGAGGACGTAACACGTCCCAGCGCGTCGTAATCGGTGGTCTCCTTAACACCCGAGCCGAGCTGCGAGTTGTAGTGCCAAATCCGGTTTCCGAGGCTGTCGTAGCCGTAATAGTCGGTTAGCAGGGCTCCGGCTTGGGTGAGCATGAGCCCGCGGTTGTCATAGGTGTAGTTCTTCACCCCACCCACTTCGTTGGTGGTTTTGCGCAGGTCGTTGAAGATGTCGAACTGGTTCTGGAACTTGCCGCCATCGGCGTGGAACTCGGTCAGGGTCAGGGCTTCATCGTCGCCATAACCGGTGCCCGAGAGAATGCTCTTGGTATTGAGGTTGCCGTTGGCATCCCGCACACCGACTACGCGGCCACCGAGGTCGTAGTAGTAAGTCTCGGTTGGGCGGGCATTGGCTTGAGCGCCATTTTCTGCAGTCCAGCTTACCATCGGGCTGAGGCGCTGGATGACCTTACCCATCGTGTTGTAGCTGTAGTCCCACACGCTGCCGCGCGCGTTGATCTCCTGGCTTACCTCGCCGAAGGCATTGTAGACCTTCTGGTTGTTGATGAGCGTTGTGGTTGGCGCGTCGGTGCCATTCGCACTGACGTCGCGCAGCACCTCGCGCGTCTGGGTGAGCTGGCCGCGCTTGTCGTAGACTTGGAGCGTGACCACCATGCCGGAAACCGCGACAGTCCCGATGGAGGCGCCGCCACTGGTCAGCAGGCCGATGGCCTGCGCCGTCGTCAGGGTTGACCAGCTGTAGCCGCTCGGCAGCGCCTTGCCGTCTGAGGTGATGACTGCCGTTTGATTGCCGTTCTTGTCGTAGAGGAACAGCTTGATGACGCCGTCGCCAGCCGTCGAGCGCCAGATGCGCCCCGATGCGTCGTAGTCGAAGGTTTCCTGATAGACGCTAGGTGTGGCATTGGTGGCATTGAGCCCCTTGCCGGTCACCTCGCCGTAAGCGTTGTAGGTAATCCGGGTCTCGACCTCGACGTCGATCACTTCGCCCTGTAGCAGGACCACCCAATTCGTCCCGTTCCAGGTCCGTACCGCCTGCTTGATCACACGGCCGGCAGCGTCGTAACGAGTTTCGTTAGCTTCCCAGACCGGAGTGCCGCCAGCCGAGTTCGAGCGCTGGTAGCGATCGCGGATGACGCGTCCAGCAAGGTCATATTCGTAGTAGTGGGTGATCCCGGCCGCATCGGAGGTTGAGGCCAGGCGCCCGGCCGCATCGTAACGATAGGTTGTCACTCGGGCGCTCTGCAATCCGTAGACTTGATTGTTCGAGGCCAGGAGCCCCCGCTGGCTCGTCGAGGTCAGGTTGCCCAGGCCGTCATAGGCCATGAGCGTGTCACGCTTGATGCTGGTACCGGAATAGTCGGTGTAGGCCGAACTGCGAATGTTCGTCTGGCGGCCCATCAGGTCATAAATGTACGAGGTGCTTTCGCTCCACTCGTCGTCGAGGCTGGTGCTGTTGGCGTTGGTCAGGTTGACGCCGTTAGCCTCGACCTTCTTCGTCACTTCACCGAGAGCATTGTAAGCGTAGCGAATGACCGCCGTCGTCGAGGCAGCGGTGAGTGTGCCGTTGGCCGTATTCACCGTCCAGCCGACGACGTTGAGGCGCTCCTCGGTCAGGCGCTGGCCGTTACGGTCGTACGTGAAGGTGGTTATGCGGTCGGCACCATTGCTCGCCGGAGTGGCCGGCAAGGTGCCGGCTGTTGGCGTGGCGGCGAGCTTCGTGGCGTAGCGGGTCTCGGTGGTGACGTTGCCGTCGGCATCGAGCGCGTAGGCGGTGAAGTAGTTCTCCTGGTCGACCTGCGCGACCTTGCGGCCGAGCTTGTCGTAGAAGAAATAGACCGAGTTGCCGTTGGCATCGGTCTGCTGGATGATGTTGCCGCCCTTGTCGTAGACGTTCTTGACCTCGAGTGTGCTCGTGGCCATCGCGTAGCTCGTACCGTTCCAGGCACCGCTCTGAACGCTGGCAACGGCGGTGGAGGTCAGGCGTCCCGCCGCGTCGTAGGTGAACGTCGTTTGACGATAGCTCTCTGCGTTGACCGAAACGGGGGGCGTTCCGCCAGCGTTTGACGGGATGGCGACCGCATCGCCATAGACCCTGGCACTCGTCGCATTGCCGTTGTCATCATAGGTCCAGGTCGAGAGTGTGCCGACCGGGGAGATCTGCGCGATCTTGCGGTCCAGCACATCGTAATAGAACAGCGTTACTTCGCCGGCGGCATTGGTCGTCTTGATGACATTACCACGCGAATCGTACTGGATCTGATCGACTAGCGCGGTCGAGCCGCTGGCGCCCAACACGGCGTCATCGGCCTTGCCGACACTCATGCCGGTGGTCTGGGTCAGGCGGCCGATCTCGTCGTAGGTGTAAGTGGTAGTGCGCTGTTCGGAGAGGCCCACCGCCTCAATCATCTTCGTGCGGTTGCCGCGGGCATCGTAGGTGAAGCTGTTGGTGACGCTGGTGGCTTGGACAGTACCATCCACATTGGTCGAACTGATCGGCAGGATCTCCGTCAGTAGCAGGCCGCGCCGATCATAGGTGTTTGTCGTCTCCCCGCCCAGCTTGTTACGTACGCTCAGCCTGTTGCCCCAGGCATCGAGCTTATATTCCTCATAATTGCCCAGAGCATCCGTCACCCGGGTGACCCGGCCGAGTTTGTCGCGGGTAAATCTGGTGGTCGCGTCCTCGTCGGATGTTGCCGCGACAGTCGGTACGACAGCACCTCCCGACACCGTGGCCCTGGCTGCATAGCGGGTGACGCTCGCGACTTCATTGCCGATAGTGTAGCTGGTCTGGGTAACGTAGCCCTCGGCATCGACTTGCCAGGTCAGGCGATTGAGCTTGTCGTAAGTCGAATAGCTGACCGCCCCCTTGGGATCGGTCGCGGCGATCACATTGCCGAAGGCATCGTAGGCAAAGCCTGTCGTCGCCGCGATGGTCGTGCCGCTGGCGACGGTCTGGGTCAAAACTTGGCCCAGCACATCGTAGGTATAGGCCGTCGTGCTCGCTTCGGTAGCGCCATAGGCGCTGGTGCGCGTCAGAATCCGGCCGAAGCCATCGTAGGTGTAGTGAGTGGTGGTCGCATCGGCCGTACCGTAAGCGGCGGTCTCATCGGTGACCCGGCCGGCCGCATCGTAGACGTAATGCGTCGTTGAGGCACCGTCGCTGCCGGGAGCCACGGTCCTGTCGGTCACCCGGTCGAGTGCATCGTACTCGAATTTCGTGACGCCTTTCAGCTCATCAGTTGTCGTCGAAAGCCGGCCCAAGGCATCGTAGGTGTAGTTGGTATCGGTCCAATTCGTGCCTTTGACTGCCGCGTCGACGCTCTCGTAGGTCATCGTGTCATCGGCAGTGAAGGGAGTGCCCCAAACGATCGAGCGCGTCAGCTTCCCATTGCGGTCGTAGTCGCTGCGATGGATATAACCTTCGGCGTCGATGGTATAGCGAAGGTCGCTCTTGTCGTAATAATTGCGAGTGACCCGATCTCCGGCGGCACTGCTCGCAGCTGCCCAAGTATCCATTTCCGCAATGCTGGGGTCGCTCGTCGTCGGAAGAAGCGTAGCATATTGGACTGTCTTTGCGATGCGGCCGAGAATATCGTAATTGAAGGCGCTGACTCCGCCCTCTGCGTTGATCGCGTAGGCCAGGCGTCCGGCATTGTCATAGACTGACCAGCTTTTGCGCGTGTTCGCGTTGTTCACCAGAGCGGTGACTTTGCTGGCAATGTAGGCGACAGTGTAATCAGTCGTCGCCGCGATCGAAGCGCCATATTCGTAAGTGTGGGTCAGCCGGCCGGCGCTGTCGTAAACATATTCAGTGGGGCGCAGGTTTGCGTCCAGCGTGTAGCGCAGCAGGCCGTTTGTGTAGTAACCATAGTAAGTGTGGATATCGAGGCTGCTGGAGCCGACACTCGCCACCAGATCGGCGAAGCTCGCCGAGGCGCGCAGCGATGCATCCGTCAAATTCGCAAACAGAACCGTGTGCAGCTTGCGTCCGGCACCGTCATAGACAATCTGGGTGAGATACCCCAGCCCGTCGAGCGCGCCGATCAGGCGCCCATCCTTGTCGTAGAAGTTGCGGCTGACCTCGTCCTTCGCTGCGTTGGCCGTGGGCAAGCGTACGGCCACTGGAGGTATCGTTTTGTAACCGGTGATGTAGGAAGCGGCGATAAGATTGCTGTAGCTGGTCGTCTTGATAAGACTGGAGGTGCCGTCATAGGCAAATACTGTCGCACTTCCGTTGCCGTCGATAACCTCGACCAGACGACCGGCCTTGTCGTAGACTCGCCATTCCCACTGGTCGCCGGCAGCCTGTGCGGGACGAAGTGCCGACAAATCCACATTAGCCGGATTGCCGCTCGCATCTACCAGTGAGGCAAACGCAGCCGCATCCAGCCGGGTTGCGTATCTCACCGTTGCAGAAAGGCGGTTGCCTGCATCATAGACATATTCGGTAATCGCACCGTCAGCGGCGATATCCGCTACCTTCCTGCCAACGGCATCATAGAGCATGTACCTTCTGTTACCAAGAAAATCGGTCGCGATCCGTTGTCGGCCCAGCGTATCGTACTTGTAAGTTACTGTTGTTGTCGGAGCTCCGCTGCCCGAAGTTTGGTACATGACCAGCTGGCTGGCCAGATTGTAGACAGAGGTCTGCACCAGTCCGTTGGCAAGCGTCGTGATTTGCCTGTTGGTCGTGTCGGTATAGGCAAACGTGGTCGTGCCGCCATTCAGATCGACCGAACCAGTCATCCTCCCCAGGCCGTCGTATGTGAAGACCTCGGTATTCGTGGTTCCGCTCGTTTGGCGGGTCAGCAGATTGCCGTACTGATCGTAGGTATAGCTGACTATCGTGGCGGTGCCGGTTCCTGCACCGGAAGTCGTGGAAAGGCTCCAGGTGGTAACGGTCGCGAGGTTGCCGCGAAAATCGTACGTGTAGTCGTTGCGGACTCTGGTGCCTTTGTTAGAAATCGCGTTGGCCCATGAGCTCATCGTCGCTTCGCTCGGCGCATCGGTTTCTGCAAGTGCGCTCGTGTCGAAGACTTGGCCTGGATATGTGAAGCTGTTCGCCAGAGTGCCATTTGCGTTATAAAAGTTGTGCGTGACGCCTCCCTCAGCGCTTATCACGTAACGCAAATGGTACTTTGAATCGTATACGTAGCGGGTCGTCACTGCTCCTGAAGGCAGGCCGGTGCCTGCCCCATCGGGATCGGGCACCGTGTAATGCGTCTCGGTCAGCAGTTCGTTGCCGGTCCCGTAAGTATAGGTGACCGTATTGCCGAGAGCATCGCGGACAAGCGTCAGGTTGCCGTTTGCATCGTATTGGTATGTGGTCGTATTCCCAGATGCATCCATGGCCGTCAGAACGTTGCCGGCGTTGTCGTAAGTGTAGGCCAGAACCTGCCCCAAGGTACCTGCCTGTGCACCAGGCAGTTCCATCCTGATAAGGCGGTTGGAGGCATCGTAGGTAAGGCTGGTGACCTGACCTGCCTGATCGGTGATAGTCGTGATGCCGTTCGCGGTGTCGTAGGCGAGCGTGATCTCGCTCGTCACGCCGCTGGCCAAAGTCTGCTTGTAGCTTCCCACCCGGAGGTCGGAGCCGACCGGGATGTAGAAGAATTCGATCTTGGCGCCGCCCGTTTGACTGATCGTCGCAACCCGGTCGCTGTTTACCCGGTAGGTGTAGGTGGTGACGATCTTGGCATTGTCCGAAACGGAGTTGTCGTCCGGCGTCAGGTCCGTTGTTACTGTCGAAAGGCGGTTCAGCGTGTCATATGTGTACAACGTACGGGACAAGGTCGTGCCGTCAGACCGAGTTGTCACAAGCTGCGTCAGGTTGTTTCCGGACCATGCGAGCTCGGTGTATTCTCCGCTGGCAGTCGTGATCCGGGTCAACAGAGCGCCGGTGTAGCTGTAGCCGAGCTGGTTGCCATCGGTGTCCAGGACGCTCGTCAGGCGACCGGCGTTAAGGTGGTCGTAAGTCTCGCTCGTGCGGCTGTCAGCGTCTTTCCAAGTCCAGACGTTGGATGCGAACGTCAGCAGATCATCCTGATGGCCGGTCTTGGCGCTGACATAGGCCGCCTTTGCCGCATCCCATGTAAAGACGATCGATGAGCCGTCCCAGTCGTACCGGGTCACGGTGCTTCCGGCAGAATTGACCGTTCCCGTGAGCCCTGCAACCCGGCGCTGTGCACCCAGTTGCCAATTGTCTGCGTTATCGTCCGTGGAAAGGCCCAGGCTGTTATAACTGCGGGCTACGACTGCATCGGGACCAAGACCCAGAAGAATCTCGTCGGTCCGGCTGATGAAAAGGTTGCCGGTCGCCGCGTTGATCGTCACGTTTTCGCCATACCGGCCGAACACCGAACTGCCCAGCTGGCCGCGCGACCCAAGGACAAAACCCGAGCCCTGGTCCAGACCAAAACCCGAACCCGTTACTACCGAGACCATCCAAAACCCCCGAGCCGCCAATCGCACAGCGCAAACCTTCGCGCCCTCAATTAACCAATCGGAATATCCCGCCCACAGTTTAGCTATTTTTTTCACACACCTCGCGATCATTGCGACAGGCCCAGGGCAGCGCTACCGTTCCTTCCGAACACCACCTTCTTCTATGGGGCTGACCGACGTGAGCGTGACGAACCTGCAGGCCCCGCAAGCGGAACGGCTCAAGCGGCTTCTGGGTTATCTGGAAAGGGATACGGCCAACCTGGCATTGGTCGAAGATGCCGCTTCCGCGGCGTTTGATATTCGGGAGTTCGAACTTGCTACCGACTTGCTTGGCCGGCGCTTGTCGCTTGCGGGCCCGACGCCGCAGCTGATCAACCTGCGGGCATTGCTCGGTCTTGCGACCGAGCGGTATGAAGAGGCAGAGCAAGACCTTCAGAATTTGCGCTCTGAGGGCAACGATACGCCTGGCATTCGCTTCAATCTTGCCTGGGCCTTGGCCATGCAGGACAAATTTGCCGAGGCAAATGGGTTTTTGGATGATAGCGCCATCGCGGCCTCTCCGCGCGGACCATCGCTCAAGGTACAATCTCTTCATCATCTTGAACTCTATGATGAAGCTCTGGAACGCGGTGCGCAGCTCGCCGCTTTATATCCCGATAATACAGCCTTGATGGGGGCGCTTGCGACCCTTGCCATGGATGCAGAGCAACCCGAACTGGCACGCAGCTATGCGGTGAGGGGAGGCGGCAATGCGGAAGCACTCGCGGCTCTTGGAATGTTCGCTCTCGAAACCCAGGATCGCGAAGAAGCGTCCCGCCTGTTCGACAGCGCACTCGAGCAGGCCCCCCGGAATCCTCGGGCATGGGTTGGCAAGGGGCTGTCGATGCTCGGCTCTCAGGATGCATCGCAAGCTGCCGGCCTTATCGACAAGGGGGCAGGGATCTTCGGCGATCATCTCGGCTCCTGGGTCGCGGCGGGATGGGCTTATTTCATGGCGGGAGATCATGCTGCTGCCCGCGAGCGTTTTGAGCGGGTTGTCGCGCTCGACGGTACATTTGCAGAAGGGCACGGCGGTGTCGCTGTCATCGATGCCGTGAGCGGGAATCTCGCTGCAGCACGGCGTAACTGCGAGATCGCGCTGCGTCTCGATACCGCTTCGATGAGCGGGGTTCTGGCCAAGAGCCTGCTTCTCGAAGCGGATGGAGATGCAGGCGCTGCTCAGAGTATTCGCGCGCGGGCGCTTGAGATGCCAATTGCCCCGGAGGGCAAGACGCTTGCTCAGGTACTGGCTGCTTCGGGCAGCGGATTTCTGCGGCGTTAGCGGAGGGATCTAGCGGGTCTGCAGTTCCGAGATCGCCTGATCCAAAAGACCACGGGCTTCAGCATCACCGTCAATGGCTTCGGTGACCTGGGTCACGACCTGCTGGAACTGCGCGTCGTTGAGCAGGTCGCGGCCGAATTGCTGCACCAGGATCGACTGGATTACCGTGCGACGAAACTGCCGGTCATCGACACCGGCAGTTGCAGCTAGTGCTGACAGCGAGGAACGTTGAGGCGCAGACCCACCCGACCGCGAAGCGACCTTGGATCCTTGCAATTTCGCCCTCTCAAGCAGCTTCTGCCGCAGGATGAGAGCGATGCGGTCTGCGTTGTTGATCGGTTCCATCGTGTTTTCCAGTCGGGCGATCAGTGGCGCGTTGCTCTGAACGAGGCTTGATGGAGCAGCATCTGGGCTGCCGACATGGGTTCTTCGCTCTCGCTGCCGTTCGTCGTTTCAGGTGCCTTCAGCGCACGGATCTCATCTCGCATCAATGCCATGTCCCGGTTGAGCGGCGGTAGTTCGCCGTTCAGTGCGAGGCCCTGTTCGAGCCTGGCGATCGCTTCGGGAAATTCGTCGCGGATCATGTGGCACAGGCCTTCCACGAAAACCCGGAAATAGTTCGTTTCCGGGAGACCGTGGAGGGGCCCCCAGGTTTCCTGCGCGGCAATGGCCTCGCCGCTCGTCAGTTGCAGAAAGCCGAGCTGGAATCGCGCCAGGATGTAGTCGGGCGCAAGATCGAGCGCGCGGCGCATAGCTGCAGTTCCTGCGGCATAATCCTTTGCGGACGCCTTCAGCGAGCCGTCCAGAAAATGCAGGCGCGGGTCGCCGGTGTAGACGGCAAGAAGCTCCAGCAAGCGTCCGTATCCTGCCGTCTCGTCGGTTTCGACGAGAGCAAGCAGAGCCTGCATTGTCTCGTCCGGGCACAGGTCCTGTGTTTCCATGATTCTCGTCCAGCTCCTAGTTTTCGACGCGGAAATGCCCTTGGACGGCAAGTCGCCTGCGGATCTTTTGAAGTGCTTCCTTGTGCAATTGGGATACCCGGCCCTTGGATACACCTAGCAGGGAAGCGATGTGCTCGAAGGCGATGCCTTCGATGTAGTGGCCTTTCAGGATACGTTGCTCCCGCGCGCCTAATCGTTCTAATTCCTGCGCGAGATCCTGGGTGATTTCCTGCCATGCGAGGCTCTCGTACGCTGCCGGTCTATTCGCTTGCGCCTGGACCTCTGACGGATCGGCCTCCTGCTGGAGCAGATTGGTTCCTTCGAGCATAAAGCCGAGTGCAAGACCGGCGGCAAGCTCCGAGAGCGCATCAAGTGCGCTTGTGGTTGATTCGTCCCTGTTTGCCGCCAGCGAGCGGATCCGCTCCTGCCGTATCCTTCGTTTCCAGCTGACTTGCTCGCGGTACTCGCTCGCGTGTGCAATTCCGTCCAGAATATTGCCGCCGATACGTGATGCGGCATAGGCGCGGAAAGGCACGCCTAGGGAGGGATCGAAGCGGTCGATGGCTTCTATGAGTCCTTCGAACGCCAGCTGGGCAAGGTCCTCGAACTCGAGATCGAGCCCGTTTGCCTGGTGACGTCTCGCCAGGCGGCGTGCGTATGGGGCGTGCATTGCAAACAGGGTTGAACGCGCGTCAGTGTCCCCGAGGCCCTTGAACCGGGTCCACAGCTCCTGTTCCGTGCTGTCGCCGCCGACCGGCTCGTTCGGGATCGCACCCACGATCAGCCTGGCTAGTGGACGCTGCCGACGACGCCGAGCAGGACCAGGCTCCAGCCATCGATGAGGACAAACATGAGTACCTTGATCGGCAACGAGATGGTTGTAGGGGGCACCATCAGCATGCCGAGAGCAAGGAGCACGCTGGAGACAACCAGATCGATCAGCAGGAACGGCAGGAGGACAACGAAGCCGATCCTGAACGCGATCCTGAGTTCGCTGAGCATGAAAGCCGGCACAAGCTGCATCATCGACACGTCTTCGGCCCGGTCCGGCAGGGGGCGATGGGCGATCTCGTAGATCGCCTTGATATCCTCGTCGCGCACCTGTCGCAGCATGAAGCTGCGCATCGGTCCGGAACCGGCCTCGATGGCCTGTCGGCTGTCCAGGGTCCCGTCCAGGAAAGGCTGCAGGGCCTGCGAATTGACGGCGTCGAATGTGGGAGCCATCGTGAAGGCCGTTAGGAACAGGGCAAGGGTGACAAGCACCTGGCTAGGGGGCGTTTCCGGCATGCCGAAGGCATGCCTGATCATCGAAAGCACGACGATGATCCTGACAAAACAGGTCGAACTGATCATCACGGCCGGCAGCAGAGCGAGCAGGGAGACGACAAGCCCTATACGCAGGGCGCTATCCGCCTCGCCGCGCGTTTCGGCAGCAACCGGGGCTTTGTCGGCCCTGGGAGTGATGGAGGGCGAGGCTGCCGTGCCGGCGCTCTTGTGCGTTGCGCTGCCGTGCATCAGGCCGGCGTCGGTTCCGCTGGCGTGATGCACACTGCCGGCAATCGTGGCCACCGGCTGAACGGCTGCAGCCGCAGCGGAGGGCAGGGGCGCGAGCATTCCCGCAAAGGCGATGGCTGCCAACAACACGCGCAGGGTCACGCCGCTTCCTCGGGGCCGGAGTTGGGGGAGGAAGCAAGCGAGGGCACTGCATTGACCCGCGATACCGATGTCGGGGTGACCGCAAGCATGTAATCCTGGCCATCGCATCGCACGAGGCACAGCGATACTTGCTGGTTGAGTCTCACGCTCTCGATCAGCTGCATGCGCCGTTCCACCGGTTTCAGGGCAAAGCGCACCGCTCCCGTGCCCATGCGCTTTCGCAGCAAGAAGGCAGCACCGGCGGCCAAGGCAAGGCAGAGCGCCAGCGCCGCGACGACCCGCACATAGGAAAAGCCATCTGCAGGCGCCTGACCGAGGGTCTGCGCGCGGGCTTGAAGCGAGTAGAAGATCAGGATTGAAGCAGCGGCCGGTAGGATGACCGTTCGCGGATGAAAGGGCATCACTTCGTGGTCGCCAGTTCCGTGATGCGAATGCCGTACTTGTCGTCAACGGCCACGATCTCGCCGCGAGCAACCAGTGCATCTTCGAGATAGAGTTCCACGAAGTCGGCAAGGCTGCTTTCCAGCGGGACGATGTCCGCTGTCTTGAGGCCCATCAGCTGTGCCGCCGTCATACGGCCTTCACCGAGCCGGGCGATGAGCCTCACTTTGACCTGCTCGAGTAGCTCCGGGCTGATGCTCGCCAGCTTTTGCGTAGAGGATCCTGCCTGCGGCGAACCTCCGCCGTGCCCTTGCGTCACCGCAATACCTTTCTCATTTGTCATTGAATTTTGAGTCCATTACGTCCCGCCGTATCGACGAGTGCGCCAATTGCGATCTGTGTCCCGCCGCGCGAACGCAGGATCACCGGTGATCCGAGACGGTCCTCGAGAACAAGTATATCGCCGGGGGCAAGGGCGTGCAGATCGGCAAGATCGACCTCGCAGGTTCCAAGATTCGCCCGGACGGCGATCTCGCAGCCGGCAATCGCGGAGACCGCAGGAACGGGAGCACGTAGGCTCGGCGTGCGGCGAATCGCGGCCCGGACCGGCGCAACCAGAGCAGTGGTCGGACAGGCGAACGTAAAGGCGTGGCCGCCGTCGATGTGCACTTCGTATCGGCTGCGCGGAGCGACTTGCGCTGCGCATTCACCGAGCGTCGCGCAAAGCCGCGCTCCAAGATCCCGGGCAACGGTGCGTACCAGATCGTCGATGACGGTGCGGTCCGCAGCCGTGAGCTCGCCTCCCGCCGGTTGTGTTCCGAGCAGGCGCTGGAGAAGCACGCGATGTGCGGTGCGGTGGACATGCAGATCCACCTGCGGCTGGACCGGCAAGACATGCCAGTCCGCCGCAGGTGGGACGCGCGCTTCGTTTTCGTGCAGGGTGAGACTTGCATCCGGCGAGACGAACCAGCGGTCCTTCCATGCACGGAGCACAGGATCCCATGCCCGACCCAATCGCTCGGCCGAGACCGCGCCTGCAGGCAGCCAGTCGGAGATCGTGCTGCTCACCCTTGTCCTCGAATACCGAACAGCTGCTGGATCATGTCGTTGGAAACGCTGACAACCTGGCTCGAGGCCTGGAAGCCGCGCTGGATGAGGATAAGATCGCCGAATTCCTGCGACAGGTCGACGTTGGAGGCCTCAAGCTGCTTGCTCTGGATAGTGCCGATTCCGTCGGCGCCGCTTGCCAGGAGCCTGCTTTCGCCCTTGCCGCCGTAGACAAAACGTCCACCGCCGATGGCCTCGAGCTGCTGCGGATCGCGAAAGTCCGCAACGGCAATGGAACCAAGCAGCTTGGTTTCCTCATTGGAGTAAGTGAGCTTGATCTTGCCGTCGGTATCGACGGTCACGCTGGAAAGCGCGCCCACACCGTGCCCGTCGGTCGAAGCGGCGCGCAGCGTCGATGTCGTGCCGCCCGAATAGGAGGTGACGCCGGAGGAGAAATCGAGCTCGACCGACAGCGGGTCGGCTCCGGTCGGCGTTGTCGTGACTGTCAGCTTCTGGGTCGTGGGATCGACCATCGAGCCGATGAAGCTCAGTGTCGATGTCGCGATCGTGCTGCCGTTCTCGTCGGTGACCTTTACGGCCCAGTCGTCGGTAGCGCCGGTGTCGGATGTCGACTTGGTGAACGAGACGGTCCAGCTGTGTTTGCCGCCGCGCGAGTCGTAGACGATCACGTCGGAGACGGAAGCGCTGGTGGCGGATGAGGAAAGGTTGTCGGCGAACTCGACACGCGTCGTGAGCTCAGGCGCATTGGTCCGCAGATCGTCGATGTTGACCGGCACGGCCTTGCCCGAATCGTCGAGGATTCCGAGGCGGTATTCGGTCCCTTGCTGGGAGATGTAGCCGTCGTCATCGACGACGAACTGACCCGTTCGGGTGTAATAGGTCTTGTCGCCGTCCAGCAGGACAAAGAAACCGCTTCCCTGGATGGCGAGGTCGAGATCGCCGTCCGAGGTGCGCATGTCGCCTTGAGAGAAATTAAGCTGTGCAGCAGTGGTCTTGGTGCCCGCGCCGCTTGCCGAACCTGACGAATAGGTGAGGCCTCCCCCGCCATAGCTGTAGAGGTCGGTGAAGCCGACAGTCGTGGACTTGTATCCCAGCGTGTTCATGTTCGCGACATTGTTGCTGATCGTCTGAAGGCCTTGCGAATAGGCCTTCATGCCGCTGAGACCGATATAGATTGATCCAAGCATTGTGCTTCCCCTTGCTGCCCCTAGCGAATCTGGTTGACGTCGGCGATCGAAAGTCCGCCGATGGTCTGTCCATCGGTCGTCTCGATCGTGAGAACGGGTTGGCCCGTCGAGAAGGAAATCGCCTTGACTGTTCCTGCCAGCGTCGTGTTCGAGCTCGTCCCGATATCGACCGTCCGTCCGAGCAGACTGGTCGCCTGCGTCGCCGCTTGCGCGGAAAGGAGATCGGTTATCTGATCGTTGAGCGTCTGCGACTGCTGCAGTTGGGAAAACTGGGCAAGCTGCGAGACGAACTGGAAATTGTCGACCGGTTTGAGCGGATCCTGGTAGGTCAGCTGCGTCAGGATGATCTGCAGCAACGACTCGAAATCCAGCCCGAAGGCATTCTGGGCGGTGGACGACGTGGTGGAACTAACTCCGGCGATGGCCATGCTGCCCTCCCGTGACTTGCTGATGGAATGAGACATCGCGGCCATTGAGCTGGAGGCTATCGAGGCCAAGACCGAATGATGAAAGCGTACGCCGGATGCTGGCGATGGCGATTTCGGGAAGGGCGCTCGTGCGAACCACGAGGCGTGCGCCTTCCTCGCTGAACCCGAGCATCAATGCAGTTTCCGGCGATGCGGACCCCGCGCTCGCCGGTTTGCCGCCTCCAGGCGCAGCGTTTTGCCTGGGCGCATTCGCCCGATTGGCAGGTTCGTGCCGCGCTCCCGCCTGTGTGCTCCGATAAGTGCCTGTATCGGGGGCTGGCTCAAGCGGGGCCGTGGAAGCCGATGAGGTCGGTGCGGCGGGGGCGCGCACGGGCGAGCTTGGGGCAGGAATTCCCGTCGGACTGGACTCGAGTATCGCGCTCGGTTCCGGCGTGATGACATGCCGATCTATCGCGAGTGAAGATCCGCCGAGGAGAGGGTTCTCCGCGAGGTCGGCAGCTTCCATTTCCGGTTTGCCCCCGGTTAGCATGCGGTCGACGGGCTCGGCCGCATGCCGGGTGTTTCGTGCACGCGCAAACACGCCATAGGCGCCGAAACTGTCGGCGTGACCGGCTGCCAGCGCAGTGCCGCTGTCTAGCAGGCCGGCAAAACCCTGTCCCTCGCTTTGGGGGCGAGGCGCACGGGGAAGTTCGGTTCTTGCCTGAGGCGCGGAGATGTTCGTGACCTTGCTCATCGCCTGCGTCTCCTCCTTGAGCGGATGTCCTCCGCTGCGGCGAGCATCCTGCCCTCGTCCCGTCGCCGGGCCACCGCCCTTGCCTTGCTCAGCAGCACCTCGGCGACGTCTTCCCGGCCGCGGCTGATGGCGAGTGCGGCAAGGGCCGTTTCGTTTGCGCTGTCTGCCTGGTCGCGGCGCCCGGCAACCGTGCCGAGTTGGTTTTGCTGCCTGCGCAGATGCTGGCCTTGCAGTTCTGCGACAGCAGGGTCGAATCCCGGCCCCGAGATTGCTGTACGCCAGTCCGCCTGAGCGGCGTCGCATTGGGTGCGTGCTGCAGAAACATCGCGCTCGGCAGCATTCAGGTCTGCAAGCGCCAGCCCGGCGCGGCGTTCCGCGCGCAGTTTTTGCAAACTGCACAGCTGGGAGAGGGAGGCGGCCTGCCTCAGGTCTCGCTGCGTGCTCACGACCTGCCTCCGCACAGAGCCAGGAGCGCATTTATCGACGTATCGGCTGCAATGCTCTCGCTGCCGCCTTGCTGGAGGAAGCCTGCAATCGGGCCGCGCATAGAGACGGCCCGATCGAGTTCAGGGTTGCTGCCGGCAACGTAGAGCCCGGCATCGATCATCGCGCGCGAGCGCTCGTATTCGCTCATCCATTCGCGCAGTTTGCGCGCGGCGGCAAGTTGGGCAAGCGACATCAACGATCCCGATAGGCGGCTGATGCTGCGCGGAATATCGATTGCCGGGTAGTGCCCCTGGTCGGCAAGTCGCCTGCTGAGGAGGATGTGGCCGTCGAGGATGGATTTCATCATCTCGCATACCGGGTCGTCCATGTCCTCCTGCTCGGCGAGCACGGTCATGACCGCAGTGATGGAGCCACTACCGTAAAGCGCTCCGCAGCGCTCGACGATCTTCGGCATCGCCGCGAACACGCCGGGGGTATAGGCGCGTACGGTCGGCGGTTCGCCGGCGGCCAGACCGATTTCCCGCATGGCCATGGCCAGCCTCGTCACCGAGTCCAGTAGCAGGAGGACATGCTTGCCCAGCGCCCGCCAATGGCCCGCCAGGGCCAGCGCCTGATGGACAGCCCGGACACGCAGGGCCGGTGCCTGATCCGAGGTCGCTGCGACCAGGCATGTCGAGCCGGCCCGATCGGAGCTCGATACCTCGCGCCAGATCGCTTCGACTTCGCGGCCGCGTTCGCCGACGAGGCAGAAGATCGTCACGTCCGCCTTCGCGTGGCGGGCGATCTGCGTCATCAACGAGGTCTTGCCGGCCCCGGCCGGTGCAAAAACACCCATCCGTTGTCCGCGCCCAAGCGGCAGCAAGGCGTCGATACTGCGAATGCCTGTCGCGAGCGCATCGGTGCTTGTTTCGCGTGCGAGAGGGGGAGGCACTGCGGCATGGAGAGGCGCCGCGAGCGTGCCGGCAAGGGGCTTGCCGTCGATCGGCTGGCCCAGCGCATCGACGGCGCGGCCCAGGTACGAATCGCCTACAGGCACCGAGTTACCGTGATCTCGGGCAACGACGCGGGCACCGACAAAACTCGAGGTACTGTCGTCAAATGGCGATAGCGTCACTTCCCCCTGGTCGATCCGGACGACTTCCGCATCTATCGACTCGGCCTGCGCTCCCGAAGCGGTTTCGATCGAGCAGACTGTCCCGAGCGCAACACCGGGCCCATCCGCGACGATGGCGGTGGAGTGAAGCGCGGTCACGCGGCCTGTTCGCCGGACGGGGTCGAGACGTTCGATCTGCCTGAGGAGCGGATGGGCTTTCATGGCAGGGCGGTTTCCGGGGAGGGCGACCAGTTCTCCAGCAGGGCGCGGATGCTTTCCCATTGGACGGCGAGCCCGATTTCGGCTTCGCCCAGCGAAAGCTGTATCACGCATTCGCCGCTCCGCAGCTTCGCGTCCTGGACGATCCGCGATCCCCTGAAGGCAGTTTCCTGTTCCAGATCGGTAAGTGCCTGCGCGGAAGGGAAGTCCTCGCCGGATACACGAATGCCCAGGACTTGCGCGTCCGCGGCTTTTTTAAGCTGCGCCTTTATGAGCTTGCAAACGGTCTCGGCATTGCCGTGCATGTCCGCGAACAGCTTGTCGAGGCTGGTCTGGGCCAGCAGGACGGCGAACGCCTCTGCATCCGTCAGGTTGCGCTCGAACGCGGCGAGGGCTTTGGCCGTTACCTCCCTCAGAAGCGAAAGGCGCTCATGCTCGCGCGTTTGAGCCTCCGCCAGCCCGCGCTTGAACCCTTCGGCCTTGCCCTTCTCGAGCGCTTCGGCAAGCTCGCCGCGATGGCGTTCGATGGCCTTGCGCTGAGCATCGGCCAGCTCTTCAAGCCGGCGGAGCCGCTCGTGCAGGAGGGTCTGTTCGTCGTCCTGCGCCGGAGAGGCGAACGCCGGGCTCGTTTGCCGGGTATCACGCAGCGTGCGCACGATGCCTCCCTGGCTGTCAGGTCCTCCTGGTCCTTCGCGGCCTTGCGGGCGCGGATAGCCCGACTTGATGATGGCGCTCATCGCGGCAAGTCCTCGTGCCCTTTGCCGCTCCGAACATCGCTGCGGAGACGTTCGGCGATGTCTGTGATGGCAATCCGCGTCGCATCGGTAACACGGTGGCGCCCCTCGATCCGATCGATCATCCACGCCGAAAGCCCTTGACGGCGAAGCGCCTCGCCGCGGTTCGCCGGTCGGTCACCGGACGTGCTGCGGGCCAGCAGGGTTTCCGCGTGGTGCCTGACTGCGGGGTCGAGACGTTCGAGCACAGCTGCGATTGCGGGAGGATCCATTTGCGACAGCTTTGCCAGCATCCCTTCCAGTTCGCCTTTAGCCTTCGGCATGGCGTCCGCTTTCTTCGAGGTCGTCCTTGAGGAGTGTATTGAAGCGCCGCGCAAACGCATCCGGGTCCGAGTGACGGCGGCGGCCGGCAAGGCGGGGCAGTAGCAGGGCGGCTATGCCCAGTACCGCCAGAATGCCGCCTGCGATGAGGCCCCAGTTGCCGATCGAGGCCTGTAGCTGGGAATTGGAAGGCCTTGCGGCATCTGCGGTGGCGGCGTTCCGGGCGTTCTGCTGATGGGCAGGGGCGGCCTGGGGCAATTCGGACTCAGCGGGATTCCAGACGCCGAAGGCGATGCTGTCGCCCTTGGCGCCGTCAAAACCGATGGCCTCGCTAGCGGCCTTGCGCAGCGGCTCCTGCTGGTCCTGGGAGACACCGCCGGGCAGCGCCAGCGTGACCTCGAGCCGGAAATTGCGCTTGGCAATGTTCCAGTCGGGCAGGGCGCCGCTGTCCCGTCCGGAATCGGTCGCCCTTGCGGCCGTTACCGAGACGCTGGCTTCATCGGCAGGCGCGAGACCGGCAAGCGCCTGACGAATGCGGGCGGTGAAATAGGCTTCTACTGCGAGGCGTGCATCCGTCTTGGGGGAATGCGTGATATCGCCGTCATTATTTTCAATCGCCTGACTGACGATCCGACCTTCGCCATCGAGAATGACGACGTTGCTGGGATCAAGTTGCTCGATGGCAGCAGCCACGAGTCGCTGGATACCTCGTGCCGTAGCGGCGGGAAGTGCAGAGCCGTCCTTCGTCTCGACGACGATGGATGCCTTGGGAGGAACCCGGTCGGCACGAAACACTCTGTCTTCGCCCAGGGCAAGATGGACCCTGACGGCTTCGACGTTCCGGATTGCCAGGATCGTTCTGGCCAGTTCGCCCTGCAATGCGCGCTGGTAATTGATGCGCTGGGCGAAGTCCGTCATGCCCATGTCGGACTTGGCAAAGAGTTCGAGGCCAACCGTGCCTTTGAGCGGAAGATCGGATCCCAGGACCGCGACCCGCGTGCTGTCGACCTTGTCTTCGGGAACCAGGATTGTTGCGCCGCCGTCCCCGAGGCGGAACGGCACCTTGTCCTTTTCCAGGGCAGCCACGATGCTGGCGGCATCGGCCGGCTGGAGGGAGGTGAAGACCGGGCGATATTCCGTGCGCAGGGCAAAGTACCAGACGGCGCCGATTGCCGACAGGATCGCAAGTGCCAGTACAAGCACGGCGGCGACCTGCCTTGCCGGCGGTGCGTCTCGAAATGAGGAAAACATGTCCGTGGAGGGCCTGACGTTCAAAGCTGCATGTTCATGAGTTGCTGATATCCCTCGATCAGGTGACTGCGCACTTGCGACATCAGTTCAAGGGAGAGCCGTGCCTGCTCGAGTGCGAACGTGACCTGGTGAACCGGGATACTGTCGTCGAGCACGAAGGCGCGCACAGTCTGCTGCGCATCGGTGATACGGCGCGAAGTCGCATCGATACCGTCGAGAAGCATTTCGCCGAAACCGGCTCTGGAGACGGACTGGGCCGCCGGGGCTATCGCTGCAGGCAGGGCAATCTGGCCGACTGCGGCTACGGCTTCGATGGGAACGAAAGTCATGACTGACGTCCCAGTTCCAGAGCCTTGCCGTACATCTGGCGGGCAATGTTGAGGGCGGTGAGATTGGCTTCGTAGTTACGCGATGTCTGGATCATCATCGTCATTTCCCGGGCCTCGTCGATATCGGGAAGGGCTATGAAACCGTCAGCATCGGCCTGCGGATTGCGGGGATCGTAGACCATGCGCGGAATGCGGTCGTCTGTCTCGATGCTGTAGACTTCGACGCCCTGCAGGTCCTTGCGTGACACTGCCTGCGCGCTGGTGCCGGTTTCCAGCATCGCGCGGAAGTCGCCCTTCGGTCCGCTGACAAGGTGGTGCGCCTGGTAGACCTGGCCATTGCCGGTGCGGATCGAGCTGGCATTGGCGAGGTTTTGGGCGATGGTCTCGAGCCGCTGCCATTCGACGTCAAGCGCGCTGAAGCTGATTTCGGTGGCTTTCATCTCAGCGGTCTCCCCGCATGGCAAGCGCGTCGAGCTGCAGGTTGCGCCCCAGCACTTCGATCAGTGCGGCATAGCGGCCGGCCGTGAGTGACGCGGCAGCAAGCTCGAGGTCGATCCTCACTCGGTCCTGTTCCGGGCGCATGGGGGCAAATTCCATGGTCGGACTGACGTTGGAGATGGCTTCCTCGCCTTGCGATGCGGCAGCGCGCAGCTGCTCCTCGAAGGACACCTGAACCGGCCGGTACCCGCGGGTGCCGGCATTGGCGATGTTCTGGGCTATTGCAGAGGCACGCAAGTCGAGGCCGTCGAGCGCTTTCAATGTAATGGCCGCGATTTCATTGGACACAGGCGATAATCCTTACTGCACCACGATGTCGGCGTGGAGCGCGCCGGCGGCCTTCATGGCCTGGAGGATGGCGATAATGTTGCGGGTTCCGACTTTGGCCCGGTTGAGGGCCTGCGCCAGGTCGGCGACGGTCGAACTCGGCAGCTCGACAACCGCGTCGCGGTCCTCGTCGACATCGAGCTTGCTGTTGGTCACGATGAGGCTGCGCGCATCGGGGGCATAGCCGCCGTAGATGAGCGGCTGGGACGCCGTCCGATCAACCGAGATCGAGACACGGACATCGCCCTGGGCGATCACCACGCTCGAGATCATCGCGTTGCCGCCCGCCACGATGGTGCCGGTTCGCTCGTTGATGACGATGCGGGCCTGCCGGTCGGGCATGACCGCAACGTTCTCGATGTTGGCGATCAGACCGCTGATGTCGCCGCCGGCGCTCTGGGTATTGATCAGTACGGCATCGGCCCCGCGCACTCGCGCCGCGCCGGCACCGAGCCGTGCATTGAGGCCGGCCGCGATTTTCGTGGCTGTCGTGAAATCGGGATCCTGGAGAACGAAAGTGAGGTAGCCGTCCGCATCGGTGAGCACGGCCGATACCGGCGTTTCGACAGTCGCGCCGCCGGGCAGCGACGCGGCGGTCGGATAGTTCTTCTGGCGCTGGTTGACGCTATCCTGGAAGTTGTAGCCGCCAACCACGAGCGAGCCCTGGGCAAGGGCATAGCTGCGCCGATCCGGGCCGAGGAGCGGCGTCATCAGCAAAGCGCCGCCGACCAGGCTGCGCGCGTCGCCGATCGAGGTCACGGTCACATCGATGCGGTCGCCGAGATTGGCAGCAGGAGGCAGCGTTGCGGTCACGATCACGGCTGCGACATTGCGGCTCTGCAACTGATCGGGCGGGATGCTGATGCCGAGGCGGCTGAGCACGTTGCTGAGCGTCTGGCGGGTAACCGTGCTGCGCGGCGAGTCCCCGGATCCCGAGAGCCCGGTGACGATGCCGTAGCCGACGAGCGCGTTGTCGCGCCAGCCGAGGAAGCGGCCGAGATCCTTGACGCGAACTTCCTGCGCTACCGATATTGTCGGCAGGGCAAGGGTCAGCAAGGCTGCAACCAGGAAGAAGCGTTTCACAGCAGCCCCAGGAAGTTGAAGATTTGCGAGATGATTCCCGGCCGTGCGCTGCGCGTCACGAAGCCGGAGCCGTCGTAATCGATCGCTGCCTCGGCAAGACGGCTGGAAAGGACCGCGTTCTGCGCTGAAATGTCCGCTGTCCTCACCCGCCCGCGCAGCCGGATGTGGGTAGCCTCGCCGTTGATCTTGAGTGTCTGTTCGCCGGCGACGACAAGGTCGCCGTTGGGCCGCACATCCTCGATGACGGCACTGATCTGGGCCACCATCTTGCCCGCGCGTCCGGTTCCGCCCGAATTGTCCGAGGCACCGGAAAGGCCGAGTTGGGCCGCCTCGTCGAACGACGAACCGCCCGAGATCGAACCTGCGACCTTCATTCCCTTCTTTGAGCCCGAAGTCGCTGAATTGCTCGCCGATGCATTCTCGTAGATCACGATCGTAATGATATCGCCGCGTGACTGTGCCTTGTTGTCCGAGGCCAGCGCCGAAAAACCGCCGGGAGCGTAGAGGTCGCTGGCATCAGCCGCACAGGGCAGGGAGGCAAGGCTCGTGACCGCGATCAGGCATTTCGCAAAGGCATTCATGGCTCGATTGCCCCCACTTGTGCGACCAGCACTTCGCCGTTGGCGGTGCGGACAAAGACTTTGTGCCCAGCTTTTGCTGACTGGAGCGCTTCGACCTTGCGCGTCACGGTGACGGGCCCTGAACGGGCCTGCAGGTTGAGGCTATCGCCCCGTGCTACGGCCTGGCTTCCATAGCCCGAGAAGCGCGCGACGATTTCGCCGGACGCAAGGGGGCGGGTCGTTTGCACGGTGTTGGTCGCGGCATCGAACCCAAAGGCCCGGTCGGGCCTTTGGGATGGGCAGCGTTCGGGCTCGAAATCGGCGGTGCGGACACTGCTTTGGGTCGCAACGGGCCGTTTCGCTCGCAGGCACTGCAGCGTCGGCGACTGGGGGCGCTGGCTCGCATGCACGATATTGAGCTCGACGACACCGTTGGCATGGGCTGGAAGCCAGGCGGAGAGGGCGGGGATGCTTCTGCGCGCCCGGTCGATCAGCAACTGCTTGGGAACAGCGACACGCGAATTCCGGCCATCGAGGCGCAGCAGTGCCACATCGCCTGCTGCGTGCCTTAGATACGCGGGAAGCACTGTCAGGTCGGCAACGTCGCTCAGCTGGACGAGGGGACCATGCAGCGCAGCGCTGTCCACGAGCTCCAGGCGACCAGTGCATGGCGCGTCGCCGCAGATGGCAGCGAGCAGGACGATCGGAAGGAAGGGCATCGCGGCGCGATCAGCGGCGCAGGTTGTTGATGATGGACATCAACTGGTCGCCGGCTTGGACCACCTGGGCATTGGCGGAATAGGCGCGCTGCACCATCAGCAGGGTGACCATTTCATCCGACAGCTGGACGTTGGCGCCCTCGAGCGATCCCTGGACAAGGCGCCCTGCGCCTTCCTCGCCGGGCTGGGCCACCAGGGCGTCGGCTTCATCGACCGAATTGTAGTAGCCGCCGCCAAGATCGGTCAGGTCAGCCTTGTCCTTGGCAACGAATAGGTCGATCCGGCCGAGCGATACGGGGCCGTCCTCGCCGTCCAGCGTTGCGGTGACCGTGCCATCCTCGGCAAAGGCAATGGACTTTGCTTCCTGGGGTACCGAAATCATCGCGCGAAGCTGGGTTCCGTCCGCCGCGACGAGGTAGCCTTCGGAGTTCACCTTGAGCGTGCCCCCCCGCCACAGCAGGGTCTTGCCAGAAGGGCCCATCATCTCGATGAAGCCGGCCCCGTCGATGGCAATGTCCATCACGTTGCCGGTCTGGCGCAGGCTTCCCTGCTCCCAGACTTTCTCCTCGCCCGTCGCGCTGACGCCCAGCGCGTGCGCTCCGCTCGGCAGGATCGGCAGCCCGTTCTCGCCGTTCTGCGCGACCAGATCCTTGAAGCGCACCGCAGAGCGCTTGAAGCCCGTGGTGTTGACGTTGGCGACGTTGTTGGCAGTGACATCAAGCGCCTTCTGCTGCGCGTCGAGGCCGGTTGCCGCAATATAGAATGCACCGTTCATGTCACTGTCCAAATGTCGAGAGCACGCGGCCCAGCAGGTCGTCGTAGACCTGAACTAGGTGGCGGCCGGTTTCGGCCGAGCGCTGGAGTTGCATCATCGAGAGCATTTCATGCGCGCTCGACACGTTCGACGTCTCGAGTTCTTCCTGGCCGATGCGGGCTTCCGACAGGGCATCGATGTTGGCTGCATCCGTGGTGAAATTGGTACCGAGGCGCGTAACCTGTGCTGGATCGACGAAGCGCACCACATCGATTCGGGCCACCGGTTCTCCGCCATCGAGCACAGTGCCATCGGCCATAATCTCGATTGCCTCGCTTCTCACGATAATATCCCCGCTGCCGCCCTGGAGGGCGAGCCCGGACTGGTTCACGAGCCGGCCATCGGCATCGACGTGAAGCTGTCCGCCCCTGCCGAAGACTTGTCCGTTGTCGCCGGAAAATACGAACAGGCCTTCGCCGTGAAGGGCAATGTCGAGAGAGTTGCCGGTCTGGCGGATCTGGCCGTCGGCAAGATCCGTGATCATCTGGAAAGGTTGCGGCCTCTCGAGAGCGGTATCGGCTCCCGAAAGGTACGTCGAAAACGGAATTACAGCCTTGTAACCCGGGGTGGTGACATTTGCGATATTGAGCGCCGCAGTCTCAAGCCGTCTTCCGGCATCCGAGATGAGCACGCCCCCCGCCTCAATGATATGGCCCATATGCTGTTTGCCTATTTGCTTTGTTCGGAGCGCGCAATGTCTGCTCCGATCCGGATGCATTTATCGACAGGCTTATTGGCCATCGAAAGCCACCACGCCGAATGAGGAAAGATCGATGGTGTGAGGAATCTCGCTCACGGACAGCACGGAAAGCCGGGGAACGGTGCGGCGTGTGAACGTCTTGAGGTGGTGGCGAATTTCCGGGCTGGAAAGGAGGACGGGGCTGAGCCCCTTCTGCAGCATCGCGTCGACCATCGGGATCAATTTGCGGATGAACTGCTCGGCGGCTTTCGGATCGAGGATGAAATCGCTCCTTCCGTCCGATCTTCTGAGGTTCTCCGTGATCTGCCCTTCGACGCGGGGATCGAGGCTGAGTACGGACAGATCGTCGTTACGGCCGCGCAGGTGATGACAAATGCTGTGGCTGAGGCGCCTGCGCACCGCTTCGGTCAGTTCGACATGATCCTTGGTGGAGCGCGCGACATCGACCAGCGCTTCCAGGATCTGGTCGATGTTGCGTATGGGAACTTCCTCGGCCATCAGCCCCTGCAGTACGCGCTGCACGTCCGACACCGTCATGATGGCGGGGATCAGTTCCTCGATGAGCCCGGGTTGGCGCGAGCGCACGCCCTCGAGCATGGCGACGACATCGGCGCGGGAGAGCAGCTGTGCCGCTTCGCTGCGGAAGATCTCGGTGGCGTGGGCCATCAGGACGGTTAATGGGTCGATCAGGGTATGACCCGATGTCCGCGCCTTTTCCGCGACATCATCGTCGATCCAGACTGCGGGCAGGCCGAAGGCGGGCTCGCGGGTCTCGATCCCCGGCATCTCTCCGGTGGATCCCGCGGCGCGAATGGCAAGCGTCCTGTCTGGATAGAGCTGACCGTGGCCATAGCGGGCACCATGGATCACGATTTCGTACTGGTTGCGCCCGAGCTGCGAACCGTCCTGGAATACGACGGCTGGAAGGTGAAAGCCGGACGTCTTTTCCTGCTGTTCGCGAAGGGCGGAAATGCGCTCGGCCAAAAGCGCCTTCATCCCCTGCCAATGCTGGCTGAGATCGCGCCCCAGCCGGATCTCGATGGGCGGCAGGGCACGCATTTCGCCGGACTGGCGACCTTCGGCATCGACTTCCTCGAATTCCAGAGAGTCCTGCGACGCTCGCCGTTTGCGGCGGTTTGCCATGAAAAGGGCTGCAGCAATGCCGGTGAGCACGGCGATCGGCCACTTGGGCATGCCGGGCAGCAGCAGCAGCAGGGCCAGGGCGCTAGAAACGATGATCGGGATCTTGGGCACCGAGGCGAGCTGGCTGAAGATCTCGGTGCTGAGCTGCCGGTCGGCGGACGAGCGGGTGACGATGATGCCTGTCGCCACCGAAATGATGAGCGCGGGCACCTGCGTGACGATTCCGTCACCGATTGTCAGCAGCGTGAAGGCCGAGAGCGCTTCGTTCCAGGCCATGTCCATCTGGACGACACCGACGATCCAGCCGGCTATGATGTCAATCAGCAGGATGATGATGCCCGCGACGGCATCGCCCTTCACGAACTTGCTCGCGCCGTCCATCGCGCCATAGAAGGCCGCTTCCTTCTCGAGAGACTTGCGGCGCCTCTTCGCCTCGTTCTGGTCGATCAGCCCCATGTTGAGGTCGGCATCGATGCTCATCTGCTGGCCGGGGACGGAATCCAGCACGAACCGGGCTGCTACTTCGGAAACTCGCTGCGCGCCTGCGGTGACGACGACGTATTGCACGACGACGAGGATGAAGAACACGACGAGCCCGATGACGAAATTGCCCTGTACGGCAAACTCACCGATTGCCCCGATCACTTCACCGGCATTAGCGCCGGTCAGGATGAGGCGCGTCGCCGCGACGTTGAGGGCGAGGCGATAGAGCGTCGCGACCAGGAGTAGCGAGGGAAAGGTCGAGAACTCGACCGGCCGTTCGACATATAGCGTCAGCAGCAGGATCGAGAGCGCGAACGCGACGTTGATGATGATCAGGAGGTCCAGCAGCACCGTCGGGATGGGCGTGAACAGGACCAGCAGGATGGCAATGATCCCGCCGACCAGCACGAGGTCGTGATTCCGCTCGAAGAACTTACTCAGCATGGCTTGCAATGGCTTCTGCCTGACGGCGCTTGCGGCGCAGGCTGTTGTAGACTTCGGCGACCGGAGCATAGCATCCCTCGGGGATGGCCTGTCCCAGCTTCGCTTCGCGGTAGAGTTTCTGTGCCAGGGGCCGGTCCTCGATCACCACGATCCCGTAACTGAGCGCCAGTCGCTTGATTCGCTGGGCCAGGGCGTTCGTGCCGCTCGAGACGACGGTGGGAGCAACCATGCGTGCGGCATCGAAGCGCAAGGCGATGGCGATGTGCTCGGGGTTAGCCAGTACGACGTCGGCCCCCTTGAGGTCGCGCAGGCTCTGACTGGTTTTCACGAACTCTCCGTGGAGTTGCTTGCGCTTTTGCTTGAGCCGCGGTTCGCCTTCACGGTCCCTGTGCTCGCGGCGGACTTCGCGCCGGCTCATTCGCATCTTCTTGCTGAACTGCTTGCGGGAAATCAGCTGGTCGGCGACCGCGAAAATCAGTGCTACTCCGGCAAAGATCGCCAGCAACCGCAGTCCTAGCCCTCCCATGGAGGCGCCCAGCGTGCCACCCTCGACAATGCTTGGCGCTCTCTCGTTCACGGAATTGCGGATCACGAGATAGGAAACGCCGCCGTAGATCGAGAATTTGAGGACGTTCTTGACCGTCTCGATCAGCAACCTTGCGGAAAACAGTCGCTTGAGTCCCTGGGCCGGGTTGAGGCGCGAGAAGTCGGGCTTGAGCGGCTGGGCGGAGAAAACCACGCCCGTCTGCACGATTTCAAGGCCCCCCACGACGACTATCACTGCGAGCAGCAACATGCCGAGCAGCCGAACGATCGGCCAGGCCATCATTCTGAAAAGTTCAACGAGAGGGCCGGTCCCGTCTCCCAGCGTTCCGCTTGAGAGCAGTGCAAGGCGTAGCTGGTTATGGAGCGCTGCCAAGAGGTCTGGTCCCGCCCACCAGGAGTAGGCCAGCAGTACGCAAAGCGCAGACAGGAAGCCGAGGTCCATCCCGCGGGCTACCGTGCCTTTTCGGCGGGCCTGCTGCAGTTTGTAGGAGGTCGGCTGCTCGGACTTTTCCTGTTCGCTGTCTGCCATCTCAGAAGAACCCCGGCATCGCTTCGAGGGTCAGGCGGATCATGCGCACCATCAATGCACCCCCGAACCCGAAGCACAGGGGGAGGACGAGAAACAGGGCGATCGATTTTACTTGCACGCCAAGGATCAGGACGTTCATCTGCGGAACGGTCCGGGCGAGCAGGGCGATGGCGATGTCCGTCAGAAAGAGGGCGAGAATGGCTGCGCCCGCGACGCCGAGCCCGGCCATGAAGATCGCCGACACGAACAGGACGAGATGGTCGAGCGAGGCGGGAGCCGCCCAGCCGCCAAGCGGAACCTTTTCAAGCGAGAGCGACAGGATGCGCAGCAGTTCCAGATGGCCGCCGAGCGAGAAGAAGAGAGCGCCTGTCGCGTAGGCGAACATGGTTCCAACCAACGGTGTCTGTGCACGGGTGCCAGGATCGATCAGAGAGGCTAGGCCATATCCTGCCTGAAGGTCGACGAGGCGTCCGGCAAACTGCAGGGCGGCAAAGCACAGCTGGAACACCAGCACGATCGAAATCCCGAGCGCGAGTTCGGACAGTGCCGCCGGGATCAGGGCGCCGAGCTCGACACTGGAGAGGCGGCGTGACGGCTCGGCCGAAACGAGCGCTATCGAGAGGCCAAGGCCGAACAGCAGCAGGAACAGGCGCGGAAGGCGCGTCAAGGTGAACGGGGGCGCATAGGCAAAAACCGGCGCCACCCGCAGTCCGAGGGCGAGGCAGGACGCAATCCAGGTCTGGATTTCGGGAAGCACCATGGACAGGCAGGCTTATCCTAGCTGTGACAGCGTGCTGATCGTCTGCACGGCGAACTGCGTGATGCGGTTCATCATCCAGTGACCCAATACAATGAGCACGAGTGCGGACACGACCAGTTTGGGGACGTAGCTTAGGGTCATTTCCTGGAGTTGCGTTGCTACCTGGAGAACGCTGATCAGGATGCCGATCAGCAATGCTGCAAGCAAAATGGGGCCCGCAATCACCATTGCGTTCCACAAGAGGCCATTCATCAGGCCAAGCGCTCGATCCCCGTCCATTTTGCCCCAGATTGAAAGTCTCAGGCTCTTTCTAAAATTTCACGTAATTTCACAAGCGGAAAAATAGTGGAATTAACCGTTAAATTACCCGTTCTTGCGACTGAAATTTTTGCATTATCTGTCTCCTGACAGAGTGGATCAGTCTTGGGCTGCAACATTGGTGCTACAATATTCGAGTCGGAGTGGGAGAGAGGCTAAAAAAGCTAATCCGGGGGGCGAAATCCGATTGGTTGATTGAGAGCCCGCAGGTTTGCGCGCACTTCAATTCCCCTACCGCCAATGCCCGCTGCTCGCAGGAACTCATCGGAAGAAGCGAATGATCTGGGTGAGTGCCGTGGCTTTGCCATGGGGCTATGCGAATTGCGCGAGTTGGACAGGAACGACGCTTGAAAAGTTTACCCTACGAATATTTCTACGTTGTCGGTCGATAATTAAGCATGCCCTCCGATAAAAACATGAGAGCCGTCAAAACAAACGCGAATGCGCCACGTTTAGCGGAGCAGGGAAAGGGATGCGTGGCCATAATGGCACACAAAAGCTTGATGCAATTTTGCTGTTGAGGATATGTGCGCTTTAAGTAAGGTTTTCATTGCATCGCCTTTTCAGCGGTGCCGAGGCGTGAGAACCTCGCAAGCGAAAGGAATTCGTCCCACTTTTGTGGGCGTGACGGGTTGTCGGCGGATGTCCAGGTCGCATCGCGACTAAAGCGTCGGCGCATGTGCTTGCATGTTCTCAAGACCCGGGCATTGACCGGCTCCGCTTCGTAAGTCGAGCGGAGCTGGCCAATGCGATTACTTTCAGTCTTTGAAAAACCCGGTGGCAAGTCATGCGATTTGCCCTAAGTCTCGACCAAATTCCTTTAAGTTCGGACGAAGCGCTCCCGCCGCAAGGTGATCTTCCAAGTCGGGCGAACCAGGCGCTCGACCATATATTTCGCGAAGAGCGTTCGGGTCTCCTGGGTTTCGTGAGCCGCCGGTCCCGGCGCCAGGATGCGGAAGATGTCGTCCAGCAGGCGTTTACACGCTTTGCCGCTCGGGAGAATGCCGACCAGATCGAGAATCCGGGCGCCTATCTACGGCAATCGGCTGGCAACCTTTTAAGGGACAATGCGCGCGCCGCCATGCGTGGTTCCACGCCAAACGGTCCGTATGTCGAACCCGACGAGCTGGCCGATTGCGATCCGGTCTCGGCGCTCGAAGCGAGGGACCGCCTGCGGCGGATCGAGAATGCAGTCTTGAAGCTCAAGCCCCTCACGCGGCAGATCTTTCTGGCGCGCAGGGTTTATGGATATAGCCTCGCTGAAATTGCACAGCAGACGGGGCTGAGCCAGAAGGGGGTCGAACGGCATATGGGCATCGCGATCAAGCAACTTGGCCGGCACCTGCGCAGTCATGACTGACGCCGAGGATTATTCGCTCCCGCGCAGCTTCTATGAGGAGGCCAACCGCTGGATCGACCGCCGCGATGCGCAGGAGCCGGGACTCGAGCCTAAGCTGGAGGCTTGGCTGAGGGCCGATCCTCGCAATTTGCAGGCGTTCAAGGAAACCATTGCGGCCCTCGCAGAAACCGGACTGATGTCGAAAGGCGCTGCAGGTTTCGATGGAAAGCTGCCCAAGGCGCCGTTTTACGAGCGCCGCCGCACGCATGTGGCGCTTGCGACAGCAGCTGCGGTTGTCGCGGCGGGCTTTTCGAGCCTATGGCTCAGTTCGCATCGCCTGTTTCCCGAGATCGTCGCGCCGGCTCAGGCCGCGACCTATGAGACCCACATCGGCGAAATCCGTACATTCGGTCTGCCCGATGCAAGTTCGATCACTCTCGATACCGACACTCGGGTGTCGGTATCGATTTCGGGCGAGGTCCGGCGGATTGCTATTCACCGTGGACGCATTCGCATGAATAACGTCGCTGCCGGAGCCTATGTCGTGACCGCCGGGGAGCGCAGCGCCACGTTGGAAACGGGCACTTTCGACGCGCGGCGTGATGGCGCGTCCCTGCGAATATCTGCGCCGCAGAAACCGGTTGAACTGAGCGCGGCGGATCCGGCTTCGGGAGCCCCGCGACAAATTGCCCTGGGTTCCCAGATTGAAATCGGTTCGCGCGGCGCCGCTATTCCGTTGTCTCGCGCCGACGTCGAATGGATTTCCGGCATGCTCGCACTCGACGGGAACCGGCTCGATGACGCGATTGCGGCGATCAATCGCTACAACCGGATAAAGATCGTCCTGGCCGCGAACGATCTGGGCGGGCGAGTGATCACTGGTGGTTTCCGCGCCAATGACCCCGAGGGTTTTGCAGAAGCAGTTTCGCAGATGTTCGACCTCCACGTTGACAGGCCAAATCCTTCGCAAATTGTCCTTTCGCGGCCGTAAAATCGGCTTGCCAAAAATACCTCAAAAAAAGGCGTGGGGCAGTTTAGATATCCATCGTTCTCCCTCCTGACCTGACAATTCAAGTTCAGGGGGGAATCGAAAAATGAAAAGAAGTGCTTATTCCGCCACCCTTTGGCTGGCGTCGACGTCGCTTGTCGCCATTATACTTTGCCCTTCGGTCGCAAAAGCGCAGCAAACTGCGCAATTTACCATCGATCTGCCCGAGCAGCGCCTGGCAGACTCGTTAAGGGCATTGGCGCTGCTCTCGGGCCGAACGGTCCTTGCGGATGACGGGAGCGTTGCCGAGCGGCGCGCTCCCGCTCTGCACGGCTCATTCACGCTCGAGGAAGCTCTTCACAGGCTGCTGTCGGGCAGCGGCCTGGCTGCCAGGCCGACGAGGGGAGGCTTCGTCATTCGGCCGGTATTCGAAGGGAAATCGCAACCCGGTGGCACCGCCTCTTCAGTGGACGATGGCGGATCTACCATCACGGTCACCGGTAGCCGCATTCGTGGTGCTCCCGTCACATCGCCGGTCATCGCCGTCGGCAGCGATGAAATCCAGAAGCAGGGCAAGACGGATCTGGGTGATGTCGTGCGAAGCATTCCCCAATCCTTCGGAGGCGGTCAGAACCCCGGCCTCGGCTCCAACACGCCCACCGCGAGCGGCGTCGATGTGGGCGGGGCATCGACTGTCAATCTTCGGGGCCTGGGAAGCGATGCGACCCTGACACTGATCAACGGTCACCGGCTTGCGTACAACGGCTCGCGGCAGGGCGTCGACATCTCCTCGCTTCCCATGGCGATGGTCGACAGGATCGAGATCGTCGCAGATGGCGCTTCAGCGCTCTATGGCTCTGACGCGGTCGCTGGCGTGGCCAACGTCATGCTTCGCCGGGACTACGACGGCATTCTCGCAACAGCCAATCTCGGCACCTCCACGGAGGGAGGCGATTTTCGGCAGCAATACGGGCTGACCGCAGGAAAGCGCTGGGGCTCGGGCGGGTTTGTCGGATCCTACGAGTTCGCCCGCAATACACAGGTTTTGTCCAATGACCGAGACTTCGCGGCATCGCGTCCCGGCAACACGATCGTGCCGCCGATGAAACGCAATGCCTTTGCCGGTGCGGCGCACCAGGACTTGACCGACACGCTCACATTCGAGGTCGACGGACTCTTCAACAACCGCGACAGTGTGCTTGTCCAGCCCAACAATACGGCGGGCGACCTGTCGATCAGCCACACGGAGAAGGTGTCCCGAAGCAAGTCGTTCTCCGTCGCGCCATCGCTCAAACTGGAACTTCAAGGTGGCTGGCGGCTCGGGCTTTTGGGCGTCTACGGTACCGAGAACGTTCGTCTCTGGAGTGATGCCTATACGGGCAACACCAAGACCAGTACGATCGCGCTATGCTATTGTAACAAGGGTAGTTCGGCGGAGCTGACTGCCGACGGACCCTTGTTCGATCTTCCGGGTGGCCCCGCGAAGATCGCAATGGGGCTCGGCTACCGCTACAACCTGCTCTACATCGATCGCGGCGCCGGGAACGCATTCACCGGCCGCTACTCGCAGGACAGCTACTACGGCTACGGCGAACTCAGCCTACCGGTCATCTCGCCGGATCAAGGGATCTCCTGGATCAATCGGCTCAGTTTCAGCGGCGCGCTCCGGTTCGAGCATTATCCCGGCATCGACAATGTCGTGACGCCGAAATTCGGCGCCATCTACGCACCGGTCAAAGATCTGGCGCTCAAGGCCAACTGGGGCAAATCGTTCCGCGCTCCGACGCTCTACCAGCAGTACCTTGCGCTCAGCGCTCTCTATTACAACGCAACCTCGTTGGGTGGAACGAGCGGCACCGCGCTCTATCTCACCGGTGGCAACCCGGACCTCAAGCCTGAGCGCGCAACCAGCTGGACAGCAACGCTCGGGTACAAGCCGCATCAGATCCCGGGCCTCGCCCTGCAAGTCGGGTACTTCTCGACGCGTTACACCGACCGGATCGTCACCCCGATTACATACTCATCGCAGTCGCTGAGCAATCCGCTCTACGCGCCTTTCGTTCAATGGAATCCCAGCCTTGCGACCATCGAGGCCATCGTTGCCAGTGCAGGCACATTCTACAACGGCGCTGGCGCGCCGTTCGACGCCTCGAAGGTGGTCGCCATCGCCAACAATACGAGCGTGAATGCCGGAAACCAGCGCATCCACGGCGTCGATGTTTTGGCCGACTACGACCATGACCTGGGTGGCGGAGCGGGATCCATCTCGCTGTCGCTCAACGCAAGCTATCTCCACAGCACCCAGACGCTTATTGCCGGCGCTGCGGCAACCCAGCTTGCCGGCACCCTGTTTAATCCTCCGCACTGGCGCGGCCGTGCCAGCGCGACGTGGAGCCTCGACGGCTTCTCGCTGAACACCACCGTGAGCCGGATCGACGGGGTGACAGATACCCGGACCGCCACGCCGGCCGATGTCAGCGGGCAGACCACTGTTGACCTGACTGCTCGATATGCGTTCCAACAGGGTCACGGGCCGCTGCGCGGCCTTGTCCTTAGCCTGACGATCCAGAACCTGCTCAACGACCTGCCGCAGACCATCGCGACATCGAGCATCTACGACATGCCTTTCGACACGACCAATTATTCCGGAATTGGCCGCTACATCGGGATCGGAGTAGCCAAGGCATGGTGATGGAATCAATCACCGGTAAGCCTCGCAGGCTTGCCGGATTGGCCGGGTTCCTTCTTGCTGGCTCCGCATTGTGCCCAGGTGCGGCGAGGGCCGGGTGCGAAGATCTCTTGCCGTCCTTGCGTTCCGGGCGGGATATCGGAGCGAAGGCGGCGGCGCAGGGGCACCATGCCGGTCCCAGATCCGTGACTGCCGACGATCTGCTTCGGCTTCGCGATCTGGGACCGGCGGACGGCTCCGTCACCGACAAGCCCACGCCGTTCGGGGTCTCGCCCGATGGGACGCAAGCCTCATTTGTGCTCAGTCGCGCTGACCCTGCCGCCAATCGCTATTGCCGCGCCCTTGTCGTTCTGCCGCTCAGTCCGAGTGCCGGTGGCAGAGAAGGGGGCAGCGATCATGCGGCGAAGCTTCGGGTAATCGACAGCGGCGGGGATTATATTTCGGATACCATCGCGATTTACGGCAAGCGCATCGAAAACGGCTTCACAGCCGTAGTCACGCCAAGGTGGTCGCCCGATGGCGGGTCGATCGCCTATCTGCGGAGGGATGTCGACCGCGACGGTGGGAAAGTTCAGATCTGGATTGCACGGGCCGACGGTAGCGGCGCAAGCGCGATTACCCATTCGGACGCAGACATCGAAGCTGTGGTCTGGAGCGAAGATGGAAGCCGGCTGATCTATAGGGCCCGCGCCGCTACAGCCCGGGCGGAGCAGGAAGTGACGCAAGAAGGCCGCTCCGGCTGGCTTTACGACGAGCGGTATATGCCGGTGATGCGTGCATTGCCATTTGTCCCGCTGCAGCCCCTGGAAACGCTGTCGCTCGCGCCTGACGGGAGCGGAACCCGGCCAGCTACGCCTGTAGAACTGGAGCAGATCGGCAGGATTGAAGCCTCAGCCATCGGCACGACGGCGCGTGCGCCGGATGGCCGCGTCGCGTCGATTTCGCATCCGCCGGGAAATCCCTACGCAACCACAGAACTCACCGTAACTTCGGACGCGTCCGGTTCGACTGGAACAGAGGTCGTCAAATGCCTGGATCGTGTCTGCAGGGGCGGTTTCAGCGGCGTCTGGTGGCTTCCGGAAGCGCAGGGCTTGTTGTTCCTGCGCCGCGAAGGCTGGGACAAAGGGACGACGGCGCTCTATCGATGGTCGGGAGAGCAAGGCGCCTCCCCGGTGCGTCTGTGGAAGTCCGACGATGTGTTTCTCGGCTGCATGTTTGCCGGAGCAAAACTGCTGTGCGCGCGAGAGAACGCGGCCACACCGCGGCGGGTGGCGACGGTCGACATGCTTACAGGGAAAGTCAGCGACCTCTACGATCCCAATCCGGAGTTTCGCGGCATTGTTCTGGGCAAAGTCGACCGCCTGTACTGGCATAACAATCTCGGTCTTGAAGCGCGCGGAGACCTGGTGCTGCCCCCCGGCTATCGTAAAGGAACACGCTTGCCATTGGTGGTTGTCCAGTATGAGAGCAATGGCTTTCTGCGCGGCGGGACCGGCGACGAGTATCCGGTCCACGCCCTTGCTGCGGCGGGCATCGCGGTTTTGAGCATTCAGCGACCACCGGCGGTTTCTTCGCTTCATCCGGAAGTGAAGTCTTCGTCCGACATGCTGACAGTCCTCACCAAGGACTGGGCAGAGCGACGCAGCATGCAGTCGGCCATCGAAGTGGGAGTGAGAGCTGCGATCGATCAGGGCGTGGCGGATCCCGATCGGCTGGGCATTTCCGGGCTCAGCGATGGGGCCTCGGCGACGCGCTTTGCGCTGATAAATTCGAACCTGTTCAAGGTCGCCTCGATCAGCACCTGCTGCGTCGACGAAAACGCGCTCACCTACAATGGCCTCGCCGTCCAGAAACAGTTCGAGGCGATGGGCTATCCACCACCGGGCCGTGTCGAGGAGACCTTCTGGAAGCCATACTCCCTGGCCTTGAATGCGCCAATCATGAGCCGGCCGCTGCTCATGCAGCTTTCCGACGATGAATACCTCGGCGGCCTCAACGCTTTCGCGGCTCTGAAATCTGCCGGACGGCCGGTCGAAATGTTCGTCTTCGCAGGCGAGCATCACAGGAAATGGCAACCCGCTCACCGCAGCGCCGTCTACCAGCGAAATCTCGACTGGTTCAGGTTCTGGCTCCTGGGTCTGGAAGATCGCGATCCCGAAAAGCGAGCGCAATATGCGCGCTGGGAACTGATGCGAGATCGTTTGCGGCCGCGTCCCTGACCGCAGAACGACGGACCGCGGTCGTCCCGAAGAGACGGCCGCGGTTCGCATTCAATCGTCGCTGAGGCCGGTGGCCGGGCCGCCGAGCACTTCGTCGACCGGCATGGGGCCACCTCCATGCGTTTCGGTGCTCGCCGCGCCGAGTTCGATAAGGTCGTCACACCGTTCGGTATCGCGTTCCATTGTCGTACTCCTCGATAACGCTGCCGGGATTGGCAGCAAGTTCGAGGCTACGGCGGCGACGGCGATATCCGAAATTTATAGCAATTCGATATCGTTAATATCAAATTCGACGCAGGGAGCCTCTTGATCAGCGATTTTCCGGGTGGATGCGAGCATTCATGATGCCAATGATGTCGTCTGCTTCGTAGAGACCGCCGATCAGGTCCGGCAGCCGCTTTTCGTGCTCTTCGACCATACGTTGATGGACCTCGGTATTAGGCGTATGAGCATCCAGCGCGCGGCCAGCAAATTCCTCATAGCGTCCCAGCTTGTTGATGAGTGTCTCGGCAATCGAAACATATTCCGTGTGCCCGTCGAAGCCGTCGAAGCGCGGCGGCTTGCCTTGCGCGCCCGGTGCAGCAACAACCTTGGCCTGGTCTGCGGGCGAAAGGTTTGCGTAGCTCTCTTCAAGAATGCGCCACATCGACAGGGAATCGTGGACGAACTGGATTTCGTCCGGATCGCGCTCCTCGCTAGGCGTGAAGATCCCAGTGTACTTGTCCTTAAGCGCCCACATGTCTCCATAGGCAATTGCATTCTCGGCCAAGTCGAGATCGATAGAGCTATCAACGCCAAGGTGGCGATGAAGATCGGCAAGCAGCGTAAAAATCAGCTTTTCGCCATCGGTAAGAGACATCGTGAACTCCAATTATTGGTAGGACCACGGATATGGGAATAAGCCCGAACGTTTCAAACCATCAAGTTGGTTTATCTCATTAAAAAATAGAAACTTTCTGCGGTGCACGGCCCGAAAACAAAGGCACCTGCAAGATCGGGCACGATGTGACCTGATCAGCAAAATCGAATTCTTCCCCGATCGTCAGAACTTGGACGCGGCCACTGCTCTTGAGTAGGGCTGAGGGGCGCGCCCGCGAGATGGTGGAGTGCTATCGCCAGGAAGCAGCCCACGCCTCGGCTTCGGCGAACTGAAGTACCCTGCGGAAGCGATTGTCGCGGGGCGGATGAGGGGCGTCGAGCACATCGAGCACGGCAGCGCGATCTATGATGCCCTGCCGGGCCAGTTCGCCATCGGCCAGAAGCTCCCTGATCTCTGCACGCCAGGTTTCGAAAATCTCTACAGTGAAACTGTCCGGTGTTCCCTTCGACCGGCGCCAGATGACGTTCTCTGGAAGGTCCGGTACGAAAGCCTGCCGCGCGGGATAGCGATTAAGTCCGTCGTGGAACCACAGCCAGCTTGGAATCCGAAGACAGGTTTCGACGAGAGGCTGGGACAAGAGAGGGGCGACAACCGGCAAGGCGGAACGGGGATCGAGCGTTTCGACATAGCTTTGCCCGGCCAGGATAAGCCGGGAATGTGCCTCTTGTCCTGGGAGGGTTTTGCCGGTTCGCGGGGAAGGGGGCGTGATCTCGTGGTTTTCGAAGCGCGCGGACAGCAGGCTCGTGTCGAAGGTAGCGCCCGGTGCACGCTTGCCCAGCCAGGCCCGCGCTACAGCATCGTGCAGGATCCTGGCCATAGGGACCTGGGTGATCTCGCTCATGCAAGCAGCCATGCTCATGGTGGAGCGTCCCGGCCCGAATGCCCGGAGCGTATCGGCTACAGGGTTTGCGGAGTGGAGCGAACAAAAGACCTGGTCGCCGCCGCCGCCGTTGAAGAGAGCGTCGGCATGGATGTCGGACGCGACTTCGCGCGAATGGCGTACGGATTCCTGCCACATGTATCGTCCGGAGGGGCGCGGCAAGCCGGCGGCACTGCTCCACATCACGTCGATTTCGCGGACATCGCGCTGCCTCTCATGCAGCGGTATTGCGAGACGGCCGCAGACCGAACGGGCGTAATCGCGTTCATCGCCGAGCGGGTCCCGCGTCGTTAGCGCCAGGGCCTCGAAGGAAACGCCGGCTCCGGTGAGCGCCGCGGCGACGATCGAGGAATCGACGCCCCCCGAAAGCTGAAGCAATACTCGTGGGTAGCGCGCGGCGCGCGATGCGACGCACATTCTCGTCGCAGCGGATACGAGTGCGACGGCTTCTTCGCTCGCCTCGATACGCGGCTGTGCAAGGTACTGGAGGGGCGTCCATTTTTGGGTTGTCGAGGGCCCATGGGGCCCAAAGGTCTCCATCGTGCCCCCTCGCAATTCGCGAACGCTCCAAAGGCAAGTTCGCGTGGAGACCGCGTCCTTACGGGTAAGCTGGAGGGCAAGTTCGCTCCAGTCGATCTGAGGATCGTAGAAGCCGAAATCCCTGACCATGTCGACGTCGCTCGCAAGCACATAGGCTTCCCCGAGGGGAACGATCAGGCAAGGCAGTTCCCCAAGCGGCGCGCGCAGGACGTGGGTCTGTCCCGTTTGCGGATCGTGCACGACGGCGACATAGGCACCCCAATAGCAATCAAGGAGTTGCATCAGATCGCTTTTGACGATTTGGGCGACTTCATCGTCTGTAAGACGTGTGACCCTCGATCCGTCTGCCTTGCGGTAGATCTCGCCAAGCACGATGCCGTGCGATCCGATGCCGACGACAGCCTCTTCGCCGGCAGCGACGGCAAGAGGGCCGGTCTCCAGTACGGAACTCAGGCCACCGAATTCGCGCAGAGATAGGGAAAAGCTGCCCTGAAGCATGGGATAGGCCTCAGCCGAAGGCAGCAACAATCCGATGAACCGGGAGCGGGGCCGGGCGGCTCTGGCCGCCAGCAGGGGCGAAGAGGCCATCATACAATCAGGATCGGTGTGAAGGGACGTACGGTGTCGACCCGGTCGTTCAGCAAATGCGATCCCGCCTGGACCCAGCAATGGGCGGCGAAGGGACGAAGCTGGACACCCATCACCAGATCAACCGGCCAGCCTCGCGCAACCGCGTGGCGCGCGAGCGCCAGCGAGCGTGGAAGGCATCGATCATGGGCCTGCGAGAGACGTGCCGTCCATTCGAACTGCGTGACAAGATCCGCCAAGGCGGTCGGGTCGGCCGCCTCGCCTTGGCCAAGCGCAGCCTTGCGCTGCGAAAGTTGCAGGATCGCCGAGTGAAATCGACCGAACCGCAGGGCGTATCTTGCCATGGCAATACTCCCGGCCAGCCGGCCGATCGTTAGCGGACGCGCTCTCTTCTTCGGGCCGTCGAGGAGGCTGCTGCGGGGTGGCTCCAAACGGGTGCAAGCCAGTGCGCCGGTCGGACTGTCCGTCTCGACCAGCAGGCCGGATTGGAGCAAAACGCCGGTTAGGCCGGTGGTGATTTCATCGGCTTCGCCTTGGGCGATCGCCCGAAAGTCGCTTTCTAGGCGGGGGGAGAGGCAGAAATAGCGATCTGCCGGAAGATCTAGGAAAACCAGACGGTCACTGACTTCGCAGTAACTGAGGTCGGTTCGTAGCCTGTAACCCATCCCTGACTCCCGGCAAGTTTCCTGTCAGCCCAGCAAAACGGGCCGCGGCGAGCTCTGAGCCCATCGCGACCCGCTGTGCAGTCAGTCGTCGGAGAGACCGGTCGGCTGACCGAGGATCTCGTCATTGGGCACCGAGCCCTGCCCATGCGTTTCCTCGCTGGCGGCGCCCAGTTCGATCAGGTCTTCGTTGAGTTCGCGTACCATTGTCTTGCTCCTTTCTTGGGCTGCCGGAATTGGCAGCAAGGACAAGGCTATGGTCGTGGTGCGGATATCCGAAACTTATACGGATTTGATCTCGCGAATATCAAATCCGGCGCGATACAGGGTGAGGTCAATCGATCCGGTATCGGCGGCGAAGCAATTCGGCGGCTGCTTTGTCGCGGCGGCGATGGTAAGCCCGCACAAGCCTTCTCACCTCACCCACCCGGTCCTCTCGCATGGCTTCCACCAGGACATCGACTTCCTGGTCGAGGTCGTCGAACATCTCGTGTTCGCCGAGACGGACTGCATGCAGTCTCGCATTCGCCTGGGCTATGGCGGGCGAATATTCGACGTGCTTCGATGCCTCGACGATAGCCATTAAGACGGCGCCGATGCGGTCCGGATAACTCGAACCAGAACCAGAAAATTCCGCCACCGGGACAAACGAGGAGGAGGCGCGTCGGAGCGCGAGGCCCAGGATGTCGCTTGACCACCCTATCAGGTCCTTGAGCGCCGGCTCATCGATCAGCGGCAAGTGATACCCGGTACTGGTCCGCGTCTCGACAAGCCTCTCACCAACGAGGCGGTTGAGGGCTTCGCGCACGGGCGTTGTGCTCGAATTGAGCTGCCTTGCAATCACGCCCGGATCGAGCCGCATGCCAGGCTTGGTTTGGCGGCTGATGACGATATCGCGCAGATCCTCATAGACCCGCTCCGAGAATGGGCCGGCGTTCATGTCCGGTCCAACGAGCCAAAGGTGGGTTCGACTGTGAGCTTTGCGACGAGCTTGGCTTGATCGGGCCGCAAGGCGTCGATCGCGGCCAGGGGGCGGTCGGGATCGTAATTCTGGTCGAGCAGGACCGACGGGCACTGGCCCTCGTAGTTGCCAAGATTGGGCCGGTGCTGCCGGTAGCCGACAAGGGCAGCGAGTTCGGGATCGAACTTGCGCGCAATCCCTGGCGGATAGGCAAGCCACTGGGCTTCGTAAGGCTTCAGCCATCCAAGCGAATAGCCGATGACCACGCCGCGGCGCGCATCGGATGTCCTGTTGCTGCCGGCTCCGTGCAGCGTGGAGCCGAGAAACAACAGCGCGGCGCCCGGCGGAATCTCGATGGCAACCGGCTGCTCGTCCGGTTCCGGCTCGAGAGCGGCGGCGCCATGGCTGCCCGGCCAGACAATGGTCGCCCCGTTCGCCGCTGTGAACGGGGTTAGCGGCCACATGACGTTGACGAGGTACTCCGCCGTTCCCTTCGCCGCCGCCCACATGTCCTGATCGCGGTGAGGCAATTGCGAAGGCGCGCCGCCGTGGACAGCGATCGCCTGCGTTGTATTGAGCTGGATGCAGTCGCACCAGGGCAGGAGTATCTGTTCGACGATCGAGACGATCAGCTTATGTCGAACCAGTGTCTCTGCGTGCGGCGAACGCGCGAGAAGTCGCCCGAAGCGTTTCGTTGTGGCACCATAGAAACCGCCTTCGCAGAACGGAGTTCGATGAAAGCGAGGTGCGATGTCGTCGTCGAGCGCAGCAATGGTTTGAGCCGGCAAGGCGTTCTCGATCACGCAATATCCGTGCTGCTTGAGGTCTGCGGTATAGCGCGCGACCTGGGCATAGAGATCCATGGTCCCCTCCCTCAGTTTGCGCGGCGGCCGGTGCCGCGGTGAGTGGTGGTAATGCCGGCGCGCGCGAGCTTCTCGGGTGTGTCGCGGTTGATGTCGATGCGGATCGCTGCGAGGAGTTCGCTACCGCTGTAACGGGGCGGGCCGATGGGGCGGCAGTCCCAGCCGAATTGCAGTACTTGGCGGAACCAGCGTTCCGAAGCGACCGCGGTATAGGCAGTGATCCCGCCCATCAGCGCCTGGTCGACCAACGCGCAAACAAGCGCATCGCGGGCCTCCCGGCGTTCGGGCGCGGCGAGCCGGCGATCAAGGCAAAAGCGTGTGATCTCCTTTATCGTCGGCCCGCGCGGCACGCCCTCCTCGCAGAGATCGGCATAGAAGCTGTCGAGGATATGAGGGTGGGTTGTCGGGAGGAGCCGCGCCGAAGCATAATGCTCGCAATCGGGCCCCGAGAGGATCACGTACTGACACAGCGGGGTATCGAACTGATCTAGCTCGTACTTGTCTGCCAGGACAGGCAAATCCCATTTGAGAAGGTCGATGAAGACGGACTTGCGCGCCGCCCACATCTGGCGCAGCGCCTCGTCGGGGGCTTCGCGGTTTTCGTAGCTTTGGACATTGAGCATGGAGTGACTCCTTGGGCGTGACGTCTGGTCGCCACGCACCAAGGGTCATCCCGATCGCTGTCCGCGCACCATATCGGAAAACCGATATATCATCGTCGGAAAATCTCGGAGAAAGTCACCGTTCCGTCGAACAGTGCCCGGACCACCAGCAATGTGCGTTTGGAAACGTCGTATCGCTCGCAGGCCTGCCTGAGATGCAGGCCCGCCGTCAGCTTGCTGATTCCGACAATCGATCCGATCTCTCCGTCGCTTTTGCCGCAGGCGGCAAGGAGCGTGCATTGCCGCTGCGCATGGGTGAGCAGAGGGCTGCTGGGCGTGACCATGCCGCGCCCGAGCGTCAGGATGCGCGCCCTTTCGAAGGCCCAGTTGCCGACGAGTTGGGCGAGGAAAAGCATCTCTTCGCGAACGAATGGCGCGCCGGGGCCGACAAAGCTGACCGATCCCCGCGCTTCGCCCGGGACATTGATCGGCACCGTGAAGCCGTCGGCAATTCCCTGACGGCGGCCCCGTTCCATGATATCGACATCCCAGCGGTTGAGACCAATCATTTTCGGGATTTGGCGCCAGGGAAATCCCGCGCTGGTCACATGGCTGGCGCGGTGGACGGGGTCGTTCATCCCCAATCCGGCCTCGTCATAGAATTCTACCCACTTTGCCGGGTAATTGTGCAGGCGCATGAGATTTCCTCCTGCCCGCAAGAGGTCGGTGTGGTGGGTGAGCGCGTAGCGCTGGAAACCCAGCAGCGAAGTGGCTTCTGCAAGGACCAGGGCCAGGTCGTCCATTGTCGTGGCCATGGCTATCAGGCGCCAGAAGCGCGTCATGAGTTCAAGAATGTGCGTGCCCAAGGTTCGACTTCGCGATCGTCGGGGGTGTTGCTTGCCACCGTGGGGCCGGTGATCGCCCTTCCTGTTCTGGTGCCGGGTGTAGGTTTCTCAAGCCGCCATCCGGCAGGTTGTGTCGCAAAAGTGTCATATCATTTCTGCGAACCAATCCGGAATGGGCTATTTCGGACAGATTGTCCGTATATCGATGAAAATTTGTTAATAGCTGTCGATGAGCGTTCCAAATTCGCGATGCCGCAATTGATAAAATGAGCACGCGCGGCCGGTCATACTGGAAAGACGCATCGTCTTACGCATACCTAAAGAATGCTGATCGCACGGGATTGATGTGGGAATGGCTCCGCAGGGAACCTGATTATCTTACATGGTATGCCAAGGCTTCCGCCGTAACTGGCGGTCCCGGTTCCGACGTCTTGAACTGGGGGCTTCACTTTCGCCGAAGAACCGGACCGGGATTGTCTCTCGGCCCGGATAGTCTGGCATGCGACGCGCGATCCCTCGACATTGCGCGTGGAAGCTGTGCCGGGGTCAACCGACGATCCATCCTGCCTCAATGTCGACAGGATCCGGCCGTGGCTAACTGTCATTCCGGCTGGCTCGGGCATGGAACATGCAGTCCTGTCCGACGGAAGTCATCACATTCGGCTCGATGTGGTTTCAGGTTGCCTCAGTCGGCATTCCGCCGTTCGGTTGCGCTTCTGCTTCGACGGGTTCGAAAGAGCAGATGAAGGCGTTCTGCCTTTGCAGCGGCTGCTGGCGCTTCACCGCCATGGCAGGTTCGGGAAGATGCTTTACCCTCGCGATCCCTTTGTCGCGCGCGGGATACTTCTGCTTCGGGTTCACGATGCCTTGAGTGACGGCGCCAGTCAGCGCGACCTTGCCTGTTCGCTCGTGGGCCCGGATATCGTCGAGCAGGACTGGAACGATCCCTCGGACTCTCTTCGCTCGCGCATACGCCGACTGACGCGGCAAGCGAAGGCATTGGCAACGGGCGGATACAAGGATCTTTTGATACGCAAGGGATAGTCGCGGTTGGTTGAATCCGACCTGACCTGTGGAACCATTCAGACCATCTTTTCCGAGAGCTGCGCGAGACGCGCTGCCGCCAGGGCACCGATCATGTAGGGCCCGTCGTCGCGCTTGCCGCTGCGGATTTCCCGTAGGAATTTTCGGTTGTCGAGGCCGCGCTGTTCGAGATCGCTGGCGACGGCGTCGCGGATTTGGTCGATGGTTGTCATATGCTCCGTCCTTTTATGGAACATATATAGAACATCTATGCGCGGTTCAAGCCAGGCGAGGGCGGCCGCGCTTCTTTCGGGGTGGGTCGAGTAACGCGTCGGCGAGCTGTTTCCTTCGCGCAGCAATCTTCGTGTTACAATCATCTCGCCGCCGCCCAACAGCTAGTCCGCCCAACAGGCGAGGCGGGCAAAAAACTCCTTCCGGAGCTGGCCGGTAAGCTCGTCCCGGGCACCTCCCGTCCTCGTTCTTGCTCCCATCACGGCGTACCTGGCGGCATAGTCGGCCGCGATCTTGAGAGTACCGAGCGGCGCGAGCTTCACGCCGCAACCGGACAATTCATCCTGTGCCGACCCTCCGGCCTGAACAACGTGTTCGCGGGCGAGGGTGCGTGGTGATTTTGCCATGTCGGCACTATCTCACCGTCCAACCTGATGGGTCAGCGGACAAATCGCACCGGTTTTTCAGACATCCATGTCCGCTATCGGGTGACATTCCATACCTGGTTGCCGGAATTCCGGTCGAGTGATTCTAGGTTGAAGTGCGGGAGCAGGGGGTCGAAAGCTCCCGCACTTCGTGGACGGTGCCCTTTATTCGGCAGCCGCCTCAGCTTTCTTGCGCGGCTTTGATACCGGCTTCTTCGCGGGCGCCTTCGTGCTTTTTGCCGGCATTGCGGGCTCGGCCGGGGGCGCTGCTTTCTTGCGGCCGAGACCGATCGTCTTGGCCATCTCGCGGCGGCGTTCGGAGTATTCGGATGAAACCATCGGGTAGGTCAGCGGCAGGTTCCAACGTGTCCGGTACTCTTCGGCTGTCAGGCCATGGTCGGAGGCAAGGTGACGCTTCAGCGTCTTGAACTTCGAGCCGCACTCCAGGCAAACAATGCCATCGGGCTTCACCGAAGCGCGCACAGACACTGCAGGCGCCCGAACCTCGTCCTTGGCTGGTTCAGGCTCCTTTCCGAGGCCTGCGAGCGATCCGTAGACTGCTTCGATCAAGCCGGGGACCTGGTCGGTCGGGACGGCATTGTTGCTGACATGCGCGGAAATGATATCCGCTGCGAGGGTAAGAAGTGTTTCGTCTGCCATTTCTTTTACGATTGCCCGAATATTTTATTGGTTCAGGCGCTTTCTTTCATCTGTTCCGCCAGTGCAAGATATCGAGCGGATAAATCGTCCGAAATAATGATCATGTCCTGAAATGGATCGTTTGAGATTACACGGAATGCAGATCGGTTGCACTTCTGTCGTGCCGATCACCATCGTCTGGGTAAATCGGTGTAAACTTGTGAACACGTGTTCGATTTTATCAGTCGCACGCATACCACCTTGAAATTCGCAGTTTTGTTTGCGGGTCGTCCATGCTGATCTGCGTGCCGCGATCGGCTGCGAATGCGACGTTGCAGGCAATCTCTTCCGCTCGGGGATTTGAACCTGTTTTCCTTCGAGGGTCGCGGTCGGGATTCAGTTATCCTCCGCCGTATTTATATTGGAATTCCGGCGAGTCGCGGGGGCATTCCGGATTGTGGATAACCTGTAAGCCACCTGTGGAAAGCCGGGGGATAGGTTGCCCGCTATACTGGCAGGCGGGAGCCGCTTTTCCTACGAGGGGCACCGCTTCCCGACGCCGAATTCGCGTTCGCCGGTCGGGTGGTTCGCCAACCTGTATCTTGACCATGGAGACGTTCATGACTGGGGCCGAACTGGCTCTCGCCCGGAAGAACCGCGGGCTGACCGAAACAGAACTGGGGAAGGCGATCGGCTATCGCGACCCCGCACGCGCCGTGCGCCGCCTCGAGGCTGCCGGCCGCATCAACTCGCGTGCGCTTAACATGATCAAGGTGATCTTCGGCACAGTCGATCAGGACAATGTGCGCGAGCGCGGCGCCCGTCGGCGCCCGGCGCACCCCGACCAGCTCTCGTTTGCGTTCTGACCAGGGGCGGCGGAACTATTCTGTCAGGTCGCAGCCGCGCCGACCGGGATTCTGTCGCACTCCTCGGCTCTCGCCCATTCCGGCAGGCGGCCCAGATCCGACAACTCGGCGCGGATCAGCCCGTCCAGAACGTCGGGAAAAAGTTGGGCCATGGCCTGCCAAAGAGGATGGTGGGTGCCATACTGGCGCACCGATGATCGGCTCTCCTCCAGAATCCGCTGGAGGGACGGGATATCGAGTAAAGGTGCAAGCCTCGTGCGCGAAAGGAAGGCGGCGACGAGGTCGGCGCACGGCCGCAGGTCGGTGGCGGCCAACTTGCCGTTCAGCATCTTCAATACCGCGTTGTCGCCGGTGTTCCGGGTGATGTATATTCTCTGTTCGCCCGCGACCGCGCTGTGGGAAATCGACGTAAGCACCAGAAACAGCGTTGCTGTGAGTTCCCGGCCGCGATCGGCAAAATCGGGCCAGGTTGCCTCCTCCCATTCGACGAGCTCGGGCACTTGCTCCATCAGGGCCTGCCATGGGGCCTCGAATTCCTTCGAATAGTACGGTACTCCCTTGGACTTGAGGGCAGAGCGATAGGCCTTCCACCAGATTGACCGCACCGCTCGGCACCGCTTTTCGAGAACCTCGCTCCGGCGGTCTTCCAGGAATAAAGCGCGCCCGGTGCCGGTCTGGAGATCGTCGAGGGTCACAAGGCGAGGTTCCTCCCAGCCGTCTTCGCCCTCCAGGTAACAGCTGAGAACGATGGTGCCGCGCTCGAATGAGGCTGACTGTGCAGCGCTGTCGAACACAAAGGCATTGCCGCGCTGCATGGTCACCACGTCGCGAAACCCCTGTGGCATCGGATTTTCAAGTTCGCTGAAAACCCACAGCAGGCTTACGCCCTCCCGGTCGTAATGAAGGTGGCGCGCGGCAATCTCCGCGGCGAACGGCTTCGAAAGCTGCACCTCAAGAACAAAGCGCCCAAGTTCGCCCATATCCAGATAGACGTCCGGCCAGCGTCCCCGCTTGTGAATTGCCGGACGGAGATATGTGTCGATTGCCGAATGCCTGTGACGCCCGTCTGCTCTGGCGGCTTGATCGAGCAGGACGCAGAGGCGGCGATGAAGTGCCGATTCCTGGTGTCCCTGGTATTGAGCGGCGCGGGCATCGTCGAGTTTCATCTCGGGCCCGTCGTGCCACGGACAATCCCTGGGGCTGTCCGGGTAGTCGATGAACATCGGAGCGTCGTCTTTCCCGCGACCGGGCGCGCGGATGTAGATCGATCCTTCGCAAAGGCGGCACTGCGCCAGGGGGCGGGTCCGGTCCTCTTCGCGCCGGACGTTGATTTCACCGCGAAGGTGCTCCCAGTCGGCGCGAGGCATTGCCATCAAGCGCTCGATCGTCACTTCCCCGCGCGGGAGTTCGAAGTCGGCGATCCTGATCGTCCGCTGGCGCGGGTTCCTCCGGATCATTCCGGTAGCTCCGGAGCCGCAATCCAGTCGAGCCGCTGGGTGCCGGATGCGACTTCGGCGCCAGGCTGCCTGAGTTCGACGACTCTCGTCTGCTCGACACGGTCGGTGCGGATCAATCCCGCGGTCTCCAGCCGGTCAAACAGGATCGAAAGATCGCTCCGTGACGCCGCCAGCCCGAGACGCTGTAGCCATTCTCCAAGAATGCGCTCGTTTGCCGTACGGTACTCCACCAGGACTTCCAGGACGGCGCGTGCCTGATGGGCGATCCGGATAGCTTCAAAGTCTGGTTGCTGGTTTGTCCCGTCCGTCATTTACCCGCCTGTTGCTCTCTCGTCGCCGCCGTGATTTTCGCCGCCGTCTATCATTTCGGCCGCGCCCGCATGCATGACATGGGTCACGCCTGACCGATGCCGGTCAATCGATGTTTTCCCCTATCATCAGAAGGTTGCCGGCATGAGGCCGACCCGTTCGCGCTTTCCTGCGAAGCGGCTCTCGGCTAGTGCCTGAAAACTCAAAAGGGGGGCGACGCAAATGTTGCAATTGACGATCGGCGATACCGACAAGGGGATGTCGGGATATGAACTGGCATCCTCGCTGGCGGGGCATCTGGGCTGGCCGGTTGCGCTTTGTTTTGCAGCATTCCTCTTCAGGGTGGAACTGCGCGCGCTGATCGACCGGATCAAGGAGGTCGCGCACGGTGACACCAAGGTCACTTTCGGCAGCCGTGTCGCAAAGGCGGAACAAGTGCTGAAAGAAGCGGAAGCCGAACTGCCCGCCGCGGCGGACAGCGCTATCTCGGAAGCTAAAGCTTCTGCCGGCCCCTCTCTCGGAACCGGCTCCGCTCCGGTAGAAGTGACTCCCAAGGCGGCCGTGTCGCTGACCGATGCCGCGGAGGCCGAGATCGTGAAAGGCAGCCGTATTCCCACGAGGAATGTTCTGGCGGCAATCGATCAGGTCACCTCGGCGCCGGCCTCGGCAGTTACCTCCGCGTGGAACCATCTCTCCAAGGATGTCGAAGCGCTGGCCGAACGCCATGGCCTCGCAAGGACGGACCCATATTTGGGACGAACCTTCGATACCGCGAAAAAGCTGAAGAACCTGGGAGTTTTCGACACCAAGATCATGGTACTGCTCGCTGAACTGCGCAAGATCCGCAATGCGGCGGTCCATGGCGAGGCCGTCGATGCCGACAGTGCCTTGCGCTACATCCAGTTGGTCTCGCGTTTCCTCAAACTGATCGAGAACCTCTAGGAACCCTTGCAGCCTGTTTTCGTCTGTTTTTGGCAGATGCTGCCGTTTGGCGGACGTCGTCCGGGATCCGGTATTCGCTCGGGCGGAAAATCTCCCCGAGGTCGAAAATTCTGTCCACGACCGGCACGTGGGCATGGTTCTTGAATTTCTTGCGGACATATTCAGCGCGCTTGACGGTGCGCCGGATCTGCAGCGCGCATAGTAGCCCGGCAGCGGCGAGGACCAGGGTCATTCCGCCGAAGTACCATAGCTTCACCGTCTCGATCCCGCCGCCATCCCCGTCTGGCAGCGCATTCACGAATGCTGCGCCCGAAGCGAGGGCACCTGCAAAGTAGCCAAGCATTATCGCTCTGACGTCGCGCGCGCGGGCATCGAGCGCGGTGTAGATCTGGGCCCAGGACATTGTCTCGTTCTCGGCTGTCTCATTTTGCGGAGGCTTTGGCATTGCTGATTGTCCTGTGGGGTTTTTGAAGCAAGTCACTGATAAGTCGGTCAATTCCATTATAGTCTGCCAAGTGCCTCAGGGGTGGGCATCTGTGGGCTGAAGGCATCTGGCCAGTGGCGTCTCGCGCCGTCCGGCGCGACCGCGCTCTATGCCGCGCGGCGGGGCTCACCGCCCCAGTGGCCACGCGCGGCACCGAGCCCCTTACGGGTCTCGGCCTTGCGGTCACGATCGCTGACGCGAGGCAAGCGGCCGAGCAGGCTCGGCCTTGTGCGGACGTCCTCGGCCGAAGCCTCGGACGGCACCATTTGAGAGCCTCTCCCGGGCAAAGGCGCGGGGTGGGCTGGACGCCCGTCTGGGCCCGCCAGCAGCGATCCGCAAGCCGCTCCTTCGTCGCGGCTCCTCCACCTTCGTTCCGGCCCTGGCCACCCCGATCCCTTCGGAATCGGGGCCCCGGCTGCGCGTGCGGTCGCCGCCTAGCGCGGGCCCTGCGGTCGTCCGGGCCGCCCACCCCCCGCCTTTCCGGGGAGGCCCATGGTGGGTTTTTTGGGTAGGCTTGGAGGTGAGACATGCGCAGCAATCGCAAGGCCTCGTCACACGCGAGGTCGCTATCTGACAAAGCTCGGAGAAGTTCCGGGGATATTCCTCAGTCCGGCATAGGCAGTCCTGACAGGTCCACCGGCGGCGGGCATCCTGCCGGGAGCGCCTCGCTCTATGACGAAGTGACGGCACGGATCATCGCGCAGCTTGAAGAAGGCTGCGTTCCTTGGGTACAGCCATGGGGCAGTCCGGCGCTGGGTGGGGACGCCTCCAGCGGGGGTGGCAGTACTCCGGCAGTGGGCCTTCCGCGCAACGCCCTGACCCGGCGCGCCTATTCGGGGATAAACGTGCTGATCCTGTGGGGCGCGGTGATTGCCAATCGCTGGCCCTCGCAAGGCTGGTTGACCTTCCGGCAGGCGCTCGAGGCAGGCGGCAATGTCCGCAAGGGCGAGCACGGCACGCAGGTGGTCTATGCCGACCGCTTCACGCCCGAGGCCGAGAAGGAACGAGCACGCGGCAGCGGGGGCGAGGCAAGGTCCATTGCCTTCCTGAAGCGTTTCACGGTTTTCAATGTCGCGCAGTGCGAGGGGCTTCGGGAAGATTTGCTGCCCGAGCCGATTGCGCTGCCCGAACGCGAGATCGTGCCCGTGGCCGAGGCGGTGATTGCCGCGAGCGGTGTCGATTTCCGGATCGGCGGCGACAAGGCTTTCTATGCGCCGGGGGCCGACTTCGTGCAGGTGCCGCCGCAACCGGCCTTCCACGATCAGGTGAATTTTTACAGGACGTGCCTGCACGAACTGACCCACGCGACTGGCCATGCCTCGCGACTCGGCAGAAATCTGGCAAATTCATTCGGTTCGAAAGACTACGCGCGCGAGGAACTGGTTGCCGAAATGGGTTCGGCCTTCCTCTGCGCCTCGCTCGGTATCGTGCCGACCGTGCGCCATGCCGATTACATCGGGGCGTGGCTGGAAGTGCTTCGCGAAGACAGCCGGGCGATATTCCGGGCGGCAAGCATGGCGAGCAAGGCGGCTGACTGGTTGCTTGCCCGGCATGAGGAGACGTCCAGATTAGGCGCAGAGGCGGCCCCCTCCGCTTTATCTGCTGGAGGTCTATCCGGCAGAGTTTACGCGCGACAGTGGCAAGGCGGGCTTGACGGGGCGGAGGGTACAAGCATGGGCCTGACCGGCTCGGAACGTTCCGCACCGGGCGAGGGGAGGGCAGAGCCATGACTCTCCTGTCTCGCTCCATCCGCTCGATGCTCAGTGCGAATTTCGAGCATTGCATGGAAAATCCCCGGTTCGATCCGCTGCCGCTGGTCCGCCTGTTCAATCCGATGGGCCGTGCAGTCTGGCTGGTGACCGAACTCTATGCCGACGACGACACCCTCTTCGGGCTGGCGGACCTTGGCTTGGGATGCCCCGAACTCGGCATTTCCTCGCTTCGCGAAATCGAGGCGATCCGCCTGCCGATGGGCCTCTCCATTGAGCGCGATATCGCCTTCAGCACCCGGCACCGGCTTTCGGTCTGGACCGAGGCTGCGCGGCTTGCCGGATCGATACCCGACGCCGCCCTCCTGCTGGACCGGCTCACGCGGGAGGATCCCAACGCCATAAAGCTTCTGCCCCGCTGAGGGGCCGATGACACGGGCGCTTGGAGAAATCCCGCTTCGGGTGCCCGCCCCGCAGGGCAGGCGGTTTTCTGCCCAATCCTAAGCCGGTCCACTGTCTCCCCCCAAGAACACAGTGGACCGGTACTCACACGGAGCAGTCCCATGAAACTCGAATTCATCGCTTTGAGCAACCTTGCCGTCAGCAAATCGAACATGCGCTATGCCAGGAAAGTCCCCGACGTTTCGGACATTCTGCCGACCGTTCGGGCACGCGGTGTCCTCCAGTCGCTCATCGTCCGGCCCAATAGCGAACCCGGCGCTGAGCCGGGGCGCTACGAAGTGATCGCCGGGTTTCGCCGCCTTCGCGCGGCCCAAGTCGTCGCCGCCGAACGGCAGGCGGCGCATTCCGATGCCGGGGAGCCGGACCCCGATGAAACCATGGTGCCCTGTGCCATTTTGGATGATGCCGACGATGCCAGCGCCGTCGAGGCATCGCTGATCGAGAACATGGCACGGCTCGATCCCGACGAGGTTTCACGCTGGGCCTGTTTTGTCCGGTTGGTCAAGGAAGGCCGGAGCATCGGGGATATTTCCCAGACGTTCGGCCTCCCCGAACTCGCCGTTAAGCGCATTCTTGCGCTTGGCAATCTGCTGCCGCGTATCCGGGAAATGTATCGCGCCGAGGAAATCGAGGCGGCCACCATCCGGCACCTGACCCTTGCCAGCAAGAGCCAGCAAAAGGCATGGCTGGCCCTTGTCGACGATCCTGATGCCTACGCGCCGCGCGGACATCAGCTCAAGACCTTCCTGTTCGGCGGTCAGTCGGTCCCGACAGTCCACGCTCTCTTCGATGTCGAGGCGAGCGGCCTTGCCATCGTTGCCGACCTCTTCGGGGAGGACTCTTATTTTGCCGAGATCGATGCGTTCTGGGACCTCCAGAACGCCGCCATCGAGGCGAAGCGCTTGGGATTGATCGAGGCGGGCTGGGCCGATGCCGTGGTGCTGCCTCCCGAGGTCCATTTCCATTCGTGGGAGCATCAAAAGACACCCAAGCGAAAGGGTGGGCGGGTCTATCTCGATGTGCGCGGCAACGGCGAAGTCGTCATCCACGAAGGCTATCTGTCATCCAAGGAAGCAGCGCGGCTGGCGAAGGCCGAGGCTACCGAGGGAGAGGGCATGGTCGTGACAAAGTCCGTGCGGCCCGAACTGACGCAGGTCACCCAGACTTACATTGATCTGCACCGTCATGCCGCCACACGGACCGAATTGCTCGGGCGGCCCGATATCGCCCTGCGGTTGATGGTTGCCCATGCCATTGCCGGTTCCGCGCTGTGGCGTGTCTTGGTCGAGCCGCAGTCGTCCAAGAGCGATGCGGTCCGGGAAAGCGTCGAGAACTGCCGGGCCGAAGCCGTCTTCGATGCGCGGCGCCGGGAGGTGCTTGCCCTGCTGCGTTTGCCCGAAGACGAGCCGACAGTGATGGGTGCGGGGATCGGCGGCACCGGGTACGGCATGCGGGGCGGCTATCGTGGGCTATGTGACGTGTTCGCAGACCTGATCGAACTTTCCGATGCCGAAGTCATGGACGTGCTGGCCCTTGTCATGGGGGAAGCACTGGAAGCGGGTAGCCTCGCAGTGGAAGCTGCCGGGCTCGCCCTCGGCGTTCCGATGGCGGATTGGTGGGAGGCCGACGATGCCTTCCTAGAAACGCTGCGCGACCGCGAAGTGCTGCTCGCAATGGTCGCGGAAGTCGCCGGAAAGCTGGTGGCCGAGGCCAATGCGGGCGAGAAGGCGAAGATCCTTCGCGGGATAATTCGCGATCATCTGGCGGGCACAGGCGGGCGCATCAGGCGAGAAGGCTGGGTGCCGCGCTGGATGACTTTCCCGCCGTCCGCCTACACGCAGCGCGGCGGCGTCGGCACTGTCGAGGCCCATGCGCGCGCCTTTGCCGCCACCGATCCTGATCCCAACCTCGGTTCCGATCCCGATGACCTCGCCCCTGATGATTCTCCTGATGATTGGGCGAACGAACGCTCCGATATCGCGGAGGGCAACCCTGCAAGCGGCGATTCGGAGCCGGAAGCGCGCGGGGAAGGGGAGGGGTGCGAACCGGCTCCGCCCGATCTGGCGCCCGATCTGCTGCCCGATCTTCCGGTGAACTCTCCCGCCGATCCCGAGGCCGATTCGTCCGGTGATCGCTGCGGTGATCCCGGTCCAGGCGACGACCGGATTGCTGCCTGATTAAATCGACCGGAGGCGGACCCATCCGCCTCCGGTCGATCTTCCTGAAGGGAATGAAAAAATCGGCGGCGGGGCCGCGCCCTTAAAGGCGCAGCCCCGCCGCTAACACTAAAAGTTCATTGTTTGCCCCGCATCGTTGCGGCACCGCATACCGGTCACGGCAAGACGCCAGAGACACCAGAAAGGGGCAGGGGCATCACCGAACTTCATTCCATCGAAAAGCTCGTCTCCCGGCTCTCGCCCGAGCCGGTCTGCGACGACTGCATCAGCCAGACCCTTGGCCTTTCACCGCTCGAGAACGCCGACCATGCGGCCCGCGAACTGGCCGGTTCGAACGGCTTCGAGCGTACAAAGGATGCATGCAGTCTGTGCGGAGAAATTCGCCTCGTCACAAAGCGTCATTGAAGCACCGTCACAGATCCGACCCGCTCGACAGGTAGTGTCCTTGCCGGGCTTATCTAGGCAAGGCCGGGGCCGTTGCCGAGCTCATCACGGTGCCAGCGCGTCCGGCTTGCGCGGCGGATTGCCGCCCGGCAATCCTCGCATCTTCCGACATAGCACAGACCGTCCCAGAAGACTTTGCCGTGCTCGGGCCTGTGCCGGTCGAACCGGCAACGCAAGCCTGCCAGAATAGTCGATATCATCGGTGTTCTCCTTCGATTTGCGCCGCGTCCCGCACCACCTATCGAGAGAAATTTCCCTGAATGGTTCCTGTCGCAAACGGCAGAATTCCGCCGCCGATACACTGTAGTGGGCCGCGACAATTGTTGCGCCTGGATGCGCACTGCAATGCGGCCGAAATGAACGGTGAACCAGGTCAGTGGCGCGGGGCGGGGCTCATGCCGTCGGCTGCAGCCTTTTCCGATACCGCCCAGGCTTTGAGGTAGTGCCCGCGCGCATGGTATTGCTCGTCCGCCCTCAGCTGAACCATCGCGGCATGTGCAAGCGAACTGGAAATCTCGGTCGCGGTACAGACCCCCTTTTCGTGGAGGAGGCCGGCTATCGCGGCAAGCGCGCTTCCAAGCGCGAAAACGGCATCTTCATCCATCACCAACTCTCCCTGCGGCAGGATTTTCGCAGCAGAATTCTGCCTTGATCCAGCGCGGCGCACCAGTGCCGATCGGGTGAAGCTGCACATCGTTCGCGCGAAGCGCGGCCGGTGGGACGGGGGCGCCCCGATCTCGCTCCCGCGGCGTAGGGGCCCGGTACGGCGAACGCATGTCGAGTGGCGGGGGGACGCGCTCAGGCCCGTGGAAACACGGTTTTCGCAGGCCTGAGCGCGTGCAGATTATCAGCGACTTCGCCGGATCCGCACCAGCCGGATGCCGGGTAACGCGGCGCTCCGGCGGCCTCGGAACATAGCGGAAATCGCCCGGTAAAGGCCCGCCGATGCTGCGATGCATCGCGGCGTATTCCGGTCAGGCGGTCTGGAACCGCGTCGGGGAAATTCCTTCGGCCATCTCGCGGTTGGTGCGGCGGATAGAGCAGAGCCTGCGGGCGCCCTGCCAAAGTTCCGCCGCCCGGCCACTGCGGACCTCATCGACCTTGCGGTGTGCCAAAACCAGTGCGTCGGCTGCATCTTCCGCGTCGAAGTCGAGACGCAGCGCGCCCGCATTCCCCTCATCGGGGAACTTCAGCGTGTAAATATCCATTCGGGCTCCTCCATCGTGCAGGCCGTTGGAACGTCCTTGTCACGAAGGCGCGAGATAGCATTGTGCTGCGTCGAATTCGAGACAGTCGTGGCTGCTCGGATTGTCCGGCTGCGGCAAACCGCCTTTTAGGCGCGGTCAGCCCAAACCCGCCGCACACAGCCTCATCGAGGACCCGGCGAGGACGCCTTTTTGGGGTGGGCGCAAGCTGGCGGGAGCCGCCCGATCATACGGTCGGCTTCGTCGTCCCGCCCGGCCCGGGGCCGCCGAATCGCGTCAGCGCCTGGGTGCGAATTTTCCAGATCGCACATGCCCGGAAAATCGCTCGTTCAACCGAGGTTTCGCTGCGCCGCTCGGCCACGGCGCGCGCGTCCGCGCCGCATGGAATACCGATTTGACCGGTCTGTGCCCCTCTGGCCTGGGCGAAGGGGCGCGAGGCCGCTCTCGCCGGACGAAAGGCTGCGCCGTTCCACGAAGCTGCAAGCACTCCCGAACAGCATCCGATCATGGCATTTTCTGCGCTCCTGCCATGGGCACCTGGTCCGTTCCCGGATCCAAAAGGCATTGACCTGGAAGCGGTCGCGGTCCCGCCGAAACCATAGGACCCCGCCTTATTTCCCCGCCCGCAAGGCGGGCTCCTCGCGGCCGCTTCGCTCTCAAATAAGGCGGGTTCCTCCGGTCCTCTGCTGCGCGCCGGCCTTACGGTTCGCGGGCCCTGGCGAGCCGTTCCGGGCGGTCTGCCATCGTCCGGGAAATCGGTCCGGGACGCCCCAGACAGGAGACGAACAATGCCTGCAATCGGATACGTCACTCGCGATGGCCGCAGCTTCAAGGGCCAGCTTCGCACGCTCTCGATCCGCGCCGAGATCGAAATCGCGCCCAACCTTCGCAAGACCAGCGACGCCCAGCCCGACTACCGGGTTTCCTCGGGCGGCGTGGAGGTCGGCGCGGGGTGGCTTCGCCGCAGCGAGAGCTCGGGGAACGACTACGTCTCGTTGAGCCTCGCGGCCCCGGAATTCGGACCCCGGCGCCTCTACGCGAACCTCGGCCGGGCCGCCGGGCAGGACGACGAGGACACCTTCGCGATCATCTGGAACCCCGCCGACTGACGGCGCCATCCGCGCTAGCGCGCCCCGTACCGGTCCTCGAAATAGCCCGGTGCGGGGGATCGCTGCGAGCGATCGCCGCGCGGGAAGTTTGCGGCCGAACGCCTCGCCGGTTTGTCCCTCGGGCCATGGCGCATTTGCGGTAGCAGGTCATGCCTACCCTGTCCGCAAGGCGTAGAAGTTGGGGCCGATCCGACCCGTTCGGCGGCTCTCGCCACGATCGATTTTTGCTCGCTGTGTTCGTCCCGGAGAGGGGGGGCGAAATCGCACATGTCGATTTTCGACCCTGCCGCGCTCCTTCCCAAGCCGTCATTCCGCCTCGTCGGCAGGCCGCTTTCCGGCTTGCCTCAAGGGAGCGAAATCATGAGGGACGATCTCGAAAAAAGGCCGGTAGCGCGCGAGCAGAGCGAGCCTCCGGGCAAGCCAGTCGGGCCATTCTCCATGCGCAGGTCCCGGCCAAATTCCCGTGCGCAGGAAGCGCGCAGCGACTGCCCTTTCCTCACCGCCAAGGAGGCTGCGTTCTACCTCGGCCTGGCCGTCGTTACCCTCAAGGGAATGCGCAAGAAAGGGACCGGCCCCAAGTGCCGCAAGCATGGCCGGGATTGGCGATATCACATCGCCGATCTCGATGCCTGGTCGCTCTCCACCTCTACAGGAGGCGGCCATGAATGACGCCCGCAACTTGCCCCTGTTCGCCTGGGGCGATGCCTTGCGCGCGGCCCGTCTCCGCCGCCGCGTGCTGCGCCGCCGCGCCGTGGCCGTGGGGGCGGGAATTGCCGCCCTGAACCTGACACTGGTGTTTCCGCCGACCCCGCGTCTCGTGTGGAACCACAGTGCCAGTGCGCCGGTAGGCCTCTATCTGGTCTCACCCGGCGCGCACCTCGCTCCCGGCGACATGGTCGTCGCCTGGCCGCCCGAACCGGCGCGCACCCTGGCCGCTCATCGGCATTACTTGCCTTCCGGCGTGCCGCTGGTGAAGCGCGTTGCAGGGGCGGCGGGGGACACCGTCTGCGCCCGTGCTGAAATTGTGACGATCGACGGAAAGGTCGCCGCGCACCGGCTTGCGGTTGACCCTTCGGGCCGCCCGTTGCCGCAATGGGAGGGCTGCCTACGCTTGCGGCAAGGCAGCTATTTCCTGCTGATGACGTTGCGGCCCGACAGCTTCGATGGACGCTATTTCGGTATCACCCGAGAAAGCGACATCGTCGGCAAGGCGCGCCCCCTGTGGCTTCCGTGATGCTGCGGCCGCAGCGTGGGCCAGCGCCTCTGGGGCGCCGCACGAGGCAACGATCCATCAAGGTCGTCTTAACTGCTGCGCTGCTTCCGGCCAGTCTCGTTCCGGCGGGGGCGCCTCGCGCGCAAGAGGCCGATGCCGTCTCTCGCTGGCATGCCGAAATCGCCGAGGCGTCCGAGCGGTTCGCTGTGCCCGCCGTCTGGATCGAGCGGGTGATGCGCGCCGAAAGCCGGGGCCGCACGACCCTCGGTGGACGCCCGATCACCTCTCCCGCCGGCGCGATGGGCCTCATGCAACTGATGCCGGAAACATGGGCCGACCTGCGCCGCCGGCTTCGGCTCGGCAGCGATCCGCATGCGCCCCGCGACAATATCCTCGCGGGCACCGCGTACCTCCGCGAGATGTACGATAAGTTCGGCTATCCGGGGCTTTTCGCGGCCTATAATGTCGGCCCAGGTCGATATGCTGCCTCCCTCGCCACGGGGCGGCCGCTGCCTGCCGAGACGCGGGCATACCTGGCATCGGTTGCGGGCACCGGCAGACAGATCGCCGGGGACAATCGGGACATCATCGGGCGAACGGCCATGCCGCGTTCAGGGGCTGAGCAAACGACGTCCCAGACGATCTTCATCGCCACTTCGCAGGCGGGACCGGAAGCATCTCGCGATGAGGAAACCACCCCGGCAGGCATGCCGAACGTGCTTCCCGATCCTCTCTTTGCGGTGAACAATCGCTGACCCACACGGCGTCATGCTCGAAGCGGTGTCGCATGACGAAACCGGGATAGGCGTAGAGCCCAGGCCCCGACCGTGCGCTAGGACGAGAGGTAAGCCGCCCTCCTCGGAATTCCCAGTGTGACGGCCTCTGCGGCGGCTGTAAAGGCCGGCGGCCCCTCCAATTTTGCCCCAGCAATTGAGCGCGCTTCGCGCGCGAGTTTGTTTGTCTTTCTGGAACAAAATCGGTTCCTCCGCCGCCGCTTCGCGGCGCACCGGCAAGCCGGCGCGGCCCTGACAGCCACCGCGCCGACCGTCCGAAGACTGGGGTCCTCGAAGGACGGGGACGCGCTAGCGTAGGAGGTTGTTATGACGGTACGGACGAACATCGGCGTTGCTGCGGATCGGGTGCTTGCGAAGCTTGCGGCGGGGCTGGAGATCGAGTTCGGGCGGGGCGCAGGAGAGGCGCTTGCGGCGCGGTTCGTAGCGGCGGAGGAGGCCGATTTCGTGTGGGAGGCGCGGGTGTGTGAGCGGTGGCTGGGCGCGCTGGAGTGCGGGTGGGAATACGGCGCGGAATGTCCGGAGAGCGACGAGATCGAGCTCGACCGGGTGGCGGTCGTGGGATGCCTGGACGGGGCGTGGTACGCGGCGGTGAGCATCGTGGATGGCGATGGCCGGACGCACGGGCTGATGGCGCGGCGGGCATGCGCGAGCGAAGTTTCCGCGCGCGAGGCATACGCAGCCCTGCGATGAGGCGCGGGCCGGATTTCGGGCCGGGACGTGGGTGCCTTCGGGGCTCGCGTCCCGGCCTTTTTTTGCGAGAACAGCCTCTGGTTGGGGCGGCCTCTAGGAACAGGGCGGCGAGGTGGGATTGCCGGTTGTGAGGGGAGAGAGGGGTGAGCGGGCGTAATGCCTTCCGTAATCGGGGCAAGGGTTCCGGCGAACCGGGAGGCGCGGTGGTGGCGGCATCTGCGGTACAAACTGATCCTGTGAAACAACGCAGGAGACGGACGATGGAGTACTTTGCGGGCCTCGACGTGTCGGTCGACGAGACGGCGATCTGTGTGGTCGACGACAAGGGCGAAGTGCATCTTCGCGTGGCGGTGCCGACGGATCCGGAGGCGGTGTACCTGGCGTTGAAACCTTATGTGCGGCGGCTGCGGCGGGTCGGCCACGAGGCCGGAGCGCTGTCGCCCTGGCTACATCCGGAACTGGCGGCGCTGGGCCTCCCTGCGGTCTGTCTGGAGACGCGCCATGTCCGTGCGGCGATGGCGGCGCAGCGCAACAAGACCGACGCGGCGGACGCCTTGGGGATCGCCCATATCATCCGCACCGGCTGGTACCGGACGGCCTTCGTGAAAAGCGAGGCGTGCTATCGGCTGCGATTGCTGTTGACCCAGCGCCGCAACCTGAAGCGCAAATTTCTCGATCTCGAGAACAGCATCCGCCATTCGCTCAAGGCGTTCGGCATCCGGATCAAAGGGGTTGGCCGCACTGGTTTTGCCCCGGCGGTGCGCGAGGCGGTAGCGGACGACGCGTTGACCGCCGAGCTGATGGAGGCGATGCTGGCCGCGCGCGAAGCCCTGTGGATCGAGTATGGCCGGTTGCACAAGCTGGTGATCCGGGTCGTCGCGGCAAACGAGTTGTGCCGCCGCTTCCTGCAGATCCCGGGGGTGGGGCCCATTGCGGCCCTGAGCTTCATGACGGCGATCGATGATCCGGGCCGATTCCGACGATCCCGGGATGTCGCCGCCTACTTCGGACTGACCTCTCGGCGGTGGCAGTCGGGGTCGTCGATCGATGTCCAGGGACGCATCAGCAAGGCGGGCGATGCCGACGTTCGGCGCGCGCTTTACGAGGCCGCCTCGGCGCTGCTCACGCGGTTCAAGGGCAAGGACAAACTGCGCACCTGGGGGCTGGCGCTGAGCAAGCGCGGCAATCACCGCAAGGCGACCGTGGCGGTTGCCCGCAAGCTGGCGGTGATCATGCATGCGATGTGGACGGACGGCACGTTTTACATGGGCGATGCGCAGGCGAGCGCGCAGGACATCGCCGCTCGGGCCACCGTAAAAGACCGTCGGTTGCTGGGCGCGCTGGCCAAAACCGCGCCCGTCGCCAACGGCTGACAACGCCATGGGAGTGACCGCCAACCGATAGGGAGATCCGCTCCGGCGGATGAGGATCAGTGCAGACCATCGACGACGGAAAGCGCGATATCTTGCTTGCGAACGGGGCTCTTCACCGAGCGGCTCCGGAACGCGCCCAAATGCCTGTGATGTTGCTCCGTCTTGCCGATCAAAGGGTGCGCCGCGGCGGTTGGAATGCTGCTTTGATGCAGCTGGAACAGCCCGTCGCTGAGCGCGGAGGACTGCACGGCGCACTGAACCTCGATACCGGAGACGCGCCAGCGCGGCTTGAGACCTCGGCGGAATGGCGCGGACGACTGCGATGGCGTAGAATGGAGAAGTGGCGATGGCGACGAAGACGACAGCACCGGAACCGATTAGGACGGCAAGATAAAGTCATGGCACTGGTCCGCCATAACCTGTTGTCTGCACGCCATTTTTCAGGTTTTTGGACGGCACTGGCGGCGATTCGGCAGTGTCATGGGGAGCTTGGAGCCAGGGTTTGTGCGGCCCTGGACGGCACCGGTTTCCATGCAGCAAGGCTCAAGGCATCGTCAGGGCAAATCCCCCGATGCGAGCGATCTGCGATGGCTGACGATGAAGATTTTCTCCCCCGACTTGGCCGCCAGAAAGCGCAGGGAAGCAAGGGCGAACGTAGGTACATCGGCAGGGTCCTGGCGGCGGCCAATCTGGCTCGTGGAGGCGCCACAAAAGGACGCAGCAGATCCGGGTTCACGGGCAGCAAAATCGGACGCGGTGCGGGCGTCGGCCGGATGCTTGCCAGCAGGGGCGGAATGGCAGGCTCCCATCGTCGCCGGGTGGTGGTGAAGGCTAGCATTGTCCGGCTGAGCGGGAAGGGGGTTGCGGCGGCAGCCGCTCACCTTCGATATCTTCAGCGCGATGGCACGACCCGCGACGGCGAGCGCGGATCGCTATATGGGCGCGATCTCGATGCGGTGGACGGCAAGGACTTCCTCGAAAAGGGGGCAGGCGATCGCCATCAGTTCCGGTTTATCGTCTCGCCCGAGGACGGGGACCGCTACGAGGATTTGAAGCCACTCACGCGGCGCCTCATGGCACAGATGGAAATGGACCTCGGAACGGAGCTGGATTGGGTCGCGGTCGATCACTTCAATACGGCCCATCCCCACACGCATATCGTGGTTCGCGGAAAGGATGCCGCAGGCAAGGATCTGGTGATCGCCCGCGACTATCTGACGAGCGGCATCCGTGAGCGGGCGGCGGATCTCATCGAGCTCGATTTGGGACCTCGCTCGGACCGGGAAATCGCAGACGGCCTCCGCGCCGAAATCGACCAGCAGCGTCTGACGTCGATCGATCGCGCATTGCTGGCGGAGTTGGGGCCGGACCGGGAGGTCGCCGCGAGATCGCTCGACCCGCTCCAGCAATCGGTAAGGGCCGGGCGCCTTGCCCACCTCGTCCGGATGGATCTGGCCGAACACCTGGGCGGTGATCGCTATCGGCTTAATGCGGGCCTTGAAGACACTCTGCGCGCTATGGGCGAACGGGGCGATGTGATCCGCACCATGCAACGCGAATTCACACGCCTGAAGGTCGCGCGAGCGGCAGTCGATCAGGTGATATACGATCCTTCGCAGGAAGACGCGAGGCCGTTGGTTGGGCGTGTCCTTTCGCGTGGGCTCGCCGATGAATTCGAGGATCGCCATTACCTCATCATCGACGCCGCCGATGGGCGCAGCCACTATGTGCCGATTGGCAAGGCCGGGCAGGGCGGCCTTCACGCCGGGACGGACGAAGCCAGTTCGCTCGCCGGCTCCATCGTCAGGATCCAGCCCCAGCGTCCCAGCGTCCGTGAGGTCGACCGCACGATCGCGGCCGTTGCGGCCGCGAATGGCGGGCATTACGAAATCGATCTCCATCTGCGTCACGATCCCAATGCAACACAGAGCTATGCCAAGGCCCATGTTCGGCGGCTAGAAGCGATGCGCCGGGAAAGCGGTCTGGTCGTGCGTGAACCCACCGGGCGCTGGACGATTTCTGGCGACCATCTTGAACGCGTTGCCACGTGGCAACAGGCACGCGTCAAGGACCGTCCGGTTGCAGTCGAAGTGCTGGCCCGAGAGCCGCTGGCAAAGCTAGAGCGAATGGAGGCGGCGACCTGGATCGATCGCGACCTCGCTTCTGGAGCACCTCAGCCTGCACGTGAGGCCGGCTTTGGGCAGGAATTGTCGAACGCAAGGGACCGGCGGCGGCAGTGGCTGCTGGCACAGGGATTCGCAGAGGAGAGCAAGGGACGGACTGTGTTTGCCGATGGCATGATGGACGCGCTGCGCCGCCGTGAATTGCTGCGGGTATCGGGTGGGCTGGAGGAGGAGTTTGGCAGGCCCTATCGAGAGGCCAGGCAAGGCGAGCGTATCGAGGGTGTTTATCGGCGTTCCGTCGATCTGGTCAGCGGCAAGCATGCGCTGATCGAACGGAGCCGGGATTTTACATTGGTTCCCTGGCGCCCGACATTGGAGAAGCAGGTTGGCAAGACGGTGTCGGGTCTGATGCGGACGGACGGCATCAACTGGACGATCGGGCGGGGGCGGGGAGGACCGGGAATTCAATAAGGCTTAGCCGGCTGTTTTCGGCAAGACCTCGGAATGGCTGACATTGGGACTTTCCGGAATGTCGGCTTCGGAGCGACCTACTGGAGTAAGCTGCCGGTCCTGGCTGCAGTTCGTGAGCATTTCTCGCACGCGAGCACTGGGACACCGCGTAATCGATGTAGCCACCCTCCTGGAGGATACGAAGTCGGACGACCGCTTCATTGCAAGAGGGTGAGCCCGCATTCCAAATCTACACTTCCCCGGCACTCAGAACGTGAGCGAAAGCGTCAGCCCCCAGTTGCGGGGATTGTCGGGCGTCACGCGGTCGATGCCATCCGTGTCCGGGGAATAGCGCCCGTCAAACAGGTTGGCGACGGTGAGTTGTAGCCCCCACCCCCGCGGTGCGTCGTTGCTTACATATCGCGTCCGAATTTCGCCGCGAAGTAGTCGATGACCTCTGCGGCCTGCGTGCCTTTGCGAAACTCCTTGTTCTCGGCAAAATCTACGCTCGGGATCAGGTGGATGAATTGATCCTCGGCGTAGAGCGGCATGAGTTTTTCCGGGTCCAGGCCGTCGGGGCGCAGACCGGTCATGATATTGGCAGCCTCAAGGGCAGCGCCAATCATCACATCCGCAAGCTGGACCGCCGGGCTTGTCTTTGAATCGACCTGCACAACCTCGGTCAATTTAAGCGGGAAGCTGAAGCTGGCGATCCTGGACTGGCGAAGCTCGATCTCTTCGTCATGGTCGATGAGCCGGCGCAGAAGATCGTTGTAGGTTGCCAGGTTCTTGGACTGGTCGTGCTCCACTCGGTAGGGCCCCGAGCACATCACTTCCATGCGCGTGATCAGCGATTGCAGGACCACCATCGCAGCGTCCGTGCTCACGCCATCGGCGGCAATTGCGAAGAGGCATTCGGGCGCCGCGAATTGGGCCAGTGGCCCGAGCGCTTCGGGAAAGGCGTGCCAGGATGTCGCCCGCGCCGCTTGGACCAGCTCCGTTAGGGACGCCGGCGTCTTTTCCTTCACCGCTCGCTGGAATGCGGCAAGCAGCGCTTCGAATTCGCCCTTGCCCAGCAAGGTTGTCCCCGCCGTCGCCAGAAGCGAGGCCATCGCGTAGTTCTGCCCGTCCTCGTAGAAGTTGCAGCCGCGCTCCTTATACCAGGGTTCGACGGCGTAATCACAGAACATGAGGATCAACAAAAACCGTTTGTCGCAGACATACGTCACGGATTTGTATGTGCCCAGCAATTCGGCCAGCAGTTCGAGCAGTCGCGGATGGTTGCTCGCACGGCGCGAAAGCGCGCGGTATTTCAGTTCGCTCGCCTGCAGCTTGGGAAAATAGTGCTTGATGAGGCGGGCAGCGTCCTCGTCCTCGATTGCAATCGCTGCAGCTCCCTGGAAGCGCTGATCGCGGCTCAGGAGGTCGAAGCCGGTGTAGCCGCTCTCGTCGATCCGGAAACACTCCATGGCTCAGGCAGGCTCCCGGCCGCGCCACACCCGAGCAAGGGGGATGGGGGGCAGTCCGCCGATCACGGCGTGGTCGCAAGCGAATTGGATCATACGCTCATCATGTCTTGTACGGCGCGGGCCAGTCCAGTGGTTTTGCACCGGGCACTTCACAGAAAAGCCGCGCCTTGCCACACCATCGCGATTGCATTGCCGCAGGCGGAGGGTACTTTCCTGGCCATGCAGCGTTCCCCGATATGGATAGCACAGCGAGACGGTCAGGATTGGCGCTGCACGGACAGCCTCAATGCGATCGAATGGCTTACCCAGGGTTTCTCGAAGGCCGACTGGGACTTGCGGCTCGAGGCGGTCCGGGAGCGTTTTCATCGCGTGCGCGGGCAATGGCAGGTCGGCAATCGCGTGCCGCTATACGACAGGGATGATCTTGCCGCGTGGTACGTATTCCAGGCGCGTGCCTACGCCAGCGATCGCGCTGACTGGTATGAGCCCGAGGCTTACAGGCTCGCACCGGTGTTTCGCCGCATCGGCCAGTTGCTGCCGCAATTGCAGGCTATCGGCGGGGCGCAGGAGCGAGCCTTTCGGCTGATGAGCGACGGGCGAAAACAGCCCGACGATGGATTTTACGAACTGCTGGTCGCGGCGGCCTACAAGCGGATGGGATGGTCTGAGGTCGAGTTCGTGCCGGAGAGTCCCGGGAAGGGCAAGACTCACGACCTCAATGTTCGCCAGGGCCGTCGGCGCTGGGCGGTGGAATGCAAGCGGGTCGGACCATCGCAATATGCCCTGGGCGAGCGTGAGGAGAGCGAGCGGCTCGCAGCGCCCGTCCATGCGCTCTCGAAGGAAAGGGGGCTTTCGGCGATTATCGACGTCGATTTCCAGGTGGAACTGTCTGCGGTGCCAGACGACTATCTCGTGCGCCGCGCCGCGGACGGTATGCGTGAGGGCCGCGCTGTCGAATGGAGCGATGACACAGCGAGCGGCAGCGTCAGGCCCGTTGCCTGGGAGGATTTGCGCGGGGTGCTCGCATGCGATGATCTGTACTTTGGATCGAGCAGAATGATCGAAGTGGCGACCGGCAGGTACAATGCCAGGGCGGACCACAGCGTGGACGGTGATTGGACGCCCAGCAAGGAGCGACCGTTTCATGCCGCGGACGTATCGCGCCTGAGCGTGGTGCGTTGGCTGAGTTCTTCGCGTGAGGCGGCAAGGCGCAAGGCGAAACATTTTCGCGCGATGGTGGCCAAGGCGTCGCTCCAGCTTCCAGGTGATCGTCCGGGCGTGGTCCATGTGGGCTACGAGCTTGTGGGCGGCAACGGCGCGGACGCGCTGAGAGACTTTCTCAATCGTCTGGAAATTCAGTCTTTCGATGGAGGCGCGAGCCGGCTGCGCTGGGTCTATGGCAATTACATGGTGCCCGAGCACACGACCCACCCCAACGAGTCGTGCGCTCTTACCGAGTCGAGCGCGCCCTACAAGGTTGGCTCGCACGCGACGGCGCAGCCGCTGGCGATGCACCACCTGTTTTCCGAGGGGGCGATGGTCCCTGGCGGCTACTGGCTCTGGCCGCTTTGATGGCCTGCGTAATCTGCGGCGATAGCGCGACTATCGAGGCGCATATCCTGCCTCGGGCCCTCTACCGTACCGTGGCGGGCGATCAGCAGCATGCTTTTGAGGGTAGCCGGTTCAGAGAAGGGGTGAAGTTTCAGGCCAAGGGCCTTTTCGACAAGTCGATCCTGTGTCTGCGGCATGAGGAGATGCTGGGCCCGGCCGATGACTACGGGGTGCGGTTCGTGCGCAATTTCGAGCGGCATGGGACAAGCCTCATGAACGCAGGCTTCTGGAGTGTGCCCAATCCGCGCCCCGATCTTCTGGTGCGCTTTGTCGCCGCGTGCATCTGGCGCCGGGGGATTTCGCAGGTCGGCCGCGATGCGCGCGAGAACTACGACCTGGGCCCGGCCGAACCGCGATTGCGGGGACTGCTGTTTGGCAACCTCACGACATACGACCCGCCTTTGATGCTCAAGCGAAGGCGCTTTGTCAGCCAGGGACAACCTCTTCACGAAGTGATGTGGTCACCGGGCAAGGCGTGGGGGCTTGGGCACAATACCTGGTCGTTCTTTGCCCTGGGATGCGAGTTCTTCATGAAGCTCAATCCGCACAGCCATCCAGCCATTCCCTCCGGCTTTCAGGTCAATCGCCGCGATCCGGCGCTCTGTCTCGACGGCGAGCCGGAAGAGATCTCGAGCGTGGAGGGGATGGTGGAGATCGGCGCCAACATGCTTCGCACCCGCGGTCCCGCTCGTTCGGAGCGATCGGCTGAAAGCCCGGGCGCACGCAAGCGGCGCGTCGCCTCGTCAACCTCAAGGAAACGTCCATGAAAACCAGGGGAATGGTGCAGATCGGCGATAGCGACGCAAAGATCAGCCGGGTGATCCATCACCGTGAAATCAACCTGAAAGCGGGTATCGAAACCGGCTACGCCGAGCATCAGTACGAACCGGTGCCGGTATGGCGCCCGATCAACCCAGCGGCGCTGGGACTCGACCGGTCCTGGAATGACGGGGTCTGGCGCAACATCTATCGGACCCGGCGCGTGCGCGCGCCGGAGGATTCTGATCGCGTCTACGGCATGGCCCCGCATCGCGTCGCTGACCAGGAGATTGAACTTCCGGCGCTGACGCTGGGCCTGTCCGCTGCCCTTGAGCGGTTCTTCCAGCAACACTTGCGCTGAACCGTCGGACCGGCGGCCGACCGCCCACTGACCCATCGTCGCCCTGGCGGCGTACAAAGAAGCCGGCGCGGGCGATATGAGACGGCGCGGCAGCAAAGAAAAAGGGCCGGCGCGCGTGGCCGGCCCAAAAAATCAATGGGTGGGGGATTATGGGGCGTCACAGGGACAGTGCGTCAATGCCAACCGTGTGGAAAAGCACCGTGATCGGTGCTGCTTTCGCGAGTTCGCGGATCATCGATTTGCCCATATCTACCACCTCGTTCTTCTTGTCGTTTCCTTCGTTCGTATCGTTTGCGTTATCGTGCTTTCGCATTCCGGCCTTGTTACCCGGCGCCAGAAACCGGCATGCTGCAAGGATCGCCAGGGCGGTCCAGGTGAGAGCGGGACAAAGCCCGCCTAGGTTCATCACGGCGGCGAGGACGTATCCACCCACGGTCCCTGTGACGCCCCACCACTGGTCTCGCACAAGCGTGTCCCGTGGGGCTTTGGCAAAGTGGGCAGCCCCCCTGACGATTGCAAGGAACGCCCCATAGGCTCGGTCGGATGGATAGGCATGGAAGGGATCGTGCTCGCAACCAGGCCGCACGCCTTTCACATCGCATGCCTTTCGCAAAGCAAGGCTTTCATACAGGAGCTCGGCCTCATAGGCTGCGACCAGGGAACGAGACTTCGCGCTGCTTGAGGACTGCATGGCCACGCAAAAACGCAATCCGGCTGAAATCTGGGCTGATGATCTCTTCTCGCGCCGGGAGGAAGCCGAGCAGCTTATCGCCTACATGGAAAGTGTTGCCGCGCGCCCCGTCATGCGAGAGGACAAGCGTGCCTACACGATCGCGGTCGATGCGCGATATGGCGAGGGGAAGAGTTTTTTCCTGCAACGGCTGGCCGAGCATTTGGGGCTCAATCACCCGGTGGCCTTCGTGGATGCCTGGGCGGACGACCTGACCGATGAACCGCTTACCGCGCTCGCCGCAACCCTGAAGGCGGCGCTCGACCCGTTTGTCACCGATCCGCAGATCGGCCGCCGGGTTCAGGATTTCATGGTGACCTCTGGCCGTGTCGCCAAGATCATGGGCTGGGGACTGTTGCGGCGCGGCGCCGGTCTTCTCATCACGGGAAAGGCGGTCGACGCTGCCGAGGAACTGCTGACAGGCGTCAGCGAGGACGTCAGGGATGCCGTGAATGACGGTCTTGGCGAGGTCGGTAAGGGAACGATCGAGGATGCGGCTGCAGCGCTGAAGGGCGTGGGTAACCACACGCTGATGGCGCAGCGCATAGCTGCATTCGAGGAGGGCAAGGCCGCTGTCCAGCAGATGAAGGAGAGCCTTGCGGCGATTGTCGCATCGCTGGACGGCACAGCGCAGCATGCGCCGATCGTCATCGTCATCGATGAGCTGGATCGCTGCCGACCCACTTATGCCATCCGGTTGCTCGAGGAGATCAAGCATCTCTTCGACGTGCCCGGGTTGATCTTCATCTTTGCCATTCATTCCGAGCAGCTCGCGCGCTCGGTCAGCGGCGCCTATGGCTCAACGTTCGATGGGCGCGCCTATCTGCGCCGCTTCATCGACAGGCAGTACAGCCTCGCGCAGCCCGGTCTCACGCCTTTGGTGGCAAAGCTCTTCGATGAGGCGGCGCTTCGACGCGAGGCCTTTACATGGCCGGGACTGGTGCTGTCGCAGCTGAGGGATCTGGACCCTTCGGTGCCGGAGCTCATTGCCGAGTACATGCGGGTCTACGGGCTGGGTGCACGCGATGCCTTCGCCCTGATCGACGTGCTGCAGACCTCGGCGGTCCTTGCCCAGGGCTCGCTCATCGAATTGCATTTCCTGCTGCCCCTCGCGATCGCGGTCGTGCAGGGGCACCCTCCCGGCACGATCCCGCAGGCTGTCGTGACTAGCAAATGGGTTTACGTTCCCTACTGGACCCCTCAATCTTCGGATGTGACCGAAGTGACGCTTCACGAAATGACGATGCAGCTGCACGAGGCGGCGCAGCTGACGGATCGGGACCTTGAGGAGCGACGGGCCGAGGACCACAGTTATGCCGCGAGATTCATCTCCAGATCGCGCCCAAAGTCTGACGGCTCGTACCCTATAGCCACGCCGAGGGGCTATCCCGGACTGCTGGCGGCAGTGGCGCGCTTCACGAACCCCCAGCTGGAACCTCCTGGATAAACCGGCCTTGCGCAGGAGGGCACCGGCGCCACGTGGCCTGACGCGCAAACGCCTTGCGCCGGAACGAGTCTACTCGAGACGCCGAGGCGAATGAACCTGTAACCGCATCAATGGAGCGAGGAACGCGGCTTGATCGTCGGGTATGTCGGCGGTGCCAGGCGGGCTGACCTGAAGCAATCTGAATGACTACTCCTGTCAGGACTGCGATATCCGTGCAGGTAGAAGCGAACGTCTCAATCGGGTCGGCTGCGATGGGCAGGGCGTGGGACTTTGCTGCCGTTCGCCGCTCCGTAATCTGAAGGCAGCTTCCGATCAAATAGCTGCCCGTCCGGTTACGAGCCGGCCGTGGCCCTTGGGAACGGCTGTGCCGCGGCGTCCGGAAAGGCCAGGTTTGGGGTGCGCCGGGTGGTAAGCGGACGATGATACTGGCATATCTGGAGTATGCTTGTCCGTCACCGCACCAAACCAGACTTCCTTGGGTTCTCGCCCCGCCTTGGCAATCGCACGTCAGAGAGAATGACAAGCACGTCGGCCCAGTGCCCTGTAGAATGATTGAGTTTGGTCGAGATCAGCGTGATAAGGCGCGTAGCGCTGAGTGCGTCTTCGCAGGTTGCGCGCCGCTTGATACAGCGGTCATCGTCGACCTCTCCGGAAACCCTGTTGGAGTCAAGATTTATGCAGGTCACGAAGGCATCTTGACTTTTGGTAAGTCGCCAGCGGACGCACCTCAACCACCCCCTAGTCCAGAATCACGTTTGTCCTCTGTGCAATCTGGTCGCCCTGACGGGTACTGCCGAGGCCGCGGTCAAAAGCGGTGAGATACGAAAAGCTCATGGTCATAGTAGCCATTTTTTGCCCGCGGCCGGGCGCCTGGCTCCCGGACGTCAATAAAAGACACGTCGTCCGATTCTCCTACGTATAGCGCGACGTGTCCGGAACCGGTCGTCGATTGCCAACCCACAATGTTACCGGGCTTTAGTTTGGTGTAAGGCGGTTTGCTGCCGACAGGTTCTGCATCGTCCCCGATAAGTTCATTGGCCTGTTCATGTGAAATACCCAGGACAGCGCAGATGAAGCCGCTGCAGCCGAGTGTGTAGACCTTTCCCTCCTTGAGCAATCGCTTCGCCTCCTTGATCCGATCCGCGGGGGAGCGCGCCATCGCTTGGATCGCGCAGTCCGAAGCAACATCGGCGTTTTCGCCGCCTCCTTCCTTTTTCCGCTCGCGAATGGCGACATCCACCTTGAACACGGGAAGATCCTTTCCTCCCACCGACACGACGAAGGTGATTTCGCCAATGCCGTTGGGGAAGAACTTGCCGCCGCCTTCCAGTGTTCCGCGTAGTTCGGAAAACGACTGCTCCACAATCTGTTTGATTTCATCGGTGCTAACGACCGGTGGATTGACAAGCTCGCCATTCATCCAACAGACTCCTCGCAATACTAAGACTGAAGAAGCGCAAAGACGGCTGCGCCCACGCTGTCAATCTCTAACGAATTCGTGATCGAACTGCCAACGGCTTGCCACAATACAAGACATCCGTCCCCATGCCGTCGCTATTCGTTCCCAATGGCGGGAGGCCATTGTTTTCGAGGCCAGCTTGGACAAATCTCAGGCAAGCCTTGTACTGTTGATATTCGACATCATACCGATTGGGGCCGATACACGCAGAAATGGCCCATACTTGCCTAAGCGCCTTCAATTTGCTGCGTTCTGCCCGAACGATCACAACGCGTTGGGACGGAGAAAATCCAACTCGAGAACGGGGGCCGGCCACTTCCCTGACATAGTCCGTCGTCGCAGCCTGAAGAGTTTGAAATGTTGGATATCTAGGGTCTGGGCCATAGACACACAGCGGGAATGCCCGACTTGTCACGCAGCCAGGCAATGCCAACAACAATCCGACCGGGAGCAATCGCGGGGCCCAACCAGCCCGTGACGGCAGGAAGCCGACCCGTGCTAGCCGCTGTGCCCCTGAATTGCGCATACCGCTCCGTCAGCTTTTCCCAAGGCGCATTTCTTGGGCAATCAGCGCCTCATAGAGGTCGATCACTTTGCCGGCGACATTTTGGCTGCTGATTGCCTCGACGATGCTATCTGACTGCCATGCTGGCTCGTTCATTGCTGAATAGAACGGAGTCGACGAACCCGTATCCAGCGCGGTCGTGCGTAGGCCTACCAAGCGACAGACAGTTGGGTCGTCCCTGAAAGTCACCGTTCTTGCCGTGGTGTCAATCTCGTGATTGTTGTAGCTTGAGCTACTGCCGCCGCTCCCCCCCAACTGAACGCCGAAAACGTTTACCCCTGCGCTTCCGGAGGTTGACGACGATCCCCACTCCTGCACATCGGATGAGTCCGTGAATTCAAGCGTGAGGTTCAGTCCCCGACCGATGATGATGCCGGTCGTCAGGATTGAGAGCTTCTTCGCAAGAGCGGGATTTGATTTCAGGAATTTCCTGACCCTCTTGTTGTCGCTCAACGACGTGGACGCAAACCACTGGTCGCGCATGATCTGCAGTTCACCGAGGTGCTCGAAATTGACCGATACATTTCGGACCTTCGTAAGCGAGGATCGGAAGTGAGTTTCGTTCTGCGTGGAGACCGAACCGCTGAAGAAGGAATACGATCCTCCCACCGAGCCCTGCCATGCCTTGTCATGGGCCTTGGTGATGGTGCTGGTCGTACTGACGCTGTAGCCCCGTTTGCCTGCCCCTTTCAGGATCGTTCGCGGATCCACTATCGACGAGGTGTGAACAGCAATATCCAACACTGCCTGTAAAGCATAGTTGGTAGGATCTTGGATGGTCACCGCATCCCATTTGTGAGTGATTTCGAGGTCGGGTGTGCGAGGTCGTATGACCCTATTTTCCAGAACCCACTCATACTGGTGATAAAGTTGGGCGTAGTCATTATCGGGAAACGCCTTGCGTCGAATTGATCCGATCAGAATTTCCCGCTGCCTGATCTTCGTATTGAAACCATCGATACCCCAGACCCTTTGAGCATACCGACGCGTGGTCAGGAACTTGACCCGTTCGGTGGCATAGCGCTGGCGCACCTTTTCGTCGGTGTCGATCTTTGTGGGATCGATGCCAAGCCGAACCATCTCGGTCGACCAGGCCGTTTCGATTTGATCGAGGTATTTATCGCGATCTGCGGAGATCGCGTCAATCGCAGCCTCGTGCCGTAGTATTTCGTTTTGGCTAGGTTGATCGAGCTCAGCATCGATCGCGGCCACGAGTGAGACCAACATGTCCGTGTAACGCGACGAGTACCGATCTGCGAAATCACCCGCCGCCTGACCTGGTGTGGGCGATACAAGCACGGTGCGATCGGCGAACGCGCGGACGACGAAATCATTGTAAAGCACCGATACAAGATCGATGTCGAACTCGACGAGCGTTCCCAAAATGGCAATGCGATCGTTCGGACCCGGAGGGATATTCGTGACCAAGAAATCGTAAAACATATCGAGAGCGGCAGGAACGGGGGATTTGTTGACCGGGATGTCCAAAGTGATGGTGCCCATTTTTGCAATCCTCCTGCCGTGAGCTATCTCTCTATTTTACGAATCGTTGTTCGGCACTTAATCATGCTGAAGAGATGAATCCAAGATTTTTTTAGCTCTATCTTTGTTATGGTCTAAGTTCTGGCGGCAGCACATGGGTACTCTTCAACAATTACCTAATAAATGGTCCTGTAAGTGTCTGATTCAAAATTGCGGGCGTGGCAATCAGGGCCTTGCGATGCGGCGAGCATATAGCTGGATGGATGCGATAAAGAGCCAAGCTGTGGCGGACGCGATGGTTTCCTCGAAGTCCTTTGCCAGACGCCGGTTGCGGCTCAGCCATGCGAGCGTTCTTTCGACGACCCATCGTCGCGGCAAGACCTCGAAGCCCTTGGCAGTATCGGACCGTTTGATGATTTCGACGGTCCACTTTCCGATCCGGCGCAGGGCCTCCCTGAGCTTGTTTCCGGCATAGCCGCCGTCTGCAAACATGTGACGCAGCCAGGGGAAGCGCCTGACGATTTCTCCAAGGACCAGCGGTGCCCCGTCCCGGTCCTGAATGTCGGCGGCGTGCACAACGGCATGCACAAGATTTCCATCGGTGTCGGTCAGGATGTGCCGTTTGCGTCCTTTGATCTTCTTCCCTGCATCGTAACCGCACAGGCCACCGCTTTCGGTCGTCTTGACCGACTGGCTGTCGATCACGCCAGTGCTGGGAGAAGCCTCTCGCCCATCAGCTTCTCGGGCCATCATCAACAAGGTGTGGTTTATCGTCAGCCACAGCCCGTTGTCTCGCCACAAGTAGAACCAATGCCGCACGCTCGACACCGGCGGAAAGCAAGGCGGCAGCATCCGCCATGGCAGGCCTCCGCGCAGTAGGTACAGAATTGCCTCGACGATGCGTCGTAATGGCCATTTGCGGGGCCGTCCGACACGAGACGCAGGTGGAAGCAATGGCTCCAGCAGCGCCCACTCGGCATCCGTCAAATCGCTTGGCAAAGCTAGCCCTCTTCGCACATGAAGGGCGCGAGTGGTATCGGTCCACATCGTTGAATCCATGGTAGTTTTTGGCGAAACCCATGAATCAATGACAGGCCAAAGCGTCAAGCTAACCTGCTGATACCACTCAACTTATCGCTTATCGATTTGGCGCCCCGACATCATGCGGATGCGTATTTCGTAGTATGGTCAAGTGCTGCATCCGCTGCGGAGCGGCAGCGCGAGGGTTTCATTCAAAAGATCACAATCCTCACCCTGAACATCTCTTTGTTCCGGCCCGTCGATCAGATTCAACCTCCCGCGGAGCGGGTTCATCCATGTCAGCGCATGCTGACCGACTGCTTCAGAAAGTTCGAACGGCCGCTCCTTGCTGCTACCGGTCGTTTAGGTCCTCCGCGCGAACGACGCAGTCTGGTCGACACCTGCCGGAATAGCAGACCGTCAGCAGCTGGGGGTCAAAAATTGGCTGCTGAGAGTCTTAAATGGGTCGGCTGCAGAAACAATGGCTAAGCACAGCGCACTATTGCGAGATTTTGATCGCCGAGGCGGCACCGCAGAAGAGCCGAGCTGTCAGACTGCCCACCCACGCTTTCTCAGGTCATCCACGTGCAATCAGATGCCCACCGTCAACGGCAAGACATGCCCCGGTGACATAGGACGCCAGATCGCTGACCAGATAGACCACGGCGCCAACGATTTCCGCTGTTTCCCCACCGCGGCCGAGCGGCTGGTTCTTGCGGGCGTGTTCGGCAAAGCCTTCGGAGCGAGACCATGCCTTGGTGCCGTCGGTATGAAACGGCCCGGGCATCACCGTGTTGACGCGCACCGTGGGGCCATATTCCTTGGCAAAGCTTTCGGTCAGCGTGTTGAGTCCGGCCTTGGCGGCAGCATAAGGTGCAAAGTAAGGTTCGGGCTTGCGCGATCCGCTGGAACTGACATTGACGATCGCCCCGCCACCGCGCGCCACCATCTGCGCGCCGAACAGTGCCGAAAGCCGGAACGCCGAACGCAGGTTCACCGCAAGGATGAGATCGAACGCGGCCTGAGAGGTTTCCAGCGAGGACGGCTCCACCGGCGACTTTCCGGCATTGTTCACCAGAATATCCGCACCGCCCCAGCGTTCGGTCACTTCGGCGAAAAGGCGGTCGCAGTCTTCCCAGGATGCCGCGTCGAAAGCATGGGCCGAGGCCCGGCCGCCCAGCGCCTCTATCTCCGCGACCAGTGCCGCGCAGCTTTCCCGCTTGCGGCTGGCCACCGCGACGGCCGCGCCGGCCTCCACCAGCCCGAGCGCGATCGCCCGGCCCAGCCCCCGGCTACCGCCGGTAACGACGGCCACGCGGCCGGTAATATCCATGATAATCGGCATAATTCCCCCGTCAGACGTTGCGCACGAGCCGGCCGCCGTCGATCACCAGCGTATCGCCGCTCTGGAATCTGGACGCGTCGGAGGCGAGATAGGCCGCCGGCCCCTCGATATCGGATAGTTCGCCTGGGCGGCCCAGCGGCGTGATCGCGGAAAAGCGCTCGATGATCTGCTTCGTCTCCGGCTTGTCGTCGGTCAGGCCAGTGAGGATGAAGCCCGGCACTAGCATGTTGGCACGCACGCCGAACGGCCCCATCTCCACCGCGAGTCCCTTGATCATCGCCTGCAAGGCGGCCTTGGCGGCGGCGTAGTGCTCCATGCCCGGCAGTCCGTGATAGATCGAAAGGCTGCCGCAGGCGACGATGGAGCCCCCCGGATCGCCCTGCCGCGCCCGCGCCTTCATGTGCCGCACCGCCGCGCGCAGGGTGTAGAAGGCACCGTGAAGGTTCACGTCCAGCAGGCGGTGATAGTCTGCGCTGTCCAGATCGTCGAACCCCGGCGCGCGGTGGCTGATCCCGGCATTGGCGAAAGCGCAATCGATCCGGCCCAGCGCGGCGACGGTGCCGGCAAAAGCGGCTTCCACTGCCGCCTCATCGGTCACGTCCACCGTCTCCACATGGACTTGCCCCGCGCCCAGCGAACGCAGATGCGCGGAGACGGCGTCCGCCTTTGCGGTATCGCGGTCCAGAACCGCCACCGACGCTCCTTGCCGCGCGCAGCCTTGCAGGAAGGCAAGGCCGATCCCGCTCATGCCGCCGGTGGCAAGCACCACCTTGCCGGTAAGATCGAACAGGGACATGGCGCTCAAGCTGCCAGTTCGCGCTCGATCTCGGCCAGTTCGTCGGCATAGCGGGCCTCCGCATCGGCCGTGCGGCTGGGGATGTGCTCGCTGGGGAACAGGCCCTGCGCCGGCGCGGTCTGCTTCAGCAGCGCGTTAGCGATCTGCACCTGATGCACTTCGGTCGGCCCATCGGCCACGGAGAGCATCGGCACGCCCATCCACATGCGCGCCAGCGGCGTCTCATGCGTGGTGCCAAGCGCGCCGTGAAGGTGAACGGCCCGCCGCACGATGTCGTGATAGACGCGCGCCATCGCCACCTTGGCCATCGCGATATGCGTGCGTGCGGCGCCGTGCGGCTGGGTATCGATGATCCACGCGGCCTTCAGTACCAGCAGGCGGTACATCTCCAGTTCCAGCGCGCTGTCCGCAATCATCGCCTTCACCAGCTGGTGATCGCCAAGTTGGCGGCCCTGCGTGCGGCGGGAGACGGCACGTTCCTGCATCATCTCCAGCGCGCGCTGGCACTGGCCAACCACGCGCATGGCGTGGTGGATGCGCCCACCACCCAGCCGCGCCTGCGCCAGCTTGAAGCCCTGGCCCGGCTCGCCCAGCATGGCGTCCAGCGGCACCCGAACCTTGTCGAACCGCAGATAGGCGTGATGGCCGTGATCGACCGGGTCGTTCATCCCCGCCACGTCGCGGATATCGACCAACCCCGGCGTGTCCGAGGGGATGAGAAACATCGACATCCGCTCATGCGGCGCATTTTCGGGATTGGTGACGACCATCGCGATCACGAAGGAGGAAACCTTGAAGTTGGAGGCATACCACTTCTCCCCCTCGATCACCCATTCATCGCCCTCTAGCCAGGCGTGGCAGGTGAACTCCTTGGGATCGGCCCCCGCCTGCGGCTCGGTCATCGCGTAAGTCGAGAAGATTTCGCCATCGAGCAACGGCTGCAGATAGCGCGCCTTCTGCTCGGGCGTGCCGAACATGGCCAGGATTTCGGCATTGCCGGTATCCGGCGCCGCGCAGCCGAAGATCACCGGGCCCCACGATGTGCGGCCAAGGATCTCGTTCATGAGGGCAAGCTTCACCTGCCCATAGCCCTTGCCGCCCAGTTCCGGCGTCAGGTGGCAGGCCCAGAGCCCCTGCGCCTTCACTTGCGCCTGAAGCTTCTTCGCCATGGCGCGCGCCTTGCGGTTGCGAATGTTGAACTGTTCGCTGCCCTGCGGGAACAGAAGGTCCATCGCCTCCACTTCCTCGCGCACGAAGCGGTTCATCCAGTCGAGCTTTTCCTGAAATTCAGGATCGGTCGAAAAGTCCATGTGTGATACTCATCCTCAAATATCGTGATCGTGTTTGGCGGGTCTCAATCCGCGATGATCTGGCGCGCCTTGGTCATCAGCCAGGTGGCATAGCCGTGGACCGATTCCCCCACATTGGGGGGCACCTTTCCGGCCTTGGAAGCGGCGTATGTGCCCTCCAGCAGGCAGGCGAGCTTGTAACAGGCAAGCGCGAAGAACCACGGCATCTCGCTCATGTTCCGCCCGCTGAGCGCGCCGTAGAGTTCCACCAGTTCCTGCCGCGACAGGAAGCCGTCCCAGGGCCGCACCATCGGCGTCTTGCCTTCGGGATCGCCGGCTTCCGACCAGCTGGACAGGATCCAGCCCAGATCGAGCAGCGGATCGCCCAGCGAAACCAGTTCCCAGTCGAGCACGCCGGAAATCTTCGGCGCCTTCAGCGAAAACATGACGTTGGGAAACTGCATGTCGCCATGGACCAGGCCGATCCGGCGATCGGTCGGCAGGTTATCGGCCAGCCAGCGGCCCACTTCATCGACATGCGGAAGTTCGCCCGGATCGTAGCCCGGCGTCGCCGCATAGCCTTCCAGCTGGGATCGCCAGCGCTCGACCTGCCGTTCGTGCCACTGGTCGGGCTTGCCAAGATCGGCAAGGCCCGCCGCGACATGATCGACCGCGCCCAGCGCCGCCGCCGCCATGACCAGTTCCTCCCCCATGGCCCGACGCCAGCCGGCATCGGTGGCATATTGCCCCGGCAACTCGCCCGACTGCGCGAAACCCTCCAGTGGCTCCATCAGGAAGAAGCACGCCCCGATCACGTCCGGATCGGCGCAGGTCGCCAGCACGCGCGGATGCGGCACCGTGCTTCCGTCCAGCGCCGTCAACACGCGTGCCTCGCGCAGCATGGTTTCGTTACTCTTGGGCTTCAGGTGTTTGCCGGGACGGCGCAGGATCAGGTCTTCGCCGCCCCGCGTAATCAGGAAAACGCTGTTCTGAAGGCCGCCCGCTAACCTGCGGACGGCGGTGACCGGGCCGCTTCCCAGCACGTCCTGCGCCGCGATCCATTCGTTGAGGCAGGTCCAATCGATCTGGCCGCCGAAGTCGTCGAGCGCTTCGGCCATCTGCTGCGGCATGGCATCCTCCAGTTTCTGTCTTGCCGCCAGTCTGCGGATCGCGATGCCCCTCCGCAATCGCGTCGTTCATCCCGATCTGGACGTAAGGCGGATATTTGGCCAAATTGCATCGCGGTATTGGACGGGATCGGAGAGCATGGACGAGGCGAGCGACAGACGCGGACGATCAAGGGCGGGAGCGGACCTCAGCTTTTCATCGGCCGAAGTCACTATCGTCCACGGCAGCTTGTCGAGCGGGGGCGCGGCCATGCTGGCAAGCGATCATGCGCTGCTAGACCTTTGCGTCACCCCGCGCCCCGCCAATGCGCGCGGGGCCTTCGCGCCGGACGGATCCGAGAGGCATCGCTTCGAAAGGTTGGGCGATATCGTTTTCGTGCCGCCCGGCCATCCGCTTCAGCTGCGATGGGACGGGGCACAAGCGCAGCATTCGATCCGCTGCGAACTCCGTGGACGGCTGGCGCAGCACCGTTTCGCCGAGCGCATGGAATGGACCGCCCCCCGCCTGGCCGCCGCGCTGGACATCGCCAGCCAGACCGTACGCCTGCTGCTGCGCCGCCTCGCCGAAGAAGCGCGCACGCCGCGCCGGGATTCCAAGCTGCTGGTCGGCTCGATCGCCACCCAGCTGACGATCGAGCTATGTCGCTATTTCGAAGAAATCGGCGAAGAAACCGCGCACGGCGGTCTGGCTTCGTGGCGCCTGCGCGTGATCGACGAGCGGCTGGAGCGCGATGCCATGCCGCCTTCGCTGGAAGAGCTCGCCGCGCTGTGCAGTGTCTCGGTTCGCCAGCTTACACGCGGATTTCTGGGCAGCCGGGGCTGCACCGTGGGGCAATATGTCCATCACCACCGGCTGGAAACGGTGAAACGCCTGCTCGCCACGCAGGAAAGCATCAAGCAAGTGGCCGATGCAGTGGGCTTCGCATCGACCTCCAGCCTTGCCCATGCCTTCCGCCGCGCCACCGGCCTGACACCGCGCCAGTACCAGCAGCGCATCTGGCGTTCGAAAGAACACGTCTGAAACATTTGCGATCATAGCGGCGTGCGTCAGTGAATCCGGCGAGGGACCATTCGTAGGCGTTGCCAGAAGCGTTGGCGATTCGTTGATAAACGGTGCGAACCCAGCGGACTAAAAAACAAAAGCTGACCGTCAACACATGGGACCAAAATATTTGAGCTTCAATGTCGTGAAAGGGTCGGTTCTTCACATGCCCCCCCCCGAATAGTTACTGTGTTACGAACCGGGAAATCTACAATGCAGCTCCGCCGCGTCGTAGCTTGCTGATGCCTGGCGTGGTTTCACGATGCAGTGATTGTCACAGCCGGCCGGCGAGCGTGTGTGCAAGGCACGGAGGTATAGGAAATTACTATGGGATTGCAAAATAAGCGTATTTGACCCTTTACGTTTGTAGATGTCATTCACCTTCCCAACAACAGGGGAGATGGTGGATGGCAACTGGCAAATCCGCATATTTTGTTATGGCAGCAGCATGCGTAGCAGCAGCCGGGAGTGCTGCTGCGCAGCCTGCCGACTATCCTGCACCCGCTCCGGCAAGCGCGCCGGTCGAGATGGGCGCCCTCCCGCTCTATGGCACCAAGACGCCAGGATCTGCCGCCAACGAAAACTGGGCCCGATACTTCGGTAAGGACTATGCGGTCCGCAATGTCACCCGGCCCACCTTGACCCCGGTTCTTCCCGATCCTGCCAAAGCGACCGGCGCCGCTGTGATCGTGGCGCCCGGCGGCGCTTTCATGGCGCTTTCCATGTCGCATGAGGGCTGGGATGTAGCTCAGGCCCTTGCAGATCGCGGTATTGCCGCGTTCGTTCTGAAGTATCGCCTTCTGCCAACCCCCAAAGATGAAGCCGAAGCCGGGAAATATGTCTGGGCCAAGATGATGGAGGGCATTCCCGATCCGACCGAGCAACCGGTGCTCACCAATCCGCAGGCCACTGAAGATGGCCTTGCCGCACTGAAGATGGTGCGCGAAAATGCCGCCAAATGGGGCATCGACCCCGCCCGCGTCGGCATGATCGGTTTTTCGGCAGGCGCCATGACCTCGCTCCAGACCGTCCTTGCCGCGAAGTCCGGCGAACGACCTGCTTTCTTCGGGTACATCTATGGCCCGCAGGCTAAGATCGACGTTCCGGCAGACGCATCGCCGATGTTCGATGCAATCGCTCTCGACGATCCCTTGTTTCCCTCGATGGGCTTTCCGATTGCGCAGGCCTGGCTCGCAGCCAAGCGGCCTGTAGAAGTTCATGGCTACCAGCAGGGGAGCCATGGTTTCGGGCTCGGAAAACCAAACACCACGACAACGCTCGTGCTAGACGAATTCATCGCGTGGCTTTCTATGCAGGGTTTCCTAACCAGAAAGACCGCCCCCTGAGCAGTGAAGCGCCTGAGACCGGCAGGCCTCTTCACGGCCATCCTCTCGGAAGGACGATGGGAAAGCTGCCGGTCCGTTGCTAGGGAGCGAAACTGGAGCGCTGAGTGACCGGGAAGGGTCGCCTGCCGCCGAATAGGCGGGGAAAGGGCACGCTCACGTTCTCCCTTAGCGTGAGGCGCCCATTCCATCCAAGAGGCCACAGCCTCACTCCTCCGGCTCGCATCCTCGCGACGGCAGAAATCGGCGCCCCACGACCGCCATTCTGAGGATGCCGACCCAAGCTCACACGGTGCTGACCGTACCGCCATCTATGACAAATTCAGCGCCGTGGATCGCCCCTGCGCGATCCGAAGCCAAATAGGCGATAAGGTCGGCGACTTCGGAAGGCTTCGCCCCGCGGCCGATTGGAATGCCGCCGAGAGCCTCAAGGACTGACTGCCTCGCATCCTCGATTGTGCCGCCATTCGTGTCCTGCAGGCGCTCCAAGAAGCGGCCCGTCGACTCAGTCATGATCCAGCCAGGGGAGACGACGTTGACCCGCACACCCTTGGGACCAAGCTCCTTGGAGAGCGATTTGCTGTAGGTCCTGAGCGCGGCCTTGGCGGCGGCATAAGCTGTCGTCGATTCCGGCAATGGCAGCACGGACTGGATGGACGTGACATGCACCACGGCGCCGGCACCCTGTTCGATCATCTTGGGCACCAGCAGGCGATCGAGGCGGACGGTCGCCAGAAGGTTGAGGCTCAATTCCGCAAGCCAGTGTTCATCGGTCAAGGCAACGAAGCCGCCGCCCGGCGCGGACGAACCGCCGATGACATGCGCGAGAATGTCAATGCCGCCCAGGCGTTCGAGAGCAGCATCCGCCAGCGCCTTGCTGCCTTCCGGGGTCGCGAGGTCGGCCTGGACGAACTCCACTCCGTCGATGGGCTCCGGCGTTCCGCGCGCGGCGGTGATAACGCGCGCGCCTCCGGCCAGAAACCGGTCTACCGTGGCGCGGCCCGCACCTTTGGTGCCGCCGCTGACGAGTACGCGCTTTCCTGCGAACTCGGTCCGATCAGCCTTGATCGTCATGCCGTGACCTCCACTGCCTTGATCGCATCGGCTTCGATCGCGAAGCAGTAGGTGAAGCGGATGGGACTACCGGGAAAGTCGCCATGGGCGGGGCCTTCGACGACGACCAGACCGTCTTCGCGGCGGATAGCATCCGGCGTGAAGATGGCTTTCACGGCGATGACCTCTTCCTCGAACAGGGTCCGGATCTGGTCGTGGCCTTCAAAGCGCTTCCCATTATCCAGGAAAGCCGCGTCAGCAGCAAACGGCTTGAGCATGGCGTCTGCATCGAGCCGTGCGTTGGCCGCGACATAGTCGGCGATGGGTTTGGGTAGTTCGATCGGCATTGCTACGCTCCTTGCGATGACGAGGAGAATTTAGCGCCGCACAATGATTGTGATAATCGGGCTAAACCGGCATGTGGCGTTGCGAAAGGCGGGACAATGTCGAAACACGGTTTGATCGAATTTGACGCTGTGCTCGCTATAGCGCGGCGGGCATCGTTCCGCGCGGCAGCGCTGGAACTGGGGCTTTCCACCACCGCACTAAGCAATGCCGTCGGCAAGTTGGAAGGGCAGCTTGGCGTCCGACTGTTCAATCGCACGACTCGCAGCGTGTCCCTCACCGATGCTGGACGAAATTTCGTCGAGCAGGTTGGGCCCGCTGTGAGCACCCTGCATGAAGCGATGGGAGCCGCTCGGTCACAGCAGGAAACACCGTCCGGAACTCTGCGGATCAATGCTTTCGCCACAGGCGCACGGGAGATACTCGGACCACTTTTGCTGAAGTTCCTGCGACATTATCCCAAGGTTCACATCGATCTCGTCACCGAGGGCCGGATTGTCGACATCGTCGCTGAGGGGTTCGACCTCGGATTGCGAACCGCGAACCTGGTGCCGACCGACATGATCGCCATTCCAGTCGGACCTCCGCGCAGTTTTGCCGTCGTGGCATCGCCTGAATATTTCAAGGCCAACGACAAACCACGCACACCCCCGGACCTACTTCACCACTCCTGTTTGCGCATCCGGTTGCCAAACGGCGCGCTGCATCGCTGGCACTTCGAGAAGAACGGCCAGCCTGTTTTAATCGATGTTTCCGGCCCCATAACCCTGGACGAGGCGAGCCTCTCGCGCATCGCCGTGCTCGATCATGTCGGCATCGGTTATTTCATGGAAGCCGACGTACGGGACGACATCCAGGCGGGACGCCTGGTCCGTGTCTTGGAAGACTGGACGCCGCCGCTCGCACCCTTGTGCCTCTATTATCCTAGCCGACGAAATGCTTCAGCTGCGTTCAGGGCCCTGATCGAGATGGCGCGACAATCACCCGGGTAACCGACTTGCCGGGACTGCTTTTGCCATCAACTGCCATTCTCCGTGCTAGGCTGAATGGCGGTATCGGGTCGCGACCTGCTGGAATACCGGACGGACCGCAACTGGGCATCGGAGTATAGCGTCCGAACGGCAACAAAGGGTCGACCGCAGAAGCGGCGGTTAGGCGCCCACCTTTGTCGGTCGGCTTCGGCTTTCCAGCGCTAGGAAGCGGACCTTCAGCTATGACGTGGCCTGGGACATTGCCGCCATTCCCAGGCAGGCGTCGAAATGGCGGCTTTCAGCCGAACACCAGACGTTCCAAGAGACAGCAAGTAGCTGCAGGGAACGGGCAACGCGGGCCGGTAGGCGAATGTCCGGTTCGGAGGCGGGTTGGGGAGTAGCTGACGCTCACGCGGAGTCGGCTGCCAACCAAAACCGGCCTTCTAATATATCTATTGTAAAGGTCCGGTTTAGACGGAAGCTGACGATTGCCCCGGTTAAAGCGAACGCTCGGTCACGCGACCAATGCTCTATGCACCACGCCATATGGTCAATGGGCGCCAGCCGAGACGCTAAATTTCTCCGCTCGATGTCATGACATCGATCGCGGGCGCGACGTGGCTGTCCCAATAGCGCAGGATCGGCGCGAGGGTCAGCATGTAGACCATCCAGCATGCGGTAATCGCCTCATCGGTGTAGAATTCGTTCCAGGCGAGCTTGCCGTGGGCGAGCTCGTTGCGAAGCGCGGGTCCGGGGCGGAAGTTGAGCAGGCTGTCGATCTGCCAGACTATGTTCTGGTCGAAAATGACCTCAAGATCGGCGCGATAAAGGGTCAGCAAAACGTTGAGCGGGCGATCGCCCTCGATGCCATCCTCCTCAATCTTGGCGGCGTCGCGCCCCGCCATCTGGAGGATATGCCGCAGAGAATTCTCGACCTGCGGCAGGAGCAGGTGGGTGGCGGTGGCATAGTCGCCCTGCCAGAGCCGCGCGAAGCCGATCGAGAAGATGTGATGGTGACCAGCGGGAATGAAGCTGCTCGCCTGGACGATCGGCAAGAGATGCTGTTCATTCACCGAGTAGCGCTCAAGGACGGCCTGGCGGGCAGGCTCGATATTGCCATGAACGCGGTATCGGCGGATGATGCCGAGATAGCGGATGCCATGCTCCTTGTACCAGGCTTCGGTCGGCTCATCCTGGAAATCGAGCGACGGCCCGCGCGCCACTTCACGTCCCTCACGGTCGGCATAGCTTGCAGCGAATAGGTTCGAGAGCGGGAGCTCCCGGCCCTGCTTGAGTACTGCGGCCTTCAACTCCTCGACATCGTCGGGGATCGAAAAGCCGACCATGGCGCGCATGGCGTCCGAAAGGCTAAGCGCCTTGAATTTATCGAAGGTCTGCACGCGCAACTCGTCGATGCCGTCAAGCGGCACGGAGAAGCTGCCGAATTCGTCGAGCGACATGTCCTGCAACTCGCGCAGGCGCCGACGCATCTCGGTGACGCGCTCGGGCACACCGCCCAAGGCACGGAACTCGCGGAGCGTCTCCTTGACCCAATGGGCCTTCGCCGAACTCTGCGTCACTGTGTCGACCATGGCGAGCGTCTGCTCGATTGCCTTGATCGAGGCTTCGCGGCTAGCCTCGGCATCGCCAGCGCGGTCATAAGCGTCGGCGGCGAGCAGCCAGCATTCCTTGACCGCCAGGCAATAGTCGTCGGGCACCGCGCTGGCAGCTAGATCGGCCGCCTCCGCCGCGACCTCTTCGGCGGGTATCAGCCTGGCCTGGAGCACGCGCCGACCGATCTGGGTCAGAGGAAAATAGGCACGCGCGTCGAGGGCATGGGCGAAGGCAAGGCGGACGGTTTCGGCCAAAGGTTCGACGAGTGTGCCGCGCTTCGCGATCCGCGCATTGACCATGAAGCAGCGCTCGAGCGGCTTCACGCAGTCCATCGCGCGGGTCCCCATTTCAGGAAACTGGAGCTCGGCGCTGCCGTCGGCGAAGCGGCGCGCTACCTCGCAATAGGCCTCGATCGCGGTTCGCCCGGCCCGGCGAACGCCGGTCTCATAGGCGATATCGGCGAAGCGAGCGCGCAGAGTCGGATGACGGATGGTAGGCGCGATATCGGCGAGAACTTCGCTCTGATCGCCGCTGAAATCATGCGGCAGGGCCGTCCGGCGCGCCTCGCTCTGCCACTGCAAGCCGAAGGGATCGCCCTCGGCTTCGACGCGCAGGTGGAGGCCGACGAGGGACGAGACCAGGCGATAAACGCGTTCTGCGACCGCGTCGCCGGCGTCCTGAGCTTCCTTGACCTTGCTCCAGAAAAGATCGACGAGCGCATGGCGATCGAGTCGGCGCAGGCCGGCCGTGAGCGCGTCAAGATCGACCGCAGCGAAATCTTCGCGCGAGACCTGGTCGAAAAGCGGCTGCTCTCCGATGACATCATCTGTAACTGGTTCGTCGTTCATCTTTAACCTGTCAAATTAGACCGAAGGATCGGTAAACGCCAGTGTCTGCTCGTGCCAGAAGCTGCCGTCAGAGAAGACAGAAAAGTCCCAGGCCCGGTCATAATCTGACGGTCCGCTTCCAAGCATCGTAATATTGCGGTCGAACGGCTTGGATGGGCGCGAAGCCGACCGGCCGATTTGTCAGACCCGTATGGCGGGTTTCAGCGAAAGCCGACGCTCGCATCGACCACGCTGAATGTCTTGAGCTGGTCGGCAGGCGACGCAGCGTGAGCGTCAGCTATCCCCGCGTTCCTGCTCCGGATCCGTCAGTCAGCTACCGGCCAGTAGGCGTCGGAGACGGGAAACCTGCCTGTCCGCAGTTGGGTACCAGAAATCGGCCCCTGAACGGCGACAAAGGGTCGACCGCGGAATCAGGACTGGCCTGCTATGGTTTTAGCAGAAAGGTCCGCAGTAGCGTCGATAGGCGCACCCGCCTCCTTCCGTTCAGAGTAGCGGTCCACTAGCTGCGCCGCATGCGGCCGCATCAACACCGTGAAGCGCACCAGCTCCTCCATCACATCGACGATGCGCTCGTAATAGCTCGACGCCCGCATCCGGCCATCTTCGTCGAACTCCTTGTAGGCCATCGCCACCGAGGACTGGTTGGGTATCGTGAACATCCGCATCCACCGGCCTAGCAGGCGCAGCGAATTGAGGGCGTTGAACGATTGCGAGCCGCCGGACACCTGCATGACTGCAAGCGTTCGCCCCTGCGTCGGCCGCATCCCGCGCATCTGGAGCGGGAGGTGATCGATTTGCGTCTTCATGATGCCGCTGATCTGGCCGTGCCGTTCGGGGCTGCACCAGACCATGCCTTCCGACCACAGCGCGTGCTCGCGCAGCTCATGCACTGCCGGGTGATCGTCTCCCGCTATCTGATCGGGTAGCGGCAGATCGCTGGGATCGAAAATCGGCGTCTCGGCGCCGAAGAATTGCAGCAGGCGCGCCGCCTCTTCCACGGCGAGGCGTGAAAACGAGCGCTCCCGCAGCGAGCCGTAGAGCAGCAGAATGCGCGGAGGCGGTTGGTCCGGGCCAAGGCCAGCGGCGGGACGAGCCAGTGCGAAAGCCTTGTCCAAAGCAGGAAGATGATCGGGGGCGGCGAGTTCGCGCAGTCTCATGCGGAAATACCTTTCTCGTACCAGGGGCGGGTCCGCTTCACCAAGGCGACGATCGACAGCATCACCGGCACCTCGACTAGCACGCCCACGACCGTTGCCAGTGCAGCGCCGGAACTGAGGCCAAAGAGGCTGATGGCGGTGGCCACAGCCAGTTCGAAGAAGTTGGAGGCCCCAATCAGTGCAGATGGGCCAGCGACGCACCACGCCACACCGAAACGGCGGCTGAGCCAATAGGCGATGCCGGCATTGAGATAGACCTGAAACAGGATCGGCACGGCAATCAGCGCGATCACCAGCGGTTGCCGGATGATCTGCTCGCCCTGAAAGCCGAACAGCAGCACCAGAGTCAGGAGCAAGCTGGCAAGGCTGATCGGGCCAATGGCTGACAGGAAACGCTGAAGCCGCTGCTCGCCGCCGCGAAGGAGGGCTCGGCGGAGCAGTTGCGAGATGACCACCGGGACGACGATGTAAAGCCCCACCGACAGCGCCAACGTGTTCCACGGCACGGTAATCGATGCCACGCCCAGCAGCAGCCCCACCAGCGGCGCGAAGGCAACGACCATGATCAGGTCGTTCAGCGCCACCTGGCTCAAGGTGTAGTTCGGCTCACCGTCGACGAGGTTGGACCAGACGAAAACCATCGCTGTGCAGGGCGCTGCAGCCAGCAGGATCAGCCCGGCAATGTAGGACGACGATGCGCCTTGAGGTAGCATCGGCGCGAACAGATAGCCGAGGAAGAACGTGCCGAGCAGCGCCATCGAGAACGGTTTGATCGCCCAGTTCACCACGAGGGTGACGCCGATCCCGCGCCAGTGCTGCCGAAGGCTATGGAGCGCGCGGAAATCGACCCGCAACAGCATCGGGATGATCATGAGCCAGATCAGGCCCGCCACCACGAGGTTGACGTTGGCGATCTCCAGCGATGTGATCGCCTCGAAGGCGCCGGGGATCAAATGGCCGAGACCGATCCCGACTACGATGCACAAGGCCACCCACAGCGAGAGATAGCGTTCGAACAGCGACATGGTCGTCAGTCCTTCCCGGAAGGGACAGGCGCGGTCGCGGTGCCACCGCCCAAGGCGATCTGCATGTAAACCGTGTCGAGCCAGCGGCCAGCCTTCCAGCCCATGCCGGTCAGGCGGCCGACATGCTCAAAGCCGCAGGAGCCATGCAGCGCGACCGAGGCCGGTTCGCCGCCGCCGATAACGGCGACCATCTGGCGGAAGCCATAGGCGTCAGCGGCCTTCAGCAATGTCTTGAGCAAAAGCTTGCCAATGCCGCTGCCGCGCCGGTCGTGCGCCACGTAGATGCTGTTCTCGCAGGCATAGGCGTAGGCGGGGCGATCCCGGAACTGCGTGGCGTAGGCATAGCCGACCACTTGATCACCGTCGCAGGCGGCAAGGAACGGCCAGCGGCGGCCGGTCACCGTCAAGATCTTCTCTATGGTCTCGTCCTCGGTCGGTGGCACGACTTCGTAGGTCGCCGTGCCGTGACGGACATGATGCGCATAGATGGCCGCGATGACCTGTGCGTCGTCGACTGTCGCGCGGCGAACTGAAAGGGTCATCGCCGGGTCGCTTTGACGACTTCGCCGTCTTCCTTGACGAAAGTGCCGCACTGCTCGGTGGGCAGGAGGTCCAGCGCTTCTTCGGAAGGGCGGCAGAGCTTCACGCCCAGCGGCGACACCACAAGCGGCCTGTTGATGAGGATGGGATGCTGTATCATTGCGTCGACCAGGGCCTCGTCCGTCAAGGTCTCGTCGCCGAGGCCCAGTTCGGCATAAGGCGTACCCTTCTCGCGCAGCAGAGCGCGCGGGGTGATGCCGGCCCGCGCGATGAGTTCCGTCAGCAGCGCGCGGCTTGGCGGCGTCTTCAGGTACTCGACGACATGAGGCTCGATGCCCGCATTGCGGATCATGGCCAGGGCATTACGAGAGGTCCCGCAAAGCGGGTTATGGTAGATCACGATATCGGTCATTGTTGCCTCTTCAGCAGCAGGTCAGTTCGGCCAGCAGCGGCTCGCACAGTGCGGCGCGCCCCTGGCAGCAATCCTTGGCCAGATAGATCATCAGTCCGCGCAGCGCGTCGAGGTTGGCGCGCTGGATTTGTTGGCGGCCACGCTTCTCGGAAACCACCAGGCCGGCCTTCACCATCACGGCCAGATGCGTCGAAAACGTGCTCTGGGTCAGTCCCGATGCATCTACTAATTCGCCGGTCGACAGGCCATCAGGCTCATGTCGGATCAACAGGCGGAACGCATCGAGCCGCGTATGATGGCCAAGAGCGGAGAGTATCAAGAGTGCATCGCTGGTGTCCATGCATCGTAATTATCCGATGCAATCAAACCAGTCAACAAGCCATCGATAATTGCCGATGCTTTAATCGTCAGGCTTGAGGGCAGCTTGGGACCAATTGCGAAATGGAAGCTGGCATTCCGAGATTGGCTTGACGCGCGGTTGGAACGGAAAACCTCACCGTCTGCTCTGGGGATCAAAAATCGCCCCTTGAACGGCCAATTTGGGTCGGGTCTGTCAAACAGGAAAGGGGCCCGCTTTGGGTGGCCCGCTAGGCGAGGGCGTTCGGTTAGCGATCAAGGACCAAAACGCCCGCCCGGATTTCCGACTTGGCCAACCCAACGCCGCAAGGCTCTGCGGTCAGGTTCGAGCGATGAGGATCGGCTTCAAGTTATCCTGATGAACGGCGGTCGCAGGGGGTTGTCAATCCGGCCCGTTGCGGCGAGAATCCCGTTGATGCGTAAGGATATCGATCACCTGCCGACAGTTCAGCAAGCCGAACTTGAGCGCGCGAAGAACATCTTGATGACCGAATTCGAGGTCGCGATCTCACGTGCCACACAGCCGTGGAAGAAGAACGGTCGCATCCAAAAGATAGTCTTGTTCGGAAGCTATGCCCGTTCGGATTGGGTCGATCGACCGCTCAATGGCTACCAGTCCGACTTCGACTTGCTGATCATCGTGAGCCATCCTAAACTCACAGATATCGCCGAATATTGGCATGTGGCAGACGACAAGATCGCGAGAGATCCGACGATCGAGCGTCAGGTCAATTTTATTGTACACACGATGGATGAGGTCAATCAGGGCCTTAGCCGTGGTGAGTATTTCTGGGTAGACATCGCTAGAGATGGGATTGCCCTGTATGAGCTACCTGGCAGCACGTTCGTCATGCCTAAGTCCCTGACTTCTAATGATGCATACGAAATGGCGTCGGCATATTACAAATCGTGGATGACGAAGGTGAACGATGCGATCGAAATCGCGGAGTTCTGTGTTGCAAAGAACAAGCTTAACGACGCAGCCTTTCTGCTCCATCAGGCGACGGAGCGGGCGTATATTTGTTTTCTTCTGGTTCGAACGCATTATTTCCCACGGTCGCACAACATCAAGTTCCTCAGGTCGTTTGCGGAGGACAAGGAGCCACATTTGATCGGAGCCTGGCCGCGCGAAGCGAAGCTTGATCGTCGGCGCTTCGAGTTGCTCAAGCGCGCATACGTCGAGGCCCGGTATTCAAGCAGCTACGAAATCAGCATCGAAGATCTCGAGGCGATTACGGAGCGCGTTCATGTTCTCCGAGACCTTGTAGACCTCGTCTGCCAAGAACGACTCGCGCAGCTGCGCGAAAAGGCGCGGCACGACATAGGCGGAAATTCGCGGGGGGCCTGACCGGCAATATCCTGCAATATCCAATAAACGCCAATTAGCGCCGTTTAATTTTTTCCCTTCATCACGGATTCTTCCTCCACCCGGATCGCAACGGACGACCGGGCTGGAGAAGCCCCGTGACGCCCACCAAACTCCTTCTCGGTCAGATTCTCGTCGTCTTCGCGATCATGCTCGCGGGGCTTTGGATCTCGACCCAGTGGGCCGCCGCCATGCTGGCCTATCAGCCCGAGCTTGGCGTGGCATCGTTCCACCTGTTGGGTTTCCCTTGCTACCAGCCTTGGGCGCTGTTCGGTTGGTGGTATCATTTCGACGCCTATGCGCCCGAAGTCTTCGACAAGGCGGGCATGCTTGCCGGTGCCAGCGGCTTCCTCGGCTGCGGCTCGGCCGTAGCCGGCTCTCTCTGGCGGGCTCGCCAGAAGGGCAGGGTCACCACATACGGGTCGGCGCGTTGGGCCAGCTACGGTGAGGTGGCCCGCGCCGGCCTTCTCGGCGATGCCGGCCTCATGCTCGGCAAGCTGGGCCGCGAGTATCTGCGTCATAGCGGCCCCGAGCATGTCCTGGCCTTCGCGCCGACCCGGTCCGGCAAGGGCGTGGGTCTTGTGGTGCCGACCTTGCTCACATGGACGGGCTCCGCGGTCATCCACGACATCAAGGGCGAAAACTGGACGCTGACCGCCGGATGGCGCGCGCGGTTCTCGCACTGCCTGTTGTTCAACCCCACCGATGCGGCCTCCGCCCACTACAACCCGCTGCTAGAGGTGCGCCGCGGCGCCAATGAAGTCCGCGATGTCCAGAACATCGCCGATATCCTCGTCGACCCCGAAGGCGCACTCGAACGCCGTAACCACTGGGAAAAGACCAGCCATTCCCTGCTCGTCGGCGCGATCCTCCACATCCTCTATGCCGAGGAACAGAAGACGCTTGCCCGCGTCGCAACGTTCCTTTCGGATCCCCAGCGCTCGTTTGCAGCCACGCTGCGCGCCATGCTCACCACCAATCACCTCGGTGATGCGGAGGCGCCGCGCGTCCACCCGGTGGTCGCGTCGGCGGCGCGGGAGCTTCTCAACAAGAGCGAGAACGAACGCTCGGGCGTGCTTTCGACCGCCATGTCCTTCCTCGGCCTCTACCGCGATCCGACGATCGCGGAGGTGACCTCGCGCTGCGACTGGCGGATTGCCGATCTCGTCGATGCCGAACAGCCGTGCTCGCTGTACCTCGTCATTCCGCCGTCGGACATCAGCCGCACCAAGCCGCTGGTTCGGCTGGTGCTGAACCAGATCGGACGGCGTCTGACCGAGCAGCTCGATGGGCTCGGCGGCGCCGGCCGCAAGCACCAGCTGCTGATGATGCTCGACGAGTTCCCCGCGCTTGGCCGCCTGGACTTCTTCGAGACCAGCCTTGCCTTCATGGCCGGCTACGGGATCCGGGCCTTCCTTATCGCCCAGAGCCTCAATCAGATCGAGAAGGCCTACGGCGAGAACAACTCGATCCTCGACAACTGCCATGTGCGTGTCGCCTTTGCGGCAAATGACGAGCGGACCGCCAAGCGCATCTCCGATGCATTGGGCACCGCCACCGAGCAGCGCGCCATGCGCAACTATGCCGGACACCGTCTCGCACCCTGGCTCGCCCACGTCATGGTCAGCCGCCAGGAGACTGCGCGCCAGCTTCTGACCCCGGGCGAAGTCATGCAGCTTTCGCCCGACGAAGAATTGGTCCTTGTGTCCGGCATGGCGCCGGTGCGGGCATGCAAGCTCCGCTACTTCCGGGACCGGAACTTCACCGAACGCCGGCTTCCTGCCCCAAGCATGGGTGATGGCCTTTATGCCGATCGTCCGGCACCGCGTCCTGACGATTGGCGGGGCATAGCTCAGCCGCAAGACGCCAGGCTGGCCGCGCTGATGGCGCAGGCTGAAGCCGACGACGAAAGCGGACCGCAACAGCAACGCACGCCCGGGCAGGGCGGCGGGCCGCCGATCGCACGGGATGAGCCCGACGTCACCGAGCCCCAGCTTACAAATGACGATGACGGGAACTCGGTCGCCGACAAGCGGGCGATGGAACAGGCGCAGGCCCTGACGCCGGTCGCACGCGGCTTTGCCTTCGACGAGAGCCAGCACACTCGCGACCTCGGATTGTGAGAGAGCCCATGAAAATCCGCCAAAACCTCTACCTCGACATGGATGTGACGGTGGCGCTCGATCGTCTGGCAGCTGGCACCCGCGGTAACAAGAGCCGCTTGGTCAATGACGCGTTGAAGGCATGGATCGCGCGACAAGGCTCGAACGAGATCGACGATCTTCTGCGCCTGCGCTTCGACCGTCTCTCTCGTGAGATAGCTGGCAGCCGGCGCGACATCGACGTCGTCCTCGAAAGCTTGGCCCTCTTCATCCGCTACCAGCTTTCGGTGACGGCCCCGCTGCCCGAAGCAGACGTGGCGGCCCGCGCCGTTGGCCGGGAGCGCTTCGAAGCCTTCGTGGCCCAGGTCGGCCGCCAGATCGCCACCGGAAAGCGGACCCTGCCCGAGCGGAAATCGGGAGAAGGCGCATGACCGAGACGCCCGACGTCGTCTCGGCCGAACGCCGCCGAGCCATGCTGCGAACCGCCATGGGCCCCGCCATTCGCGCCGCGCTCGAAGATCCGCGCATCATCGAGATCATGGTCAACCCGGACGGGGCGTTGCGCGTCGATGTGCTCGGGGAAGGGCGGGTCGATACCGATATCCGCTTCGAACCTGCACAGGTCGAACGCATCGTCCGTCTTGTCGCCTCGCATATCCGTGCCGAAGTCCACGCCGACGCCCCGATCGTCTCGGCTGAACTCCCGGCGCACGGCGCGGGCGCTGGCGAACGCTTTGAGGGCCTTCTTCCTCCAGTCGCCACCGCGCCCTGCTTCTCGATCCGCAAGCCCGCCGCCCGCATCCATACGCTCGCCGATTACGTGCGCGACGGGATCATGACGCTGGAACAGGCCGGGTTCCTTTCGCGCGCGGTTGTCGAACGGGCGAACATTCTCGTCGCCGGGGGCACCAGTTCCGGCAAGACCACGCTTGCCAATGCGCTGCTGGCGGAGATGGCCAGTCTCGATGAGCGGGTGATCCTCATCGAGGACACCCGCGAGTTGCAATCGCCGGCTGCCGATACCGTCGCGCTGCGCACGCGGGTGGGCAAGGTGTCGATGAGCGATCTCGTTCGCTCGACGCTGCGCCTCAGACCGGATCGGATCATCGTCGGCGAAGTGCGTGGGCCCGAAGCGCTCGACATGCTCAAGGCCTGGAACACCGGACATCCCGGCGGGATCGCCACTGTCCACGCCAACAACGCGCGTGCCGCGCTCTACCGGATCGATGGCCTGGTCCAGGAAGCAGTCACCACCGTTCCGCGCCGGCTGATCGCCGAGGCCATCGACATGGTCGTCTTCATTGCAGGCCGCGGCGCTGCTCGCCGGATCGAGACGATCGCCCGCGTCGCGGGCCTCGATGAACGCGGCGAGTACCGCGTCATCGACGCCCTTCGAACTTCCAACACCCCAAACAAGCCTCAACCTGAAGGAGAATGCTAATGCGTGTCTTCCATATCGCTGGCCGGGATCTGAACGGCCTTATCGTCATCGCTATCGCGTCGGTCCTGGCGTCTCCCGTGCTCGCCAGCGGCTCGGGCATGCCTTGGGAGGATCCACTTCAGAAGGTGCTGGAATCGGTCCAGGGGCCGGTCGCCAAGATCGTCGCGGTTTTGATCATCATCACCACCGGCCTGGCGCTGGCGTTCGGCGAGACCGCAGGCGGCTTCCGCAAGCTGATCCAGATCGTTTTCGGTCTGTCGATCGCCTTTGCCGCCTCATCCTTCTTCCTCTCGTTCTTCAGCTTCGGCGGAGGAGCACTCCTTTCGTGAGCCACATCGAAGGCTTCGAGACACCGATCCACGCGAGCCTCGTCCAGCCCATTCTGATGGGCGGGGCTCCGCGCGGGATCGCGATCGTCAACGGGACGCTCGCCGCCGCGCTCGGGCTCGGCCTCCAGCAATGGCCGGTCGGGATCGCGCTTTGGGCGATCGGGCACAGCCTCGCGGTCTTCGCCGCCCGGCGCGATCCCGAATTCGCGAACGTCCTGATCCGCCACCTCCGGCAAAAAGGATACCTGGCATGTTGAACCTTGCCGAATATCGCTCCCGCTTCGACCGGCTTGCCGATCATCTGCCCTGGGCCGCGCTGGTTGCCCCCGGCGTCGTGCTCAATAAGGACGGCAGTTTCCAGCGCAGCTTTGCTTTCCGGGGATCTGACCTCGAAAGCTCGACCGAGGCCGAACTGGTCGGCGCCTGTGCCCGGGCCAACAATGTCCTGCGACGCCTCGGCTCAGGCTGGGCGATATTCTTCGAGGCCCATCGCCGCGAGGTCTCCTCCTACCCGCAGAGCCAGTTCTTCGACGCGGCTTCCTGGCTGATCGACGAGGAGCGCCGCGCGGCGTTCGAGGCCGAAGGCCATCTTTTCGAGAGCGTCTTCACCGGCACGCTGCTCTGGCTGCCACCGGCCGATTCGAGGGACGCTGCTGGTCGCTCGCTGATCGAGCGCCCCGAGGCAGAGGGAGGGGAACGGGGAGGGCGCGACTGGCGCACGGCGCTTGCCGGCTTCATCGCCGAGACCGACCGTATCCTCGATCTCTTCGCCGGGTTCATGCCCGAAGTGCGCGGGCTCTCCAGCGCAGAAACGCTGTCCTACCTTCACGACACGGTGACGGACCGGGCGGTCCAGCTCGCTGTCCCGGAGACGCCGGTCTACCTTGACGCCGTGCTGGCGGACACGCCGTTCATCGGCGGCCTTGAGCCCCGGCTCGGCCGGCTCCACGTTCGCACGTTGACCCTGCCGGGCTTCCCCAATGTGAGCCGCCCGGGTCTACTCGATGCCCTCAATCACCAGGGTTTTGGCTATCGCTGGATGACCCGCTTCATAGCAATGGACCGGTCCGACGCCACCAAAGTGCTGACCAAGCTTCGCCGCCAGTGGTTTAACAAGCGCAAGTCGATCACCGCGCTGCTGCGGGAGGTCATGTACAACCAGCCGACCCAACTGGTGGACAGCGATGCCGACAACAAGGTGATCGATGCCGATACCGCGCTGCAGGCGCTTGGTGGCGATCACGTTTCCTTCGGTTATCTGACCGCGACGATCACCGTTGCCGATGAGGATCGCGCCCGGGTCGAGGAAAAAGTCCGTGCCATCGAACGCGTGGTCAACGGCCTCGGCTTCACCTGCATCCGCGAGGGCGTGAATGCGGTCGAAGCCTGGCTCTCGTCGCTGCCCGGTCAGGTCTACGCCAATGTCCGCCAGCCCCTGGTCCATTCGCTGAACCTCGCACACTTGATGCCGCTCTCGGCCGTCTGGGCCGGGCAGGAGGGGAATACGCATCTCGGCGGCCCGCCTCTCTTCTATGCGCGAACGCAAGGTTCGACTCCGTTCCGCTTCTCAACCCACGTCGGCGATGTGGGGCATATGCTCGTCGTCGGGCCGACCGGAGCGGGCAAGTCCGTGCTGCTGTCGCTGATCGCCTGCCAGTTCCGCCGCTATGCCGGCTCTCAGATTATCATGTTCGACATGGGCCTCTCTGCGCGGGCCGCCGTTCTGGCGATGGGCGGGACGCACCATGCTCTGGGCCAGGGAGCCGATGAACTCCTCGGCCTCAGCTTTCAGCCGCTCCGGGGTATCGACGATCCGGTCGAACGCAGTTGGGCCGCAGACTGGATCCTCGACCTCCTCACCCACGAATTGCTCGTCACCTCTCCGGAAATGCGAGACCACGTCTGGTCGGCACTGACCAACCTCGCCGGCGCGCCCGAGAACGAGCGCACGCTGACCGGGCTATCGCTCCTACTCCAGTCGAACGATCTGAGAAGGGCGCTCGCTCCCTACACCCTCGAAGGTACGTTCGGCGGATTGCTCGATGCGGCCCGCGAGTACCTGGCCAATGACGACGTCCAGTGTTTCGAGACCGAGGCGCTGATGGGAAGGAAGGGGCTGGTCGCGCCGGTCCTAACCTACCTCTTCCACCGCATCGAACAGCGTTTCGATGGGCGGCCAACGCTGCTGGTGCTGGACGAGGCCTGGAGCCTGCTTGATGATCCGATCTTCGCCACCCGCATCCGCGAATGGCTGAAGACACTCAGGAAGAAGAACGTCTCGGTTCTCTTTGCGACGCAGAGCCTGGCCGACGTGGCGCAAAGTTCGATTGCGCCGGCGATCATCGAGAGCTGCCCGCAGCGGATATTCCTGCCCAACGATCGAGCGATCGAGCCGCAATCGCGTGAGGCCTACGAGGCTTTCGGGCTCAACGACCGGCAGATCGAGATCATCGCCCGGGCCACTCCCAAGCATCACTACTACCTCCAGTCGGCACGGGGGAACCGCCTGTTCGAACTTGGGCTCGGCCCCATAGCCCTCGCGCTTTGCGGGTCCTCCGGCCCGGCCGTGCAGCAACGGATCGACCGGATCATCGCCGAACACGGCACTTATGGCTTTCTGCGCCGCTTCCTCGGGGGGAGTGACGCCGCCTGGGCCGCGGACCTTGCTGCCTCGTACCAAGTGCCTGGCGCCTTCTGATCCAGCTTCAACCAAGGAGAAGACCGATGATCGTGAAAACGCGTACTCGCCCCTCGCTCGCCGCCGCCGGATTGATGTCACTTGTAGCGCTCGGCGGGACATTCGCTGCCGTCTCGTTCCCGACAAAGCCGGCCCGCGCGCTGATCGTCTACGACCCGACGAACTACAGTCAGAACCTATTGACGGCAGCCCGCACGCTTCAGCAGGTTAACAATCAAATCAGATCGTTGCAGAACGAAGCGCAGAGCCTTCTGAACCAAGGCAAGAACCTGACGAGGATCGGGTTTCCCGAACTTCAGGCGCTGACGCAGACGCTCCAGCAGATCGATGTCCTGATGGGGCAGGCCCAGGGAATCCGGTTCCAGGTCTCGACGCTGAACCAGCAGTTCCGTCAGCTTTATCCCACCAGCAATGGATCGCTCTCCCTAAGCAGCCAGGTTTCGGCCGCGCGGCAGCGGCTCGATACCGAGATGACCGCCTACCAGCACACCATGACCGTGCAGGCGCAGGTCGTCGAGAACATCCAGAGCGATGCTTCGGCGCTTTCGGGCATGGTTGAGCGCAGCCAGAGCGCTGAAGGCGCGCTCCAGGCGAGCCAGGCGACCAACCAGCTTCTGGCACTGACCGCCAAGCAGCAGTTCCAGATCCAGCAGCTTCTGGCCGCACAGTACCGGGCGGACGCGCTCGAGCGGGCCAACCGCGCGCAGGCGGCCAGCGATGCGCAGGCGGCCACCGCCAAGTTCCTCGGGAGCGGGACGGCCTACACGCCGAACTGACGAGGAGGCCGGCTGCCGCCGGCTCCGTTCCTAACATCGTTTGCGGTGACGGAACGCCTCTCCCGTCACCGCGTCGCGGGACGCGGTTTTCCGCGCCCCTGGCCGCGTCCCGCGACACCCCGGCTTGCCGGATTTCGCCCCAGCATTCGCTCTCGCTTTGAAAGTGCAGCGCCATGAACGACCTCAACGTCATCGACCGCTTCATGACCAGTTTCATCGCCTACATCGACAGTGGGTTCGGGCTGCTGGGCGGCGACGTCCATTTCCTGACCGCGACGCTGATCGGCATCGACATGACCCTGGCGGGGCTGTTCTGGACGATGGGCGGCGAGGACAACATCCTCGGACGCTTCATCCGCAAGATCCTCTACGTCGGCGCCTTCGCCTTCATCATCGGTAATTTCTCTGCGCTCGGCGACATCGTCTTCCGCTCGCTGGCCCAGGCCGGGCTGACGGCGGGCGGAGGCGTGCTGACGGCGGCCGACCTGCTGAAGCCGGGGCGTTTGGCTGGTACGGGCTTCGCGGCGGCATGGCCGCTCGTCGAGTACGCGTCCAAACTGATGAGCGTCACTGGCCTGCTCAACAACTTCCTGCTGATCGTCGTGCTGCTGTTGGCCTGGCTGCTGGTGATCCTCGCCTTCTTCATCCTCGCGGTTCAGATCTTCGTCACCATCCTCGAATTCAAGCTGACCAGCCTCGCCGGCTTCATCCTGGTTCCCTTCGCGCTGTGGAGCCGGACCGCATTTCTGGCCGAACGTGTGCTGGGCAATGTCGTCAGTTCGGGAATCAAGGTGATGGTGTTGGCCGTCATCGTCGGGATCGGCTCGAACTTCTTCGATGAGTTCACGACGGCTCTGCAGGGGCAAGAGCCCGACATTGCGCAGACCTTGAGCCTGGTGCTCGCCAGCCTTGCGCTGTTCGGGCTCGGCATCTTCGGCCCCTCCATCGCCTCGGGCCTCGTCGCCGGCGCGCCGCAGCTTGGTGCCGGCGCTGCGCTTGGCACAGGTGTTGGTGCGGCGGGGATCATCGCCATGGGCGCAGGAGGTGCTGCGGGAGCAGCAAAGCTCGTCGGCGGCGCGGCGCTCGGCGCTGTTCGCGCCGGCACCAGCATGGGGGCGGCGGCTTCGACATCGTGGAGCATGGGCCAATCCGCTGCCAGCTCGCAGAGCGTCGGCGCCGGGCTTGGCGGTATGGCCAAGGCGGCCGGCAGCGCGGCCCGCCAAAAGGCCAGCCAGGCCTTCGGTATTGGTGAGGCCGCAGAGCGCGGACGCTCCGCAGCTCGCGCCGCCTTCGAGGGCGCGGAAGGGTCACCCGGCGGCGACGAGGCCCGAGGCGCTCCCACCAACGCATCCGCAAGCACTTCAGCTCCGGGCTGGGCGCGCGATCTGCGCCGCCAGCAGGACACCCGCCATCACCGCCAAATTGCGCTCTCCACCTTGAAGGATGGTGAGCGCGGAGGTGCCGCCGCCAACCCCGACATCAAGGAAAAGGAGGACTGATCGATGATCTTCAAGCGCGCTGTCCAGCGTTACGGACGAACTCCTGAGCCCGAGACACCATTCCAGCGGGCAGGGCAGGTATGGGACGATCGCATCGGCGCCGCCCGGGTCCAGGCTCGCAACTGGCGGCTGATGGCCTTCGGCACGCTCGGCATGGCCGGCGTCATGGCTTCAGCGCTGGTGTGGCAGTCGCTCCAGAGCCGCGTCGTCCCTTACGTCGTCGAAGTCGATCAGCTCGGCGAGGCGAGGGCTGTCAACGAGGCCGATGTCGGGGCCACGCCGAGCGATCCGCAGATCGCTTGGCACCTGGCCCGGTTCATTGAATGCGTGCGCGGCGTGTCGCTCGATCCGGTACTGATGCGCCGGGATTGGCTCTCGGCCTACGATTTTGCCAGCCAGCGCGGGACACGCTTCCTCGACGGCTACGCCCGCGAGGCCGATCCGTTCGCGAACCTCGGCCAGCATAGCGTTTCTGTCCAGGTGACAAGCGTCGTACGTGCCTCGGACCAGTCGTTCCAGGTGAAATGGATCGAGACGGCATACGAACGCGGCGCGAAAGCGGGCACGAGCCACTGGACCGGGATTCTCACGATCCTGACCCGGCCGCCGCGCAGTGCCGACGTCCTGCGGCGCAATCCCCTCGGGATCTACGTCGATGCCATCGACTGGAGCCGTGAGCTCGAACCGGGGGTGGCGACCGAGCCGGTTGTCGCGCCGCGACCCGCACCGTCGTCGCCCGAACACATCACCCCGCCTGCATCGGAGATACTGCCATGAAACTGCGTTTCCCTCGGCTTGCTTTCGGAGTGGGCTCTCTTCTGCTGCCTGCGCTTTACCAGCCTGCGTTTGCGGCTCCCGCCGACATCTCGCGTGCGGCGATCGTCGACCGGGCCAACCGGGCCGCGACGATCGAACCGCAGGCCAGCCGCTTCGTTCAGGCGGTCCAGCTTCAGGCCTTTGCGGAAGGTGCCATCTACCACGTGATGACGGCTCCTGACCGCGTCACCGATATCGCCCTCCAGCCAGGCGAATCGCTCGTGGCGGTTGCAAGCGGCGATACCGCGCGCTGGGTGATCGGTGATACGACGAGCGGACAGGGCGAGGGCAAGCGAACCCATATTCTCGTGAAGCCCTATTCACAGGGACTCTCGACCAACCTCGTCATAACCACCGACCGGCGCAGCTACCATCTTGCACTTTCGAGCAGCGGCGGTTCGGCGATGTCTGCGCTGTCTTGGACCTATCCCACCGACGAGCTGGTCGCGATCAAGCGGGCGGCAGCCGCTGCCGAAGCTGCCAAGCCAATTGCCGCCGGGCTTTCCGCGGAAAACCTCCACTTCAACTACGAGATCTCCGGCGACAAACCGACCTGGCGACCGCTCCGCGCATTCGACGATGGACACCAGACTTTCATCCAGCTCCCGGCGAGCATCGTGCTCGACGAAGCGCCGCCACTCTTCCTCGTCGACGAGAAGGGAACGGCCCAGCTGGTGAATTACCGCCTCTCGGGCCGTTTCTATGTCGTCGACCGGATTTTCACCGCCGCCGAATTGCGGCTCGGCACGAAGAACCAGCAGGTCGTTCGCATCCAGCGGGTGACTGAGGGCGGAGTTCAGGGGAGGGCGCGATGAGCGAGGAGCTGAAGTCAACGACCGTTCTACCTGAGCAGGCCGGAGGAGCCGAAGCCGTTGAGGCCGTGGATGTCCAAGAAGGTGTGGTAAACCCGCCTGCGGCCGCGCAAGCCAAGGTCGATCCGGAGACACTGGCGCTCCGCTCGAAGCCGCCACGCGCAATCCGCTTCAAGCGGGAAGTAATCGTCGGCATGGCCGGCACGCTTTCGCTCATCGTGGCGGGAACTGCCTGGTATGCGCTAGGTCCCCTCGATCTTCGCCTCGCCGGCGCCCCAGACAATGGCGCCAATGCTGCGAAGGCGCCCAGCGACGCAATCAGCGCGCTCCCCGACAGCTACGACAAAGTTCCGAAGCTGGGGCCCCCGCTGCCCGGCGATCTCGGCCGCGCCATCGTCGAGAAGCAAGGTGCGGCGGTGACGCCGATCTCAACGGTCCTTCCGGGACCGCCTCCGGCACCGCAGCCGGGTACCGATCGGGCAGAGGAGGAGAGGAAGTCGGCGCGGCGGTCCGGCTTGTTCTTCGCCAGCGCAAAGTCCCCAGCTGCGGCGGCGAGCTTGGATCCCGCAGTTCTTCCTACCTCTACCCCCGCCGGCGTTTCCGGGGGAAAACTGGCGATCGACTTCGATGCCGATCCCAATGCGCAGCAGCGCAAGGCTGATTTTGTTTCTGCCAAGGGCACCGGCGGCGATGTTGAGCCGCACGCGCTTACGCCGGCGGCTTCGGCGAACATGCTGTCTGCGGGGAGCGTGATAGCAGGGAGCCTCATCACCGGGCTTCGCTCGGACCTGCCCGGTCTTGTGATTGCTCAAGTGACGCAGCAGGTGTTCGACAGTGCAACGGGACGAACCCTGCTCGTCCCTCAGGGTGCCAGACTGATCGGGAGTTACGACAGCCTTATTGCATTTGGGCAGAAGCGAGCGCTGATCGTCTGGCAGCGCATCGTCATGCCCGACGGCAGTTCGATCCGCCTCGATAACGTGCCCGCGACCGACATGTCCGGATATGCTGGGCTCGAAGATCAGGTCGATGCCCACACCTGGGAGGTCATCAAGGGGGCGGCGATCTCGACGCTCCTCGGGGTGGGCTCAGAGCTGACCTTCACTGGCGAGAGCGACCTGGTGCAGGCAATCCGGCAGTCGACGCAGCAAAGCGTTTCGCGGGCAGGGGATCAGCTTGTTTCTCGCAGCCTGCAGATCCAACCGACAATCACCATCCGTCCCGGAGCTCCGGTACGCCTGGTTGTTCAGCGTGACCTTATCCTAGCGCCTTGGCGCCAACTGAAGGAGTGAGCCGGTGGCGGAAATCAAACTGGCGGCCTTGCCGGATCGGAAACCGATTAAGCTCTCGATTCATGTCATGCCTGAACTGGATGCCGCGTTACGTGACTACGCTCGCATTTATGCTTCGACCTATGGACGCGAAGAGCCGGTTGCGACTTTGATCCCAGCAATCTTGGCCGCATTCCTCAGCAGCGATCGAGCCTTTGCAAAGGCGCGCGCCGAGCTCGACTCGGGAAGCCAATCATGACCGGGCAATCTGGCGATCGCTTTCTCCGGATCCAGGAAGTGGAGGCACGAATCGGATTGGGCCGAACAAGCATCTACAAGCTGATCCAACAGGGCACGTTTCCGCGGCCATATAAGCCAACGAGCTACGCCTCACGATGGAGCGATTTCGAGATTTCCACATGGATGGAAGGTCGGCGACGATCTTGAATGACAGGAACGAAGCTTTGCAGATAATTCGGGAAGTTCGGCTCGTCGGCTCCTTTTCGTGCTTGTTCACTTGAAACGGAGCGTGGCCGCGAAAAGACCCCCAGACTGTGGTCAATCTTCTCTGACTGGCCGCCGTTCATGGCGCTCGTACTGAGATGTCGGTCGTCGACCCTTATCGGGCGTTCAGAGGCAATTTTTGTTGCCCAGGTGCGGACGGGCAGCTTTCCCTCTCAGGGTTCCCAAGCTGCCTGCCAGAAGAGGAGGTCGACGAAGCCCTTGCTTGTCGATGGAATCAGAGACTCCGGGGCCAGCTGGTACGCCGGCCCCGTCTAACGTCAATAATCCATCGCCGGCATCGGGGCAGATTTCTCCTCTTTCGGCAGTTCGGCCACGAGCGCCTCGGTGGTGATGAGCAGCGAAGCGACCGACGCTGCATCCTGGAGCGCAGTACGCACGACCTTTGCCGGATCGATGACGCCAGCCTTTACCAGATCCTCGTACGTGCCGGTGGCAGCGTTGAAACCCCAGTTGTAGTCCTCGCTCTCGAGCAGCTTGCCGACGATAAACGCGCCGTCCTCGCCGGCATTGTCAACGATCTGCTTGACGGGTGCCCGAAGAGCTCGGCGAACGATGTCGATGCCTGACTGCTGATCGTCGTTCGCCACCTTGAGACCATCGAGTGCTTTCAATGCTCGCAGTAGTGCGATCCCGCCGCCCGGCAGGATGCCTTCCTCTACGGCAGCACGGGTCGCATGAAGCGCGTCGTCGACGCGGTCCTTGCGCTCTTTGACCTCCACCTCGGTGGCACCACCGACGCGGATCACGGCCACACCGCCCGCGAGCTTGGCCACACGCTCCTGCAGTTTCTCACGGTCGTAATCGCTGGTCGTGGTTTCGATCTGCGCCCGGATCTGGGCGACGCGGGCATCGATGTCGGAACGCGAGCCCGCGCCATCGACGACGGTCGTGTTATCCTTGTCGATGATGATCTTCTTGGCGCTACCCAGCATCGAGACGGTGACGGTCTCGAGCTTGATCCCGAGATCGTCGCTAACGACATTGCCGCCGGTGAGGACGGCGATGTCTTCGAGCATCGCCTTGCGCCGATCGCCGAAGCCCGGCGCCTTGACCGCCGCGACCTTGAGGCCGCCGCGCAGCCTATTGACGACCAGGGTCGCCAGCGCCTCGCCTTCGACGTCTTCGGCGATGATGAGCAGTGGGCGACCCGACTGCACCACTTTCTCGAGCAGCGGGACGAGCGCTTGCAGATTCGAGAGCTTCTTCTCGTGGATGAGGATATAGGGATCGTCGAACTCGACCTTGAGCTTCTCGGGATCGGTGACGAAGTAGGGCGAGAGATAGCCGCGGTCGAACTGCATGCCCTCGACCGTTTCGAGTTCGGTCGCGAGGCTCTTGGCCTCCTCGACGGTGATGACGCCTTCGTTGCCGACCTTATCCATCGCCTCGGCAAGAATGCGGCCGACTTCCTCGTCGCCATTAGCCGAGATGGTCGCGACCTGCGCGATTTCGCTGTTGGCGCTTACCTTCCTGGCGTGGCTTTCGAGGTCGTTGACGACGGCGTTCACCGCGAGATCGATGCCCCGCTTGACGTCCATCGGGTTCATCCCGGCGGCGACCGCTTTTGAGCCCTCACGAACAATCGCCTGGGCCAGAACGGTGGCGGTGGTGGTGCCGTCACCGGCCTTGTCGTTCTGCTTGTTGGCGACTTCGCGCAACATCTGCGCGCCCATGTTCTCGAACTTGTCCTTGAGTTCGATTTCCTTGGCGACGGTGACGCCGTCCTTGGTGATGCGCGGCGCACCGAACGACTTCTCGATCACGACATTGCGGCCCTTGGGCCCCAGCGTCACCTTCACTGCGTTGGCCAGCGTATCCACGCCGCGCAGCATGCGATCACGCGCATCGGACGCAAACTTTACTTCCTTGGCAGCCATTGCCAAACTCCTTTCCGATTTTTCCTTCCTGAACGTTTGAGGGACGGCAGGCGAGCTCAGGCCGCCTGCTTCAGCTCAGCCTGGGTTTCGACTATGCCAAGGATATCGCTCTCCTTCATGATGAGCAGATCCTCGTCATCGATCTTGACCTCGGTCCCCGACCATTTGCCGAACAGGATCCGGTCACCGACCTTGACGGACAGTTCGGCGAGTTGCCCGCGATCGTCGCGCGCACCAGGACCGACGGCGAGGATTTCGCCTTCTTGCGGCTTTTCCTTGGCGGTGTCGGGGATGATGATGCCGCCTGAAGTCTTCTCTTCAGCTTCAATGCGGCGGACGACCACACGGTCGTGCAAGGGGCGGAAATGCATGGCAAAACCTCCAGATGCAAAACAAGATGTGATGGGCCTATCGCTCTTCTGCGCGACAGGTGCGGGCAAATTATGAAAACCCCTTTTGCGCTTCAAGAGGGTGCCAAAAAAATTTTGGCAGTCCCGCCCAACGAGTGCCAACAGCGCGCGTTCGAGCGGCATGCAGCCACTGCATTGGCATCTTGACGCGACTCAATGAACCACCAAAATATCTCGTGTGCGGCATCACCGCGCACTTGATCACCGCGACTCAAGGAAAGGAGAGACGGCCATGTCGCAGCCATTCTCGCGTTTTCTTCACCCCTTCGATGTTGCACATCACCCGAGCCTGGAGCCGGAAGTGAAGCGTGCCATACTCGCATCGTGGGCTTCCGATCGGTCCGCGGTCCGAAATGAGCCCGCCTTGCGCAAACCGCCCGGTGCGAAACGCGCCGTACCGATCGACGACATCCTTGCCGCAATGCGCGATCTTGAACGAGGCGAGAATCCGATCCGCTCGCGCCAATGATGGACCGCAGCTTTCTGGCGCAGTTGGAAGGTTACGGGCTGACGACTGCGGAAATTCATTTCTACCTTCCGGATGCGCCCTCGATCTTGCAACTGTTCATCTGGCAGGAATACGACCTTGCGCCTGATTTTCCGGTGCTGTTCGACTTTCTCGACCACTGGCGGCGCGAGATCGAGGGCGCTCTCCATTCAGTCAGAATCGCCCATGACCGTCTGATCCGACCGACCGAATGGCGGCCGGTGAACCATGTCCTGCGGCTGGAATGATATTCTGTCGCGCCAGGGATGAGACGCCGTTGCCGCCGATGCATCCCGTTCTGCAAAAAATCTTCGAGCCCCATCTTGAAGCGGAATTCGACTACATTAGCTAGCGATTGCCGGGCGCCGCGTTCGGGCCCGGTGGGTCATGGAGAACGCCGGCTCTTTTGCTACCGGCGTAGCTCATGCCCAGATCGCTCAACAGAGGATTTGGAAAAATGAGAACCAACTTTGACTTTACGCCTTATCAGCGCTCGACGGTCGGTTTTGACCGGTTGTTCAATCTGCTCGAAGCAGGCGCGCGTGAGGAGGACGGCTATCCGCCCTTCGATATTTTGAAGCTCGGCGAGGATAGCTACCGCATTACGCTCGCGGTCGCTGGGTTTAGACCCGAAGATATCGAACTGGTCGCTCAGCAGAACCTGCTCATTGTCACCGGCAAGCGCGCTGAAGACGACAGCAAATGCGAGTATCTGCATCGCGGCATTGCGGCGCGCTCTTTTGAGCGGCGGTTCCAGCTTGCTGATTTCGTCGAAGCCGGAAATGCCACATTCGAAAACGGCTTGCTTTCCGTCGATCTCAAACGTGTCGTGCCCGAGGCGATGAAGCCGCGGCGCATCGAGATCCGCGGCGGCGAGCCGGTCACTGCTCGACTTGGCGAGACGAAGGATCAGGTTAGCGAAGCTGCCTGACCCTGGTTGCTGGCCTGTCGGTGTCGCGTCTTTCCCAATTCCTTTCGCGGCGGCGACAGGCCAGAGTGCCACTCGCGACCGATCCCGCCACGCCGGGGCGCAACGGCGTCCATGGGGGCAGCGAATGACTTGCAGCTCTAATCCACCGAAACGGTGATCTCTCATACGGCAAAGGAGAAGCAGTCCTGGACGATGGTGCAAAGGATTTGTGATGCGAGGGGAAGAGCCGACCGGGACGGCTCCGTACGCTTTTCCGAGGCTTTGCGCGGCAGAGTGGAGACAAAGAGGATGAGACAGATTGATCCCTCGGACCTGACTCTCTATGCGCTGACGAGCACCGAACTCACGCGGTTCTCGCGCGGCGTCGCCCTTGGGCTGCTCGAACCGCCATGTTCCGTGATCCGTCGATCCGACACCGAAATTAGCGTCAGATTTCGCTCCCATCGCGAAGCGGAACGAACGAGAAAGTACATTTCCTAGCACTCGGATTGCTCGGCACTGGTAGCGCAAAGCGGTGCGAATGATCAGTCGGCGGGCCGCGCACCTCGATCAGCCGATATTTGAGGTGGTTGGCCATCCTTATAGGTCGGAAGTCGGGCTTGTGGATCGCAATCCGCCGGCCGTTGGATTATCGGGACGTGCAGAAGCGTTATTATCGGCATGCGTGCGAGACGCGTTCCCTGGTGACAGGGCGTCAATGGCCAATCGATCTGTCGTTCTATATACGACGAAGTTAAACGCGGCTGACGAAGACGCGGGAGTAAGCTCGCGCAGCCACACTACCCTCAGTCACCAAGCTTCTTGGTTGATGAGCGTGGCAAGACGGAGGGGAGCCAAGCGGCTCCCCTCGCCGGCCTCATAGAGATTTGGCCATCAAGCGCTCAAGCCGCTCCACGAATGCCCGTGGGTCGGCCGGCGCTTCACCCTCGGCGATCCGGGCTTCGTCGAGGAGAAGAAACGAAAGGTCGCGCCGTTCATCGTCTGTGGCGCTGCTTTGCGCCAGCTTCCCGATCAGGGTGTGCCCGGCGTTGACTTCCAGGATGGGCTTCGCCCGTTCCGGCGCGCGGCCCGCAGACGCCAGCATCTTCTCGAGCTGGAGGTCCATCGCGTTGTCGGGGGCGACAATACAAACCGCGCTCGTGGTCAGGCGGTCGGAGATCCGAACATCGGAGATATGGTCTGCCAGGGCTTCCTTTGCGAAATCGATGAACTCCGTCACATCTTCCGCGGCCTTGGCTGGCTCGCGACCTTCAGCCAGGGGAATGAGGCTGAGATCGGCCGCACCCTGCGTAACCGACTTGAACGGCTTGCCTTCGTAGTCCGCGCCCATTGACGTCCAGAAGTTGTCGATCTGGTCGGGCAGCAGCAGCACTTCTATGCCGCGTGCCTTGAAACCCTCAAGCTGCGGGGAATCGGCGATCCGTTCGAGGTCCGTCCCCGTCGCATAGTAGATCGCCGTCTGGTTTTCTTTCAGGGACGAGACGTAATCCTTGAGTGAGCGCCAGTCACCGTTCGACGTGGTGGTCTTGAAGCGAGCAAGGCCGAGCAGGGTCTCGCGCCGGGCAAAGTCCTCGTAGAGACCTTCCTTCAGCACGGCCCCGAAGTTCTCCCAGATCGCCGCGTAGCGTTCGGGCTCGGCGTCGGCGAGCTTCTCCAGTTCCGAAAGAACGCGGTTACTCACGCCCTTCTGGATTGCCGAAAGGACGGGGCTGTCCTGGATCATCTCGCGCGACATGTTAAGCGGCATGTCCGCGGAATCGACGAGGCCTCGCACGAAGCGCAGATAGCGCGGCAGGATCTCCGCCTCATCGGTGATGAACACGCGGCGGACGTAAAGCTTGATTCGCCCGCTGCGATCGGGATCGAAAAGGTCGAACGGCTTGCTCTCCGGAATGAAGGTCAGCACCGAATATTCATGCCGTCCCTCTGCCCGGTAATGGAGCGTCAAGGCGGGTTTATCGAACTGGCCTGCCACGCCGCGATAGAAGTCGGTGTACTCTTCCTCGCTGATTTCGGACTTCGGCTTGGTCCACAGCGCCGCGCCGTCCGCGAGTTGCCGCGCTTCCTCGTCGCTTCCGGCTTCCTCGATGAAAATGGGGACTGGGACATGGCCCGACTGGGCCTTGACGATCCGCTCGACGTTGTAGCGCTCCGCATAGCTTTTCGCATCGTCCAGAAGATGGAGAGTGACCTTGGTTCCGCGCGCAGGCGCCTGCGACGCATCAACGGACGCGATGGTGTAAGTGCCAAGTCCATCGGAGGACCAGCTCGCCGCGCTGCTTTCGCCCGCTCGGCGCGAGACGACGTCGACTTTGCCCGCCACCATGAACGCTGAATAGAAACCGACGCCGAACTGACCGATGAACTGCTGGCCTTCTCCATTCTTGTCTGCGGAGAGCCTGTCCATGAACGCCTTGGTCCCGGAGCGAGCGATGGTGCCGAGCGTCTCGCCCATGTCGGCGGCGGTCATGCCGATGCCGTTGTCCGCAACGGTTAGTGTGCCGGCTTCCTTGTCCAGTGTGATGGTGATCCGCGGCTGCGAGCCGTCGCCCAGGAGCGACGGGTTGGCGATCGCTTCATAGCGCAGCTTCTCGCACGCATCGGCGGCATTCGAGATCAGCTCGCGCAGGAATACGTCCCGGTCCGAATAGACCGAATGGACCATCATGTGCAGCAGCTTGGAGACATCCGCCTCGAAGGCGCGGGTTTCAGAGGCGATAGCGGAATCTGTCGTCATCGTATCCTTGGCTCGCATGGTTCAGATTTGCCCCGGTCAGATGGAAAGCCCCTGGGCTCTCGTCAAGGCGTTGAGCGTGATAAGGGTTTATGCGGGAGCCACCGTTCTAAGGCCGACTTGCAGGCGTGTTGGGACCTTGTGAGGGTCAGTCTAGGAGCACCGCCGTTGGGATTTCGATTCTGCGCGCTGCCTGGGCCAAAACAGCTGATCTTCGACCCTGGTCTTGGCACCGCCAAAGTAGGCGATGTTCTCCAGATTCAAAGCGGCTCCGAGTGGCTGGGATGTTGGACTGTCCAGAACGACAGTTTCGAAGACGCGGAACGAGATAGCTGGCATTCGATCGGGTCGGCGTGCGGTTTCGTGACCGACCCTTTGCCGCCATTCAGCCGTCGATTTTGCGTTCCCAGGTGCGGCCCGTCTCCTTTCCCGTTCTGGATACCCAAGGCTGGCCGTTAGTCGAATATCCGGATCGGCTCCGGGTCGCGGAGATCAGCCAGTCGGCTTTGCGCCCGTGCGTTCAACGACTCAGGGAATTAAACCTGCGAGTGGCGCGAATACTTCCCCGGTTTCGGCGGCGCGGCGCACCTTAAGCGCCAGCAGCCGATCGATGCCGATACAGCGGTCCAGCGCATCGTAAAGATCCTTGCCCTCAACACCGATCACGCGTTTGCCGCGACCGAACGCTCTGAGCCCCTCTTCAGTGAAGCCGCCAAAGCTGATGAATACCCCACGCGCCCAAGACGCTTTCTGCTCCACTTTGCCGTGGAAGGTGTGGAGTTCAGCAACGCCGACCCTGCGGTTGAGCCACTTCGCTTCGACTAGGTAGGTCTCGTTTCCGAGTTCGAAGCTGCCATCGATTTGCTCGCCATCGAGGCGGAAGGGCTCGCGTGCTTTCAGACGGAAGGCGTCGAAAAGTTCGGTGAGGAAGCCCTCGAAGTCATAGCCTCGGCGATGCGGCTCAAGATCACGAATGGCGATCAGCCGGTCTCGCAGCCGTGCGAAATCGATCGCATCGAGCATCGGCGCTGGCACAACGTTTTCTGGCGTGAGCGGAGCGGTGCCTTCGAGCCTAGCGATTAATCCGGCGACCTGAGCGGCTGCCCGAGGCATTGGATCCGGCGTGCTAGGCACACGGAACGCCTCACGTTGCTCCCAAAGAACGCGCAGTGTCCGCGCTGCCGTCCCGTCGTCCACTTGCCCCAGAAAGCAGCGCAACCGCTTAGCTTTGGAGGAGCCATCGGCGGCGTATTGAGGGGCGTCGATGTCGACATCGAGCTCCCGCACGAAGAATTCGGCGAAGGTCCGGTTCGAGAAATCGAGCACATAGCCCTTCTCGCCGCCGCGGAAGACCTCGTCGATCATCCCAAGCTCGATTGAGCGCAAGCTGCTCATGGCCTCTTCCCCTTTGATGGACGTGCTCTTTCGGCGGCGCGAATGACACTGCGCACCGCAGGGTGCACGTCGCCAGCCTCCTCGTCGGTCGGCTCGGTTGCCCATTTCTCATTGAAGCACAGCAACTGATTGTTGCGCCACGCGTCCATCTGATAGCCCTCCGCCTTGAGTTGTGCCTCGATCGATGCCGGCACAGTGAGGTGCTCGGGCAGGACATAAGCGAAGATCAGCTTGGGCGGGCCGTCCAAGTGCTTGATCGCATAGCCGGTGGAGCGCGGCGACAGGACGCACTTCTTCTCGCCCCATCCGGATCGGTAGCTCCGCAGGAGCGAGTCGTAGGTGAGGATCTTAATTTTCTGATCCTCCTCGATGCTGGCGATACGATCGCGCTGTGCCTGGCTGAAATCCTTGCCCGTCGACCGACCGATGACCAGCACTCGACGCAGTTCGATACGATTCCGCGCCATGGGGAGCGGGACGAGCAGCGGCAGAAGACGCTCACGCACTTCCTGTTGATGTTGCTCCCAATAGTCGCGCCATACGGTTGTCTGGGCGAGCGCCTCATTGAACGCCGACGAGTTGCCGACATGCTTGCTACTGGAGGTGAAGAGCTGCTTGTTGGCACGCTCGATCTCGACGAGCACAAGGGTCCATCGATCGGATGATTTGGTAAGATAGGCAAAGTCAGCCGTTCGGTCGCCAATCGGGAACTTCGCTATCACACAGTTCATGTGCAGGCGGTGATTGAGCAGCCAAGGGTTAGTGTCGAGCAGCTCGGTGTGCTGTTCTAGGAACGTCTGAATGTCGTTTTCGTCTTTGTCCACGTCGTCGAGAAGGTCCTCGAACGCGGAGGCTAACACTTCGTTGGGCACTTCTCGCATGATGACAGTATCTTGTTCAAGTTGTTAGCGGCGGCGAAACGGGCAACTGCTCGGGGCATGGATCCTATAAGAACTTTTCCGCGACATCGCGGCGGCCGGTGGGGTCCGAATGAGTGATCTTGTCGTCCTTTGGGTAATGGAATCCAGTGACATAGAGGTCGTGTTTGCCGATCTCTATGCGGATGGACAGTTCCATGCCGTCGCTCCAGGTGTCCCGAATGGCGGCTCTGCAGGTCTCGCCGCGGAGCTCGAATTCGAATGAGGGGCTCTCCCCATCCCAGGCGTCTATGGCGGTTCGCAGAAGTGTCCGAGCGACGGCATCGCGTTTCTTGGGTGACAGCATGTCGAGCGAATATTCGAAGACGGGGCCGAACATGCCGCTTGCGTTCATCGCTTCCAGAATTTTTCGCATGTGAAGGCCAGCATGCTGATTTACGAAGAGCGACGATCGCGAACCGTGTGGCTTGCCCAGAATAAGGGAGCGGATGTTCCACCAGGTCTCCGCCACCTGTGCGCCGTTGGCAGAGTCGGCTGCACGCTGCACGAACCATGCGAGCGCGTCTCGGCTCCGGATGGTGCCATCGGCCTCCAGTTCGACATTCATGGCGACGACGACCACTGGGTGGGCATTGTCCATGTAAAGCGGCGTGTCGAGCCTGCGCGCATATAGGCCTGATATTTTCCCAACCGAAGCCACGATCTTATCGGCTCTTTCAGGCGAATAAGGGCAGGTTACGAAGCCGCGGACGAACTCCCGTGTATGGTCGACGCCTTTATAGGCCTCGAGCTGTTCTATGCTGGAGATGTGCTCACTAGCCGGGTGCGCGGGCGCGGTGAGGATGGGATGCCAGTCCGGATAGCGATCAACGGCGTTACCGAGTTCTTGGATCAGTTTATTGACCTGTGCGCGACCGGCGTCCTGGTCTGCGAGGTTCTTGGTGAGATAGGCGATGGCCTCGGCGTTCTGCTGGGCGGCGACGGTAGGCGAGCGGAACTCCATAAGGTATCCCTTCACGTAGAATCATTATTTGACGTATCTAATCCACCTTACGTAAAGTGACAATACTACGCTCACTCGTTAGCGCGATCTTCCGCAGGAGGAATCAATGGCGGATGTTAATGATAATGAGGAACGGGTTTGCCGCAGCTGTGTCGCCGAGGACTTCCTCCGCGGGTTGATCTATCAAGACGGCATCATGGCGGAGTGCGCGTTCTGTGGTGCCGAGGAGGAAGCGACGATTACGGTCGAGGAGCTGGCAGACCAGGTCGAAGGCGCATTCGACCGCCATTTCGAACGTACGTCGCCCGATCCCGATATGTTCGAGGAAAGTAAGCGTCCGGTCTCCGCGAATGGAACCTGCTTTTTGGGTTTCGTTCCGGGAAACAACGGGCGTTCAGTATGGGGAGTTGCTAAGAGGTCACCCCAGAGCAACGATTTTCGTTGCGCTGTTGATTGGATCGGAGGCAAGCAGTGGAAATGCGGCCTGCGATTTCATTGTTGGTGCTTATGGCGATCAGCGGATGCAGCCATCCTGCCGATCGCTACGCGAAAAGATTTGTTGAGTGGGACGCGCGTTCTGATGCCGAGAATGTTGCCGGTGCGGGATGCAATAACGAGTATAAGCTGATTCCTGGCCGATCTGGCTTGCTCGCGGAGGACTATGAGTGCCTGACCACGTCGTTAGGATCGGTGGCGCGCTGGCGTCGTCTGTCTGAAACAGATCAGGGGCCGCGCTTTATCGATCTCTCCTCAGCACAGCGGAATGGCGACGTTGCATCCGTCGACACCGAGTTGAGGATGGAACCCGTTATAAAGCGACGCGAACACTTCGATTGCGCTAGGCGGATGATGCTCGTCGACACCTATATCGTGACGGATTTGCACGACCCCAAACTTGTCCCATCAGGTCAAGATTGGACGCCAGTTACTCAAACTGGAGACGGCGTAACGATGCTGGAAATTGCATGCGGCAACGATCAGACCATGACCACCATTAGGTCCGTCACCCGATAATTGGTGGCCTCATCTCAAGTTACTCGATCCGTTGCCTTCCACGCCCAAGGCAACAGTTCATCGATCCGGTTGATGGGATGGCCCTTGCCGATGCGATCGAGGACGTCAGCCAGCCATTCCTGCGGATTGACGCCGTTGAGTTTGGCCGTCTCCAGAAGCGAATACATCGCGGCGGCGCGCTCACCGCCGCAATCGGCGCCTGCAAAAAGCCAATTCTTCCTGCCGAGACATATACCTCGCAGCGCATTCTCCGCCGGATTGTTGTCGATCTCCAGCCTGCCGTCGTCGGTGTAGGCGAGCAGTTGCGGCTTCAGCTTAACCGCGTAGCGCAGGGCCTCGGCCAGCGGCGATCGGGCTGAGGCTCTGGAAAGCACCTCTTCAGCCCAGGCGAAGAAATCCAGCGCCTTGAGCTTCGAAAGCTTCCGAGCCTTGCGACGAAAATCCGCGGGTTCGCGCACGATCTGCCGCTCGACGTCGTAAAGCTCACCGATCATCTGCAGCCCATCGAGCGCAGCCGAGTTCGGGTCTACTTTGTAGACATCGTTCAGCTTGCGCCGGGTATGGGCCCAACACGCAACCGGCGTGATCGGCGCGGGCTGGCGGTCACTCGCGTAGAGACGCTCGAAACCGGCATAGGCATCCGCCTGCAGGAAGCCTGCAAAGGTCTTGAGATGCTCGCGCGGTCGCTCGCCCTTGCGATCCGGGCTGTAGCGGAACAGCGCTGCCGGTTTGTCCAGATGGCTCCATCGTCGGTTATGCGGAGATACACCCATAGCCTCCCGGTTGCCGTCTTCCCGGTCCCCGGCGCCAGCACCGGGACGGGTGTGTCGTCGGCGTGGAGCTTCACGCTGGCCATGACGTGATCGGCGATCCGATCGACCAGCGGTTGCAGCAACCAGCTTGCCTGCCCCAGCCAGTCCGCCATCGTCGAACGGCTGATCTCGACGCCCTCGCGGGCGTAGATCTGCGACTGGCGGTATAACGGCAGGTGATCGGCGAACTTGGAGACGATGACGTGGGCCAGTAGGCCGGGGCCGGCACGGCCGCGCGGTACGGGAAGCGCCGGAGCCGGGGCTTGGCTGATTACATCGCAGCGGTTGCAGGACAGCTTGGGGCGGACATGACGGACGACGCGGAAGCGACCTGGGACATACTCCAGCACTTCGGTCACGTCCTCGCCGAGCTTGCCCATTGTGCCCCCACAGGCGGAGCAGCCGTCGGCATCCGGCGCTGCGTGCATAACCTCGTCGCGAGGAAGATGGTCGGGCAGCGGAGCACGGCGAGGCTTGCGAGGGGTAACCTTTGCCGGGGCATCGTCGGGCACATGGCCTTCGATCACACACTCAGCATGGGCATGTTCGGCCTCGAGGTCCTCCAGCGTCAGTTCGAGCTGATCGGCCTGTAGCGCAAGGCGCTCCGAAGACTGGCCGAACTTCATGCGCCGAAGGCGGGCCAGCTGGACCTTGAACTTCTCGATCTGGAGCGCCGTCAGCTTGATCGAGTTCTGGGCCGTCTCGAGCTTCTCGCGGGTCGCGTCATGGGCCGCCCGTTCGGCTTCCAGCGCCTGCTCCGAAGCCGCCAGACGTGCGCGCATCGCCTCGGCAAAAGCGCGCAGTTCTGCGGGATCCACAGGGAGTTCGAGATCGTCGGGAGACACGCTTCCTGTTAGCAGAATCCGGCCTTCCGCCCAAGCAGAAAGCCCGGAAATGCGACGATTATCGCGTCAAATCTGCACCGGCAGGCGAGGCGGATCGGGGGGCACCGTGCGCCGCCAATCCATTGATTCGATCAGCAGCGCAAACTGGGCTGGGGTCAGCACGACACCGCCCTCGATGAGCGGCGGCCAGACGAAACGGCTGCGTTCCAAACGCTTGGCGAACAGGCAAAGCCCGGTCCCATCCCAATGCAGCGCCTTCAGGTAGTTGCCGCTCTTGCTCCGGAACAGGAAGACATGGCCCCCGTAGGGCTCGACCGCGAACAGGGGGCGGACCAATGCCGCCAGCCCGTCGAAGCCGAGCCGCATGCTGACCGGCTTGCTTGCCAAGTAGACCTTAGTCCCGGGCGCTAGCGAAATCACGACACGTCCCGGAATGCCCGTAGCACGCGGGCCAATGCCTTCTCGTTGACGTAGCTGTCCACCGACAGGTGAACGCCGCTGGGCAGGTCTATATCTATGGCGCCGGGGCGGGTGCCGGGATGTGGGCGGATCAGTTCCTCCGGCGCGGACGGCATCGACGACGAAACAGGTCGCTGGGCCTTCTGAGGCTCTGACACCGCTGGCGCAGTGACCGGCCCCGTTGTTATGATCGCTCCATAAGGAATGAACTCGAGCGCTTCACTGGCGATGGCTGCTGCCTGACGACGCGCCGATCGCCAGTTGTAAATTAGGCTCTCGGCAATCTCGTGGCGCTCTGCGACCTGACGGACCGATACTCCGTCTGCATCTGCCTCGACGAGGATCGCCGCCTTCTCGGCATCCGAAAACTTCCTGCGCCGATCGGTGCGCGCGATGATCTCCACTCGATCCTTCACTTGGCCTCCTTCTGGAGTCCAGAAAGAGACTCCTTAGCGGAGGTCCATCAGCGCCAAGCCTGAATGCCGCAACACGCGGGAGGCCGTACGCTTACCGAGGAAATGCTGATCCGCGACCGCGAGATCAATTTTGAGTGGTACCGTCACGGCGAACCGGCTCTCTACGCGATAGCCGATGCTGCCTCGATCAGCGAGGAGCTTGCTCAAGCCGTACTCGACATCCTGGAGGAACGACACGCGGATCTCGAAGCGGCGCAGATGGGCGACGAATGCGAGTTCGGAAGCGACAGCCACTATGAGTCGAAGGGGGTTGACGATCGTGAGATCGCGGAAGAGTGGCACGAACTAGAACGCTCGCTGAAGGTCGAGGCGCGCTACTTCAATCCTGCCGCAGAGGCACTGATGGGTCGCCTGTTCGACGAAGTCGACGGGCAGGTCACGCGGGATGGCAAGCCGGTGATCGCGACCGCCGGCCCCGATCACGAGATCAAGACTTTCTTCCGGGCACGGGCGTTCCATTACGACGCCGAGCTGGACGACGCGCTATTGCGTCCGGATCTACACCTAGGCCCCCCGCCGGCCACCAAAGCGAAAGCAGGGCGGATGAACGCTCATGGCATTGCAGCATTCTATGGCGCATCCGACCCCGAGGTGGCGCTCGCCGAGGTGCGACCGCCGGTCGGCAGCAGGGCCGTCATAGGTGAGTTCGAGTTGTTGCGAGACGTGCGTCTCCTGGACGTAACTGCGCTGCAGTCGCTGTATGTCGAGGGCAGCCTGTTCGATCCTGACTATGAGAGGCGCCTTGCGCTTGCGAAATTCATGGCGCGGTTGAGCGACCGGATCACGATGCCCGTGATGCCGGACGACGAGCCGACCGAGTATCTGATCACGCAGATAATTGCAGGCTATCTTGCGCGGCGACCCGCTCCGGGCCTGGACGGAATCCTCTTCCGTTCTGTCCAGCAGCCGGGCGATCAGCGCAATGTCGTGCTTTTTCATCATGCGTCCCGCGTCGATCCTTTGGACATTCCCGATGGCACCGACTTGTCGGTACATCAGTTCTCGACGAGTGACGACGGACCTGAGCCCGATTACGCCGTCTTTGAAGAAGTGCCGCCGACGCCGGAAAAGGCTGAAGAAGAGGCCGACGATTTTGGCTTGGATAACTGGGCGCGATTTCGACCGCACGAGCTTCGATTCGATCCGGATGCTGACGGCCGCGAAGCCTATCTAGGTGTGCGCAAGGATGGGCTGCGGGTCAGGCACGTTAAAGGCGTTACGTTTGACACGGACGTCTTCGAGGTATCACGGTACCGATCCGAAAAGCGCGAGCGTAAATTTTAGCCGGCACCCGCGAAGTTGGTCAGGATTGCGCCGATTACAGACCTCGCACGCGAAACGTAACTAGCGAGAATGCGATTCTCGCCAAAAAAGAAGCTGCCGAGTTGAAGCCCATTCGACAGGTTCGTGGGCATGATCGTCGATATCCCGACCGCCGCCGATTTTAGTCCGCCGGCCTCAAACAGGTTCACCTTGCTTGGCAGATTGCAGTGCAGTCGGTGCACGATTTCGATGAGGCAACCTACTACAAACTTGCCGATGAGCCGTTCCTACCTCGGTTGACAGAATTAGTCCGGCAAGCCTCGAACGACAGCGGCAAATTCTATGGCTACCGCAAGGTACACGACGACTCGCTGGATCAGGACGAGACCTGCTGCCCGAAGCGCGTTGCCCGGCTGACCAGACTGGCAGGTATCAAGGCGCAGATCGGGCGTACTTGATGGGATCGTAGGTTCTTTTAATTTTTCGCGGCCGTGTTTTTCTACAAGCGTTTCAGTTTGTTCACCTAGTCACCCGTTCGATATCTGCGCATAAGTGCGAGGGTTGATGCCGTAGCGTTCGCTCAAACCTCGATCAGGTGGTGCAGGATGTTTCTGAATGACCAGGAGACGGCGACCGATCTCCTCTACTACGAAGCGATCGCGAAGACCGTCGTCCGGCTGATCGCCGACACCGGCCAGGCACCCGTCACGATCGGCGTTCATGGCGACTGGGGGGCTGGCAAGTCGAGCGTCCTGAAGATGACCGAGGCGGCGGTTGCAGACGAGCCGAGCACAGTGTGCATATGGTTCAACGGGTGGACCTTCGAGGGTTTCGACGACGCCAAGACCGTGATCATGGAAACGATCGTGGACGAGCTGCGCCGCGCACGACCGCTTTCGGCGAAAGTCGCGGATGCGGCGAAAAAAGTACTGAAGCGCATCGACTGGCTTAAGCTCGCCCGCAAGGCTGGCGGACTGGCATTCACGGCAGCAACAGGCATACCGACCCTTGATCAGATGCGTCATGTCATTGACCTGGCCGCGTCGGTGATCGCCTCTCCCAAGGATGTTTTCTCCCTGGAGAAGCTGAAAGACGCGGCTAAGGACGCTGGCAACTTCATCAAGGAGGACAAGGAGGACGTCGAACGTCTGCCCGATCACATCCACGCCTTCCGCGAGGAGTTCGTGGAACTGCTCGACGCCGCAGAGATATCGAAGCTGGTGGTGATCGTTGACGATCTGGACCGCTGCCTTCCCAAGACAGCGATCGCCACGCTGGAGGCCATCAGGTTGTTCTTGCTGGTCGAGCGCACCGCTTTCGTGATCGGCGCGGATGAACTGATGATCGAATATGCGGTTCGAGAGCACTTCCCGGACCTGCCGCCCGCCTCGGGACCGATCAGCTACGCGCGCAACTATCTCGAGAAGCTCATACAGGTCCCGTTCCGGGTTCCGGCTCTGGGACCTGCGGAAACACGCGTCTACATCACGCTTCTGCTCGCCGAGGCGGCGCTGGGTTCCGAGGACGACCGGTTCAGGGCGCTGATCGCGGCAGCCCGCGAGGATATGCGCAAGCCCTGGATGAGCCGAGGGCTCGATCACGCGACCGTGCAGAAGGCGTGCGGGGGAACGATCCCTGCGGCCGTCGCCCAGGCTCAGGTGCTCGCTGCGCAGGTGACCGGAATTCTGACGGAGGGAACCGGCGGTAATCCGAGGCAGATCAAGCGCTTCCTGAACACGCTGCTGCTGAGGGAGGCGATCGCGGAAGAACGCCAGCTCTCCGGCGAAATCGCCATCCCGGTGCTGGCTAAGATCATGTTGGCGGAGCGGTTCTATCCGGCCTTCTACGAGCAGGTCAGCAAGGCGGCGGCAGCGGATCCGGGCGGTGTCGTGGAGGCACTTGGAAATCTAGAGGACGAGGTAAGGGGGCCTGGCGCTGGCGTTCCTGCCCCTACCGCATTGGACGGAGACTGGTCCAGGAACGACTGGGCCAGGGGCTGGGCCTCGATCGACCCCACGCTCAAGAACGTGGACCTCAGGCCGTACGTGTTCGTCACGCGCGATAAGCGCGGTGTGCTCGGCGGTCTGGTTGCGGCGAGCCATCTGGAGGCCCTCGTCGAGCGTCTCATGGGCCCGACGCTGACTGCGAAGGGAGCGGCCGACGACGTCGGGCGACTGCCGGCTCCGGAGGCGGAAGAGATCTTCGACGTGATCTGCGGCCGCATCATCGAAACAGACAAATTCGACAGGAAGCCGAAGGGCATCGACGGGCTGGACGTGATCGTGAAGAAGCATCCCGGCCTCCAGCGAAGGATCGTGGACTTCCTGAGGGGGCTGCCCGTGGACAAGCTTGGAACCTGGGCGCCGACGTCATGGGCCAATACATTCACTGAGCCGACCGTGGCAGCCGAGTTTAATGCATTGGCGAGCGAATGGGCACAGTCCGATAACTCGACGCTCAAGACAGCGGCCATCCTCGCCGCCAAGCGGCGGGGGCGTTAGGGTATGGGAACTTCCAAGGGTTACAGCGGTCCCGGTTCGGGTCTCGTGCCATCGTGGGCGGACGATCCCGCCGAGGCGACGAATGCCGAGCCTCAGGGCGGCGGCACCGATGACGGGGGTGGCGGCGAGGCTGCCGATGGTGGCGCGCAAGAACCGGTGCCGGGCACCAAGCCGGACGTGGCTACAGCCGGAACGTTCCAGGGTGCGCGGGGTAACTTCACGCGGTTCGCCAAATCCGGAAGCGATCGCGCGCTGGGGAGTGCAGTGTCGCGCTACGTCCGGACCGGGACGGGCGGGGCGCGGCAGGCGGCCCGCCGGATGGGCTCGTCCCGGGCATCTGCAGCCGGCCTGCTGGGGCTTGCCCGCGACTTCCAGCAGCTCGGCCCGTCCGGCGCACTGGCGCAGTTCAATCTAGCGGCGCTCGCGAACCAGCCCGCGGTCGATGCGTTCACCGCGATCGCGGAATTCGTCTGTCCGCCCGGTGGTTCCGTCGATGAGGCGATCTCCCGCCAGGCCATGTTTGAAGCGATCGGAGACCTGGCCGAACTCGGCGTCGGCAGCTTCGAGACACTGACCCCGGACGAGATGCAGGAGTTCTTCCTGAGCTTCGTGATGCATTCGATCGAAGGCCGGGTGATGGCGGATCTGTGCATCAAGGGCATCACGCTTCCCGACGATCCGTCTGCCGTCGAGGCGATACAGGACCAACTCCATGACTTTATCGAGGGCTGCACCCGGGGCGAGTTCACCCATGATCTGGACCGACTGCCCGATCTCGACGATGCCGAGGTCGCGCGGGTGGTCGACAGCATTTACGAGGACGCATTCGAGCTTATCGCGGCCGCCGGCGAGGATCTGATGAAATGAGGCATCACACCATAGTTTGCCGGCTCGGCGCGGCGGATGTGGCACCGCTCACGCGTTCGAGATCGGACACGCACGTCACAGAGATTTCGTTCGTCGATGGCGAACGACGCCTTGGCTTTGGTCTGGGCGACACACTGGACCATCTCGCCCGTCTGGGGATCGCGCCGTCCGAGCGGTCGATTGATCTCGCATTGCTGGCAGCGGCGGTCACCGCCGCGGACACGCGGATATCGCGGACGACGGAATCGCAGGATCTCTGGACACGCGAAATCGACGTCCACGTGCCGGTCAGCGACGTCAGACGGTGGACCGGCCTCGCGGCGCTCATCAGTCGGACGCTGAACTTTCTTACCGGTGACCACTGGTCGCTCTCCTTTCGACGCAGGCCGGAAGGACTAGAAAGCCTCGCGCTGTCCCCGACGATGCTAAGGCAAGTGAACTCGGACTGCGTTTGCCTCTTCTCGGGCGGCCTCGACAGCTTCATCGGCGCCATTGATCTGCTGCAGGATAACAGGCGGCCGATGCTCATTAGCCACTACTGGGACGGCATCACCAGCAGTCGGCAGACACATTGCGCCGAGGCGCTCAAAACGTATTTTCCGGACCGGCCGTTCGACCATGTCCGAGGGAGGATCGGTTTCCCGAACGGACTGGTGACCGGCTCCAGAGGCGAGGACACCCTCCGTGCGCGTTCCTTCCTGTTCTTCGCATTGGCGGCGATGGCGGCAGATGCGATCGGCGGGGACATGGTGGTGCACGTTCCCGAGAACGGGCTCATTTCACTCAACGTGCCGATCGAACCATCGCGTCTCGGTGCGCTCAGCACTAGGACGACCCATCCGTGGTACATGACAAGGGTCTGCGAGCTCTTGGCAGGCCTCGGGCTGACGGTTCGCCTTCATAACCGCTACAGGTTCAAGACCAAAGGGATGATGGCGAAGGAATGCCGTGCGCAGGATCTGCTCATGGCCGAGGCGATGCATACGATGTCCTGCTCGTCTCCGGCGAAGGCGCGATATGCCCGCAACAAGGCCGACCGCACCCCCAAGCACTGCGGACACTGCGTGCCGTGCCTTATCCGCAGGGCAGCGATCGTCGAGGCCTTCGCGACGGACGACACGCCCTACCAGGTTCCGAGCCTGACAGACCATGTACTCAATTCGGCCAAAGCCGAGGGCAATCATGTACGTGGCTTCCAGGTCGCCTTCGCACGGATGCGAAGGAAGCCCGGCCGGGCTAGGTTCGATATCCATCGACCGGGGCCGCTTACGGATCATCCCGACGACCTTCCCGAATACGAGAAGGTCTATGTCGAGGGGATGAAGGAGGTTCAACGCCTCCTTGCCGGCGTCAGGGCCTGGCCGACGTGAGCGAGGTGACGCGTCCCAGTCTCGTCGATTTCCATTGTCATCTTGACCTCTATCCCGATCACGAGGTCCTGATTGCCGAATGCGATCGGGAGAGGGTCGCCACTCTCACGGTTACGACGACGCCGAAAGCTTGGCCGCGCAATCGCGCGATGGCAGAGCGGTCCGCGCACGTGCGCGTCGCGCTCGGCCTTCATCCCCAGTTGGTCGCCGAGCGTGAGGAGGAGTTCGCGCTGTTCGAACGATACCTGCCCGAGGCGCGCTATGTCGGTGAGGTCGGACTGGACGCGGGGCCCCGCTTCTATCCAAGCTTCAAGGCGCAGGAGCGCATTTTCGAGCGGATACTGCGGGCATGCGCCGAACAGGGCGACAAGATATTAACGGTCCACAGTGTGCGTTCGGTGGGTAAGGTCCTGAGCCATATCGAGCGTAGTCTGCCGCAGGATCGTGGTACGGTGGTGCTGCACTGGTTCACCGGGACGGCTTCGGAGGCTCGCCGGGCGGTGGACCTTGGCTGCTACTTCTCCATAAATTCAGAGATGATGCGTTCCCCCCGGCACCGTGAATTGGTAGCGAGTCTTCCTGCAGACCGGTTGCTAACAGAGACCGATGGGCCGTTCGTGCAGGACGGCGGGCATCCGGTCCGGCCAAAAGACGTCCATCGGACCCTGACTGAAATCGCAGCGCTGCGCAGTATCCCATATGACGACGCGACCGCACTTGTGATCCGTAACCTGAGATCGGTCGTGACGGGGGGCTCTCCCACTGCCCGGATTGTACCCTCCAGCTGACGGGCTCCATCGACGCTCTCCGCGGGCCACAAGCGGCCCGCCGCAGTTCCGACGACTACCCAAGGCATTATAGGAGCGGATGAAGCACCACTTGCTCCGTTCGAAGCTGACGGTTGCGAAAGCCACTATCTGCACTGAAAACGCCGTCGAATTGAAATCATGAACGGCAGCTTATTTGAGCGAACTGATCCGAAGCGGACCGCCCGGAAAGTCCCAAACCACGAATTCCAGGCTGCCAGCTGCAAGGACTTCAAGACCGTCGCTTTAGGGAATACGCCTTCCTGCTCCAGGAACGGGCTTGGCTCGTTATGCGGCCCTGGGACCAGCATTTCGTACGAGGTCGAAGATCAAGGCGACATCAGCAGCGTTAGAAATTTGATGATCGGGGTTCGGCGTAAGCAACGAATCGTCGCAGGCCTTCGCGCGAGGCGTGTCTGCTAGATCGAGCTTTGTTGTGGAAAAACGAGCCCCTGAACCATGCGAGCTGACCGCTGATGGTCGAGATTATTCGCACTCGGATATTAGACCCATATTAGATCGGGCAAATTTTCGGAGGCGGAAAGCAGGCTAAGTGCCTGAAAATACTGGTGACCCCTACGGGAATCGAACCCGTGTTTCAGCCGTGAGAGGGCCGCGTCCTAACCGCTAGACGAAGGGGCCGTTGAGCCAGAATGACCTGCCCGATGGCAGGTGTAAATGGTGACCCCTACGGGAATCGAACCCGTGTTTCAGCCGTGAAAGGGCCGCGTCCTAACCGCTAGACGAAGGGGCCGTTAAGCCATTTAATCTGCCAACACGCACCATCGGAATGGTGACCCCTACGGGAATCGAACCCGTGTTTCAGCCGTGAAAGGGCCGCGTCCTAACCGCTAGACGAAGGGGCCGTACCGGGTTGCGCCGGAGGCAGGACCGGCCCTCTAGCGGCGGTCCCAATGGGGGTCAACCCCCTCATTGCGAATAATTTGAACTCCTTGTGACACTTCCTGCCAGGGTCCTCGAAAACGGGCGGATTTCAGTCCGCGAAAGCGGCATCGTCGATGTGAAGTTCGGCCTGGGGGCGGCTGCCCCAGTCGTCGATCTTGGCCCGTCCTGCGAGCCAGAGACGGCGTCCCTGCGACGCGTGAAGCAGCGCCTGTCCCATTTCGGTCTCGGCAGAGCGGAAGGCCATCGCCTTGAACCGCCCGCCGTCCTGTCCGCCAACGATCAGGCGAACGTGATCGGCGCCAACCGTGTCGGCCTTGATGATGTGTACAGGGCCCACGGCTACGCGCGGGCCGGGCCAGCCCATGCCGAACGGCCCGGCGCTCTCCAGCGTCTCCACCAGCGCCGGGGTGAGCCCTCCGGGAGCCAGCGCGAGGTCGAGCAGCATCGACTGGTTGGCGCTCGCCCGCGAAACATCGGCAGCCAGCAGCGAATCGAGCCATTCCGACAGCGCGTCCAGCTTGTCCGGTGCGATCGTGAGGCCTGCGGCCATGGCGTGGCCGCCACCTGCCACCAGAAGCCCGGCCTCGCGCGCGGCGATGATTGCCGCGCCAAGGTCCACGCCGGGGATCGAGCGGCCCGATCCCTTGCCGTTGCCCGCCTCATCGGCGTCCATGGCGATCACCAGGGTGGGCTTGCCGGTCTTCTCCTTGATCCGCCCGGCGACGATGCCGATCACGCCGGGATGCCAGCCGGCCCCGGAAACGATGATCACTGCCCGGTTGTGCTGGCGTTCGAGCTGCGCCTCGGCGGCTTCCTGCACGACTTGCTCGATCCCGCGCCGCTCGTCGTTCAGGCGGGAAAGCTGGGCCGCGATCTCGCGCGCCTCGTCGGGATTGGTGGTGGTCAGCAGGCGCACGCCGAGGGTCGATTCTCCCACCCGGCCGCCCGCATTGATCCGGGGGCCGAGCGCGAAGCCGAGGTCGGAGCATGTCGGTGCCCGGCTGAGGCGGCTCGCGTCGATCAGGGCCGACATCCCGATATTCTCGCGCTTGGCCATGATCTTGAGCCCCTGCGCCACCAGCGCGCGGTTGAGGCCGTGGAGCGCGGCGACGTCGGCCACGGTGCCCAGGGCCACGAGGTCGAGCAGGGCGAAGAGGTCGGGCTCGCGGCGCCCTTCGAAGAAGCCGCGCTGCCGCAGGGTGCGCACGATGGCGACGGCGAGGAGGAAGGCTACGCCCACGGCGGCGAGATGACCGTGGCCTGCCGCCAGTTCGCTCTCGTCGAGCCGGTTGGGATTGACCAGTGCGGCGGCGCGGGGAAGCACGGGCGCACACTTGTGGTGGTCCACCACGATCACGTCGACGCCCGCACCGTGCGCCATTTCCAGCGCCTCGTAAGCCATGGCGCCGCAGTCCACGGTCACGATCAGGCTGGAGCCTTCCGCCGCGATCCGCACGAGTGCCTCTCCGCTGGGGCCATAGCCTTCGAGCAGCCGGTCGGGGATGTAATATTTCGCTTCGTGGCCGAGCTGGCGCAGGAGCAGGATCAGCAGTGCTGCGCTGGTGGCGCCGTCGACGTCGTAATCGCCGTAGACGGTCACCGTCTCGTTGCTCATCACCGCCTGCGCCACGCGCTCGGCGGCGGCATCCATGTCGCGGAATTCGGATGGGTCGGGCAGGAAGGCGCGCAGCGAAGGGGTGCGGTGGCGCTCCAGATCCTCACGCGGGACACCACGCGAAAGCAGGATCTGGGTGACGATGTCGTCCTCCAGCCCGCCCGGGAAGCCGGAGGAGGAATCCGAAATGTCCATGTTGCCACCTCGCCAGCGCCAGGATTTGCCGGTGAGGGAACGATCTATGCCGAGTACGGAAGGAACGGGTCGCGAAGCCATGCGGACCCGGTTAGACTAACAGCAGGGGCGCGGGAAGGCCGGCGGTTCGATAGTAAGTCGATCGGGACAGGAGAAGGTGCATGCTGGCGATAATCTGGCACAGCCGCACGGGCGCTTCGCGGGCGATGGCTGCGGCGATCGCGCAGGGTGGAGGCGATGGAGCCGTGCTGATCACGGCGGCCGAGGCGATGCCTGCGATCCTGCTGGGCGCCAAGGGCTATGTCTTCGTTTGCCCGGAAAACCTCGGCAGCATGTCCGGGCAGATGAAGGAAATGTTCGACCGCTGCTACTACCCGATGTTGGGCCGGGTCGAGGGGCGGCCTTATGCAACCGCGATTTCCGCCGGATCGGACGGGGTCGGCGCGCAGACCCAGATCGACCGAATCGTCACCGGATGGCGGCTGAAGCGCGTGGCCGAGCCGCTGATCGTGAACCTCGAGGCGCAGACACCCGAACGTATCCGCGCAGAGAAGACCGTGCCGGAAGCGCGCCTACAGGCCTGCCGCGATCTCGGAGCGGCCTTTGCCGAAGGCCTGCAACTCGGCATTTTCTGAAGATTGAACCGAACTGGTTGCACAAAGGACAAACGGGGCTCGACGTGCCGGACGAATTCGTGCCTAGTGGACGGGTGAGAACGCACGTCTCGGAGAATCTGGCTCTGCCCGGCAACTTGCTGCGTGAAAATGCGCCGCGCAACGGCGTGTCATTGCTGTTTCCCGCAGGGTTGCGGCCTTCCGCCGATAGAATAGCGGATCTGCTCGAAACGGCGGATTCTGGCGGGGTAGCCGCCCGCGTCAGCTTTCGCCCACCCCCGGACGAAGGCTGGCTGGAACTGCTTTCCAGCGGGTTGACGTTCGACCTTCTGGGGTTGTCTCCCGCAGGCGCGGCTGCCGCGGTCGAGGCGCCGCACAGCTATGGTTTCGATGACATTCAGGCGCCCTGCGCGCTCGAAGCCGTGGACCTCGTGCCCGGCGGCCATATCGCTGGCGGCGCCGGATTGCTTCCGGTCGTGCGGACGCAGGTGGGTATCGCGGCGGCTTTGGCGCTTGAACTGCCGGTGGCTGCGGTCGCCTGGCAGTCTGCCGGCACGCTGATGGAGCCGCGCTATTTTGCGCGCGTCGTGATGAACTGGCTGGCCGGCGGGGCCTTCCCTGCGCTGGGGCTGACGGCGCTGGCTGCTGGCAGTGACGGAAGCATCGCAACGAAAGGGCTCTCCCGGTTCATCGGGCAGGAGATGCAACTGGAGGCGCGGGACGGGGAGCCGCCGGCTGATGCCATCAAGCTGGCGATCCGGGTGGTTGACTATCTGGTCCGCAATGGCCGCCTGACCGAACCGCGCGAGATCGAAGCGCCGGGCGGGAACCTGTTGGCCGAACCTTCGCAAGTGGGGCGGCAGATCTGGGTCTGGCGCGGCGGCTGACGGCGCGCGCTTCTGGGACAGTTCATTCCTTTCCGTGCGGTCAACCGCAAGGGGCTGCCTGACTATGACGCGGGGCTGCAACGCCACCACCTGCTGCCGCGACAGGTCCTTGTTCGCGGCGTTTTTTCGCCGATGTTCGGGGCGCTGGGCGAACGCAAACGCTTCGCGGACTTTCGGGAGAACGGGTTGCTGCTGCCCTGTGATGAGCGGGCCGCACTGCGCATGGGCCTTCCGCTCCATCGGGGGCCGCACCGGCGCTACACTGAACTGGTGATAGAGCGGGTAGGGCTGATCGAGGCGGACTGGACGGTGCAGCGCCTGCGCGATCCGCGCGGCGCTGCAGTGCGTGCAACGATGAGGCTCGGGTTGTTGCGGCGGGCCTTGCGGCGTCTTCTGCTGGAGGACGGCAGGCGCAAGCCGCTGCTGAACCGGCACGATCCGCTGGGGCAGGGGGTGGACTTCTCCGAACTGGACGCGATGGCGGAGCGTCTGTGGAGCGGGACCGGCAGCGTGCTTGCCCCGCTCACAAACGATGACGTTCAGCCGATGCCCGCCCGGCCGCGCAGTTCTTCCTTCGCCGCACCGTACTGCGCGAGTAGTTCCTCGACCCGCGAAGAGACCGGTTCAACCGCCGAAATCGCGCCGATGCCCTGTCCCGATCCCCAGATGTCCTTCCAGGCCTTGGCCGCGGTATTGCCGCCCGAGCCGAAATCCATCTGGTTCTTGTCGCCCTCGGCAAGGTTGTCCGGGTCGAGCCCGGCCGCGATGATCGAGGGGCGCAGGTAATTGCCGTGAACGCCGGTAAACAGGCTGGAATAGACGATGTCCGCCGCGCTGCCCTCGACGATGGCCTGCTTGTATCCTTCCATGGCATTGGCTTCTGTCGTGGCGATGAAGGGCGTGCCGATATAGGCGAAGTCAGCGCCCATGGCCTGCGCCGCCAGGATCGAACGTCCGCAGGCGATTGCGCCGGACAGGGCCAGCGGTCCATCGAACCATGCGCGGATTTCCTGCATCAGCGCGAAAGGCGATTGCGGTCCGGCATGGCCACCGGCGCCCGCCGCGACCGCGATCAGCCCGTCGGCGCCTTTCTCCACCGCCTTGCGGGCGAAGCGATCGCTGATGACGTCGTGAAGCACCATTCCGCCCCATGAATGGACTGCGGCGTTCACTTCGGAAATTGCGCCGAGCGAAGTGATGACGAGCGGAACCTTGTGCTTTTCCAGCACCTTGAGGTCCTCCTCAAGCCGGTTATTGCTTTTGTGGACGATCAGGTTGACTGCGAAAGGTGCCTCGCAACCTGCTGTTTTTTCTGAAATATCATGAAGCCATTCGTCAAGCTGACTGGCCGGACGGGCATTGAGCGCGGGAAAGCTGCCGACGATCCCCGAGCGGACCTGCGCGACGACCAGTTCGGGGTTCGATACGATGAACATCGGGGCCGCGATCACGGGAAGGCGCAAGTTCGCGAAAGGCGCAGGCAGGGTCATGAGCGGTCCGTTTAAGTGATCGATTAAATGGGCATAGAGAGGCGCGGCGCGCCTGTCGAGAGGGGCGCCATACCGCCATGGCGTTGCAGCGCGCAGGCCTGCGGATAGCGCGTGACCTCCAAAAGGGGCGCATGTAATAGACAGCACTGTCGATCATAAAAAGGCCGCCCGGCGGCCCGTACGAGAGGAAGTCTGCCATGTCCGATCAGGCCGCTGTGGAGTTTGATTGCTCCGATATCGATCAATATCTCGGCAAGGTCATCGATTCGTCGCCGATCCGGGAGCCGCTGGGCAACAACGATATCCGGCGCTGGGTCCAGGGCATGCACTACCCCAACCTGATCCATTTCGATCCGGCCTACGCCGCGGCAAGCCGCTATGGGCGCCTTGTCGCGCCGCAGAGCTTCCCGATCGTCATGGACGATGGTCACGGCACCTCGCCTTCCTGCGTGGGCTGCATTCCCAATTCGCACCTGCTCTTCGGCGGCGATGAGTTCTGGCACTATGGTCCGCGCGTCTTCGGCGGCGATACCATCACCAATGAACGCATTCCGTTCGACTATGTCGTGAAGAACACCGGCTTCGGGCCGACCTGCTTCCAGCGCGGCGACAATTTCTACCGTAACCAGCACGGCGAGCTGATCTCGAAGCAGCGCTCGACCGCGATCCGCTATCTCGCCCATGCCGGCGGCGATACCGTCAACACTGCCGAGTTCGAAGAGCCGGAATGGACTGACGAGGAACTGGAAAAGCTGGAAGAACGCAAGTTCGCGTGGGTCCAGATGCTTCACGATCTCGGGCATGGCGAGCGCTGGTGGGATGACGTTCAGGTGGGTGACAACCTGCCCGAGCGTGTCTTCGGCCCTCATACCGTCGCCAGCTTCACCACCGAATGGCGCTCGTTCCTGTTCACCACCTGGGGCACGCTCGACCGCCGCGAACTGGATCTGGCCGCGCTCGGCTTCACGGCCGAAATGGCCGGGCACGAGAATGATCCCCACATGGAGCGGATCAACCCGGAACTGACCGATGGTGCCTACTTCGGCCCATCGCGCGGGCACCTGTTCCCCAAGTATGCCCGCAGGATCGGTATGCCGCGCGCTTATGGCTATGGTGCGTCGATGGGCGCCTGGGTGACCGACTATCTCGGCGGTTGGGCCGGTGAATGGGGCATGGTCGTCCACTCCACCGCCAATTATCGCGGCCCGGCCCTCTCGGGCGACGTCACGATCCAGACGGCCGAAGTCGTCGACAAGATGGTGGACGAGGAAGGCCGCCACCTCGTGCAGGTGAAGCACAAGATGATGAACCAGAAGGGCACTCTGATGTGCGCAGGCATCGCGGAAATCGCGCTGCCCAAGAAGCCGGACTGACCCGGGAAAAGGCGGGGCGGCTCAGGCTGCCCCGCCAACCGGCCGCGCGGGCCCGGCGCGCTTGCCCGGCCAGGCCAGCAACGCCAGGTATACGAGACCGAAAGCCGGGAAGATCGCCCAGTCCACCCAGCTGACGATGTTCTCCACCGCGCTGCGCACGTTCCATCCGAAGGCGATCTGGAGACCGTCGAGCAGCAGTGCCCGCGATCCGCCGATGACGAGCGCCGCGCTCCACCAGCCGCTGCGACCGAAATCGTGCAAGCGTCGGATGGCGAGGGCCGGCGCGGGAACCGCGCAAGCCAGCCCAATGGCCAGCGCTGCCACGCCGGCGCTCCGGTCATCGACGAACCACGAGATGACTGTCGAAAGCAGCGCAGCGATCATGCTGGCGGCAAGCAGGTAGGCCCAGAGTTCGCCGCGTGATGCCTTGCCGGTGAAATCGAAGCTCGCCCGCAAGGTCGCGCCGATGCCGCGCATATAGCTCGCCATCATGATACGTCCTCGCCATGGCCGTGGTTCGAACGATCGAGACCGGCGCGTTCGGCATCTTCCGATACCCGCATCGGGAAGGCCAGCGAAGCCATGAGCGCGACGATGGCGGTTGCCGCAACGGACCAGACGACCACGATACCAAGTCCGGACACCTGGGCAATAAGCTGTGAAATCATGGTGTTGCCGGGATAATATCCCACGCCTCCGAGGTCTACCGAGAGGAACGGCGCAAGCAGGAGCGCGCCGGCCATGCCGCTGAGCCCCGCCACGGCGAACACGTCCATCGCGTCGTCGATCTGCAGCGCGCGGCGAACGAAGCGCCGGGCCTGATAGCCGACCGCGGCGCCGACGATACCGAACAGGATCGCCGCTCCCGGCGAGACATAGCCTGCGGCAGGTGCGATCACGGCGATCCCGGCGAGCACGCCTTTACCGCTCGCCGCAGCGCTTACCCGGCCGGTGGCAAGGCGTTCGATCCCCAGCCACGTCAGCACGGCGGCCGCTATCGCGAGGTGAGCGGCGATGACGGCGGCTGCCGCATCGTCATTCGCGGAAAGCGCCCAGCCGCCGCACAGGCCGAATGCACCGGCCCACAGGAACGCGGTTCCGGCCAGAGCCATTACGGGATTGTGGGCTCGCCCGGTTTCGCGGGGAAAGCCGATGCGCCGGCCCATCATGACGGCGACGACCAGTGCAGAAACCCCGGCGCTGGTGAACATGGCGAGGCCGCCTGCCCAATCGAGCGTGCCCACCGTGCGCGAGAGCCAGCCGCCGCCCCAGATCCAATGGGCGATCGGTGCCTGAACGACCAGCGTCCAAAGCGCGCAGAACGCCACGACCCAACCGAAACGCGCGCGTTCGGCCCAGGCTCCGGCCATGAGTACCGGGGGCAGCGCGGCGACGGCGATCTGGAACAGCACGAACACGCTTTCCGGCAGTTGGGTGCCGCTACGCACATTCCCGAGGTCGATCAGCATCCAGGCGTTTCCGCCGCCGATCCAGCCACCCGAAAGGTCGCCGAAAGCCAGCGTATAGCCCACGACAGCCCAGAGCAGGGTAACGACCGCAACGATGGCGCCGGACTGGATCAGGACCGAAAGGGCATTGCGGGCGCGGACCGAGCCGGAATGAAGCAGCGCGAGGCCGGGGATCGCCATGAGCAGGACCAGTGCGCTTGCGGCCAGCATCCATGCGGTGTCGCCGCTATCGGCCACGTCGATCCGTCCAGCCTGCGCCATGGCCGGGCCGGGCAGCGCCGTGAGCGCGGCGAGAATGGGCAGCAGGCCCCGTCTGGTCATCGATTTTCCCCATGAGGCCGGGACCGCGCACCGGGCCGCCGTCGTCAGGGCGGGACTTAACGCAGTAAATCGGCCGGAGACAAGAATGGGATTAGGGAATTGCGCTTAGGTAAGCTCGGGAAGTACCTGATCGGGCGGACGGTGGCCGTCTACCCAGAAGCGGATATTGGCGATGATCCGCTCTCCCGCCGCGCCGCGTCCTTCGTGCGTGGCGCTGCCGAGATGAGGCAGGGCGACAACGTTGGGCAGGGCGAGCAGCCTGGGGTCCACTGCCGGTTCCTGTGCAAATACGTCGAGCCCGGCCCCGGCGATGCGGCCTGAGGACAGGGCGGCGATCAGGGCGTCTTCATCCACCAGCTTGCCGCGTCCGGTGTTGATGAGGCAGGCATTGGGTTTCATCAGGCCGAGCGTGCGGGCGTTGATCAGGTGATCGGTGCCGGGAACGGCAGGGCAGTGCAGGGTCACGACGTCGGATTCGGCGAAAAGCCGATCGAGATCGCCTTCGTAGCGTGCCGCGAACCCGCTCTCGATCGCGGCGGGCAGGCGGTGCCGGTTGTGATAGACGATCTCCATGCCGAAAGCTCTGGCACGGTGGGCGACCGCCTTTCCGATGCGGCCCATGCCGACGATGCCGAGTGTCTTGCCGGCAAGGCTTTGCCCCAGCATGGCGGAGGGGCCCCAACCGGTCCATTCTCCCCGGTAGAGCACTCTGGCACTTTCGCCAAAGCGGCGTGCCGTGAACAGGATGAGGGCAAGCGTCAGATCGGCGGTATCGTCGGTGAAGACGCCGGGCGTATTGGTGACCACGATATCGCGTGCCCGCGCGGCGGCGACGTCGATATGTTCGGTGCCCGCGCCGAAGCTGGCTATCAGCCCGAGTCGCGGACCGGCCTGTGCGATCAGTTCGGCATCGATCCGGTCGGTCACGGTTGGGACCAGCACTTCGCATTCGCTCATCGCCTGTGCGAGGGCGGCCCTGTCCATGGGCTTATCGTCCTCATTGAGAACGACATCGAAGAGTTCGGCCATGCGTGCTTCGACAGCAGGCAGGAGGCGCCGGGTGACGATCACGCGGGGGCGCTCGAACTGCGAATGGGCGAGGGGTGTTTCGGTAACCAGCGTCATTTCGGAAATGGGCTAGGCCTTCCACAGGCGGCCGGTCAAGAAACCTTGAAGAAGAGGCATTCGGCAGCGTATGAAATGGCGATGTTTCGCTGGAATATCCGACAGTCGATCGTTGCGGCCAGGTCCGTCATCAGGGGCCGTATCGTCACGGGAGCCGCAATTGCGTGCACCGCTGCCCTCTGCGGGGCGGTTGCGCCTGCCCATGCCGCCGATGACGACAAGGTTCCCTACTGGGCATCCATCGATACGGACCTGGCCAACCTGCGGGTGGGGCCGGGCGAATCGTACAGGATCGACTGGGTCTATCGCCGTCCACACCTGCCGGTGAAAGTGATCCGCCGCGAAGGCCCATGGCGCCTGATCGAGGACCCGGACGGCGACAAGGGCTGGATGCGTGACCTGTTGCTTTCCCGCCAACGCGCGGCGCTGGTCAAGGCGAAGGGGCTTGTGGAAATGCATGCCGAGCCCAATTCGTCGTCGCCGATGCTCTGGCGGGTGCAACCGGGGGTGATCGGCCTGCTGGGCGACTGCAAGCAGGGATGGTGCCCGTTCGACGTGGAAGGGCACAAGGGCTTCGTCGATCAGGAAACGCTGTGGGGTGCAGGCGCGCCCTGAAGTATCTCCCGCAATAACCTGAACACAAAGAAAAACCCCGCCGGATTACGGCGGGGTTTTTCTTTTTCGGCCGAGTGGCGGTCCGGCCGGATCAGGCCAGTTCGATCGCCACCGCAGTCGCTTCGCCGCCGCCGATGCAGAGCGAGGCGACGCCCTTCTTCAGGCCCTTTTCCTTCAGGGCATTGATGAGGGTGACGATGATGCGCGTGCCGGAAGCGCCGATCGGATGGCCGAGCGCCGTCGCGCCGCCGTGAACGTTGACCTTGTCGTGCGGGATGCCGAGGTCGTGCATGGCGAACATGGCGACGCAGGCGAACGCCTCGTTCACTTCGAACAGGTCGACGTCCGAGAGTTGCCAGCCCACCTTGTCCATCAGCTTGGTGATCGCGCCGACGGGGGCGGTGGTGAACTTGGCGGGCTCCTGCGCATGGGCCGACACGCCCACCACCGTAGCGACGGGCGAGAGGCCCTTGTCGGCGGCGAAGCTGGCGCGGGTCATGACGACCGCGGCGGCGCCGTCGGAAATCGAGCTGGAGCTGGCGGCGGTGATCGTGCCGTCCTTGGCGAAGGCGGCGCGCAGGGTGCGGATCTTGTCGGGATTGCCCTTGGGCGGCTGTTCGTCGCTGTCGATCACGACTTCACCCTTGCGGGTCTTGACGGTGACGGGGACGACTTCGTTCCGGAACGCGCCGCTGGTGATCGCTTCCTGGGCGCGGCGCAGGGATTCGATCGAGTAATCGTCCTGGTTTTCGCGGGTGAGCTGGTACTCGTCGGCGGTCACTTGCGCGAAGGAGCCCATCGAGCCGCCTTCGTAAGCGTCTTCCAGGCCGTCGAGGAACATGTGATCGTAAAGCGTGTCGTGCCCGGCGCGCGCGCCCGAGCGGTGCTTCTTCGACAGGTACGGCGCATTGGTCATCGATTCCATGCCGCCGGCGATCACCACGTCGAGCGAACCGGACGCGAGCGCTTCCGCGCCCATGATGACAGTCTGCATGCCCGAGCCGCAGACCTTGTTTACCGTGGTGGCCTGGACCGACTTCGGCAGGCCGGCCTTGAGAGCGGCCTGACGGGCAGGGGCCTGGCCAAGACCGGCCGGCAGCACGCAGCCCATATAGATGCGTTCGATATCCTCACCGGCCACGCCGGCGCGTTCGACCGCGGCCTTCACCGCCGTTGCGCCGAGGTCGGTCGCCGAAACTTCGGCGAAAGCGCCCTGGAGGCCGCCCATCGGAGTACGAGCATAGGAAAGAATGACAATCGGGTCTGAAGCCGAGATTTGGGCCATTATTATGCCTTTCACGCTTGAAAATCAGGTATCCTTCGGAAGCGACGTAGTGTTGCACTGCACCAATTGCAATTGGTGACTCCTCCTCAGCGCAGGGCAAGCATGCTCCATCCCCATGGCGTTGGCCCAGCGCTTTGCAGGCCTTCGACAGCGGCGATTTTCGCAAGCTGGATGCTAAATCTTGCATCAATGAGGCGGCTTGCTGTTTTTGCTCCGAAATTGCCCAATCTCCCGACTTCTGCGGGTTTCGACTTGATGCGGCATCATGACGAACCGTGTCCCGCTCAGGGCTTGTTGCGAATGACTTGCAACACCGCAGAGTTCCGCCATTTATTCCCTTCGGACACCTTGCAGAGGGGGGAGGGCTGGCCTAAGAGCGCCCGCAACAACCGGGCACTGCCATTGGCATGAGTCCGGCTTGCCGTATCCGGTATGAAGGCCAGAACCATTGACTGATCTGTCACAATACCTGCCGATCCTGATCTTTCTCGCGATCGCGCTCGCGCTCTCGTCGGTGATCGTGCTGCTGCCGATGGGCGTCGCTCGCCTGACCGGCACCCACAACCCAAGCGCCGACAAGAACAGCGAGTACGAATGCGGCTTCCCCGCGTTCGAGGACCCGCGCAGCCAGTTCGATGTCCGCTTCTATCTCGTCGCGATCCTCTTCATCGTCTTCGACCTTGAAGCCGCGTTCCTGTTCCCCTGGGCCGTTTCGCTGAAGCTGACGGGCTGGGCCGGATGGCTGACGATGATGGTGTTCCTCGGCGAACTGGCCATCGGCCTCGCCTACGCATGGAAAAAGGGAGCTCTGGACTGGGAATGAGCACGCTCGTCAACTCCGCCGGCCAGCCCCTCGCTCCGGCACTCGCATCAGCCAACGTTCAGGGCGGCGCTATCACGCAGCCCGATCAGGCATTCTTCAAGGACCTCAACCAGGAAGTATCCGACAAGGGCTTCCTGGTCACCTCGACCGAGGAACTGTTCCAGTGGGCCCGTACCGGCTCGCTGTGGTGGATGACCTTCGGTCTCGCCTGCTGCGCGGTCGAGATGATCCACGTCAACATGCCTCGCTACGACATGGAGCGCTTCGGCGCCGCGCCGCGCGCTTCTCCGCGCCAGTCGGACGTGATGATCGTGGCCGGCACGCTGTGCAACAAGATGGCTCCGGCGCTCCGCAAGGTCTACGACCAGATGTCGGACCCGAAGTATGTCATCTCGATGGGCTCGTGTGCCAATGGCGGCGGCTACTATCACTACAGCTACAGCGTCGTGCGCGGCTGCGACCGCATCGTTCCGGTCGACATCTACGTGCCGGGCTGCCCTCCGACCGCCGAGGCGCTGCTCTATGGCGTGATGCAGTTGCAGCGCAAGATCCGCCGCGCCGGCACGCTCGAGAGGTAAGGGCACGATGACCGTTCTGCATTCCGCCCCCAAATTCGCCTCGAACGAAGGTGTGATCGAGACTCTCTCGGCCGCACTCGGTCCGGTGCTGACCGCTGCCCGCGAGGAGCACGGCGAAGTCGTGCTCACCGTCGCGCGCGACCAGATCGAGAACGCCCTGCGCCTGCTGCGTGACCATCACGAATACCAGCAGCTCATGGAAATGGCTGGCGTCGACTTCCCGTCGCGGCCCGAGCGTTTCGAAGTCGTCTACATGCTGCTTTCGGTGACGAAGAACCATCGCCTCATGGTGAAGGTTTCCGCGGCCGAGAACACGCCGGTTCCCACCGTGACCACGCTGTGGCCGAACGCGGGCTGGCTCGAACGCGAAGTGTTCGACATGTACGGCGTGATCTTCGCTGGCAACCCGGACCTGCGCCGCATCCTGACCGACTACGGTTTCGAAGGCCATCCGTTCCGCAAGGACTTCCCGCTGACCGGCTACGTGGAACTGCGCTATTCCGAAGAGGACAAGCGCGTCGTCTACGAACCGGTCAAGCTTGCGCAGGACCTGCGCCAGTTCGACTTCATGAGCCCGTGGGAAGGCGCCGAATACGTTCTTCCCGGCGACGAGAAGGCTGCGCAGCAGCCTGCGCCGCCGCCGGTCGAGAAGCCGAAGACTACCGACAGCAAGGCTGATACCGGCGCCGGTGACAAGGCGAACGACAAGGCTGCCGAGAAGTCCGGCGATTCCGCGAAGGGAGACGACAAGTGAGCATCCAGCTCGAGCAGTCGCCGACCACCGGCGATGAAGTCATCACCAACTACACGATCAACTTCGGCCCGCAGCACCCTGCGGCGCACGGCGTTCTGCGCATGGTCATGGAACTCGATGGCGAGATCATCGAGCGCATCGATCCGCACGTCGGCCTGCTGCATCGCGGCACCGAAAAGCTGATCGAGCACAAGACCTACCTCCAGGCGCTGCCGTATTTCGACCGTCTGGACTACTGCTCGCCGCTGGGGATGGAGCATTCCTACGTCCTGGCGATCGAGAAGCTGCTCAACCTCGAAGTGCCGATCCGCGCGCAGTACCTTCGCGTGCTGTTCGCCGAGCTGACGCGCATCTGCAACCACATGCTCAACATCGGCTCCCACGTCATGGACGTGGGCGCGATGACCCCGAACCTGTGGCTGTTCGAAATCCGCGAGGATTGCCTCAACTTCTTCGAACGCGCTTCGGGCGCGCGCATGCACTCCGCGTGGTTCCGTCCAGGCGGCGTTCATCAGGACGTGCCGCTCAAGCTGCTGACCGACATCGCCGACTGGCTCGATACCCGCCTGCCGACGCTGTTCGAGGACGCGATGAGCCTCGTGGTCGACAACCGCATCTTCAAGCAGCGCAATGTCGACATCGCGCTGGTGAGCAAGGAAGACGCGCTGGCATGGGGCTTCTCCGGCCCGATGATCCGCGGCGCGGGCATTCCCTGGGATCTGCGCAAGTCGCAGCCCTACGACGTCTACGACCGCATGGACTTCGAGATCCCCGTCGGCACCAACTCTGACTGCTACGACCGCTTCATGGTCCGCGTCGAGGAAGTGCGTCAGTCGGCCCGGATCATGAAGCAGTGCCTCGCCGAGATGCCGGAAGGTCCGATCGCCTCCTCCGACCGCAAGGTTTCGCCGCCGAAGCGCGGCGAGATGAAGCAGTCGATGGAATCGCTGATCCATCACTTCAAGCTCTACACCGAAGGCTTCCATGTGCCTGCCGGTGAAGTCTACGTCGCCACCGAGAGCCCGAAGGGCGAATTCGGCGTCTATCTCGTCTCGGACGGCTCCAACAAGCCGTATCGCTGCAAGATCCGCCCGACCGCCTTCTCGCACCTCCAGGCGATGGACTTCATGTCGAAGGGCCACATGCTTCCTGACGCGACCGCCATCCTCGGCGCCATCGACGTCGTGTTCGGGGAGTGCGACCGTTGAGCCGCCTCGCAATCGCCGAAGCCATGATCGCGGCCTACAACGCGCAGGATGCCGATCTCTACGTGACCTACATGACCGACGAAGCCAGCGAAGCGAACTATCGCGGCGCTGTGGTTCGCGAGGGCAAGGAGGGCACGCGCTCGGGTCTCAAGGCGGCTTTCGCCAGGTGGCCCGAGAACAAGGCCGAGATCGTTTCGCGTGAAGAAACCGACAACTATGTCGTTTTCCGTGAACACGTGACGCGCGGTCCGGCAACGGACGGTTCCGATCTTGTCGAGCCTTTCGACGTTCTCGCGGTCTACAGCTTCGAGGGTGACAAGTGCTCGCGGGTTGAGTTCATCCGATGAAATTCAACACGCTCGAACTGACCCGCATCTGGGCCGCCGTCACCGGCGTGGCCCTTGCGGTTTGGTACTTTGCCGCCGTCTATATCGGTCTCCAGCCCACGGCCGTGCTGCCGATGCTGGTAACCGCGATCGGCGGTTTCGAATTGTTTCTTTTCGGCCAGGACCAGTGGCTGAAGCGCAGGGGTAAGCATGGCTGACCGCTATATCGAACCCGACTCGCCCGAACTTCGGGCCCGTTGGGGCAATTTCGCCTGGACCGCCGAAAACGCCGAAAAGGCGAAGGAAGTCGTGTCCCGCTATCCCGACGGGCGCCAGCGCTCGGCGGTGATGCCGCTTCTCGACCTCGCCCAGCGCCAGGTCGGTGCAGAGCTGAACACGCAGGGCTGGCTGCCGATCCCGGTGATGGAATACATCGCCGCATATCTCGACATGCCGGTAATCCGCGTCGTCGAGGTCGCGACGTTCTACACGATGTACAACATCGCGCCGATCGGCCGCTTTCACGTGCAGGTCTGCGGCACGACGCCGTGCATGCTGCGTGGTTCGGACGACCTTCTCGCCACGTGCAAGTCGCGCGGCATGAAGAAGGGCCACATTTCGGAAGACGGCCTCTGGTCGTTCACCGAAGTCGAATGCATGGGCAACTGCGCCTCGGCTCCGATGGTCCAGATCAACGACGACAACTACGAAGACCTCACGTCGGACCGCCTGAACGCGGTGCTCGACGCGCTGGCGCGTGGTGAAACGCCGAAGGCCGGGACGCAGGATCCTGCCCGTCACACCGTCGAACCCGTCGGTGAGCCGACCAACCTGGCCGCGATGATCACGGCCAATCATGACTATCGGAGTGAGTGGTAATGGCTCTCGCCGACAAGGATCGCATCTTCACCAACCTCTACGGCTATCAGCCGTGGAACCTGAAGGAAGCGCAGGCGCGCGGCGCCTGGGACAACACCAAGGCGCTGATCGAGCGCGGCCGTGACGCCATCATCGACGAGATGAAGGCATCGGGTCTGCGCGGTCGCGGCGGTGCGGGCTTCCCCACCGGCATGAAGTGGTCCTTCATGCCCAAGCAGCCGCCGCTCGACCAGGCCGGCAATCCGAAGCCCAGCTTCCTTGTGATCAACGCGGACGAATCCGAGCCCGGTTCGTGCAAGGATCGCGAGATCATGCGCCACGACCCGCATCTCCTGTTCGAAGGTGCGCTGGTCGCGGGTTTCGCAATGGGTGCGCGCGCGGCCTACATCTACATTCGCGGCGAATACATCCGCGAGGCAGAGACGCTGTTCGCGGCGCGTGAAGAGGCTTACGCAGCCGGCCTGCTGGGCAAGAACGCCTGCGGTTCGGGCTACGATTTCGACGTCTTCGTCCACCGCGGCGCCGGCGCTTACATCTGCGGCGAAGAAACCGCGATGATCGAAAGCCTCGAAGGCAAGAAGGGCCAGCCCCGCCTGAAGCCGCCGTTCCCGGCCGGCGCAGGCCTCTACGGCTGCCCGACCACGGTCAACAACGTGGAATCGATCGCTGTTGCGCCCACCATCCTGCGTCGCGGCGCAGCCTGGTTCTCCAGCTTCGGCCGAGAGAACAACAAGGGCACCAAGCTCTTCCAGATCAGCGGGCACGTGAACCGTCCCTGCGTGGTCGAGGAAGAGATGTCGATCCCGTTCAGCGAACTGATCGAGCGTCACTGCGGCGGCATTCGCGGCGGCAAGGACAACCTGCTGGCGGTGATTCCCGGCGGTTCGTCGGTTCCGCTGGTTCCGGCCGCCGATATCTGGGACGCTCCGATGGACTTCGACGGCCTGAAGGCTGTCGGCTCGGGCCTCGGCACCGCTGCCGTCATCGTCATGGACAAGTCCACCGACATCGTCCGCGCCATCAGCCGGATCTCGTACTTCTACAAGCACGAGTCCTGCGGCCAGTGCACCCCCTGCCGCGAAGGTACGGGCTGGATGTGGCGCGTGATGGAGCGCCTGCGCACCGGCGACGCGGAAGTCGAGGAAATCGACATGCTGCAGCAGGTGACCAAGCAGGTCGAAGGCCACACCATCTGCGCTCTGGGCGACGCTGCGGCGTGGCCGATCCAGGGCCTGATCCGTCATTTCCGTCCGGAGCTTGAGCGCCGGATCGCCGAAAACGTCCGCGAGGCTGCCGAGTAATGCCCAAGGTCAAAGTCGACGGCGTCGAGATCGACGTCCCCAACGGCGCAACCGTGCTGCAGGCCTGCGAGCTTGCCGGCAAGGAAATCCCGCGCTTCTGTTATCACGAGCGCCTGAGCATCGCCGGCAATTGCCGCATGTGCCTGGTCGAAGTGAAGCCCGGACCGCCCAAGCCCCAGGCTTCGTGCGCGCTTCCGGCTACCGAAGGCCAGGAAATCCGCACGGATTCCGAAATGGTCAAGAAGGCGCGGGAAGGGGTGATGGAGTTCCTCCTCATCAACCACCCGCTCGATTGCCCGATCTGCGATCAGGGCGGCGAGTGCGACCTTCAGGACCAGTCCGTCGCTTACGGTCGCGGCGCTTCGCGCTACGACGAGAACAAGCGCGCGGTCACTGAAAAGTACATGGGCCCGCTCATCAAGACGACGATGACGCGCTGCATCCACTGCACCCGCTGCGTGCGCTTCTCGGAAGAGATCGCAGGTGTGGACGAGATCGGCGCGCTCTATCGCGGCGAGTCCATGCAGATCACCACCTATCTCGAGCATGCTGCCAAGCATGAGATGTCGGCCAACGTGATCGATCTCTGCCCGGTTGGCGCACTTACCTCGCGTCCCTACGCATTCGAGGCCCGCCCCTGGGAACTCAAGAAGACGCTGGGCATCGATGTGTCGGACGCCACCGGTGCCAACATCCGCATCGATGCGCGCGGCCGCGAAGTGCTCCGCGTGCTTCCTCGTAACAACGACGACGTCAACGAGGAATGGATCAGCGACAAGGCGCGCTACATGGTCGACGGCCTTACCAAGCGCCGTCTCGACAAGCCGTTCCTGCGCCGTGACGGCAAGCTCGTCGCGGTCAGCTGGAACGAGGCCTTCGCCGCCATCGCCACGTTGAACCCGGGCAACTCGATCGCTGCGGTCGCCGGCGACATGGTCGATTGCGAAACGATGTTCGCCGCCAAGAAGCTGGTCGGCGCGCTCGGTTCGACGCTCATCGAAGGGCGCCAGACCGGGATGGACTATGCAACCGACAGCCTCGCCGCCGTCAACTTCAACACCACGTTCGCAGGGATCGAGACCGCCGACGCGATCCTGATCGCCGGCAGCCACGTGCGCTGGGAAGCGCCGCTTCTCAACGTCCGCCTGCGCAAGGCGGTGAAGCGGGGCGCCAAGGTGTTCCTCGTCGGTCCCGAGTGGGAAACCACCTTCGGCGGCGAATTCCTCGGCGAAGACCTCTCGGTCCTCGGCAATCTTCCGCAGAACGTCGCCGATGCGCTTTCGAACGCGAAGCGTCCGGCGGTCATCCTCGGTGGTGCGGCGCTCGGCCGTGGCGGTCTGGAAGCGGGCCTCGCGCTCGCTGCCCAGTTCAACCTGGTTCGCGATCTTGAAGACGGCACCCCGTGGAACGGTTTCAACGTCCTCCACATGGCAGCGGCCCGCATGGGCGGCCTGATGCTCGGCTACGCGCAGAAGGGCGGCATTGCCGATCTCGTCGCCGCCAAGCCCAAGGTTCTGCTCGCGCTCGGCGCCGACGAAGTGGACTTCACCCAGTTCGCCGGTTCGATGATCGTCTACATCGGTCATCACGGCGACAAGGGCGCTCATGCCGCTGACGTCATCCTGCCGGCTTCGGCCTATACCGAAAAGGCCGGCACTTACGTCAACACCGAAGGCCGCGTGCAGTGGTCCGACAAGGGCGTGTTCGCTCCAGGCGATGCCCGCGAGGACTGGACCATCCTTCGCGCCCTTGCCGACGCTTTCGGCGTCTCGGTCGGGTTCGACAGCTTCGATCAGTTGCGAAATGCAATGATCGAGGAAGTTCCTGCACTTGGCAGCGAAGGCCTCGCCGACTACGGGAGCGTTCTGCCTGCCGGGGGCGCTTCCGCTGCCGGCCAGATCGCCTATCCGATCAAGGACTTCTACATGACCAACCCGATCGCCCGCGCGAGCGCCGTCATGCAGCGTTGCTCGGCCGAACTGCTTCACGGTGAAGACCTGGCGGAGGCCGCGGAATGACCGCTTTCTTCCAGAATCTCGGGATGAGCTACGAGTGGGCATGGTTCGTATCCACCGTCTGCGGCATCCTGCTCATCGCGCTGCCGCTGATGCTGGCCGTCGCCATGATCATCTATGTCGACCGCAAGATCTGGGCTGCCATGGCGCTGCGCCGCGGCCCCAACGTGGTCGGCCCGTTCGGCCTGCTTCAGTCCTTCGCGGACGGCCTGAAGGTCTTCCTTCAGGAAACCATCGTTCCCTCGGCTGCGAACAAGGGCCTGTTCCTGATCGCGCCGATCGTGACCTTCACGCTGGCGCTGCTGTCCTGGGCGGTGATCCCGTTCAATTCGGGCGCGATCCTGGCCAATATCAACATCGGCCTGCTCTACATCCTCGCGATCAGTTCGCTGGGTGTCTACGGCACGATCATGGCGGGCTGGGCTTCGAACTCGAAGTACCCGTTCTTCTCGGCGATGCGCGCTTCGGCGCAGATGATCTCGTATGAAGTCTCGATCGGCTTCATCCTGATCTGCGTCGTGCTGTGGGCGGGCACGTTCAACATGAACGACATCGTCTGGGCGCAGAAGGGCCACGTCTTCGGCATCATCAACGGTTTCGTCGCTAACCCGCTGCTGTTCCCGATGTGGGTCATGTTCCTGATTTCGAGCCTTGCGGAAACGCAGCGCGCGCCCTTCGACCTTGCCGAAGCGGAATCGGAACTCGTCGCCGGTTACCAGACCGAATATTCGTCGATGGCATTCGCCGCATACTGGCTGGGCGAATATGCCAACGTGCTCCTGATGTGCGCGCTCAATGCGACGCTGTTCTGGGGCGGATGGCTGCCGCCGCTCGACATCCCCGTTCTCTACCTCGTGCCGGGCTTCGTATGGTTCCTGCTCAAGGTCTTCTTCTTCTTCTTCGTGTTCAGCTGGATCAAGGCTACCGTTCCCCGGTACCGCTATGACCAGTTGATGCGCCTGGGCTGGAAGGTCTTCCTGCCCGTATCGCTGCTGTTCGTCGTACTCGTCAGCGGCTACCTCATGGCTACCGGACACTTCCAATGACCGTCGGACAACTCATAAAGAGCTTCACGCTCTGGGAGTTCGTGAAGGCGCACTGGCTGACCTTGAAGTATTTCTTCAAGCCCAAGGCGACGATCAACTACCCCTTCGAGAAGAACCCGCTTTCGCCCCGCTTCCGTGGTGAGCACGCCCTTCGCCGTTATCCCAACGGCGAGGAACGCTGCATCGCCTGCAAGCTTTGCGAGGCGATCTGCCCGGCGCAGGCGATCACGATCGAAGCCGCGCCGCGCGATGACGGTTCGCGCCGTACCACGCGCTACGACATCGACATGACGAAGTGCATCTACTGCGGCTTCTGCCAGGAAGCCTGCCCGGTGGACGCCATCGTCGAGGGGCCGAACTTCGAATATGCGACCGAAACGCGCGAAGAACTGCTTTATGACAAAGCCAAGCTGCTGGCGAACGGGGACAAGTGGGAGCGTGCTATCGCCGCTAACCTTGAAGCCGACGCACCGTACCGATAGGGGGCCGCGGACATGATCCAGACTTTCGCCTTCTACCTTTTTGCGGTGCTGACGATCGCTTCGGCGGCCGCCACCATCCTTTCCCGTAACCCGGTCCATTCGGTGCTGTTCCTGATCCTGGCGTTCTTCAACGCCGCCGGGCTCATGATGCTCACCGGTGCCGAGTTCATCGCCATGCTGCTCGTCATCGTCTACGTCGGCGCGGTCGCGGTGCTCTTCCTGTTCGTCGTCATGATGCTCGACATCGACTTCGCCGAACTGCGGGCAGGGTTCGTCAAGAACTTCCCGCTCGGGATGCTTGTAGCCGTGGTGCTGCTTGCCGAGATGGTGCTGGGCCTTGGTGCCTACAAGGCCGGCGCCCTGAACCTCGGCACGCCTGACGGTACGGCAGCGACGCCGACCGGTGCATCCAACATCGAGGCCATCGGCGGACTGCTCTACAGCCGCTATCTGTTCCTGTTCGAAGCGGCCGGCCTGATCCTGCTCGTCGCGATGGTTGGCGCCATTGTCCTGACTCACCGTCAGCGCGGTGACACGCGCGGCCAGAAGGTCAGCAAGCAGATCGCGCGTCGCCCTGATGAGGCGACCGTCAACGTCAAGCCGGAAGTCGGCAAGGGGGTTTCGCTGTGATCGGCGTCGAACATTACGTGGTCGTGAGCTCGATCCTCTTCGTGCTCGGCGTCCTCGGCATTTTCCTGAACCGCAAGAACGTCATCGTTCTGCTCATGGCGATCGAACTGATCCTGCTTGCGGTCAACATCAACCTCGTCGCGTTCAGCGCGTTCCTGCACGACCTCACGGGCCAGATCTTTGCGATGTTCGTGCTGACGGTCGCTGCCGGCGAGGCCGCAGTGGGGCTTGCTATCCTCGTGATCTATTTCCGTGGCCGCGGCAGCATCGCCGTCGACGACGTCAACCGGATGAAGGGATAAGGCCTTGCACCCGATCCTGATCATCGTCTTCCTGCCGTTACTGGCAGCGATCATCGCCGGGCTGGGCAACAAGCAGCTCGGCCACGTCCCCGCAAAGGTCCTGACGACCGGCGCGCTGTTTGTCGCCTGTGCGTTGAGCTGGCCGATCTTCATCGGTTTCCTGACCGGAAACGCCGAAGCTGCCGTTGTCCCGGTGCTCAAGTGGGTCCAGTCGGGCGCGATGACCTTCGACTGGTCGCTGCGCGTGGACTCGCTGACTGCGGTCATGCTCGTCGTCGTGACTTCCGTTTCCGCGCTCGTTCACCTCTATTCCTGGGGCTACATGAGCGAGGAGCCGGATCAGCCGCGCTTCTTCGCGTACCTGTCGCTCTTCACGTTCGCCATGCTCATGCTGGTGACCGCTGACAACCTGGTGCAGATGTTCTTCGGTTGGGAAGGCGTGGGTCTTGCCTCGTATCTCCTGATCGGCTTCTGGTTCCGCAAGCCTTCGGCCGGTGCCGCCGCGATCAAGGCCTTCGTGGTCAACCGCGTGGGTGACCTTGGCTTCATGCTCGGCATCTTCGCCACCTTCCTGGTGTTCGGCACGGTCTCGATCCCCGAGATCCTGCACGCGGCGCCCGGCATGGCCGGTTCGACCATCGGGTTCCTCGGCTATCGCTTCGACACGATGACCGTGATCTGCCTCCTGCTGTTCGTGGGCGCGATGGGCAAGTCGGCGCAGCTCGGCCTGCACACCTGGCTTCCGGACGCGATGGAAGGCCCGACCCCGGTGTCGGCGCTGATCCACGCGGCCACCATGGTCACCGCGGGCGTCTTCATGGTCTGCCGCCTGTCCCCGATGTTCGAGACCAGCGAAACGGCGATGCACGTCATGGCTTTCGTCGGCGCCTGCACCTGCTTCTTCGCGGCCACCGTCGGCTGCACGCAGTGGGACATCAAGCGCGTCATCGCCTATTCGACCTGTTCGCAGCTCGGCTACATGTTCTTCGCCGCCGGCGTCGGCGCCTATGGCGCGGCCATGTTCCACCTGTTCACGCACGCCTTCTTCAAGGCACTGCTGTTCCTCGGTGCGGGCTCGGTGATCCATGCGATGCACCATGAGCAGGACATGCGCTTCTACGGCGCTCTGCGTAAGCACATCCCGATCACCTTCTGGACGATGACGGCGGGTACGCTGGCCATCACCGGCGTTGGTATCGCGGGCTTCGTCGGCTTCGCAGGGTTCTACTCGAAGGACGCCATCCTTGAGGCGGCGTTCGGTTCGGGCACGGCAGTTGGCGGTTTCGCCTTCTGGATGGGCATCGCCGCTGCGCTGATGACCAGCTTCTACTCCTGGCGCCTGGTCTTCCTGACCTTCTTCGGAAAGCCGCGCTGGATCCAGTCGGAGCATATCCAGCACGCGGTGCATGATGCGCACGGCCACGGTCACGACGACCATGGTCATGACGATCACGCACATGACGACCATGCCGATGATGCACATGCTCACGCGGCTCCCGAACTCGGTTCGCGCGGTCCGGACTACACGGCGCATGGCGACGGTACGGGTGGCTATCACCCGCACGAGAGCCCGCTGGTCATGCTGTTGCCGCTGCTGATCCTGGCAACGGGCGCGGTACTTGCCGGCTTCGTCTTCCAGCATGCCTTCGTCTCGGAAGGGACGGGTGAGTTCTGGAAGGGTGCGCTGGTCTTCCACGAACACCTGATCCACGCCATGCACGGCGTGCCGACCTGGGTGAAGTGGGCGCCGTTCACCGTGATGTCGCTGGGCCTGCTGACCGCATGGTACGGTTACATCAAGAACATCTCGTTCCCCAAGGCAGTCGCCGAACAGCTCGGGCCGGTCTACACCTTCGTGTACCGCAAGTGGATGTTCGACGAGCTCTACAACATCATCTTCGTCCGTCCCGCATTCTGGCTCGGCAAGGTGTTCTGGAAGATCCTGGATATCGGCGTGATCGACAAGTTCGGTCCCGACGGTGCGGCCTGGGTCGTCGCCAGGGGTTCGACTTACGCGCAGAAGGTCCAGTCGGGCTATCTGTACAGCTACGCTCTTGTCATGCTGCTGGGCCTTGTCGGCGCCATCAGCTGGGTGATCGCGGGATAAGATGATGAGTGGTTTTCCGATCCTCAGTCTGATGTTGCTGGTGCCGCTCGCGGCGGCGCTGGCATGTCTCTACCTTGATGCCAAATCGGCACGCATGGTGGCGCTTCTCGCCACCCTTGCGAACCTTGCCCTTGGTGTCGTCCTCTGGCTGAACTTCGACGTCGGCGGTGCGCAGTGGCAGTTCCAGGAACGGCACGAGCTGTTCTCGGGCTTCTCCTACGCCCTCGGCATCGACGGTATCGCGCTGCTCCTGATCGAGCTTTCCGTCTTCCTCATGCCGATCTGCATCGGCGCGAGCTGGAACTCGATCGAGAAGCGCGTGGGCGAATACATGGCGGCGTTCCTGCTCGTCGAAACGCTGATGATCGGCGTCTTCACGGCCCAGGATATCTTCCTGTTCTACATGTTCTTCGAAGCCGGCCTCATTCCGATGTACCTGATCATCGGCATCTGGGGTGGCGCGGATCGCATCTACGCCTCCTACAAGTTCTTCCTCTACACGCTGCTCGGCTCGGTGCTGATGCTCGTGGCGATGCTGTGGATGGTCCACACCGCCGGCACGACCTTCATCCCCACGTTGATGACCTATGACTTCGATCCGCAGGTCCAGACCTGGCTGTGGCTCGCCTTCTTCGCCAGCTTCGCGGTGAAGATGCCGATGTGGCCGGTCCACACCTGGCTCCCGGCGGCGCACGTTCAGGCGCCGACCGCGGGCTCGGTGATCCTGGCAGGCGTGCTGCTGAAGATGGGCGGCTACGGTTTCATCCGCTTCTCGCTGCCGATGTTCCCGGAAGCTTCGGCCTACTTCGCGCCGCTGGTCTGGGGCCTGTCGATGGCCGCTGTCGTCATCACCTCGCTCATCGCGCTGGTGCAGGACGACATGAAGAAGCTGATCGCCTATTCGTCGGTCGCGCACATGGCGATCGTCACCATCGGTCTCTTCGCCTTCAATCCGCAGGGCCTCGAAGGCTCGATGCTGGTCATGCTGAGCCACGGTCTCGTCTCGGGCGCGCTGTTCCTCAGCGTCGGCATCATCTACGATCGCCTGCACACCCGTGAGATCAGCCGCTACGGCGGTCTTGCCATCAACATGCCGCGTTATGCGCTGTTCTTCCTGCTCTTCACGATGGCCTCGATCGGCCTTCCGGGCACCAGCGGTTTCGTCGGCGAATTCTTGAGCCTCGGCGGTATCTACCAGGCATCGAGCTGGACGGCGCTGATCTGCACCACCGGCATCATCCTGGGTGCCGCCTACATGCTCTACCTCTATCGCCGTGTCGTCTTTGGCGACCAGAAGAATGCCGATGCCGCCGCCATGGCCGACCTCGACCTGCGTGAATACCTGATGGTGATCCCGCTCGGCCTCGCGGTCCTGTGGATGGGCGTCTATCCCGAGAGCTTCATCGCTCCGATGCGCGCAGATATTGCCGCACTCGACGCCCGGCTCGCTCGCGCAAAGCCGGAAGGAGACGCCAAGTTGGTCATGGGCAAGGAAAAGCCTGCACATGAAGAAGCAGCCGCGCATGAGGGGGCACACTGATGGACTGGTCACAGTCGCTGCGCCTTATCGCGCCGGAAGAAACGCTTAGCGTCGCAAGCCTCGTCTTGCTCCTCATTGCCGCCTGGGGCGGTGACAAGGCAGCCAGGCTGATCTCCGTTCTCGCCGTGGCGGCGCTCGTCGCCGCCGGCATCCTGGTCGCCCCCGCGCTTTGCGGCGGCGCCATGGGTGCCGAAACCTCGGCCTTCTTCGGCCAGTTCCGTGCCGACGCCTTCGCGTCCTATGCCAAGATCCTGATCTACCTCTCGGCCGCCGTGTCGCTGGTGATCGCCCCGGCCTACTTCGACCGCTTCAAGGCGATGCGTGCGGAGTATCCGGTTCTCGTGCTCCTCGCCTCGCTGGGCATGGGCATGATGGTCTCGGCTACCGACCTGCTGACGCTCTACATCGGCCTCGAAATGAACTCGCTGGCCGCTTACGTCCTCGCGGCGTTCCTGCGCACTGACGGTCGTTCGGCCGAAGCCGGCCTCAAGTACTTCGTGCTGGGCGCGCTGGCTTCGGGTATCATGCTCTTCGGCATGAGCCTGACCTATGGCTTCGCCGGAACCACCTCGTTTGCCGGTATCAGTGCCTCGATGGTGCACGGTCTCTCGAACGGCGCGCTGTTCGGCATCGTCTTCGTCTTCGCCGGCCTTGCCTTCAAGATCAGTGCCGTTCCGTTCCACATGTGGACGCCGGACGTCTATGAAGGCGCGCCGACCCCGGTTACCGCGCTCTTCGCCACGGCCCCCAAGGTCGCAGCGCTCGGCCTGACCATGCGCGTTGCCGTCGAAGCCTTTGGCGACCAGGCGGCTGCCTGGCAGCAGATCGTGGTCTTCGCCGCGCTCGCCTCGATCGTCGTGGGTGCCCTTGGCGCCATCGGCCAGTCGAACATCAAGCGACTGATGGCCTATTCGTCGATCAACAACGTCGGCTTCATGCTCGTCGGCCTTGCCGTGGCAACCCCGCAGGGCATTTCGGCCATGCTGTTCTACCTCGCAATCTACGTTGCGATGACGGTGGGCGGCTTCGTCGTGATCCTCATGCTCAAAGATGCCGACGGTAACCCGGTCGAGGACATCGCCAAGATGGCCGGCCTTTCGCGCAGCCGTCCGGGCCTGTCCCTGGCGCTGGCGATGATCATGTTCAGCCTTGCCGGTATTCCGCCGCTCTTCGGGTTCTGGGGCAAGTTCCTGGTGTTCAAGGCGGCTGTGGACGGCGGCATGATTGCGCTTGCCGCCATCGGCTTCGCGGCCTCGGTGATCGGCGCTTTCTACTACCTCAAGGTCGTCAAGGTCGTTTACTTCGACGAACCTGCCGACGTGGTGCAGGGAGAGAGCGACATCTGGCACAAGCTGATCCTCGTGGGTTCGTGCGTGTTTATCTCGCCGCTCGGCTTCCTGCTCACCAAGTGGCTCGGCCACCTGACTGAAACGGCTTCGGCCGCTCTGTTCACCGGCCTTTGATCGAGGTCGTCGAAGAGACCGCTTCCACCAACGCGGACCTTTCCCGGCGCCTCGGCGCCGGGGAGGGGCTTGCGGAAGGTTTCTGGCTGCGTGCGGTCAGGCAGAGCGCCGGACGCGGCCGCCGCGGTCGCCAATGGTCTTCGCCTGAGGGCAATCTCTACGCCAGCACCGTTATCGCGCTGAGAGCCGATGACCCTCCCGTCCACACGCTGGCTTTCGTCGCCGCGCTTGCCGTGCGCGATCTCATGGCCCTGCGGCTTCGCGGGGGCACGGATTGCCAGTTGAAGTGGCCGAACGACGTACTGGTCGGCGGCGCCAAGATCTGCGGCATCCTGTTGGAGCGCACGGGCGATCATGTGATCGCCGGCATCGGCGTCAACGTGGTAAGCGCGCCTCGGCTGCCGGACCGGGCAACCACTTCGATCCTTTCGGAAAACCCTGCCCATAGCGGCGATGCACAGGCCGTCCTGGGCGATCTGGCGTCCTGCTTTGCCGCACGTCTGGTGCGGTGGCGATCCGAAGGACTGGCATCCACGCTGGCCGAATGGACCCGCCACGCCCATCCGCAGGGCACTCCACTGTTGGTGGCCATGGATGAGGAAGGGATGGTCCCGGGCGCCTTTGCCGGGCTTGACCCGGATGGAGCATTGCGCTTGCGTCTTGCCGACGGGTCCCTACGTGTCGTCCACGCCGGTGACGTCTCGCTCGCCTGAAGGAAATTCCATGCTGCTTGCCATCGATGCCGGCAACACCAATGTCGTCTTCGCGCTGTTCGAGGGCCGCACCTTGCGCGGTCGCTGGCGCATCGCCACCGATCCGCGCCGCACGGGTGATGAATATGCGGTCTGGCTGATGCAGCTTCTCTCGATCCGCGGCGTTGCCGCCGATGAGATCGACAGCATCATCATTTCCACCGTGGTTCCGCGTGCGCTGCACAACCTCGAAATTCTCTGCCGGCATTACTTCGATGTCGAACCGCTGGTCGCAGGCGTTGGCAAGGCGGACTATGCGATCGACATCGATGTCGATCAGCCCAAGTCGCTCGGCGCAGACCGCGCGGTCAATGCCATCGCCGCGCATGAACGCCATGGCGGCGATCTCATCGTCGTCGATTTCGGCACCGCGACGACTTTCGACGTGGTAGACTATCGCGGCGCCTACAAGGGCGGCATCATCGCGCCGGGCATCAATCTCTCGCTTGATGCTCTGGTGGGGAATACGGCCAAGCTGCCGCGTATCGCCATCGCGGTGCCTGCGACGAAGAGCGTGATCGGCCGTAATACCGAGGACCAGATGCTGATCGGCGTGTTCTGGGGTTACGTGGCGATGATGGAGGGCCTGATCGCCCGCATGCGCGCCGAAATCGGGCGCCCCGCCAAGGTCATAGCGACCGGCGGGCTAGCCGTATTGTTCGACGAGGCTTCCAGTATTTTCGACGCGGTCGATCCCGACCTGACGCTCGAAGGCCTCGCAATTCTTGCCGAAAGGGCATCCAAGAAGTGATTCCAGGTAACGAACTGCTGTTTTGTGCGCTCGGTGGGTCGGGCGAGATTGGCATGAACGTCAATCTCTACGGCTGCCAGGGCAAGTGGCTGATGGTCGACCTGGGCATGACCTTCGGGATGAACGAATACCCGGGGGTGGACCTCGTCTTCGCCGATCTCGACTTTATCGAAGGCGAGCGCGAGAACCTTCTGGGCATCGTTCTCACGCACGCGCACGAGGATCATATCGGCGCGGTTCCCTATTTCGCGCAGGAACTCGATGTTCCGATCTATGCGACGCCTTTCACCGCGCGCCTCGTCGCTGCCAAGCTGGAAGAAGCAGGTATCCTCGGCGAAGTCGAACTGATCGTGATCGATCACCTCGACGCGTTCCAGATCGGTCCTTTCGGTATCCGCTACGTTCCGCTGGCCCATTCGATCGCCGAAGGCAACGCGCTGCTGATCGATACGCCGTTCGGCCGCATCTTCCACACGGGCGACTGGAAGCTGGACGATGAACCGCAAGTCGGCACGCCTGCGACCAAGGCCGAACTCACGGCGATTGGCGATGACGGCGTTCTCGCGCTTGTCTGCGATTCTACCAACGTGTTCAATCCGCAGGCGTCCGGTTCCGAAGGCGATGTCTATCGCGGGCTGCTGGAGGAAGTGAAGATGCATCGCGGCAGGCGTGTCCTGGTCACTACGTTCGCCTCGAACGTGGCCCGTTTGCAGACGCTGGGCGAAGTCGCGCGCAAGACCAATCGCAAGCTTTGCGTGGCCGGGCGCTCGCTGGACCGCATAATCGAGACCGGTCAGGCCAGCGGCTATCTCAAGAAGCTGCCCGAACTGATCGACGTGGAAACCGCGATGGATCTTCCGCGCGGCGAAGTGCTTATCGTGGCCACGGGCGGGCAGGGCGAGCCGCGTGCGGCGCTCTCGCGTATCTCCGACGGCAATCATCCGATCAAGCTTGAGAAGGGCGACGTCGTCCTGTTCTCAAGCCGCCAGATTCCCGGCAATGAAATCTCCATCGGTCGTATCCAGAACCGCCTTTCGGACGCAGGCATCGTGATCGTCACGGACCGGCAGAGCATGATCCACGTTTCGGGTCATCCCGGACGGCCGGAGCTGGTCGCGCTCTATGGTTGGATACGTCCTGAAATCCTGCTGCCCGTTCACGGCGAAATCCGCCACATGCGCGAACAGGCCCGGCTTGGGCTTGAAAGCGGAATTCCCAAGGCGGTCTTCCAGAAGAACGGCGATCTGGTTCGGCTTGCTCCCGGAAATCCGGGCAAGTTCGGCGAAGTGCGCGCTGGGCGGCTGATCCTCGACGGCGACATCATTGCCCCGGCTGACGGCGATGCCATGATCATGCGCCGCCGGATCGCGTCCAACGGCGTGGTCTCGGTGGCTGCGGACCGGCGCGGGCATGTGAAGGTTGCGGCTATCGGCCTTCCGCTTGACGAGGACTATCCCAAGTTCGTCGAGGAAGCGCAGCGCGACGTTGCCGATGCACTCGGCCGCGCCAAGAAATCCGATCGCGAAGTGCGTGTCGAGGCTGCGCGCCTTGCCGCCCGGCGTGCCGCTACCCGCTGGTCGGGCAAGAAGCCGCAAGTGCAGGTGATGCTGCTGGAGGACTGACGATATGGCGATGCAGTGGACTTCGATGGTGGCGATCTACGGCCTGTTCTGGGTCCTGAGCGCCTTCCTCGTCATGCCTTTCGGCCTGCGCACGCCGAACGAAGTCGAGGGATATCGGGTTGAGAAGGGTCATGCGGACAGTGCGCCCGTGAACTTCCGCCCTCGCTTGATCGCGAAGCGCGCCACGGTTCTCGCCATGGTGCTGTTCGGCCTCTACTACGTCAATTATGCGCAGCAATGGATCACTGTCAGTGATCTTAATTTCTTCGGTAAGCCGCCGGTTCAGGACCTCGGTTACTAAGGAAATGGGCGGCTGAGCCAGCTCCAGCCGCCTTGACCTTTCAGCTCCGCAGCCGCTCGATGCCCTGGGCCAGCGCTACGTAGAGCTTGCCCATGTCGGACGAGAGCAGGGTAACGCCCAGTGCGTTGCCGTCGCGAGTGGACAGTATCTGCCGCAGGATCGACTCGAAATCGTGAATGTAGCGGCTCACATGCTCGCGGAAGGCATCGTCACGTTCGAAGAGCTGCTGGATCGACTTGACCTCGCCCGCGTCGAGCAGGGAAACCGCGCGGCGCGTGAAGATCCCGCGATCACCGCGAAGATAGGATGCCCAGGCCGTATCGGAAACTTCGCTGGACAGGGCTGAGGCGATGTCGATCGCATTGGAATTGAGCGATTCGGTGATGAGCGCGACACGACGTGCGAAGTCATTGTCCACCTGCTCCTCGGCACGCTCGCGCGCATGGGTGACGCGGCTTTCGAGATTGCCGACCAGTTCGTCGACCTTGGTGAGTTGGTCGCGAAGCTGGATCGTGGCCTCACGAGCGGCGCCGGAGGCATGCGCTACGGCTTGATCGAGCTGGCCGGTCACTTCCGCTACGCGGGTCCGCATGGACTTGTCGATGGCGCTGGCGCTTTCGGCTCCGAGCTCGTCAGCGACTTTTGCAATTCGCGCAGCCGCGTCGGTTTCGATATTCGCAACGACTTCGTGGATCGTCTTGTCCAGCGCGGCCAGTGCATTGCTCAACTCGCCGCTGGCCTTACCGGCAGCGTTCTGTGTCGCACTGTCGATATCGGCTATCGTGGTGCGAAGGACGTCCAGCAACTTTCCGTGGGCCACGCCGTGCTCTGAAAGCTCGGAGTGCATCGCCGAGAGTTCGTCTGCAAGCGACTTGAGGTTTTCGCCCGATTGTTCGACGCCGCCGGCCAGTTCCGCACCGCTCTGCGCGGATTGGCGAAGCGCTTCGAGCACGGTGGCGACGCCGGCCTGAAGCCGGTTGAGCCGATCTTCCGAAACTGCAAGAGCTTCGGGCAAGTCATGATGGGCGTACCGGGCGCTGCCCTGGATCAGTTCGAGCAGCCGCACGCTAGTCTCGGTCAGTTTCTCTGCATCGCCGTCTGTGGCGAGAAGCGTGGCACGGGCGGCAGTCAGCCGTTCGGTAAGCGAAGTCAGGCTACCGCGCAGACGGTTTTCCAGAGCCTCGCTGCTGGTGGCGATGGCGCCGAAGCGCGCCTCGTAAGTGCCCAGTTCCCCGGTGATGGCGGCAGCACGTTCGCCGAGAGTGGCCGCCTGCAGGCGTTGGCGTTCGAGCCTTTCGGACATGGCATTGTCGAGTTCGCCGAGCATGTGTTCGATGCGGGTAATGGCGCGGCGTTCCTGCTCGGCCTGGCGCAACTGGCGCTCGCTGGTGTCTTTGTCGAGCTGCTCGCGGCGCTCGGCAATCGCACGGTCAAGCGCCTGGGCATCATTGCCGATGGCGGCGACGGAGCCGCGCAAGGCGGAAACGGCGGCATCCTGGGTAAGAGCGATGCCGCGCGCGACTTCCCCCTGTTCCTCATGCAATTCGTCGAGAGCCTGGCGCCAGGCCGCTGCGGCGCGTCCTTCGCCGTCGCGCAGGGCTCGCGAAACCACATCGCTTTCCTCGCGCAGGGCGACGAGGCGGGCACGGAGAGAGGTCAGGCTTTCCGCTTCATGCAGATCAAGCTGTGCGCGGGACTGGGAAATCTCGTCTTCCAAGGCAGCAGCGCGAGTGCGGATCGAGGCGAGGGCTTCGACTTCGTGACGGTCCAGATCGAGGCGGAAGGTCTGGCCGCGTTCGGTAAGTGCGGCAAAGCGTTCATCGGCGAGGGCGCCGACCTGCTCGCAGCGCGCGGCGATCTCGCCCAGTGCACCATCGACCGCTTCTCGCAAGTTTGCGACCTGCCGTTCGCTTGCAGATCCATATTCGTTGAGGCGGTTGAAGCCGTTTATCATGTCTTCGAGCTGCACATGTGCTGCGCGCCCGGCATTGCCGATATTGTTCGTGACGTCCTTGGCCGAACTGGCGATGACGGGCAATTGCCCGCGGAGCTTCTCCATGTTGTCGAGCGCGGCCTGGCTGACGCCGCTGATCGAATCGACACGGGCGCCGTTATCGCGGATCAGGTCCTGGAGCCGTTCGGCATTGCTGGAGAGCCGTTCGGCGGCGATGCGGCCGAGCGCTTCGAGATCGCGGGACTGGGCGGCTATGAATTCGCGTGCGAGGCTAAGTTCGCGGTTCACGGCGGTGAGGCGTGTCTCAAGCTGCGCGGATTCGGTGGAAAGCATGCGCGCCACGTCGCCGAAGCGCTGCCCTTCGCGGGTGCTGTGACGCAGCGCCAGCAGCCAGCCTACCGCAATGAGAAGCAGCGGAACCGTCAACTGGACCATCAGCGGCGGAACCGCGTCGGCGGTGATCCCTGCACGCAGGACCGGCCACTGGGCATAGAGGAAGAATGCTGTCCAGCCGATCGCGGCTGCGCCGGCGAGTGCCGGCACGGTCCAGTCGAACCTGTGCGGCGGCGATGCCTCGCCTTCGGAGGCAACCCAGGCTTCGTGCCAGGCCTCTTCCGGGACGGTCATCTCGCCGTGCGCCTCGGAGGAAGGGGGAGCCCCTTCGGTCCGGTCCGGATTGCCTTCGACAGAATTGCCGTCATTGCCGTTCGCGCCGAACGCGATGATCCTGTTTTCCCCAGCCATGGCCGCAGGATACCACGCGCGAAGCTGCGATAAACCCTCCTTTAACCCGTTCGTCATTAAGCTGGGGAAATGGCTTACGAAGCAGGTGCCCTCGAAGCGACCCTCGCCGCCGCGGCAGGCGGGGATTCTGCGCTTTTTGCCGAATTGCGCGCATCCTACGCAGAAAGCGTGATGCGGCAGGCCGACCTTCTCGCGCGGTCGCGATGTGATGGGAACTGGCATCTTGCCGCGATGCGGCTCAAGGGGCTCGCGGCGAGCTTCCATTCCATGAAGCTTCTGGTACTGGCAGAGGAGGCGCTTCAGTCTGCGCCGGGCGAGCCGGCCGTCATTCGCAAGCTCAAGGCCTATCTCACGGAGTTTTCCGCCGACTGATGTGCCTGCGGTGCTTGGCACTGGCACGGCCATTGCCTACAGGTTGACGGTCGCTGGAGTTTACCAAACTGCGTATTGCCTTGCTCGCCATGATGGAGCCCGCCGTGGCGGGCCAGTCGATCCCGCGCGCCTTCCTGCGGGTGGGCGGCGCGACCTTGGCGCAGCACCAGCTGGGCATGGCCCTTGCGCTCGACTGCCAGCGGGTGATCTGCCTTGCACGCGGCCCGTCTCCAGATCTGATTGCCTTGCAGCACATGGCAGAAGATGCCGGGCTGCAATTCTACATCGCCACGGGATCGCGACCCCTTTCCGGGCTTGTCACGGCGAATGACGAACTCGTGGTGATTGGCGAGGGCCTTTTCGCGGAGCCTTCCGGCGTCGTGCCCTTGTTCGAAGGACGATCGCCGGCAGTCCTCGTGCAGCCGGTCGAAGGGGCGCTGGCGGCGGGTTTCGAACGTATCGACATCAACCGTGCATCTGCGGGAATTATGAGAATTCCTGGACATCTGGTTGAAAATCTTCACGAACTTCCGGCCGATTGCGACGTTATCTCCGCCCTGATGCGCATTGCCCTGCAGTCCGGTGTGCCGATGCGCGAAGTCCCTGCTGCGGCACGGAGCGGTGTGGACTGGCGCCTGATCCGCGATGAGGGCGAAGCTCACGCGGTTGAGATGGAATGGCTGCGCGGCCGGTTCGAGGGTGGGGACAAGGTTTCGCCCGGGCGCGCGGTCGCTCGTTACGGCGTGCTCAACTTCGGCTCCTCGCTGCTGCATGCCGGCAATGCCAGCAATGTGCTCAGCGCGGCGGTACTTGGGGCACTGGCGATCGCGGGCGGTCTCGTCTGGTTCAGTTTCGTGGCCGCCGGTTTCCTGTTCCTCGCGCTTGCATCGGTGCTGGTGGAGGCGAGCCGCCTGCTGCGGTCTGCCGAGCGTCATGCGCTCGGACAACTGCCTCCCGCAATCCCGCGTGCCGATGTGCTGGGATGGCTGGTGGACACTGCTTTCGGGCTTTCCTTGCTGGCAGGGATCGCTCGGCTTGGTGGAGAATCACTCATCTCCTGGATGTTCCCGCCGGCCATGTTGATGATGCTGCTGGTGATGATCCCGCGTTTCGTATCCGGAACGGCGGCATCTCTCGCGGCGGACCGTGCCACATTGGGACTGGTGCTGGCTTTTGCCGCAGGATTCGGGCAAGTTGAGCCGCTGGTGGAAGTTCTGGCGATCGTGCTCGTTGTGATCGGCATGGTTCTTCCGCTACGTCGGAAGAACTAACCGGGGCTTAACCAGATACAAGGTAAACGGGACGGATGATCGACAACGCTGTTCATCCGGCCGACGACCAGACCGCGGAGGCATTGCTTCGCGCGGACCTCGCGCGCGGCGACGCCATGGCCGAGAGCGTACTTCCGATCCTCCAATATCTGCTGGCGGCGGAAGACAGCGCGCTGTTCAGTGACGAAATTCTTGCGCGGGTTCGCGGGATGCTGGCGGAACTGGCGCGCGGAGTGATCGAGCCTCTTCACGCTGACGGATCCACAGCCGTCCAGATGTCCGAAGATATCGAGGATCTGGCGCGGATGTTCATGGGCGACCCGCTGATTCTCTCGCACGTTCATGCGCTTGCACTCGAATGGCAAATGACCGAGCGCCTGCAGTCGCGTCTGGCGCTCGATCCCGTCGTTTCACCGCTGGTGCAGGCCATGGCTTCTTCGCCCGACAGCACTGTGCAGGGGATTGCCGTCAAATGGCTCGCGTCACAGGCGCGCTGGTGCCAGCGCCAGCGCCGCATGAGCCTCAGCCTTACCGAACTGCCGGGTGAACTGCTGCACCGAGCGCTGCTGGCTGTTCGCGGCATGGTAGCGGGCAGTCCCGAACGGATGGAGCGTCTTGTGTTGGTGGAGGCCGATGTGCGCCGCCGCTACGATGAAGGCGCGACCCGCCTTGGCCTTTCGGCAAGGCTGGTGACCGGCCTTGGCGCCGCGTTCCACGCCGCGCTTTCGGTAGGACATGCCGGCGCCGCGCTGTTCCTTACGGCTCTGGCGATCGGTTCCGGCCTGCGCCGGGAGGCAGCGGTGCTCGCCACCCATGAGGCGCAACTGGCGCGTCTCGCCCTTGCCTTGCGCGCAGCGGGGCTGAAGGCTGCCGACATCGAAAAGCAGTTTCTGGCCATTCACCCCGAAGCGATGTTGCCAGACGGCTTTGAGAGGCTCGGCAGCGATCTGGCCGCATCTATTCTGGCAACCGGGCGGCACGGCGGCTGATGCTGATGGAAGGCACCATCATCGCCCGCGCTGTTTGCGATGCGCAGGACCGATTGCTGGAAGCGGACGAACCGCTGGCGGGTTTGCAGGAGCGTTGCGGCGGGGAACTGCCCGGTACTATCGCCGTGCCCGAACTTCTCGAACTCGTTCGCAAGGCCCGTCGCTATGGTTTTCGCCTCGCGCGCGCCGTCAGCGCGCACGACGGCGGCGACGTGATCACCGCCTGGGTCGAAGTCGAGCCGCAGGGACGGGGCGAAGGTTGCCAGATCGTGGTTCGTAACTGGCAGACTGCGCCGGCACCGGTGGAGGATGCCGCGTCGGTCGAACGTCGCCGGACCATGATCGATCGCCACCTTGCCGAATTGAGCGCACAGCTTGACGCCGGGCAGCGCGTGCTTGCCGTCATGTCGGACAGTGCGGAACTCGCTGACGTGACGGCGGCGATGGAAACGGGGTTCGGGCAACTCTGGACGGAATTTCTTCCCCCCGAGAATGTCACGCATCAGCAGCCGCTGCATTGGCGCCTTCTTGACGGCGTGCGGGTCGCGGTGCCGGGTTCGCAGCGATCCTGGCGCGTCTCGCTGGTTCCGCACATGCGCCCGGGCTTCGACCCTGCCGGTTTCGAACTGCTGCTGGTCTCCGATACCCCGGCTTCCACCGCCGCGCCGGCGCGTGAGCCGATGGAGCCCATGCTTCGCCGGAGTCTTGTCGGGCAGGATCTGGCACCGGTCCTGCGGCAGCCGATCTCGCGCATCATCGCCAATGCCGAGACCATCCGCACGCGCCTCGCCGGGCCACTGCCGGATGCCTACGCGGAATATGCCGGAGAAATTGCGGGCGCAGGAAAGCTGCTGCTCGATCTCCTCGGCGATCTTGCCGATCTCGAAGTCGTGGAGACCGAAGGCTTCAGCACCGCGCCGGACCATGTGGACTTGTCCGAACTTGCGCGGCAGGCAGCGGGCATCCTGAATGTACGGGCGCGGGAGAAGAACATCGTGATCGAGGCCCCGCACGCAGCGGAGGCGCTTCCCGCCGTGGCGGAATATCGCCGCGTTCTTCAAGTTTTGCTCAACCTCATCGGCAATGCGATCCGCTATTCTCCCGAACAGTCCCACATCTGGCTCCGACTGGAAGCGGCCGGCGACCGTGCGCGCGTGATCGTGGCTGACCAGGGGCCGGGGATCTCGCAGGAGAGCCAGGAGAAGGTCTTCGAGAAATTCGAGCGCCTTGGCCGCAGCGGCGACGGCGGTTCCGGGCTCGGCCTCTATATATCGCGCAGTCTGGCCCGCGCGATGGGCGGCGAACTGTCGGTGCAAAGCGCTCCGGGGCAGGGGGCTCGTTTCATTCTGGAAGTGCCGGCAGACCCCGAGGCCTGAACCTCACCTAGAGGTGGTTGTTGCTGGCGCCATTCCCGCGACGGGCGAGCCAGATCAGGATGCCGCCCACGGCTGCCATCACGGCGCCGCGTATCGCCCATCCACGGTCATCCAGCATGAAGCTGTCCAATGGCCATGGGACGACGCCCGTACCCTGGCCGACGAGCAGGATACCCATGCCGATGGCGCATAGTCCAACAAGGATCACAAGAATTCTGAGGAACAGCATCATGATTCCTCCAAAGGAATTTTGACACCTGACAGCAACTTGCGGCGAGAATGTGGCTGGATCTGTGAAGTTCCTGCGGACGCCGCGCAATTGATTCGCAAGTTGTTCCTGCCAGCAGGATACTCCCCGCTCATCGCGTGCGACACCCCGATTTTTCGAAGAGCCGGTTCGCCGCTGCGACGTCAGCCGAAGCACAACGAAAAAGGCCCCCGCTTTCGCGAGGGCCTCTTCGAATTATCGCAATGTCTCGCGATACTTTGCTGCTCAGTCTCAGCGCTTGTCGAGCGGGATGTAATCGCGCTGCGTCGGGCCGGTGTAGAGCTGGCGCGGACGACCGATCTTCTGGCCGGGATCGGAGATCATTTCGTTCCACTGCGCGACCCAGCCCACGGTGCGGGCGAGAGCGAAGAGCGCGGTGAACATCGTGGTCGGGAAACCGATGGCCGAGAGGATGATGCCCGAATAGAAGTCGACGTTCGGGAAGAGCTTCTTCTCGACGAAGTACGGATCGCTCAGCGCGATTTCCTCGAGGCGCAGGGCCGTCTCGAACAGCGGGTCGGTGACCTTGAGCGCGTCGAACACCTCGCGGACGGTCTTCTGCATGACCGTGGCGCGCGGATCGTAGTTCTTGTAGACGCGGTGGCCGAAGCCCATCAGGCGGAACGGATCGTTCTTGTCCTTCGCGCGCTCGATGTAGTGCGGGATCTTGTCCGGCGTACCGATTTCCTTGAGCATGTTGAGCGCGGCTTCGTTCGCGCCACCATGGGCAGGACCCCAGAGGCAGGCGATACCGGCCGCGATGCACGCAAACGGGTTCGCGCCCGACGAACCGGCAAGGCGCACGGTCGAGGTCGAGGCGTTCTGCTCGTGGTCGGCGTGGAGGATGAAGATACGGTCCATCGCCTTTTCGACGGCGGGGATCACTTCATACTCTTCCGCAGGCACGCCGAAGGTCATGCGCAGGAAGTTGCCCGTGTAGCTCAGCGAGTTATCCGGGTAGAGGAAGGGCTGTCCGACCGAGTACTTGTAGGCCGCAGCGGCGATCGTCGGCATCTTGGCGATCAGGCGGTGCGAGCTGATCTTGCGATGCTCGGGATCGGAGATGTCGGTCGAATCGTGGTAGAACGCCGAAAGGGCGCCGACCACACCGCACATGATCGCCATCGGGTGGGCGTCACGGCGGAAACCGCGGTAGAAGTTCGCCAGCTGCTCGTGGAGCATGGTGTGGCGCGTGATGGTGTTCGAGAAGTTGTCGAGCTCACCGCCGTTCGGCAGTTCGCCGTTCAGCATGAGATAGCAGACTTCCATGAACGACGAATTCTCGGCCAGCTGACCGATCGGGTAACCGCGATGGAGCAGGACGCCCTCGTCGCCGTCGATGTAGGTCAGCGCGCTCTCGCAGCTCGCCGTCGACGTGAACCCCGGATCGTACGTGAACTTGCCCGTCTGGGCATAGAGCTTGCGGATATCGATGACATCCGGGCCGACGCTGCCCTTGAGCACGGGATAGTCGAATTCCGTGCCACCAGCATTCAGTTTGACCTGATCACCCACCAGTTCTTACTCCTTATATGTGCGACCCGGTCGTGGCGTCCGCTTGCGCGCCAATGCGTGCGAGGCTTTCGTCCCGGCCGAGCAAAACCAATACGTCGAAAATACCCGGAGAGGTCGTCTGACCAGTCAGGGCCGCCCGCAAGGGTTGCGCGAGCTTGCCGAGGCCCAATCCCAGATCCTCGGCCATTGCCTTCAGGCTGGCTTCCAATGCCTCCAGAGCCCATTCGGGCTGCGCGGACAGACGCTCGTGAATGGCGGCAAGGCGCCCCCGCGCCTCGTCCGTCAGAAGCGCCTGCGCCTTCTCGCTGAATGCGAGCGGACGCTTGGCAAAAAGGAAGGCGGCGCCTTCTGCAAGTTCGTTGAGGTCCTTTGCGCGGACCTTCAGTACCGGCATCGCCTGCGTGAGCAGGGCGAGGTCGGGGTCTTCGTAGCCGGCCTGCACCAGTCGCGGCAGCACCAGTTCGGCGAGACGCGCATCGCTGGCCTCGCGAAGGTAGTGGCCGTTGAGATTCTGGAGCTTGGCGAGGTCGAAGCGGGAGGGCGACTTGCCCACGTCCGCCATGTCGAACCATTCGACCGCCTTCTCGCGGCTGATGAATTCCTCGTCGCCATGGCCCCAGCCAAGGCGAAGCAGGTAGTTGAACAGCGCTTCCGGAAGCACGCCCATATCGTCACGATAGGCGTCCACGCCCAGCGCGCCGTGACGCTTCGACAGCTTTGCGCCGTCAGAGCCATGGATGAGCGGGACATGGCCGTAGACAGGCACGTCCCAGCCCATGCCGTGAATGATCACAAGCTGCCGGAAGGCATTGTTGAGGTGATCGTCTCCGCGCAGGACGTGCGTGACGCCCATGTCGTTGTCGTCCACGACGACGGCGAGCATGTAGGTAGGCGTGCCGTCGGAGCGGAGGATGACGAAATCGTCGATTTCCTCGTTCCTGACGGTAACTTCGCCCTGCACGAGATCGTTGATCGTCGTTTCGCCGTCGCGCGGGGCCTTCACGCGCACGACGTAGGACTTGTCAGCAGGCCAGGTCGAGGGATCGGCATCGCGCCATTCGCTGTCGATGCGGAACGGACGGCGTTCTTCCTGGGCCTTCTGCCTGCGCTCGGCCAGTTCCTCGGAAGTGAGGTAGCAGCGATAGGCATGACCGCCGGCCAGCAGTTCGGCAGCCACTTCGGCATGGCGGTCGGAACGGGCGAACTGGAACACGGCCGGTTCATCGCCTTCGAGCCCGAGCCATGTCAGGCCGTCGAAGATCGCCTCGATCGCGGGCTCGGTCGAACGAGCGCGATCGGTATCTTCGATGCGAAGCAGGTACTTGCCGCCGTGATGGCGGGCGAAGAGCCAGTTGAAAAGTGCGGTACGGGCGCCGCCGATATGGAGATAACCCGTGGGCGAGGGGGCAAAGCGCGTGACGACGGCCTTGCTGCCGTCTGGTCCGCTCGATGCACTGCCGCTTGCCATTATTGTAACCTTCCTGTCCTATGCGCGCCATGGCCAGCCAAGCCGCCACGTCACTTGATTCAGAGCATCCGGATCTTGCCGGAACCGCTGCATTGCAGCATCGCCCATGGATCAGCCAGAGCCACTTGTCGAGCAGTTTGGCCGGTGTCGAGTGTTTTCTTTCGAACTGCGGTTTCGCTAGAGGACCATGGCTCACCGTAGCCTTCGGAACCGGCATAACTGCGTGGTTTTTCCTGCCTACAGCCGAGGAGTGGGTCACCCTTTGCGTAGTATGCGTCGCAGTTGCTTTATTCGCACTGTACTGCCTTCAGGGTGCTACGCGGATTCCATATATCAGGCAGGCGATGATCGCTTGCTCGCTTCTCGTCATGGCGGGATGTCTCGTTGTCTGGGCGCGCTCGGAAACGGTTGGTCAGCCGGCGATCGCAAGGCCGCTGTTCGGAACATTCACGGCCCGCGTTCTCGCGATCGAGGAGCAGCCGGCGCTGAAGCGGGACAGACTGATTCTGGCACTGCGGGAGCCGGGGACCGGCAGGCCGATCAAGGTTCGCGTGAACTTGCCCGCATCGGCGCGGTCTCCGGCACTTTCAACCGGCGCTATCATCCGATTCCGCGGGAGATTGATGCCTCCGGCACCTCCGATGCTGCCTGGCGCCTACGATTTCGCCAGGGCGGCTTGGTTCGCCGGGATATCCGCAACCGGCGCCGTGCTTTCCCCTGTGGAGGTGCTTTCCCCCGGAGCGGGTGACGACTGGCTTGGCGAGCAGCGAATGCGGCTGTCCCGTCATATCGCTGCAAGCCTTGAAGGATCCGCCGGCGGGATCGCCTCGGCGCTCGTCACAGGGGACATGGGCGGGATCGGCAAGGCAGAGGCCCAGGCGATGCGCGATGCCGGACTTGCGCATCTGCTCTCGATCAGCGGCCTGCATGTCAGCGCAGTTGTCGGTGCGGTCTATATCCTCGCGCTGCGCCTGCTGGCGTTATCTCCCGCGCTGGCGTTGCGGGTGCGATTGCCTGTCCTTGCGTCGGCTAGCGGGGCATTGGCGGGCGTTGGTTACACTTTGCTGAGCGGATCGCAGGTGCCGACCATACGCTCCTGCGTGAGCGCGCTACTGGTACTTGCCGCATTGGCGATGGGGCGTGAGGCGCTGTCGATGCGATTGCTTGCGGCGGCCGCCTTCATCGTCCTTCTGATCTGGCCCGAATCGATTGTGGGCGCTAGCTTCCAGATGAGCTTTGCCGCCGTTGTCGTGCTGATCGCGTTAGGCAATGCGGTGCCCATCCGGCATTGGTTCTCGGCCCGTGACGAAGCATTGCCTTTCAAGGCGCTGCGCAGCCTATCCCTGATCCTCGTCACGGGCGTAGCCATCGAACTCGCGCTGATGCCGATCGGACTTTATCATTTTCACCGCGCCGGACTCTATGGATCGATCGCCAATGTGGTTGCCATCCCGCTCACGACCTTTCTTGTCATGCCCCTGGTCGGCGCGGCGCTGCTTTTCGATATCGTTGGGGCCGGATCGCCGGTCTGGTGGCTTGCTGGAGTAGCCATCGATCTGCTGATCGGTCTGGCACGGTTCATCGCCTCGCGGCCCGGTGCGGTGAGCATGGCGCCGACGATGGGCGGATGGCAGTTTCTACTTTTCGTGACTGGAGGACTTTGGCTGGGGCTTTGGCACGGAAAAGCCAGGCTCTGGGGTCTGCTTCCAGTCGCCAGCGGCTTTATCGGCCTGCTCCTGCTGACCCCGCCGGACATCGTCGTTTCGGGAGATGGCCGCCAAGTTGCTTTGATTGACGGTCCGGGGAGGCGCCTTGTCATGCTGCGCGACAGCTCGAGCGATTACGTTTTGGACAATCTGATGGAAGTAGCGGGAGTTCAGTCAAAACCCGTCTTGATTGCAGACTGGCCGGGCGTGCGATGCAACCCGGATTTCTGTGCGTTGATGCTGGAACGTGGCGGGAAGGCGCGCCACATACTGATCGCCAGGGGCCGGGATATCGTGCCGGAAGACACTTTGGCTCGGGCCTGCCAGCGCGCCTATCTCGTAATTGCGGGCCGACGTCTGCCGCGAAGTTGTCAGCCAATCTGGCTGAAGGCGGATCGCAACATGCTGAGCAAGACGGGCGGCGTGGCGATCGACCTGAAGCGCCGCACGGTACATTCAGTGGCAGATGCGCAAGGTGATCATGGGTGGTGGCGTTCGCCGCCGCTTTCTTATGGCGTCATCGCCAAGGCCCGGTAATAACGCGGCGGCGAGACGGCGGAACAACCGGACATCGTCTCACGCTTGAGCCGCATCAGTGATAGCGGCGTAGCAGTCCGGCCAGTTTGCCCTGAACCTCGACTTCGTCAGGCCCATAAATCTGCGGTTCGTAAGCGGCATTGGCAGGGTCAAGGCGCACCATTCCGGCTTCGCGGCGCAGATACTTGAGCGTGGCTTCAGCCCCTCGCACGAGAGCGACGACAATTTCACCGTCGCGAGCGGTATTGGTGCGCTTCACCAAGGCGAAATCGCCGTCGAGGATGCCCGCGTCTATCATCGAATCACCCGAAACCTCGAGCGCATAGTGTTCGCCCGAACCAAGCAGCGCTGCGGGAACCGGGAGCATGGACTGTCCTTCGAAGGCCTCGATCGGCACGCCGGCGGCGATGCGGCCGTGGAGTGGGATTTCGATGACATCGTTCGCGGGGGCAGGTGCGATCTGGGGTGCGCGGACAGGCGCTGCAGTATCGTTGCTGTTCGCCGCCGGAGTCGATCTTGCAGGTTTGGACGTTGCATCCTCAGGCTGGCGCAGGACTTCGAGAGCGCGAGCGCGATTGGGGAGGCGGCGAATGAAACCCCGTTCCTCCAAGGCGGAAATCAGGCGGTGAACGCCGGACTTGGACTTGAGGTCCAGCGCTTCCTTCATTTCCTCGAAGCTGGGCGAGATGCCGCTTTCCTCAAGCCGGACCTGAATGAACCGGAGCAATTCGTGCTGCTTGCGCGTCAACATCTGCGTTGCCTCTTCGTTCTGCGGCCCATGGCCCTGTCTCGTCCGGCGATTTGCCTGCGAACAATGAGGGAACAATTATGCAACGAATCCGGTATCGTCAAGCAATACCGCCATTTTGGAGCAAGAACACTTCAACAACATCTCCTGCATTCGCGGCCGGCGCGCCAATGGGGCGATCGATCAGTACATTGCTTGCCGCGAGCGATGCCAGAGCGCCGCTGTCCTGAAGCGGGTTCGCGCAGACCGTCTCGCCGTTCCAGTAACCGCGCAAAAACTCCCGGCGGTTGCCCGCAGCGGGCAGGGGGGCCGAAAGCCGGGTTGCAACCGGCTGTGGGATTGGCCGTGAAGCCCCCAACAGGGCCCGCAGGACAGGCAGGAGAAACTGATAGGCTGTCACAAGGCTGGATACCGGATTCCCCGGTAATCCGATGATAATTTGCGGCCCGGTAGCGCGCTGGCGGGTCGCCACGAGCAGGGGCTTGCCCGGCTTGATGGCCACGCGCCAGAAGTCCAGCTGTGCGCCCCATGCTTCGAGGGCCGGGCGGACAAGATCGTGATCGCCGACCGAGGCACCCCCGCTGGTCACGATGACGTCAGAATCGCTCGCCTGTTCGAAGGCGGCGATGAGGTCATCGAGCTTGTCGGCCACGGGGCCTATCCGGTTCGCATCCACCGGAAGAGAGCGGGCCATGGCAACCAGCATGACGCCGTTGCTGGCAGGAACCTGATGGTTGGCGCAGAACTCAGGGTCGGTCGAGAGTTCGTCGCCGCTATCTATGACGGTTACCCGCGGAATCCGTCGGACGGGCAGGTGGCGATGGCCGGCGGCAATGCCGAGCGCGGCTTGCGCCGGGCCGATCAAAGTACCGGCGGCGAGAAGTTCGCGGCCTTCCACAAAGTCCATGCCGCAGCGCCGGATATGGCGGTGGCTAGGTTCGGGTGCCTCTCCCGTCAGGGTGATCTGTTGCCCCTCGCGAGCGAGGTCTTCCTGAAGGATAACGGCTTGGGCGCCCTCAGGCAGCATCGCACCGGTCGAAATCCTTACTGCTTCGCCCGCGCCGACTGACGCTTCGTAAGGATGGCCGGCCGCGCTCTCGCCAATAACGCGCCAAGGCCCCGACAGGTCGGCGGTTACGGCATATCCATCCATTGCCGAGAGATCAGCCGGAGGCTGACTGCGATGAGCGCGCAAGGGTTCCGCTAGAAAGCGTCCGAGCGCGCCGTCGATATCGACCCGCTCGATGGGGAGAGGCTCGACAAGTGCAAGAAGACGGGACTGCGCTTCCTCGAGGGAAAGGTGCGGCTTCACAGCGCTTCAGCTCGCCAGTGGCCCGATTTTCCACCTGTCTTCTCGATCAGGCGAATGTCGCCGATGATCATGCCCTTATCAAGCGCTTTCGCCATGTCGTAGATTGTTACGAGTGCGACGGAAACCGCTGTAATCGCTTCCATTTCAACGCCAGTCTTGCCGCTTAGACTTACCGTTGCCTTGGCGGATATGGCTTGTGCGTCAAACGTGAAATCGAGGTTTACGGCATCAAGCAACAGCGGGTGGCACATCGGGATAAGGTCACCGGTCTTCTTAGCGGCCATGATGCCGGCGATACGGGCAGTGCCCAGGACATCTCCCTTGGGGGCATTGCCGGCCTGGATCGCTTCGAGCGCATCCTGCGTCATCACGATGCGGCCGGAGGCCACCGCGACACGCCGTGTCTCATTCTTGGAGCCGACGTCGACCATGCGTGCGGTCCCTTCGGTATCGATGTGCGTCAGGCTCTTGCTCATCGCCTCACCTCTCCATGGATCTGCGTGCTTACGCTAATCTCGAAACGGTCTGAAGTCGCGGATCAGCCGAAAAGCAGTGCTTTGGTCGCAGCTTCCACGTCAGCTTCGCGCATCAGGCTTTCGCCGACCAGGAACGTCCGCGCACCGCAACCTGACAGACGGATCAGATCGGAATGGGCGTTGATCCCGCTTTCACTGACGAGCAGGGTCCCTCCGGGTGCGAGGGGGGCCAGACGTTCGGTAATGGCGATATCCGTGACGAAGTGCTTGAGATCGCGATTGTTGACCCCGATCAGGCGCGATTTCAACCGGCTTGCACGCTCCATTTCAGATTCGTTGTGAACTTCGACGAGGCAATCCATGCCCCGTTCGTGAGCAGCTGCTTCGAGTTCAGCCATCAGGACGTCGTCGAGAGCGGCAACGATGATGAGGATGGCGTCCGCGCCGATCGCGCGGGCCTCTGCGACCTGCCAGGGATCGACCATGAAGTCCTTGCGGATGACCGGCAATGCGCATGCAGCGCGAGCATCCTCCAGATAGTCCTCGTGGCCTTGGAAATAGGGAGCGTCGGTGAGGACCGAAAGGCAAGCCGCGCCGCCGCGCTCATAGGCGACAGCATGTTCTGCCGGGCGAAAATCAGGCCGGATCAGTCCCTTGGACGGCGAAGCTTTCTTGATTTCCGCAATCAGGGCAAAGCCATCCTGGGCCTTGCGGCGCAGCGCAGCCTCGAAACCGCGCGGAGCGGACTGGCCCACGGCGCGAGCGTCGAGGTCGTTCACGGTGGCGAAGCCCTTGCGGGTTTCGACTTCCACGCGCTTGGTGTCGCAGATTTCGGTAAGCTTGTCGGACATGGTTTCCTCGGGACCGTCTGGGTCAGGACTTGAGCGCTGAAATCCAGCAGTTGAGCAGGGCATTGGCGAGGCCCTTGTCGATGGCTTCCGCCGCTTCCTCGACGCCTTCCTGCCAGGTTTCGACTTCACCGGCGACGATCAGTGCGCCGGCGGCGTTCAGCAGCACGGCATCGCGATAAGCGCCGGTTTCACCCAGCAAAAGGCGGCGCAGGGCATCGGCGTTGTGAGCGGCGTCGCCGCCGCGGATGGCGCCGACCGGCGATATCGGCAGGCCGACATCTTCCGGCGATATCCGGCGCATTGAGAGTTCGCCATGCCTGATCTCGGCCACTTCGTTGCCGCCGGCGAGGCTGAGTTCGTCGAGCCCTTCATCCCCGGATATGACGAACGAGTGCTCACTGCCGAGGTGCATCAGCGCTTCGGCATAGATCGGCACATAGGCAGGGCGGGCAATGCCGACGAGCTGGCGCTTGACGTTCGCGGGGTTGGCGAGCGGGCCCATGAGGTTGAAAATCGTGCGGCGGCCGATCGCCTTGCGGATGGGCATGATGCGGCCCATCGCGGGGTGGTGGCGCGCGGCGAACAGGAAGCAGATGCCAAGGTCGCCGAGCGTTTCTTCCGCGGTTTCGGCAGCCCGGTCCAGGTTGAGGCCCAGCGCTTCGAGGGTATCGGCCGCGCCGGCCTTGGAACTGGCCGCACGGTTGCCGTGCTTGGCGACCGGGACGCCGCAGGCTGCTACCACCAGCGAGACCGCTGTGGAGACGTTGAGAGTATGGTGCCCGTCGCCGCCGGTGCCGCAAACGTCGATAGCGTTGCCGGGCGCTGCGATGGGGATCATCCGTGCCCGCATCGCGCGAGCAGCGCCGGCGATCTCGCCGGCGGTTTCGCCGCGGTCGGTCAGGGCAATGAGGAAGCGAACGATGGCTTCGTCATCGACCTTGCCATCGAGGATAGCACCGAAAGCCTCTTCGGCTTCGGCTTCCTCGATAGGGTGCAGCGGATCGGGAAGGCTTGCCACAGTCATGCGGCGAGGCGGGCCGGAAGCTTCGGGTCGAGGCCGCAGAGCTTGAGATAGTTTGCCAGCATCGCGTGGCCGTGTTCGGTCGCGATGCTTTCCGGGTGGAACTGCACGCCGTGGATCGGCAGCGTGGCATGGCGGAAGCCCATGACGTGGCCATCGTCCGAACGGGCATTGACCTTGAGCGCCTGCGGAATGTCCTCGACAATGAGCGAATGATAGCGCGTCGCGGTGAAGGGCGAGGGGATGCCCTGGAAGACGCCGGTATCGTCATGGGTGACAGGGGAAGTCTTGCCGTGCATCAGGCCGCCGCGCACGACCTTGCCGCCAAAGTACTGACCGATCGACTGATGGCCAAGGCAGACACCGAGAAGCGGCTTGCCGGCGTCGGCAGCGGCGCCCACGAGATCGAGGCTGATACCCGCCTCGTTCGGCGTGCAGGGGCCGGGCGAGAGAAGGAAACCCTGCGCGCCGCTGTCTATGGCCTGCGCGGCGGTCAGGGCGTCGTTGCGCACCACTTCCACTTCGGCGCCGAGTTCCATCACGTAATGGACCAGGTTCCAGGTAAAGCTGTCGTAATTGTCGATGACGAGGATCATGTACTGCCTTTCGTCGCTTTCTCGACGACGATCAAGGGGCCCAGCGGAGGCCCGCCGTCCACGCGCCCGTGCTCCGGGTCCCAGAGCGAGGATACACTGCCGTCGAGGAACAGCGCATTGGGGCAATCGAGTTTGTCACGGAAGTAGCGTCCAAGCTTCCCGAAGGAAACCGGCTCGTCCGAAATTACGAAATGGGCGCGGCCCTTGCGGTCCACGCCCACGGCATTGCGCAGTTTCCTGGATCGGCCGTCCGCGTCGATCTTTGGATGAAGCTTGCCGCCGATCACCAGCATGGGGCCGGACTGGGTGCCGAAATCCGGGCGGTTGACGATGTTCCTGGCGAAATCGTTCGTGGCTCGCACGGCCCAGTGGCCATCCGCATCGCCATAGAACACGCCGTTGGGCTGGAGGTGGAAATTGCCCCAACCCTCGTTCGTGTTCAGTTTGTGCAGTCTTACGCCGTCCTCGACATAGTAGCCGATCGGCTGTCCCTTCTCGTCGAACATGCCGCCGTTCATCGCGAAGGCGACGGCGTGGTTCTTGCCGGGCCGATCCACCGCCAATTGCGAGAGGCTGCGGTAAGGGGCGCCGCCCTTCGGGCCGAGCACCATCTGGATGGTGTGCCGCGCGGGATCGGCGGTGCAATGCGTAAAGGAGGCGCCTTCGAAGGTGGCGCCTTCACATGGAGGCGGGGGCGGCGCGGCGGCCTCCTGCCGCGCATCGCCCGACGAGCAGGCAGCGAGAAGCAATACGGCCGCGGCGGCGGCGCGCATCACTGGCCGAAACCCGGCTCCCCGGCGACGCGCACGGCTTCGCGGGCGGCGGCGAACAGCGCGCCGGACTTGGCCTCGCATTCGCGCTGTTCGTAGACGGGATCGCTGTCGGCAACGATACCGGCTCCCGCCTGCACGTGGAGCACGCCGTCCTTGAGGACACCGGTGCGCAGGACGATGCAGGAATCGACAGAACCGTCCGGCGCGAAATAGCCCACGCCGCCTGCGTAAGCTCCGCGCGTTTCCGGTTCGAGTTCCGCGATGATCTCGCAGGCGCGGACCTTGGGGGCACCGGAGACAGTGCCGGCCGGGAAGCCCGCGAAGACGGCGTCGATGGCATCGTGCCTTTCCGTGTCGAGCTGGCCGACCACGTTCGAGACAATGTGCATGACGTGGCTGTAGCGCTCGATCGTGTAGCTGTCGGTCACTTCAACGGAACCGGCGGCCGCCACGCGGCCCACGTCGTTGCGGCCGAGGTCGAGCAGCATGAGATGCTCGGCGCGTTCCTTGGGATCCGCGAGGAGGCTCACTTCGTTGGCCTTGTCCTCGGCAGCGCTCTTGCCGCGCGGGCGGGTGCCGGCGATCGGGCGGATCGTCACTTCGCCCTCGCGCACGCGCACGAGGATCTCAGGGCTCGATCCGATCAGCGCAAAGCCGGGCATGTCGAGAAAATAGAGGAATGGCGAAGGATTGATGCGGCGCAGCGAGCGGTAAAGCGCGAGGGGCGGCAGCGGGAAGTCGCAAGTGAAGCGCTGGGCCAACACCACCTGGAATATGTCGCCGGCCTCGATGTAGTTCTTTGCCCTGAGGACCATGGCTTCGTAGTCGGCAGCAGCCATGACCGGGGTCTGTACCGGCTCGGCGAGATCCGTAGCGGTGGGCGCGGCGGGCACCGGCGCGGCCAGCTTGCGCAGGGCCTCGTCGATGCGTTCCGCTGCGAGTTCGACCAGACGCTCGGGCGCTCCTGCTTCCGGCCAGAGCGGCGCGACACAGAACAGTTCGTCGCTAAGGCGATCGAACACGAGGATCAGTGAGGGGCGCACGAACAACATGTCAGGCAAGGAAAGCGCGCTTTGCGGCGCGCGCGGCAGCTTCTCGACCAGGCCAATCGTCTCGTAGCCGAAATAGCCGACGAGGCAGGCAAGTGCCGGGGGAAGTTGCGGCGGCACGTCGAACCGGCAGCTTTCGACGAGCGCGCGCAGTTCCGCCAGGGCGTCGCCGGGAAGGGCGGTGAAGCTCTCCCGGTCGTGCTGCCAGTTGCGGTTGATCTCGCAGGCGTGGCCTTCGGCGCGGAACACCAGGTCGGGGTCAAGGCCGATCAGGCTGTAGCGCCCGCGCGTTTCGCCGCCCTCGACGGATTCCAGCACGAAATCCCCGCGCCCTTCCTCGAAGAGCTTCAGCGCGGCGGCGACCGGGGTCTCGGTGTCGGCGACAAGCTTGCGCCAGAGCAGCGCAGGCTTGCCTTCAGAGAGCTGCGCCAATGCTGCAAGGCGATCCGATTCGCGTTCCATAACCCCGGTCATCATCTCAGTTGTTACTCGGCGCTGCCGGCGCCATCGAGTTGGCGGCGAACGGCTGCGATAGCCTTGTCGTGCTTGGTGACGCCCACTTCCTTGCGGATCGCCTTGCCGAGGGCGTCGGTATAGGCCTGGCCGAGCTGGCCGCCCAGCTCACGCTGGGTGCCTTCGACGAGGACCGGCGAATCGACCTTGCCTGGCACGACCTCCTTGAGGACGACGACGAACCAGCCGCGATCCTGTCCGGCTGCCTGCACCTTCACGGTGCCCTTGGCCATGTGGAACATCAGCGACACCGGCGGCGGTACCTGACGGCCCGAACGCAGTGCGGCGGTGAGCGTGGCGCGCGACATGGAGACCTGTTCGACAGGTGGTACCTTGGCGCCGCTGGCGGCAATGGCCTGTTCCAGCGTCTTGCCCTGACGCATTGCTGCCTGAACCTTGAGCGCAGCGGCCTTGGCTGCGGCCGAGCCCTTGTCCAGCGCCCAGGCGGCCTTCACGTCGTTGGTGATTTCCTTGATCGGAGCAGGCGCCGACGGCGTGATCTGGGTCACGTCGTAGACGATGTAGTTCTTGCCGCCGAACTGGGTCGCATCCTTGCCGACCTGCGATGCCTGCGGCTTTTCCTGATCCATGCCGAACGCGGTGGCGAGAACGGGCTGGAGCTGCGCAGGCGCGGTTTCCCCGGCCTTGCCGTAGACCTGTCCGTTGGCGGTGATCGGCGCGGTGGTTTCGACGGTGGCGCCGACCGACTTGGCGACTTCGACGAGGCTGGCGCCATTCGCGAACTCGTCCTCGATCTTGGCGAGCAGGTCGGTGAAGGCGGTGCGCTTCTTTTCCTCGGTCAGCTTCGCGACGATTTCGTCCGAGACAGCGGCGAGGGGGCGCTCAGGCTTCTTCTGTTCTTCCTCCACGCGGATCAGGTGCCAACCGAGCGCGCTCTTCTGCGGTGAGGTCAGCTTGCCTGTCGGGGTCGCGAAGACGGCGTCTGCGACGGCCGGAGAGAACTGGCTGGCAAGCTGCTGCTTGCTGAAGAATTCAAGCTTCGCAGCCGAAAGGCCCTTTTCCTGCGCGGCCGCTTCGAGGGTCTTGCCCCCGGCGACTTCGCTAGCGACCGCCTTGGCGGCAGCTTCGGTAGGCACGATCAACTGCGTGATCTTGCGGTTGTCCTGCGGGGCATAAAGAGCCTTGTCGGTCTCGTAGCGCTTGGCGATTTCCGCTGCGGTGGGTGCGGCCAGGTTGCCAACCGCGTCCTCGCCGAAGGCTGCGTAACGGATCACGCGGCGTTCGGGACGGATGAAGGCGTTTGTGTGAGCCTTGTAGAATGCCTGGAGTTCCGCGTCGGTCGGGGCCTTCTCGGGGAAGAACGCCTGCGAGGGCAGCGCCACGACCGAACCCGAGCGGTTCTCGTCAAGGAGGGAAGCGTAGCGCTTGGCGGCGAAGCTCGACATCGTGGTGCCGAACTGCGCGGGCAGCATGAGCTGCTGCGCGATCAGGCCCTGCGCAATATCCTCGCGCAGCGACTTCTCGGACAGTCCCTGCTGAGCGAGAAGCTGGCGGAACGTGGCTTGGTCGAACTTGCCGTCGACGCCCTGGAAGGCGGGGATACGGGCGATTTCGCTGTCGATCAGGCGATCACCGGCGACCACGCCGACTTTCTTGCCGAAAAACGCCGTGGCGGTACGGTCGATCAGTTCGTCGAGAACCTGCTCGAGACCACCCTGCGCGATGAGCGCCTTCATGGTCATCGTCGGGTCCTGCCCTTGCACGCGGGTCAGCGCGGATTTGGCGGCAAGTGCGAGCTCGCCTTCTTCTACGTCGTCCTTGCCGACTGTGGCCACGGAAGCACCGGACACCAGGCCCGCGGAATCGCGTTGGCCGGTGATATCGCCGCCGACGAAAGCCAGGGTAATGAGCACCAGGACCAGCAGCGCGATGCCGGCACCTATCTTGGACTTCAGGAAGTTACGGAAGAAAGAGAGCATGGACCGTGCCGATCAGCGAGATTTGGGTTCAACCGGAGCACGACGGCCGAGCGTGATGACGGCCTTCGTACGAAAACGGGGCTGGCTTTAGGGGGGCTTGTGACATCCTGCAATGGCAAGGTTCTATCCGATGTCCTTGCTGATGGGCGCGACTCGCGAAGAATGGCGGCGGGCGGCAAGTTTTGCCTGAACGGTAGATCCACGGATTTTGACAAGAAGGCCCTGCGTGCCCTAGCAGCGCCACGAAAGCGCGGCCTGCGATTCCCGTCCTCTGCGGTATGTCAGAAGGTCGATGCGCCCCGAAATCAAGGTTTCTTAATAACATGGCTGGTCTGCCCTACATCGTCGGTAACTGGAAAATGAACGGCACGCGCGCGATGCTTAACGAGGCGCGCGCGATCGACCGGGCTGCCGCACGCTTCCCGAAGGTGCAGGTGGCGGTCGCGCCGCCGGCGACGTTGCTCTACCGCATCCGCGATGCGGTCGAACTGATCGGCGTTGGCGGGCAGGACTGCCGTGCGGAAGACAGCGGCGCCTTCACGGGCGACATTTCCGCGCCCATGCTCAAGGATGCGGGCGCGGATTTCACCATCGTCGGACATTCCGAGCGCCGTACTCTCCACGGCGAGAGCGACGGCGACGTCAAGGCCAAGGCGGAGGCCGCGCTGTCGGCGGGCCTCGCGGTGATTCTCTGCGTCGGTGAAACCGAAGCGCAACGCGATGCGGGCGACGCCGAAGCCGTGGTCGCCGCGCAGCTCGAAGGTTCGTGCCCGCGCACGGACGGCGCCCCTGAGAAGCTTTCGGTCGCCTATGAGCCGGTATGGGCCATCGGCACGGGCCGCGTGCCCTCGATCGAGGACGTGGCCGCGATGCACCAGGCCATTCGTGACAAGCTCAAGGCCATTTACGGCGAGGGCGGTGCGGATGTGCGCATTCTCTATGGCGGTTCGGTCAAGGCGGACAACGCGAATGAACTGCTGTCCGTGCCGGAAGTGGGCGGAGCATTGGTGGGCGGTGCAAGCCTGACCGCGGAAAGTTTCCTCGCCATCGTTGGCGCTGCAGCTTCGCTGGGCAACGACTGACGACGGAAACGGGGCGAGAATGCCCCGAAAGTCGGCCGGGCAGCGGGCACTGTGCAGCTGCTTCGGGTGATGACTTGCGCAGAGACGGACTAGCGCCTATCTGCGCGACTTGAGATGCGGGCCTTGGCCCCCGAGAACACTGAGAAAAACGCACGATGTTTCTTTTCCTGACCGTGGTCCAGGCGATTGTCGCCCTCCTTCTCGTCGGCGTCATCCTGATGCAGAAGTCGGAAGGCGGCGGTCTCGGCGTGGGCGGCAGCCCCTCGGGCATCATGTCCGCACGCGGCGCGGCCAACTTCCTTACCCGCGCCACTGGAATTCTTGCTGCGGTTTTCGTGATTCTCTCGATCGTGCTTGCGGCGCTTGCGGTGAACGAAACCACGGGCCGCGATATCGATACTTCCCTTCAGCGCGAGACGGCTCCGGCCGCGCCCGCGCAGCCGGCCGACCCGCTCGCCGGCCCGGCGGCTCCCGCCGCGGCTCCGGCGGATGGCGCGAGCCCGGCTCCGGCCGGTGCCGCTCCTGCGGGCACGACTCCGGCCAATGATCCGCTTTCGGGTGCTGCCGGCCGGTAATCCGGCAGGGCACACTACGGCGCATCATCGTAACAGGAATGCCGTCTGGCTCTGGCAGGCGGCATTTCATTCGTTTTGAACTGTGGATTCAGGCACAGCGCTCTTGCGCTCGTGCCCCCATGCAATTTAAGGGCCGACTCCCATGGCGCGGCATATTTTTATCACCGGCGGCGTGGTCTCCTCGCTCGGCAAAGGTCTCATGGCGGCGAGCCTCGCGGCTCTCCTGCAGGCACGCGGTTACCGCGTCCGCATCCGCAAGTTCGATCCCTATCTGAACGTCGATCCGGGTACGATGAGCCCGTATCAGCACGGCGAAGTCTACGTCACTGACGACGGCGCCGAGACGGACCTCGATCTCGGCCATTACGAACGCTATACCGGCGTATCGGCGCGCCAGGCTGACAACATCACCTCTGGCCGTATCTACCAGGACATCATCGCCAAGGAGCGCCGCGGCGACTATCTGGGCGCCACCGTACAGGTGATCCCGCACGTCACTGACGCGATCAAGGACTTCGCGATGACGGAGACCGAGGATCTCGACTTCGTCCTGTGCGAAATCGGCGGCACCGTGGGCGATATCGAAGGACTGCCTTTCGTCGAGGCTCTGCGCCAGATGCGCAATGAACTCGGCCGTGAACAGACCTGTTTCGTGCACGTCACCCTGGTGCCCTACATCGCGGCAGCCGGCGAGTTGAAGACCAAGCCTACCCAGCACTCCGTGCGCGAGCTGACCGGCCTCGGCATCCAGCCCGATATCCTGCTGTGCCGCTGCGACCGGGAACTGCCGGAGAGCGAGCGCCGCAAGATCGCGCTGTTCTGCAACGTGCGTCCGCAGGCGGTCATTCCCGCGCTTGACGCGCCGAACATCTACGCAGTGCCGCTGCAGTATCATCACGAGGGCCTTGACGCGGAAGTGCTTCATCACTTCGGCATGGCTTCCGAAGCCCCTGATCTTTCGCGCTGGAACGACATTACCGATCGCTTCGAATATCCCGAAGGTGAAGTCACCATCGGTGTCGTGGGCAAGTATGTCGGCCTTCAGGATGCCTACAAGTCGCTGAACGAGGCACTCGTTCATGGCGGCATGGCCAACCGGGTCAAGGTCAACGTCAACTGGATCGATGCCGAGATCTTCGAGAAGGAAGATTCCGAGATCGCCGCTGCCCTTGAGCCGATGCACGGCATTCTCGTGCCAGGCGGCTTTGGCGAACGCGGGACGGAGGGCAAGATCGCCTCGGTGCGCTTCGCGCGCGAGCGTGAAGTTCCCTTCTTCGGAATTTGCCTCGGCATGCAGATGGCCTGTATCGAAGGCGCCCGCTCTGCTGGTGTCGAAAAGGCCAACTCGACCGAATTCGGCCCCACCGAGGAGCCCGTTGTCGGCATCATCACCGAGTGGATGGGCAAGGACGGCCTGGAAAAGCGCGCCGAAGGCGGCGATCTGGGCGGGACGATGCGTCTCGGAGCCTACAAGGCCGAGCTTTCGCCCAACAGCCACGTTGCCTCGATCTACAATGCGACCGAGATTTCGGAACGCCATCGTCACCGTTACGAGGTGAACGCTTCATACCGCGAAACGCTTGAAGGTAATGGACTGATCTTCTCCGGCATGTCGCCTGACGGTTTGCTGCCCGAGATCGTCGAGCGTCCGGATCATCCGTTCTTCGTGGGCGTGCAGTTCCACCCGGAGTACAAGTCGCGGCCGTTCGAACCGCATCCGCTTTTCGCGGGATTCATCGCGGCAGCCTTGCGGCAGGCGCGACTGGTCTGAGCCGGTAGCGGCCGAATTATGAAGAGGGGCGGGCTCGCAAGAGCCCGCCCCTCTTCGATTCCGGATGTCCCGTTTCAGGTGAGGAGGGTGAGCAGCAGCGTGATCGTCCCGACCGAAAACACTGTCGAGATCAGAATAACCCTGGCTGTAAGCGCACCTTCCCGGCGATGGAACTCGGCCAACATGAAGGGGCCGGTTCCGGTCGGCAGGGCGGCCAGGAGCACGGCGGCATTGCGCAGAGGTGCGGTCAGGGGGAAGACCCAGAGGGCGAGCGCCAGCGTGATCGCCGGGTAGACGAACAGCTTGAGAGCGACCAGCAGGGCCGTCATCCTCGCGCTGCCGGGTTCTGGTTCGCGCGGCTCGGCGAGGAACATGCCGAGGCAGACGAGGGCGCAAGGGCTTGCGGCCGATCCAAGCAGTTTGAGGAATGCATCGAGGGGCGCGGCAACGCCTATCCCGCTCGACATCACGGCAGCGCCGAGTAGCGGTGCCAATACGAGCGGATTGCGAAACAGTGCCTGTAGCACGCGCAGTACGATCAAGGGGCCACCGCCGCCTGACTGGTTTCCGAATTCGATCAGTACGATGGCAACCGCAAAGAGCACGCAGACGGTGTTGATCGTCGCGATCAGGGTGAGTGTCTGGGAGGCCGGCCCCAGCGTTGCCAGCAGCAGTGGAAAGCCGAGAAACGCTGCGTTGGAATAAGCGCCGTTGAGGCCATGGATTGCGGCATTGCCGATCTCTGCGCCGGCCAGTCGGCTGATGGCTACGGTAAGCGCGAAGAAGAAGAACGTGCTCAGCCCAAACACCGCGACGAAACCGGGCTGCCAGAGTTGGGCCGCGTCGGCCTTGGCTACGATATCGAAAAGCAGCGCAGGCAGGGCGAGATAGACCACGAAGCGGTTCAGTTCAGTGGTCGATTGCGGACTGAAGATGCCCAAGCGCCGCGTCAGCCAACCTGCGAATGTCAGGGCGAAGATCGGCAGGACGACCGACAGGATCGAAATCATGGAAAAGTGCGGCCCATTGCTTTGCAAAGCATGCGGATTAAGCGCTGGGCCTGGCCTGTCCATCGCTGTTTTAATTGCATTCCGTGCGAAGTGCGCAATTTACCATCAAAAAGGGCGGCCCGGACATTTCCGGACCGCCCCCAATTCTGCAATTCACCCGGCTATTCAGGCGGCAGCGGAACCTTCTTCGGCGCTGCCCTCGACCACGGTGAGCGTATTGCCGCCAATCGCGATCTTCTTGGGCTTCATCGCCTCGGGCACTTCACGCACGAGGTCGATCACAAGGAGGCCGTCAGCCAGGTCAGCGGCATCGACGCGAACATAATCTGCCAGTTCGAAGCGTCGCTCGAACCCGCGCTGGGCGATGCCGACGTGCAGCATCTCGCCTTCGACGGATTCTTCGGGCTTGTGGCCCTTGACCACCAACAGGTTGGCCTGCGCAGTGATATCGATGTCGGCAGGCTTGAAACCGGCGACCGCCAGCGTGATGCGATAGGCATCGGCGCCGCGACGTTCGATATTGAAGGGGGGATATTTATCGCCCGGATTCACGCGGCCCTGGTTCTCGATCATGTCGAACAGGCGGTCGAAACCGACCATGGTGCGGCGGTAGGGCGAAAAATCGATACGGTTCATGACAAAAATCCTCGCTTGAGCAATCTTCGTGTGACGAGGCCCGGACTCCGGCGCCTCTTTGGCAAGCCATCCCCTTGGCGGGCCATGACTTGCATCCCTAGATATGATAGCGCGGCGCCCTTTCAAGGGTCGCAAAGAGATTGAAGGAACCGTATTCATGAGCCAGCCGAAGGTCGAGATCTACACCAAGTGGGGCTGCCCCTATTGCGTCATGGCCAAGTCGCTGCTCGACGGCAAAGGCGTGACCTACGAAGAGTATGACATCACGATGGGCGGGCCGAAGCGGGCCGAAATGGTTGAGCGGGTTCCCGGTGCCTTGACCGTTCCCCAGGTGCTGGTGGACGATAAGCCCTACGGCGGTTTCGACGACATCAGCGCGCTGGACCGCGCCGGCAAGCTAGACCCCGTTCTCGGGCTCTGACCGGAATGGTCCGCGCCGCCCTGTTCCAGATGACCACGGGCATCGATCCCGACGTCAACGCTGCCGCGATCGTTTCCGCCCTTGCCGAGGCGAAGGCGGGCGGTGCGGTCATGGTCTTCACCCCCGAGATGTCCGGCCTGCTTGACCGCAAGCGCGAGCGTGCAGCCGTCAACATAGTTACGGAGGGCGAGGATCGGGTACTGGCCGCCGTGCGAGAGGCTGCGGCGCGGGAAGGGGTTTGGGTCCATCTCGGCTCGCTGGCCGTGCGTCCCGGAAACGATGGGCAGGGCGATGGGCGCTACGCCAACCGCGCTTTCGTCATCGATGCCTCGGGCGAGATTCGCGCTCGCTATGACAAGATGCACATGTTCGACGTGGATCTGGCGACGGGCGAATCTTGGCGCGAATCGAATGCTTACGCGCCGGGCGACAAGGTGGTGACGGTGGAAACACCGCTTGGGCGCCTGGGTCTGGCGATTTGCTACGACGTCCGTTTCCCGGCGCTGTTCGAGGCGCTCGGCCGTGCGAGGTGCGATGTCATCGCCGCTCCGGCCGCATTTACCGTGCCTACCGGCCGGGCGCATTGGCACCTGATGCAGCGCGCACGGGCCGTGGAAGCAAGCGCTTTCATGCTCAGCGCAGCGCAAGTGGGCCATCACGAGGATGGGCGCGAGACTTACGGTCATTCGCTGGCGATCGACCCCTGGGGCGAGGTTCTGCTCGATATGGGCGGGGAAATGGCCGGTCTCGGCTTCGTCGATCTTGATCCTGGCCGCATCGCGGAAGTGCGCGCGCAGTTGCCAAGCCTTGCCAACCGCCGCGAGATCGCCAAATAGGCCGCGATGCCTATTGTCTTTGATCTCGAATGCCGTTCCGCGCATCACCGTTTCGAGGGCTGGTTCAAGTCCTCGGACGATTATGCGCGGCAGCAGGAACGGGGATTGCTGAGTTGTCCCCGTTGCGGGTCGGACGACGTTGGAAAGGCGGTTCAGGCGCCTCACCTTGCCCGCAAGGGGAACCAGCGGACTGCTGCGTCAGACGCACCGCCGCAGAAACCGGAAGTTTCCTCTGCGGTAGTGCCTTCAGAGCCGGCCTCGCTCCAGCAGGCGGAAGCAATCCCGCCGCAGGCGGTCGAACTGCTCCAGAAGCTTGCGCTGATGCAGGTCGAGGCGCTCAGGTCCAGTCGTTTTGTCGGTGAGACCTTCGTGGAAGATGCCCGGGCCATGCATTATGGCGAGCGCGATGCCGAAGTGATCCATGGCCGTGCCACGCCCGAGCAGGCGCAGGAGCTTATGGAGGAAGGCATTCCGGTCATGCCCTTGCCGTTTCCGGTGGTTCCGCCCGAACAGACCAATTGAACCAATTGCCAAGGCATTCGCCGCAAGCTAGGAGGCCCTCGAGTGCGCCCGTAGCTCAGCCGGATAGAGCACCAGATTCCTAATCTGGGGGCCATGGGTTCGAATCCCGTCGGGCGCACCAACAATAAAAGCCCGCGATTTTCGCGGGCTTTTTCGTGGTTGAGGGTCAGGCCTTAAGCCTTGTGCCGTCAACCGCTTCACGGCCCAGTGCCGGATCGTCCGTGAAGAAAGCGTCGAGCCCCAGTTCAAGATAACGGCGGATTTCGGCGATGCTGCCTGCCGGGTTGCGCGCGGCATCGCCTGATGCGTTGCGAAAATCGGCGGGAAGAAAGTAATTTTCCGGCCTGAAAGTCCAACTGGAAACCAGAAGGCCGGCCTCGTGTGCGTTGGCGACCAGACCGCTGGGCTGGGCTGCAAGGCGATTGTCCTTGTCGCGCGGGACAAGGGCGAGGTTGTAGGGCGATATCCAATCCGCATAAGTCGCGATTTCAGCGAGGCCTGCTGGCTTATGGAGATCGTCGAAACTGGGGCCAGAGCCCTTTGCTGCAAGATCGGCCGGGCGCTTTGCACCGGGTACGGTGAGTTGCATGAGTTGGACGTTGCGGAGCCCATCAAGCCGCTCGCGCAGCCATTTCAGGTTCGATACCTCGAAGCTCTGGAGGATCACCGGGGCAGTGCAGAGGTATGGGCTGGCGTGGAGGCGGTCGAGAACGCGCTGCTCAAGCGGAATGCCGATAGTGGCAAAGTAGGTAGAGTGCTTGATCTCGGGAATGACGCCGATCAAGCGGCCGTGGGCACGGGCCTCGGCAGCGACGAACTCGGCGATTTCCTCGAAGGTAACGACCTGGAACTGGCCGTCGAACCCATGGCTCTCCGGCCGTAGCGGGCCGAGTCGTTCTCTCGCGCGCAGGCGCTTGATTTCATCAAGCGTGAAGTCCTCGGTGAACCAGCCTGTAACATTCTCGCCGTCGATGACTTTCGTGGCTTTCCGGCCTGCAAACTCTGGATGGTCGGCGACATCGGTTGTGTCGGCGATGTTGTTTTCGTGCCGGGCCACAAGAATGCCGTCCTTTGTGCAGACAAGGTCGGGTTCGATAAAGTCCGCGCCGTCTGCAATGGCCTTGGCGTAGGAGGCGAGCGTGTGTTCGGGGCGCAGCGCGCTGGCGCCGCGATGGCCGATCACCAGAGGCTTTGCCGGGCGCGGGGCCCTTGGTCTTGCGTTGCTTGCGGCTGCAAGCCCGTCAGGCACGATTGACGCTGCCATCCCGACAAGCGTCGCTCCGGCGCTGCCGCGGATCAGCGAGCGACGGGAAAGCGGAGATTCGATCATGCTGAAAACCTTCGGGAAACCGGCTCTGTTTCCGCCGGCTATTCAGGGCAGGTGACAGCATGACGACAGCTCCGGCATGAGTTTGCGTCAGTGGCAGGAGACGCCGGGCTTCGCCTGCCACTGGTACGCATCCATAGTCTCTCCTCGCGGCAGATAGGTCAGCTTGCGCTTCTGGCCGTCCCTCTCGATGTCAAGGGTCAGGCTGGCGTCCTGATCGCCTTGCAGGCCGTCTTGCGGAAAACGGTTCAGGATGCGGTCACCGTTTTGCAGCCCTGCGGCTTCTGCGGCGGAGCCGGGCTTGAGGCCCTGCACCACGCGCTCCGGCGTGACGAGGATCAGCGGATCAAACCCGAGGTCGAAGCGCTTGAGTGGCTTGATAACGCGGTCGAAGCAGGGTCCAAAGGCATCTGCCGGAGGTAATACGGTCCGACCCGCCAGCATCGCTTCGAAATCGGCGATGCCCCGGGCGCCAAGCTCTTGGCCCAGCAGTGTCTTCCAGAGCGCAAGGTCCATGGCATGGCCGGCGCGGCGCTCGGCAAGCATGCGGCGCACGAGATCGTCGAGCGAACGTTTTCCACCCGAGGCGGCGCGGATTTGCGCATCCACCGAGGCGAAGTAAAGCGAACCGCGATCGTAGGGCAACACGCGGATTCGGGTGTCCTTCCAGAACCCGTCCGCGATGCGGTCATTGGGAGTGCCGATCAGGGCGTTTGTATAGTAGCGTCCGGCTGTGGAGTTGAGGTCGTCCAGGAAGGCCTGCCGCGAAATCAGTCCGGCGCGATAAGGCAGCATGCGCTGATAATGGACAGCGAGACCTTCACCGAACCACGAAAGACCGAGCCCGCCCGCCGCGTCCATCGAATCGCCGAGTGAGTTGATCCAGGCATGGACCATTTCATGCGCCAGCAGGCTTTCGAGGTCGGAGAGGGGCGTTTTTTCGCTGAAGGTAAAAGCGAAACTGTCTGTCAGGCCGATGCCGCTTCCGGGATTGAGCCGATTGGTTCGCGCAAACACCCCGAAGCTGGCTGGGCGCTGGTCGAAGAATTCTCCGTAGAATTTCTGAAGGCGGGCTGCCCAATCCATCAGTTGAGGCCCGGCGAAGCTGAATTGTCCCTGCCAGGCACCGAAGAATGTGCTCTTGGCGTAAGATCCGATGCGGCCGGCCATGTAGTATGTCCCGCCGATCTGGTCGGGCCGGAGAGGGCGGCTGCCATGGCTATTCCCGATCCCCAGGCTGGAGACGCCGCGTGCGTCCTTGCCTGCCCGCGCGAGGTCCCAGCTTACCGACAGGTCTCGGGCGCGTGCGTCGGCCGGCAGTATGAGAAAAGCGTTGCCTGCGCCGGACAGCCCGGCGTCGGCAGCCCGCAGTTCGTATTGCGGGCGTGCCATTTCAGGCTGGGCCGGGTCTACAGGCAAGCGGTAGGCGACAGTTACCGCGCCTTCGACCGGGCGCAGCGCTTTCCACGAGCGTTCGAGGTTGTCTCCGTCCCGCGCCGTGTCATGCATTTCGACCGGAATCAGGCCGCGGGTATCGGAGAAGACCAGACCTTGCAGGTTCCTCGCGGAAGTCTCCACGGTATTGGCGGTGACTGCAATGGCAGCAAGCGCGTCGCCTTGTGGAGGTGCTTCGAAGCGGATCGCCACGTCGAGACGTGTAAGCGCGCCCTGTTCATCGGCAACCGGCGCAAGTGCGATTGAAATTTCCGGCGCGGGGCCATCGGTCGCTTCGGCCGCCGTGGCGGAGGCGAGCGGCGTGGAGGAAAGAAGCGCGGCGAGCAGGGCGTTGCGAAGCGATGTCATGAAACGAGGCTAACAGGCTGTACCGAAGGAAAATGTGCAAAGAGCATCGCTTGCCGGCAGGCGTGCGCATGAAATATGCTTGGTAGGGAATTCAACCCGGCAACGACGGCAGCGGTAGCCGGTGCGTGCACTTGAGTTCCGAGAGCGTTGCCGTGGAGCGCACGTCCTCCACACCGGGCAGGCGGAGCAGGGTGCGGAACGTGAAGTTCTGGTACCAGGCGATGTTGGGGGCCAGGACTTTGAGCATCACGTCCATTTCACCGAACAGAGTGTAGGCTTCGAGGATTTCCGGTGTTGCCTCCACTGCGTGGACGAACCGGTCACGGTCGTCGTCCGACAGGCGAGACATCTTGAGCTGGGCGAAGATGAACATGCTTTCGCCGAACTTTTCACGGTCGAGGATCGCCACGGTGTGGCGCACATAACCCTCCTCCTTGAGCCGCTGCATGCGGCGCCAGCAGGGCGATTGGGAAAGCCCCACGCGGTCAGCGATCTCGCTGGAAGATTCGGAGGCGTCGATCTGAAGGCGATCGAGGATCTTCATGTCGAGCCGGTCAAGTTCGGCAGGCAAGATTATGCTCCCTGTTCTGGTTTGTTGGTTTGAACATGCCACGCAATTGCGCATGAGCGCAACAAAGGTCGAGATATTTCGCCACAGCGCGCTATCAGTAATGCTTGAGGAGCCGATAGCCGGCAACAGGGACGGATCAGGGATATGAAACGGAGCGAACTGTCGATCTTCGATGCAGAGGACGTGCGCGCCTTGCTCGACTACCCTTCTTGCATCGAAGTCGTGCGGGAAGCGATGAAAGCGCTTTCGCGCGGTGAGACGCGCCAGTTGCTGCGAACGATGATCCACATGGGAGAGGGCCGGACTTTCGGCCTGATGCCCGGGGCGCTCTCCGATCAGGGCATGTTCGGGGCAAAGCTCATCAGCGTCTTCGCCGAGCCGGACAACCCCGGCGTACGCCGCCATCGCGGCGTCGTGACCCTTTTCGAGCCGGTGGAGGGGCGCCCGGTCTGCGTCGCCGATGCCGAGGAGATCACGCATATCCGCACCGCTGCAGCAACGGCCGTCGGCACGGACGCATTGGCGCGTGAGGATGTGAAAGTGCTGTTGCTGATGGGGACCGGCGGTCAGGTCCATTCCCACCTTGAGGCGCTGCCGCTGGTGCGCCGTTTCGAACGCATTCTCATCTGGGGCCGCGATGCCGCGAAAGCGCAGGCCGTCGTCGATGCCTGGAGCGGGCGCCTACCTGTGGAAGTGGCTTTCGATGCCAGGACCGCAGCGGCCGAAGCAGATGTGATCTGCACGCTGACCGGCGCCCGGCAGCCGATCCTGCTCGGCGAATGGGTGCGCGCAGGAACGCATGTCAATATCGTGGGATCAAGCGGCCCGGGCCCGGTCGAGGTCGACAATGCACTGGTCCTGGCCGCCCGCTTCATCGCCGACAGCAAGGCCTCCGCGCTCGATGCGGCAGCGGAATTCCTGGTGGCCAGGGCGGCGGGCGTCGTGAGTGACGATCACATCGTTGCCGAAATCGGTGAAGTGCTGCTTGGGCGCGCCCCCGGTCGGCGCAGTGCCGACGAAATCACCGTTTACAAGTCGCTCGGCCATGCGGTGCAGGATCTTGCATCCGCTGCCCATATCTTTCACGCAAGCCGGAATTCGAACTGATGCACCTGAAACGAACTGCGGCCCTGCGCTTGCTCGCCTGTTCCACGATCGCACTTTCAGCCGGCGCACTTCACGCCGAGGCCGAGCGCTTCGCGGTGATCGACAATGGCGAGAACGTCGGCCACGTTTACGCGGACGTTCAGGGCAATACCGTCTCGATCGACCATGACGTCAAGAGCAATGGCCGAGGCCCGACCATGCACGAGGCGATCGTGCTCGACGACAATGGCCTGCCCACGAGTTGGACCCTTCAGGGTACCTCGACGTTCGGCAACAAGGTGGACGAGCAGTTCACTGCCAGAGGCAAGCGCCTGTCCTGGGTCGATACGACCGGCAAGGGCGCCATGCAGGCCAAGTTACCCACGCTCTATGTTGCGCAGGAAGGAAGCCCGTTCTCACTGGGCATCTATGCCCGCGCATTGCTGGCGGATAGCGATCATGCCTTGCCGGCAGCCCCCGGCGGCACGCTTTCGCTGGAAGAGGAAGCGCCGGTCTCGCTGGGCGGCACCGCTTATCGCGCCTTCCTTGTTAAAGGTATCGGTCTTACGCCGAGCGCCATCCTGCTCGACGACAAGGGCGCTCTGGTGGCGGCCTATTCGCCGACCAATGCCACCGTCCGCGAAAGTCTTGCGCCTTATGCCGGCGAACTGGCGAAAATCGCGGCAGAGCGTTCGGCTGCCCGTTTCGCCGCGATCCAGAAAAAGGTCGCGCATAACTACGACGCGCCGATCCGCATCCGTGACGTGCGAGTCTTCGATCCGGCCAGCGGCAGGCTGGGCGATCCGGTTTCGATAGTCGTGTTCGGAGACAGGATCGCCTCGGTCGAACCGCTCGACAGCCCTGCCTCGCCCGGCGAGGCCACGGTCGAAGGTGCGGGAAGAGTGGTCATCCCCGGGCTGCATGACATGCATGCTCACGTCTCGCTCCAATCGGCATTGCTGTACATCGCCTCGGGCGTGACCAGCGTGCGCGACATGGGCAACGAGAACGCCTTCCTAATCGACCTGACGCGCCGCATCGATGCGGGCGAAGTGGCGGGGCCACGCATCGTGCGCAATGGCTTCCTCGAAGGGCGAAGCCCCTACAGTTCGCGCAACGGCTTCATCGCCGGTAGCGAGGCCGAGGCGCTCGACGCGGTGCGCTGGTACGGTGCGCGCGGCTACTGGCAGGTGAAGATCTATAACAGCTTCAATCCCGAATGGGTGCCCAGCGTGGTCAGGGAAGCCAAGCGGCTCGGCATGGGGGTAACCGGGCATATCCCGGCCTTTACGAATGCCGATGCGATGATCGCGGCGGGCTATGACGAAGTGACGCACATCAACCAGCTCATGCTGGGCTGGGTGCTCGATCCCAAGGAAGATACCCGCACGCCGCTGCGGCTCACCGCCATGCGGCGGACGGCAGGGCTGGACATCACCTCGCCGCGCGTCGCTTCGACGCTCGACACTATGCAGGCGAAGCACATCGCGCTCGATCCTACGGCGGTGACGCTCGAACTGCTGATGATGAGCCGGGACGGCAAGATCAGTCCGGCCGTCGCGGGCTATTTCGACCATCTGCCGGTTGGCGTGCAGCGCAATCGCCGCCAGGGCATTGCCCCGATCAAGACGCCCGAGGATGCCGCCGGTTACGACGGCGCCTTCGTGACGATCAAGGCGCTGCTGCGCGACATGCACAGGCGCGGCATCACGCTCCTGCCGGGGACCGACGATGCCACGGGCCTGTCGGTCCACCGCGAGTTGCAGATCTACGCGGAGGCTGGGCTTCCCGTGGCCGATGTGTTGAAGATCGGCACGCTTGGACCGGAACAGTACATGCATCGCGACCAGTCCTATGGCTCGGTCGAAAAGGGCAAGTATGCCGACTTCGTGTTGCTTGACGGAAACCCGCTGGAGGATCTCTCGGCGATCCACCGCATGGCCATGGTCGTGAAGGGTGGGACGGTGTACTTCCCGTCGGAAATCTGGGGCGAGGTTGGCGTGAAGCCTTTTGCGGAGCCGCCCAAGGTCGTTGCACCGGCAGCAGCCGCGAAGCCCGTCGCGCTGATGGGCGGATCGGGAGCGGAGGCGCACGAGGACTTCGCGTTTTGAACGAAAAGAGGCAGGGGGCGTCGCCACCTGCCTCTTTTCTCGTGAACCGGTTTTTGAGCTTCTAGCTGCGCCGACGGGCGAAGTACCATACCGCGCCCAGGAAGCCCCAGCCCAGCAGAAGGACATAGGGCCGCCAATCCGCTTCGAGGCCGATCACGATGAGGGCAAGCGCGCAGACCGTACCGGCGCAGCCCAGTGTCATCATCACGCCGCGTGCCGGACGGAACCCGGCGCCGCTGTGCAGTTCGGGATAGCTCCTCGCCACTCGTGCGGCGGACAGGCAGATGCTGCCATACTTCACGAGATTGGGGATGTTGACCGCGAGGAAGAGGAAGGTCAGTTCCATCGGCATCAGCAGGCCGGCACAGCCGATTCCGAAGACGGTGAACAGTGCCACGTGCGGCACGTGCGAGCGGGGATGGACGCTGGCGATCGCCCGGGGCAGAACTCCCGCTTCGGCCATCGCGAAAAGGCTGCGGCTGAACATCGTGAAGATGGAATTGAGGCTGGTGCCGATCGCGGCGATGGCGGCCAGCACGATCGCCGGCACGGCGAGCGGTCCCATGAAGCGACTGGCGGTTTCGAGGATCGGCGCTTCGCTGCCGGCCAGCGTGGCGGGGCCGAGCACGGTCAGCGCCACGAAGGCTACGGCGACGTAGAGAACCGTGGCCGAACCAATGGCGACCGCGATCCCGATCGGGATGTTGCGGCGGCTGTTGGCCACTTCGCCGCCCGCTTCCGTCGCGGCCTCGATGCCGAAGAACAGACCCATGAGAAGAGGCGCGGCAGCAAAGGCGCCGTGCAGTCCGCGCGGCAGGAACGGTTCGAGTCGGGCCGGTTCGGACACGGTGATGCCGCCCCAGATCACGAACAGGCCGAATAACAAGATCAGCCCGCCGACCATAACAGTTTGCGCGCGAGTGGCGACATGGACGCCGACCAGATTGGCGAGCAGCGCCAGTACCAGTACCGCGAACATTGTCGGCTTGACCGGCAGCGGCATGAGCATCGAGACGTATCGGACCAGCACCAGCGCCAGCACGACCATTGCCCCCATGTTGGCGATGATCCGCATCCAGGCGATGAAGAACCCGAGTGTCGGGTGAAGATAGCGCGATGGCCAGACGAAGCTTGCGCCGGAAACCGGATCGGCAGAGCCCAGGTAGGCATAGCTGACGGCGATGAGGTACATCGGCAACGCCGCGATCACCACCGATAGCAACATTCCCGGTCCGGCGAGCGCGGTGGCGGGGGAGACGGCCGAGAAGATCGAAACACCGACTGCCGTGCCAAGCCCCAGCGAGACCACGCCCCACAGGCCGATGCCCTTGCGCAAGGCATGTTCAGCATCACTCACTTTTGCGCCCCCCGGCAGCTATCCGCATTGATGAAATCGACGAGATCCGACTGGAACCGCGCGCGGCTGCCATCGTCGGAATAGAATACATGGCCGCCGACATAACGCTCGTTGCGATAGCGCGTCTTCGGCAGGCTGGATTGTGCGAAGAGGTAATCGGCCGCGCCGATGGTCGTGGTGGTATCGTAGATCCCGGTTCCGACGAAAAGCCGCAGGCAAGCGTTATTGGCCGCGTGGCGCTCGACCACGGACATGAACGGCCAGTCGGCGAAAGGCGAATCCTCGGCGCCGTAGGTCCAGCCACCTTCGAAGCGGGCGATCACCTTGTAGGTATCGGCGCCGGGGGCTTTGAGCGTGTCGCCCAGATAGACGGTCATCGCCTTGCCGAAAATGTCCGAGATCGACGATGAGGGATCGCCCGGCATCATCGTTGTCACGTTTCCGGGACGATCTGCGAGATAGCGGGCATCGTAACGACCCATGACCTTGCCTTTCGCGCGCAGTAGTTCGACGCGGAAGCGTTCCTTGGAAATGCGCAGGTCGTTTGCGAGGTAGAACGCCGCCGGGATGCCAGTTAGTTCGGCGAGCCGCGCGGCAAGCCTCTCACGATCGGCCTGCGGCAGGTCGCGGCCGCGATAGAGGGCGGGGAGGTAGTCCTCGCGGGCGAAGCTTGCCGCCGCGTCGGTCACGCCTGCCGCCGTGCAGGGCGCTTTCACCATGCCGTGGTAGCAGGCGATGGCGGCCAGCGTTGGCAGCGACACCGCGTAAGTCACCACATTGTCGGGGCGCTGCGAGGTCTCGATCATGTTGAGCGCCTGCCCCAGCAGGACGACGCCGCGCACGTTCGCAGCCAGGTCCTGCCGGTCCAGCGCATCGAGCATCGCAACCGCGCGGATCGTGCCGTAGCTTTCGCCGAGGATATAGAACGGTGAGTTCTGCCGCCCGTGGCTGGTGAGCCATTGGCGCACGACGTCCGCCGCCGCATTCGCATCGCCCTCAACCGTGCTGTAGGGCGCGCCTGCCGCACCGGCGGGGCGCTCCGAAAATCCGGTACCGGGTGGGTCGATGAAGACCACGTCAGCCACGTCATAGAGTTTTGACGGGCCGGGCAGGGTGTCGCCGGCGCCGGCGTTCGTATCGGCAGGGTCTTGCGGAACATGCGCGAGCACGGGGCCGAGCAGGCCCATGTGGAGATAGGCGGCCGAAGCGCCGGGTCCACCGTTGAAGGCGAAGATCACCGGCCGTTCGGTCTTTGCATTCCTGCCGGTCTGAGGGCGGGAATAGGAAATGTAGCCCGCAGTTGCGGGTGAACTGTCCGCGCCGGCTGAGACAGGGACTAGCCTCAGCTCGGCGCGGACAGGATGCGCGGGATCGGGTTTCGAAACCCGCGCATCGATGAGGACCCTCTCGGCCGGCGGCTCGGCCGCTTGCGTCGGAATGGGTCCGGCAGACGCCGCGACAAGCGCGATCCCCGTCAACGCCGAAAGGCGACGCGGAGACTTCTTTTTGCGACCGAAGGGCTGCTGCGGCGTCAGGATCATGGCAATTCCAGAAGTCTATGGGTTTCCCGGTAGGTCAGGAGGCCGTCGGTCAGAGCCTGAAGGCCATAATCGAGGCGCGACGGCTCCATTGCGAAACCGAGGCGGATATGTCCGGGCGCGCCGAAGTATTCCCCCGGAGCCACCAGTACTCCGCAGCGATCGGAAAGCCAGCCGGAGAAATGCTCGGTATCTCCGATCCCGACGAGGCGGGGGAAGGCGATGCAGCCGCTTTCGGGCAATGTCCCTTCCACCAGTCCTTCAGCGGTCCAGTAGGCGTGATAGGATTCTATGATCGGCCTGGCTTTTGCGATCACCGAGAAGGTGTTCTCCTGAAAGCGCGCCGGATTTTCGACAACCAGCGCGGCAACCGCGTGCGCAAGGTTCGAGATGGCGAACTCCACCTCTCGCGCCAGTTCGCGAACCGGCGCCACCAGGCTTTCATCGCCGACGATCCATCCGCAGCGCAGGGTACTGAGACCGAAGATCTTGGTCAGGCTGTTGACCGAAAGCACGCGCGGCGAAGCGCCAAGTGAGGCGGCAGGCTTCAACCGGTCCCCGGCATAGGGCGCATAGACCTCGTCCACAACCAGCACCACATCATGCCGATCCGCCACGGCGCAGAGCGCACGCATGGTATCATCCGAGACCGGCATTCCGGACGGATTGTGCAGGTTCGAAAGGACGATCATCCGTGTTTCGGGCCGGATGCGTGCCTCGACTTCGGCGGGATCGATCGTGAAGTAGGGAGCGGGGCGCTCGAACGTATCGACGGCGATGCCGACGGACTGCGCAAGACTGCCGAACAGCTCGAAGCTGGGGTTCTCGATAAGGATGCGATCACCTGCCTTGAGCAGGGCGCGGTAGATCAGCGAAAGTGCGCCGGTTGCGCCGGTGGTGGTCAGGACCTGTTCCTCACGCACACCGTAATCGCGCGCCAGCGCGGCGACGAGGAAGGGGTTCCCCTTCACGAAAGTACTGGCATAGCGGGAGCTTATGCCATTCTCGAAACCTTCGAGAAGCACTTCGCGCAGCAGGTCCTTGGGCTCGGGTACCGAACTTTCGAACAGGCTGACGAGAAGGCTGCGGGAATTGCTGTTCCGGATGATCGAGCGCCTCACCCATTGGGCGTAGGACTTCGAAGTCTGGTCGTCTGGGCTGGAAGCCATGTTCTCGAATCTGCCGGATAGAGCTGGATTGTGGATGGAGGCGGCGCCGGGGGGAATGGTCCCGGCGCCGCCAGAATCCGTCACATCTTCAGCTTGGCGCCGACCCAGAAGCGGCGGCCGAGGATGTCGCCATAGGCGATCTGCGGATAGGAAGGCGCCTCGTCGGTGAAGTTGTCGATGCCGGCGCGCAGTATCATGCGGCCTGTATCGAACTGCATCGAGATCGAGTGCGTGAGGTTGCTGTCGAGCAGCGGGTTGGGCGTGGTCTCGATGGTCGCGTCGTAAGCGGCCTTGGTCTTGTCGAGGTAATAGGCCTGGTAGCTCAGCCGGACCGGACCCTTGGTCCAATCCAGATTGAAACGGCCTTCCCAGGTCGGCTTTTCATAGGTGTTGTCGGTGCGGACGTAGTTCTCGCCAGTGACCGAAGTGGTCAGGAGCGTGTTGTGCGTCGCGTTCACGCCGAGGTGGAATGCGCCGATGTTCCCGGGTTCGAAGGTGTAGTCGACGGCGTAGACTTCGCCGCGGTACTTCACGACACCTGCGTTGAAGGTGGTCGTCGTGCCGGCGAGTATCGTGCCGCCCGGGCTCACGCCGTCCGAAGAGGCAATGCGGGTGAAGGCATTGCAGACGGCGGGATCAGGGTTGGTATTATCATAGCAGGCCGCCGTGAAGTCCTCGGTGGTGAAGGCCGAGAGGCCGTCCTTGAGGTCGATCTCGATGCGATCTGCGCTGATGGTCAGGCCCGGAATGAACCGGGGCTGGAGGACCACGCCGTACGTGAAGGTGTCGGAGATCTCGTTGCGCAGGTTTGCGTTGCCGCCGCTGGTGATGGTCGCGCGCTCGAAGTTCTCGGCGGGGTCCTGGAACGCCGCGAGACGCTCGGCCGCGCTCTTTCCTGCATTGGTGCCATCTGCTTCCACGCCGTAGTTCGGATTGGCGGTGAAGGCCGCCAGACAGTTGGCATAACGAACCGAAGGGTTCGAACCGCTGTTGATGCGGTCGGCATCGCAGGGATCGTAGCCCACCGAACCGAGCGAGGTAGTCGTCGGCGAGAACTTCATCGCAAGCGTGGGCGCGCGGAAGTTACGGCTGCGGCTTACGCGCAGGGTAATCCCGTCGAGCGGCTGCCAGCGAAGTCCGAGATCCCAGACCTGCTCCTTGCCGGCGATCGAATTGTCGACGAGGCGGCCCGCCGCGCTTGCTTCGAGCATGCGCACGATCGGTACGTTCATCGCGCTGTCGATCAGCGGGATCAGCAGTTCTGCCGAAAGTTCGTCCGTGTTGTAGCCGGCAGACTGGGCGACTTCCATGGTGCCGCCGCCGAACAGGCCCTGCTGGTTCGCTGCGAGCGGGGTGTAGGACACCTGCTCATCGCGGTGCTCGTATGCCAGGCTGAACTTGGCGGTGCCGCCGGGAAGCTGGATTACGTCGCCGCCAAGCGTGGCGAGGAAGTCGGTCTGCTCGTTACGATAGTCCAGGCCGGCGCGGACGCTCACATACTGCTGCGCGGCGCTGGAGACGTTGCCGTTGCCGAACGGATTGATGGGGGCGCACGAGGCGTCATTGTTGGCGGGATCGGCGTCGGCATTGATGCCGCAGACGATCTGGCCGCCCGAAAGCACGGCATTGATCGCGTTGCTGTACTTGGCATTGTCGACTTCCCAGCGGCGCTGCGAACCATCGACGCGGGCATAGCTTCCCGAGACCGTCCAGTAGAAGTTGCGGCTTCCGGCCGAGAACTCTCCGTCAACGGCGAGCAGGCCGCGGTAGGTGTCGGTCTTGTAGCTTTGCAGGTTGTCCGGGGTCAGATCGTAGAAGTACTTCGACAGGAACAGCGGAGCACCGGCGGCGAACCCGGGGTTCGCTGACGAAAGCACGCTTTTCGCCTGATCGGTGAGATAGGGGTTATTGATCGTGAAGATCACTGGACCGGCGTAAGTACCGTAGTTCAAGATCGTGCGGCTCTGGCCCTGCGGGATCTCGGTTCCGGCGGTATGGGCATAGAGCAGTTCGGTGCGCAGGGTGATCGCATCGGTCAGGTCGTAATGCGCGATCAGGTTGCCCGTGAAGCGCTCGACGCCGGTTCGCAGCCCCGCAAGGTCGCGGTAGGAGAAGCCCTGGCCGCCGCTGGAGAACGGGATACCAACATCGGTTCCCGGATCGTAGGAAACGACATTGCCGCTGGAGTCGAACTGGAGCGGCGTACCGTTCGACTGGGTGAGGAAGCGGGTGAACGGCGCGGGCGCGTTGAACAGGACGCCGTTGGAGTTGAACTCCCAGAAGTGCGCATCGAGCAGTTCCTTCACCGCCGGAATCCCGTCGGTTGCGGACTGGTCGGCGGGGTTGCTGACCGTGAGGCGGCCCAGTGCCGAAAGCGGCCGGTCCGCGAACATCAGCGTGGGGGTCCTGGCGTAGTTCACGTCGATCGCGATATTGCCGCGTCCGTCCGCGAAGTTCTTACCCGCGGTGCCGCGAAGGCTGTAGGTATGATAATCGCCGCGCGAGGAGATGCCGTTCTGCGCATCGAGTTCGAGGCCCTCGAACTTGTCCTTGAGCACATAGTTGACCACGCCCGCGATGGCATCCGAACCGTAGACGGCAGCACCACCACCCTGAACCACTTCGACGCGGTCGAGCAGGCCGAGCGGGATGATGTTGGCATCGACCTGCGCGTCGCCAAGACCAGAGGAACTGGTCACCATTCGGCGGCCGTTCAGCAGGGTGAGCGTGCGACCAGCGCCAAGGCCGAAGAGATTGGGGAACTGCTGCCCCGACCCGCTGCCTTCGCCGCTGCCATCTGCTTGGCTGAGCATCGGACTGTTGGACGTGAGCTGGTTGAGCGCGTCGGAAGCGCTGATGTAGCCGCGATCCGAGATGGTCTGGCTGTCCACGATATTGAGCGGCGCGGTCTCGTCGGCAGCGTCGCGGCGAATGCGCGAGCCGGTAACGACGATGTCCGCAGCAGGTACGCTGTCGTCGGCGCTGGGCGCCAGATCCTGCGCCTGCGCCGGTGCGCCGGCCAGCAGCGCGGCCGCTGCGGTGGAAACCATGAGCGCGGCAAAGCCCGCCCTCTCGATGCGTGACTGGATCATCGAACTACCCCTCATGTTCTGTCTGCGTGTTCTTTCCCTGAGGAGAACCTAGCGCATGCAGCAAGCGAGGGTTTTGCGAAGTGAGGGGCGGTGTGAACTGCGATTAAATTAAAATTACCTCAAATGGTGAAGGTGTGAATTTTCTAACCCGATATCGCCGATCAATGCGACTTGCTAAAGAAGCTGGATAGGTCTTTTGCAAATTGAGGGGCTTCCGAAGCTTCCTCGTACATCATGTGGCCACCGCCGTAGCAGTGTGCCTCGATCCGTTGCGCGAGAGGATCGGGAAAATCGCGAGCGGCCTGGCCGTTGGCTGCGCAGCCATTGAGTGAATCGTAAAGGCCTGTCGCGACGAACACCCTCATCGTCGGTGCCTTTTCCAGAGCGCGAAGCACCCAGGGCTGGGAGGCACTGGGCGGACCTTCGCCCGCCATGGCGCGGGCCAGCGATTCCTTGGTGATGGGTGACTGGTCATACTGCCAGTCGTTGCCAACGGGGAGTTCTGGGATATCGATCCCGGCATATTGACCGGCGCGATAGTTCAAAACCTCCCGATAGAATGCGATGATTGCGGCGCTTCCTGCTTTTTCGTCGGATGCCGGTGCCGTCTGCCGCATATCGAATACGCCCAGGGTTTTGCCTTCCGCGCCCAGGAGTTTGGTTCGGAACTCTCTGGGCGAAACCCACAGCGTCTTGGGATCTATCATCGAAGGTGCGAGGCCCATGAAGCGCGACAGTCCGGCGACGACGTTGGTACGGGAAGTGTCGTCCAGCCTATCCGGGTGGGCCAGCGCGGGATACCAGACCGTGCGCGCCCATGTTTCCGCATCGGCGAGGGTTCTGGCGCGATCGGCTGTGAGCGCGGCATCGAGTTTGCCGAGCGCCAGAGCCGTCGCAGTGCGGTTGGGAAGGGTAAGCGCACGCATCAGGGCGCGGTCGCGTTCCTCGCCCATCGGAATGCCGCCGGATACGAGCGCGATCCCCGCGACCGGTTGTCCACGGTCGATCAGCGCCTCCGCCACGCCCGCGGCGCGCCATGTGCCAAAGCTTTCGCCAACGAGGTAGACGGGTGCGCCCTCACGCTCGTGGGACTTCAGGAAGCGCTGGATGAACTGAGCGGTGGCGGCAAGATCGCCGTTCGTCGAATAGAGCTGCCTGGCCGCTCCTTCCGAAACGGCGCGACTGAAGCCGGTTCCGGCAGGGTCGAGGAACACGAGGTCGGCGACGGGGAGGGGGCTTGCCGGATTATCGCCCAGAACGTCGCCTTGGAGCGTGCGCGGTCCAAGGGCATGAAACTGGAGCAGGCGGGAATCCGCGCCCGGACCGCCGTTCCAGATGAAAACAATGGGGCGCGGCTTTTGGGGGGAAGCGGCTTTCGCGAAGTAGGCGGTGTAGAACAGGTCCGCCGCCTTGACGCCATTCGCATCGTCGATCTCGATCGTTCCGGCACATGTCGTGTAGTCCAGACCGCCAAGCTTGGAAGCCGCACCGACAATGCCCTTTCCGCAGAGGTCGCCAGGGAGGCTGCCGGCCTGCCTCTCCGCGGTGCCGATCGATTGGCAAGCGACAAGCGCAAGGAAAGACAGTGATGAAGCCAGCAGGCGAGCGGACTTTGACGGCATGGACGGGCCTTTTTGGTTCGACAACGGTGAGAGCCTAGCCCAGTTGCCCAGGCAAGATTATGCGCGAAATGGATTTCCGCCGCTGTGACGCCCTCATCCACCGGGGACATGAGAGCGGCTGAAGCTTTGAAATGCGCAATTCTTATGCGCCAGCCTTTGCATAGGATGCGTAAATGATCCAGCGAACCGATTCGCCCCCTTCGCCGCGCCTCTCTCGCAGAAATATCCTGCGGGCTTCAACGCTTCTGCCGCTGGCTCCGGCGATGGCAGGCGAAGCTCTGGCCGCTTCCGTAAAGGGGGTATCGCTTGCTCGCCCCGGCGACTTTGCGGCTATGCCAAGGGTCTATCTCGATTCCGGCACGATGCATCCGGTGCCCTTGCCCGCGAAGGCTTCGGTCGATGCCTATCTCCAGTCCCGTGCCGAAATGCGGGAATGGTCCAGCCACGATACGGAGGTTCGGATCAAGGCTGCTTTCGCGCGCCTCATCAATGCCGCGCCGGAAGATCTGGCTTTCGTCCAGAGCACGACTGCAGGCGAACAGTCGATCGTCGATGCGCTCGATCTTCCGGCGGCGAAGGGCAGCGTCGTTACCGATACGCTCCATTTCTTCGGTTCGTTCTGGCTCTACGATCAGCTTGCAAAGCAAGGCGTTGACGTGCGCTGGATACGGCCGAAAGACGGACGCATAGACCCGGATGCCTACGAAAAGGCGATCGGCCCGGACACACGGCTTGTCAGTCTCTCACTGGTTTCGACCTACAACGGCTTCGAGCACGACCTCAAGCGCATCTGCGAAATCGCTCATGCTCGCGGAGCGCTGGTCTATGCCGATATCATTCATGCCGCCGGAACCGTGCCGATCGACGTGAAGGCAAGCGGCGTCGATTTCGCGGCGACGGCCAGCTACAAGTGGCTGATGGGCGACTTTGGGCTAGGTTTCCTTTACGTCCGGCCCGATCGTCTGGCACGGCTCAAACGCAAGCGGTTCGGTTACTATCAGCTCGATAGCTTCAAGCCGCACGTCTACCCGTTCGACGAGGCAGGCCAGAGCATTGCCGACATGACCCCGCGGCCCGATGCCGAAGGCATGTTCGCGATGGGCACGCATTCCCATGCGGTGATGGCGCAACTCGACTGGTCGCTGACGAGGCTGCTCGAACTCGGGATCGACAACATCATGGTGCATCGCCAGCCGATGCTCCGCCGTCTGCATGAGGCGCTGCCCTCAAAGGGCTATGACGTGGTAACGCCCGCCAATTGTCGAAGCTCGCTGCTCACTTGTGTCTTGCCCGATGCCTACAAGAGGTTGTCCGAGCCGCTTTCCCGCGCGGGCGTTGCAATCACGCTCAGTCGCAACCGTTTCCGTATCTGTCCTTCGTGGTTCAACTCGATGGACGACATCGAGCACCTGATCGACGCCCTGCCAATTTCCTCCTGATCGGAACCAGACGCAATGTCCGCCAAGAAGACCGTTTTCATGCGTTCCAGCCTGCTTGCCCTTGCTCCCGTCCTGGCGACGTTGCTCCCCGCCACGCCGCTTCTGGCACAGGACGAGAGCCTGCCGATGCCGCCGGTGTTCCTCAAAGCGATGGAGCCGATGGTGGAGCGTGCCGCCGTCAGCCGCAAAGTGGTCGTAACCCGGCACAAGGGCGAGTTTGGCGGCAGGAAGCTGGCCTATGACGCCATCGTAAGCGAAACGCCGGTGCAGAATGCCAAGGGGGAGGCTGCGGCGGTTGTCGTCACTTACGCTTACGTTGCGCGCGATGCAGGCAGCGCGAGGCGGCCAGTGCTGTTCGTGTTCAACGGCGGACCGGGAGCCTCGTCCTCTCCGCTGCACATGAATGCATTCGGCCCGCGTCGCATCGTCGGCAAGGGTGAGGGCGCGCATATGGAGAACAACCCGCACAGCCTGCTGGACGTAGCAGACCTCGTCTTCATCGATCCGCCGGGCACAGGCGCGTCGATGCCGGTCAAGGGCGCGGATGCGACGAGCCTGTTCTCGGTTTCCGGTGATGCGGCAGCCGTGGCCCAGGTGGTGCAGACCTGGCGGCAGGCCAATGGCCGCACCGAATCTCCCTTCGCGCTTGTAGGCGAGAGCTATGGTACCGCCCGCGCGCTGGCGATGCTCGATGCCGAGAGCAAGGCGAAGCTGCCGCTGCCCGACGGCGTGGCGCTGTTTTCCCTTTCGCTTGGCGACAACGACGGGCCGGTGATCTCCGACGTGTCCCTGTTGCCGACCCTGGCCGCTGTCGCCTGGTATCATCAGGCCATCGACCGCAAGGGCACGACCGTGGAGCAGCATTTCGCCGCAGCCCGCGCCTTTGCGAAGAACGATTACGCCCGCGCGCTGATCGCAGGAGCCTCGCTTCCCGAGGCCGAACGGGCAAAGGTAGCCGCACGCATATCGGCGCTCATCGGGCTGCCTGCCGCCACGCTTGAGAAGGACGGGCTGCAACTCGATCGCCAGGGCTTCATGCTGGGCCTCCTCTCCGCGAAGGGGCTGCGCACTGGACAGCTTGACGGCCGCGTAACCCGCGCCGTGGCGGAATCGAACATGCACCCGCCTTTCGATGATCCCTCGATGACGCTGGGCGCGGAAACCGGGCACCTGATCGCCGACTATATCGGCAAGGATCTCGGCTATGCGTTGCCGAGCGCCTATCGCACGCTCAATCTCGGGATCAATTTCAAGTGGGACTGGGGTCGCGAAGAAGTCTATCGCACCGTCCGTTTCGCACCGTTCCTCGCCAAGGCACTGGCGGACAAGCCAGGAATGAAGCTGATGACGGTGGGCGGCTACTACGACATCACCACGCCTGTCGCCGCCGGACAGTTTGCGCTCGACCATGCCGGGATCGGACCGGAGCACCGTACTTCGAAGACTTATGCTGCGGGGCATTCGGTATTCGAGGACGAGGGGGAACTGACGCGCTTTGCAACTGACATGCGGGCTTGGGCAAAGACGCTTTAGAAGCAGTTCTTCAGAATCGGCGCACAAGCATCCGTGCCTCGGGACCATATCCCTTGGCCGGATCGAGGAGCCCGTCGCCGAGCAACTCGAAGCCCTGTCTCTTCCAGAAGCTGTGAGCATCCCCGACGGCGATCAGTACCCCCCGGTCAAGGCCCAGCGCCTTTGCTTCGCCGAGCGCAATCCCCACGGCTTCACCTGCGAACCCTCGCCCGCGCGTAGCCGCGCCGAGGGCGAGGTCGTGAAGGAAGTAGCAGTCGAAAGGTTCAGCCAGGGCTTCCATCGGCGTGTCGAGAACGGGCGGATGATCCTGCCTGCCGGGATGCGATACGAGGTAGCCGGCGACCTGCCCGTCATCGTCTTCCAGTACGCGGCAGCCGGAAGGATAATGGCGGAGGCAGGCGGCGAAGACCTCCGGATTCTCCGGGTAATCGAGATGAACCGCATCCGCCACCGTGGCAACACCAGCCACATCGTCTTCTCGCATCTCGCGCCAGCGCATCTTCGCGTTTCCCTTGGTTCACGTCTGTGGGGAACCGTAAGCCAGAACACCACCACCGGGGCAACCACGGGCTTTCGCCGATCCAAGGCGGTCAGACGATACCCAGATACGCTGCAACCGATTGCCATTTGCCTTCATCCACTGACTTAAACCGTCATTGGAATGCCATGGAAACTTAATCTGCGAGGCGTAACCCGCCGTCCCATCACCCAATCGGGTCCAGGGGAAACGGCAATGAAATTCGTTACTTGCTCGGCAGCTCTTCTTGCCGGAACGGCGCTTGCCGGAATGCCTTCGGCGGTCTTCGCGGCGGAAGCCGAGGCCGGCGCGGAAGCGACCGGCGGGAACGCCGGGGATGAAAGCGCCAACTCGATCATCGTCACCTCGCAAAAGATCGAGCAGCGCGCCGTGGACGTGCCGATCACGCTCAGCGTGCAGACGGGTGAGCGGATGCGCGAACTGGGCGTGACCGATATCGGAGAGCTTTCGAACTACGTTCCGGGTCTCAATGTACAGGTCCAGAGCGCGAACAACCCCGGTTTCGTCATTCGCGGCATCACTTCCGACAGCGGTTCCGCGCAGCAGGGCCCACGCGTCACGCTCTATTACAACGGTGTAGACATCTCCCGGTCGCGGGGCGCATATCAGGGCCTCTACGATCTCGACCGCATCGAAGTGGTGAAAGGCCCGCAGGCCACGCTGTTCGGTACGGCGGCCACGATCGGTGCGATCAGTCTCGTTTCGGCCAAGCCGCAGCCCGGTGTCTCTGCCGAAGTGACCGGCGCTTACGGCAATCTGGATGCCTACCGGGTAGAGGGCTTCGTCAACGCTGGCAACGACGTGCTGGCGGGACGCATCGCCTGGCAATGGAAGAAGCGTGACGGTTATATCGAAAACCTCGCCCCGGGGCAGGACGATCTCTACGCGCAGGACCAGCTCGGCCTTCGTGGCTCCCTGCGCTACACCCCGACCAGCGATTTCACCGCCGACCTGACTTTCACTTACGATCGCCAGCGTAATTCGGGAACCCCGTTCCTTTCGAAAAATCTCGGATCGACTTCGGTGGACGGCCTCTACGACGCCGCTTATCTCGGCGGTTCGCCCTATTCGGCGGAAGTGCTGGGCTCCGACAAGCTCGGGCTCGATCGCGATGTCTACGACGGCAACCTCACGCTGGCGTGGGACTTCGCGGACGGCTGGAATTTCACCACCGTCAACGGCTACCGCCACTTCGATGCGCTGGAAGTGTTCGATGCGGACGGTTCCGCTGCCTGGTATCTTGAATTCGCGGAACGCGCGAAGGGCTGGCAGGCGAGCCACGAAGGCCGCTTCACTTACAGCGACGACCAGTGGCGCGCCTCGTTCGGCTGGAACTACTTCATCGAGGACAGCTACCAGTATGTGCCGATGTCGTCGGAACTGGGTACCTACCTCCAGTGCAGCGCCAACGTCATTCCGGGGCTAGGCTGCGTCGCGCCGGACAACAGCGTTCCCGCCGCTTCGGCGACCGGGCTGCTAACCGGCGGGGCCTATTCAGCAGTGCCCTATTCGAGCTGGTACAAGAACGAGGGCCGCAACCAGTCCTGGTCGATGTTCGGTGACGTGAGCTGGAAACCGGCCCCCGCGCTTGAACTGACCGCAGGTGCCCGCGTGCTGATCGAGAAGCGGCGATCGGGCTACTCCGCGTATCAGCCTGACGCGCCGGTCTACGGTCAGCCGCTGTTGCCGCTCGTCGATACGGACGGACAGACCTTCTATGCCCGCAAGTCCTACGCGGCGGTGCTGCCGCGCTTCAACGCACTCTATCACCTGACACCGAGCCTCAATCTCTACGCCACGATTTCGGAGGGGCGCCGTTCGCCGGTCGTCCAGTTGTCGGCAGCGGCGGGGCCGGTTGCGGATCTCGATCTCATCAAGTCGGAGACGGTCTGGAACTACGAGGCGGGCATCAAGGGCTCGGTCGGAATGTTCTCCGGCTCGCTGGGCGTCTACTACGACAAGTACAGCAATTTCCAGGTCTCGGTCCTTGACGCCACTACCGGGGTCGCACGCACCGAGAGCGCCGGGTCGGCATCCAACCTGGGCGTCGAAGCCGAACTCGAGGCTCGCTTCACCGACTGGCTGAGCGCCTTCGGCAATGTTGGCTTCATCAGTGGCGGGATCGACGACAAGGAATCCAACGGTGTCTATGCGGGGGATCAGTTCCGTCTGCAGCCGAAATGGCAATGGGCGGCGGGTTTCAATCTCAATTTGCCGTTGACCCAGAACACCAGCCTGTTCCTGACGCCAAGCGTAACCTCCCGCAGCAAGATCTACTTCGAGATCCCCAACAAGGACGCGATCAGCCAGGGCCCGGCCACGCTGGTCAACCTGCGCGGCGGCGTTTCGCTGATGGAGGGCAAGTTCCGCATCGCCGGCTATGCCCGTAACCTGACGGACAAGAAGTACTTGCTCGATGCCGGCAATACCGGGGGCTCCTTCGGTTACCCCACGTTTATCCCGGCCGAACCGCGCACTTACGGCATCGAGATCACCGCGCGCTACTGAGCGAACAGCCCGAGGAATAGACATGACGCTTCAACTCGACCGCCGCCTGCTGCTCCAGGCAGGCGCCTTCGGGCTCGCAGCCCTCTCCACACCGGGAGTAGCGCAGATACTCACCGCGCGCGGCTTCACGCACGGCGTGGCGAGCGGGGAGCCGGCGGCGAACTCAGTGCTCTTATGGACCCGCTATGTCGGCAGCGGTGATACGAAACTGCGCTGCGAACTTTCGGCGGACGACACTTTCCGGAAAGTGGCGGGAGGCGGCGAGGTCGTCGCTTCTCCCGCGCACGACAATTGCGCCAAGCTGGTGGTTTCCGGCCTCGCGCCGGGGCAATGGTACTTCTATCGCTTCATCGCGCCGGACGGCACCAAAAGCGAAGTCGGCCGGACCCGGACCCTGCCGGTGGGTGAGGTCGAACGCTTCGGTGTCGGGCTTTTCTCCTGCTCGAACATGCCGTTCGGCTGGTTCAACGCCTATGCCCACGCCGCCGCCCGCGACGATCTCGACCTGATCGTTCATGTCGGCGACTACTTCTACGAGTACGAATACGGCCACTATCCCGACCACCCGATGGCGGGTCGCGCGATCGAGCCGCATAACGAAACGGTGACGCTTGCCGACTATCGCCTGCGTTTCGCCAGCTACCGCCTGGATCCCGACCTGCGCCGGATTCACCAGCGATTTCCAATGATTGCCCAGTGGGACGACCACGAATTCGCCAATGACACCTGGAAAGGCGGGGCAGAGAACCATCAGAGCGACAAGGAAGGCCCATGGGCGATACGCCGTGCGGCCGCCGAGAAGGCCTATCGCGAATGGATGCCGGTGTCGGATGCGCTCTATGACAGTTTCCAGATAGGTTCGCTGGCAACTCTGTTCCGCCCGGAAACCCGCGTAAGCGAGCGCACGCAGCAACTCGATTTCGGTTCGGCCATGGCTGGACAAAATGATATCGCCAAGGCTCTCGCAGAATTTCGCGACGGCCCATGGATGTCCGCCGACCGGACGCTCATGGGGGCCAGGCAGGAAGCGTGGCTGTACAAGGGGCTGGCGGATTCGGCGAGGTCCGGCACGCGCTGGCAGGTTCTGGCGCAGCAGGTGGTGATGGGGTCGCTCAAGGCCCCGCCGCAGATGGCGGATCTCGTTCCGGCAGGGGCAGACCCGAAAGTGCGGCAGGCGCTCATGGCCATTGCCGCCGCATCGAAGGCCGGCCTGCCGTTCAACATGGACTCTTGGGACGGCTATCCTGCCGCACGTGAACGCCTGCTGCGCGCTGCGCGTGAGGCGGATTGCAACCTCGTCGTGCTCTCTGGCGACAGCCACAATGCCTGGGGCAATGAACTCTCGGTCGACGGACGCGCGGCCGGTGTGGAATATGCCGGGCATTCGGTCACCTCGCCGGGCTATGAGGCATACTTGCCCTCCGTGTCGCCCGCCGATCTTGCCGCTGCGCTTCGGGGAGCAAATCCGGGGCTGGCATTCGCCGACACCAGCCGCCGGGGCTATGTCTCGCTGGATCTGACACCTGAAAGGGTGAACGGGCAGTGGCATTTCATGAACGCCATTGCCGGACGTTCCACCGCAGGTACTACCAGTACCGGACTTTCGGTAAACTGGAACGAGCGGCGCTTCGCGAAAGCATGACGTTATCGGCGGGCGGTCCGGCAAGGTGCAGGATCGCCCTTCCGTTTCATGCAGTTACAAGGTAGATACCATCGGCGCGGCGGCTTGCTTCAAGGCCGAACAGGGCGCCGATCAGGGCCAGCGACTGTTCTGGCCGGTCCAGCCGGAAGCGGCCGCTGAAAGTGCGGCTAGCCAGTGCGGGATCGCCGAGCCGGATGGGTGTTTCGCTATACCGGGCCAGCCGCTCTATCGCGAAGCCGAGCCGCATGGAATCTGCGTCGAGCCAGTCGTTCTGCCAGTCCGGCCGGGTCTCGGCATCGAAATTCCCCCGGCTTGTCGCACTGCCGTCGAACAACGCCCATTCCCGGGCCGGCACGACGAACGCGTCATGGCCGTCCGCCGCCATCCGAACCCGTCCGGAAAAGACGCGCAGTTCCGACGCACCAGTCAATCGATCGACGCTGAAGCTGGTGCCGAGAGCGGTCATGCTCGCCCCGGGGGTGCGGACTTCGAAAGGGCGCGCGGCATCGTGGCGGACATCGAAGCGGGCAGCTCCGCGCTCCAGCTCTACCGCGCGCATGTCGGCTGTGAAGTGAACGGCGACCGAGGAAGCGGCATCCAGCAAGAGGCCCGAGCCATCAGGCAGCGTGAAATGGCGCCGCTTGCCGACGGCGCTGGCAAAACGGAGCGGTGAGGCTGGCACCTCTTCGCCGTTCCGGAATAGGAAATAGCTGCCGAGGGGTACAACTGCGAGCGCGGCCAGACCGGCAGCGAGAGCCTGCCGCCTGCCGAGACCCGGCGCCTCCTGCCCAGTGCGCCGCAATCCGGGCCTCATCGCCGAAGGCCGCTGACGCGGCAGTACGGGAATGGGCACCTCCACGACGCTCGCTGTGCTTTCGAGCGCTTCCGCCAGCGCTCCGTCCTGGAGCATTTGCCTCATGCGGGCAAAGGTCCGGCCATGTTCAGGGGATTGCTCCAGCCAGCGCGCCAGTTCTCGGCGACCGGCCTCGTCAAGGTCATCGTAGCGATCCGCCCAGTCGGCGGCGGTTTCAATCATTTCCAGCTGTCGTTCATCCATGATGGTTGGTTCCTGCCCCGGCTTCCGGCGCCCAGTCGTCGCCGAGGGAGAGGGTGAGGTCGGCCATTGCGCGCACGAGGTGCTTCTTCACGGCCTCCACGCTGAGGTTCATTTCAGCCGCAATATCCTGCCGCGATTTTCCGTCGATATGGCGCATGCGAAACACTGTGCGGCGTTGCGGGGTAAGTCGTTCGAGGGCGGCTTCGAACCGGCCGAGGCGCTGGCGGTAATCGAGCACCTCGTCGGCCAGCGGCAGGTTGCAGACCAGTTCGAATTCATCCAGTTCCGTTTCGCGCGCGGCCTTGCGGGCGCCTGCCATGATGACAGAGTCTGCAACTCTGAAGGCATAGGCCAGAGGCTGCTCGATCACTTGTCGGCGTTCCTGTTCGATCACGCGTACCAGCGTTTCCTGCACCACGTCCTCCATGCCGCCCGGGTCGCGCATCCGTTTGCGAACATAGCTGCGCAGCCGCCCGAGCCCGGCGGAAAGCTGGCTGGCGGCATCGGTCATGTACATTGTCGACGGCCCGGTGATGAGCGCGGCATGTCCGGCAATTCCAATGCGGTTTGCGAAGTAAGAGCGTCGAGGCGGCCGGGTGGGGACAGGATGGTCATCGCATCCTCAAAATCTGTACCTGAGCCCGGCGGAGAACACCCGCCCGCTGCGGGTTCTGGCGAGCAGTCGGCGGGCATCGCGGTCGGTGTACTGGGCGATCGGAGCGTCGGTCAGGTTACGGGCCTCCGCCAATGCCTGCAGCTTTTCACCAAGTGCGAAGTGAGCGGCGAGATCGAGTGTCAGGCTCGGCTTGATCCATTCCCCGATGTTGCCGTTATTGCCCACTCCAACCCGGTACGTTCCGCGGTATGCGGCGGCGATCCGCGCATCCCACTTTTGCCCCGTGTAATAGAGCGTAGCGTTGCCCGACCAGCGAGACAGGTCGATCAGGGGCAGGTCGACTGTATCGGTGCCGTAGGTCACGTCGCTCCTGCCTGAGGCGAAAGTGATGTTTGCGGCCATTCCGAAACCGTCGAACGGAGCGGGCAGGAAGCGCAGGTCACGCTGGACGGCTGCCTCCAGCCCGAAGATCGAGGCACCCGACCCATTCACGGGGCGCACGACGTTGTAGAGGATCGAGGGGGCCTGATCGGCGTAGAGGAACTCCAGCGGATAGCCGGTTTCCGAATAGGGCGTAACGCTGGTCTGAGAGGTGATGAACGAATCCAGGTGCTTGTAGAACAGGCCTAGAGAGACATAGCCATCTCGGCCCGAGTAGTGCTCGATCGACAGATCCAGCGCATCGGCCGTGAAGGGCTTCAGGGCCGGATTGCCCGAGGTGATGGTGCCGCCGAACGGCGTCGCATTGACCTGTGCCGCGGCGCGCAGGTCGGCGACGTCGGGCTGGTTCAGGTTACGGCTGGCGGCAAGACGCAGCAGCAGGTCGGGACGGAGTTCCAGGCGCGCCTGTATCGAGGGTAGCCACGCCCCCCGGCTACTGCGAAGGGAAACCGGATACTGGCTGACGTCGGTACTGGCCTTGCCTGAGGAAAGGGTATCCACGCGCTGGTATTGAAGCCCGAACTCGGCCCTGAGCGGCATTGCGCCAAGCTGTCCACCGACCGCGGCGAGTGCGAAAGCGGCATAAGTGTTTTCATGCAATGCGTAGGCGGTGCCGGGCATGTCATCGCCGCCGCCGAGATCGCGCTGCTGCCCGGTCGCGGCGAAAGTGGCATCGACATCGGCGACGATATAAGGGGCCAGCGTCTGGCCGTTGAACAGGGATGTCAGAGCGGGACTGCCTTCCTCGTAGTCAACCCTTACACGCCGTTCGTACCCGTCGTTGCCGAAGTAGCGATAGGAGCCGCCGAGGCGCAATTCGAGCCCCGAAGCGATGGTGTGGCTCAGTTCGACCCTTGCTGTGACGTTCTGATTGACGATCGAATCTTCGCGGGTGTCCGCCCGCATGAGGCTCCACTGGGAAGCCTGGGTGAGGTCGAAACCATAGGCGTTGCGTGCGCCATGCCCGGTCGCGACATAGCTGAAGTTCTTGCCGACGGCTTCGAGGAAAACCTTGTCGAACACCGGCTCCTCGAAATCGCTGCGGGCATAGCCGATCCGCGCGGCGACCTTCGTGCGTTCTCCGATCGGTGCGTCGAGCGAGAACACCGCCTGACTGAAATCGGTGTGATCTTCCGTCAGCTTGTGCTCCGAGCGGAAGTCCACCCTGCTGAAATCCGCCGCGGTGATCGTGTTCCCCACGACCGTTACCGCGTTGAGCAACTGGGTGCCATCGACATCCGCAGTCAGCCCGTTGGTTCCGGCTGCGGCCAGCGAGTATTCCTCGCGATGATTGGACAGCCGCGCGTGAACGAGATCCAGCGCTATTGTGACCCCACCGTCACTCTCATGTTGGAGCGAGGCAACGAGGTTCAGCCGATCGAAACGGTTAGTCCAGGTCGAGTAAGTTTGCGCGCGCGACATGTACAGTGGATCGCCATGGCCGGTAAGGCGCGCCCGGTCTTCGCTGCTCACCCCGGAGCCGACGTTGGCTTCTCCGAAGACGACGGGAACCCAGTCCCAGTTGCGGTAGCCGTATTCGGAAACCCGATTCCGGCTCCAGGACAACGCCAGAAGCGCACCCCATCGATCGTTTCTCCGCGAGATTTCGGCGGTGAGCTGCGGCGTGACGGCACTGCTGTTGGCACCTGCGCGGCCTTGCATGGAAAGCAGGGTGACGTCGCCGGATTGGTCGAAGGGACGAACCGTGCGCAGGGCCACGGTCCCGCCGACGCCGCCGGCCTCACGATCCGCTGACCAGCTCTTGAGCACTTCGACTTCCGAGAACAGTCCTGCATCGAACACCGAATAGTCGAACCGGCGCTGGCGACTGGCCGAACCGCGATTGTCTAAACCCGATGCGGTGGTGGCGAGCGCCTCGATCCCGTTCAGTGTGGTGCGGGTGAAAAGCGGTCCGAGACCGCGCAGCGAAACCTGCCTGCCTTCGCCATTGTCACGGCTGATGGCAATTCCCGGCAGGCGTTGCAGAGCGTCAGCAGCATTGTGGTCGGGGAAAGCGGCGATATCCTCGGCACGGGTGACCTCGAGGATGGACTGCGCCCCCTGCTTTTCCGCCACCGCCTGCCTCAGGCTTTCACGGTAGCCGGTGACGATGATGGGCGGCGCTTCCGGTTCCGATGTCGCGGCAGTCGCAGCCGGAGAAGGTGTAGGGCTGCGAGATGCGGATGACATGCCCTGAGTGACCACGAACCCGTCCGGCATCCGTTTTACCGTTACCGGAACCTCGGTGGCGATCCTTGCCAGGGCTTCTTCGACCGTCAGCCGCTCTCGTACAGCACGACGGATTTTCAGGTCCCGTGTCACCGAGGTAACAATCTGTACGCCGGACTGCTGGGAAATCGCCCTCAGAACATCGACAAGTCGGCCCGAGGGGATCTTGAAGGCAATGCTGCGCGGCTTTGGCCGCGATGTTGGAAGCGCAGGCTTTCCAGCACGTGCATGTGCGCTTCCGGCCGCAAGCGGTGCGGCCAGTGCCAGAACCATGCAGGATGTGATGAGCCGAACGCGACCGCTGGGAAACACAAGCCCTCCGGCGCGGCCGCTATCAGGGCTCGATGACGGTTATGTGACCTTGCGCTATCGTTTGTTCGCCATGCCGGTTGGGGCGCGAGACAGGGATGTGCCTCGCGCCCTTTCCATCAGAACTCGAAGCGGACGCCGCCCATAACGGTCGTACCCGAACGGGTATTCACATAAAGGCGCTTGGTGCTGTCCGAGTACTGCCGTTCGTGCTGGTTGGTGAGATTGATCGCATCGAGCGTGAGCTGGATGGCATCAGTCACCTTGTAGTGGGCGGACATGTCAACATAGACAGTTGCCGCATAGCCAGAGAGATCCTGGTCGAGCCCCAGCGAACTAGTAATCGGCGCTGCGCTATAGACGTAGCTGCTGCGGTAATTGGCCGATCCGCGAATGTCGAACTTTGCATCCTGATAGTAGAGCGTGACGTTGCCGTTGTACTTGCTCAAGCCTTCAAGCGTGGTGTTGGCGCCGCCGCTGTACATCGTCGAGTAATCGTATCTGGAATCGACATATGTGAAGTTCACCACTGTCCCGAGGTGGTCGAACGGTGCGGGCAGGAAAGTGAAATCCGTCTGCGCCGAAAGTTCGAGGCCCCACAGGTCCGTCTTGCCCAGGTTCACCGGACGCGAGAACGAGGTGACGATGGTGTTGCCGGTCGCGCCAGGGACAAGATCGGTCGAAAGGCCGGTTTGGCTGTAAGGCACGTCGTTGACGGTCTGGGTGGTGATGAAGCCGTCCAGCGTCTTGTAGAACAGGGCCCCGCTGACCGAGCCGACCTTGCCGAAATAATACTCGACCGAAAGATCGAGGTCGGTGGACTTGTAGGGCTTGAGGGCAGGGTTGCCGACCGAAACAGACAGTTCGCCGTTGTCACCGACCGAAACGGTGCCATTGACGGCCAGCGAGCCGAGAGAGGGACGGTTGATGTTGCGCGCCGCCGAAGCGCGGACAACAAGATCGCGAGCCGGCTCGAAGATCATGTTCACGGCGGGCAGGAAGCCCTGATAGCTCGCTGAAACCGCGATGGGCGTATTCGCGCCGCTCACGGTGCCGATGCCCGCCGAAAGGATGTCCGTATGATAGTAGCGGCCGCCGATGTTGCCGCGGAAGGGCAGGGAGCCGAGCTGATGGTTCCAGTCGTACTGCACGTATCCGGCGGCGGTACGCTCTTCCACCGCGAAGACGCTGTTCTTCGAGGTCAGGTAGTTCCCCCGGTCGATGCCGAGCACGTCGAGGGCCTTGTCATAATCGACGATCACCCAGTCCTGGCCCTTGTAGCCGGTGTAGACCTGCGAATAATCGCCGATGTCTGCGCTTACTGCACCTGACTTGAAATCGTTCAGCAGGGCATCGTTGTAGGTGCGCTTGAAGCCGGAGTTTTTGAACCGCCGCCATTCGCCGCCGACGGAGATCTTGTCGTCGGGCGTGAACTCATACGCGAGGGCGCCCTTGATGTTGTCGAAGGCGGTATCCTGGAAGCTCTGGTTCATGTCGATTTCATGCGCGTGGTAGTTCGACGCATCGCTCGTGTCCCAGCCATAAGTGTTGACGAGCGAGTAGCTGCCGCCGCGATAGTCTGAGATCACGTCGCCATAGGCTTCGGTGTAGAAATGGTCGTCCACCGGCATGTCGTAGCTGGAACGCTCGATGCCGCCCAGGAACGTCGCCTTGAGGCCCGGCACGATCTCGGCGTCGCCGCTGAGGACCAGTTGCTTGAACGTGTTGGTGGTCTTCTGGATACGGGTTTCGGTAGCGGTCTGTGCGCCCGAAACGTCAAGGTAGGTAACCTCGTTCTGGTCGTTCCACTCGATGTCGTTGATGGTCGAGTTCGGATAGGTCACGCCCGCGAAGGTCTGCCCGCCGCCAAGCCAGGTGGAACCGCCACTGCCGCGGGAGGCGAGATGGGTCTCGAAGCGGTCGGCCTTGTACTTGCCGTAAAGGCCGTCCAGCGTGAGATGCACGGTTTCGGCCGGGTTCCACTGCGCCGAAGCCGTTACGCCAAGGCGGTCCTGCGTGCTGTCCCAGACCGAAAGTCGGTTGCCGCGCGCGAAGCGCAGTTCACCAGAGTTGATCTTGTCCTGTTCCTCTTGCGTCAGGCCCGAGATATCCGAGCCGTTCGCCTTGTTGAGGCGCCAGCGATAGGTATCGACGCCGGTTTCCCGGGTCTGGCGGTGGCTGTAGGCGGCGGAGACGAGGATGCCGAAATCGCCCCAGTTCTTCGAGACGAGGCCGGTCAGGCGCGGCTGGAAATCCTTGGTCAGCGTATTGGTGCCCGCCGAGGCCGAGAAGGCTACCTTCGTGCCCTCATAGTCGAACGGGCGCGCGGTATAGAGCCCCACTGTGCCGGCAAGGCCGCCTTCGGTCTGCTCTGCCGAGAAGGACTTGCGCACATCCACGCGGTTGAACAGTTCGGCGGCGAAAATGTTGAAGTCGAACGCGCGGTCGCGCGTGCCTTGGCCGCGGCTGTCCTGCGGAGAGTCCACGTTGCCCAGCACTTCCATGCCGTTGAGCTGGACGCGGGTGAAGTCCGGACCAAGGCCGCGCAAGCTGACCCTGCGGCCTTCGCCGGCTTCGCGGTTGATGGCGACGCCTGGCAGGCGCTGGAGCGCTTCGGCAAGGTTGAGGTCGGGGAAGGCGGCGATGTCGTCGGCAACGATCGAATCCTGGATGATCGTCGCATTGCGCTTCACGTCACGAGCGCCCTGAAGGCTGGCGCGGAAGCCGGTGACGACGATATCGTTTTCAGGAGAAGCTGCAGGTTCGCCCTCGGCGTAAGCCGGCTGAGCTGCCATCGTGCCGAAGGCGATGGCTGTCGATACCAGCCAGAGGCTGCGTTTGGTCCACATTCGAATAACTCCCCGATGGATGCCGTGAGCGGAAGGCCCTGCGGCGGTCGGGGGTGGAGAGCGCGTGATCGACGCGATGGGGACAGAAGAATTTTGTGAAAGTTCGGAGTAACTTTGATTACATTTTTATTTCAAAGGAATTTTTTGAATTGATATATAAATAATCATTTTCAATTTTTGGTAAGGTATTCGAACTTTAAAATATAAAACTATAGTTCTTTTGTGATATTTGGTGAAGTTTCTATTAATTTTCTGTAAATCTGGATCGCGTGGATGATGGCGGGTGGTTGACTTGCCTTATCGGTAAACGCAAACAGCCGAAGAAATTTCTTCTCCCGCCGGAGCTTCCATGACCGATTCCGACCTTCCCAAGCCGCAGGCAGACGAGCCAATTGTGCGTTCCGACCGCCGCGACTTTCTGGGCGGCCTTGCCGCTGCGCTTGGTGCCGCTGCCGTTGCCGGCGCTCCCGGAGAGGCTGCTGCCGCAACCGGGAAGGGGCTTAAAAGCCGTGCTCGGGTAAGCGATGCGAAACTGCGTGATGCGATCGACACCGTGGTCGTGATCTTTGCGGAAAACCGCAGCTTCAACAATCTCTTCGCCGATTTTCCCGGCCTGGAGCAACCGCTCGCATCCGTCCCGGCAGAGCGCACCGCCCAGCGTGACCGTGACGGCAGGATCATGGACAGGCTCCCGAAGATCTGGGAGGGGCTTGTTCCTGGCAAGCAGGTCGTCGAACATACCGAATATCAGATTGGCCCGGATGACCTCGGCCCGATCGCCAACGGTCCTTTCGCGCTCAAGACGCCGGAGGGAGATCCGCTTCCGCATGGGCTCGTCACCCGCGATCTCGTCCATGCGTTCTATCAGAACCAGTGGCAGATCAATGGTGGCAAAAACGACGGTTTCGTAGCCTGGGGGGATAGCGGCGCACTGGTCATGGGCCACTACGGCGATATGCGCGCGCAGTTGCGGCTCTGGCAGGTCGCCCGCGAATTCACGCTTTGCGACAATTTCTTCATGGGTGCTTTCGGCGGCTCGTTCCTCAATCACCAATACCTCATCGCCGCGCAGCCGCCGTTCTATCCGGATGCCGACAAGAGCCCCGTCGCCAAGCGTATCGCGCATATCGAGGGAGACGATCCCAAGGGCATCAAGCTCAAGCTCGATCCCAGGAATGCGGCCAGTGCGATGGACGGTCCTGCGATGTTCTCTACCAGCACACTCTCGCCGGACTTCTGGGCGGTGAACACGATGCTGCCGCCTTACGCGCCGACCTACGAACTCGACCCCGAGAAACCCGGTTTCGCCAATGCCGGCAGTAGTCACACATTGGTGCCGCAACAGCACAAGACTATCGGCGATATGCTCTCGGCCAAGGGTGTTGAATGGGCCTGGTATGCCGGAGGGTGGAACGCAGCGATGGAAGGGCGTCTGAACGATGCCTCTTTCCCTTCGCGCCCGAATTTCCAGCCGCATCACCAGCCGTTCAATTATTATGATCGGTTCGCGCCGGGCACCGCGGAACGTGCGAAGCATCTGCGCGACGGCGGCGAAGGCAGCACGGCCCGCACCAATCGCTTCCTGGCCGATGCCGAGACGGGTAAACTTCCGGCGGTCAGCTTCTACAAGCCGCAGGGCAATCTCAACATGCATGCCGGCTATTCGGATATCGATGCAGGAGATCGCCATATTGCCGCTGTCATCGACGGCCTACGCGCGAGCCCCCAGTGGGAACGAATGCTGATCGTGATCACTTTCGACGAGAACGGCGGCTGGTGGGATCACGTGGCCCCTCCAAAAGGGGATCGTTGGGGGCCGGGCACGCGCATTCCCGCTGTCATCGTTTCGCCCCATGCAAAGAAGGGCGCGGTGGATCATACGATCTACGACACAGGTTCCATCGCGCGCTTCCTCACCCGCCGGTTCGGGCTGGAGAAACTGCCGGGCCTGCAAACGCGCGAAGATGCGATGATCGCGGCCGGCGGTGTCGCGCCGGGTGACCTTACGAACGCGCTGGATATCGCCTGAGCCGGCAGGGTGGGCGGCCACATGGCGCCTACCCTTGCCGTTTGCTTCAAACCGTGCAGGAAAGTCCGCAAAACAGGTGCGTTGCACCTGCGAATGCGACAGAGTGCCGGGGTTCGGAGCGATTCTCCATCACCTCCGGTCAAGCACGAACTTCGGATCGCATTTTCAGAAAAACAGGGGCATCAGATCCATGCGGCATATTCCACTTACCGCTGCTTCCTTGGCGGCCGCCATGCTGGCGGCAACCGGCGCGCAAGCTGCACCGAAGGCTTATCCGGAGGCCGAGAAGCAGGTTCTCGAAATCTCGAAGCAAGCCATCGCGCTGCGTTCCGTGGAGGGTGAAGGCAACAAGACAGGCGACGTCGCCGAACTGTTCCGCAAGGAACTGCTCGCGAACGGCTGGAATGCGGGAGACATCGAGATCGTCCCCCACAAGGACACTGCCTACCTGATCGCGACATGGCCCGGCAGCGATCCCTCGCTCAAGCCGCTGGTCGTTTCCGCACACATGGATGTGGTGGAAGCCAAGCCCGCCGACTGGGAGCGCGATCCCTTCACGCCCGTAGTCGAGAACGGCTACCTGTACGGACGCGGCGCTAGCGACACCAAGTTCGAAGCGGTGCTCGCGATGGAATCGATGATCGAACTGCGCCGTCAGGGCTTCCGGCCGAAGCGTACCCTCGTGATCGCGTATTCCGGCGATGAGGAAACCTCGATGGCGACCTCGAAGCTGATTGCCGAACGCTTGAAGAACGCGGACCTCGTACTCAACGTCGACGGGGCTTCGGGCACGCTTTCCGAGAAGACCGGCAAGCCGTCGTTCTGGTCATGGCAGGGGGCTGAAAAGACCTATGTCGATTACCAGATCGAGGTGACGAACGCGGGCGGGCACAGTTCCGCGCCGCGCACGGAAAACGCCATCGTCCAGCTTTCGGAAGCGCTTGAGCGGATCGGGCACTATCACTTTCAGCCGGAACTGAACGACATTACCCGTGCCTACTGGGTGGAGGCTGCTAAGCTGGAGCCCGACGCGGCGCTGGCCGGCGCCATGCGCGCCTTCGCAGCCAACCCCAACGACGAGGCGGCGCTCAAGGTGCTGCGGGCCAATCCCTCCATGGTCGGGCGTACCGGCACCACATGCGTGCCAACGATGATCGCCGGCGGGCATGCGCAGAACGCGCTGCCGCAGCGGGCCACCGCCAATATCAATTGCCGCATCTTCCCCGGCCATACCCGCGAGGAGATCATGGCTGAATTGCAGAAAGTCGCGAACGTACCGGCGGCGAAGTTCTCCGACGTGACCGGCGATGCCTCCACCATGTCGCCCGCATCACCGATGCGACCGGACTTCGTGGCCGCCACGCGCAAGGCGGTGACGGCAGCCTGGGGACCGATCCCGATCATCCCGTCACAGGCCTCGGGTGCTTCGGATTCGATGTGGTACCGCGCGGTGGGTGTGCCCAGCTACGGCGCGAGTGCGTCGATGATGAAGGACTCCGATGAGTTCGCCCACGGCCTCAACGAGCGACTGCCGCTGCTCAACGTCCGTCCGGGCATCACTTACTATCTCAGCCTCTACAGGGACCTTGCCGGCAAGTGAGGGAATACGCCGGGCGGGCGTGATCCCGCCCGGTATTTTCTAGATGCGAAAGCGCTTCATTCGGGCGCCGTCGGCAATAACTTCGTGCGCGCAGTTGTGTCCCGGCGCTCCGGTGACGCCGCCTCCGGGATGCGTGCCCGCACCGCACATGTAGAGCCCCCTGATCGGGCCGCGATAGGATCCGTGGCCAAGCACCGGACGCGCCGACCACATCTGGTCCAGCGTCAGGTTGCCATGCATGATGTCGCCGCCCACAAGGCCGAATTTGCGCTCCAGCCCCTTCGGGCTCAGTATCTGCCGTCCCAGGATCGAGGCACGAAAGCCGGGGGCCTGGGCTTCGACCGTATCGATGATCGTATCGGCGGCCTTGTCCTCCTCGTCATCCCAGTCCCTGCCGCCGGGAAGTTCGGGGGCGAACTGCTGGCAGAAGAGGCTGGCTACATGTTGGCCCGGCGGGGCCAGACTGTCGTCGATGGTCGAGGGGATCAGCATCTCGACGATGGGCTTTCGCGACCAGCCGTGGGTTTTTGCGTCAAGGAACGCCCGGTCCATGTAGTCCAGAGTTGGCGCGATGATGATGCCGGACCTGTGATGTTCGCCTGGCTCCGGCAGGCAAGTGAAGCGCGGCAATTCGGATAGGGCCACGTTCATCCGGAAGGTGCCGCTGCCCGCCTTGAACCCTTTCATCCGGCGGGCGAAGTCGGGCGAGAGGTCGCTTGCTGCGACCATCTTCCCATAGAGAAGCTTTGGGCCGACATTGGCGATGACACGCGGCGCGGCAATCTCCTCGCCGCTTTCGAGCCGAATCCCCGCGACCTTGCCGCCATCGACAAGGACCTGATCTACCGGACTTTCCAGACTGATCTCTACACCGAGACCGCGGCACACTTCCGCCATGATGCGGGTAATTTCACCCATCCCGCCCACCGAGTGGCCCCACGCCCCCTTCTTGCCGTTCACTTCGCCGAAGACGTGATGCAACAGGACGTAAGCGCTGCCCGGCGTATCGGGCGAGGCATAGTTTCCGACGACCGCATCGAAACCGAAGGCAGCCTTCACGGCCTCGCTTTCGAACCAGCCGTCAAGCAGGGTACGTGCAGACTTGGTGAACAGGTCGAGCACGTCTCGCTGAGCTTCGATCGGGAGGCCCGCAACCCGTCGCCCTTGCAGCGCTGCATCGATCAGGCCGCGCCAGCCGTCTCCGGCATTGGGAGGAGACTTGAGGGCAAGGTCGCGCAGAACTTCGGCAACGCCTTCAAGTGCATCGTAGTAGGCCGGGAGGATATCCGCATCATGCGGGGAAAAGCGCCGAAACTCGGCCTGAGTACGCTCCAGCCCGCCACCGAGCTTGAGGTAGCGGCCGTTTTCCTGCGGCAGGAAGTTCGAAATCGGTCGCTCGATCACGCGGTAGCCATGCTCCGCCAGCTTCATGTCGGCAATGACCTTGGGCTGGAGCAGGCTTACGGTATAGCTGGCGACCGAATTGCGAAAACCCGGATGGAACTCCTCCGTAACCGCCGCGCCGCCGACGACACCGCGCCGCTCGAGAATACGTACCTTCAGTCCGGAACGGGCGAGGTAGAACGCGCAGACCAGGCCGTTGTGTCCGCCACCGATGATGAGGGCATCGTATCTCTTCGTCATGCTAGTCGATCTCGTTGTGCTTGAGCCAGAGCCAGATGGGAAGACCCAGCGCCATCAGGACGAAGCTGAGGCCGCTGGCGCCGATCCCGGCGCCCCATAGGGTCCATAGAGCATAGAGCGCGCCGAGCAGCGCGGGGATGCGCGCAACGCCGAGCCTGAGCGCGGCAAGCGCGCAGGCAAGATAAAGCCACAGCGTTGCCGAGGTCGACAGAAGCAGGAGGTATTCGAACAGGGCCTGCATGGTCCTGCTGGCGTTCAAGGCGGCAAAGCAGCTGGCGACAACGGCGGAAACCAGCAGAGCCCGCCTCGCCGTTCCGCGCGCGTCGGTTTCGGCGAGCCAGTGCGGCAACAGGCGACGACTGGCCATGTCCCGCACCATTTCTGCTTCAAGCAGGGTCCAGCCGTTCAGCGCGCCGATGCAACTGATGACGGCGAAGACGGCGATGAGCATCGCTGCGTTACCGTCCCAGAAACGGGCGACGAAAGTGGCGAACGGCGCTGCCGAATGCGAAGCGAGGTCACTGGGCAGGAGCAGGGCGATGGCAGAGCAAACCATCAGGTAAAGCGCACCGGTCAGCGCGGTGCCCCAAAGCGTGGCCCGCGCGACGTTCACTTTCGGGTTGCGTACGCGCGCGGCTGCGACGCTGGCGGATTCGAAGCCGAGCAAGGCCCATAGCGTCAGGGTGGCGGCGCCGTTGATGGCGCCGGAACGAACTTCGGAGGGATCGAAGGAGGGCAGTTGGGCCTTGCCACTGGCAAGGATATGGACGGCCAGCACTATGACGACCAGGAGGGGAATTATCTTGAGCGCCAGCGTGACGATCTGGAAGTTCCCCGCAGCGCGCGTACTGCGCAGGTTTATCAGCGTCACCAGCCAGAGCAGGGCGATGGCGGCAAGGGCGGGGACATGTTCGCCCCGTCCAAGAAACGGTACCATGCTGGACAGGTAGCTGACCGCGGCCACCGCGATCGTAACCACCGAGGTCCACAGCGAGACGAGATAAATCCAGCTTATGAAAAACCCGGCGGTCTTGCCGAAGGCGTCGGTGACGAAACCGGCGGGGCTGCCGGCTTCTGGACGGGCATGTGTCAGGCGGCTGAGAACGAAGGCGAGGACGAGAGCGCCGCTGATCGTCGTCAGCCAGCCGATCACGCCGTTCCAGCCGAACGGAGCCAGGCTGGCCGGCAGCAGGAACACGCCTGAGCCGATCATGTTTCCCATGACCAAGGCGATCGCCGCCATCAGGCCGAGGCTTCCCGACGATGTGGCTATAACGGAAGCCTTGCCGCCCCCTGCCTGTTCCGCCTCGTCCCAATCGCCTGCCATGCTGTATCCCTGAATGAAAGGCAGCGGCCCCTATGGCATGACTACGCTATTTTCAACGGGGAGGAAGTGGGGGGAGGAAGTGCGGGGCGATCCACGCCGCCTAGAACCCTCTTGCCACGCCTTCGCGCCGGGGATCTGCGCCGCCGATATAGCCGTTCGGCGTGGCGACAATCGCCTGGAGGCCCGATTCCTCGCCCCTTGCGGTCGACAGGGGCATGTTCCTTGCCGCCAGCCCTTCCATGATCGGCGCGGGGAAGACGTCGGCACTGTAGCTGTCGCCCTTGGCGACGAGGTTGGGCAGCGTCACTGCATCCTGCGGGGACATCTTCCAGTCGAGCAGGGCGACCAGCACCTTGAGATTGTAGGCCTGAATGGCGCTGCCACCGGGCGAGCCGGCGGCAGCGACGAATTTGTGCTGAGGGGTCAGGACGATCGTGGGAGCCATGCTGGAACGCGGACGCTTGCCGGCGGCCGGCGCGTTCGCGGCTTTCGCCCCGTCGTCGTCCGTCGGGCTGAACGAGAAATCGGTCATCTGGTTGTTGAGGAAGAACCCGCCTACCATTCGTCCGGAGCCGAAGATGCTTTCAACCGTCGTGGTCATCGAGACGACATTGCCTTGCGTATCGACGATGACGATATGGCTGGTGCCGCCGGGCTCATTGGTGCCATCGGGGCCGAATTCCGGCGCTCCCTTCGGTTTGCCGAAAGTGACCGGCCCAGCTTTTTCGCCCACCAGCGCCGCGCGCTCCTTAGCGTATGAGGGGTCGAGCAGACCTTCGAGCGGCACTTTCACGAAGGCCGGATCGCCGACATAGCGGTCGCGGTCGGCATAGGCGAGGCGGCTTGCCTGCGCGAATTCGAACCATGCCTTTTCATCGCTGGCGCTGCGCTTGTCGATGTCGGTATGTTCGAGAATGCCGAGCGCCATCTGAAGGCCCGGCCCGCCGGACGGAGCCTGCGGCGTGCAGACCAGGTACACACGGTAGGTGCGGCAAAGGGCTGGTCCAGAACGCGGACGGTAACTGGCAAGGTCCGCCAGCGTCATCGCACTGGGATAAGGCCCTTGGCTTACCCGATCGACGATCTGCTGGGCTATCGGGCCGGTGAGCAGGCCGGAAGCGCCGAATTTCGCGATCCGTTCGAGCGAACGGGCGTAATCCGGGTTTTTCAGACGGTCGCCCGCCGCATAGGGCATGCCGTCCGCCTTGGTGAAGTAGCGCCTTGCGTCTGGAGCCGAGGCCTGGGGCGCCTTGCGCTGGGAGATCATTCCAGCGAGCCGCGGGCTGACAATAAAGCCGTCCTGCGCGAGCTTGTGCGCTTCGCCGAACAATTCCGACCACGCCAGCTTGCCGTGATCGCGATGCGCCATGTCCAGCATGGCCACCGCGCCGGGCACGCCGGTAGAGATTCCCCCGAGCACCGCCTCGACGAACGGCAGGCGCTTGCCATCGGCACCCAGGAAAAGCCGGTCCGTCGCTCTGGCCGGAGCGACTTCGCGGCCGTCATAGGCGGTCGCCTTGCGCGTCTTCGCATCGTAGTAGACCATGAACGAGCCGCCGCCGAGACCCGAGCTTTGCGGTTCGACCAGACCGAGCACGGCCTGGATTGCGACCGCTGCGTCCACGGCTGAACCGCCTGCCTTCAGCACGTCCACTCCTGCCTTGACCGCCAGCGGGTTTGCGGCGGCGACCATGGCATGTCGTGCCGTCGCCGACTGGCCGGTCGGCTCGGCCGTCGCGGAGACGGCATGAGGCGTCCTGCCATCGGCGGGCATGGCTGCCGTCAACATCAGCGCAGACAGGCCAAGGGCGAGAGACGAGCGGCGCAAGGGCATTCTCCGGAAGGTGAGAGCAGGCATTTGCAGCGGCTTAGCGTCGCCCTTGCGGCTGCGCCACCCCCATGCGGCATTGCAATAAACTCACTGCAACTGACATAAAATCCACGTCAAAGCATCTTGCGCGAATTAGTTAGCACTCTAATTACCCGTCTCATGCAAGAACGACGATCGAGCGAAAAGGCTCTGGCCGCGAGGTTGGGGCCGGTTTCGCGTTCCTGGCAGCAAATGGCTGATTCGGCCCTGTCCTCCCTGGGAGTTTCGAACTCCTCGGCATGGGCGCTCGTTCACCTGCTTCGTCTCGGAGACGAGGTACGGCAGGGCGATCTGGCGCGCGTCATCAACGTGACGGAGCCTTCGCTGGTCCGCACGCTGCACCTGCTCGAAGACGCAGGCCTGGTGGAGCGTCATGCCGACGACAGCGATCGCCGGGCCAAGCACCTGCGGCTGACCGAAGAAGGATCTATCGTTGCAAAACGGATCGACAAACGATTGATCGAGTTGCGTGCAACGCTGCTCGATGGCATTCCGACGGAAGACGTCGAGACTGTCGTGCGCGTGCTTGACCGCATCGCCGCACGCATTGCGGAAAGCGCCGCCCGGCAATGACGAAACGTTTCGGACTGGACGCAGCGCTGTTTTCCGTGAAGGCCTACATGGCCTCGATGCTGGCCATCTACATTGCGCTGTCGATCGGGCTCGAACGTCCTTATTGGGCCTTCCTCACGTCCTACATTGTCGCACAGCCGCTGGCGGGGGCTGTCGTGTCCAAGGCGATGTTCCGCGTGATCGGCACATTTATCGGCGCGGGGATGGCGGTCATCATGGTGCCCGTGCTCGTCAACGCACCGGAATTGCTGACGATCGCGATAGGGGCATGGCTGGCGCTCTGCGTCTTCGTTTCCCTGCTGGATCGCACGCCGCGTTCCTATGCCTTTGTTCTGGCCGGCTATACCGCAGTGCTTATCGTGCTGCCGAGCGTGGACGTTCCCGGCACGATCTTCACGGTGGCGACCCTGCGCGTGCAGGAAATCACCATCGGCATCCTCTGTGGCAGTTTCGTCCACGCGCTCGTGCTGCCGCGCTCGGTTTCCGCTTTCATGCTGCAACGGGTGGCCAACATTCTCGCCGATGCCGAGCGCTGGTCGAGCGATTCCCTGTTGCTCGATGGCGACCCGGCAATCGACAAGGAACGCCAGCGCCTTGCGCTTGACGTGACCGAACTGCACCAGCTTTCCATTCACCTCCCTTACGAGAGCACCCGCATCGCGCCGCGTATCCGCACGGTACGCGCCTTGCAGGACCAGCTCTCGCTCATCATGCCGCTGGGCGCCGCAGTGACGGACCGGATCGGGCAATTGCGCGCGGCAGGAAGCATTTCCGCCGAAGTCGAGAGCCTGCTGGCCGATACCCGTCACTGGTTTTCCCGGCTCGACGCGATGCCGCTCGGCGAGCGCGAGAGCGCGGCCACCGCGCTTCAGGAGCGCAGCCGCGCGCTGGAACCGCGTGTTGGCCCTGATTCCTCGTGGGACGAGCTTATCCTGCTCAGCCTGCTTTCGCGCCTTGCGTCCCTGATCGGCGCCCATCGCGACTGCCGCCTGCTCGCCGAGCAGCTTTCCACGCCGAGCACTCGCCCGATCAGTCCGCGTGCTTCCGAACTCGTGGAAGGACGTCGCGGCCGTGAACTGCACCGCGATTTCGGCGGGGCGACGCGCGGCGCCATCGGCGCATTCTTCACGATCTGCATCGGATGTGCTCTCTGGATCGGCAGCGGTTGGCATGAAGGAGCCACGGCGGTCATGCTGGCGGGTGTCTTCACGGCATTGTTCGCGGCTGCTCCCGATCCGCTTGCCCCGCTGCGCGCTTTCTTCCTGGGAACGCTGATCGCGACGCTGATCGGGCTGCTCTATGGCTTCGTCATAATGCCGCGGCTCGACGGGTTCCTTGAATATGCCCTGGCCATGGCGCCGATGCTGCTCATGCTGGGAACGCTTATGCAGTCTCCCCGGTGGGGCGGCATCGCTTTGCCCATGCTGCTGGGACTGGGTTCGCCGGTTCTCGTTTCGGACCAGTATGTCGGCGGGTTCGCCGGTTTCGTGAACGGCGCGCTCGCCCAGCTTGTCGGCATCATCTACGCCATTGTCGTCATCCGCCTGCTCAACTCGACGGGGAGCCATGCGGCGATCCGCAGCACCGTGCGGGCAGGGTGGGCCGATATCGCCGAGCGCGCAAACCTGATGAGCCCGCCGGACGTGCGGGCCTGGATCAATCGCATGCTCGACCGGATCGCCTTGCTGGCCCCCCGTCTCGCCATGGCAGGCCGTTCCCCCGGTCAACCGCTTTACGACGCCCTGAGGGATCTGCGCACAGGCGTGGCGATCGGCGAACTGCGCGAACTGCGCCTTGCCCTTCCGCCGACCAAACGCGGGCCGCTTACGGAAGTTCTTCAGAAAGTGGGCGAATACTATCGCGGCCTGGATCCCGACCGTCCCGCTCCTGCCGACCCCATCCTGCTTGAGGATATCGACATCGCCATGACTGCCGTGTTGAACGACCAAGACCCCGAGTTGAGCCGCGCCGGTGCGCTGGGTCTGGTCAGCTTGCGCCGCAACCTGTTTCCGGCTTCGAGCCCCACGCCGAAGGCGCTGGCGGCATGAGGGGTGAAGTCTCCATCGACGGGGTTTTCCTCCCCACCTTGCTGGTTCTTGCCGTCATTGCCTCGGTCATCACCCTGGTGCTGATGCGCATTGCCAATGTCATCGGTTTCTACCGCCTGTTCGCCTATCGTGCGGCGGTGGACCTGTGCCTCTACATCCTCGTGCTCGGGCTTCTCGTCTGGGCCTCTCCCTTGATCGGTTTCCGCCAATGAAGCGCTTTCTTGCCCGGCTCGCGCCCAGCCTTGCCACCACTGTCCTCGTCATTCTTGCCGCCGTGATCGCGATCTGGCTCTGGCGCCATTATGAGGACAGTCCCTGGACCCGCGACGGCCGCGTCCGTGCCGACGTCGTGCGCGTCACGCCCGACATCGGCGGCCTCGTCACTTCGGTGGAGGTGAAGGACAACCAGACGGTCAAGGCTGGCGACCTGCTGTTCGTGATCGACCGCCCGCGCTATTCGCTGGCCGTGGAGCAGGCGCAGGCGGCAGTAGCAAGCGCCCAGGCCCGGTTGGGACAGGCCCAGCGCGAGGCCAGGCGCGACCTGGCGCTTGGCGATCTCGTGGCCACCGAAACCCATGAGCAGAACGTCGCCGCCGTCGCCACGGCCCGCGCTGCGCTCGACCAGGCGCTCAGCGGGCTAGACAAGGCCAAGCTCGACCTTGCCCGCACCAACGTGCACGCTTCGGTCAACGGCACCGTGACCAACCTCGATCTGCATCCCGGCGACTATGTGGCGCCCGGCAATCAGGCCATGGCCCTGATCGACAGCGATTCCATTCGTGTCGAAGGCTATTTCGAGGAAACCAAGCTGCCGAACATCCATGTCGGCTCGCCGGTAACTGTCGTGCTCATGGGTGAGGAGCGTCCGCTCAAGGGCGTGGTCGAAAGCATTGCGGCAGGGATCAACGATACGACACGCACCGATTCGCGCAACCTGTTGCCCAGCGTCGATGCCACCTTCACCTGGGTCCGCCTTGCCCAGCGCATTCCCGTGCGCGTGCGCCTAACCGAAGTACCCAAGGGCGTGAACCTGATTTCCGGCCGCACGGCGACCGTTACCATCGAACAGCCCGGTGCCGGAACACGCGGCCGCACCAAGGCACCGTCTCAGCGTCAGGTTCAGGCTGCGCCTTCCGCGCCGGCCGTGGAGGCGACGCAGTGATGAGGAACCGCGTTTCGCTTCTGGTCCCCGCGCTTCTGGCCCCCGCGCTTCTGGGCCCTGCGCTTCTGGCGGGCTGCGCCACGGCCGGGCCCGACTATGCGCCGCCTGAAAATTCGGTGGCCAGTGCGCCTGCGGCCAACGGGCCGTTCGTATCCGGGCAGGGGCAGGCATTCTCGCAAGCCGAACTGCCGGACCGCTGGTGGCGGCTCTACGACGATCCTCGGCTTGATGGTCTTGTCGAGCAGGCGCTCGCCGCAAACGCCAATATCCGGGCGGCGGACGCGAACCTGCGCAAGGCGGACGCCGTCATCCGGGAATATACCGGCCAGAAGACGCTGGCCACGACTATCGGCGCCGATGCCGATCTCGAGCGAGACTATTCGACCACTTCGGCCGGGACCAACATGCCCGGCGTGCTGACGTACGATCTGGGATTGACGCTATCCTATCCGCTCGACCTGAACGGCAAGATCAAGCGCGCCATCGAAAGCAGTCTTGCTGACCGCGAAGCGGTGGAGGCGGCGCGAGACGCCGTGCGGATCAGCGTGGCGGCAGCCACGACCAAGGCTTACGCCGATGTCTGCGCGGCCAATTATCAGATCGCGACAGTCCAGAGAGTCATCACCCTGCAACAGCAGACCCTGGATGCGACCGGACGCCTCCAGCGAGGAGGGCGCGGCACCGCCTTCGATGTGAGCCGGGCACGTACCGCGGTAGAAAGCAGCCGGGCCAACCTTCCGGCGTTCCAGGCCAAGCGCCAGTCGGCGCTTTACCTGCTGGCAACCTTGCTCGGCAGGGCACCCGCTGACTATCCAAGGGAAGTCGAAGGCTGCGCTACGCTTCCGCGACTTTCGCAGCCGATGCCGGTGGGCGATGGTGCGGCGCTGATCCGGCGACGTCCGGACATTCGCCAGGCCGAGCGCACGATTGCTGGCGATACGGCGCGCATCGGGGTCGCAACCGCCGATCTTTACCCGACGGTCAGCATCGGCGGCGGGATCATCAACGACGGCAAGCTGGAGAATATCGGCAAGACGCACAGTTTCGGCTTCAGCCTTGGGCCGTTGCTGAGCTGGTCGTTCCCCAATCGCCCGATCATTCACGCGCGGATCGACGCGGCCAACGCCCAGGTCGAAGCCGATATCGCGAAGTTCGACCAGACCGTACTGGACGCCCTGCGCGGCACCGAGACTGCGCTGGAGACTTACGCCCGCGATGCCGACCGGACCGACGCGCTTGGCCGGGCGAGCGACAGCGCAGGTCTTTCCGCGCAGCAGGCGGGCAAGCTGTTCCGCTTCGGTCGCAGCGACTTCCTCAATCTGCTAAGTGCGCAAGGTGCGCTGGCGACGGCGCAGGTCAACCATGCCGCTGCCGAAGCGGCTCTGGTGGATGACCAGATCGCGGTGTTCCTCGCACTTGGCGGGGGGTGGCAGCAGAGCCAGTAGGCTCTACCTCAAGCTGCCTTGCGGCGCTTGTCGAGGCAGGCTGCATAAGCCGCGAACAGGTCTTCGAAGTGGGCGTCCATGGTCCTTGCGGTGACCGCAGGGCGGGGCCGCTCCTGCACGACGGCGAGGATCGCTTCGGCTGCGGCCTGCGCATCGGCGGCGGCATAAGTCCGGCCCGCGCCTCCTGCTGCATGGTTCGCCGCGCCGCCCGCGTCCGGGACGATCACCGGAGTGCCGCTTGCACGGGCCTCTGCAGCTGTCATGCAGAAGGTCTCCGCCTCGCAGCCGTGCACCAGGGCATCGGCACTCGCCATGATGCGGGCGAATGCCGCGCGCTCGCGCTCGGGTGCAAAGAGGCGGACATGCGGATTGCCGGCGATGTGACGCAGGATCGTGCGCTGCTCGCGGCCTTCGCCCAGCATGACGAGGCCGATTGGCGTCCGCTGGCTTGCCATGCCCACAGCATCGATCACCAGCGGCCAGCGCTTTTCGGGTGCGAGACGGCCAACCGCCAGCAAGAGCGCGGCGCTCTCCGGCAGTTCGCAGGCCGCGAGCAATTCGGCCCGAAGCGCAGGGTCGCGGTGAGCGGGTGAGAAGCAGCCTCCCTCGACACCCATCGGGATCGTCACGGTATGCGATACGCCGCCTTCGCCAAGCCGCCTTGCAAGATCGCTGTTGGCGCAGACGACGTGATCGAACCGGCGACTGTGGCGGCGCAGGTGCTCCCAGAATACCGAGAACTGCCGGTCTATGGTCTCGCGAGAGAAGACGTTGCCGAGCCAGCGATAGGCGTAGGCGGACAGCGGATCGGCATGCATGACCAGACTGCGCGGTGCATCGCCCGGCCAGTCCGCCACGAGCCCGGCGCTCCGCCAGGGTGATGTCGCCTCCACGAAATCGGGCGCTTCGGCATCGAGCGCGGCGTGGAGCCGCTCGGGCTCGTTGAAGTACCAGTACTTCCGGTCCAGCGGGAAGCGCGGGCTTTTTACCAGGACGATGCGGGCGCCGGGGCCACGTTCGATCACAGCATCCTCGTCCCCGGGGGCAAGGATGACGATCTCATGGCCCATGGCGGGGCCGATCCGCAGCTTCTGTTCCACGTAAGTGCGTACGCCGCCGCCGTGGGGCGAATAGAAGGCACAGACGTCGACGATTTTCATTTGCTCAAGACCTTTGCCTGAAGGGGCGCGACACCGAGCCCGCTGCGGTAATTCATGACGATGCGCAGGCTCGTGAGCCCCGTGCCGGCGGCGGCGCTCGCCTTGCGCACGTTCGGCTTGCCCCAACCCAGCTTCGGATTGCCTGAGAAGCCGATACCGTCGATCTTCCAGTCGAACTTGCGGTCGTCGTCGCGGTCGTGAAGCAGGCTGACGGCGTAAGTGCCGGGCGCGGGCACACGGATGCAAAGGCTCGGGACGCCGCTGGGAGGCAACGCCGCCTCGACGCGGCGGAAGGTCTTCCCGGCGCTGACGAGGACGTTGTCGTCGGCAAGGAAGTCTTTCTCGTTGGCGGGGTAGACCTCCAGCCGGAGCCTGCCGCTCCTGTCTTTGAGGCCCACGGGCTCGACGACGAAGGCTGGACCGCTCTCGTTCGGCCGGCACCGGCCTTCGGCCTTGCCCAGATCGGGCGTGGAGGGAATGAGGGCGGCGGCAAGCAGCACGATGAAGGCCGGTGCGTTCATGCCGACTGCTCGGGGATTGCCAGGTCTCTGCCTGCCAGCAGCGCCCCTAGCACGAGATGCGCCGCCAGAATCAGGCCCGCCATCAAGGTCATGAGCGCGCCGATGTCACGCTCGTGGCCTAGGGCGAGCACTGCGACCCCTGCGAACAGCAAATCCTTGTTGGGTATCAACGGCAGCCGGGAGACCAGCAGACGCAGCGTGGCAAGGAAAAGCCACCAGGAAAGCTGCACTTCGGGAAGAACCAGATGCCAGAGCAGGGCATTGAACAACGTCGTCAGCGCGATCCGGCCGAAGTGGATCTGCGTTATCATGACGAGATCGGCCTGAGGCAGCGAGAAGACGCGGCGGCGGAGCAGCATGGCGGCCGCAGAAACGACCAGCAGGACGCCGAGAGAGAGGGTCATCATCCGGCTGTCGAGCCCGAGCCGCGTTGTGCCCATGACCGGCACCATCACCGCCAGCAGAGCCATGGTCACCCCGTTGCCGGTCATCGCCGACAGGATGGCCACGTCCTTCACCGCTCCGAACGGCGCTGCTCCCAGCGCGACCCGGCGCCGCGCCCAAGTGTAAAAGTACGCCTCTCCCAGGTAGCCAAGCAGCAGTTCGTTGTAGACCTTCTTGCGCAGCAGCGCGAGCATGCCGGAGCCTGGGATGCCCCAGAGCCGCCGGAAAATGAGCCATTCGCTGGCCGGCGTCACAAGATAGCTCAGCGTGAAGACCACCCAGAAGCCGGGGGTCGCCGGCACCATCGCGATGAGATTCCGGAGGTCGAGCCCGCCCAGTTCATGGAAGACCGCGGCAACGACAGCGAGCGAAAGAATAATGGAAAACGCGGCGTTACGGCCACGACGCGGATCGCGGTCCTGCGGCGTCAGTTGAAGGGCCGGGGCATCTGGCGCCAGAATGGCGGCGGTCTCTGTCACGAAAGTCTCCGCGAATAGGGGAGGGGTCAGAGCGTGCGCTGCCGGGACGCGTGCCCCGTCCATGCACTGAGCCCAAGATTGCGGCGGCGGTTGTGTTCGCGCTGGCGGTGAAGCTGCGTCATCATTTCGAGATAGCGCCGCGCCGCGCTTTCGACCTCGTAGCGCGCGGCAATGTCCCGGGCTCGGTCGGGGTCTCCGCCGAGCTCCCTGATGCGCGTGAGCCCTGCGGCAAACGCGCCTTCGTCCCGCGGCTGTACCAGCAGGCCGGTGCGACCTTCCTCGATCAGGCATTCCATGCTGACGCAGCAGTTCGTTGACAGTACCAGCAGACCTGCCGCCAGTGCTTCCACGACGACGCCGGGCAGGCCTTCGTAGTCGGAACTCAGCACGAAAACGTCTGCATCGGCCAGCAGGGTATCGATCGTTCCAAGATAGCCGGTGAGGAAGACCCTTCCATCGAGGCCGAGCTGTCGGACCAGATTTTCGATGACTCCGCGTTCCGGGCCTTCGCCTGCGATCGTGAGGGTATCGGCCGGGCGGGCGGCGCGTGCGAAGGCGCGCAGCATCATGGCATGGTTCTTTTGCGGAGCGAGGCGTCCGGCTGTGAGATAGCGCGTTCCCCAGACCGAGCCGGGTCGCCTGTCGAACCGAGTGAGACGGGCAAGGCGAGCACGGGACAGGATCGGGTTTGCGATGACTTCCACCTGGCTTGCCCTGGCCCGCGTCGTTTCCCGGATTTCACGCGCCATGGGTTCGGAAAGGCCGATCAGCCGATCGAACATGCGGCCCTGGACGCGCAGCCATGCGCCGTATCCGTGCCGCACCCAGGGAGACATGTCGGGCCGGTGCAGGGCATTGCTGACCTTGAGCGCCATGGGCGGCGCGTGTTCACCCAGCAACAGGCGCATCGCCGCACCGACCACGGCATAAGTGTTGCCGGGCAGGAACAGCACGTCGGCGCCCTGATCGACGAGGTAGCTGTATAGCGAGTGGATCATCCAGGGCGTCTCCCACGACGCCGTGGGAAGGCGGGTGGGGATCTGCCAATAATCCAGTTCGGGCAGCCTGGAGAGATCGCAGCCGCTTGCCCGGCCAAGCACCACGGTCACCTGGTGCCCGCTGCGATCCCATTCCGCAGCGAGCCCCAGCGCCACGCGTTCAACTCCGCCCGGATCGGGGCTGTGCAGCGGCACCAGAATCCTGAGCGCGTCCGTCATGTGGCTCCTGCTGTCATGGCCTGGATCTTCGGGAAGACTCCGCCGAACCACGCGACCCGCAGCAGGCATGCCGATTAATTCCAGCGCGAGACGGGCTGATATGGCGGCCTGATTTCGGGTTTGTGACGGTCGTTCTCACCGTCATCTGCGAGACGTGAAATTGCTGGGAAACTGTCATCGACCGGGCAAACGACGGTGCTCGGCAGCAGTTGACGCCCGGTGCCATAGCCCGCACGCATCAGGAAGCGCCGACTTAAAGATATTTATTTAATATTATCAGATATTTGAATGTAAGACCTGCACGCTCAAAGCTGCCGCCGTTGATCGAAAGCCGGGGTGGTCATGCGTGGATTTGCAGGCTGTCCGGGCTCTGGCTGCAGCGCAGAAGAGCCCGGCAGGCACCCTGCATTATGCGCGGCGAACTTGCTGTTCGAAGCGTCCGACGACCGAAAATTTGCCGCCCGCGCAAGCCCGTTGTTGCTTTTTATGAAATTGGTGCGCGCCAAACGCGAGTTTTTTGTCTATGGAGCCCGTCAACAGGCCCGTTGGGGTCGCGCACCCCTCATCAGGCCTTACCAGATCAGACCGCGCAAGCGGCACAGGACGATTCGACAAACTCATGACTTTTTCCCAGCTCCCCCAGCCTCTCGCCGAAGCGCTTACCGCGCATGGCTATGAGAATCTGACCCCGGTTCAGGCCGCTGTCGCCGAAGCCGAAGCGCGTGGACGCGACCTCGTGGTTTCGGCGCAGACCGGTTCCGGCAAAACCGTCGCATTCGGCATCGCCATGGGCGACGAACTGCTGGCCGACGGCTCCATTCCTTATGCCGAAGCGCCGCTCGCACTTGCTATCGCGCCCACGCGCGAACTTGCGCTGCAGGTTAGCCGCGAACTGACCTGGCTCTACGCCTCGACCGGCGCTCGCATCGTCACGTGTGTTGGCGGCATGGACCCCGTTCGCGAGCGCAAGCAGCTTGAGCGCGGCGCCACCATCGTCGTTGGCACGCCGGGCCGTCTGCGCGATCACCTCGAACGTGGCAAGCTGGACCTCTCCTCGCTGCGGGTCGTCGTGCTCGACGAAGCGGACGAGATGCTCGACATGGGCTTCCGTGAAGACCTTGAGGAACTGCTCGACGCGATGCCGGCCAGCCGCCGCACGCTGCTGTTCTCGGCTACCATGCCGCGTCCGATCGAAGCGCTGGCCCGTCGCTACCAGACCAATGCCCTGCGCATTTCGACGGTCAGCGAGAACCGCGGCCATGGTGACATCACCTATCAAGCGGTTACCGTTGCGCCGGCCGATGTCGAAAACGCGGTGGTAAACCTGCTTCGCCTTCATGACGCGGAAACCGCGATCCTGTTCTGCGCCACCCGTGACAATGTGAAGCACCTTCACTCCACGTTGACGGAACGCGGCTTCTCGGCCGTGGCGCTTTCGGGCGAGCATTCGCAGAACGAGCGCAACAACGCGCTTCAGGCGCTTCGCGACAAGCGCGCCCGCGTCTGCGTCGCCACTGACGTCGCTGCACGCGGCATCGATCTTCCCTCGCTGAGCCTCGTCGTACACGTCGAGATTCCGCGCGATGCCGAAACGCTCCAGCACCGTTCGGGCCGTACCGGCCGCGCGGGCAAGAAGGGCACTGCCGTCATCGTCGTGCCGTTCCCGCGTCGTCGCCGCGTGGAGGGTATGCTTCGCGGTGCCCGCATCGAGGCCGAGTGGATTTCCGCGCCGAGCCCCGAAGCGATCCGCGAAGCCGATCGCAGCCGTCTGATGGACAAGCTGCTGGCCCCGGTCGAAGCGGACGACGAGGACCGTGAAATCGCGCGCGGCCTGCTTGAAAAGGTGAGCCCGGAAGACCTCGCCGTCGCACTTGTTCGCGCCCACCGCGCAAGTCTGCCGCAGCCCGAGGAACTCATCGGCAACAGCCCGGAAGCCCGCGAAGCGCGCCAGCGTCCCGGTTTCGACGATGTGGTCTGGTTCACGATGGATGTTGGCCGCGAACAGCATGCCGATCCGCGCTGGATCCTGCCGCTGCTCTGCCGCCGTGGTCACGTCACCCGCAATGCGGTCGGCCAGATCCGCATCGGCGCCGACCAGACCCACTTCCAGATCCCGCGGGACATGGCCGACCAGTTCATCCGTTCGGTCGAGCGTACCTCTCATGATGAGAGCGGCGACGTCGAAAACACGATCCGCATCGAAGTCGCGACCGAAACACCGCGCGATATCGCACGCGATCGTCGTCGTGACGGACCGCAGGGTCGTGGCCGCAAGCCTTATGGGCGCGAGGAAGGTGGACGTGGCGGTTTCGATGGCCCGCGTCACCACAAGCCCCGTCCGACCGGCGGTCCGCGCAATGATCGCGGTGGTCCCGGTGGCCCCGGCGCGGGCGGTAAGCCGTTCCACAAGAAGCCGAGGAAGTCGTTCTAAGAACGGCTTTTTCAGGACACTGAAAACGAAAACGGGGCCCGCGAAGGCCCCGTTTTTGGTTTTCGGGGATGTTTTCCGGTTCAGGCCAGAATTTCGAGGACCTCGATTGCGTCTTCCTGTCCGTTGAAATCGACGAACTCACCCGCCCCGGAGCCCAACAGGACGCGGGCGAGCGGGGCAGTGAAGGCGAGATCGCCCTTGGCCGGATCGGCTTCGTCATGCCCGACGATCCGGATTTCGCGCGTCTGCCCCTTCAGGGTGAAGCGCACGCGGTGACCGAACATCACGGTATCGCCGGCGGGCGCGGGCTGCTCTTCGGCTGTCGCCAGCCGTTTGCGCCAGTAGCGCAGATCACGCTTGGCGGTATTGAGAGCAGTATCCTCGGTCAATGTCGGAACCAGCGCCTCCAGACCAGCGATCCGCGAACCGATAATCGCCACGCCTTCGGCCGTCACGAGATTGGGGCCGGGCGGGATCGGCACTTCGAACTTGGGTTCGAGATGTTCTTCGTCACCGTCGCGCCGGAAGGCTACGCTCATGCGTTGCCGCCCATGTACTGGTCCATGGCCTCGCTGGCTTCGAACCAGAAGGCTTCGGCCACTTCCAGATCCTCTGCCGCCTGCGTGCGGCGCTTGCCGATCTCGCCGATGCCCAGTCTGGCAAGGTCGCCCTTGGCGGAGCCGGGGTCCGCGAGCACGGCATCGAGCGCGTCAAGCTGCTGCTGGATGCGCTTCATGCGGGTTTCGGTCTCCGAGACCTTCTTGCGCAGGGCCTTGAGTTCCTCGCGGGCGACGGTGCCATTCTTGCGTGCCGGCTTGCCCTCGCCTTGCCTGTCGCCGCTCTTGGGCTGGTTCCGGCCAAGCACGAAGTCGATGTAGTCCTCCATCGAGCCGTCGTAGTTGTCCGCCGTGCCCTGATCGACCAGTACCAGACGGTCCGCCGCCAGTTCGACCATGTGCCGGTCGTGGCTGACGAGAATCACCGCGCCGGCAAAATCGTTGAGCGCCTGCACCAGCGCCTCGCGGGCGTCGACGTCGAGGTGGTTGGTCGGTTCGTCGAGGATCAGCATGTGCGGCGCGTCGCGCGTCACCAGCGCCAGGGCAAGACGCGCGCGTTCGCCGCCGGAAAGGGTGCCGATCCCGGCCGTCGCGCGCGGGCCGGAGAACCCGAAGCGACCCAGTTGTCCGCGCACCGCGACCGGCGGCTTGTCAGCCATGGCACGGGTCATCAATTCGAGCGGGGTTGAGTCAGAGGGGAGTTCCTCCACCTGATACTGGGTGAAGTAGCCGATACGGATCTTGGGCGAGAAGGTGAGCGAACCTTCCATCGGTTCGAGCTGGCGGGCGAGCAGGCGGGCCAGCGTGGTCTTGCCGTTGCCGTTGCGGCCGAGCAGGGCGATGCGGTCCTCAGGATCGATGCGCAAGTTGAGGCGGCGCAGAATCGGCTTGTCAGCGACGTAGCCGACCGAGGCGAGGTCGAGCGTGACGAGCGGCGGGCGCAGTTCATCCGGGCTCGGGAAATCGAAACTCAGCGAGGAATCCTCGGCCATGGCCGCGATCGGCTGCATTCGCGCCAGCATCTTGGCGCGCGATTGCGCCTGCTTCGCGGTGGAGGCGCGGGCGGAATTGCGGGCAACGTAGTCGGCCAGCTTCTTGCGCTGGGCGTCCTGATTCGCACGTGCGGCAACCGCCTGCGCGGCGCGTTCGGCGCGGATGCGCTCGAAGCTGTCGTAAGTGCCGGGGTAGAGCGTCAGCTTGCCCTGCTGCAGGTGCAGGATGTGATCGACCACGTTGTTGAGCAGGTCGCGTTCATGGCTGATGACGATCAGCGTCTTGGGGTAGGTCTGGAGGAAGTTCTCCAGCCAGAGTGTCGCTTCGAGGTCGAGGTGGTTTGAGGGTTCGTCGAGCAGCAGCACGTCGGGCTGCGAGAACAGCAGGCCCGCAAGCGCCACACGCATTTTCCAGCCGCCGGAGAAACTGTCCAGCGGGCTTGCCTGCATCGCCTCGTCGAAGCCGAGGCCGACGAGAATGCGCGCGGCGCGCGCTTCGCCGGTATAGGCGTCGATCGCGATAAGCCGGTCGTGGAGGTCGCCCAGGCGGTTGGGATCGGTGCAGGTCTCGGCTTCGGCAAGCAAGGACATCCGCTCGGCGTCGGCATCCAGCACAGCCTGGAGCGCGGTCTTGTGCCCCGCGGGTGCTTCCTGCGCGATATAGCCCAGACGGGCACGGCGCGGCATGTCCACCGAACCTTCGTCGGGCTCCAGTTCACCGATGATCGCCTTGACGAGCGTGGACTTGCCCGCGCCGTTGCGGCCGATCAGGCCCACCTTGCCGTCCTTGGGAATCGTGGCAGCGGCCTGGTCGAGGATGGTGCGCCCGCCAAGGCGAACGGTAATGTCACGGATCGTCAGCATGCGCTGCCTCTAGCAGCGCCGGGCAAAAAGCAAAACCGCGCTCTTCACTGGAAAATGGCGCTTGATTTGCCGCAATGCGATGTAAGTATGTCGTTGGTATCTCTTGAGTTGCTCCACCGAAACAGGCCGGGGAATCTGAATGAAGAAGACCGTGGGGGCCGCAATTGTCGTGGCGCTTGTTCTTGCTGCTGCCGCGATCTGGTGGATGACCCGCAGCCAAAAGGACCCGAACGAGATCGTTCTCCACGGCAATGTGGACATTCGGCAGGTCTCCCTGGCGTTCGACGGTAGTGGGCGGGTCACCCGGATGACTGTCGAGGAGGGCGATTCCGTCAAGGCGGGACAAGTGCTGGCGCAACTCGATACGGCTACCCTGAGCTTGCAGGCCGACAATGCAGAGGCGCAGGTCGCGGCTTCCCGGGAAAGCCTGCTCAAACTTCGCAACGGCACCCGGCCCGAGGAACTCCAGCAAGCGCGCGCGCGGCTTGCCGCTGCAAGGGCGGATGCAGTCAAGGCCGCTGACGACTTGCGCCGGGCCCGAGAGGTATCCTCTACCACGCAGGGCCGCGCCGTCAGCGCGCAGGAACTCGATCAGGAAAGAAATCTTGCCGCGGTCGCCGATGCGCGGGCCAAGGAAGCGGCAGAAGCGCTCAAGCTCGCCATTCGCGGACCTCGCGCTGAGGATGTCGCGGCCGCCGATGCGCAGATGAAGGGCGCCGAGGCCCAGCTCGCGCTGCTCAGGCATCAGGTTTCCCAAGGCGAACTCAAGGCTCCCGGTGACGCGGTGGTCCGTTCACGCCTGCTCGAAGTGGGGGACATGGCCACGCCGCAAAAGCCGGTCTACGAACTGGCTCTGACCAGTCCGAAATGGGTGCGCGTCTACGTTGAGGAGGCCGATCTCGGCCGTGTCCGCATGGGCATGAAGGCGAGGGTGACGAGCGACAGTTTTCCCGACAAGCCGGTTGCGGGCACGGTGGGCTATATTTCCTCGGTCGCGGAATTCACTCCCAAGTCGGTAGAGACCGAATCGCTGCGCACTGCGCTCGTCTACGAAGTGCGCGTCAGGGTTGATGACCGCAACGGGACCTTGCGGCTCGGGCAACCGGTGACGGTGCGGATCAATACTGGTGCGCCAAGTGAAGGGCACGCCCGGTGAACGGCCCGGCCGAGACCGAAGACGCCGGGACAGGCAGGATGACAAGCGCACTGACGGTGCGGAGCCGGAACCTGCGAAAGAGTTTCATCGGCGCGGACGGTAAAGCGTTCGATGCCGTGCAGGATCTTTGTCTGGACATCCGCGAGGGGACGATCACGGCGCTCGTCGGGCCGGATGGGGCAGGCAAGACGACGTTGATGCGGATGATGACCGGATTGCTGGCTCCCGACGGTGGCACTCTGGATGTACTGGGCATCGACGTGACACGGCGTCCGCAGGCGGTGCAGGACCGAATCAGCTACATGCCGCAGCGCTTCGGTCTCTACGAGGATCTCAGCGTTCAGGAGAACCTCGATCTCTACGCCGATCTCCACGGCGTGCCGCAGGAGCTGCGCGCCGAGCGCTTCTCGCGAATGCTGGAAATGACCGACATGGCCCGTTTCACCGGACGTCCGGCGGGGAAGCTTTCAGGCGGGATGAAGCAGAAGCTCGGGCTCGCCTGCACGCTTGTGCGCGTGCCCGATCTTCTCCTGCTGGACGAACCGAGCGTCGGGGTCGACCCGCTGTCGCGGCGCGATCTCTGGGAGATCATCGAGCAGTTGATCGAGGCGGAGGGGCTGAGCATCATCGTCAGCACTGCCTACATGGATGAGGCTGGGCGCTGCGACGAGGTGCTGGTCATGGATCACGGCCGCCTGCTGGATCAGGGCACACCGGGTGAACTGACGAAAAAGGCCCGCGGTCTGACTTTCGTGGCCGCACCGCCTGCTAATATGCCTGCGCGCGATCTGCAGGCCAGGTTGATCGATGCGCCCGACCGGATCATAGACGCGGTGCCGAGAGGCGGTGCGGTGCGCTTCATCCGGTCGCCCGACGCCGAACTGCAAGACATGGAAGACCTGCTCGACGGCGTTGAAGCGGAGCCGAGAGCCGAACAACTGGAGGATGCCTTCATGCTTCTGCTGCGCCAACACGATGGCGTGCGCGAGGCGGAGAGCAAGGCGCCCATCGTTGCGATAGAACCCGAACCGGGAGGGGCGGAAGATGACGAGGCCGTCATCCATGTACGCGACCTGGTGCGGCGTTTCGGAGATTTCACCGCCGTCGCCAGCACCTCGTTCGACGTGCGGCGCGGCGAGATATTCGGGCTGCTCGGTCCCAACGGCGCGGGCAAGACCACGACCTTCCGGATGCTCTGCGGGCTGCTTCCGGCGACCAGTGGGACGCTCGAAGTGGCGGGTGTCAACTTGCGCCGCGCACGGGCGCAGGCGCGGCGGCGGATCGGCTATGTCGCGCAGAAATTCTCGCTCTATGCAAATCTCACCGTGCGCGAGAACCTTGAGTTCTTCGGGGGCGCCTACGGTCTTCGCGGCACCATCCTGCGCGAACGGGTGAAGGCGATCATCGGGCAATTCGATCTCGATCCGGCGGCTGTCAGTGGAGAACTGCCGCATGGCTACAAGCAGCGGCTCGCCATGGCGGCAGGGCTCGTGCACGAACCGGAAATCCTGTTCCTCGATGAGCCGACCAGCGGCATCGATCCGCTGGCGCGGCGATCCTTCTGGCGCACGATCACGGCGCTTTCGCAGGCCGGCGTGACGGTGGTTGTCACCACGCACTTCATGGAAGAAGCGGAATATTGCGATCGTATCGCCATCCAGGATGCTGGACGGATGCTTGCGCTCGGCACTCCGCAGCAAGTGCGCGAGCAGGCAGGCGGCGGCGACATCGACATGGATGCGGCCTTTATCGCCATTGTCGAACAGGGGCGCGCCGCCGATCATGACAGCAAGGTAGCGGCGTGACAGCGGACAGCACCTTCCTGTCGAGGTTGGCCGCTCTTTCTCGCAAGGAAACGCGCCAGATGCTGCGTGACCGCAGCAACCTGATGGTCGGGCTGCTCCTGCCGGTCGGGCTGATCCTTCTGTTCGGCTTCGGGCTCTCGTTCGACGTGAAGAATGCGCCTGTCGCGCTGGTGCTTCAGGACCGTTCCGATACTGCGCGCGAGATCGTCTCGGGCATCCGGGGATCGCCCTATCTCTCCCCTGTCGATGTCGAGACGATGGAGGAGGCCAGCGAAATGCTGCGCAGCGGCCGGGTCGACGCCATCGTGCGGGTGCCGGTCGACTTCGCGCGGGCACAAGCGGTTGGCAGGGGAAGTGCAGGCGGCCAGATCCAACTCATCCTCAACGGCGTCGATTCCACGACCGCACAGACACTGGAGGCCTATGTGCAAGGCGCGATCGGCACGGTCGTGCTGCGGCAGTCCGACCGCGCAGGTTCGGTCGGGGCCGGCGGCAGCGTAACGCTGATGCAGCGGACCTGGTTCAACGAGGAGGGCAACAGTCGCTGGTATCTTGTGCCGGGGTTGATCGTGCTTGTCATGACCCTGGTGGGCGCCTTCCTCAGTTCGCTGCTGATTGCGCGGGAGTGGGAGCGCGGCACGCTCGAATCGCTGTTCGTCACGCCGGTTCGCCCCGTCGAAATGGTACTGTCCAAGATCGCGCCCTATCTCGTGGTGGGGATGATCGATCTGGTGATGTGCCTGCTGGCGGCGCGCTTCCTGTTCGATGTCCCGATCAGAGGCTCGATGGTGGCGATCGTGCTCTGCTCGTTTCTCTACCTGCTGGTTTCGCTGCTGGTCGGGCTCCTGATTTCAGGCGCGACACGCAACCAGTTCGCGGCGAGCCAGGTGGCGCTTCTGGCAAGCTTCATGCCCGCGCTCATGCTCTCGGGGTTCGTGTTCGACTTGCGCAATGTGCCTCTTGCGGTGAGGATCGTCGGCGAACTGCTGCCGGCAACGCACTTCATGAGCGTTATCAAGAGCCTGTTTCTCGCCGGTACGGACTGGACAATGGTCCTGCGCAACTGCGCGATCCTGATCGGCTACGTCGTGGTGCTGACCCTGCTGACGCAGCGCACCCTGCGCAAGCGTCTGGACTGACGGGATGGACTACCTGATCGCATGGTTCGCCCAGATCGCGGTGCTGTGCCGCAAGGAAGTGCTGGCCCTGTTCAAGGATCCGGCCAACCGCCTGTTGTTGGTGGCCCCGGCATTCATCCAGTCCATGCTGTTCGGCTACGGCGCGATCCTCGATCTCGACTATGTGCCCTATGCGCTGCTCGACCAGAGCAGGGGACAGGCGGCGAGCGAGTTCATCGCCCGGTTGGATGGTACCGGGGTATTCGCAAGAGAGGCCACCCTGACGAGCTCCGCCCAGATCGCGTCGTTGATCGATGGTGGGAAAGTGCTCATGGCGGTAACGATCCCGGCCGATTTCGACCGCCGACTGGCTGCGGGGGAAAGCGCACAAGTACAGATCGTCCTGGATGGCCGAAACTCGACTACGGCGGGTTCGGCTGCGGCTTACGTGTCTTCGGTGACGCAGGGCTTCAATGCGGCGCGAAGCGGAATGCAGGGCGTAAGCGTGATCCGGCGGGCCTGGTTCAACCCGAACCTCGAATCGCGATGGCAGATCATGCCCACCATGATCGCCACACTTTCGATGTTGCAGACCTTGCTGCTGGCGGCGCTGTCCGTGGCGCGAGAGCGAGAGCAGGGAACATTCGACCAGCTTCTCGTCACACCGCTCACCCCTTTGCAGATACTGGTGGGGAAAGCGCTCCCCTCGATCGTCGTCGGATTGCTGCAATCGACGATCGTACTGATGATCGTGCGCTTCTGGTTCCAGATCCCGATGAGCGGATCGCCACTGCTGCTGTACTTCGGGCTTTTCGTGTTCAACCTCGCCTCGGTGGGCATCGGCATGTCGATCTCGGCGCTGGCGCTGAACATGCAACAGGCGATGCTCTACTCGTTTCTCATCATCATGCCGCTGACCTTGCTTTCCGGCATGTTGACGCCGGTGCGCAACATGCCGGAAGTGCTCCAGATCGCGACTTACGCGAACCCGCTGCGCTTCGGCGTCGCCATCGTCCGGCGGGTCTATCTCGAAGGCGCAGTGCTCGGAGACATCGCGCTCGATTTCGTGCCTTTGCTTGTGGTTGCCGCGATAACCCTGCCTCTGTCCGCCTGGCTGTTCCGCCATCGTCTCGCCTGATCCCAGGACCAATGCGCATGACCTCAAGGTTCCTGACTGCCGCACTCACAGCCACGTCACTGGCCCTCTGTCTTCCCGCCTGCACGGTCGGTCCGGACTTCAAGGCACCCACGCCCGCAGCCCCGGATGACTGGGCAAGCTGGCGCGGAGGCGACCCGAGCCTGATCGCGCCCACTTCGGGTAGCGTAACCATTCCGGCGGACTGGTGGACCATACTCGGCGACCCCGTTCTGGATCGTCTGGAGCGGCAGGCCATGGCCGCCAGCCCCGATATCGAAACCGCTGCGCTTCACTTCGCGCAGGCCCGCGCGCAGCGAGGTATCGCCGCGTCCGCAAGTTTGCCGCAAGTCAACGCGAGCGCCCAGGTCAACCGCGAGCGCATGAGCGAGTATGGCGCCTCCACCCGCCTTTTCGACGCTATCGGGGGCAGTGCATCGGGGGCTAGTCGCGACGAACTGGCGAAGTTCCTTGCCGATCCCTTCACGCTCTATCAGGGAGGCTTCGATGCCGGATGGGAGATCGATCTCTGGGGCAGGGTTCGTCGCTCAATCGAATCGGCAGATGCGCAAGTGGCGGGGCAGGGCGCCATGCTGGACCTTGCACGACTGTCCGTCGCCAGCGAGGTCGCCCAGGCCTACTTTGCGCTGCGCACCGCTCAGGCACAGATCGCTTTGGCTAAGGAAGACATCGCGCTGCTCACAGACCAGGTTTCGCTGGTCGCCGCGCGAGCCGATGGCGGCATGGAAAACCATACCGGCCTCGAAACCGACCGGGCCGGACTGCGCGCCCTGGAGGCAAGCCTTCCCGCACTTCAGGCGCAGGAAGCGGCGCAAATTGGCCGTATCGCTCTGGCCTTGGGGCAGCAGCCGGGCTCCCTGCGCGATCTCCTGCTACCTACCCGAAATGCAACCGTAATTCCCGCGCCGCCGGACCTTTCGCTAGGGCTGCCCTCCGAAGTCGCCCAGCGCCGACCGGACGTAAGGGCGGCCGAATCGAAACTTCACGCCGCCACCGCCGAGATCGGCATTGCCATCGCCGATCTCTATCCCGCCATCCGGCTTGGCGGCGGGTTCGGCCTGGAGAGCTACCGCAAGGACAACCTGTTCGATTGGGCGAGCCGCACATGGCAGATAGGGCCCGGCCTCAGCCTGCCGATCTTCGATGGAGGTCGCCGCCGCGCCGCCGTGCAGGTCCGCAAGCTCGAAGCGCGCGAGGCCTTTGTGAACTACCAGACGACCGTATTGAAGGCCTGGCAGGAAATCGACGATGCCCTGAACGACTACACTGCCGAGTGGCACCGACGCGAGAAATTCATCGCCCGCGAAGGCAGCGCGCGAGCAGCATGGCAGAATGTCGAGGCGCGCTATCGGGCTGGTTCCGCCAACTACCTGCCGGTCATTGACGCCCGCCGCGCGGTGCTTCAGGCCGCTCGCGATGTGGCAGACAGCGAAGGCCGTCTGCGCACGCACTTTGCAGCGGTGAACAAGGCGATAGGCAATGCCCCCTCAGCGCCGGGAACACCTCCAAAGGATTAGTCCGAAAGGGGCGATGTGTTCACCCGTGAACGTGCTGCGCATGTTTCAAAAAGTTATCAACACCAATATGCCCCGGCATGCGATAGCTGGCGTGCCGCAAGCCTGTTCCGCATCGCCGCGAATCGGTTATTGTTTCGGCTTGCAACGCGGAATCACTTGTGATTCTATCGATATCCATGAGGTCCCAGCCCAAGATCATGCGACAGGAAGCCAGCCTCGCCAAGGAACGCCTGGTCCAGGGCATCGCTCTTGCGGTGCTGCTGCTGATGGGGGCGTTCGTGATCGCGGGGCCTAGCGGCATCATCGCCTGGACCGAGAACCAGCATCTCCTGGAAGAACGCCGCGTCAAGCTGGCGGAACTGCGTCTCGACCGGGATCGCCTGAAGAACCGCGTGAACCTGCTGGACCAGCGCCGCGTCGATCCCGATCTTGCCGGCGAACTGCTGCGCAGCAACCTCAATGTTGCCCGTCCTGACGAAATGGTCATGCTCATCGGCAAATGAAGCCGTCCGCGCCGGTTTTCGGCGCAGTTTGTGGCTGCTGCATTGCGGGCAGCCATAATTTTTGTGCCATTGGCGGCAAATTTCCTTCAACGCGCTTTCGATTTCCGCGCGGGGTCCTATAAGCGGCCCGAAATCAATCGCACCAACGATGGGGAGTCCCGTTGCCCAAAGCCAAGATTGACGCCGGTTCCGGCGCCGAGCCTGCCGTAACTCCGGCACAGGACGAAGACTTCGCGCTGCACAGCCTCCAGGAGGCACTCGCGGCCGACCGGCGCTACACGCCGAACAAGGAGGAACTGCTCAACCTTTACGAGCAGATGGTTCTTATCCGTCGCTTCGAGGAAAGGGCAGGCCAGCTTTACGGCCTCGGCCTGATCGGCGGCTTCTGTCACCTTTACATCGGCCAGGAAGCCGTTGCCGTGGGCCTTCAGTCCGCGCTCGATTCCAACCGCGACTCGGTCATCACCGGTTATCGCGACCATGGCCACATGCTTGCCTATGGTATCGACCCCAAGGTGATCATGGCCGAACTGACCGGCCGCGCCGCGGGTATCTCGCGCGGCAAGGGCGGCTCGATGCACATGTTCAGCGTGGAGCATAAGTTCTACGGCGGCCACGGCATCGTCGGCGCGCAGGTCTCGCTCGGCGCAGGTCTCGCTTTCGCGCACAAGTACCGTGAAGACGGCGGCGTCGCGATGGCCTACTTCGGTGACGGCGCTGCCAACCAGGGCCAGGTCTACGAGAGCTTCAACATGGCGGCTCTCTGGAAGCTCCCGATCATCTTCGTGATCGAGAACAACGGCTACGCCATGGGCACCGCCGTGAAACGCGGTTCGGCTGAAACGCACTTCTACCGCCGCGGCACCGCATTCCGGATTCCCGGCATGCAGGTTGACGGCATGGACGTGCTCGAAGTCCGCAAGGCGGCCGAACTGGCGCTGGAATACGTGCGCGCCGGCAATGGCCCGGTTCTCATGGAACTGAACACCTACCGTTATCGCGGTCACTCGATGTCCGACCCTGCCAAGTATCGCAGCCGCGAGGAAGTGCAGGACGTGCGCGAGAAGCGCGATCCGATCGAGCACGTGAAGAACGACCTCGTCGCCCTTGGCGTGGACGAGGCCGCGCTGAAGGAAATCGACAAGCGCGTCCGCGCGCAGGTCGCGGAATCGGCCGACTTCGCGGAAAACTCGCCCGAGCCCGAACTTTCCGAACTCTATACTGACGTCCTGGTGGAGCGCTACTGATGGCGATCGAACTCAAGATGCCGGCGCTCTCTCCGACGATGGAAGAGGGCAAGCTTGCCCGCTGGCTGGTCAAGGAAGGCGACGAAGTCGCTTCCGGTGATATCCTGGCTGAAATCGAAACCGACAAGGCGACGATGGAATTCGAAGCCGTCGACGAGGGCACCGTCGGCAAGATCCTCGTGGCCGAAGGCACCGAGGGCGTGAAGGTCGGCACGGTGATCGCCGTGCTCGCCGGTGAAGGCGAAGACGCTTCGGCGGTTTCCGCTCCGGCCCCCAAGGCAGAGGCTGCTCCCGCCGCCGAAGCCGCGCTGGCTGTCAAGGCCGAAGCACCGGCACCGGCTCCCGCGAAGAAGGATCCCGAAGTTCCCTTCGGCACCAACATGAAGACCTCGACCGTCCGCGAAGCACTGCGCGACGCCATGGCCGAGGAAATGCGCCGCGATCCGCGCGTCTTCGTCATGGGTGAGGAAGTCGCCGAATATCAGGGTGCCTACAAGGTTACCCAGGGTCTGCTGGAAGAGTTCGGCCCGCAGCGCGTGATCGATACGCCGATCACCGAATATGGCTTTGCCGGCATCGGCACCGGCGCCGCCATGGGCGGTCTGCGTCCGGTGATCGAGTTCATGACGTTCAACTTCGCCATGCAGGCGATCGATCACATCATCAACTCGGCGGCCAAGACCAACTACATGTCGGGCGGCCAGATGCGGTGCCCGATCGTGTTCCGCGGCCCCAACGGCGCGGCATCGCGCGTCGGCGCGCAGCACTCGCAGAACTACGGCCCGTGGTATGCCAACGTGCCCGGCCTCGTCGTGATCGCGCCTTACGACGCGTCGGACGCCAAGGGCCTGCTGAAGGCGGCGATCCGTAGCGAAGACCCGGTCGTGTTCCTTGAGAACGAACTGGTCTACGGCCGTACCTTCGAACTGCCCGAACTCGACGATCACGTCCTGCCGATCGGCAAGGCGCGGATCATGCGCGAAGGCAAGGACGTGACCATCGTGTCCTACTCGATCGGCGTCGGCCTCGCTCTCGAAGCGGCCGAGCAGCTGGCCGGTGAAGGCATCGATGCCGAAGTCATCGACCTTCGCACCCTGCGCCCGCTCGACAAGGAAACGGTGCTGGCGAGCCTTGCCAAGACCAACCGCATCGTCGTTGCGGAAGAAGGCTTCCCGGTTTGCTCGATCGCTTCGGAAATTTCCGCGATCTGCATGGAGGAAGGCTTCGACAACCTCGACGCACCGGTTGTCCGCGTCTGCAACGAGGACGTGCCGCTGCCTTACGCGGCCAACCTCGAAAAGCTTGCGCTGATCGACACGCCGCGCATCGTCGAGGCTGTCCGCAAGGTCTGCTATCGCTGATCCTTGCGCTGAAGCTGCCCAGGCAGTGACAATCGAGACGGCGGCGGAACGAAGGTTCCGCCGCCGTCTTGCGTTTGGCGTGTTACGCACTTGCGCAAGGGGCAGGGCGGGCTAGAGAGACGCCGTGCCCAAGCAACCCGCCCCCGAAAGCCGCCCGGAAGATCAGCTTCTGCCGATGCTGCCGCAGACCATGCAACTGGCGCTCGCCTATGCGCCATCTCGCGCACGTCTGCCGACTTTGGCACTGCTCGCGCTCGATCAACGCCTTGCAGGGCTTTTGCGGCATTCGCGCGAGCCGATGATGGCGCAGATCCGGCTTGCCTGGTGGCGGGAAACGCTGGGACGCGACGCCAGCGAATGGCCTGAGGGTGAGCCCCTGCTTGCGGTGCTGCGTAGCTGGAAAGGCGCGAACGCCATGCTCGTCCCGCTGGTGAATGGCTGGGAGGCGCTCACCGGCGAAGCTCCGCTTGCTCCGGCCGTGCTTGAGGAGATGGTCGACGGGCGGGCTGCCGCATTCGCCGCGCTTGCAAGAACGCTTGGCCGGGAAGACGAGGCAGATGCGGCGCTGGTCCTGGGGCGGCGCTGGGCCCTTGCGGATCTTGCGACCAAGCTCAATCATCCTGGCGAAAGCGTGGTCGTGCGCCGACTTGTCCAGGGAGAAAAGGGTGCGTCCCCACGCGTTTCGAGGAGCCTGCGTCCATTGGCCGTCCTTGAAGGGCTGGCCCGGGACAATCTGGCTCGCGGCGGCAGCGGATCGGCGCGCAGTGTCTTCAAGGCCATGCGCATCGGCCTGCTTGGCCGCTGACATTCCAACGATAACAGAGATGTAATTTCCCGATGGCGCGGCAGTAAGCGGATAAGCCGCGCGCGTTTGAGGGAGATTTGGCGATGCAGCGCTTCATCCTCGGCGGCCTCACGGTGTTCGTGATGCTGTCGCTGGGTCTGTTCTGGCTACAGGGCCGGGCCGAGGTGGAAAAGGCAGCGCCGTTGCCGCTGGCGTCGGTCGCTCCACCTGACCCGCAGAGCGTGCCAAGTGCTGATCTCACCGACATTGAAGGGCCGGACCTTCCGGAAGCTACCGAGCAGACGCGCGAACAGCGCCGCTTTGGCCGCTACGATCGTGACCGCGACGGCCGGATCACCCGCAACGAAATGCTGTCGACACGAGTCGATGCCTTCCGAAAGCTCGACAAGGACGGCAACAACCTGCTGACGTTTGAGGAATGGGCGGTCGCGACCGTCACGAAATTCGATGGCGCCGATACGAATCGCGATCAATCGCTGACACCGGGCGAATTCAGAAAGACCGCGCCGCCCCCGGCCAAGCCCAAACCCAAGTGCAGTTGCGGATCCTAGAGACGTCCCGGATCGAGTCCGGGACGCTAGGATTTCGAGGTCAGGCTGTCGGCACCAGACCTTCAAGCCAGGGCGCGATCTCTTCCTTGGCGCGCGAGGTATAGGCTTCCTTGCGCTGCTTCTTCTTCACGTCGTGAAGCGGCGGGAACAAGCCGAAATTCACGTTCATCGGCTGATAGGTCTCCGCCTCGGCATCGCCGGTGATGTGGGAGAGCAGAGCGCCCAGTGCCGTCGTTCGCGGCGGCGTCTGCCAGTCCCGACCGGAGAGTTCGGCTGCCGTCATCAGTCCGGCCATCAGCCCCACTGCGGCGCTTTCGACATAGCCTTCGCAGCCGGTGATCTGGCCTGCGAACCGCACATGGGGTGCGGTCTTGAGGCGAAGCTGGCGGTCCAGCAGGATCGGCGAGTTGAGGAACGTGTTACGGTGAAGTCCGCCGAGCCGCGCGAATTCGGCATTCTCCAGGCCCGGGATCGTTCGGAACAGGCGAACCTGCTCGGCATGCTTCAGCTTGGTCTGGAAGCCGACCATGTTCCAGATCGTGCCGAGTTTGTTGTCCTGGCGGAGCTGGACGACCGCATAGGCCCAGCGGCCATTGGGATGTTCCGGGGTCGCCCAGTGCGGGTTGTCGAGCCCGACCGGCTTCATCGGTCCGAATCGCAGCGTTTCGACGCCGCGCTCGGCCATGACCTCGATAGGCATGCATCCGTCGAAGTAGGGGGTATTTTCTTCCCATTCCTTGAAGGCGGTCTTCTCGCCGTCGAGGAGGGCCTGATGGAACGCAAGGTACTGGTCCTTGTCCATCGGGCAGTTGATGTAGTCCTTGGTTTCGCCCTTGTCCCAGCGGGAAGCCATCCAGCATACGTCCATGTCGATCGAGTCACGATAAACGATCGGCGCTATGGCGTCGAAGAAGGCAAGGCTGTCAGCTCCGGTCGCGCGGCCGATGCTGCCGGCGAGCATTTCCGCCGTCAGCGGACCGGTGGCAACGATGGTCGTTCCGGTTTCGGGGAGCGTGTCGATCCGCTCTCGCACGATCTCGACATTGGGCAAGGCCGACAGCCGAGCTTCCACTTCGGCGGAGAAGACATCGCGGTCCACTGCCAGTGCCGAACCGGCAGGCACCTGTGCCTTGGCCGCGGCAGACATGATCAGCGAATCGCAGCCGCGCATCTCATGGTGCAGCAGGCCTACGGCGTTCTTCTCGTGGTCGTCGGAGCGGAAGGAATTGGAGCAGACCAGTTCTGCCAGACCGTCGCCCTGGTGGGCGGGGCTACGCTCTCCGGTTCCGCGCATTTCCGAGAGACGGACGCGGAAACCGCGCCGCCCAAGTTGCCAGGCGGCCTCGCTGCCGGCCAGGCCGCCGCCGATGATGTGGACGTCTTGTGTCATGGCGCTTGCGCCTAGACCTTTGCGTGGCATCAGGGAAGGGTGGTGCTGCGGCTAAAAAGGCAAATCCCGAAGCCGCGCCGCAACCGGAGAGTTCAGCGAATGCCCAAGCGCGCCCTGATCGAACGCCGCCCCTGGCTGCTTGCGGCCATAGTCGCGGCGGTTCTGTTCCTATGGTGTCGCAACAGCACGATGCCGGGGCTTTATCTGCTGGCGCTCAAGGCGCTGCCTTTCCTCCTTCTGGCCGTTTATGCGGTCTTGCGGCATCGCGGGAAGGACACCCGGACTCTGGCTGCGATGCTGGTGTTGGAAGGGACAGGTGCGGCGCTCCATGACCTCTACGACTACCCGGCCACGGTTCTGATGATTATCGGGCACGTCATGGGAATTGCTCTGTTTCTGAACCATTTGCGCCGCGATCTTGCGATGGCCCGGAAGATCTTCGCCACAGCGCTGCTACTGCTGACCCCGCTTGTTTTCCTGTTACTGACGAACACCGACCGAGGAGCGGCGCCGGCATTTCAAGGGCTGGCACTCGGCGGGATGGCGGCAAGCGCCTGGGCCAGCACTTTCGTGCGTGCGCGGGTCGGAAGCGGCGCGCTGATCGTGGTCGTGGCCTGCCTGATCGCGCTGGAATGGCCGTCCTGGCAATTCGCCTGGCCACTGTTCTTTGTCGGAAATCTGGTGCTGGCAACGGGGGTGACCGGCGAATTGCGGTCACGCCCGGACTGAACGTTCAGGCCGGGGGCAGGATCAGATTCCCGTCATCACCACGAACCACGGGCCCGTGAGCAAGCACGGCAGAGAGCGGAAGATCGGCATAGATGTGCGGAAACAGCGCGCCGCCACGCGAGACTTCCCACTTCACCGCATCGCCCAGCACGCCGAGGTCTACCACGGCAATAGCGAGGCCGGTCTGTCCGGCGAAGTGCTTGTCCAGCGTTTCCTGCGCCTGATCGGCGGTCGACATATGGATGTAACCGTCCGCCAGATCGACAGGCGCGCCGGTGAAGACCCCGTCGGAGAGCAGCCGTTCAAGCTGCTCCCCGTTCAGAATCTTGTAGGCGACGGTATCGCTCACTCTTCGTCTTCCGAAGAATCACTGTCTTCGGCAGTGTCGGCTTGCGGCGTATCGCCTTCGGTGGCGTCAGGCGCGGTCTGGGCGGCTGCAGCGCCATCGGCCGAAGGTGCCTCGCCCTCCAGCACTTCTTCTTCAGCCGGCTCATCAAGCCGCACGGCGCTGACGACGTGCTCGTCACCCGATACGTTGAACAGGCGCACGCCCGCCGAACCGCGCCCGATCACGCGCAGTGATTCGAGCGGCAGGCGGATAAGCTTTGCCTGATCCGTCACCAGCATGAGTTGGTCGGCACGGGTGGCCGGGAAGCTGGCGACGACCAGACCGTTGCGGCCGATATTGTCGATATTGGTGATGCCCTGGCCGCCGCGGCCCGTACGGCGGTATTCGTAAGCGGAGGACATCTTGCCGTAACCATTGGCACAGACGGTGAGGATGAACTGCTCCTTCTCGGCGAGATACGCGAAACGCTCCTCGTCGATCGGGTTTTCACCGTCCTTGTCACCCTTCCACGGCGCGAAGCGCAGGTAGGCATCGCGCTCGTCCTGGTCCTTCATGCCGACGCGGTGAAGGATCGAAAGCGAGATTACCTCGTCGCCGTCCTTCAGGGTCATCGCCTTGACGCCGGTGGACGTGCGGCTCGCGAATTCGCGAACGAGTTCACCGGCAAAGCGGATCGCCTTGCCCTGGCGGCTTGCCAGCAGCACGTCGTCCGAATGCGCGAGAAGGGCGACCCCGATCAGGCGGTCATCGTTCGGCGTGCCATCGGCGTCGGGTTCGAACTTCATCGCGAACTTGCCGTTCGACGGGATGTTCGCGAAGGCGTCCATGGAGTTACGGCGAACATTGCCCTTCGCGGTCGCGAATACGACCGAGAGCTTGCTCCACTCCTTCTCATCTTCCGGCAATGGCAGGACGGTCTGGATCGTCTCGTCCTTGTCCAGCGACGGCAGGAGGTTGACGATGGGGCGGCCGCGCGTGGTCGGGCCGCCTTCGGGCAGCTTGTAGACCTTGAGGCGGTAGACCTTGCCGGCGGTGGAGAAGAACAGCACAGGATTGTGAGTCGACGTGACGAACATCGTCGTCACGACATCCTCGTCCTTCGTGGACATGCCTGCACGGCCCTTGCCGCCGCGCGCTTGGGCGCGGAAGGTCGAGAGCGGGGTACGCTTGATGTAACCGTCCATCGTGACGGTTACGACCATTTCCTCGCGCTCGATCAGGTCCTCGTCCTCGATGCCGTCGGCGGCACCGGTGATCTGCGAGACGCGGGGCGTGGCATAGAGTTCGCGAACCGCGGTCAGTTCGCCGCGCATGACGCCGTAGAGCTTCACGCGGTCGGCGAGGATCGAGAGATATTCCTCGATCGCGGCGGCCAGGATCTTGAGCTCGTCACCGATCTCGTCGCGGCCGAGCGCGGTGAGGCGGTGCAGGCGCAAGTCGAGGATGGCCTTCACCTGGACTTCGGACAAGCGATAGGAGCCGCCATCCTGTTCCGCGTCGGGCTCGATCGCCTCGACGAGGCGGATGTAGGGCGCAATGTCCCCGATCGGCCATTCCTTCGCAAGCAGGCGCGCACGCGCTTCGGCCGGGTTCGGGGCACTGCGGATCATCACCACGACTTCGTCGAGGTTCGACACCGCAACGACAAGGCCGAGCAAGATATGCGCCCGGTCACGCGCCTTGTTCAGTTCGAACTTGGTGCGCCGGGTGATGACCTCTTCGCGGAACTGGATGAAGGCGTGGATGATGTCGCGAAGGTTGAAGACTTCGGGACGTCCGCCGCGGATCGCCAGCATGTTGGCCGCGAAGTTCGACTGTGCGGGCGTATTGCGCCAGATCTGGTTGAGCACGACTTCGGGGGTCGCGTCGCGCTTCAGTTCGACGACGACGCGCATGCCTTCGCGGTTCGATTCGTCGCGGATGTCCGAGATGCCCTCGATCCGCTTGTCCTTGGCGGCCTCGGCGATCTTCTCGACGAGGTTGGACTTGCCGACCTGATAGGGGATCGAGGTGAGCACGATCGAGCGACGGTCGCCCCGGCCTTCTTCGATTTCGTGACGGCAACGCATGATGACCGAGCCGCGGCCCGTGAGGTAAGCGTTGCGAGCGCCGCCCTGGCCCAGGATCAGCGGTGCGGTCGGGAAATCCGGCCCGGGAATGATCTGGATCAGTTCCTCGGTGGTGATCCCCGGATTGTCGATCATGGCAAGGCAGCCATCGACGACTTCGCCGAGGTTGTGCGGCGGGATGTTGGTCGCCATGCCGACCGCGATGCCGCCCGCGCCGTTGACCAGCAGGTTCGGGAAGCGCGCCGGAAGCACGGTGGGCTCGCTTTCGGAGCCGTCGTAGTTGTCGGCGAAATCGACGGTATTCTTGTCGATGTCCGAGAGAAGCTCGTTCGCCACCTTGTCGAGGCGCGCTTCGGTGTAACGCATGGCGGCCGGCGGATCGGGATCCATCGAGCCGAAGTTGCCCTGACCATCGACCAGCGGCAGTCGCATCGACCACGGCTGCGTCATGCGCGCCAGCGCGTCGTAGATCGCGCTGTCGCCATGGGGGTGATACTTACCCATGACGTCACCGACGATACGGCTCGACTTGCGATAAGGACGACCGGCGACGTAGCCCGCTTCCTGGCAGGCGTAGAGGATACGGCGATGCACCGGCTTCAGACCGTCGCGAACGTCGGGCAGGGCGCGGCTCACGATCACGCTCATCGCGTAATCGAGATAGCTCGTCTTCATCTCATCGACGATGTCGATGCGGGTGTATTCGCCTTCGGGACCGATATGCTCGGGGCCGTTAATGTCGGTGTCGTCGCTCACGCGCTGGATCGTTCGTTGCTGCGGGACAAAGGGTGATGGATCGCCCTAGGACATGCGCGGGGGGAAAGCCACCTGAACAGGTGCCACCGCGCCAAGGAGGCGCTCTTTTTCCACACTTATGGGGCGAGTTGGTCTTGCGAGGCGCAGGGAACCGTTCGGGCTGCGACGAATTGCATTCAATCAGCGTTCAGTGGCGGCCTTCTAATCGCCGGGCGAGGTTGCCAAGCGTTCAATTCGACGCCAAACCGGCACTGCAATTTTTACGGAGTCCCGCTTTCGGGCGCGCCTCCACGTGTCTTGATGAGGAGTAGGCCTGGATGGCTCGCAAGTTCCTGATTTCCCGTGTTGCCCTGGCTGTGGCCATGACTGGCGGAATGGCCGCCGCGGTTGCTCCCGTGGCTGCTGTCGCCAAGGAAAAGGCGCCTGCCAAGGCGACGTTCTCGAAGGAATACGCCGCCGTCGCCGCTCCGGTGGACAAGGCTATTGCCGACGCCCAGGCAAATCCCGCAGTGAAGGCCGCCTCGGACAAGGCCAAGGCCGCGCAGACGGATGCCGAGAAGGCTGCCGCGCGCGCCGAAGTGGACGCGGCCATGGGCGGTATCCTGGCGCAGCTCCAGACGGCGGGCGCAGCCGCGCAGCAGCCGATCGACAAGCTCAAGCAGGGCGAGATGACGCGCAATGTCGGCGTTCTGATGAATGACCCCGCCTTGCAGCACAAGGGTCTCGTCATGATGCTCGACAGCGGCCAGACCAGCCCGGAAACGCTGGGTCAGGTCCAGTATCTTGCCGGCGTCACCGCTTATCAGAGCGCGCAGTACGACGTTGCCGCACGCTATCTCCAGCAGTCCTTCGACGCGGGTTACCGTGACCAGCAGAACATGATCCAGCCGCTGCTGGCGGATTCCTACAAGCGTTCGAACAACCCGCAGGCGGCTCTGGCCATGGTCCAGAAGGAGCTTGAGGCGGCGAAGGCAAACGGCACCAAGCCGAACGAAAGCTCGATCCGTAGCGCGCTCCAGGCCTCCTACGACGCCAAGCAACTTGCGCCGTCGACCGAATATGCCGCCATGCTGGCGCAGTACTACCCCAGCGTGGCGTCGTGGAATATCTCGATCTCGATCGTGCGCCAGCTTGCCTCGCTCCAGAACCAGGAAAACATCGACCTGATGCGCCTGATGTTCGCGACGGGCTCGATGAAGGACAAGCGGGACTACTTCGAATATATCCAGAACGTCGATCCGCGCGCGTTCCCGGGCGAAGCCGTCAAGGTCATGGACCAGGGCCTTGCGAAGGGTCTTCTGACCCAGGCCGAGGTCGGCCAGGACCGTGCCAACAGCGCTGGCCGCGTTGCTGCGGACAAGGCATCGCTTCCGGCCGCCGAACGCGACGCTCTCAAGCCTGCCGCAACGGCCGCCTCCGTGACCGGCTCGGCGGACGTCTTCCTGAGCTACGAGCAGTACGCGAAGGCCGAAGAACTTTACAAGGTCGCGCTCGGCAAGCCCGGCGTCGATGCCAACAAGGCGAATCTCCGCCTCGGCATGGCTCAGGCCATGCAGGGCAAGGCCGCCGATGCGCAGGCCAGCCTCGCCAAGGTCACCGGCACGCGCGCACCGATCGCCAAGCTCTGGTCGGCTTATGCCGCTTCCAAGGCTACGCCGGCCTCGTAAGCCGACGTAACCTGGCCAAAAACACGAAAAGGGCGGCGGGAATAACCCGCCGCCCTTTTCTTTTGCCGTTTCCCGAAGGGTCAGGAAATCGGTGCGAATTTTCCGCTGGCGTCATCCATCAGATGAAGCTGCCCGTCTGAGATCGCGAAGAACGCGCCGCGCAGCTTGAGTTCACCGGTCTTCACCTTGTGGCGAACGCAGGGGAACGTCATCAGATTGTCGATGCTGACGCGCACCGCGGCCTGCTCCATCTGGCGTTCGGCCGGGCGTCCGGTCGTGCCGAATTGCGCGGCGACGGGAGCGCGGGCCTCATCCAGCATCGAAATCCAGTCAGCGATGAAACCGCCTTGTCCCGGCTCGGCGCCGTGGAGCTCCTGCGTGAGCGCCGCCTTGCAGCCGCCGCACATGCCGTGGCCCATGACCACGATTTCCTTCACCTTCAGCACCTGTACCGCGAATTCAAGAGCAGCGGAAACACCGTGGTGGCCGGGCGTGGTCTCGAAGGGCGGAACGAGCGCCGCAACATTGCGGACCACGAAGATTTCGCCCGGATCGACGTCGAAGATCTGCGAAGGGTCAACGCGGCTGTCGGAACAGGCCACGATCATCACTTCGGGTTGCTGCCCCTCGCTGAGACGCTCCCAACGCTCTCGGTGGGGGCTCCACCCGCTGTTGCGGAACCGGCGATAGCCGTCGATCAGGGTATCGAGGACGCGTTGTTCTGATTGCGGGGCGTTGGAATCTGTCATGGGTTGCCTCCATTGAAACGCACGCAACCCATAGAGCGGATATTCGCACTGGCAAGCAGGCAAGCTTGCGACTATCTGGACGCCATGAACGACCTTTCCTCCGTGCCGAGCCCCGAGCAGAAGCCCGAACGTCAGCGCAAGCCTGACTGGATCCGCGTCAAGGCGCCGACCAGCAAGGGTTATGGCGAAACGCGCCAGCTCATGCGGGATCTCAAGCTCAACACGGTCTGCGAAGAAGCGGCCTGCCCGAACATCGGCGAATGCTGGACGAAGAAGCACGCCACGGTGATGATTCTGGGCGACACCTGCACACGCGCCTGCGCGTTCTGCAATGTGAAGACCGGAATGCCCGGCCGCGTGGACCCTTCCGAACCGGAACATGTCGCCGAACTGGCGCTCAAGACGGGTCTTGAGCACATCGTCATCACCTCGGTCGACCGGGACGACCTGCCCGATGGCGGCGCCCACCAGTTCGTGAAGGTGATCCAGGCCCTGCGCGCCGCGACTCCGTCGACCACGATCGAAATTCTCACGCCCGATTTCCGCGGCAAGATGCGCCGCGCGATCGAGGCGATCGTGGCGGCCGGCCCCGACGTCTACAACCACAACCTCGAGACCGTGCCCCGCCTTTATCCCACCATCCGCCCCGGCGCCCGTTACTATGCGTCACTGCGCCTGCTGGAAGAGGTCAAGGCCCACGATCCGAAGATCTTCACCAAGTCCGGCGTGATGCTGGGCTTGGGCGAGGAGCGCCTCGAAGTCCACCAGGTCATGGATGACATGCGCTGCGCCGATATCGATTTCCTGACCATGGGTCAGTACCTGCGTCCCACGCCGAAGCACGCCGAGGTCAAGGAATTCGTGACCCCCAAGGCGTTCGATGCCTATGGCGCCATCGCCCGTGCGAAGGGTTTCCTGCAGGTCGCATCCTCGCCGCTGACGCGTTCGAGCTATCATGCCGGCAAGGATTTCGCCGAAATGCGCGCCGCCCGCGAAGCGCAACTGGCCAAGACCGCGCTGACAAAGACGCCGCGCTGAGCCGAAAGACGTTACTGTGCCCGGAATCCACGAAACCCAGCGCTTGCCCTACAGCGCCGAGCAGATGTTCGACCTCGTAGCCGATGTCGGCCGTTATCAGGAATTCCTGCCCTGGGTGGTCGCCACCCGGGTGAAGTCCGACACCGGAACCGAAATGGTCGCGGACATGCTGGTCGGCTTCAAGGCCCTGCGCGAAAAGTTCACCTCGCGCGTCGAGAAGGTTCGCGCGCGCGAGATCAAGGTCCACTATGTCGACGGGCCGATGAAGGACCTGCACAACCACTGGACGTTCCATCCGGTCGATGCGCATAGCTGCGATATCGAATTCGACGTGCGCTTCAGCTTCCGCAACGCCCTGTTCGAGAAGCTGGCAGGCCAGTATTTCGACAAGGCCTTCCGCAAGATGGTGGCCGCCTTCGAAACCCGCGCCCACGAACTTTACGGCGAACCGGTCTGACCGGACAGGCATCGTCCCGGAGCGATCCGGGACGATGAACGCTCAGTCCGCGTAGGCGGGCAACTCGGTTCCAGGCAGCAGCAGTTCCAGCGCGACCACTGCCGCGTGGTGGCGGATTTCAGCGCGGTTCGCACCTTCGATCAGCTTCTGTTCGGCATGGACCTCTTCCTCGCCGCGATGCGCGCGGGCGAAGACCACGGTTCCCACCGGCTTGAGTTCGCTGCCGCCTTCGGGCCCGGCAATGCCGCTGATCGCGACCGCCACGTCGGCATTGCTGTGCGTGATCGCCCCTTGCGCCATCGCCCATGCCGTAGCCGGTGAAACCGCGCCAAGCGTGTCGATGATATCCGACGCGACCCCCAGCATCTCCTGCTTCGATTCGTTCGAATAGGTCACGAATCCGCGGTCGAGCACGGCGGAGGAGCCGGCCACTTCGGTCAGCGCGGCGCAGACGAGGCCACCCGTGCAGCTCTCGGCCAGTGCGACCTTGCGGCCGATCGCCTTGTTTTCGGCGATCACGCGCACGGCGAGATCGTAGAGGTCCTGCGGGAATAGGATGTTGCCAGACATGTCAGTCCTTGCAGAGAGTGAAGCCGCCGAGCTTCGCCTTGCCGGGCGCCACTTCGTCAGCCTTCGAGGTGACTTCGATGAGCAGCGCGATGAGGCCGGCGGTGTTTTCGGGCGGGAGAGGGGAGAGCAGGTCGAGCGCGAGATCGACCTTGTCGCAGGATTTCAGCGGAAGACCCTGCGAGACCATCCCCTCGACAGTGATGTCGACGAGCGGACGAAGCGATTCGTCGGGAAGATTGCGCGCGAACTGGCCGACTTGCGCATCCTTGCCTTCGCCCAGCTTTAGGAAGGCGATCTTGGCTTCAGGCCAGTAACGACTTTTCTGCGCCGTATAGCGGGCGACGAGTTCGGCGCCGTGATTGCGCAGGTAGGAATCGCTGGGCAAGACCTGGGCGCACCGTTTGCTGGTGCCGGAAATGACCTGGGGAAGGGCATAGCCGAACAGGGATCGCGCCTCGACCTTGGTCAGGCAGGCGGACTGCTGGGCACTTGCCACGCCGGGCAGGATCGCGAGCGCGGACACCGCGGCTAAAGTGAGCATCTTGCGGAAAGCAGGCATCGTAGGCTCCTTAAATCCTGACCAGGCTGACCGCAGCCTGGCAGGCGATTCCCTCTGCCCTGCCAGTGAAACCCAGCTTCTCGGTCGTGGTTGCCTTCACGCTGACAAGGGAGGGATCGGCGCCGAGGATTTCGGCGAGGCGAGCCCGCATGGCTTCGCGGTGCGGGCCGATCTTGGGCGCTTCGCAGATGATCGTCACGTCCGCATTGCCAAGCGCATAGCCGGCCTCGGCCACGAGCTTCGCGGCATGTGCCAGGAACCGGTCGGATGCAGCGCCCTTCCACTGGGGGTCGCTGGGCGGGAAGTGCTGGCCGATGTCGCCCTTGCCCACGGCGCCGAGTAAAGCGTCGACCAGCGCGTGGATGGCGACATCGGCATCGCTATGGCCGGATAGTCCGTGGGTATGGGCGATCTTCACGCCGCAAAGCCAGAGTTCCTCGCCTTCTTCCAGACGGTGGACGTCATAACCGGTGCCGACGCGGATCGGCGGCAGGGCGCCGGCGAAGTCCGCGGCATATGTCAGCTTGTGCAAGGCTTCGTCTCCTTCGACGAGCGCGATACCCATGCCGGACGCCTGCGCCACCTGCGCGTCGTCTCCGGCGGTGGTCGGCCCGTCCCATGCGCGGTGGGCGGCGAGGATTTCGGGGAAGCGGAAGGCCTGAGGGGTCTGTACGCGGCGAAGATCCTCGCGGCGGGCAGGGGCGCCCATCATCTGCCAAACCTCGCCGGGCTCGGCGTGAGCGAGGCTGTCCACGACGGTCAGCACGGGAATCGCCGCCTCATGAACCGCCAGGGCATCCATCAGCCTGTCGATCACGGGGCCAGGGAGAATCGGCCGGGCCGCGTCGTGGATCAGAACCCGGTCGGGATGGCTGCTCACAAGCACTTCGAGCCCGAGTCTGACCGATTTCTGCCGGGTTTCGCCGCCGTTCGCCAACTGGACACCGGGGATGCCGGCCAGCGCTTCGGCGGCGATTTCCTCGGCGCCCTGGGGGATCACGACGAGAATCGGCGAAACCCCCGCGCGGGCCAGCGCTTCGGCCGAATGGCGAACCACCGGCTTGCCGCGCCAGAGCGCAAATTGCTTGGGAACAGGCTGGCCTGCGCGCAGTCCTTTGCCTGCAGCCACCACGATAGCGGCTGTGCGGGGATGTTCGGCGGGACGCGGGAGCGTTTCTGACAGGTCTTGCGACATTGTCGTTGCCGGTAATCGCTTGCCGAGGCGAGGGCAATCCACTATGCGCTGCCTGTTTTTTAGGCACTATACGTTTTTTAGGCAATTCCGGGCTCGCGCAATGAACACACTGCCTACTCCTCCGGCTCTGAAGCCGATCGAAGTCGGTCCCGTGACGATCGACTGTCCGGTCGTGCTCGCCCCGATGACGGGCGTTTCCGATTTGCCGTTCCGCCGCATGGTGCGCGGATTCGGGTCAGGTCTGAACGTCACCGAGATGATCGCCAGCCCGGCCGCCATCCGTGAGACGCGCGTTTCGCTTCAGAAGGCCATGTGGGACCAGATCGAGGATCCGGTTTCGATGCAGCTCGTCGGCTGCGAGCCGGAACAGATGGCCGAAGCCGCCAAACTCGTCGAGGATCGGGGCGCCGCCATCATCGACATCAACATGGGCTGCCCGGTCCGCAAGGTCGTCAACGGCGATGCCGGATCGGCGCTCATGCGCGACATTCCTCTCGCAACCCGGCTGATCGAAGCCACGGTCAAGGCCGTGAAGGTTCCCGTCACCGTGAAGATGCGCATGGGCTGGTGCCATGACAGTCTCAACGCCCCCGAACTCGCGCGGATCGCCGAGGATCTCGGTGCGAAGATGATCACCGTCCACGGCCGCACCCGCAACCAGATGTACAAGGGCTCGGCCGACTGGGCTTTCGTGCGCGGCGTGAAGGACGCGGTCTCGATCCCGGTCATCGTCAATGGCGATATCCTGAATATCGAGGATGCCGCCAGGGCGCTGGAACAGTCCGGTGCCGACGGCCTGATGATCGGTCGCGGCGCTTACGGCAAGCCGTGGATTCTCGCCAAAGTCATGCAGTGGTGGCGCGGCAACGGGCTTATGGAAGAGCCCGGTTTCGGCAAGCAGTACGAAATCATCCGCGAACACTACGAGGACATGCTCTCCCACTACGGCAGCGATACGGGCGTGAAGATGGCCCGCAAGCACCTGGGATGGTACATCAAGGGCATCAAGGGTTCGGCCGAGTTCCGCAACCGCATCAATTTCGTCAACGATCCTGACGAAGTGCTGCGTCTGCTAGCCGAATTCTATGCGCCTTACCGCGATCAGGGCAGCGAAACCGCATCGGCAGACCGTCAGGCTGCATGAGCCTCGCGCCGCACACGGCCTTGCCCGCGGCTTCGCGGCTTCTCGCAAGCCTTCCCCAGGCTGTCGTGCTGCTGGAACCGGGGCTGCGGATCGCATCGCTCAACCCCGCCGCCGAGCAGTTCTTCGGGCAATCGCTGCGCTTGCTGGTCGGTACGCCCTTGCGCGAGATCCTGACGTTTTCCGACCAGCTCCTGCTGGAGCGTCTCGACGATTATGAAACGCCGGTTTCGGCGCGCGAAGTCGTGGTCACGCTCAAGGGCAAGGGCGCACGAAGGATCGACATCAACGTCGCCCCAGTGGCCGATACGCCGGGCTGGCAGGTGCTTACGATCCATGACAACACCGCCACCGAGGCGCTGGGCGACGATTCCGGAGGCCCGGACAATGCAGTGCTGCGCGGGCCGGAAATCATGGCTCACGAGATCAAGAACCCTCTGGCCGGCATTCGCGGCGCGGCCCAGCTCCTTGCCCGCAAGATCGAGGACAAGGACCGCGCACTGACCGAGCTTATCACGCTCGAAGTCGATCGCATCGCCAATCTGATCGACCAGATGCAGAAGCTCAGCCGCCGCACGGCTCCGCCGGTCGAACCCTGCAACCTTCACGAAGCCGCGCGGCGCGCGATCAACGTGATGTCCGCCGCGCGCGGTGATGCGCCGGAGCGGGTGCGTCTTGTCGAGGAATTCGACCCTTCGCTGCCCGCCGTGCTCGGCAGCCCGGATGCGCTGGTGCAGGTCATCATCAACCTCGTGGCCAATGCTTCCGAGGCCTGCGCCGCCGAACAGGCGCCCCGCGTGACGATCCGCACGCGCTTCGCCAGCGGCCTCCAGCTCCACACCAGCGATTCCGGAGAGCCGGTGCGCCTGCCGGTGGAACTGCGCGTGTCGGACAATGGGCCGGGCGTGGAGCCGGCGATGCGCGATCATATCTTCGAGCCCTTCGTCACCACCAAGAAGTCTGGTCAGGGGCTGGGCCTTCCCCTCGTACGCAAGCTGGTGCGCGACATGAACGGACGCATCACGCACGAACGCGACGAGGAAGGCGGGTTCACCCATTTCCGTGTCCACTTGCCCCTGGCCCGCGAAACCCGCAGCCGCTCAACCAGAAGGAGGCCGGCTGCATGAGCGTGCTGCTCGTCGAGGACGACCTTTCGATCGCCATCGTCATTACCGCCGCGCTGGAGGCCGAGGGTTTCACCGTCGTCCATTGCCAGTCGATCGGCGAGCGGGACCGGCTGCTGGGCGAGGGCAGCTATCAGGCCCTCGTCACCGACGTCATGCTGCCTGACGGCGACGGAATCGAGACGATCGACCGGGTAAGGGCGCTGCATCCGGCGATGCCGATCGTCATCCTTTCGGCCCAGAACACCCTCGATACCGCCGTTCGCGCAACCGATACCGGGGCCTTCGAGTACTTCCCCAAGCCCTTCGATATCGACGAACTGGCCCGAACCGTGCGCCAGGCGGCAGGTGCAGGGCAGGGCAGCGCCCCCGAAGGCGACGAACCGCTGGGCGACGGCCTGCCGCTGGTCGGCCGCAGCCTTGCCATGCAAACGGTATTCCGCATGATCACGCGCGTCCTGCGCAACGATCTGACCGTGCTGATCCTTGGCGAATCCGGCACCGGCAAGGAACTGGTGGCGGAAGCGGTCCACAATCTCGGGCACCGCCGGGCAGGTCCGTTCATCGCCGTGAACACGGCGGCAATTCCGGCCGAGCTGATCGAGAGCGAGCTGTTCGGCCATGAAAAGGGCGCCTTTACCGGCGCGGTCGCCCGGCATGTCGGCAAGTTCGAGCAGGCAGCGGGCGGCACCCTGTTCCTCGACGAAATCGGCGACATGCCGATGCAGGCCCAGACCCGCCTGTTGCGGGCGCTCCAGTCGGGGACGGTGCGGCGTGTCGGCGGGCGGGACGAGATAAGGCTGGACGTGCGCATAATCGCTGCCACCAACAAGGATCTGGAGCCGGAGATCGCTGCCGGGCGCTTCCGCGAAGACCTGTACTACCGACTCAATGTCGTGCCGATCCATATGCCGCCGCTGCGCGACCGCCGGGACGACATCGAGGTACTGGCCCGCCATTTCCTCCAGCACGCCGCCAACGAGGGGCTGCCGCGCCGGCAGTTGACCGCCGAAGCGGCGGAACTGCTCAGCCGCCAGCCCTGGCGCGGCAATGTGCGCGAGCTCAAGAATTTCATCTACCGGCTTGCCCTGCTGGCACGCGAGGATGCGATCGATCCCGAGAGCATCCTGCCTTTGCTGGCCGCGGATACTTCGTCGGCGCCTGCTGACGTCAGCGAACCCGACGACATCGCGCAGGCGGTCAGCCGCTGGCTGGCTGCTACGCGCCCGGCGAACGGCACGATCTACGAAACGGCGGCAGCCGCATTCGAGCGTCCGCTTTTTGCGGAAGTGCTTAAAGAGACAGGCGGAAACCAGCTTCGTGCAGCCCAGGCACTCGGGATTAATCGCAACACCTTGCGCAAACGTCTTGGCGAGCTTGCACTCGACCCCGAGGACTTCACTCGTCGTTCCTGATCGGGCATTGATGGATTTGCTCTTGCAAACAGGCAACACCGGCGTTGTAACAGCGCAACGATGAGCGAGATCATGATCCACAAACGCGCCTGGCCACGATGGTGGCGGCGCATGCAGGTTGCAGCCCGCCGCGCGAACTTCTTCGCGATGATGGAAGTGCTCTCGATCGTCGCTTTCCTGGTGATGACCGGCATCACCTGGGTCGCGCTGAATTCGCGGGACAAGGGGCAATTGCTGCCCTCCAACCTCACGGCAACGCTGCTGGTCGGCACGCTGGTTCCGGCCATGGCCATCCTCGTGCTGCTGGGGCGCCGGATGGCACTGCGCCGCGCCGCCGAAAACATTGGCGGCACCGGCCAGATGCACGTCCGCCTGGTGTTCATCTTCTCGCTGATTTCGGCCGTTCCCACGCTGCTGGTGGTGGTTTTCGCGTCCTGGCTGTTCCAGTCCGGCGTCGAATTCTGGTTCTCGGACTCCTCGCGCGGGCTGCTGGAAAATGCGAACAAGCTGGCGCGCGGCTACTACGAGCAGACCCAGCGTGACGTCGGCTACGAATCCGCCGCCATGGCCAACGACACCCGCGTCACTCTCGGCGAATCGCCGGTTGCCAGCGCCTATTTCCAGCAGTTCTTCGCCAGCCAGGTGGTCCGCCGCAACCTGTCGGTAGCCGCGATCATCCAGGTCGCGAACGACGGTAGCCAGCGCACGCCGATCATCGTCGATCCCGAGGGGAAGACCGATGACAAGCGAATCACTCCCGAAGTCCAGGCCCGCCTCAACAAAGGGGAGCCGCTGGTCGTAACCTCGAACGCCGACCGGGTGGTGGCCGTCGTGCCGATCGAACGGGAGGCAGGCGTCTATCTTTATGCCGCCCGCAGTTCGGACCTGCTCGCACTCAGCCAGGGGCAGCGCGCCGAAAACGCGGAGAACATCGTCCAGGCCTACGAAGTGCTGACGAGCCGCGCCCGCGTACTCCAGCTGCGCTTCAACGTGGCTTTGTTCGTTGCGTCGCTGGCACTCGTCGGGCTTGCCGTATGGTTCGCGCTCCGCTTCGCCGACCGTCAGGTCAAGCCGCTCTACGAACTCGTCGATGCGGCTCGAAGGGTTGGCAGCGGCAACTTCGCCTTGCGGATCGAAGGCCGTACCGGCGCTGACGAGATCGGCCTGCTCAATCGCGCGTTCAACCGCATGACCGCGCAGATCGAAAAGCAGACCCAGGCTCTTTTGGGGGCCAACCGCCAGCTTCACGAACGCCGCGTGTTCATCGAAGCGGTGCTGGAATCGGTGACCTCGGGCATCATCTCGCTCGATACGGAAGGGCGCATCCTGCTGATGAACAGCACGGCGCAGAAGCTCCTGACCCAGCGCTCCGAACTGCCGGAAGACATGCCGCTTTCCGATCTGGCGCCGCAGTTTGCCGCCCTGATCGAGCAGGGTGGCTCTGGCGGGCTGGTCCAGTACAACCGCCACGGAGACCTGCTGACCTTCGCCGTCAAGGTGACGCGCGACGTGACCGGGCATGTCATCACGTTCGAGGACATCACCCGCCAGCTGCTCGACCAGCGCACGGCGGCATGGTCCGACGTGGCCCGCCGCATCGCCCACGAGATCAAGAACCCGCTCACGCCGATCCAGCTTGCCACCGAACGTCTCAGCCGGCGCTATCGCAAGCAGATCGTCGACAATCCCGAGCTATTCGAAGACCTTACGCGCACGATCATTCGCCAGGTGGGCGATCTTCGCAAGATGGTCGACGAGTTCTCCTCCTTCGCCCGCCTGCCGAAGCCGGTGTTCCGCGCCGAAGATCCGGTTGCGCTGACCCGGCAGGCACTGTTCCTCCAGGAAGTCGCAAGGCCGGATATCGCCTTCAGCTTCGCCGGCGATCCCGCCATCGGCTCGATCGACTGCGACCGGCACCAGTATGGCCAGGCGATGACCAACGTGCTGAAGAACGCGGTCGAGGCCATCGAGGCGAAGGCCAAGGATGCCCCGGCCGACTATCGCGGCGCAATCGCCGTCACCGTGGAGGCGCTGCCCGAGGCGATCCTCGTCCGCATTGCCGACAACGGCATCGGACTTTCGCAGGACCGCGAACGCATTATCGAACCTTACGTCACCACGCGAGAGAAGGGCACCGGCCTCGGTCTCGCCATCGTGAACAAGATCATCGAAGAGCATGGCGGCGAAATGCTGTTCCTGCCGACCGCCGGCGGCGGCACGACGGTAACCATGCGCTTCGCCACCGATCCGCTCGCCCATACACGCAAGCAGGAGGCCGCCGAATGATCCCGGCTTGCCGCACCCTGCCTGCCACTCCCATCCTCCTGACCAAGAAGACATTGCCATGGCTCTAGAAATCCTGATCGTGGACGACGAACGCGACATCCGCGAACTGGTGGCCGGCGTTCTCAGCGATGAAGGCTACGAATGCCGCACTGCGGGCGACAGCGGTTCCGCGCTTGACGCCATCGACGCCCGCCGTCCCTCGCTGGTCCTCCTCGACGTCTGGCTGCACGGCAGCCCTATGGACGGTCTGGAAGTGCTGGATGCGATCAAGGCGCGCGAACCGGAACTGCCGGTCATCATCTTCTCAGGTCATGGGAACATCGATACAGCCGTGGCCGCGATCAGCCGGGGCGCGGTGGACTTCATCGAAAAGCCGTTCGAGGCGGAGAAGCTGCTCCATCTCGTCGGCCGTGCCACCGAGACAGAGCGCCTGCGCCGCGAGAACGCGCAGCTTCGGCACGACTTCTCGATGGGTGAGGAGTTCACCGGGTCGAGCGGCTCGATCAATCAGGTCCGCGCCACCCTCAAGCGGGTGGCCAACACCGGAAGCCGCCTGCTCATCACCGGACCGGCCGGTTCGGGCAAGGAAGTGGCCGCGCGCCAGCTCCATGCCTGGAGCGCGCGGGCCGGGAACGCTTTCGTCAGCGTCAATTCCGCGCGGATCACGCCGGAACGCTTCGAGCAGGAACTGTTCGGGGAGGAAGCGGACGGCGCCCTGATCCGGCCGGGGCTTCTGGAAACAGCGGATGGCGGCACGCTCTATTTCGACGAAGTGGCCGACATGCCGCTGTCCACGCAGGCCCGCATCCTGAGGGTCCTGACCGATCAGGCGTTCGTCCGGGTTGGCGGCACCCGCCAGATTCGCGTCGATGTTCGGGTCGTATCCTCGACCTCGCGCGATCTGGAAAAGGAAATCGCCGAGCGGCGCTTCCGCGAAGACCTGTTCTATCGCCTCAACGTGGTGCCGGTAACGATCCCGGCCTTGCGGGAGCGGCGGGACGACATTCCCGCCCTGATCGACCATTTCTTCGCGCGCTATGCCAACGAGCAGGGGGTTCCCCCGCCGCAAGTCACCGGAGAGGCGATGACCGCGCTCCAGGCATATGAATGGCCCGGCAACGTGCGGCAACTGCGCAATGTGGTCGAGCGGACTGTCATCATGGCCCCGCGCGAGAAGCTGGCGCGGATCGATGCCGACATGCTGCCGCCGGAAATCTTCAACAGCCGCGGCGGCGGCGACGCCGGCGTCACGGTGATGATGAGCGCCCCCTTGCGCGAAGCACGGGAAAGCTTCGAGCGCGAGTACCTGCGTGTCCAGATCCGCCGATTTTCGGGCAATATCTCGAAGACCGCCTCCTTCATCGGCATGGAACGTTCGGCGCTCCACCGGAAACTGAAGCTCCTGGGCATGGCCGAGCGCCGCGAAGGGGAACACGAAAGCGAGGAACAGGCCTGAAGAACCGCAAGTTACCGCGATTTTTCAAGGCCACGGCATGGCCCGGACGCATCCTCCATCAAGTGTATCCGGGCACCTGTCACAAGAATGCTACATTTTTCGCGTTTACTGCATTGCAGCAAGTCGATAGATTTCGATTCGAGAACGGCATTGGGATTTTCCGGTGACCAGATCGCGGACCGCACAGCGGCCGCCAAAAAGAAGGAGAAAATGATATGGCCGGCCGTACGCTGACCGCGCGCCCGCGAACCACTCCCGCAGTGGAAGAACCCGAAGCGGCACCGTCGCCTTCCGGTTCGGTGGCTCCTCCCGTCACCGCCGGCACTTCGGCAGGGAAGGGGCAGAACCTCCAGGACCAGTTCCTGAACCTCCTGCGCAAGAACAAGACGCCCGTGACCATGTTCCTCGTGAAGGGCGTGAAGCTTCAGGGCATCGTCACCTGGTTCGACAACTTCTCCATCCTTCTTCGCCGCGACGGCCAGTCGCAGCTCGTCTACAAGCACGCCATCTCGACGATCATGCCCTCGACCCCGGTCGATGCGCGCCAGTTCGCGAGCGGCGCCGACAATGGAAAGAAGACCCGCGTCCTTCAGGACGTGTTCCTTTCCAGCATCCGCAACGCGGGCGTGCAGGTCACCATGTTCCTGATCAACGGCGTCATGCTGCAGGGCCGCGTGGCTGCCTATGATCTGTTCTGCATGCTGCTGGAGCGCGAAGGCTACGTCCAGCTTGCCTACAAGCATGCGGTTTCGACGATTCAGCCCGTGACTCCGGTCGATCTTCAGGCGCATGAAGAATCCGACGACTGAAACTTGCGGAAGCTGAACTGATTTGAACGAAGAACTCAAGGGCGAGGTCACGCGCGGTGCGCGTGCCCTCGTCGTTTATCCGCAGATGCGCGGCAGAGGGGATCTCGATCCCGAAGCGCGTCTCGAAGAGGCCAAGGGCCTCGCTCTGGCGATCGGGTTGATCGTGGCGGATGCCATGGCCATACCCATCCGGGAACCGCGCGCCGGAACGCTGTTCGGCGAAGGGCAGATCCAGAACATCGCAGTTGCCTGTGAACTGCACGAAGCGGAACTCATCATCGTCGATGGCTCGCTTTCGGCGATCCAGCAGCGCAATCTCGAAGAGAAGTTCAAGCGCAAGGTCATCGATCGTACCGGCCTGATCCTCGAAATCTTCGGCGAGCGTGCGGCGACGGCGGAAGGCCGTCTCCAGGTCGAACTGGCTCACCTGGACTATCAGGCAGGCCGTCTCGTACGCAGCTGGACCCACCTCGAACGCCAGCGCGGTGGCTTCGGCTTCCTGGGCGGTCCGGGCGAAACGCAGATCGAGGCCGACCGCCGCATGATCCGCGATCGCATGGCCCGCATCCGGCGCGAGCTGGAGCAGGTGCGCCGCACCCGCGGCCTTCACCGCGATCGCCGCGAAAAAGCACCATGGCCGGTCGTTGCGCTGGTGGGCTATACCAATGCGGGCAAGTCCACGCTGTTCAATTACCTGACCGGCGCGGGCGTGATGGCGCAGGACCTGCTGTTCGCCACGCTAGACCCGACAATGCGGGCGATCCGTCTACCGGCTGTCGAGAAGGCGATCCTGTCGGACACGGTGGGCTTCATTTCCGACCTTCCCACCCAGCTCGTCGCGGCCTTCCGCGCAACGCTGGAAGAAGTGAACGCGGCCGACATCATTCTCCACGTTCGCGACATCGCCAACCCGGATACCGAATCGCAGAAGCGCCAGGTGCTGGAAGTTCTGGCCGATCTCGGCGTGGCGACCGGGGAAGGGCAGGTCGAAGAGAGTGAGGAGGCCGCGCCCGCGATCCCGATCATCGAAGTCTGGAACAAGTGGGACCTGCTTGAGGCCACGCATGCCCAGGAACTGCGCGAAGCCATGGCCCAGCGTTCGGACGAGACCATCGTTCCGCTGTCCGCGCTTACCGGCATGGGCTGCGATTTCCTGCTCGAAACTGTCGGCAGGACGCTGACGGCTGACGCCAAGCTTTACAGCTTCGTGCTGCCGGCGGCCGATGGCCAGCGGCTCGCATTCCTACATGCACGGGGCGAAGTAGTGGCCGAAGAAGACGCGGGTGAGGGGCCTGAAGGTCCGATGCTCCGCCTCCAGGTCCGCCTTGCCGAGCGTGAACTAGGCCGTTTCAGCGCGCTCTGAAGCCTTTACCGCCTGCCAATAGGCTTCCTGTTCGTCGAGCGAGAGCTTGTCGAACAGGAAGCCGTCCCGATGGGCGAACGCTTCCATCGCCCGGAACCGACGCTCGAACTTGGCGTTGGCTGCGCGCAAGGCATCTTCCGGGGCGATGCCGTTGAGCCGCACCAGATTGACAGCGGCGAACAGCAGGTCGCCGGCTTCTTCAAGTTTCTCGGCCGGTGAGGCTTCCGCCAGTTCCGCCATTTCCTCATGCACCTTGTCGGCCGCGCCGCTTGGGTCGGGCCAGTCGAAGCCGACCCGCGCAGCTCGCTTCTGCAACTTTTCGGCACGCATGAGCGCGGGAAGCGATATCGCCACGCCATCGACAGCGCTGGTTTCACCCTTGGCCTTGCGCTCTTTCGCCTTCAGCTTTTCCCAACGCTCCGTCTGGGCATCTCCCGTGGCTTCGTCGGCAAAGATATGCGGGTGACGGGCTTCGAGCTTGTCGGAGATCGCGGCGGCCACATCGCCGAAAGCAAAATGCCCGTCTTCCTCGGCCATGCGGGCATGGAAAACGACCTGAAGCAGCAGATCGCCCAGTTCATCACGCAGATCGGCCAGATCCTGCCGAGCAATGGCATCGGCAACCTCGTAGGCTTCCTCGATGGTATAGGGCGCGATGGTTTCAAAACTCTGCGCGACATCCCATTCGCAACCGGACACGGGATCGCGAAGCCGCGCCATGATCGAGAGGAGCCGGTCAAGCTGCTGATGGCGAGTTTCTGTCATTTTCCCCGAGCGCATATGCAAGATTGATAATAGAGATTATGTTAAACCATGCGCCGCTGAGCGCGGTGTCACGGCTTTATCCTGAAGCCCGTCACCTGGATCAGCAGGACAAACCCGATGATGATCACGGCCCAGATCAACGCCATCTTGAGCATCCTGCTCTGAGGCAAGGATCGAAAACGGGAATTGCTCGTAACGAGAATGAGCGCCCCGATCACCGAGATGATGCCGACGATCATTCCTGTCTGGTTCACGGCTCGATCACCATTCCGTCATAGGCAACCCGAACATTCTCGGGAATTTCAGCGCTCAGTGTCGCATAATCCATGCTCTTGTCGAGATGGGTCAACACCGCTTGTCCGACCCGGCAGACTTCCGCGAGTTCCAGCGCCATGCCAAGATGAGCGTGCGTTGGATGCGGTTCGCGGCGCAGGCAGTCGACCACGAGAAGATCGGCGCCGTAGCACAAGTCGATCATGTCGCGGGTAATTTCACTGAAGTCTGTCATGTAACAGACTGATTTTCCGTCACAATCAAACCGAAACGCAGTCGATTCCGCAGGACCGTGCGGCATTTGCGCATGATCCACGCGAAACCCTTCGCAGAGCCTCAGCGTGTCGAGATTATCCAGCGAAATCAGTGTCGGATAGCCGAACTGCCCGGCGAAGACATATCCGAAACGCTGGCGCAGCCGCCTGACGGTCTCGGAGTTCGCAAAGCCGGGGATCGGGCCTGCGCGGCCGTAGCGAAGCGGGCGCAGATCATCGATTCCGTGGCAGTGGTCCGCATGGTCGTGCGTCCAGAACACGGCGTCGATGCGGTGGATTTCGTTCTGAAGAAGCTGCGCGCGCAGATCCGTGGAGGTGTCCACCAGGATCCTGGCGCCGGCATCGCTTTCCAGAAGGATGGAAACGCGGGTCCGTCGATTCCTGGGTTCGTCGGGATCGCACAGGCCCCAGTCGGCGCCGAATTCGCCGCCAAGACGAGGAACGCCGGTCGAAGTGCCGCTGCCGAGAATGGTAACCTTCACGCTGCGGCCTTCGTGAACAGCGAAAAGAAGTTGCGCGTCGTCGCTTCGCCGAGTTCCTCCACGGAAACGCCGCGCAGATCGGCTACGAAACGCGCCGTATCGGCCGTGAATGCCGGCTCGCAGCGCCTGCCCCTATGTGGCACCGGCGCAAGGAACGGCGAATCCGTTTCGACCAGCAGGCGATCCTCCGGAATGGTGGCAACAACCTCCTGCAAGTCCTTGGCATTCTTGAATGTCACAATGCCGGAAATCGAAATCGTCAGTCCCAGATCCAGCACCTTGCGGCCGAAATCGGCGCTGGCGGTGAAACAGTGGATCAGGGCCGGGAACGCCCCCTTCCCCATCTCGTCCTCAAGGATATGGAACGTGTCCGCTTCGGCGTCCCGCGTGTGAATGATCATCGGCAGCCCGGTTTCGCGGGCCACCGTGATATGCGTGCGGAACAAGGCCTGTTGCACCTCACGGTCGGACTTGTCGTAATAATAGTCGAGACCGGTTTCGCCGATGCCGATGACCTTGGGATGCCGGGTCGCTTCGAGAAGCGCGGCCTCGCCAAGGTCGGCATGCTGATCCGCCTCATGCGGATGAATACCGACCGAGGCCCATACATCGGGTTCACGAGCAGCAGTGGCGACCACCCTCTCCCATTCGCTGCGGCGCGTCGAGATGTTCAGAAATCCGCGAATGCCCGCCGCGCGGGCCCGGTCGAGAACACCTGTCTGGTCCTCGACGAGACCTTCGTATTCGAGGTGGCAATGCGAATCGATGAGCATCACGCGGCGGCTTCCTCCGGCAGTTCAAGGCGCGGGAAAACGCCGACCGGCTTGTCGACCTTGAAACCGCTGGCGGCGAGAGCCGCGAACCAGCCATCGTCGGCAAGAGCCGCGAAACTGCGCGCTTCGGCAGGCTGGCCCATCTGGTCCAGCAACTTGTCGATGGAAGTGGGAACCACGGGACGAACCGCGATCGCGAGGTCGCGAACGACCTGGAACAGCATCATCAACACTGCTTCCATGCGCGCGGGATCGGTCTTGCGCAGGGTCCACGGAGCCTGTTCATCGACATACTGGTTGCAGGCGAAGACGGCGCGCATCCATGCCTCGAGGCCTTCGCTGAACGACAGTTCGTCGAACGCCTTGCGCAGGCCGGCAATGCCTTCGGCAACGGCCGAAAGCAGGGCCAGATCAGCTTCGGCCTTCGGAAGATCGCCCTTAAGTTCTCCATCCATGTTCTTGAAAATCATGGAAAGACTGCGCTGAGCAAGATTGCCGAAACTGTTTGCGAGTTCGGCATTGGCCCGCGTCACGATGGCTTCGGCGGACCACGATCCGTCCTGACCGAATGCCACTTCGCGCAGGAAGAAATAGCGGAGCGTGTCGACGCCATATGTCTCGGCCAGACCGATCGGGTCGGTAACATTGCCGAGTGACTTCAATTCCTTCTGCCCCCGGTTGAGCAGGAAGCCGTGGCCGAACACCTGCTTGGGAAGTTCCAGCCCGGCGCTCATCAGGAAGGCCGGCCAGTAGACGGTGTGGAAACGGACGATATCCTTGCCGATGAGGTGAACGTCGGCAGGCCAGAACCTGGCGAATTCGCTCGTTTCTTCGGGGAAGCCAAGGCCGGTGATGTAGTTGGTGAGCGCATCGACCCAGACGTACATCACGTGATTTTCGCTGCCGGGCACCTTGATGCCCCAGTCGAAACTGGTGCGGGAAACCGAAAGGTCGCGAAGGCCGCCCTCGACGAAACGCAGGATTTCGTTCTTGCGCGTCTCAGGACGGATGAAGTCGGCCGAATTGTAGAGTTCGAGCAGCTTGTCCTGATATTTAGACAGGCGGAAGAACCACGATTCCTCGACCGTCCACTCTACCGGCGTTCCCTGCGGGGAAAGCTTTTCCCCACCTTCGCCTGCGACCAGTTCGCCTTCGTCGTAATAGGCTTCGTCACGGACGGAGTACCACCCCTCGTAACGATCGAGATAGAGGTCGCCGTTGGCCTCCATCCGGCGCCACAGTTCCTGTGTCGCGGCGTGATGGCGTGGCTCCGTCGTGCGGATGAAAACATCATAACCGACATTCAAGACATCACACATCTCACGGAAATGTCCTGACATTTCCGTTGCCAGATCCGCAGGTGTCGTGTCCAGATCGCGTGCCTTTTGCGCCATCTTGAGGCCATGCTCGTCCGTACCGGTCTGGAACCGGACATCGAAGCCTTCGGCCTTCTTGAAACGGGCAATGACGTCGGCGGCGATCGCCTCGTAGGCATGGCCGATATGCGGCTTGCCGTTGGGGTAGCTGATCGCTGTCGTTATATAATAGGGCTCGCCCATGCGGCGTCGCGCTTTCTTTTCCAGGAGTGTCTTAGCGAGCCGTCTCTCTAGGCATAGCGGCCGAAGCCAGCAACCCGCCAATTTCCATTATCAGGAGGCCCGCGTCGAAATTGTAGGTCGGCGCCTGCGTAGACAGGCGTGTCAGGGTGCCATGTGCCTCGATCAGCCGCATCTGGCGCGCGGGCGATGCGCCGGCCAGTTCGTTGGCGAGCGCCGTTCGCGCCAGTTCCAGCGTGGCCAGTTGGCGATCCCGTGCCGGGCGAGCACCCATCTCTTCGGCAAGGCTGCCGCGCAGATGATAATCTGCATCACCTTCTCGCAGGATCTGCATCATCAGGCGGTTAATGGGGCCAAGATCATGTTCGACGAAACTGATGGCGATGCCCGGCGACCCATGCGATGCCGCCACTGCGGCACGCCGCGTCTCTGCATCGGAATGAGGAGCATCCCGGCGAAGGACTTCATCGAGTTCCTGCTCGTTCAAAGCGGCGAAGCGCAAGACCCGGCAGCGCGAGCGGATAGTCGGCAGCAGGCGCCCCGGCTGATGGGCCAGCAGCAGGAAGTAGGTTCCCGTAGGGGGCTCCTCAAGCGCTTTCAGCAGTGCGTTGACCGCGCTCTTCTCCATATCGTCGGCCGGATCGATGATGATGGCGCGGCGATCGCCCAGCGTTGGCTTCGTCGCAAGGCGGCGGATCATTTCGCGCACCTGGTCGACCGAGATATTGCGCTTGGTCTGGTAAGGCTTGCCCTCGGCCTTCTTCTTCGCCTCGTCGTCGTTGGCGGGAAGATGCTCGAGGATGTGAATGTCCGGATGGGTGTCCGGGTCGGGCCTCGGCGCGCCGGGCAATCGTACCAGTTCGGCCGCGGCCACCCGCGCGAAACCGCGCTTGCCCAGGCCCTTGCCGCCAGCCAGCAGCCAACCATGGTGCATGCGCCCGGAATCGATCGCGGCCAGCCATTCTTGCCACGCGGCGTGCTGGCCGACGAACGGGAGTTCCTCGCTCATGTGCCTTCGCCCATCAGGCCGGTCAGTGCGGCGAGTACGCGGTCCCGCGTTTCCTCGGGTGTCCCGTCCCCGTCGATCCGTGCGAAACGTGCTGGTTCCCCTTCCGCGAACCGCGCGAATGCCTGCGCCACCCGGGCGTGGTAGGTCGCCTCGCGGCCGCCGATCCGATCGGTTCCGTCAACGTCGCGCAAGGCGAGCCGCTTGGCCGCGACGGCGGGAGACACTTCGATCAGCACGGTCAGATCCGGGAGCATTCCTTCACTGCCGATGGCATGAAGCGTGCGAATGTCACCATCCGAGAGACCGCCGCCGCCGCCCTGATAGGCTCGGCTTGAATCGAGAAAACGATCGCAGACGACCCAGGCCCCACGATCGAGAGCGGGCCGGATCAGCTTCTCGACGTGATCCGAACGCGCAGCGGCGAACAGCAGCGCCTCGGCGCGGGCTCCCCAGCCATCACCATCGCCATGGAGCAAAAGCTCGCGGATCGCTTCCGCTCCTCCGGTTCCCCCGGGCTCGCGAGTGGTCACGACGTCCAGTCCTCGTGCACGCAATGCCTCGGCGAGCAGGCGCGACTGGGTCGATTTCCCCGCCCCCTCCCCGCCTTCCAGCGCGATGAATTTTCCCCGGCTCATGAGAAGAAGCTGATAATCCCGTTCATCAGCCTGTCCAGAGGACCGGCCACGCCAACATCCTTTCCGGCGAACAAGGGGATATGCCCCGGCGCCAGACCTTCAACCTTGATTTCCAGTTCGCCGACCTGGTCGCCCTTGCGGATCGGCGCCACCAACGGCCCCTTGTAATGCACCGCAAGCGAGACTTTCTCGTGCCCGCCTCGAGGCAGGGTGGCGTGGACTTCGCGATTGGCGACCAGCGGCACCTCACGGGCTGCACCGCCCTGCACGCTGGCTTGCGCCACGGGTTGCCCCTGATCGAACAGATGGCGCGCTTCCCATGCCGAGAAGCCCCACTCCAGCAGCGCCTTGGCGGCATCGTCGCGCACCTTGGGTTTTGGCGAAGCGGCCAACATCATGACGAGACGGCGACCATCTCGTTCGGCGGTGCCGAGGAAGTTGTAGCCTGCTTCACGCGTGTAGCCGGTCTTGATCCCGTCCGCGCCTGGAACCACGCCAACCGTCGGGTCATGGCTGCGCATGGCAACGTCGCGCCAGAAGTAGTGCTTAACACCTGAAAACTCATGGTAAAGTTGCGGATGGCGCGTGATCATGGCGTCCGCCAGCTTCACCATGTCGCTGGCGGTGATGTATGTGTGGCCGTCATCCATCCAGCCATTCGGCGTGTTGTAGTGGCTGCCGGTCATGCCGATCCGGCGCGCGGCATCGTTCATCATCGCAGTCCATGCCGGCACGCTTCCCGCATACCCCTGCGCCAGCACCACGGCGCCGTCGTTCGACGATGCCGTCATCACGCCGTGGAGCAGATCGCGAACGGTAGGATGATCCTTTTCCGTCAGGTACATGGACGTACCCTTTGCGAACCATTCCCGCGCCGTTTCAGGCCGAACCGACATTTGCCGATCAAGGCTGAGCCGGCCTGCATCGATTTCCTCGAACGCGACGAAAGCGGTCATCACCTTGGTAACGGAGGCAGGCAGGAACGGCACATCGGGGCGGCGCTGGACAAGAACCTGCCCTGAACCGATGTCTACCAGGATGCTTACCGGTATCGGCGCGAGTTCCGGCGGCGGAGTGGGAATGGCTGCTCCTGCCGCACTTGCTGCGATGACGCTCGCGGGGACCGCAAGCAGGAGGGCAAACTTCAGGAAGGACTTCAAGGCGCGACTTCTCCCCGCGCATCCGGAACGGACGCGTTGGCCTGCGCGAAACGACCCGAAATCAATTCGCGCGCTGGATTCGTGCGTCGCTATACCCTGCCGCCCGGGCCTTCTCCAGCGCTGCGGCGGCTTGTGCACTGTTTGCGAAGGGCCCCATCTGCACACGCCAGAACTTGCCCGCCCTGCTCACGCTTGCACCAAGAGGACGCGCTGCCTTGCGAGCATTTTCTTCAACAGAAAATGCTCCAATCTGAACAACTTGCGAGCCATATTTTACAACCGATGGCGCAGGTTTGGCAGGAAAATGCGCTACTGTTTCCTGGGGTTGCGGCGTGGCGGGAGATTTTTTCTCAACCTTCGGCGGCACCGCTACCGCGACGGGGCCGGGATTCGCCTTTTGCGAATGAATTTCCGGCGTGGCAGCGGGTTGGATTGCCGGCCCCTTCGGCATCGTGGGGGGTGTGGACGGCAGCGGCAGCAACGGCGACTGGCTTTCGAGCTTGCGCCGCAAGACCTTGAGCAAGCCTTCCGGCGTTTCCATCCGCTCGGGCGCCTTGCCGCCGCTTCGCAGCATGGCCCGCTCCACTTCGGGAGGATTGACGCGTCGCACGCGAACAGGTGCATGGGCACCGCCCGCGATGCCGAGCTGCGCCGCTGCTTCCGGCGAAAGTTCGATGAGTGCATCGTTCACCATGGGCCCCCGCCGCTCCAGCCGGACCAGGATCGTACGACCGGTTCCCAGTGCGGTGACTTCGACATAAGCCGGCAACGGCAAGGTCTTGTGAGCGGCGGTCACTCCGCTGCCTTGGCCCACGGAAGCCATTCCCACGGCATCGTAGTTGAGCTGGTCAATCGGCGTCCACGTCGTCCCGCCAATGGTGAACGGATCGCCGAGGACGACCGGATAGTCGCCGGCAGGCCCGCTTGCAGGCAGGACGGGACCACGGTCCTTGCCAAACGCCGGAGCGGCAATCGATAGAATCAGCGCCGCAAGTGGCAGCGCATGGTTAACGGGCAATCTCATCTGCAAGCAACCCCACGGACAGTGCGTAGTAGTTCGAGCAGTTGTACTGAAGGATGACCCGATAATTCCCGGTTAACAGATAGGCCGGCGTGCCCGGCCCGTCAGGCTGGAACAGCGATGTCAGCACGTTGTCGGCAATCGCGCGCTGCGGTGTCACGCCGAGAGCCCGCCATTCCGAAACGGTCTTCCACTGGGAATGACGGGCGTGGACACGGTCGCAGCTAGGCGCTGCAAGCTTGCTGGCGTAACTATCGACATTGAGCCCGGAAGGCACCGATACGCGAACGCCCCATGGCTGCCCCGCACGCCATCCTGCATCGCGAAAATAATTTGCGATCGACGCGATAGTGTCTGCCGGGCTGGTGAAGATATCGCGGGTTCCATTGCCGTCACCATCGACAGCCAGCCGCAGGTACACGCTCGGCAGGAACTGGGGGTAGCCGAAGGCCCCTGCCCAGCTTCCCTTGAGACGGTAAGTGGGAACGCCCTGATCCACCATCTTGAGCAGCGCCACAAGCTCGCCCTCGAACAGCGCCCGACGGCGCCCTTCCCAGGCCAGTGTCGCGAGTGAGCGCGCCAGGTCGAAATCGCCGACATAGCTGCCGTAGTTCGTCTCATGCCCCCAGATCGCGAACAGTATGGGCGCAGGAACGCCATATCTACGCTCTATCGAGGGAACGATGCCGGAAAGGTCTGCATAACGCGCACGTCCACGAGCAATGATGCTCGGCCCGACGTGCTGGGCAATATAGGGAGCAACCGGCGGAGGCGTTGTCGCGCGGCTTGGCTGCGCCGAATCCAGTTCGACCACTCGCTGGTTCGGCGTGAGCCCGGTGAGCACCCGCGAAATGGTCGCCTCGGAAACGCCCTCCCGGCGCGCCCGCGCGCCCACCGCTTGCAAATAGCTGTCGAAGCTCTGCCCTCCCACGCTCTGAACCACTGGCTGCGCCTCGAGAACCGAGGCCATCGGCATGGCGGCAAGGGCGGCTGCAAGGAAAGGGAGACGCAGGGAACGAAGCTTCGAAGAAACAGTCATCCCGGCAAATCTCGCACAATGCGGCTGAGTTGCAAATGCCTTGAGCGTCATGGCCGTGGACAGTCATCGCAAGCCAACTGCCATCCGTCCCAATCCGCAATCGTTGTGGGACAACAAGCATACCCCTTGCAAGCCGCGCTGTTTTCTCTATGCGCTCAATCCGTGCGGACAGGTGGCCGAGTGGTTTAAGGCAGCGGTCTTGAAAACCGCCGTGGGTGCAAGCTCACCGTGGGTTCGAATCCCACCCTGTCCGCCAACGGTCCTTCCCAAGACATCCCAAAACAACGGGTATTGATCCACTCGGATCAAGGCTCGCAGTTCACCAGCATGGACTGGGCGGCCTTCATCCGGGCTCACAATCTTGAGCATTCGATGAGCCGGCGCGGCAACTACCATGACAATGCGGTGGCAGAGAGCTTCTTCTCGTCGCTCAAGCGAGAACGCATCCGGCGCCGAACCTACAAAACGCGCGACGAAGCCCGGCAGGACGTGTTCGATTACATCGAGATGTTCTACAATCCGCTCCGCAAGCAGGTCAGGAACGGGATGCTGTCACCCGCACAGTTCGAGCGGCTGCAGATTTTGAAAGCGGAAGGCGTCTAGAAAACTAGGGGCTACTCAGCCCTCCACAAGGCCGCGCTGACCTGTTGCAGGTGTTTTTCCTCGTACCGTTCTGCGTTTTGAGTGGTGAACTTTAGACGCTTCTCTGCGAAATCTCAGCCAATGCCATCCACCCGTCGACAATGAAATGAGTCAAAAGCCCGACTAAGTGGGCTGCTTCGTCGGGGTGCAATTGTCCGTCCGCAGTCGGCCGATCTCGCTCGATCACTATCCGCAGCGCTGCCAGGATCATTTCAAAGCCGGCGTCTTGTGACGTCGCATCCATCTCAGGGAAAAGTCGAGCAAGCTCGAGGCGGAATCTGTTGCCGTTTGGATAGATGAATTCTTCCAGCAAACCGCGAGAGGCACTGGCAGGGTCATGTGCCTCCTTGACCATGATCGCGACGAAGTGCCTGCCGCGCGGATCACTAAGCATCCGGGCGGGGCCATCAAAAAAAGCCCGCACTACGGCCCGAAGTTGCTCCTTTTGCGGCGCATCAGAAGCAGGCTGCTTCTCCAAGAGTAAAGTGCCTGCATCCACTTGGCTGATCCAATTCTCCCAAATTTCACGGTAGAGCGTCTCTTTCGTACCGAAGTGATACGGCAGTTGTCCCAGGTGAACACCTGCGGCTCCAGCAATTGCTCGCATTGATACGCCCGCAAATCCCAGTTTTGCGAACAGGGGTTCTGCAGCTTGGAGGATCCGCTGCCGGGTCGAAAGTTCGGGATTTGCCATCAGTCCTCCCATGGCTGCTGGCGCCCCTGCCATCAATGCCACCACTCGAATTATGATTTGTACGGCCGTACAAATGTCAATATGCAGACCCTGTCAACGAGAGATCAACGGGTCGTGATTCGTCACATCACCGAACAAATCCTTGCTGTTTGGGAGAGATTTTATGGGGCATCGCGAGGACTGCGTGTCTCGGCTGATCGGGCCGCAAGCTATCGTCGGCGCGGCTACCTACAGCCCCCGCAGGTGACGACCCACAAGAAAAGACTGGCGCTTGGGTCGGAAGCCCGCCGGCCCATTCGCGAATGGTACGAATGCTTTGTCGATTACCCGAGCGTGCACCGACAAGGTCAAATTACCGATCAGTTCCGCCGCTCCGAAACCGAGGGAAGCCGATGTACATTCACATCTTTTTGTTTCGCTGGAAGCCTGATGCGACAGCCGATGACTGCTCGCGTGCGACCCACGCAATCGAAGGTTTCCGCGGCGAGATTCCCGGGCTGCTCGAAGTTGCAGTTGGACCGAACGTTGCAGTCAACCACGGGGGCTACGGTTTTGGCGGATATATGAAGTTTGCGAACGCAGCGGCTTGCGCAGCGTATGCAGACCATCCTCTCCACGTAGCGCTTCTCGAATGGCTGTTGCCGCTGATCGAGGCTGTGGAACTCGACCTCAATCCCAGCAAGTTCGAAGGAACACCTTGAGATGAGCACCAGATTGGCGGTCGCGATGGCCGGACTAAGCGTTGCCGCGGCAGGAGTGACCCAGACCATCCTGGCTGCTCCCCCGCCGGCCGCTGATCTTCCACCGATTCAGATTATTCCAGGCACTCCGCCATTCAAAATCCAAAAGCTGGCGCTGGCCGAAGTTCCGCGACCGAGCGGAAAAGCGGAATCGCTCTTTAACGGCCGCGATCTCAGCGCATTCACGCCGTGGCTTGGCAAGCCAGGGGGCGGCATGATCTTTCCCGGTGCCCCGGAGCAACCGCTGGGAAGGACCGGTATCGGCGACATATTCCGTGTTGTCCGGGTAGACGGGGCTCCCGCGATCTATGTCTCCGGTCGTACATGGGGGGCACTCAATACGCGGCGAGCCTACTCGAAGTACCATCTCAGCCTGTCTTATAAATTCGGCAGGCAATGGTCGCCCGAGACACCGCCGAACAGCGGCGTGTTGTATCATAGCTTTGGCAAGGAGGGCGCCATACTGGGTGCTTTGGCTAGCTCGGTTGAGTTCGAGATTTCCCCACCCAGGACAGGCATGGTCATGCCGGTCGGGCTAGGTGTCCGCATGGATGTGACAATCGGTGAAGGTTCTGAAAAAGGGTCGATGGGCGGACCCGACTATCGTTTCCTAGCCGGGGGCAGGCTTGCCACCATCCGTATGCCGACCCAGGTCCGGCAGGCAACCGATGCCGAGCATCCACTCGGGCAGTGGAACCGGCTCGATCTATATGTCGCCGGCGAGAACTCTGTCCACGTCATCAACGGCGAACCGGTGATGGCATTGTCCAATCTCAAGGCCATCGGAGACGACGGTAAAGCGCGGCCGCTCACCAGCGGAATGATCCAGCTCCAGTCCGAAGGCACCGAAATCTATTTCCGCGACATTCGGATCGAACCGATCACGACCGTTCCGCAGATTGTTGTTAGGAATTGAACATGAAGGTAACGCAAGCCGCGCCTCGGTTCGATGTAACCCGCAGAGGACTTCTCAAATCTACTTCGACGCTGGCCGTCATTAGTTTGATGCCGGGCCAACTGGCCGCCGCGGGCATAGGCCGTGGAACTTCCACTCCAGCGATGTGGCAAGGGCGCTGGCCGATCCGTCCTTTGCTCAAGGCGGACCTGTCAAAGCTTCTGGACGAGAAAGGTCGCGCCAAGCCTGTCCATGAGCGCAGGCTGATCGATGACATGGAGTCTGACAATGGCTGGGTAGCATCTGCGGCGGTCTCGCTAAGCTACACCAGCGAACGGGCGCGATCCGGTAGCCGTTCGCTTCGGTTCAGCACGTTGCTACGTAACGAGGACTACATTCGGGCGGCGCGCCGTCCCAACGGCACGTTCCATGGTGAGGGTGTGCTCTTTGAAGGGCAGCCATTCGCAGCTTTCGCACGACGCACCTTCAAGGAGCCACAGGACTGGAGCGCGTTCAATCGCATTTCCATGTGGGCTTACGTCCACCCGACTACTAATCCGGTCAATGTGATATCGCTGCAGTTCACCTGTGAAGGCGCCCCAGCAGGCCCACTCGATCCGGTTGCAGTGCACTATATTGGCGACCTGAAACCGGGTGAGTGGAATCATTTGGTGTGGGAAATTCCCGAGCAGCACCGCGATCGCGTTTCCGAGTTTATGATTTTCCAAACGCTTTCCGGTGTCAGCATCGGCGGAGCAGACACGCGTATCACTTATGATTTTGATGAGCTGGCAGTCGAGAGGATCGATGCTGAGCAGCCTAAGGGCTGGGCCATTGCCCCTGGAACCATCGCCTTCAGCCACGTCGGCTATCAACCTGCCGGACCAAAGATCGCCATCGCACACGAGGGCTCCCACTCGTTTCAGATTGTTGAAGCTGATAGCAACCAGGTAGTGGCGACCTTGGACGCCGCCCCGGTCATTAACTCGCGCGGCTCCTATCGTAAGCTGGACTTCACCTCATTCAGTAAGCCTGGGCGTTATCGGCTGCGGCATGGCTCGACCAACAGCGATCCCTTCCTGATTTCCGACGACGCCTGGGAGCCAGTGATCGAAGCCACGCTCAACGCCTTTTACGGGTTGAGGTGCGGCTTCCCTGTGCCAGGTGTCCAGGATGCGTGCCATCGGGACGTCTTTGCGCTCTACAAAGGAGAAAAGCGCAGCGTCGAAGGCGGATGGCATGATGCCGCAAACCTGACCCAGAGCCCCTATCGAACCCACCTCTCGATCTACGCGCTGCTTGATTTGCACGATGCGTTGAAACTGCGCGGGAAGTCGGCGCTGGCCGAGCGCGCATTGGAAGAAGCTCTCTGGGGCTTGGACTGGTCGGTTCGTACCCGCTTCGCTCCGGCTCAGCGCGCGCTCTACAACCATGTGTCCTACTGGACCGACAGCAAGGTCGGCACCGCAGACGATGTCATTCAGGACGACGAGCGCAGTTCAGTTGGCCGGGATGATTTCCAGAACATCCTCGGTGTTCTTGCTGGTGCACGCTCTGTGCGAACTTTGCGGACGCGGGATGCCAAGCTTGCATCGAATGTGCTCAAGGCTGCGCGCGAGGACTTCGCTCTCGTTGCGGCGGCAATCCAACCTCCGAAGGATGCTCCTCCGCTCGAGATCAACCAGCCGAGTTGGCGGGACTTTATCGGCTATGCGACGCTGGCTGCCGTCGAAATGTACCGCGCAACGGGCGAGCGGCAATATGCAACCGAAGCGGCTCGCTTTGCCAAATGGCTCGTGGCCATCCAGGAACGCACCTTTATCGACGGCATTGGCATAACCGGCTATTTTTACGAAGACGCTGGAAGGACACGCATAGTCCACGAATACCACAACAGCTTCGAGGATTGCGGTCTTCTCGCGTTCTCGGCGCTGTGTGATGCGCTGCCCGATCACCCTGACTGGATGGACTGGTACGCGGGGTTGGCAATCTACGCCGATCATTTCTGTGTGACCGGCTCAGAGGCATCGGGTCCATTCAACATCATTCCAGCGGCGGTCTGGCGCAAGTCTGACCTAGACGCTCCGCAACCTCTTGATCGGACGGGCATGATGCTAGCGCAAAAGCCCAGCGCTGTGTTCCCCACACCGCCCATGCCGGACGTGATCCGCCGCCAAATGCAACAGCAGTACGATGCTGGAACCTCGCTCGGACCCAATCATACCTTGCGCATCTTCCCGCTCTGGTACGATCACGTTCGTAAGGGATCGAGTACGGTTCATATGAGCAAGACCATCGGTCTCGGTGCAGCGGCCGCGACGCTCCAACGAGCCGACCTCTCCGACTTGGCAGCGCGTCAGGTTCAGTGGGTCCTCGGCGCAAACCCATTTTCCCGCTCGCTTCTGTACGGCGTAGGCAACGCGTTTTGGCAGAATTTCACAGTGGCACTGCCAAACTTCGTTGGTGGCATGTCGCTCGGGTTCAATTCCTATGAGGAAGACGCCCCCGCCTGGGGTAACAATGCGGTGTTCCCGTACAAGGAGATGTGGGTTTACTCGAGCTGTCGCATGGCCATGAATTTTTCCCGCGTGGGAATTGGCGCTCGGCTGAAGGGAACAGCACCACAGGGAGCCGAGTTCCGGAACTCGCGAACAAAGAAGACGACTCGGGTGCGTCCGGGCAAGTTTGATCTGCAACTCGATGCCGGTCGTTACGATGTCCGATATGGCTCCATCGAAAGGCAACTTGCCGTCGCCGACGCCTCTTCTGTGGTTCTGTCGCTGGATCCACTGCGCACTGCAATCCTTTCGGCAACTTCGCGCCTAACTGAGGGCGGACGGCACCAAATCGATCTGACAGTTTCCGGTGCGGGTACACATGAACTGACGGTCCGGACGTGGAACGCTGCAGTGAGCGGTCCCAAGCAGGTCATCGCAACACAAACGGCAAAAACCTATCCGATTTCACTTGAAATCACTGATCCGTCAAAACCGTGGATCGTCGCGTTTGGTACGGCGAATGAACCCCACAATATGCTGACGATCAGCGGTAAGTAAACATGGAATAGTATACCAATTCCTGTTTCTGGATCCAATTACTTGTTACGCCAACGTTGCGCAAGATCGATGCGCAACGTTGGCGGGGCTGGCCTGCCTTATCTGGCAAAAGCCGGCAGCACGAAAAGGCTGAAAAGAACCAGGACGATCGCAGCTGCAGAGAGAATGCCGATCAACGAATGGGCTGATACTTTACCGCGCGGCGGTTGCCGTTGAAGAGGCCCCCGTAACGGCTGAAGCCGATGGGACGAAGGCGTCCGTGCATCGGGTAGCAGGCCCATAGAAAGCTGGTCCGTCCAATGAGAAACGCCCGAAAACGTCCGGAGAGTTGTTGAAGACAACGATCCAGCGGGCTGCTAGAGGGCAGCCATGGCTTCAATTTTTTCCTTGAAAAAGCCGGAAATCGCGATTGATTTCGGCACTGCGAATGTTCGCGTGGTTCATCGCTCCGATGGCATTTTATTCGATGAACCGTCGCTTTGCTGCTTCACTGGTCCTTCGGGTGCCGAGCGACTTCTTGCAGCCGGACAAAGCGCGCGGGCGATGGTGGATCGCACGCCAAGCCACATGCGGATCAAGCGTCCGCTTCGTCGCGGAGTCCTGCAGGACATCGATGCGGCCACGCACATGCTCAGCTATGCGCTGCGCAGCGCGATGGGACGCACACGGCTGGGCCGGACGCGCGTCCTGATCGGGGTGCCTTCGGATGCCACTCAGGCGGAGCGGGCAGCGCTTCTTACCGCGGCAAGCGACGCTGGCCTGGCCTCGGTCCGGCTTGTCCCCGAACCGCTGGCCGCCGCGATCGGTGCCGAATTGCCCATCGAGCGTCCCTCCGGAACCATGATCGTCGAATGCGGCGCCGGTACCAGCGAAGTGGCGATAATATCGCTTGGCGGCATCTGCGGGACGCGATCGGTACGTGTCGGCGGGGCATCGCTGGCCCGTGCCATCGCCGACGATCTGCACCTGCGGCACAAGTTGCTCGTCGGCGATCTCACCGCGGAACGCGTGATGGAGGAGTACAGCAACCACGCGCAAAACGGCGATCGTTCCGTACCGATCGAGGTCAAGGGACGCAGCCTTCGCACTCAGATGCCGGCTATCCTGTCGCTCTCCTGCGCAGAACTCGATCTTGTCGCGGAGAAGCATTTCCGCGTGATTATCGAAGCCGTACGTCAACTGCTCAGCGAAACTCCGCCGGAACTCAGCCATGACATTCTGGCGGACGGCATCGTGCTGACCGGCGGAGGCGCGCTTTCGCCCTTGCTCGGCTCGCTCATGTCAAAGGAAACCGGCCTTTCGGTGCGGACGGCAGCCGATGCGTGCGGATGCGTGGTGCGAGGACTGCAGGCGATGCTGTTGCATTGAGCCTCGAAGAGAGAGGCCACGGTACGGAAGGCAAGCCATTGATTAGCAGCGCTTACTACTACATGCGCATTTAGCCATCTAATCATGGAATTTTCCTGGCGCTACCTTCTCCCGGAAAACAGGAGAAAACGCCATGTCGCGACGCGCGATCACATCTGCAGCGATGCCGCTCCTGTTGGCGTTGTTCGCCGTGTCCGCGCAGGCCGCGCCCTCCCCCCTCGTCATCAGCGAACAAGGCAGTTTCGCGGTCGGTGGAACGATACACACCGAACCCGGCACCTTCGCCAACAACGCTCCGACGGCAGCGGGCCAAAGTCTCCACGCAGACCATCTCTATGCGTTCTATCAGGTGCCTGAAAAGCCGAGGCGGCTGCCTGTCGTGATGCTTCACGGTGCCTATCAGTCGGGGCGGAGCTGGGAAACCACGCCGGATGGCCGCGAAGGTTTCCAGACGATTTTCCTGCGCCGCCACTTCACGACATATGTCGTGGACCAGCCGCGCAGGGGGCGAGCCGGCAACAGCAGCGTGGCGGCGGCGATAGAGCCCGCGCCCAACGACCAGCTCTTTTTCGATCAGTTCCGCCTGGGGGCCTGGCCGGAATTCTTCGGCGGCGTGCAGTTCGATCCGCGTCCGGAGACGCTGGAGCAGTTCTTCCGCTCGGTCACGCCGAACACCGGCCCTTACGATGCCAGGGTCATTTCGAGCGCCATGACCGCGCTGCTCGAAAAGACCGGGCCTGCAATCCTCTTCACGCATTCGCAGGGCGGCGAGCCCGGGTGGCTGACCGCCATGGCAAGCCCGAATGTAAAGGCCGTGGTGGCATTCGAGCCGGGCAGCGGGTTCGTCTTTCCGAAGGGGGAGGCGCCGCCGGAAATGCCCAGTGCCGCCGGGACATTGAAACCGGTGGAAATAGCGCCTGCGGACTTCGCCCTGCTCACCCGCATTCCCATCGCGATCTTCTACGGCGACAATATCCCCGCCGATCCGACCGCGGAGCGCGGAAAGGATAACTGGCGGGTTCGATTGGCCATGGCGAGACTGTGGGTGGACTGCGTCAACCGGCATGGCGGCGACGCCCGCCTGATCCATCTGCCCGACCTCGGCATTCGCGGAAACACGCACTTCATGATGTCCGACCTGAACAACCTCCAGATCGCGGACGAGGTATCGAAGTTCCTTGCGGAAAAGGGGCTCGATCAGTCGGAGCACCCGCAATGACCGGTTCCATCCTCCATCGCAGCCTACCGCTCGTCCTCACCTCCACGAAGCTGCATTGGCACAACTTGCCCCGCTCTTTTCCCGCAGCGCTGAGCGGCTTAGCCGAGCGCCGACGCCGCGATCCCCGACACTGAAAAAGGAGCCGTCGAGTGAGCAAGAAGACCCGAAATCTGTTTTTCGCCGCGATGGTGCTGCTTGCAGGAAGCGCTTCGACGATGGCCGGGGCCCAGACCGCTCCCACACCGGACGACAAGCCGCCATCGCGGGCGCAGCAATTGATGGGCGATGTCGCCCCCAAGCTTGCCGAACTCACCGACGAAGTGCTGCTGGGCGACGTGTGGGAACGTCCCGGCCTCGCCAAACGCGATCGCAGCCTCATCACCGTCGCCGCGCTGATCGCGCTCAACCGGCCTGAGCAGCTTCGCTCCCACATGCGGCTTGCCCGGCAGAACGGCGTGACCGAAGCCGAACTGGTGGAAACGATTACGCAGCTTGCGTTCTACGCGGGCTGGCCCAACGCGATCGCCGCCGTCGGCATCGCTCGCGAGGTCTTCCAGTCAAAATGAGGTATCTTGGGATGAGCAATCGGGCGGGCCGCACGATCGCGGTACTGGGAATGGCCTGCCTGTCCGTCACCGCTCTGGCGCAAGAACCGGAAAAGGCCGAACGGCGGGGCGTTTCTGTCATCCGGGCGGGAACTGGTCCTGCGGCAAAAGGGCCGGCACAGAACTTCACGGGGACAGTCCGCGTGGAAGGTCGCTTTCAGCGTGAAGCGCCGGCGCGGGTGGGCGGTGCAACCGTAACCTTCGAACCGGGCGCGCACACGGCGTGGCATACGCATCCGCTGGGGCAAACGCTGGTCGTCACGCGCGGCCACGGCTTCGTGCAGGAGTGGGGGAGCCCCGCGCAGGCGTTCGTGCCCGGGGACGTCGTCTGGATACCGCCCCAGACCAAGCACTGGCACGGCGCGGCGCCGGATGACGGCATGGCCCATGTCGCCATTGCCGAAGTTCAGGATGGCAGCTCCGTCACGTGGATGGAGCCGGTCAGCGAAGTGCAATACCGCGAAGCCGTGGCCGTCATTCCGCGCGGACCGTCTTGATATCCTGATCGGCGGCCCAGCCGTTTATGTCCTCCCGGCGCAGCGCGGCCGCCATGAGGCCCGGAAACTGGTCGGGCGTACATGCGAAGACCGGGATGCCGAGCGCCGCCACCCGTGCGGACAGGGCGGGATCGTAGGACGGGCGGCCACTGTCGGTCAGCGCGAGCAGGACGATGACATTGACGCCCGACAGCACCAGTGTGGCCAGACGGTCGACTAGCGCGTCCGCGTTCCCGCCTTCGTAAAGGTCGGTAATCAGGATCAGGTGAGACTTGGAGGGACGTTCGATCCGGTCCTCGCAATAGGCCACGGCGCGGTTGATGTCGGTGCCGCCGCCGAGCTGGATTCCGAACAGCACTTCCACCGGATCGGCCAGTTCCCCGGTCAGGTCGACGATTGCCGTGTCGAAGCAGACCAGCCGGGTGGTCACCACCGGCAACGAGGCCATCACCGCCGCGAAGATCGAGGCATAGACCACCGAACTTGCCATCGAGCCGGACTGGTCGACGCAGAGCACGACCTCATCCAGATCCACGATCCGTCGCTGCTGGCGCATGAAGCCGATCAGCCGTTCCGGAACGACGGTCCGATGCTCCGGCTGATAATGGCTGAGGTTTGCGCGAATGGTGCGCGGCCAGTCGATATCCGAGAAGCGCGGGCGGCTGGTGCGGCGAGACCGGTCCAGCGCGCCGCGAATGGCCTCTGCAGTGCGCCGCTCCAGCCGTTCCATCAGTTCCGCCACGACCTTGCCGATGACGACACGGGCGGTTTCCCTGGTCTTTTCCGGCATCACGCCGCGCAGCGCCACCAGATCGGCGACGAGGTTCACGTCCGCCTCGACCGTGGCGAGAAATTCGGGTTCGAGCAGCATCTGGCGCAGGCCCTTGCGCTCGAACGCGTCCTTCTGGATCACCTGCACGACGGAGCCGGGAAAGAACTCGCGGATGTCGCCCAGCCATTTGGCGACGCGCGGAGCCGATCCGCCAAGCCCGCCGCGTCCCTTCATCTCAGTGCCATCGCCATAGAGCGCGGACAGCGCCCGGGACATCCGCCGGTCGCCGTCGGACAGCGCCGCAGTACCCTCCTCGGCTTCGGTTCCCAGCGCCAGCGTCCATCGGCGGTCGCGCTCCATGTCGCTCATCGCGGTGCTCCTGCGTTCATGAGGCCCAGGACGCGGGCTTCATGCGCGGGCCAGATCGCGTCGGCGCCGGGCAGCAGCCGATAGCCGCGCGCATTCGATGCGCCGCGGCCCAGCGCCGCATCCATGAGCCGCCGCCGCGCGCTGCGGTCAAGGCTGGAAAAGACGCGGCGAAACAGTGGCAGGTTGGTGATGAACGTCTCTTCGTCAAGCCCGGTAAGCCAACCGTCTACGGCATCGCGCAGGGGCGCATCATGGACCAGTCGCTCACCCATGCCCGCAAGGAAACCTTCGAAGAAACCCGCCGCCTGCGGAACCGGTGTCCCCGGCGACAGCATCCGGCCTAGCAGCGTGGCCGCTTCTTCCGCGGTGAGCAGATCGGCCTCGTAGAGCAGGCGCGCGGCGGCACCGGCAATGAGGCGCGTCGCCCGGTCATCGCCGATCAACCTGCGAAGCGCATCGTGCCAGGTTCCGGCGATCGCGCCGCCGAGCTGGGCAAGCTGGATGGCCGCTTCGGCCGCGAGGATGGCATCGCGCAGGGCGGCCGCCGGCTCGGCATCGAGATCGCGCGCCGCGTAGGGCAGCGCCAGGGCCGCCTGGACGACCATGCGCGGCATGAGATCGGCAAGATGCCCAGCCATGCCGCTGCGCGCTTCGCCGTAGCGCAAAATGTCGGCCATGGCGGGCAGCGCGGCCAGCAAGGCAAGACAGTCGCTGGTGAGCGCCGCCTTCGTTTCGAGCAGCCCGGTGCCGAACTCCGCTGCAGCGGGCAGACCGGCGATCATCGCGCTGCGAACCAGCCCGGCTAGCGCGGCGAGATCGGGTTCGGCGCGCATCGCATCGGTCAGACGCCCGGTCGCCGCCTCCGCGATCGTCGAGCCGTGGACGAGGTTCTCCACCAGCCGCACGGCAAATTCCGGTTCCCAGCACAGCAGCCAGTTCTCCCGGAAGGTGCCCCTGCTCCGCCCGGCATCGGCCGCCCTGCCCCACGGCACGTCCAGCGCCGCCAGCCGGTGAAGCAGGGTCGAGCGGGCAAGCCCGCTCTCGCTGCGCAGGTCCAGCGTCAGCGCGCGCTCCAGCGCTTCGGGCTTGAGCCGCGCCGCCTTCTGCTGGCGCTGCAGATCTTCCAGCAGGGGAGCCAGCGGGGTGTCGGCCGGGATCGTGCCCACACCTGACCCCACCAGCAGTTCCGCCGCGATATCGTCCCACACCGCCCGCTCGCCGTTGCACAGGCAGGCGACGGCTGCATCGCGCAATTCCTCGAAGCCGGGATGCGGCCGCGCCCGCATTGCCGCAAGCGCATGGCCCAGCCGCTGCGCCTCGATCACCGAGGCGGTGGAGACGAAATGGCCGCGTTCGCGCATGATGCGGGCGATGCGGGCCAGCCAGATCGCATCCCGGTCGGAGGCATCGCGGGTGTTCCAGAGATGCGCGCACCAGCCCGGCGCCACCACACCGGCGCCATAACCGCTCGCCCGGGCGAGACGCGGTTCCGTCCACGGTGCCCAGGTTGCCCGCATCCTGACTTTCGCACGCCCCTTCAGCAAGGCACGGTCAGCGGTGAGGCTGTGCCGCGCGGCGAGTGCGGGCACGTGCCAGGCCCCGCATATGACCGCAACCGGTCCCTCGCTCTCCTTTGCGGCCCGCGCGATCTCGATCCGCATGTGCGCCTCCCGTGCCGCTTCACGCGCGGGGATAGCGCCCGCTTCGCTGCGCAGCGCGGTCATCGCGTCGGCCACCGCATCGAACACTGGCCCCGATGAAGGCGTTTCCTCGATCACGTCCGACCACCAGCTTTCGCCGTCATAGTAACCCGCCGCGGCGGCCAGCACGCCGATGGGATCGTGGCTGATCGGATCGTCACCCGCACAGGCGGCCGCTTCCTGCCCGGCGCTGCCAGCGTGTTCGCCGAGACGGTCAGACGCGGGCAGGTCGATGAAACGCAGCCCCGCGCCCCGCGCCATTGCCCAGCGCGCCGCCTGATACTCCGGCGAATAATCCGCGAAGGGGAAGAAGCTGGCCTCCGAGGGATTGTCCTCGGCATACGTCAGCAGCGCGACCGGCGTTTCCATTGCCGGGTCGGCCAGCATCGGCAGCAGGTGGGAGGCATCGGACGGTCCCTCGATCAGCACGGTAGCCGGCTGGAGCAGGTCGAGCGCCTCCACCAGCCGGCGCGCGGAGCCGGGGCCATGGTGGCGGATGCCGAACAGCGATACCTCTGCCGCCATGGGCTCAGATCATCTCGGTGAGTGAGGCGTAATAGCTCTCGAAGCCGCGCCGCTTCTTGAGCACCGTTTCCAGGTATTCGCCCAGCACCGCCCTGTCCTGCACCGGGTCCTTCACCACGGCGCCGATCATGTTGGCCGCCAGCGTTTCCGGCGTCAGCCTGCCGTCGTTGAAGAAGGTCGCCTGACTGATCCCGCCGACCATCACGCCGATGGCCTCTGCCGTGGAGAGCCCGCCCGACGGCGATTTGAGCGCGACCTTGCCGTCCTCCGTCGATCCGGAGCGCAGTTCGCGGAAGATCGAAACGACCCGCGCCACTTCCTCGGCAACGTTCCGGGGGGCGGGCAGATCGAGGCTCTGCGCCATTTCGCCCACGCGCTTGACGATGATCGCCACTTCCTCGTCCGCACTGTCCGGCAGCGGCAGGACCACGACGTTGAATCGCCGCTTCAGCGCGGAAGACAGCTCGTTCACGCCCTTGTCCCGGTTGTTGGCCGTGGCAATGATATTGAACCCCCGCTGCGCATAGACGGCGCTGTTGAGTTCGGGGATCGGCATCATCTTTTCCGAGAGCACGGTGATGAGCGTGTCCTGCACGTCGCTGCCCATGCGGGTCAGTTCCTCCAGACGGCAGAGCTTGCCCGCTTCCATGGCCCGCATCATCGGCGTGGGTACCAGGGCTTCGCGGCTCGGCCCGTGCGCGAGCAACTGGGCGTAGTTCCAGCCATAGCGCACCTGGTTCTCGTCCGTCCCGGCAGTGCACTGGATCACCATCGTGGAATCGCCGGTGATCGCGGCGGCGAGATGTTCCGAGACCCAGCTCTTGGCCGTACCCGGCACACCCAGCAGCAGCAGCGCACGGTCGGTGGCGAGCGTGGCCACGGCCGTCTCGATCAGCCGCCGGTTGCCGACGTACTTGGGGGTGATGACGGTTCCGTCCGCCGTGGTTCCCCCCATGAGGTAAGTGACCACGCGCTGCGGGGATAGTGCCCAGCCGGGAGGGCGACGATCGCTGTCGCCCGCCGCCAGTGCGGCGAGTTCGCCGGCATGGATGGTCTCCGCCGGGAGACGCAGAATCTCGCTCATGGTATCGCTCCTCTATCGTCCAGTGCGGCGTTCAATCTCAGCATGTCGAGACGCGGATCGGATGCGAGCATCCCCGCCGCCGCCAGATGTTCCAGTGCCTGCGCGGCTGCCGCGCGCGAGGCCACAAGGCCCAGCGCGAGCAGTTCGGCCGCGTGATCGCCGGGCCGCGCGCCATCCTCGCCGAGCTTTTTCCGCAAGGCGGCGCCGGCAGGCGTGGCGATGACATTCTCCATGCTGCCATCGCCGCCCATGATGCCGAGCGCCTGCGCGAAGCTGGCGCCCGCACCGCGCAGCGCCTGCATCGCGGCGGCGCGGCGCTGCCCGGGCGCGAGACGCGGGACCAGCGGGCCGAACCGGAACGGATCAAGGGCATCGCTGCCCGTAAGCGCCTCGGCAAGCAGCGCGACGATGCTATCGGAAGCAGAGCGCGCAGCCATCTCCGCCAGGGCACGGTCGGCCATGGCATCGCCGTTCCACGGCCAGGCAGCGATCAACCGTTCCGGTTCAAGGTCCAGAGCCTGAGCGAAAGCGGCGAAGGAGAGCGCCTCCATCAAGGTGTTTCGGCGATTGCGCTGGGCGGGCGTCTTGAGCGCTTGCGGCACGACAACGCGCCCACGCCGGAGCAGGCCCCTGGCCTGCACGGAAAAGAAACCGGCAAGCTCCGCCGCATCCTCGCCGCCCCGGACCCCATGGCCGAGCCGCGCCAGCAGCGAAGCGGCAAGAGCCTTGACGCGGGGCGCTCGATCCCCGCCCAGCCCTTCGAGAAACGGGATATCGGCCTCCGACAGGCCGCAGTCGAGCAGTTCCAGCAGCCTCACACGCAGGTCTGCGGTTTCGCCGCCGATCTTCGCGGACAGCAGGGCCACCGCGCGCTCCGGCTCTTTCCCTCGCAGCACGGCGAATGCCGCCCGCCGCACGGCGGGCTGCCACAGGCTCCAGTTCTCGGCCGTCAGGCCCTCGCCGTCCGCTTCCGCCCGATGGGACGATGTAGCCCGCTCCGCCGAGGCGGCCCAGTCCTGCCACGGTGCGTAGATGTCCGGCACATCGTCATTCGCGCCGGGCAGCCAGTCTCCGGGATGGAGCGTCCAGCCGCGAGAGTTCAGGAATGCAAGAAAGGCCCGGAGATAGCCCGGCTCGCGAACCTGCTGCAGCAGGCGGCGTGCGCGTGGACGCAGGTTCTCCGCAAGCGGCGGGTCCGTCAGCCGGGGCAGATCGGCCAGCATGCGGACTTCACCTGTCGGTTCGGCAAGCGTGAGCACGCCGAGAAACTGGCCGGACAGCGCCAGCAGCCGCAGTTCCGCCTCCTGCGCTTCATCTCCCATCGGTCCGCGCCACGCGGCAGGAGCAGCGTCAACCGCGCTGCCGCCCATCGTCCAGCGCGTCAGCACCGACCCCAGTGCGCCGGGAATCCCGTCAACCATGGCCGATGCGCCCCCACGGCGTGTGCGCGGCGAGCAGTTCGATCCGCCCGCCCGACCAGAGCACGGCGGCCTGCGTCAGCTCGGTTCCGGCGATGACCCCGCTGACCTCGCCGGCCAGCGGAAGCGCCGCGCCCCCGTCGCTCGGCTGCCACCATGGCAGGTCGGCACTGTCGAAACCGATGCGCCCCCGGCCAAGCAAGATCGGCCGCTCGATCGCCCAGGGTTCCTCCAGGAAGGGCGCCGTCAACACGTCTTCCAGCGCCGCCGAGGTCACCGGCCATCGGAGGGGCGGGTCATCGGTGGGCGCAGTGCCCCGCTGCACCAGCACGGCGCGCAAGGGATGACGCGCCGGATAGAACGCCAGTTCGCCCTCGAACTGTTCGCCCGGCGTGAAAACCGATCCGCGGCGCCCGGTGCCGGCGGGGAAGAAATCGAGCAGCATCGCAAAGCGCGGTCCGCTCTCGCCAAGGTTCAACAGCCAGCCGGTTTGGGACACCAGCCCGTCGCGCCGCGTGCGCACACGCTCGCCCAGCACTTCCCAGGTGGAAGAGACGCGAAGGGCCGCGCCGTCCGCCAGCAGCGCCTCGCGGGCTTCGGCGGCGGCAACGGCGCGGCGGATCTCGGGATCGGTGGGCGAGGCGCGGTAGGCGCGGGACAGCATGACGAGCCGCGCCAGCTCCACCGTGGCTCCGCGAATGCGGTCTCCCGCCGGCAAGGCAAGGACACGGGCCGGAAGTTCATCGACATGACCGGCAAGTGCCGCTGCCTTGCCGTCTACAAGGCGGGCGCCGATGCGGCGGCACCGCGAGGTCGCATCCTCGATGAAACCGCCGAGGCCGAGGCGAAGCTGGTCGCTCACCCATTGCTCCAGCGCGCCGAGTGCATCGAGGATCGCCTGGTGCGTATCCTCGGCGCGTTTCGCCGAAGCGGCCTCGCGCCGGGCCGCTGCCTTGGGGTCTTCAGCCGCCGCAGGTTCCGCGCGGCGCGCCGCCGCAAGATCCTTTTCCGCAGCGGGCGCGCTTTCGGCAGGCGGGCGGGCGGAAGTGCCGGAAGGCCGGCGACGTCCCAGCCAGTCGCTCACCCAATCCGGCGTTTCGCCGCCGGGGAAAGGAACCACTGCCTCTGCCCGGAGCCAGAGCAGCGCGAGCACATGCTTGCAGGGAAACTTGCGCGAGGGACAGGTACATTTGTTCCCGAGATCGCGCAGATCGGCCATGACGCGGTAGGGATTGGCGCCCGAGCCCGCGCACTCGCCCCAGATCAGGGCTGCATCGTGACTGGCGCCCACGCCCGACCATTTTCCCGGCCGGGCCAGCCCGGCGGCCGCCTTGAGCGATGCCTGGTCGGCGGCGAGCTTTTCCACCGCCTGCAACTCGATCGCCACGCTACCCCCGAATCTACCCCATCAGGATGATAGGCCGCGGCGATGAAACCTCAACGACATTGATAGGGAACGGTAAAAGGCAATGCCCGGCCCCGGCCCGACCCCATCAGGCCAAGCCGGGGGCACGGCTGTTTCAGTCCGCCTTCCTGGCCTTGTGCTCAGCGAGGAGCTTGTCGAGTTCGTCGATCCGGAGCCGCTCGGGCGTGCCCTTGGCAAGGCCCTTCAGGCGGCATTCGGCCCACAGGCTCCGGCGCTCGGATTCGAGGGCCTTGAGGTAGAGATCTGCCATTGTTTCATTTCCTCTTTCGGGGATTTTTCGGACCCGACCGGCGTCCCGCCGTCCTGGCGGTGCCTTCGGTGTCCTCGATGATGAGCTTGCGCCAGCGTTCAAGCCGTTCGGGCGTCAGCGATCCCTGCCGCAGCGCGGCCTGCACCGCACATCCCGGCTCCGAACCGTGGCTGCAATTGGTAAAGCGGCATTCCAGCGTGAGGGCGACGATATCGTCGAACACTTCGGCAATGCCGAAAGCGGCATCAGGCAACTGGAACTCCCGCATGCCGGGAGTGTCCACCAGGCAGCCGCCCTTGATCGGGCCGTCCAGCCGGTGCAACTGCCGCACGGTGGTGGTGTGCCGGCCCTTGCCGTCGATCTCGCGGATGGACTGGGTGGCGATGCTCTTCGACCCGCGCAGGGTATTGACCATGGTGGACTTGCCCACGCCCGACGATCCGAGCAAGGCAACGGTCTTGCCCTTGCCGCAGTACGGCGCGAGGTTCGACACGCTCTGCGGATCGCGGCCGTTGACCATCTCGACCTCCAGCCCCGGCTGCAAGGCGCGCGCGGCTTCGAGGAAGCGTTCCGGATCTTCCGCAAGATCGATCTTCGTCAGCACGATCACCGGCTTCACGCCCACGTCCCGCGCAAGCACGAGATAGCGTTCGAGGCGCGCGATATTGAAATCCTGGTTGCACGACGTGACGATGAACAGCGTATCGACATTGGCTGCAATGAGCTGAATCCGCCGCTGGTCCAGCGGAGCCTTGCGCTTGAACAGGTTCATCCGTTCAAGCAGGCGCAGCGGCTCTCGCGTTTCGCGGTTTACCATCAGCCAGTCGCCAACGGTGGGGCGATCCTCCGGCCCCTTCGAATGCGGAAGAGTGGAAGAGATCATTCCTTCCTGGCCGACCCCCGCGATCTCGATCATGCCCCGGTGCACCGCCATCACCCGCACGACGCACGCTTCGCCCTGTTCTTCACCGGGGACAAGCTGGCTGCTGAAGAAGGCATTCCAGCCGAGGTCTTCGAGAATGGCGTCAGAGGCTTCCATGAACTCGGCAGGGACTTTCTTTGATCCGGGTCCAGGTTTTCGTCCTGGCCCGGGCAATGCCGGCGCGGCATCGTGGAACCGCGGGAGCGGCTTTGCAGGTCGCATACAGATTGTTGCGCCGTGGGAACACCATTACCTTTGCGGCGCCTGTCCGGCCGGTACGGCGGGAGGGCCATTCCTGCACGAAGCAACAGTCCGTGACAGAAAGCGCATGTCTTGATAATGGGCGATTCCACTGATGTCGCCCTTTGAAGGATAATGGCTGGGTGCGACGTGCACCTCACCTGTCCTCAAGACGCTGCAAGCAGGGCCTGCGCCGCGTTGGACCAGGCCCGTCAACAAAAGATCAGGGACGATGTCCATGATCGTCCGGAACCATCCCGTTCTTCAACACCTCCAAGGATGATGATCCCATCACATCCGCAGCCGGTGGCGACGACGCAATTAGGTAGAATACAATGGCAGCATACAAGGAGCCGGGCGTGGCAGCCCGGCAGAACGCCGCGGCTGAGGCGCGGGCCAAGGCGCTCGCAGCGCTGAAGGCGAAGGCTCCGATCGATCCGGCCGTCCAGGCGGAACGCGTGGCGAAGGCTGAAGCGCGCGAGCTGGCCCTTGCGGAAAAGCGCAAGGCGGCCAAGGAAAAGCGCGAGCGTGACCTTGCAGCCAAGGCGGAACAGGCCGCAGCAGCCGCGCCCAAGCCCGAGCCTACCGAGGAAGAGCGCAAGGCGGCGCGTGACGCCCGCTACGCCGCGCGCAAGGCACGCGGGAAGTAATTCTGCACCCTCACCCCCAGTCCGCAATCGTCCATTCCGCGACCGATGCCGGGATCAGGAGTTGAACGCTCCTGTTTCCGACCTTCTGCCCGGCGACGAGCTCATCGATATAGCGCACGTTCCGAACGGCGACCGTTTACGGCTCGTGCGCAACGGTGACGATTTTGTCATTCTGCTCGACAAGCACGAGCTCATGAGTACCGATCTCTTTTCGTCGGAAGAGGCACTTGCCACGATGACCTGCGAGCGGCTCGGCACCCGTGCCGACCTGCAGATGCTCATCGGCGGCTATGGCATGGGCTTCACCTTGCGCGCCGCCCTCGAAACCCTGGCGTCCGACGCTCAGGTCATCGTGGCGGAGATCGTGCCCGAGATCATAAAATGGGCGCGCGGACCGATGCGGGCCTTCACGGCCGGCTGCCTGGACGACGCCCGGGTCCAGCTCGTGCAGGACGACGTCGCGATACTGATAAATGCGGCGGATAGCGCCTATGACGCGATCCTGCTCGATGTCGACAACGGTCCCGAAGGGCTCACCCGCCGGGTGAACGACTGGCTCTATTCGCGAATGGGCCTCAGGGCCGCCATGACGGCGCTGAAGCCACAAGGTATCCTGGCGATCTGGTCGGCAACGCCGGACGCCGAGTTTTCGGCGCTGCTCGCCGCGATGGGTTTCGAAGTGACGGTCGTCTCCGTCGAAGCCTGCATCGGCGAAGCGCCCGGCCAGGAGGCACCCGGCGACGAACCGCTGGAGCACGTCATCCTGTTTGCGCAGAAGCCGTGATCAGTCCGGCCGCAGGCCGGGCGAAAGCCTGATCGAACAGACCGTTTGCAAAAGGGGCGGGAGGCGAATCTTTCATATTCGCCTCCCGCCCCTTTTCGCTGCGGTCCTGGGATCTTCAGGCCGCCGCTGGCTGGGGCCGGTTGGCGATCAGGTTGTCGACCACCGAAGGATCGGCGAGCGTCGAGGTATCGCCGAGGTTCGAAAAGTCGTTCTCGCCGATCTTGCGCAGGATGCGGCGCATGATCTTGCCCGAACGCGTCTTGGGCAGGCCCGGCGCGAACTGGATCACGTCAGGCGTGGCGATCGGCCCGATTTCATGGCGGACCCACTTGATGAGTTCGCGGCGCAGGGCCTCGTCCGGCTCGACTTCGGCATTGCAGGTGACGAAGGCGTAGATCCCCTGCCCCTTGATCTCGTGCGGCATGCCCACCACCGCCGCCTCGGCCACCGCCGGATGCGCGACCAGCGCCGATTCGATCTCGGCGGTGCCCATCCGGTGGCCCGATACGTTGATGACGTCGTCGATCCGCCCGGTGATCCAGAAGTACCCGTCCTCGTCCCGGCGGCAGCCGTCGCCGGTGAAGTAGGTGCCGGGGAAAGTGCTGAAATAGGTCTGGAAGAAACGCTCGTGATCGCCCCAGACCGTGCGCATCTGGCCGGGCCAGCTATCCGCGATGACCAGGCAGCCGTCGGCCGCTCCTTCCAGGACGGTGCCGTCGTTGTCCAGCAGCACGGGCTTCACGCCGAAGAACGGCTTGCTGGCCGAACCCGGCTTGAGCGCGGTGGCGCCGGGCAGCGGGGTTATCATGGCCCCGCCCGTCTCGGTCTGCCACCAGGTGTCGACGATCGGGCAGCGGCCCTCGCCCACGACCTCGTGATACCAGGACCAGGCTTCGGGATTGATCGGCTCGCCCACCGAACCGAGCAGGCGCAGGCTCTTGCGGCTGGTCTTCTTCACGAATTCGTCCCCCTCGCGCATCAGCGCGCGCAGGGCCGTGGGAGCACCGTAGAATATCTCGACCCCGAACTTGTCGACCACCTGCCAGAACCGGCTGGCGTCGGGGAAGTTGGGAACGCCTTCGAACATCACCGTGGTCGCGCCGTTCATCAGCGGCCCGTAGACGACATAGGAATGCCCCGTGACCCAGCCGATGTCGGCCGCGCACCAGTAGATCTGGCCGGGTCGGTAATCGAAGACGTATTCATGCGTCATCGAAGCCCAGACGGCGTAACCGCCGGTGGTATGGAGCACACCCTTGGGCTTGCCGGTGGAGCCGGAGGTATAGAGGATGAACAGCGGGTCTTCGGCGCCCATCTCCTCTGGCGGGCAATCGGCGGACTGCCCGGCCGCGGCGGAAGCCCAGTCGATGTCGCGCCCTTCGACCATCGGCACTTCGGCGCCGGTATGCGCCAGCACGATGACGCTGTCGACACCGGGACACGCCTTCAGCGCCTCATCGACATTGGCCTTGAGCGCAACCTTCTTGCCCCCGCGCAGCCCTTCGTCGCTGGTGAGAACGATGCGGCTGTCACAATCCTGGATGCGCCCCGCCAGCGCATCCGGAGAGAAGCCGGCAAAGACGATCGAGTGGATCGCACCGATGCGCGCACAGGCCAGCATGGCGACGGCTGCCTCCGGCACCATCGGCAGATAGATGGTGACGCGCTCGCCCTTCTTGACGCCGCGTGCCTTGAGCAGGTTGGCGAAACGGCAAACGGATTCGTGAAGCTCGCCGTATGTGATGCGGCGCTCGGGATTCTTCGGATCGTCCGGCTCCCAGAGGATCGCTATGTCGTTCTCTCGTGCCTCTAGGTGTCGATCAAGGCAGTTCGCCGAGAGATTGAGCGTGCCGTCCGGGAACCATGAAATGCCGAAGTCCGCCTCGTTGAAGCTGGTCTGCTTCACCACCTCGAAAGGCTTGATCCAGTCCACCCGCTGCGCTTCTTCCCGCCAGAAACCCTCGGGATCCTCGATGGAACGGGCGTACATCTGCTGATAGCGCGCCTCATCGATCAGGGCGTTCTCGGCCCATTCGGCGGGCACTGGATAGATGGCCTCGGCCATGACTTCCTACTCCTCTCGCCAGGCACTGCCCGGCAAACGACTTTCTAGGCCAGCTTCGCGAGCGGCCGGTTCCTCCCTACATTAACCGATGAATCGCCAAGCGCTACCTGTCTTGCAACGACTTGTCCCACTAGCGGGACATAACTGGCAGGTCGTGTTAGCCTTGGCCGCAGGCGACGGCGTTCGATGATCCCGATCAATGCCGGATCATGGTACAAGCGCCTAAGGAACCGACACAATTCCAGTGGAGTTCGACCCATGTCCCTCAATGACGCCATCACGCTGCCGACCCGTTCCGGGATCGTGCTCGACGTCCGCCCGGCCACCCAGAACGATGCCGAGGCTCTGGCGGAATTCTTCGAACGGGTAACCGATGACGACCGGCGGTTCCGTTTCTTCGCCGCCGCCGACAGGGTTAGCCCGCAGCAGATCGCACCCATCGTCAAAGCGGACCATTACCGTACCGAATCGTGGCTGGGATTCTCTGAAGACGGCGGGATCATCGCCTCGGGCGTGCTCGCCTTCGACGACAACAGCGATTCCGCCGAAGTAGCGATTTCAGTGCGAGCGGATCACAAGGGCAAGGGCGTGGGCTGGGCCATGCTCGACTTCCTCGGCAAACAGGCCGATGCCCGCGGCTGCAAGCGCATCATCGCCATCGAGAGCCGCGAAAACAGCGCGGCCATCGAGGTGGAACGTGACAAGGGCTTCATCCCCGAACCCTTCATCGGCGATCCCACTCTGGTCATACTCTCCAAGAACTTCGGCTGAGCGCCATCCTCCGCTACCGAACCAAAGAGAAAGGGCGGGCCCGCAAGGACCCGCCCTTCTCATTTTCGTCCGGAGACGCGATCCTCAGAAGTGGATAGCGCGACCGTAAGCCGAGAGCGTCGCCTCGTGCATCATTTCCGACAGTGTCGGGTGCGGGAACACGGTCTGGATCAGCTCGGCCTCGGTGGTTTCGAGGGTCTTGCCGACCACGTAGCCCTGGATCAACTCGGTGACTTCCGCGCCGATCATGTGAGCCCCCAGCAATTCGCCGGTCTTGGCGTCGAACACGGTCTTGATGAAGCCTTCCGGCTCGCCGAGAGCGATCGCCTTGCCGTTACCGACGAACGGGAAGTTGCCGACCTTCAGCTCGTAGCCCGCTTCCTTGGCCTTGGCCTCGGTCATGCCGACCGACGCCACCTGCGGGTGGCAGTAGGTGCAACCCGGGATGTTGTTACGGTCGAGCGGGTGCGGGTGAACGTCCTTGTTGCCCAGTTCCTGAGCAATGGTTTCGGCAGTGGTGACACCTTCGTGGCTGGCCTTGTGCGCCAGCCAGGGGCCTTCCACACAGTCGCCAATGGCCCACACGCCCTTGACGTTGGTGCGGCCGTAGGGATCGACCTTGATGTGGAAGCGCTTGTCGGGTTCGATACCGAGATCTTCCAGCCCGATGTTCTCGACATTGGGGACAATGCCGATCGCCACGATGACATGGCTGAACTCGACCGTTTCAGTCTTGCCCTTCTTGTCGGTCAACGCAACCTTCACGCCGTCCTTGCCGACCGCGATATCGCCGGTCTTGGCGCCCGTCATGATCTTGAGGCCCTGCTTGGTCAGCGCCTTCTCGAGGAAGGTGGAGACGTCGGCGTCCTCAACGGGAACGATACGGTCCATCATCTCGACGACGGTCGTATCGACACCCATGTCGTTGTAGAAGCTGGCGAATTCGATACCGATCGCGCCCGAACCGATGACCAGGAGCTTCTTCGGCATTTCCTTCGGCGTCATCGCGTGGCGATAGGTCCACACGCGCTCTCCGTCAGCCTTGGGCTTGGGAAGGTCACGCGCGCGGGCACCCGTGGCGATGATGATGTGCTTGGCGGCCAGTTCGGTCGCCTTGCCGTCGGCATTGGTGACGGAGAGCTTGCCCGGAGCCACGAGCTTGCCGTTGCCGAAGTGCACGGCAATCTTGTTCTTCTTCATCAGGTGCGTAACGCCCTGATTGAGCTTGTCGGCTACCCCGCGCGAGCGCTTGACCACCGCGTCGAGGTCGGCAGTGATGTTATCCGCCGCCAGGCCGTAATCCTTGGCGTGCTTCATCTGGTGGAACACCTCGGCCGAGCGCAGCAGCGCCTTGGTCGGGATGCAACCCCAGTTGAGGCAGATGCCGCCGAGGCGTTCGCGCTCGACGATGGCGGTCTTCAGTCCGAGTTGCGCACAGCGGATCGCCGAAACGTAGCCGCCGGGGCCGGAACCGAGGACGATGACGTCGTAAGTATCAGCCACTGAGTTATTTCTCCTGATCGATGACGCGCGGTTTGCCGAATTCGTTCACCGCGACGAAGGTGAACACCGCCTGTGTCACCTTCACTTCTTCCTCTTCATGCCGGTGCCGACGCCATGCCTCGATGGCGATGGTCAGCGAAGTACGGCCCACGCGCTGAATTTCGCCGTAGACCGAAACCTCGTCGCCAACCTTGACCGGCAGGTGGAACTGCATGCCGTCCATTGCCACCGTCACCGCGCGTCCGCGCGAGCGACGGGCGGCGACGAGGCCGGCACCCATGTCCATCTGGCTCATCAGCCAGCCGCCGAAGATGTCTCCATAGGCGTTGGCGTCAGCCGGCATGGCCGTGACCCGGATCACCGGGTCGCGTGGATGCTCGCTCACGTCAGGCGACCATCCCGAGCGGGGTCTCGACGTATTCGCGGAACGCGGCCATCAGGCGCGCACCATCCGCACCGTCCACCGCGCGGTGGTCGAAGCTGCCGGTTGCACTCATGACGGTCGCCACGCCGAGCGTGCCGTCGGGCATGACCCACGGGCGCTTGTCACCCGCGCCGATCGCCAGGATGGTCGACTGCGGCGGGTTGATGACGGCCGAGAACTGCTTGATGCCCATCATGCCCATGTTCGAGATCGAGGCGGTGCCGCCCTGATACTCGCCGGGAGCAAGCTTGCCTTCGCGGGCACGCGTGCCAAGATCCTTCATGTCCTTGGCGATCTGCGAGAAGGACTTCCCGCTCGCATCGGTGACGATCGGGGTGATGAGCCCGCCGGGGATCGAGACTGCGACAGAGATGTCGGCTCGGGCGTAAGTGATCAGTTCGTTGCCGGCGAAGGTCACGTTGCACTCCGGCACGTCGATCAGCGCGCGGCCAAGTGCCTTGACCAGCATGTCGTTGACCGAGACCTTCACGCCCTGCTTTTCGAGCATGGCGTTCAGTTCGGCGCGCAGCGCCATAAGCTTGTCGAGGCGGACATCGACCGAAAGGTAGATGTGCGGCGCTTCCTGCTTGGACTGGGTAAGACGCTTGGCGATCGTCTTGCGCATTCCCGAAAGCTTGGTGACCGCGTGCGGAACCCGATCGTCGAGCAGCGCACGGGTTTCCGGTGCCATGTCGACGGCAGGAGCCTTGGCTTCGGCGGCGGCGGGCGCGGCGGCAGCAGGCGCCGGAGCGGCGGCGGCAGGCTTGGCCGAACCGGGCTGCGCGCTCTCGACGTCGGCCTTGACGATGCGGCCGTTCGGGCCGGAACCCTTCACGGTGGCAAGGTCTACGCCCTTGTCGGCGGCGATACGCTTGGCAAGCGGCGAAGCGGCAACGCGGCCGTCCTTGGCAGCAGGCGCAGAGGCGACCGGGGCAGGCGCGGCGGCAGCCGGAGCCGGAGCGGCATCGGCTGCCTTGGGGGCTTCGGTCTTGGCGGCGGCAGGTGCGGCGGAAACGGCACTGACGTCTTCACCTTCACCGGCGAGGACGGCGATCACGGTTCCAACCTTCACGCCTTCGGTACCTTCGGCGATCATGATCTTGCCGATGGTGCCTTCGTCGACGGCTTCGAACTCCATCGTGGCCTTATCGGTTTCGATTTCGGCCATGATATCGCCGGAGCTGACGGTGTCGCCTTCCTTAACCAGCCATTTTGCCAGTTTTCCCTCTTCCATCGTGGGGGACAGGGCGGGCATCTTGATCTCGATGGGCATGGAAGCTTGTGTGTCCCTTGTTTTCCTGGGGAGGTGTGCGGGGTCCGCCTTTCCTTGGACAAGTTGAGCCGCGCGCACAAGCGCCTTCGCACGCCTTTTTTCGCATTCGTGATGGCTTGCACCGTGACCTGAATAGCCCGATAACCCGTGTTCAAGAGGGAACACTATGCGCATCTACCTGGTCATCGTCGACGAAACGGAAGAAGCGCTGGTGGCGCTGCAATTCGCGGCGCGCCGCGCCGCGAAGACCGATGGTGCACTGCATCTGCTGGCCCTCGTGCCGCCCCAGCCGTTCAATGCCTTCGGGGGGGTTCAGGCTACCATCGAGGAAGAGGCCCGCGCCCGTGCGGAAACGCTGGTGACGGCCGCCGCCGGCAACCTTTTATCACAAGGCGCTAAGATGCCGGTAATCTCGGTCCGCATGGGCGAGGACATCAAGATCGTGCGGCAGTACCTGAAAGAGCACGCCGAGGTCTCGGCACTCGTGCTCGGCGCCGCCCGGGAAGGCGGGCCGGGCCCACTCGTTGCGCACTTCACCGGCGCCGGACTGGGGCAGATGCCCTGCCCCGTTTTCGTGATTCCCGGCACCCTCGATGCCGAAGCGATCGAGCGCCTGAGCTAGGATCGCAAAAGCGGCGTTCGTCCCAAAGCGAATCCGGGACGAAACGACCGACTACTTCCTGCGCCCCTGATGCCGAATGTTGCCGGGCCGCCCGCGCTTGCCGACGAAGTGCTTGCCCTTCTTCTTCAATTCCTGGGGCTTGCCGCGCGGCTCGATACGGCCGCCACCCTCTTCCAGCTCGAACTTGAGCGCACCGGTAAGCGGATTGGCCTCGGCCAGGCGCAGCCGCAGGATCTGGCCCATTGCATAAGTGGTGCCCGTGCTTTCGCCTTCGAGAATCTGTGCCTTCTCGTCATAAGAGAAGCGTTCCGCGCCCAGAGTCGAAACCGGCACCAGACCATCGCCACCAAGGCCGATGATCGTGGCGAAGAACCCGAACTTCTGAACTCCGGTGATGCGCGTGTCGAACACATCACCGACACGGGCGGAAAGCCATGCCGCAACGTATCGGTCGATCGTCTCGCGCTCGGCCTCCATGGCGCGGCGCTCGGCGGCGCTGATGGCCTCGCTGACGCGGCCGAGATCGTCACGGTCGCGCTCGGACAAGCCGGAGGTCGCGGGAATCTTGCCCTTGGGCGCCGGTTGCTCCAGTCCATAGGCATCGACCAGCGCGCGGTGGACCAGAAGGTCGGCATAGCGACGGATCGGCGACGTGAAATGGGCGTAAGAACCGAGCGCGAGGCCGAAGTGACCTTCGTTGCGCGGCCCGTAATAGGCCTGTGTCTGGCTGCGCAGCACCGCTTCCATGATGAGCGCCTTCTCGCTCTCATCCGCGATGTCCTTGAGCATGCGGTTGAACAGGCCCGGCGTGATGACCTGCCCAAGCGAAAGCTTGCGCCCGAAGGTGGCAAGATAGTCTTTCAGCGCCATGAGCTTTTCACGGCTGGGCACTTCATGGACACGGTAGACCACCGGCGCAACCTTGGCTTCAAGGGCCTTGGCTGCTGCAACGTTGGCGGAGATCATGAAATCCTCGACCACGCGGTGCGCGTCGAGACGCTCGCGCAGGGCGATCTCGGCAATGCGGCCCTGATCGTCCAGCTTTACCCTGCGCTCGGGCAGTTCAAGTTCGAGCGGATCGCGGTCGCTGCGCGCCTGGGCGAGCACCTTCCAGCAAGCCCACAGATCCTGAAGGTGCGATTCGGCACGGCCTTCATCAATGCTTGCCTGGGCCTCCTCGTAAGCGATCACTTCATGGATGCGGACGAGCGCGCGTGTGAACCGCCAACCAACGACCTTCCCCTGTGCATCGATCTTGAGGTGGCACGCCATGGCCGCGCGGTCCTCTCCCGAGCGCAGCGAACACACGTCGGCACTGAGCACTTCGGGCAGCATCGGCACGACGCGGTCGGGGAAATAGACCGAATTGCCACGCCGCCGCGCCTCGCGGTCAATCTCACCACCCGGCCGCACATAGAAAGAGACATCGGCGATGGCGATGAGTGCATCGAATCCGCCCTCGCCGTCCGGCTTGGCCCAGATCGCATCGTCATGGTCGCGGGCGTCCGAAGGATCAATGGCGACTATCGGCAGATGCCGCAGGTCTTCGCGCTTCTCGGCGCTGAGCGGCATCTTCGCCGCGGCCTCGGCTTCCTCGATGGTCTCTTCGTTGAAGCGGTTCGGGATACCGTGCTTGTGAATGGCGATAAGGCTGAACGCTTTGGGCGCCAGTGGCTCGCCCAGGATTTCCGTGACCTTCACCGATGGACGCGCGGATCGCCCGATCGGTTCGGCCAGAACCAACTCGCCCTTTTCGGCGCCGCCAAGGTCGGAAATCGGGGCAGAACTGCGGACACGCTTGTCAACAGGTGCCAACCATGGCTTGCCCGCACCGTCGATCTCGACGACCCCGAGAAGCTGCTCGGATCGCAGGGTGAGCTTCTTCATCGGCCAGGCGCGCCACCCGGTGGGAGTTTCCTCGGTGCGCGAAAGTACGCGATCGCCCTTCTTGAGCGCTGAACCACGCCCCTTCTCCACCAGGCGAATGCGCGGTGGCGGCGTTGCATCGTCCGGTGTCCAGGTGTCGGGAATGGCGATCGCCTCGCCTTCCTCGATCTGGACCACGCGAAGAACAGTGACCTTGGGCATACCGCCCATCCGATGAAATGCTGTGCGCTTGCCGTCGATCAGGCCTTCCTCGGCCATGTCCTTCAGCAGCGACTTGAGCTGAATTTTCTCCTGCCCTTTCAAGCCGAATTCACGCGCAATTTCGCGTTTGCCGACGGGGTCGGACGAATTCTGAATGAGATCGAGGATTTGCTGGCGTGTCGGCAGGCCAGGCTCGGGCCGGTTCTTGGGAGGCATGACAGCGCCATGCGCCCGTTCAGGGCTTATTGCAATGGCGCCGCATCATTGCGGCGCCGTCATCACGGGTGCTGTTCGGGAATTTCACCCTCGATTGTTGCGGCATGGGCTGTTGCCGGCGTTGGCAGCGCCTTGTCTGCCGAATTGGCCTTCAGGAACAGTTGCCAGGAGGAAACGGCGAGAACGCAGGCCAGAAGAGGCTGCAGAATCCTGTCCGGCGCATGGGACGAGAGGTAGCTTCCAAGAATGACCCCGGGGATCGATCCCAGCAGCAATACCGCCAGAAGTCCGAAGTCCACATCACCGATAAACCAGTGCCCCACGCCGGCGATAAGAGCCAGCGGCACGGCATGGGCAATATCGGAGCCGACGATGCGGGCGACGGGCAGCTTGGGATAGAGCATGAGCAGCACAGTCATGCCGATCGCGCCCGCTCCTACCGACGAAATCGATACCGCAACGCCGATTGCCGCTCCGAGCAGCACCGTCCCTCCCACGACCCGAGAGCGGGGCTGGTCCGGATTAATGTCATGCGCGAACTTGAGCAGCCATTTCCGACAGACAACCGCCACCGCCGTCAGGCCGAGGAGGACCGCCAGCGAGATCATGATGAGATGTTCGGTGGAATTGCCGATCTTGCCGAAGTACGACAGGAAACCGAGAGTTACGATGGCTGCCGGCACGCTGCCGCAAGCCATGCGGCGCACGATCGTCCAGTCGACAGTGTTGCGCTTGCCGTGAACCGCGGAACCGGCGATCTTGGTCACCGCGGCGAACAACAGGTCGGTGCCTACCGCTGTCTGCGGGCTTACGCCGAACAAAAGCACCAGCAGCGGCGTCATGAGCGAGCCTCCGCCAACCCCGGTCAGCCCCACCAAAATACCCACCAGCATACCGGCCAAGGCATGCAACAGGTCGAAATGTTGTGTCAGGCCCATGATCGCTTACCGTTTCCCTTGGATAACGGCGCCGTCCAGATATTCCCACGCTTTGGCAAGCGATAATGGCAAGTTGTTGCGATATATCCCGGGTTGTGCCCCGGCCTTGCGATTGTCATCCAGATCCCCTTCAGCCCGAATTTCCCGCATCACTGCTGCATAACAAGCCTATCCGCGAGCTGCGAACCGAGAATGCACCATCCTCGGTCAGCACACTCCCGATTGCAGGCATTGGCAACCGAATTGGACGCATCGGATCTTCCCTCGGCAATGCCTGAAACATCCGTTTCAAGGCAATTGCGCAAGCGGAGTAAAACCCCCGCCCGGAACGGCGGCTGCAATCGGACTGACGCTGCCGTCAGCCGCGATCGATCTTACGCCGAGTATCCAGTCGTCGCCGCGCAGTCCTTCAAGCTTCACGCTGGTTTGCGAAGTCTTCGCCACCAACGGCTGCGCTTCCCATTCCGGCGCATCGGTGCGTCGGCGCCATACCGAATAGCCGGCAGCCCCCGCCACTGCCTTCCAGGTCACGTCGGTCCAGGTCTTGACCGCGGCGTCCGCCACCGGCTCCGGTGGCATGGGTGCGCTGGCGAGCGCAGCCAGACCTGCGATGTTGAGGCGCGTGACCTTGGCGAGATAGGGGAAATCCATCTCATCGATGGTATCGCCGAACTTCACGCCGTTTTCGGTGCGCAGGTCCTGATGCTGATGGTCATAATCCTCGATCGCGACCGAGAATCTCACCGCCGGATTTCCCTGCTCCAGGAACGGAATCTGATCGCCGCCGCGCCCCATACGGTCGGCGCGCCAGACCTGCCGAACCGCGAGATCATCCTGAACGCCTCCTGCCAGAGCGGCAATGTAGCGAGAGATATTGCGGCCGGGACTATCGTTTTCACCACCAAAACGGCGGGCATCAGCGCGTGTCTTGTCCGTTGCGTCGGCACGCGGCCCTTCGGAAAACACGCGCACATGCCGATCATCCACGAGGCCGTCGGAACCATGAGTGCCGCCAACGATATCGTTGTTGAAGACGGCCTTGACAGTCCAGCCCTGTTTTCTGGCGTACTCCGCCAGCAGCTTGCCGCCATATAGCCCCTGCTCCTCGCCCGAAAGGGCGGCGTAGACGATCGTGGTCGGAAACTTTCGCCTGGACAGCACGCGGGCGGCCTCGAGAACGAGCGAGGTGCCTGAAGCATCGTCATTGGCACCCGGTGCATCGCTCTTGATGTCCATCACATCGGTCACGCGGCTGTCGATATGAGCCTGGACGATCACCACTTCATTGGGCCGTTCGGTACCGCGCTGTATCGCAACCACGTCCACCATCCTGACTGGCGTCGGAATGCGCGTACCGCTCACAATGGCTTCCGGCATGGTGACTTCGAGGCAACCGCCACAAGCCTTGGAGGTTTTGCGGAACTCGTCGGCGGCCCAGCGCCGGGCCGCGCCGATCCCGCGCTTTGGGTCGGTATCCGATGAAAGCGTGTGGCGGGTGCCGAAGGACACCAGTTTTTCCACATCGGCGCGCATCCGGCCTTCGGAAACTTCGGCCGAATCACCGGCTGAAGCGGGGACGGCGTAAATGATCGAGGCGGAAAGCGCAGTCGCGGCCAGAAGCTTGTTCATGTACGCGCTTGTCACGCCGGATATCCGGGTTGGCAAGAGGTCAGACGCGAACCGGCGGAGGTCCGTAGCGATTGGTCCCTGGGCTGGAAGGCCATACGCCGAACACGATGACAAGCAAAATGGCCGCGTAACCGAGCAGGCTGGCGCCCACCAATTTCGATTGCATCGCGAATGCCGTTTCAAAATTCTCCGGCGAAACGGTGCGCATAGTCGAAACGATCTCGTTCATTTTCGACCAGACAATCGCCTTCGAAGAGAGTGAGAGCAGGAACGTCAGAACCGATATCCAGCCCGGCCTCCCGGAATCGTGCAGGCGGCGGGCGAAAGCGGCCATCAGCAGGAGGCCGGCCAGAACCGAAACGATGGAGGACACCGTCATCGACGTCCTCATGTAACCGGCCATCTGGGCCATCAGGCGGACCTGCATGTCGGCCGCAGTGGCACCTTGTTGAGCGGCGCTGAAAGCGCCTTTCATCATTCCACCCATCATCGGCATGGCCATGACCATGCCGACGAGATACTGGATGACGACGAGGAAGAGGACGTAGAGCCAGAACGTCTGGCGGGCATCACGTCCCCTGAAGTTCAACAGGTTCGACAGGTTGTACTTGATCGATCCCAGCACGCCCTCTTCCCCTTCAGATCAGTAGGACCTTGCGACGTAGATCCGCTCGACCGCCGGCTCTCCGGAGAATACGCAAGGGCCAGTGACCGGCGCAGCGTCCAGCGGGGTGTTGCGGATGGTGAGCTTCAGCGCCTTCAGCTTATGCACCACGGCTTCGAGTTCGGCACCGGTCGGCCGCGACCATTCGACCTCGACCCAGCCCGGATAACGCTTGCCTTCCGAGAAGAAGGAAGCAAGTTCGTCGAAGCTCGCAGCGCGCGAGATGTTCGCATCGAGCTTGCCCTTCGCCTCGGCGAAGAGCGAGGTCTGGATATCCTCGATTTCTGTGGCCGCGCGGGCGATGAAATCTTCCTTCGCCATGGCAGCAAAGTTAGCCTTGGCCGCCTCGTTCCAGAGCTTGTTGCGGCGCAGCATCGAGACCTGCCCGCCGGCAGCATCGCGGCCGCCGATCTCGAGGATGAGCGGAACGCCCTTCTTGACCCAGGCCCAACGCTTCTGGGTCGCCTTGCCCGGACGCTTGTCGAGCAGGACGCGCAGCGGTTCCCCAAGTGCGAATTGCGTGACGAGCGCCTTGCGGAGTTCCTCGCAGTAAGCGAGCAATGCTGCGTCTTCGTCGTTGTCGCGCAGCATCGGCAGGATGACGATCTGGTGCGGCGCGATCATCGGCGGCACGCGAAGACCATCATCGTCGCCGTGCGTCATGATGACACCGCCGACCATGCGCGTGGAAGTGCCCCAGCTCGTCGTATGCGCGTACTGCTGGGTGCCTTCCTTGTCCTGATACTGAATGCCTGCCGCTTCGGCGAAGCCCGTCCCCAGGTAGTGCGAGGTGCCCGCCTGAAGCGCCTTGCCATCCTGCATCATGGCTTCGATCGAGTAAGTCGCGACCGCGCCGGGGAAGCGTTCATTCTCAGGCTTTTCGCCCGCGATCACCGGCATGGCCAGCTCGTTCTCGGCAAAGTCGCGATACATCTCGAGCGCACGCAGCGTCTCGATCATGGCATCGTCACGGTCGGCGTGGGCAGTGTGCCCTTCCTGCCAAAGGAATTCGCTCGTCCGCAGGAACATGCGGGTGCGCATTTCCCAGCGTACGACGTTGGCCCACTGGTTGACCATGAGCGGCAGGTCGCGCCAGGACTGCACCCAACGCGCCATGGCAGCGCCGATCACCGTCTCCGAAGTCGGGCGGACAATCAGCGGTTCTTCCAGCTTCGCTTCGGGATCGGGCACAAGGCCGCCCTTGCCGTCACCGACGAGGCGATGGTGAGTGACAATCGCCATTTCCTTCGCAAAGCCTTCGACGTGCTCGGCTTCCTTGGCGAAGTACGAAAGCGGAATGAACAGCGGGAAGTAGCAGTTCGTGACGCCGGCAGCCTTGATGCGGTCATCCATCAGGCGCTGGATGCGCTCCCAGATACCGTAGCCCCACGGCTTGATCACCATGCATCCGCGAACGCCCGATTCCTCGGCCATTTCGGCCTCGGAAATGACTTCCTGATACCACTGGGCGAAGTCGTCCTCGCGCTTGGTCGAGAGGGCGTGACGAATGGCGGACACGATTGCTTCTTCCTGATCTGCGATGCGACGGACCATCCGTTGCATTCAAGGCAATTCGCGGCGCCTTGTTCGCGCCGCGAAGGACCATGCGCAGACCCTTATTTGCCCAGCGCGTCAAGCCTCTTCTGGATTTCGGCCATCTGATCGCGCAGTGCCGAAAGATCGCCTGCCTCTCCGGCTGGAGGGGCTTTGGGCTCGGGCTTTTCCGCTCCCGGCATGAACGCGGCGGCGGCGGCCTTGAACATCGCCATGTTCTGTTCGGCCAGCTTCGCCAACGGGTTGTTGCCGAGGCTGTCCTCGAAAGCCTTGTGGAGCTTCGTCTGATTGGCCCGGAAGTTGTCCATCGAAGCTTCGAGATAGTGCGGAACCAGCGACTGCATCGAATTGCCGTACATGCTGATAAGTTCGCGAAGGAAATTCACCGGAAGCATCTGCTCTCCGTTGGATTCCTCCTCCATGATGATCTGCGTGAGGATCGTGTGCGTAATGTCGGTACCGCTCTTGGCATCGAGCACTTTGTAATCGACACCTTCACGGGTCATCTTCGCAAGATGATCGAGCGTGATGTAGCTCGAGGAACGTGTATTGTAGAGACGACGGTTTGCGTACTTTTTTATGATTACCGTGTTGTCGTCCTGCGACGCCGTTTCAGCCATTGCCAATCCCCAGTCCAGAATGACAACATGTTACCACCCGGTGTTGTCGCAACGCAACACAAATTGCTGCGCAGCAAAACTCCGGGTTAATCGCGTTAGCGACCGAACCTGCGCCCCAAAAGCGTGAGCAGTTCGTATTGCGACAATCCCGTCTTTGCAGCAGCCTCGGGAAGTGCATAGTCTGCGGAGACCCAATCGCCCTCTCCCAGTTCAGGAGCATGGGTCAGATCGATTACGGTCATGTCCATGCTGACCCTGCCGAGCACTGGCAATACGTGTCCCCCGGCGCGGAACACACCCCTGTCCGACCAGCACCGCAGATAGCCGTCGGCATAACCCAGCGCGACGGTTCCCACGCGCATGGGGGAGGTAACCTCATACGTAGCATTATAGCCGATCGTTTCTCCGGCGGAGACCGAACGCACCTGAAGGATGGCCGCTTCCGGCAGGACCACCTGCCTGAGATCGTCCGCCATCTCCGCCCGTGGCACGCCGCCGTAAAGCGCGATTCCCGGCCGCGTGATGTCCCCGTGGTAAGCGCTGCCAAGTGCAATCCCGGCGCTGTTGGCAAGGCTGGCGCGTTCATGACGCACTTGTCCGAGCGCCTGCCGCCAGCGAAGCCGCTGCCGTTCGTTAAGATCGCTTTCTTCCTCGGCCGATGCGAGATGCGATAGCACGATGTCGACATCCAGCGCTTCGACCGCCTCGTCACCCAGTTCGGAAAGCGAAACGCCGAGACGGTTCATCCCGGTGTCCACCATCAAATGGCAACGCCCACCGCCGCATTCGATCCAGCGCCGGGCCTGCGCAATCGAATTGATCACCGGAACCGTTCCTGTTGCACGGGCAAAGGCGGCATCCCCTGCACTAAGCGGGCCGTGCAGAACGGAAAGACCGGCAGAGCCGATACAGTCGAGCAGATCGGCGGCTTCACCCCAATGAGCTACGAAGAAATCCTGACAACCAGCCTCCCGCAGGACCGGCACGACTTCGCGCGCGCCAAGACCATAACCGTTGGCCTTCACCGCCGCCCCTGCCAGTGCACTTCCCGAAAGACGGTCCAGCGCTTGCCAGTTTGATTTCAGGGCCTCCCCATCAAAGGAGAGGCGGAGGGCGGAAGCAGGAACTTCAGGAAGCATCGTCACCATAATCGCGCGGAGGGCCGCCTCGCAGCCCCCACAGCGAGACGACGAGGGCCATCGCGACAACACCCCACGTATACCAGAGACCCTGATAGGGGTTGCCGCTGCTCGCGACCATGTAGCTGGAAATCAGCGGAAGGAAACCGCCAAAGTAGCCCGTCCCGATGTGATAGGGGATGGACATCGAACTGTACCGGATGCGCGGCGGAAACATTTCCGAAAGCAGGGCCGCTACCGGACCGTAAGTGGCACCGGACAAGGCCATCAGCACGATTAGCACAACTCCGATCGTCACGGCATCTCGCGCGCCTGGCGTGACTTTGGCGAAATCGTAGCCCGCCTCGCGCAGCCATCCCTGCAGGACAGCGCCTCGGCCTTTCCTGTCGCCCCACGGATAGGTTTCGAGCGGAAGCGCCTTGCCGCCGACCTGCAAGACAAGCTCCGGCGCGGCGGACAGGCGATAGGTCACGCCCGCTCCGGCGAGATCTCCAAGCAATTTCCCGCAGTTCGACTTCTGCTCGATATCGAAGGGATTGTAGCTGCAGTCAGGCCCGACAACGAAGACCGGCGCCTCCCGAGCCGCATGCGCAAGCTGGGGATTGGAATGACTCCCGATCAACCAGAAAGCGGGAAACAGCAGGAGCAAGGTCAGGGCATAGCCCCATATGATCGGCTTCCTGCGACCGATACGGTCAGACAGGCTGCCGAATATTACGAAGAAGACCATGCCCAGCGCCGCGGACGCACCAACGATCAGTTCCGCCGGCCTGTCCTCCATGCGCATGGCTCCCTTGAGGAAGCTCAGAGCGGAGAACATCGCGGTATACCAGATCACGGTCAGTCCGGCGGCGATCCCGAAGAGAGCGATGAAAATCCGCTTCCTGTTACCGGGGTAAGTGAGACTTTCGATAAAGGGGTTACCGGAAATTTCGCCCTGCGCCCGCATCGCCTTGAAGACCGGGCTTTCCGATAGCTTGAGGCGCATCCAGAGCGATATCGCCAGTAATGCGAGGCTGAGGATGAATGGCAGGCGCCAGCCCCACGCCTCCCATAGGGCTGGGCTCATGACCGATTTACAGCCAAGCACCACGATCAGGCTCAGCACGAAACCTCCGACGACGCTGGCCTGAATGAAGCCGGTGTAGAACCCGCGCCTGTTCGGCGGCGAATGCTCGGACACGTAGATCGCGGCGCCCCCATATTCCCCGCCGAGTGCGAGCCCCTGCAGCACGCGGAGCACCAGGATAATCGCAGGAGCCGCCCAGCCTATGGCATCGGCGGAGGGAATAAGGCCCACGCCGGCTGTCGCCACGCCCATCAGTGTGACCGTCACGAGAAACGTGTACTTGCGACCCAACTTGTCGCCGAGATATCCGAACAGGATCGCACCAAGCGGCCGGAACCCGAAGCCCACGGCGAAGCCGGCCCAGACCAACAGGGTCTCCAAAGTCGCATTGCCGGAAGGAAAGAAGGTCTTGCCGATAACCGCAGCAAGCGTGCCGTAAATGAAAAAATCGTACCACTCGAAAACCGTGCCCATCGAGGACGCGGCTATTACCAGCCTGATGTCGGACACGCTCGGCTGAACCGGTTTCCCAGGTGCTACCTCTGCCATTTCGATCTTCCCCCGCCGGTCCCGATTTCGAGATCCGTCAACGCGATCTAACCGCGCTTTCAGCCGATGGGAAGAACCTGCGTCGCCGCCTTCCAAGGGAGCATGACCGCACCATGGCGTGCCGGATAATCACGCGCAGCAGCGATCAAAACAAAGCCGGGCCAATCGGGAAGACCTTCCTCACCCGCCAACCACCGTGTAATTTTCGCAGCCGCATCATGCACTTGTGCAGAAGTCCGGCCGATTGCAGCGTCTGAAAAAATTGCAGCGGCAGCCTGTCCGATCGCGCAGGCCTGGCTGCGGACCCCCACGTGCACGATCCTGCCTTCAGCGTCCAGGTCGAGACCCAGCGCGATCGTGCTGCCGCAGCTTTGCGAGCGCGCCTCTGCCTTCAGCGACAGTGCTTCGTCCCAGGGGTGGCCCGCCAATTGAACGGCTAGCCCCAGGACTTCTGGCGTATAGAGCACTGCCGTCGACATCAATTGTCTGCCGCTTCGCTTGCTGCGGCTTCGTGTCGGCGTTCGGCAATCATCTTGACGAGCGCTTCGCTACTCGCGTTGACGAACGGATAGGTTCGCGCCTGCTTTATCCAGTCCGGCCGGCCGCCTGCACCCCAGATCGTGTCATAACCAAGCACCAGCACCGAAAACGCGAGAACCACGATAATCATGCCCTTCACCGCCCCGAAACCGAAACCCAGCACGCGATCGATCGGGCCAAGCACCGACGCGCGGCTCCGCTTGCCTGCCCAGCCTGCGATCAGCTTTACGGCAAAGAACGGAACCAGCAGCAGAAGCGCGAATGCCAGGACGGGTGTCGCCGATCCCGTGCCGGAATAGGGCTCGAGCAGGAGCGACACCGGCTCATGGAAAGCGCGGATGGCAAACACCGCAAAGACCCAGGCGCCCAGCGCCAGTATCTCTTGCACGAAACCACGAAGAAACCCGGTGGCGGCCCCCACGCCGACAAACACCAGAACAGCAATATCGAAACCGGTCATAAGCTACGAACTAGGCATCCCCCAGGATACGGTCAACGAGATTGGGCAGCATCGCAAGTCCGGTGAAGTCGATGTCCTTGGCGGATTCCGCTTTTGCACCGCCTGCCGGACCTATCGCGCGCCCGAATCCAAGCTTGGCCGATTCGCGCTGACGGATAGATGAATGGGAAACCGGCCGGATTTCTCCTGCCAGCGAAACCTCGCCGAACCAGACGGCATTCTTCGGTAGCGGGCGATCGCCCAGTGCCGAAACAAGCGCCGCAGCCACGGCCAGATCGGCGGCCGGATCGGCAAGCCGATAGCCGCCGGCGACGTTCAGATAGACTTCGGCACTGGAAAAGTTGAGCCCGCAGCGCGCTTCCAGAACCGCAAGCAGCATCGCCATGCGTCCCGAATCCCACCCCACTACCGCACGCCGCGGAGTCGCCCCGCTCTGGAGTCGCACGATCAGCGCCTGGATTTCGACCAGCACAGGCCGCGTGCCTTCCATGGCAGCGAAAACCGCGCTCCCGGGCATTTCCTGATCGCGACCGGACAGGAACAACATGGAAGGATTGCCGACTTCGGTCAGACCCGCCCCTTCCATGGCAAAGACCCCGATCTCATCGACCGGGCCGAACCGGTTCTTCAGGCTGCGCAGGATCCTGTACTGATGGCTACGCTCACCCTCGAAGCTCATTACCACGTCGACCATGTGCTCAAGGACGCGCGGACCGGCGATTGAACCATCCTTGGTAACGTGACCGACCAGCACGAGCGTGACGTCGTTTTCCTTGGCGTACCGGATCAATTCGAACGCGCAGCCGCGCACCTGGCTGACTGTGCCGGGAGCGCCCTCTATCGAATCGGAATGCATGGTCTGGATCGAATCGATGACCAGCAGGGCTGGCGCATCCATCATGCCCAGCGTGGTGAGAATGTCCCGTACCGAAGTTGCCGAAGCCAGCAGGATCGGGGATTTCGATAGGCCAAGCCGCTCCGCCCGCAGCCGGACCTGCCCTGCCGCCTCTTCACCACTTACATAGACGACGCTGCCACCCGAGTTTGCGATATGCGCGGAAGCCTGAAGCAACAGCGTCGACTTGCCGATGCCCGGATCGCCGCCCATCAGGATGGCGGAGCCCGGGACAAGACCTCCGCCCAGAGCCCTGTCGAATTCCGCATATCCACTCGCGCGGCGTTTGGGCAGTTCGCCGGGGGCATCGAGCGGCGTGAACTGGATCGGACGGCCGCCCGAAGACAGATCATGCTTGGACGAAAACACCGTTTGCGGCGCATCCTCGACCAATGTGTTCCACTCGCCGCAATCGGCGCATTGGCCTTGCCAGCGGCTGGAAACTCCCCCGCAGGACTGGCAGACATATCGACGTTTGGGCTTTGCCATGAGGTTCCGGGTATCTGGAACGGAATGAGAACGCAATTGCCTTTCTTCCAATATGCCGCCAACATGGAGCCATGCGGCAAAAGGAACTGCGGATCGCGCTGGTCTGCTACGGTGGTATCAGTCTGGCCGTCTACATGCACGGCGTTACCAAGGAGTTGTGGAAGACCCTTCAGGCAAGCCGCGCGTTCTGGGCGGGCGAAGAAGCTCCCGAAGGAACCGCCCGCGTCTACCGACGATTGCTGCAGCGGCTGGAAGAAGGAAGCAACCTGCGACTACGGGTGCTGACGGATATCGTCGCCGGCGCGAGCGCGGGCGGGATCAACAGCGTGTTCCTTTCCCAGGCGATCCATTCAGGCCAGTCGCTCGAGCCGCTGACCGAACTCTGGCTGGAAAATGCCGATATCGATGTGCTGCTCGATCCCGAAGCGCGCGCACGGTCGCAGGCGACCAAGTTCTGGGCCAGACCGATCGTATCCTACCTGTTGCACCGCCCCGGCAACGCGGTGAGCACCAGCGTAGCGCCGGAAACACGGGAAGAAGTACGCGAGAAACTCTCGCGCCTGATCCGATCACGCTGGTTCGAGCCCCCCTTCAGCGGTATCGGCCTGTCACGATTGCTGGCGGGCGCTTTTTCGGCGATGGAACGCGCAAACGCGGGACCTGCGCTCCTTCCACACGGACACCCGATCAATCTGTTCGTCACCGCCACCGACTTCAAGGGCCACCTCGAAACCCTGAGGCTCCATTCCCCCGAGCTGGTGCTCGAAAGCGAACACCGACTGACTATCGGGTTCGAGGCTTTGTCGGGCTCGGCAAATCTCGCCCCCATGCCGGAGCTCCTGCTAGCCTCGCGTTCGACCGCTAGCTTTCCCGGCGCGTTCCCGCCTCTGCAGATCGAGGAAATCGACAATCTCGTGTCCGAACTGAGCCTTGAGTGGCCGGATCGCGAGGCGTTCTTCCGTCGCATCATGCCAGAGCACAGCCTGCGCGGAGATCTCGACAAGGTCGCACTGATCGACGGCTCCGTACTCAACAATGCACCGTTCGCCGATGCCATGGCCGTGCTGCGCGATCGTCCGGCAACGCGAGAAGTGGACCGACGCTTCGTCTACATAGATCCCACGCCCGATCGTATCGGCGCCTCGATACGCCGACAAAAGACGGCGCCCGGTTTTTTCTCGACGATCTTCGGCTCGCTTTCCTCGATTCCGCGCGAACAGCCTATCCGCGACAACCTCGAAGCGCTCGAGCGCCAGTCGCAGGAGATGGCGACGATGCGCACCATCATCCTCGCCCTGCGGCCCGAAATCGAGGAAACGGTAGATCGCCTGTTCGGCAATACCTTCTTCCTAGACCGGCCCACCCCGAAGCGGCTCGCGGCGTGGCGCAACAAGGCACAGCTCGCCGCCCTCGAACAGGCCGGTTTCGCCTATCACGGCTACGTTCAGTTCAAGTTCTCGGGCATTGTCGCGACATTGGCGCGACTGGTTCACGAGGCGGCGCCCGACCTTGGCCTGTCGTCCAGCCAACCTGTCGTCCAGCGTCTGCACGATCATTTCACGCTCAGCGGGCTGGATCGGATCGAAGGCCTCAAGGGAGACGGTTCTCCGGGAATGATCGGGTTCTTCCGCAGTCACGATCTCGCCTTCAGGGTGCGCCGCCTGCGGCTTCTGGCACGCCGCGTCACGCAGGAATGGCAGCAGGAAGCCAGCGTAACCGAGGCCGAGCGGGACAAGGCGCGCGAAGCGATTTACGCCGCGCTTGCGCTCTATCTCGACCGAGAGCCCGCCGCTGCACTGGGAGAAGATTTTCCAGCACTGGCCGCCGGTGTCTTTGCGGACCCTGCAGCCGTGGTCGATCACGTCTGGAAAGCTCGAAACCTGGTCGAGATCGATGCACGGGTAGATGTCATGCTGGCCGAGGCACTGGCCGACATGCCCCAAGCTCTGCGCCGGCGCGTGCTGCTCGCCTATCTGGGATTCCCGTTCTACGATACTGTAACCCTGCCGCTGCTGCGCGGCGAAGGGCTGACCGAGTTCGACCCGGTTCGCGTCGACCGCATCTCGCCCGAGGATTGCCACATGATCCGCAAGGGGCCGGTGCTGCGCGGAACCGAATTCTACAACTTCGGCGCCTTTTTCAGCCGCGCCTACCGCGAGAACGACTACTTGTGGGGAAGGCTCCACGGTGCGGAGCGTATGGTCGACCTGATCGCCTCCTCACTTGAAGGCGAACATGCACTCTCACAGGGCGAAATGGCCGCATTCAAGCGGGACGCCTTCCTTGCAGTGCTTGATGAGGAAAAGAACAGGTTGACCGCCGATCCGGCGCTGCTTCGCGACCTTCGCGAAGATGTTTTGCGGGGCGGCTAGAGGAACCACATCGTCGTCCCGGAAGAGGTCCGGGACGACGATATGAACCTCATTCGGTCAGATCGTTCCAGGCTTCCTTGATCCGGTCGAAGAAGCCCTTGGACTGCGGGCATTCATCGCCGGTTTCGGTTGCCTGAAGCTCGCGCAGCAATTCCTTCTGGCGAGCGGAGAGCTTGGTCGGTGTTTCCACGCTGATCTCGACGACGAGATCGCCGCGGCCGCGCCCCTGAAGCACCGGCATGCCTGCACCGCGCTTGCGCAGTTGCTTGCCTGACTGGATGCCCGCGGGAATATCGATCGTGATCGGATCACCGTCGATGTTCGGAATCTCGATCGACCCACCAAGTGCTGCCGTAGTGAAGGTGATCGGTACGCGTGTGAGCAGTGTCGTTCCGTCTCGCTCGAACACCCGGTGACGCTTGACGTGCAGGAAGATGTAGAGATCTCCGGGAGGCGCGCCGAAAGGCCCGGCCTCGCCTTTGCCGGACAAGCGAATGCGCGTGCCCGAATCGACTCCTGGCGGGATGTCGACCTGCAAGGTCTGCGGCTTGTCCACGCGCCCTTCACCGCCGCAGGAGCGGCATGGCTTCTCGATCACTTCGCCCCGGCCGTGACAGGTCGGGCAAGTGCGCTCCACCACGAAGAAGCCCTGCTGGGCACGAACCTTGCCGTGGCCCGCGCACATGTTGCACGCGCGCTTGCCTGTGCCCGGTTCGGCGCCAGAACCGCCGCAAGGCTCACAGCCCTGCGACACTTCGATGGTGATTTCGGTCTGCTTGCCATGGAACGCCTCGTCGAGGCTGACTTCCATGTCATAGCGCAGATCGGCGCCGCGACGCGCCTGCTGCCGACCGCCGCCACCGAAGGCACTGCCGAAGATGGATTCGAAGATGTCTCCGATGTCGCCGAACTCGGCGCCACCGGCATGACCGCCACCGCCCATTCCCTGCTGGAACGCCGCATGACCATAACGGTCGTAGGCAGCCCGCTTCTGGGGGTCCTTGAGGCAATCGTATGCCTCGCTGATCTGCTTGAAGCGCGCTTCGGAATCGTCGCACCCCGGATTCTTGTCGGGATGATAGCGCATCGCGAGCCGGCGATATGACGACTTGATAGTCTTGTCGTCGGCGCTGCGCTCTACTTCAAGCAGTTCGTAATAGTCGATTTCGGTAGCTGACACGTCTCGTTATTCCCCGCGTGCGACCTGGCCGCCACCGTTACGTCCGGTAACGATGGCGGCCACGCTTGTCATGAGGACCGATCAGCCCTTGTTTTCGTCGACTTCCGAGAATTCGGCGTCGACGACATCGTCGTCACCACCGGCCGGAGCGGCTTCCGGAGAAGCGGCAGAGGCCTGCTCCTTCTCGTAGATGGCCTGACCCATCTTCATCGCGACTTCGGTCAGAGCCTGCGACTTGGCAGTGATCTCGGCGGGCTCACCGCCTTCGATCGCGGCCTTGGTCGCGGCGATGGCCGCTTCGACTTCCGCCTTCAGGCCGGCGTCGATCTTGTCGCCATGTTCGACGATCTGCTGCTCGGTCGCATGGACGAGGCTGTCGGCGTTGTTCTTGGCCTCGGCAGCCTCGCGACGCTTCTTGTCCTCCTCGGCAAACTTCTCGGCATCCTTGACCATCTGGTCGATGTCGTTGTCCGACAGACCGCCCGATGCCTGGATGCGGATCTGCTGCTCCTTGCCAGTGCCCTTGTCCTTGGCCGAAACGTTGACGATGCCGTTCGCGTCGATGTCGAAAGTGACTTCGATCTGCGGCACGCCCCGGCGCGCGGCCGGAATGCCCACCAGGTCGAACTGGCCGAGCATCTTGTTGTCCTGCGCCATCTCGCGCTCGCCCTGGAACACGCGGATGGTCACCGCCTGCTGGTTGTCCTCGGCGGTAGAGTAGACCTGGCTCTTCTTGGTCGGGATCGTCGTGTTACGGTCGATCATCTTGGTCATGATGCCGCCCAGCGTCTCGATACCCAGCGACAGCGGGGTCACGTCCAGCAGCAGCACGTCCTTGACGTCGCCCTGAAGCACGCCGGCCTGGATCGCGGCGCCCATGGCGACGACTTCGTCAGGGTTCACGCCGGTGTGCGGATCCTTGCCGAAGAAGTCCTTCACGACTTCACGGACCTTGGGCATGCGGGTCATACCGCCAACCAGCACGACATCGTCGATGTCCTTGGCCGAGACGCCGGCGTCAGCCAGAGCCTTCTTGCAGGGCTCGAGCGTGCGCTGAATGAGGTCCGCAACCATCTTTTCAAGGTCGGCGCGGGTGATCGTCTCCACGAGATGCAGCGGGGTCGTGGCGCCGCCTTCCATGCGTGCGGTGATGAAGGGCAGGTTGACCTCGGTCGTCGCGGTGGACGACAGTTCGATCTTCGCCTTCTCGGCCGCTTCCTTCAGGCGCTGCAGGGCGAGCTTGTCGCTGCGCAGGTCCATGCCTTCCTTGGCCTTGAACTTGTCGGCCAGCCATTCAACCAGCTTGGTGTCGAAGTCTTCACCGCCCAGGAACGTGTCGCCGTTGGTCGACTTCACTTCGAACACGCCGTCGCCGATTTCGAGGATCGAAACGTCGAAGGTACCTCCGCCAAGGTCATAAACGGCGATCGTCTTGCCGTCCTGCTTGTCGAGGCCGTAGGCCAGTGCAGCCGCGGTCGGTTCGTTGATGATGCGCAGCACTTCCAGACCGGCGATCTGGCCGGCGTCCTTGGTCGCCTGGCGCTGTGCGTCGTTGAAGTAGGCGGGCACGGTGATGACGGCCTGCGTCACGGTCTCGCCGAGGTACGATTCGGCGGTTTCCTTCATCTTCTGCAGAGTGAAGGCCGAGATCTGCGACGGGCTGTAGTCTTCGCCGCCGGCCTGGACCCAGGCGTCACCATTCTTACCCTTGACGATGTGGTACGGAACCAGCTCGGTGTCCTTCTTGGTCACCGGATCGTCGAAGCGGCGGCCGATGAGGCGCTTTACCGCAAAAATCGTGTTGTCGCCGTTGGTCACGGCCTGGCGCTTTGCCGGCTGCCCGATCAGGCGCTCACCATCCTTGGTGAAAGCGACGATCGAGGGCGTCGTGCGGGCGCCTTCTGAATTTTCGATTACCTTGGGCTTGCCGCCGTCCATGACGGCGACGCAGCTGTTGGTGGTGCCAAGGTCGATACCAATTACTTTTGCCATTATCCCCATTCCTCACGTCAGTGGATGACACCATGCGGATCGCCTCCCTCCATAAGGCAAGGCGGCTTGCACGGCTCGATGACGTTCAAGTCGTCGCACCGGCATATAGGTGTGGTTTCGCTTGGAACAAGTCTGTCTCGATGGCATTACGCCGGGGAAATTTTCAGTGCCCCGTCATGAGCCTGCCCGAGAGGATCAACCTGCCGTGAAGCCGCTTCGTTTGCTGACCCTTGCCAGTGCCCCCGCCCTGCTTTTCGTGCTCGCCGCCTGCCAGCAGGGCGAAGCCCCAACGTCGCAGGAAACCGCCACACAGTCGGCTGAAGGCGCTGTCGGCCCAACGGCAAAGCCGGGCATCAGCGCAAGCGACGGGCACCTGGTCCTTCCCGTGGTAAGCGGCCGCCCGGGCGCGGTCTACTTCTCTGTGCGCAACGATGGTCCGGCCGCCGTGAAGCTTATCGGCGTACACGTCACGGGGGCAGGCAGCGCCCAGATGCACAAGACCGACGGCGGCAGCATGGCGGCTGTCGATTCGCTTGAAATCGCACCCGGTGCACAGGTCGAATTTGCACCCGGCGGCCTTCACGTCATGGCGTTCGACATCGGCGAAAGCGTGAAATCCAGCGGAACCGCTGAACTCACCCTCACCTTCTCCGATGGAGACAAGCTGTCGATGCCCTTGCGGGTGGAAACGATGGGCGGGGACATGCCCGGAGGCGGAGACATGCCGGGGATGAACCACTGATCGCGGGCCTTCCACTCGCGCTCCCGGACAGCCCCTGCCCACCCGGAGGAGAGCGCAAGCTGACCGCCGGCGAAACGGCGCTAGTGCGCTCGATATTCGGAGAAGCGGTGGACTGCAGGCCCGTGCGCATCCGGCGCAGGCGGTGGTTTCCTTTCCAGCCCGCCAATGTGGCGATGGCGCCTTGCGGCCATATCCATTTCGCCGGCGCCTCGGACCTCTATCGCGATGATTTTTCAGACGCGCCGATTGGGATGCAGGGCCTCTTCATTCACGAAATCACGCATGTCTGGCAGGCGCAACAACGAGGTCGATGGTATCTTCCACTGATGCGCCACCCCTTCTGCCGCTACGATTATGCGCTGCGACCGGGCTGGACGCTCGCCAGGTACGGGATCGAACAGCAGGCGGAAATCGTGCGCCATGTCTTCATGCTCGAACGAGGCTGGCAAATTCCGGGCGCGCCGCCACTGGCCAGCTATCGCGGAATTCTTCCGTTTTCTGCCTGAGCCCGAAACCAAAAGTGTGCCAACGAAAAGAGCGCGCGGAACGTTCCGCGCGCTCTTTTCGTTGGATGACCCGAAGTTTTCAGCAATCGCGGTCCCAATAACGGTTCCCGCGGCGGTCGTAGCGGTAGCAACCGTCGTGCTTCTTTGCTGTCGAGCCCGCAACAGCGCCTGCCGCTGCACCGATGGCCGCGCCGGTGCCAACGTCGCCGCCGGTAATGGCACCGACACCCGCGCCGAGAGCGCCACCGGCAAGGGCGCCTTCGCCCGCGTAGTTGCTGGCGCAACCGGCGATGCTGAATGCCCCGGCGGCGAGGATGGGAAGTATGAGCTTGCGCATGGAATCTCTCCGCTGAAAGTCAGGTTTGTCTACCTGCTCAACGGCTCCGGCGCGGACGGGTTCCATGTCGCCCCGTCAAACATCGACGCCCCGCCCCCGTTCGTCCCTGCGGGACTTGACGGCAGGCGGGGCGCGAAAGGATCAGTCAGGCTTCTTTGCGACGGCGACCATGGCCGGGCGCAGGAGGCGATCCTTGATCATGTAGCCCGCCTGGAGCTCCTGCACGACAGTGCCGGGTTCCGCGTCGGCCGAGGGAATCTCGATCATCGCCTGATGCTGGTTGGGGTCTAGCGGCAGGCCCATCGCCGCGATGCGGCTGATGCCGTGGTTCGTGAACGCCTTTTCGATCTCACGGCCAGTGGCCTCGATACCGGCGACCAGGCTCTTCAGCTTCTCGTCCTCGCGCAGTTCGGCGGGGATCGCCGAGAGCGCCCGCGTCAGATTGTCCGCAACCGAAAGGATATCGCGGGCAAAACCGGTCGCCGCATAGGCGCGCGTGTCCGCAATGTCCTTTTCGAGACGGCGACGCACGTTCTGTGTCTCGGCGCGCGCATAGAGCGCGTCCTGCTTGGCGACTTCGATTTCCTCGCGAAGCTTCGCGATTTCACCGCTGTCCTTACCACTGTCGATCATGTCTTCGGGCACGCCCTTCAGTTCTTCCGCGATCGCGGGATCTACAGTTTGACCCTCTGGCGGCTGGGTCTTGTCGTCAGTCATTATTCTGTTGTTCCAACTATCCGATGAGCTTGCCCAGGCTCTGGGCGGTGAAGTCCACCATGGGGACGACGCGCGCATAATTCAACCGAGTCGGCCCGATTACCCCCACGACGCCCACCACGCGGCCTTCGCGGTCGCGATAAGGCGAGGCGATCACGGACGAGCCCGACAGAGCGAAAAGACGGTTCTCGGAACCGATGAAGATACGGGTCGATTCGGCTTCGCGGGCAAGGTCGAGGAGTTCGGCCACGGATTGCTTGTTCTCGAGATCGTCAAGCAACGAACGCACCCGTTCGAGATCGACCAGCGCGGTCTCGTCGAGAAGGTTGGCCTGTCCGCGCACGATCAGCACCGGGCGCGCCATGGCATCCTCGCTCCACACCGCAAGCCCCCGCTCCACGAGATCGCGGCTCGCCGAATCCAGGGCGGATTTGCCGGTGGCGATATCGGCGCGCATCGCCCTTGCGGCCTCGCTCAGCGTACGGCCAGCGAGGTGCGACGAAATGTAGTTCGAAGCTTCCTCCAAAGCGCCCGGCGGCAATATCGCGGGAAATTCGACGATGCGGTTCTCTACAGCGCCATCTTCTCCCACCAGCACTGCCAGCGCTCGCCCCGCAGCCAGCGGAACGAGTTGCAAGTGCATCAGGCGCGGCTCGCGGCGCGGCACCATCACGACGCCAGCTCCGGAAGTAAGGTTCGACAACAGGGAACTGGTCGCTTCGAGCGCGGCCTCGATCGGGCCGGGTGCGGCGATTCGGCTCTCGATCGCCATGCGTTCCTCGGCGGTGGGCTCGGCCACCTGCATGATGCCGTCCACGAACAACCGAAGCCCGGCCTCGGTCGGCAGGCGTCCGGCGCTGGTGTGCGGCGCGGCCAGAAGTCCAAGCGATTCGAGGTCTGCCAGAACCGAGCGGATCGACGCCGAAGACAACTGCACCCCGCCCGGCCCCGCCAATACCTTGGATCCGACCGGGGTTCCGGTCGCCAGATAGCCCTCCACGACTAGGCGGAAAATCTCCCGCGCGCGGGCGGTCAGTTCATTGATGGGCGTCGTCGGCATGTACCTTCAATCTAGGGATTGGGATTGCAGCCTCAAGCACAATGCGCAGCCTGTTTCCCGATTGTCGCATTTTCCGAGCCGTCAGGTGTTTCCACCTGACTTGAAAATGCAAGTTTACCGTTTGTCGCATTTTCCGAACCGTCAGGTGTTTCCACCTGACTTGAAAATGCTCTAGGGGGCGCGGGTAATCGACGATCCGAACTAGACCAAAGGAACCTCCATGCGACCTTCCGGCCGTACGCCCGACGAGATGCGCACCATCGATATCCAGACCGGTTTCACCAAGCACGCCGAAGGTTCGGTGCTGATTTCCTTCGGTGATACCCGCGTCCTCGTCACCGCCTCCGTCGAAGAGAAGGTGCCGCCGTTCCTTCGCGGCAAGGGCGAAGGCTGGGTAACGGCCGAATATTCGATGCTGCCCCGCGCAACGCATACCCGCGGTAGCCGCGAAGCGGCCAAGGGCAAGCAGTCCGGCCGCACGCAGGAAATCCAGCGCCTCATCGGCCGCAGCCTTCGCGCCGTGGTCGACATGAAGAAGCTCGGCGAACGCCAGATCGTGCTCGACTGCGACGTGCTTCAGGCGGACGGTGGCACCCGCACCGCCTCGATCTCGGGCGCGTGGGTTGCGCTGCGTCTTGCCGTCGACAAGCTGATGGCGGACGGCAAGATCAAGGAAGACCCGATCCAGGCCCGTGTTGCCGCCATTTCCTGCGGCATCTGCAACGGCACCCCGGTGCTCGATCTCGACTATATCGAGGACAGCGCCGCCGATGCCGACGCCAACTTCGTGCTGATCGAGGGCGGCAAGATCGCCGAGGCACAGGCCACTGCCGAAGGCGCGACTTATGACGAGGAAGGCCTCCTGCGCCTGCTTCGCCTCGCCCGCATCGGCTGCGACCAGATCTTCGCCGCCCAGGCCAAGGCAGTCGGCCGTTGAGCAATCGCCGTCTCCAGGGCGAACGCCTCGTCATTGCCACGCACAATGCGGGCAAGCTGAGGGAAATCGGCGCCCTGCTCGCCCCTTACGGGATCGAGTGCGTTTCCGCCGGGGAACTCGGCCTGCCCGAGCCCGAGGAGACCGGCACGACGTTCGTCGAGAACGCACTGCTCAAGGCCCATGCCGCCGCGAAAGCCGCGCAGCTTCCTGCGCTGGCTGACGATAGCGGCATGTCGGTAACGGCGCTGGGCGGAAAGCCCGGCGTCTACACCGCCGACTGGGCCGAACGGCAGTGGTTCGAGGGCGAACCCGGCCGGGACTGGTTCATGGCGATGGGCAAGGTTGAAGGCCTCCTTTGCGAACAGGGCCCTGAAGCCGACCGTTCGTGCTGGTTCTCCTGCGTCCTCGCGATCGCTTGGCCGAACGGCGATGAAGCGGTCTACGAAGGCCGCTCCAACGGGACTTTCACGTGGCCTCCGCGCGGAAAGTTGGGTTTCGGCTACGACCCCTGTTTCGTGCCGGACGGCCTCGACCAGACCTTTGCCGAAATCGCGCCTGAAAAGAAGCACGAGATCAGCCACCGCGCCGATGCTTTCGCCAAGCTGGTCGCGGAGCAGTTCCCGAGCTAATCTGCCGATCATGGCCCGCGCGCTGTACATCCACTGGCCGTTCTGCCTCGCAAAGTGTCCCTACTGCGACTTCAACAGCCATGTCCGCGAGCGGGTCGAGATCGCGCGCTGGGAGGCGGGGCTGCTGGCCGACATGCGGCATGAGCATGCGGTGGCAGGCGGGGAACCGCTCGATTCGATCTTCTTCGGCGGGGGCACGCCCTCGCTGATGCCCCCTGCCCTCGTTGCGCGGCTGCTTGACGAGGCGCAGAAACTCTGGGGTTTCGCGGATGGAATCGAGATCACGCTGGAAGGCAATCCTTCCTCCGTCGAGGCCGGCAATTATGCGGCGCTTGCCGATGCCGGTGTAAACCGGGTCTCGCTCGGCCTTCAGGCGCTAGACAACGCAACTCTGCGGTTTCTTGGCCGTCTTCACGATGCGCAAGAGGGACTGAAAGCGCTTGAAGTGGCACAGAAACGCTTTGAGCGCGTCAGTTTCGACCTGATCTACGCCCGCCCCGGCCAGACGCCGGACCAGTGGCAGGCCGAACTGTCCCATGCCCTGTCCTTCGGCACCGGACACCTCTCGCTCTACCAGCTGACCATCGAGCCGGGCACCAAGTTCGCGACCATGGTTCGCCAGCATGAATTCGAGCCGCTGGACGAGGACGCCTGCGCCGACATGTTCGCCCTCACCCGCGAGATGACCGCCGGCGCCGGCCTGCCCGCCTACGAGATCAGCAATCACGCCCGCCCCGGCGAGGAAAGCCGCCATAACCTGACCTACTGGCGCTATCAGGACTATTGCGGCATCGGCCCGGGCGCTCATGGCCGGCGCGGCGGGGTGGCCACCACCCGCCACCGCAAGCCCGAAAACTGGCTTGAAGCCATCGACCGCGCCGCGCACGGCATCAACGAGAGCCGCGAACTCGGCCGCCGCGAGCAGGCGAGCGAGGCCATGCTGATGGGCCTGCGCCTGCGCGAAGGCGTGGACCTTGGCGCGATGTCCGCGCGGTTCGGGCTGGACGCGGCGCAGCTTTGCGATCCCGCCAAGGCCGCATTCTACGAGAAGCAGGGGCTGATCCGGCGCAGCGGCTTGCGGCTGCACGTCACCGAATCGGGAATGCCGTTGCTTGACGGCTTGCTGGGCGAAATCGTGCCCGAAGACCTCGTCGAACCTTGACCAAGGCGGACCTGCTCGAAACCTGGGGCAATCACCTCGGCAACGCGCGGCGCCGCAGCCCCCATACCTTGCGCGCCTATCTCGCGACCGCGGCCCGCCTGATCGACCGGACCGGGGCGGAGGACTGGAATACCCTGGCCCGGCTCGAAGCGGCGGAGCTGCGTCTTCACCTTGCCGACCGGCGCGAACAGGGCATCGGCAACGCTTCGGCCGCGCGCGAACTTTCCGCACTGAAGAGCTTCCTCGCCTTCGCCCGGGAACAGATGGGCGTGGCCCATGCCGCGCCGCCGCGGCTCAGGGGGCCGCGCCTCAAGAAAGGCCTGCCGCGCCCGGTCACGCCGGACGAAGCCGTCAATCTCGCCGCCACGGTGGAGGAAGACGCGCGCGAGCCGTGGATCGGCGCGCGGGACCGCGCGGTCCTGCTCCTGCTCTACGGCGCGGGCCTGCGCATTGCCGAGGCCCTGTCGATCGAAGGCAGCGCCCTGCCCCTGGGCGAGACCCTGATGGTGACCGGCAAGGGCGGCAAGCAGCGCATGGTGCCCTTGCTGCCGATCGTGCGCGAAGGCGTGGCCGACTACATCCACAAGTGTCCATGGCCGATGGTAGCGGGCGGTTCGATCTTCCGCGGGGCCAAGGGCGGAGCGCTTGCCCAGGGTATGGTCCAGAAGGCGGTCGCGCGTGCCCGCATTTCCCTTGGCCTGCCTGCCAGCGCCACGCCCCATGCCCTGCGCCACAGTTTCGCCACCCACCTGCTCGGCGCCGGGGCGGACTTGCGCAGTCTCCAGGAACTGCTCGGCCATGCCAGCCTCGGTTCGACCCAGATCTATACCAAGGTGGATGCGGCAACCCTGCTCGACGTCTACCGCAATGCGCATCCGCGCGAGCAGGGTTGATCCATTCTAGAGAGCGCCTTCGTTAGGCGCCAGCAGCGTGCGCCAGATGAGGGCGCCGATGGCCGCGCCGATCAGCGGCGCGAGCCAGAAGGCCCATAGCTGGCCCAGTGCAGCGGTTTCGGCGAAGAGCGCCACCCCGGTCGACCGGGCGGGATTGACCGAGGTATTGGTTACCGGGATCGACACGAGGTGGATCAGCGTCAGCGCCAGGCCGATCGCCAGCGGGCCGAACCCGGCCGGAGCGATCTTCGAGGTCGACCCGAGGATGACGATGATGAAGCCCGCGGTCAGGATCGTTTCGATCAGCAGCGCCGAATGAAGCGCATAGCCACCGGGCGAAAGCGCGCCATAGCCGTTCGTCGCAAAGCCTTCGGGCGTCCAGCCCGCCTTGCCCGAGGCGATCGCGTAAAGCGCGCCCGCCGCCACGATCGCGCCGAGAACCTGCGAAATCCAGTAGGGAACGAGGTCTTTCCAGTCCAGTCGGCCGCCGATCGCCATGCCGAAGGAAACCGCCGGGTTGAAATGCCCGCCGGATATGCTGCCCACTGCATAGGCCATGGTCACGACCGTAAGGCCGAAAGCCAGGGCGACACCGGCAAAGCCGATGCCAAGCTCCGGAAAGGCTGCTGCAAGAACGGCCGAACCGCAGCCTCCGAAGACGAGCCAGAATGTACCGAAGAATTCCGCTGCCAGTCGCTTCGACATAACGCCTGCTCCCCAAATGGTTGCGCGCCATGGGTACTCCACTATTACTGCGTATGAAAGTGTACTTTCGGGAAGCGCCGTTCTTTATTCTGATGGAAAAAGACGACCTTCTCCCCCCCGGCCGGTCGCTCTCTTGGGGGAAGTAATTTTTCAGGAAAGTGGCGGCGGAAGTCCGGCTTGCCCGGAAGCGATCCCGAAAATGCGCGGCGGGCGATTTCAGAGTGGATCTCTGCCGGGCCTGCGGCGGCATAATTAAATAGGACAGACCTTCGGGCCGTGTTACACTCGCCCGATAGATTTGATCTTTCAGATTTCGATGGCCGCAACGGCACTCCCATGAAATCGGGAATCACGCCTTTATTGGCCATTTCGATTAATCGTTTTTGAAAATCTCTCTCCACATTCTCGCTTTTGCGGGACGTTTTTCATGAGAGGGAAAACATGCAAACCGGAATTGTCCAATTCCTTAGCCTTGCAAAAGGTTACGGCTTCTTGCGTCCCGAGGACGGCGGCGGAGACAACTTCGTCCACATATCGAGCGCCCATGCCGTGGGGCTTGAGACCCTGGCACTGGGCGACCGCTTCACTTACGACATTCAGATCGCGCGCAACGGGAAAGCCTCTGCCGTCAATCTGGTGAAGCTGGCCTGATGCCCGGCGCCCCCCTGACACAACCCCGGCAACCCGGGTCGGGCCCATGGCGCAGCTGATGAGCCTGACCAAAGCATTCTGCGACGCAAGGGCGCAGGAGGCGGCCTCTGCCGCCCAGCAGGCGATGCTCTCGAATGTGCGGGAGCGCGAACTGCGCTCCGAAGCCGCGTGGAGAGCGATGTCCGACCGCATCAGCAAGATGGAAGCCAGCCGCGCTCTCCGCGAGGCGGAGCGTGCCCAGACCGAAACCACCGAGCATACCGAACAGCCCACTTGAGGCCCCGTCGCGGAACATTTCCGGCTTCGGTTGCGCGCTCATTCTGAAGGGAACACGACGATGACGGATACTCCCCCCGATCCGGCCCCGCGCAAGAACAGGAACCGCTGGCAAGCCCGCAACCCGCTCACGCAGGATGAAGCGCGGCGGCAAGGTGACGTGACGCGGTGCGCGCTCCTCACGCTTGGAAACAAGGACGCGGCCATCGCCTATCTCAACGAGGACCGGGACGACCTTGGCGGGCGGCCCATCGATCTGGCGCTGGCCACTGCCGAAGGCTTCAGGCGCGTCGTCGCCCATCTGGCGGACCTTCCGGCTCCCTCGCCCGCGATCGGATAGGCCCGGCCATGACCAGCGGGCTGATCCTGGCCTGTCTCCTGATCGCCGCGATAGGCACCGGGATCGTCTGCCTGGCCATAAGGGCGCTGCGCCGGTCGCGCGCAAAAAACGAAAGCTGGCGCCGCCCCGATCCCGATCTCGAGATTCTGGACATCGCCAGCTTTCAGGCGAAACTGGAACGCCAGATCGGCAAAACCGCTGCGGACCGGCGAAAAGCCTCGAAGATGTTACCCGAGGACGGCGGCAAGCCGCCGTCCTAGCCGGCCCCCCGAACGCAGCCGGATCGCGGACCTAGTCCTTGGCGAAACCGCTGGGGGCAGCGCTGATGACCTTGATCGCGCCGCCGTCCACCGCGCGAACCTCCAGAGCGCGTTCGATCAGGCCGTTCCGGTTGAAGCGGAACGGACCGTCCATGCCGAGGAAGCCACCCGGATCCAGCATCTCGCCGGTGGGGAACGCCTTGCCGGGAACCCAGGCGCGGGTAACGCGCAGGGTCAGCAGCACGGCATCGTAGCCAAGCGTTGCGATGCGGAAGGGCGCGGCGCCGAAGCGGCTGCGATAGCTCTTGGAAAACTGCGCGAAGCGAACGTCGGACACAGTGGAGAACCAGGCGCCGTTGAGCGCCGGGCTGGTGGCCAGTTCGCGCTCACCGCCCCACAGTTCGGTGCCGAGCAGGCGCACGCCCGCACCGCCACCGGCCGCGCGGTAGGAAACCGCTGCCCTGGCCGAAAGGCTGCCGCTGTCAGCGATGAGCAGCGCGCCGTAACCGCTCTTGGCCTTGATGCGATTGGCCGCCGCACCGATCGAGGCGGCGGTGCGATCATAGGTTTCCATGGCCACGACCGAGCCGCCGCTGTCCCGCACCGAGGCGAGGAGCGAGCTGCTCACGCGTTCGCCATAATCGCCCTTGGGCACGAGAGCCGCGAACGTGCTGATGCCCTTGCCGCGCGCATAGCCGACCGTGCGGGCGATCGACTGGCCCGGCAGGTTACCGATGATGAAGACATCCTTGCCGGCCGCCTTCTCGTCGTTCGAGAACGAGATGAGCGGCACGTGCGCAGGCTTGGCGACAGCCGCGACCGAGGCGATGTCGTCAGACAGCAGTGGACCGAGAATCAGCTTGTTGCCGTCGGCGATGGCGCGGCGGGCGGCTTCGCCCGGATTCGTGCCGGTGTCGTAAGTGGTGATGCGCAGGTTCTTCGCGCCGGTATCGAGCAGTGCCATGTTCGCCGCATTGGCGAGCGACTGGCCGACGCCCGCGTTGGGCCCGCTGATCGGCACCAGCAGCGCCACGCGGTGACGTTCGGTATCGGTGGGAATCTCGCTTTCCGGCGCCGTTGGCGTGGGGGCGGGAGCCGGCGCGGGCGCCTTGGGGACCACTGCGCAACCCGCGAGGGCTGCCATCGCTGCCGCCGCGAGAAGATTGCGCCGGTTCAGGCGATTATAGAACATTGCTTGCCGCTCCCATAGTGCTTGGGCCATGAGTCCCTGCGATGGAACACACTCTCACCTCAGGCCTCTACATAGTGGCAACCCCGATTGGCAACCTTGGGGACATTACCTTTCGCGCCGTGGAGATCCTCAAAGGCGTGAGCGCGGTCGCTTGCGAGGACACGCGCATCACCGGGAAGCTCCTGCATCACCTCGGCATCAAGCAGAAGATGATCCGTTATGACGATCACGCCGGCGAAGCCGACCGCGAGCGGCTGCTGGCGCTGATGGAAAGCGAGCCGGTGGCCTTGGTCAGCGATGCCGGAACGCCGCTGATCTCCGACCCCGGCTATCGCCTCGTCAGGATCGCGCGGGAACGGGGCATTCCCATCACCAGCCTGCCGGGCGCGAATGCGGCGGTCATGGCCATGACGCTTTCCGGCCTGCCGAACGACCGCTTCCTGTTCGCCGGCTTCCTGCCCAACAAGGCCAAGGCGCGCGAGACGGTGCTGGCGGATCTCGCCAGAGTGCCCGCCACGCTGATCTTCTACGAAACCGCCCCCCGTCTCGGCGATGCGCTTGAGGCCATCGGCGCGGTCCTGCCCGGCCGCGAAGTCGCGGTGGCGCGCGAACTTACCAAGAAGTTCGAGGAATGCCGCAGCGGCACGCCCGGCGAGCTTATCGCCCATTACGCGGCGCACCCGCCCAAGGGCGAGATCGTCCTGCTCGTCGCCCCTCCCGGCGAGGAACCGATCGGCGAGGTGGATGTCGATGCCCTGCTCCGCGCCGAACTGGCGCTGGCGAAGCCCTCACAGGCGGCCGGAACGGTGGCGAAGGCGACCGGGCTCGACCGCAAGGTGCTCTATGCCCGGGCGATGGAGCTGAAGTGAACAGGCAGCGCGCCGAAGCGGAGCGCAAGGGGCGCCGGGGGGAGGCTCTGGCCGCATGGTACTTGCGGCTCACCGGCTGGAGCATCCGCGCCCGGCGGGTCAAGACCGGTCGCGGCGAGGTCGATATCGTCGCCCGGCGCGGCCGCACGCTGTGCTTCGTCGAGGTGAAGTGGCGCGCGCGCCGCGCCGATCTCGACCATGCGATAGATCATCACCGCCTGCGCCGCGTGGCGGCCGCCGCCGAGGCCGTCGCCCACCGGTACCGGAAGCCGGGCGACAGCCTGAGGGTGGACGTCCTGCTGATGGCGCCCGGCTGCTGGCCGCGCCGGATCGCCAATGCCTGGCAGCCGGACCTGTAGCCCGATCCGCAAAGTTGCAGGACCGGCCCCAAAATCATTCGCGCCCGGCGCCGATTCCGATTAAGCCGCCTTCCCGAAAGATACCGCTCGGTACATATCCGCGAGGACCAGACTTTTCATGACCTTACGCATCGCCGTTCAGATGGACCCGCTGGAATCGATCAAGATCGCGGGTGATTCCTCGTTCGCGCTCATGCTCTCGGCGCAGGCGCGCGGGCACGAACTGTTCCATTATGACGTTCGCACGCTCGCCTATGACGCGTCCTCTGGCGCGGCCGGACGCCTCACCTGCTGGGGTGCCCCGGTTACGGTTCAGCGCGTGGAAGGCGCGCACTTCACGCGCGGCGAGTATCGCCTGATCGACCTCGTGGCCGATATCGACGTGGTGCTGATGCGGCAGGACCCGCCTTTCGACCTCGGCTACATCACCGCCACGCACCTGCTTGAGCGGCTGGCCGGGCAGACGCTGGTGGTCAACGATCCGGCTTCGGTCCGCAATGCGCCCGAAAAGGTCTTCGTGCTGGACTATGCGCGCTTCATGCCGCCCACCTTCATCGCCCGCCGCATCGAGGACGTGCGCCTGTTCCAGCAGCGCAACGTCGAAGCCGGTTTCGGCGGCGACCTCGTCATCAAGCCGCTGCACGGCAACGGCGGCAAGGCAGTGTTCCGCGTGCCCGCCGACGGCAGCAACCTGGGCGCGCTGATCGAGATGTTCGAGAACGCCTGGGTAGAACCGTTCATGGTCCAGCCCTTCCTCCCCGACGTTGCCGAGGGCGACAAGCGCATCGTCCTGGTGGACGGCGTGTTCGCAGGCGCCATCAACCGCAAGCCCGGTGCCGGCGAATTCCGCTCCAACCTCGCGGTGGGCGGCTCGGCGGAGGCCACCGGCCTCACTTCGGCGGAAGAGGAAATCTGTGCGGCGCTTGCCCCGGAACTCAAGGCGCGGGGGCTGGTTTTCGTCGGTATCGACGTGATTGGCGGAAAATGGCTGACCGAAATCAATGTGACTTCCCCCACCGGCATCGTCGCGATCGACCGGTTCAATGGAACCGACACCGGCGCCATGATCTGGGACGCCATCGAGGTCCGCCACGCCGCGATGTAGGCGGTTACCGCCAGGCCGGAGCAGCGCCGCATGAATGAATGGGTGATCTCCCTCGTCGAGGGCGGCGGCTATTGGGGCATCCTGTTCCTCATGGCGCTGGAGAACATCGTGCCGCCGATCCCCTCGGAGCTTATCATGGGCCTCGCCGGGATCGCCATCGCGCATGGCCGCATGGATTTCCTGCCGGTCCTGCTCGCGGGAACGGCAGGCGCCACGCTCGGCAACTACGTGCTGTTCCTCGCCGCCGACCGCCTCGGCTACGAGCGTCTCCGACCGCTGATAGATCGCTGGGGCCGCTGGCTGACGCTGGAATGGGGCGACGTGGAGAAAGCCGGGCATTTCTTCCGCAGGCACGGCCACTGGGTGGTGTTCGTCATGCGCTTCATGCCCATGTTCCGCACCATGGTCTCGGTTCCGGCCGGGCTCGCCCACATGCGGCACCTGCCCTTCCTGCTTTACACCGCGGCCGGCGCGGCGATCTGGAACACGATCCTGCTGATGGCGGGCCGGTGGCTGGGCCATACTTTCGCCGAGGCCGAAACCTGGATCGGATGGGGCACGCTCGCCTTCGCGCTGGGCACCGTGGCCTGGTATCTCTGGCGCGTGATCTCGTGGAAGCCGTCGAACTGAGGGCGCGCCTCAAGCGCCGAGGGCCGCCGAAAAACGGCTCGCATATGGGTTGGAGAGTTTCAAGAATGATGTCCCGGAAGCTGGCCTGCCTTGCCCTGATCCTGCCGCTGGGGTTCGTGCCCGGCGCCGCCAATGCCAGTTTCTATACCGGCGCCCAGCTCTACGAGAGCTGCACCGCCCAGCGCGGCAGCAACAGCTACGTCGAGAAGACCTACGAATGCATCGCCTACATCACCGGCGCGGTGGATGCCTTCAATACCGCGCACAAGTCCAAGAGCTGCATTCCGGCAGGGGTGACGATCAGCCAGCTCCGGGAAGCCACGGTCGGCTACCTGCACGACAATCCCAAGGTTCACAGCGAATCCGGCTCCGACGTGGTCTTTGCCGCCACGCGTAGCGCCTGGCCCTGCGCCGGGGCCGCAACGAAACCCGCGGGCAAGACGGGCAAGACCAGGAAGAAATAGACCCGGCAAACACCCCCGCGAATCGCCATCGGCCACGCGGTGCTTCCCCTCCCCGCGCCTGCCCGAATCCCGAAAAAGATCAGACCGCGAACATCTCTTTGCGGATAAGCACGAAGCCGTGCTTGATCGCGGGTTTAGCCGCCCTATAGTCCCGGCCATGTCCGATGACCTGTTCGACAAGCTCCCGTCTGCGGGCGGGGAATCCTACGATGGTTCCGCGATCGAAGTGCTGGAGGGGCTCGAGCCCGTCCGCCGTCGTCCCGGCATGTACATCGGCGGCACCGACGAGCGCGCGCTGCACCATCTCGCCGCCGAAGTGCTGGACAACGCGATGGACGAGGCCGTGGCCGGCCACGCCAACCGCATCGAAGTCACGCTGGACGAAGGCAACCGGCTGACCATCACCGACAACGGTCGCGGTATCCCGGTTGACGAACACCCCAAGTTTCCCGGCAAGTCGGCGCTGGAGGTCATCCTCTCGACGCTGCACTCGGGCGGCAAGTTCTCCGGCAAGGCCTATGCCACTTCGGGCGGCCTGCACGGCGTCGGCATCTCGGTGGTCAACGCCCTGTCCAGCCTTACCCGCGTCGAAGTGGCCCGCAACAAGGAACTCTTCGCGCAGGAATTTTCGCGCGGGGTCACGCTCGGGCCGCTCCAGAAAGTCGGCGCGGCGCCCAACCGGCGCGGCACGGCGGTCAGCTTCACGCCCGATACCGAGATTTTCGGAGACCAGCAGTTCAAGCCCGCGCGCCTGTTCAAGCTGGTGCGTTCGAAGGCCTATCTTTTCGCGGGCGTCGAAATCCGCTGGAAATGCGCGCCCTCGCTCGCTTCCGAGGATGTTCCCGCCGAATCGACCTTCCAGTTCCCCGGCGGCCTTGCCGATCATCTGGCGGAGCAGATCGGCACCCGTGAATGCGTGACCACGCAGTTCTTCTCCGGGCGCCAGGATTTCCAGCGCGGCGATGACGGTTCCGAACAGGGCCGCGTCGAATGGGCGATCGCCTGGCCGCTCTATTCCGACGGTTCCTATTCCTGGTACTGCAACACCATCCCCACCCCGGACGGCGGCACGCACGAACAGGGCCTTCGCGCCGCGCTGACCAAGGGCATCCGCGCTTTCGCGGACCTGGTGGGGCAGGCCAAGAAGGCCAAGGACATCACCCCGGATGACGTGGTGACCGGCAGCGAAGTCATGCTCTCGGTCTTCATCCGCGATCCCCAGTTCCAGAGCCAGACCAAGGACCGCCTCACCAGCCCCGAGGCCGCCCGCCTCGTGGAAGCGGCGGTGCGCGACCATTTCGACCACTTCCTCACGGACAACCTCGATCGCGGCAAGGCGCTGCTCGGCGCGGTGATGGAACGCATGGACGATCGCCTGCGCCGCAAGGCCGAGCGGGAGGTCAAGCGCAAGACCGCCACCAATGCCCGCAAGCTGCGTCTTCCCGGCAAGTTGACGGACTGTTCGGGCGAGGGGCCGGGCGAGACCGAACTGTTCATCGTCGAAGGCGATTCGGCAGGCGGATCGGCCAAGCAGGCGCGCAACCGCAAGACCCAGGCCATCCTGCCGATCCGGGGCAAGATCCTCAACGTGGCCTCGGCCACGGCGGACAAGATCCGCGGGAACTCGGAAATCGCCGACCTCGGCCTCGCGCTCGGCTGCGGCACCCGCAAGGACTGCAACGCCGACAACCTGCGCTACGACCGCGTCATCATCATGACCGACGCCGACGTGGACGGTGCGCATATCGCCACGCTGCTGATGACCTTCTTCTTCCAGGAGATGCCGGACATCGTGAAGCGCGGGCACCTCTACCTCGCGCAGCCGCCGCTTTACCGCCTCACCGCAGGCTCGACTTCGGCCTATGCCCGTGACGACGCACACCGCGCCGAACTGGAAGCAACGGTGTTCAAGAACAAGAAGGTCGAAGTGGGCCGGTTCAAGGGTCTGGGCGAAATGAACCCGCAGCAGCTTCGTGAAACGACGATGGCGCCGGAAAGCCGCTCGCTCATCCGCATCACCCTGCCGCCGGAATACGAGGGCCGCGCGGCGGTGAAGGACCTTGTGGACCGCCTGATGGGCCGCAATCCCGAACATCGCTTCATGTTCATCCAGAACCGCGCCGGTGAGATCGACCCGGAGCTGATCGATGCGTAACGCTCTTATGCTCGCGGCGCTGGCCGCGATCTCGTTCACCCCGGCCGGGGCCGTCCCCTCGCTTGCCGCCACTGCGGCCGTCTCGCAGCAGGCGGTTTGGGACGAGCTTGCCGGTATCGTCGTCACTGACGAGCAGATGGCCCGGTCGAGCAACGCCATGCTGAAGGCCATGGTTGACGGTCTGGCCGCCGACGAGGAAATGGCCGAACTCGAAACCGCTTATCCCGGCCTGCTCCGGGCATTTTCCGATGCCCTGAAGCCGATGATGGTGCAGGAAGCCCAGCGGATCGTGCCACTGTACCGCAGCGATCTCGCGGCGCTCTACAAGGCGAACCTGTCCGCCTCGGAGGCGGCCGAAATCGGGGTTTTCCTCCGTTCCCCGCAAATGACGCGCTTCATCTCGACCGTGGCCGAACGCAACGCGATGGGCGCCACCGCCCGCGATGCGATGGCTTCCAGGGAAATATCGGCGGAGAGCCTTTCGGCCGATATAGGTTCCGCCGCGATCGATGCCTCGCTTCAGGTAGACGGTGCGGACATGAAGTTCATCAAGGACTTCTTCGCCACGCCGCTGGGCAAGCGGATGTCGGCGCTGAATGCGCAGAAGATCCAGATCGACGCCAGGTGGTCGAACTATATCTCGCCCGAAGCAGAGGCCGAAGTCGGCCCGCTGGTGATCGAGGCCATGGCCCAGCACATCGCCAAGACCGATCCCGAAGTGGCGGCGGAAGTGCGCAAGACCAAGCTGGACACCTCCGCAAATTAAGCGGCTCTAGCGCGTCCGCTTGACGAACAGCCCGCTTTCCCGCCGCTCGGTCGCGAAATTGGGCAGTGTCTGCACCAGTTCCGACAAGCGCGAGAAACCATAGCTGCGGGCATCGAAGCTGGAGCGGTTCGCCACGCGCTGCCCCACTTCGGACAGGCTCGCAAACCCCATTTCGTCCCGCTTGCTGGCCTTCCACGCCTCCCCCAGCAGCTTCACCAGTTCGTCGTCGATGGCGGGCTTTGCCGCTTCGCTCGCCGGTTCGACCGCGTCCTCGTCCGGCATGGCGTCGAGATCGATGAACCGCGTGCAGGCCTCGCGAAACGCCTCGGGCGTGCGGGCGGTGCCGAAGCCATAGACCGGCGTGCCGTTCTGACGGATGCGGATGGCGAGCGGCATGAAGTCGCTGTCGCTCGTCATCAGTCCGAAACCGTCGACATGGCCTCCGTATAGGAGGTCCATCGCGTCGATCGTCATCTTCATGTCTGTGGCGTTCTTGCCCTTGGTCAGGTCGAACTGCTGCTGCGGCTCCAGCGCGTGGCGATGCACGAGCCGGGACCAGCCCTTGAGCGCGGGCTTGCTCCAGTTGCCGTAGATGCGCCGCACGTTGACCGTGCCGAGATCGCCCAGGATCGTCAGCGCCGCATCGAGATTGGCGGGAGAGGCATTGTCGGCATCGATCAGCAGCGCGATGTTGCGGCCGATGCGGGGCTTGGGTTCGGGCACTTTTGGCTCCTTTATCAGGGTATTGCCCTGGAATGCCCGGAAGCTTCCGAGGTTGCCCTCCGCCAGACTACCCCGAAGAACAGCACGAGGACCAGAGGCATGACCGGGATATCGAAGCCAAGCGCCAGCGGGCGCGCCAGCGCGGGCGCGGCAAAGGCGAGCACGAGCGCCAGCTTCTCGTAAGGCGCAAAGCCGCTGCGCAGCCCCTCGCCCACCAGCCAGAGCATCGGGAAGGCCAGCAGCACCATGTCATAGTCCAGCACATAGGGCGTCGCCAGGGGGGCGCCGGCCAGCATCAGCGCGGCCAGCCCCGGCGTCCAGGCCCCTGCCCGTCCCTTGCGCAGGCAGGCCCACAGCACCAGCCCGGCCACCGCCAGCGTCACCAGCCCCTGCACGGCATAGCTCAGGCCCATCGAGGTGCCGATGAGGCGCATTCCCGCAAACGGGCTCATCATCTTGCCGTAGCCGATCTGCCCATGGGCCATCGCCGCCTGCGCCCGCTCGCTCGCCCCCAGCCAGCCGATCCAGGCCTGCGCGCCGAATGCCCATGCGGATAGCAAGGCCAGCGCCGCGGCCGTGATGCAGGCCGAGGCGATGACCCGCCATTGCCCCGTCGCCACCAGCACAAGGGGGAGCAGCAGCCCGAACTGCGGCTTGATCGTCGCCAGCCCGAACAAGGCGCCCGCGATCCAGGGCCGGGTCGGCACCAGCCAGGCGCCCAGCCCAAGCAGGCCGCAAACAAGGAATGCCGTCTGCCCATGTGTCACGACGATCGGCACTGCGGGGAAGGCCGCGAACAGGAGCCACAGCGGCACCCCGGTCGCCGCCCGTTCCCACCAGCACCGCACCGCGCCGAGGTACAACGCGCCCGTCATCAGCAACCATGCCCCGAGCGCCGGAAAATAGGGCAGCCCGCCAAGCGGCCAGCAGAACGGCAGAAACGAAGGCGGGTAATAGAATGCGGTATAGGCGCCTTCCGCCGAGAAATAGGTGCGCTGCGCCGCGATATGCGCGGCCCCGTCGTATGGGTCGCCATGGGCGAAGAGCATGTGGCCCGTCGTCCAGAAACTGATGAAGTCGCTGCCGAGCAGATAGCCGTTGGCATCTACCCCCCCGTGCGAGGTTCCCACCAGCCAGGCCAGCATGACGGCGGCAAGCACCGCGAAGAGTCGCAGGTATCCGGTGACGCGCGCGGCGCCCAGCCAGTCCATCCGTTTCAGGAAATCAGCCCCCATGCCCCGCTGTCTGCAACGCCCCGGCGGCGAAGTCCATGCCTCGCCCGAGGTAGCGGGCTCCGCGCTTGCCTTGCCGGCTCGCAAAACATGGACCTCGCAGCGCGTCCTGCAACCGACTGGAGTTCTTGAAGGGAACGAGGGCCTTTCTCAGTTCCGCTCCGGCTGATTGTGCTGTTGGTGCGGGCAGCCTTGGTACGGGGCCGGGCACTGCGTGGAGGGCCCCGCTGTTGGAAGCCCCTCCCCGATCATTACCGCCGACCGCTTGCGTCACGCATCGCCAGCATCGCTTCGGGCTCGTCGGTCAGCAGCATGGAAACACCTTCGCGCACCAGACTGCCCCATACGGCATCCGGCGCGCGCAAGGCATCCCTGTCGCTCCCAGCACCAAGGACGAAATTGCCGTCGAGCATGTTCACCCACAGGCGAACGCCCAGCGATTGCGCGCGCTTGACAATGGCTGGCAGCGCCTCGCGCGGGAGGCGGTAGGGAAGCTCGATGCCGACGGGTTTGATTTTGCCGGACATTTGCGCGGCGATCATGTCGGGAATGCTCTTGCCGCTGTCGTCGCCGTCCTTTGGGATGACAAGGAAAGGCACCTCATCATAAGGCGCCATCGGGGCCAGCGGTTGCGAGCCCACGCCGACCCGCGTCTTCAGCGTCACGCGGTTCTGGGCGCCCGCCTTGCGCACGGCGGCGATCACTTGCGGGTAGATGGCGTCCTTGACGTCCAGGTTGAGCGTGATGCGATCCTTGGCGAGCGCCAGCATCTCATCCAGCGTGAGCACGAACTGGTCGGTTGCCGCGGCATCGCTGCCGCCCTCGTCCTGGCGCAGTCGCAGGCTCTTGATCTGTGCCAGGGTGAGATCGGCGACCTTGCCGGTGCCGGTGGTCGTGCGGTCCACAGTCTCGTCATGCATGATGACCAGGTAGCCGTCCTTGCTCTCGAGCACGTCGGTTTCCATCATATCGACGCCCATCGCCGCGCACTTTTCGAGAGCCTGCACCGAATTTTCAGGCGCCGCGCCGAAGCCGTGAAGAGGCGCCGGTTCGTGGCAGCCGCGATGGGCGACCACGATGAGCCGGCCATGCGGATCGCGGATCTGGGCCATGATCTCGCCGGTGGAACGATGGGTGGGTGCGGCATGTGCAGCCGTAGCGGCCAGCGACAGCGCGGCCGCGGCAAGAAGAATGATCTTCATCGAGCGTTTCCAGTATCGAAAAGGGAGTGCCGCGGCCTTGGCGGCGCGGCGGAAGCGGCCCGAACACAAAGGTCCGGGCCGGACAGTCAGCGCGTGATCGTCACCACTTCAGGCCGAGCACGAAGCGCACGTTACGGCCCCACAGCGGACGCCCGAAGATTGCCTCCGACGTGCCCTGACCGGTCAGAGTATCGCCGGCGGTGTTGCCTTCGGTGAAGCCGTGGGCATTGGTGATGTTGTCGCCCACAACCTGAAGGCTCCACCGCCCGTGGTTGAAGGTCGCGCCCGCGCTGAAGTAGCCATAAGCGGGCAAGGCCGTGGTGTTCGTGACGTCGACATAGCGCTTGCCGACGTAATCGTAGCGACCGTAGAGGCTCAGGTGATCGCCGCCCGCAAGGTTGAAATCCAGGCTCGGGCGGATGTTGCCGTAGACCTTCGGCTGGCGCACGATCTGCTTGCCCAGCACGTCCCCGGCGTCGGCGCCGGTGCTGCTGGTGAAGTTGATGTACTTGGGATCCTGCACCGTGACGGCGCCCGCGATCGAGAACGGTCCCGCCACGCGCAGCAGCCCGTCTGCCTCCACGCCCTTGTCCTCTGCCGATCCGAGGAACTGGATCGGCTGATCGCTGCGGCCCGTCACCGGGTTGTAGGTGGCGAAGCTGGCATTGAGCGGGTCGAACCTGGTGTAGAACCCCGTGAGGTAGAGGTAGGAGCGGCCGAATACAGCCTTGACCCCTGCTTCGTAGAGCTTGGCCTTCGATGCCGTGTACGAAGCTCCGGCAGAGCCGACTACGGAGCCATTGGCAGGCACCTGAAGCTGCGACGCGCGGGCGTAGAGGCCGAAATTGTCCGTCAGGTCATAATTCGCGCCGACAGTCCAATTGGTCGCCTTGGGTTTGAACGTCGTGTTGACGATGGCGCCGGTGAAGCCGCGCGTGGCATTGTCCGCCAGCGTGGTGGCATCGCCCAGATCATAGGCTGCAGTGGTGCGCGAAAATCCGCTGTAGTCGTACCATTCCTGGCGCAAACCCAGATCGATGCGCAGCTTGTCGGTCACGTCCCAGCTATCGGTGCCGTAGACTGCGAACATCCTCGCCTCGTACTTGCCGCCGATCAGCGACGCCGCATCGGTCAGTGCGCCGTTATCGGTAACATAGCCGCTGACCGAGCCGGTCGCACCATAAGCGACAAGGTCGAGTACCTGCGGCTGATTGGCCACTTGCAGCAGATAGTTCTGATAGACCCCGAAGATCGTGCTGCCCCAGGTCGCCCCGTAGACGCCGACGCGAACATCGTGGCTGCCCAGGCCGGTTTCGAATTTGCGGGTGACGCTCAGGTCGCCCTGGCCGGAATAGAATTTGGCGTCGGTGTGGCGATACTGCGCCGAAAGCACGAGGCCGGATTCGCTGTTCGGATCGTAGACAGTCGCGCCGCTGGTGCCGGCGATGGCATAGCCCAGCGACGCGACGTTCCCTAACGCGGACTGTGCTGCCGACAGATAGCCGGCGGCGAACGTATCCGCATCCACCGGATTGGAGGTCGTGTAGAGGGCATCGAAGGTCGAACGCCCCTGCGTATATCCGGCTTTGGCCGATACGTGCCACTCGCCGAAATCGCCTTCATAATCGACCTGCACATTGCCGAACCGCATGTGGCGGCCATTGGCAAGGTCGTAAGTGTTGCTCTGGACCTGTCCGCTACCGTCGCGATAGGCAATGTTGGCGGCGCGCAGCGCCGGGGTATCGAGCGTGCCGGTCAGCGAATTGAGGTACGGGTTCAGGCTGACCGAAGGATCGCGCGGATCGGCGGTGGGCAGCGAGAGATAGAAGATGTTGTGATCGTTGGTGTACTGGCCCGACACCTTGATCGAACCGTTATCGAAATCATGCTTCAGATTGGCGCGGATCTGGCCCCCGCGATCGGCAGGGAAGCCTGCATCGCGATACCCGTCGTTCTGGCGAAGGAAGCCGCCGACGGCATAGTACGTGTCCTTGCCCAGCGGACCGGACTGATAGGCATCGAGGCGGTAGAGGCCGCTGGTGCCCAGCGTCACTTGCGCTTCACCCTGCGGCGTATCGCTGCCGGTCCGCGTGATGACGTTGGCGATGGCCGCCGCGCCGCTGGCATAGATCGGTGCCGGGCCGCCGCGCACCACTTCGACCCGCTGCGTCATCAGGTCGGTACGGTTCATGCCGTCTCCGGAATTGAAGAAGTAGCCGTCCAGATCGTGAAACAGCGGCAGGCCGTCCTGCTGGAAATAGAGGTAGCCGCGGTCGGTGGGAATGCCGCGCACGCGGGTGATGTTCTGCACTTCGCCGCCGGTCGATTCGACCTGAACGCCGGGAACGACGCTGAAAAGCTGGGCCATGCTCTGCGGAGCGAGCTTCTTGATATCGTCTTCGGACAGCGTGTTGACGGCATAGGACACATCGAACCGGCGCTGCGCACGGGCGGAACCGGTAACGATGATGTCGGTCGGCCGGGCATCTTGGGACGCGGTCGCCGTGTCCGTCGCCGATTGGGCGAGCGCGGGCGCGCCGGTAAGCAGCGCTGCCGCTGCGGCGTTCATTAGCAGGAATGACTTCGGTTGCATGGAATCCCTCATGAGCTTGCGTTCTCGAGGGGCGCTCTCGGCGCGTTCCGTGACGGTTTTAATTGCTTTCATGAAATTAAATGGGCGGCGTCGCTGGCGGCTCAACCTCGCGCCCCCAGAACGTCGTGCAGAGGCGCGAGCGCAGCGCCGAGCACCACCGCCTTGCTGGCGAGCGAGGACGCATAGATGCGCGGCGTAGGGGCCCGATATCCGGCGAAAAGCCGGCCGCAGTGGGCCTCCACCTGCTCGGCTAGCGCGGCCAGAACGGCCCTGGGCAAGGCGCCCGAGATGACCACCGCGCCAGGATCGAGCCAGGCGACGCCGCTGTGAACCGCCGTGGCCAATTGTGCCGACGCCCGCTCGATCCACGCATCGAAGACCGCGCGATGGCTGTCCATCACCCCCTCCAGATCGGCCAGCGAACTGGCCTCTGCACCGGCGTCGCGCAGGGTCTGGAGCAGGTCGATGCCGGATGGACGCGGCTGATCTCCGGGAAACAGGCGTCCGACTTCGCCGGCGTTATGGAATTCTCCCACAAAGAGATCCCGTTCGGCAATCAGTCCACCGCCAACGCCGTGGCCGAGGAAAAACACCAGGATCGAACGATGGCGGCTGATGATCTCCGGGCGATAGTATTCGGCAAGCGCGGCAGCGGCTGCATCGTTCTCGATCCAGACGGGCATGTCGAGAACGCTTTCCAGTACCTGCTGCAACGGGATGTCGTCCCAAGGCGCGATCCAGTCGACCACACTGCGGCGGTTGCGATCGCCGCCGATGGCATATCCCGCCACCGCAACGCCAAGCCCCAGAAATCGGCCGCGCATGAAGCCGCGCTCGGCCGCCAATGCCCGCAGCCGCTCGTCCAGGGTACGTGCGAAGACCTTGGGATCGCCTTGCGCGAAGGGCCGCGAATCCTCGAACAGCACTTGCCCCCGGAAATCGATGACCGCCAGTTCCAGCCAGCCGGGATGGACAGTGGCGCCGACGGACCAGCCCCCGTGCCCCGCGATGGATACCGGAACGGTCGGACGTCCCCGTACCGTCACCGGGCTGGCCGGGGTCTCCTCCACCAGTCCAAGAGCGGAGAGTTGCTGGGTCAGGCGCGTCAAGGTCGCCGCGTTGATATCCAGCGTCTGTGCCAGATGAACCCGGGCGGTGGGCCCGTGAATCCGCAGATGCTGTACGACGCGGCGCTGGGCATCGCTGAGTTGGAGCTGGGGGCGCATCATGACCGGCATGGCCGCCGCCCATATATTTTCATTGCGTCAAAAAAATGAAGGCAAACGGGTTTGGAGCGCGCGTGCATGGCCGGCTCTCCCGCAACCCTGCATCCTGCCGAGAACGCGTCTCGCTGCTCTATTTCCTCACCGTCCGGACGGGCATTCCCATTGTTCTCGCTGGAAGCCTGTTGACGATCCTGATGGTCTGGGACGGATTGGCCGACCTTGCCGTTTCCTATGTTATCGATGATTTTGTCGAGTTCAGGGCTGGATCACCCAACCGCCGGGATGCCTCACTTTCTGATCACTGCAGCCAGGTCGTAAACTCATGCTTGGATCGAGCTGCTTGCTGCTGGTTCATCGCTGGTCGAGGCGTTCGGCGAAGCGGCCGCTTTCGGGATTGCCGCTGTAGACCACCTGCGTCTGGAAGGAGGCGCTTTCTGCCGGAGGCCCCTGCCATGCGCTCGGGATCAAAACCGCCTACGAATCGCAGTGCGATCTCGGTCTTGCCTGTCGGCCCATCCCGCGAATCCATCACCGACGGCGGCGGGGTATGTCGCCGCCGTCCAGATTGGATCCTCGCGGATGTCAGATGGCGATAGAGATATCCAACCCGAGATAGCCGAATACGGCCCGCTTCACTCGCTTTTCAAGTCCCGCCATATCCGTCTCACCTCGCTCTCCTGCAGCATCGTTGATGCCCTTGATGATCGCCAGACAGTCGGCAGCCGTAGTGTCCAGCCGATCGGGTAGCGGGCCTGGAAGCAGACGCAGAATCGACGCAAGGGCAGCCGTGAGGCTGTTTTCCGCATGAGACTGCTGGTCGTGCAGCGGCAGCCTCAATTCCTCGAAATCCAGCAGGCGAGCGAGAGCCGGACGGCGCATCTGGTGGGCGGCGCAGGCGGCAATGACGGCGCACAGCGCCGAGCGCGGAACGGTGATTTCAATCGCCGTGACGTCCTCGAGCAGCTGTGCTTTTTCCCGCTGGATTAGCCCCGCGGTCAAGGCATCCTTGCCGGGGAAGTACTGGTACAGCGATCCAATGCTGACCCCGGCGAGTTCAGCTACGGCATTGGTGTTGTAGCCGTCGAAGCCCTTCGTCTCCAGAATGCGAGCAGCAGCCTCCAGGATCGCGCGCACGGTCTCTGAGGACCGCGCTTGTCGCGGCGTTTTGCGGGGCTCGATCGGCGTTTCTGGCAAGGCGCGAGCCTCCTTTTGGAATGCGAGTTGTGAAAGTGAGTTTAAGCTCGCATTTTTTCGGCGTCCACTGAGATACAAAGGCTCCCCGAATGCAAAAGTCTGTTACGGAAAAGCATGTTTTTCCCGCCAAACTCAACCACATGAGCTTCCCGACCAACGACGTCGCGGCCACATCTGCATTCTTCGAGAACTATCTAGGCTTCACGCTCTCGGCATTCGTCGAGCCCCATTTCGCTATCCTGAAGCGCCCCGGCCTCGACGTCGTGATCGAGAATGCGGACCCGGACGCGCCCACGATCCGCACGATCGGGGCCGACAAGCCGAACCGCCCCTTTGGCGAATGCGTTTCCACCGACCCTTCCGGTCTTCGCTGGCCAATGTCATTTCACATCGGCCTTGAACTGCCCGGCTATGACGATGTCTGCGCCTTGCACGACAGGTTTGCGGCGGATGGCTTCGTCGCCGAAACGCCAGTGTTCCACCATGAACGCGGTTCGCGATTTTTCCTGCGCGCGCCGGGGGGCGTTATGGTCGAATTCAACACCCGCTCCGATGCGGACATCCGATATCGCGACACCTTCGACTGATGCTTAGCCAGCCCACTTGGCGCGCGGCGCATTGGCGAGGCATCGTTTCGATGGTGCCTTAGCGGACCTGACGTTCCGCACAGCCTTTCTGATCATCGCCATCACTGGCCGGATTTCGGGCAAGTACTTTCCCGCAAGGCCGGGAAACAGGGAACATGGGAGAGCGACGGGACTAGTTGCGAATTACTCGCAACTGGATTAGTGGCCCCGTTCCCGTCGAGCGGAAACGATGTCCACGAACGCTTTCGTCCTGTCCCATCTGCTGCTGCGAGAGCGGCCGTCGCTGCTGAAGCGGCTGCGGCGGATGCTGCGCGATGAGCGCGCGGCGGAGGATGTGACGCAAGGCTTGTGGCTGAAGATCCAGTCCGTCCACGATCATCCGCCGATAGACAATCCCGGCGCTTATCTTCACCGTCTCGCCATGAACGCGGCGACCGATGCCCTGCGCGCCTCGAAACGGCGCGGAGCCTTGGTCGAAGCGGAAGTGGCCGACTTGCTCTGGGTAGAGGATGACAGCCCCGCGCCCGACCGGATCGCCATCGGGCGCGACATGCTGGAGCGCATCATGGCGGCATTGGCCTCGCTACCCGAACCGACCCGCTCGATCTTCCGCCTCAACCGCTTCGAAGGTCTGACCCAGCGCGAAATCGCCGCGCGGTACGGCGTTTCGACCACCGTCGTCGAACGCCATATCCGCCGCGCGCTAAAGGCGCTCGACGATGTCCGGAATGCACCGTGACGAAAATATCGCTGCGCCTGTTTGGAGATCCCATCCCTGAAACGTCGTACCTTGTGGCAGGCGGTTTTACGCCGCTGCGGGCCGCACTGGGGACGAGGGCGTGATGGATCCCGAAGAGGCACTGGAGGCCGAAGCTCTGGCAGAAACGGCACGCGGCTGGGTCGCGCGGCTGGCGTCGGGAGAAATGGACAGCGCGGAACTCGACCGCTTCAAGCAATGGCGTGCGGCTCACCCGGACCACAACCGGGCGTTCGAGCATCAGCGCGCGCTCTGGCGCGCCCTCGGACGGGCAAGCGCGTCTGCACCGGGCGGCCCGCAACGCCCAAAGCGCTTGCCGTGGTCGCGGCGCGAGCAAGCGCGCGTTCCTCGCCGTGCATGGCCGAGGATCGCCTTCGCTGGAGTTGCCGCACTGGCCGCGGTGCTGGCCTTTCCCGAACTGATGCTCTCGTTGCAGGCCGATCACCGCTCCGGGAAGGCCGTGGAGAGCCTGACCTTGCCCGATGGCAGCGCCGCCGTTCTCGACGCAGATTCCGCCATCGCCGTGCGTTTCAGCGACAATGAGCGGCGCGTATCGGTGCTGAAAGGCGATGTATGGTTCGACGTGCGCCATGGCGATGCTCGCCCGTTCCGGGTCGAGGCGCTGGGCGGGGTTACGCAGGATGTCGGCACGGCTTTCGAGGTGCGCCGAGAGCGCGATAGTGTATTTGTCAGCGTGACGCAGGGTGAAGTGGCAGTCCGCTCTGGCACCGCCGCTTCACCGCTTTTTCTGCAGGCAGCGCAGCGCGCGCGCTATGAACGTGGCGGCCCGGCCTTGCGGCTCGGCGATGCGGCAACCGGTGATATCGCCGTTTGGCGCAATGGCGAACTGCTGCTCGACAGGGTGGCGGTAAGCGACGCCATCGCCGCGATCGGTCGCTATCGGCGCGGCCCCGTTCTGGTCATGGGTAGCGTTGAGAAAACCGCGCGGATCAGCGCCGCATTCCGTACCGACAAGCCTGAGGAAGCCATCGACGCCATTGCCCAGATGTCCGGGTTCGATGTCTACCGCCTGGCAGGAATCGCCGTTTTGCGTCCAGTCCGGTAAAATTTTTCATCGCCATGTTAGGAAGCCACCCCTGCCCGACGTCAGACACAATGGACGCGCTGCTAATGCGGATTATTTGCAAAATTAGGCGCGTCCCGCTTGTCGAGCAGGGGATAATAGAATGTCGTTGCCATCGTACCGCCGAATTGCCGGCGCCACGCTTCGCCTGTCACTACTGGCATCGGGAGGGGTCTTCGCGCTTGCCGCCAGTGCCCCGGCGCTCGCCCAGAACGCCCGTCAGGCCGCCCGCAATTTCGATATTGCGGTCCAGCCGCTTCCCGGCGCAATTCGCCAGTACATGCAGCAGTCCGGCATTCAGGTCGCCTACCCGGCCGACCTTGCCGAAGGCGTAAACGCCTCTGCGGTAAAGGGAGAGTTCGGTTCGGCAGAAGCGCTTTCGCGCCTGCTTGGGGGTACCGGCCTTACCTTCCGCTTCACAGGTGCGGGCACCGCCACGCTGGAGCGCGCTCCGCAGTCGGCGAGCGGCACGATCCAGCTCGGCCCGGTACAGGTTCAGGGGGATGGCGGCGACTACGGCATTCCCGCCAGTTTGACGAGCGATCCCAATGCCACGGAAGGCACCGGCTCTTACACGATCCGCCAGACCAAGGGCGTGACCCGCCTCGACCTCTCGCCGCGCGAGACGCCGCAATCGATGTCGGTCGTGACCCGCCAACAACTTGACGACCAGCAACTGATCTCGGTTACCGATGCGCTGCGCGTGGTACCCGGCATCGTCCTCTCGCACGACGACAGCGACCGCCACTTCCTCTATTCGCGCGGGTTTTCGACCACTATCGTCCAGGTCGACGGACTGCGTTCCTACGATCAGGACGCCAGCGCCAGCTTCCTGACGCAAGTCGACACCGTGACGCTGGACCGCGTTGAGGTGGTGCGCGGCGCCAGCGGGTTGCTCAAGGGCGTGGGCAACCCGTCCGCTGCGATCAACCTCGTGCTCAAGCGCCCGACCAGCGAATTGCAGGGCCATGCCTCGGTCAGCGCGGGATCATGGAACCGCTATCGCGGAGAGGCGGATATTTCGGGTCCGGTCAACGAGGAAGGGACATTGCGCGCCCGCGCCGTTGCCGCCTTCGAGAGTCGCGACAACTTTTCAAATTACTACCACAAGGAAGCCCAGACCTATTACGGCATTCTCGAATACGACCTGACCCCCGACACGGTGGTCGATGCCGGGATCGAGTACCAGTATTCGCACACCGATGGTTCGACTTACGGTGCGATCCCGCTGTTCTGGTCGGACGGTACGCGCTTCATCGCCAAGCGATCATGGAGCCCGTCGAGCAAGGGCGCCTATCTGGAATCGAAGAGCCGCAAGGTCTTCGTGGACGTGAAGCACGATTTTTCGCCCGACTGGCAGGCCCGCCTCCGCCTCACGGATTCGCGACTGATCCGCGACATGCTGGTGCGCCAGATCTATGGCGCCGTCGCACCGAACCGGCAGACGGGCCTGGCGACGATCTACAACACGACGTTGACCCCTGATCGCAAGGCCAAGGGTCTGGACGCACAAGTCACCGGTCATGTCGATCTCGGCGGCTGGGACGCAGATGTCGTGGCCGGTTACTCCTGGACCCGCGGCGTCCTGCACCGCACGGATACGACCAAGGACGAACCGGCCACCCTGCTGGCTGATTGGGACGGCGAGATCGCGCCGCTCGACGATTGGTCTGGCGCTTCGGTCGTGCAGCGCCGCACGATGGAGCGCGAGAGCAGTGCCTATGCCACAGCGCGCCTGCGCCCGCTTGACCGCCTCTCGGTAATCCTCGGCACCAACTTCACGACCTACAAGCTGCGCGACGTGGTCAACGGCACGCTCAGCCGCAAGCTCGATGAAAGCGGCAAGTTCGTGCCCTATGCCGGCGTGGTCTACGACTTTGCGAAGAACCTTTCGGTCTACGCCAGCTATGCCCAGATATTCTCGCCCGCGTCGGTCTACGACGCCAACGACAGGGTGCTCGATCCGGTCACCGGCGACAATTACGAGGCCGGCATCAAGGGCGAATTTCTGGACGGCAAGCTCAACACCAGCATCGCCGGGTTCTACATCAGGCAGAACAACGTGGCGGTTGCCGTTCCCGGTGAAACCACACCGTCCGGCGCGCAGGCCTATGAGGGGCAGGACGGCGTTACCAGCAAGGGTATCGAGTTCGAAGTCTCGGGCGAGATCCTGCCCGGTTGGCAGGTGCAGGGCGGCTACACCTATCTGCACGCCCGCACCGCCGCCGGAAGCCGCGTGAACACCGGCCTGCCGCAAAACCAGGGCAAGCTGGCAACCTCCTATCGCTTCCACACGGGCACTCTCGACGGCGCGATGATCGGGGCCAACCTGACATGGCAGGACGCTACCCACTACGCGACCTACTATGGTACCGCGAAGCAGGGCAATGTCGGCGTTGTCGGCCTGATCGGCGGCTATGAGGTGAACGATCACCTCTCGCTCTCGATCGTGCTCAACAACCTCTTCGACAAGACGTATTATGATGGATACGGCCTCTACACATCCTACACCTACGGCGCGCCGCGCAACGTGCTGTTCACGGCCCGCTACAAACTGTGAGCGAACGGCGGCGCCTGACTTCGATGGTATCGAAACTTCCGTCGCCGTTTTCCGGCATGTCCCTCCTCGTCGATGCGCCCGAGCGCTATCGCACGAGCGGGGGCAGCCGCTGGCTGGGCCTTGTCGGCACTGCCGGCCTCTATGGACTGGTGCTCATGTGCCTTTTCGCGACCTTCCGGACCATGGTCGAGCCCCCCAGGGTTTCGGCCGCGCTGATGGTCGAGCAAGTGCCGCTTGCCTCGCCCGAGGAGACCCCGCCCAAGGATAAGGAAGCGCCGCGGCCCGTCGAAAAGCAGGAGCCCCCGCCGCCACCGCCGAAGGTTGAACCGCGCGAACCCGTGGCGATCGCCCTGTCCCCGCTTCAGACTCCGGCTACCGTCACACCGCCAAAGCTCTCTGACCCGGCTCCCCCGCGGCCCGAAACTGCCGCGCCCGAGACCGTCCCGGCACCGCCCGCTCCCCAGGTCTCAAGCAATGCCGCAGATCGCTGGGAAGGACGGGTTCTTGCCCGGCTCAACAAGTATCGGCGCTATCCCTCTGGAGCCCATGCCCGCCGTCAGCAGGGCGTTCCCTATATCCGTTTCACGATGGACCGGGACGGGCGTGTGCTGTCGACCAGCCTCGAGCGCTCCTGCGGTTTCCCTGAACTCGATCGCGAAGCGCTTACACTGGCGAAACGTGCCCAGCCATTGCCCCGGCCGCCGGAAGACAAACCCGGTGATACGCTGGAACTGGTCGTTCCGGTCGAATTCTTCATTCGTTGAAGGCGAAACGGCTATCCCATAAACCGGAGCGACGAGTTGCTGCCGTGGAACGGGAAGCCTACGGAAAAGCGGCCGGTATCCGCGTGGGAAGTGGGAATCCGCGCCTGAATGACCGACAAGGGTCACATCCAGCCTCGGGGCCCCCGCAAAAAACCACCCCAACTCGTCGTGGCGGGAGGAGCACTCATAGAAAAGTGCCCCATTTCACCGCTTAGCGCGCAGTATCGATGATCATTCCGCCGTCGGGTGTGAGGCTGTAGCCGGTCAGGAACCGGGCATCCTTGCTGGCGAGGAACAGCACCACCGGGGCAATGTCCTCTTCAGGCGAACCGAATCGCGCAAGCGCGCTATCGGGCGCAGGCGCATTCGCTTCCGCCGCACCCCAGGTGTCGGCCACGGGCAGGACATTGTTGACGGTGATGTTGTCCGGCCCCCATTCGCGCGCCGCTGTACGCGTGAGCGCCCGCGTGGCTTCCTTGGCCATGTTATATGGGCCGTAGGGCGACATCCCGAGCGTGGCCGCGGGCGATCCGAAATTGATGACCCGGCCTTCGCCGCTGGCCTTGAGATAGGGATAGCAGGCCTGCATCGCCCGCAGGCTGGCGATCGGGCCGGTATCGAAGTTGCGTTGAAGCTGCTCGACCGAAAGATCGTTGATCGGCGACATGACCACTCCGGGATCGAAGGCATTGTTCACGAGGATGTCGATCCGTCCCCAGGCGGCGACCACGGTGTCGACTGCGGCCCTGATCTGATCCGGGTCGCTGACGTCGGTCGGCACGCCCAGTGCGGTTCCACCGGCGGCCTCGATATCCGCGACGACCGCATCGACATTCGCGGGCGTGATCGAGAGGACCGCGACCTTCGCGCCCTCTGCGGCGAATAGCCTCGCGGTAGCGCGGCCGATACCGCGGCCTGCGCCGGTGATGATGGCGACCTTTCCGTCAAGACGACCCATTATGAATTCCTTTCAATATGTGTTGACTGGTGCACGCCGAAAGCCGGCGCGTAAGGCGATGGGATGTCGCGTGCGGCGTTCTGCGTGGCGAACGACGCGGCCAGAAGCACCAGCGCCACAGCCGCAGGCATGGCGCCCTTCGGCTTGCCCACGCCGAGATGGGCCATCCCGGAGAGCACGAGGTGATAGAAGATGCCGGCATAGGCGAGGTCGCTGAGTGCCACGCTAACGCGGGACAGGATCGCTACGGGTCCAACGATCTTCACCGTGATCATGAAAGTCAGCAAATAGGGCGCCGGATAATTCAATTCGACGAGGGCTGATCTGACCCAGTCTTTCCTGGTAGCGTAGAAGAAAGCGGACGTGAGATAGAGCAGGACAAGCAATCCCGTGCTGATCCAATATGTGTAGATTGCGGACATAACACTCCCCCCGCCGCCAATGCAGGCGACGATCCGGTTGATTGACGTTCGGCGGACTTGAGGATTCCCAACAGCGACCTGAACCTGTATCGAAATGTCATCCAGGATGAGATGCTACAAGTAGGATGAATTCGTGACACTAAGTATGGAAAATCATACTAATGGCTGACGATGGCTTCACCATGCAGGACGAGATGCGCCGCGCCTTCGCGATGCTCTCGGGCAAATGGAAACTGGAGATCATGTGGCTGCTGCATCAGCGGGTGCATCGGTTCGGGGAGTTGCGAAAGGGCATCCCGGGCATCACGCAGCACATGCTCACCGCCCAGCTTCGCGAACTGGAGGCAGATGGCCTGGTCTCGCGCACCGTCTTCGCGGAAGTGCCGCCGCGCGTCGAATATGAGATGACGACCAAGGCGCGCGGGCTTGGCCCCACCATGGAGGCGCTGACGGCGTGGTGGGAAGAGTATGGAAAGACCTTGCCGGAAAAGCCTGCCGCACGCGGACGGAAGAAAACGCCGAACGACAGGTCGGGGTCCGCTTAGGCCAAGGCGGCCGCGCCCGACCATTCGTCGCGCGCGGCCGCATGTCCTCATCCGGTCAGGCGCCGAGATGCTCCTGGAAGAAGCTGGTCAGCTTGTCGAACGGTATGATGTCTACCTGGTCGTAGAGGTCGGTGTGGGTGGCACCCGGAATGATCATCAGTTCTTTGGGCTCAGCCGCTGCCGCAAAGGCCGTCTCGCTGAAGTAGCGGGAATGAGCCTTCTCGCCATGGATAAGCAGGATCGGCCGGGGTGAGATTTCAGCAATATAAGTGAGGATCGGCAGGTTCATGAACGACAGGGGCGTAGTGAGAGACCATGCCGCGTTCGAGTTGATGGCCCGGGGATGGAACCCGCGCTTCGTCTTGTAATAAGCCGCATATTCCACGACGAACAGCGGCTCACCGCCCTTCAGTTCCAACGATACGGGGCCATAAGCAGGGCTGCCCTCTTCGGCGTCCGTCCAGCGCTGGCGGCTCAGTTGCTCAAGCGTCTCCGTGCGCTGCTGCGGGGTCACACTGTCGTTATAGCCCTTCGACATGACACGGGTCATGTCGTACATGGTGCTGGCGACGACGGCCTTGATCCGCTTGTCGATCGCCGCGGTGCTGAGCGCCATACCGCCCCAGCCGCAGATACCGATGACGCCGATCCGCTCGCGATCGATTTCCGGCCGCAGCCCGATGAAATCGACGGCCGCGCTGAAATCCTCGGTGTTGATATCCGGGGACGCGACGTTACGCGGCTCGCCGCCACTTTCGCCGGTATAGGAGGGATCGAACGCCAGCGTTGCGAACCCGCGTTCCGCCAGGGCCTGCGCATAGAGGCCCGAGGATTGCTCCTTCACGGCGCCGAACGGGCCGCTGACCACGATTGCGGCCAGTTTGGCGGTTGGATTCTTCGGCAGATACATATCGGCGGCGAGCGTAATGCCGTAGCGGTTTTTGAACGTGACCTTCTGGTGGTCAAGCTTGGCGCTTTTCGGGAAGGTCTTGTCCCATTCGTTTGTCATAGTCTGAGCCTTTGCGTTGGAGGAGGCGATGATTGAAGCCGCACCGAATGCGGCGATGCCTGCACCCGTCAGTTTCAGAAGTTCACGCCGATGAAGGCCGGGGGCTGGCGCATTCGTCTCAGGGGTACTCATGGGCATCTCCAATCGTGCGACTTGTGGAGGTTCGTTATTTGCGGGAGAGGAGCGGTAGCTACGCGCGGGCGGGCTTCAGCAGCCGCTGGCCGCTGCCGATGAGAGCAAGCGCGAGACCGGCAAGAATCACGCTGCCGGTAAAAGTCGCAACGATCGTCAGACCGTCCAGTAGCAGGCCGCCGACAACCGCGCCGAGCAGTATCGAGGCCTGGATCGCGGCGACCATCAGGCTGCCTGCAGCTTCCGGCGCATCATCCACATTCTGAGACATCCATGTCATCCAGATCACCGACATGGCGGTGTTCATGACACCCCAAAGTGCAAGGAAGATGCTGGCAGCCACTACCCAGTGGCCGAGCAGCAGCAGTCCCGCCGTGCAACCGCCCATCAGGAGAGCCGGCAACTTCAAGAGGGGGGCGACATTGCCGGTCAGGAAGCGCCCGGCCGCCCAGGTGCCGATAAACCCGGCACAGCCCAGGATCAGCAAAAGGATCGACAGGGCCGAGAGGCCCACGCCCGTCACCTGTTCCAGAAAAGGCCGAAGATAGGTGAACATCGTGAAGGCCGAACCCCAGGTCAGCATCGCCGCAATCAGGCCGCGCAGGAAGTGGGGCCGCTTGAGCAGGCCGAACATCGACCTGAAGTCCTGGGGCTGGCTCGCGGGAAGCGAGGGCAGAGCTACCAGATGCCAGAAGAGATTGACCGCGACGATGGGCGTCAGCGCCCAGAACACCGCGCGCCAGCCGAAAATGCCGCCCAGATAGCTGCCGATCGGCGCGGCAAAGGCTGCGGCTATGGCCTGTCCGCCGTACATCAGGGCCAGCGCGCGCGGCACGTCGGCCTCGGGCACCAGGCGCATGATCACGGCGGTGGCCAATGCCCAGAAGCCTCCGATACAGACGCCGAGCAGGGTGCGGCCGATCATGAGCATTGCGAAATTTGGCGCCGCCGCGACCAGGATGAGCGAAATCAGCATCAGGGCGGTCATCGCGACCAGAACCGATTTCCGGTTTACCGTACCGGCGGCAGTGGTGATGAGCATGCTGGACAACACCGCAAACAGTCCGCTGATCGAAATGGCCTGTCCGGTCTGGCCGCTGGATGCGTGAAGCCCTTCCGCCATCGGCGTAAGCAAGCTGACCGGCATGAATTCCGAAGCGATCAGCATCGCCACGCACAGCGCCATGGACAGTACTGCACCCCAGGCGCCGACGGGCCTACTCCGGGCATCGGATGTGGTCGCGACCACCATTAAACAGACTCCTGCTTCGATCTACAGAGCCAATCTAGCCATCAAGCGATCATGCGATTAGACATGCAAATTCGCATGAACTTATCGACACAGCCGAATAATCACCTGGCGCGACAGTGGAAGGGCACCTGTGGCCAAGACCGACCTCAACCAACTTGCCTGGTTTCAGGCCGTCGCCGAAGAACACAGCTTCACGCGGGCAGCGGCGAAACTGGGCATTTCACAATCGACGCTGAGCCATGCGATCAGGCAGCTCGAAGAGCGTATGGGGATAAGGCTGCTGTCGCGTACGACGCGCAGTGTCGCGACAACCATCGCCGGAGAGCGGCTGCTCCAGACCATCGCCCCGCGAATTGGCGAGATCGAGGATGAGATCGCCGCGTTGATGACGTTCCGGGACAAGCCGTCCGGCTCGATCCGGCTAACCCTGTCCGACCATGCGCTGGAGAGCGTCGTCTGGCCGAAGCTCAAACCGGTTCTCAGCGCCTATCCCGACATCAGCGTCGAACTGATCCTCGACAGCACTTTCCGCAACATCGTCGAAGAGGGTTTCGATGCAGGCGTCCGGCTTGGAGAGGCGGTTGAAAAGGACATGATCGCCGTCCGCATCGGTCCGGACTGGCGTCTGGTTGCGGTGGCGTCACCCTCTTATCTTGACGCGCATGGTGCACCGGAACATCCGCACGAACTTGTGGGGCATGTCTGCATCAATATGCGGCATGAAAGCGCCGGGGGGCTTTATGCCTGGGAATTCGAAAAAGACGGTCAGGCGCTGCGCGTCAGGGTGAGCGGGCAAGTGACCTTCAACAATTCCTACGCGATGATCGACGCGGCGGTAAGCGGCTACGGCATCGCCTACGTCCCGGAGAACATCGTGGAGCAGCATGTCGCGTCAGGCGCGCTGGTTCAGATCCTGGACGATTGGTCGCCCCTGTTCGACGGTTACTTCCTCTACTATCCGAGCCGGCGTCAGAACCTGCCCGCATTCAAGATCGTCGTCGATGCCTTACGAATATAAGGGTTTCCCTGTAAGCCACGCCAACGCACCAACCAAACGCCCCCGCGCTTCCCGCGCCGGTATCCTAAATGCTCTTGCGCATTTACGCCCCGCCAGTGCACACCCTCGGCAAGTTTCGCCCGCGCGGCGCGGGTTGCAAGCGGGGCCTTTTTGAGCGCTTTTTGCCATATCGTCCACGTCAAGTCGTCAAAGATGCGTCAAACATGCGCATCTGCACAGGCTCAGACAGCAGTGGACGAACTTGGCGGAAAAGCAGGGTTTTTGCGGATAAGGACGGATAGGCGTGGACGATAATTCCGGCAGTTTGCAGCGTTTCGAAGGCACCAGCAGCTACGTCGCGACCGATGACCTGAAAGTCGCGGTGAACGCCGCCGTCCTGCTGCGCCGTCCCCTTCTGGTGAAGGGCGAACCCGGCACCGGCAAGACGGTGCTGGCGGAGCAGATCGCCGCCTCCCTCGATGCCCCGCTCATCACCTGGAACGTCAAGTCCACCACCAAGGCCCATCAGGGCCTCTACGAGTACGACGCCGTGGCCCGCCTGCGCGACGGTCAGCTCGGCGATGCGCGCGTCCATGACATCAACAATTATATCCGCAAGGGCAAGCTGTGGGAGGCGTTCACCTCGCCGCGCCTGCCTGTCCTCCTGATCGACGAGATCGACAAGGCCGATATCGAGTTTCCGAACGATCTCCTCGCCGAACTCGATCGAATGGCTTTCGACGTTTACGAGACCGGCGAACGCGTGGCGGCAAAGGACCGCCCCATCGTGGTCATCACCTCGAACAACGAGAAGGACCTGCCCGACGCGTTCCTGCGCCGCTGCTTCTTCCACTACATCCGCTTTCCCGACCGCGAGACGATGCAGGCCATCGTCGATGTCCACTTCCCCGGCATTCAGAAGACCCTCGTCACCCGCGCGATGGAAATCTTCTACGAACTGCGCGAGGTTCCCGGCCTCAAGAAGAAGCCTTCCACCAGCGAACTGCTGGACTGGCTGAAGCTCCTGCTCAGCGAGGACATGCCGCTCGACGTCCTTCAGAACCAGGACTCGACGAAGGCGATCCCGCCGCTGCACGGAGCCTTGCTCAAGAACGAACAGGACGTCATGCTCTTCGAACGGCTCGCTTTCATGGCGCGCCGGGGAAATTGAGAAGAACGCCATGACCGCCCCCTATCCCGGCCGCTGCGCATGTCGCGCCGTCACGCTCGAAGTAACAGGCGAACCGATCGGCACGCGGCAGTGCTGGTGCCGCCAATGCCAGCAGATCGCCTCCGGTGGGCCGACCAACAACGCCATCTTCAAGGTCGAGGATGTCGCGATCGAAGGCGAACTCGCCCACGCGACGTGGACGGCGGCAAGCGGCAATACCCTTGCCTTTCACTTCTGTCCGAAGTGCGGCACGCAGGTTTATGCACAAAGCTCGGCGCGCCCGCACCTCGCAACCGTGCGCCTCGGCGCTCTCGATGCGGGCCACGGCCTGCACCCGGAAACCGTGATCTGGACGGAAGACGCGCCCGAATGGGCCAGCTTCGACAAGGCTCTGGAGAGCTGGCCCCGCCAGCCGCCCGCTCCCGCGTCTCCGGCGCCGACAGGCTCCTGATCGAGCTGCCGGGCCAAACATATCCTGTCATGCAGACCCGTTTTGCCGCAATCCGGCAGCAACTAGAGGATTTTACACCCGCAGCCGGATGGCAGTCTTGGCTGTATGAATTCCTGCTGTTCGGCTTCAAGCAAGGCTGGGCCTGCCTCTATGGCGGCGTCTTGCTGGCGCTGCTGGTGGCCACTCACCTGTTCTACCCAGCCGATGCAGCGCTGGCCCGCTACGACTTCCTGACGCTGGCCGCACTGGCAATCCAGGTGGCCATGCTCGCCTTGCGGCTGGAGACCTACGACGAGGCGAAAGTGATCCTCGCCTTCCACGTCGTGGGCACGGTGATGGAGCTGTTCAAGACCGCTTACGGATCCTGGCAATATCCTGAGGCAAGCCTGCTGCGGATCGGCGGCGTGCCGCTGTTTTCCGGCTTCATGTATGCCGCCGTAGGCAGCTATATCGCCCGCGTCTGGCGGATCTTCGACTTTCGCTTCACCCGCTACCCGCCCATCCCCGCCACATGGGTCCTGGCGATCGCCGTCTATGTGAACTTCTTCGCCCACCACTGGCTGTCCGACATCCGGATCGGACTGTTCGCGGCGCTGGCCGTCCTTTTCGCGCGCACTCGCATCCGCTTCCGGGTCTGGCGTGCGGACCGCTGGATGCCGCTCTTGCTGGGATGGCTGCTGGTCAGCCTGTTCATCTGGTTCGCCGAAAACCTCGGCACGTTCTCGCGCGCCTGGATCTACCCGGACCAGCAGTCCGGCTGGACACTGGTGCATCCGGCGAAGCTGGGGGCATGGTATCTCCTGATGTACATCTCGTTCGTACTGGTGGCCGCCGTCCACGGTATCCGCCGCCGAACCGAAGCGGCTTACGCGTCGTAAGCGGAAATGTACTCGAACATCACGGTAAGCGCGGCGCGATCTTCCGCGCTGATCTCGGGCCGCCAGACTTCGAACAGAAGGACGACGCGGTCCTGCGAACCATCGTTCCAGGCCTCATGCTCCATGCTGTCATCGAAGATGAGCAACTTTCCCTCTTCCCACTGACGCGTCTCGTTACCCACGCGGAACCGGCACCCCGCCGGAACGACGAGCGGCAAGTGACAGATCAGTCGCGTGTTCAGGAAGCCGGTATGGGCCGGAATATGCATGCCGGGCTGAAGGCGGGAAAACAGCGCCATCGGCGAGCGCCCCGTGACACGCGGGATGGGCGCATGTTCCAGCGCCGCCATCGTCCGGGGGCAACGTTCTGCTTGCCCGGCAACTGCTTCGCCGCCCCGCCACAGGTACCAGGCCCCCCACCGCGGATCTCCAACCATGGAATTCTGCTTGGCGGGCCGTCCCGGTTCGGATTCCACGTAGGGACGAAATGCACCGTCCTGCGCGAGTACGGCGAGCAGCTCTTCCCGGATCGCTTCCGTTTCCGCCTCTACGGCAGAAACCCAATCGAACTGCTCGCGTTCGTAATACTGGATTTGCGGCAGGCCCGGAAAATAGAAGCTTTGCGGCTGCTGGACGAAAACTTCCCGCTTGCCGGTCAGAATGTCCAGCGCCTCGGCGATCCGCGGACTTATCGAGACGCCGCCGATATCGTTGACAAGGCGAGCGCGCAGTTCGTCTTCGTAGCGCGCGGAAAACGCCGCGATCTGTCGCTGCGCCTGCCCCAGTGCCGCTTGCAATGCAGGCGGCACCGACGAGAGACGCGAAGCGGCGTCCAGTGCGGCCTTGTAGAACGCGATCGCGGCGCGGCTGTCTCCGAGCCGGGTCCGCGAATCGCCCTTCAGGAGCAACGCGCCGATGTTGCGGGGATCGGCGGCGAGAACTCTTTCAAGCACCGCCTCGGCACCAGCCGGGTCCGAGGCCATGAGATGTGCCTGCGCAATCGAGAGCAACGGTGGGTCGGGTAGCGTGGCCAATGGTTCCAGAGCGGCCAGGGCGGCCCTGCCATCCCCGCGTTGCAAGGCCCTGACGGCGTCTTCGCGATATCGAGCGACCTGATTCGATGTAAGCTGCACCCCGCGTTTATAGCCGCCCGTTCGAACGTCACAATCGCACTGCCGGTTCTTCGAGCGCGAAGATTGACGAGGCGGGAGGGCGCGACCAGAAGTCACGGGGAATGGAGATGCTGCCGTGCTGCTGAATTTCGTCGACGAGCTGCGCGCCGCCGGTATTCCGGCCTCGCTCAAGGAGCATCTCGTGCTTCTCGAAGCGCTCGACCGCGGGGTGATCGAACAGACGCCGGAAGCCTTCTACTACCTCAGTCGCGCCATTTTCGTGAAGGACGAAGGCCTGCTCGACCGGTTCGACCAGGTGTTCCAGAAGGTCTTCAAGGGCGTTCTCACCGATTACGGCCAGCAGCCGGTCGAAATTCCCGAGGACTGGCTGAAAAAAGTCGCCGAGCGCTATTTCTCGCAGGAGGAAATGCAGCAGATCAGGTCGCTCGGTTCCTGGGACGAGATCATGGAGACGCTGAAGAAGCGTCTGGCTGAGCAGGAAAAACGTCACTCGGGCGGGAACAAGTGGGTGGGAACCAACGGCACTTCGCCCTTCGGCCATGCCGGCTACAACCCCGAGGGCATCCGCGTCGGCGGCGAAGGCGCGCACGGCCGTGCCATCAAGGTCTGGGAAAAGCGCGAGTTCGCCAATCTCGACAACACCCGCGATCTCGGCACCCGCAACATCAAGGTTGCCCTGCGGCGCCTGCGCCGTTTTGCACGCGAAGGTGCGGCCGAGGAACTCGACCTCGAAGGCACCATCCGGGGCACGGCGAAGCAGGGCTGGCTTGACGTGGTCATGCGGCCGGAACGGCACAATGCCGTGAAAGTGCTGCTGTTCCTCGATGTCGGCGGATCGATGGACCCGTACATCCAGCTCATGGAGGAACTGTTCAGCGCGGCCAGCGCCGAGTTCAAGAACATGGAATTCTTCTACTTCCACAACTGCGTCTACGAAGGCCTGTGGAAGGACAATCGCCGCCGCTGGTCCCAGCGCACGCCCACCTGGGACGTGCTTCACAAGTACGGGCACGACTACAAGGTGATCTTCGTCGGCGACGCCGCGATGAGCCCTTACGAGATCAGCCATCCCGGCGGTTCGGTGGAGCACATGAACGACGAAGCGGGGGCGGTGTGGCTGGGCCGTATCGCCCGGACCTATCCGGCAACGGTCTGGCTCAATCCCACGCCCGAGCAGCAGTGGACCTACTCCAGTTCGACCCGGATGATCCGCGAACTGGTTGGCGGGGCCATGTTCCCGCTGACGCTCGACGGTCTGGACGGCGCCATGCGCGAACTCAGCCGAAAGAAAGCCTGACGCGGCATTGCCCGCATGAATAGACCGGCCAGAGGCAAATATCGCTGCGATTGTTGCACGACTGCATCACCATCCCGAAAACAACATGTCTGTCGCAATTCATGAAATTGTCGATTGAAAGCCGCCACGAGAGCCGCTAGCTGCGCGCTCGCTTCGGGCGCTTAAAAATAAAGGTATTACAGTTCTTTAATCGGTAATTTGGCGAAGCGGGTGCGCTTCTCCAAAGGGGGAAATTATGAATTTTTATAAGTACGGCCTCGTGGCCGCAGCTCTGCTTGCCCAGCCCGCTCTGGCCGACGAGACCAAGCTCTCCGGTCTTCGCGCGGAAGCGCGCGTCGGTTGGGAAACGCCCACCGTCAGCGACGGCGACGTTTACAAGCTGGGCCAGTCCGTCTCGTTTGGCGGCGAGATCGGCTACGACCTTCCGGTCAGCACGAAAGTCACCGTGGGGCCTTACGTCAATTACGAATACGCCCGCTCGAAGGAATGCGACAGCGGCCTCTGCCTCGGTTCGGCCGGCAACTTCGCAGCCGGCGGCCGCATCGGCCTGAACCTGGGCACCCGTTCGCAGCTTTACGCCAAGGTCGGCTACGACCGCATGAAGCTCAAGGCGACCTTCGACGGTGACTCCGATTCCGAAACGCTTGACGGCATCCAGGGCGCGATCGGCTTCGACTACAATCTTTCCGCCGCCACTTATGTCGGCGTCGAATTCAACTATGCCGATCTCGGCAGCTTTGAAGGCGTGAACTTCCAGCGCCGCCACGTCGCCCTGACCGGCGGCATGCGCTTCTAAGCAGCGCACCAATGGAGAGGGCTCCCGCTCGGGAGCCCTCGATCCTGTTTCAGCGATAGATCAGCAGGTCGGCGATCTCTTGGCGCCATGCCGCCTCGTCCGCTCCCGCGATCGCTTCCAGATCGGCCGGAACCGAGGCCGGATCCTCCACCCATTCACGCAGCGCCGGGCCGCCGTTGATAACGTCGATGGCCAGGCGATCGAATTCGTATTCGTAAGGAAAGTCGCGCCAGATCGCGTAGTCCGGATAGAGATTCCGGATCGCCTTGAAGGCCAGCGCCTGCAGGCGCCAGGGCCGGAAGGCATGGTGATCGTAGAACGTGCCCTCGGCATGGATCATCAGTCCGCTGCACAGGGTTCCGGCATGTTTGTGGAACGTCGGTTCGAACCAGCATTCCCGCAGCGCGCAGCCGGCCAGCCATTCGGGCGCGATACGCTCCATTTCGGCAAGAACGGCCCTGGCATCGACGTCCGGCGCGCCGAACAGCACTTCGAGCGGGCGCGTGGTCCCGCGTCCCTCCGAGAGCAGTGCGCCTTCCAGCATTACCGTGCCCGCATAGGCGCGCGCCATGTTGAGATTGGCCGCGTTCGGGCTCGGGTTGATCCAGATACGGTCCTGCGGCCAGCCGAAGCCCGGACCTTCTGGTTCCCAGCCATCCATGGCGATCACGCGGTAGTCCACGTCGAGACCGAAGCGGCGCACGAACCAGTGCCCCATCTCGCCCAGCGTCAATCCGTGACGCATCGGCATAGGACCGGCGCCGACGAAGCTCTCCTGCCCAGCCAGCAGGATCGTGCCCTCGACCGGGCGCCCCGCCGGGTTGGGCCGGTCAAGCACCCAGACGGCCTTGCCCTGCTCCTGCGCCGCTTCGAGCAGATAGAGCAGTGTCGTCACGAAAGTGTAGATGCGGCAGCCGAGGTCCTGGAGGTCGAACAGGAACACGTCCGCGCTCGCCATCATCTCCTCGGTCGGCCGGCGTACTTCACCGTAGAGGCTGTAGACCGGGATACCGTAAGTCGGATCGAGCTCGTTCGCCGTCTCGACCATGTTGTCCTGCTTGTCGCCCTTGAGCCCATGCTGCGGCCCGAACGCGCTCGTCACGTTGACGCCGGCGGCGATCAGCGCGTCGAGCGAATGAACCAGATCCTCGGTTACCGAGGCGGGATGGGCCACGAGGGCGACACGGCGTCCTTCGAGAGGAGCGCGCAGTTCAGGGTCCGCCAGCAGGCGATCGATGCCGAATTTCATGAGGCGGTGGGTGCCGCAAGCTCAAGCGTGAAGCAAGACGGATCGTGGAAGTCGGGCGCATCTGCCTTGTGGGCAAGTGCCCAGTAGCTTTTCACGCCGCCCTCCTCCTCGATCACCGCCGTGAAGCCGCAGCGCAGCGGGCCTTCCGGAAGGCCGCCCGCCGGAATGGCGGCGTCGAACACGGCGATGTCGGAACCCTTGCGCATCGCGCATTCCGGCTCGCGGGGCATCGGCCTTTCGGCCATCCCCTCGCGGCGACCCGAGAAATCGTAGACGTTCCAGCGCTCCGACGGCGAAAGATTGAACTCGGTATAGCCCGCGGCTTGCGCGGGTTGCAGGAACAGTTCGAAGCAGGTGGTGCGCCAGAGTTCATCCGCCCTGCCCTTGCCCGCGAAGGAGGGCACCACGAGCTTGCCGGCGCCGAGGATGCGCCAGCGAACCCGCAGCCAGGCGGTGTCGAAGCCGATTACGCGGGTTTCGATGGAACGGACGAGGGTGGAGGGGTGCGCCGGGTGGCGGGTCAGGTCGGCCATGCCTGTTCGGGTAGAAGGTGAGCCGGGGGGCTGGCAATGCGGATTCGGCCGGATGCCCGCGGCAGGGCGACCAACCGCTTCATCTTGGGCGCCGTGCGTGCTACGCGCGCCGCTCTAGATCCATCCAAGCCAAAGAAGCACTGGGCCATCATGACCTACAATTCCTCCCTGCTCCGCCTCCTCGACGAGCGCGGCTACATCCACCAGATGACGGACGCGGAGGGCCTCGATGCCCTGGCGGCGAAGCAGGTCGTGCCCGGGTATATCGGCTTCGACGCCACCGCCGCGTCGCTCCACATCGGCAGCCTCGTGCAGATCATGATGCTGCGCCGCCTTCAGCAGGCCGGCCACAAGCCGATCGTGCTCATGGGCGGCGGCACCACCCGTATCGGCGATCCCACCGGCCGCGACGAAAGCCGCAAGATGCTGAGCGACGAGGCGATCGAGACCAATATCAAGGGCATCTTCTCGATCTTCTCGCGCCTGCTGAAGTTCGGAGACGGGCCGACCGACGCGGTGATGGTCAACAACCACGACTGGCTCGGGCAGCTTGGCTATATCCAGCTGCTTCAGGAAGTCGGCACGCATTTCACCGTAAATCGCATGCTTTCGTTCGATTCGGTGCGTCTGCGCCTTGAACGCGAGCAGCCGATGACTTTCCTCGAATTCAACTACATGATCCTGCAGGGTTACGATTTCCGCCACCTTTCCAGGGAAATGGGCGTGGCGTTGCAGATGGGCGGCTCCGATCAGTGGGGCAACATCATCAACGGCATCGAACTGACCCGCCGAATGGATTCCAGGGAAGTCTTCGGGATCACCACGCCGCTGCTCACCACAGCCGACGGCGCCAAGATGGGCAAGTCGGCGGCCGGTGCGGTCTGGCTCAACGAGGACATGCTGCCCTCCTACGACTTCTGGCAATACTGGCGTAACTGCGACGACCGCGACGTCGGCAAGTTCCTGCGCCTGTTCACCGACTTGCCGCTTGACGAGATCGCACGCCTCGAAACGCTCGAAGGCGCCGCGATCAACGATGCCAAAGTCGTGCTCGCCAACGAAGTGACCAGGCTGTGCCGCGGCGAGGATGCAGCCGTCACCGCCGAAGCTACCGCCAAGGCCACTTTCGCGGGCGGCGGCCTCGGACAGGATCTCCCCACGCTCGAAGTGACGGGCGAAGGCGTGCGCCTCGGCTCGGCGCTGACCGAACTTGGCTTCACCGCCTCCAACGGCGAGGCCAAGCGCAAGATCGGCGAAGGCGCGGTGAAGCTGGACGATGTGACGATGGACGATCCGGGCTATCTGATCGCGATCCCAGCCGGCGAAACCCGCAAGCTCAGCCTCGGCAAGAAGAAGCACGCCGTGCTCAAGGGCGCCTGAACCACCGTTCCACAGCCCTTACGCAGTTCTACTCACAAGAATGCCCCGGTTCCCCGAACCGGGGCATTTTAACGTATATGCGGCACGTTCGACCGCCGCATACCGCGCAAAAGTGAACAGGTTTACCGTTTCTTTGCCATTTCGATGCACCGTTGTCGCTCACAGTCACAACACCATCATGAGGCATTTAGAGATGACTGCAGGAGCGCAGCTCACTGTAACCGACAAGCGTCGCGCGGCACGGCACCCCGTCGATTACAAGGTGATTGCTGAACATCGCCAGCTCGGCGACCTCCATCTGCACATCGTCAATCTCTCTGCGCAGGGCTTCATGGCGCAAGGCGAACAACCGCTCGACCGCGGCGAACGCCTGGTCATGCGCCTCCCGGTGATCGGCCGGATCGAGGCCCATCTGATCTGGGCTCACGAAGGCCGCGCCGGCTTCCAGTTCGAGCGCATCATCCGCATCGACGACTTCCTGAAGCTCGTTGATACGGTTCAGCCGAACCCGCGCCTGCGCCCGCGCCGCTAAGGCTTGGCTGCCGGCGCCGCGATCAAGGGCGCCATTTATCCGGGAATTTCACGACGAAACTCCATTCATCGCGCGCATGAAACGCCTTGTCGCCGCGAAACATTTCAGCATTGATATGTTATATCCTCGCAATTAGCCGGTTGAGCATGACGCTCCCAACCGCCCGACTCGCCCTGCTGGTGACTGCCAGCGCCCTCTCCTCGACGCTCGCCGTCATGCCCGGCATCGCTGCGGCACAGACCGGCTCACCCGCGCCGAGCGCGGCGGCCGACACGGACGGGCATCCGCAGGAAAACGGCCCGGAAATCATCGTCACCGGCCGCCTGATCTCCGGCAATGCCGATCCCATCGCCGCGCCGGTCGTGCTCTCGGGCGAGGCGCTGACCCGTGACCTCAAGCCGCAGATCGGCGAAATGCTTGCCAGCCTTCCTGGCGTTTCCAGCACCGGCTTCGCGCCCGGCGTGTCGCGCCCGGTCTTGCGCGGCTTTGACGGCCCCCGCGTGCAGGTGCTGCTGGACGGCATCGGCTCGCTCGACGCATCTTCCGTCTCGGCAGACCACGCCGTGTCGCTCGACACGCTCAACGTGGACCGGATCGAGGTCCTGCACGGCCCGCGCGTGCTGCTCTATGCCAGCGATCCTTCGGGCGGCGTCGTCAATGCCGTGGACAAGCGGATCCCGCGCAAAGTGCCGGACAAGGCCTTCAGCCTCGATGCTCTGGGCTCGTTCGGAACGGCAGCGAACATGGTCAACGGCGGCGTTGCCACCGATATCCGGCTCGCCAGCCGCCTCGTGGCGCACTTCGACGCTTCCTATTACCACAGCGACGACCTCCACGTCGGCGGCTACGTCCTGTCGCCGGAACTGCGTGCGCAGACCCTGACGCAGGCTGGCGATCTTGCCGATGCAGGCGATCTCACCGGCGCGGCCACGCTGACCCAGCAGGCCAACCAGCGCGGCAAGATCGCCAACAGCGGCACCGAAGGCTGGACGCTGGGCGGCGGTCTCGCATTCATCGACGACGGCGGCGACATCGGCATCTCGGTACAGCGCCTCGCCAACGACTACGGCATTCCCCCGCGCCCTTCGGCCGATCCCGAAGCAACCAGTATCTCGCTGCGCCAGACCCGCGTGGACCTTCGCGCCGGACTGAACCTCGAAGGCTTCCTCAAGCGCCTCGAACTGCGCGGCGCCTATGGCGACTACGAGCACGCCGAGATCGAGGATGGCAACGTCGGCACCCAGTTCCACAACAAGGCTGTGGAAGTGCGCGTCCAGGCGGACCAGGCAAAGCGCGGCATCTGGAGCGGCTCCAGCGGCATCCAGTATTCGTCCGCCCGGCTCGACATCAGCGGCGACGAGATGCTGCTGCCCGACAACAACACCGACCGCTTCGCCGTCTTCACGCTGCAGCACCTCGAAGTGGGCCAGTTCGACCTCGAAGGCGCGCTGCGTTACGAAAACACGCGCATCCGTACGATCCCGGCCGACGAGAAGCGCAATTTCGACCAGTATTCGGGCGTCGCCGGTATCGCCTGGCACCCGATCGACCATGTCACCCTTTCGGTGAACTATTCGCACGGCGAACGCGCGCCCTCGGCCGAAGAACTCTTCGTCGACGGCCTGCACGACGCCACCCAGTCCTACGAACGCGGCAACCCTGACTTCAAGGTCGAGCGCAGCAACGGCATCGAAGCTGGCGTGCGCTATAACGGCGGCGACGTGGCGGGATCGGTTACCGTGTTCGGCACCAACTTCTCGAACTTCATCACTGCCGTGCCCACCGGCGAAGTGATCGAGGACTTCCCGGTCTACCAGTATCTTCAGGCCGGCGCCCGCTTCCGCGGTATCGAGGCCGAGGGCGGTGTGACGTTCGCGCACTGGGGCGGCGACAAGTCGATCAAGGCCGATGGCGGTGTCGATTATACCCGCGCGCGCCTGGTCGACATGGGCCCCGTGCCGCGCATCCCGCCGCTGCGCGCGCGCGGCGGCCTTGAGTTCGACTCCTCCGCCTTCACCCTTCGCGGCGAAGTCGAATGGAACGCGAAGCAGGACCGCGTGACCGAAAACGAAAACCCGACGAACGCCTTCACGCTGGTGAACGCCAGCGCGACCTGGCGTCCGTTCGGCGAACAGGGCCCGCTCTCGCTCATCCTCGCCGCGGACAACCTGCTCGACGTCACCGGGCGCCTCGCCGCTTCCGAAACGCGCGACTTCGTGCCCATCGCCGGACGCGACGTGCGTATCACCGCGCGCTTTACTTATTGATCCAAAACATAACCTATCGTTCCGCATGAGCGGCATGTCTTGGCAATGCTTTGACATGCTGCCATGCAGCGATCCGTGAGCACGATCCAGCCCCCCAGCCCGTCCGCCCCGAGTTCCGGGCCGGAACCTTCCTCGCCCCTGCGCATCGCCGATTATCGCAAATTCTGGCTCGCCCGCTTTGCGGTCGTCTTCGCCTCTACCGGCATGGTCGTCATCATCGGCTACCAGCTCTACGACGTGGCCCGCACCGACTACGGCATGTCGATCGCGGAAGCCTCGTTCCAGCTCGGCCTGCTGGGCTTTGCACAGTTCCTTCCGATCTTCCTGCTGACCCCGGTGGCAGGCGTCATTGCCGACCGATTCGACCGGCGGAAGGTTGCGGGTCTCGCCATGGCGGTCGACATCCTCGTCGCCATCGGCCTGGCCCTCGTCACCGAACTCGATCTGCGCAGCCTGCCGGTCCTTTACGTCTTCGCCGCGCTCCACGGCATTGCGCGTGTCTTCGTCAGCCCGTCGATGACCGCGATCGCGCCGAACATCGTTCCCACCAGCCTCATTCCCCGCGCGATCGCCTTCAACTCGATCGCCATCGAGGCCGGAACGATCATCGGCCCGGCCGCCTTCGGCTTCCTCTTCGCGCGCCACCACGCAACGCCGTACTGGATCGCCGCCGCGCTCATGGCGGTGGCCGCCTTCAGCATCACCAGCATCCGCAATCTGCCGCCGGTTCCCAAGGATGCGCGCCGGGATCATCCGATCCGCCAGATCGTGGACGGCTTCCACTTCATCTGGCGCGAGCGCTTCCTGCTGGGCTGCATCACGCTCGACCTTTTCGCAGTGCTGCTCGGCGGGGCGACCGCCCTGATGCCCGTCTTCGCACGCGATATTCTCCATGTCGGCCCGGAGGGCCTTGGCCAGATGCGCGCTGCAACCGCTGCCGGTGCCGCCATTGTTGCGCTCTGGCTCTCGTTCAGGCCGCTGGCCAAAAACGTCGGCGTGAAGATGCTGCTGTCGGTTGCGGCTTACGGTGCGATGACGGTGGGCTTCGGTCTTTCGCGCAGCTTCGTGGTGTCGCTGGGCTTCCTCGCCATGCTCGGCGCGGCCGACATGATTTCGGTGTTCATCCGCAGCTCGCTGGTCCAGCTGCGCACGCCGGACGACAAGCGCGGCCGCGTTTCGGCCATCTCCGGCCTTGCCATTTCTGCATCGAACGAGCTGGGCGAGATGCAATCCGGGGTGGCCGCAGCCCTGCTTGGCGCCACCGGGGCTGTTGTCTTCGGCGGCGGCGCTGCCATAGTCATTACCGCAATCTGGGCCTGGAGCTTTCCGGAGATCCGCCGTGCCCGTACCTTCGCACCACGATGGGAGCATGAGACATGAAGGCCGACAGCATCCTCGCCACGATCGGCAATACCCCGCATATCCGCCTATCACGGCTGTTCCCCGACCATGAAGTCTGGGTAAAGGCCGAACGCACCAATCCCGGCGGATCGATCAAGGACCGCATCGCGCTGGCCATGATCGAGACTGCGGAAGCCGAAGGCACGCTCAAACCCGGCGGCACGATCATCGAGCCGACTTCCGGCAATACCGGCATCGGCCTTGCCATGGTTGCTGCGGTCAAGGGCTACAAGCTCGTGCTGGTCATGCCCGAATCGATGTCGATCGAGCGCCGCCGCCTCATGCTCGCCTATGGTGCGACCTTCGATCTCACCCCGCGTGAAAAGGGCATGAAGGGCGCCATCGAGCGCGCCAGGGAACTCATCGAGACCACGCCCGGCTCGTGGATGCCGCAGCAGTTCGAGAATCCGGCCAACATCGCAGTCCACGTGAAGACGACCGCGCAGGAAATCCTTGCCGATTTCGCCGAAACGCCGATCGACGTGCTGATCACCGGCGTGGGCACCGGCGGCCACCTGACCGGCTGCGCGGAAACGCTCAAGCTGACCTGGCCCACGCTCAAGGCCTATGCCGTCGAACCTACCCTCTCCCCGGTCATCTCGGGAGGCCAGCCTGGGCCGCACCCGATCCAGGGCATCGGTGCCGGCTTCGTGCCTGCCAACCTGCACACCCAGTCGATCGACGGTGCGCTTCAGGTCGATCCGGCGGATGCCAAGGAATGGGCACGCCGCTGCGCCACCGAGGAAGGCATGCTCGTCGGCATCAGCTCGGGCGCAACGCTTGCCGCCATCGCGCAGAAGCTGAAAGAATTGCCTGCTGGCAGCCGCGTACTCGGCTTCAATTACGACACCGGCGAACGCTACCTGTCGGTGCCGGACTTCCTGCCGGAGTGACCATGCTCGAAACGATTGCCTACAGCCACGCCGGTCAGGATCTGACCGGCCACCTGGCGCGTCCCGAACAAGACGCGCGCGCTGCCGTGGTCCTGTTTCCGACGATAGCGAACGTCAACGCGGCCATGGAACGGCGAGCGGCGATGCTGGCCGATCTCGGCTACCTCGTCCTGATCGCGGACTTCTATGGCGAGCATGTCGCCAGCTTCGAGGCATCGTTCCCGATGGCCGAGAAGCTGCGCGCCGACAACGGGCATTACCGCGCCCGGATCGCGGCGGCCATCGCTGCGCTGCGGGCCGTTCCCGAGGCCGCCGGGCTGCCGCTGATCGGCATCGGTTACTGCATGGGCGGTCAGGCCGTGCTCGAAGCTGCGCGGGATGGGCAGGACCTGCTCGGTGCCGTGAGCTTCCACGGAACGCTCTCCACGATCAACCCAGCCGAACCGGGTGCGATCAAGCCCCGTATCCTCGTCTGTCACGGCGATGCCGACCCCCTTATCCCGCGCGAGCAGGTGATCGGCTTCTGGGAAGAAATGGACCGCGCCGGCGCCAATTGGCATTTCCATGCCTATTCCGGTGTCCGTCACGGCTTCACCGATCCCGGCAGCGACGAACGCGGCATGGCCGCGATCGGCTACGATGCCAGTGCCGACCGGCAGAGCTGGGCAGCAATGCTCGCGTTCTTCGCCGAGATCCTGGGCTTCGACGAAGCGCGGGGATGATCCTCGATGCCGTGGCCGCCCCTCGGGACGGCCACGGCATCGGTTTCAGCGCGTCAGCAGCCGCGTGACTTGCCGTCCTCCGGGCGATGGCCACCCCAGTCTCCGTGGCCCTTTCCGGGCCTGCCGCCGCCCCACTTGTCGCCATGCGGGTTACCGCGCCCGAAGAGCCGCGCGAAATGGTCCCGGAACGCGTGGTTTCCACCGAAGCGGTAGGATTTCGCCGAGGCGCGCGGGTTGACGATGGATGCGGATGACTTGGTATCCGCCATTGCAGCGGTCGGCACGGCCATAAGGCCGGCCGTCACGGCAGCTGTCAAAGCTCTGTGCTTCATTTGCTTCCCTTCCATTTCCATACGCCCCGAACGCCTCGCAGGCGCCCTGCTCCCTTTGCACACCCCTTCAGGTCCGGCATTCATCGCGAATGACGGAAGTAGGGGCGAGGCCAGGCGACAGCCATCGGCCGGGGCACGAAACGCCGGCTGAAGCCTATAACAATGTTCGTTTTTTATGGGACGGGTGCGGCCGGAAACGGCCCTTGCACCCTGTCACCCTGGATAGTCGCTTGGCCGTTCGCGTGTTGCGAGCCGATTGCGACGACTTGTCCGTTCCATCCGCTCAGCCGAAGATGCTGAAAACTCGGCTTAATACGGTTAATCCTGGACGAATGGCCAGCAAGTGCATGTTCTTACGGAAAAACACGCGTCCCTGCATTTAAAGGATTTTCCGGGTTAATCCTGAAACAGTTAACCATCCACGGGCGAAAGCGAATCGCCTTCCAATGCACGGTAAAAGCAACTGCGGGCGCCGGTGTGGCAGGCCGGGCCCTGCGGAGTGACCCTCAGCTCGATCGCATCCTGATCGCAATCCACCCGAATCTCGTCGATCCGAAGGAAATGGCCCGATGTTTCACCCTTGAGCCAGAGCTTCCCGCGCGAACGCGAATGGAAATGGGCAAGGCCGGTTTCGCGGGTCTTCCGAAGCGCTTCCTCGTTCATGTACGCTACCATCAATATCTCGCGAGTCTGCGAGTCGACGGCGATGGCGATCAGCAAACCTTGCGCGTCGAATCGCGGAAGAAACGCTTTTCCGTGTTCCCGTTCAGCCTTGGTTACTTCGGACATGCCGGAAATTTCCCTGAATTGAATACATTGAACGTGGTTGTTGCACGATAACCACAGCCGTTGACCAAAATCCTCGTAGCCCCGCGACGCCTCTTTTCAACCCCCGGGTTTCGTAGGATTGTCGGCCTGCAGCTGGGGGGCTGCTTCTGACCCACAGGTCGCTGAGATACAAGCGCCACGGTTCAGGGAAAGACTGGAATACACTACGGGTGGTCTGGTTCAGTTGAATGAGGGATCGGGCCAGGCGGCCGACAGGGGGACCGCCGAACTGCGAAAGCAGGGTCCAACAGTTTCGTCACGAGGACGCCCGGAGCCACCAGCTCCGGGCGTTTTCGTTAGAGCCCTTCCTCAAATGGTACTTCGCGATCTCCTCCGCGCGTATGCTCCAGTGCTTCGTCCAGAACGCGTGCGAAACAAGCGATCACAACTTTGGCGGCACCGCCCCGCTTGAGCGCGGAAACGCAGGCATCGCTCGTCGCGCCACTGGTGAGCACATCATCCACAAGCAAGACCTTCGCGCCCTTCAGCCGATCCTTCCTCTTGCGGTGAACCCCGATCGCCCCCGAAAGCGCTCTCCGCCGAGCCTTCTTTCCCAGTCCACCAAGCGATGGAGTCGCCTTGCGGCGCTCAAGCAGATCGATGACAAGCACGCCGCCGGCCACTGCCGATATTTCCCGCGCCAGTTCGGCCGCCTGATTGTAACCTCGCCTCCAAATCCGCCAGCGATGCAGGGGAACCGGGACGACCAGCCAATCCTCTTCGACGAAGGGCAACTTGGCGCTCATCAACCTGCTCATCAGTTTCGCATGCGAGAGGCGATTGCCATGCTTCAAGGCCAGTACCAACTTGCGCGATGCCTCATTGTACAATGTCGCCGCGGCGATCCCGTCATGTCGGGGCGGATCGCCAAGACACGGCGCGCAGGTTGCCCCCTGTGGCACCCCGCCGCCAAACGGGCGTGAACACGCAGCACAGCTCGGCTCTCCGGGAATCGCCAGCTCCATCCAGCACGGCGGGCACAGGCCGCCATGCGCGATCAGTCCGTCGCCGCACAAAGGACAGCGCGGCGGAAATACAAGGTCGACGACCGGCATCACGGCCTGAGCGAAGGACATGCGCCGATGCTTACCCGCCGGAACCAGGGCGGCAAGCTACAAGGTGTTAACCCACTTGCACGAAGCGCAGTTGCGCCGAAGCGCGAGACGCGGCAGTTGGGCGGCCATGGCCAGCAAAGCTCCCCCCCGCATCTTCTCGCCCGACCGCCGCCTCGCCGCCCGCCGTCGCGCCCTCGTCCTCCAGCGGTCGCCAGACGCCCCCCGCTACCTGCTTGAGGACATGGTAGAGGATGTTCCCGAACGCCTTTCGTTCCTCCGCTTCGAACCCCGGCGCGCCCTCGTCGTGGGGGACTGGACGGGCAACCTTGCGCGCAACCTTCGCGCCAGCGGCGCGGAAGTCACGGAAGTGGATCCGGTCCACGGCTTCGACGAGGAAGCGCCCTACCCCTTCGACGGTTTCGATCTGATCGTCAGCCTTGGCACGCTCGATACCGTGAACGACCTTCCCGGCGCGCTTATCCATATCCGCAAGGCCCTGGCGCCGGGTGGACTGATGATCGCGAGCTTCCTGTCGCTGGGAAGCCTGCCGGTCCTGCGCGAAATCATGCTCGCAGCCGATGGGGATCGCCCCGCCGGACGCGTTCACCCGATGGTCGACGTGCGGGCGGGCGGGCAATTGCTCCAGCGCACCCTGTTCGCCGATCCGGTGATAGACCACCGCCCGCTCCAGGTTGGCTTCCGCAGCTTCGACCGGCTGATCGCCGATATCCGGGCCCAGGCCGCGGGCAGCGTGCTGGCCGACCCGGGGCCGGCTCTGGGCAAGGCGGCGCGGGCGCGGGCGCTGGAGGCGTTCGAAGCAGCCGGCAAAGATGGCCGGACTGTCGAACGCTTCGAGATATTGACCCTATCGGGCTGGAAAAAATAAGAAAAAGGCCGGGGCTTCCACCCCGGCCTTTTCTCTTTCGCGCGAGCCGCTTCAGGCCAGAGCGGCCTGGGCCGCTGCGAGACGTGCAATCGGCACGCGGTACGGCGAGGCACTGACGTAGTCGAGCCCGACCTTCTCGCAGAACGCGATCGAAGCGGGATCGCCGCCATGCTCGCCGCAGATGCCGAGCTTGAGATCAGCATAAGTCGCACGGCCACGCTCGGCACCGAGCTGCACCAGCTGGCCGACACCCTCGATATCGAGGCTGACGAACGGATCGCGCGGGTAGATACCCTTTTCGACATAGGGGCTGAGGAAGCGCGCGGCATCGTCGCGCGATACGCCCAGCGTGGTCTGCGTCAGGTCATTGGTGCCGAACGAGAAGAACTTGGCCTCCTCGGCGATCTCACCGGCCATGAGCGCTGCGCGCGGCAGTTCGATCATGGTGCCCACGAGATAGTCGAGCGTGCGGCCCTTCTCGGCGAAGACCTTCGCCGCAGCCTCGTCTACCACCTTCTTGAGGATCTGCAGCTCACGCTTGGTCGCGACGAGCGGGATCATCACTTCCGGCACGATCGCCTCACCCGAAGCCGCTGCGACTTCGCAGGCGGCCTCGAAAATGGCGCGCGCCTGCATCTCGTAGATTTCGGGGAAAGTGATGCCAAGGCGGCAACCGCGATGGCCGAGCATCGGGTTGAACTCGTGCAGTTCGTCCGCACGGCGCTTCAGCGTGTCCACACCGATGCCGATCGTTTCCGAAAGCTCCGCGAACTCGGCATCGCCGTGGGGCAGGAACTCGTGAAGCGGCGGATCGAGCAGGCGGATGGTGACCGGCAGGCCGGCCATCACCTCGAAAATCGCGATGAAGTCCGCGCGCTGTTCGGGCAGCAGTTTCTCCAGCGCCGCGCGGCGACCGGCCTCGTCCTCGGCCAGGATCATCTGGCGCACGGCCGAAATCCGGCCCGCGTCGAAGAACATGTGCTCGGTACGGCAAAGACCGATGCCTTCGGCGCCGAACTGACGGGCCATCCTGCAGTCGGCCGGCGTCTCGGCGTTGGTGCGCACCTTCATGCGGCGGTGCTTGTCGGCCCAGACCATCAGCGTGGCGAAATCGCCCGCCAGTTCCGGCTCGATGGTCGGTACTTCGCCGGCCATGATGTCGCCGGTGGCGCCGTCGAGCGTGATCACGTCGCCTTCCTTGAACTCGCGCGAGCCCATGCGCAGGGTGCGGGTCTTCATGTCGATCGAAAGGCCCGAAGCGCCGGAAACGCAGGGACGGCCCATGCCGCGCGCCACCACAGCCGCGTGGCTGGTCATGCCGCCGCGCGCGGTGAGGATGCCCTTCGCGGCATGCATGCCGTGAATGTCTTCAGGCGAAGTCTCGACACGGACGAGGATCACCGCATCGCCGCGCTCGGCGCGTTTTTCAGCGGTATCGGCATCGAGCACAATCGCACCCGAAGCCGCGCCCGGCGAGGCCGGAAGGCCCTTGCCGAGGATGTCGCGCGGCGCCTTGGGGTCGAGCGTGGGGTGCAGGAGCTGATCGAGCGCCATGGGATCGACCCGCAGGATCGCGGTGGATTCGTCGATCAGGCCTTCTTCCACCATGTCCACCGCCATCTTCAGCGCGGCCTTGGCGGTGCGCTTGCCCGAGCGGGTCTGGAGCATCCAAAGCTTCGTGCGTTCGACGGTGAACTCGATGTCCTGCATGTCGCGGTAGTGCTTTTCGAGCAGCTCGAACACCGCGGCCAGTTCGCCATAGGCGTCCGGCATCGCTTCTTCCATCGACAGCGGCTTTGCCCCTGCCCGCTCGCGCGCAGCCTTGGTCAGGTACTGCGGGGTGCGGATGCCGGCGACGACGTCCTCGCCCTGCGCATTGACCAGCCATTCGCCATAATAGGCCTTTTCGCCGGTAGCCGGATCACGCGTGAAGGCAACGCCCGTGGCCGATGTATCACCCATATTGCCGAAGACCATGGCCTGCACGTTTACCGCAGTTCCCCAGTCGCCGGGAATGTCGTTCAGGCGGCGATAGACCTTCGCGCGGTCCGAATCCCAGGAATCGAACACGGCCTGGATCGCGCCCCAGAGCTGCTCATGGACGTCCTGCGGGAACGGGCGGCCGAGTTCTTCCTCGACGATGCCCTTGTATTCCTTGACGATGGCGCGCCAGTTGTCGGCGGTCATCTCGACATCGTTCATGTAGCCGTTGTCTTCCTTGGCGATCTCGAGCGCTTCCTCGAAGCGATCGTGATCGAGGCCGAGAACGACGTCGGAGTACATCTGAACGAAACGGCGATAGCTGTCCCAGGCGAAACGATCGTCGCCCGAGGTCTTGCACAGGCCTTCGACGGTATCGTCATTGAGGCCGAGGTTGAGGACGGTATCCATCATGCCCGGCATCGAAACGCGCGCGCCCGAGCGGACCGAGACCAGCAGGGGATCTGCGGCATCGCCGAAGTTCTTGCCCACGGTCTTTTCGATGTGGGTGAGCGCTTCGGCTACATCGGCGCGCAGCAGGTCCGAGAAGTCACCGCCCTCGGCGAGATACTTCACGCACTCTTCAGTGGTGATGGTAAAGCCGGGGGGCACCGGAAGGCCGATACCCGCCATTTCAGCGAGGTTCGCACCTTTGCCGCCGACGACGACCTTGTCACGGGCGCGGGCATCTTCATGCTTAACACCGCCGCCGAACGTGTAGACCTGTCTGCTCATCTATCCCCTGACTTTCCTGTCCTGGTTGATAAAAGTTTCACGAGTTTCAGGGAAAGCTCCCTAGCCCTCGATCCTCGAAAAATCCGCAACATTGTGCACTGCAGCACGGAACCGATCAAGCAAGGCCAGCCTTGCATGGCGCTTTACCGGGTCGCTGTCGTTGACGATGACCTGATCGAAGAAAGCATCGATCGGCGCGCGGAGCGTGGCCAGCGCGGACATGGCCGAAGCGAAGTCCTCTGCCTCCACCGCCCGTGCGGCCTGAGGTTCAGCCGCCGCCACCGCGCCGAGAAGCGCCTGTTCGGCAGCCTCGGGCGCGTAGGTCACGTCCTGCTGCGCGGCGTAGACGCCCTTCATGTCGGGATGGTCGACGTTTTCCATGGGATCTTCGTCACCCGAGGGATCGACCTTATCCTTCCAATCTTCCTTGCGCAGGATATTGGCCGCGCGCTTGTAGCCGGCAAGCAGGTTCACGCCGTCGTCCGTGGCGACGAAAGCCTGAAGCGCATGAACGCGGGCCAGCAGGCGGACGAGATCATCCTCGCCGCCCAGCGCGATCACCGCGTCGATAAGGTCGTGCCGAACGCCCGCTTCCTTCTGCTGCACCTTGAGGCGGTCCACGAAGAAATCGAGCAGATCGCTCTCGGCAACGCCGAAGCGCAAGCGGTTGTCCGTGATGAGCCGTATGATGCCCAGCGCCGCCCGGCGGAGCGCGAACGGGTCTTTCGAGCCGGTCGGCTTCTCGTCGATCGCAAAGAAGCTGCGGAGCGTATCCAGCTTGTCCGCCAATGCCACAGCTACCGTTACCGGCGCGCTGGGAACTTCGTCGCCCTGCCCGACCGGCTTGTAGTGATCGCGGATAGCATCGGCCACGGCGTTGGGAAGACCTTCAGCACGGGCATAATAACCACCCATAAGCCCTTGAAGTTCAGGAAATTCCCCCACCATTTCGGTGACCAGATCGGCCTTGCAAAGTTCCGCCGCCTGGCGCGCGAGCGCCGGATCGCAGTTCGGGACGATGCCTTCGGCTGCCAGCCATTCCGCCAGCTTGGCCACCCGCTCGACCTTGTCGGCGACAGTGCCCAGCTTCTCGTGGAAGGTGATCCGCTCGAGCTTCTTCGCCTGCTCCGACAGCAGCGTCTTGCGGTCCTGCTGCCAGAAGAAACGAGCATCCGACAGACGCGCGGCCAGCACCTTGCGGTTACCGTCGACGATGGCTGCACCGCCATCGGTGGCGACGATATTTGCCGTACAAATGAAGGCGTTGGCCAGAGAACCTGCAGCATCTTCGCAAACGAAATACTTCTGGTTCACGCGCGCGGTCAGCTGGATAGTCTCGGGGGGAACCTCGAGAAAATCTTCCTCGAACCGGCCGAGCAGCGGCACCGGCCATTCGGTCAGGCCCGCGTTCTCGATCACCAGTCCTTCATCCTCGACCAGCACGAGCCCCGCAGCCTCGGCCGCCTCACGCGCCTTGGTGCGGACGATGTCCTGCCGTTCCTCTTGGTTCACAAGGACATGGGCGAGGTGCAGCTTGTCGGCATAGTCATGCGCGCCGCCGATGGTGATCTCGCCGGGGGCGTGGAAACGGTGTCCAAGCGTTACGTAGCCGGACGCGATGCCGCCCACTTCGCACGCCACGAGCTGTTCACCGAAGATCGCGACGATGCCGGAAAGCGGACGCACCCAGCGCAGCGATTCGGTGGAGATCGAGGCGGCGCCCCAGCGCTGCGACTTGGGCCACGGGAAGTTGCGAATGATCGCGGGGATCACTTCGGCAAGCACCTCGGCCACGGCGCGGCCGGGCTTCTCGACGACGGCAAAGTAGGTATCCTTGCCTTTGAGATCGCGAACTTCGAGCTGGTCCTTGCTCAGCCCGGTCTTGCGCAGGAAGCCTTCCAGAGCCTGTTCGGGCGCACTGGTGGCCGGCCCCTTGGTCTCTTCGCGGACCGCTTCGGTGGCAAGCGGCAACCCGTGCGCGATCAGCGCCAGGCGGCGCGGGGTGGACCAGACGGTCACTTCACCCACGGTGACGCCGGCCGCCGCCATGTCCTTGCGGAACAGCTTTTCGAGATCGGCGCGGGCGCCAGCCTGCATGCGGGCCGGGATTTCCTGCGAGCGGAGTTCGAGAAGGAAGTCGGTCATGTCAGTACGCCGTTTGACGGGTTGATGGGGCAGCTGCGGCGTCGTTCGACGAGCTCAGGACGAGCGGGGCCGGAAATGCGGCATTTGCCTCATTCCGCTCAGTGCGGGGCTGCCGAGGCCTCATACCGTCCACCCCGGGAACCTGGCTTCCCATTCGGCCTTGTTCTTCTCGATCCACGCCTCGCACGAACCTTTCGCCAGATCACGCACGCGGCCGATATAGCTGGCCCGTTCCTGCACGGAGATCACGCCGCGTGCCTGAAGCAGGTTGAAGAGATGGCTGGCCTCGATCGCCTGATCGTAGGCGGCGAGCGGGATTTCCGCCTCGATGCAGCGCATGCATTCAGCCTCGGCGGCCTTGAAGCCGGCGAAGAGTGCTTCGGTGTCGGCGATCTCGAAGTTGTACTTCGACATCTGCTGTTCGTTGGCAAGGAAGACGTCGCCGTAGCTCACGCCCTCGTTGTTGAAGCGCAGGTCGTAAACGCGGTCCACGCCCTGGATGTACATGGCGAGGCGTTCGAGCCCGTAGGTCAGTTCCCCGGCTACCGGCTTGCAGTCAAACCCGCCGACCTGCTGGAAATACGTGAACTGCGTCACTTCCATGCCGTCGCACCAGACTTCCCAGCCAAGGCCCCAGGCGCCCAGGGTCGGGCTTTCCCAATCGTCCTCGACGAAGCGGATGTCATGCGCCAGCGGATCAACGCCGATCTCGGCGAGGCTGGCGAGGTAGAGTTCCTGGAGATTCTCCGGGTTCGGCTTCAGGATCACCTGATACTGGTAATAGTGCTGAAGCCTGTTCGGATTCTCGCCGTAGCGGCCGTCGGTCGGACGGCGCGAAGGCTGGACATAGGCAGCTTTCCAAGGCTCAGGCCCAAGCGCGCGAAGCGTCGTGGCCGGATGGAAAGTACCTGCTCCCATGCGCATGTCATAGGGCTGAAGAATAAGGCAGCCTTGCGCGCTCCAGAAATTGTGGAGCGTCAGGATCATGTCCTGGAAGCTGAGCGGCTGTTTGGCGGCGGTCGACATCGAAATCCCGTCAAATCTCTTGGCTGCGCGGCCTTTGGCGGATCGAACCGGGCAAATCAACCGCGCAAGCCGCACTAAAATGACAGTTACCGCTACCTCAAACGACGACCTGCCGTTATCTCCCGGCCAGTCGAAGTCCGTTAAGGCCCTGTTTGCCCCTCTCCTTCCATGGAAACGCGATGATCTTTTCCAGCAAGACCCGGCCCGGCATGGGTGCAAAAACATCATGGGGCATCGCCGCCACCGCCTCGTTTTTCCTGTTCGCCGCGCCTCCCGCGCTGGCGCAGACCGCCACTCCGGCAGTCTCCGCTCCCGTGTCGGAAACCGCAGTTCCCGTTCCGGCACGGCCGGCGATGTGGAAGATCGCCGACAAGGACACCACGATCTACCTTTTCGGCACGATCCACATCCTCCCGCAGAACGCCGCATGGTTTCAGGGCCCCGTGCAGCAGGCATTCGAGTCGGCAGACCTGCTGGTGACGGAGACCATGCTCGATTCGCCCGCAACGCTTGAGAAGGTCTTCGTGGACCGGGGAATGCGGCATGACGGCAAGACCCTGCGTGAGAGCCTGGCACCTTTGGAGCGCACCAATTTGGAAAAAGGGCTTTCCAATCTTGGACTTCCGGCAGAAACCTTCGATGCATTCCAGCCTTGGTATGCGGGTCTTCTCCTGTCCCTGCTGCCGCTGAAGGCAGCGGGATACGATCAGGCGAACGGCGTGGAAACGCAGATCGAAGCCAAAGCCGCGTCCAGCGGGATCGCCCGGCACCCGCTCGAAACGGCGGACTACCAGATCGGTCTTTTCGCCGACCTGCCCGAAAAGAGCCAGCAACGCTATCTGGCCGAAGTGCTCGAGCAGCTTCCCACCCTGCGCGAGGATATCGCCAAGGTTGTGGAGGCATGGAAACTGGGCCGGGCGGACGAACTGGCCAAGCTGCTCAATGAAGACGAATCGGACGAACTGATGCGCAAGGCGCTCATCACCAACCGTAACAGGAGCTGGGCCAAGTGGCTGAAGACCCGGCTCTCGCAGCCTGGGGTGGTCTTCGTGGCGGTGGGTGCGGGACATCTTGCAGGCAAGGGCAGCGTGCAGGACCAGCTTGCCAAAGCCGGCATCCGTTCGGTGCGGGTACAATAACCGATGAGGCGCGCCGCCCTCCCCGCGCTTGCGGCTCTGGCGCTGTTCGCATGCAGTCCGGCGCCCGAGGCCGCCAATCCGGCGCTCTGGCGCGTGGAAGGGCCGCACGGCGAGGTAGCCTGGCTCTTCGGCACGATCCACAGCGCCGAGCGCCCATTGCAATGGCAGACCCCGAAAGTACGCGAAGCAATGGACGCAGCCGACACCGTCATGGTGGAAGTTGCCAATCTCGCGAATGAGGCTGAAGTGGCGGCCACATTCGCGCGGCTTGCCCGGAGCGAGGGAGAGCCGCCCTTGTCCAGCCGGGTCGCGCCGGACAAGCGCCCTGCGCTTGCCGCACTGCTCAAGCGAGGCGGCTATTCCGATGGCGATTTCGCCGCGATCGATACCTGGGCCGCGGCCCTCACCATCGCTCAGGCGGGGGCCGACAAGGATCAGGCCCGCAACGGCGTGGACCGCGCCGTCATGGTGGCCGCAGGCAACCGGCCCGTGATCGAACTCGAAGGTGCCGCCCGGCAACTGGGCCTGTTCGACGCATTGCCCGAACGGGAACAACGCGAACTGCTCGCCGCCGTCGTCACCGAAGCGCAGAGTTCGGACAGCGACATCGCTGCAAGCTGGCGCGAAGGCGACATGGCGCGGATCGAGGCGGAAACCCGCAAGGGCCTGCTTGCCGACCCGGAACTGCGTACGGTTCTTTTCGTCGGCCGGAACCGGGACTGGACAGGCAAGGTCTCCGCCGCCATGCGGCAGGGCAAGCGCCCGTTCGTGGCGGTCGGCGCCGCGCACATGGCAGGCCCGGAAGGACTGCCGGCGATGCTGGCCGGGCAAGGGTACAAGGTGACCCGGATCGAGTGATGCCCATGCGCCGGGCGCTTGCATTTCCGCCCATTTCACATTAAGGGCGCGCGCTTCCCGTCATGGTCATCCCTGGAGGCGTGGCGGGACGGTATGGATCGGCAAGCGGTCCCTATCCGATTTTTATCCAGTTTTCGAAAGGCAAGTCCACATGAGCGATACGCTTAACCTGCCGGCCGAGACGCGTGATCGGGCTGGCAAGGGAGCCTCCCGTGCTCTGCGTCGCGATGGCCGCGTCCCCGCCGTTGTCTATGGCGGCAACGAAGAACCCCTCGCGATCCACGTCGAGGAAAAGGAGCTGACCCGTCAGCTCATGACCGGTCACTTCTTCAACTCGATCATCGAAGTCGAAGTGGGCGGCAAGACCTACCGGACGCAGCCCAAGGACGTTGCCTTCCACCCCGTTTCGGATCGTCCGCTCCACGCTGACTTCCTGCGCGTCGTCAAGGGCGCGACTGTGCACGTCAACGTGCCGGTCGTCTTCGCCAACGAAGACGCCTCGCCGGGCCTGAAGCGCGGCGGCGTGCTCAACATCGTTCGCCACGACCTCGAACTGGTCTGCGACGCCGAGAAGATCCCGCACGAGATCGTTATCGACGTGACCGGCTTCGAAGTGGGTGAATCGATCCACATCAGCCACGTCAAGCTTCCGGCCGGTGCCGAGAGCGCGATCACCGACCGCGATTTCACCATCGCGACGATCGCTGCTCCCTCGGCTCTGAAGAGCTCGGAAGGCGACACGGCCACGACCGAAGCCGAGTAATCGGACGGTCAATCAATCGGCCCCTCCCGCCCCGGCCAGCCCGGCGCGCGGGAGGGGCCTTTTGTCATTCTGGGGACCAGGAAAATCATGCAGCTTTGGGTCGGCCTCGGTAATCCCGGACCGCAATACGTCTTCAATCGCCATAACGTCGGCTTCATGGCCGTCGATGCGATCGCCGAAATCCATGGCTTTGGTGCTGTCCAGAAGAAGTTCCTGGGCTGGTCGCAGGAAGGCCGCATCGGCACACAGAAGATCCTCCTGCTCAAGCCCGCCACTTTCATGAACGAGAGCGGCCGCGCCGTTGGCGAAGCCATGCGCTTCTACAAGCTGGCTCTTTCCGACCTGACCGTATTCCACGACGAACTCGATCTGCCGCCGTTCAAGGTGAAAGTGAAGCACGGCGGAGGCCATGCGGGACACAACGGCCTGCGCTCGATCGACCAACATCTCGGCGCCGATTTCCGCCGTGTTCGGCTCGGGATCGGGCACCCCGGACACAAGGACCGCGTAAGCGGCTACGTCCTCGGCAACTATGCCAAGGCCGAGATGGACCCGCTCGCAGACATGCTGGGCGCCATTGCCGGCGAAGCGGACCGGCTTTCGGCGGGCGACGATACCCGCTTCATGAACGACGTGGCACTGCGCCAGCAGGATTGAAACTGGTGAGTCTGATTAACTGATTTTCATGCGGGATGCGCGTCGGGTTAGTTTACACAATCGTTATCAGCTCTGACGCGTTAACCAACGAACTCCGTATAAAAACGTATCTGGCACGTGCCTTGCGTATTCCTTGGCAACCCAATCGGGGGCAACCCATTCGGGCAACAAGGGGAATACGAATGCTCCGCAAGACCATGCTCGTCCTGGCGCTTACCGCCGGCAGCACCCTCGCCTTCAGCACGCCGGCACTGGCCACCTGGGGCAAGGACAAGAACCATACGCACTACTGCAACTGCGGTCACTCTGCCGGAAACAAGCAGTGCGGCTCCAGCAGCACTTCTGGCGGCACCACCTCCACTTCGGGTGGCACGACCACGACTTCCGGCGGCACGACCAGCGGCGGAACCACGACGTCAGGCGGTACGACGACGTCGTCGGGCGGCAGTTCGGGCGGCTCAACTTCGGGCGGCAGCACCGATGTTCCCGAGCCCGGCATGCTTGGCATGATGGGCATGGGCCTCCTCGGCCTCGCCTACGCGCGCCGTCGCAAGGCTCGCGCCTGATCACGCGGGCCGGCCCCGCTCATCCGCGCATGACATAGCCGCTGCCGGCGCTCAGCCGGCGGCGGCTTTCGCCTTTGCAAGGTCGCGCGCTATGTCCTGGTTGCGCGGATCGGCTGCGGCCGCAGCCTCAAGAAGCCTTCGCGCAGCTGGAATGTCGCGGCCTGCTTCCAGACGAACGACCCCCGCCGTACGCAGGCAGTCCGGATTGTCGGGATCGGCGGCCAGCGCCCGGTCGGCATAGGCGAGCGCCTCCTTCGCCCGGCCCAGTCGCAACGAGGCAAATGCCAGTCGCTTGAGCACTTCGGGGTCTTCGCCCTGCCCGAGCAACGGAAGATATATAGCCACGGCACCGGACCAGTCCTGCGCAGCCAGCGCCGCCTGCCCTTTGTCGGCCTGCGCCATCGCAGCCTTGAGCCTCACCGGATCGAGCCGCGCCTTCAATACCTCCGCCTGGGGATCGCCCACCGATCTGGCAGCCTCCTGCGCCGCATCGAGGATTTCCGGCCGCGCCAGCGCGCTCGCCGCAAGGGGGCGCAGCGTCTCCCACGCCCCACCCGCATCGCCCGTCGCCAGTTGCGCCTCGCCCAGTCGCAGCCGCGAATAGGGGTTTCCGGGCTGGAGCAGCAGGGCGCGGCTGAACATGACGCGCGCCTGTTCGGCCTGGCCAAGATGAAGCAAGGCCTCCGCGTAAGTCATGCCGAGCCCGGAGGACGGATCGAGCTGCGTATCGCGCCCTTGCAGCGCGAGGCGTATTTCCTCCCACTTCCCCTTCTCGGAAAGCAGCTGGATGTAAAGATCATCGACAGCGGGATCGCCTGCCGCGATCTTCTGCGCCTTCAGGACAACGGCCATGGCCTCATCGACCCTGCCTTGCGCGTCGTAGGCATTGGCGAGCGCCAGCATCGGCACGACACGGGCGGGAAAGGCGGAGACCGCCTTTTCATAAGCCGCAATCGCAGCGTCGGTCCGGCCGCGCTCATTCGCAAGATCACCGGCCAGAACCAGCGTGTTGTACGCGCCGGGAGCGAACGATTGCATACGGGCAAGAATGCGCTCCACACCGCCAAGATCGCCGGTTTCCAGCCGATAGCGGGCATAGGCCACGGCCAGGGCAATATCCTTTCCCGCCGCCATGCCCTTGTCGAAGGAAGAAACTGCGCCGCGCTCATCACCCAGCGCAAGGCATGCCTGAGCGCGCATGTTCCACGCCTCCGTGCTGCCGTCGCCCGCAAGCAGGCGCGTGGCTTCGCCCGGGCGACCTTGCAACAGGGCGATCCCCGCCTTGAGCCGAAGCACGGAAGCGCCCCCGCCACCACCACCGGCCCGCAAGAGACGTCCGAGCGCGCGCTCGGCGGACGCGGGATCTCCAAGCGCAATCTGCGTGCGCACCAACAACGCCAGAGCCGCGCGATTTCCCGGCTCATCCTCCAGCGCGGAAATCAGCGCGGCACGGGCGCCCTGATAGTCCTGCTCCGCATAGCGCACCTGCGCCGTGTCGAGCTGGCCAGCGGCATCGTCACCACATGCGGTCAGCGAGACCGCGACCAGAACGGCAAGCGACAGGCGAACGAGCGGCTTCATACCCTGCCCCTTAAAGCCAAGCCCTGAAGTTTCCGTGAAGCCTCTCGTGCAAACACTCTTGCAAACAGGCGTCACGGTAACTGGTAAAGCGGGCAGACAGGCGCTAAGGCGCGGCCCATACATTTATTCCGGAGTAAAAGATGGGTTTCCGTTGCGGAATCGTGGGTCTGCCCAATGTCGGCAAGTCGACCTTGTTCAATGCGCTGACCGAGACGCAGGCGGCGCAGGCGGCCAACTATCCGTTCTGCACCATCGAGCCGAACGTCGGCCAGGTCGGCGTACCCGACCCGCGCCTCGATCAGCTCGCCTCGATCGCGGGATCGGCGAAGATCATCCCGACGCAGCTTTCCTTCGTCGACATCGCCGGCCTTGTGCGCGGCGCGTCGAAGGGGGAAGGCCTCGGCAACCAGTTCCTCGGCAACATTCGCGAAGTGGATGCCGTCATCCACGTCCTGCGCTGCTTCGAAAACGACGACATCCAGCACGTCGACAACAAGGTCGATCCCATCGCGGATGCCGAAACGGTCGAGACCGAGCTGCTGCTTTCCGATCTCGAAAGCCTCGAAAAGCGCGTCCCCGCCGCCCAGAAGAAGGCGACGCAGGGCGACAAGGAATCGAAGATCATCGCCTCCGTCCTCGGGCAGGCGCTGGAACTGCTTCGCGAAGGCAAGCCCGCGCGCCTGACCCAGCCCAAGGACGAGGACGAGGAACGCGTGTTCCGCCAGGCCCAGCTCCTCACCGCGAAGCCGGTGCTCTACGTCTGCAACGTGGAAGAAGAAGCCGCTGCCGAAGGCAACGAATTCTCCGCCCGCGTCTTCGAGAAGGCCAAGGCGGACGGCGCCACCGCCGTGATCGTCTCGGCTGCGATCGAATCGGAACTCGTCGGCATGGAAGCAGAGGAGCGCATGGTCTTCCTCGAAGAGATGGGCCTGCACGAAACCGGGCTCGCACGGATCATCCGCGCCGGCTACGAACTGCTCAACCTGCTGACCTTCTTCACCGTCGGCCCGAAGGAAGCGCGTGCATGGACCGTGCACAAGGGCGCGAAAGCTCCCGAAGCCGCAGGCGAAATCCACTCCGACATGCAGCGCGGTTTCATCCGCGCCGAAACCATCGCCTATGACGACTACGTTGCGCTGAACGGCGAAGCGGGCGCCAAGGAAGGCGGCAAGCTGCGCCAGGAAGGCAAGGAATACGTCGTCCACGACGGCGACGTGATGCACTTCCGGTTCAACGTCTGATCGATACCATCGTCGTCCCGGATCAGGTCCGGGACGACGAATTGTCCTCGAACGCCTCGAGGATCGGGCAAGGTCCGATGTCCGACCCCGCACATTCCCGCGCCAGCTTTCGCAGCGACTGGCGGGCCCCCTCCAGTTGAGCGATCTCCTGATCCAGGTGAACCAGCCGCGCCTGCGCCATCTCCCGCGCTCTTGGCCGGTCGCCGGTGTGATCGAGACTGATGAGCTCGGCGATCTCGTCGAGGATAAACCCCGCCGCCTTGGCTGAACGGATGAAGCGCAGACGCTTCACGTCCTCCTCGCCGTAGTGCCTCTGCCCACTGACACCTCCCGTTGCAGCCGGACGAGGGTCGAACAGCAGCCCCTTGCGCTGGTAGAAGCGCACGGTTTCAACGCCGACGCCGCTAGACCGGGCAAGTTCAGAAATCGTCAAAGCCATGCTTGACTCCGTACCATGGTACGGGAGCTATAAGCCGTCCCATGATACATGACCAGACGCTCGACCAGGCCACCGAAAGTTCAAAAGCCAAGAAGGCCGTGCTCTACCGCATGGTCATGGACAAGCACACCTGCCCCTGGGGCCTCAAGTCGAAGTACCTGCTCGAAAGGCTCGGCTACGAGGTCGAGGACCACTGGTTGACGACCCGCGAGCAAGTGGACGCCTTCAAGGCCCGGCATGGGGTGACCACTACACCCCAGACCTTCATCGGCGGTAAGCGGATCGGCGGCCATTCCGACCTTCGCGCCCATTTCGGCCTGAGGCTCCAGGACCCGAAAGCGACGAGCTATCGCCCCGTGCTTGCGGTATTTGCCACCGGGGCCGGACTTGCGCTTGCAGCAAGCTGGGCGGCATTCGGCACGCCGTTCACGCTGCGGGCGGCGGAATGGTTCGTTTCCATGACGATGATGCTGCTCGCCATGCTGAAGCTGCAGGACGTCGAACAATTCTCGACCATGTTCCTGGGCTATGACCTGCTGGCCAAACGCTTCGTGCCCTATGCCTATGCCTATCCGGTGCTGGAATGGACGGCGGGCGCGCTCATGACCGCCCATGCCCTGCCCTGGCTCTCGATCCCGATCGGCCTCGCGATCGGCGGTATCGGCGGCATTTCGGTTTTCTACGCTGTCTATATCCAGAAGCGGGAACTCAAGTGCGCCTGCGTCGGCGGTTCCGGCGCGGTTCCACTCGGCTTCGTCTCGCTTACCGAGAACCTGTTCATGGTGGCCATGGGGCTGTGGATGCTGGCGCGGATGATATAACACGACATCGACCTGTCACGGAACGCGGGTTAGAGGGCAGGCATGAAAAGACTCGTCGCACTGCTGCTGGGCACTTTTGCCGTACTTGCCTCACCCGCGTCCGCCAGACCGGCGAAAGACCGCCGCGATCCGGTCGTCATTCTCGTCTCGATCGATGGATTCCGTGCAGACTATCTCGACCGCGGCATAACCCCGAGCCTCTCGAAGCTTGCGGCCAGCGGCATCAGTGCCGCCATGCGCCCCTCGTTTCCTAGCAAGACCTTCCCCAATCACTGGGCCCTGGTGACAGGCAAGGTGCCGGACCACAACGGCATCATCGCCAACAGCTTCGAAGATCCGGCACATCCCGGCCAGAAGTTCACGATGTCGAGCGACGAGCCTTATTGGTGGGATGAGGCCGAGCCGATCTGGGTCACTGCCGAAAAGGCCGGAATCCGCACCGCAACGATGTTCTGGCCCGGCTCGAACGTAGCCTGGGGCGGAACCCTTGTTACGGAACCCTGGAAACAGATCACCGGCGGCACCCGGCCAAGCGACTGGCAGCAGTTCAACCAGGCGGCGAGCCCGGTCCAGCGGGTTAACGCGGTGCTGGACTGGTTGCGGCGTCCCGCCGCCATCCGGCCCCGACTGGTGACGCTCTATTTCGACGATGTAGACACGGCCGGGCATCGCTTCGGCCCCGACGATCCCCGCACGAATGCCGCGATAGCGGAAATCGACCGCGATATCGGCGCGCTCGTCGCTGGCCTGCGCGAACTCGGGCAGCGGGCGAACCTCATCGTTGTGGCCGATCACGGCATGGCCTCGGTTTCCAGCGAACGTACCATCCCGCTGGACGCCGTTGCCGATCCCGCGCTTTACAAGCTGGGAGAAACCGGGCCGTTCGCCGCGCTTGCGCCAACGCCGGGCAACGAAGCCGCGCTTGCCGCAGCGCTGCTGAAAGCACATGACCACATGCAGTGCTGGCGCAAGCAGGACATTCCGGCTCGGCTGCGATATGGCACAAATCCTCGGATCGCGCCGTTCTTCTGCCTAGCCGAAACCGGCTGGCAGATCAGCGCGAAGCTGCCTGCGAAAGCCTCCACCGGCGGCACTCACGGTTATGACAATGCCGCACCGGAAATGGCCGCGCTGTTCATTGCCAGCGGGCCGGACTTCGCGAAGCGCGGCAAATTGGCGCCGTTCGACAATGTCGACGTTGCCCCGCTGCTGCGTGACCTCCTCAAATTGCCGCAGGCGAGCGACGGCGACGGCAACGATGCACCGTTCCGCAATATCGTGAAGCAGCGTTAGGTACTCAGCCCCGGCAGGAAACCTCGCCCTCGGCCATGAAGGCAACGCGTTCCTGTGCGTCATGAAGAATGAGCTTTGCCGGCCAGTGCATCGTGTCCGATCCGCTGCCCTTGCCGGGCAGGCTCACGAGATCGACCCAACTGGCCAGACCGACGTAAGTGGAGCGTGCATTGCCCGGAAGCTGCGCGCTCTCGACCTTGGCAGCGTAGCGCTTGAGGTCTCCTGCGATGCGCATGAAGCCCTCTTCCTCGTTGGCGATGAAGATCGGGTCCTTCTGGTCCGGCTTGCGGAAAGCGCAGCCGGGTTTGTCTAGACCGTAGCGGGCCACGTCGATCTCGGTGATCGGCCGGGGAATGATCGGCTTGAACGGCTCCTTGCTCATCCGTTCGACCTTCGCGATATCCTGCGCATCCTCCGCCGTCTGCCCCCCCGGATCTTCCTGCCCGCAGGCGGAGAGAAGAGTGACGACGGCCAGCCCAAGGATCGCATTTTTCATCATTTTCGCCCGAAGAGTTTCTCAATGTCCTGATGGGCAAGTTTAACCCACGTGGGGCGGCCATGGTTGCATTGGCCCGAACGCGGGGTGCGCTCCATTTCGCGCAGCAGCGCGTTCATTTCGGCGACAGAAAGCGAACGGCCCGCGCGGACCGATCCGTGGCAGGCCATCGTCGCGAGCACGAGATCCAGCTTCTCGCCAAGCAGCAACGCATCGCCGTTCTTGGCAAGATCGTCGGCAATATCGCGCACGAGCGCGAAGACATCGGACTTGCCCAGCACCGAGGGCACCGCGCGCACCAGCATCGCGCAAGGGCCGAAACGCTCGAGCACGAGTCCGAACCGGGCGAGATCGGCGATCTTGTCGTCCAGCGCATCGCACGCCGCTTCCTCAAGCTCGACCACTTCGGGCAGCAGCAGGGCCTGAGACCGCACCATCGCGTCCTCCGCACCGGCGGCCTTGAGCCGTTCGAGCACGAGGCGCTCGTGCGCGGCGTGCTGATCGACGATGACGAGGCCGTCGTCCGCTTCGGCCACGATATAAGTGCCGGCCACCTGCCCCCGGGCCACACCCAGCGGATAGCGCAGCGCATCCTCCGGTTCGTCGGGCACGGGTTCTGCGCGTCCGGACGGCTGGGCCATCACTTCAGCCTCATAGGAACGCCAGACTTCCCCTGCTTCACCGACGCGCGAAGGCGCCGGGCGGAAATCGGAGCGGGATTGCGGCGTCGAATACTCGCGGGCGAAGAGAGAACCCAGCGCCGGCGCAGGTGCAGGCGCTACAGGTTCGACCTGCCACATCCCCATCGCCGCGACCGAGGCGGGCTGCGCACTCTTCTGACCCGAAGATTCCAGCGCATGGCGCAACGCGCCGACCAGGAAACCGCGCACAAAGGCGGGATCGCGAAAACGAACCTCGGTCTTCGCGGGATGGACGTTGACGTCCACGTCCTCGGGCGGAATCTCCAGGAACAGCGCGAGCACCGCATGGCGATCGCGCGCCAGCATGTCGGAATAGGCGCCGCGCACCGCCCCTACCAGAAGGCGGTCCTTCACCGGGCGGCCGTTGACGAAAAGGTACTGGTGATCGGCAACGCCGCGATTGTAGGTCGGCAAGCCCGCCACCCCGGTGAGCCGGGCAGTGCCGCGCTCGGCTTCGATCAGGACACCGTCTTCCGCCAGTTCACGCGCAACGAGACGGGCCACGCGCGCCGCCAGTTCCTCGCGCGGCTGCACCGCGATAACGCGGCGGCCGTCATGTTCCAGCACGAACCCGATGTCAGGTCGCGCCATGGCCAGGCGCCGCACGACATCCTGGCATGCCGCATATTCGGAACGCGGCGAGCGCAGGAACTTGCGCCGGGCGGGCACTTTGCCGAACAGATCCTCAACGCGGATTCGCGTGCCGGGCGGCAATGCAGCGGGACCGTCGGCGGCGACCAGTCCGTGGTCAACCACACGCTTCCAGCCTTCCGCCGCCTCATGCGGGCGACTTTCGATGGTCAGCCGCGCAACCGATCCGATCGAGGGCAATGCCTCGCCGCGAAAGCCGAGCGTGGCGACCAGTTCGATATGCTCGTCAGGCAGCTTGGAGGTCGCGTGGCGCTCCAGCGCCAGGGCGATCTGTTCCGGCTCCATGCCGCAGCCGTCGTCGGTCACCTCGATCAGGTCGAGGCCGCCCGAGGAGATCCTAACGGTGATTTGCGTGGAGCCCGCATCCACCGCATTCTCGACAAGCTCCTTGAGCGCGGAAGCCGGACGCTCCACCACTTCTCCCGCAGCGATGCGGTTTACGAGGTGTTCGGGAAGGCGACGGATGGTTGGCATGCAGGGTCTCTTGTCCGGTTGCGCGCAAAGCGTCAAACCGCCGGCGGACGGGCGATCTCGCCACAATCTCGATTTGTTCGAAAGACTAGCGACGAAACGCGTGGAATTCGAGACAGGCTCCGTACGATTCCCCCATGAAATCGACACAAATTTTTGGCGTTTCCCGAATCGATGGGCTAAGGGGACCGTTCCCATGCCAACCTGCCTGTCGCTCCACGGGAAATTCCTGTGGCAAGCAACCGGAAAGACAACGGATTACTGATGGCCTCGCCCTTCTCGCGATTCTTCAAACTCGGCTCACAGAACATGGCGATCGATCTTGGGACCGCCAATACGCTCGTCTACGTTCAGGACCGCGGAATCGTGCTGAACGAACCTTCGGTGGTGGCGATCGAAACGCTTAACGGCGTCAAGAAGGTCAAGGCCGTCGGTGATGACGCCAAGATGATGATGGGCAAGACCCCCGACAACATCGAGGCCATCCGCCCGCTGCGCGACGGCGTCATCGCCGACATCGAAATCGCGGAAGAAATGATCAAGCATTTCATCCGCAAGGTGCACGGCAAGAAGAACCTGTTCCGCTATCCGGAAATCGTGATCTGCGTTCCCTCGGGCTCGACCTCGGTCGAACGCCGCGCCATCCGCGATGCTGCCTCGAACGCCGGCGCCAGCCAGGTCTACCTGATCCTCGAACCGATGGCCGCGGCGATCGGCGCCGACATGCCGGTTACCGAACCGGTGGGTTCGATGGTTGTCGACATCGGCGGCGGCACCACCGAAGTCGCCGTGCTTTCGCTGCGCGGTCTCGCCTACACCACTTCGGTCCGTGTCGGCGGTGACAAGATGGACGAATCGATCGTCTCCTACGTCCGCCGCCACCACAATCTCCTGATCGGGGATGCCACGGCCGAACGCATCAAGAAGGACTACGGCATTGCCGTCATGCCTGCAGACGGCATCGGCGAAACGATCCACATCAAGGGCCGCGACCTTGTGAACGGCGTCCCGAAGGAGATCACCATCTCCCAGGCAAACGTCGCTGAGGCACTGGCCGAACCGATCGGCGCCATCGTCGAAGGCGTCCGCATCGCACTTGAAAACACCGCGCCGGAACTCGCCGCTGACATCGTTGACCAGGGCATTGTGCTCACCGGCGGCGGCGCGCTGATCCAGGGCCTCGATGATTACCTGCGCGAAGAAACCGGCCTGCCGGTCAGCGTCGCCGAAGATCCGCTGTCCTGCGTCGCACTCGGCACCGGCCGTGCGATGGAAGATCCGATCTATCGCGGCGTGTTGATGTCCGCCTGATCGAGTTCGGGGTGGCAGCGGCCCTACGGTCCGCCACCCCGCTGATGTCCCGGCGGTATTGCCGCCGGTCTTGAGGTTCGAGCGGCCCTTGCACGTGAAGTGGCAGGGCCGCCACTACGAAGGAGTGCATGGCGCATGGCGCCGCCAGCAAACAGGCGCTCCAGCTATTCGCGCAGAGCGCAATACACCACCTTCCTGAGCTACACCGCAGGCGTCCTGGGCGCCGTGGTCGGGCTGGGACTCGTGGTCGTCTCACTCGTCAACCCCGATGCCTTTTCAGCGCTGCGCGGCCTTGCCGACGATGCGTCGGAGCCGGCTGCGCAGGTTTCCGCGCAAGGGCGCGACATGGGTCGGGACGCCTGGGCCACGGCCACGGGCTTCCTCCATTCGGGGAGCGAACACGCACGCCTCAAGCGCGAACTTGCCGAAGCCAAGGTCCGCCTGTTCGAGGCAGCGGCCACGAAAGCCGAGAACCAGCGCCTCAAGGATCTGATGAATCTGTCCGAGAAGGACGGCGGCGCCGTGACCTTTTCTCGGCTGACCTCGTCCACCAGCGCCAGTTCGCGCCGCTACGCCACACTCGGCGCCGGGGCGGACCGCAATGTGGCCAAGGGCATGCCCGTAAGATCGCAGATGGGTCTCGTCGGCCGGGTTCTCGAAGTGGGCACCTCCAGTGCCCGCGTCCTGCTGGTGACGGATAGCGAAAGCGTCGTGCCGGTTCGCCGGGCGACCGACGGCGTTGCCGCCTTCGCTCAGGGCAACGGCGATGGCACACTGCGCATCCGGCTCATCAACCTTGGCATCAATCCGCTCAGGAAGGGTGATGTCCTCGTGACCTCAGGCTCGGGCGGACTTTACCGTCCCGGAACGCCGATCGCCATCGTGACGGAACTGATCCGCGACGGCGCCACTGCTCGCGTGCTCAGCAATCCTTCCGACACCGATTACGTCATGGTCGAGAAGAGTTGGTCTCCCCCGCCGCCCCCACCCCCTGCAAACGACGGTACGGTCAAGAAGCCTTGATGTTTTCCCGCAACGGCCCCCGCTCCCGCCAGCGCATAAATCACGCGCCATCGCGGCTGCTGGCTCGCGGCTTTCCCTGGCTGACGATCATGCTCGGATCGCTGGTCCCCGGCTGGTTCATGATCGCCTCCGCGCCGGTCATGCCCCCGCTGGGGTTCCTCGTCTATCTCGGCTGGCGTCAACTTCGCCCGGGCCTGCTGCCGATCTGGGCCGGGCTGCCGCTGGGCCTGTTCGATGATCTGTTTTCCGGACAGCCGTTCGGCTGCGCAGTCCTGCTATGGTCGCTCACCGCCATCGCGCTGGAAATCGTCGAAGCGCGCCTGCCTTGGCGAAACTTCGTCACGGAATGGCTCATGGCCATGGGCCTCATCGTCGCCTATATTCTGCTGAGCCTCGCCCTTGCGAACATCGCAGGCGCTGCTTCCCCTCTTCAAGTCATCGTGCCGCAGGTCGTCATCTCCGTGCTTTCCTATCCCCTCGTCGGCCGTATCGTGGCCATGTTGGACCGGCTCCGGCTTACGCCGATCGTACTCCTGCGATGAAGATCAGCTTCAAGCGGTTCTTTCCGCAACGCCATGTCAGTGCGGGCACGCTGCGAAACAGCTTCGACCGGCGCAGCATCGTGCTGGGTACCATGCAGGGCGGAATCGGCGTCCTGCTCGCCACCCGCCTCGGTTATCTCGCGGTCGCGCAGAACGCCAAATACGAGCTCGAAGCTGAAAGCAACCGGGTCAACCTCTCGCTGATCCCACCGCGTCGCGGCTGGATTCTCGATCGCGCCGGCACGCCGCTCGCCTCCAACCGGGCCGACTTCCGGGTCGACCTGATTCCCGAGCGCCTGCAGGATATCCCGCATACTATCCAGACCCTGGGCAAGTTGCTGAACCTGTCCCCGATCGCGCTTCAGGATCTTGAGGACAAGCTCGACAAGGCACGGGGCTTCGCCCCGGTCGAAGTCGCCAGCGGGCTGGACTGGGAGCGTTTTGCCGCCGTCAGCGTGCGGCTGCCCGATCTGCCGGGCGTCGTCACCCAGCGCGGCTTTTCCCGCTTTTACCCTCTGGGGCCATCGGTCGGCCACCTCATCGGCTATGTCGGTCCGGCCTCCGCCGAGGAGTACGAGAAAGACCATGATCCGGTCCTCATCACGCCCGGCTACAAGGTGGGCAAGGACGCGCTCGAGAAATTCTACGAGAAGGATCTGCGCGGCAAACCCGGCGCCCGGCGTGTGGAGGTCACTGCCTCGGGCCGGATCGTGCGCGATCTCGATACCCGAGAGGACGTTCCCGGAAAGACGCTGAAGCTCACGATCGACGCCGGTATCCAGGAATATGCCTCGCGCCGGATCGGCCCCGAATCGGCGGCAGTGGTGGTGATGGATTGCCAGACGGGCGATATTCTCGCGATGTGCTCGATGCCCAGCTTCGATCCCAACAGCTTCTCGGACGGCATCGGCCGCCTCGAATGGAAGATGCTGTCCGACGACGACCATGTGCCGCTGCGCAACAAGGTTCTGCGCGGGCTCTATCCGCCCGGTTCGACGGTAAAGCCGATGGTAGCGCTGTCCTTCATGGAAGCCGGGCTCGATCCCAAGGAATCGGTATTCTGCGGCGGCGGCCTGCGGGTGGGCAACCGCGTGTTCCACTGCTGGAACCGGCGCGGGCATGGCCAGGTCAACATGGCCAAGGGCATCTACCAGAGCTGCGACGTCTACTTCTACCATTTCGCCCAGCGCATGGGGATGGACCCGATCGCGGCGATGGCGAGCCGGCTGGGCCTTGGCCACGATTTCCCGCTGCCGGTATCCGGCCAGTCGTACGGCACCGTGCCCAATCCGGCGTGGAAACTGAAGAAATACGGCAAGGAATGGCAGACCTTCGACACGGTCAACGCCACGATCGGCCAAGGCTACTTCCTGGTGAACCCGCTGCAGCAGGCCATTCAGGCAGCCCGCATCGCCACGGGCCGCGTCATCATGCCGCGCCTCGTTCACGGGCATGAGCACGAAGTCGCCCCATCACTGGGCATTCCCGACGACCACCTCGCCTATGTCCGGCAGGCCATGTCGGATGTCGCCAACGGCCCCGGCTCCGCCCGCCACGCGGCCCTGCCCTTCCCCGATATCAAGCTCGCCGGCAAGACCGGCACGGCGCAAGTCGTCGGCCTCAACATCGGCAACGGCAAGGGCGGCTTGTGGAAGCACCGCGACCACGGCCATTTCATCTGCTTCGCGCCGGTCGACAATCCGCGCTATGCCTGCTCCGTCGTGGTCGAACATGGCGGCGGCTCAGGCGCGGCCTATCCGATCGCGCGCGACGTGCTGACTTACGTCTTCGACAAGCAGAAGGGCATGGATATCCTGACCGAGCTTGAGAAGAAGTGGGGCGGAACCCCTACAGAACGCCTGGATGCGCGCTACCGCACCTATTCCGCGCAATATGGCGTCGGCGCCCCGGCTGTTTCGGCCGAGGAGGAGAATCGCAAGCTCCAGGGCGCCGAATCGGGTCAGGACCCGGCGCAGCCTATCGTCAACGAAGCCCAGGCCCCGGCACCGGAGCCCGGCTCCAACGATCCGCCTCCTGCCGCACCGCCTGCAAGCGCGCCGTCGCCGGCTACCACGACCGCCCCGCAAACCGGACCGGGAGGCACGCAGTGATCAGCCGCTCCATCGTACCGGAAGCCATCGCGCGCCAGCCCTGGCACATGCTGATCCCCCTGATGGGACTGGTATCGCTGGGCGCTGCAGTGCTTTATTCGGCGGCAGGCGGCAGCCTCCAGCCTTATGCGCTCAGCCATGTGATGCGCTTCCTGATCTTCCTGGTCATGGCAATCGTCATTTCCCGGTTCAGCCGCGATTTCTTCAGAACGGTGGCCTATCCGGTCTACGGCGCGATCGTCCTGCTGCTCGTGCTGGTCGAGGCTATCGGCGCCGTGGGCGGCGGCAGCCAGCGCTGGCTCAACCTGGGCTTCATGACCCTTCAGCCTTCCGAACTCATGAAGCCCGCCATCGTGCTCGTGCTTGCGCGTTTCTACGAAACGCTTCCGCATGCAATGACGGCAAGCTGGCGCGGACTGGTTCCGGCGGGTGTCCTGATCGGAATTCCAGCGCTTTTCGTGATGATCCAGCCAGATCTCGGCACGGCCCTGGCGATCTGCTTCGGCGGCGTGGTGACAATGTTCCTTGCGGGACTGCCGATCTCCTGGTTCCTCGGGGCCGGCCTGACCGGCGCCATCGCCGCGCCGATCGCATTCTTCACCCTGCTCCACGACTATCAGCGCAACCGCGTGCTCGTGTTCCTCGACCCCGAAAGCGATCCGCTCGGCACCGGCTATCACATCACCCAGTCCAAGATCGCCATCGGCTCGGGCGGCCTGTTCGGCAAGGGGTTCGGCAATGGCACGCAGAGCCATCTGCAATACCTCCCCGAATCGCATACCGACTTCGTCTTCGCCACGATGGCCGAGGAATGGGGCATGGCCGGAGGGCTGTTCGTGCTCTTCGTCTTCGCCGTGGTGCTGTCATGGGGTCTGCGCGTCGCGCGAAGTGCACCGGATCGCTTCTCCAGCCTGCTGGCGGCGGGGATGTCGGCCACGATCTTCTTCTATGTGGCGATCAACCTGATGATGGTCATGGGGCTGGCCCCGGTCGTCGGAATCCCGCTTCCCTTCATGAGCCACGGCGGCACCTCCATGCTTACCAACATGATCTGCCTCGGCACACTTATGGCGGTGAACCGCTGGAATCGGCGCCCCGGTTCAATCTTGTAAAATTCTTGAATTTTCCCCTTCCCATCCTGAAAACACACGCTATAGGGGCCTCTCCGCCGCCGGATGGTCGGGCTCGCAAGGCCTGACACGGCAGCCCAGGTCAGGGTATGTGGACGCATAGCTCAGTTGGTAGAGCAGCTGACTCTTAATCAGCGGGTCCTTGGTTCGAGCCCAAGTGCGTCCACCATCCCTGTCCAGCACGGAAACGTGTGGACGCATAGCTCAGTTGGTAGAGCAGCTGACTCTTAATCAGCGGGTCCTTGGTTCGAGCCCAAGTGCGTCCACCATTTCCATTACCTTGCGCGGAAAACGCGTGGACGCATAGCTCAGTTGGTAGAGCAGCTGACTCTTAATCAGCGGGTCCTTGGTTCGAGCCCAAGTGCGTCCACCATTTCCTTCCCCTGCAGTCCGGACACAGTCCCCGCTTCAACGCGCGGTGCCTTCCAGGCCCCTCTCCCCGAATCATTCAGTCAGCCGGGTCAGCACCCGCGAGACTTGTCGTGGTCATTGTGGCTGCTCCCGTTCCCATGGCCCTTATCCGGGCGGCCATTACCCCAATGGTATTTATCTCTGCCCTTGAGCGGGCCGGGACGGAACGGGGATTTCCCGAATCGTTCCTGCGCATAGGACGATTTCCTGAAGGTGCTCCCATAAGCCTTGGTGCCGGCATTGGCCTGGGCCGATGCCGACAGCGCAAGGCCCACGGCCATTGCAGCGATCACTGTTTTCTTCATTGCGGTCCCTATCGAAGGATGATGGACACCGGCCAGGCGGGGGCATCCCACGAGGCCGGAATACCATTATCGGCAGGGCATGGTTTCATCGCGCTTTCGGAAGAACCCTTAGAAGACCGCATAACGCCGGCTTAACGATACCCGGAACCCGCGCGCGAATCAGCGCCGCTGAGCTGCCTTTACGGCAAGCTTCCTGGTAAATGGCCGCATTTCCGGCCGGGATGGAAACAGGGACATCGGCCTTCACCGCCCTTTCGCGAAGCGATGCTTCCCCGGATCAGAACCCTTCCGACAGGGTATCCTTGCGCGCACCGCGGATACCGTATGCCTTGTCGAGATCCCCGATCACGCGGTTGCCCAGAGGCGAAAGGAACTCGATGCCGACACGGCTCTCGCGAATCCAGCGGACATGCGCAGGGATCGCCTTGAGGTGCGCGATGCGCAGCGCCACGCTCTGGCCCGGCTCGAAATCTTCCGCGTTGCCGACAATGCAGCACCCGCCCTCGGAAATGTCGGACAGTTCCACAGCGAAGACGTGCCAGCTCGACTTGCGGCACCTCGCGCGTAGCAGGACTTCATGACGCTCGCTGAGCCTGTCGCAAAAACCTTCCGTCCGCATCACCGCCCCTGATCCTACCGATGGAGCGGATCACTAGCAGCGACAGGTAAATCTACGGTTGCGATACAGGAACTGGCCGAGGCGAAGCGCCGGCTTCTCCGGGCGGAGTTCCGGTACCCGCTATCTGGGCATCGATATCCTTCGCGGTCTCGCCGATCTTCTTGCTGGCGGTCTCATACCGCTCATCGAAACTCGGCTCCCGGTGGCAGGCGGAAAGCGCCAGGATCGCCACCAGGAGAAGGCTGCAACGGCGCATCAATAATCCTTCTTGATGCGCACGTTGAGGCTGTTGACGCCCGATCCGCCAGCCTGGCTCAGAACCGACAGCCACTTGGTCACGCTGACTTCGAGCTGCGTGGCGGTGAAGCCGCGCGCGTCAGTGATAAGCTCCACGTAGATGTCATCGGTGAGGTACTGGCCTGCCGCCAGCGCCGTCCCGCGTCCGCTCGCCTCGTCGGGGCTGAGAATCCGCAGCCGGTCGATCCCCGCCGCAGACCGCAACTTGCCGAGCGGGTTGATCCCGCCGCCGGTGGCCCGCAACGAATTGAGCGACGATGCAAGCTGCACCGCCTGGATCGCGGAGAGGTTCGCGATCGAACTGCCGAACAGGATGCGCGAAAGAACCTCGTCATCAGGCAGGCTGGGATCGGAACTGAAATCGATCTGCGGATTGTAAGCCCGGCCGCTGACTGAAACGGTCACGTCGATATCGTCGATCGTCTCTGTGGCGGTGATGGCAACGGTGGGGTCGATCGTCTGACCGCCGTTGAACGAGATGAGACCGTCGGAAAGTTCGAAGGAACGACCCGCGAAACCCAGAGTACCGCGCACGAGCTTGACCTCGCCCGCCATGCTCGGCGCCGAACTGGTTCCGCTCAGGCGGAAATCTGCGCTCCACTCGGATTCCAGCCCCATGCCCGAGACATAAAGCTTTTCGGGCGCCTTGAGATGAAGATCCAGCCGGACCGAGGAAAACGCGCTCGACATCGGCACGGCGGGCTCGTCGCCGGTAACGCGCATCGGGCCGGAACGCGGCTTGAAGCGCACCCCGGTGAGATGCGGCACTTCGACAGCGCCCTGGCGGACGATCTCGTAACGGGTTTCGGGAAGCCGCAAGTCACCGCTCAGAAGCGGTGTCTCGCCCGCACGCTTGGTGAGGTTGAGCGTGCCCGTCGCACTGGCGGAAAGAGAATCGCTGCGCGCCAACCTTGCCCGGTCGAGCTTGACGTCGAGATCCATCGGATAACCGGCATCCGCCGCCAGGCTGAGACGACCGCTCGCGCTGACCGTGCCGCTGCCGGCATTGGCGTTGAGCGAGGTCAGTTCGAAGGAGTTGCCGTTGAACTTGCCGTCCAGCGTCATGTTGCTGAGCCGGGTTCCATAGGCCTGATATTCGTAAGTAAGATCCTTGCCCTTCACCAGGCCGGTTATGCAGGGATCGGTAAGGCGGCAGGAGAAATCCGCCGCCACGCCAACCGATCCGGTGAGCGTCTGCCCCGGCTGTCCCGCGAAAGAAAACAGCGTGTCGGCAGGACCGTTGTAGCGGATGCCACCACCCAGCGGCGCCTGGAACAGGCGTGTGCTCCACGCCCCCTCGCCCGGCGGCAACGGTCGCAGGCTGGCGACCATGCGGCCGATCACGCTGCCCTGCTTGCGGAACACCGCCCTCGCCTCGCCGCCATCGGGCAGGAGCTTGCCAACGAAGTTGATGTCGACCGGCTGGCTTACCGTGCTCGAACTGGTGCGGGTGAAATTCACAAGGCTCATGCGTGCGTCGGCGCGCGGGAAGGCCGTGGAACTGGCCTGTTCGAAATCGAAGCTGCCGCTGGCCTTGCCGCCCAGGCCATAGCCGGGAACGAATGCATTGATGAGCCCGACATCGACGTTCTCAAGCCGGCTCTGGATTTTCATGCCGGCGCCGTAAGTACCGGCGACCTTTGCCGTGCCCTGTCCGAAACCTATGGTGGTGGGCAGGAGTTCGTAGCCGCCGTCCTTGGGCAGAATCCGTGCCGGAGACTGCGTCTTGAGGGTAAGGCCGCGTACCTTGCCCTCCAGCGCCACGCGCCAGAGTTCAGGGGCAAGATCGGCGTTAAGCGCGACCCGGAACGGAACGCCGCTGACGCCTTCCACAAGACCCTTCGCCTTGCCGCGCCCATCGCGATAATCCACGAGGACACGCGCCGCAGCGAGATTGAAGGCGCCGATGGTCGTGCCTGCAATCTGCGCATCGGCGACGACTGCAGGCTGGTCATACAGCACGGCGCGGCCGTCGATGATCGCTGAACCGATCGTGAGATTGGCGGGTCCAGCGAAGACCGCATCCTTGGCGCGCAAGTTGAAGTCGACAGCCTGGTACTTGCCCTCGGCGTCCAGCCTCAGCGCACCGCCGATGCCGTTGCCCTTGGCGGTCAATTCGCCCGCGAACGGGCCGGAGGCGGTCTGCACCATTCGCCCAGCGAAATCGACGCCCGAAAGGTTGGCGCTGTTGATGTCTACCGCCATCTGCTTGCCGAGCCCCAGCGAGACATCGGCCTTGAGCGGGCCGTAATCGGTGTCCCCGGTCATGTCGAAACGATAGCCGCCACGAATGCCGGTGATCCGTGCATCGAGGTTGGCAAGACCGATACCGAGGCCCGGACGTTCCGCCGTGACATGCGCATCGGGGTTTGCGATCGTGCCCGTCACGCGCACGCCGATAGCGCCGTAACGGGTGGAACTGCCACGCGCGGCCAGCGATATGCGGCCATTGGGCGACCAGCTTCCCTGCCCGCCCTGGACCTTGAGTTCGGGCGCGTTGAGCTGCAGCGAGGAAAAGCGCACGACGCCGTCCGGCCCATAATGAACGCGTGAGGATGCCGCGAAATTGCCGCCCAGATAGGTCTGGAGGCTCTCGTTCAGAAGCTTGGTCGAACGCGCACGCACGGTCCCGTCCAGCGCGAAGCCACTGCCTTCGCTCTTCAGGTCCATGTTGGTGCGGATGTTGAAGATGCCGACGCTGTCCAGCCGGTAATTGTCGATCTTGCCGTCAATGGCGCCGGTGTAGAAACCCTTGGCGACGTCCGCCACCAGGATCAGCCCGGCATCGATACGATCGGATTTCAGCCGCATGTTGTCCGACAGCACGCGCGTCCCGTCGATGGCGAGATCGCCGTTCAGCGTGACGTTGGCGAGCGAACCGCCTGCAACCGTGTCCAGCCCCGTCACCCGCTGCACGCGTGCGGACACCGGGATCAGAATCTTGTCGGCATCCACGCGCGCCGCGCCGCTGGCGGATAGGCTCTCGAGCCCCATGTCGTTCATGACCACGCGGGCGGCATTGATGCGATAGGCAACCTTCGGCGTGGTGAACGCACCGTCAAGCGCGAGGGCCGCGGTCAGGCCCGAACCGCTGAGGTTCGGCGCCAGCGCTGCCGGCTTGAGCAGGGCGAAGTTCAGCTTCAGGTCCTGGAAACTGTTGTTGGAAAGGTCGATCACCCCGTCCGGGGTCAGCGTGAAGGCATCGCTCCAGACCCTACCGGTCAGCGTCGCGCGCCGTTCGGCCAATGCCGCCGTTACATCGAGGTTGGTGATCGGGCCAAGCAGGCTTGCGGTCGGCCCCGTGAGCAGCCGCGCGACACGCGTTGGCCCCTTGATCGCGAATGTTCCGTTCCGCGCGGTCAGCGCCAGCCGGGCCAGTTCGCCATCACCGAGATCGGCATCGAATTGGCCGTTCCACGCCTTCCAGTCGCCCTTGCCGCCCAGCTTGAGCCGCAGCGGCTGCTTGAGCCCGCCGAGAGCGGCGATGACCCCACCGGTCGGGGCATCAAGGTCAACGTCGATCGCCAGCCGGTTCTTGGCGGGCACCGCGTCTAGCAGCAGGTTGAAGCGGTCCCCGCCTTCCTTGCCCTCGATCGCAATCGTGCCGCCCCTGGCCGAAACTTGCGCGCGGCCATCGGAAATGTGCGCCTTCCCGTCGATGGTGACGATACGGCGATTGCCGGAAACCGACGGCTCCGAAATGAAGCGGTCGATCCGCAACACGCCCACGTCCACGTCAAGGTCGGGCAGCAGCGGTTCGTTGCTGGGCGGGGTCGGCTTGAACTTGGGGACACGCCGCAGGATCATCCGCTGCGCCGTGGCGCTGCGCACGTCCACATGGTTTTCGAGATAGGCGAAGGGGCGCCAGTCCACATCGATTTCCGGCGAAAACAGGAATTCGCCCTGCGGATCGCTGACGGAAAGATCGTGCAAGGTCATGCGCTTGTAGAGCGAACCCTCGATCCTGCCGACCTTGATCCTCATGCCGTTCTGGAACTGCAGCCCCGCGATCTGTTCTGCCACGAAACGGTGACCCGGCCCGGTATCGATGCCGAAGATGACCGCCGCGACCAATACGATCACGCCGAGCACCAGCCCGACCACCGTCTTGAGCACGCGAATGCGCAGGCGGCGCCCGAGCGTGGGACGCGGCTTGCCGTTCTCGACCGGCGCTTCGGGCTCGTCGGCCGGGATCATGGTGTCTTCTTCCGACATCAGAATGCCTGCCCAATCGAAACGTAGAGGTTGAAGCGCGATTCACCCGGTTGCCGGGCAATCGGAGTCGCGATGTCGAGGCGCACGGGGCCGAAGTTGGTGTAGAAACGGCCGCCAAGACCCACGCCGTAGCGCAAGTTGTTGAACTGCGGCATCGTCTCCCGATAGGCCTGCCCCGCGTCGACGAATGCCACCACGCCGTAATTGCCGAAGCGATAGCGCGCCTCGACCGAACCTTCGTTGAGACTGCGCCCACCTACGGCGGTACCGTCTGCCGCCTGTTCGCCAAGCGCCTGGTAGGCATAGCCGCGAACGGAGCCACCGCCGCCTGCATAAAGCCTGCGTGACGGCGCAATGTCGAACAGGCCAGCGCCCTGGATCGTACCGAAGCGCACACGGCCGGCGAGAACGAGGCTGTCCGTCACCGGGTAATAGGCCGAAGCATCTACCCGCGCGCGGACATAGGGGTCAAAGCCGTTGCGCACGGTGGCTTCGGGCTGGATCAGCGTGGTCAGGCGGTAACCCTTGGTCGGATCGAGCAGGCTGTCCGTCTGGTCGAGCCCGATTTGGCCGTTCACGCCTGCGACGTAATAGAGCTTGCGGTCGCGGTTGCCGGTCGTGCGATTATAGTCGGTTTCCGCCGTTCCCAGCATTTCGATGCCGAACGCGTAAGTATACTTCTTTTGCCAGATCGGCGTGGAATCGCGCGCGATACGCGCTGCGATGCGGCCGGTGTAGGCACTGTAGGCGTCGTAGTCGTTGTGGAAGGCCTCGGCCACCAGTTCGAACGTCCGGTCTCGCTTGCCCGAATTGGAACGACGGAAGGTCACGCCCGCGCCCTGCTGCCGGGTACCGGCTATGGCCTTGGCGATCAGCGCGCCTTCCGGCGGGAACATGTTGCGATGTGTCCAGGTTGCCTGGGCGGTGATGCCCTCGCCCGTGGCATAGCCCAGAGAACCGGCGATCGTGCGTGGCGGCCCGGCATCCTGCTGGACGTTCAGCGTCACGTATTCCGTACCGTCGCCAACTGCCTCGCCGGTCTTGCGCGGCTCGACCGAAACGGTGGAGAACAGGCTCGTCGCCACCAGCGCCTTGCGCAGGTCGTCCACCTTTCGGCTGTCATAAAGTTCGCCGCGCTTGAAACGGGCGAGTACGCCAACATGTTCGGCATCAAAGGCCAGGTCGCCCGAAGTGGTGAAACCGCCGAACCGACCGCGCGGGCCGACGTCGACAGGCAGCGTGTAGACGCCGTCGGCGCTTTCCTGATCGAGCAGGATGTCACGGTCACCCACCTTGGCGAAGGCATAGCCGTTTTCAGGCAGCGCCAACGCGACTTGCGCTTCGGCACCCTGAACGCGCTGGGCGACGATCGGCTCACCGACCTTGATGGAAAGGTTCCGGGCGATCAGGTCCGCCGGCACTGTCGGATCGGCCTTCACCACGATATCGGAGAAAGTATAGCGCTTACCCGGTGCCACCGAAACGACCGCGACCAGCCCGCCTTCGGCCGCCGGTTCGATGCGGGTGTTCACCACGGGCGAATACCAGCCCTCGGACGCCAGCACGGTCTGCATCAGCGCGCTGTCTTCGGTGAGCCGGGCATTGAGCATCGCCACGTTCGCCGCCTTGCCGCCGCCCTTCTTCAGGGCGGAAAGCGACCGGAACTCGCTGCGCATGTCCGTTTCGGTCTCGTCGTCAGCGGTCGCCAGCCCGTCGATCCGGGTTTCGTAAGCGACTTCGACGTCCTTGGTATCTTCTTTCTTTTCCGCGAACTGGACTGGCGTCACCTCGAACTGGTCGATCGCGGGCAGCGGCGCGTTCAGTTCAGCATCGCGAACCGGCGCATCGCCGATCTCCTCGGTCGTATCGCCATCCGACAGGGCCGGATTGCCGAGCGGAGCAGACTGGCCTTCCTGTGGCTTGGCACCGGTCTGTTCGCTCGCCATCCGGCGCTCGAACGCCTCGATCGATTCCAGCGGCTTGTCGAGTTCCGAATCGTCCTGCGGATCCAGCCTGGGGATCGCCTTGTTGAATTCGTCATCGGGGATGATCGTCTTCACTTCCGGCAGCGGCAGGTTTGCAGGCGGAGCCGGCACGACGATCTTGCCGGCCTGAACCCCGTCATCCTCGATCGCCGGGGACGCAGCAGGCGAGGCCGGAGCGGGCGCTGCAGCTTGCGGCTGCACGGCGCTACTTTCCTGCGCATGCACAGGCGCTGCCGACAGGGCCAGCAGGATGGAAATGGTGGCAAGTCCCGCACCGTCGCGCAGCGAAAGGGAACAAGCCGGCTTCTGAGAGATTAGCCAAGGCATGAGCAGCGCGATGTAACACCCCCTGTCGAGTATGGGCAACAGGCCCCCTCGTGGATTACCCTATCGCATTGCAACAGCGAAAGTTCCCTGTCGCAAGTGGGTTTGTAATGAAATCTGATGAAGGATCACCGACGTCAATGCCGGAGACCACCGGAGACACTCTTCACATCGGATCCCTGGCAGGAACCGACGCCAACGCACCGTGGCAAATCCCCGGTTCCGCCTGGCTGAAAATCGTCAAGCGGGTCTACCGCATGAGCGGCTTTCACGAACTGGGCCTGCTTTCCGCAGGCCTTGCCTTCTACTGCTTTCTCGCATTGACGCCGCTGATCGGCGCCACGGTGATGATCTACGGCCTAATCGGCGATGTCGCCACCGTGCACGATCAGATGCAGAGCATTGTCGAAGTCGTTCCTCCCGAAGTGGCCCGGATGCTGGAGGAACAGTTGCTCCAGATCGTCACCACCAGCCGAGGCGTAACCGGGTTCGCGCTGTTGATCGCGCTGTTCTTTGCGATATTCGGCGGCATGCGCGCGGCGAACGGTATGATCAGTGCGCTGAATGTCATCAACGAGGAGCGAGAGACCCGCGGAATGATCTCGCTGACCGTGAGGGCTCTCGGCCTCACTGTTTCGGCGATCCTTATCGCGCTGACCGGGGTGCTGTCCGGCGGCGTCTTCGCATGGCTGCAGACGCAGACCAGCGTCTACCTCGGTGATGCGACGGCGATCCTGTTCAAGTGGCTGACCTGGATTTCCGCTGTCGCCCTCGGCAGCGCGGGTTTTGCCCTCATCATGCGATATGGCCCCGACAGACGTCCCGCGAAGTGGCGCTGGCTGGCTCCCGGGTCGCTGCTGGCGACCTTGCTGTGGATCGGGGTATCGTTCGGCTTCTCGCTCTATGTCGCCTATATCAGCGACTACAATGCCACTTACGGGTCGCTGTCGGCCATTGTGGTGTTCCTGATGTGGCTGTTCCTCTCCGCATACGGCGTCCTTCTCGGCGCGCTGGTGAATGCCGAGATCGAGCGCCAGACCTACTGCGATACGACCGTCGGCCCTACCCTCCCGGCCGGGGAACGCGGCGCCGTCCTGGCCGACCTCGTGGACAACCGCGTGCCTTCGATAGGGGATCTTGAGCGCCGCAAGCGCCGCCGTGCGGAGCAGGCGCGCCAGGAAACCGAATAGGGAATCGTCGGGTCAGGCAATCCTGAGCGGGCGCCGCCGGGCGTCGAGTTGGATGACCAGATTGGCGCGAGCCGGCATCTCCGAGAGTATCCAGCGCGTGAGCCGCTCGTAATGGGCGATGAAGCGCGCAATCCGGTCCTCGTCCATGACATGCACGCCCTTGTGCTCCTCTCCGGCAAGGTCGCGCTCCTGTTCCAGTCGCCAGTCGTGGACCACCTCGAATCCCGGCGCGGCAAGCAGGACCAAACGGTCGATCCGCGCGAACAGTCGCTGATAGACGTCGCCCAGCGCATCGTTGACGTAGCGGCGCCATCTGCCATCGCCATCCTCCTTCGCCTCCAGCGCGTTGACCGGGTCGACCAGCGCGCTCGAAGCTTGCGGAAAGGCACCGACGCACCAGCCCTCGAACACCAGCACGTGGCAGCCCGGCTGCACGATAGGCCAGTCCCGCTCGGCCAGCCGGTCGTCACTGGCCTTGTCGAAACGCGGCAGCGCCACCGGAAATCCAATCTCCAGCGCATCAAGAATATCCAGCCCGAGCATGACATCATGCGTGCCCGGAACCCCTCTGGTCGCGAGGAGGGGGTGGACGGCGCGCGACAGTTCCTGCCGCTCCTCGTGCCCAAGATAGAGGTCGTCGAGCGAGAGCGCGGCAGCGGAAAGCCCGGCCTCGCCGCATGCTTCGATCAAAGCGCGCGCGGCAGTCGATTTCCCAGACCCCTGCGCGCCGCAAATACCGATGACCACAGGCCACATCCGCCGACCAGCCAGAGCCGAATGCACCTGCTCCATGATCGCCTCGACAATGGCGGGATCAGGAGAAGGCGCAGGACGATCGGCGCTGCAGTGAAACTTTCGGTCCATCATCTCTTTCCTGCTGCAGCGTGGGGACCTTAGCCGTAGAGAAGCGGGTGCACGATGGCGAGACTTCGCCTCGAACCCGCCGCTCTGCGGCCCGAAATGCCATCGTCCATGCCATCGTCGCGGCGATCAGCCGGAAGGGCTGTTGATGCCTCCCCCTCACTGCGACTAGCTACACCCACAAGAATGCACGCGCGGCCCGATGCGATCCCGCACGCCCGCGATGGGAGAGGGAAAGGACACCGAGATGACCGACGTTCTGGGATATCAAGGCAAGCGGGTAATCGTCAGCGGCTGCTTCTCGGGCATGGGCGAGGCGACGGCAAAGATGCTGGTCGAACTCGGCGCCGAAGTACACGGCTTCGATTTTCGCGAAAGCTCCGTGCCGATGGCCTCGTTCACGCAGATCGACTTGCGCGATCCCGCCACGATCGAAGCCGCGGTTGCCGGCGTGGGCGGCAAGGTAGACGCCCTGTTCAACTGCGCGGGCCTGCCCGGCGGCGGCGGCTTCCCGCCGCTTGACGTCATGAAGGTCAACTTCCTCGGCACTCGCCACCTGACCGATCAGGTCGTTCCGCTGATGGGCGAAGGCGCCGCCGTTGTCTCGATCGCATCGACCGGCGGCCTCGGGTGGAGCCGCCGCATTCCCGTGCATATGCAGCTTCTCACCACGCAGGGATTCGACGCCGGCCTCGCATGGTGTGAAGCCAACCTCGACCAGGTGGCGGAGGGCTATGCCTTCTCGAAGGAAGCTGTCATCGTGTGGACTCAGTTCATGGGCGCGCAGCTCATCAAGAAGGGCATCCGCATCAACTGCTCGCTGCCCTCCCCCACCCAGACGCCGATGATGGCGACCTTCCATGCCACTTCGGGCAAGGACGTCGTGGATGCCGCCGCAGAACCGCTCGGCCGCTACACCACGCCCGAAGAACAGGCCGGCCCGCTGGTGCTGATCAATTCGAATCTCGCAGGCGTCGTCAACGGCATCGTCATGCCGGTGGACGGGGGCTTCATGGGCGGCCTTGCCACCGGGCAGGTCGACATCACCCGGATGATGAGCAAGCAGCCCGCCTGACGCGGCCTGACATCGCCGATTTTGAGAGGGGCCGGACGATATGTCGTCCGGCCCCTTTTTCCTCCCTCTTTTCCCTATGCGTCAACCTGCTAAGGCGTCGGCAAACGGAGAAGGATCAACGCGCATGAACGAAGCGGTACTTTACGAGATCGACGACGAAGGCATCGTCACCCTGACGCTCAACCGCCCCGAACTGCGCAATCCGATTTCCGATCCCGAAGTGATCGAGGGGCTGCTCGGCGCGCTCGAACGGCTCGAAAACGACCCTGCGGCCCGCGTGGCGATCCTTACCGGTGCGGGCAAGGGCTTCTCCTCTGGCGGCAATATCAATGAGATGAAGCCCGGCGGCAACGTCAACGGCGGCGTGCCCACACGCACCCGCCTTAATTACAAACGCGGAATCCAGCGCCTTCCTCTCGCGTTCGCCGCCCTGGAAGTGCCGGTGATCGCCGCCGTCAACGGGGCCGCGGCCGGCGCCGGATGTGATCTTACCTGCATGTGCGACCTTCGCATCGCCGGGGAAAGCGCGCGCTTCGCCGAAAGCTTCGTAAAGATCGGCCTGATCGCCGGTGACGGCGGCTCGTGGCTGCTGCCGCGCGTTATCGGCTGGTCCAAAGCGGCGGAAATGGCGCTTACCGGCGACATGATCGACGCTGCCGAGGCGCTGGCCTGCGGGCTGGTCTCCAAAGTGGTGCCGGATCACCGGTTGATGGACGAAGCCCGTGCACTCGCCCGCCGTATCGCCGCCAATCCGCCCCACGCAGTGCGAATGACCAAGCGTCTGCTCTGGGAAGGCCGCCGCAGCGACCTCGCAACTCTTCTGGAAATGGCCGCCGCCATGCAATCCGCCGCTCACGCGACCGACGATCACGCGGAAGCGGTCGACGCCTTCCTTGAAAAGCGCAAGCCGGCTTTCAAGGGGTCTTGAATTTCGATGTGATCAGTTCATATGGCGATCACATCGAAATGTGAGAATGGATTTCCCCATGGCTGGTAATGTGATCGAACAGGTTCGCAGGCTCGTGAACGAGGGCGGCATGAGCAAGGCCGGCCTCGCCCGAGCCGCCGGACTGCACGCCAACACCCTGCGTGACTGCACCGAGCCCGATTGGAACCCGACCGCCGAGACGCTCACCAAGCTCGAACGCTTCCTGCTTTCGAACGACGACCGTCCGGTCCTCGTTCCGATCGAGGAAATCATCGACGAGGCCCGCAACGGTCGCATGTTCATCCTGGTTGACGACGAGGATCGCGAAAACGAGGGCGACCTCGTGATCCCGGCGCAGATGGCGACGCCCGCGGCCGTGAACTTCATGGCCACTCACGGCCGGGGACTGATCTGCCTCACGCTCACCAGCCAGCGGGTGGAGGAACTCGGCCTTAACCTGATGAGCCAGCACAACGGCACGCGCCACGAAACCGCCTTCACCGTTTCCATCGAGGCCCGCGAAGGCGTGACTACCGGCATTTCGGCGGGCGACCGCGCGCGCACCATCTCGGTCGCGATCGACGGCACCAAGACCAAGGCCGACATCGTCACCCCCGGGCATGTCTTCCCGCTGCGCGCCCGTGACGGCGGCGTGCTCGTGCGCACCGGCCACACCGAGGCGGCTGTCGACATTTCGCGCCTCGCCGGGCTCAATCCTTCGGGCGTGATCTGCGAGATCATGAAGGATGACGGCACCATGGCACGCATGGACGACCTGATCGCCTTTGCCCGCATTCACGACCTCAAGATCGGCACGATCCGCGATCTCATCGCCTATCGCCGCAAGCATGACCGCATGGTCGAGAAGAAGAACGAGATCACTTTCCAGAGCCGCCACGGCGGCCAGTGGCTCGCCCGCAGTTACTACAACAAGGCGACCGGCGAAGAGACCATGGCCCTGATCAAGGGCCGCATCGATCCGAACCAGCCGACCCTGGTGCGAATGCACACCCTTTCGATGTTCGTCGACGTACTGGGCGAAGAATCGACCGATCGCGGCGATCTCCTGCATCGTTCGATGGAAATGATCGCAGAGGAAGGCGCGGGCGTGATCGTCGTCATCAACCGTCAGATGAACAATCCGATCTCGCGCGTCATGGATATCAAGCACCAGTTCCGCGCCGGAGAGAACCCGGACCTTGAGGAACTGCGCGACTATGGCGTAGGAGCCCAGATCCTTGCCGAACTCGGCATCCACGACATGATCCTGCTGACCAACACCCATCACTCGCTCGTCGCACTGGAAGGCTACGGCCTGAACATTGCCGGCGAACGCGCTATCCCCGCCCTTGAAGGAGCGAACTGACATGGCCCGTTTCCTTATCGTCGAAGCCCGCTTCTACGACCATCTGAACGACAAGTTGATTGCCGGCGCCAAGGCGGCGCTCAAGGCGGCAGGCCATACGGCCGATGTCGTGACCGTACCCGGCGCGCTTGAAATCCCCGCCGCGATCTCGCTGGCAGACGCCACGGGCGATTACGAGGGCTACGTCGCCATCGGCGTCGTCATTCGCGGCGAGACCTATCATTTCGAGATCGTCGCCGGTGAATCCGCACGCGGCATCATGGCTCTGACCATGGACGGCATCGCGATCGGCAACGGCATCCTGACCGTCGAGAACGAGGAACAGGCCCTGGTCCGTGCCGAACCGACCCAGAAGGACAAGGGCGGCGAAGCAGCCAAGGCCGCGATCGCCCTCCTCGGCCTGAAGGAAAAGTTCGGGGCCTGACCCCCCGCTCACGCCGAGCATCAAAGGAAGCCCTGCATCCGGCATTTGTCCGGATGCAGGGTTTTTTCGTTTCAACGAGGAAAGGTCGCGCGACAAGAGGCGGAAATACCATTTATCGGATCGCACAAATCCACGCAAAATCGCCTGAAATCAATGCAGATATCACGCATTAATTCTGTAAATTACGTATATACACCTATAACCATGAAGTCTTATCGACGAATTCCCCCTTCGTCGCCGTTTATTTACGGAATACAACTTGTCCACATTTCGGACAGAGCCAACACCCCTGTTCCAAAGCGATGAAAATTCTGTAATTGATGGCGCAATTCGTCCGATATTGATCGTATTCGGATGGATTATATAACCTCATCTCGCACCTCTAACGGGGCGGGTCGCAATCACGGATCCAGGACAACAGGATCCAGGCGGGACCAAGGTCTTTGCCTGCCGGAGAACCATACGATGAACAGGGAAGCAAAAGTGCAGCGACTGATCGGAGAACTTGTCGCCAGGCTCGACGAGCTTGACCAGATCGGGGAACTCATCGCCGCCGCTCATCTCCAGGCGGCCATCGACTGCCTGCGCAAGCCCCTCAAAGAGGAAGAAGATCGCTCCAAAGCGGAGTAAGCTGAACAAGACGCCTTCGCCGTACTGTGGTTATCCCTATTCCAGTTCGTGAAGAGATTCATCGTCCTGACCCGTACCTGGAATTCTCATCCAAAGATCCGGTACAATAAGATGGACCATTTCACGATCTTGGGGAGTAATCGCTGTGAATAGCTTCGTGCGCGCACAATTCCGGGCGCACGATGCTTTTGGCAGCCTTGGCACTGGCGAAACTAGGTTATGGAGAAGACCGATCAGTTGATGCGCAGCCGGGCGAAGGCCATTCGCCTAATCGGCATTGCGAACGAACTTCTCGCCATGGCACGCGAACTCGAAATCGGACAAAGCCCGGCCGCCGATCTGGCCGGATTCGACGCCTTGGTGGAGGATCGGGAAGGCTCGAAGACCTCCGCCAGCCAGGACCACCCGATCTGGGTGGAACTGGCACGCCAGACTTATGACGACCGCCGGCGGCGAACCAAGATCTTCCAGTCGGAAGAACTGTTTGGCGAACCGGCCTGGGATATCCTGCTGGACCTCTTCATCGCCGCCAAGGAACGGCGCCGGGTTTCCGTGACAAGCGCCTGCATCGGCTCTGCGGTTCCCTCAACAACGGCCCTGCGCTGGATCACGACCCTCGAAAAACAGGGCCTGCTCGTCCGCGAAGCCGATCCGGGCGATGCGCGGCGTGTCTACGTAAAGCTGAGTGCGCGCGGCTATGCCGCCATGCTCGAATACTTCGCCTCCTCGTCCCGCTCCGTCGTCCTGCTCGACGATCCCCGCCCAGGGATCTCGGCCGCGCGATAGGCGCCTGCAGCCAACCCGTTCCGCCCCAAAGGGGGGTATCAGGCACAGGGATACCGGAGGTGACCGGGTGGCCGGTTCATCCTGACCGGGCCGGCCACCCGGCTTCATGCCATGAAAAAGCCCGGCTCCCTCACGGAAGCCGGGCTTTTTCCATTGGCGGATACCCGAGCGGATAACCGCTCGGCATCAACGATCAGCGCGCAAGACGGCCGAATGCCGATGCGCCGGCGTAACGGGCAGCCTTGCCCAGCTCTTCCTCGATGCGGATGAGCTGGTTGTACTTCGCAAGCCGGTCCGAACGCGCAAGCGAGCCGGTCTTGATCTGGCCGCAATTCGTGGCGACCGCGAGATCGGCAATGGTCGCATCCTCGGTTTCACCCGAACGGTGCGACATCACGGCCGTGTAACCGTTGCTCTGCGCGATCGAAACAGCTTCCAGCGTCTCGGTAAGCGAACCGATCTGGTTGACCTTCACCAGCAGCGAGTTGGCAAGGCCCTTCTCGATACCCATGGTCAGGCGCTTGGGGTTGGTCACAAAGAGATCGTCACCGACCAGCTGCACCTTGTCGCCGATCTTTGCGGTGAGCGCTGCCCAGCCTTCGAAATCGTCTTCACCCATGCCGTCCTCGATCGAGCGGATCGGATAATTGGCGGCAAGATCGGCAAGGTAGTCGGCCATTTCGGTCGGCGAAAGCGACAGATTTTCGCCGCTGATCTCGTACTTGCCGTTCTTGAAGAACTCGGTTGCCGCGCAATCGAGCGCAAGGGCAACTTCTTCACCGGGCTTGAAACCGGCCTTCTCGATCGAGGCCATCACGAAATCAAGCGCATCACGGGTGCTGGCGAGGTTCGGTGCGAAACCGCCCTCGTCGCCCACTGCGGTCGCAAGGCCCTTCTCATGCAGGCCCTTCTTGAGGGTGTGGAAGATTTCCGAACCCCAACGCACCGCTTCGGCGAGCGAATCGGCGCCGACCGGCACGATCATGAATTCCTGGAAATCGATCGGGTTGTCAGCATGTTCGCCGCCATTGATGATGTTCATCATCGGCACCGGCAGCACATGCGCGGAAACGCCGCCCACATAGGAATACAGCGGAAGGCCGCGCGCATTGGCGGCAGCCTTGGCCACCGCGAGGCTGACGCCGAGGATCGAATTCGCGCCCAGGCGGCCCTTGTTCTCGGTTCCGTCGAGTTCGATCATGGTGAGGTCAAGGTCGCGCTGGTCCTCGGCATCCATGCCGACAAGCGCTTCGGCGATTTCGCCGTTCACGGAATCAACGGCCTTGAGCACGCCCTTTCCGAGGTAGCGGCTCTTGTCGCCGTCACGCAGTTCGACTGCTTCGTGCGCACCGGTCGAAGCGCCCGAAGGAACCGCTGCGCGGCCGAAACTGCCATCTTCGAGGAGAACGTCGACTTCGACGGTAGGATTGCCGCGGCTGTCGAGAATTTCACGGCCGTGGATATCGATGATCGCGGTCATACTGGAAATTTCCTCCTGAAAAGGCGCTGACGCGCTCATGCCGGGCGTCTTAGCAGGGGAACCACGCCTGACAAGTTGCGTTGCAATATCGACAGCAAGTTGTGTTACTCTGAATGCACATCGCCTGCACGCGGGTAAAACGGCGTAACGGTCAGCAAGGAAGGAATTCGCCATGTCCGAACCGAACACCAGCACCGGAAACGGCACCGAAAACGCCAAGAGCCACTTCACCAAGGCCGTCGAGGAAGCCAAGGCTGGTGCTCAGGCACTTGGCAAGGAAGCCCAGGTCGCGGCCGAGGGATGCCTTGAAAAGCTGAACAAGGCGAAGAGCGAATGGTCGAGCGAAGCAAAGGTCCGCTCCGATGAGGCCTCCGCAAAAGCCAGTGCATTTGCGGGTGACGCAAAGATCAAGGCCGCGGACCTCGCCAACCAGGGCAAGGCAAAGACCAGCCAGGCCATTGTCGGCCTTTCCAAGGTGATCGACGATAACGCCGGCCTGATCGACGAGAAGGTTGGCCCCAAGTACGGCGATTATGCCCGCACGGCATCCAAGTCGATGGCCGATGCCGCCGCACGGCTCGACGAGAAGTCTCTCGACGAACTCGGGGAAGAAGCCAAGGAATTCGTGCGAAAGAGCCCCGGCGTCGCCATCGGCGTGGCAGTGGCTGCGGGCTTCCTGTTCGGCCGACTTTTCAAGAGCGGCAAGTAAGCGCCTATCGTTCGCACGACGATGCTCGACACCCCGGTGAACCTCGCTTCCTCCCCTCGGGAGGACGAGGACCTTTCCCTCGCTCAGGACTTGCGCCTGCTCGCCTCCGAAGCGCGCACTTTCGCGCAGGCGGAACTGGCCTATCAGAAGAGCCGCGCCGCCTATGCCGGAGCAGAGGCGCGCGCGATCGCGATGCTCGGCCTGCTGGCGGCGGGCCTCGTGTTCTTCGCACTCATGGGGCTCGTACTCGGCGCCGTGATCGCGGTGGGCACGCTTGTAGGTCCGTGGCTGGCAATGCTCCTCGTTCCCCTCGTCGTCATTGTCATAGCTGCGATGTGCGGCCTTTCGGCGCGAAACCGCATGAGGCGCATGAAAGCACTCCTTTCCGAGAAGGGAGCGGCCGAATGAGCAGGCTCATTCAGCAACTGATCGAAGACCGCGGTGCGCGCGACGCGGCCAAGGCCACCTTCGACACGAGATACGGCGCCCTCAAGGCCGATTTCGAATCGCGCGGCCTTGCCGGCCGTGTCCTCGACGAAGCCGCCGGGCATGTCGCCGACATGCTCGACGAGGCAGTCGCCGTCGTGGAGGAGCATCCCGTCGCGGCGGGCGGAACCTTCACAGCGCTGGTGCTTTGGTTTTTGCGTAACCCGATCATGGCCGGGATCGAACGACTGTTCGGTTCGGGCAGACACCGGAACAAGGAGTCCGACGGTGAGCAAGACTGAAAAGACCACTCCCTCCATTCCGGCGACCTCGCCCACCGATGGAAACATAGGCCAGGTCGTGGCGCTGGCGCCCCGGCGGGACGAACGTCCGTCGGAGAAACTGGTCAGTTTCGTGAAGCGGCATCCCGTTCTCGTGGTCGCCGGAGGCGTTGCCGCAGGCGTGCTGGTAAGCGCCCTCCTGCCCCGGCGCATAACCCGCGGCGTGCTCTCGCGAACGGCGCACCTTGCTGAAGCGGCCGGTGCTGCAACCGTTCTTCTGGGCAAGGAAGCCGCGACCAAGGCCCAAGATCTTCGCTCCGGCGCGCGCAAGCAGGCTGGAACTCTGGCCGATCGCGCCGAAAAGAGCGGTGAAATTGCTGCCGAGCGACTTGAGAAATACGGCATGGCAGCACTAGCGGCGGCGAGCGCGCTCGGACGGGCTTCCGCCAAGCGCGTCAGCGAAGCGGGCGAAGCTGCAGCGCGTCAGGCGCAGAAATTGGGGCATTCGGCCAGCGAGACCGCAAGTACCCGTTCGCACAAGCTCGCGGATATCGTGAGCGGAGTCGCCCAGCGCCTCTCCCACTGAACGCAGGTTCTTGCTATTGGTTTTCAATATCATGAATAAGAGCGGATCGCCCTCACGATCCGCTCTTGCCCTGTCCCCCGGCAAAAAGTATGGGACCGCATCTCTCCCACTCACGAAAGCGGTCCCATGCAGAAGCTTCACCTCGTGATGGGCGGCCGGGTCACAGACCCGCGCAGCCTTGAATTCTCCGACCTCAGCGCCCTCGACCTGGTCGGCGTCTATCCCGACTACGCCTCGGCCGAGGATGCATGGCGCTCGGCCGCTCATCGCACGGTCGATGATGCGGAAATGAAGTACGTGATCGTCCACCTGCACCGCCTGCTTCAGCCAGACCAGTCGGAAGCCTGAACGGCTTCCCGGTTTGACTTCCGGGCCAGAGCAGAAACGAAAAAGGCCGGCTTCCGCCGGCCTTTTCTTTGCTCTTGTCAGATAGATCGGTTCAAATGAACTCGATCTTCTGCACGAGGTAGAACTTGTCGCCCGATGGCACTGTCACTTCGACTTCTTCTTCGATCTTGCGACCGATAAGCGCCTTGCCGAGCGGCGAATTGTAGCTGATGCGGCCTACCCGGGCATCCGCTTCATAAGGACCGACGATCTGGTACTTCACCGGCTTGTCGTCCTCGTCGAGCAGCGTGACTGTGGCGCCGAAGATGATCTTGTCGCTGGAAAGCGTGGCCGGATCGACGATCTGGGCACGGGTGATCTTGTCTTCGAGATCGGCGATCGTTGCTTCGACCTGGCCCTGGCGTTCCTTTGCGGCGTGATACTCGGCATTTTCCGAGAGATCGCCGTGGGCACGCGCTTCCTCGATCGCATCGACGATCCGGGGGCGCTCTTCACGCAGCGCCTTGATCTCGGCGGTCAGCTTCTCATACCCCTCGGCGAGCATGGGGAGCTTTTCGATACTGGCCATCAATTACTTCCTTCCTGCTGCCTCCCCGCTCCGCGAAACCAGTCGAGGGAGACTAGTTTCCTGTCCCGTCCCACAGGGTATTCCCGGGGACTGGGCCGATCTGCAGCGATGTGGGGAGGCTAGATCGATTTCAGCTATAATAATCCTGCAACGAACGCACTTCAAGCTGGCTCCCGCTTTGCGCAGAAATTGCCTGTGCAGCAGCGACGCTGGCGGCCGCTGTCGTGAAGTACGGCACCTTGCCGGTAAGCGCGGACCCGCGGATCGATTGCGAGTCCTTCAGGCTCTGCCAACCTTCGGTCGTGTTGAAGATCAGCGCAATGTCGCCATCCACGATCTTGTCGACGATGTGCGGACGTCCTTCGGCCACCTTGTTGACCAGTTCCACCGGCAGGCCGGCTTCGGTCAGGTACTTGTGCGTGCCTGAGGTGGCGATGATGCGGAAGCCTTCCTTCACCAGGATCTGGACTGCCGGAAGGATGACCGGCTTGTCGCTGTCCTTCACCGAAACGAAGACGAGACCGCTGTCTGGCAGGCGCATGCTGGCCCCAAGCTGGGCCTTGAGGAAAGCGCGCGGGAAGTCGGCATCGATGCCCATGACTTCGCCGGTCGACTTCATTTCGGGGCTCAGCACCGGATCGACGCCCGGGAAGCGCGCGAAGGGGAAGACCGCTTCCTTGACCGCCACATACGGCAGGTCACGCTTGAACGGCGGGAAGTCTGCCAGCTTTTCGCCGGCCATGATGCGCGAGGCGATCTTGGCGACCGGCTGCCCCAGCGCCTTGGCGACGAAGGGCACGGTGCGCGAGGCGCGCGGGTTCACTTCGATGAGGTAGACCTCGCCGTCCTTCACCGCGAACTGGATGTTCATCAGGCCGCGTACGCTGAGCCCGAAGGCCAGTGCTTCGGCCTGGCGCTCCATCTCGGCGATGATTTCGGCCGGCAGGCTGTAGGGCGGCAGCGAGCAGGCGCTGTCGCCCGAGTGGATGCCCGCTTCCTCGATATGCTGCATGACGCCAGCGACGACGACCTGGTCACCATCGCAAAGCGCATCGACGTCGCACTCGATGGCATCGCGCAGGTACTGGTCGATCAGCACCGGGCTGTCGCCCGAGACCTGAACGGCGGTGGCGATGTAGTCGTCGAGCTGCTGTTCGCTGTCGACGATCTCCATGGCGCGGCCGCCGAGCACGTAGCTGGGACGCATGAGAACCGGGTAGCCGATGCGATTGGCAACGGCGACGGCTTCGTCACGGCTGCGGGCGATGCCGTTGGCCGGCTGCTTGAGGCCCAGCTTCTCGACCAGCGCCGAGAACCGCTCGCGGTCTTCGGCAAGGTCGATCGCGTCGGGCGAGGTTCCGAGGATCGGAATGCCGGCGTCTTCCAGCGCCTGCGCCAGCTTGAGCGGGGTCTGGCCGCCGAACTGCACGATAACGCCGACGAGCTCGCCCTTCGACTGTTCGACGCGCAGGATTTCCAGCACGTCCTCGCCGGTGAGTGGCTCGAAATAGAGGCGGTCCGAGGTGTCGTAGTCGGTCGAGACGGTCTCGGGGTTGCAGTTCACCATGATCGTCTCGTAGCCGACTTCGGCAAGCGCGAAGCAGGCGTGGACGCAGCAGTAGTCGAACTCGATCCCCTGGCCGATGCGGTTGGGACCGCCGCCGAGAATCACGACCTTGCGGCGATCCGACGGATTGGCCTCGTTCTCGGGCTCACCGAAGATCGGGGCTTCATAAGTCGAGTACATGTAGGGCGTCACCGCCTCGAACTCGGCCGCGCAGGAATCGATGCGCTTGAATACCGGGTGGACGCCCAGCTTGGTGCGCAGTGCGCGCACCTCGTCCTCGCTGGTGGCGCCGGCCATGGCGCGCAGCGCGTCGTGCAGCAGGCCCGAGCGCTTGGCCTGGGTCTCGCCCATGCCGCCCGCGACGCCAACCGAACGCACAGCCAGCGTGGCAAGGCGCTTGTCCGAGAAGCCCATCGCCTTGACGCGGCGCAGACCCTGCGCATCGACCGGCAGGCCGTTCTTCATGATATTCGCCTCTTCGGCGATGATCTCTTCGATGTGACGCAGGAACCACTTGTCGTAGTGCGCGATCGCGTGGATCTCATCGACGGTGAAGCCTTCGCGGAAGGCCTGCGCGACATGCAGCAGACGCTCCGGCGTCGCACGGGACAGGGCAGCGGTGATCACGTCGCGGCCCGCGCCTTCCAGCTCGACCACGCGGTTGAAACCGTCAAGGCCGGTTTCGAGACCGCGCAGGGCCTTCTGCATCGATTCCTTGATGTTGCGGCCGATCGCCATGACTTCGCCGACCGACTTCATCGCGGTGGTGAGGTCATTCTTGGCGCCCTTGAACTTCTCGAAGGCGAAGCGCGGGATCTTGGTGACGACGTAGTCGATGGTCGGCTCGAACGCGGCCGGCGTGGCGCCGGTGATCTCGTTCATGATCTCGTCGAGCGTGTAGCCCACGGCCAGCTTCGCCGCGACGCGCGCGATCGGGAAGCCGGTGGCCTTCGAAGCCAGCGCCGACGAGCGCGAAACGCGCGGGTTCATCTCGATGACGATCAGGCGGCCGTCCTTCGGATTGACCGCGAACTGCACGTTCGAACCGCCGGTTTCCACGCCGATCTCGCGCAGCACCTCGATCGAGGCGTTGCGCATGATCTGGTATTCCTTGTCGGTCAGCGTCAGCGCCGGCGCGACAGTGATGGAGTCGCCCGTGTGGACACCCATGGGATCGACGTTTTCGATCGAGCAGATGATGATGCAGTTGTCGTGCTTGTCGCGCACGACCTCCATCTCATACTCCTTCCAGCCGAGCAGCGATTCCTCGATAAGGACCTCGGTGGTCGGGGAAGCGTCGAGGCCGGAGCGGACGATCGTCTCGAACTCGGCCTTGTTGTAGGCGATGCCGCCGCCGGTGCCGCCCATCGTGAAGCTGGGACGGATGATCGAAGGCAGCCCGGTGCGTTCGAGCACCGCGAAGGCTTCGTCCATGGTGTGAGCCACGCCCGAGCGGGCCGAATTGAGGCCGATCTTATCCATCGCGTCGCGGAAACGCTGACGATCCTCGGCCTTGTCGATGGCGTCGGCGTCGGCGCCGATCATCTGGACGCCGAACTTCTCCAGCGTTCCGTCGTTGAACAGCGCCAGCGCGCAGTTCAGTGCGGTCTGACCGCCCATCGTCGGGAGCACCGCATCCGGGCGCTCCTTCTCGATGATCTTGGCGACCACTTCCGGGGTGATCGGCTCGACATAAGTGGCGTCGGCCATGTCCGGGTCGGTCATGATCGTCGCCGGGTTGGAGTTCACCAGGACGACCCGGTAGCCCTCTTCCTTGAGCGCCTTGATCGCCTGCGTTCCCGAATAGTCGAATTCGCAGGCCTGGCCGATGATGATCGGGCCGGCGCCGATGACGAGGATCGAGGAGATGTCTGTGCGCTTGGGCATGGGCTGTCCTGGGGTGTCCTGTGTGTCTTGTATGTCGGACTGGCGGCCTAGGCCACCAGTTCGCCAAACGCCTTGTCCCAGTAATCTGGGCCTTCGGCCTTGGCTTTGAGAATGATCGGGTTGCTGTCCTGCTCCTCGCGGATCACCGCGCGGTATCGGTCAGCCTGAAACTGGTGCATCGAACCGCCATACTCGCCCTCTGTGGTCGACCAGGCACCCGTTTCGAGCATCCGGTCGATGAAGACCTTGCCGGCTTCCTTGGCGTGCTTGCGCACCTTGGGGCCGAACTTGCGAACGGCGACCGAGACCTTGTCCTCGAAGATGAGCTGCAATTCACCGTAAGGGTAGAAACGCGGCGCAACCGTGAGTTCGGCAGCCTGTCCGGCAATATAGTAAGCGAGCATGTGGTCGATAAGGTCGGTCATTGGGCATCACCTTGCTTTGCATGGGCTCCGGCCGCTAAGGCCGGACACTCGACTGCATAGGCAAACTGTGCTGGCGGGTCGAAAACTCGCTGGTCCGCACCGGCAATGATCGCCGATGCGGGGCGCGGCGCGAACGCCGCGAAGAGAGACCGACCCGTTATACCCATCAGGCCAGCATACCCACGAACTTCTCGAAGAGGTAGAAGCTGTCCTGCGGACCGGGGCTGGCTTCGGGGTGATACTGCACGCCGAAGGCCTTCTTCCCCTTGATGGAGATGCCGCAGTTCGAACCGTCGAACAGCGAAACGTGGGTTTCCTCGACATTGTCGGGCAGCGTCTGGTTGTCGACCGCGAAGCCGTGGTTCATCGAGGTAATCTCGACGACGGCGTCGTCCAAGCGCTTCACAGGATGGTTGGCGCCACGGTGGCCCTGGTGCATCTTCGAGGTCCTGGCGCCGGCCGCGAGGCCGAGCATCTGGTGACCGAGGCAGATGCCGAAGATCGGCACGTCGCGCTCCAGCAGCGCGCGGATCACCGGAACGGCATATTCGCCGGTCGCCGCCGGATCGCCCGGGCCGTTCGAGAGGAACACGCCCTTGGGCTCAAGCGCGAGGATCGCGTCGAGCGAAGTCTCGGCGGGAACGACGGTCACGCGGGCGCCGGCCTTCACGAGGTTGCGGAAGATATTGTCCTTGGCGCCGTAGTCGATGGCGACGACGTGCGGGCGGGTTTCGCCTTCCCCGGCGCCGAAGCCCTGGCCGAGTTCCCAGGTCGAGCCTTCCCAGCCCTCCTGGATTTCGCGGCTGACGATCTTGGCAAGGTCCATGCCTTCGAGGCCCGGCCATTCCTGCGCGCGCTTGATCAGCGCGGGAATGTCGAACTCGCCTTCGGGGTTGTGGGCGATCACCGCGTTCGGCGCGCCCTGAAGGCGGATGCGGCGGGTCAGCGCGCGGGTGTCGACCCCGGCGAGCCCGACCTTGCCCTTGGCGGCAAGCCAGTCACCGAACTCGCCCGCCGAGCGGAAGTTAGAAGACGGCGTCACGTCCTCGCGAACGACGCAGCCGACCGCGCCGTCGACCTTGGATTCAAGGTCTTCGTCGTTGACGCCGACATTGCCGATGTGGGGAAACGTGAAAGTAACGATCTGGCCCGCGTAGGACGGATCGGTCATCACTTCCTGATAACCGGTCATCGCGGTGTTGAAGCAGACTTCTCCGACTGCTTCGCCCACGGCTCCGAAGCCGCGGCCCCAGACCACGTGTCCATCGCTCAGGACGAGAACGCCTGTCGCCCCTTCAGGTTTGGGCGCAAGCGTATATGCGGCGTCGGCCATGGTGGGTCGCTCCGTTGACGGCGTTTCTGACTATGTGTGCTAAGGCCTGCCCGCTAGAGAGGGTTGTGCACCGCGTCAAGGCGGCAAGGGTGCAATTTGGCGCACGACTTGCTAGTTTTGCGCCACGACACTCCCCAAAACCTATCAGAACAGCAGGAAACCAATGCTTCGTGATTCGATCAAGGCCGCCCAGATCACTGCGATGAAAGCGGGCGACAAGCCGCGCCTTGCAGCGGTTCGCCTCATCCTTGCCAAGATCAAGGACCGCGACATCGAACTGCGCACCGCCGATTCCCTCCCGGACGACGATGCCATGATCATCGACGTGCTCCAGAAAATGGTGAAGCAGCGCCGCGAATCGATCCAGCTCTTCGAAGAAGGCGGCCGCCCCGAGAAGGCCGCCGAAGAGAAGGCCGAACTGGACGTGATCGAGACCTTCCTGCCCGCCCAGCTCTCCGAGGAAGAGACCAAGGCCCTGATCGACGCCATCAAGGCCGAAGTCGGCGCCGAGAGCATGAAGGACATGGGCAAGGTCGTCGCCGCGCTCAAGGCCCGCCACGGCTCGCAGCTCGACATGGGCAAGGCTTCGGGCTGGGTGAAGGCGGCGCTGGCCTGAGCTGACACGAAACCGGGCGGCAGGACCGTGCTTACCCCTCAATGGCTTGACCAGCTCCGCGCCCGGACGACGCTTTCGGCGCTGATCGGTCGCTCCACGCGCCTTCAGAAGGCGGGGCGTGAGTTCAAGGCCTGCTGCCCCTTCCACAACGAGAAGTCTCCAAGCTTTACCGTCAACGACGAAAAAGGCTTCTATCACTGCTTCGGCTGCGGCGCACATGGAGATGCGATCCGCTGGATGACAGACCATCAGGGCCTGTCGTTCATGGACGCGGTCAAGGAACTCGCGGCCGAAGCGGGGATGGATGTGCCAGCGCCCGATCCGCGCGCAGCCAAGGCGGCCGAAAAGCGCGACACGCTTTACGACGTGATGGCGGCGGCACAGGCGTGGTTCGTGCAGAACCTGACCGCGCCCGGCGGCGCGGCGGCAAAAGCCTATCTCGCAACGCGCGGCTTCGACGCTCATACCCTCCAGCGCTTCGGCTTCGGCTTCGCGCCCGAGGGACGGCAGGCGATGAAGGAAGCCCTGGGCCGCTTCCCCGAGGACATGCTCGTCGAGGCAGGCCTGCGCATCGAGGTCGAGAACCGCGACCCTTACGACCGTTTCCGCGGCCGGCTCATGCTGCCGATCGAGGATGCGCGCGGCCGTGTCATCGCCTTTGGCGGGCGCATCCTCGCCAAGGACAAGACGGATGCGCCCAAGTACCTGAACTCCCCGGATACGCCGCTTTTCGACAAGGGCCGCACCCTCTACAATCTGCACCGCGCCGCGCCGGCCGCCCGCCAGTCGGGGCGGATGGTGGTGGTCGAGGGCTACATGGATGTGATCGCGCTGGCCGCAGCAGGCTTCGGCGAATGCGTCGCCCCGCTTGGCACCGCACTCACCGAGCAACAGATCGAGATGCTCTGGCGCCATGTCGAAACGCCGATCCTGTGCTTCGACGGCGACGCCGCCGGCCAGCGCGCAGCCATGCGCGCCGTCACCCGCGCCCTGCCCCTGCTCCGCCCTGCCCATAGCCTGCGAATCGTTCGCCTGCCCGAGGGGCTCGACCCAGACGACCTCATCAGGCAGCGCGGCGCCCGAGCCATGGGAGACCTGCTCGGCGAAGCCCGCAGTCTTGTCGAAGTGCTGTGGGAAGCGGAACGCGATGCCCAGCCGCTTATCACACCGGAAGACAAGGCCGGCCTCAAGGCCCGGCTCATGGCCCATGTCGATGCGATCCAGAACCCCGATATCGCCAGCCTTTACAGGCGCGAACTGCAGGACCGCTATTCCGAATTCGCCTTCCCGAAGCGGGAGAACCGCTGGCAGCAACAGGATCGCCCCGCATTCCGCCCCGGCCAACGCGGAAACCAGAAAGGGCGATGGACGCCGCAGCCCGAATCGAGCCCCGAATCCCTCGAACGCCTCCGCAAGGCCATCGGCGGCGGCGCGCGCGATGCATTGTCGGCGGCAGTCGTGGCCGGGCTGATCCAGTGGCCGGCACAGATCAGGCGTCACGCCGAAGCCCTCGCGCGGACCCCCGGCCTCGATCCGCGCTTCGGTTTGCTGCTCGATTGCTGCGACACGAACGAAGCGCTTGAAAGCACCCGTTTGGCCACCATATTGGTCGAGAATGGCCTGGAGATCCCCGGCACCGCAGAATACTCAGGATTGCGCTTCGGTTTCCTCAATTCCGGAACAGGCGCGGATCAGGCGGCAGAGGATTTGGCCCAGGCAATTGATCTCCTGGTGGAGCGTCCGGTTCTGGATGCCGCTCTGGCGCAAGCGACGGCACGGTTCGAAAGCGAGTTGTCTGACGAGGCTTTTGCCGATCAACAGCGGCTACTCAAGAGAAAGCTGGAATTTGACAGTCGCCTCAGGCAAATGGCGACAAGACAGGCGGCTTCTTCCTGATATTATAATTGGGGTGAATGCACGGGGATAACGGCGAAGAATGAGCAAAAACGACAACACCGGCGACACCAACGACGGCACTGACGCACCGCTGATCGACCTCAACGAAGGCGCGATCAAGAAGCTTATCGCCCGTGCCAAACGCCGGGGTGTGATCACCTACGACGAACTGAACGAGGCTCTTCCGCAGGACCAGATGTCTTCCGAGCAGATCGAGGACATCATGGCCGCGATCTCGGAAATGGGCGTCAACATTGTCGAGAGCGACGAGGATTCCGAAGGCCAGCAGGACGACGATCGCGACAACGAGGAATCGGATTCCGACGATGTCTCGCCCCGCATGGTGGTCGACGCCAAGAAGAAGGAAACCGTCGAGCGCACCGACGACCCGGTGCGGATGTATCTGCGCGAAATGGGCGCGGTCGAACTGCTCAGCCGCGAAGGCGAAATCGCCATCGCCAAGCGCATCGAATCCGGCCGCGACATGATGATCCTGGGCCTGTGCGAGAGCCCGATCACCTTCCACGCCATCATCCAGTGGTCGGAAGCGCTCAACAACGGCGAGATGCAACTGCGCGAGATCCTCGATCTCGACGCGATGCTTTCGAAGGAGCCCGCGCCCGAAAGCCTGTCGGAAGACAGTGAAGGCGACGACGACGGCGAGATCAGCGAAAAGACCGCCGGTCCCTCCTTCAAGGACGAGGACGACGTCGAGGAGGAAACCTCCGAGGTCGACGAGGACGGCAATCCCATTCCGAAGCGCGAAGCCGAGGAAGAGGAAGAAGACAACACCCTCAGCCTCGCGCAGATGGAAGCGGCCCTCAAGCCCGAAGCGCTTGAGAAGTTCATGCTCATCACCGAGCTGTTCCAAGCCTTCGAGCGCCTCCAGTCCGAGCGCCTCGACGCGCTGGCGCTGGGCATCGATTTCCCGGCCGCCAAGGAAGACCAGTACCAGCAGCTTCGCGAAGACCTCACCGCGCAGGTCGAATCGGTGAAGTTCCATGCGACGAAGATCGAGTATCTCGTCGACAACCTCTATGCCTTCAACCGCCGCCTCACCACGCTGGGCGGCCAGATGCTGCGCCTTGCCGAGCGTCACAAGGTCAAGCGTACCGACTTCCTCGAAACCTATGTTGGGCGCGAGCTGGACGATACCTGGCTCACCGACATGGCGAAGAAGGACAAGAAGTGGGCCGCCTTCGCCGAGGCCGAGGCCGAACCGGTCGAACGCATCCGTTCGGAAGTCTCCGACATCGCCGCCGCTACCGGCATGGCGCTTCCCGAGTTCCGCCGCATCGTCAACATGGTCCAGAAGGGCGAGCGCGAGGCGCGCATCGCCAAGAAGGAAATGGTCGAGGCGAACCTGCGTCTGGTGATCTCGATCGCCAAGAAGTACACCAACCGCGGCCTTCAGTTCCTGGACCTCATCCAGGAAGGCAACATCGGCCTGATGAAGGCGGTCGACAAGTTCGAGTACCGCCGCGGCTACAAGTTCTCGACATATGCCACCTGGTGGATCAGGCAGGCGATCACGCGCTCGATCGCGGATCAGGCCCGCACGATCCGCATCCCGGTGCACATGATCGAGACGATCAACAAGCTGGTCCGCACCAGCCGCCAGTTCCTTCACGAGCAGGGCCGCGAACCCACGCCGGAAGAAATGGCCGAGCGCCTGTCCATGCCGCTCGAAAAGGTGCGCAAGGTGATGAAGATCGCCAAGGAGCCGATCTCGCTCGAAACGCCGATCGGCGACGAGGAAGATTCGCATCTGGGTGACTTCATCGAGGACAAGAACGCGATCATCCCGGTGGACGCGGCGATCCAGGCGAACCTCAAGGAGACGGTGACCCGCGTCCTTGCCTCGCTCACCCCGCGTGAGGAACGCGTGCTGCGCATGCGCTTCGGCATCGGCATGAACACCGACCATACGCTTGAGGAAGTCGGCCAGCAGTTCTCGGTTACCCGCGAACGTATCCGCCAGATCGAAGCCAAGGCCCTGCGCAAGCTCAAGCACCCGAGCCGCAGCCGCAAGATGCGCTCGTTCCTCGATCAGTAACAACTGCACGAAGATACAAGAGCCTCGCTTCGGCGGGGCTCTTTTTTTATGGACATCATCCCCTGATGCTCCCTCCCGGTTGGAAGAACGATAAGCCATGGCCTTCGGGGATACCGATATTGTCAGCGAAGCGGGCGCTCGCGAAGCAACGCTCTGCGCCGCAGGTGCCTGCATAACTTTCCCATCGTTGATCCTGATGGGCCTGCTGGCAGTGCTGCGGATCGCCGGCCCCGCCTTCCTGCTCACACTGCCGCCTCCGTTACTCATGCTCCTTGCTGCAATCCTTGCGACATCCTTCGCCTGCGCTTTTCGCTTCTCCCAGCAGAAGGGTGAGCGTGCAGGCTACCTGATGCTCCTGGCCCTTCTGGCCAGCGTTCTCGCGACATCTTTCGTGGCTTTGAGCATCGATGCAGCGGGTATCTTTGCTGTCATCCCGATTGCCACGCTGGCTGCCGTGGTCAGCAAGTTGGTCCTGCATGGTATGCGCGGCGCGCGGAACCTGCGCGAGCCGCCGCCCGAGTTCTTCGAATAGCGCTCAGGTCTTGCCGTGGCTCTTCCTGGCGTCCGAATAGGCCGCGATGCTGACCGCTGGAGCATCCAGCCGCACCCACAGGGAAACACCGATGGCCATCAGCAGCAGCAGTGCCGCCAGCACCCGCGAACCGCGTAAAGGTAGCGCAGGCCGTAGCGGCATCAACGCGCAAACGGCGATCGCCAGCGGAAGAACCGCCACCATCGGCATCGTCGGCCCCACTGCCTGCAACAGCGAATAGCCGAGCATGAGCGCGTAGCCTGTTACCACACCGGCAACGATCGCTCCCGCCGCCCGCGCCAGACTGCCAAGCCCGAACGCTCGCAGCAGCGCCACTACGCCTCCCAGCATCAGCGGCACCACAAGCACATAGGCGGCTGACGGAGCGTAAGCCTGAAACGCGGTGCCGCCCAGAAGCAAGGGCAGCACCAATCCGGCCTCCCCCGCCTCGCCGTCCGGCTTGCGGCCCAGCAGAAGCACCGAGACGGCCATACTGACGCAAAACGCCACGATCTGGAGCCTCGGGATAGCAGCAAGGCGGTCGTAATAGTTCACCGGGCCATCCGCACCGGACAACAGGTTGAGCAGATAGAGCGGGCCCGCCGTCACCAGAACAAGCCCAAGCATTCGCACAGCACCGTCCAGCAAGGCCCTGCCCTCGAACCGGCGTAGCGACAGCAGCCCATGGCCGACGAAGCCCACGGCCAGCATCACCCAGCCCCACCAGACCGCATAATGCACCACGAACAGGCCGAAAATGTCGAAGAACACCACGTCCGGCGCCCGGCCCGGCAGTTCCGCGCTGCGGGCAAGGGCCCGTGCAAGTCCCAGGGCCTGCTCCCCCATCTGCTGAAGAGAGCCTCGGTCAAGACTGTCTGCCGTCGCCATCGGCGAATGATAAAGCCCCGGCCTTCCGATGAAGGCGAAGTTCCACGCCGGATAACCATGCGGCAGCGCCACCGAGAGATCGGTATCGTTAGGCAAGACGCTGTAGATGAAAGTTGCCAGCGACGTACCCGCCGGATGCGGCGCCGTATCCGCCCAGAGCCGCGCGACATCGCCGTTCAACGCGGATGTCTGAAACAGGTTCGCCTTGCCGCCGCCACCGCGCGTTTCCAGGTTCACGATCGCGCCGATCCGCCGCGCTTCAGGGGCCTGCGCAAAGAACATCCTCGCCCCCAGCAGCCCGGATTCTTCCCCGTCCGTCAGAATCACTAGCACGTCTCGCCGACGCTCCCGGTCCAGCGAGAGCGCACGCACGGTCTCCAGGATCGACGCAACTCCCGCCCCATCGTCGGCCGCAGCCGGAGACCCCCAGACACTGTCATAATGCGCCATCAGCGCCACGGCGGGCAGGTTCGGCTCGGATCCCCTCAGAAGGCCGAGTACATTCGTCAACGGGATGCGCGCGGCATTACCGCCACTGCGGGCATTCAGGCCCCGGCGTGCGTCCTCCGGAAAAGTCCCTTCCTGCGTGCGCACCGTCAGGCCCAGTTCGCCAAGCCGCTGCATCAGGTAGCCACGCAAAGCCGCATGTTCGGCCGATCCGCTGGGATGCGGCGCGCGGGCGATGCGCTCCACATCGCCCATCGCCCGCAAGGCGGAGAAATCCCGGGCGGCTGCCGTGACCTGAGCGGGTCTCGGCGGCGTCGTTCCCAGGATCGCCAGCCCCACGGCGAGAAGCAATGCCACAAGGAACCATTTGCCGCTCTTCACGCGATCCTCCTGATTTTCGGGAACAAGTCGGGCCGACAATGCCACGTCCTTCACCGCTCGCCAGTCCCTTTCGACTCCAGATGCGCGCAAGACTGGCAAAGCGACGAACTCGCGACTAAGGGGAGCGCGAAAGAATCCTCGCATCCAGGACAGGCGAACCGATTCCATGCGCATCGCGATTGCATCAGACCACGCCGCCGTCGACCTCAAGGCCGAACTGCGCGAATACCTCATCGAACAAGGTCACGAAGTGGCCGACCTCGGCCCGGAAACCGCTGACCGCGTCGATTACCCCGACTACGGCTACAAGCTCGCATCGGTCGTCGCTGACGGCACCGTGCAGTTCGGCGTCGCTCTGTGCGGCTCCGGCATCGGCATCTCGATTGCCGTGAACCGCGACCCGGCCTGCCGCTGCGCGCTTGTTTCCGAGCCGCTCTCCGCAGCGCTGGCGCGCGAGCACAACGATGCCAACTGCATCGCCATGGGCGCGCGACTGACCGGGATCGACATGGCCAAGGCCTGCCTCGACGCTTTCCTTTCGACCGAATTCGGCGGCGGCCGCCATGCCGGACGCGTCGAAAAACTTTCCAATCCGTCCTTCTGAAGGGGCTTTCAGAACATGACCGTTGAAACCGCCATCCGTTCACCCGGCTTCTTCACCGACAGCATCGCGCAAAGCGATCCCGCCGTGGCCAAGGCCATCGGCCACGAACTCAAGCGCGAGCGCAAGCAGATCGAGCTGATCGCCTCGGAGAACATCGTCTCCAAGGCCGTGCTCGAAGCGCAGGGCTCGGTGCTGACCAACAAGTACGCCGAAGGCTACCCCGGCAAGCGCTACTACCAGGGTTGCGAGCCCTCGGACGAAGTCGAAACGCTCGCCATCGAACGCGCGAAGCAGCTGTTCGACTGCGGCTTCGCCAATGTGCAGCCCCACTCGGGTGCGCAGGCCAACGGCGCCGTTCTGCTCGCCACCGTGAAGCCCGGTGACACCATCATGGGCATGAGCCTCGATGCCGGCGGCCACCTGACGCACGGCGCCCGCGCCGCGCTTTCTGGCAAGTGGTTCAAGGCCGTGCAGTACGGCGTGACCAAGGACACCCACCTGATCGACTACGATGAGGTTGAGGCCCTGGCCAAGGAACACCAGCCCAAGCTGATCATCGCCGGTGGCTCGGCCTATCCGCGCGTGATCGACTTCAAGCGCATGCGTGAAATCGCAGACGCCGTGGGCGCCCTGTTCCAGGTCGACATGGCGCACTTCGCCGGCCTCGTGGCCGCTGGCCTGCACCCCTCGCCCTTCCCGCACGCGCATATCGCCACCACCACCACGCACAAGACGCTGCGCGGTCCGCGCGGCGGCATGATCCTCACCAATGACGAGGCGCTGGCCAAGAAGATCAACTCGGCGGTGTTCCCCGGCCTTCAGGGCGGCCCGCTGATGCACGTCGTCGCTGCCAAGGCCGTGGCCTTCGGTGAGGCGCTGCGTCCCGAGTTCAAGGACTACGCCGCACGCGTGATCGAGAATGCCCAGGTCCTTGCGGCAACGCTCAAGGAACGCGGCGCTGCGATCGTTTCGGGCGGCACCGACACGCACCTCGCCCTGATCGACCTCTCGCCGCTGGGCGTGACCGGCAAGGACGCCGACGAGGCGCTGGAGCGTGCGGGCATCACCTGCAACAAGAACGGCATCCCCTTCGATCCGCTGCCGCCGATGAAGACCAGCGGCATCCGCGTGGGCTCGCCCGCCGGCACCACCCGCGGCTTCGGTCCGGAAGAATTCCGCGAAATCGGCAACATGGTTGCCGACGTTCTGGACGGCCTTGCCAAGTGCGGCGAAGCGGGCGACGCTCAGGTGGAGCAGAACGTGCGCACGCGCGTTGAAGCCCTGTGTGACCGTTTCCCGATCTACGAGGACTGATGCCATGACCGACCCCAACCGCCCCCACGACAATGGCGACTTCATCACCGATGCACGCCATGAAATCGCCGGAATGCTCCAGGATGGTCTCGACCATCCTTCGACCAAGCCGGTGCTCGTCTGGGGCGCGTTGGGGGCGGTGGCCGGCGCGGTATTGCCGTTCGTATCGATCCCGCTCGGCCTTGCCGCCGGTGCAGGATATCAGTTCTACAAGCGCGTGCGCCCCTGAAGTCTCTCAAGTCTTGAAAGTATCTTACTGAATGCGCTGTCCTTTTTGCGCCCACGACGATTCCCAGGTCAAGGACAGCCGCCCGACCGAGGACAACACGGCGATCCGTCGCCGCCGCCAGTGTTCAAGCTGCGGCGCGCGGTTCACGACTTTCGAACGCGTCCAGCTTCGCGAGATCACCGTCGTCAAGAACGACGATTCCCGCGAGCCTTTCGACCGGGCCAAGATCGAGCAGTCCGCCACTCTCGCCTGCCGCAAGCGCGGGATCGAGCGTGAGAAGATCGACCAGCTCGTATCCGGCGTGCAGCGCCAGGTGGAGACGCTCGGCGAATCCGAAGTCTCGTCGCGCGAAATCGGCGAGATGGTGATGGAAGGTCTGCGCCAGCTCGATTCGGTCGCCTATATTCGCTTCGCCTCGGTCTACCGCGCCTTCAACGAGGCGCGCGACTTCGAGGAATTCGCCGGGACGGTTCGCGATGTCGCGGGTCCGGGCCACATGGAAGGTCGCAACGATGACTGACGTTAAGAAGCCGGTCATCGTGCTGGTCCGCCCGCAGCTCGGGGAAAACATCGGCAAGGCCGCACGCGCCATGCTGAACTTCGGCCTTACCGAAATGCGTCTCGTTTCACCGCGCGACGGCTGGCCCAACCCCTCCGCCGGTCCCGCCGCGGCAGGTGCCGACCTAGTCCTGGAACGCGCCGAAGTCTTCGAGACCCTGGCAGAGGCCGTTGCCGATTGCGGCAATGTCTTCGCCACGACCGTTCGCAAGCGCGGCGTCACCAAGCCTGTCGTCACCCCCGAGGAAGCGGCACGCGAAGTCCATACCGCGCAGGGCCGCTCCGCCTATGTCTTCGGCCCCGAGCGCTCCGGGCTGGAGACAGAAGACGTTGCGCTTGCCCGTGCGATCCTGACGGTGCCGATCAATCCCGAATTTGCCTCGCTGAACCTTGCGCAGGCAGTGATCCTCTGCGCCTACGAATGGTCGAAGGGCGCGGTCTCGTCAGGTGAACTGGCCCAGCCGACCGTCGAGGACCTGCTCCCCCCCGCCCCGCAGGACGAACTGGAAGGCCTGATCGGTCATTTCGAGCGGATGCTCGAACCCAAGAACTACTTCTGGCCCGAAACACGTGCCGCCGCCAACCGGCTGACCTTGCGCAACCTGCTGACCAAGCCGGCATGGAACCACCTCGAAGTACGGACCCTGCGCGGTGTCCTCTCCGCACTGGAGAAAGAGCGCCGCAACCGCGATTGATCTGCGGATTGCGGCGCCAGCCCGCTCCCCCATCAGCCGTCCTGCAGGGCCGCCATTTCAGGTGGGCTCACACAAGGCGGATGGGGTAGCGGGCCGGCGCCGCCGTAAGATGTGCCGAAGGCATGTCGTTACGACGCATTCGAGACCGCAAATCCACCGATGCGGCTTGACTTTCCGGCCCCAGTCCGTAAGGGGCACGCCTTCACATGGCGCCTGCCTGTTTCGGCAGCCCGTCCATTCGGCCCCGCACCCCGGTGAAGCGGCGGCCGCATCCCGCAAAGTAGGCTGGATGGTGCGCCCCGGGACAACACGGATCGCCTTCAGGTCGGAGGCGGCAGCAGAACAGGAGACGACTTATGTCGAAGCGTAAAAGCGCCAAGTACAAACTCGACCGCCGCATGGGCGAGAACATCTGGGGTCGCCCCAAGAGCTCGGTCAACCGCCGCAGCTACGGCCCGGGCCAGCACGGCCAGCGCCGCAAGGGCAAGCTTTCGGACTACGGCATCCAGCTGCGCGCCAAGCAGAAGCTCAAGGGCTACTACGGCGACGTGACCGAGAAGCAGTTCAAGCGCACCTACCAGGAAGCTTCGAAGATGAAGGGCGACACCGGTCAGAACCTGATCGGTCTGCTCGAACAGCGTCTCGACATGGTCGTGTACCGTTCGAAGTTCGCACCCACCATCTTCGCGGCTCGCCAGATCGTTTCGCACGGCCACATCCGCGTCAACGGCGTGAAGTGCAACATCGCTTCGCGTCGCGTGAAGGTTGGCGACGTCATCAGCCTCGGCAACAAGGCCAAGGAAATGGCTCTCATCATCGAAGCGCAGAACCTGCCCGAGCGTGAGATTCCTGACTACGTTTCGACCGACGGCACCGACAAGGTGACCTTCGTGCGCGTTCCGACGCTCGACGAAGTGCCTTACCCGGTGAAGATGGAACCGAACCTGGTCGTCGAGTTCTACTCGCGCTAAGGTCCCGGTCCACCGGACAAGACATGCGAAGGGCGGCCCTCACGGGCCGCCCTTTTCTTTTGTGCGACGAACCGCCGGAAAGCGCGGTAAATCGAGGAATTTGTCAGGGAACGGACATGGTTCTCGTGCATTGGACAGTCACCATGTCACGCTATCGATTCATTACCCCCAACCGCACCGGCAAATGGTATCCCGACCTCGAGACCGCGAAGCAGTTCGCGGCGGAAATCGGCGCCGGATTTCTCGATTCCCGCACCGGGCGTTTCGTCGCCTATGTCGGCACGAAGCTCGAGATCGGCGCACTTCACGAAGAAGCCGGAGAGGCGCTGCAACCGGCCTGAGCTTACACTCAGGCCCGGAGAGCTCACTCTTTCGGCATCCCCAGGTTCTCGCGCAGAAAAGCGTCGCTCTGAGCCAGCATCCTGGCCCTCGCCTCGCCTTCAACCAGCGAGTGCGTGAGACCTTTGAAGGTGACCAGTTCGGCCCGCTTCCCGGCATCGAGCAGGCGCCGCTGCATCAGCTCTGACTGGTCGATATCGACGTTGGTATCCCAGTCGCCATGAAACATCAGGACAGGCGCCTGAATTTTCGCGGCGTTCTGCGCGGGTGATCCTTGCGAAACATGCGGCCCGTTGCCGATCATGGCGTCGACCAGCTTGTAGTCCGAATAGTTGAGATGATCGTTGCGCAGCTGCTGAAGGTCGGTGACCGGTGCTACAGCGATGATCGCCTTGAACAGATCCGGCTTCAGCACCCCCGATTGCAGCGCTGCATATCCACCATATGACCACCCGAAGATCGCCAGCTTGCCTTTCGCAGCGATCCCGTTCGATACCAGCCAATCTCCTGCATCGGTGACATCACCCACAGCCGTGCGCCAGGACTGGAATCCGTTCTTTTCGAACCAGGCTTCGCCGTAGCCCGACGATCCGCGAAAATTCGGCTGAAGAACGGCAAAACCACGTGCCGCAAAAAACTGCACTAGCCAGTCGAAACCCCATTCGTCGCGTGCCGAGGGTCCGCCGTGCGGCATGATGATGGCGGGAAGATTTTTCCCATCGCTGCCGGGCGGCAGGGTCAGGTAAGCCGGGACCATCGTACCATCAAAAGCCCGAAACTGAATGGATTTCATGGGCGAGAGCGTGCGTCCGGACATGGCTGTCCGTAGCGGGAGGACTTCCTCCAGCTTGCGTGTGGCCTTGTCGAAAATATAATATTTCCCCGGATCGATATCGCTCCCCACGAACATGAGCAGCTTGCTCTCATCAGCGCTGGAATCGACGATCGTCACCGAAGGATCACCGGGCAGCGCCTTCGAGAGCGCCGAGCGCAAGGCTGCCAGCTTGGGGTCGAAATACTCGATCTGGCGATAATCCGTGGCGAATGAGACGCCCACCACCCGCCTTGATCGACCGATGCGGATCAATTCGTCAACATCGACACCGGGCTTCGAGATGACTTCCTCCCGGCGGTTGGAGCCATCGAGGCTCTGCCGGTAAAGTGCGGAAAAGCCGTTCTTGTTGTCGAAACCAAATACCGAATTGCTCTCCGGGTCGACTGCCACGGGCCGGAAACCCGAATAGGTGCCGGAAGGATTGACGGTGACCCTTCCCAACGGGTTCCAGCCGTGCTGCCCCACCAGGCGATAGAAATAATCGGTATAATTGCGATCATAGCCTATGCCCATTGCAGGCGTGCTCGCCATGATGCGGATATTGCCCATCCCGTCGGTTATGTAGCCGGCGGCTGTCCGGTTCGGCTTTTCCACGGTAGCACGGCGCAGGGTGCGAACATTCAGGCTTTCGACACCGAGCCCTTCCCCTGATTGGGCCAGCCGCGTCCCTATCGTATTTTCGGGAATGTACTGACGCAGCATCAGCACTTCTTCCGGCTTCCCGCCCTGCCAATCGATGATGTCGCCCCCGTATCGCGCCACCCCCAACGAACGGCTGTTAGCGCTCTGCGTGAGCATCTTGGCAGGCGAACCGTCCAGACTGAGCGAAAGAAGGCGACTGAACGACAAGACGTTCCCAGTGCTCTTGTCCTGGACGAGGATACTGCAAACCAGTTGCGCGTCGCTGGGCCAAGAACAATAGCTGACATGTTCTCCCTGTCCGGACGCGTTCAGGATCGTCCGGGGAGCACCGCCCTTTACCAGGTCGGCGATCATGACCTTGTCACCACGCCCGCCCGAAGGCGCGACAATAGCGGCAAGTGCGCCGCCCGGAGCAAGGCTTATATCCGTGATATCCTGCCGAGCGCCGAAAGCAGCCGCCAGTTTTTCGACGCTTTCGGCTTGGGCCGTTCCCCATCCTGCCATGCCCAGCACAAAAGCCGGGCCGGCGAGCCAAATCTTCTTCATGTAATCCCCCCAGTGGATAGCCATCGACTATCCTTGAGAGAGAACCTCTTCCAGTTAAATCTGCTGGTAGATCAATGGAGATACTCGCGACGGAAGTCTGCCGCGAACTGGGCGAAAGTGCCGGCGGCGATGGCGTCGCGCATGCCCTGCATGAGTTGCTGGTAGAACGAGATGTTGTGCTCGGTCATCAGCATGGAACCCAGAATTTCTCCCGCCTTCACGAGATGATGCAGATAAGCGCGGCTGTAGGTCGCGCAGGTAGGGCACTTGCAGCGATCGTCCAGCGGGTTGCTGTCCTCCGCATGGCGGGCGTTGCGCAAGTTGAGCGGGCCGTTCCAGGTGAAGGCCTGGCCGTTGCGGCCCGAGCGGCTGGGCAGCACGCAGTCGAACATGTCGACGCCGCGCTCCACCGCACCGACCAGATCGTCGGGCTTGCCGACCCCCATGAGATAACGCGGACGATCGACCGGAAGCTGGCCGGGCGCGAATTCCAGCGTGGCGAACATCGCCTCCTGCCCTTCGCCCACCGCAAGTCCGCCGATGGCGTAACCATCGAAACCGATCTCGGTAAGCGCATCGGCCGAAGCCTTGCGCAGGCCTTCGTCGAGCGCGCCCTGCTGGATGCCGAACAGGGAGGAATTGGCCGCATGCTCGCCGCCGCTGTCGAAACCGTCGCGGCTGCGCCGGGCCCAGCGCATCGACATTTCCATGGACCGTGCGATCACGTCGCGGGGCTGATCGATCTTGGGACATTCATCGAAGCACATCACGATGTCGGACCCCAGCAGGCGCTGGATTTCCATCGAACGCTCTGGCGTCAGCAGATGGCGCGAACCGTCGAGATGACTGGCGAAAGTGACGCCGTTCTCGGTGATCTTGCGCAAGTCCGACAGGCTCATGACCTGATAACCGCCGCTGTCCGTCAGGATCGGGCGGTCCCAGTTCATGAACTTGTGCAAGCCCCCGAGCCGGGCGACACGCTCGGCACCGGGGCGCAGCATGAGGTGATAGGTGTTGCCCAGGATGATGTCGGCGCCGGTGGCGCGCACATCCTGCGGCTTCATCGCCTTCACGGTTGCCGCCGTGCCCACCGGCATGAAGGCTGGCGTGCGGATTTCGCCGCGGCGCATCTTGATCGTGCCGGTACGGGCCTTGCCGTCGGTGGCGTGGATGGAGAATTCGAAACGGGGGTTCATGACCCGCCCGTTACAGACTTCAGAAGCCGTAGACCAGTGAGAAGCGAGAGATCGTGTCGGTCTGGAGCGAACCGTCCGGCGGAGAGGTTTCGTGCTCGATCGAATAGGACAGGCGCGCCTTCAGCCCCTTGCTCATTCCCGCTTCAAGGCCGGTAGCCGAGGTGAAGGTACTGTTGCCGGTTTCAACATAGGACGAGGCATCCTGCGTGAGCTTGATCGTCGGGCTGACCTGCCAGTCGAAATCGAGCGAGGTCAGCGTCGACCACGTCGTTTCCTTCGGCACGGTGACATAGCGCGTGCGGCGAAGCGCCGGGCCGATTTCCATCGACAGCGTCACATTGTCACGCTTGAGCACACGGTAGCCGAGCCCGCCCGACAGCGAGTAGCGATCCAGATAGCCCTGAATGCGGTCCTTTTCGTACTGCATTCGGCCATAAGTGAAGAAGCCGTCGTTCAGGGTATATCGCGGCTGGTAGCTGGCCCCGTACTGCTCACGCGTGACCGAGCCGCGATCCTTCTGGAAATCCGCGTTGAGCTGGATCGTATGCTGCCAGTCGATGCCTTTACGGTCCAGCTTGACCGCCCCGGTATAGCCGAAATTGCTGGTGTTTCCCGTCGCGCGGAAAGCGCCGAGTTCGACTTTGCCGGTCCAGAGTTCGAGTAGCGCGGCGCGGCGGATCCGCTCCGTTTCCGCATTCGCCTTTTCCGCGATCTCGCGGGCGTTCGCATCGAGGAACGCCTGCTGCATCGTGCGGATTTCTTCCTTGTCATAAGGCTGTGTGGCTAGCGCCGCCTTGACCACCGCTGCAACGGTGGCCGAATCCTTCGTCTTCACCGCCGCCTCGATCATGGCCTTCACATTGCGGGGAAGACGCGGCGGCGGCGCCGGGATGAACGGCGGCGGAGAGACATAGTCCGGCAGCACGAGACGAATCGGCAGCTCCACGACAGGAACCACCGACACGATCTCGATATCCGGGAAGGGTTCGAACTGAAAGGATTGGGGCGGCTCTGCCTGAGCCGGGACGGCAATCAGCAAGGCAGGCACACCAATCGAAACAGCCAAACGCATTGTCATGACACGATATTACCGACTCAGGCGCGCAGGCGCCACCCTGTGCGGAAGATCCAGGCGATGAACGCCACACAGAGCGCGAGGAAGCCCAGCGTCATGCCGAGCGACAGGCCGATGGGGAAGTCCGAACTGCCGTAGAAGCACCAGCGCAGCCCGTTCACCAGATAGACCACCGGATTGGCCATGGCGACCGAACGCCAGGGCTCGGGCAGCAGGTCTATCGAGTAGAACGTACCGCCAAGGAATGTCAGCGGCACGATGAACAGCACCGGAACGATGCCCAGCTTTTCAAAGCTGTCCGCCCATATCCCCAGAATGAACCCGAACAAGGAGAAGCTTGCCGAAACCAGCAGGATGAAGCCCAGCGCATAGAATGGATGGGCAATCGTGTAGTCGACGAAGAACGTGGCCGTCACGAGGATGATCGCCGCCAGGATCAGGGATTTGGTGGCCGCTGCTCCCACGAAGCCGATCAGCGTTTCGGCAACACCCACCGGCGCCGAAAGCAATTCGTAGATCGCGCCGGTGAAGCGCGGCATGTAGATGCCGAAGCTGCCGTTCGACGTGCTCTCACTCAGCAGGGTCAGCAGCAGCAGGCCCGGCACGATGAAGGCCCCGTAGTTGACGCCGGCCATGCCCGAATCCATCTTGCTGCCGATCGCCGCGCCGAACACGACAAAGTAGAGCACCGTGGTCAGAACCGGTCCGAGGATGGACTGCATGGCGGTGCGCATGGCCCGCATGACCTCACGCTTGTAGATGGTCCAGGTGCTGCGCGCGTTGAAGGCGATCATGCCGCCGCTCCTTCCAGAAGATCGACGAAGATTTCCTCAAGGCTCGATTCGCGAATTTCGATCGAGGTGTAGTCGATGCCGTTTGCCACGAGCTCCTTGGTGAGCTGCGCCACTTGCGCCTTGCCGCCGCCCGAACCGTCGCCGCCGCGATAGACGAGTTCGAGCCCGCCATTGCCCAGCGAGAGATTGTACGGGGCCAGCGCTTCGGGGACGAGCGCCAGAGGCGTGGCCAGGCCGATATGCGCCTCGGTACGGCCGAGCCGCTTCATCAGCGAGCGCGTTTCTTCCACCATGCGGATGCTGCCCGCCTGGATGATGCCCACGCGGTCGGCCATTTCCTCGGCCTCCTCGATATAGTGCGTGGTGAGGATGATCGTGGTTCCGCGGTCGCGAAGCTCGGCGATCTGCGCCCACATGTCGCGGCGAAGCTCGACATCGACACCGGCGGTCGGCTCGTCGAGGAACAGCAGGTCGGGTTCATGCGCCAGCGCCTTGGCAATCAGCACGCGGCGCTTCATGCCGCCCGAAAGTGCGCGGATCTGCGCCTTGCGCTTGTCCCAGAGGCTGAGCGCACGCAGGATTTCCTCGACCCGCGCGGGGTCCGGCGCCAGGCCGAACAGGCCGCGCGAATAGTTCACCGAGTGGATGACCGTCTCGAACATGTCGGTCGCCAGTTCTTGCGGAACCAGCCCGATGCGGGCACGCAGGGAGCGCCAGTTGTGATTCATGTCCTCGCCGAAGGCGCGCATGGTGCCGCTGGTCGGCCGCACGAGGCCGCAAACCGCGCCGATCAGCGTTGTCTTGCCCGCACCGTTAGGCCCGAGCAGCGCGAATATCTCGCCCTTGTTGATCGTGAGGTCCACGCCCTGGAGCGCGGTGAAGCCCCCGGCGTAAGTCTTGGTCAGACCGCTGATTTCGAGAATGGGTTCCATGGCCCGCGTGATGCGCGAAACCGGTGACAGTTCCAAGTCCCCTCAGGGCAAAAGAAGGCTGGAATCCCCGTAGGAGTAGAAACGGTAACCCTGCGCGATCGCATGGGCGTAAACCGCCTGCATCCGCTCCAGCCCCATCAGCGCCGAAACCAGCATGAACAGCGTGGACTTGGGCAGGTGGAAGTTGGTCATCAGCCCGTCGATCGCCTTGAAGCGATAGCCGGGCGTGATGAAGATCGAGGTGTCCCCTTCGAAGGGACGAATCACGCCATCCTCGCCCGTCGCGCTTTCCAGCAGGCGCAGGCTGGTGGTGCCCACCGCGATGACCCTTCCGCCGCCCGCGCGCGCGGCATTCAGGCGATCGGCGGTCTCGGCATCGATGCGGCCCCATTCGGCATGCATCTTGTGGTCCTGCGTCTCATCCGCCTTGACCGGCAGGAAAGTGCCGGCACCCACGTGAAGCGTCAGCGTCTCGCGCTTCACGCCCGCCGCATCCAGCCGCTCGATCAGTTCGGGCGTGAAGTGCAGCGCGGCGGTGGGAGCGGCAACGGCGCCCTTCTCGCGCGCGAACATCGTCTGGTAATCGCTGGCGTCCTGCTCGTCGGTCTCGCGCTTGCCGGCAATGTAGGGTGGCAGCGGCATCCGCCCTGCCCGCTCCAGCAGGACCTCGACGGGCTCGTCGCCCTCGAACAGCAAGGTCCAGCTGCCGTCATCGTGGCGCTCTTCAGCGACGGCAGTGACGTCTGCGGGAAATTCGATGCGATCGCCCGCCTTCAGGCGCTTGGCATTGCGGACGAAAGCCTGCCAGCGGCGAAGGTCGATCCGCTTGTGAAGCGTCGCTCCGATACGGGCCTCGCCGCGGCGCCCTTCGAGCTGGGCGGGAATGACGCGGGTGTCGTTGAAGACGAGGATGTCGCCGGGGCGCAGTTCTCCGGGAAGATCGCGCACGACGCGCTCGACCAGAGGCCCTTCGTCGCGGCCCTGCGCGACCAGCATCCGCGCCGAATCGCGCGGACGCGCGGGGCGGAGGGCGATATTCTCGGGAGGAAGGTCGAAGTCGAAAAGGTCAACGCGCATGAGCCGCCCTCTAGGGGCGCACTCACGCGGCGTCATCCATTTTTCGCTTCAGATCACCGGGTCAGGTTACCTGGACTTCGATTTGCTGAGCTGGTCGGCCGTGATTTTCGCAGGCGGCGGCGCGACCGGGGCGGGCGGCGGCGGCGCCTTGTTCTCGGATGCCAGCGAGGCCTGCACGATCCTGGTCGGGTTCTGGGGCGGTTCGCCGCGCTGGATCGCGTCGACATACTGCATGCCCGAGATCACGCGGCCGAAGTTGGTATACTTCCGATCGAGCGAGAAACGCGGGTAGAACACGATGAAGAACTGGCTGTTCGCGCTGTTCGGCTCGTTGGTGCGCGCCATCGACACGGTGCCGCGAACGTGCGGCATCGCGTTGAATTCGGCTGCCAGATCGGGAAGCTGCGAACCGCCCTGCCCGGTGCCCGTCGGGTCGCCCGTCTGCGCCATGAAACCGTCGATCACGCGGTGGAATATCTGGCCGTTGTAGAAGCCCTGCCCGGCGAGCGTCTTGATCCGCTCCACGTGATGGGGCGCCCATTCCGGCATGAGACGAATGGCGACACGGCCACCGTCCGAGAGATCGAGCAGGAGCACGTTCTCGGGCTGATGGGTTACATCGGGATCGACGAAAGTCGGCAGCACCGCCACCGGCGGCGTCGGGGTCGGGTCTTCCTTCTTCTTGGCCATGGCGGGAGTAGCCGCCAGCGCCAGGCCGATCATCGTCGCGGTAAGGGTCAGGCGAAACGTCATCGAATACTCACAGGAAGGAAGCCGCTCAGGCCAGGGGCGATAGTGCCCCGCTGCTGACGTGACAATGAATGAATTTGTCGCAATCGTTTCTTGGGCGTTCTCAATAGTCGCCGAGAAGCCCGGTCTCGGCGATCCGCGCGACGACATCGGCGCGCACCGTGGGGCTGACGAACTTGGCGATCTCTCCGCCGAACGTGGCGATTTCCTTGACCAGCTTGGAGGCGATCGGCTGAAGGCTGACGTCCGCCATCAGGAACACGGTCTCGATGGTGGGGTTGAGCTGCTGGTTCATCCCCGCCATCTGGTATTCGTACTCGAAGTCCGCGACGGCGCGCAGGCCCCTGATGATGACGCTGGCGCCCTGCTTCTGCGCAAACTTCATCAGCAGCGCGTTGAAGCCGACCACGGTGACGTTCTCGATCCCGAGCGCCGCCACTTCGCGTTCGACCATGGCCATGCGCTCCTCGGGCGTGAAGAGCGGGTTCTTCGAAGGGTTCGTCGTCACCCCGATAATAAGGCGATCGACCAGCTTGGCGCCGCGCCGGATGATATCGGCGTGACCCAGCGTGATCGGATCGAACGTCCCCGGATAGACACCGATGCGTTCACCAAGGCTCATCAATGATCCCTCTCGATGATGTAGCGCGCCACTGCGCGCAGCAGGTCGGCTTCCTTGCCGTGCTGGGCGAGGTGGCCGATGGCCTGCTCCACCAGCATGCGGGCCTGTTCGCGGGCGCGTTCAGGGCCGAGCAGCGAGACGAACGTCTCCTTGCCCGCCTCGGCATCCTTGCCAACGGCCTTGCCGGCCACCGATGCATCGCCTTCATGGTCGATAAGGTCGTCGGCGATCTGGAAGGCCAGGCCGATATCGCGGGCATAGCCACGCAGATGTGCGCGACCTTCCGGCGGCAGGCGGCCCAGGATCGCGCCCATTTCCACCGCCGCGCCAAGCAGCGCGCCGGTCTTGAGCTGCTGGAGCCGGGTTACGGTCTGAAGATCGAACTCGCTCGTCTCTGCCACCAGATCCATCATCTGCCCGCCGGCCATGCCCTGCGCGCCGCTGGCATGGCCAAGCGCCTGCACGAGTTCGATGCGGGTGAAGGGATCCGCGCTCGTCGCGGGATCGGCCAACACCTCGAACGCGAAGGCATGAAGCGAATCGCCCGCGAGCACGGCGGTCGCCTCGTCGAAGGCGATATGCAGGGTCGGCTTGCCGTGACGCAGCGCGTCATCGTCCATGCACGGCAGGTCGTCGTGGATCAGCGAATAGACGTGGATCGATTCGATGGCGATGGCGGCCCGGATCGCGGCTTCGCGAACCACGCCGTACATATCCGCAACGGCCGTGAGCAGGAGCGGCCGCAACCGCTTGCCGCCGCCGATCGCGGCATAGCGCATCGCCTCCAGCAGGCGCGCGCGGGCATCGTCCGGCACCGGCAGCATCGCATCGAACGCTCCGTCGATCTCCCGCGCGATCCGCGAGAGGCCTTCGGCGAGGATCGGGTCGGTCACGGCGACCTCACCCACGAATCAGCGATCCGCCGCGTCGAACGGCTGGGTGCCGGCGGGCACCCCGTCGGGACCGGCGACGATACGCTCGATCCGGGCCTGCGCGGCGTCGAGACGCTTCTGGCAGTGCTGGCGCAGCGCTTCCCCGCGTTCGTAGAGCGTGATCGAATCGTCGAGCGGCACGTCGCCGCTTTCCAGACGCCGGACCACGTCTTCAAGCGCCCTCAGCGCATCCTCGAAACTCATCTCGGCGATTTCGGCACTGTTCTCAGTCATGATCACCGCAATGGAGCGGGCGCGTTCACCGGTCAAGGCGGGACTATGCGCCACTGCCCCGGCGCGCTGTATCGGCCGCCGCGAAAACACCCCTTTTTACGTCTAGCGAAGAGCCACGCACGGCGCTAAGGCGCGTCGCATGTCCGAAATCACCCCCGATGTCGTCGAGGCGCATGGCCTCAATTCCGAGGAATACGAGCGGGTCCTGAACGCGCTCGGCCGAGAGCCCAACCTGGTTGAGCTTGGCATCTTCTCGGTCATGTGGTCCGAGCACTGCTCGTACAAGTCGAGCCGCTTCCACCTGAAGAAGCTCCCCACGAAGGCCCCCTGGGTCATCTGCGGCCCCGGCGAGAATGCCGGCGTGATCGACATCGGAGACGGCCAGGCCGCCATCTTCAAGATGGAAAGCCACAACCACCCGAGCTACATCGAGCCTTATCAGGGCGCGGCCACCGGCGTTGGCGGCATCCTGCGCGACGTCTTCACCATGGGCGCCCGCCCGGTCGCCAACATGAATGCACTGCGCTTCGGCCGCCCCGATCATCCCAAGATGAAGCACCTCGTGCAGGGCGTCGTCTCCGGCATCGGCGGCTATGGCAACTGCGTCGGCGTGCCGACCGTGGGCGGCGAAACCAACTTCCACAAGGCTTACGACGGCAACATCCTCGTCAACGCCATGACCGTGGGCGTCGCCGACACGGACAAGATCTTCTACTCGGCCGCCACCGGCCTCGGTAACCCGATCGTCTATGTCGGATCGAAGACCGGCCGTGACGGCATCCATGGCGCCACCATGGCCTCTGCCGATTTCGACGAGCATTCGGACGAGAAGCGCCCCACCGTGCAGGTGGGCGATCCCTTCACCGAAAAGCTGCTGATCGAGGCCTGCCTCGAACTCATGGCCACCGATGCCATCGTCGCGATCCAGGACATGGGCGCGGCCGGCCTCACCTCCTCGTCGGTCGAAATGGCCAGCAAGGGCGGCGCCGGCATCCGCCTGAACATGAACAACGTGCCCTGCCGCGAAGAGGCGATGACGCCTTACGAGATGATGCTCTCGGAAAGCCAGGAGCGCATGCTCATGGTGCTTCAGCCCGGCAAGGAAGCCATGGCCGAAGCGATCTTCAAGAAGTGGGAGCTCGACTTCGCCGTGATCGGCGAAGTGACCGACACCGGCCACATGGTTCTCGAATTCAATGGCGAAGTGGTTTGCGACATTCCGCTCGGCCCGCTCGCCGACGACGCGCCGGAATACGAGCGCCCCTACGTCTCGCCTGAGGAATACAAGGCCTGGGCCAAGGTTCCGGCCCTCGGCGAAGTGAGCGAAAGCGCCGACATCGGCGCCGACCTGCTCAAGCTCATGGGCACGGTCGACCTTGCCTCGCGCAAGTGGATCTGGGAACAGTACGACAGCCAGGTCGGCGGCGACACGATGCAGAAGTCCGGCGGCGACGCCGCGGTCGTCCGCATCCACAACACGCAAAAGGCGCTGGCGATCAGCACCGACTGCTCGCCCCGCTATTGCTACGCAGACCCTTACGAGGGCGGCAAGCAGGCCGTGGCCGAGACCTATCGCAACATCAGCGCCGTCGGCGGCCTTCCGCTCGCCATTACCAACTGCCTGAACTTCGCGAACCCGCAGCGCCCCGAAATCATGGCGCAGATCGTCGGCTGCCTGAACGGCATGGGCGATGCTTGCCGTGCGCTCGATTATCCGATCGTCTCGGGCAACGTCTCGCTCTACAACGAATCGAAGGCCACCGGCGGCGGCTCGGCGATCCTGCCGACCCCGGCCATCGGCGGCGTGGGCATCCTTGTCGATCACGACAAGATGGCCACCGTGGCGTTCAAGAACGCCGGCGACGATATCTTCGTTCTGGGCGCTGGCGAGGGCAAGCTCGGCTCGCACCTCGGCCAGTCGCTCTGGCTGCGCGAAATCGCGGGTCAGGAAGCGGGCGAAGCGCCCAAGGTTGATCTCAAGGCAGAGGCCGGCAACGGCGCCACGATCCGCGAGTGGATCGGCGCCGGCAAGGTCACGGCCGTCCATGACGTAAGCGACGGCGGCCTCGTCGTCGCGCTGGCGGAAATGGCACTGGCCAGCGGCCTTGGCTGCAATCTCGAGGTGGAACTGACCACCGCCGAGGCCTTCGGCGAAGACCAGAGCCGCTATGTCGTCACCGCAGCCGCGGGCACGGAGCTTCCGGGCGCCGTGCGCATCGGCACGGTCGCCGGCACCAAGGTCCTTGGCAACGAAGTGACCGAACTTCGCGAAGCCAACGAGGCCTTCTTCAAGGACTGGATGGAGGGCTGATCGCCTTCCCGCCTGACACAGTACCGGAAGGGCGCCCCTTGTGGGCGCCCTTTTTGGTTGGTGCGGGCAGTTTGAGGATACGACGCCTCAGTGCCCGCCCGAGGACGAGGCGAGCACATTCACCGTCAACGCCAGAATGCCGAGGTTGAACGCGAAGGCGAACAGCCCGTGAAAGGTGGAAACCCGCCGCACATCCGAATCGGTAATCTCGATATCAGCGGTCTGGCAGGTCATGCCGATCACGAGGGCGAAGTTCACGAAATCGGCAAAGTCCGGCACACAGTCGCCTGGAAAATCCAGACCCTCGTGATCCGCGCCGCCGCGCGACGAATAATAAAGCCGGGCGTAGTGGAAGGCGTAGATCAGGTTGGCGAATGTCCAGCAGGCCAGCAGCGTCACCACCAGCAGCGCGATCTCGCCGGGAACGAGCCTCTTGTTGTCGAGCACCAGCGTGCCGAGCGCGGCAAGGATCACAGTGGAGATCACCCCTGTCAGCAGGAGCAGCATCACCTGCCCGGCATCGTCACGCTTGGCCTGACGCCGCATGACATCGGAATTACCATCCCGCCACAAGGGGATGCAGGAAAGCACGAAGGCGATCACGGCGAGGTCGAAGGCGGTAACGATCGCCTCGACTAGCCCTATCGCCGGGATCAGCGGCCAGACCGAGATCGCCAGCACGCCGAGAAACAGCAGGTAGCGCGGATGCGACAGCCGGCTCAGGATCGAAGTTCCACTACCGGCCATCGCGTGTCGCTCCCTTAGCTGCGGACCCATTCCTGTTCGTCGATGCCGAGAAGGCGCAGGACGCTGGTGAGGTCGCCCCGATCGATCCAGCCGTTCGACGCGGCACGCGCCTTGGGCTTGGCATGATAGGCGATACCGTAAGTCGCCGCTTCAAGCATGGGAATGTCGTTCGCGCCGTCACCGGTGGCAAGGCTGGTGACGCCCTCTCCTGCTGCCGCGATCTCGGCAAGCAGCGTGGCCTTCTTGACCGAGCTGTCGACGATCGGTCCGACCAGGCCGCCGGTCAGCATGTCGTCGGCCACCTCGAGCCGGTTGCCGACGACATGCTCGAAACCGAGCCGCCCGGCGACGGGATCGGCGAAGTGGTGGAAACCGCCGGTGACGAGCACCGTGCGGCAGCCGAACTTCCGAAGTGTCGCCACCAAGGTTTCCGCACCCGGCATCGGCTTGATGCGGGTGGCAAGGCACTCGTCGATGGCACTGACGGAAAGCCCCTTGAGCAGGCCGACCCGTTCGCGCAGCGCCTGTTCGAAATCGAGTTCGCCCTGCATGGCGCGCTCGGTGATTTCGGCAATGCGGTCCTTGAGGCCGGCGAAATCACCCAGTTCGTCGATGCATTCCTGTCCGATCATGGTCGAATCCATGTCGGAGATGAAAACGCCCGGCAGGATCGGCTCATGATCGGAGACGAGACCGTCGGTCGGCGCAAAATGATCGTCGAGCGCCTTGCGCAGCGCCGCCGCATCCTCGTCCGGCGAGGCAAGCTGCATGGTCTGCCCGCAGAAATCGAGCATCGCCGCCGAAGCGAGACGTACGCCTCTTTCCTGCATTTCGGTGCGGGCCGCATCGATTCTTGCCGTGAGGTGGTCCGGTTCTGCTATCAGCCGCGCAATGAGCACTGCGAATTCCCTTGAAGCTGCGTATGAAAATTCCACAAGCGATGTGCCGAACGGGCAAAAACCGCCGCTCGCGCTCATTGCAGGGCCGACCGCCAGCGGCAAGAGCGATTGTGCCGTTGCCCTGGCGCAGGAACTGGAAAGGCGCGGAAAGCGCGCGGTCGTCATCAATGCCGACAGTTCGCAGGTCTATGCAGACCTGACGGTTCTCAGCGCCCGCCCCGCGCCCGAGGAGATGGGCGGCATCGATCACCGCCTGTTCGGCACATGGGACGGCGCCGAAACCTGTTCCGCCGCCGACTGGGCACGGGCCGCACGCGAAACCATCGCGGGGGTCCATGCCGAAGGCGCCATACCGGTCCTCGTTGGCGGCACCGGGCTTTATATACGCACGCTGCTGGAGGGCATCGCCCCCGTACCGGCCATCGATCCCGATGTACGCGAGACGGTGCGCGCCCTGCCCGTTGCAGATGCCTATGCCGCCCTGCAGACCGAAGACCCGGAACGCGCCGCCAGGCTTGCCCCGGCAGACGCCGCCCGCATCGCGCGCGCGCTTGAGGTCGTGCGGTCTACAGGGCTGACCATCGCCCATTGGCAGGCCCGGACCAGCGGCGGCATCGGCGGCGATGTCTCGCTTCACGCCGCGATCCTCCTGCCCGAGCGAAAAGCGCTCTACGCACGCTGCAACTTGCGGTTCGAACGCATGATCGAGCGCGGAGCCCTGCGCGAAGTGGAAGCCCTGCTCGCAAGAAGGCTCGATCCCGACCTGCCGGTAATGCGTGCGATCGGCGTTCCCGAGCTTGCCGCCGTGGTGCGCGGAGAAAGCACGCTGGAAGAAGCGATTGCCCGCGGATCACAGGTCACGCGGAACTATGCCAAGCGTCAGTTCACCTGGCTGCGGCACCAACCTCCGCAAGATTGGACAAGGATTGAGTTCGAATATTTCGACGAAAAATCCATACAAGATAGATTATTTCACGTTATGGGGTTGACGTAATATTTTCGTCCCCTTAGAGCCCCCTCACCTGCTGATGAAAGTATGCAGGGAGGAGAGGGAGGACCCGGCACGGCGCCCGTCGTGTCGGGTCGGTTTCATTATAGTTCGCCAACAAGCGAACTGTGGTTTTTTGGTAATGCGCACCGTGATTGGCGCGCAACATTCGAAGGGCAGCCCATCCCTCGGGAAACGCCCACGAGTCGGAAAAGGAATATGTTGTGACTGAAGAGCGCAGCGGCGCGAACATCCTGGTCGAAAGCCTGGTCAAGCAGGGAGTCGAATTCGTATTCGGTTATCCCGGCGGCGCCGTGCTACCGATCTACGATGCTCTATTCGGCGACGAGCGACTTCGGCACATCCTGGTCCGTCACGAAGCCGGCGCGGCCCACGCGGCCGAAGGTTACGCGCGCTCGACCGGCAAGCCCGGCGTCGTTCTCGTCACCTCGGGCCCTGGCGCCACCAATGCCATCACCGGCATTGCCGACGCCTTCATGGATTCGATTCCGCTGGTCATCATCACCGGCCAGGTTCCCACCGCGCTGATCGGCTCGGACGCGTTCCAGGAAGCGGACACCGTCGGCATCTCGCGTCACTGCACCAAGCATAACTACCTGGTGAAGGATCCGGCAGACCTTGCCGCGACCATCGACGAGGCGTTCCAGATCGCCACTTCGGGGCGGCCCGGCCCGGTTCTGATCGACATTCCCAAGGACGTCCAGATCGCCAGCGCCATCTGGAACGACACGCCGACGCAGCGCCGCCAGCGCTATTCGCCGCGCACCGAAGGCACGGCGGACGAGATCGCGCAGGCCGTCGAACTGATCGCCAAGGCCAAGGCCCCGGTGCTCTATACCGGCGGCGGCGTCATCAATTCCGGCCCGCGTGCTACCGAGCTGCTGCGCGAGCTTCAGGCGAAGACCGGCGCGCCCGTCACCTCGACGCTGATGGGCCTCGGCGCCTTCCCGGCCGACCATGCCGACTGGCTGGGCATGCTGGGCATGCACGGCACCTACGAGGCCAACCTGGCGATGAACCAGGCGGACCTGATCGTCTGCATCGGCGCCCGCTTCGATGACCGCGTGACCGGCCGCCTCGACGCATTCGCGCCGAATTCGACCAAGATCCACATCGATATCGACCGCGCATCGATCAACAAGACGGTCCGCGTCGACCTGCCGATCATCGGCGATTGCGCCACCGTGCTCGACCAGATCCTGACGCTCTGGGGTGATCGCAAAGGCCAGGACCTGGCGCCTTGGAAAGCCCGCGTCGAGGAATGGCGCGGCAAGAACAGCCTCTACTTCCCGCTCTCGAAGAAGGCGATCATGCCGCAGCTCGCGGTCCAGCGCCTGTTCGAGCTGACGAAGGACAAGGACCCGGTGATCTCCACCGAAGTCGGCCAACACCAGATGTGGGCGGCGCAGTACTTCCACTTCTTCGGTCCGAACAAGTGGCTGACTTCGGGCGGCCTCGGCACCATGGGCTACGGCCTGCCCGCCGCGATCGGCGCGCAACTCGGCAACCCGGACAGCCTCGTCATCGACATCGCGGGCGACGCCTCGATCCAGATGAACATCCAGGAACTGGGCACCGCCACTCAGTACCGCCTGCCGGTGAAGATCTTCATCCTCAACAACGAGTGGATGGGCATGGTCCGCCAGTGGCAGGAGCTGACGTACGAAAGCCGCTACTCGCAGTCCTATTCGGACAGCCTGCCGGACTTCGTGAAGCTGGCCGAGGCCTATGGCTGGAAGGGCATCCGCATCGAGAACGAAAGCCAGCTCGATGCCGGTATCCAGGAGATGATCGACTACGACGGCCCCGTCATCGTCGATTGCCTCGTCGCCAAGGAATCGAACTGCTTCCCGATGATCCCCTCGGGCGCGGCCCATACGGACATGATCCTCTACGGCGATACCGTCGCCGGCACGATGGACGACGAAGCCAAGGCTTTGGTCTGACAACGCGCGCGCAGGATCCGAAAGACATATCATGATGCACATCAAGCAAGAGGCCGAGGAACGCCACGTCCTCACCATCACCGTCGATAACGAGGCGGGCATTCTCGCCAAGATCGCCGGCCTGTTCACCGCACGCGGCTATAACATCGACAGCCTGACCGTGGCCGACATCACCGAGAACCACGCGGTGAGCCGGATCACCATCGTCACCCACGGCCCGCCGAGCCAGATCGACCAGATCCACGCCCAGCTCGAACGCCTGGTACCGGTGCACAAGGTGGTGGACCTGACCGAAGTCGGTCCGCACGTCGCCCGCGAACTGGCGCTTATCAAGGTGGCCGGTCTCGGCGAAAAGCGCGTCGAGGCACTGCGTCTGGCCGATATCTTCCGCGCCAAGGCAGTCGATACCACCACCGGGAGCTTCATCTTCGAACTCACCGGGGCGCCGGACAAGATCGATACCTTCGTGCAGCTGATGCGCGACCTCGGGCTTGTCGAAGTCGGCCGCACCGGCATCGTCGCCATGATCCGCGGGCCGCACGAGGCCTAGAACCGAGCTTAATCCATCCTCCGGCACACGGTGCCGGAAACAACGAACCACGCGCCCACGGCGCATATCAATCAGGCCCCGCCTTACGGGAACGGGCCGTCGAAAGGGTACTACGATGAAGGTCTATTACGACGCCGATTGCGACATCAACCTGATCACCGAGAAGAAGGTCGCGATCCTCGGCTACGGCAGCCAGGGCCACGCCCACGCGCAGAACCTGCGCGACTCGGGCGTCAAGGAAGTGGCCATCGCGCTTCGTCCGGGTTCGCCCTCGGCCAAGAAGGCCGAAGGCGCCGGCTTCAAGGTGCTCGCCAACGCCGAAGCGGCCGCATGGGCCGACGTTCTCATGATCCTCGCCCCCGACGAGCATCAGGCCGCGATCTACGCCGCCGACATCCATGAGAACCTGAAGCCCGGCGCGGCACTCGCCTTCGCCCACGGCCTCAACGTCCACTTCGGCCTGATCGAGCCCCGCGCCGACATCGACGTGATCATGATCGCGCCGAAGGGCCCGGGCCACACCGTTCGCGGCGAATACGTCAAGGGCGGCGGCGTGCCCTGCCTCGTCGCGATCCATCAGGACGTGACCGGCAATGCGCAGGACGTCGCTCTGGCCTACGCTTCGGGCGTCGGCGGCGGCCGTTCGGGCATCATCGAGACCAACTTCCGCGAGGAATGCGAAACCGACCTGTTCGGTGAGCAGGCCGTGCTTTGCGGCGGCACCACCGCGCTGGTCCAGGCCGGCTTCGAAACGCTGGTCGAAGCCGGTTACGCACCGGAAATGGCCTATTTCGAATGCCTCCACGAGCTGAAGCTGATCGTCGACCTGATGTATGAAGGCGGCATCGCCAACATGCGTTACTCGATCTCGAACACCGCCGAATACGGCGACATCAAGACCGGTCCGCGCATCATCACCGAAGAGACCAAGAAGGAAATGAAGCGCGTTCTGGAAGACATCCAGTCGGGCCGTTTCGTGAAGGACTTCGTGCTGGACAACCGCGCCGGCCAGCCGGAACTGAAGGCTTCGCGCATCGCCGCCAAGCGTCACCCGATCGAGGAAACCGGCTCGAAGCTGCGCGCCATGATGCCCTGGATCGGCGCCAACGCGCTGGTGGACAAGGCGAAGAACTAAGTTCCGTCCAGACGCTTTGGCGTTTGACGAAACATCGGAGGCGGCGCAGAAATGCGCCGCCTCTTTTGTTCAGGAGCAGACCCGATGCGCCGTCCGCATATCGCTTTCGCTTTGGTTGCCGCTGCCGCGCTTGCGGCCCCCGTCATCGCCCAGCCTGGCCCCGGCGGTGGACGCGACCGCATGGAAATGCTGCACGGATCGGGCACCCCCGCCGACGTCAAGGCCGGGACTTACGCCGTTGAGCCGGCCCATACGCAAGTCACCTTCAGCGTCTCGCACATGGGCATTTCGCCCTTCGCCGGCACGTTCTCGGGCGCGAGCGGTTCGCTGACGCTCGATCCCAACAAGCTGTCGGCCACCAAGCTCAGCGTCACCATCCCCACAACCTCCGTGCAGACGACCAGCAGCAAGCTTTCCGAAGAACTCGTCAGCGCCGACTGGCTTGATGCCGGCAAGTTCCCGACTGCCACTTTCGTCGCCACGTCGGTCACGCCGCGCGGGCCCGATAGCGCCTCGATCGACGGCACGCTGACCCTCCACGGTGTCAGCAAGCCGATCACCATTATCGCGCGCTTCTTCGGCGCCGCACAGAACCCGATGAGCAAGAAGGATTCGATCGGCTTCCTCGGCCGCGCCCTGATCAAACGCTCCGACTTCGGCGTTTCCAAGTACGTGCCGGTGGTCTCCGACGAAACCGTACTGGTCATCAACGCCGCCTTCGAGAAGCAATAAGCGTCATCGACCGTTCACGGCCCATGCGCCATGGGCTCATGGCATGAACGCTCGAAAGGAGATCGGCATGAAGACCAGACTGACCGCGACTATCACCCTGGCCACGGCCCTCTTCGCCCTTTCTGCCTGCGCCAGTACCGGGAACGACAAAGTGGCCGATGCAACCCCGCCGTCGATGGAGCCGAGCTGCGGCGCCGAACAGTTCGCTTCCTACGTAGGCCAGCCTGCCAGCGACGAGGTTATCGCCGCAATCACCGCATCGCGCGGCGACAAGCCGATGCGCGTCATCAGGCCCGGCTCTGCCGTGACCATGGACTACCGGCCCGACCGCCTGAACGTCCAGGTCGGCGATGACGGCAAGATCAAGGGCTTCACCTGCACCTGATCCCATACCATCTGACATCTTGATCCGGGCGCTCCGCTCCTCCAAGCACCATTGCTGGAATGTAACGGAGCCCCGGATGAACGAAGCTGACGATATCGAGCGCGAGGACGGCCTCGCCCGCGTCGAGGCGTTCTCGGACGGCGTGCTCGCCATCATCATCACCATCATGGTGCTGGAGTTGAAAACCCCGGTCACCGAGGGACTGAAGGCGCTCTGGCAACTCTGGCCGATCTTCATCGCCTATGTGCTGAGCTATGCCTACGTCGCGATCTACTGGGTCAATCACCACCGCCTGCTCGGCCATGCGCGGGTCGTGACCAGCGGGCTGCTGTGGTCGAACATGCTGCTGCTGTTCACCCTCTCGCTGATCCCCTTCTCCACCGCCTATCTCGGCGAGCATCACTTCAGTCGCGAGGCGACCCTGCTCTATCTGGCAACGATGCTGACGCCTGCCCTCGCCTATGTCCTGCTGCAAGGACGGATCGCGGCCACCGGCACACGCACCGCTGCCAGCCGCCGCTATCACAAGGCCTCGCACCGCAAGGGGATCGCCGCTTCGGCAGTATATGCCCTCGGCATTCCGCTGACTTTCGTATCCCCGTGGCTCGGCATCGTCTGCGCGGCACTTGTCGCCGTATTCTGGATGCTGCCCTGGAGCGTGCTCGACCGTCTGTTCCTCGACAGGGTTCCGCCTGCCTAGATCATGAAGTGCGTCGTCCTCTGCGGGAAGGAAAAGGCCCTTTTCGCTTTACATCGACCAAGCGAATGCCCATAGGCTCCGGCAATGAACCTTCTTCTAGGCCTTACCCTGCGACTTACCCGCCCTTGGGCGTGAGTTGACGCGTCGGTCCTGCGGCGCGCTCGGCGCTCAAGGGGACCCGGAAAGACCGGCCTGAACTGGACCGGCAAGCCTTTTAACCGAAGAAGTTTTTCCGAGCGAGATTACCCATGACCATGCTGCAAGACCCCTCGGTCAAGTACCGTCCCTTCCCGCAGATCGACCTGCCGAACCGCCAGTGGCCCTCGCAGGTCATCACCAAGGCGCCGCGCTGGCTCTCGACCGACCTGCGGGACGGCAACCAGGCACTGATCGACCCGATGGGCGCCGAAAAGAAGAACCGCTTCTTCGACCTGCTGGTCAAGGTCGGCCTCAAGGAAATCGAAGTCGGCTTTCCCAGCGCGGGTGCGACCGAGTTCGACTTCATCAACGGCCTCGTCAAGAACGACCGCATTCCCGAAGACGTGCTGGTGCAGGTGCTGACCCAGTCGCGGGAAGACCTGATCACCCGCTCGTTCGAGAGCCTGGAAGGCGTCCACGCCGCGATTGTCCACCTCTACAACGCCGTCTCGCCGCTGTGGCGCAACGTGGTGTTCGGTATGGACAAGCAAGAGATCAAGGGCATCGCGCAAGGCGGCGCCAGGATCCTGCGCGATCAGGCGGCGAAGTATCCCGCCACCAAGTGGCAGTTCGAATACTCGCCCGAGACCTTCTCGACCGCCGAACTCGATTTCTCGATCGAGGTCTGCGAGGCGGTGATGGAAATTCTCCAGCCGACGCCGGAAAATCCGATCATCCTCAACCTGCCGGCAACGGTCGAGGCGGCAACGCCCAACGTCTATGCCGACCAGATCGAGTATTTCTGCCGGAACCTGCCGAACCGCGAATCGGCAGTGATCTCGCTGCACACCCATAACGACCGCGGCACCGGCGTCGCTGCCGCCGAACTGGGCCTGATGGCTGGCGCGGACCGGGTCGAAGGCTGCCTGTTCGGCAATGGCGAGCGTACCGGCAATTGCTGCCTCGTCACCGTGGCAATGAACATGTACACGCAGGGCGTGAACCCCGAGCTGGACTTCTCGGACATCGACGAAGTGATCCAGACGGTGGAATACTGTAACCAGCTGAAGGTCGGCGAACGCCATCCCTATGGCGGCGAACTGGTCTTCACCGCCTTCTCGGGCAGCCACCAGGACGCCATCAAGAAGGGCTTCGCCGCGCAGGAAAAGCGCAACGACCAAATCTGGTCCGTGCCCTACCTGCCTATCGATCCCGCCGATCTCGGCCGCGATTACGAAGCCGTGATCCGCGTCAACTCGCAGTCCGGCAAGGGCGGTTTCGCCTGGGTGATCGAACAGGACCAGGGCCTGAAACTGCCCAAGCGCATGCAGGCGCACTTCTCGAAGCATGTGCAGGAACTGGCTGACGAACTGGGCCGCGAACTCCAGGCCTCGGACATTTGGGAGGTCTTCCGCAAGGCCTACCGCATCGACGACCCGCAGCACTTCCAGCTCATCGACTGGGAAGAAGCCAAGGCCGCCGACGGCACCCGCGTCTTCGCCGGTAAGATCGGCGTGGACGGCAAGGAGCAGTCGGTATCCGGACGCGGCAACGGCCTGATCTCTTCGGTTACGGCCACGCTGGCCGAGAGCTTCGGTGTCACGCTCGACGTGCGCGACTATGCAGAGCACTCGATGGGCAAGAGCTCCGACGCGCGTGCAGCGGCCTACGTGGAATGCGTGGCCCCCGATGGCCGCGTGATCTGGGGCGTCGGCATCGACGAGGACGTGGCCACCGCCAGCGTCCGCGCAGTACTCAGCGCTGCGAACACCGCACGCATCTGACCGCAAGACATACGCGTTTGAACATAAGCGGCGGGAGCACGATGTGCTTTCCGCCGCTTTTGCGTTCCGCCTTTAGATTTGCGAAGCAAGGGACGCGCGCCCCTAGGGCGGGAAACGAAAAAGGGCGGCCCAAAGCCGCCCTTTTCCTTTTTCCGTCACCGGCTTCGATCAGTCGCCGGTCAGAATGCGGTCGACCAGTTCCTTCACCGTCGGCGTGTAGCCGTTCGAATAGAACGGGTCCTGCTTGAACTTGTAGGCCGCATGGCCCGCAAACATCAGGTTTTCGTCGACCGGGCCGCCATGGGCAATGTCCTGAAGCGTCTTCTGGATGCAGAAGCTGCGCGGATCGGCAAGGCGACCCGTGGTATAGTCGTCGTGATCCTTCCACGAAGAGAACCCGCAGTGCGACAGGCAGCCCATGCAGTCCGCCTGATCCTTGCGGATCTCGTCACGCTCGGCCGGATTGACGAAGATGATCGTATCGTCAGGCGTCCGCAGGCCGTCCGTGAACCCCTGGGCCGACCAGCTGCGCGCACGGTCGAGATCCTTGGGCGCGACCCAGAAGTTCTTGCCCTTCACGCCGACGTCGAGACGCACGGTGTGCTCTCCGGCCTCGACCTTCGAATAGGGAATCTGGCGCTCCGAACGCGCTTCGAGGTTCCGCAGGAACGGGTTGCGCACGGCCGAGGAATAGAACCCGGTCGGCGAGAAGCGGTGCAGCAGCACGTCGCCCGGTTCCAGCGTGCGCAGATGGTCCTTCCACGCCTGCGGGATCGGGCTTTCCTGCGTCAACAGCGGGCGCGTGCCGTACTGGAACGCGATCGAGCCGAGTTCAGGATTGTCGATCCAGTTTTCCCAGTCACGCAGGAACCAGACACCGCCGGCCATGACGATCGGCACGCTGTCCGGAATGCCTTCTGCACGCATGGTATCGCGCAGCGCCTTCACGCGGGGATAGGGATCTTCCGGCTTGAGAGGATCCTCCGCGTTGGACAGGCCGTTGTGACCGCCGGCCAGCCAGGGGTCCTCGTAGACCACCGCGCCCATCAGGTCAGAGACCTTGTGATAGGCACGCTTCCACAGCGCGCGGAAAGCACGGGCGGAGCTGACAATCGGCAGGTAGTTCACGTTGAAACGCGCGGCGATCTCGGACAGCTTGTAAGGCATGCCCGCGCCGCAGGTGACGCCGGTGACCATTCCCTTGGTCTTTTCCAGCACGCCTTCCAGCACGGCCTGGGCGCCGCCCATTTCCCACAGGACATTGATGTTGATTGCACCCTTGCCACCGGAAATCTCGTAGGCACGGCGAACCTGCTCGACTGCGCCGTCGATGGCGTAGTCGATCAGCTCCTGATGGCGTTCCTTGCGCGTCAGGGCATTGTAGACCTGCGGGACGATCTTGCCTTCGGCGTCATAGCTGTCGGCATTGACGGCGCTGACCGTGCCGATGCCGCCAGCCGCCGCCCAGGCGCCCGAGCTCATGTGATTGGTCGCGGCAACGCCCTTGCCGCCCTCGACGAGCGGCCAGACTTCGCGTCCACCATAGACAATCGGCTTGAGACCCTTGAAACCCATCTTCTCTTTCGTCTTTCCCCCGGCGTCGGGCACGCTGGTTCAGCGGCCTTATATACGCCCTGTGCTACTGACGCTCACTACTTTTGCGCCGTGGTGTTGCCGGACATCCGGCAAGGTACGATGTTTGCGGGTTCCGGCCGCGCTCCTGCGACCTCGAACTGCGCGTAGTAGCCTTGTAACTCCGGCTTACGGACAAATTCCGTCAAACGAAAGCCCAAGGACGCGAATTCGCAGAAAAGCAGCTGCGGTGGAATTCCGTGGCTGTCGCTCGCGCGGTCGACATCGACCACGACCACGCGGCCTCCCTTGCGCAGCGCGGGGCGCAGGCGCCAGAGGAAGGCGTAAGGCTCCGTGACCTCGTGGTACATATGTACCAGGAAGACACGGTCGAAACTGTTTTCGGGCAGCTTGGGATCATCCTGCGTGCCGAGCTTGATGGAGACGTTCTCCAGCTCTTCACGCATGACGCGGTTGCCCAGCCGCTCGTTCGCTTCACGATCGATATCCTCAGCCAGCACGCGCCCCTTGGAGCCGACGCGCTGGGCCAGACGAACCGTGTAATATCCCTCGCCTGCGCCGAGATCGGCCACGCTCATGCCCGGCTCGATCCGGGCGAGGTCCATGACGACCTGCGCCTCGTTCATGCTGTCACGCTGGACTTCGGTGCCGACGGCGCCGTCTGGCGTCTTGGAAATCGGGCGATCCGCCACCGGAAAGGCCCGCGCGGTTTCAGGGCGCGATTCGTCCACCGGCTCGCGATGGCACGCCCCCAGGGCAAGCCCCAGAGCAAGCGTCGAGACCGCGATGGCGGCGCGACAGACAAGGCGGGATGACAAGCGCATGCGGCCCTTTAGCGGTTCGGCCCGCGCTTGGCAAAATCGGCTGCCAAGCTGCGGTCCGAACGCGCTTCGAACTCAGTCTACGTCTTCGACCTCGACCTTCTCGCCCGTGACGCGCTGCGACAGGGCAGCGGCCATGAACGGATCGAGCGCGCCGTCCAGCACGTCGCCGGGCGCGGTCGAGACGACACCGGTGCGCAGGTCCTTCACCTGCTGATAGGGTTGGAGCACATAGGAACGGATCTGGTGGCCCCAGCCGATATCGCTCTTGCTCGCGTGTTCGGCGCTGGCGGCTTCCTCACGCTTGCGCATTTCTTCCTCGAACAGGCGTGCCTTGAGCATGCCCATCGCGATTTCACGGTTCTTGTGCTGCGAACGGTCGATCTGGCTCGCCACGACGATGCCCGATGGCTGGTGCGTGATGCGCACGGCCGAATCGGTGGTGTTGACGTGCTGCCCGCCGGCACCCGAAGCGCGATAGGTATCGATCTTCAGGTCGGACGGGTTGATGTCGATCTCGAAAGTATCGTCGATCACCGGATAGACCCATACCGACGAGAAGCTCGTATGGCGGCGCGCCGAGCTGTCGTAAGGGCTGATGCGGACCAGGCGGTGGACGCCGCTCTCGGTCTTGGCATAGCCATAGGCGTTCTCGCCCTTGATGAGCAGCGTGCAGCTTTTGATGCCCGCGGCTTCACCGGCGTGATAATCGACCAGTTCGACCTTGTAGCCATGACGCTCCGCCCAGCGCGTGTACATGCGCTGGAGCATCTCGGCCCAATCCTGGCTTTCGGTTCCGCCGGCCCCGGCGTGAACTTCGAGATAAGTGTCGTTACTGTCCGCCTCACCCGAGAGGAGCGCGGTGACCTTGTCCTGGTCGGCACGGTCAGCCAGCGCAGCCAGCGTCGCGATACCCTCGTTGATGGTATCCTCGTCGCCTTCCATCTCGCCCAGTTCCACGAACTCGACAGCGTCCTGCATCTCGCGGCTGATGTCGTTCACGGCGCCGATCGAGGCTTCGAGACGGCGACGTTCCTTCATCACCGCTTCGGCTTCCTTGGGCTTGTCCCAGAGCGTGGGGTCTTCGACGCGCGCGTTCAGCTCGTCGAACCGGCGCAGGGCGCGGTCCCAGTCGAGGAACTTGCGGACCAGCGCGAGGGCCTTCTCGATACGCGCAATGTGGGCCTGCCCTTCGGCACGCATGACTTCAAACTCCCAGAAACGAGCGCCGCGCATAGCGCAGTGGCGACGTAAGTAAAGCGCGCGCGATGCCCATCGTCAGGCAAGCCGTGCGAAAGCGGCGCTATTACCCGCTGATGGGGGTGCTGTTCAAGAGCCGTGAAAGGCTCTCTCAGCCCTTAAGCTTTCTGACCGCTTCCAGCGTGAGCTTCACGTGGTCGCGATAGTCGAGGTCGGAATGGACCATGACGATCCTTCCGTCCCGCGCGATCACATAGCTGGTACGATCGGTCATGCCGGCCGGCGCGCCTTCGCGCTTCAACGCAACGTCGTAGGCCTTGATCACCGCCGGCGTGGCAACGGCAACCGCGAACTTGTCGCGGCAGGCTTCGGTCGAGAATTTCTGGAGCGTGGGCAGATCGTCGTTCGACATGCCCACCACGGTGGCACCGAGCTTGGCGAAATCATCCGTTGCATCGGCAAAGGCATGCGCCTCCAGCGTGCAACCCTGTGTGAAGGCCTTGGGGTAGAAATAGAGGACGACCGGCCCCTTTTTCAGCGCCGCCTTGAGATCGAACGACATGGCCTTGCCGCCCTTCGCGCCCTGCGTCGAAAAGGCGGGCGCCTTGGCGCCGACCGGCAGCGCCGCATCGGCGGCACCGGCAGAAAAAGCGAGAGCCAGAGCGGCGGCGACGGCGGAAAAAGTCTTGCGCATGAGGCGCAATCTGGACCTGGAAAGAGGGCCTGTCCAGCCCCCTTCCCCGTTGCCATTATCGGTTGGAATTACCCCTCTTACTCGATGTAGCCGAGTACGGTTCCCACCTCGTAGGTTTCACCGATGGCGGCCACGATCTTGAGCGTGCCCGAAGCCGGCGCTTCCACCTCGTTGGTCGACTTGTCCGCTTCGAGCGAGAAAAGCGGCTGACCTTCGGAAACCGCGTCCCCGTCCTTGGCGAGCCATTCTGCGATCTGCCCTTCCTGCATGGAGAAGCCGATCTTGGGGAGCAGGATTTCAACGGCCATGGTCTTTCTCGATCCTTTGCGAATGTCTTTGACCATTGCCTATCGCGCGCCCGTGCACTGGCATAGGGCCGAGAGCCTGGGCGCGTGCAGGTTTCGCCGGTACGATTACATCGCCAGCGCCGCGTTTTCTCGCGCGCAGTCCGGTACGGGCAACGAGGCGCGCTTTTCAGCCAGTTCTGCCCGCGCAGCAGCGATATCGGCGGTGAAAGCCGGTTCGGCATTCAAACGGGCGAAGACAGTGGTCGCAACGATCCTTCCTTCCTCGACATCGCTCAGCCAGTGAACATTGCAAATCCGGCGGCTCTCCCCGAAGGCACGCCCCCGCGCGACCAGTTCTCCGGCGCGATCAGGCACCAGATCGGCAAGGATCAGCCCCATGCCGAACCCGATGGCGCTGTGCCCCGAGGGGTAGGAGCCATCCTTGCGCAGGATCCCCTCCTGATCGGGCGTGCAGATCGCCTTGCCGTTTTCCATGAACGGACGCGCCCGCTTATAATGATTCTTGGTGGGATAGCTGGCGAGGCCGAAGTCCATCATGGCCTTGAACAGCAGGGCCTGAACCCGCGGGGTGGTGTCCGCGCCGATGCGGAAACCGGCAGCGCAGGAAAACGTATCGGTGAGTTTCGGCGTAAAGAGATCGGCATCGATCTTGGCCTGTTCCCAGCGCGGCGTGCCATGCAGGGCGAGGGCCGCCTTCGCCGCCTCTTCGTCCCGCGCCATGGCTGCGGAGCCAGGTGCCGGGGGCGCCGGGTTATAGAGCAGGCTGTTCGGCGCGCCGCCTCGCGGAAGGTAGCTGCCGTGGCGCATTATCTCCGCCATCGCCGCCTTGTTGGCATCGGACGGGGAAACCGAACTCTGGGCAGGCGCCGCGACTTGCGCCTGACCCATGGCAACCCCGGCAGCCCCAGCCGCGATTGCGATCACCCCGCAGATACGCGTTGCCAGCCTTGCACCCTTCATCGCCGAACTCCCTTTTTCTGTTATTCACGCATTTCCAGCTTGAGTAACAGGATCGTACCGGCAGGCCATCAGGCATCGTGCCGGTATCGCCCGGGCAATTCCCCTTAGCCCGGCGCCTTTCCATCCTCGTGCGCCATCCAGTGCACGAAGCGGTGGAGAGGATACATCGCATCGTGCGGGTTGCCGATCGTCGAAGGCCCCGCCTCGCCCAGATGGACGACGCGCTGCGCGCCGCCCGCCGCCAGCCGGTCGCGGTAGTCCGCCATCCGGTCGAAAGGGTAGAACCCCACGGTCTGCGTGGCGACGTTGATCCACTTCACCGCCTCGTCGAGACTGTCCACCCGCACGACATTGGCGGTCTTGTTGATCGGATGGAAATCCACCGGCTCATCCGAGCGGATCACCAGCCCCTTGCCGTCGGTCCTGCCCCAGACGCCGTATTCGTCGTCCATCAGGATCATCATCTCCACCGCCTCACGCATGTCGCGGTCCAGCGGGCGGACATCGCCGCTTTCGGCGGCGCGCCGGGCAACGTGATGGTGCAGACGCTCGCAGAAACGGTCCACGTCCGCCTCGCTGCCTTCCACGAATTGGAAGCGACTGGCGACGCAAGCCTCCTGATTGAGGGTCATGACGTCCGCCGAGCAGAGATCGGCAACCCGATCTACCGTTTCATCATCCACCAGGGCTTCGCGCCCCACGAACGAGATCGACGTCTTGGGATCGAACGAAACGAGCTGAAATCCTGGACCCAAATATTTGATAACATTGTTTATAGCATCGCCGCCACCCCAGGCCACGATCTTGTCGAAGTACTGCGGGCGATAGAGCACGCGCTCGGTCGCGTCGTCACCCCCGCGCCAGTAGACCGCCGACATCGAGCGGACGATCGGATGGTTCGGGTCGATATCCGCCATGGTCCGCAGGATCGCGACCATGGTGAAGGGGTCCGCGCTGCTCATCTTGAACAGGTTGATCGCCTTGACCATCGAGCCTTGCGCCACCGACTTTACCGCCACGCCGGGCGAATTGCCCGGCAGGACATGGATCAGGCGCGGCGCGAAGGCGCGCACGAAGCTTCTGCGGCCGGTGAAATCCTCCTTGGGCACCCATTCATCAAGCGCGCGCGGATCGGGGAAGTTCTGCTCGACCTCGGCCCGAAGCACCTTCTTGTCGAGATAGGCCGCGGCATGGCGGGCGGTATTCTCCACCACCGCCCGCGGCAGGATATGCGTGCGGCACATCCTCTCGATGCATTCCTGCATGTGATCGTTGTCGGCAGCGGTAAGCCGCTGGCCGGTCTCGACGAGGAAGTCGATGATCTCGTCCAGCGGAACATTGAGCAGGGGCGGCACCTCGGTACGCGGCGGCACAGCCCGGTCGAAGGGTATGCGCGGGGTCGCGAAGGTAACGCCAAGGTCGCGCGATGTCTGGATCACATCGGTGCCGTGAAGCACTTCGCCGCGCAGGAAGAACGGCGCGGAAACGAGTTCTTCATTTTCAATAGGTTGGATAACAGAGTTCATGCCACACCTCGCACGTATGCATCGACCGTACCGGCGCAACCGATCTTGTCGTCACCTTCCAGGTCCGCGTAACGAACGATGTTGTCCCGGACCGAAGGGCCGTGGTTGCCGCACTTGCAGGGGCTGTAGTCCAGCGAAATCCGGTCCCCGGTGATGATGCCGCCCCAGCGCCCGTCGAGCGAAAGATCGAAGAATGCAGCGCGGCCCTCCATCTCGCCCTGTCCATGATCGAGCGCATTGTCACCGGTCTTGTCCAGGAGGATCGGAACCACCCACGGCGGCACGTGATAGCGCCCGCCCTCCCGGCACTTCGGCATGCCGGAGTTCAGTTCCTGCATGGAATAGTTCTGAAAGTGACGATCCTCGGGAATGTTGAAGGTATCGAACACATATTCCTGATAATCATCAGGAAGTTGCGCACGCTTCAACCCGCCACCTACGTAGATCGAGTTGTCCGGATCGAAATCGTCCCTGCCGTAGCCCGCATCCCGCACCGCCTTGGCCACTTGCCATAGCCCGCTCCAGAGACCCGAGAGCTGGAGCTTGCGATGGCGATTCTCGATTATGAACTGCGCCGTGGCCGGAATGGCGTCGGCCACTGCCCTCCCCCGCGCGGCAGAAGTCTCCTCGAAGGCGGCAATCTCCTCGGGGCGCGCCGTGCCCTCTGCGATCTTCTTGCGCATGACCACCATCGAGGTCAGCGACCCCACGGTGATCGGCGGCACCGGATAGCTCCAGCGCGGATACTCGGGATTGGCGAAAGCCTCGTACTGGGCTTGCGCTATCGTCGCGTTCTTGGGCACCGTGGCGACCGGCGCGCAGCCGACGATGAGGCGGTCCTGCGCAGGCGCCACGCCGGAACCCCAAGCAAAGACGTTGACCGTATCGATTTTCGACCAGTCCATGTCCTTCTGCGAGGCGATCAGCATGGCGGACTTGCCGGTGGTACCGCTGGAGCACGAGATGAAATGGCCCAGCGCCGCCAGCCGCGCGATCCAGTCATCGATCCCGGTGATGCCATCAAGATCCAGCCCCTCGATCGGATAGGGCGAGATCGTGCCGAGCCACTTGGTCAGCCGGTCCCAGCGTTCCTCGATCAGATAACCCTCGGGGTAGGACTTGTAGGCGGTGTGCGGGAACAGCAGCGGCACCACCTCCGCAACCGATCCAATCCTCTCCACCCCGGCGTCACGCGCACGCAGGCCAAGCAGCCTGATACGGTCCTTGCGCTCCTGGAAACGCTCATCCAGCGCGGCGACCTGCGTGGCCCGCAGTTCTTCGGCGCTGAAGGTAAAACGCTGCGGATCGGCGACAAGGGCCATGAGTTTGTCGGCGGCTTCGGCCATGTGGTGCTCTCCCGTTCTTTTCTTCGCGGCCCGGTCCAGATGGACATCGGCCCGCGACTCGATTAATGGCAACTCATGCGTTTCATTATTCACGATCCCCTTGGCAGCGCAAGCCCGATCGGTTCCAATGCCGAAATGACCGAAAAGACCGACGTGATCGAAGCCGCCACTTCCGCTCCAGTCGCCGTTCGTGCGGGACGCCCGACGCGGGAACAGGCGCAGGCCCGCCACGCGCAACTGCTTGACTGCGCCTTCGAAAACTTCCTCGACAAAGGGTTCGAGCCCACCACTATCGAGGCCATCGCCGCCGAAGTGAGCATGACCAAGCGGACCGTCTACGCTCGCTACCCCGACAAGGCCGCGCTGTTCCGCGCCGCAATCCGCCGCGGAACGGAACGCCGCGCGGCGAGCCTCGAGGCGATTGAGGCAACGCGCGCCGATACGCTGGAAGAAACGCTCGTGCGGATCGCGCTGCTGCGCATTCAGCTGGCCGGAACGCCGGAGGGCGTGAAACTGCAGCGCCTCATCAATACCGAAGCCTATCGCTTCCCGGACATCTTCCAGACCTATTACGAAATCGCCGCCCTGCCCACCGTGCGCTTCCTCGCAGCACTTCTGGAGGAAGAGACCCTCGCCGGGCGACTCGCCATCGAGGATGCGATGCTTTCGGCCAATGTCTTCATGAGCATGGTCGTCAGCGCCCCCGTACGTTTCCTGATTTCGGGGAACGAGCTTCCGGCGCAGGATGTGGACCGCAGGGTACGCTTCGCGGTGCGGCTGTTCCTCCGGGGCGCGGAGCCGCGCTGAGCGAGAATTCAAAGGGAGAGTAACGATAATGTCGCAATCAGACGGCCAGCCGGACCTCAGCAAGCCGCCCGCCGAAAAGTCCGATGCCCGCCAGCGATGCGCGGTCGTCACGGGCGCCAGTTCCGGCATCGGCAAGGCCACCGCGCAGGCCTTCGCACGCATGGGCTGGCACGTTATCGGCACGGGACGCGACCCCCGCCGCTGCGAACAGGCCGAGGCCGAAATCCGCGCTGCCGGAACGGGAGCCGCCCGCATCGACATGCTCCGGGGCGACTTCGCCGAAATGCACGAGGTCCGCCGCGTCGCTGGGGAAATTCGCGCGTTGACCGACAAGGTCGATGTTCTCGTCAACAATGCGGGCGGCGTGCGGGATGGATGGCATGAGACCTCCGAAGGCCTCGAATCCACGTTCGCGGCCAATCACCTCGCCCCGTTCCTGCTCACGCGCGAACTCCAGCCGCTGCTCGAACGCGCGGCCGGGGATGCACCTCCGGGACTGGTGCGGGTGATCGCCGTCTCGTCGAGCGGGCACCGCGCCTGTGCGGGGATGCGCTGGTACGATCTGATGATGAAAACCGCCTTCGAAGCCAGTGCCGCCTACTGCCAGGCCAAGCTAGCCAACCTGCTGTTCACGCGCGAACTGGATCGCCGGCTGATCGACAAGGGTATTGTCGCGCTTTCCATGCATCCCGGCCGGGTCGGTTCGAACTTCGCCAGCCACGGCGACGAGGCGATGCAGAGCTACATGGCCGCCAACGAATGCGCAGCGCCCGAGCAACCCGCGCGAACGATCGTCTGGCTGGCCACTGCCGAGGAACTAGGCGGCAAAGGCGGACGCTATTTCCACGAGTTGGCGGAGGAGCAACCGGCAGCTCAGGCGCAAGATGATATTGCGGCCGCAAAGCTATGGCAGGAAAGCGAAATAATCCTGGAGAAAATCCTGGAACCAGCCGGCTGAGGGCAAATTACCGTCCCGCGCCGCGCCTGTATCCGGAGCGGTCGCGGGACGATATGCGACCCGTAAAGGGCTATCGCAGCAGCAGCCGAAAAGTTCCGGCCCACGCTTAATTCGATCACTCATGCGAACGATCGTTAACGACGAATCAGTCGTTAGCGCATGTTTCAAACGATTGCATCACCGAATAACCTCTCGCTTGTCCGTGGCGCGAATTCCGCCCCGCGCCAATCGCCCCCGTGGTCAGCGCCCGGGCAGCCTTGACCTGCCGGCCCCTCTCCGCAATGCGTCCGGCAACTGCGAGGAAACCCTACCGATGACCGCCTCAGCTTCCGATACCGCCCATCGCCCACGCCGCAGCGCGCTCTATTTGCCCGCCTCCAACGCCAAGGCCCTGGCCAAGGCGCGCACGCTGCCTTGCGACGTGGTGGTGCTGGACCTTGAAGACGCCGTGGCGCCCGAAGCGAAGGAGGAGGCCCGCGCCGCCGCCATCGCCGCCGTTGCCGAAGGGGGCTTCGGCCACCGCGAAGTCGCGATCCGCGCAAACGGCATCGATACCGAATGGGGCGCGGCCGACCTTGCCGCCATCGCCGGATCGCAGGCCGCGGCCGTGCTCGTCCCCAAGGTCAATTCGCCCGAGGATATCGCCCGGTACGATGCGGCGCTCCTTGGCGCGGCCCCGCAGATGCAGCTCTGGGCGATGATCGAGACCTGCGAAAGCGTGGGCAACCTGCCCCGGATCGCCGCCATGGCCCGCACCACGCGGCTGTCGCTCTGGATCATCGGCACCAACGACCTTGCCAAGGAGATGCGGGCGCAGCTCACGCCGTGCCGCACGCCGTTCCTGCCCTTCCTGTCGATGGCGGTTGCCGCTGCACGCGCCGAGGGGATCGCGATCCTCGACGGCGTATGCAATGAATTTCGCGACCTCGGCCTGTTCGAGGCCGAAGCGCGCCAGGGGCTGATGTTCGGTTTCGACGGCAAGAGCCTGATCCACCCCGCGCAGATCGAGCCCTGCAACACCGTCTTCTCCCCAAGCGAGACCGATCTCGCATGGGCGCAGGCCGTGATCGCGGCGTTCGCCCTCCCGGAGAACCAGGGCAAGGGCGCGATCCGGGTGGACGGCAAGATGACAGAGCTGCTCCACCTGGAACAGGCGCGGCGGCTGGTGGAGGTTGCCGGCCTCATTCAAGCGATGAAGTAGCACGACCTCGGCAAGACGAAGCCATCCGTCTTCCGGCGCGATCGTGGCGCCACCGTCAGAAAGGGGGCAATAGCCCCCTTCCCTCCCCGTCAGCCTTCGCCCTTCGATCCGGGCACGCGGGCGATCTCGCCCGGCTCGTTAGCGATCACCTTGAGCACCGCCGTCCAGGCGTCGACGTTCTGCTGAAGTGCTGCCGGATCGACCTTGTCGAGCGTGTCGTCGGGCGTGTGATGCAGGTCGAAATAGTGCATCCCGTCCTGCCCAAGATCGACCACCGCCAGTTCCTGCCTGGCGATGATGGCCGAGACGTCCGCTCCGCCGGTGGCCGCGCCGTCGTGTTGGACGATGCCCATCGGCCAGAGCGCGGCCTTGATCTTCTCGGCCACGGCCTTGTTGCTTTCGGCCAGGGTCAGGCGGAACTGCCACACCTTGTCGGCACCGAAGTCGCTCTCCATCGCCACGGCATGGGGTTCATTGCCATGCATCTCGGCATAGGCCTTGCTGCCACCGCCGGTGACGCCCATTTCCTCGTTACCCGCCCAGAGCACGCGAATCGTGCGCAGGGTCTTGCCGTCTTTCTGCGCGGCAAGCGCGGCTGCGGTGACGATGCCGCAACCCGATGCATCGTCGATCGCACCCGTCGCCAGGTCCCACGAATCGAGATGGCAGGCGAGCACGATCTTCGGCAGCGAAGGGTCGCGCCCCGGCAGGTCGGCGATCACATTGCCCGAAGGCGCATCGGGAAACGGCTTGCCGAGCATCGTCAGGTCGATCTTCATCGGCTTGCCGCGCTTGGCGATGCGGGCGATCAGGTCGGCATCGGGGTTGGAGACCGCGCCAGCCGGAATGGCGGCCACGTCCTTTGCAAAGACAGTGACGCCAGTGTGCGGATTGCGATGGCTGTCGGTACCGGCCGAGCGGATGACGATGGCCGAAGCCCCCTTCTGGGAAGCGATCGACGGCCCCCGGCGGCGTACATCCCCGTAAGGGCCATAGCCCGAGCCGTCCTGCGCCGCGCGCATGGCGTGGTCCACAAAGGCGATCTTGCCCTTGAGCGATCCGTCAGGCGCCGCGCGCAGGGCATCGAGCGTGGGGAAGTAGACGAGTTCGGCCTGAAGGCCCTTGGCCGGAGTGGGAGCCGAAAGGCCAAGGGCGGTGATTGCCAGCGCATGCGCATAAGGTGCGGTCAGCTTCGCGCGTTCCTCTCCGCGCGTCCAGACGAGGGTCTTGAACGGCTCGATCTTGACGTTCTGGAAACCCAGCGCGTTGAGCTTGGCCTCTGCCCAGAGGCGGGCCTGCCCCTCTTCGGGCGAACCGGCGAGCCGCGCACCGATCTCGGTGGTCAGCCCCTCGACGATTTCCCAGGCAACGCCCGAGCCTTCGGCAGGCGTGGCCAGAACGGGAACCGGGAGCGAAGCGGCGGCAAGGAGCGAGGAGGCGGCGAGAAGCGCCGCTGGGGAGAATCTGCGTTGCATGACAGATGCCTAACGCGCCCCGTCGCTCCTGCCAACCGGTCCATCTCGATCCCGGACCGGGGGGCCAGCCGGGTTTCGATCAGGGCACCAGATCAAGCCGCATGAACTGGTTGTGCGGGCTCGGCTCATAATCGGCAAATGCCTCGCACGAGATAAAGCCGGCGCTCCGGTAAAGCGAAATCGCCGGGACATGGAGCTGTGCCGTGCCGGTTTCGAGGTACAGGCAATCGTACCCCCTTGCCCGCGCCTGCTCGACGATATGGGCGAGCAGGGCCCGCCCCACGCCGGTGCCGCGCGCGGAGGGCGCTGCACGCATCGACTTCACCTCGCCCCGGCGCGCATCCAGTTCCTTTAGCGCGCCGAAACCGGCCAGCATCTCTCCGTTCCACGCCGTCCAGAAGGTCACGCTCGGCACCGAAAGGCCGCTCGCATCGAGTGCGAAGGCATGTTCGGCCATGACCTCCTGCAATTCGCGAAGATGATGCTCCAGCAAAGGAGCGACATGGGCCGCCGTGGGATCGTCCTGCCGGATGTGCATTGTGCTCATGTCCCGTGGTTCCTGCTACAGCCAGTTGCGGCCATCGGGGGTGCCGCAGCCATAGGGCGGCAACTGGCCCGGGAAGCGGGCCTGCATCTTGTGGCATCCCCAACTGCGTAGCGGCGAGGGGGCATAGCCGTTCAGCGCGATGCCGACTTCATCATAAGGCGTATCACCCTGAGCGACATACATGTACCAGCGGCCACCGAACATCACCGCTCCGGCAACCACAAACACGGTGACAACCTTTAGTAATTTCTGCATTTTTTCTCCGTCGGGGATCGGATAGGGGGGGCAAGGCCCTGCCCGCTGCCGGCTTTGCGATCAAGCCCCTTTGTCGCCCTCGGCCCGGCCGCTTTCCTACCCGGCGCAATTCTGAGAGGATTGAGACCATTCTCTCTCCGCGAAACCCGCTTCCAATGGCCCTTCACATTCCCGTTTGCCCGAAGTTCACACCCTCCTGTCGTGGCCGACCGGCATTTCCTGCGGTTTTCAGCAGATGACGGCCACTTGAAAATCCGGCGGCACGACACATTTCGGACGTTCCGTGTAAACCGCCGCGCCACACGCTCCGGGCGTCCGGCCCTGCCCTTGGCAACGGGGCCTCGCACCTGTAGAGCGAGCGCAACTTTTCAGATCCAGATCCTATTTCCAGAGGAAACCGATGGCTGCCCAATACGCCTTCGTCATGAAGGGCATGACCAAGACCTTCACCGGCGCCCCCAAGCCGGTGCTGTCCGACATCAACCTGCAGTTCTACCAGGGTGCCAAGATCGGCATCGTCGGCCCGAACGGCGCAGGCAAGTCGACCCTGATCAAGATCATGGCCGGCATCGACACCGACTATACGGGCGAAGCCTGGGCGGGCGAGAACATCACCGTCGGCTACCTCGAGCAGGAACCGGAGCTCGATACGAGCAAGAGCGTGCTTGAGAACGTCAAGGACGGCGCACGCGAAACCGCCGACCTCGTCGACCGCTTCAACGAGATCTCGAACCTCATGGCCGATCCGCCGGAAGACGCGGACTTCGACGCCTTGATGGAAGAGATGGGCGACCTTCAGGGCAAGATCGATGCGGTTGACGGCTGGACGCTCGACAACCAGCTTGAAATCGCCATGGAAGCACTGCGTTGCCCGCCGGGCGACTGGCCGGTGGACAAGCTCTCGGGCGGTGAAAAGCGCCGCGTCGCGCTGACCCGCCTGCTGATCCAGAAGCCCTCGATCCTGCTGCTCGACGAACCGACCAACCACCTCGACGCAGAATCCGTCGAATGGCTGGAAAACCACCTCAAGGAATACGCCGGCGCGGTGCTGATGATCACCCACGACCGCTACTTCCTTGACCACGTCGTTGACTGGATCCTCGAACTCGACCGCGGAAAATACTTCCCTTACGAGGGCAACTACTCGACCTACCTCGAGAAGAAGTCCAAGCGCATGGAGCAGGAGGACCGCGAAGAATCCGGCCGCCAGAAGGCGCTCAAGGACGAACTGGAGTGGATGCGGCAGACGCCTGCGGCCCGCCAGACCAAGTCCAAGGCGCGTATCCGCAAGTTCGAGCAGCTCCAGGAAGCCCAGTCCGGCCGCAAGCCCGGCAAGGCGCAGATCGTCATCCAGGTGCCCGAGCGACTTGGCGGCAAGGTCATCGAGGTCAAGGATATCTCGAAGGCTTACGGCGACAAGCTGCTGTTCGAGAACCTTTCGTTCATCCTGCCGCCGGGCGGCATCGTCGGCGTGATCGGCCCGAACGGCGCCGGCAAGTCGACCCTGTTCAAGCTGCTCACCGGCAAGGAAACCCCGGACGAGGGTTCGATCGACATCGGTTCGACCGTGCACCTCGGCTTCGTCGACCAGAGCCGCGACCACCTCGACCCCAAGAAGAACGTCTGGGAGGAAATCTCCGACGGGCTCGACTACATGAAGGTCAACGGTCACGACATGTCGACCCGCGCCTATGTGGGCGCGTTCAACTTCAAGGGCGCCGACCAGCAGAAGAACGTCGGCAAGCTCTCGGGCGGTGAACGCAACCGCGTCCACATGGCCAAGATGCTGAAGCTGGGCGGCAACGTCCTCCTGCTCGACGAACCGACCAACGACCTCGACGTCGAAACGCTCGGTGCGCTCGAGGAAGCAATCGAGAACTTCGCCGGTTGCGCCGTGGTCATCAGCCACGACCGCTTCTTCCTTGACCGTCTCGCCACGCACATCCTCGCGTTCGAGGGCGACAGCCACGTCGAATGGTTCGAAGGCAACTTCGAGGCCTATGAAGAAGACAAGCGCCGCCGCCTTGGCGACGCCGCGGATCGCCCGACCCGCCTCGCCTACAAGAAGCTGACGCGCTGATTTCGGCACTTCGCTGAACAGCTTCGGCGGAAGAACACGAGCCGTCGCTCCGGAAACTCCGGGGCGGCGGCTTGTTCATTTCGGTAGCACTGAAGATGAACAGAAGGCATTACCACGGTTCACCTCTGCGACAGCGCATCTCATATAGGAATACACTCAGGATGAACCGCCATCGCCCGGCGGCAAATCCGGTTTGGAGACCGGAAAAATGAAAAAGGAACATACTCTGAAGGCGAGCAGGCTTCTCTCTGCGGGCGCGATCGGCGCAATGGCGATTGCTGTAGCAGGTCTGGCCCTTCCCGCAGCCGCAATGGCGGAGCCCCGCCAGGATCGTGCGCCCCGGCAGGAGCGCAGCGGTGGAGAACGCCCCAGCGGAAACGGCGGCGCGTCTCGCCCCGCACCGCGCCCCGAAGCCCCGCGCCCGCAGATGCAGCAGGCCCGGCCCGACATGGCACGCCCGCAGGCGCCCGAGCGCCCTCAGGCCCAGTCCGCATGGCGCGGAAACGATCAGCGCCAGCAGCAGGCCCGGCCCGTCCCCCAGCAGCAAGGGGATCGCTCCTGGTCGAACGCCCGCCCTCCGCAGCAGGGTCAGCAGCGCCCCGATCAGCAGCCGAATTGGAAATCCGGCAACCGCTGGCAAGGAAACGGCACCCCTAGCGCCTGGCAAAGAGCCAAGGGCAATATTGACCGCGGCGATGCCGACCGCCGCGACAACGATCGGCGCTGGAACGCTGGCAATGGCCGTGATCGCCCCGATGGGCGCCCGGATGGCCGTCCGGGCACCCGTCCGGGGAACGACCGGCCGGACGATCGGCCCGCCTGGAATGGCAAGGACAATCGTCCCGACCGCAACGCATGGGGCAAGGATCGCCGGGACAACGATCGTCGTTGGTCCAATGGCGACAACCACCGCTGGGATCGCGATAACTGGCGCCGCGACAACCGTTACGACTGGCAGCGCTACCGCGACCGCAATCGCTCGGCCTATCATATCGGCGGTTACTATGCGCCCTATCGAGGCTATTCGTACCGCCGCCTGAGCATCGGCTTTACCCTGGGCTCGATGTTCTATGGCAGCAACTACTGGCTGGACGATCCGTGGTCCTACCGTTTGCCGCCGGTCTACGGCCCTTATCGCTGGGTCCGGTATTACGACGACGTACTGCTGGTAGATACCTATTCCGGCGAAGTGGTCGACGTGATCTACGACTTCTTCTGGTAGAATCCCTGATGCCCCCGGATCGCATGATCCGGGGGCGTTTTTCTTGAGCCCAGCAATTCAGCCACAACTTTGTGAATAGCAGCAATTGATTGGCCCCGCCGCGCGCGTAGTCTGCCTGCCTTCATGCAGAAAACCATCCATCCGGACAGCGAAACCCTGACGAGGATAGGCAGCAGCGTGCGCGGGCGATTGTCCGAGAGCCCGGCGATAAGGCGCGTTCCGGTGGAAGGGGCGGAAATCTACACGGCCGAGCAATTCCTCTCGCCGGTGCACTGCTCCCATCTCATCGGCCTGATAGACGCTGTCGCCTGCCCATCCCGCCTGGCCGAAGAAAAGGATTGGGAAGGCTACCGCACGAGTTTTTCGGGCGACATCGATCCGAACGACCTTATCGTCCGCGCACTCGACACAAAACTGAGCGAACTCACCGGGATCGATAGCGCCTGCGGCGAATCCGCGCAGGGTCAGCGCTACAATCGAGGCGAGTTCTACCACGAGCATTGGGACTGGTTCGACACGAGCGCGCCCTACTGGCCGCGCGAAAAGCGTAATGGCGGACAGCGAAGCTGGACGGCGATGATCTATCTCAACACCGTGGACGAAGGCGGGATGACGGACTTCGTCCACCTCGGCCTCAAGGTTCAACCGATCGCGGGAACGCTCCTGATCTGGAACAATGCCCTGCCTGACGGTACTCCCAACCCCCTGACCATGCATGCCGCGCGGCCCGTGGTGCGCGGCGTAAAGTATGTCGTCACGAAGTGGTTCCGCGCGCGTTACTGGTCCTGAACGCGATGGCACCGGGTCATGAGTTAAAGACCTAACACTCCTCGCCGTCTTCGGCCGAGCGGCGAGCCTCCAGATACTCCATGAGATGATCGAAACGCCGGTGCAGCCGGATGATCTCAAGCTGCGTGCGCAGATTGACCTCATAGTCGTGCCGCGCGGTGATCCGATCCTTGTCGGCCTGCCGGTTCTGACTCATCATGATGACAGGCGCCTGGATGGCGGCCAGCATCGAAAGCATCAGGTTCAGGAAAATGTAGGGGTAGGCGTCGAAGGGCTTGATTCCGATCGCCTGAAGGATCGTGCTGTTCAGCAGCATCCAGCCGAACAGCACCACGCCGAAAGCGATGATGAAGCCCCAGCTTCCGCCGACCGCCGCCACCCGGTCGGCCAGCCGGTCCGCGCGGGTTGCATGAAGCGCGGCCAGCTCATCGGCATTGGGGCCAACGATACTGCCGGTCGCAATGCGGTTGAGGACCTCCCGGTCCTCCCTGTCGAGATCATCGAACCGACGCCCGAGCAGCTCTTCGGCGAGTTCCTCGGGCGTCTTGGGGTTCTTGTGCATTCAGGCCCCGATCTTTCCGTTCAGCCAGCGGCCGAAAGGGCCTCCGCGATCAGTTTGCGCGTTTCAGGCACGCCGTAAAGGGCAATGAAGCTGCCCATGCGCGGCCCCTGCGAAGAACCGAGCAGCGTTTCGTAAAGCGCCTTGAACCAGTCACGCAGCGTCTCGAACTGATAGGTCTCGTTCTTGCCGATCTCGTAGACCACGTTCTGAAGCGCTTCTGCGGTCGCTTCCGAGCCGGCCTTCTCCAGTTCGGCGTCCAGCACCTTCAGCGCTTCGGCCTCGTTCGCAGTCGGCGCACGGCGCTTCAGGGTAGGTGCAATGAAGTCACGATTGGTGGCGAGCGCGGCGCGGACCATCTCCCCCAGTTCCGGGTGCGCCTCGGGCGTGGCATCGGCGACATAGTTACCGAGATAGGACCAGACCTGCTCTGCAGTCGCCTCCGCGCCGAGAACCCCGACGAGGTTGAGCAGCAACGAGAACGTCACCGGCACAGTGTCGCCAGCACCTTCATCTTCGCCGTTCGCGCGCAGCAGGTGCCACACGGGATTGCCGAGTTGCTTGTCGAGCGCCTGACCGGCGAGATTGCCGCGGAACTGCCAATACTCGTCGACAGCCTTGGGGATCACCCCGACATGAAGTTGCTTGGCGCTCTTGGGCTCACGGAACAGGTAGAAGCCCAGCGACTCCTCCGTGCCATAAGTCAGCCACTGCTCGATGGTGAGACCGTTGCCCTTCGACTTCGAAATCTTCTCGCCATTCTCGTCGAGGAACAGCTCGTAGATCAGCCCTTCCGGCTTACGACCGCCCAGAATCTGCACAATCTTGCCGGACTGGGTCACCGAGTCGGTCAAGTCCTTGCCGCACATCTCGTAATCGACGCCGAGCGCATACCAACGCATGGCCCAGTCGACCTTCCACTGGAGCTTGGCCTTTCCTCCGAATACGGACTGCTCGACGACGGTGCCATCCTCGTCCGTAAAACGGATCAGGCCGGTGGCGGAATCGAGCACTTCGACCGGGACCTGGAGCACAACACCACTGGTGGGCGAAACCGGCAGCACCGGCGAATAAGTCTTGCGGCGCTCCTCGCGCAGCGTCGGCAGCATGACATCGAGGATCGCCTGGTTGCACTCGAGCACGCGCGTCAGCGCTGCGTCGAACTCGCCGGAATTGTAGCGATCGCTGGCCGAGACGAACTCGTAATCGAAGCCGAAGCGATCGAGGAAGTCGCGCAGCATCGCGTTGTTGTAATGCGCGAAGCTTTCGTGCGTGCCGAATGGATCGGGTATGCGGCTGAGCGGCTTGCCGAGGTTGGCGGCAAGCACTTCCCCGTTCGGGATATTGTCGGGGACCTTGCGAAGGCCGTCCATGTCGTCCGAAAAGGCGACAAGACGGGTCGGCGCTCCGCCCGTCAGCGCTTCGTAGGCACGGCGGACGAGCGTAGTACGCAGGACTTCCTGGAAAGTGCCGATATGCGGAAGGCCCGACGGACCGTAGCCGGTCTCGAACAGCATCGGCGCATCGCCGGGTTTGCCGTTCGGATAACGCTTGAGGAGCTTCTGGGCCTCCTGGAAGGGCCAGGCCTTGGACACGCGTGCGGCTTCAATCAGGGCGTTTTCAGTCATGGCAGCGCTCTTTGGCGAAAAGCGCGCATTTCGCAAGCAAGAAGGCATGCGCCTCGCCTTCGAAAGTGCCCTCATCCCGAACCTGATCGAAGGCCGCTCTCAAAGAGACTCATCGCTCGCAGCGAAGCATCTCCAATCGTCGGCAATGGAAGATCAGGTCCGGGATAACGGGATAACTCAGGCTTCCTGCCACTGCCAGTCGTAAGCGAGCGGGGCCTCACGGAAAGCAAAGCGATCGATGTGGCGCGCGACCACGTCGGTCAGGCCCTCTACATCCTCGCGCTTCTCACCGGTAATGGTGATCGCGATACCGCCCTCGTCCGCAGCCATGACGGCCACGGCGGAAGGAAAGGTCACGGTTCCGGTATCACCATCCACTTCGGTCTGGAGCTTGTGGCTCCAGTGCTTGCAAAGCTGACGGACGTATTTGCCACCGCTTTCGGTCGCGACACGGGTAGCGATGCTGTTCATCCCTCGATCCTTTCGATCTTGCGAGTGGCCTCGTCGAGTGCATCTGCGATCTGCAGGATGACATCCCGATTGGCGCCATCTTTCGAGAGCCGGTCGAACATCGCGATTTTCAGCGCATGCATCGCCCGGCGCACCGGAGCGGGATCAACCTTCTCGCGCGCTTCGGCAAGAGCCGAAAGCCGTGCCTTCAATGCAACCGCCTTATCGGCATCCGCTTCTGCCTGGGCCTTGCCCTGCTCGGTTGCTTCATAGGACTTGCGGGAGGTTTCACCGCTAGCCGGCGCGATCAGCCCGGATTCCTCCATGTAAGTGAGCGCAGGGTAAACGACGCCCGGACTGGGCGCATAATCTCCACCCGACAGCCCTTCGATCTCGCGGATCAGGTCATAGCCATGGCGCGGCGTCTCGGCGATCAAGGCTAGCAGCAGGATCTGGAGTTCGGCCTGATCGAACAACCGTTTGCGGCGTCCGCCACCCGGACCCCCTCCAAATCCGCCGCCGAAACCACCGCCAAATCCGCCAAAGCCTTCGCCACGGCCGCCACGCCCGCGTCCCCGTCCGCCGGGAAATCCGCCGCCGAAACCTTCGCCAAAGCTGTCGCCATCGGGCCCTCGGCCCATTCCGAACCCGCCGCGGCCACGCATGCCGCGCGGTGCAAACTCGTCCGAAGAATAGTGCTCGCGGTGATGCCCGCGACGGCCGCAACGGCCCTCACCACGCTCGATGCCATGGCCATGATCGCGGCCCCTGCCGCGCTTGTGAGAATGCATATCTCTCATTTCGATTTCTTTCCAATTCATGATGGCCTCAAAATATATCTTAAAGGGAAATTCGCAAGAGCCTAAAATGTATCTTGATGTATTTTTTGTTCCGACACTGCGGTTTTCGACGATAGCCGGCTTCGCAAGGTTTCCCTTTTGTCCGCAGCTTGCCTAAGACGAGCGGCATGGCCGCCCTGCCCCTTCCCGCACTCCATGCCAGCCACGGCGGCTCGTGGCTTCGCGACGGATCCGGCAACACCCGGCCTGTCTCGAAGGGCGAATCGGTGATGGCGGCGGCAGACACGCCGCTGCTGATCCTCAACGCTCCCCTGGTCGCCACGCGACTGGGCTATCCCGACCTGTCCGGCCTCGACCTGCTCGAACTCTACGCCTTCGTGCATCCTGCGCGTTTCGTCGTGCCGACGCCCAAGGGTCTCGGCCAGGCGCTCGATCTCGAAATCCCGAAAGACGATGCCGACGTCCCGCGCCTGCTTCAGGAAGCCGCCGGCGCCCTGCTCGCCATTTGCGAAAGCCCGACCTGGCCCGAACGGGAAGGGGCATGGACGTCGCTACAATCGCTCGTCCGCATGCGCTGGCCATGGTCGAATCTGCTGGAATCGCGCATCGCTCGTCCCGAACGCGCCGAACGCTGGCTGTTCACGCGCCTGCCCGAATGGGAAGAAAGCCCCGAACTTCCACAACCCCGGCAGATTACGCTGGAAAAAGATGAAGTACTTCAACGCCTTGCGCGGCTGACGGGCAGCGGCGCGGAGCAGCGCCCCACCCAGCAGGCCTATGCCGCAGAAGCCGCGGCTGCATTTGCCCCGCGCCAATCCTCCGGACGCCCGCACGTCCTGCTCGCGCAGGCAGGTACCGGAATCGGCAAGACGCTCGGCTATCTGGCCCCCTCTTCGCTATGGAGCGAATTGTCCGGCGGCACCACTTGGGTTTCCACGTACACCAAGGCACTGCAACGCCAGCTCCGCAAGGAGAGCCGCCGCGCATGGCCGGAACGGCGCGCGGACGGCAGCCAGCCCGTCGTCGTTCGCAAGGGCCGTGAGAACTATCTCTGCCTGCTCAATCTCGAGGATGCCCTGCAGGGCGGCTTCGCCGGGCGCGCGGCAATCATGGCGCAACTCGTCGCGCGCTGGGCCGCCTATACACAGGACGGCGACATGATCGGCGGAGACCTGCCGGGCTGGCTCGGTACCCTGTTCCGTCAACGCGGCATCACAGCCCTCACCGACCGGCGCGGCGAATGCGTCTATGCCGGCTGCCCGCACTACCGGAAGTGCTTCATCGAGCGTGCCGCACGGGCCAGCGCCGGGGCCGACCTCGTGATCGGCAATCATGCACTCGTCATGATCAACGCCGCGCGCGGCCGCGACCACGCTGCCCGGCCGACCCGGATCGTCTTCGACGAAGGCCATCATGTCTTCGACGCCGCCGATTCCACTTTCGCCGCCGCGCTCACCGGCGCCGAGGCGATCGAACTTCGCCGCTGGGTAATCGGGCCGGAAAAAGCCTCGCGGGGACGACGGCGCGGCCTCTCCGCCCGGCTCGCCGATGTCGCCAGCTATGACGAAGCTGGCGCAAAGGCGATCAACGCCGCCCGCGCCGCGGCCGAAGCGCTTCCCGGCGATGGCTGGATGCAGCGCCTCACCGAAGGCGCGCCCTCCGGCCCGATCGAAGAACTGCTCGCTGCCGTGCGCGCAACCGTCTACGCCCGCGACGAGAGCGGCGGACAGGAAGCCGGCTACGGACTCGAAACCGAGGCGGCCGGACTGGACGGCGCCTTCGTCGAGATCGCGGAAGCCGCGCGCGAGGCCCTGGGCGAACTGCGTCAACCTCTCGTCCGTCTCGGCCTCAGGCTGGAAGCGCTGATGGAAGATGGGCCCGACTGGCTTGATGGTCCCGGCCGAGCGCGCATCGAAGGAGCCCGGCAATCGCTCGGCTGGCGTGTGGATATCCTTCTGGCCTGGGAAGCGATGCTCGGCAGACTCGCCGGCCCCGCCGATCCCGAATTCGTGGACTGGCTGGCACTCGATCGTTCGGAAGCGCGCGAATACGATGTCGGCATCCACCGTCATTGGCTCGATCCGATGAAGCCTTTCGCCAGCGTCGTTCTCGAACCGGCACACGGCGTCGTGATGACCTCGGCAACCCTGCGTGACGGCGAGAACTGGGATAAGGCCATCGCGCGCTCGGGCGTCCGTCATATCGAAGTTGCCCCGAAGCTTTCGGAACATCTCAGCCCCTTCGACTATGCTGCACAGGCCGAAGTCCTCATCGTCAACGATGTGCCTCGCGGCGATATTCCCGCGCTCGCCGGCGCATACGCGCGGCTGATCGAAGCGGCAGGTGGAGGCGCGCTCGGCCTGTTCACGGCCATTCGCCGTTTACGCGCCGTCCATGGCCGCATTGCCGACCGGCTCGCCCGCGCGGGCCTGCCTCTCTATGCGCAACACGTCGACCCCATCGACACCGGCACGCTGGTGGATATCTTCCGCGACGATCCGGCCGCATCCCTGCTTGGCACCGATGCCTTGCGCGACGGCGTGGACGTGCCGGGCGAATCGCTGCGACTGGTGGTGATGGAGCAAGTGCCCTGGCCGCGCCCCACCATCCTGCACCGTGCCCGGCGCGTTGCCGGCGGCGGCTCCGCCTATGATGACAGTCTGATCCGCGCAAAACTGGCGCAGGCTTTTGGACGCCTGATCCGCAGTCGCGGCGATCGCGGGCATTTCGTCGTCCTCTCCTCTGCCTTCCCCTCGCGATTGCTGAGCGCTTTCCCTGAAGGAACGCCGGTGCTTCGAATTTCGCTGGAGGAAGCCTTGCATCGCGTCGCCTGGAATGTTTCAGGAGAAAGCGAAAAGCAGAGCGATGCGGCCCGACCTTCCGTTTGACCCCGAACTAGTGTGAACCGAACTACTCGATGAAAACTCTCGGAATCTTCAGACATGCCAAGTCCGACTGGCACGACGCCCGCCTGCGGGATTTCGATCGCCCGCTCAACAAGCGCGGGCGAAAGGGCGCTGCCTTGATGGGACTGCACATCCGGGATCATGCGATAGGCTGGAAGCGCGTCCTCGCATCGCCTGCCGTCCGCGTCACGCAGACGATCGAACTCGCAGGCGAAGCTGCAGGCGAGATGCCGCCCATCACCTGGGACCGCCGCATCTACCTTGCAAGTTCGGCAACGCTGATAGACTTGCTGCGCGAACAGACGGGTGACCCGCGTTCGATCATGCTCGTTGGCCACAACCCCGGACTGGAAGATCTGATCTTCGACCTCGTGCCGGATGACGGCAGCAGTCCGATGCGCGATGTGGTCGAAGAAAAGTTTCCCACCGCTGCATATGCGGTGTTGGAACTGGACATCGATTCCTGGGGCCAGATCCGCGAAGGAATCGGGCGCCTCGCCCATCTGACCCGTCCCCGGGATCTAGACCCCGAACTGGGACCGGACATTCAATTCTGAATAGCGGGCAAGCCCGCCTCACACCTCGACGAGGGCCTGGGCCAATCGCTCGCGAATTTGCTGCAGCGCGTTTTCGAAAGCGTCGATAGCTTCTACAGGCTTCGGATTCGTGGAAGGGTCGACCCCGACCGAAATCGAGGCCGTGGCCAAGCCTGTGGCCGGCTGCTCTTCAAGCGCCATCCGGGCGCCGCGCAAGGTATAACCCTCACGATTGACCAGCCGGTCGATCGCCGCGATCAGCACGACATCCTCGCGCCGATAATAGCGACGATTGCCGCTACGCTTGATGGGTTGAAGCGACGGAAACTGCTCTTCCCAGTAGCGCAGGACATGTTGCCGGATGCCCAACGCCTTGGTCACCTCGCCGATCGTGCGCAGCGCATCAGGCGCCTTGCCATCGTCAAAGCCAAAAGGGTCGAATCCGGAACCGGTTTCGCCGCCCGCTTCACTTGCTGCCATGGCTAAAATCTCCGCATTCCTGGCCGCAATCAGCCAGTAATGCGGTCCTTCAGCATCTGGCTTGCCCGGAAAGTCATGACCCGGCGCGGCGTGATAGGCACTTCGACCCCGGTTTTCGGATTACGTCCGATCCGCTCGCCCTTATCGCGCAAGAGGAACGTTCCGAACCCGGAAATCTTAACGTTTTCGCCCTCGGCGAGGGCCTCCGACATGTGTTGCAATATCGCTTCGACCATCGCAAGCGACTCGGACCTGGACAGTCCGAGCTTCCTGTGGATGGCTTCAGCGATCTCCGCCCTCGTCAGTGTGTCCGTGGAACGCATCAGTCCCGCATCCCCTCCGTGCGACAAACCCCCACGAAGATAATATGAAAAAATGCGGGAAAAGCAATGCCGCACGCAGCAATTGCGGGCACTCCCCCATACCGGAGCAAATTCACATCCGGATCAGGCTGGCGCCCCAGGTGAAACCGCCGCCCATCGCCTCCAGAACGACCAGGTCGCCCTGGACAATTCGTCCGTCGCGAACCGCCTGATCCAGCGCCAACGGCACCGAAGCTGCCGAGGTATTGGCATGCTGCCCCACCGTCATGACGACCTTCTCACGTGGAAGATCAAGCTTCCTGGCAGTGGCTTCCAGAATGCGCGCATTGGCCTGATGGGGCACGAGCCAATCGATATCGTTTGAAGAAAGACCAGCTTCTTCAAGGACTTCGTTAAGGACCTCAGCCAGATTGACCACGGCATGGCGAAAGACCTCGCGGCCTTTCATGCGCAGCTTGCCGACCGTCCCCGTGGTTGATGGACCGCCGTCGACATAAAGGAGCTGGTTATGCGCACCGTCAGCATGAAGACGCGTGGCAAGAACGCCGCGCGGCGCATCACCGTCCTGCTCCTGCGCTTCGAGGATGATTGCTCCCGCACCATCTCCGAACAGGACACAAGTGGTGCGATCTTCCCAATCGAGGATGCGGCTGAACGTTTCCGAACCGATTACCAGCGCACGCTTGGCCATGCCGGAGCGCAACATCGAATCGGCAACGCCCACGGCGTAAAGGAATCCAGAGCACACCGCTGCCACGTCAAAAGCGATTCCGCCCCGGCAGCCAAGGTTACTTTGAACGATGGTAGCCGTTGCCGGAAAAGTCTGGTCGGGCGTTGCCGTGGCAAGCACGATCAGGTCGATCGAGGAGGCATCGATCCCGGCAGCCTCAATCGCCTTGCGTGCGGCATCCGTTGCCAGGCTCGACGTGGTCTCGTCGGGCGCGGCGATGTGCCGGTTGGAAATGCCGGTACGCTCGACGATCCACTCGTCGCTCGTATCAACCTGTTCGGCAAGTTCCGCGTTGCTGACCGAGCGGCGCGGCAGGGCGGAACCCGTACCGACCAGAACCGAACGAATCATCAGGCACTCTCTTCCTGGACACGCGACTTGCGCAGGGACGCTCCGCCCACGCGGGCAAGGTCGGCGGATATCCGCTCAGTCACGTTTTCCTCCAGGAGCCGCGCGGTAACCGCCACGGCATTTGCGACGCCTGCGGCGTTTGCGCCGCCATGGCTCTTCACGACAATACCGTTGAGGCCCAGGAAGACCGCGCCATTATGGTTATTGGGATCGAGATGGTGCTTGAGCAGCTCGGTAGCAGGCTTCGAGATCAGGAAACCGATCTTGGAACGGAGCGAACTGGTAAATCCGCGCCGCAGCAGGTCCGCCACGAATCGCGCCGTACCCTCGACCGCCTTCAGGGCAATGTTGCCCGAGAATCCGTCGGTTACGACGACATCCATCGAACCGCTGCCGAGCTTGTCTGCCTCGGTGAACCCGTCGAAAGACATCGACAGGTCGCCAGCCGCTTTCTTGAGGGTCGCCGCCGCTTCGCGCAGCATGTCAGTGCCCTTGGTTTCTTCCGAACCGATGTTCAGAAGACGCACGCGCGGCTGCTCGCGCCCCGTGGCGACGCGGGCATAGGCAGCGCCCATGATCGCGAACTGCACGAGGTTGCGGGCATCGCACTCGGCATTGGCGCCGAGATCGAGCATGACAAGATCGTTGTCCCCAAGCGTCGGCAGCAGGGCTGCAAGCGCCGGGCGATCGATTCCGGGCATGGTCCGCAAGGTCAGCTTGGAAATCGCCATCAGCGCGCCGGTGTTGCCGGCGCTGACGGCGGCTCCGGCGTCACCCGCCTTCACCGCCTCGATCGCGCGTCCCATCGAGGTGCCCTTGGCCCGGCGCAAGGCCTGACTGGGCTTATCCTCACCGCTGATAACGCCTTCGGTATGCAGAATCTCGGAAGAAGCCCTGAGATTCGGATGATTTTCGAGCGCGACCTTGATCCGCGGCTCATCACCGACCAGCAGGAACTTGAAACGATCATGACGACGGCGCGCGAGCGCAGCGCCCTCAATCATGACGCGCACGCCCTCGTCGCCGCCCATCGCATCGATCGCGATACGCGGCAGACTCATGGGCACTCTCCGGGAATCGTCGTAATCTTAGACTTCGACCGCGACGATTTCACGACCATTGTAGTGGCCGCAAGCGTTGCAGAGGTTGTGCGGGCGCTTCAGCTCACCGCAGTTGGGGCATTCGTGGAACGCTTCAACCTGCAGAGCATCGTGGCTGCGGCGCATGCCCCGGCGAGACGGGGACGTTTTTCTTTTAGGGACAGCCATTTCGGCACCTGTTCCTGGAATTGAATGTCAAAAAGGCCGCCGGAAACCGTGTTCGCGGACCGGCGGCTTGCGAAGGCGCGCCTATAACCGATTTCACACGAGTTGCAACCCGTTCCGCCCCGCCGCATGAACGCGAAATCGACAAAGAGGAAATTGCACCAATGATTCTGCAGACCACACTGTGCCTTGCGGCCGCCGCCGGTGTCATCACCTTCTGGCATATAGTGCGGATCGGACAATTGCGCATGCGCGAAAAGGTGCTCTTCGGCGACGGCGGTCACGAACGCCTGGGCCGCCGCATGCGCGCGCAGCTGAATTTCGTGGAAAGCACTCCCTTCCTGCTGATCCTCGTCGCCGCGATCGAGATGACGGGCAAGGCCGGCCCCTGGCTGGCGATCGCCGGCTCGATCTTCATGCTGGGCCGTGTGGCACACGCTCTTGGAATGGACATCGGCAAGCCCAACCTGCTGCGGGCAGGCGGCGTTATCATTACAGTGCTGACGCTGCTCGGGCTGTCGGTCATGGCGCTGCTGATCGCGCTGGGACGGTTCTGAGAATCAAAAAGGGGCGGCGCATCGACGCCGCCCCTCTCAAGAGTACCAAAGCCCGGCCGCTTCAGCCCGGAAGCCCCCGCTCCAGCGCAACATCCCCGACATAGGGATTCGTCCGCCGCTCATCCCCGAACGTGCTGATCGGGCCGTGACCGGGAACGAACGTGACATCGTCACCCAGCGGCCAGAGCTTCCGGGTTATCGAATCGACGAGATCCTCCAGATTGCCCCGCGGGAAGTCCCAGCGGCCAATTCCGCCTTGGAACAGCACGTCCCCCACCATGGCGAACTTGCTGGGCTCATGATGGAAGACGACATGGCCCGGCGTATGCCCCGGGCAATGGACGACATCGAGCTCAAGGTCTCCCACCGTTACCTTATCGCCATCCTCGAGCCATCGATTCGGCTCGAAAGTCTGCGCCTCCATGTTCCAGCGAGGGCCATCATCATTGAGCTGGGCGATCCAGAATCGGTCTTCTTCGTGCGGCCCCTCGATCGGCACGCCCATCTCCCTGGCGAAGATGCCGGCCATGCCGCAATGGTCCAGATGACCATGAGTCACGAGGATCTTTTCCAGAGTAACCCCCGTTTTCTCCAACGCCTGCCGCAGCTTGGGCAGGTCACCGCCGGGATCCACGAATGCGCCGCGCATGGTCTTCGTGCACCAGATCAGCGAACAATTCTGCTGAAGCGGGGTAACGGGAATGATGCCGACGCGCATCGGCTGCTCCTGAATATCGGTCATGCCTGCGGAAATGGCCGTAAGCCCCGGCCAATGCAACCGTCACCGACAGCCGCTAGATGCGCCCGCCCTTCCACACGACGCGGCCGATCACCTGGATATCCTCAAGCCCACATTCGAGCGGGCGATAGGCGGAATTGTCGCTCAACAAGGTGATACGTCCGCCTCGCCCCGCAGCCAGGCGCTTCACCAATACGGAATCATCCAGACGAACGACGTGGATACCGTCACGCAGCGGCCGCCAGTCACGGTCCACGAGAATCTCGTCTCCGTCACGCAAGGTCGGCTCCATCGAATCGCCGCTGACCGCGATTGCGGAAAGCATGTCCGGGCGCAGCCCCATCGATCGCAACCATCGGGACGAAAACCGAATCGCCCCGAATACATCCTCGCCATCCGGCAAAGCGCCGGGCCCGGCGGAGGCGCCCACTGAAAGGCGCGGAACTTCCACCCAATCCCCACCGGAGACATTTCCCGCGACTTCGGCGTATTTTTCTTTCGCTTTACCCAGCTCAGCCTCGTCCACCCCGAAGTACCGCGCCAGCAGGCCACGGTCCTCCTCCTCCAGTTTGCGAGGGCTGCCCTTCTTGATAAATTGCTGAAGATAGCTCTGATTTTTGCCGATCATGCGTGAAAGACTGGACAAGCTAGCACCGCGAGCCTCGGCCAGTTCAAGCAGACGGGAGCGGACTTCAGGGCTTTCCATAATGTAATCCATAACAAGAGGAAATTTCCTAGACAAGTAGGAAATAGATGGAACATAAAGAGAACGCAAGCCCATCGAACGGAGCCTCTCATCCCGATGCTTATTCGCCAGATCGAACGCTTCCTGCGCCTGACAGACATGGCCTGGACCAGATTCGGACGGCTCGCCGCCCATGATCCGCGATTTGTCGGCGATCTCCGCAATGGCCGTACGCCCCGCGCCGGAACGGCGGCGCGGATCGAACTATTCATGACGAACTACCTGGAGAGCACCCATGCACGTTAATCTCGCCCATGACCGCTCGATGCTGGCCTCGGCGCACGCATCCGCTCGGGAAGCCATGGGCGGCGCCGCACGCGGTCCCTGGCTTCCGCTGCTATCGGCAGTGCTGAAGCTGGCAGGGCCGGAAGTGGAATTCCTGCGCCATGCCGAGCGCCCCTGGAGCAGTGCCACATTCTCAGGCTCGCGCCACACCATCGCTCTGGCCTTTACCGGCGATGCCGCCATCACCGCTGGCGAGAACCTTATCGAAGCCCTGCCCGAACACGAATTCACCATTCCTCGACAACTCGTCGCCGATGCAGCGCTCGGTGAAGTCGCGCACGAAGCCGGGCCGCCTGCACGCATGACGGTGGAACTGGAACTGCTGCTGCTTGAGGATTTCTGAGATCGCCGAAAGGCTGAAATGAAAAAGGCAGGGGTAAAACCCTGCCTTTTTCATATTATCAAAGCGCTGCCGAAAGGTCCTTGATCTCGATATTGAGGATCCGGTCGTTTTCCGAATAATCGACCGGGCAATCTATCAGGTGGACACCGGGCGTATCCCGGCAATGAGCCAGCAATTCCTTGAGATGCGCGGCGCTTTCAACTCGGTAGCCGTTCGCGCCATAGCTTTCGGCATACTTCACGAAGTCCGGGTTGCCATAGGTCAGACCAAAGTCGGCAAAGCCCATGTTGGCCTGCTTCCAGCGGATCATTCCGAAAGCGTTGTCGTTCAGGATCAGAACGGTGAGATTGAGACCAAGCCGCACCGCCGTCTCCATCTCCTGGCTATTCATCATGAAGCCGCCATCGCCGCAGACGGCGAAAATCTTCCGATTCGGATAGACCATCGCGCTTGCCATGGCCGAAGGCAGCCCTGCCCCCATCGATGCAAGCGCGTTGTCCAGCAACACGGTGTTCGGCTTGCAGGCGCAATAACCACGAGCGAACCAGAGCTTGTAGACCCCGTTGTCGAGACAGACGATCGCATCATCAGGCAGTGCTTCACGCACCTGCTGAACGAGATGAGGCGGGAAGATCGGAAAGCGTTCGTCAGCCGCCAGTCGGTCGGTATGCTCGACCTCGGCCTTGCGATAGCCGAGCATGGCTTCGAAATTCCATCTGGCAGAGGGCGTGATCGCTTCCTTGATCTGCCACATGGCGTTGGCAATATCGCCGATCACCTCGACATGCGGGAAGTAGACGGGGTCAACCTCGGCGGTCTTGGTCGAGATGTGAATAACCACGCGGTCATCCCGCGTACCGTCATTATGCATGAAGAACGGCGGCTTCTCGATCACGTCATGGCCGATGTTGACGATGCAGTCGGCATCCTCGATCGCACGGTGAACGAAGTCCCCCGACGACAGCGCCGCGCAACCGAGGAAACGGGGATGGCGCTCGTCGATCACGCCCTTGCCGAGTTGGGTGGTCAGGAAGGGAATGCCGGTCTTCTCGACGAACTCACCCAGCATCTTGCTGGTCATCTTGCGGTTGGCGCCCGCTCCGATCACCAGCACCGGCCGTTTGGCCTTCTCCAGCGCTGCCACCGCCTGTGCGATCGATTTCACATCGGCGGTTGGCCGGCGCACCGTCGAGCGCAGGATGGGGCGCGAATCGGTGTACTCGTCGGCAATGTCTTCCGGCAGTTCGACATGGGTCGCGCCGGGCTTTTCCTCCTCGGCGATGCGGAATGCCTCACGCACGCGGCTCGGAATATTGTCCGAACTTGCCATCTGGTGCGCATACTTGGTGATCGGCTGCATCATCGAGACGACATCGAGGATCTGGAACCGACCCTGCTTGGACTTCTTGATCGGCTTCTGGCCCGTAATCATCAGCATCGGCATCCCGCCCAGCGTCGCATAGGCGGCAGCGGTGACGAAATTCGTTGCCCCCGGGCCGAGGGTCGAAAGGCACACCCCCGCCTTGCCGGTATGGCGGCCGTACGTCGCCGCCATGAAGCCCGCGCCCTGCTCGTGACGCGTGAGGATCAGTTTGATCTTCCGCGACCGTGAGAGCGAATCGAGGAAATCGAGGTTCTCCTCGCCCGGAACGCCGAAGATATATTCGACGCCTTCCGCCTCAAGACATTCGATGAATAGATCGGACGCCTTGCGCTTGTCGCTCTCTGCCATGTGCACCTTCCCTCAAACCGTTTGCACATGTCTCGGGAAATGTGGCGCACAATTCAATGGCGCTCATGCCGGCGCTTCAATAGCCGCTCGACAGATCGACCAGGTGTTCGAGCGGCTCACCGCGAACGAAGTGTTGAAGATTGCCGAGAAAACGCGCCGATCCGCGCTCGAACAATGCATCCTGCGCGCGGCCGGAGAGATGCATCGATATATGGATATTTGCACGCGACCACAGCGCATGGTCTGCGGGAAGCGGTTCAGGCTCGGTAACGTCGAGGAACGCTCCGCCCAGATGGCCCGAGTCGATGGAAGCAAGCAAGGCATCCTGCTCGATCACCGTTCCGCGCGCGAAATTGAGGAAGACGGCCCCCGGCTTCATCGCCGCAAACTCGGCCTCGCCGAACATGCGCAAGGTTTCCGGTGTGGAAGGGACCACGGCAATCACCCAGTCGAACCGGCCAAGCTCGGCCCGCCACGCGTCGGAGCCCAGCTCGCCCGCCCCCGGCCGGCGCCGGACCCCGGTGACTTCCGCCCCGAATACACGTAGCATCTCGCCGATACGGCCGCCGATCTCTCCCGATCCGACCACCAGCACCTTCGAGCCAAGCAGTTCGCGCTTGCCGGGCGGTTCCATCAGCCATTCATGCCGGTCCTGCGCCCTCACCACTTCGCGCCAACCCTTCGCCACCGTGAGCATGCCCATAAGGGCATATTCGGCGACGGACTGGGCATGAATTCCCGAACCATTGGTAAGCCGGATGCCGCGCGCGCTCAGAACCCGGAGCGGGAGCCAGTCCACGCCCGAAGAAAGAGCCGTGTACCAGGCCAACCTTTCGGCAGCCTCGATGAATTCCGCCGCGACAGCAGGCGCGACCGGATCGAGCCACGCCACTTGCGCCTGCGACGCAAGCTCCAGAAGCTGACTGTCGCTTTCGAACCAGAGCGGCTGCACGCCATCAGGCAGGCGGCCCTCCAGAAGCGGGCGCGACTGGGCGTTGATCACGGCGACGGTCATGGCGAACTCCGATAAATGGCCGATTAGAGGCCCTTATCGTTTGATCGGGACAGCCGGATGGAATGGCAAGCCCCCCAATGCGCCGGTTAACGCAAGTGCAGTCCCGCCCCGCTCACGCGCTCAGCCGAGCTTCCATTCCCAGCCGAGCGGATCGCCGTCCATCACCTCGACACCCTTCGCCGACAGTTCGTCGCGAAGGGCATCGGAACTCGCAAAGTCCTTCTCCGCGCGCGCCTGTTTACGGCGAGCGAGCACATCTTCGATTTCGGCTTCGGTGATTTCCGCAGCCTTTGGACGGATCCGCAAGTCGGCACGGCCCGTCCCGAACAGATCGAGCCCCAGCACCGAATCCATCGCTTCTATCGCCGCCCGCTTGGCTGAGGGGTCCACCTTCTTGGCGGCGAGCACATCTTCCAGCGCCGTCAACGCGACGGCGGTGTTGAGATCCTCGCCGATCGCCTTTTCGAACGTTTCGAGCATGGGCGCGAGCTTCGGGTGATTGGCGTCCCCTGCCTCCACCTCACCGAGGCGTTCGGCCACGATGATCATGCGCTTGAGGCGCACCAACGCGGCGGCAAGGCCTTCCCACGAGAATTCGAGCTCCGACCGGTAATGCGCCTGAAGGCACATCATGCGGTAGCCCAGCGGGTGGTAGCCCTTGTCGATCAGCAGTTGCAGCCGCAGGAACTCGCCCGAAGACTTGCTCATCTTGCCTGAACGCTCAACGAGGAAATTGTTGTGCATCCACACCCTGGCGCCCGAATTTGCGGGAACGTCGAGGCCGCAAGTATCATCGGGCTTGCAGCAGAACGCCTGGTTCTGCGCGATCTCGTTGGGGTGATGGATCTCGCGGTGATCGATCCCGCCGGTATGGATATCGAACGGGAATCCCAGCAAGTCGCCGGACATCACCGAGCATTCGAGGTGCCAGCCCGGCGCGCCCTTGCCCCAGGGAGAATCCCATTCCATCTGCCGCTTCTCGCCCTCGGGCGTCTTGCGCCAGATCGCGAAGTCGGCGGCGTTTCGCTTGCCCTCGACGGCCTCGATACGGCCCTCCCCCTCGTCGGTCACGGCACGCGCGAGGCGGCCGTAATCCGAGACCGTGGAAACGTCGAAATAGAGGCCGCTCTCCAGTTCATAGCAGTGCCTTGGCGCGATCTTTTCGGCAAATTCGATCATCTGCGGAACGTAATCTGTCGCGATGGACCACTTGGCGGGCTGACGGATGTTCAGCGCCTCGATGTCGGCCCAGTAGGCCTGCGTATAATGCGCTGCGATATCCCAGATGGACTGGGCCTGGGTCCGCGCCATCTTCTCCATCTTGTCCTCGCCCGCGTCGGCGTCGTCGGTGAGATGGCCGACATCGGTGATGTTGATGACGTGAGTGAGCCTGTAGCCCTTGTGGCTCAGGGTACGGCCGAGAATGTCTGCAAAGACATAGGCACGCATGTTGCCGATGTGGGGGTAGTTGTAGACCGTCGGCCCGCACGTATAGACCCGCGCCTCGCCTTCGTGGACGGGCTGGAACGGCTCCAGCTGGCGGGTCAGGCTGTTGAACAGCGTCAGGCTTTGCGTCTCGGTCATGACGCAGGGCAATTAGGCAGGAGCCGGGCGCAGTCAAGCCATCAGCGATGCGCCCGGCGGTTCCTCGGGCTTCTGGGAACGATCACTCTTCCTCGAATAGTCCCGCGAGCTGCTCTATCATCGTGCCGCCGAGTTGCTCGGCGTCCATGATCGTCACCGCGCGCCGGTAGTATCGCGTCACGTCGTGGCCGATGCCGATGGCGACGAGCTGGACCGGGCTCTTGGCCTCGATCCATTCGATCACCCGGCGCAAATGCGCCTCCAAATAGCCTGCGGAGTTCACTGAAAGCGTCGAATCGTCCACCGGAGCGCCATCGGAGATCACCATCATGATCCGCCGATCCTCAGGGCGGGCAAGCATGCGGTTGTGCGCCCAGAGCAGCGCCTCGCCGTCGATGTTTTCCTTGAGCAGGCCCTCGCGCATCATCAGGCCGAGGTTCTTGCGCGCACGGCGCCACGGCTCATCCGCCTTCTTGTAAATGATATGGCGCAGGTCGTTGAGGCGGCCCGGGTGCTGGGGACGGCCACTCGCAAGCCAGGACTCGCGGCTCTGCCCGCCCTTCCAGGCGCGGGTGGTGAAGCCGAGAATCTCGACCTTCACGCCGCAGCGCTCCAGCGTGCGTGCCATTACATCGGCACTGATCGCCGCGATCGAGATAGGCCGGCCGCGCATCGAGCCGGAATTGTCGAGCAGCAGGGTGACGACGGTATCCTTGAACTCCACGTCGCGCTCGATCTTGTAGGAGAGCGACTGGCCGGGCGAGACGACCACGCGGGCAAGCCGCGCGGCATCGAGCATGCCCTCTTCCTGATCGAAGTCCCACGAGCGGTTCTGCTGCGCCATGAGGCGGCGCTGGAGGCGGTTCGCAAGACGCGTGACAACGCCCTGCAGGCCCTTGAGCTGCGCGTCGAGATAGGCGCGCAGGCGCGTCAGTTCCTCATCGTCGCAAAGCTCGGAGGCGACGACCACCTCGTCGTAGGCTTCGGTGAAGACCTGGTAGTCGAAGCTGTCCGGGATATCGGTCCAGGGCCGGTTCGGCCGGACGGGCAACATGCCCTCCTCGCCTTCCTGGCCTTCCTCGCCGTCGTCCATGTCTTCCGAGTTATCGCCCTCGGCCTCGCTCTCGCCTTCGTCCTGACCGCCGGAAGGCTCGGCGGCCATTTCCGCAGGCTGCTGTTCCTGCCCGCTTTCGTCGCCGGTCTCGTCTTCCTCAGTCTCCTCGTCGCCGTCCATGTCCTCGGACTCTTCGGGCGGCTGCTCGATCTGCTCGGCCTGGGTCATCTCCAGATGCATCAACATGTCGAGCGAGAGCTTCTGGAAAGCCTTCTGGTTCTCGATCGAGTCGGCCAGAGCCTCGAAATCGTCGCCGGCCTTCGATTCGATCCAGCGGCGCACCATGTCCACGCCAAGTTGCGCCGCTTCCGGCACCGACTGGCCGGTGAGCCGCTCGCGCAGCAGGAGCGCCAGCGCTGTCGGGATCGGAACGCCGTCCGGGCTATCCGCGCGCGAAATCGGATCGCTGGCTATCCGCGCCTCCAGCGAAGCGTCGAGATTGGCCCGCATCCCTTCGTAACTGTTGGCGCCGAGCGCTTCGTAACGCACGGCCTCCACCGCATCGTAACAGGCCCGGGCCGAAGGATCGGACGGGGCGTTGCGCATGTGCAGCCGGTCGTTGTGATGGCGCAGCCGAAGCGCGAAGCTGTCGGCATAACCGCGCGCCTGCATGGCGGCGCCGCGCGGAATCGAGCGACCCGGCATGGGCACGCGGAAGGTCTGGCCGGTGGAACTGGGAGCGTCGGCAGTCCAGTTGACCTCGACTTCGGCATCGTGCGCGATGGCGCGCGAGGCGCCGGTCAGGGCCAGCTTGAAGCGATCGACGGGAGTATCTTCGGACATGGCACGCTCAATGGCGGCTTAGTCCGCCCGGTGCAAGCCGGGATGAAAGGGCATCGCTCCGAGTTCGCCCCGGAATGATGCCCTTCCTGTTCAGATCGGCAGGATCAGAGCGACTGGCCGGTCTTCGCCCAGTCGGCCATGAAGCCTTCGATGCCCTTGTCGGTGAGCACGTGCTTCACGAGGTTCTTGATGACTGCCGGCGGCATCGTCGCCACGTCAGCGCCGATGCGGGCGCATTCGAGAACGTGGACAGGGTGGCGGATCGAAGCAGCGAGGATTTCGGTGTCGAAGGCGTAGTTGTCATAGATCAGGCGGATGTCGCGGATCAGGTCCATGCCGTCGAAGCCATTGTCGTCATGACGGCCGACGAAAGGCGAGACGAAGCTGGCGCCGGCCTTGGCCGCGAGCAGAGCCTGGTTGGCCGAGAAGCAGAGGGTGACGTTCACGAGCGTGCCGTCGCTGGTCAGCTTCTTGCAGGTCTTGAGGCCGTCGATCGTCAGCGGCACCTTGATGCAGACGTTGTCTGCGATCTTGCGGAGGATTTCGGCCTCGCGCATCATGCCTTCATGGTCGAGCGCGACGACTTCGGCACTGACCGGTCCGTCGACCAGGCCGCAGATTTCCTTGGTGACTTCCAGGAAGTCGCGGCCGGACTTGGCGATCAGCGATGGGTTGGTGGTGACGCCGTCGAGCAGGCCGGTGGCGGCCAGATCGGCGATGTCGTTGGTGTCGGCGGTGTCGACGAAGAACTTCATGGCGCGGTTCCTGTGGATGCGGGGCTGCGACGGGCGAGTCTAACGCGCCCGTCGATTCTGGCGCTCCCTATAGGGATGCGCGGCGTTCTGCGCCACCCTGGCCCCGCTGCTCCGGCGAATCAGCCCTGCTTCAGCGCGCCGATCAGCGCTGCGTCATTGGTTTCCCCCGGATTTTGCCGGATAGCCGCTTCGGCTGCGCCGACTTCGTACCAGATGCCGTTATCTGCATCGAGCGCGAGAGCATGGGCGGCATCCTGGATCGTCACGCCCTTGAGCGCGGCGATCGCCTGGTTCAGCGTCGGATCCTGGGCTTCGCGCATGGCACGCTCGATCTCGGGGATCATGGCGTTGACGAGAGCCGGGCCCATGTTCCGGCGAAGGAACGTCGTCGCCGCGGTATTGCCTCCGCTGAGGATTTCGGCGGGTTCGCGGACGGGAATATCCTGAACGGCCTTGAGCGCCACCGGTCCGGCAGCGCGGGCGCCCGGCGCCGCGAAAAGATTGAGCTGATATTGCAGCTTGTCACGGAAGGCCTTCGACTTCAGCACCCCGCTGTTGGTGCGGCCGGGACGGCTGAACAGAAGCGGAAGCGGCAGGCGCGCAACCGGGCTGGTCCAGAAACCTTCCGGCTGGCCGAGCCAGGTGAATGCGCGCTCCGACGAATAGCGCATGAGGCGGCGCACCGGATCTGCGCCGGCGGAGCTGCTTCCACCAAGCGTCGAGCAGCCAGGCAGCATCAGCACGCCGGTGGCGAGCATACCGACCAGCACGCCCCTGCGGCTCCAGTCGGCAAGGCGCGAATTCTCGCCCTCGGACAGTCCGTTTTCCCCTGTTCCCCAGTTCACCATCATCAACTCCTTCACGCCCCGTGCAACCAGTGCCTATATGCAACCCACATGAAACGCGTCCGAATCCTCGTCTTCAACGCCGCGCTGGGCGTCCTCGACTACCGCGTCCCCGAAGGCATGGCGATAGAATTCGGCGCCGTGGTGATCGCGCCCCTCGGGCCAAGGCAGGTCCTAGGGATCGTCTGGGAGCCGGAACGCCTGAGCACGCAGGAAGTGCCTGAATCCAAACTGCGTCCACTCCTCGAAGTGCTTCCCGTACCCCCGCTTCCCGAACGACTGCGCCGATTGATCGAATGGACGGCGGATTACTACTGTGCCTCGCTCTCCTCGGTCGCGCGCATGGCACTCGGCAGCATGGCAGCGCTGCGCGGCGGAGGCACGACCACCGAATACCGCCTGACGGGGCATGAACCCGCCCGCCTGACCCCCCAGCGCGCCGCCGCTCTCGATGCCCTGCAGGGCGAGCAGGGCTCGATCAAGGAACTTGCGGAACTGGCATCCGTCTCCGAAGGCGTGCTGCGCGGGATGGTCGGCGCGGGATTGCTGGAGCCCGTCGTGGTCGATCTGGACCGCCCCTATCCGCGGGCCCTGCCCGAGTTCGCCGAACCGAAACTGTCTGACGGCCAACAGGCTGCGGCCGACATATTCGTAGAAGCCGTGCGCACGCACAAGTTCGCCCCCTTCCTGCTCGACGGCGTCACCGGCTCGGGCAAGACGGAAACCTATTTCGAGGCGGTGGCCGAAGCCCTGCGTCTCGGGCGACAGGTCCTGGTGCTGCTTCCCGAGATCGCTCTCACCGAAAATTTCCTCCGCCGCTTCGAACATCGTTTCGGTGTCCCTCCGCTGCTTTGGCATTCCTCGCTCAAGTCCAGCGAACGGCGGCGGGCTTGGCGTTCCATCGTCCTTGGTGACGCTCAGGTGGTCGTAGGGGCACGTTCTGCCCTGTTTCTACCCTATGCCCGACTGGGCCTCATCGTGGTGGATGAAGCGCACGAAGTCTCGTTCAAGCAGGATGACGGCGTGCGCTACAACGCACGCGACGTGGCGGTGATGCGCTCCAAGTTCGAGGGTATTCCGGTGGTTCTCGCCAGCGCCACGCCCGCCCTCGAATCGATGCAGCTTGCGGAAGCGGGGGTCTATCGCAAGGTCGACCTGCCGGCCCGTTTCGGCGGCGCGCAACTGCCCGATATCCAGATCCTCGACCTCCGGCAGGAAGCGCCGGAGCGCGGCAAATGGCTTGCTCCCCGCCTCGTCGAGGAGATGAAGAAGCGGCTGGCGAAGGGCGAACAGTCGCTGCTGTTCCTCAACCGCCGGGGCTATGCGCCGCTGACGCTTTGCCGCCACTGCGGTTATCGATTCCAATGCCCGAACTGCACGGCCTGGCTGGTGGAACACCGCTTCTCCGGGCGCCTAGCCTGCCATCACTGCGGCCACGAAGTGCCGGTTCCCGACGCCTGCCCCGAATGCGGCACGGGCGACTGCCTCGTCGCCTGCGGTCCCGGCGTCGAACGCATTGCCGACGAGGTAGCGGAAATCCTGCCCGAGGCACGGGTGGCGCTGGTCACGTCGGACACGATGAATACGGCCGAGGCCGTCGGTGAATTCGTCGCCAAGGCAGAGGGCAAGGCGATCGACGTGATCGTCGGAACGCAGCTTGTCACCAAGGGCTATCACTTCCCCGACCTTACGCTGGTGGGCGTGGTCGATGCCGATCTCGGCCTTGAAGGTGGCGACTTGCGCGCTGCCGAGCGGACGTATCAGCAAGTCGCTCAGGTGGCCGGTCGCGCGGGACGCGGCGACAAGCCGGGCGAGGTGCTGATCCAGACCCGCCATCCAGAAGCCTCCGTTATAGCCGCCCTTGCCGCCGGAGACCGAGACGCGTTCTACGCCGCGGAAACAGACGCCCGCCGAGACGCCGGCGCCCCGCCGTTCGGCCGCTGGGCAGCGATCATCGTGTCTTCCGAAGACCAGTCCGAAGCGCAGGCAGCCGCTCGCGCCATCGGCGGTACCGCGCCCAACCATCCCGACATGCTGGTGCTCGGCCCGGCTCCCGCGCCGCTTTCACTGCTGCGCGGACGTCACCGTTTCCGCCTGCTCATCAACGCCCGGCGATCCGCCGAATTGCAGAAGATGCTGCGCGAGTGGCTGGAGCCGCTTCAGTTCCCACGCAGCGTCAGGGTGAACATCGACATCGATCCATACTCGTTCGTATGAGCCCAGCGGTTCAGCCCCGTTCCCGCTTCAACAGTTCTCGCTTGATCGCCTCGCCATAGGCATAACCACCGATAGAACCATCTGCCCTTATGACGCGGTGACACGGGATGAGCACTGCAACCTTGTTCGCGCCATTGGCCGAACCTGCTGCACGCACCGCGCCCGGCTTTCCCACCGCCGCCGCGATCTGCGCGTAACTCCGGGTCTCACCGGCAGGAATACGTTGCAACTCGCGCCACACCGCCTCCTGAAATGCGGTCCCCTGCACGTCCAATGGTATCGCGCGAGACTGGCCCGGCTGCTCCACTGCCGCGACGACCTTTTCCAGCAGGCTCTCGAATTCGCTACCCCCCTCGACGAGCTGCGCATGGGGGAACCGCCCGGCCAATTCCTCGCCTCCTTCATCGAACGAGAGACGGCACACGCCTTTTCCGGTCGCGGCAACAAGCATCCGCCCCAGACTGGTCTGAACCACGGCCCAATGAATCGTCACGCCTCGCCCACCGTTTCGCCAGGCCGATGGGGTCATGCCCAATCTGCCCTCGCTGGCTTGATAGAACCGCGAACTCGCGCCGAACCCCGCCTCGTAGATCGCCTCGGTCACACTGGCGCCTCCACTCATGGCATCACCGGCACGCTCAACTCGGCGTACGCGCAGATATTCCGAGGGAGAAAGGCCGACGGAGCGCTTGAACACGCGCTGGAAATGGGTGGCACTGTATCCCACCGCTTCGGCCAGTTCCGAAAGACGCGGTGAGACTTCATCCGCATCCAATATCCGCAGCGCATGCGCAACGGCCTCCTCATCGCGCGACACGTCGTTGGGGCGGCAGCGCAGACAAGCCCTCAAGCCTGAACACTCCGCTTCGCCAACCTGCGCGAAGAACCGAACGTTCTCTCGCCGGGGATGCCGGGCCGAACAGGACGGCCGGCAATAGATACCCGTCGAAAGCACACCCGTAACGAAGCGCCCGTCGAAGCTGCGATCCCGTTCGAGCACCGCCTGCCATGCCCGCTCGTCCGTAATGCCTGCCTCAGTCACGCCGATGTCCTCGAACTTCATTGTTGGCCTCCATGACCCTCGATCCGCGCAGAGAAACATCCGCGCAAACCACGCAGCCACCGCGAGCGGGCGACGAAGCGCTCACCTTCCGGCACGTCCTCCGGAATATATATCGTGCAAGCGGTACGATAGGGATTAGCGTCATCGTGCCTCCCGCAATCGAGCGGCACCGGGCTCTCGATCAACCCGGCGTCGTCCCTTCTGACGCGGCAGCGATGAGCCGGTTGTCCATCGGCAGTCATACGCTGCGCTTCGTGTCTGGCCAATTCCGCGGGGTCCATCCCGAATAAGGGCTGGAATTGCAGCACAGGCAATTCGATGATTCGACAGGTCATGGGAAACTCCGCAGGATCGTTTGTCCCGACCTTGCCGCACCCGCGATCCTGTTACTTCCCGCCCCTTGCTTTTAAAGCGCTTTCCCAAGCATTGTCTCAATCGCGCCTGCGGCAGCTTGCATCGTAACACTATCGTCGCTATGCGCGCCCCGTCTGCGGGCCGGGGGGCACGTCATTGTCGTGCGCCCCAAAGTGCCCCAGCCCACCCGATGTAAGGATAGGACACGCGTGGAGAATTCCGGCGGCATCAAGGCCAGCTTGCAAGGACGCTACGCTTCGGCGCTGTTTGATCTTGCCAGCGAGAACGGCACCGTAACGACGGTCGAATCCGACCTCGAGAAGATCGGCCTGGCGATCAGCGAAAGCCGCGATCTCGCCGAGTTGATTCGCAACCCCGAAGTCAGCCGCAAGGCTGCCGGCAAGGCTATCGAAGCCGTCGCCGACGTGCTCGGCCTCGCACCTCTGACCAAGAACTTCGTGGGCGTGCTCGCGGCCAATCGCCGCCTCTCCGCCCTGCCCGAAATCATCCGCGCCTTCGTAGCGATCGCCGCCGCCCAGCGCGGCGAGGCGACCGCCGAAGTCAGTTCTGCCCACGCCCTGAACGACCAGCAGGTCGAGCAGCTGCGCCAGAAGCTGGAACTGCGCGAAGGCCGCAAGGTCAAGGTCCGGACCAACGTCGACCCAGACCTGCTTGGCGGTCTTGTGGTCACCATCGGGTCCAAGCGCATCGACAGCTCGATCCGCACCCGTCTCAATTCGCTCGCCCAGGCCATGAAGGGCTAAGAAAGGCAGAACAATGGATATCCGCGCAGCAGAAATCTCGAAGGTCATCAAGGACCAGATCGCCAGCTTCGGCACCGAAGCCCAGGTTTCCGAAGTCGGCTCGGTTCTGTCGGTCGGTGACGGCATCGCCCGCATCCACGGCCTCGACAAGGTCCAGGCCGGCGAAATGGTCGAATTCGCCAACGGCGTTCAGGGCATGGCGCTCAACCTCGAAGCCGACAACGTCGGCGTCGTGATCTTCGGCTCGGACGCCGAAATCAAGGAAGGCGACAGCGTCAAGCGCACCAACACCATCGTCGACGTTCCCGTCGGCAAGGGCCTGCTCGGCCGCGTGGTGGACGCTCTCGGCAACCCGATCGACGGCAAGGGCCCGATCGTCGCTGACAAGCGCGCCCGCGTGGAAGCCAAGGCTCCGGGCATCATCCCGCGCAAGTCGGTGCACGAACCCGTGCAGACCGGCCTGAAGGCGATCGACGCCCTCGTCCCCGTCGGCCGCGGCCAGCGCGAGCTGATCATCGGTGACCGCCAGACCGGCAAGACCGCCGTCGCCATCGACACCTTCATCAACCAGAAGGAAGCGAACAAGGGCGACGACGAGTCCAAGAAGCTCTACTGCATCTACGTTGCCGTCGGCCAGAAGCGCTCGACCGTCGCGCAGATCGTTCGCCAGCTCGAAGAAAACGGCGCGATGGAATACTCCATCGTGATCGCCGCAACCGCTTCGGAACCGGCTCCGCTTCAGTACCTCGCGCCCTACACCGGCGCCGCCATGGGCGAGTTCTTCCGCGACAACGGCATGCACGCCGTGATCGTGTATGACGACCTTTCCAAGCAGGCCGTCGCCTATCGCCAGATGTCGCTGCTGCTGCGCCGCCCGCCGGGCCGCGAAGCCTATCCCGGCGACGTGTTCTATCTCCACAGCCGCCTGCTTGAGCGCGCTGCGAAGATGAACGAGGAAAACGGTGCAGGCTCGCTCACCGCGCTGCCGATCATCGAAACCCAGGCTGGCGACGTTTCGGCCTACATTCCGACCAACGTGATCTCGATCACCGACGGCCAGATCTTCCTTGAAACCGGCCTGTTCTACCAGGGCATCCGTCCGGCCATCAACGTGGGTCTGTCGGTGTCGCGCGTCGGCGGTGCAGCCCAGACCAAGGCGATGAAGAAGGTTGCCGGCTCGATCAAGCTGGAACTGGCGCAGTACCGTGAAATGGCGGCCTTCGCGCAGTTCGGCTCGGACCTCGACGCTTCGACCCAGAAGCTCCTCAACCGCGGTGCGCGCCTGACCGAACTGCTCAAGCAGAAGCAGTTCTCGCCGCTTGCGTTCGAAGAGCAGACCGTGTCGATCTTCGCCGGCACCAACGGCTATCTCGACAGCCTGCCGGTTTCGAAGGTCACCGAGTACGAAGCCGAAATGCTCGACTTCATGCACGAGCAGCATGCCGACGTCCTCGCGCTGATCCGCACGACCAAGGACTTCGGCGACGAAGCGAAGAGCAAGACCAAGGCTGCGCTCGACGCCTTCGCCAAGCAGTTCGCGTAAGTACAACCGCCATCCCGGCGAAAGCCGGGACTGCCGGCAGGGTCGCATGACGCTGCCAGCGGTCCCGACCCATGGTCCAGGATGACGAAACGAGGAACAACGAGTGGCTTCGCTCAAGGAACTCAAGGGCCGCATCAACTCGGTCAAATCGACCCAGAAGATCACCAAGGCCAAGCAGATGGTCGCCGCGGCCAAGCTGCGCAAGGCGCAGGCCGCCGCGGAGTCCGCGCGTCCCTACGCCGCGCGTCTGGCCGAGGTGATGGGCTCGCTCGCGAGCAAGATCACGGTCAGCGAGAACAGCCCCCGGCTGCTCGCCGGCACCGGTAGCGACAAGGTGCACCTGCTCGTCGTCGCGAACTCGGACAAGGGCCTTTGCGGCGCGTTCAACTCGAACATCGTCAAGGCCGCCCGCGTCAAGGCAAAGGAACTGGAAGCCCAGGGCAAGACCGTCCTGTTCTATCTGGTGGGTCGCAAAGGCCGTGCGCCGCTGCGCCGCGAATTCCCGAAGCAGATCGCACACCTGTTCGATACCACGGACGTACGCGATCCCGGTTTCGACGAAGCCGAGCGCATCGCCAACGAACTGGTCGCCCTCTATGAGGCCGGCAAGTTCGACGTGGCGCACCTGTTCTACTCGAAGTTCCGCTCGGCGCTCGTTCAGGAACCGACCGACCAGCAGATCATCCCCGTTCCCGCTCCCAAGGCCGTCGTTGCGACCGCCGGCGCGGATGCGGTGACCGAGTATGAGCCGGAGGAGGAAGAGATCCTCGCCGCGCTGCTGCCGCGCTACCTGCGCACGCAGCTCTTCGGCGCCCTGCTGGAAAACGCCGCGTCGGAACAGGGCGCGTCGATGACGGCCATGGACAACGCGACGCGCAATGCGGGCGACCTGATCAAGAAGCTGACCATCCAGTACAACCGCAGCCGTCAGGCCGCGATCACGACTGAACTCGTTGAAATTATCGCGGGCGCGGAAGCGCTCTAAGACATCGCAGGCAAGGAAACCAAAATGGCCACCGCCCCCGTGCTAAACCAAACCGCCACCGGCAAGATCAGCCAGATCATTGGCGCCGTCGTCGACGTCACCTTCGAAGGTGAGCTGCCGGCAATTCTCTCCGCGCTGGAAACCAGCAACAACGGCCAGAAGCTGGTCCTTGAAGTTGCCCAGCACCTTGGCGAGAATACCGTCCGCACCATCGCCATGGACGGCACCGACGGCCTGACCCGCGGTCAGGACGTGATCAGCACCGGCGCCCAGATCTCGGTGCCGGTCGGCCCGAAGACCCTCGGCCGCATCATGAACGTCGTCGGCGATCCGATCGACGAGCGTGGCCCCGTCGGTTCGGACATGTTCGCCCCGATCCACGCCGAAGCCCCGCCGTTCGTCGACCAGTCGACCGAAGCGGCGATCCTGGTCACCGGCATCAAGGTCATCGACCTTCTCGCGCCTTACGCCAAGGGCGGCAAGATCGGCCTGTTCGGCGGCGCCGGCGTGGGCAAGACGGTTCTCATTCAGGAACTGATCAACAACATCGCCAAGGGCCACGGCGGCGTCTCGGTCTTCGCGGGCGTCGGTGAACGTACCCGTGAAGGTAACGACCTTTACCACGAGTTCCTCGACGCCGGCGTTATCGCCAAGGACGCCGAAGGCAACGCCACCTCGGAAGGTTCCAAGGTTGCGCTCGTGTTCGGCCAGATGAACGAGCCCCCGGGCGCCCGTGCCCGCGTCGCCCTCTCGGGCCTGACCATGGCCGAGTACTTCCGCGACCAGGAAGGCCAGGACGTCCTGTTCTTCGTCGACAACATCTTCCGCTTCACCCAGGCAGGCGCGGAAGTGTCGGCTCTGCTCGGCCGTATTCCTTCGGCAGTGGGCTATCAGCCGACCCTCGCCACCGACATGGGCCAGCTGCAAGAACGCATCACCTCGACCACCAAGGGTTCGATCACCTCGGTCCAGGCGATCTACGTCCCTGCGGACGACCTTACCGACCCGGCTCCGGCTGCATCGTTCGCTCACCTTGACGCGACGACCACGCTGAACCGCGCCATCTCGGAACTGGGTATCTACCCGGCCGTCGACCCGCTCGACTCGACCTCGCGCGTTCTTGAGCCCCGCGTCGTCGGCGCCGAGCACTACGAGACCGCCCGCAAGGTTCAGGAAACCCTGCAGAAGTACAAGTCGCTTCAGGACATCATCGCGATCCTGGGCATGGACGAGCTTTCGGAAGAAGATAAGCTCACCGTCGCCCGCGCCCGCAAGATCCAGAAGTTCCTTTCGCAGCCGTTCCACGTCGCGGAAGTCTTCACCGGCATCTCGGGCAAGTTCGTCCAGCTCGAAGACACCGTGAAGTCGTTCAAGGCCGTCGTCGAAGGCGAATACGATCACCTTCCCGAAGCAGCCTTCTACATGGTCGGCGGCATCGAGGAAGCGGTCGCCAAGGCCAAGAAGCTGGCCGAAGAGGCGTAATCAGTCATGGCACTGCACTTCGAACTCGTCACGCCGGCCAAGCTCGTCCGCTCGGAAGACGTCCACATGGTGGTCGTCCCCGGCACCGAAGGCGAGTTCGGCGTGCTGGAGGGTCATGCACCCTTCATGTCGACGATCGCCGATGGCGCGCTCAAGGTCTACAAGACCGAGAACGCCGCACCGGAAGAGATCCGCATCACCGGCGGTTTCGCCGAAGTGGGCGACAAGGGCCTGACCGTGCTCGCGGAGCACGTCGGGGTCTGATCTACCGTCCGGTTGGACGATACTGAAAGCGCCGGACCGCACATCGCGGTTCGGCGCTTTCGTCGTTTTACGGCCCTGCTTCGCCCTTTCGATTGTCAGGCAGGCCGGTTGCGAAGGACGATCCAGGGAACATTGTAACCGTCGAAGTCGAGCCGCTCGTTGCGGCGCATGAACGGCGGCATGTGGTCTCCGACGATGAGAAAATCAGTAGGAGGCAGCGCCGGGTCCATCGCCAGCGCCGAAATGGCTTCCGCGATGTCGTGATGCGCCTGAAACAGGCGGCACTGAAGCAGCGACGCATGAGCGAGCGGTGCCGCACCATCCTCGCAGCCGGCCAGCCCCGGTGTCGCCCCTGCAAGCACGGGAATGTGGGAATTGAGGGTCACCCAATAGATGAACTGCGGCCGACTTGCCGACTTGAGCCGCTGGCCGATCTGCGCCGCGATATCCACGTCGCAGGCGCCGGGCCACATCCCGCCACATTTGCGGGCACCGCCGCGAACCAGGTCCGGCGCGAATTCGGTTCGGGCGAACCCTGCTTGCGGCCACCACGCCCTCCTGTCGAAGAAGCCGCCCTCGAAGGCATGGATCGCGAGAGTGTCGTATCCGGCTTTTGAATAGCGACGGGGCAGGCAATCCGCATGAGCGAAATCGAACCCGTCGAAATTCGCGAATGCGCCGCAAAGCTCCCTTATCTCCCCATTGGTAGTCGAGCCGAAGTAGGCAACCTTGCCGCTTGCCACTTCGTACCTGCCACGCCACGCTGGCCGATCCCAGTCTGCAGCGAACAGCCGCTTCCCTTCCTCGAACGTCGGAATGCCGAGCGCTTCCACGACGATCACCACGATATGCCGTCTGGCCGGGCCGGGTTGAGCCACGCCGCCACTCTCGACACCGGATGCGAAAGGCGTCCCTTCCGGCGGCAGTCCTTTGTAGGTATTACTGGTGGCGACGGTCGCGACGGCATCGATCTGCATCATGCCGAGGATGGCACAGATCGCAAAAATCCAGTTTGACGGCCTGGCGAAATGCTGGACCCGTCCCGCCCCGCGAACTGCCAGTGCAAGGGTTGCGCAAAGAATGACGAGACCGGCAAGATATTCCGCCGACGCCAGCGGCTTGGCATTCTTCAGGAACTCCGAGGCGGCATCGATGCGCATCGCTTCGAGGTTGAACGAGTTCACGATATATTCGAACGTGATCCCGAGCCCGAGCACGGCCACCGCCATCCGGCGAAGCAGGAGCGAGCGCATCTGCGAGAAAGCGAGCGCGAGCAGGCCGGCAACGAAGATCGGACGCCCCATCGGCGGCCCGCCGATCGGCCACATCACGATCACGATGATGTTCGGCAGCAGCAGCCAGTAAAGGCACCAGCGCCAAGGCCATTGATGGGCCGGAATTCTCATTGCAATCTCGCTTTTCCGCCCCGTGCTCTTCTGACAGACTACCTAGGTTTCAATCGGTGAAACTTTGCTTAATTCAAGGTTGACGCTTCCGGGTCGGTGCGTGGAAATCGGCGGGCTTCCCCGCTATCCATCGCAGGAAGCGCGCGATGGCCGGGTCTCGTGAGAGGGCTGCGGGATCGGCCGGCAGGCGTGCAAGTTCGGCATTGCTGAAGGTCGCATGGATCGTGCGGTGGCATATCGGGTGGAGCGGCACGGTTTCTCGCCCGCCTCGGCTTCGCGGGATCGGATGATGCCACTCCGTCCTGCGGCCCAGCGGCCGTTGGCACAGCCAGCAAACCGAACCCTGCACCACGCCCGCCTGAGACATTTTGCTCCTTTCTCCACCCTTTGCACCGATGCGGCAACCTGCCGCCATTAGGAAGTTATCAAAGTTTCAACCTTAATCCTTCGCTTATCGCGGGACATCGCGCCGGACGAGAGCCGGGGCGTTGAAAGGGTTGACGAGACAATGACGGCATTCGGGCGGCGTAACGGCATCGGCGGCATGGGTCAGGGCGCCCGGCCGGCATTCGGCGTGGCCAAGCCGCTGAAAGGGGGCGCCGAGAAATCGCCGATGCCCGGCAACGTGCCGATGCCTGGCGGCGAACCGTTCCCGCCGGTACCGGGGATAGACGCCCCCTCGCCCGCGAATTCCCGCGATGACGCCATGTCTCGCCTGGCCGACCGCGCCAATGCGGTTCACGACAACCAGTCCGACCAGAACGGTTTCGAAGCCTCCATCCACAAGATCAAGGAGCAGGTGCTTCCCCGCCTGCTCGAACGCGTCGACCCCGAGGCGGCCGCCACGCTGACCAAGGATGAGCTGTCCGAGGAATTTCGCCCGATCATCATCGAGGTGCTGGCCGAGCTCAAGATCACCTTCAACCGCCGCGAGCAATTCGCGCTGGAGAAAGTGCTGATTGACGAACTGCTTGGCTTCGGCCCGCTGGAAGAGCTGCTGAACGACCCCGACGTGTCGGACATCATGGTCAACGGCCCGAACCAGACCTACATCGAGAAAAAGGGCAAGCTCCAGCTCGCGTCGACCAAGTTCCGCGACGAACAGCACTTGTTCCAGATCGCCCAGCGCATCGTCAATCAGGTCGGCCGCCGCGTCGACCAGACCACCCCGCTGGCCGACGCCCGCCTCAAGGACGGCAGCCGCGTCAACGTGATCGTGCCGCCGCTCAGCTTGCGCGGCACCGCGATCTCGATCCGCAAGTTCTCCGAGAAGCCGATCACCATCGACATGCTCAAGGACTTCGGGTCGATGAGCGAGAAGATGGCCACCGCCCTCAAGATCGCCGGCGCCTGCCGCATGAACATCGTCATCTCCGGCGGTACGGGTTCGGGCAAGACGACGATGCTGAACGCCCTGTCCAAGATGATCGACCCGGGCGAGCGCGTGCTGACCATCGAGGACGCCGCCGAACTTCGCCTGCAACAGCCCCACTGGCTGCCGCTGGAAACCCGCCCGCCGAACCTCGAAGGCCAGGGCGCTATCACCATCGGCGACCTTGTGAAGAACGCCCTGCGTATGCGGCCTGACCGCATCATCCTCGGCGAAATCCGCGGCGCCGAATGCTTCGACCTGCTCGCCGCGATGAACACCGGCCACGACGGTTCGATGTGCACGCTCCACGCCAACTCCCCGCGCGAATGCCTTGGCCGTATGGAAAACATGATCCTGATGGGCGACATCAAGATCCCCAAGGAAGCCATCAGCCGCCAGATCGCCGAGTCGGTGGACATCATCGTTCAGGTGAAGCGCCTGCGCGACGGTTCGCGCCGCACCACCAACATCACCGAAGTGATCGGCATGGAAGGCGATGTCATCGTCACGCAGGAACTCTTCAAGTTCGAGTATCTCGACGAGACCGACGACGGCAAGATCATCGGCGAATTCCGCCCATCGGGCCTGCGTCCCTATACGCTCGAGAAGGCCCGCCAGTTCGGCTTTGACCAGGCCTACCTCGAAGCCTGCCTCTGACATCTGGTTGATACCGGACCGGGTACGAAACCCGCCGCGCCGGATCGCCTTCGCTGCGGCCCGGCGGGCTGGCGGCACATCCGGGCCGGGCCGCGGCCGCAGCCGATAGGCAGTCTCGCGCGTCATCCCCACGCGGCGCGCGCGCAGCGGATTTCCGGCGCGCCCCGAGAACGCCGCCTGCCGCGCGGGCGTCCAGCCATCGGCACGGGATCGCGGCCGGACAGGCACTAAGGCCGGTACACGGACATGGCAGGCGCGGCGGCGGCGAGAAGGGGTGTTCTTGATCCCCGAACATAGGACAGCTTTGCCTGCAGTGGGAAAGCGCTCCCTTCGATGGGCTAAACATCGCGATGATCGCTTGCCCCGCGCGGCTACACGAGAGCGGGGCGCTTCCGTTCTACCCGGCGAACCAGTCCCGTCCGGCCACGCCGAGCAGCAGGACGGCCAGCATCAGCGCGAAGAAGAACACCGTGGTCCACGGCATGAAGCCCACGCGGTCGAGATCGCGGCGCTTCATCCGGCGGCGGTCGCCGATCCAGGCGATGACCGCGAACAGCGCGGCGACACCGCCCACGGCGGCCATGATCTTGTCGGAATCGTTCATGGAGCGCCCTTGCCTACTTCCGCGAGGAAGTTAAAGCCCGGCCGGTGAACGCCGCCCCATCCCGTCAGGATCGCCCCCTTCTCGCACTTGGCTTGCGGCTGATGGCGATGGTCATGCTCTCGACGATGTTCATGCTCGTCAAGCTGGCCGGTCGCCACGGCGTATCTGCAGCCGAGATGGTGTTCTGGCGGCAGGCCATGTCAGTGCCGCTCATCGCCGGGTGGCTGCTGGCGACCGGCCGGATCGGCCAGTTGAAGACCCGCCGGGTCTCCTCCCATGCCTTCAGGGCGACCTCGGGCACGCTCGGCCTCGTCTGCAACGTCACCGCCGCCATGCTGCTGCCATTGCCGGTGGGCACGACACTCGGCTTCACGGCGCCGCTCTTCGCCGTGCTCATCACCGCGATCGTCCTGCGCGACAAAGTGGGGCCATGGCGATGGCTGGCGGTCGTGCTCGGTTTCGCGGGAGTTCTCGTCATCACCCGCCCCGGTGGGGAAACCGGGGCGCTTCCTCTCGCAGGGTTGGCCGCCGGGCTCGGCGCCGGAGTGATCGTCGCCGTGGTCAGCTTCCAGATCCGCGACCTCGCACGGACAGAGGCACCCATCGCCTGCGTGTTCTGGTTCGCCTTCTTCGGTTCGCTTTTCGCAGCCGTGCTTCTGCCGTTCTACGGTCAGTCCCACGAGCCCCGCGTCTGGCTGCTGCTTGTGGCGGTGGGGCTGGCGGGCACCCTTGCCCAGCTCCTTATCACCGCAGCACTTCGCCATGGAGCGGTGGCCACCGTCGTGGTCATGGACTATACCGCGCTGATCTGGGCGACGGCCTATGGCTACACCATCTTCGGCGACCTGCCGCCTGCCTCCACCTGGCTCGGCGCGCCGCTCATCATCGCCGCCGGGCTCATCATCACCTGGCGCGAACACTATCTTTCGAAGCGAATTTCGCCGACCTCGTCGCTGGACGAAAGCGCGATCGAGGAAACCGTGCCTACCGCAAGGTGATCGGCGGGAACCGCACGCACGGCCACGAGTTGCGTCCTTCGATCCCGGCAGAAAACGCCGGGACCTCCAGGAAAAGGAAACCGACAATGGTCAAGAAACTCGTTCTCGCGCTTGTCGCCGGAGGCATCGTCTTCTCCGCAGCAGCCTGCAACACCGTGAAGGGCGCTGGCCAGGACATCGAATCGGTCGGCAAGGCCGGGGATGACGCCATCAACCGCTGACAAGACTGACTGCAGACCCCTTCCCCTCGCAATCCCGATGGATTAGCGCCGAAAAGCGGCGACCATTTCGCTCGCCGCTACAGGAAGGATTACGCAGTCATGATCAGGAAAGCGGTTCTGGCGCTGGCGGTATCGGGCCTCGTGCTCGGCGCGGCGGCCTGCAATACCGTGCGCGGCGTCGGACAGGATCTCGAATCTGCCGCGAATTCGGTGGATCGCGCAACCTGAAACGGCTGCGGCGCGAAATGGATGGTCCATTTCGCGCCGCAGCCTTCGGTTCTCTCGCGCCGTGAAGCAGGAGCCCTTGTTCTTATGCCTGCCCGCCCTCAGCTATCGGTGATGTGATCCGCCACCATCGAGCGCGCACGCTGCCACAGGATCAGGCGGCTCACTACCACCATGCCCAGCACGAAACCCAGCATGGCACCGGTCATGAGCAGAGCGTTGGCGGCATGAGGATCACCCTGAACGCCCATTCCGCCCGGCAGGATCAGCCGCCGCACGGCGAACACCGCGAGCACGAGCACTAGCGCCAGCGGTGATTGGCGCATCATGACGCGGGCCTCGTCGCCCTCCCCCTCGACATGAAGGCGCATGAGGCGCGAGCGCTGCATGCCGATGCCGCCGCCGACCGCAAAGCCGGCAAGCAGCGCCAGCCAGCCCAGAATGCTCGGCGGCATGCCGTAGAGCGCGAGGGATACCGCCGCCGAAACGATCAGCGGCGCGACCCAAAGGAGGGGAAGACGGAGCGGCCTCGCCTTTTCGAGGCTGCGGAAACGCCAGGCCATTACCCCGACGAAAATCAGCAACGGCAACCAGGCCGCAAACCCGCTCCCCCCCATATCGTCAACTTCCCCCGATCTCGCTGAGCGAGGGCGTTGCCGGCACACCCGGCTGGCCCTGCCATACGAGCACAGGCTTGCGCGCCGCGAGCGTTTCGTCAAGCCGGCGGCGCGGTGCGAAGTGCGGTGCGCTGTGCAGGCTCTGGTCGCCGTCCTTGGCGCGCTGGGCAAGACTGCGCAGCGAACCGATGAAGCGGTCGAGCCCGGCCTTGCTCTCGGTCTCGGTCGGCTCGACCAGCATCGCGCCCTTCACCACCAGCGGGAAGTAGACCGTCATCGGGTGGAAGCCCTCGTCGATCAGGCCCTTGGCGATGTCCAGCGTGGAGAAGCCCTCTGCCAGACCGGCGTCGCTGAACAGCGCCTCGTGCATGCACGGGCCGCTCTTGGCGAAAGGTGCCGGCAGCAGGTCCTCGCACGAACGCAGGACGTAGTTGGCGTTGAGCACCGCATCCTCGGCAACCTGGCGCAGACCGTCCGCGCCGTGGCTGAGGATATAGGTCAGCGCGCGGGTGAACATGCCCATCTGGCCGTGGAAGGCGACCATGCGGCCGAACGCCTGCGCATGGCCCTCGCCCGCGTTCTCCTCCTCGACGAGGTGGACACGGCCATCATCACCGCGCGTGACAAACGGCAGCGGCGCGAAAGGCGCCAGCGCTTCGGACAGCACCACCGGCCCTGCACCAGGTCCGCCGCCGCCGTGCGGGGTGGAGAAGGTCTTGTGCAGGTTGATGTGCATGGCATCGACGCCGAGGTCGCCGGGGCGCACCTTGCCGACGATGGCGTTGAAGTTCGCACCGTCGCAATAGACGTAGCCGCCCGCCGCATGAACAGCATCGCCGATCGCCTTCATCTCCGGCTCGAACAGGCCGCAGGTGTTGGGATTGGTAATCATCACGCCCGCGACGTTCGGTCCCAGCTTCGCCTTGAGCGCATCGAGATCGACGCGGCCTTCGGGGGTCGCCGGGATCGACTGGACCTTGAAGCCGGCGAACGCAGCGGTCGCCGGGTTGGTGCCATGGGCGCTCTCCGGCACCAGCACGACGTCGCGCTTCTCGCCCCGCGCATCGAGCGCGGCGCGGATGCAGAGCAGCCCGCAAAGCTCGCCGTGGGCACCGGCCTTCGGGCTCATCGCCACCGAGGCCATGCCGGTCAGCGTGATGAGCCAGTCCGCCAGTTGCTCGATAACCTCAAGCGCACCTTCGACCGACTTCTGCGGCTGGAGCGGATGGACATCGGAGAAGCCCGGCAGGCGGGCCATCTTCTCGTTGAGCCGCGGGTTGTGCTTCATCGTGCACGAACCGAGCGGGAACGGCCCGAGGTCGATGGCGTAGTTCTGGCGCGAGAGGCGCGTGTAGTGGCGCACCGTCTCCGGCTCGGTCAGGCCCGGCAGGGCGGGCGCGGCCTTGCGCAGAAACCGGGAAAGCCCCGCTGCCGGTGCACGGGCGGGCGTGTCGAGATCGACCCCGCACTTGCCTTCGGCGCCGAGTTCGAAGCTCAGTGCCTCCTCCAGCATCAGGCCATAATCGCCTGACGACGTTACGAATTTCTCACCGGAATCGCCCGTCTCACCCATGGACGGACGCCAGCCCGCTGCGTTTACCGCGCTCATGCCAGCACTCCTTCCAGTTCCTTGGCGAAGGTCTCGATATCCTCGTCCGTGACGGTTTCCGTCGCGGTGACGAGCAGGCCGTTATGCAGTTCGCTCGCCTCGGGGAACAGGCGCCCGAGCGACACGCCGCCCAGCACCTTGCGGTCCGCCAGTTCACGCACGACTTCGCGCGCATCGCGCGGCAGGACCAGCGTGACTTCGTTGAAATAGGCATCATTCAGCAGCGTCACGCCGGGAACAGCCGTGAGCCGTTCGACGAGCGCCTGGGTGCGATCGTGATTGACCGCAGCGAGCCGGGCCAGTCCATCACCGCCCAGAAGCGTGAGATGAATACTGAAAGCCAGCGCACAAAGCCCTGAATTCGTGCAGATATTGCTCGTGGCCTTTTCGCGGCGGATATGCTGCTCGCGGGTAGAGAGCGTCAGCACGAAGCCGCGCTTGCCCTCAGCGTCCACGGTCTGCCCGCAAAGACGGCCCGGCATCTGGCGCACGAACTTCTCGCGGCAGCCGAACAGGCCGAGGTAAGGCCCGCCGAACTGGAGACCCACGCCCAGCGACTGGCCCTCGCCCACGACGATATCCGCACCCAGCACGCCGGGCGCCTCGATCATGCCGAGCGCAACCGGCTCGGTGACGACGGCCACCAGGAGCGCCCCCTTGGCATGGGCTGCCTCGGCGATCGCAGCGAGATCGGGGATGCGCCCGAGGATGTCAGGGTACTGGACGACGACGCAGGAGGTCTTGTCGTCGATCGCCGCGATCACCGCCGCGTCGTCCGCCTCTGCCACCAGTTCGGGCGAGAGGGAGACGATATCGTCCTCGGTGAATTTCGCCATGGTGCGCACCACTTCGCCGTAATGCGGGTGCAGGCCGCCCGAGAGCACGGCGCGATCCTTGCGGGTGACGCGCGCGGCCATCAGGATCGCCTCCCAGCACGCGGTCGAACCGTCGTACATCGAGGCATTGGCGATGTCGGTGCCGAACAGGCGCGCCACCTGGGTCTGGAACTCGAACAGCACCTGAAGCGTGCCCTGCGCGATTTCCGGCTGGTAAGGCGTGTAGGCGGTGAGGAACTCGCCGCGCTGGATCAGGTGATCGACCGAGGCCGGAACATGGTGGCGATAGGCACCGGCGCCGAGGAAGAACGGGGCCGAACCGGCCGAGAGGTTCTTCGCCGCAAGCGCGGACATGTGCCGTTCGACGGCCATTTCACTGGCGCGGAGCGGCAGCCCCGCGATGGGGCCGGAAAGCCGGGCCTCGGCGGGCACGTCGACGAACAGGTCGTCCACCGTGTCGGCACCGATGACGCCGAGCATCTCGGCGCGATCGGCGGGGGTCAGGGGCAGGTAGCGCAAGCGGCGATACTCCGTATTTCTATATTTGGATCAGAGGCTTTCGACGTACTTCTGATACGCGGCCTCATCCATGAGCGCGTCGAGTTCCGAAGCGTCCGAGAGGGTGATGCGGAACAGCCAGCCGCCCACTTCGGCGTCGGTGTTGACCAGTTCCGGCTCATCGGTCAGCGCGGCGTTAGCTTCGGCAATCGTGCCCGAAACCGGGGTGTAGACGTCCGAGGCGGCCTTTACCGAATCCACCACGGCAACGGAATCGCCCTTGCCGAACGCAGCGCCAGCTTCGGGCAGCTCCACGAAGGTGATGTCGCCAAGCTGGCCCTGTGCGTAATCGGTGATGCCGACAGTGCCGAGGTCGCCCTCGACTTCAAGCCACTCGTGTTCCTGCGAGAAATAACGGGTCATGGGTAGTTTCCTCAGCGGTGATAGCGATTGGGGACGAAGGGCATGGCTGCGACCGTTGCGTCGAGCTTCTTGCCCCGGATTTCGATCGAAAGGGCCGTGCCGTCAGCGGCCACTGCCGCATCGACATAGGCCATGGCGACGGGATGCTGGAGCGAAGGCGAGAAACCGCCCGAAGTTACCACTCCAACCTCCTGTTCTCCATGGAAAACCTTGGCGCCTTCACGCGCCGCCTGCCGGCCTTCGAGCTTGAGGCCGATGCGCTTCTGCGCGGTGCCTTGCGCAAAGTCGCGCTGGACGCGCTCGGCACCGGGGAAGCCGCCTTCGAGGCGGCGGCGCTTGTTGATGCCGAAAGCGAGGCCGGCTTCGACCGGGCCGCGTTCCGGGTCCATGTCATGGCCATAGAGCGGCAGGCCGGCTTCGAGGCGCAGCGAATCGCGCGCACCAAGGCCGATCGGCTTCACTTCCGGCTCTCCGCACAGCAGCTCGGCGATCATCGCGGCGGATTCGCCGGGGATCGCGATCTCGAACCCGTCTTCGCCGGTGTAGCCCGAGCGGCTGATCCAGGCATCGACGCCGCCCAGCTTGAACGCGCCGCCCTTCATGAAGGTCAATGCGGAAACCCCGGGCACCAGACGCTCAAGCGCTTCCGCGGCCTTGGGGCCCTGGAGCGCCAGCAGGGCGCTGTCATCAAGGTGATTGAGAGTGACGTCGTCCGGTAGCAGTTCGCGCAGCGTGCCGATATCGTCCCACTTGGTCGCGCCGTTCACGACGAGGTAGAACCCGGTTTCCCAGCGCGTGACCATGAGGTCATCGAGGATGCCGCCGTTCTCGTCGAGCAGCAGCGAATAGCGCACCGAACCGGTCTTCAGGGTCGACAGATCGATGGGAAGCGCCGTTTCGAGCGCCGCTTCCACGCCTTCGCCGGAGATGTAGAGCTGGCCCATGTGGCTGACGTCGAACAGCCCGGCGCTCTCGCGGGTCCAGAGATGCTCGGCCATGATGCCCTCGTACTGAACGGGCATGATGTAACCGGCGAATTCGACCATGCGGCCGCCACGCTCACGGTGCCAGCCGTCAAGCGGCAGCAGCAGCGGCGCCGGGGGTGCTTCTTCCTGATCGGAATCGGAAATCGGATATTCGCTCAAGACATGACTCCGCACAGTTCGGTACACCATTTCAGGTGCCCCCTCTGTCACGGAAACCTGAGAGCTTCCCTCGACCCGCCCCTGAGGACAAACCCGAAGTTACACCGTCGGCGGCCTCTGCCCGATGAGGGCAGCGACACTTTCCAGAGTCTCGCTATCGACGCTGCGCGGTCCTTTTGCCTGAGAGATTCCGGGGCGGTTGCTCCTTCGGCGCCTGCTTCTTCGCAAATGCGAATCGGCAGGTCTCTCCCGCGCTGTCAGCGATATTTGGTCACTTGGTTGAGCGCCGCGCGCAAGTCAACGCAATCGCGCTGCACTGCATCACAATTTCCACCAGTAGTCGGAATAACCGGCTCAGGACTGCTGCCGACTCAGGATATCGGCCATGGAATCGTGCTCGTGGACGAACGTTCCGGGCGCCTGCTCACCGCTGAGCGCGAGGATGACTTGCGCCAGCCGCACTGCCGCGATCGAGCGGAACCGGCGCAGTCTTGCATGAAACACCAGCAGGTCCGCGATCGGCGCAACCACCTGCCCGGCTTTCTCCAGCGGCCGATCCTCTTCGCGCCGACCGCGCAGCAGGCCCGGTTGGAGGATATCCAGCCGCGCGAAACCGAGCTTGCCGAGCGCGGCCTCGACCTCGCCCTTGGTACGCAGATAGAGGTTGGAACTTTCGGCATCCGCGCCCACCGAGGAAACTAGGATCATGCGGTGGATACCGGCCCCGCGGGCGGCGGCGGCGGCTTCCAGCACGAGATCGTGGTCTACCGCGCGAAAGGCTTCGTCGCTACCGGCCGCCTTGCGCGTGGTGCCCAGTGCGCAGACGAACACGTCCGCATGGGCTGCGGCGATCAGCACCGGCCAGTTGGCGGTTTCTCCCACGAGGATTTCCAGCCGCGCGCCATCCGGTAGCGGCACCTCACGCCGGGCGACACCGATGATACGCACCTCAGGCCGCCGGACGCTCTCCTCGATGACCGCCGAGCCCACCAGTCCGCTGGCGCCGACGAGGCAGATCCGCCGCGCCGCCGAAATCGCATCAGACATTGCGCAGCCCTTCCGGGGTGCTGCCGTAGATCTGGGCATGGCACGAGATGGCATAGCGGTCAGTCATGCCCGCGATATAATCGGCGATGTGGCGGCTGCGGGCAGGTTCGTGGCGCGGCAGGCCGTCGATCCAGCTCTCCTCCATCAGCACCGGCTCCTGCGAGTAGGCAGAATAGAGCTCCGCCAGCAGCGCACGGGCGCGACGGGCGGTTTCAAGCTGCTCGGGATGATAGTAGAGCTTCTCGTACATGAAGCGCTTGAACTCGCGCTCCCCCTCCTCGACCTCGCTCGAAAACGCGACGAGTTGGCGGCCCGCGGCGCGCACCTCGTCCACGCTCTCGATGCCGACTAGCCGCTGCTGCGTTTCGGCCAGCAGATCGTTGACCATGAAGCCGATCTGGCTGCGGATCAGCTCGGCGAGTTGGCGATCGCGCGGCACGCCCGGATAGCGGCGCTCCACCTCGTTCCAGCGCGGCACGATAAAGGGGTGGGCCAACAGTTCGTCGAGATCGAGGAAGCCTGCGCGCAGCCCGTCGTCGATATCGTGGTTGTCATAGGCGATATCGTCCGACAGGGCCGCGACTTGCGCTTCGAGCGATGCGTAAGTGCCCAGTTCGAGGCCGTAGGCGCCATCCAGCTCGGCCAGCGCCCAGTTCGGTTCGGTGACCGGCCCGTTGTGCTTGGCAAGGCCTTCGAGCGTTTCCCAGGTCAGGTTCAGCCCGTCATGCTCGCAATAGGGGCTTTCGATCCGCATCAGCGTGCGCAGGCAATTGGCGTTGTGGTCGAACCCGCCCGCCTTGTGGAGCGCCGCGTCGAGCGCTTCCTCACCGGCATGGCCGAAGGGGGGATGGCCGATATCGTGGGCCAGCGCGAGCGCTTCGGTCAGGTCCTCGTCGAGACCGAGGATACGGGCGATCACGCGGGCGACTTGCGCCACTTCGAGGCTATGCGTCAGGCGCACCCGGTAGTGATCGCCGTCTGGCGCGATGAAGACCTGGGTCTTGTAGCGCAGGCGGCGGAACGCAATCGAATGCACGATCCGGTCCCGGTCGCGCTGGTAGGGGCTGCGCTGACCGCGCGGCAGGCCCGTGTCCATGGGAAACTCTCGGCCACGCGAACGGGCCGGATCGGAAGCGTAAGGTGCAAGGGTCAAGCTGAAATCTTTCCCGGAGCAGGCTTGCTCGCCCGTCCCCCTTACCGAGCAAGCCCGGTCTTGCACAAGGCCGCCGACGAAGTGGTCACGAGGATGACCTTGCGGTCATCGACCAGCTTCACCGCGCGGATCCAGGCGCCAATGGTGGGCTTGTCACCCTGAAGGTTCTGAAGCCGGACGAGCTGCGGCAGGCTGAGCCGCTTGACCATACGCCGGGTCATGCAGCTTGCCACCCGGTCCGACAGGCCTGCTTCCACCAGAGCGCCATGCAAGCGCCAGCCGGCGTAGAGATGCACACCGCCCACGAGTACGACGACGAGACCGACGAGCAGCAGGATTCGCTTGAGGATGCGCAGCATGGCGGGCCGTATAGAGCCCCTCGATCAGTCCGCCAGCGCTTTCACGATATCCTCTACCATCTTCTTCGCATCGGCGAGGAGCATCATGGTCTGGTCCATGTAGAACACCTCGTTGTCGACCCCGGCATAGCCCTGCCCGCCCATCGAGCGCTTGATGAAGAAGATCGTCTTGGCCTTCTCCACGTCGAACACCGGCATCCCGTAGATCGGCGATGCCTTGTCGGTCTTCGCGGCGGGGTTCACCACGTCGTTGGCACCGATGATGAAGGCCACGTCGCACTGGGCGAATTCGCCGTTGATGTCCTCCAGCTCGAACACTTCGTCATAAGGCACGTTCGCCTCGGCCAGCAGCACGTTCATGTGCCCCGGCATCCGGCCAGCCACCGGGTGGATCGCGTATTTCACGCCAACGCCGTGGGACTTGAGCTGGTCCGCCATCTCGCGAACGACGTGCTGGGCCTGCGCCACCGCCATGCCGTAGCCGGGAATGATGATGACGTTCTCCGCCTCCTTCATCAGGAAGGCAGCATCCTCGGCGGAACCGCGCTTCCAGGGGCGATCCGTTGCCGCTACGCTGCCGCCCGTGCCTGCCTCCGCGCCGAAGCCTCCGGCGATCACCGAGATGAAGCTGCGGTTCATCGCCTTGCACATGATGTAGCTGAGGATCGCGCCTGAAGAACCCACGAGCGCGCCGGTCACGATCATCGCGGTGTTGTGGAGCGTGAAACCCATCGCCGCCGCCGCCCAGCCCGAGTAGGAGTTGAGCATCGATACGACGACCGGCATGTCCGCACCGCCGATCGGGATGATCAGCAGGAAGCCGATGGCGAAGCTGAGCAGGACGATCGCCCAGAACAGCGCCGGCGTGTCCCGGTGGAACAGGGCGACGAGAACGGCGATACCCACCAGCGCCGCAAGATTGATGACGTGGCGGCCGGGCAGCAGGATCGGCGCGCCACCCATGTTGCCGTTGAGCTTGGCGAAGGCGATCACCGAACCGGAGAACGTCACCGCGCCGATGGCGACGCCGAGCCCCATCTCGATCCGGCTGGCTGCCAGGATATCGAGCCCGCCGGGTGCGAGAATGCCGAACGCCGCCGGGTTGTAATAGGCGGCGATCCCTACGAGCACGGCGGCAAGCCCGACCAGCGAGTGGAATGCAGCGACGAGCTGCGGCATCGCCGTCATCTGGATCTTGCGGGCGGTGGTGAGCCCGATCACCGCGCCGATGGCGATGGCGACAAGGATTTCACCCATGGACGCCAGATCGATATAGGAAGTGTCGTAACGGGGAAGGCCGGGCCCGGTTGCAAGGTCGATCCGCGGGACATGCGTTGCCAGCGTCGTCACCACGGCGATCGCCATGCCGATCATGCCATAGCGGTTGCCCCTGCGGCTCGTGGCCGGGGAAGACAGTCCGCGCAGCGCCAGGATAAAGCAGATGCCGGCGATGAGGTAAGCCACCGCCACCCACGGATTCACGGCATGAGGCTCCATCACTTCGCCTCCTTCGATATCGGCCTGCCCGCCGCCGGCTTGTCCTTTTTCCGGTACATCGCCAGCATCCGCGCGGTGACCGCGAAGCCTCCGAAGATATTGATGCTTGCCAGCACCACCGCCCCCAGCCCCAGCCATTTCGCCAGCGGCGAGCCCTGCGCCGCGCTGGCCACCAATGCGCCCACGACGATAACCGAGGAAATGGCGTTGGTAACGGCCATCAGCGGCGTGTGCAGGGCCGGTGTCACGGACCAGACGACGTAATAGCCCACGAAGCAGGCCAGCACGAAGATCGACAGGATCGAGATGAAGTCCATGAGCACCCTAACCTTTTCGGCGCCCTGCGAGGCGCCTCGTTCCGCGCCTTTTCAGCCGAGCAGCCGTTCGTGAACCACTTTCCCGCCTTGCGTCAGGCGGATGGCATTGCCGATTTCCTCGTCGAGAACCGGCTTGCCCAGTTCCTTGTCCCAGAAGGCCGAAACGAAGTTGAGCAGATTCCGCGCGAAGAGGGCGGAAGCATCTGCCGGCAGTTGCGCGGGGGTATTGGCGTAACCCACGATCCTGACGCCGTGCCGCTCCACCACCTGATCGGCCACGCAGCCTTCGACATTGCCGCCCTGCGGCGCCGCGAGGTCGAAGATCACGCTGCCGGGTTTCATGGTGGCGATCTGCGCGTCGGAGATCAGGCGCGGCGCCGTCCTGCCGGGAATCAGCGCGGTGGTGATGACGATATCCTGCTTCGCAAGGTGCCCGGAGACCAGTTCCGCCTGCGCAAGCTGGTATTCCTCGGTCATTTCCGTTGCGTAGCCGCCCGACCCCTCCCCCTCGATACCGCGCACGTTTTCCACGAAGATCGGCTTGGCGCCCAGCGAGAGGATCTGCTCCCGCGTGGCCGAGCGAACGTCGGTTGCGGAAACCTGCGCGCCAAGGCGGCGGGCGGTGGCGATGGCCTGAAGCCCGGCAACGCCCACCCCCATGATGAAGGCCTTGGCGGCGCTGACCGTGCCGGCCGCCGTCATCATCATCGGGAAGGCCCGGCCATAGAGGTTCGCGGCGACCAGCACGGCCTTGTAGCCGGCGAGGTTGGACTGCGAGGACAGGATATCCATCGACTGCGCGCGCGTGATGCGCGGCATGAACTCCATCGCCAGCGCTTCCAGCCCGGCGGCGGCATAGGCATCGATCCGGGGGCGCTGCCCCGATGGATCAAGCGCGCCGACCACCCATGCCCCCGGCTTCACGCCCGCCAGCAGCGCGGGATCGGGCCCCTGAACGCCGAAGACGATGTCCGCACCGGCCGCAGCCTGCTCCGCCGGGCCGAGTTCGGCCCCTGCGGCGACATAGTCTGCATCGGCAATGCTGGCGGCGAGGCCGGCCCCGGCCTCGACCGCCACTTGGGCGCCCAGCGCGGTGAGCTTCCGTACCGTTTCGGGCGTTGCCGAAACGCGCGTTTCGCCGGACGCCCGTTCCCGAAGAACGGCGATCCGCGTGCCTGCCGCCACGCTCAGGCGGAAATCAGGCTGACGACGAATGCCACGATAAGGATGACGATGCCCGTGCTCCAGGTAGCGGCCTTGACGAAGCCGTTGTAGGTCGCGGTGGCGGCCTTCATGTCGTTGCCTGAAGCCATGAACTGGTATCCCCTGTGATTATTGCCGTTTGATCCATTATGTTTAGACGTCGCATCGGCCGGGCTCAAGCCCGAACCCCGCCAAATCGGCCCGGAACGGCGGCAAATGCTTCGGTTAACGGCAGGGCGAACCAGAAATGCCTTCACGGTTTCTCTGCGACGAACCGAATTGAGCCTTAATTTCGTCTTTACTGGTTTGCCCTAATTCGGGACTGAGATACCTAGGAGGCGACACGGCGGGCGGAAAATGGCGGAACAAGAACAGCGCCTCTTCATGCTGATCGACGACGAACCCGCGCAAAGCCGCCTGATTTCGGCACTGGCGGCGCGCGAGGGCTGGCGCACGGTCATCGCACGCGATTCGGAAACTGCGATCGCCACGCTCGGCACGCGCCAGGGCATGCAGCTTTCGGCCATCATCCTCGACCAGTGGGTGCCCGGTGACGATGCCTGCGCCCTGATCGCCGAACTCAAGTCCCGCCGCCCGGCCCTGCCGATCCTGATGCTCACCGCTTCCACCTCTCCGCTGCTGGCGGTCGAAGCGATGCGCGCGGGCGCGACCGACTATCTGGTGAAGCCCGTTGCACCGGACCGGCTGATGCATGCGCTGCGAACCGCGACCACGCGCGAGGCGCCGAGCGACGAACTCGCCCCGCTGACCGAGAAGATGCCCTCCAATCCCGACTTCGAGTCGATGATCGGTGCCGCTCCCAACTTCCGCAAGGCGCTCGCCGTAGCCGCCAAGGCCGCGCGCGGGCACGGCCCCGTGCTGATCGAGGGCGAGACTGGCTCCGGCAAGGAAATGCTGATCCGGGCGATGCACGCCGCCAGCCCCCGCTCGAAGGCGCCGCTGCGGATAGTCAATATCGGCGGACTTCCGGCCAATTCCATCGAATCCGCCCTGTTCGGCCACGAAAAGGGCGCCTTTCCCGGCGCGTTCGACCGGCAGGTGGGCGCGCTCCAGCATTGCGACGGCGCCACGCTTGCGCTGGACGAGATAGATCGGCTGCCGCTCAGCGTGCAGGAACGGCTGCTGGAATCGATCCGCAAGAGCGACGTGCGCCCGATCGGCGCGCGCCACTCCTTCCGCATCGACGTGCGCCTGATCGCGGCCAGCAACCTGCCGCTTCAGGACCTGGTGACCGAAGGCCATTTCCTGCCGGAACTGCTTGAGGCGCTGTCTCCCACCAAGGTGAGCCTGCCGCCGCTGCGCGAACGCACCGGCGACATTGCCGCCCTCGCCCGGTTCTTCCTCGCGCGGATCGGTGAACAGCCGGGGCTGCGTGCGCTGGGCATCACCGATGGCGCGCTCTCGCTGCTGGCTGCTTACGACTGGCCGGGCAATGTCCGCCAGCTTCAGGCAGTCCTGTTTCGTGCCGCCGTCTTCTGCGACGGAGATGCGCTGACCTCGCAGGACTTCCCACAGCTTACGAACATTCTGGGCACAGGTTTATCCACAAGCCCCAGTAGCCCCATGCACGAAAGCTCCGGGGTGATGCTCTACACGGCCGACGGCAACCTGCGCCCGCTTGACGAGATCGAGGCCGACGTCATCCGGCTCGCCATCGGCCTCTATCGCGGACGGATGACCGAAGTGGCGCGGCGGCTGGGGATCGGCAGGTCCACCCTCTATCGCAAGCTCGGCGAACTCGGCATCGACAACGCCGCCTGAACGCGGCCGTGCCGGCAAACCGCTGACGGCTGCCGGCACGGTATTGATCGGTGAACGCTCCGACCTTGCGGCCAAAGCCCGTGGCTCAAGCACGGATCACAGATTCTCGAAATAGACGTGCGGCACGCGGTAGCCGCGCTTGCTCATGTACTTCACGTACTTCCCGCGTTCGCTGTGCAGTTCGGTCGCGTATTCCTCCCAGGCATCGCGGCGATCCTCGATGTCGGTGGAGTGGCGCAAATCGCTGGCGAGCTCCTTCTGGCTCTCGTTCACGTTGATGCGATAATCGTACCACTTGCTGTTCTGGACGCCGCCGATGGGATTCTGGAAGATCAGGGCCTCTTCCTGGCGGGCGACGGATTCCTCGTACATGATCGGCTGAACGGCGAAAGCGGCTACAGGAATGGCGACGGCCGGAACCGCAACGAGCGCCACGAGGCGATTACGAAGGTTCTTGGTCTGGTTCATGGGACTTCTCCCTTTCGCTTGGACGCAGGCACTATTGCCCGCGTTTGAAAGGGAAACGAACGCCGACGCAATTATAGTCCCGCGTCCGGGACGAAACGGGCCGTAGATGGGACATTTCGGTGAAGTCCCCCGCCATGCGTGCGCTGGTCGACACAGCGCCTGGCCGTGTTCATCGGGCAGCAATCGCAGGTTCATCGCCCGTCCATGTTTGTCGCGGGATTTGAAGCGGATAAGGCGCGTTCCGCGCTACCGGAAATGCGGAAAAGTCATCGCCGATCACGCGAACCGGCGCCGGGGCGGCTGCGTTGAACGGTCATCAAGGAGATGATCGCAATGCAGGATTTCAAGGACAAGGCCGGTATCGTGACAGGCGCCGCTTCGGGCATCGGCGCAGCAGTGGCGCGCGAACTCGTCGCTCAGGGCGGCCGCGTGGTGATCGCCGATTTCGACGAGGACGCCGCCCGCGCCCTTTCCGACGAACTGGGCGCGCAAAGCACCGCCGTATTCAGGCTGGACGTGGCGGACCCTGCCGCCAACGAAGCGCTCGTCGCCTTTACCCTGGGCAGCTTCGACCGGCTTGATTTTGCCGTGAACAATGCGGGTATCGGCGCGCCCGCTGCCAAGCTTGCCGACATTCCGCTGGATTCCTGGTCGCGCGTGATCGACGTCGATCTCAACAGCGTATTCTATGCCATGAAGTACCAGATCCCGGCGATGACGGCGCGCGGCGGCGCGATCGTGAACATGGCCTCCATCCTTGGCGCGGTGGGCTGGGCCGGATCGACCGCTTACGTGACCGCCAAGCACGCCCTGCTCGGCATGACCAAGGTTGCCGCGCTCGACTATGCCGACGCCGGAGTGCGGATCAACGCGGTCGGGCCGGGCTTCGTCTCCACGCCCGCGCTCGAAAAGAACATGACCGAGCAGGCCATCGCCGAACTGGCGGGCAAGCACGCGCTGGGACGGCTGGCTCGGCCCGAGGAAATCGCGGCGGTGACGGCGTTCCTCCTGTCCGACCGCGCCTCCTTCGTGACAGGCACCTACTATCCGGTGGACGGAGGATATCTGGCGGTCTGACCGCGCTTTCAGGGAAGCTGCGCGAAGTCGGTCAGGGCCGCATCGCGCAGCCCCCGCCAGACCCGCGCGGCCTGAACCGTCTCCGCCACGTCGTGGACGCGGATGACATGCGAGCCCGCCTCCATCGCCTTCAGCGCCAGCGTGACGGAACCGCCGAGCCGCTGGTGCGCGGGCGCCTCGTTCGAAAGCGCGCCGATCATGCGCTTGCGGCTGGCACCGACGAACAGCGGCTGGCCCAGCGCGTGGAACAGCGCGAGCCCGTTCATCAGCGCAAGGTTTTCGGCCAGCGTCTTGCCGAAACCCACGCCCGGATCGAGCAGGATGTTCTCGGGGGCGACGCCCGCGGCCACGGCCCGGTCACGGCAGGCGGCCAGCCAGTCGAACACGTCGAGCACGACATCGGCGTAGTCGCCGTTGGAATGCAGGTCCTCGCCGTCGCCGGGCGCGTGCATCAGCACCACCGGCACGCCCGAGGCCGCCGCCAGTTCCAGGCTGCGCGGATCGTAGCGCAGGGCGGACACGTCGTTGATGATATGCGCGCCGGCCTTCAGCGAAGCCTCCATGACGGCGGGTCTGCGCGTATCGACGCTGATCGCCGCTCCCATCGCGGCGAGCCGCTCGACCATCGGCACCACGCGCCTGATCTCATCGCCTTCCCAAACCGCACCGGAACCGGGGCGGGTGGATTCGCCGCCGATGTCCACCATTGCCGCCCCCATTTCCAGCATAGCGGCGGCATGGGCGGATGCCACTTGCGCATCGTCGAGGAAGGCTCCTCCATCCGAGAAGCTGTCAGGCGTCATGTTGAGGATACCGGCGATCTGCGGCTGTTCGAGCCGGATCGTGCGCACTCCGCCGCCCTTGAGCGGAAGTTGAAGCGGCGCATGGACCTTGCGCAAGTTGGCCCACTGGAGCTCGGCGCTGGCGCCGAGTTCGGCGGGAAGCCCCGCCAGCGCCGCGACAGCCTGCTCAGCCCCGAAGCGCGTGCGTGAGCGAACCCTGCTGTTCTCGCGCACGATCAGGGCGAACCGGCTCGCCCAGGCCATCGAACCGCCAAGGCGGATGGCCTCTCCCTCCTCGCTCTGGGGGCTGTCGGCAAAGGCGATCGGGCGGATGTAAACGGTGCGGGTCATGGTCGCCTCTTAGCCTGGGCGCGGGCGGCGCAGAACAGGTTTTGAGGAAGCCCCCATCACCTCTCGCTAATCGTTTATCCAAAACAAGCGCCCATATGGAGGAGCGCGCCGGAGGGCCGCAACGGCGCAGGCCTCTCCGGATACCCTGCCTTGCCGCCTAAGCAGCCTTATGGCCTCAAGGCTCGGTGGCGAGAATGTAGAGCTGGCGGATCGCGTCGATCGGCTTGACCTGGCCTTCATGTTCCAGATGCCAGAAGGTCCAGCCATTGCACGAGGGCGCGCCCTGGAGTTCCTTGCCGAGGCCGTGGATCGAACCGTTCAGCTTGTCACAGGCCAGCGATCCGTCGGCACGAACGATGGCTTCGAAGCGGCCCTTCTTGTCGGTGAGCCGGGTGCCGGGCTTGATCCAGCCGGTCTCGATCAGGGTGCCGAAGGCAACCTTAGGCGCGCTGCGCTTGGACTGCATGGTCTTGAGCGAGCGTTCGTCGAGCGGCAGCGCCATCTCGATGCGTTCGAGAGCGGCCTCGCGGTAATCGCTCTCACGCTCGCAGCCGATCCACTCGCGGCCGAGGCGCTTGGCGACGGCGCCGGTGGTGCCGGTGCCGAAGAACGGGTCAAGCACGACATCGCCCTCGTTGGTGGTGGCCAGCATCACGCGGTAGAGCAGCGCTTCGGGCTTCTGCGTCGGGTGAACCTTGCGTCCGCCCTTCTTCAGGCGCTCGGCGCCGTTGCAGATCGGCAGGACCCAGTCCGAACGCATCTGCAGTTCGTCGTTGAGGGTCTTCATCGCGCGGTAGTTGAAGGTATACTTCGACTTTTCGCCCATCGACGCCCAGATCAGCGTTTCATGCGCATTGGTGAAGCGGGTCCCCTTGAAGTTCGGCATCGGGTTGGCCTTGCGCCAGATGATGTCGTTGAGGATCCAGAACCCCATGTCCTGCATGATCGCGCCGAGGCGGAAGACGTTATGGTACGAACCGATCACCCACAGCGAACCGTCGGGCTTGAGCACGCGGCGCGCCTCGGTCAGCCAGTCACGCGTGAACTGGTCGTAGACGGCGAAGCTGGAAAACTTGTCCCAGTCGTTGGTGACGGCATCGACGTGGCTGCCGTCGGGGCGCGAAAGGTCGCCGCCGAGCTGGAGATTGTACGGCGGGTCCGCGAAGACCATGTCAACGCTGGCGTCGGGGATCGTGCGCATCGCTTCGATGCAGTCGCCCGGGATGATCTGGCCAAGCGGCAGAAGTTCCTTCGGCGTAGGCGCCGGCGCGGCTGCGCGGATCTTCTGCTTGACGAGTATCTGGCCCATGTTTGCTCCGGGAATTTGAACTGTGGATTGACGCCCTAGTGAGTCTTTCGAGACTCGCCGTCAACCCGCGACTCGTGGGATTCCCTTGTGATTCAGGTGTTCAGCAAACAGAACAAAACGAATCCGACACAAGATGTCGAGTCATGATCGATCCGCCAGACTCTAGATGTGGGGGTTGTGACTCCCCGGACTCACCGCGAAAAATTTGTCCCGGCGCAGGTTTTCGGGCGTCGGCGCGCAGATGCGGAGGAACGCGCCGGAGGCGGCCTGCGAACGACTGAATCTTGTTCGGCAGGCACTGCCGCGGACAGGTTCAATTTACCCCGCACCCGCCATTTAAAGACCGGCGTCTCAAAAACCGGCAAGGCCGCAATCGATGCCCGTCATCTGCACGCTGACTTCCCAGAGCCGTCGCGCAGCGGCGCCGTCGCGTGCGGAGGCATTGCGCTTCGCTACGCCCGAAGGACCGGACATTCCTCCAAACCGCCGGGGCCCGAAGTATTGACCCGCCCCGGCATCCGGGTCCGTCGCCGCCTGGAGCGTTGGCCAGGCGCCTTCCTCCGCCGTGTTGAGCACGATGCCCGCCACCGGGAACAGCAGCCGGAAGCCCAGCGAATGGCGCCCCAGTTCGGTCTCGGCGATGCCGGGATGGCAGGCCATTGCGCGCACCGGAGAACCGGCGACGCGTAACCTGCGGTCCAGTTCCAGGAGATGGAGAAGGTTCGCCAGCTTGCTGTCGCCATAACGCTGCCGCGCCTTGTAGCTGCGGTGTGCGTCGAGGTCGTCCCAGTCGATCCGCCCCCGCATGTGCGCGAGGCTGGCGGTAATCACCACGCGCGCGCCGGGCGCTTCCGACAATTTGGGAAGCAGCAGCCCGGTCAGCGCGAAAGGAGCAAGGTGGTTCACCCCGAACTGCAGTTCGTGCCCCTGCACCGTGCGTTCGAGCGGCGGCACCATGACGCCGGCATTGTTCACCAGCACATCGAGGCGCGGCTCGTCGCGTGCGACTTGCTCGGCACACTCGCGCACGCTGAACAGGTCGGCCTGGTCCAGCGGCACGAAGGCGAGATTGGCGCCGGGCAGTTCCATGCGGATGCGTTCCATCGCGTCCCGCGCCCTCTCCTCGCTGCGGCAGGCGAGCAGCACCCGGGCGCCGCGCGCCGCCAGAACCCGGGTGGTCTCGAAGCCGAGGCCGGTGTTGGCGCCGGTGACGAGGAAGCATTTGCCGGCCTGCCCCGGAACGTCGGCAGCGGTGAAGCCCGTCACGTCATCGATCCCATCATAAAGCCATCTCCAACTGCGCGACCGGCGCAAAGCTGCGGCGGTGATGCGGGGTAGGCCCGTGGCGGCGCAATGCCTCCAGGTGCTGTGCCGTACCGTAACCGGCGTTGCGCTCCCAGCCATAGTGGGGGTGCGCCAGCGCCAGTTCGCGCATCAGCCGGTCGCGGTGCTCCTTGGCGATGATAGACGCCGCCGAGATGCACGGCTCGATCGCGTCCCCGCCCACGATGGCGCGGGCCTGCCAGCGCCAGTCTGCAGTGCGGCCCGCCGGTGTCAGATTGCCGTCGATCAGCACCTCGTGCGGCTCCTCGTCCAGCCCGGCGCAAAGCGCGGAAACGGCGCGGGTCATCGCCAGCATGGTGGCCCCGAAGATGTTGAGACGGTCGATCTCATCGACCTCCACGACGCCCACGGCCCAACGGCAGCGGCGCTTGATCGTCGTTTCCAGCACCGCGCGGCGCTTGCCGGTGAGCTTCTTGGAATCGTCCAGTCCGGAAGGCCGGGGCTTGCACAGCACCACCGCGCCCGCCACAACCGGACCGGCCAGCGGCCCCCGCCCCGCCTCGTCCACACCGATGACAAGACGGCCGGCACCGGAACGACCACTACCAGACAGGGATTCAAACGACATGACCAAGCGGGTGATCTCCAGACCCTTCGTTGCGGCGGTATCGCCCGTCGCGCTCGTGCTGGCAAGCTGCGGCGCGGCGGCCACCGGGGAGAAGGCTTCGGCGGAAACATCCGCAGAACCCCCGTTCAAGGTCGAACAGGTCGCCGGTTTCGACGAGCCTTGGGCCATGGCCATCGACAGGGCAACGGGCGCGATGATCGTGACCGAGAAGAAGGGCACGATCAGGCTGCGCCTGGCGGATGGCACGCCGGGCACCGTCTCGGGCGCGCCGAAAGTCGCTTACGGCGGCCAGGGCGGCCTTGGCGACGTAGCCTTCGCCCCGGGGCAGAGCGGCCCTACCCTGAACGGCCGGGTGATCTACCTGAGCTGGGCCGAAGCCGGCGCCGGAGACACGCGGGGCGCCGTGGTCGGCCGGGGCACCCTCTCCTGCCCCCAGCCGGCGAGTTGCGCGATCGAAGGCCTCTCGGTGATCTGGCGGCAGGTGCCCAAGGTGAAGGGACAGGGCCACTATTCGCACCGCATCGCCTTCTCGCCGGATGGCAAGTACCTGTTCGTCAGTTCCGGCGAACGGCAGAAATTTACGCCCTCACAGGATCTCGACACCAATCTCGGAAAGATCGTCCGCCTCCTGCCCGATGGCACTCCCGCACCCGGCAATCCTTATGCGGGCAAGGGCGCGCCGACCGACCAGATCTGGTCCTACGGCCACCGCAACGTGCTGGGCCTGGCCTTCGACGGCGAGGGGCGGCTCTGGGATCTGGAGCACGGCCCGGCGGGCGGCGACGAACTCAATCTCGTGAAGCCGGGACAGAACTACGGCTGGCCGCTGGTGTCGGACGGCGATCACTATGACGGCAAGCCGATCCCGCGCCATGCCACCCGCCCTGATCTTGCCGCGCCCGCGATAAGCTGGAACCCCGTTATCGCGCCGGGCGACTTCATCTTCTACACCGGCGCCCTGTTCCCCGAGTGGAAGGACCAGGTCCTGATCGCCTCCTTCACCGTACCGGGACTGGTGCGCGTGCGGATCGACGGGGAAAAAGTCACCGAGGAAGCGCGCTACCCGCTCGACAACCGCATCCGCGAGATCGAACAAGGCCTGGACGGCACGATCTGGCTGCTCGAGGACGGCCCCGCCGATGCTTCCGGGCACCTGCTGAAGCTGACCCCGAAGTCCTGACCGGACTTTCGCCGGATTCCGAATTGAATCGACAAAAGCGCGTGCCGACCCTATCGGCCCGCGCCATGTCCCAGACTGCCACCCTTATTCCGCTCGACAATGTCGACCCCGTTCTCGTCGAGGCACTCCTCGATAGCGCGTTCGAGCCAGAGCGACACCAGCGCACCGCCTACAAGGTTCGCGAAGGCGTGGAATGGCTGCCGGGCCTGAGCTTCGCGGCGCTCGACGCCAATGAAATGCTCGTCGGCACGATCCAGTGCTGGCCGGTCGCGCTCAACGATCCGGAGGGCCGCGCCCATCCGATGATCATGGTCGGCCCGGTCGCCGTCATGCCCGGGCATCAGGGACAGGGCTTCGGCCAGGCGCTGATGTCGGCGGCGATGGCCGGTATCGACTCGCGCGCGCCGCTGCCGCAGGTCATGGTCGGCGATCCCGAGTACTACGGCCGCTTCTGGGGCTATACCAACGAATGGACACAGGGCTGGAACATGCCCGGCCCGTTCGAGCGGCATCGCCTGCTGGTCCGCTGCGACAATCCCGCGGTTCTGCCGCGCGAAGGCATGCTGGGGCCCTGGCTGCGATAATTCGCTCCGGCGCCGGGATACGATCCCGGCGCTCTGGACCTTGGCGTATCAGGCCCTATCTGGCATCGCAGACCGATGCCCTATGAACCGCCGCCAGAACTGAACGCGCTTTCGCTTGCCCAGGTGGCCGACCTGCTGGCCGCCCGCAAGCTTCCTCCCGTGGCCGACTGGTCCCCCCGGATCACCGGCGACAGCGAGATGACGATCCGCGCCGATGGCCGCTGGTTCCACCAGGGCGGCGAAATCCGGCGCCATGCCATGGTCCGCGCCTTCGCGTCGCTGATCCTGCGCGAAGCCGATGGCCGGCACTGGCTGGTCACTCCGGTCGAGAAGCTGTCGATCGAGGTGGAGGATGCCGCCTTCATCGCCGTGGACGTGCGGCAGGACGAAGGTTCGCTCGTGTTCCGCCTCAACACCGATGATCTCGTGATTGCCGGGCGCGAACATCCCATCCGCGTCGAGGGCGACCCGGAAACTCCCGCGATCTATCTTGGCGTGCGCAACGGCGCCGAAGCCCGCCTGAACCGCAGCACTTACGGGCAGCTCGTGGAGATCGCGCTGGCCGGGGGCGAGCTTGCGGTTTCCAGCCAGGGCGAGACTTTCGGGCTGGTTCCCTCATGAGCGCGCTCTTCGCCGATGTTTCGCGACGGTTCGAAGCCGGGCACGATACCATGCCTGACGAACTCTGGATCGATCCGCGCATTCACCAGATCGAGACGTTCAAGCCCGCCGCCGTGCTGATCGCGCTGACGGAGCGCCCGCGCCCGGGCATGCTGCTGCTTCACCGCCCTTCCACCATGCGCGCGCATCCGGGGCAGATCGCCTTCCCCGGCGGCCGGCTCGATCCGGGCGAAACCGCTGTCGAGGCGGCCCTGCGCGAAGCGGAGGAAGAACTCGGCATCCATCCGCGCGATGTGCAGGTGATCGGCACCAGCGATCTCTACCGCACCGGCAGCGGATACGAGATCACGCCGGTGATCGGCGTGGTTCCGCCCGATCTCGAAATCCGGCCCAACCCGGCCGAAGTCGCGCAATGGTTCGAGGCACCTGTCGAATTCGTGCTCGATCCGGCAAACCAGAAGACCCGGTGGATCGACTGGGAAGGCGGCCGCCACGCCTTCGTCGAGATCACCTGGCACGACCACCGCATCTGGGGCGTCACCGGCGCCATCCTTCACAATCTTGCCCGCAGGCTGAACTGGAATGACTGAGACACTGACCGCCGACTGGATGGCCCGCGAAGACCTCGCCGCGCTCGTTGCCGCGCTGGGCCATGAAAATGCCCGCTACGTGGGTGGCGCCGTGCGCGACACCCTGCTCGGCCAGCCGGTGAAGGACATCGACATGGCCACCGTCCTTCCGCCCGAGGAAACGATGCGCCGCCTGCAGGAAGCGGGCATCCGCCATGTCCCCACCGGCATCGATCATGGCACCGTCACCGCCGTCCTCCCCGGCGGCCCGGTGGAGATCACCACCTTGCGCCACGACGTCTCGACCGACGGCCGCCGCGCTACCGTGGCTTTCGCCACCGACTGGCGCGAGGATGCGGCCCGCCGCGATTTCACGATGAACGCGCTCTATGCCGATCCGGTGGGCGGAGAGCTGTTCGACTGGTTCGGCGGGCTTGAGGACCTCTCCGCCCGGCGCGTGCGCTTCATCGGCGATGCCCGTCAGCGCATCCGCGAGGATCACTTGCGCATCCTGCGCTACTTCCGCTTCCAGGCCCGGTTCGGAACCACCCCGGCAGACGAGGAAGCCGAAAGCGCCTGCTCCGAACTCGCGCCCACGCTCAAGGGTCTCTCGCGCGAGCGTGTGGGCATGGAAATGATGAACCTGCTCGGCCTGCCCGACCCGGCGCCGACCGTGCAGCGCATGGCGGAACTGGGCGTGCTGGAAGTGATCCTGCCAGAGGCCGACACCGCGGCCCTCGCCGCGCTCATCGCCGCCGAACGGGCGCAGGCTGCCGGGCCCGATCCGGTCCGTCGCCTTGCCGCGCTGCTGCCCGCGCAAGTGCCGCTGGCCGAACAGGTCGCCTCGCGCTTCCGTCTTTCCGGCGCCCAGAAGAAGCGCCTCGCGGTCGCCGCCGCGCGAAACGGAGCCCCCGGCGAGCCGCGCGCCCTTGCCTATCGCCTCGGCTTGGACGGCGCGCTTGACCGGCTGTTGATCGCCGGCGCCGATTGCACCGCCTTGACGGGCTGGAACGTGCCGCAGTTTCCACTGAAAGGCGGCCAGATCGTCGCCCGCGGCGTGGGCGCCGGGCCCGAAGTCGCTCGCGTTCTGCGGCAGGTGGAAGAGCGCTGGGTGGCGGAAGGCTTCCCCGGCGAAGCGCGGATTTCAGAACTGCTCGACGCGGAACTCGCCGGGCAAGCTTCTTGAACCTGGATGAACTCGGCGGGCTGCTTTACCGGCAGCCGCTGCTGGCGCTGACGATCGGCGCCATCCTCGTGGCCGTGCTGGCCGGGATGCTGGCGGCCCGCCGTCCCCGGCTCGGCCATGCCTTGCGCAATCTCTCCCACTTCGGCCTGATCGCCGCGCTCCTGCTGACGGTGGTGCAAGTGGCCCTGCACAATACGCGCTCGGAAGCGGCGCTCTGGCTGGACGAGCCCCAGCCGCCCTCGATCGAAGGCAGCGAAACCATCGTGCCGCTTCGAGCGGACGGTCATTACTGGATACAGGCCCGGCTCCAGGGCGAGCCGGTGGATTTCCTGGTCGATACCGGGGCGACCTATACCGGCATCTCGAAATCGGTCGCCGCGCGCGCAGGGATCGAACCCGATGCCAGTGACCGGGGCGTGATGCTCGATACGGCCAATGGCACCATCGTCGCGCGTATGGCGACGGCCGGCTCACTGGATTTCGGGTCGATCTCCGCCCGCGACCTGCCCGTCGCCATCGGCCCCGACGACGAAGTGGAAACCAACGTCATCGGCATGAACCTGCTGTCCCGGCTGGCCAGTTGGCGGGTCGAGGGAGACCGGCTGATCCTCGTTCCCCGCAATGGGCGGGGAACGTGATTCCGTCAGCGTTCCGACAGCATGTTCATGGCATGATCGGGTAATGGATTTTCCCGGACTCCTGACTTTCCTTGCCGGCCAGCCCTTGCTGGCACTGGCGCTGGCGGCGATTTTCGTCTCGGTGCTGGGCGGTCTGCTGCGCGGCGCGTTGCCGCTGCTTGGCGGATTCCTTCGCGGCGTGGGCAACCTCGGCGTCGTGGCCGCCCTGCTGCTGACCGTGGCGCAGGCGACCCGGCTCACCAGCGGCACCGACTTTACGCTTCCCGGCATCGAACTGCCCGAGCTCGGCCTTTCGCGCCAGAGCGTGAGCGGCGGCGAAACGCGCGTGCCGATGGCGCGTGATGGTCACTTCTGGGTCAAGGCCACGATCAACGGCGTGAAGGGCGATTTTCTCGTCGATACCGGCGCCACGCTCACCGCGATCTCGCCTAGAGTGGCGAATAGTGCCGAAGTCCGCCCGCAGACCATGCGGCAGGACATCGCGATGCGCACCGCGAACGGCACGGTCGCGGCCCGGCTCGGCACGGTCGATGAGCTGCGCTTCGGCAGCGTCGTCGCGCGTCAGCTTGACGTGGTGGTCGCGCCGGGGCTGGAGGACCAGAACGTCATCGGCATGAACCTGCTTTCGCGGCTGGCGAGCTGGCGCGTCGAGGGGCGCACGCTGATCCTCGTGCCGCATCACCCGCAACCGGCAACCTGATTTTCGTACGGATCGGGGCGCCGTCCCGGAACGGAACCGGGACGGCGCGCGAACTCAGCCCTGGAACTTGTTGTCGCGCGGGAAGCCGACCGGCGGCAGCCGGCCCGCCGCGCCGCGCGCGACCTTCCACATCACCGTGTCCTTCTCGGTCCGCGTGCGGCCGCTTTCGCCGCCCATGGTCCAGGAAAGGCCGTCCTCCAGCTTCAGCGTGGTGATGTCCGACATGCCGCCGTCACGGTAACGCTGGAGCGTCACGCCCTGCCCCTTTGCCATGACCGGCAGTTCTTCGAGACTGAAGATCACCAGCTTGCGATTGTCGCCCACGACCGCGACGTGATCGTGCTCGGCCGGGATTTCCCGAACGACGACCAGCTGCACGCCCAGTTTGGTGGACATGACCGCACGGCCCTTGCGGGTTTCAGCCAGAAGTTCGTCGGTTTCCGCCGCGAAGCCGCGCCCGATATTGGAGGCCAGCAACAACTGCGCCTTGGGCCTGTATGGCAGGGCCGCAACGATATGCGCCTCGGTGTCGATGTCGATCATCGTGCGGATCGGCTCGCCAAAGCCGCGCGCGCCGGGCAGCTTGTCGGCACCGAGCGTGTAGAAGCGCCCGTTGTCCACCGCGAGCAGGATCTTGTCGGTCGTCTGCGCGTGGAAGGCATAGGCCGGGCCGTCGCCTTCCTTGAACTTGAAATCGCCGTCCAGGGCGACATGCCCCCTGGCGGCGCGTATCCAGCCCTTGGCCGAGAGGATCACCGTGACCGGCTCCTTCTCGATCATCGCGTCCATGCTGAACTCGACCGTTGGCGTGGCCTGCGCGATCGTGGTGCGGCGACGGCCAAGCTCGGTATTCTCGGCATAGTCCTTGCGCAAGTTGGCAAGGTCGCGCTTGAGCCGGGTCCGTTGGCGCGCCGGGCTTTCGAGCAGCTTGTTGAGCTCTTCCTGCTCCCGAAGCAGTTCCTCGTGCTCCTTGCGAAGCTCCATTTCCTCAAGCTTGCGCAAGGACCGCAGGCGCATGTTGAGGATGGCTTCGGCCTGACGGTCGGTCAGCTCGAACTCGGCCATCATCACCGGCTTGGGCTCGTCCTCGGTACGGATGATCTCGATAATCCGGTCAAGGTTGAGATAGGCGATGATGTAGCCGGCAACCAGTTCCAGCCGCGAGGCGATCTTTTCCAGCCGGTGCCGGGTACGGCGCAGCAGGATGTCGATCTGGCTGTAGACCCATTCCGACAGCAGCAGCTTGAGCCCCAGCACACCCGGCGTGCGGTGCGAATCCAGCACGTTGAGGTTGAGCGAGAATCGGCTTTCGAGGTCGGTCAGCCGGTAGAGGCTTTCCTTCAGCAGTTCCGGATCGACATTGCGGCTCTTGGGCACGAAGACGATGCGGATCTGCTCGTCGCTCTCGTCGCGAATGTCTTCGAGGATCGGCAGCTTGCGGTCGGCGATGAGCTGGGCGACCTGCTCGATCAGCTTGCCCTTGGCCAGCATGTAGGGGATTTCGGAAATGACGAGCTGCCACTGGCCGCTGCCCAGTTTCTCGACCCCGGTTTCCTCCCAGTTGCCCGCCTCGTCCTTTCCGCAGGAAAAGCGGCCGCGCACGCGGAAGGCGCCCTTGCCGGTGGCATAGGCGTGGCTGATCGCCTCCGGGCTGTCCACCACGAGGCCGCCGGTGGCAAAGTCCGGGCCGTGGAAGACCTGCATGAGCTGGTCATGCTCGGCATGGGGATTGTCGATCAGCATCAAGGTCGCGTCGATGATCTCCGCGACGTTGTGGCTGGGGATCGAGGTTGCCATGCCCACGGCGATGCCGGTGGCGCCGTTCGCCAGCAGGTTCGGGAACAGGCCGGGGAATATCTCCGGCTCGCTTTCCTCGCCGTTGTAGGTGGGAACGAAGTCGACAGTGCCTTCGTCCAGCCCGGCCATCAGGTGGATCGCCGTGCGCGTCAGGCGCGCTTCGGTGTAGCGGTAGGCCGCCGCGTTATCGCCGTCGATATTGCCGAAGTTGCCCTGCCCCTGCACCAGCGGATAGCGCAGCGAGAAGTCCTGCGCGAGGCGGACCATCGCGTCGTAGACCGAGGCATCGCCATGCGGGTGATACTTACCGATCACGTCGCCAACAACGCGCGCGGACTTCTTGTAGGCATTGCCCGGATCAAGCTTGAGCTGCCGCATCGCCCAGAGCAGACGGCGATGCACGGGCTTCAGTCCATCTCGCAAGTCCGGCAGCGAACGGGCCGTGATCGTGGACAGGGCATAGACAAGATAGCGCTCTGAGAGCGCAGCATCGAAAGGCGCATCGACGATGGCGTCGAAAGGATCTGAGTCTTCGTCGGTCGTGGTCACCATGGCACGGACCCTAGCAGCGCCCTTCCCAGTGCCAAAGTCGCTTTTCAGCGTTTTCCATAAGCTTGCCGCTCGGATAGCGCCTGCCTTCGAATCAGCGCGTCATCAAAAGGGGGAAACGATGCGCAAGACATTCATGGCCTTGGCTTTACTGGCGCTTGCCGGTTGCGGAGGCGAGTCTCCTCGCGACCTTCGAAAAGTCACCACTTCCGACAGCAAGGAAGAAGTCGCTGCAGGGAGCAGCGATCCCATTGCCGTGAGCGCACCGAATGCGCCGAAGATCGCCTATGTCTACGAATACGGCTACCGCCTGAGCGCTGCCGCCATCCCGCAAGTCCAGCGCAAACAGGCCGATCTCTGCGAAAAGCAAGGCCCGCAGGTCTGCCAGATCCTCGACATGAAGCAGAGCGGCGCCGAGGGCGACTATGCCTCGGGTTCCCTCTCGCTCGCCGTCGCGGCCCCTCGCGCCCGCTCATTCGGAACCGAACTCGGCAAAATCGCCGGCGCCGCGGAAGGCGAAGAGGTTTCAAGCGGGATTTCGGGTGAGGATCTCTCGAAGCAGATCGTCGATACCGAGGCCCGCCTGCGCGCCCGCACCGTGCTGCGTGACCGGCTGATGGAAGTGCTGGCCAGCCGCAAGGGCACCGTCGCCGAACTGGTCGAAGCGGAACGCGGAGTCGCCAAGGTCAATGAAGAGATCGACGAAGCGAAAAGCTGGCTCGCGGAAATGCAAGGCCGCGTCGATTACAGCCGGATAAACATATCCTACGAAGCCGGAACACCGTCGAGCGGCGGTTTCATGGGACCGATCCGAGGCGCTCTCGGCAATGTGGGGACCGTACTGGGCGCGGTCATCGGCTTCCTCATCCTCGCCGCAGCCGTCATCGTGCCGCTGGGTTTGGTCGGACTGGGCATCCGCTATGGAATGAGCCTGTATCGCCGCCGCACGCAACCGGGCGAGGAAGCCTGAACAGGCCGAAGTCGTCATCCCGGACTGTTCCGGGGTGACGATCAGCCGATCTGCATGTCCCGTGAAACGCCCGGAATCCTGACCTCCAAACCGTCCAGCGCCTGAGTCAGTTCGATCTGGCAGGACAGGCGGCTGGTCCGCGCAACTCCGGCGGCGAGGTCGAGCATGTCTTCCTCGTCCATCGAGGCCGGTTCCAGCCTGTCGAACCAGTCGGGCGCGACGATCACGTGGCAGGTCGAGCAGGCCATCTGCCCCTCGCACGTTCCTTCGAGCGGCATACCGGCAGCTTGCGCCACACGCAGCAGAACGTCTCCCGTCTCGGCCTCGGCCAGAACGAGTTTTCCTTCCGCGGTCAAAAACCTCACGTTCAGCAACTCAGACTCCCTGCGCCGCTGCTGCGGCTTCTATTCGTATGCAGGCATCCTTCAGCTCCCCAAGGTCACTATATCGCCCGAATCCCAGACGGATAGAGGCTTTGGCGCCGGAATCGGAAAGTCCGAGCGCCTTGAGCACGTGGCTGGGCCGTCCCGAGCCGCTGGCACAGGCGGAACCGGCGGAAAACGCCACGTTCCTGAGGTCGGACATCAGCCGCGCCACATCGAGCCCCGGCAAGCGCAAGTTGAGATTTCCGCGCCAGCGATCTGTGGACGAGCCGTTGAGGGTCCAGCGCGCCAGCACTGCGCGCGCGGCATCCCACAACGCCTCGACACGCGCGGCGTCCTCTTCCATCCGCGCTGCCGCGAGCGATGCGGCCACGCCGAACCCGGCGCAAAGCGCGGGACTGAGCGTGCCCGAACGCAGGCCCTGCTCCTGCCCGCCGCCGTGCATCATCGGCGCCAGCTCAAGCCCGTCACGCACCCAGAGCGCCCCGATCCCCTTCGGCCCATAGAGCTTGTGGGCCGAGATCGCGATCAGGTCCGCGCCGACAGGCGCCGCGATCTTGCCCGCCCCCTGGACGGCATCGCAAAGGAACAGCGCGCCTGCGGCATGGACGGCTCGGGCAAGAGCTTCGACCGGCTGGATCGTGCCGATCTCGTTGTTGACCTGCATGACGGCGACAAGGCCCGTCCCTTCCGCGATCTTCGTGGCCGGATCGACCAGCCCCTCCGCGTTCACCGGCAGGATGGAAACCGCCGGATCGAGCGCCCGCGCCGTGTCGAGCACGGCGGCATGTTCGATGGCGGAAACCGCAAGGCTCCGCGCCCTGCTCCCCGCCATGGCGAGATTGATCGCCTCGGTCGCACCGGAAGTGAAGATCACCCGCCCGCCCGGCGGCAGCAAGGCGGCAACCTGATCGCGTGCCACTTCAACGATGGCGGCAGCGGCCCGGCCCGGCCGGTGCGGGCTATGGGGGTTGGCGAAGCCCACCGCTTCCGGCCCGCCCAGCCATGGCAGCATGGCCTCGCGCGCTTCGGGAGCCAGCGGCGTCGTCGCCTGATAGTCGAGATAGATCATGCCGCGCGCCGGCTTCCGGCAATCGCGCGCCAGGCATCAAGGAAGCGCGCGATATCGGCCTCGCAAGTCTCGCGGCCGATCGACACCCGGATCACTTCCGTCGGATGCGGATAGTTCATCGCCTCCAGAACGTGACTGGTCCTGAGCGATCCAGAGGAACAGGCGCTTCCCGCAGAGACGGCGATGCCCATGGCGTCGAACCGGATGAGCTGCGCGGCGGAAGACAGCCCCGGCATCCGGTAACCGCCGATTGTCGGGCTTCGTTCGGCTTCGCCGCCGACCACTTCACCCCCGGCCGCCAGGATTTCCGTCTCGAGCAGGGCGCGAAGCCTGCGGGCCTCGACCATCCATTCGCTGCCGGCCTCCAGCGCGGCGACCATTGCCAGTGCGCCGGGGAGGTTCTCGGTTCCCGCACGGTAGCCGCGCTCCTGACCACCGCTCGGTTCGAGCAAGGCCCAGTCGCGCACCAGCAGCGCGCCGGTGCCGATGGGGCCGCCGAACTTGTGCGCCGCCAGGGCGATGAGGTCGGCGGGTGGCAACGAGAGCTTCCCCGCGCCTTGCGCACAGTCGGCAAGCAGCACGCCGCCGGCGGCTTTCACCGCCTCTGCGACTTCGGCCAGCGGCTGGATCACGCCCGTTTCGGAATTGACCTGCTGCACCGCGACCAGCCCCTCCAGCGCCGCACCCGCCGGATCGACTAGGCCCGAGGAGTCCACGGCAAGCCTTGCTGCCGCCGCGCCATGACGCAGCACCGCCTCATGCTCGATCGGAGAAACCGCAGAAAGCACGCGTTTCGACCCGCGAATGGCAATGGCGAGAGCCTCGCTCGCACCCGAAGTGAAAATCAGTTCACCCTGCCACCCGAGCAGCCCTTTCATCCGGGCGCGCGCGTCTTCGAGCGCGGCACGCGCTGCGCGGCCCTGCCGGTGAGGGCTCGAAGGATTGGCCCAGAAAGCCGCACCTTCCAGCCATGCATTGCGCGCCTGGGGCAGGAGCGGCGTGGTCGCCGCGTGGTCGAGATAGATCTGTTGAGCTGACATCGCTTGAAAAGTTGTTTTCGGAGCCAAGGTTTCTATATAGCGAACTTCCCTTTTTCCACTCCCGCGATGGCTGGCGAGAATTTCGCCGCCGTTTCGCGGGAGTTTCAACAGGTCAGGTTCGCAGACACATGCCCGCAGTCATCTTCCCCGGACCCGAAGGTCGCCTTGAAGGCCGTTTCCAGCCGGCACCGCGTCCGCGCGCGCCCGTGGCGATGATCCTCCACCCGCACCCCCAGGCCGGCGGGACGATGAACGACCGCATCACCCAGCACCTCTACAAGACGTTCGTGGCGCGCGGCTTCGCCACCCTGCGCTTCAATTTCCGCGGCGTCGGCCGCAGCCAGGGCAGCTTCGACAATGGCGTGGGCGAACTGTCCGACGCCGCCGCCGCGCTAGACTGGGTGCAGTCGATCCATCCCGAAGCCTCGACCACCTGGATCGCGGGCTACTCGTTCGGTGCGCTGATCGGCATGCAGCTGCTGATGCGCCGCCCGGAAATCCGCGGCTTCATCTCGGTAGCCCCGCCGGCGAACATGTACGACTTCTCGTTCCTGGCGCCCTGCCCCGCATCGGGCATCATCGTGCAGGGCGCGGCAGACACGGTGGTTACGCCGGGCGCCGTGCAGAAGCTGGTCGACAAGCTGCGCACGCAGAAGCACATCACCATCCATCACGACGAAATCCCGCGCGCCAACCACTTCTTCGAAAACGAAGTGCCGGATCTCATGCGCTCGGTAGACAACTACCTCGACATGCGCCTCGCGCCGGACTGCCCGATCAAGTAACGCCCCGAACCTGATCCAGGGCGTTTCGAACGGATGAGCGGCGCCGGAGATTTACTCCGGCGCCGTTTTCGCATCTCCCGCGCGCGCCAGCGTATCGCCGTTGGAATTGGGCAGGGTCCAGATCGCCACGTTGACGGTGAGCACGCCCGCCAGCACCAGCATCAATCCGGCCTGCTTGCGATTGCCGCCGCGTCGGTAGAGCGCCAGCGCGCCCAGCAGGAGCGCGATGATGGCCGGGATCATGAGTGAGAGTGCAATATCCATGGCTTTTTCTTAGCGCAGACGTTTGCCGCAATCGAGCGGGTTTGACTTGAAGACATCGCCTCGCCAGTTTCGCCGCCATGCAAGACACCCAGACCAAGGCCGCATCCCTCTCGCGGCGCACCACCCTCCAGTTCCTTGCCGCCGGCACCGCCAGCATCGCCCTGCCCGGCGTAGCACAGGCCGCGGCAGGCGCTGCTTCCGGAAACCCTGCCCAGCAGAAAGCCGCCGCACTGCTCGATTCGGCCGCGTGGAGACTGCTCGACCACAACCCCGAAGGGGCGACCGGACTGGGCATCGACGTGGGCGCCCATGCCGCCCTGCGTGCCAAGGCCGAAGACCGCTCGTTCGCGGGCAAGGCCGCGCTCGCCAGGACCCTGCGCGAAGATCTCGCCCGCGTGGAAGCGGTGCCGACCGCGGGCCTGGACCATGCCACGCAGACCAGCCTCGCCGTGGTGCGCAGCGCCTACCGCACCTCGCTGGACGGGTTTGCGCAGCCCTACGGCGATGTCGCGGTGGGCGGCTGGCGCAATACGCCCTACGTCGTGATCCAGAACGTCGGCGCCTATCTCGACACGCCCAAGTTCCTCGACGCCGACCATCCGGTGAAGAACGGCGCCGATGCCGAGGCCTATCTCGCCCGTCTTGCCAAGTTCGACGACCAGCTCGACGGCGAACTGGAACGCATCCGCAAGGCCACGGACCAGGGCCTCGTCCCGCCCGATTTCCTGCTCGACCGCGCGATCGCGCAGATGACCAGCACGATCGAGGACGCCCGCAACAACGGCGGCGGCCTCGTCGCTTCGCTCGTGGGCCGCACCGCCTCGATCCCCGGAGACTGGGACCGCCGCGCCAAGGCCATCGTGTCCGCCGAAGTCGTGCCCGCGCTCGAACGCCAGCTTGCCGAACTCAAGCGCCAGCGCGGTCTGGCCAAGAGCGATCCCGGAATGCGCGAACGCCCGCACGGCGCCGAGTTCTACGCCTGGGCCCTGCGCGCCAGCACGACCACGCCTGTCCCCGCCGAGGAAATCCACCAGCGCGGGATCGAGGAACTGGCCGCGCTCCATGGCCGCATGGACCCCATCCTCCAGAAGCTCGGCTATACCACCGGCACTGTTGGCGAACGGATGACCGCGCTCGGCACCGACAAGCGCTTCATGTTCGCCGAAGGCGACCCCGGCCGCACCGAGATCATGGCCTTCATCCGCCATCGGATCGACTGGATCCGCGCCCAGATGCCGCGCGCCTTCCGCGATCCGGTGAAGGGGAACGTCGAGGTTCGCCGCCTGCCGCTGGCCGAGGAGCCCGGCGCGCCGACCGCATATGGCGGCGCCGGATCGATCGACGGTTCGGTTCCGGGCAAGATGTGGATCAACTTGCGCACCACCGACCTGCACCGCAAGTACGACCTGCCGACCCTGGTCCACCATGAAGCGATCCCCGGTCACGTCTGGCAGGGCGAATATGCCAACCGCCTGCCGCTGATCCGCTCGATCCTGGCCTTCAACGCCTATTCCGAAGGCTGGGCGCTTTACGGCGAGCAGCTTGCGGACGAACTCGGCGCCTATGCCGACGATCCCGTCGGCCAGCTCGGCTACCTCCAGTCGATCGCTTTCCGGGCCTGCCGCATGGTCGTGGACACCGGCCTCCACGCCAAGGGCTGGAGCCGCGAACAGGCGGTGCGCTTCTTCATGGAGAAGAACGGCAACAAGCGCGAGGAAGTGGTCAACGAAGTGGACCGCTACTGCTCATGGCCGGGCCAGGCCTGCGGCTACAAGATGGGTCATTCCGAGATCAACCGCCAGCGCAGCCGCGCACAGGCGGCGCTTGGCGCACGCTACGACCTGCGAGACTTCGACCAGGCCGTGGTCGATGGCGGCAACGTCCCGCTCGACGTGCTGGCGAAGAACATCGACAGCTACATCGCCACCGGCAAGGCGAACTGACCGAAGCTGAAATGTCGTCCCGGGACAGTCCCGGGACGACGATAGACCGGCTTACTTCTTGCCGAAGAAGCCCTTCGCAAGGTCGGTCAGGTCATCCATGACGCTGCCGTCGCCGTCCTTGTCGAGAAAAGCGGTGAACTTCGCGGGATCGCTGCCCACCAGACTGGCGAACTGGCTGAGCGAGCCTTCGCCGCCGATCGCCGCGATCACCTGCTGGATCGTGCCGACACCAAGCCCGGTCTTTTCCGCCGCGAGTTGTGCGGTGTCGCCCTCCTGCTGATGCGCGAGGCCCAGCGCGGCGATCGCCTGCTCCGCCTGCGCGGGCTCAAGGCCGAGCTTGGAGGCGAGGTTAGCCACATCCGGATGGTCGCTGACTTGTCCAAGGATACCGTCGAAAAGTCCCATGGTCGTATCTCCTAGAGAGGGGGATGGCGAGGATGCACGGTCCTGATGACAAAACAAGGGCCCCGGAACCGAAGTTCCGAGGCCCTGTACTTAATTCGAGCCGAACAGCGCCTGTAAAGGCGCCATCGCCGCTCAGGCCGCGACCGGTGCCGCCTTGCGGACGCCTTCGTCGACATGCGCTTCGAACTGCGCGAAATTGTCGATGAACTGCTTCACCAGGGTCTGTGCGGTCTTGTCATACTCACTGCCGTCAACCCAGGCGCCGCGCGGGTCGAGCAGCTTGGTGTCGACGCCGGGAACCGCAACCGGAACCTCGAAGCCGAAGTTCGGATCTTCCTTGAACTCGGCATCGTTGAGGCTGCCGTCGAGCGCGGCGTTGAGCAGCGCGCGGGTCGCCTTGATCGGCATGCGCTTGATGCCTTCCATCGTGGCCTTGCCGCCCGACCAACCGGTGTTGACCAGCCAGCACTTCACGCCGCCCTTGGCGATACGCTCCTTGAGGAGGTTGCCGTAGACCGAGGGATGACGCGGCATGAACGGCGCGCCAAAGCAGGTCGAGAAAGTCGCTTCGGGTTCGGTCACGCCGATCTCGGTGCCCGCGACGCGCGCAGTGTAGCCCGAGAGGAAGTGATACATCGCCTGATCGGGTGTGAGACGCGCGATCGGAGGAAGCACGCCGTAAGCGTCGGCCGTGAGGAAGATGATGTTCTTCGGAACCGGGCCGAGGTTCTTTTCCGAGCAGTTCGGAATGAAGTCGATCGGGTAGGAACCGCGGCTGTTCTCGGCAAGCGAGTTGTCGTCGAGGTCGATCTGGCGGGTGTCGGGATCGATCACCACGTTTTCGAGCACGGTGCCGAAACGCTTCGTGGTCGCGAAGATTTCCGGTTCGGCCTCGGCCGAAAGGCGGATCATCTTGGCGTAGCAGCCGCCCTCGAAGTTGAACACGGCGGTGTCCGACCAGCCATGCTCGTCGTCACCGATGAGCGTGCGCGAGGCATCTGCCGAAAGCGTGGTCTTGCCGGTGCCGGAAAGGCCGAAGAACACGGCGGTGTCACCCTCGGGGCCGATGTTGGCCGAGCAGTGCATCGGCATCACACCCTTGACCGGCAGCAGGTAGTTGAGGATGCCGAAGACCGACTTCTTCATTTCGCCGGCATAGGCGGTGCCGCCGATCAGGATCAGCTTCTCGGTGAAGTTCACCGCGATCACCGTTTCCGAGCGCGAACCGTGCCGTTCGGGATCGGCGCGGAAACTCGGCAGGTCGATGATGGTATATTCGGGCTCGAAGCTTTCCAGTTCGGTTTCGGTCGGACGGACCAGAAGCGTGCGGATGAACAGGTTGTGCCAGGCGAACTCGTTGATGACGCGCACGTTGACGCGGTGTTCCGGCTGCGAACCGCCAAACAGGTCGGCAACGTAGAGCTGGTCCTTGTCGGCCACGGCAGCGAGGAAATCTTCTTTCAGCGCGGCGAAGTGTTCAGGCGTCATCGGCACGTTGGTCTTGCCCCACCAGACCGTATTTTCGGTCTCGGCGTCCTTGACGATGAACTTGTCCTTGGCCGAACGCCCGGTGTGCTTACCGGTCGCGACGACGAACGGCCCGTCGGCGGCGAGCACGCCCTCGCCGTTCTTGACCGCCTGCTCGACCAGTGGCGCGGTGCCCAGGTTCGCGAGCACATTGGCGCGTGTTTCTATGCCTTGACTGGCGAGCGAATACTTAAGGGTAGCGGTCAATGTCATCTCCTCCAATAAAGGCGCGACCGACCGAAACCGGACACGCCCCGACATTTGCGCAAGAATCGGGCTGCGAATAATCGCCACCCCCTTTTCCGTCAAATTTCCGCAAAGATAAACCAACCGAGGGGGGTAGAACGGCAACACTTCGACCATTCCGGGGCAATTTCGAGACGAGTCGCAAAGCCGTGGACGGAACGTGCCCCAATCGCTAGTCACGGCGTTCGATTGCAATGGAAGGAACACAGGGCAATCCCATGGTCGAACCGTCGGCAAACCCCCAGCATTCGCCCTGCCAATCCGCCGGCGCTCCTGACGAGACGCCGCCCCCAGCGCCCGTCCGCCAGCAGTCGATCGCCCTCGTGGACGACGATCGTAACATCCTCACCACCGTGTCGATCGGGCTCCAGGCCGAAGGCTTCGCCACCCGGCTCTATACCGACGGCGAAACCGCGCTGAAGGCCCTGCTGGACAATCCGCCGGACCTTGCGATCTTCGATATCAAGATGCCCCGAATGGACGGGCTTCATCTGCTCCAGGCGCTGCGCGAACAGTCGCGCCTGCCGGTCATCTTCCTGACCTCCAAGGACGAGGAACCGGACGAGGCACTGGGCCTTGCGATGGGGGCGGACGACTATATCACCAAGCCCTTCAGCCAGCGCCTGCTGGTGGCGCGCATCCGGGCGATCCTGCGGCGCAGCGAACTGGTTCGCGGCACGAGCGAGGAGACGGTGGCGGAGAACCTGCCCGAACCCGTCATCCGCGGCCGTCTGCGCCTCGATCCGGCGCGCCATCAGGTGACATGGGACGCAGAGCCCGTCTCCCTCACCGTTACAGAGTTCCTCATCCTCGAAGCGCTCGCCCTGCGGCCCGGCGTGGTCAAGAGCCGCAACCAGCTCATGGACGCCGCCTACAGCGAGGACGTCTACGTCGACGACCGCACGATCGACAGCCACATCAAGCGCCTGCGCCGCAAGTTCCGCGCGGTGGACCCGGAATTTTCGGCGATCGACACCCTCTATGGCGCGGGCTATTCCTTCGCCGATGGCTGAACGTACACCGGGACGGCGCAAGGGATCTCTGGCGGTCCGGCTCGGGATGCCGTGGCGCGTCTCGCTGACCGCGCGCATCCTTGCCGTGAATGTGATCGCGCTGGCCCTGCTCGCGGGGAGCCTGTTCTACATCGACAGCTATCGGCGCGAACTGCTGGACGAGCGCTTCCGCCTCGCCCGTTCGGAAGCGGAAGTCGTGGCCATCGCCCTTGCCGGTGAAAACGCCGGCCGCCGGCGCGACCTGATCACGCGGATCGGCTCGGGGCAGGCATTGCGGCTGAGGCTGTTCAGCAACGACGGCGCCCTCGAAGCCGACAGCTTCACCCTTGCCCGCCCCTCCTACACCCTGATCGATCCCGCCACCGAACCGTGGTTCCAGGATGCCGCCCGCGCGCTCGACCGGGGCATGGACTGGGTGCTCGGCTCGCCGCCCGTCGCCGACTATCACGACGCCCCGCGCGCCGGCGCCTCGGCCTGGCCGGAAGTGGCCGCCGCGCTCGCCAGCGGCGAAACCGAGGTCTCGCACAAGGCCGCGCCGGACCGCACCCCCGTCATCATCGCCGCAACCCCTGTGGGCAATCGCGGCGAGGCGCTGCTCGTCACCCGCAACGCGCGCGACATTACCGAGAACGTGCGCATGGCGCGCCAGACGCTTGCCATCATCGTCGGCGGCGCGCTTACCGTCTCGATCCTGCTCTCGCTGTTCCTTGCCCGCACCATCGTCGAGCCGCTGCGCAAGCTGGTTCGCGCTGCCGTGCGCGTTCGTCTCGGCCGCGATCGCAGCGTAGTCGTCCCCCGCCTGCCGGACCGGCGCGACGAGATCGGCCTGCTCGCCCGCGCCATCTCCGACATGAGCGGCGCCTTGCGCCAGCGCATCGACGCGGTGGAAAGCTTCGCCGCCGATGTCGCGCACGAACTCAAGAACCCGTTGACGAGCCTGCGCAGCGCCCTCGAAAGCCTCGACCGGGTCGACGAACCGGCCCTTCGCCGCCAGCTCATCGGCATCGCCAAGGACGACGTGCGCCGGATCGACTTCCTGGTCACCGAGATCGCCGATGCGAGCCGGATCGACGCGCAGCTCAGCCGCACGACCTTCGAACCCGTGGACATGCTGCGGCTGGTCCGCGCGCTCGTGGCCGAACGCGAGCAGCGCGGGGTCAACGGATCGAGCATAATCAAGGTCGTGCGCGAAGCTGACGGCGACCTGCTGGTGGCGGGCGATGCCTCGCGGCTGGAGCGAGTATTGCAGAACCTGCTCGACAATGCCGTCTCGTTCTCACCCGAGGGAACGCCGATCGAGATCGCCGTCGGCCGCACCGAAGGCCGCCTCACGATCGCCGTCACCGATCACGGCCCCGGCATCCCCGAGGCGGCGCGGGAACGGATATTCGAGCGGTTCCACTCGCTGCGCCCCTCCGGCGAGGAGTTTGGCAAGCACTCGGGGCTCGGACTGGCCATCGCCCGCACCATAGTCGAGGCCCACTACGGCAAACTGCGCGCGACCGACCGCACCGATGGCGCACAGGGCGCCCGGTTGCTCATCTCGCTTCCCGCCTGGCAGAGCGCCTGACCTTGGCCGACGCCGTCCGCATTGCCAGGCAGTCCACCTGCGTCGCCATCGGCGGGCGCGCGGTGCTGATCGAGGGGCCTTCCGGAACCGGAAAATCGAGCCTCGCCCTACGCCTGATAGACCGCGGCGGCGAACTGATCGGCGATGACAGCGTACTGCTCGAAGCGCGGAACGGCCGGCTCTTCGCACAGCCCCATCCGAACACGCGCGGCCTGATGGAAGTGCGCAATCTCGGCGTGCTTCCCTTCGCTTGCCGCGATGAAGCGCCCGTCGCGCTCTTCCTCTCGCTCGACCGCGAGGCACCGCGATTCGTCGATTCGCCCGGCCGGATCACACTCCTCGGCGTCGATCTGCCGTACTTGCGGCTCCGGCCGGATGGCGATTCGCTCCCCCTCAAGACCGAACTCGCGCTGTTGCATTATGGTCTCACAGAGTGACCGACCGGCACGTCTCCCCCTTCCCTTTCCCCGGTTCCGAGCGCAAACAGCCCCCGATGCAAGACGACTCCCCCCAGGCTCCCCCCGCGCGTCCCCACAAGCAGAAAGTCCTGCTCGTCACCGGCATGCTCGGTGCCGGCAAGACGACCGTGCTCCGCGTACTCGAGGACCTCGGGTGGGAAATCATCGACAATTTCCCGGTCCGCCTTCTCGAGCGCATGATCGAGGGCAAGCCTTCGGACGATCCCTCCCCGCTGGCCATCGGCTTTGACTGCCGCACCCGCGGCTTCAATCCTGACCGCGTGATCGCCCAGGTCAAGGCGCTGGGCGAGCGTCACGACCTCGAGGTCACCACCCTGTTCCTCGACTGTTCGAGCAAGGAACTGGAGCGCCGCTTCAACGAGACCCGCCGACGCCACGCGCTGGCGGCCGATGCCCCGGTGGACAGCGGCATTCGCGCCGAGCGCGAACTGCTCTCCCCGCTGCGACGCTGGGCCGACATCCTGGTGGAAACCACCGAGTTCACGTCTAACGACCTGCAACGCACGATTCGCGAACGCTTCGCCGCCGATGAGCCCGAGGATCTCACGATCACCGTGTCCAGTTTCGGGTTCTCGCGCGGGATGCCACCGCTTGCAGATTTCGTCTTCGATATGCGTTTCGTCGAAAATCCCCATTGGGATTCCGAGCTACGCCCGATGACCGGGCAGGATGCGCCGGTCGGAGACTATATACGCAAGGACCCGGCCTTCGATGAGGCATTTGCGCGGATTCGCGACCTGTTGCTGCTGCTGCTTCCCCGCTACCGCGCGCAGGGAAAGGCCTATGTTCACATAGCCTTTGGATGTACCGGAGGGCGACACCGCTCCGTTTTTACCGCCGAACAAATGGCTGCGGCCTTGCACGATGCGGGATTTTCGCCCACATTGTTGCATCGCAACCTGGGCTCGCGGGCTGCTGATCTTCTCGAGGGGGGTAATTCTCGAAGGGGGGCAGTGGCGTGAAAGAACATTATATAACCCGGTCGCATTCGCAGGAAATTCGGAGCCTAATCCCAGCATGATCGGTATGATCCTGGTCACTCACGGCAATCTCGCCGAGGAATTCGTACACGCGATGGAACACGTCGTCGGGGACCAGTCGGCGGTGGCAACCGTCTGCATCGGTCCGAACGACGACATGGAGCGCCGCCGCAGCGAGATTGCCGAGGCAATTACTGCAGTGGACAGCGGCGAAGGTGTCATCATCCTCACCGACCTGTTCGGCGGCACTCCGTCGAACCTCGCGATTTCGCTGATGCAGGCCGGCAAGGTCGAAGTGATCGCCGGGATCAACCTTCCCATGCTGATCCGCCTAGCCAAGGCCCGCGCCTGCATGTCCGTGCGCGATGCCGCCGCGGCCGCGCGCGACGCCGGACGCAACTACATCACCATCGCCAGCGAATATCTGGGACAAGACGCCGCATGATCGACTGCCGTGAAACGGTGCTGATCGTGAACAAGCGCGGTCTCCACGCCCGCGCCAGCGCCAAGTTCGTCAACCACGTCGCCGAGCTTCCGGAAACCGTGCTGGTCAAGGTCGGCAAGGACGGAACCGAGGCTGCGGGGAACTCCATCCTCGGCCTGATGATGCTGGGCGCCGCCAAGGGCGATTCGATCGAGATCGCCTGCTCCGGCGATGGCGCGCCCGAAGCGCTCGCGGTTCTCGCCACACTCGTTCGCGACGGTTTCGGCGAAGAATGACGCCGTCCGACCGCGTGGCCTTTCGCCGCACAATTACCGGCTTCTCGAACCCGCTGGTCAAGTTCCTGCGCTCCCTGCGCGAGAAGAAGCACCGCAAGCGGGAAGAGCGTTTCCTCGCCGAAGGTCTGCGCCTGCTGACCGACGCGCGCGAATGCGGCATAGTGCCGGAAATGCTGGTCATGGCCATCGGCCGCGATCCCCATCCCCTGCTTGACGCGCTGGAAAACGCCGTGGCCGCCGCCGGGGGTGAAATCGTCGAAATGGACGTCGAAATCCTCGCCAAGGTCACGGGCAAGGACAATCCCCAGGCCGTCGCCGGGGTCTTCGCCGAATTTGACACGCGCATCGCCAATCTCGACCGCGCCTCGGCGCCGATCTGGCTGGTTGCGCAGGCGCTGCGCGATCCCGGCAATCTCGGCACGATGCTCCGCACCGGAGACGCCGTGGGCGCCGGCGGGCTGATCCTGCTTGACGACTGCGCGGACCCTTTCTCCGTGGAAGCGGTGCGGGCCAGCATGGGCGCCATCTTCACGCAGAAGATCGCCATTGCACGCTGGGACGAATTCCAGGACTGGCTTCGCTCCGGCGAAGGTCAGCTCGTGGCGGCCTCGCTGCGCGATCCTACCGACTATCGCCAGGCCCCTTATTCGGCGCCCTGCTTCCTGATGGTCGGCAACGAATCGCAAGGCCTGCCGCAGGCCTACGAGGAAGCTTGCGACTTGCGCGTCACCATCCCGATGCGCGGCAGGGCAGACAGCCTGAACGCTGCCGTGGCTGGTGCCGTGCTGGCTTATGAGGCGCTGGCCCATCTTGAGGGCGGCAACTGATAGCTGCGTTCATCCGGGCATCATCCCGGATGTGTAGAGTGGCGCCATCATGCGTGCCGTTCTTCTTGCTTTCTGCCTTTTATCGCCGCTCACAGCTTGCTCGATCCAGGGCGAGGATTCCCCGCTCGCCCGCACGAGCTGGCGCTTCGCACTGATCGACGGACAGCGGCCCGAATCCAACGATGCGCGGCTGACCTTCGAAGGCAGCAAGGTGGGTGTGCTGGTAGGCTGCAACCGCATGGACGGGCCCTGGCGCATCGACGAGGAACGCCTGATCGCAGGCCCCCTCACCCTGACCGAGATGACCTGCACCATTCCGGCATGGGATCAGGAAAAGGCGGTCAACGCCCTCCTTGTCGCCACCCCTCGCTTCGCCATCGACGGCAATCACATGATCCTGCAATCGAGCGGCCACACCGCCGAACTCGTCCGAGAAGGCGGACCAGTCGAGCGCCCCGCCCGCAGCGCGAACGGACGCTGACGTCTACTGGGCCGCTTCCGGCAGGGACTTGGCCTCGGCGATCGCCTCGATCTCCTCCGCCACCGTTTCGGCACCGTAGCGCGGGGTCGATTCGATCTGCTGGACCTCATCGATCTCACGCTTGCCGATCTCGATATGCTTGTCGCGCAGGCGGCGGCCGGAACTGAGCACGTTACGCTCGAAGCTGCCGACGAACTTGTTGTAATTGTTGACTGCCGATTCCAGGCCGGCACCCACGCGCTTCATGTGATCCGCGGCCACGGCCAGGCGATCGTAAAGCTCCCCGCCCATCCGACCGATCTCGCGCGCCTCGCGCGCGAGGCCATCCTGACGCCAGACTTGCGCCACGGTGCGGGCGATCGCGACAAGATTCGTCGGCGTCGCCAGCAGCACCTTGTTGCGGAAAGCGAAGTCCCACAGTTCCGGGTCCTGTTCCAGCGCGGCGGCAACGAAATGCTCGCCCGGCACGAACATCACCACATAGTCCGGCGCATCCTCGAACTGGCTCTGGTAGCTCTTGGCGCCCAGCGTCTGGACATGGTTGCGCATCGAGGCGACATGCTGACGTAGAGCGGCGTCGCGAGCCACCTCGTCCTGGGCCTCGAAGGCTTCCTGATAGGCGTTGAGCGAAACCTTCGCGTCGATCACCAGCCGCTTCTGGCCGGGAATGTTGACGATCGCGTCCGGCCGCAGGCGGCCTTCGTCGGTATCGATGGAATGCTCGGTGACGAAATCGGTGTGTTCGGAAAGCCCGCACTGTTCCAGCACGTTGCGAAGCTGCTGTTCGCCCCAGCGCCCACGCGCCTTTGGTGCATTGCGCAACGAATTGCCGAGCCGCTGCGCTTCCTCGCGCACCTTTTCCTGCCCTTCGCGCATCGACTGGATCAGTCCGGTGAGCTGCCCGAACGAATCGACCCGCTTGGCCTCCAGTGCGGCGACCTGCTCCTCATAGCTCTTGAGCCGCTCGCCCACCGGGGCCAGCATGGTGCGGATGCGCTCGGCATTGGCCTTTTCGCTTTCCTCGAACCGCGCGCCCGCTCGGCGCAGGAAAGCGTCCTGGGCACCGGCCAGCACTTTGGCGCCGGCATTTTCGAATTCCTTACGAAGCGCTTCCTGCGCTTCGAGCAGAAGACGCTTCTGTTCGTCGAAATTCGCGGATTTTTCACGCAGGGTCGCCAGTTCCGAGGCAAGCTCACGCTGTTCGCGGCGCAAGGAATCCACCAGCCCGGCATGTTCGCCGCGCGTCCGTTCGAGAACCTGGGTGAGTTCGCCGCGCGTGCGATCAAGAACCTGCACATGCTCGAACCGGAGCCGCTCGACCGTTTCGCCATGGTCCTTGCGCAGGACCTCCAGCACCGCGCCATGTTCGGTGCGGGTACGTTCAAGCGCGGCGGCCAGATCATCGGCACGGCTGGCGCGTTCGGTGGCGCCAGCCAGATCGCGAATGGCAGCCCGGAAACGTTCATCGAGATCGCGCGCCTCGCGGTCGCGCGTCTCGTGCCGCATGCGCCATTCGGCGGCGGGCCGGGAGCCGAAGAACCAGCCGGCCCCGAGACCGACGACGAGTGCGAGAATGGCGGCGACAGCAATTTCCATTCCGGAAGCCTATCCGGAACGTTTAGAGAACGCCAGCCCTTCTCGCAGCTTTTCCACCGAAGCGGGGAATCAGGCGGCCTTGCGCAGCTTGTCCAGCTTCTTGAGCGCCATCTGGCGCTTCAGGCGCGAAAGGTGGTCGATGAAGAGAATGCCTTCGAGATGGTCCATCTCGTGCTGGAGGCAAGTGGCCATCAGGCCGTCCATGTCTTCTTCGTGCACCGTGCCGTCGAGGTCCTGCCAACGCGCGCGGATGCGCGAGGGGCGCTCCACGTCGGCATAGATCTCGGGGACCGAGAGGCAGCCTTCCTGATAGACCGTGTGCTCTTCCGAAGGATCGAGGATTTCCGGATTGATGAAGATCCGGGGCTCGTTCTTCGTCGGCTGGTGCGTGTGGTGATGATCGCCGTGAGCGGTGCACACTTCGGGCTCCGCATCCTCGTCGTCCGGCTGAAGGTCGATCACGAGAACGCGCAGCGGCACGCCGACCTGGATGGCGGCAAGACCGATGCCCGGCGCATCATACATGGTCTCGAACATGTCCTCGACGAGCGTCTTGAGCTCGTCGTCGAACTTTTCGACGGGGACCGAAACCTGCTTGAGACGCGGATCGGGAACTTCGAGGATTTCACGGATAGCCATGGGCCGCAGATAATCGCGGACGGCCATTTTCGCAAGATGGGCACTGCGATCACAGTGATCGGCTAACTTACCGGTCGCCGGGCACGGATCGCCTGTGCAAGCGTTCCCTCGTCCAGATAGTCAAGCTCGCCGCCCACCGGGAGGCCATGCGCGAGCTGGGTGATGCGGACCGGAAGTCCCTCCAGACGCTCGGCAATGTAGTGCGCGGTGGTCTGGCCTTCGAGTGTGGCGTTCATGGCCAGGACGACCTCGTCGACCCCGCCTGCCTCCACGCGCTGGAGAAGGCGATCGATACTCAGGTCTTCGGGGCGAACGCCGTCCAGCGCCGAAAGACGACCGCCCAGGACATGATAGCGCCCGTTGAACAGCCGCGCACGATCGAGTGCCCAGAGGTCCGCCACTTCCTCGACCACGCAGAGCGAAGCCGCATCGCGGCGCGAATCGGCGCAGATACCGCAGGGATTCGTCGTGTCGATATTGCCGCAAATCCCGCACTCGACGAGCGCTTCCCTTACGGCAGCCAGAGCATCGACGAGTTGCAGAAGCGAGGTCTCGCGCCGCTTGATGAGCCACAGCACCGCCCGGCGTGCGGAGCGCGGACCAAGGCCGGGAAGGCGCGACAGCGCGGCGGTAAGCGTCTCGATCTCTTGCGATGCCATGGCCAATTCCCTAACCGCTCGGGAACTGCTTGTCGAAGCCCCATGCGCCACTTGCGCACGAAATGCCCTTCGACGGGCCCAGAGTGAGCGGAGTAACCGGTTTTGCGCATCGTCTTCATGGGAACGCCCGAATTTGCGGTGCCCGCGCTCGTCGCGCTGGTCGAGGCGGGGCACGAGGTCGTGGCCGCCTATAGCCAGCCGCCACGCCCCGGCGGGCGCCGAGGGAAGGAACTGACCCCCTCCCCTGTCCACAAGGAATCCGAAGCACGCGGGATCGAGGTGCGGGCGCCCGTTTCGCTCAGGAGCGCGGAGGAGCAGGAGAAATTCGCCGCGCTCGGCGCAGATATCGCCCTCGTCGCCGCCTATGGCCTGCTGCTGCCGCAGGCCGTGCTTGATGCGCCGCGGCTGGGCTGCCTCAACATCCACGCCTCGATCCTGCCCCGCTGGCGCGGCGCGGCGCCGATCCAGCGGGCGATCCTCGCAGGCGATCCCACCACCGGCGTCACCATCATGCAAATGGAGGCCGGCCTCGACACCGGACCGATGCTGGCAACGCTGCGCACCACGATCGACCGCAAGACCGCCGGAGACCTGACCGCCGAACTGGCCGAAAAGGGTGCTCAGCTCATGGTCGGCACCTTGCGCGATCTTGCCGTTCACCGCGCCGTCACCCAGCCCGAGGACGGAGTGACTTACGCCCGCAAGATCGACAAGGCCGAAGCCCGGATCGACTTCACCCAGTCCGCCGTGCAAGCCGAACGGCAGGTGCGCGCCTTCATGCCCGCGCCCGGCGCGTTCTTCGAACTGGACGGGGAACGGTACAAGGTGCTGGCGGCCGATCTGGCCGAAGGTTCGGGCGAGCCCGGCACCGCGCTTGACGACGCCCTCACTGTCGCCTGCGCAGAGGGCGCGATCCGCGTGACTCGGATTCAGCGAGCGGGCAAGCCGCCGATGGCGACGGCAGACCTGCTGCGCGGGCGGCCGATCCCCGCGGGCACGCATCTGGGCTGATTGCCGAACCCGCCCGCTCCCCGCAGGTCACGGCATGCGGCGGACGGGCGGCGGCTCGCACGCCCAGCGGTCCTGCGCCTCGCGGACACGCTGCGCGGCCCTGAACCAGCCTTCCGGAGACTTGTCGCGCACGCGGATGTCGAAGGTGTCGGCAGCGCGAAATTCGAGGACCTCGGCGCCTTCCGGTCCGGCAACATAGGCATAGGGCACCTCGCTCCCCACGAAGAAGCCATCGCCCGACACCAGCGTTTCCGTGCCGAGTTCCACGCTTCCGGCCACGATGTAGTACAGGCAGTCGCAATCGTGGCTATGGAGCGGAAGCGCGAAGCCGCTCTTCAACCGGAGCCGCGCCAGGCTCATGCCCGGGCGGCGGTAAGGCACGTCGACACGCTCGCCGGTTTCCGGACCGGCCCCGGCGAACAGCGGCAACGCGGCGATCATGTTCGGGGCCTCACCCGCAAGCGTCATGCAGCCGCACTCATCCAGCGAGGGCGCTTCCCGGCCCCGGAATATCTCGAAACGTGAAGCCTGTTCGGCCATTTGCGCTCTCCTAAACTGCAAAGGTCGAGGATGCGCCGCGCGCCGCCTCGCGCCAAGCCGTTTGCAGAGCGCGCGCAGTCCTGTATCGGCGGCGCGATGACCCGCTTTGCCCTCACTCTCGAATTCGACGGCGCCCCCTACATGGGCCTTCAACGCCAGGCGCATGGCCCCTCGGTACAACAGAGCGTCGAGGAAGCGGCTTTCGCCCTCACCGGGGAAACCACGAGCATGCACGCCGCCGGCCGCACCGATGCGGGCGTCCACGCGCTGGGCATGAGAGCGCATATCGACATCGACAAGCCGTTCACGCCCTTCCAGTTCATGGAGGGGATGAACGCGCGGCTTCGCCCTCATCCCATCGCGGTCGTCGCCTGCGAGATCGTGCCGGACGACTGGCACGCCCGGTTCGCCTGCATCGGCCGCGCCTATATCTACCGCATCGCCAACCGCCGCGCGCCGCTCACGCTGGAGCGCGGCAAGGCATGGCAGGTGGCCAAGCCGCTTGATGAAGCGGCCATGCACCGCGCCGCGCAGATGCTGGTCGGACTGCACGACTTCACGACATTCCGCTCGGCCCATTGCCAGTCGCAAAGCCCGCTCAAGACCCTCGACCGACTGGACGTGCGGCGCGAAGGCGAAATGGTGCTGATCGAGGCGGAGGCGCGCAGCTTCCTGCATCACCAGGTGCGCTCGATGGTCGGTTGCCTCGCCCTGGTGGGAATGGGCCGCTGGAGGGAGCACCAGATCGCCGAGGCGCTGGAAGCGCGCGACCGACAGGCGCTGGGCCTCAATTCGCCGCCGGACGGGCTCTACTTCGTGAAGGCGATCTACCCCGAGGGCTGATCGCCTTCGCCTGTCACCCACGCTTCGCCGGCTGCGATCACGGCCCTGCGGTGGACAAAAAAAGGGAGGCCGCAGCCTCCCTTTTCCTGTTCGTGATGACGGTAAGTCTCAGGCCTTGCCGACCACGCTCTCGGGCAGGTCGTTGCCGAACACGCGCTGGTAGTATTCGGCCACCATCACGCGCTCGGTCTCGTCGCATTTGTTGAGGAACGAGAGGCGGAAGGCGAAGCCCACGTCGTTGAAAATTGCCGAGTTCTGGGCCCAGGTGATGACCGTGCGCGGGCTCATCACCGTGGAAATGTCGCCGTTCATGAAGCCCTGGCGCGTGAAGTCCGCAACCTTGACCATGTTCGCGACGACCTTGGCATCGACCTGCGGCACCTTCTTGGTGACGATGTCGGTCTCGACCGGTTCCGGGAGGTAATTGAGCCCGACCACCAGGTTCCAGCGATCCATCTGGCCCTGGTTGATCTGCTGGGTGCCGTGATAGAGGCCGGAGGTATCCCCCAGACCGACCGTGTTGGCGGTGGCGAAGAGGCGGAAATTCCTGTCCGGGCGGATCACGCGGTTCTGGTCAAGCAGGGTCAGCTTGCCTTCGGTTTCCAGGATGCGCTGGATCACGAACATCACGTCCGGGCGGCCGGCGTCGTATTCGTCGAACACCAGCGCCACCGGGTGCTGGAGCGCCCAGGGCAGCAGGCCTTCGCGGAATTCAGTGACCTGGAGACCGTCGCGCAGCACGATGGCATCGCGGCCGATCAGGTCGATACGGCTGATATGCGCATCGAGGTTGATGCGGATGCACGGCCACTTGAGACGGGCCGCCACCTGTTCGATGTGAGTCGACTTGCCGGTACCATGGTAGCCCTGCACCATGACGCGGCGGTTGTAGGCAAAGCCGGCCAGGATTGCGAGCGTAGTGTCCGGGTCGAAGACGTAAGTCTCGTCAAGGTCGGGAACGCGCTCGTCGGCGACGGAGAAGGCAGGTACCTTCCAGTCGATATCGACTCCGAAGGTCTCGCGCACGTCGAGTTCGATGTCGGGAGCAGCCAGCACGGTGGCGTCTCGTGACTCGGGGCGGTTCTCGGCTTTCATGGTCTCGGTCTCAGTCATCGTTGCACTCGCGTAGACAAGCGAGCGCTGCACCGCAACAGGCTTTGAGCCATATCGGGAAATGCGGTCCGCCGGGCGGCCGGCCATGCCGACGGGCCCGGCTGCGAAAGTCAGCTCCCCGCCACGTTCCCCGGCGCAAGCTTCGCCGGCAGGGAGAAAAGATCGATGAACCTGCGGGCAAGGCCTGCGTCCCCCTGAACCGAGAGCCGCCCGCCCGCCTCCTCCACCGTGCGCTTGCCGTAGAACACCGGCAGGAAATCCGTGGCGGTTTCCGCGCAGAAGCGCAGATCCGTCGCGCCGATTTCCTCACCGGCGGGCACGATGTGCAGTTCCCCCCGCTCCAGCCGGCCAAGGAAGCATTGCCCCCCGACGTCGAAAGCCACGGCGATTTCGAGGTCGCCGATCCGCTCGGGCACGATCATCGTGCGCAAGGAGAGCATGAAGGCCACCGGCGTCAGCGGCAGGAACGGATCGTGCGATGGCGAGCGCACCGCCCAGCGCCCAAGTTCCTGCATGACCGCTTCCAGCCCCAACCCCCATTCGGTCAGGGCGTAGACCTGCACGGAGGCAGGCGGCGGAAGCACCGCACGGCGCACGATGCCCGAGGCTTCGAGGCTGCCCAGCCGTTCGGTCAACACCTTGGCGCTCAGGCCGGGCAGCGCGCCGCGCAGCCCGTTGAAGCGGCGCGGACCAAGCATCATTTCACGCACGATCGGCAGGGTCCAGCGCTCTCCCACAAGCTCCATCGCGAAAGCCGCCCCGCAGGCGTCGCGGTACCAGCGCCCGTGAGATCCGGCATGAGCGCCCTGCCCTTCCGAACCATCGTCCGGGGCTTTCATCCTGCCTCCCGAACGCTTCGCCCGCCCCTTGGTTTCGTTTTTTAACTCCATGGTTGCTTTTTGTAACCTGAAAGATCAGGCTCCGGCAATAACGAATCGCGCCGAGCAGGCGCATCGACATCGGAGAGTGACGATGCCCCGGAACGAGTCCGCCTCGACCGTCATTACCGCCTATGCCGACGTTCCCCAGCCCGTTCGGGGACAGGTCCGCGATTTGCGCATCCGCTGGGCGCTGGAGGAGATCGGGCGGGATTACCGGATCGACCTGCTCGACGTGTTCAGCCCGCGCCCGGCCAGCTACCGCGAATGGCAGCCCTTCGGCCAGGTTCCCGCCTTCGACGACGGCGAGCAGCGCCTGTTCGAAAGCGGCGCGATCCTGCTCTACCTCGGCGAACAGGACGAGCGGTTGCTTCCGGCAGACCCGGCCACGCGCTGGCAGGCGATCGCCTGGCTGTTCGCGGGGCTCAACAGCATTGAACCGTTCGTCGCGCAGATCGGCATGCTCGACATATTCCAGTCAGGAAAGGCATGGGCCGCAGAAGCCCGTCCAAGCGCGCTGAAGCTCGTGAAATCGCGTCTCTCCAGCACCGAGAAAGCGCTGGGAGAGCGGGAATGGCTGGCCGGCGCCTTCTCGCTCGCGGACATCGTCCTCGTTACGGTGCTGCGCATTCTCGACCACACGGACATCCTCGAAAGCTTCCCCGTGCTCGCCGCCTACAAGGCGCGCGGAGAAAGCCGTCCGGCGTTCCGCCGGGCCCTCTCGGAACAACTCGAAAGCTACGCCTCTCCCGCCACTTCCGGAGAATAGCCATGCCTTACATAGATGGTTTCGTGATTGCCGTCCCCCTTGCCAACAAGGACCGGTTCATCGCCCATGCACGGGAATTCGATGATTATTTCATCGAATACGGGGCAACGCGGGTGGTCGAATGCTGGGGTGACGATCTCCAGCACGGCAAGCAGACCGACTTCTTCCGCGCGGTGGATGCCAGGGAGGACGAAACGGTCTGCTTCAGCTGGATCGAGTGGCCCGACAAGGCCACGCGGGACCGGCAGATGGGCCTGCTGATGGAACTCATGAAGAACGATCCGCGCTTCGATCCCGCCACCAACCCGCCGCCTTTCGACGGCGCGCGAATGATATATGGCGGGTTCGATTCCGTCGTCGAACTGCCTCAGGCCGAAACGGGAGAATGACGATGGCCAATCCAGTCGGAAGCTTCATCTGGTACGAACTGCTCTCCAGCGACCTCGACGGGGCTGCGGCCTTCTACCGCGCGGTCGTGGGCTGGACCATCGCCGATCACGCCAGCCCGGAAGCGGGCGGCCTGGACTATCGCATGATCGTGCGGGACGATGGCGGTATGGCGGGCGGCGCCATGCAGATCACCGAGGATATGGCCGAAAGCGGCGCGCGGCCGATCTGGCTGCCCTACTTCCATGTCGAGGATGTCGACGCGGTGGTGGAGACGATCGCCTCGGAAGGCGGCAAGATCCAGATGCCCGCCACCGACCTGCCCGTGGGCCGCATCGCCATGGTTGCCGACCCGCAGGGCGTGCCGATCTACCTGATGAACCCTGTCCCGCCCGCCGATCAGCCCGATGCAGCGAGCGACGTGTTCTCCGTCACCGAAAACCAGCGGGTTCGGTGGAACGAACTGGCCAGCCCCGACCAGGCCGCCTCCATGGCGTTCTACGGCAGGCACTTCGGATTCACCTTCGACGAGAAGATGTCGATGGGCGAGATGGGAGACTACTGCTTCATCGGCCACCACGGGCAAACGCTCGGCGCGATCATGCAGCGCCAGGAGGAAAGCCAGCCCTCGGTCTGGCTGTTCTACTTCGGCGTCCCTTCGATCGAGGCGGCGAAAGCGGCGATCGAGGCGAACGGCGGCACCGTGCTGATGGGCCCGCACGAGGTGCCCGGCGGCGAGTGGATCGTCGTCGCGATCGATCCGCAAGGCGCAGGCTTCGGCCTCGTCGGCCCTAAAGGTGACTAAGGCACGACCGGAACTGCAAGGCCATTGACGACAGCCCCGTGTTCCGCAATTGTTCCAACCTCGCACGACGCGACGGAGAAGGACCATGGCCGATTATACCTTCTATACCAACCCGATGTCGCGTGGGCAGATCGCCCGCTGGGCACTTCATGAGGCGGGCGCCGATTACCGGCAGGTCCTGATCGACTGGAAAGACAAGCCGGCCAGTTTCCTCGCGGTCAATCCGATGGGCAAGGTGCCCACGATCGTCCACCACGCCGATGGCGGCGACCGTGTCGTGACCGAAGCCGCCGCGATCTGCCTCTACCTCGCCGAGATGCATCCCGAAGCCGGACTGCTGCCCAATGACGGGGAAATGGCGGACTACTATCGCTGGACGTTCTTCGCGTCCGGCCCGGTCGAACAGGCGATCACCTCGCGCCACCTCAAGTGCGAGCCGACGCCCGAACAGGAGCCGATGGTCGGCTGGGGCAACTTCGAGCGGACGATGAATGCCCTCGAAAGCCATTTCGACCAGGCAGACTATGTGTGCGGCTCCCGCTTCACCATGGCCGACGTCTACGTCGGCAGCGCGGTGGACTGGGGGCTGACTTTCGGCACGATGCCGCCGCGCCGCGCCTTCGTCGCCTATGCCGAGCGTTTCCAGGCACGCGAGGCCTACAAGGCAGCCAAAGCGGTGGACAACACGCTGATCGGGGAGATGAAGAAATGACCGCCACGGATCGCGCGAAGAACCGCGTCTGCCTCTGGTACGAAGGCGATGCCGAAGAGGCCGCGAACTTCTATGCCTCGATCTTTCCCGACACCCGGGTCACCGACCTGACTCGCTCCCCGGCGGACTATCCCGACGGCAAGGCGGGAGACGTCATCACGGTCGAATTCTCGGTCATGGGCATAGAATGCATCGGCCTCAACGGCGGCCCGGCGTTCAAGCATAGCGAAGCTTTCTCGTTCCAGGTGGAAACCGGGGACCAGGAAGAGACCGACCGCTACTGGAACGCCATCGTGGGTAACGGCGGCGCGGAAAGCATGTGCGGCTGGTGCAAGGACAAGTGGGGGCTTTCCTGGCAGATCACACCCCGGGTGCTGGGACGGGCGCTGGGCAATCCCGACCGGGCGGCCGCCAAGCGGGCGATGGAAGCGATGATGACGATGCGCAAGATCGATGTCGCCGCGATCGAGGCCGCCCTTGCAGGAAGCACCGCATGACGCCTGAGCCTGTTCTCGAACTCTTCGGCCATCCCTTTTCGTCCTACACGTGGAAGGCGCTGATCGCGCTTTACGCCCATGACTTGCCCTTCGTTCTGCAAGTGGTCGATGCCGAGCACCCGGAACATGCCGAAGTCGTGCAGATGGCAGGACCGCTGGGCAAGTTCCCGGTGCTGCGCGATGGCGAGAACCTGCTGTTCGAAGCCACCACGATCATCGAATATATTGATCGGCACCATGCTGCCCCGGGCACGCTCCTGCCCGAAGATCCGGACGCGGCAACGGCGATCCGCATGCTGGACCGGGTCTTCGACAACTACGTGATGAACGTCATGCAGATCGTGGTGAACGAGTATATCCGCGATCCGGAGAATCCCGACCTGACCCGCTGCGCCGAAGCCCGCGCGCAACTGGACCGGGTCTATGCCTGGCTGGAAGGCTGGCTCCAGTTCTATCCGCCGATGGAGCATGTCACCCTGATCGAATGCGCCGCGGCGCCCGCCCTGTTCTATGCGGATTGGGTCCACCCGATACCCGAGGACAGGCCGCGCCTTCGTGCCTGGCGCGCGCATCTGCTCTCGCTGCCCGCCGTCGCCCGCTGCGTCGACGAGGCACGGCCGTTCCGCGCCTATTTCCCGCTCGGCGCACCTGATAGAGACTGAGGAGAACCCCGTGAGCGAGACTGGTAACGAACTGTCGATCACCCGCTACATCGATGCTCCCATCACGCAGGTATGGGACGTCATGGCCAACCGGCAGGAGGAATGGTGGTGCCCCCGTCCCTGGCGGGTCGAAGTCGAGGAGCAGGACCGCCGCCCCGGCGGAATCTGCCGGATGACGATGTACGGGCCTGACGGGGAAACCGCACCGCAGGACGGGATATACCTCGCATACGAGGAAGGCCGCCGCTTCGTTACCACCGATGCCGTCACGGGAGACTTCCAGCCATCCGGGCCGTTCATGATCGGTATCTGGGAACTGGAACCGGAAGGCAGCGGCACGCGCTATACCGCCCGCGCACGGCACTGGCGCGAGGAAGACCGCAAGATGCACGAGGACATGGGCTTCACGGACGGCTGGTCCGCCTGCGCCGAACAACTCGCCAAAATCTGCGAAAGGGAAAAGGCCTGAACCGAAGCGGGTGGCGGAACCGTCACCCCGCTCCGCCAGTAGGCCTACCCCTCCAACGCCGCCGATTTACGCAGGAGCTGATAAGCCTCCACCACCCCCTGCAAACGCGCGGCACGGCTATGGTCTCCGCCGTTGTGATCGGGGTGATACTGGCGCAGCAGCCGCGTGTAGCGCAGCCGCAGCGTCTTGCTGTCGATATCGCCATCGAGCCCCAGCACGCCGAGCGCGCGTCGCTCTTCCGGGTTGAAGCGGGCGTTCTCGGGCTTCATCTCGGACTGGCGCTGCCGCATGTGCGCCTTGGCGCGGCCGCTGATCGCTTCCAGCGGATCGGCAAAGTCGGCCCAGCGCGGCGTACCGTCCACGCCGGCATCCGGCCGGAACGCACGGCTCTGCGCTTCCCAGCCATGCAGCGGCGACTGCGCGCGGAAAATTTCCTCCGCGCTCATGCCGTCGAAATAGTCGTACCCCGAATTGAATTCGCGAACGTGATCGAGACAGAACCAGCGATAGTCGCCCGGCCCGTCAAAACCGGGCAAGCGCATGCCCGGCGCACGGAATTCGCCCGCCTCTTCACACCCCGGCCAGTTGCACGCGCGTCCACCGGATTCGACTCTGCCATGAAATCTAGAATGTCTCACCGGCTTCCAGATGGGATAACGAGCGCGTAAATGGAAGACATGACCGGACCGATCGCACAGGAAATGCGGCAGCTTCTCGAAGCCGCCTTCACCCCCACCCGCCTTGATGTCGTCAACGATTCCGCCAGCCACGCCGGTCACACCGGCGATGACGGCACCGGCGAATCGCACTTCACCATAGAAATCGAAAGTCCCGCTTTCGCAGGCGTTTCGCGCCTTCAGCGCCAGCGCCTCGTCAATGCGGCACTCGGCGACATTCCGGGAAACCGGGTCCACGCCGTCGCCATCAAGGCCAGCGCCCCCGGCGAATAGAGCGCGCCGTTGCAGCCTTGCGCCGGGGGGCAACCTGAAGGCCGAACATAGCGCCGTCATCCCCGGTTGCCCTTTGCGCAATGGCAGCCTAAATGCGCGCACCATGCCGACAAGCCTGACATTCGCCGTGCCCAAGGGCCGAATCCTCGACGAAGCGCTGCCTCTGATGGCGCGTGCCGGCGTGGTGCCCGAGGCGGAATTCCACGACAAGAAGTCCCGCGCGCTCTCTTTTGCGTGCGAGAACAGCGAGATGCGCCTGATCCGCGTGCGCGCATTCGATGTGGCGACGTTCGTGGCGCATGGCGCGGCGCAAGTCGGCATCGTCGGCTCCGACGTGGTGGAAGAGTTCGCCTACCCCGACCTCTATGCCCCGGTGGACCTCGATATCGGGCACTGCCGGCTCTCGGTGGCCGAACGTGAAGGCGAAGTCGGCGGGGCGCTGCCTTCGCACTTGCGCGTCGCCAGCAAGTATCCGAACCTGACCCGCCGCCATTACGAGAAGCTGGGCGTACAGGCCGAAGTCGTGAAGCTGAACGGCGCGATGGAACTCGCCCCTTCGCTCGGCCTCTCCAGCCGCATCGTCGACCTGGTGTCCACCGGCCGCACGCTGAAGGAAAACGGTCTTGTCGAAACCAGCCGCATCCTCGACATTTCCGCGCGCCTGATCGTCAACCGTGCCGCGCTCAAGACCGACGACCGCGTGGCCGCGCTCGTCGAAGCCTTCCGTGCGCTGGTAGCCGAACAGAAGGCCGCCGCCTGATGCTGCGCCTTTCCAGCAAGGACGCGGACTTCGCGGAAGCCTTCCGGCGCGTCGTTTCCGACCGCCGGGAGAGCGCCGTCGATGTCGCCCGCGACGTGGCCGAAATCCTGGCGCAAGTGCGCGAACGCGGTGACGCGGCGCTGGCCGACTATACCGCGCGCTTCGACGGGCACGACCTCGACCGGAGCGGCTGGCGGATCGATGCGGAAACCTGCCGCGCCGCATTCGAAGCCCTCGCCCCGGAACTGCGCGCGGCGCTCGAACTCGCCGCAACCCGCATTCGCGCCTATCACGCCGCCCAGCTGCCGGAAAACCGCGACTATACCGACGAAGCCGGCGTCCGCCTCGGCGCGGTCTGGCGCGCGGTCGATGCCGCCGGGCTTTACGTGCCGGGCGGCCGCGCGGCCTACCCCTCCTCGATGCTGATGAACGCGATCCCCGCCAAGGTCGCAGGCGTGGAGCGTCTCGTCGTCGTCACGCCTACGCCCAAGGGCGAAGTCAACGCGCTCGTCCTTGCCGCCGCGCACCTTGCTGGCGTGGATGAAGTGTGGCGCGTGGGTGGTGCCCATGCCGTCGGCGCGCTGGCCTACGGCACCGATCGGATCGCCGCGGTCGACGTCGTCACCGGTCCCGGCAATGCCTGGGTGGCCGAGGCCAAGCGCCAGCTCTACGGCGTCGTCGGCATCGACATGGTCGCCGGACCGAGCGAAATCCTCGTCATCGCCGACGCCAGGAACGAACCCCGCCGGATTGCCGCCGACCTGCTGAGCCAGGCCGAGCACGACCCGACCTCGCAGTCGATCCTCATCACCGACGATGCGGCTTATGCCGACGCTGTTGCCGAAGCGGTGGAACTGGAGCTGTCCACCCTCGCCACCGAAGCAACCGCTCGCCAGTCGTGGAACGACTACGGCGTGATCGTCGTTGTCGAGAGCCTCGACGAGGCCCCGGCCCTTGCCGATGCGCTCGCCGCCGAGCACGTCGAGATCGCCACCGACGATCCGGAGAGCCTGTTCCGCAAGATCCGCCATGCCGGATCGGTGTTCCTTGGCCGCATGACCCCCGAAGCGGTGGGCGACTATGTCGCCGGCCCCAACCACGTGCTGCCCACCGGGCGTCGCGCGCGGTTCGCCTCGGGCCTGTCGGTCCTCGATTTCATGAAGCGCACCAGCTTCATCCAGCTCGACCAGGCGGCGCTGGAGGCCATCGGCCCCGCCGCCGTTGCCCTTGCCGATGCCGAAGGGCTTCCCGCGCACGCGCGCTCCATTTCCGTGAGACTTTCCCAATGAGCAATTCCAAGCAAGCCGGCTCGAAGCAAGCCAGGGCCGCCGCCCGCCTCGCCGCCGTCCAGGCGCTGTACCAGTTCGACATGGAGGGCACCCTGCTGCCCACCCTGCTTGACGAATTCCACCGCCACCGTCTCGGCATGACGATCGACGAAGAAGAATACGCCAAGGCCGAAGTCGCCTTCTTCGACGACGTGGTGAAGGGTGTGATCTCTCGCCGTGACGAGATCGATGAACTGCTCTCGGGCAAGCTCGCCGAAGGCTGGGCGCTGCCCCGCCTCGACAAGACCATGCTGCAGATTCTGCGCGCGGGAACCTACGAGCTTCTCGCCCGCGCCGACGTGCCGACCGGCGCTGCCATCAGCGAGTATCTCGACGTGGCTCACGCCTTCTTCGATGCGCGCGAAGCCAAGTTCGTGAACGGCGTGCTCGACGCCGTCGCCAAGGTCGTCCGCTGATCCTGGATGCCGCGTTTCCGCGCAGCATGAGCGTTCACTCGTGATCTCGACAATGGGCCCGCCACGGCCCATTGTCTCCGGCGTGACCCGTGAATTCGCCTTTATAGACGCCTTGCGCGCGATTGCCGTGGACCCGGCTGCGCGCGGCCTTGCCGACGATGCCGCCGTTCTGGAAATCGGCGACGAGCGGCTGGTGCTGACCATGGATACCCTGGTCGAATCCGTCCACTTCCTGCCCGGCGACCCGCCCGAGGACGTGGCCTGGAAACTCGTCGCCGTGAACGCTTCGGACCTTGCCGCAAAAGGCGCGGCCCCGCTCGGCTGCCTCAAGTCGCACGCGCTTGGCGAAGACGACTGGGACCGTGCCTTCCTTGCGGGACTGGAGCGTGCCTGCCGCCATTTCGCGATGCCGCTCCTGGGGGGCGATACCGTGCGAATGCCGGCTGGTTCCGCACGCAGTTTCTCGCTGACCGCGCTCGGTCTGGGGCCGACCGAATGCCTCGTGCCCTCCCGCAGCGGCGCGCAGGCGGGCGATCTCGTGTGGGTGAGCGGCACGCTCGGCGATTCCGGGCTGGGCCTCGACCTGCTGTCCTCGGGCCGCGATGTGCAGAGCACCGATGCCGCATGGCTTGCCGATCGCTACCGCCGCCCCATGCCGGAGCCGGCGCTGGGAGTGGCGCTTGCCCCCCTGGTGACGGCGATGATGGACGTCTCGGACGGACTGCTTGTCGATGCGCGCCGGATGGCAGTGGCCAGCGCGGTTGCCATCACCCTCTCCGCGGACGAGGTTCCGCTTTCCCCCGCGCTCGTCTCCACGGCCGGTGACGGGCTCGACCAGCGCATCGCCGCGATGACGGCGGGGGACGACTATGTCCTGCTGTTCACCGCCCCTGCCGTGAACAGCGCCTACATACGCGCCGCCGCCGCCTCGGCAGGCTCGCACGTACATCTGATCGGGACGGTGGACGAAGGGGAAGGCGTTGCGCTGGAATGGAACGGCGCGCCCACGCCATTGCCGGAGCGACTGGGCTACCAGCATTGAAGCGGGCCGAACCTGATCCAGGATGGCGCAATTCCGTAAATTCCGCCGCCATCAACGCGCTTGCCACTAATCCCGCTTCCCTATAGCCATAGTCGGATCGAGCGGGAAAACCCGTCGTTACATCGTTGGGAAAAGGGGGCGTTTTGTGAATCCAGTCACGATCGCAATTGTCCTGGGGCTTCTGGCCATTCTCTATGGCTTCGTCACCAGCCGCCAAGTGCTCGGCTCGCCAGCCGGCAACGAAAAGATGCAGGAAATCGCAGCCGCCATTCAGGAAGGCGCCCAAGCCTACCTGAAGCGCCAGTATTCGACGATCGCGGTAGTCGGCCTCGTCGTCGCCATCATCATCGCCATTACGCTCGGTACGGTTTCCGCCATCGGCTTCGTCGTCGGCGCGATCCTGTCCGGCGTCGCCGGCTTCATCGGCATGAACATATCGGTCCGCTCGAACGTGCGCACCGCCGCCGCCGCGCAGACCGGCCTGCAACAAGGGCTCACGCTGGCCTTCCGCGCGGGCGCCATCACCGGCATGCTGGTGGCTGGCCTCGCCTTGCTGGCGATCGCGGTGTTCTACTGGTACCTGACCGGGCCCGGCGGACATACGGTTGGCGGCGAAGACCGCACCGTGGTCCAGGGCCTCACCGCCCTCGCCTTCGGCGCTTCGCTGATCTCGATCTTCGCGCGTCTCGGCGGCGGCATCTTCACCAAGGCGGCCGACGTCGGCGCCGACCTCGTCGGCAAGGTCGAGGCCGGCATTCCCGAGGATGACCCCCGCAACCCCGCCGTCATCGCCGACAATGTGGGAGACAACGTAGGCGACTGTGCCGGCATGGCCGCAGACCTGTTCGAGACTTACGTCGTCACCGTCGGCGCCACCATGGTGCTGACCGCCCTGCTCATGAAGGGCATAGACAACTTTTCCGGCCTCATGGCGCTGCCACTGCTGATCGGCGGCGTCTGCATCGTCACCTCGATCATCGGCACCTATTTCGTCCGGCTCGGTTCCTCGCAGAACATCATGGGCGCCATGTACAAGGGCTTCCTGGTCACGGCGGTACTCTCGGTCCCGGCGATCTGGTGGGCGATCGGATATGCTCTGGGAGACATCAACGCCCTCATCGGCGAAAGCGATTTCTCCGGCCGCACGTTGTTCTACTGTTCGCTGGTGGGGCTGGTCATCACCGGGCTCATCATCTGGATCACAGAATACTACACCGGCACCGGCTACCGCCCGGTGCGCTCTATCGCCAAGGCCTCGGAAACCGGCCACGGCACCAACGTGATCCAGGGCCTCGCCATCAGTCTTGAGGCGACCGCGCTGCCGACGCTGGTGATCGTCACCGGCATCATCGTCGCCTACCAGCTCGCTGGCCTCATCGGCATCGCCTATGCCGCTACCGCCATGCTGGCGCTTGCGGGAATGGTCGTTGCGCTCGATGCCTATGGCCCGGTCACCGACAATGCCGGCGGCATTGCCGAAATGGCGGGCCTCGACGACGCCGTGCGCGAGAAGACCGACGCACTCGACGCCGTGGGCAACACCACCAAGGCCGTCACCAAGGGCTATGCCATCGGCTCGGCCGGCCTTGCCGCGCTGGTGCTCTTTGCCGCCTATACCAATGATCTGCGGGAGTTCTTCCCGGACCTCAACGTCGATTTCAGCCTGGAGAATCCCTACGTCATCGTCGGGCTGCTGCTCGGCGCGCTCCTGCCCTACCTGTTCGGGGCCATGGGCATGACCGCGGTGGGCCGCGCGGCGGGCGACGTGGTGGTGGACGTGCGCGAACAGTTCAAGGCCAACCCCGGCATCATGACCTACGAATCCAAGCCCGACTATGCACGGACCGTGGACCTCGTGACCAAGGCGGCGATCAAGGAAATGATCGTGCCTTCACTGCTGCCGGTACTGGCGCCGATCGTGGTCTACTTCGTGATCTCCGCGGTCGCGGGCACGGAAAACGGCTTCGCGGCACTGGGCGCCCTGCTTCTGGGCGTCATCGTCGGCGGGCTGTTCGTGGCCCTCTCGATGACATCGGGCGGCGGCGCCTGGGACAATGCCAAGAAGTACATCGAGGACGGCCACCACGGCGGCAAGGGTTCCGAAGCCCACAAGGCCGCGGTGACGGGCGATACGGTCGGCGATCCCTACAAGGATACGGCCGGTCCTGCGGTCAATCCGATGATCAAGATCACGAATATCGTCGCCCTGCTGCTGCTCGCCGCACTGGCGGGAGGCTGAACCCGGAACGCTGAACGATGGCCTCGGGCAATGGCCCCGCGCGGAGCGATCCGCCGGGATCGTTTTCCCCGGGGCCATCGTTAGCAATTCCTTGATGCCGCCACGCTAGGACGGATCAGCAGCGATCCATTCAGGCTGATGCATTCGACCATGTTTCACCGGCAGGCAACTTCGGTTCGGAAGGACACCGCTTTGGCGGCTCCTGCCCCCATGCCGCCGGAAAGCACGCTGTCCTGCCTGCCCTGGCGCGCGCTGGAAGACCAGATCGCGGCGTGGGACCGGCTGGCACTGCGCGCCAGCGAACCTAACCCCTTCTTCGAGAGCTGGTATCTCCTGCCCTCGCTTCGGCACCTTCCCGACACCGGTAAGGTCATGGTCCTGCTGTTCGAGCAGGCAGGCGAACTTGCCGGCCTCCTGCCCGTGGTAAGCGCGCCGCGCTATTACCGGTGGCCCGTGCCCAATCTCGCAAGCTGGCTTCATGAAAACTGCTTCTGCGGCGTCCCGCTGATCGCGTGCGGTGCCGAGCGGGACTTCTGGCGCGCGGTGCTGGACTGGGCGGACGACCGTGCGGGACAGGCACTGTTCCTGCATCTACGCGCGATGCCCGTGGATGGACCGATCCATGCCGCCCTTTCCGCGACAATTTCCGGGGAGGCGCGCCAGACCGAAATCGTCCTGCGCGAAGACCGTGCCCTGCTCGCTTCGGACCTTTCGGCCGATGCCTATCTGGAAGCCTCGCTCTCCTCCAAGAAGCGCAAGGAGCTGCGCCGCCAGGCGTCTCGCCTCGCCGAACAGGGCGCCGTGGCGGCCGAGCGCCGCTCCGACACGGAAGGACTGCCCGAATGGTGCGAGAGGTTCCTCGCGCTCGAAGCCTCGGGCTGGAAAGGCAAAGCCGGTTCCGCCCTGGCCAATCATGCGGGTACGGCAGCCCTGTTTCGCGAAAGCCTGGAAGGCGCGGCGGCACGCGGGCGCCTCGAACGCCTCTCGCTCACCTTGGGCGGTCGCCCCATCGCCATGCTCGCCAGCTTCCTGACCCCGCCGGGCGCATACTCCTTCAAGACCGCTTTCGACGAGCGCTATTCCCGCTTTTCGCCCGGCGTCCTGCTCCAGCGCGAGAACCTCGACATCCTTGAACGCGGCGATATCGAGTGGAGCGACAGTTGCGCCGCTGCCGATCATCCGATGATCGACCACCTGTGGCGCGAACGGCGCACGATGGCGCGGCTTTCCATCGCCATCGGCGGCCCACTGCGCCGCCGCCTGTTTCGCAGCTTCGTCCGCGCCGAACTCGTACGCAATCCGGCGGGAGGGGGGCGATGAACGTGGTCTCGCGGATCGCTTCCTCGCCGGTTTTCTCCGAAAGCACCCGCGAACGTTTTGCGGCGAACTACCCGGAAACGGCCCACAAGCTGACTCATGCGCTCGGCGACCACCCTCTCATGGCGCTCGAAGCGCTGGCCTGCCTTGCGGAATCGCTTCCGCCTGCTTCGGTCGAGTACAATTTCGGCAATCAGCCCCTCGGCGTCGATGGCAAACCTGCCGCCACCGGCATTCCCATCGGCCGCACCATCCGCGAGATCGAGACCACCAACTCCTGGGCCGTCATCAAGAACATCGAGCAGGAGCCTGCCTACGCGCAGCTGCTCGAAGACCTGCTGGGCGAACTGCGCCCCCTGATCGAGGCGAGGACCGGCAGGATGATGAAGCTTCAGGCCTTCGCCTTCATCACTTCGGCGGGCGGCGTCACACCCTACCACTTCGACCCCGAGCACAATATCCTGCTGCAGGTGCGCGGCACCAAGGTCATGACCCAGTTCCCCGCAGGCGATCCCCGCTTTGCGCCGGACGAAGTGCACGAGACCTATCACACCGGCGGCGGCCGCGAACTCAAATGGCATGACGACCTGCTATGCGGCGGCACGGAATTCGCGCTTTCACCGGGCGATGCGGTCTACGTGCCGGTCATGGCGCCGCATTTCGTGCGCAACGGCAGCACTCCGTCGGTTTCGCTGTCGATTACCTGGCGCTCGGAATGGAGCTTCGCCGAGGCGGACGCGCGGGCTTTAAACGGGTGGCTGCGCGGATTGGGGCTGTCACCGCACCGGACGAAGCGCTGGCCTGCGCGCAATCGGGTCAAGGCCTTCACCTGGCGCGTGCTTCGCAGGTTTAAGAAATAGGGGGAAGGCAGGGGAGCATAGCCCCCCCTGCCCCTTTTTACCTGGCCTTCTTGACCCAGGCTGCAACCTCAACCCGCTGCCGCGGACGGTTGGCCAGACGCTCCTTCAGCCCGGTCAGCGCCTGCACCACGGGCTTCCCCTCATCGGCCGGAAGCGTGGCGGCATAGGCCTCGATCTTGCCGACCATCTCCGGGTTCGTGGTGGACCCGACAATGCGCGCGAAGAAGCGGGCGCGGCCGGAATGTTCGATCAGCCCGTCAACCACCGCCTGATGTTCGCGGACGAAATCGAAGGTCATCTCGGGATGTGCGCGGCCGACCGTGGTGATGATCTGCGAGGCGCTTGTGGCATCCGGCGTGCCGGAAATGGCGAGCGCAAGGGCGTCCCTGGCGATGGCCTCATCCGGCGCCATGCCGAGGTCTGTGTAGTAGAGCTGGCGTTCGACGAAGCTTGTGGCCCGGGCCACCTGCTGGCGCAGCAGGTCCCAGTCGGCCCGGGTCGCGTTGCTTGCGGCGACGCCGAGCCAGGTTCCCTTGAGCGGACCGTCCAGCGACTTGGGATCGGCGGCAAGGCCCTGAAGACGGCGGCGCGCCTCGGCCACGACGCGCTTGTCGCCGATGGAACCGAGCGTGTCGATCAACTGCGCACGCAGCTTGGTATCGGTCAGCGGCTCGTTCGCGACCGGATCGAAGCCCAGCTGGTCGAGACGCGGGGCCCAGGTCTTCGAGATGCGCGCGGCGAGCTTGTCCTTCACCCTGGCATCGTCAAGCAAGCCGTAGACACTCTCCCACTGGCCGACGACCTTGCCCGCCAGCGTCGCATCGGCGGTTCCGGGCACCGAGGCCAGCAGCCGCAGGCCCGCCGACATGTCCTGATACCCGGCCAGCGACAGCGAGAGATTGTCACGCAGCAACCCGTACTGATCGATCGGCGCAAGCGAGCCGAACGAGGAGACCAGAGCATCGAGCGCCTTGCCGTTGTAGAGTGTGCGGTAATAGCCGAGCTGGCCCGCGTTCACGAGCACGGCATCGCAGCTGTCAACGGTCAGGCTCTCGGTCCGGCCGCTCATCAGATGGCGCGTCGGCTCGCCGTTACCGGCGCGGATCAGCAGCGGCATCGGCCAGGTCGGCTTCTCGCCGCCGTTTGTCGAGGAGGCACGCGCCGAAGGATCGAGCGAGAAGGCATCCTGCGTCAGGTCGAGACGGGTCTTGCCGCCAGCGCAAGCCGAGACGTTCACGCGCAGCAGCGGCACCCCGGGCGTGTGGGTGAAGGCCTCGGCGATGAGGTCCACGTCCTTGCCGCCGGCCGATTCCATCGCACCCCAGAGGTCCCGGCTGCTGGTGTTCGAATAGGCGTGATTGCGCATGTAGGTCTGCATGCCCGCACGCCAGGTATCGGCGCCGACATAGTCTTCCAGCATCGAAATGACCGCCTGACCCTTCTGGTAGGTGATCGAATCGAAGGCCTGTTCCATCTCGGAAACGGTGCGAACCTTCTGCACAACCGGGTGCGTGGTCGGCAGCGCGTCGAGCGCCATGGCGCCTTCGCGGCCGTCGATGCCGTTCAGCTTCCAGTTCCACTCGGGGTTGAAGTGGTCGGTGACCTTGTCGGCCATCCAGCTCGCAAAGCCCTCGTTCAGCCAGATGTCGTCCCACCAGGCCATCGTCACGAGATCGCCGAACCACTGGTGCGCGGTTTCGTGCGCCTGCACACTGTAGATGCTCTGCTTGCCGGAGGGGCTGGTCACGGCGGGGTCGAGCAGCAGGATGCGCTCGAAAGTCATGATCGCGCCCCAGTTCTCCATCGCGCCGAAGAACTGCGACGAGCCGGGCGCTGCGATGTTGTCGAGCTTGGGCAGCGGGAACTTCACGCCGAAGTAATCGTCGAACCACGGCAGGATCTGGGCGAGGCCGTCACGGGCATAGTCCGCCTTCGCGCCGCTGCCGGTGGGCGAGACGATGCCCACTTCCAGGCCGTCCGCCGCCTTCATAGCGCTGCGCTCGAAGTCGCCCATGGCGAAGAACAGCAGGTAGGAGCTCATCTTCGGCGTCGTCGCGAACGTCACGCGCTTGAGTCCTCCGGAGAGTGCTTCCTGGCCCTTCACCGGCATGTTGCTGATCGCCATGCGATCTGCGGGGACGACCGCGGAAAGGTCGAACGTCGCCTTGTAGCTGGGTTCGTCGAAGCTGGGCACGAACCGGCGGGCTTCAGGCGCCTCGAACTGGGTGAAGATGCCGCGCACGTCCTTGCCGGTGCGCTTGTCGGGATAGTCGAGCGCGAAGAGGCCGGAAGGCTGGGTGCCGATCTTGCCCGCATACGTCACGTCGAGGCGGTACTTGCCCGGCGCGATGGCCTTGCCCGCAGCGAAGCGCAGGGTCTGAGCCTTGTCGTCGGCACTGGTCTGGAGCGCGATCTGCATGCCGTTCTCGGCGACCAGCTTCGCGGCGGAGACGGTGAGGCCGTTACCGTGCAGGGTCAGCGCATCGCTGGCGGTGAAGACGGTGAGATCGATCGAGACCGTGCCGGTGAACGTCAGCTTCTCGGCATCGGGAGTGACCTCGATGCGGTAGTGGCTGGGCCGGGCGCTGCGCGGCAGGTCGCTTGGCACGGTGTCGGCCAGCGGCACCGGCGCGCCCGAAGCGGCGGGCGGTACGGCTGCGGCGAAAGCGTGCGTGGAAACGGCGAAAGCAATCACGGCGCCGGCCGTGGCAAGGTTACGCAGGGAAGAACGCATGAGAGGCTGAAGCTCCGGGAAATCGGCTTTGATGCTGATGCGCAGGTCCACCCCGCGCGCAAGCGAATGCGCGCGTCCTAGCGCGAAGTGTCGCGTAGCGGCCATGTCGTTCGTCGATGGGAGTCGGCCGTTCGTATGGAAGCGGTCAGCCGTTCGGATGGTAGAAATCGTAGATCGTCTGCGCGACCGCCGCGCTGACGCCGGGCGCGCGCTGGAGATCGGCAAGGCTGGCGGCACGCACTTTCCCGGCCGTGCCGAAGTGCAGCAGCAAGGCGCGCTTGCGGGCCGGGCCGATGCCGGGAATCTCGTCAAGCGGGCTGGCGGTGATCGCCCGGCTGCGCTTCGCCCGGTGCGCCCCGATGACGAAGCGGTGGACCTCATCGCGCAGACGCTGGAGATGGAACAGCAGCGGCGAATTGACCGGCAGCATCTTCTCGCGCCCGTCGGGGAAATGGAACACCTCGCGCCCCTCGCGCCCGTGGTTCGGCCCCTTGGCGATGGCGATGAGGTTTACGTCCTCGATGCCGAGTTCTTCCAGCGCGTCCTTCACCGCGCTCATCTGGCCTTTGCCGCCGTCGATCAGCACGAGGTCCGGCCAGGTGCCGCTCTCACGCTCGGGGTCTTCTTCCTGCACGCGGCCGAAGCGACGGGTCATGACCTCGCGCATCATCGCGAAATCGTCGTTCGACTGCGCCTCGCGGATATTGAACTTGCGGTACTGGCTGGTGAGGAAGCCCTCCGGCCCCGCCACTACCATCGCGCCGACAGCCTTGCTGCCCTGTATGTGCGAGTTGTCGTAGACTTCCACGCGCTGCGGCAGGTCCGGCAGTTCGAGGAATTCCGCCATCTCGCGCCAGATCTTCGCCTGGGAACCGCGCTCGGCCATGCGGCGGTCAAGCGCTTCCACGGCATTGCGCATCGCCTGTTCGATCAGGCGCCGCCGATTTCCGCGCTGGGGCACCGAAATCTCGACCTTGCCGCCCGCCAGTTCTCGGAACGCCTCGGCCATGAGTTCGGCCTCGGGCAATTCCCGGTCGACCAGGATCGTGCGCGAAGGCGGCACTTCCTCGTAGAACTGGGCAAGGAAGCTCTGGAACACCTCCTCTTCCGACAGCCCTTCGGTATGGGTCGGGAAGAAGGCGCGGTGGCCCCAGTTCTGGCCGCCGCGAATGAAGAAGGCCTGCACGCCGACTTGCCCGTTCTTGCAGGCCATCGCGAAGATATCGGCGCTGTCCATGCCCTCGGCATTGATCGCCTGGCTGCCCTGGATGAAGGTTGCCGCGCGCAGACGGTCTCGCAGCATCGCCGCGCGTTCGAAGTCCAGCGATTCCGCGGCTTCGGCCATCTGGCTCTCGATCTTCTTCTGCACCGCGCTCGATTTGCCGCCAAGGAAGTCCTTGGCCTCCTTCACGAGTTCGCCGTAGCCTGCCTCATCGATACGCCCCACGCAGGGGGCCGAGCAGCGCTTGATCTGGTAGAGCAGGCAGGGCCGGTCGCGCCGCGAGAAGAAGCTGTCGGTGCAGGAGCGCAGCAGGAACAGCTTCTGAAGCGCGTTGATCGTGGTGTTGACCGAACCGGCGCTGGCGAAGGGGCCGTAGTAATTGCCCTTCATCTTGCGCGCGCCCCGGTGCTTCATGATGCGCGGAAAGTCGTGATCGGCGCGCAGCAGGATGAAGGGGAACGACTTGTCGTCCCGCAGCAGCACGTTGTAGGCCGGGCGAAAGCGCTTGATCAGCTGCGCTTCGAGCAGCAGCGCCTCCGCCTCGGAATTGGTGGTGACGATGGTCATCGAACGCGTCTGGCTGACCATGCGCTGGAGCCGTCCGGGAAGGCGCTCCCACTGGGTATAGTTGGCCACCCGGTTCCTCAGCACCCGCGCCTTGCCCACGTAGAGCACGTCGCCGCGGGCATCCTGCATGCGGTAGACGCCGGGCTTGGCCGGGAGGGTCCGCACCGTCTCTCGGATGACCTCCACGCCGGCTTGCAGATCGGGCTGGTCCGAACCGCGCAGCGTGTCGCGCGCCCGCTCCTCGTTGAAGCGTTCGGTGCCATTGGGGTGTTCGGGAGTACCGGCAGGTGTTCGCGCCATGAGCGCCAGATAGAGATTGAAGCGCCGAAGGGGAAGCGGTCTCCTCCCCTCTTCCCGGATCAGGTCCGGGAAGAGGGGACGATCAGAACATCTTGCGGAAATCTATGCCGAGCACCCGGCCCTGCGGCTCGCGGTAGGCAGCCTGATAGGCGATAGGCACCAGGCCGTTCTGATCGGTGACCTTCTGCCGCGAATCGAGCAGGTTGTCCGCCGTCAGCGAAAGCCGCGCGCCCTTGAGGAAGGGCATCTTCGCCACGAGGGCCTCGTTCCTGCCGAGATCGGCGAACAGGCGCAGGTTCACGTCGAAAGTGCTGCCGAACCGCAAGTCGGAACTGGTCGGCGCGCCGCTGCCGTTGACATGCGTGGGCGCTTCCCATTCGGCCTTGAGGCGCAGGCCGTAGCCGTTCTTGAACAGACCGCCCTCGGCCTCGATCGCATGGCGCGGAACGCCGCCGGCCGTCAGCGCCTCGCCATTGAGCTGGTCGAGCGTCTCCACCCCGTCCGCGATCGTCACGCGGTCCGTGAAGCGCCAGGTATGATAGACGGAGATGTTCCAGCGACCGCCCTTCCCGCCGGGGCCTCCGGGCCCCATCATCGGCGGCCCGCCACGACCGCCCGGCGCCCCGCCGGGACGCGCACCGCCGCCGGAAGGAGGTACGCCCGGACCGCCCGGACCGCCCTGCCCGTTCTGGCTACCGAGATTGCCCGAGAGATTCAGCCCCCAGCGGATACGCGAACTGGTTTCCTCGTCGAACGTCACCGCGCGCCGGTCGACATAGGTCAGGTTGCCTGCCTCGTCACGCTGGACACGGCCCGGGAACGCCGCCTCCACGGCCGGCGTGAGCATCGGGAAAGCTTCGCTGACGTTCGAGGAGCGATTGTGGAAATACTCGACGAGCAGGTTCGAGCGCTCCATGAAGGGCAGCTCCCACGTCGCCGACATCTTGATGTCGCGCTGCTTTTCCTTGACGAGATCCTGGTTGCCGCCGGTCAGCACCGTCACCAGCGCGGTGGTGTTCCGCGTGAAATCGTAGACCGAGACATTGTAGGTGAGCACGTTCGGGGCGCCGAGCAATGCCAGCGTCGGCGCGGCCTCGTCGACGAGGTAGCTCGCCTGGAAGGTCAGCTTGCCGGTCGGCGACCAGGTGAGACCGGCGCTCCAGTCAGTGAGAGTGCCGAAGTCGGAAAGATGGTCAAGCCCGGCGCTGACATTCAGCGCAAGATCGCCGATCCCGCCCAGAAAATCGCCCTGGCTGGTGAGCGGAATCGCCAGGTTGACGCCTGCCGAAACGTCCCCGCGCGTGAGCTTGCTGCCGGTGCCGTTGATCGCCGTCGTCTCGCTCCGGACCTGGCTGAAGTCATACCCGCCCTTGAAGGTGAGGTTCGCATCCCCCGCCGGCATGCTGAAAGGCGTGCCGGAAAGCGTCGCGAGAGAGGACAGCCCGGTCGTGCGACTGCGCGCGACATCCACGCCGGCGCCCGGCACGAAGGGCAAGGCACCTGCCACGTCGAGACTGCCGGCCTCTGCCGCATCCTGCAATCCGGTCAGGTCCCGGCGCCGGTCGGTGCGGGTCTCGGCATCCGTATAACTGCCGTCGCCGGTGATGTTGAACATCCACTGGCCGATCATGGCATTGTAGCCGAGCCCCGCCTCGAAAATGTCCGTCACCACCCGCGACGTCAGCGGATCGGGCAAGACCCTGATCTCGCTGCTGCCGGAAGGCGACGTCAGCGTCACGGTATCCAGACCCGACAGCGAGGTGGTGACCGAGTGCGTGAATGTGCCGTTGGCCGTGATCGACCCGGCAAGGCCCTGTTCGCCAAGGCTCTGGGTCATCGTGCCGTTCGCCACGAATTCGCTGTCTGCCGCCGCGAGGCTGCGGTAGCGCGCCGGATCGGGATCGCCCGCCACGGTGGGCCGCGACGAATCCTCCTGCCGCACGTTCCGCTCGCGTTCGGTGAGCAACGAGGTATCGGTGTACTTGGCGTTGAAGTTGTACCGGCGCGGGCCGGCGATCTTCACGATGCCGCTTTCCAGTTCGTAATTGTCATAGCCGCCGCGCGTCGGGCGATTGTATTCGCCGGCAACGGTCGTGGCGGAGAACTGGTCCTTGAGGATCATGTTCACGACGCGCTGGTTCGCCGGATAGCCGAAGCGCAGCGCCACTTCCTCGGGTAGCACTTCCATCTTGCGAATGGCTTCGGGCGGGATGTTGCGCATCTCGCGGAAACTGGTGATGCGCTGGCCGTTGACGAGGATCACCGGCGTGCCCGAACCGCGTCCACGCCCGCTGCCGGTCTGCGGCGAGATCGCGGCGATCAGGTCGCCGATCGAATCCGCCCCGTAAGCGGCGATGTCGTTCTCGTCGAAAGTGGCGATGGGCTGGTTGGGAACGTCGAGTTGCCCACGGATGCGCGGCGCGACGACGACGATGTCCCCGGTGCTGACCTCCAGCGGGTCTTCGTCCTTGTCTTCATCCTGAACCGCTGGCGCATCCTGTGCCGCCACGGGTACCGCCGCGCCGCTGCCAGCCAGCCCGGCTTCCAGCCCGGCGGCCGCACTCACGGTCACCGGATTGGAAATCGTCTGCCCCATGGCAAGGGCCGGCAGGCATACGCCCGCAGCCAAAGGGATGAGATGCACGCACCGCAAGTCTACTCTCCGCCAAGAAATGAACTCCCCCGTCCCCACGGCGCTGATGCCGCGAGTGCGAAATGGCTTCAAGGCGCTGCGGGGTAACATTTTGTCGCAAGAACACCGGCATTCGTCGCAATGGGAGTTTGCAGGCGTGCCGCAGGCGAGGCTTCCATTTTTGGCGCGTCGTGGGTATGCCGCGCGCGATGTTGCAGCAAGCTTACGGGTAATGATCGCCAATGGCGAAAGAAGAACTCCTCGAAATGCGCGGCCGGGTCGTAGAACTCCTGCCTAATGCGATGTTCCGCGTGGAGCTGGAAAACGGCCACGAAGTCCTTGGCCACACCGCCGGAAAAATGCGCAAGAACCGCATCCGCGTGCTGGTCGGTGACGAAGTTCTCGTCGAGCTCACCCCCTACGACCTTACCAAGGGTCGCATCACCTACCGTTTCATGCCAGGTCGCGGTGGCCCCGGTCAGTACTGAAACCGTGTCCCCGCCGGGTGACCCCATCGCTTCGCAGGACGCTTGCCCCGCCCCGCGAGACCTTCGACTCATTCTTGCCTCGGCCAGCCCGCGCCGCCGCGAATTGATCGGCCGGCTCGGCATCGTGCCTCACGCCGTCATGGCCGCCGATATCGACGAGACCGCCCACGCGCGGGAGATTCCCCGCGAATATGCCCGCCGCATGGCGCGTGAAAAGGCGCTCGCGGTGAATGCTGGAGACGCCCACGTCCTTGCCGGAGACACCGTGGTTGCCTGCGGCCGCCGCATCCTGCCAAAGGCCGAGGACGAGACAACCGCGCGCGCCTGTCTGGCGCTGCTGTCCGGCCGCCGCCACCGCGTGCTCTCCGCAATCGCGCTGAAGTCTCCCGAAGGCTTGCTGCGCGAACGGCTGTCCGAAACGATCGTGCACTTCAAGTCGCTCGCCGCCGAAGAGATAGACAGCTACATCGCCGGCGGTGAATGGGACGGCAAGGCGGGCGGCTATGCCATCCAGGGCAGTGCAGAGGGTCTCATCACCTCGATCTCCGGCAGCCATTCCGGCGTGGTCGGCCTCCCCCTCTACGAGACCCGCGCCCTCCTCAGGGCGGCGGGCTTCGCCCTTGCCTGAGATTTCCGCCGAAATGCCCGATGCCTGAGTGGCTGGTCGAGGACGGGATCGGCGAAAGCCGCGCGATCCTCGTTGATGGCGGCGAAGTGCTATCGGCCCGCTTGCAGTGGTACGGAAGCCTCGTCGCCGGGGAAGTGGCGGACGCCGTGCTCATCGCCCGCGCGAAAGGGGCGACGCGCGGAACCCTGCGCTTCCCCTCGGGCGAGGAAGCGCTGGTCGATGGACTGCCCGCCCAGGCCAGCGAAGGTGCCCCGGTGCGCGCGATCGTCACCCGTGCCGCCATGGCCGAATCCGGCCGCCTCAAACGGGCCCAGGCGAAAATCACCGATCTCGCGCCCCGCCCTGCCCCCACGCTCGCCGATTCGCTTCGCGGAACCGGCTTTCCCGTGCGCAAGCTCAGGCAGTTCCCGGATGACCCCTGGCCCGAACTGGCGGGCGAGGCGCTCGACGGCGAACTGACTTTCGATGGCGGGGCGATTCTCGTGATCCCGACCCCGGCGATGACGCTGATCGACATCGACGGGGCCCTAGCCCCCCGCGCGCTCGCGCTGGCGGCGGTCCCCGCAATCGCCCGCGCCGTGAGCCAGTTCGACCTGGGTGGATCGATCGGCATCGATTTCCCCTCGCTGGAGCGCAAGGACGACCGCCGCGCCGTGGACGCGGCGCTGGCGCAGGCGCTGGACCATTGGCCGCACCAGTCCACGGCGATGAACGGCTTCGGTTTCGTCCAGCTTGTCGCACGGCTGGAACGCCCCTCGATTCTCCACCGGCTGCGCCACGATCGCGCAGGCGCCTGCGCAAGGCTCCTGCTGCGGCAGGCGGAGCGCGTGCAGGAACCCGGCACGCTGCTGCTCACCGCCCACCCCCGCGTGCGTGCGCAAGTCCCTGCGAAATGGGAAGCCGAGCTTGCCCGACGCACCGGGCGCACCCTGCGCTGGCATGAGGATACCGGCCTTGCGCTGACGGGCGGATTCGCGCAGGCGGTCTCGTCATGACCCTGAGCAATCGCAAATGCCCGATCTGCGGCAAGCCGCGCGTGGCTGAACACACCCCCTTCTGTTCGAAGCGCTGCCGCGACCGCGACCTTCTCCAGTGGCTTGAGGACGGTTACGCCCTGCCCGGACCGGCCGCACCGCAAAACTATCCACAGGACGATTGAAATCATCTCGTCATTTTAGGGTTGCCAAGCAGATCGCGCTTCGCCATAGGCCCGCCACCGACAACGAGACGGTCGCTTCGGCGGCCACTCTAGCAGAGATGCCCGGGTAGCTCAGTTGGTAGAGCACATGACTGAAAATCATGGTGTCGGCGGTTCGATCCCGTCCCCGGGCACCACTCTTCGAAAGAAGGGTGGTGCCTTTTTCTTTGCCCCGCTCCCTTGCGAATCCCTCCGGAAAGACGTGCCTGGATAAGTGGGAGGATAACGCCTTGCTGCGTTACCTTGTGAACACGCCGGGCAGTATCTCTGCGAAAAAACCGCCCGAAGCCGCGAAAAATCCGCAAAAACGGGGTTTTTCAGCAGGGTCCTGTACGTATAAACACGATATTAACCATTAGTTGTCAGTTCTCTCCGGGCAACAACGGGGATTGCCATGCGCATTGATGCCAGGAACCTGCTGGACCGACTGGGCCGCAACGAGTTCGCCTACAAGGAATTCGAGGATCGTTTTACCGACCTTGAACTCTGGCCCATTCTCGAAGCGCTGCTGCGTGATCCGCGCCTTCAGACGCTCGACCAGACGGTGCCCGAAACGCCCGCGGTCGAAACCGCCGAGGCCGGGATCGAGCTGGCCGCCGAGCCGCTCAAGAATCTTTTCAGCCGCTACGAACAGACCGCTTCACCATCGATTGCAAAAGCAGTTGTTGAAGAACCCGTTCGCGATGTACGAGCAATGCTGCGCCATCTGTCGGACCTTGGCGCCCGGGGGGAAATCTGATGCCGATGATCGTCTGCCACGGTCCCAAGGGGGGCGCCGGGAACACTTTCGTGGCCGCGCACCTGGCGATGGGCCTTTCCGCCCAGGGTGCCGAAGTCACGGTGCTGACGCTGGCCCCGCGCGATTCGATGCCGCTGCACTTCGGCCTCTCGCCCGCAACCTCTCTGCCCGCCCTCACCGCGCCGGCTGACGAAGCCGTTCTCGTCGGCGGGATCAACCTGCGCAGCTGGCGCCGGGCTTCCGAAGACCTGGACTTCGTGCCGATGCTGGGCGATCTCGGATATCTCCAGCCCGGCAAGGACCGCGTACTGGTGGTGGACGTGCCCTCGGGCGATACCCGCGTGGCGCGCCGGCTGATCGAACATGCCTGCGCCCATGTCTGCACGATCAATGCCCAGCCCGATACGCTGGCGATGCTGCCGCAGGTCTTCGGTGAAGCCGGCGTCGAAGGTCTTGCCCGCACCGCCTTCGTCATCAACGCCCTCGACGAGACGCGCCGCCTCGGCCGCCACGGCGCGGCGTTCATCCGCGAACTGGCCGGACCGCGGCTGATCGGCCGCATCCGCCTCGACGAAGCGGTGCCGGAAGCCATGGCCATGCTGCAGCCGCTGAGCCGTTATGCCCCCGCCAGCGTCGCGCTCACCGATGCCCAGCAGATCGCCGAAGCCGTGACGCCCTCGCTCGAATCGACTTCGCGCGCATGGATCGCCCCTGCCGAGAGCCGCGCCGCATGATCCAGAAGCTCGTTTCGCACCGCGCCATACCTTACCTTGCGATCCTGCCGATCGCGCTGATCGCCGCCATGGTGATCGGCGTACCGCTCGACAACAACGCGCAATGGGTGTTCGCGGGCGTCACGATCTTCGGGACCCTGATCCTCAAGCGCTGGCCCGGCCGCAAGGGCTCGCTGGCGCTCGGCCTGCTCGCGGTGCTGATGTCCACGCGTTACATGTTCTGGCGCACGACGCAGACGCTGGCCTTCGGCACCTTGCCCGAATTCCTGTTCGGCACCGGGCTCTACCTCGCCGAACTCTACGCCTGGGTGATCCTGATCCTCGGCTTCATCCAGACGAGCTGGCCGCTTGACCGGCCGGTCATCGAACCGAAGGGCGAACCCGGGACCTGGCCCACGGTCGACATCTACATTCCGACCTACAACGAAAGCCTCGACATCGTGCGCAACACGGTGTTCGCGGCGATGGATCTCGACTATCCGGTCGATCGTTATCGCATCTTCATCCTCGACGATGGAAAGCGCGCGGAATTCCGCGCTTTCGCCAAGGAAGCGGGATGCGGCTACCTCACCCGCGACAACAACCTGCACGCCAAGGCGGGCAACCTCAACGCGGCCATGAAGAAGACCGACGGCGAACTGATCGCCATCTTCGACTGCGACCACGTTCCCACCCGCGCCTTCCTCCAGCTCACCGTCGGCTGGTTCCAGACCGACCCGCGCCTCGCGCTGCTGCAGACGCCGCACCACATGTATTCGCCCGATCCGGTGCAGCGTAACCTCGCCTCCACCATGGGCGACATGCCCGGCGAGGGCGACCTGTTCTACGGCCCGGTGCAGGGCGGCAACGACTTGTGGAACGCCACCTTCTTCTGCGGTTCCTGCGCGATCATCCGCCGCGAGGCGCTGGAGGAAACCAACGGTTTCGCGGGCGAAACCGTTACCGAGGACGCCCATACCGCGCTCAAGCTCCAGCGCACCGGATGGAACACCGCCTATATCAGCGCGCGCCTGTCCGCCGGGCTTGCCACCGAGCGCCTCGTCCTTCACGTCGGCCAGCGCATCCGCTGGGCGCGCGGCATGACGCAGATCCTGCGCATCGACTGCCCCCTGCTCGGCCGCGGCCTGACCTGGCAGCAGCGCCTCTGCTACCTGAACGCCATGCTGCACTTCCAGTACCCGCTGCCGCGCATCGCCTTCCTGACCAGTCCGCTCGCCTATCTGATCTTCGGCCAGAACATCATCCAGGCCTCGGCCTCGCTCATCTTCGCTTATGCGATGCCGCACCTGTTCTGCTCCTCCGTGGCGAACGAGCGCACGCAAGGCGGCGATCGCCGGCCGTTCTGGGGCGAAGTCTACGAAACCATTCTCGCCTTCCATCTCGTCAAGCCGACGCTGATGACCTGGATCCAGCCGCGCAAGGGCAAGTTCAACGTGACCGACAAGGGCTCCCTGCTGGACAAGACCTATTTCGACTGGGCGATCGTGCGGCCGCACCTGATCTGCATCGGCCTGCTCGTGGGCGGCATCCTGCTGGCCGTCGTGAAATGGGCGTTCTTCCCTTACATGTTCAACATCCAGACCGATACGCTGGTGCTGAACTGCGCCTGGGCGACCTTCAGCCTCATCATCCTGCTGGCCGCCGTATCGGTGGCGCGCGAAACCCGGCAGGCCCGCCAGGACATCCGCATCCCGGTTCCCCTGCCGGTGACCGCCTATCTCGATTCCGGTCACGTCCTTTCGGCCACCACGATCGACATCTCGATGGGCGGCGCTGCCCTTGCGCTGCCGGCAGAGCTTCCCGTTCGCGACGTGAATGTCAGCCATATCACTCTGGCGATGGGCGACGAAGTGCTGTCGATCCCGGTGGAGACCGTGCGTTCCAATGGCAGCAATGCTTACGTTCGCTTCGAAAAGCTGGACATGCTGGCCGGACGCCACCTCGTGCGCGCGGTCATGGGCCGCGCAGACGCCTGGCAGCCCACCGGCCCTCATGCCCAGGTCAGCGGCCTGCGATCTCTGGCTGACATCATCCTTGTCGACATGGTAACGATCAAGCGCATGTTGCGTCTCAATTTTTCCGAACGTCGGGCCATGGCCGCGATCGCCGCCCGCACCCCTGCCGCGCCAGCCGAAAAGCCAGCGAAGAAGGAAGCGAAGAACCGTTCGCTCGTCCCGCTCGCCAAGGCCGCGGCAGTGGCAGGCGCGCTGGCGCTCGGCGTGGCGACGATCGTGCTGGGCAGCAGGGAAGTCCACGCGGCTCCCGTCGCCAATGCCGCAGTCACAGCCGCTCCCGCGTCCGGCGCGGATGCCGTTGACGCCCCCCGGGGCGGCATCGGCGAACGCCTTACGCTCAAGGACATGCGAATCACCCGTCCGATTCGCCTGCTCGGCACGCAGGGTGAAATCGGCATCCCCTTCGGCATGCGTCAGGACCGCATCGTCACCTCGGCGGTCCTGACCCTGCAGATGGCCTGGTCGCCGATGATGCTCGACGACATGACTCACCTCGTGGTGATCGTGAACGGGGAAGTCGTGCAGACCCTGCCGCTCACCCGCGCCGATTCCGGTGGTCAGGTACTGCGCATTCCGGTCAACGCGGCGCTTCTGCTGCCAGGCGACAACCAGCTGAACCTGCGCCTCGTCGGCCATTATGCCCGGGACTGCGAAGATCCGTTCAACTCGGTGCTCTGGGCCAATATCAGCAACACCCGCTCGTGGCTCGATCTCGAGTACCAGCCGCTGACGTTCCAGCCGGACCTGTCGCGCCTGCCGCTGCCCTTCTTCGACAAGGGCCAGAACGTGCCGCTGCGCATGCCCTTCGTATTCGCCGGGCAGCCGCACAAGGGTGAACTGGAAGCGGCGGCGGCAACCGCCTCGTGGCTCGGTTCGCTGGCCTCCTATCGCGGGTTCTCGTTCAAGCCGGTCTTCGGCGCGCTGCCCAGGGGCAATGCCGTGGTCTTCCTCAAGGCCGGCCAGTCTATCCCCGGCCTCGACATCGCCGCCCCCACCGGCCCCACCGCGATGGCCTTGCGCAACCCCGCCGATCCCAACGGAACCCTGCTGGTCCTCACCGGCCGCAACGACGCCGACCTGCGCGTGGCAGCAGGCGCCGTGGCGCTCGGACGCGGCGTGTTCGGCGGCCAGCGCATGTCCTTCGACGGCGTGCGTATCCCCGCCTGGCCGCGCTACGGCGCCCTGCGCTGGATTTCGACGGACAAGCCGGTGCAACTCGGCAAGATCATGCCCGCCTATGCGCTTCAGGGCATGGGCTTTCGCCCCGGCGCGCTGAGCGCCAGCTTCCGTGTCGCGCCCGACCTGTTCTTCTGGCCCCGCGAAGGCGGCCGCCTGAACCTGGGCTATCGCTATCCGGTGGCCCAGTGGCTGGACCAGCGGGCCTCGCGCCTCGATGTCTCGCTGAACGGCCAGTACCTCAAGACGCTGCCGCTCAGCTCCACCTGGTGGGGCAACCTGTTCGGTTCTTCCGGCGCGAAGAACCAGGATTCCACCGCCACGGTCGTGCTGCCGCGCTATAACCTGTTCGGCCAGAACGAGCTGACGCTCGACTACAACCTGATCATCGCCGACAAGAAGAAGTGCACCGGCACCCTTCCCGAGAACGTGCGCACCTCGATCGACCCCACCAGCACGATCGACCTGACCTCGGCCTATCACGCCATCATGATGCCCGACCTTGCGACATTCGCTGGCGCCGGCTTCCCGTTCACGGCGGCACCGGACCTTGCCGAGACGACCGTCCTGATGGCGGCGAACCCGTCGTCCGCCTCGGTCGAGGCCTTCCTGAACCTGATGGGCCGCTTCGGCGATTCCACCGGCGTTCCGGTCACCGGCATCACCGTGACATCCTCGGTCGATCCGGGCGATCTGCAGGACCAGGACGTGCTCGTGGTCGGCGGCGTCGAACTCGCCTCTGCCGGCTCTCTCTTCGAGAAGTCGCCGGTGCGCTACGTGAACGGCCACCTCGAAGTCACCGAACGTTCGCCGCTCCAGTATGCCACCTCGTTCTTCGGCGGCACCGAGCACGACGATCCGATGGCCGCCGCGCCGCTGGTCTACAACGCACGCGGGTTCTCCGGCATCGTCAGCTTCCGTTCGCCGTTCTCCTCGGACCGCACCGTCGTTGCCCTGATGGCCGACAATGCCGCTGCCCTGCCCGCGCTCGTGGACGGCATGTCGGACGTGAAGATCAACGCCGCCATCCAGGGCGACCTCGCGGTCACCAAGGGCGACGGGATGACAAGCTTCGCCATCGGCGACCGCTACTGGGTCGGCTCACTGCCGGTCTGGATGAAGCTGGCCTACTGGTTCAGCCAGCGTCCGATGCTGATGGGCCTGTTCTCGCTCCTGCTCGCGGCGATCCTCGCCGGTCCGACCTACCTGTACTTCCGTCGCCAGGCGCAGCGCCGCCTCGGCAACCAGGACGAAACCGCATGACTTCCGCGATGACGACCCGCCTGCGCCTCGTCGCGCTCGCCCTGCTCTTGTCCACGGCGACGACGGGTATCTCCCATGCACAGGCGGCGGGCGTCGATGCGCTGCTGCAGCAGGCGAAGTACTGGCGCTCGAAGGGCCGCGAAGACCTTGCCCAGCAGGCCCTGCGCCGCGCCAAGGCGCTTGATCCCGGCAGTGCGGCGGTGTCTCAGGCGATGAACGCCGCCCCTGCCCCGGCGCCTAGGCCGGCTCCCAAGCCTGCGGCCAGAACCGCCACGGCAACAAAGCCCGCGCCCGTGCGCTCCCAGGCTCCCGCACAGAGCCAGCCCGCGCGGGTCGCGGCCGCACCGGCGCGCAGTGCTCCGGCGCCCACCACTTCCGCAAATCGCGCCGGTCAGGCCCGCGTCGCCGGTTTCGACGCGCTGGAAGACGGCAACCTTGCGTCCGCCGCCAACCAGTTCCAGCGCGCCCTGTCCGTCAATTCGCGCGATCCCGACGCGCTGGGCGGCCTCGGACTCGTTCGCCTGCGCGAAAGCCAGTTCGCCGAGGCCGCAAACCTGCTCGAACAGGCATCGCGCTACGGCAAGGCAAGCCAGTGGGCCGAAGGGCTTTCCTCCGCCCGCTTCTTCGCCGGCATGGCCGATGCCCGCAACTTCGTGGCCCAGGGCCGTCTTGCCGATGCGCAATCCGTCGCCGAGGGACTGATCCGCTCGGGCTACAAGGAACCGGCACCCGCTCTCGAACTGCTGGCGGACGTTTACGAGAAGCAGGGCCGCTACGCCGATGCCGCCGACCTCTACCGGCAGGCCAGCCAGGGCGGCGGCTCGGACGACAGGCGTCTCCAGATGCGCGCCGCCCGCGGCCGCGCACTTGCCGCTGCCGCAAACGGCGATGACATGGGCGCCACCCGCGAATTCCAGAACGGCCTCGTGCTCGACCCGGAAGATCCGTGGATCCGCTACGAATTCGCCGAATTCCAGATCAAGCGCGGCCGCATTCCCGAAGCGGAATCGCTGCTCCGCTCGCTGGTCAACAAGGGGCAGCCGGACGCGCTTTACGCCGCGGCCCTCATCAATGCCGACCTCGGCCGCTCGACCGAGGCCGCCCGCCTGATCGACATGATCCCCGAAACGCAGCGCACCGCGCCGATGCGCAGCTTCGCGATCGGCGTGAAAACAGACAGCGCGATCGCCCGTGCCAAGGCGATGGCCGGGCAGGGCCAGCAGGCACAGGCGCTCGCCTCGCTGCGCCAGCTTGGAGCGATGAACGCCGTCCCGGTCGGCAAGCAGGCAGCGATCGCCAATGCGCTCTACGATCTGGGCGATGCGCAAGGCGCAGCCTCGGTCGCGGAAAACGCGATGCAAGGGCAGGTCTCCGGCATCGACGATTACGAGGGGCTCATCGGCGTGCTCGCCCGTGTCGGCCGTGACGATCTGGCGCAGCAGGCCCTGCAACGCGCCAGCACGCTGGCCGGCAGCTCGGCCGAAGGCCAGCAGGCCTATGGCCAGATGAACGCCGCGCTGCTGGTCAGCCAGGCCGACCGTTCGCGTCAGGCCGGCCGCTTCGCCGAAGCATTCGATGTCCTGCAAAGCGCCTACAGCGCCGCGCCGGACAACATGGAAGTCCTCGCCGGGCTCGCCCGCCTTTACCAGAGCGGCCAGATGCCCGCCCGCGCCGCGCAGACCTGGCAGCTCGTCCTGGCCCGCAAGCCGGGCGACAAGGAAGCGCTGCTGGGCCTCGCCGACACGGCGCAGGCGGCCGGTGACGGCGATCTTTCGCGCCGCGCCCAGAACGACGTGCTCCGCGCCTTCCCGCAGGACTACCAGGTTCGCCTCTCGCTCGCCAATGTCGAGCGGGCACGCGGGAACGACCGCGCCGCCATGAGCATGCTCAAGGACGCGCGCAATCTCTATGCCCGCAGTCAGGGCGGAACCTCGATCGACGGCCTGGCCGGCGGCAATCCGTTCGCGGCGATGACCCCGGCCGGCGGTTCCAATCCCTTCCGGGACAGGGCGCCGATCGCACCCCAGCAGGTCAATCCCTTCGCTCTCGGCGGCGGCACCCGCCTTCCCGCGGCCCAGACCAGCTACGGCGCTGCCGGAGCGCCTGCCGCTTACGGCGCACCTGCTGCCTACGGCGCTTCAACCGGTTACGCCGCCGCTCCAAGCTATGGCAGCGCGCCAGGCTACGGCAGCACGGCGAACTACGGCAGCGCTGCCATGGCCGCGCCCTCGGCGCCATACCCCGTCACCGGCGGTTACGGCGATGCCGGGATGGACGCGCCCACCACGACCTATTCCGCCGATCCGGTCATGGCGCAGATCCAGTCCCAGATCGCCTCGCTGGCGCAGGATTCCGGCCCCCGCGTCGATGTGGAGACCGGTTATCGCCAGCGTTCGGGTGAAAAGGGCCTGAGCCAGCTCGATGAGATCAAGGGTTCGGCCCGTTTCTCCACCGACGCACCCGGCGGCCGCTTCTACGCCAAGGCGGAAGCCTCCGTCATCGATGCCGGAACCCCCAACCGCTCGGGACAGGCCCGTTTCGGCCGGAACGCCACGATCGAGGCCCAGGCCATTGTCGACGAAGTGCCCTCGGTCTTCCCGACGACCGAAACGCAGAATGCCTCCGGCGTGGCCTTTTCGGCCGGTTACGAGAGCGACAGCGTCCAGGTCGAGGGCGGTACCACGCCGGTCGGCATGGGCAAGACCAAGCCGACCTTCCGCGCGGCGGTCTCCCCGAAAGTCGGCGAGGCGCTTCGCCTGACCGCCTTTGCAGAGCACAAGCCGGTGACGGACAGCATCGTCTCCTACGCCGGCACCCGCGATCCGGTTACGGGCGAGCGCTGGGGTCAGGTCATGCGCACGGCAGGCGGCGCGGGCATGTCCTACGACCATGAGGGCAGCGGTGTTTACGCAGAGGGCCGCTATTACCGCTTCCGCGGCACCAATGTCGCCCGCAACGACGGTTTCGAGGCGAATGTCGGTGGCTATCTGCGCGCCTATCGCGGCCAGCACTCGGCGCTCACCGTCGGCCTCAACGTGAATTACCAGGGCTACGACAAGAGCCAGAACTACTTCACGTTCGGACACGGCGGCTATTTCAGCCCGCAGACCTTCATCAGCGTCGGCTTCCCGGTGAACTACACCATGGAAGACGACCGGATCGACCTGCGAGCCTCGTTCACGCCCGGTTTCCAGAGCTACAGCCAGGATCAGACGGCGCTCTACCCGCTCGATCCCACGCTTCAGGCCCAGCTTGACGCGCTCAAGGCCGAAAACAACGACGTGCGTTCGTATTATGACAGCATCAGCAAGACCGGCTTCGCGCTGTCGAGCGATGTCTCGCTGTACTACAAGATCAGTCCGACGACCCGCATCGGCGGCGAGGCGAGTTACAATACCTTCGGATCTTATGACGAGTTCCGGAGCTTATTGGGCGTGAGACAGAATTTCGGGAGCACCGGCCGATGAAATTGCAGGCATTTCCCTCGCCCAAGCAGGAGGGCGAACAGATCGGCGCCGGCGGCCTCGCGCTGTTCGCCGCGATGGCTGCGGCCGAAGTGTGCGAAGGCGCGCCCACCGCTCAGGCACGCGGGTTCTTCGCCGCGATCGGCAAGCGCATGGCCGTGCTCGAACCGCTCGAAGGCGTCAGCGACGCAGCCGTGCTCTGCGCCCGCATCAACGGCTTCTGGCAGGATCTCGGCTGGGGCGAGGTCGAACTCGCCGTGGGGGACGATGCGATCGTGGTCCATCATCGCAACCTGCCCAAATCGATCACCCCCGATCCGCAAGGCCATTGGGGCACGATGATGCTCGGACTGCTCGAAGGCGCCTACGACGGATGGTTCCGGGTCCTGGGCAGCGGCCCCGCCCTGCACACGACGGCCCGCTGGCAGGGTGAAGTCGTCGAACTCCGGCACGGCCGCTGAACGGTAGGGAACCGCACGTCATGAGCATTCTCGGCTCCGGCCACGCGATCGACCGCCGCAACTTCACTCTGGGGCTCATGCTGGCGATGACGGCTGCCTGCAACACCGATGCGCAAAGCCGCTCTCCGGCCCACGATGCGAACTGGCGCAGCTATCGCGACATGTACATGAGGCCGGAAGGCCGGATCGTGGATACCGGCAACAACGGCGTCAGCCACAGCGAAGGCCAGAGCTACGGCCTCCTGCTCGCCTACAAGGCCGGCGACGCCGAAGCCTTCGAGAAGATCGCGAGCTGGACCCAGGCCTACCTCTCGCGCACCGACGTGGCGCTCCATGCCTGGCGCTACGATCCCAATTCGCCCAACCCCGTGGCGGACCAGAACAACGCCACCGATGGCGACCTGGTGATCGCCTGGGCGCTCGGCATGGCCGGACAGCGCTGGAACCGCGGCGACTACAGCACCCGCGCCGCGCAGATTCGTACCGCCGTCCGCAGCCGCTGCGTGATCGAGCGCCACAACCGCCGCCTGCTGCTGCCGGGCCTGCAAGGTTTCGTGAACGGCACCGAAGTGACGCTCAACCCGTCCTACTTCGTCTGGCCCGCGCTCGACGCTTTCGCCAAGCTCGATGGACAGTCCGTCTGGGGGCCGGTGATTACCGACAGTGAGGCGATCACCCGCCTCTCCCGCTTCGGAACCCATCGCCTGCCGTCCGACTGGATCGTCGTCAGCGCGCCCGATCAGGTCGCCCCCGCCCGGGACAAGCCGCCGCGCTTCGGCTACGATGCGATCCGGGTGCCGCTCTATGCCGCGCTGGGCGGCAGGCAGGCGCTGGTGCCCGATATCGCGGCATACTGGCGCGCGTGCCTGGCGGCGAACAAGCCGATCCCGGCGTGGGTGGACGTGGTCACCGGGGAAGAGGCGAACTACGCGCTCTCGGCCGGCGGAGCAGCGGTAGCCGGGCGGCTGCTTGGCACGGCGCAGCCTTCGCAACTCGTGAACGACTACTTCGCCGCCTCGCTGCAAATGCTGGCGCGCTACTGACCGTTGCCGGGCGTTCTCCGGTGGAGGGCGTTTGACGTATAGGACAGGCAGATTTCGTCCCAAATCTTCGTTTTTAGTCGCAAATTGTCGCACTTGCGAAAACCCGGCTTGCGGGCGGCAACAATTGGCTGAATAGCAGCGCCGATGCGATTTCAGACGGTGCGCGACTTGAAAATCACGAGTTCTTCCCTTGCGGCAGGCCCCCTGCTGCGTCAGACCGGTCTGGTTCTGGCATCCGTTGTCTTTCTCGCTGCCTGTTCGGGCGGAGAGAAGAAGGACGACAAGCGCCCGGCCGCGCAAGTCGGCTATATCGTGGCCCAGCCTTCCGCCGTGCCGCTCGCCGTCACGCTCAGCGGTCGCACCGTCGCTTTCGAAACCAGCGAAGTCCGCCCACAGGTCACCGGGGTCATCGTCAAGCGCCTCTTTACCGAGGGGAGCATGGTGCGCGCGGGACAGCCGCTCTACCAGATCGACCCGAGCCTCTACCGCGCCGCCGTGAACCAGGCTCAGGCGGACCTTTCCAGCGCCCGCGCCACCGCCGAAGCCGCTTCGGCCAAGGCCAACCGGTACAAGCCGCTTGCCGACATGGAAGCGGTTGCCCGGCAGGACTATATCGACGCGCTCGCCACCGCACGCTCGGCCAGGGCCTCGATCGCGCAGAACGCCGCCACGCTCGATACGGCGAGGATCAACTTGCGCTTCACCACCGTGCCCGCGCCGATCAGCGGCCGCATCGGTCGCTCGCTCTCGACCGTGGGCGCGCTTGCCAGCGCCAGCCAGACCGATCCGCTGGCGGTGATCCAGCGCATGGACCCGATCTACGTGGACATGCAGCAATCCGCCGCGGACATCACGGCCCTGCGCCGCAAGCTCGCCGCGGGCGGGGTCAATCCCGGCAGCACCCAGGTTCACCTGAAGTTCGACGACGGCACGCAATATGCCTCGGCGGGCACCGTCCAGTTCTCCGAAGTCACCGTGGACCAGGACACCGGCACCGTAACCCTGCGCGCCAGCTTCCCCAACCCGGACGGTCTGCTGCTGCCGGGCATGTTCGTTTCGGCCGTGTTCGATCAGGCGACCGATCCCAGCGCCTACCTGGTGCCGCAGAACGCTGTCCAGCGGGACTTCGACGGTTCGGCCTATGTCATGGTCGTAGGCGCGGACAACAAGGCCGCACGCCGCAAGGTCAGCGCCGATCGCACGCAAGGCACGAACACCGTCGTGACGTCCGGCCTCCAGAAGGGCGACAAGGTCATCGTCCAGGGCCTGAACGGACTGAAGCAGGGTGCCGATATCCAGCCGGTAGCGGCGTCGAGCCCACAGAAGGTCGTCCCCTCGTCAGGCAAGGCCGGCGAAGGCCAGTCTTCCGGCAAGGGTCGCTGAGCCTCCCATGTCACGCATTTTCATCGACCGGCCGATCTTCGCCTGGGTTCTCGCCATCATCGTCATGCTGGCGGGTCTTGGCGCGCTGGCCTTCCTGCCGAACGAGCAGTACCCGGACATCGCGCCCACGCAGGTCAATATCCGCGCCACCTACAACGGCGCCTCGGCCGAGACGATCGAGAACAGCGTAACCCAGATCATCGAGCAGCAACTGACCGGGATCGACGGCCTGCTCTACTTCAGTTCGCAATCCTCCAACCGCGGTCAGGCGACGATCAGCGCCGTCTTCGCCAAGGGCACCGACCCGGACATTGCGCAGGTCCAGGTGCAGAACAAGGTGCAGTCCGCGCTGTCCCGCCTCCCGCAGGCGGTGCAGAGCCAGGGCGTCACGGTCACCAAGTCCAACCCCGACCAGCTCCTGCTCGTTGCCGTCTATGACGAGACCGACGGCCGTTCGAACCAGGACGTTTCTGACTACCTCACCTCGAACATCCAGGACCCGCTCTCGCGCATCGAAGGCGTGGGCGACGTCAACGTGTTCGGCGCGCCGCACGCGATGCGCATCTGGCTCGATCCCACCAAGCTCGCCGCCGTCGGGCTCATGCCCAGCGACGTGACTTCGGCGATCACCGCGCAGAACACCGAAGTCGCCGCCGGCGAGATCGGCGGCCTGCCCGCGCCGCAGGATCAGGCAATCGACGCCATCGTCACCGCCGGTTCGCGCCTGCAGACGGCCGAGCAGTTCCGCAACATCGTGCTCAAGACCAATAGCGACGGTTCGGCGGTAACCATCGGCGATGTCGCCCGCGTGGAAATCGGCGCCGAGAACTACAGCTCGATCAGCCGGATCAACGGCCACCCCGGCGCCGGCATCTCGATCTCGCTTTCGCCCGGCGCCGACGCGCTGGCGACCGCCGAACTGGTGAAGGCGGCCATGAGCGAGCTGGCGCAGGGCATGCCGGACGGCCTCGGCTATACTTACGGCAACGATTCCACCTCGTTCATCAAGCTCTCGGTCGCCGAAGTCGAGAAGGCGCTGTTCGAAGCGATCGTGCTCGTCGTCATCGTGATGTTCGTGTTCCTGCAGAGCTGGCGCGCCACGCTGATCCCCGCGATCGCGGTTCCGGTCGTCCTCCTCGGCACCTTCGCGGTGTTCTATGTCGCGGGATTCTCGATCAACACGCTGACCCTGTTCGGGCTCGTGCTCGCGATCGGGCTTCTGGTCGATGACGCAATTGTCGTCGTCGAGAACGTCGAGCGACTGCTCGAGGAAAATCCGGGGATGTCGCCGCGCGAGGCAACCATCAAGTCGATGGAGGAAATCCAGGTCGCACTGGTCGCCATCGCCCTCGTGCTGTCGGCGGTATTCCTGCCCATGGCGTTCTTCGGCGGATCGACCGGCGTGATCTACCGCCAGTTCTCGCTGACGATCGTGGTCGCCATGGTGCTTTCCGTGCTCGTTGCGCTGATCCTGAGCCCGGCTCTGACCGCCACGCTGCTCAAGGCGAAGTCGCACGAGGAAGCCGGCCCCAACTGGATCGAGCGTAACCTGCCCTGGCTGGCAAGGCTGTGGGAACGCTTCCACACCGGCTTCGACCGCGGCTTCGAGCGCATGACCAATGCCTATGCGCACCGGGTGGAGCGCGTCGTCGAGCACAAGTGGCGCTGGCTTGCCCTGTTCCTGATCGCCTGCGTCGCCACTTTCATGCTGTTCCAGCGCCTGCCCACCGGCTTCCTGCCTAACGAGGACCAGGGCACGATCATGGTCCAGTGGCGCCTTCCCGCCGGCTCGCCGCGCACGCGCACGGAAGAAGTCCAGCGACAGGTCGAGAACTATTTCAAGACTTATGAGAAGGCCAATGTCGCCAGCATGTTCACGCTCTCGGGAGGCGGACAGGGTGCGGCGGGGCAGAACACCGGCCAGGCCTTCGTCACGCTGGTCGACTGGGAGGAGCGGCCCGGTTCCAAGAACACGGCCGATGCCATCGTCCAGCGGGCCAACGGCGCATTCCGCAACTTGCGCGACGCGCAGGTCTTCACGCTGGTTCCGGGCGCGATCCGCGGGCTGGGGTCGTCCTCCGGCTTCACCATGGAATTCCAGAACCGCAGCGGCATGAGCCGCACCGAATTCCAGAAGGCGCGTGACGAACTTCTCGCCAAGGCGACCGCGGACGATCGCCTGACGAACGTGCGCCTGAGCGATCTTCCCGACGTTGCAACGCTGAAGATCAACTCCAACACCCGCGCGCTCACGACTTACGGCCTCACCGCCGCCAATGCCAACTCCACGCTGCAGACGGCGTGGGGCGGCACTTACGTCAACGACTTCATCGACAAGGGCCGCGTGAAGCGCGTCTACGTTCAGGGCGACGCCCAGTTCCGCTCGCGCCCGGAAGACCTTTCCAACTGGTTCGTGCGCGGCACGAGCGGCCAGATGGTACCCTTCTCAGCTTTCTCGACGATCAGCTGGTCCACCGCGCCCAGCACGTCCTCGCGCTTCAACGGTCTCCAGGCCTATGAATTCTCGGGCAGCCCCTCGGCAGGCGTGAGTTCCGGCACCGCGATGGACGTGATGGAGGAACTCGCCAGCCAGGTGCCCGGCACCGCCGTGGCCTGGGCCGGTTCCTCCTATCAGGAGCGGCTGTCCTCGGGCCAGGCACCGCTGCTCTACGCGCTTTCGCTGCTGGTGGTGTTCCTGTGCCTTGCCGCGCTTTACGAAAGCTGGTCGATCCCGATCGCGGTCATCCTCGTCATTCCGCTCGGCCTGCTGGGCGCGATCCTCGCGGTGACGCTGCGCGGGCTCGAGAACGACGTCTATCTCCAGATCGGCCTGCTGACGACGATGGGCCTCGCCGCGAAGAACGCCATCCTGATGATCGAATTCGCCGAACAGGCCGAACGTCAGGGCAAGCGCGTGATCGAAGCCGCGCTCGAAGCCGCGCGCATCCGCCTGCGTCCGATCCTGATGACGAGCTTCGCGTTCATCTTCGGCGTGGTTCCGCTGGCCGTCGCAAGCGGTGCCGGCGCCAACAGCCGCATCGCCATCGGCACCGCCGTGGTCGGCGGGATGCTGACCGCCACGCTGCTTGCCATCTTCTTCATCCCGCTGTTCTTCGTCCTCGTGCGCCGCGGCGTGCGCGACGGCATTGCCGCCGTCCGCCAGCACCTCCAGCAGCGCCGCGAACGCAAGGGAGACACTGCATGAACCGCCGACTTCGCGCCCTGAAGCTGGCGGCTTGCGCCCTGCCCGCCATGGCCCTCGGCGCCTGTTCGATGGCGCCGAAATACGTGGCGCCAACCCCGCCGGTCCCGGTTTCGTGGCCTGTGGGCGATGCCTATCTCTCGCAGAGCGAGGCCGCGCTGCCGCTGGTTTCCTATTCGGAAATCTTCCGCGACCGCCGCCTGCAGTCGCTCGTCGAACAGGCGCTGATCAACAACCGCGACTTGCGCGTCGCCGCCGCGAACGTTGCCGCCGCCCGTGCTCAGGTTCGCGTCACCCGCGCCAACCAGTTCCCGGCGATCGGGCTGTCAGGTTCCGCAGCCCGCACCGAGGCAGGCGGCGGTTCCTCGGGCGACGGTTCGAACTATTCCCTGCAAGGCGGCATTTCTAGCTTCGAGCTGGACCTGTTCGGCAAGCTCGCCAATGCCACGCAGGCCCAGCGCGACACGGCCCTGTCCACCGAAGCCGCGGCCCGCACCGTCCGCCTTGGCCTTGTTGCCGACCTCGCACAGGCCTGGGCCAACTATGCCGCCGACCGTGACCTGCTCCAGATCGCGCAGGCCACCGCGGCCAATGCCGAACGCGGCGTCGCGCTCACCGGTGCCCGCCTCAAGGGCGGCGTCGCCCCGCGCACGGACCTGCGGCAGGCGGAACAGGTGCTCGAAACCGCGCGCGGCGATGTCGCCTCGCAGACGACCGCCCTCGCGCAGGACGTGAACGCGATCCGCCTGCTCGTCGGCGCCGATTTCGACGAGAGCCTGCTTCCCGGCAACATCGGCGAAGTGAACCAGTCGCTGGCGGTCCTCCCCGCCGGCACCAGTTCGCAAGTTCTCCTGCGCCGCCCCGACGTGGTGGAAGCCGAATACTCGCTGCGCGCCGCCAATGCCGATATCGGCGTGGCCCGTGCCGAGCTGTTCCCCTCGATCTCGCTGACCGGCCTGCTCGGCTTCGCCAGCGACGCCCTGTCATCGCTGTTCGACAAGGGTGCCTTCGCCGCCACCGGCACGGCATCCGCCACCTGGTCGATCTTCAACGCCGGCGGCCGGACCGCCAACGTCGAAGTCGCCAAGGCGCAGCGCGACGCGGCACTGGCAACTTACGAAAAGGCCATCCAGACGGCGTTCAGCGAAGTGGCCGATGCGCTGGCCGATCAAGGCACGCTGGCCGAGCGTGTACGCGCAGCCTCCAGCTACACCGAAGCCGCCGCCGATACCGCGCGACTGACCGAGGCCACCTACAGGCAGGGCATCGCCAGTTCGCTCGACAACCTCGATGCGCAGCGCAGCCTCTATACCGCACGGCAGCAGGAAATCGCGGTGCGACTGGCGTTCGCAAGCAACCGGATCACGCTCTACCGCGTGCTCGGCGGGGATCAGGCCACCCCGGCTCAGGACCGATAGGAACGGCAGGCAGGGGTTCGCCCTGCCCGTCGATTCCGTCTAGCTGTAGATCGGCAATATCTGCGGCAGGTCCGCGGTTGTCCGTATCCCCGCAGGGGCCGCGCAAACCGCCGGGATGGCGTTCACCGGCCGGTGTGCGGTCAGCCCCGGCGTATAGGCCGCATAGTCCTCCTCGGAGACCGGGAAGGTGATGTCGACCTTGACCGGCGTGTCGCCCTCGGTCGTGATCCTCCAGCCGGATTCCCGCAAGTCCCAAGCATCGTCGATATCGGTGGTCACGTACCAGTTGGCCCGGAACCGCATGACCGGACGCCCCCCGCTCTTGCAGGTGATGGTCGTGCGCATGGCGCCCACCGTGCCCGCCGGTACGGTCCCGGCCGCGATCGTCAGGTCCTGCCGCGTGGGCGAGAGTTCGCCGACCGCCTCGATCTCGTCGACTTCCAGCCCCACAGCATCGGCGATCTGCGAGAGGGAGCTGCCGAAATCGCCCTTGAGGTGCTCGGCCCGCCGCTGGTCGAAGGGGGCCATCGGGGCGGCGAAACCCATGACCTGGAACAGCATTTCCGGCGAATTGCGGCTCGACACGTCGGCATATTCGTCGATCGTGAGAAGCCCGTGCGAACGCTGGAGCGACATCAGCGGAATGGCCAGTGCCTCCGTCACGAAGCCGGGGCTGGAGCCGGTGCTGTAGATCGAGGCATTGCCCGCCTCGCAGGCCGCTTCAACCCGCGCCCGCAGTTCCGGATCCATCCGGGCGGGATTGTGGAAGTCTCCGCGCGTGGTGACGACGTTCTTTCCCGAAGCCAGCAACGCACAGATATCGTCCCAGTCCGTGCCCTGCTGCATGTAGAGCACGCAGTCCGCATCCAGCGCCACGAGTTCGTCGCGCGAATGCGTCGCCCTGATGCCGGTCGGCGGCAATCCGCACAGTTCGCCCGCATCCTTGCCAACTTTGCCGGGAGAGCTGACCCAGAGGCCGACGAGTTCCATGCGCGGATGTTCGATCACGGTTCGCATCGCGCGGCTGCCCACGTTGCCCGTCGCCCACTGGATCACCCGCCAGGTCTTGTCGTGCTCCACCCCGGCCTGTCCGGCCCCGACCTGCGCCATCGATCTTCTCCCGTTATCTTGTCCCGCGAGCAGGCCAGCGCCCCGTCCGCTCCGCAATCCCCGGATGGGAACAAGGCATGCCCCCCGTTCAGGGCGCCATCCAGCTCACCGTATCCTGCCGGGGGTCCAGCGAATCCGCCTTCCAGCGCACGGATCCGAACGGCCTTTCAAGACGTCTGCGGACACGGCTGGCATCGTGGGCGCGATGGTAGGAATCCGCTTCGGCCTGGATTTCGGAATCGGCCTGGGTGAAGCGGTCGCGCAGTCGCAGGTAATCGCCCCAGGTCGGGCAGTGATAGCGTTCGGTCCAGAGCGCCGGATTCGCGATGTCGCGCGCCAGCGACCAGTCGAACCCGCCGTTGCGTTTGCGCATCGACTGCATCTTCATCATGACCGCGTAGAAATCGCGCGCGCGCTCCGGATCGACGTCGTACTCTACCTCGATCACGACCGGCCCGGAACGCATGGTCAGCGCCATGCCCACGGCGGGCTCGTGGCCAAGCGGCACTTCCGAGATGTCCGCTTCCTGGTCCCTGCCGATCGGCAGGATCAGGCCCAGCAGCGCCGTGGCGCCCACCGCGATCCCCGAGGCGATCAGGGCGAAGGCCACGTCATGCGCGGCCGCCACCATCCCCCAGGCCCAGGCGCCAAGCCCGATCCCGGCGGTGATCGCGGAGGAAAACAACGAAAGTGCCCGCGCGGTCACCCAGCGCGGTGCGGAAAGCTGCACGGTCACGTTGAGCATGGCGATGGTCAGGATGTTGCACGCCCCCACGATCAGGAACGCCCCGCAGGTCAGCACGATCTCGTTGCTGAACCCGATGGTGACAAGCGCAAGGCCCGTGCCGACCGCAAATATCCGCACCGCCAGTTCGGTGGAGATCGTCTCCCGGATCTTGCTGACGAACAGCGCGCCCGCCACCGCCCCAACGCCTTGCGCGCCGAGCAGGATGCCGAACGTGGAAGCGTCGCCGCGCAGCAGGTCACGCGCGATCAGCGGGGCCAGCGCCGAAGCGGTCGCGGTGCTGAGACCGAACACCAGCACGCGCACCAGCGCCGTGCGGATCGCGGGGGCATGAAGCGCATAGCGCGCGCCGCCGACGATGGCCCTGTCCATCCGCTCTGGCGGCAGGCGCGAAGGAACGTGCTTTCGCCGCCACAGGAAGAAGGCGACGAGCAGCGGCAGGTAGAGCAGCGAGGTCATGCCGAACACGGCCTTCGCCCCGTAGAGCACGACGATCAGCCCGCCGAGAGCCGGTCCGAAACTGCGCGCGACGTTATAGCTGATCGTGCCCAGCGCCACCGCCGCCGGGAGATGCTGGCGAGAGACCTGTTCGGGGATCGATGCCTGCCAGGACGGGGAATAGAGCGCCACTCCTCCGCCTATCAGCGCACAGAACGCCAGCAGCAGCCACGGCGTGACAAGGCCGAGGAAGGCGATCACCGCCAGCACCGCGGCGCAGAGGGCACTGAAGGTCAGGCCGGTCATGGCAATGCGGCGACGGTCGAACATGTCGGCGATGGCACCGGCCGGAAGCGTCACCAGCACCAGCGGCAGCATCATCGCCGACTGCACCAGCGCCACCATGCTCGGCGAATTGCTGAGCCGCGTCATCTCCCACGCCGCGCCGACGCCGAGGAACAGCTGCCCGAAATTCGAGAACAGGCTGGCGGTCCAGATCCGCCGGAACGTCGGTTCGCGCAAGGGTGCGAATGCCCCGCCGGAATTCTCGTCGCCCTCCATGCCCTCCCTTTCATATTGCCATCTGCTGCGATCTTGTCGCGGCTGCGGCGATCGTCAAGCAGGCGCGCGCAATAGACCTGCGGATTGACCCCGGCCCCGCCGCCGCGATATACTTTCACGTGAAAGCAATCGCCAAGGCGATAGGAAACGGACCTCCAATTGCAATTCCCCGAAGGCACCAGCATGACCGCCGGCAAAAGGCGCCGCGCGCGCCGAGACCGGGAATTCGAGGAGACGAGACCGTGACCGAAGCCTATATCATCGACGCCGTGCGTACGCCCCGAGGCATCGGCAAGATGGGCAAGGGCGCCCTTTCGCAGATGCATCCCGAGCATCTTTCCGCCACGGTCCTCGCCGCGCTCAAGGACCGCAACGGGTTCGATACCGCCGATGTCGACGACGTGATCTGGGGCGTGTCGGCAGCGATCGGCCTTCAGGGCGGCGACATCGGCCGCATGGCCGCGCTCGACGCCGGATACGATTTCCGGGCTGGCGGCGTCACGCTCAACCGCTTCTGCGGTTCCAGCATCACCGCCACCAACCTCGCCTCGGCGATGATCATGTCCGGCATGTCCGACCTGATGGTGGCAGGCGGGATGGACATGCTGTCCTACGCCAACGCACACGGCATGAAGATGCGCGAAGCCGGCGTCGGCAGCGCAGGCATGGGCGCCGGCAATCCCCGTCTCCAGGCCAAGCACCCGCAGACCAACCAGGGCATCGCGGCCGATGCGATCGCCGCCATGGAAGGCATCAGCCGCGCGGAACTCGAAGCCTTCGGCGTCGAAAGCCAGCGCCGCGCCGCCGCCGCGATCGCGGAAGGCCGTTTCGACAAGTCCACGATCGTCGTGAAGGACGATGAGGGCAACATCATCCTCGACCATGAGGAATACCCCCGCCCCGACACGACGGCCGAAGGCCTTGCCCAGCTCAAGCCCGCCTTCGAGATGTTCTACAACATGCCCTCGGCACCCGGCGGCAAGACCTATGTCGAACTGATAAATCAGGTCTATCCCGACCTCGAGGTCAAGCCGATCCACCACGTCGGCATCTCCTCCGGCGTTGTCGACGGTGCTTCGGCGATCCTTCTCGCCTCGAAGGACTATGCGCAAAAGCATGGCCTGAAGCCGCGTGCCCGCATCGTCGCCATGGCGGAAATCGGCGATTGTCCGACCCTGATGCTCAACGGCCCGGTACCGGCTGCGAAAAAGGTTCTCGCCAAGGCAGGTCTCACCAAGGACCAGATCGACGTATGGGAAGTGAACGAGGCTTTCGCCGTCGTCGTCGAGAAACTGATCCGCGACCTTGACCTTGACCGTGCGAAGGTCAATCCGAACGGCGGCTCGATCGCGCTCGGCCATCCCATCGCGGGAACCGGCGCAATCCTCATCGGCACCGCGCTCGACGAGCTCGAACGCACCGGTGGGCGCTACGGCCTCATCACCATGTGTGCGGCCGGCGGCATGGCGCCGGCCATCATCATCGAACGCGTCTGAAAGCGTCAGGCAAGGAGCATTGAGTGGCAACCGAGGCGGAAGAAAAGTTGACCGGCAAACTGGGCGAGGCCCTGAACGACCGCGACATCAGCACGCGGCGGCAGGTGGGGCTGCGCATGACGGTGATCTCCCGCCTCCAGCGCAACAATTTCGATCGCAAGGTGACGACGCTGAACGTCACCCGCTCGCAATGGGCGATGATCGCGGTGGTTTCGCGCTATCCCGGCTCCACCCAGCGGACCATCGCGGAATACCTGGAGATGTCGGAAGCCTCGGCCGGGCGCCTGATCGACCGGCTCTGCGCCGAAGGACTGCTGGAACGCCGGGACCGCGTGGACGACCGCCGCGCGCGCGCGGTGTACCTCACCGATGAAGCCCGCCCCTTGCTCGACCAGCTCGGCGAGATCGCGAACGAAAGCGAGGAACGCATGTTCCACGGATTTTCCGACGCCGAGGTGGAGCAACTGCGCGACTATATGAACCGCATCTACGACAACGTCAGCCGGGGATGAAAACAGGGGCGCTTCCGCCCCTTTCTCTCATCCCGGATACGATACGAAAAAGGGCGGCACCGGGGTGCCGCCCTTTTTCTGTTTGAAGGCCCGAAAGGCCTGCTTCGCGAAGCTTACTTCGCCGAAGCAATGTCCTTCTTGGAGAGCGAGGTCGTGAGCTTGCCGTCAACGTTGGCGAGGCTCGAAGCCGGAACGGTCACGAGGCGGCCGTTGAGGATCACCTGCGGATTGCCGTCGGCAGCAACGCGGTAGATCGGGGCCAGGCGATAGCCGTTGGCGGCATAGAGCATCTTGCCGGCGGTCAGGTCGACCGGAGCGGCAGCTTCCTCGGTGACGGCGCGGACCGACTGGGTGGTCTCCGCGAAAGCAGCCGGAACGATGGCGAAAGAGGCAACCGAGGCAGCAGCGGCAAGGGCAACGAACTTCTTCATGAGGTATCTCCGGAATTCTGTCGTTCTGTTGAGGTCCTCTCAACTTACTAACCTAGGTTAGGAGTTGCTGTACAAAGAGTCAATTGCGTTTTGCGCATGCGGCAGAGGATTTTTCGCAACCATCGCTCCGGCGCGGAATGCGGGGTGCAGGCATGCTTCGCAGTGCAGCATGAGGTCATCGCACCGGCGTACCGAGGCGGCGGCGCGCGGCATGATCGTGGGCACGATGGCGCGCGGGTTGCCAGTCTCCGGCTTTGCGCTCAAATCGGAACCAGCCTCGGCGGGGCGCGGTTTCCTGCCTTACGAGACCGAAAATACAGATCAGATCACAAGAGAAAAACGGGGACAGGCAGCAGATGTCGACAAAGGTCATGCAGGGGGTTCGCGTCCTCGAAGTAGCGCAGTTCACCTTCACGCCGGCTGCCGGCGCGATCCTCGCCGACTGGGGCGCGGACGTCATCAAGATCGAACATCCGGTGCGCGGCGACACCCAGCGCGGTTTTCTCAACATGGGCGGCGTGCAGCTCGATCCCCTTCGCCACACGCTGTTCGAACACCCCAATCGCGGCAAGCGCAGCGTCGGCATCGACCTTTCCACCACGGAAGGTCAGGAACTGCTCTACGAACTCGCCAAACAGTGCGACGTGTTCCTCACCAACTACCTGCCGCAAGTGCGCCAGAAGAACCGCTTCGACATCGAGCACATCCGCGCGGCCAACCCGAAGATCATCTACGCGCGCGGCAGCGCCTGGGGCGACAAGGGCCCCGAACGCGAAAAGGGCGGTTTTGACGGCACGGCCTTCTGGTCGCGCAGCGGCATTGCCGACTGCATGACGCCGCCCGAATTGCCCGGCCCGCTTTCGCAAGGCATGCCTGCCTTCGGCGATTCCATCGGCGGCATGTTCATTGCCGGCGGCATTTCCGCCGCCCTGTTCCACCGGGAGAAGACGGGCGAAGCTGCGGAACTGGACGTCTCTCTGATGAGCACCGCGGCATGGGCCTCGGGCGCCAACATCGCGCAGGCCGTCGAAACCGGCGTCATCACCAGGAACTCGATGCCCAGCTCCGGCGGCAGCGCCAAGAATCCCTTCATGGGCAACTTCTGGACCTCCGACGGACGCACGATCAACTTGTGCATGGTCAGCCCGACCGGCCTGATCCGCGATACCTTCGAACACATCGGCCGCCCCGAAGCGGCAGATGACCCCCGCTTCCAGGATGTGCTCAGCCTGATCGAGAATTCGAAGGCCGCCAGCGAGATCCTCATCGAAGCTTTCGCCAGCAAGCCCTTCGCCTACTGGCGTGAACATCTCAAGACGCTGAAGGGCCAGTGGGCGCCGATCCTCAACCTGCTCGAACTCGCAGGCGACGAACAGGCGCTCGCCAATGACCTGCTGGTCGAAGTCGAGGCTGCTGACGGCGGCGAGCCGCTCAAGCTGGTGCGCGGCCCGGTGCAGTGGAACGGCGAGGCGCTGGAGACGACGCGTTCTCCGCAGGCCTCCGAACATACCGAAATCGTGCTCATGGAAATGGGCGTGGAGTGGGACAAGATCGAGGAGCTCAAGGCCAGAGGCGCGATCGCCTGATCGCCCCTCGCCCCGCCTCCAAGCATACAAAGACAAGGAACTGCGACAATGAAGCCTGGAACCCGTCTGAAAAGCGCCGCCTGCGACACCGAGGTCATGGTGATCCGCTGCGCCGACGGTACGATCGAATGCGGCGGCGCCCCGATGGGCGAGGCAAAGCCTGCCGAACCCGCCCCGCTCGCCGCCGATTTCTCCGCCGGCACCCTGATGGGCAAGCGCTACGTCGACAGTGACGGCAAGTACGAACTGCTCTGCGTGAAGCCCGGCAAGGGATCGCTCTCGGTCGATGGCGTGGCCCTGGTCGTCAAGGACGCCAAGCCGCTGCCGGCCTCCGACTGACCCCGGCCAGCCTCCCGCAAGCGCTTCAAGGCACGAACGACCAGATGAACATCGCTCTCCTTCTCGAAATGGCGGCAGAAGCCGCGCCCGACCGCGTCGGCCTCGTCTGCGAGGGCAAGCGCTGGACTTATGGCGACCTGCTCGCCGCGGCCAGGGGCGCCTTCGAACTGATCCGGCAAAGCGAGGCCGAATACGTCGCCCTGCTCGACGAAAGCAGCGAAGCGGCGGTGATCGCGGTGTTCGGCGCAGCCCTCGCGGGCGTGCCCTATTGCCCCCTCAACTACCGCCTGCCCGACGCCGACCTCGCCGCCCTGCTCGGCCGCATCTCCCCCGCGCTCGTCATCGGCGATGAAGAGCGCATCACCCGCATCGGCGGCGACCAGCAGCACATCGTGCTGTCACGCGAAGAGTTCGCGCTCAAGGCGCAGGAAACCGTTCCTGCCGACGATGCACGCGAATACGATCCCGGCGCCGACGAAGCGGGAAGCGGCGTGGCGATCCAGCTCTTCACCAGCGGTACGACGGCGGCGCCCAAGGCGGCGATCCTGCGCCACTCCAACCTGCTGGGCTACATCCTGGGGACCATCGAGTTCGGCTCCGCGGACGAAGCGGATGCCGCACTGGTCGTGGTGCCGCCTTACCATATCGCGGGCATCTCCGCCCTGCTCTCGTCGATCTATGCGCTGCGCACGATCGTCATGCTCCCCGCCTTCTCGCCCGAAGGCTGGCTGGAACTGGTCGCCGGCGAACGCGTCTCCAATGCCTTCGTCGTGCCGACCATGCTCTCGCGCATCATCGAGGCCATGGAGCGCGCGGAAAAATCCGACGTATCCAGCCTGCGCGCAGTCGCCTATGGCGGTGGCAAGATGCCCATCGAAGTCATCCGCAAGGCTCTGGACCTGTTCCCCACGGCGGGCTTCACCAATGCCTATGGCCTTACCGAGACCAGTTCGACCGTCGCCCTGCTCGGCCCGGAAGACCATCGGGAAGCGCTGGCTTCGCAGGATCCGAAAGTTCGCGCCCGGCTGACCTCGCTCGGCAAGCCTATCCCGACGGTGGAGATCGAGATCCGGGGTGAAAGCGGCGAAGTTCTTCCCGCCGGCGAACCGGGCGAGATCTACGTGCGCGGCGAACAGGTTTCGGGCGAGTACAAGGAAAAGAGTGCGCTCGATGCGCAGGGCTGGTTCCCCACCCGCGACGCCGGCTACATGGACGAGGACGGCTACCTGTTCCTCTCCGGCCGCGCGGACGACGTGATCGTGCGCGGCGGCGAGAACATGTCGCCCGGCGAAATCGAGGACGTGCTGCTGACGCATCCCGCCGTTGCGGATGCCTGCGCCTGCGCGATCCCCTCGATCGAATGGGGCGAGACTGTGGGCGTCGCCATCGTCACCCGCGATGGTCATACGGCGCCGGCCGAAGCGGAAATCAAGGACCTCGTCCGGGCCCGCCTGCGATCCTCGCGCGTGCCGGAGAAGATCGTGTTCGTCGCCGAGCTGCCCTATAACGAGATGGGCAAACTCCTGCGCCGCAAGGTGAAGGAAGTCCTTGCCGACTGACGCCGAAGCCGAAGGCCCCGCGATCCCACTGGCGCGATGGGCCGACCGGCAATTGGCGGCGCTTGCCCGCGATCATGGCCTGCCCCGTCTCGGCGGCGCTACGCTGCTTGGCGAACGGGGCGCCAACGGCGGCTATCGCATTTCCGGCAAGGTATCGGCGGGTCTGGGCGGCAGCCGCCTGCTGCCCACGCGCGACGGTGGCTGGTTCGCGCTCACCCTGATCCGCGAAATCGACCGTGAACTGCTGCCCGCGCTGTTCGGCAATGCCGACCTGGCAGTAGAGGACAGCGATGCGATCGCCGCAAACGTGGCGCGGCATGATTGCGCAGATCTTGTCGAACGAGGCCGGTTACTGGGCCTGCCGGTCGCCAGCGCGGACGAGGTTCCTGCCTCCGCCCCGATCGAGGTTCTCGAACTCGGGCCGCACCGCAGCCGCGCTGCCGGGCATCGTCCGCTGGTGGTCGATCTCTCCGCCATCTGGGCCGGGCCGCTCGCCGGACATCTGCTCTGGCAGGCAGGGATGGAAGTGGTGAAAGTCGAAAGCCGCACCCGCCCCGACCTCATCCGGCGTGACGATCCGGCCACCTTCGATCTCATCAACCAGGGCAAGGCAAGCGTACTCGTCGATTTTGGCTGCAGCGCCGAAAAGGCCCGGCTGATCGACCTGATCCGCCGCGCCGATATCGTGATCGAAAGCGCCCGGCCGCGCGCGCTCCTGCAACTCGGTATCGATGCGAATGCGCTCGTGCGCGAAGTGCCGGGGCTGGTCTGGCTCTCCGTCACCGGCCACGGAGCGCGGGGGGAGCCTGCGAACTGGGTCGGCATCGGCAACGACTGCGGGGTGGCCGGCGGCCTCGCGCGCGCCATGGCCGAAGTCACCGGGGAAATCGGGTATGTCGGCGATGCCATTGCCGATCCCCTCACCGGGGTGACTGCCGCGCGTGAAGCCATGCGCGCACTGGAGGAAGGACAGGCGCGTCGCATCGGCCTGTCGATGAGCGCGATCGTCGCCATGGCCCTTGCGGAAGAACGGGCGCACGATCCCGCGATGCTCGAATCCGAACTCCACGGCTGGGGAACCGGTATCGGACGCCCGTTTCCGGCATGCCCGCGAAGGCCTTTGACCGCCCCGGTCCATTCCCTCGGTGCCGATACCGCAAGGATCCTGCGCGAGACGGTGCAATGCTGATCCGCGATGCCGAAATCCAAGGCGAAGGCCGCGCCGACCTGCGGATCGACGGCCACCTCGTCACCGCCATCGGAACGCTGGAGCCGCGCGCCGGCGAACCTGTCATCAAGGCTCATGGCGGCGCACTGCTGCCGGGCCTCCACGATCACCACATCCACCTTGCGGCATTGGCGGTGCGGGATGCATCGGTGCCTTGCGGCCCGCCCGAAATCACGGATATCGGGGGGCTTTCCGCCGCACTTTCGCAGCCCGGAAAAGGCTGGCTGCGCGGTATCAATTTTTGCGAGAGCATAGTCGGCGGCACCCTTCCGGATGCGCGGATGCTTGACCGGATGGTCCCTGACCGTCCCGTCCGGCTGCAACATCGCACCGGACGGATGTGGTTCCTCAACAGCGCCGCGCTTGCCGAACTGCTGGACCGCGCCGCTCCGCCTCCGGGGCTTGAGCGAGAGCATGGCCGCTTTACCGGCCGGCTGTTCGATGAGGACCGCTGGCTACAGGATACGCTGGGAAGCACCCCGCCCGATTTCGCGGCCGTCAGCGCCCGGCTTGCGGCATTCGGCGTGACCGGGCTCACCGACATGTCTCCCGGCAACGATCCCGGGATGGCGCGGCATTTCGGCCAAGAGGTCGCCGCCGGGAAACTCAAGCAGAACACCGTGCTTGCCGGAGCGCTCTCGCTGGCGGGCGCTGCGCAGGAAGGGTGGCGGCTGGGACCGGCCAAGCTTCATCTCCACGAATCCGCGCTTCCCGATTTCGACGAAACCTGCCGCTGGATTTCGCAGGCCCATGCCCAGGGACGAGCGGTCGCCGTTCACTGCGTGACGGAAGTGGAACTCGTCTTCACGCTCGCACTTCTGGAGGCGAGCGGCAGTCTTGACGGCGACCGTGTGGAACATGCCTCGATCGTTTCTCCCGATCTCGCGGCAAGCATGGCGGACCTCGGGCTTCATGCCTGCGTTCAGCCGCAATTCGTCCATGAGCGCGGCGATCGTTATCTTGCGCAAGTCGAGCCGCGGCACCACCCGGACCTCTATCGCCTGCGCAGCCTGCGCGATGCGGGAATTGTCCTCGCCGGAGGAAGCGACGGACCTTACGGCAGCGTCGATCCATGGGCCGCGATGAAGGCCGCCGTGCGCCGCCTCACCCGTTCCGGGACGCCCTTCACCCCTGACGAGGCGCTGACCGCCGAGCAGGCACTGGCGCTCTATCTGGCCGATCCGCTGGATCTTTCCCGCCGCCGCCGCATTGCCGTTGGCGAACCGGCCGATCTCTGCCTGCTCGCACGCCCCTGGCATGAAGCGCGAGAGCGGCTGGACAGCCATGATGTGCGGATCACCGTGGCTTCAGGACGGGTCATCCACCAGCGCGTCGACCAGCCCCCAGTCGAGCGCTTCGCCCGCACTGAGACGGCGACCGCTTAGCACCATCAGCAAAGTCCGCTGGCGCCCGATACGGCGGCTCAGGGAAACGCATCCGCCCGCTCCCGGCAGGATGCCCATCGCCAGTTCCGGCAGCTGAAACCAGGAACGGCGCGTGGCGACGATGCGTGCGGCGAAAGCGGCCAGTTCCAGCCCGGCCCCCACGCAGGCGCCGTCGATAAGGACTTCCATCCGATTTCTGCAATGCACCGCCTCCCGCGCCGGCAGCGTCATGCTGCGGATCGCGTGAGCCATGGCGGGATCGGTGGTCGTTCCGAATTCCGAAAGTTCCGCGCCGAGACTGAACGCCTTGCCCACGGCGCGCAGGACCACTTTCGCGATCGTGGAATCGGCATTGGCGAGGGCAAATGCCTCGTGAAGAGCATCCCGCATCGTTCGGTCGATGGCATTGCCGGCCTCGGCACGATCCAGCGTGACCGTCAGCACATCGTCATCGCGCGACAGTTGCACCCCGCCTTCGCGAGGAACGACTTCGGCGCGAGGTCTACGGGAAATCCACAGCCGATGCGCGTCACTTCCCTGCAGCGCCGCGTAAGCGAGCGATTCGGCCGCCAGCGCATCCTCGTCCGGCAAGTGCGGCACAAGGCGCAGCAACTGCGTGACGATTCGGGCGGCAAGCGGTTGCGCGGCGATTGATCGCACGATCGCCCCGGCATCGAAACGCGGTTCAATCAAAGTGTCGAGTCGCGCAGCCAGGGCATGATCCCGCGAACCGATGCCAATCACCGGCACAGACGGGAGTCTCACGCCTGAAACATCATCCGTTTCCGAGCCAAGATCGACAAAGACGAACGGACGGTCCCGCACATCCCCGACCATAGACAAGTCACTGATTGGAATGGATATATCTTGAGACATCATGCGAGAAATTCAGCATTTCCACGGCTCGTTGGGCTTCGGTCATGCATGGACCCGGCGCCGGACTATGGCCAGCCCGCCGCACAAAAATTACGCCTGAACGCAGAGTTTCGTCCAAAAATGCGCAGATTTCCAAGGTTCCCGCATTTCCCGTGCGAGTGATCCTCCATCGCGTGTGCGAAGCCTATTGAAGCATCACCAGCTTGATGATAACCAAGCTTAGCAAAAAACGAGTCAGGCTCAGTTTTATAGAGACCGACTCGCGGAGAGAAGTGAGTTCACAGCAACCACACCTGAGGGAGGAGAGACCTCATGCCTGGAAAGACGACGTCATCGAACAAGGCGAAGATCGCCCGCCGCGTCATCGAAGTGCTCGAATATTTCGACGATGCCCACCGCGAAGCTACCGTCATGGATATCGTGCGGCGCTACAACCGCCCGCAATCGAGCACTTCCGAATTGCTTTCTAGCCTTGTCGAACTGGGACTTCTTCACAAGGACCCCTATTCGCGCGCTTACAGCCTCACGCCCCGCGCCGCGCTGATCGGCACTTCGGGACAGCCCGAACTCGTGCGTGACGGCCGCATCGTTCGCCTGATGGACCGACTGGTGGCACAGACCGGCCTCTCGGTCGCCCTCACCTCGATGGTCGGCCTTGACGCCCAGATCGTCAACTGGCGCCATGGTCCGCGCGCACTTGCCGCAACCCGCGAACTGGCGGGCGGCCTCAAGGAACCGCTGGCACGCAACGCCGCCGGCATGCTCATGCTTTCGACGATCACCCGCCAGCGCTGCGAAGGCATGGTGCGCCGTCTCAACGCCGAAGCGGACGAACAGTCCAAGTTCCAGTTCTCCGACATGATGGCCCGCATCGATGCCTGCCGCGATCCGCGCTACCTGTTCGGCGTTGCCGGCTTCGGCAGCGGCGCGGAAGCCCTTTCCGGGCTGGTCCCGCGTCAACCCGAAGGGCACCCGCTGGTCATCAGCCTGATCTACGGCAAGGACGACAGGGTGAACCCGGAGGCCCTGCTGCAATCGCTGAGCGATGCCATGCGCCACTGCCTGCCCGATCCCGCTGTCGCCGCCGAACCGGAACAGCTTCCGCACGCCGCATGATGCGCGCCTGATCGGGTCGCACCATCAGAACCGAAGGCCCCGCAAGTTCGCTTGCGGGGCCTTTTTCTCATGCCGATTGCAATGCCTGCCCTGCGGGCTTCAGGCCTTCTGCATCCTTGCACTGCGGCCCGTATCCTCGTGGCGCATGAACATCTTCATGATGTCGCCCGAGGTGACGGGGCGGGTCTCGTCCGCATCGACAGGACGCTCGCCCGCGGAAGACTTCGGACGGGTATCGACACCGGCCGCCTTCGCCCTTTCGCGCAGCGCGCCCACGGTCAGTTCCTCACGCGTGAAGTGTTCGAAGGGATCGAAACGGAACCAGCGCATGGCGTTTCCATGCGTGATCTTGTCGATCTGCGTCTCGGTCAGGTGGTTGATCGAGGGCCACAGGTTTTCCGGCACTTCCGGCCAAAGCGTATCGGAATGCGGATAATCGCATTCGTAGGCGATATTGTCCTCGCCGATGAAGCGGATGTTCTGGAGACCGAATGCATCGTCGATAAAGCAGTTCAGGAAGTGACGCCGGAACATCTCGCTCGGCTTCATCTTCTGGAACCGGGAATTGGTCCAGGCCTTGTGCCGCCAGTTCGAGAAATCCGCGCGTTCGGTGAAGTAGGGCACCCAGCCGATCGAGCCCTCCGAAAGGGCAATTCGCAAGTCCGGATATTCGTGCAGCGCCTCAAGCTGGAGCCAGTCGGACGCGGCATAGGCGATCGACATCGGCATGGTGGAAATCCACGCCTCGATCGGCGTTTCCATCGAGGCATGCGGTGCCGGATTTCCGCCGCCGATATGGAGGCAGATCGTCATGTCGAGATCGTTGATCGCCTTGTAGAACGGATCCCAATAGGCATTGTGGATGCTCGGCAAGCCCTGGCAGGTCGGGTTTTCGCTGATCGAGACGGTATGGCAGCCCTTGTCGGACACCCGCTTCATTTCGGTCAGGGTCGCATCCATGTCCCAGGTCGGCAGGATCGCACAGGGGATGAAACGCCCCGGATAGGCGCCGCACCACTCGTCGATATGCCAATCGTTGTAGGCACTCATGTGCACCCTGGCGAGATCGCGGTCCGCCACCCGGTGAAGGCGCCCGCCGGCAAAGTCGAACACGCTGCCGAAATTGAGCGATGCGGCAACGCCGTTGACGTCCATGTCCTTCACGCGCTCATGCACGTCATAGCAACCGGCGCGCAGCTGATCGAGCGAGGTCGGCTCCATGCCGTATTCCTCGAACGGGCGGCCGACCACGGCATTGAGCCCCACGGACGGGAATTTCTGCCCCTGATAGACCCAGAGATCCTTGCCATTCTCATCCTGGACCAGCTTCGGAGCGCTTTCCAGCGCGGCACCCGACAGGTGGTTGCGAAACATGTCCGGCGGCTCGCTGATGTGATCGTCAACGCTGATCAGCACCATGTCGTTCATCTGCATTTCAGCACTCCCGTCCTGATTGCCGGACCGGATCGGTTCCGGCGGGCGCATCTTCACGGCGCCTTGAGCATGGAGCGTATGCTTCCCCCTTCCCACCGGCCAGCGTGATCGCAGCGCGTCCGGATGAGGCCGCCAGCTATCGCGCGTGCGATTGCATAGCCGCACCGATTGAATGCAGCCGCGAGGTATGATGAGGACCGGGAAACACCAAAAACGAAAAGCCCCGGGGAAAGCCTGAAATGAACTTCGACCTCACCGACGAACAGGGCATGATGCGCGAAACCTTCGCGCGCTTCCTCGACGAGAACTCCAGCGCCGCCCATGTGCGCAAGGCACAGGAAACGCACGGCTTCGACGCCGCGATGTGGGCCGGCCTCGCCGAACTCGGCGCGTTCGCCATGCGCGTTCCCGAAGAAGCGGACGGCATGGGCCTTGGCCTGTTCGATGCCGGCCTGCTGATGGAAGAAGCCGGTCGCACGCTCGCCTCCGGCCCGCTCGCGGAAGCCCTGGTGGCAACCCGCCTGCTCGGCCTGCTGGGCGGCCAAGATGATTTGCTTGCAAGCGCAGTCGGCGGCGAAACGGTCGTGACCATCGCCATGCAGGACATCGCGCAGTTCCCCAGGCAATGGGTCGCGGGGGGTCTCGTTGCCGGCGCGGTGATTGCCCGCAAGGGGGACGACGTCGTTCTCGTCACAGTGCCCGACGAAGCACGGATCGCCGAACCCAGTCTCGCTTCCACGGCGATCGCCGAACTCGACCTTTCGGCTCTGCCCGCAGCGGTGCTGGGCAGCGGCAAGGACGCCCTGGCGCTCTTCGCCGCCGGCCTTGAGGAATGGAAACTGCTGATGGCGCTGGCACTGTCAGGCCTCAGCCGCGCCGCGCTGACGATGGCTGCGGAATATGCGGGAGAACGCAAGGCGTTCGGCGTGTTCATCGGCACCTTCCAGGCGCTGTCTCACCCGATGGCCGATCTCATCTGCGAGATCGATTCCGCCAAGTTCCTGGCGTGGAAGGCCATGCGCTCGATCGCCGACGGCGAAGCCGCAGCCGGCGCGCAGATATCGCTGGCCGCATGGTATGCGGCAGGCGCGGCCGGGCGCACCGTGCGTCATGCCGTACAGACCTTCGGCGGCATCGGCCTCACCACCGAACACGACGTCCACCTCTACAACTTGCGCGCCAAGGCCTGGCCGCTCGTTGCGGGCGACCCCGAGGACTGGCTGGCCGAAGCCGGGCGCCGTCTCTACGCCGGCGAAGCGGCCAGCCTGCCCGACGTGGGCGATGTGCCGGTCGAATTCGACCTGGGCGAGGATGCCCGCGCAATCCAGCAGGAAATCCGCGAATTCTTCGCCAAGAACGTCACCGATGAACAGCGCGAGAAGTTCCACTTCTCATGGGAAGGCCACAATCCCGTCATCCACAAGCAGTTGGTGGAGGCCAACCTCGCCTACCTGCAACTGCCCAAGGATATCGGCGGGCGCGGCCTCAGCCCTTATGCGGTTACCGCCGCGCGCGATGCCTTCGAGGAAGAGCATTGGAACAATCCGGTCGCCAATGTCGCGCAGATGGTGGCGCTCATCATGTACCGCTTCGGCACCGACGAACTGAAGCGCGACGTGCTGTCCAAGGTCATGGCCGGCGAGGCGATCTGCTCGCTCGGCTATTCGGAGCCCGGCTGCGGATCGGACGTGTTCGCCGCGCAGTGCAAGGCGACCCAGCTTGACGACGGTTCCTGGCGGATCGACGGCACCAAGATGTGGACCAGCGGCGCCAACCTCACCGACTATGTCCTGATGCTCTGCCGCACCGATCCCGATGCGCCCAAGCACAAGGGCCTGACGATGTTCATCGTGCCGCTGAAGGCTGAGGGTGTCACCGTTCAGGGTGTCCACACCTTCATGGACGAACGCACCAACATCACCTTCTACGACAACGTCCGCATTCCCGACACCTGGCGCCTGGGCGGCATCAATGCCGGCGGCCGGACCATGGCGGCCAGCCTCGAACTCGAACACGGCGGCGGTTTCGCCAAAGTGCAACGGGCGATGCTCGAAAACGCCGTCGAACTCTGCAAGGAAATTCCCGTGGCCGGCGGCGGCAAGCTGATCGAGACCGCCAAGGCGCAGAGCAGGCTGGCACGCACTTACGCGAATGTGCTGGCCTCGGAACTGATCGCCTACCGCGCGAACTGGACGCAGGTGCACGGCAAGGGCAACGGCGCTTATGGCCCGATGGCGAAGATGTTCTCGTCCGAACTGTTCATCACCGACTCGCGCGACCTGCTCGACCTGACGGCGCCCTATTCGCTGTCCAAGCGCAAGGGGGCCGCCAATGCGCTCAACCTCGCCTATCGCCACGCGCACGGGACGACCATTTACGGCGGCACCAGCCAGGTGCACCGTTCCATGATCGCGGAAAAAGGCCTCGGCCTGCCGCGCTCGCGTAACTAAGGCGCGGAACCGAAGGACATACGATGACCGAAGAAGCACCGCACCTTCTGACCGAGGAACAGGACGGAATCCTGATCGCCACGCTCAACCGGCCCGACAAGCTCAACGCCATCAGCCGGCAGATGATGGATCTCCTCACCGAGGCGGTCCTGCACTTTCGCGAGACGCCCGAACTCAAGGTGATGCTGATCCGCTCGGCAGGCCGGTATTTCAGTTCCGGCGCGGACCTGCGCGGCGGCAACCAGAACATCGTCTCACCCGTCTCCACCGGCGGCAGCGCGCGCGGCATTCGCGAGAACCACCGGCTCAATCTCAACAACATGCAGCAGTTGTGGGATGAGATCGAGCATATCGAAAAGCCCTTCGTTGTCGCGCATCATGCCATGTGCGTCGGCGGCGGACTGGAGATGAGCCTCTCGTGCGACTTCCGCCTCGCCGCGAAAAGCGCCGCCTATGCCTTCCCCGAAGGCCTGTTCGGCGTACTTCCGGCGTCCGGCGGGGTCTCGCGCCTGACACGCATCTGCGGGCCGCATTGGGCGCGCTGGCTCATCATGGCGAACAAGCCCGCCCCGGCGGACATGGCCCTGACCATGGGCCTCGTGCATCAGGTCTATGAGGACGAGACGTTCGAGGACGACGTCATGGACTTCTGCCGCCATCTTGCCAAACAGAACCCGGAACAGATGGGCGCGGCGAAAGTCGCGATCGAGCTTTGCGCCGAAGTGGGGCGCGATTCTGCCCGCCATGTCGAACGCATGGCCAACAGTGCTCTCATGCTCAACCCGGACTACATCCGCGGGATGGAGCGGTATCTCAAGGGCGTTGGCGGCAAGGGTGCCGGCAGCAGCGGCAAGGGCTGAACTCCAGCCCTGATCCGGAGAATGCAGGCAGGGCGGGAGAGCGATCTCCCGCCCTGCTTGCATTCGCAACCGTAAATCGCGAAAACAGCCTGCTTCTCAGCCTTCGGCCCTCGCCCGCTCCCGCGTATCGCGGATCGCCAGTTCGATGAGCCGCGCATTGATTTCGAGCAGGCTCTCTTCCCGCCTCCCCGGCAAGGTGCCGAGCACGCGGTGGAGTCTTCTGTCCGTGGCCAGGGTGATCGAACGTTCGATACCCGTCATCAGCGTGGTCGCCATCAGAACCGCTGTGTCTCCCAGCACGCCGCGAGGGTCCATCTGCGCCACCATCAGCCCGATCAGCGGCCGCGTCGAATTGACGCGCTGGTGCATGATGCGGATGTCGAACTGGTCCGCCATCGAGTTGCGCAAGTGGAGCAGCCCCGTGTGGCGCGACCAGAAATCGTGGTAGGACCGCACGAACGTCATGGACGCCGGTCCCAGTTCGTCGTCCGCCCAATACGGCCGCACCAACGCGAAGTAGTCTTCCTGCGCCGTCCCCATCACCGGTTCGAGCACCGCCAGCAGCAGTTCGGTCAGGTCCGTAAAGTAGTTGTAGAGCGAGGTCATGCCGAGCCCCACCGCGCGCGCCACCGCACCCAGCGTGACCGGCTCGTCGGAGTTCTCGACCAGTTCAATCGTCGCTGCGAGAATGCGTTCGCGCGTGATCCGGCCTTTCCGGCCGAGCTTCTGACCGTGGAGGTTGTGGCTCACCGCGGCGCTGGCATCGGTCACCGCGGCGGCGAGCCGGGGCGGCAGGGCGATGATGCCCTGCTCCTGCCCGCCTTCCGAAACCGGCACTGCCGGCTCCGGTCCGGACTCTTCCGAAAGAGGTCCCACCGAAGCCGGGCCTATGACACCGGGTTTCGCGACGTCAGGCCGCCTGGACCTGGCCGACCGGCCAGGCGAGGATCTTGACGTCGGTGAACTCCTCAATGCCTTCGACACCCCATTCGCGACCCATTCCGCTGGCCTTGTAACCGCCGAAGGGAATATCGCCGGCAATGCACATGCCGTTGTTGATGCTCATCGAGCCCGTGCGTACGCGCTTGGCGATACCGATCGCCCGATTGAGATCGCCCGAGCTTACACCGCCGGATAGGCCATAGGAGCTCTGGTTGGCAATGCGCACCGCGTCATCGTCGTCCTCATAGGGGATCACCACCAGCACCGGACCGAAGATCTCTTCCTGGGCGATGCGCATGTCATTGGTGACGTCGACGAAGCAAGTGGGCTCCACGAAGTAGCCGCCGCCCTTGTCCGGACGGATATTGCCTCCCGCGAGCAAGGTTGCGCCTTCCTCCTGGCCGAGATCGATATAGCTCTTCACCCGCTCCATCTGGCGGCGGGAGATGACAGGGCCCATGATGTGCGCCGGATTGGCGATATCGCCCCAGTTGTCGCCGAAGTTGCCGTAGGCTCCCTTGAGGATCGCCTTGGCCTCTTCGTAGCGGCTGCGCGGAACCAGCAGGCGCGACTGCACGGCGCATCCCTGCCCGGCATGGAACACCAGCATCGCCATGCCCACTTCCATCGCGAAGTTCGGAGCATCGTCCAGCACGATCTTGGCCGACTTGCCGCCCAGTTCGAGGAACACGCGCTTCAGCGTGGGCGCGCCCTGCTCCATGATGCGCTTGCCGACGCCGGTGGAGCCGGTGAACGAGATCAGGTCGACGCGCGGATCGGTGACGAGCATTTCACCCGCCAGCGCCGGATCGGCGCCGAACACCACGTTGATGACACCATCGGGGAAGCCGGCTTCCTTCGCGAGTTCCCCGAAGATCGCGCCCATGCCCGGCGTGTCCGGCGCGGGCTTGAGGATCACCGTGCAGCCCGCCAGCAGCGCGGCCACCATCTTGCCGATGTTGACATAGAGCGGAACGTTCCAGGGCGTGATCGCACCGACCACGCCGATCGCTTCACGCACGCCGACGCGCTTGTGAACCATGCCGAAGGCGGACTTCTCGCCGTAGTCCTTTTCCCATTCGAGATTGTCGAACACGGCCATGTAATCGTCCCAGCCGTCCATCGCCATGCCGACATGGGCGCGGCTGACTGCACCCTGCGCCGCGCCGGCTTCGTTGATCGCCAGTTCGGCAAGACGCGGACGAGCAGCCTCGAACAGGTCGCGGTACTTCTTCACCAGCGCCACGCGCTTCTCGATGTTGGTCGACCAGTCGCTCTCGTCGAAGGCGCGGCGCGCGGCGGCGATCGCGGCATTCACGTCGTCGGCCGTGGCGTCGGCCGCCTTGCCCACCGGCTCACCGGTCCATGGGCTGACGACGTCGAACGTCCCGCCATTGCTGGCGCCGCGCAGTTGGCCGTCGATAAAGAGCTTGGCTTCGGGAAGAATGGTCATCGTCTGATCCTTGGCGGAAATAGGGTCTTGCAGAAGCTGGGCGTCGTTCATGGGTGTCTCGCTCCGACCGACACGTGGGTCACGCGCACGTCGGCCGGCAGGTCGATCACCGAGCGGAACACGCCGGTCACGTTCTCGGTATTCGAGATCGGGCGGGCGCGCAGGTCGATGCCGTTGGCCGCGCATCCCTGGTGGAAGCGCATGGCCGCATCGGGGTTCCATCCGGGCGCGGTCTTGCCGGCCTCGTACATAGGCCCGGCGCGCACCGTGGTGACGCGGATGCCGGCGGGTTCCAGTTCCTCGACCAGGGCCTCGGTAAAGCGTTCGAGCGCCGCCTTCGTGCACTGGTAGAGCGAGAGCATCACGAACGGCACGGCGATGGATTCGCTGCCCACGTTGATGATCTGGCCACCCTTTTCCAGCATCGGAATGGCCGCGCGGCAGCAATAGATCGGGCCGTTGAGATTGGTGGCGATGATACCGTCGATCTGGGCGTCGGTCGCCTCGGCCACCGTGAACGGTTCATAGATCGCGGCATTGTTGATCAGCACATCGATCCGGGGGTGCTTTTCGGCAATGGCGGCAAAAGCCTTGCGCACGGAATCGGCGGAGGCGACATCGCATTCCACCGCCATGGCAGTGCCCCCGATTTCGTCTGCCAGTTCCTTCACCTTGGACAGCGTGCGGCCCAGCAGGATCACGGTTTCCCCTTCACCGGCGAAACGCCTTGCCAATGCGCGGCCAAGCCCCGCACCGGCGCCAGTGATCACGATCGTCTTACCCACGCATCCTCCCAGATTACGGCTTTCGAGTGCCGATCCTTGCCGGCACGATTTCCTGAACACTAACCCTTGCGCAAGCCGCCGCCTATCGCGGCCACGATGGTTCGACGGGAGCGTCCCGGCGATGCCTTCGCGCTGCCCGGTTCACCCTTGGCCGGAGGCGTCCGACGCGCGGTTGCGCGTCAGGTTCAAGCGCATCTTTTCCAGCATTTCGAGCATACGCTCCTTGTCCCCTTCGGGCAGTCCCTCCAGCGCCAGATCGGCGGTTTCCTCCGCCAACGGCTGGAGCTGTTCCAGCAGTTCGCAGCCGCGCGCAGTGAGATAGAGCCGCCAGGCCCGCCGGTCCGCCGGATCCGCCCGGCGTTCCACCAGGCCGCCATCCTGCATGCGATCGATCATGCGCCCGGCCGTGATCGGCTCGACTTCGAGAATTTCGGCAAGGCCGCCCTGGTTGATGCCTTCCATGCGGTGCAACACGCTGAGCACCTGCCACTGCGGACGGGTGACTCCTATCGCCCTCGCCCGCTCATCGAAAGAACGGCGCATCAAGCGCGCCACTTGCGAAAGGACGGTGCCGATCCTGCGTTCCATCGGCAGCAAACTAGTAGGCGTGCTTAGTATTGGCGAGCGAATTCATGCAGGCCTGCAATCGACCGCCCCGGCGCTACATCCTGCCGCTACACCCCCGGCGACGCGGCCATGTCCACGATCAGACGCGAAAGCGTTTGCCGGGCAATCTTCCAGCCGTCCGGGGTTCGCACGCAGGTCTCGTGATAATGGCCATAGCCCGTCAGGGCAAAGTCGCCCTTGATGACACGGTCCTGCATGGCCCAGACGACTTGCGCGATATCACCGTCGATCGTGATTTCGGGCGAGTGAATCTGGTGTGCCGTCTTTGCATCGGATAGCGACTGGCGCACCATACTCACGAAACGGTCCCGCCCTTCCTCGACGGTGCCGCCGGCCGGCCTCGTATCGATTACGCAGTCCTCTGTGAAAAGGCTTGCCCAGCCGTCCCAGTCCTTGGTGTCGAGCAGGCGGCAGTACAAGGCCTTGAGATTGCAGATTGCCAGCCAGTCGGCGAAATCGGGTGCCTGCGTTGCCATCGTGTCTTTCTCCGGTTCAGCCCAGCGCGCCTTCGGCCTCAAGTCGTTCGGCGGCGAGCTTGCGCAAGTCGGCCGTCTTGATTTTCGCGCTGCCGGTTGTCTTGAGATCGCTCTCGGCAACGAACAGGATGCGGCGCGGCACCTTGTAGCTGGCGAGCTTTTCCTTCGCGAAATCGCGGATCGAGGCACCTTCGGGGTTGGTCCCTTCCACCGGAACGATGCAGGTGACGACAAGCTCGCCCAGCAGTTCGTCCGGCACGCCGACCGTCTGCGACACCTTCACTTGCGGATGGGCGCGGATAACCTCGTCGATCTCCAGCGGGGAGACGTTGGCGCCCCCGGTCTTGATGATGTCGTTGAGGCGGCCTTCCCAGAACAGGCGGCCCTGCGCATCGATGTAGCCGCCGTCGGCCGTGCGCAGGAAGCCTTCGCCGTCAAGCGTCTCGTCGAGCGGCACGCCGAGATAGCCCAGCATCAGCGTGGGGCCCTTCACGGCGATCTCGCCGCGCTCGCCAAGCGGCATCGTCACCCCTGTGAGCGGATCGACGACCTTGATCGTGGAGCCCGCAGTCGGCAGTCCATGGGACTTGCCCGCCACTTCTTCCGGTGTGCCCGAAGGGAAGACGGAGATCAGGGTGAACGTCTCGGTATTGCCGAAAGCCTGCGCCGGCTCGCGCCACCGGGTGTTGATCGTGGGGTGCTGCGCACAAGGTGTAGCAGCGTCGATGTAGTGCATCGCCGAAAGATCGACGCTCTCGTAGTTCGGCGCGGCGATGAGCTGGGCCCACTGATGCGGCCAGGCGAGCATCATCGTGGCCCGTTCCGCTTCCATCAGGGTCAGCGCTTCCGCCGCATCGAACCAGCGCTGGAGCACCAGCGACCCGCCCGATCCGAGCGTTCCGCCGAGCGCCATCGAGAAATTGCCCGACCAGAAGAAGCCGTTGGCCGACCATGTGCGCGGCGGCTCGGTAACGGCGTACCACTGCGGCCAGCGCCAAAGCTGCAGGCAGACCCCGCGATGGGCGGAAAGGATGCCCTTGGCCTTGCCGGTGGACCCGGACGAGAAGAACAGCACTCCGGGATCGCTGGGCTGAACGGAGGCGGCAGCCGCATCGACAAGCGCGGGATCGATTGCATCGCCGCGGGCAAGGAACGTGCTCCAGCCCTCGATCGCACCGAGCCCCTCATCGCTGTCGATCACCGCGAGATGACGCAGGAACGGGAACCTTGTCGAAGCCACTTCGCCGGGCGCGGCCGAGCCGATCTGCGGTTCGAGATCGACGAGGATTTGCGCGAAGTCCTTCTTGAGGACGCGGCGTTCGAGCAGCAGGACCGAGCATCCGCCCATCTGCAGCACGGTTTCGAGTTCGGCCGGGGTGAAGAACGTGCTCACCGTCATGGCGACGCCGCCCGCAAGGGCCGTCCCGAACACGCCTGAAAGGAATTCCAGCCGGTTCGTTGCCAGTACGCCGACGCGCGTTCCCTTGCCGACGCCGCAAGCCATGAGCGCGCGGGCCACTTCCATCGATCGTGCCCAGAGATCGTCGTAAGTCCAGCGTTCCACCCGGTCTTCCAGATGGATGACCGCCGCTTCCGCCGGACCATGGCGTGCGGTCACTTCGCGAACGAAACCCCCGAGCGTGAGCGGGCCGATGCCCTGTTCGTCCTCGAGCGCGATCCCGCGCGCGATGGACAAGCCTTCCGTGACCTCGACCATGCCGTCCTCGTCGTATCCTGCGGAAAGGCGCATCGTGCCCCCTTCCTTCTCCCATGAAGGTCGGAACGGCGGCCGGTTCCCTCAAACCGGCCGCCGTTCCGGGCTGCGTCAGGCGTTCACGTCGACGATGTAACGGCCCTTGACCTCACCGGACATGAACTTCTTCGCAGCCTCGATGGCGTCGCCCAGGGCAATGGTCTGCCCGATGGTTTCGAGCGCGGAAGGGTCGAGATCCTTGGCGAGGCGATCCCATGCCTTGAGGCGCTTGGCCTTGGGCGCCATCACGCTGTCGATCCCCAGCAGCGCAACGCCGCGCAGGATGAAGGGCATGACGGTAGCCGGCAGGTCGAAGCCCTGCGCCAGGCCGCAAGCGGCAACCGCGCCGCCGTACTTCGTCTGCGCGCAGGCATTGGCCAGCGTGTGGCTGCCGGCAGTGTCGATCACACCGGCCCAGCGCTCGCGCTGGAGCGGCTTGCCCTTTTCGGCGAGTTCCGCACGGTCGATGATCGTTTCGGCGCCGAGTGCCTTGAGATAGTCGGCCTCTGCCGCCTTGCCGGTCAGCGCTGCAACCGAGAAGCCGAGCTTCTTGAGGATGGCGATGGCAACCGAGCCCACGCCGCCGGTGGCGCCGGTGACAAGCACTTCGCCCTGATCCGGCGTCACGCCCCAGTCCACCAATGCATCCACGCAAAGCGCAGCGGTATAGCCGGCCGTACCGATCGCCATGGCCTGCGCCGGCGTGAATGCCGAAGGCAGCGGAACCAGCCAGTCGCCCTTCAGGCGGGCCTTCTGCGCGAGGCCGCCCCAGTGCCCTTCGCCAACGCCCCAGCCGTTGAGCACGACGGTGTCACCGGCCTTCCAATCGGCGTGGCTGCTATCGGATACGGTGCCGACCAGATCGATGCCCGGCACCATCGGGAACTTGCGCACGACAGGCGAAGCGCCGGTGACGGCAAGGCCGTCCTTGAAGTTGAGCGTCGAGAATGCAACGTCGATCGTCACGTCACCTTCGGGCAGCGAAGCTTCGTCGAGCTGCTGCAGAGTGACGGTCTGGCCCTCATCGTTCTTGTCGATCACGATAGCGGAAAACATGGCAAACTCCCTGTCAGTCCGGGCGGCCATGCATGGCGGCCCCTGCGACGTTTCAGGTCCAAGCTGAAAGGGAAAATGCCGCCCTGCGTCAATGCCGCCAGGGCACGGCATCGCCTTGGCGAAGTCACATCACGGGCAGGGTATCATGGTCTCACGAACCGGCCGACACCCCTTGCGCGGCCAGCAGATCGGCAACCTTGGGAAAGGCTCGCGAACGCATCGCGCCATACATCGAAAGTCGCAGAATTTCGCGGGAATAGCGACGTGAAAGCTCGCGCCGTTCGGCTTCCCCGCCCGCACTCGAGCGCGCCAGGATCGGCCAGAAGAACACACCCGCCAGATTAACCACCGAGAAGACCTCGAAATCGATTCCCGGCTCGGCAAGATCGGTGGCGGCGAAACGGCCCAGCGAGCCGCAATACTCACGCCAGAACGGGTCCTGGCTCGGGTCCGGCGAGGCGAGCACCTGCTGAAGCCAGACGCGGCAGATATCCGGGTTATCCATCGCGAAATCGGCCAGTCGATCCGTAAGCGCCACGGGATCGACTTCCTCCACCCGCCGTTCACCGATCGTTTCAGGATCACCGAAAACGGCGCGGAACAGCTTGTCAGACACCCATTGAATGGTCGCCTCGACCAGTTTCTCGCGCGTTTCGAAATGCTGGTATGCCGTCCCGCGGTTGACCGCTGCAAGATGGGCCACGGCAGAGAGACTGACGCCCTCGGGCCCGTCCTTGGCCAGCAGGTTTGCCGCGGCGTCGAGAATAGCCCCGCGCGTGGCGACCGGGTCGCGCGTCCTTCGTACTCTCGCCTCCATGCTCACCCCTTCTGCTGTTGAACGGGCGAGCATAGCGGCGACACTACTAAACGACAATGTTGATCAGCTTGTCCTCAGAGGAAGTCCTTGACCTTCTCCAGCACCAGCGCCGCGTGTTCCTTGCGGCAGATCAGCAGGTCCGGCATATAGACGTCCTCCTGATTGTAGACCAGCGGGCTGCCGTCGATGCGCGAGACATGCAGGCCCCAGCCCCGTGCAACGGCCGCCGGCGCGCAGCTATCCCATTCGTACTGACCGCCGGAGTGCAGATAGATATCCGCCTCCCCGCGCAGGATCGCCATGGCCTTGGCTCCGGCCGAGCCCATCGGCACCAGTTCGGCGCCGATGGCTTCGGCCACGCCGGTCGCTTCCCTGGCGGGACGCGTGCGGCTGACGACCATGCGGAGCACTTCCGGCGCCGCAGGGATCTCGCCCGGCTGATCCGAACGCAGCACCACCCCTGCGCCCGGCAGCGCCACCGCGCCCAGCACCGGCACGCCGTCCACCGCCATGCCGACATGAACCGCCCAGTCGGCGCGCTCCTCGCCATATTCGCGGGTGCCGTCGACCGGATCGACGATCCACACCCGCTCCTTGCTCAGGCGTTCGGCATTGTCCTTCTCCTCTTCGGAGAGCAGCCCGTCCTCGGGCCGCTGCTCGCGAAGGGCGTGGCAGAGGAACTGGTTGGCGGTCTGGTCCCCCGCCTTGCCCAGTGACTTGCCTTCGAACAGGCCGGAAGCCCGCACGTCGAGCAGGATCTTCCCCGCCACTTGCGCCAGATGCGCGGCGAGATCGCCGTCGTTGGCCACCGTCATCAGGCGTCTCCCAGCAGGGTGTCGACGATCAGGTTGGCCGCATCTTCCGGCGAGATCGCCGTGGTGTCGATGCGGATTTCCGGATTACGCGGCGCCTCGTAGGGGCTGTCGATGCCGGTGAAGTTCTTCAGCTCGCCCGAACGCGCCTTCTTGTAGAGACCCTTGACGTCGCGCGCCTCGGCCACCTTCAGCGGCGTGTCGATGAACACTTCGAAGAACTCGCCTTCCGGCAGCATTGCCCGCACCATCTCGCGATCCGCCTGGAACGGCGAAATGAAGGCGGTGATGACGATCAGGCCCGCGTCGGTCATCAACTTCGAGACTTCGCCCACGCGGCGGATATTCTCGATGCGGTCAGCCTCGGTGAAGCCCAGGTCCTTGTTCAGGCCATGGCGCACGTTATCGCCATCGAGCAGGAAGGTGTGCCGGTTCATCCGGTGCAGCTTCTTCTCGACGAGGTTGGCGATGGTCGACTTGCCGGAGCCCGAAAGGCCGGTGAACCACAGCACTGCCGGGCGCTGGTTCTTCAGGCCCGCATGCTGCTTGCGGTCGATGTCCACGGCCTGCCAGTGCACGTTCTGCGAACGGCGCAGCGAGAAGTGGATCATGCCCGCCGCCACCGTGGCGTTGGTCATCTTGTCGATCAGGATGAAGCCGCCCAGCGTGCGGTTGTCGGCATAGGCCTCGAACACCAGCTGCTTGTCGGTGGTCAGTTCCGCCACGCCGATCGAGTTCAGCTCCAGCGTCTTGGCCGCCAGCTTCTCCATCGTGTTGACGTTGACTTCGTACTTCGGCTCCTGAACCGTTGCCGAGACCATCTGCGTGCCGAGCTTGAGCCAGTAGGCACGCCCCGGAACCATGGCCTCGTCCGCCATCCACACGAAAGTCGCCTCGAACTGGTCGGCGCTCTGCGGGGGATTGTCGGCTATGGAGATCACCGATCCGCGCGAACAGTCGATCTCGTCCGCGAAGCAGACGGTGACGGACTGACCGGCCACCGCTTCGTCGAGATCGCCGTCATAAGTGACGACGCGGGTGACCGAGCTGGTCTTGCCCGAGGGCAGGACGCGGATCTTGTCGCCCGGCTTGACCGAACCCGTGGCGATCAGGCCAGAGAATCCGCGGAAGTCGAGGTTGGGACGGTTCACCCACTGCACCGGCAGGCGCAGCGGCTTGTCGGCATCGACCGAGGACAGCACTTCGACGGTTTCGAGATGCTCGACCAGCGGAATGCCCGCATACTGCGGCGCCTTGTACCACGGGGTCTTGTCCGACAGCGTGGTGATGTTGTCGCCCTTGAAGCCCGAGATCGGCAGCGCGGTGAAGCTCTCGATCCCGATCGACTGCGCGAACTCGGTATAGTCCGCCAGGATCTTGTCGAAGACTTCCTGGCTGTAGTCCACGAGGTCCATCTTGTTGACCGCAAGGACGATGTTCTTGATGCCGATCAGGTGGCACAGGTACGAGTGGCGGCGCGTCTGCACCAGCACGCCCTTGCGCGCATCGATCAGGATCACCGCAAGGTCAGCGGTGGAAGCGCCGGTGACCATGTTGCGGGTGTACTGTTCGTGGCCCGGGCAGTCGGCAACGATGAACTTGCGCTTCTCGGTGTTGAAGAAGCGATAGGCCACGTCGATGGTGATGCCCTGCTCACGCTCTGCGGCAAGACCGTCGACCAGCAGCGCGAAATCGATCTCCTGCCCCTGCGTGCCCACCTTCTTGGAATCCGACTGGAGCGCGTCCAGCTGATCCTCGAAGATCATCTTCGAATCGTAGAGCAGGCGCCCGATCAAGGTGGACTTGCCGTCATCGACGCTGCCGCACGTGATGAAGCGGAGCATCGTCTTGTGCTCGTGCTGGACGAGGTAAGCGTCGATATCGTCCGCAATCAGCTGGTCCGTGACGTAGACGGCTTCCTTGGTGGCGTTCTGCACCGTTTCAGTGTCGCTCTGTCCCATCAGAAGTACCCCTGCTGCTTCTTGACTTCCATGCCGGCACCGCCGGCGTCCTTGTCGATGGCGCGGCCCTGCCGCTCCGAGGTGGTGGTGAGGAGCGTTTCCTGGATCACTTCGGGAAGCGTCTTCGCCTCGCTCTCCACCGCGCCGGTCAGCGGATAGCAGCCGAGCGTGCGGAAGCGGATCGAGCGTTCGACCGGAACCTCGCCGGGCTGGAGTGGGAAGCGCTCGTCATCGACCATCAGCAGCATCCCGTCACGCTCCACCGTGGGGCGCTTGTCCGCGAAGTAGAGCGGCACGATCGGGATATCGTTGAGGTGGATGTACTGCCAGATGTCCAGCTCGGTCCAGTTGGAGATCGGGAAAACGCGGATCGATTCACCCCGCGCCTTGCGGGCATTGTAGAGGTTCCACAGTTCCGGGCGCTGGTTCTTCGGGTCCCAGCCGTGCGAGGACGTGCGGAACGAGAAGATGCGCTCCTTGGCGCGGCTCTTCTCCTCGTCGCGGCGGGCACCGCCGAAGGCCGCGTCGAAGCCGTACTTGTCGAGCGCCTGCTTCAGACCTTCCGTCTTCCACATGTCGGTGTGGAGCGCGCCGTGGTCGAAGGGATTGATGCCCTTCTCGGCCGCTTCGGGGTTCTGGTAGACCAGCAGTTCCATACCGCTTTCACGCGCCATCTTGTCGCGCAGCTCGTACATCGCCTTGAACTTCCAGGTCGTGTCGACGTGGAGCAGCGGGAACGGCGGCGGCGAGGGATAGAAGGCCTTGCGAGCAAGGTGCAGCATGACGGCGCTATCCTTGCCCACCGAATAAAGCATCACCGGCTTTTCAGCCTCGGCGACGACTTCGCGGATGATGTGGATGCTCTCGGCTTCGAGACGCTCCAGATGCGTGAGTGTTTTCATCAGGTCTTCCTCTGCCCTGGGCATGTGCCCTGTTGGCTGGGTTTCAAACTGTCCCGATTCCGAATCGCAGGGATGACATTCGCGCGAACCTCCCATATGGGAGGGCATGGCCCTTACCAGCAACGACGAGACCGATCTCCTGATCCCGCTCTTTCAGGGAAATGCCGAAAATCCGCGCTTTTCGACATTTCTGGAAAGAGTGCGCCGGCGCACCCAAGCCGATTACGTCAGCCTGATCCTTCGCATGGGCGATGGTCCGCACGCCGCAATCGTCGACAGCTACGCCGGAATCGACTTGCGCAAACGCGCCCGCGAATCGCAGTTGCAGGGCCCGTTCGATCTCGACCGCTACCTCTATGACAGCCTGAGGCCGGGCCGGGTCTATTCGATAGGCGAAATGATCGATCACGACCCGGCAGCACGGGCCGATCGCAACCGGCGCATGGCCAAACTGGGCATCGGCGACGAACGGGTGGTGCGGATCGCCGGCGGAGAACACTATAGCGCCTGGCTGCTGATGGCCCGCGCGCGCGATTGCTCCGCAGCCGACGGCGCACTGCTTTCCAACCTCGCGCCTTATGTGGCGATCGCCGTGGAGAATCTCGTTTCCATGGACCGTGACCGGCTCGCGGCCCGGATCAACGCCATGGGGCTGGAGCGAACCGGAAAGGGCTGGATGCTGCTCGATGCGGAAGCGCGCGTACTGGCGGCCGATCCGGCGCTTACCGAATTCTGGCAGCGGCATTGCGGCGCCGTGTTGCGCCCCGGCGAGCGTGTGCTCGGGCTCGACCTTGCCGCCGAACGCAGGCTCGCGGCAGCGGCAACCGAGATGGCGCATGATCGCTTATTGCAGGCGCGGCCGCTGCTGCTGCGGGAAAAGCCGCATGTCGAAGCGCTGCTGATGCCGGCCGAAAATACCGAGGCACTCGCGGCTCCCGCGCTGGTGGCGCTCTGCACCCTGCCCCAACCGCACTCGGAGCATGGCGCCGAACGGCTGGCCGAGATTTTCGACCTGCCCCGACGCGAAGCGGAACTGGCGATGGCGCTGGCGGACGGCCACTCCATCGCCGAAGCGGCGGAGCGGATGAATCTGACGCTTGAAACCGCGCGCAACTATTCCAAGCGGCTCTACGCCAAGCTGGGCGTGCGCGGGCAAGCGGAACTGGTGCGGCTGGTCTATGAGAGCAGCGCAGTGATGGGGTGAGGCCTGTCAGGTATCTTGAGGCGAAGGTCTCAAGTGCCCCACATTCATCGTCATTGCGAGCGTAGCGAAGCAATCCAGGGCCGCCTCGCGCCGCTCTGAGGAGAAACAGCGCCCCTGAAACTCCCGCCCGATCAATCGCCGAGCCTGGCCTCCATTGCCGCGATCTCCGAACGCAGCCACATCGTTTCGGACAGGTTCTTGCCGCCAGAAGCCGCCAGCAGCGCCTCATGCGCCGCCTTGCGCACAGTAAGCACCCCCGCATTGTCCGGCTCGGCACTGAGGGCTATGTCGGTCAGGTGCACGGCTTCCAGCGGAGCGCCCGCATCCAGCTTCGCCTGCGCCCGTTCGGCCAGCCTGGCCGCGCCGCCAGCAAGTTCGACCAGATCGGCATCGACGCTGGACCGCGGCACGCCGTAGAGAGCGGTGGTGCCGTCCTCATAGTGCAGCCAGCCCGAATACTCGCGCCAGATCGACTTGACCGCCCAGGCGGCCTTGCCGTGGAATTCGCCGATCTCCAACCCCTCTGGCCAGGCGAATTCGCGCATCAGGGTGTGCACGTCCTTACCCGACTTCATGCCTTCCAGCGTGTAGTCGCGAACATGGCTGACTGCGGCGTGCAACTTGTCGAGATCGGCGCGGATGCGCTCGGCCCCGCGAATGGCCTCGCCGTGCCCGGTGACGATGATCTCGGCACCGAGGTCGCGGATCGTCTCCAGCGACTTCAGGTAATTACGCACCAGACGCGGCTTGTCTCCGCGCAGGGTGTTCAGGAACGGCATCGAGAGCCAGACCGGCCCGAAGACATTGCCGGTGAAGGCGATCTTCTCCTTGGGCATCCAGACCGTGAGCGAGTCGATCGTCTCCCCCTCGGGCGTGGAGATCAGCTCGAACGTCCGCCCGCCAAGGTCGATGGTCAGACGGCGGTCGACCAGAATATCGGGCACCACATCCGGCGCCGGCTTGGGCGAACCGCCGCGCTTGAGCGTCGACCCCCAGAGCTTGCCGCTCCTCGGTCCGAAAAAGGGCTGAAGGCGCATCATGTCCGAGAGCGCTTCGTTGAAGCCCGGCCCGCCAACGACTTGCGTACCCTCTTCCAGAAATTCCGGCACGCCGCCGAAGTGATCGGCATGGCTCTGGGTAAGGATGATGAAGGCCAGCGGGCCGGTGCGCGGCGGGGTCAACAGGCGCTTGGTGCGCTCTGCATTGTCCATGAAGCCGGTGTTGATCAGGACATCGCCCTCGGCGGTCGTCACGAGATAGGCATTCGAGATGTCGTTCGCCTGGAACACGAAATCGGTGATCGCGATGGCTTCGGCCTGCTCGTCGCCCGAGCGGACGAGCCCTGCCAGCTTCGGCCCGGCGTCCTTCACACTGTCAGCACTTGGGCTCATCTCAAGACTCCTCGATGCCGATCATGACTTTGGCGGACTGCGGTGTCGCCGCGATTTCCAGGCCTTTCATGATCTCGCTGAATGGCAGCTTGTGGCTGATCATCGCCGCGATCTTGTCCTTCAGGCGCGGCATGGCAGCGATCACCTCGGGCATTTCCGTGGGATAGCCGACCGCCGTGGTGATCGTCATCTCGCTGGTCAGCATGCGGCCGACCGGGAACTCTATGGGCCGCATATAGGCGGCCGTGATAACCAGCTTGGCATGAAGCTTGGCCATCATGATGACTTCGGTGAGGATGTTGGGCGCGCCCGCCGCGTCGATGAAGGCGTCAGTGCCCACGCCCACCCGGCCATAGCTCGGCACTTCACCGTGAAGCCGTGCCAGTTCCGCGCGCAGATCGACCTTGCTGGGATCGAGCGCCGCCTGCACGCCCAGTGCCCGGGCGCGTTCCAGCCGTTCCTCGGACAGATCCAGCGCCACCACGTCGGTCACGCCGCGATCGATCAGCCAGAGCAACATGCCAAGGCCGATCGGCCCACAGCCGAACACCACGACCTTGTCGCCGGGCTTCACGTCGGCACGGTTGACCCCGTGCATGGCGACGGCCAGCGGCTCGCACATCGCGGCCACGTCATACGAGATGCCCTCGGGGATCGGCAGGATCGAATCGCCAAGCCGCGCCTCTCGCACCAGCAGTTCCTGCGTGAAGGCGCCTTCCGGGCCGCCCGAGCCGATGTTGCTGGGCGTCATCATCGGATTGACGATCACCGGATCGCCCACCGCAATTCCCGCGACGTCGGCGCCGACCTCGATCACGTCACCCGCGCCTTCATGGCCGAGCGCAGTCTCCACGCCGGGCGGAATTCCGCCCATCTTGATGTAGGACAGGTCCGATCCGCAGATACCGACCGACTTCATCCTGACGACCACGTCCTTCGGCCCGGCTGCCGGACGTTCGTAAGCATCGACGCGTACATCGCCGACCCCGTGAATCTTGAGCAGTTCCATCGCCTGTCTCCTCTCCCGGTCGCTCAGGGGCGAACCATGTAGCCGCCGTCGATCGTGACCGTCTCGCCGGTCATGAACGAGCTGGCGTCAGAGCAAAGGTAGGCCCCGATGCCCTCGAAGTCCGCCGGATAACCGGTGCGCTTCATCGGGATCGTCGGGGCGAAGTGCGCGGCAACTGCATCGGCCCGCGCGCCCTCGCCCATCATCGGGGTGATGACGAGCCCCGGAGCGACCACGTTGGCGCGGATGCCGAGCGGCGCCAGTTCGATGGCAAGGCACCGCACCGCAGCGGCGATCGCCGCCTTGGACGAGGCGTATTCCATCTTGCCCGGCAGCCCCTGGAACAGCGACAGCGAACCGCAGGCGACAAGACTGCCGCCGCTCTGATCACCCGCTTCCACCCGCTCCTTCATCAGCCGCGCGCCTTCGCGCAGGGTGAAGAAGGCGCCATGCAGCGCGGTCTTCTGGAATTCGTGCCAATGCTCCGTCGGCATCTCGAACGTGGAATTGTAACGCGGCGAAGCGCCCGAATTGGCGAAGACGCAGTCGACCCGGCCGAAATCCGCCATGACCTGCTGGTAGCCGGCGATAATGTTCGCCTCTTCCGAAACGTCCACCTGATAGGCGATCACCCTGCCCGCGCCCGCCGCTTCCAGTTCGGCCTTGGCTTTGGCGCTCTTTTCCGCATTGCGCGCCCAGATCGCGAGATCGCCGCCCATTTTCGCGACGCCCATGGCAAAGCCGAAACCGATGCCGCCGTTGCCGCCGGTCACCACCGTCACTTTACCCGTGCAGTCGAAAAGGCCCTTGGCCATCATTCTCTCCTCGATCCCGTTGTCATTACGCGGGCTTTGTCCGCCCGCGCTTTCGTTGGCGCGATGTTTCCCGTGCACGGCTTGTCCCGCAACCCCGCCAGGAATAGAATTCGGGCCTTATCTTGGCATCAGGGACATAATTCAGGCCCGCCTTTCACAAGAGGCCCGAAGCCCCTGGGGAGAACGATGCGATGCAAGCGAGCGAGGCAGCCCACCTGCCTACCATGATCGTCGACGCCGAACTGTCGGCACCGGGCATCTGCGCACAGATCGTGCGTTTCGACATTCCCGAGCCGACCGACACACGCCACGCCCTGGGCGAAGGCTATCACGTCAACATGTGCCTCACCCCGCGCCCCCTTGAATCGCGTGGCGGATACCGCGAACGCTGGGGCCCGCACCGTTTCGAGCGACTGGGTGACATCTTCGCGATCCCACCGGGCGAATCGCTCTACATTCGCGGCGGACGCGGCAGGCAGGCCTCGCTGGTCTGCACGATAGACGCCGCCATGGTCCACGAGTTCATCGGACAGACGCTGAACTGGGACGATGCGCATCTCGCCGCCGCGCTCGACATCGCCAGTGCGCAAGTGCGGGCGCTGCTGTTCCGCATCACCGCCGAAGTGCGCCACCCCGGCCTCGCTTCGCGCCGGATGCTCGAACTGCTGGGCGGAGAACTGTCCATCGAACTCGGTCGCTACGGCCTCGAAGTCTCGGAGCGCCCGATGACCGGGGGGCTTTCCGGCTGGCGGCTGAGGCTGATCGAGGAACGGCTGGCCGGAGACCTCGCCGCCCCTTCGCTTCAGGAGTTGGCAGACCTCTGTTCGCTGTCGGTGCGCCAACTCACGCGCGGCTTCCGGGTGAGCCGTGCCTGTTCGATCGGCGACTATATCGAGCAGCGCCGGATGGAAGCCGCCAAGCGCATGTTGATGGACGGCGACAGCGTGAAGACAGTCGCCTTCGCCATGGGTTTCTCCTCTCCTTCGAGCTTCACTTTCGCCTTCCGGCGCGCCGTCGGCGCCAGTCCCAGCACCTTCCGCCAGCGGCAAGGCCGTGCGCTGGGATCGATGCACTCCGTTGCCGCATAACGCTCCTGTCCCCATGGACGGGTCTTGACCGGGATTCGATATAACGGCTCGATCTGACGCGTCTGCCGCATTGCCAATGGGCCCTGCGCACAGGCTAACTCGTGCCCATGAGGTCGCCGCAGCGGCCCACTCAAAGACACGGGAAAGAGGATCACGAAATGACCGAGCAACTCACGGCGGACAAGCTCGTCGGCGACGCTCTCGTCGAACAGGCGATGAAGGACACCGGCATCCGGGACTTCGACAACGACACCTGGCACGAAGGCTTCGACGTCTTCGTGAACGACTTCAACGCCGGGATCGCGCGCGGGCAGTACACAGAGGGAGGCATCGCGCGCGGGACCGCCGACACGCTCCACTATCTGCGCGGCCGTCTGAAGATTTCGGACTACCTGCGTCAGAACCCCGAACTTCTCAGCCGCCCGGTCGAGCGGCCGGTCTTCGTAATGGGCGTGCCCCGCACCGGCACCACGCTGCTTTCGAACCTGCTGGCTGCCGATCCTGCGCGCCGTTCGCCGCTGACCTGGGAAATTGACGATCCGGTGCCGCCGGTCGCCTCGGCCGACCTGCTGACCACCGACCCACGCGCACAGGCGCGTCTGGCGCAGGAAAAGGCTATGCTCGAAGCCAATCCGGCCATGGGCAAGTACTATCGCGGCTCGGCCGTCTATCCGAACGAGTGCGTGTTCTTCATGGCGCACGACTTCAAGACGCTGATGATCGATTCCAAGGGCAAGCTGCCGGAATACAAGGAGTTCATCTTCTCCTGCGACATGACCAGCGCTTACGAATACCACAAGAAGTTCCTGCAAGTGCTTCAGCAGAACGCGGGCGGCGTGTGGAACGTGAAGAAGCCCAGCCACGCGCTGTGGCTGGAGACGATCTTCAAGGTCTATCCCGATGCCCGGGTCCTTTGGGCGCATCGCGATCCCTTCACTGCCACGGGCTCGCTCTGCTCGGTCATCTCGCTCAGCCACATGGCGCACATGGGCAAGCCGGACACCGCGTGGCTCAAGGAAAACTACACCTGGCAGGCCGCCGAGCACGCCAACCGCATCATGGATTTCCGCGACAAGCACGGCGAGGACAAGGTGATCGACGTCCACTACGCCGACATGACCGCCGATCCGATCGGCACGATGAAGAAAGTCTACCAGCAGCTTGGCGACGAATGGACCGCCGAGGCCGAGGCCGGCATCCAGCAGTGGGTGAACGAAAACCCGCAGGACAAGTTCGGCAAGCACGAATACAAGCTCGCACAGTACGGCATAGAGAAGGCGGAGCTTGAGCCGCTCTTCGAACGCTACCTTTCCCGCTATGACGTTGCGCGCGAAGGCTGAGAAAGCACACGCCGCTCCTGTCACCCGTCACCCCCCGCTAACGCGCATCCAGCGCCCGCGGGGATGACGGGCAAATTACCGCTTCGCCGGCGGCAAGCCGGCAGGGAGAGATCGATGTTCGAAGGCCGTCATTATCAAAACGCCTATGTCTGCGACAATCTGGAAGCCGCGATCGACCTGTTCCGTGGCCGGGGGCTTACCCGCGAGCCGATGATTATCCCGGTCGACCAGCAAGTGCTGACCCCGCACGGGCTCAAGCGCCAGAAGGGGCGCATCTGCTTCGTCTGGGTCGACGAACTCCAGATCGAACTCATCGAAAATGAGATCGACGAGGCAGGCATCTACGCCAATTGCCTGTCGAACGGCGGCCCCTTGCGCTTTCACCACATCTGCTTTGGCGTGGACAACTGGGCGGACTTCCGCACGCGCGTGGATGCGCAGGCGCTTCCGCTGGCGATGGAACGCCAACCGAACGACGATCCCAATGGGTTGAAGTTCCTGTACCTCGATGCGCGCAAGGTGGTTGGGCACTACATCGAATATACCTGGATGCCCGATGCCATGTGGCAGCAGATCAAGGCCATGTGAAACGCGGTCGGGGGGCGCCGGCCGGCGCTCCCGGATCCTCCCGTTCTTCAGGCCAATTCCAGCGGAACCTCGCCGTAGAGCGTCGTGCGCTGCCTCAACCGCCGGCCCACGCTTTCGGCAGCCTGGCGCAATTCCTCGATCGTCACGCCCTGTCCGTGCGCTGCGCCTGCCGCGCGGCTGATGCTTTCGTCCATGAGCACCCCGCCGAGGTCGTTGGCCCCCGCTGCAAGCACGGCGGCGGCACCGTCCATCCCGAGCTTCACCCAAGAGCACTGGATCGAGTTGATCGCACCGTTGAGCGCAAGCCGCGCCACGGCATGCATCATCACCGCCTCGCGCCAGGTCGGCCCCTTGCGGCATTGCCCGCGTCGATAGAACGGCGCCTCCATATGCACGAGCGGCAGCGGCACGAACTCGGTAATTCCGCCCGTATCGAGCTGGAGATTGCGCAAGGCCAGCAAGTGACGCGCCCAGTGCCCGGTGCCTTCAAGGTGGCCGAACATCACCGTCGAGGTCGTGGGCAGACCCACGCGGTGAGCACTGCCGACCACGTCTAGCCATTCCTGCGTCGTCAGCTTGCCGGGGCAGATCTGCTCGCGAATATCGTCGCACAGGATTTCCGCCGCCGTGCCGGGCAGAGAGCCCAGCCCCGCATCCTTGAGCATGGCGAGGTAATCCCCGACCGGCATGCCCAGCGTCCGTGCGCCCTGGCTCACCTCAAGCGGTGAAAAGGCGTGAACGTGCAGATCGGGGCAAGCCTCCTTCACGGCGCGCACGATCGAAAGGTAGGTATCTCCGGTGTAGCTGGGGTGGATGCCGCCCTGGAGGCACACCTCGGTCGCCCCGCGTGCAACGGCTTCGCGGGCACGCCCGGCGATCTCGCCGAGATCGAGGTTATAGGGCTTGTCGCGGAACCCGGCCTTGCTGCTGGTTTTCGAAAACGCGCAGAACGAACAGGTGTGCGTGCAGATATTCGTATAGTTGATGTTGCGGTTGACGACATAGGTTACCGTCTCGCCGCTGACTTCGGCCCGCAAGGCATCCGCGGCGTCGACCACCGCCTGCGCCGCAGCGCCCCGCGTTGCGAAAAGTGCCACGATATCGTCCTCGCCCAGCGTCGCCCCGCTGGCCGCCCGCTCAAGGATACGATGGAGGGACGCGGCCACCGGACCTTCGTGCTGGCGCCCCAGCGGCGCGTGGACATTGCCCGGCGCATGCTGACCTGCAAGGCCGGGGCTCCACGCGCTGTCACGCGCCAGCCCTTCGGCATCGGCATGACGCAGAATGGCTGGACGGATCGCCGGGTCGATCCATGAACGGTCTTCGGTCGTGATGTAACGCGGATAGATCGTCAGCCGCTCGACCAGCGGCAGCCCCTTGCCCGCGCAGATCGCGCGCAGCCGCTCGACTTCAGGCCAGGGCGCTTCCGGGTTCACATGATCGAGCGTGACAGGGGAGATACCGCCCCAGTCGTCGATACCTGCATCGATGAGTTCGACCAGTCGCTCGTCGTTGAGATTGGGCGGCGCCTGAACCGATACCTCGTCAGGCAGGATAAGGCGCGTGGCGGCGACTACGCGCAGGAAATCGTTTTCGGTGGCTTCTGGCGCCTCCGCCATCTTCGTACCGGGTTTCGGGCAGAAGTTCTGGACGATCACTTCCTGCAGATGCCCATGCTCGCAGTGCAGGTCTCGCAGTGCGAAAAGGCTGTCGAGCCGCTCTTCGGCGGTCTCGCCGATTCCGATCAAGACGCCGCTGGTCATCGGCACCCTCGCCTCCCCGGCGGCCGCCAGCGAGGCGAGGCGAAGCGCCGGCACCTTGTCCGGCGAGCCGTGGTGACACATGCCCTTTTCCAGCAACCGCTCGGAGATGCTTTCCAGCATAAGCCCTGCCGACGCAGCGACCGGGCGCAGCATCGCGTAATCCTGCTGCTCCAACACCCCCGCATTGACGTGCGGCAGAAGCCCGGTTTCCCCGAGCACCAGTTCGGCGCAGTGCCGCACATAGTCGACGGTGCGGGCAAACCCGCGTTCGGCCAGCCATTCGCGCGCGGCGGCGTAGCGGCGTTCGGGGGCATCACCCAGCGTGAACAAAGCCTCACGGCAACCCGAAGCGGCACCGGCGCGGGCGATCGCCAGCACTTCGTCAGGCGTCAGGTAAGGCGCTTCAAGCCGCGAGGGCGTGGTCGCGAAAGTGCAGTAGTGGCAGACGTCCGCGCAGAGGCGCGTCAGGGGGATGAACACCTTGGGCGAATACGTCATCCGTGCCGGCCCGCGCGCATCGCGCCGCGCTCTTGCCCGCGCGGTGACCTCTTCCAGCGGTGCGGCCAGCAGCCACGCCTTCAGTTCATCCGCTGACGATTGGGCGGTTTCATCCTGCATCTGCTCACCCTTCAGGCACCTGCGAGGGCAAGCACCTCCTGCGCGAGCCTTGTCCTGTCGGCGGCTTCGCGCATCATTGTCTTCGTCACGGTGACCTGAAGCCCCCGCGCCTGCAAACCAGAGACATCGGCCTCATCGGCATGGTCGATCAAGAGGTGGTCGAGAAGATCGCCGTAGTGATCAGCGATGGCCGCATTGCCAACTGCCCGCCCCATCCCGGCCAGCAACTTCGCCAGCGGCCCTTTCACGGCTGCACCGCCTACCAGCGGCGAGACTGCGATCAGCGGCACGCGCCGTGCCGCAACCGCTTCGCGAATACCGTCAACGGCAAGGATCGGATCGACGCTGAGGTACGGATTCGAGGGACAAATCACGATTGCCGCCAGGTCCTCACGGCCCAGCGCCGCGGCGAGACCGGGCGAAGGCAACGCGCCCGGCACACCCTCGAAACGGATCGCGGAGACAGCCGGGCCACATTGCTCGCCGACGAACCACCGCTGGAAGTCCGTCCATCCCGCCACCGTGCGAACCTGGGTGCGCACCGGCCCGTCGCTCATCGGAACGATCGCATGGGCGATGCCCAGTTCGCCGGCAAGCCGCGCAGTCACGTCTGAAAGGCTTTCACCCGCGCGCAAACGCCAGCTCCGCGTCAGATGCATCGCGAGGTCGCGATCGCCGAGATTGAACCAGTCCTCCTCGCCCATGGCGCGCAGCATGGCCATGGCCTGCCACGTCTCATCCTTGACGCCCCATCCGCGCTGGATGTCGTTGAGACCGGCAAGCGCATAGATGACGGAATCGATGTCGGGGCAGATGGTCAGGCCCAGGTGTTCGAAATCGTCGCCCGTGTTCACGGCGATGGTGAGGTCGGACGGATCCATGACCGCAGCCAGGCCAGCCGCCAGCTTGGCCCCGCCGACACCGCCGGAAAGCGCAAGGACATGACGCCCGCTCATCGGAACATGTCCTGCTCCATGGGTCTCAGCCCGCTAGCCGCGCCCGGCCCGTCCTCGGCCGTCACCCAGCGCGCGCCGCCGCGAACAAGGGCGACAGGCGTGCCTTCGTCACCCTCGCCGATGGCCAGCCCAGCCATCGCGGCGAGCGAATCCGCAATACCGATCACCGTTGCCTGCAAGGTTCGTCCATAAAGGTCCGTGGCCCGCCCCCGCCGGTCTTCCAGCACGGCTATCCCGGCGCAGCCGATCGCCGTGCCCAGCGTTCCGATCCGCCAGGCGCGGCCCATCGAATCCGCGATCACCACGCCGATCCTGACGCCATTCTCTGCCTGCAATGCGCTGCGCAAGGCTCGTGCGGAGCCATCGGGGTCCATTGGCCAGAGCAGAACCCGGCCGGCGTCTCCCCCTTCCACGTTTGATGCGTCGATGCCTGCATTGGCAAGGACATGCCCGGTGCGATGGCAAGCGATCACGGCCGCGGGGTTGCTTCGCAGGATGTGCGAACTCTCGTCCAGAATGGCCTGCATCATCGGCGCATCGCGGCCGGTATCGCGTGCAAGGCGCTCGGCCTCGGCACCGGGTGCAATGCGCGACAGATCGCGCGTGCGGCCCTCCGCCTTGGAGACGATCTTCTGGGCCACCACGCAGATATCGCCGTCACGGAACCCGTCGCCGGAAGCGGCCATGGCAGAGCAAATCGCTTGCGCTACCGACATTCCGGCGGCGAACATGGGCATTCCGGCCAGCGGTCGCACGGTCAGTTCTGGAATTCTGTTCATTGGCCCTCCCGAACGCCTGTCTACGTCCGCAGCGCCGCAAACCACAATCATGACGAACAAGAATTCGCGGGAGAGATAATCAATGGCAGCGATCGCAGTGATCGGCGGAACCGGCGCTCTCGGCAAGGGCATTGCCCGCAGGCTGGTCCAGGCCGGTCACGAAGTGACCATCGGTTCACGCACGGCAGACAAGGCACAGGTGACGGCCGGGGAACTGGGTGCCGCCGGCCACGCTGAAAATGTCGAGGCCGCGCGCGGCAAGGACGTAGTGATCGTGGCCGTTCCCCATGCCTCGCAGGGCGACACCCTGCGCCAGATCCGCGACGCGGTCGGCAATGCCGTGGTTGTCGACACGACCGTGCCGCTGGTCCCGCCCAAGGTCATGCGCGTACAGCTTCCCGCAGAAGGCAGCGCCGCCATGCAGGCGCGCGAACACCTCGGGCCGGATGCGAGGCTGGTCACGGCGTTCCACAATGTGTCGGCCCATCATCTCGACAGCGACCACGCTATCGATTGTGATGTGCTGGTCTTCAGCGATGACGTGGAGGCGCGCAACACCGTGGTCGGCCTGTGCCCCGGAATGGGCATTCGGGGCCTCTCCGGCGGGGCGCTGGCCAACTCGGCGGCGGCAGAGGCTCTGACCTCGATCCTCATTTACATGAACAAGACCTACAAGGCAGACGGGGCGGGCATACGCTTCACGAACCTTGCCCAGGCTCCGCTGGTCCCGTGAGCTGCTGGGCGCTCATCCCGGTCAAGGCGCCGGGCCTCGGCAAGACGAGGCTGGCCCGGGCACTTGCTCCGGATGAGCGCGAAGCCCTCGTCTGCGCGATGTTCCGCCATGTCCTGGCAACCGCACGCGCCTGCGCGGCAATCGACCGGATCTGCATATTGGGGCCGTCCCGTCCCGGTCTTGGCAAGGGCCTTGTAAGGTTGCCTGACTCCGGATCCGACCTGAACCGGGCGCTGGGATCGGCGCTTGGTGCGATCGCCACGACCGGCCCGGACCGCGTCGTGGTGCTTCCCGCAGATCTTCCCTGCCTGACGACCGCTGACATCGACCGGCTCGCGAGCCTGCCCGCAGGTGTAGTCGGCGTGGCGCCCGATCGGCATGGTACGGGGACCAACGCTCTCTCGCTGACGTTGCCCGAAACCATATGGTTTCCTTTCTCCTTCGGTGAAGAAAGCTACTCAAGGCACTGCGATGAAACGAAAAAACTTGGACTGACCGTGGAGACGATCCTCTCCGGCGGGCTGGAAAAAGATATAGACGAGCCCGCCGATCTGCCAGATGCTGAACATCTGTTGAGCGCCGTATCCTTATTGCGGCAGCCCATCGCCAAAGGCCGAAGACGGCTGGCATAAGCGGGAGAACGGGTGTGGACGCCGGCATCATCGACCTTACGGGACAAGTTGTGTTTGTTACCGGCGGCGGAGGCGGGATCGGCAGGTCGATCGCACTGAACATGGCGGACATGGGCGCCGATGTCGCCTTGATCGAGGCGGTGCCTGAACGCTGCGAACAACTCACCGATATGATCGAGGCGCGCGGCCGCAAGGCGCTGTGCATCCCCGGAAACGTGATGGACGTGGAGGCCCTGCAACACGCCATTGCCGCCGCTGCCGAGAAGTTCGGGCGCCTCGATGTGCTGGTGAACAACGCAGGCGGCGTAACGCGCCGGGGCTTTCTCAATCTCGCCGAGAAGAACTGGCGGCGCCACATCGATCTCAACCTTGTTTCCAACCTCGCCGCCACGCAGGCTGCACTGCCAGTCATGATTGCGGGCGAGCGGGGTGGTTCCATCATCAACGTCACCAGTATCGAGGCGGCCCGCGCAGCACCGGGCTACGCGGTCTATGCCGCCTGCAAGGCCGGCGTGAACAACCTGACGCGCACGCTGGCACTGGAATTCGCCGAACACGGCATCCGGGTGAACGCCATAGCGCCCGATTACACGGTAACACCCGGTACGCGCGGACAGTTCACCGGCCCCGTAGATGAAGCCATCTGGCCCAGGCCCAGCGCGGAACAGGAAGACGTGATCCGCCGCCGCATCCCGCTCGGCCGTGCCGGGATCGACGAAGAGTGCGGCCGCGTGGCGGTGTTCCTCGCCTCACAGATGGCAAGCTACGTCACCGGCACGATCATTCCGGTGGACGGCGGAACCTGGGCCTCGGGAGGCTGGGTGCGCAACCGCGACGATACCTGGGTTCTTCCCCCCGAACCGAATCCCTGAAACTCATCGCCTGAAATCCACTGCGAGAAATCCAACGATTGAAAGAACTTCCGGCATGACCTTCACATTAAGCACCAGCCTTCCGTTCGACCATATCGATCGCCCGGAGGAATTCGGCACCCTTGACGCGCTCCAGGAAATCGCCCGCACCGTCGAAGCGGCGGGCTTCTACGCCGGCACCGTCACCGATCACCCGGCGCCCTCAGCGCGCTGGCTCGATGCCGGAGGGCACTATGCGCAGGACCCGTTCGTCCTGCTCTCGATGCTGGGTGCCTCGACGACGAAACTGCGCCTCCAGACCAACATCCTGGTCCTGCCCTATCGCAATCCGTTTCTCACCGCCCGGGCCGTGTCATCGCTTGACCACTTCACGAATGGGCGCGTGATCCTTGGCCTCGGCGCGGGCTACATGAAGGCTGAGTACAAGGCGCTCGGCGTGGATTTCGATACCCGCAACGACCTCATGGACGAATATATCAATGCGATGAAATTGGCCTGGACCGGCGAGGATTTCACGTTCGAGGGCACCGGCTATACCGCGCTCGGCAACCGCATGTTGCCCACGCCTGCACAGACACCGCACCCGCCCCTGCTGGTCGGCGGCAACTCGAAGCGGGCCCTGCGCCGCGCGGTCGAACTGGGTGACGCCTGGCACCCGTTCTTCGTACCCAAGAGCGTTACCGACACTGCGCGCACCGCCAATCTCGAAGGAGACGACGATATCCTCGCCGCGATCGGATACATGGCGGATCACTGCGGAAAAGTCGGCCGTGCCGAGCCCCCCAAAGTCATCGCCTCATCGACTTACGCTGTGAAGGATGGTTGGAGCGCACAGGAAGCGCTCGATCACTATGCCAACCTCAAGTCGCTCGGAGTCCATGGCTCCGGTGCGACGATCCACGCCGAAACACGCGCCCAATATTGCGACATCGCACTGAAGTTCGGCGAGGAAGTTATTGCGAAGATTGATTTTTAATTAAATCGCCGCCAGCACGCTTCCACCAGCACTGTTAAGGGCAGGGAACCGGCCCCTGCCCTGATCCCTCAGCCTTCGGCTTTCATCGCCGCAGCCATGGCTTCGTGAAAAGCCTTTACTGCCGCCACTTCGTCTCCGTTCCAGACCGCGCCCGAAACCGCGAGGAAGTCAGCGCCTGCCTTCACCAGCGGCCCGCAGTTCTCCGGCGTGATCCCGCCGATCGCCACACAGGGAATTTCGAAGATTCCCTGCCACCATTCGAGCAGATCGAGCCCAGCAGTATGCTTCACCTGCTTGGTAGTGGTCGGGAAGAATGCTCCGAACGCCACGTAATCCGCGCCTTCTTCGCCAGCATCCATCGCGAGGTGGCGGCTGTCATGGCAGGTCACGCCGATCTGCGCATCGCGGCCAAGCGCATTGCGCGCCTCTTCCACTGTCCCGTCTTCCTGACCGATATGCACGCCGTCGGCTCCAAGCCGCTTGGCGAGGCTGATCGAATCGTTGACGATGAAGGCGACCTCCCGCTCTGCGCAAATCTTCTGCAGGGGCTCTGCAAGACGCGCAGCCTCGTGCTGGTCCACGTCCTTGACCCGGAACTGGAACGCCGCGACAGGCGCGGCATCGAGTGCGCGGGCAAGCCGTTCGGGGAACGTGCCGCCCACGTCCAGCGGCGAGATCAGGTAAAGCTGTGTCGGTTCGCGTTCGATGTCTTCCATATGCGCGCACCTAGCCTTTCATGGGGCCGAGGAAAAGAGTTCCTCTTCAAAGCGCGCGTCGTCGCGTTCGCGGTTCACCCTACCCAGCGCTCCTGCCGCGAACAGGAGGATAGTCAACCTCATCACCGCGTGCAGGGCGTCGGCCGCAGTATCGGTATTCCAGCCCGGCGCGGTCGAAGCCAGGTACATCGCCTTGGCAGCCGCGACGCTGACGCCCCCGGCCATGATCGCCACCAGAACCCGCGAGGGCCGCCAGAGGAGAAGCAACGGCAGCAGGAAACCGGCGAGAACATCGACCAGCATGGCCGCAGGCAGCGCATCCGCCTCCATCAGGAGCCAGGCCGTTTCGCCCAGGAGCAGCGCCATTGCCCGTCGCAACATGGGATCGTATCGGGGACGCAGCCACGCGATCAGCAAGGTCGCCACCAACGCACAAAAGATGGGCGGCACCACCAGCCTGATAACGGCAGGCGGCAACAGGGATGGTGCGACGAACACCACCACTATGCAAGCGAGCCAGATCTTGATCGGCCCGTTGATAGCAGACCAATATTGGGAGAATTTCATTGCCGTCCCGTCTATCGGCATAAACACTAACGCTCCCGCGCCTCCGCGAAAAGCGCATTCGTTCGGGAGAGGTTCAGCCCGCGCCGCTAGTCTCGCCTGCGGCAAATTATGAACCGGACATCCGTTCACGCCAAGGGGAGGAACATGAAACGACCCGCCCGGACACTCGCCCTTGTGCTGCTCCTGGCGGCCACCGGGATCGCCGGATGCCGCATCATTCCGGAGGGTTCGGCGCCGCCATCCGTTACGCCCGCGCCAGCTTCGCCTTATGCACCCCCTGCCGAAAGCCCGGATCAACCGCCCTTCTATACGCCGCAGGACACGGCGCCGGGTGACCTTGTCCCGAGTGGGCCTGCCCCAAGCGGCCCGTCATCCCCCTCTCCGGAACCCTCACCTCCACCGGCTTCCTATAGCGGCCCTCCGCTTGCCTATACACGTATCGGCGAGACGATTCATGTCGATGGGCCCAGGGTGACGCCGCTGGCCTTGCTGGAAGACAGTCGCTGCGCGGTAGGCACCCAGTGCGTCTGGGCCGGCCGTCTGCGCGTTCGTGTTCGCATCGATCTCGGCTCCGGTCCTCGCGAAGTGGAGATGACCCTTGGTCAGCCGATCCAGATCGCGGATGGACAACTGGAGCTTCTCGACGCGCTCCCCGCCCCTGTTGCCGGAACCCGGCCAGCGCCCTTCGCCTACCAGTTCGGGTTCCGTTTCATGGGCGGACTTTGAGAGAAGAACGCGTCAACGAGAAAGGGCGGCACCTTTCGGCACCGCCCTTCCCTTCAAGCGAAATCCGCGACGGGATCAGGCAGCCGCCGCTGCGTCCACCTTCTGGGTCGAGCCCTTGAAGATCTCGTCGATGGCATCGGCCAGCGCAGCATCGAACTCTGCATCGCTCATCTGCGAGCGCAGGTCTTCAAGCAGCGCACGGCTGAAGCTGGCGATGATGCCCTTGTTCTTCGCCAGTTCGGCGCAGGCTTCGGGACGCTTGTAGCCACCCGACAGGGCAACGACGCGCAGCACCTTGGGGTGCGAGACGAGCGGATCGAAAGTACCCGGAACGATCGGCAGCGAGAGCTTGAGCATGACGCGCACGCCATCCGGCAACGCATCGAGGTTCTTGAGAATCTCGGCAAGGAGCAGCGTGTCACACTCGGCGCGGGTCTCGCTCTTGATGTTCACTTCGGGCTCGATGATCGGCATCATGCCGTGCGAGAGCACCTGCTGACCGATCTCGAACTGCTGCTTCACTACGGCAGCGATACCCTCGGCATTGGCCGACTGGATCACCGAACGTTCCTTGGTGCCGTAGACGCCCAGTGCCTTTGAACGCGCGAGCAGCGCGTCCAGCGTCGGCATCGGCTTCATCAGCTGCACGCCGTTGGCTTCGTCTTCAAGGCCCTTGTCGATCTTGATGAAAGGCACCACGCCCTTGGCGATCAGGGCCTGCGGAGTGGGCACGCCGGTGACTTCACCATCCATGGTCCGCTCGAAAAGGATCGCGCCGATCACCTTGTCTCCGGTGAATGCAGGCGAAGCGATGATGCGCGCGCGCATCTGGTGGATCAGGCCGAACATCTCTTCCTCGGAAGACCATGCGCCTTCCTCGATGCCGTATCCCGCAAGGGCCTTCGGGGTTGAACCGCCGCTCTGGTCGAGCGCGGCGATAAAACCGTTCCCGCCGGCCATTTTGGCCGTCATCTCTGAAAATTCCATGGTTTCTCCTCCTAAGTTGTATCAGCAACCTGAAACGGGCTTATTCTCCGGAGCTCCGTTTCGCAACTGCGGCAAAAGGCTATCCATCGGCCGGATGATCCGTTCCAACGAAGACGCGCGCTTGCCGCCGCCGGCGCAATATATCGGACAGCAGAGTGCGTGCCGGCACGTCGATCCAGCGAACGCAGAACCAGGCGACGGCCAGGCAGGCACCGAGAAACACGAAGGCCATCAGCACTTCGTTGTAGTGCAGATCATCCTTGAAATAGCGCATCGGCTCGATCAACGCCCAGTGCACGGCATAGAGCGCGAAGGATACCTCTCCCACGAACCAGGCCGCAGGTGCCAGCTTTCGCGAGGGTTCCACGCGCGATCCGAACCAGACAAGCAGCGGTGAGACCAGCAGCGTGCAGGCCAGATCGTAATGGGTTACGGCGATCCACCGGGGGTCGGCCAGCAGCATGACCGCAATCGCGGCGAGGCAGGCGATGCCCCCCAAAGTCGCCGGGCGGTGTGCAGGTTGGCGCAGCCGGGCGATGAGCATACCGGCACAGAACGAGTAGAGCGTCCGCGCCAGTGCTACCGACCATTCGCTCCAGATCGCGCCGATATTGCCCGAGCCGTTCTCAAGAACCGCCGGGGCGAACCACCATGCCGAGGCCAGACAGACGACCAGCAGCAGAAGCCGCGGAAGGCGGAAGAGCACGACGATCATCACCAGATTGGCGATGAGCTCATAGAACAGTGACCATGCCGGGACATTGAGCGGAAACAGCGTGCCTGTCAGCGGCGATGGCAGCATCAGAGCGTTCAACGCCGTGCTGATGGCGATCGTCGGCAGGCTAAGCGAGGTATCGCCGCCGGTATGATGCCGCACGAGGCCGACCGTGGTCGTCAGCAGCACACCGACGAGGAACAGCGGATAGAGACGCACGAGGCGCTTCGCCATGAAAGCGCCGGTACCCATGCCGCCCTGCCAACGAGACAGGTAGCTCGTGCAGAGCACGAAGCCGGACAGTGCGAAGAAGAAATCCACCGCAACATACCCGTGCGGCGCCTGGGAAATGTTGAAATGAAACAGCGCGACGGCAAGCGCGGCGATCCCGCGCATGCCGTCAAGCGTTACATATCTGCCGTGCCAGGGCAGTTGCCGTTCGGGACGAGCGGCAGGCATCGATCTGTTCATGCTTGCCGCCCCTCCCCCAGCAGATCGGCGGCTCAGGCCGAAAGTGCGGCCACGCCGGGAAGTTCCTTGCCTTCCATCCATTCGAGGAAGGCACCGCCTGCCGTCGAAATGTACGAAAAATCGTCCGCCACGCCTGCGTGATGCAGTGCCGCGACAGTATCGCCGCCGCCCGCGACCGAAACCAGCGAACCTTCGCGGGTCAGCGCAGCCGCAGTTCTGGCCAGAGCCACGGTAGCGGCATCGAACGGAACCGTCTCGAATGCGCCGAGCGGGCCGTTCCATACGAGCGTGCGGCAGGTCTTGAGCACGTCCCCCAGCGCCTCCACCGCGAGCGGGCCAACGTCGAGAATCATCTCGTCAGCAGCCACTTCGTGGACATTGCAGGTGCGCAGGCTGGGCGGATTGGCGGCGAATTCCTTCGAGACCACCACTTCGTAAGGCAGATGGACAGTGCAGCCCGACTTGTCGGCCACGTCGAGGATCTCGGTCGCAGTACCGGTCAGGTCATGTTCGCAAAGCGACTTGCCCACGTCCACGCCCTTGGCGGCGAGGAAGGTATTGGCCATGCCGCCACCGATGATCAGGTGATCGACCTGCGTGACGAGGTGCTTGAGCACGTCGAGCTTCGAGGAAACCTTGGCGCCGCCGACCACGGCCGCAACCGGCTTTTCCGGGCTGCCCAGCGCCTTGTCGAGCGCTTCCAGTTCGGCCTGCATCGAGCGGCCCGCATAGGCAGGAAGGACGTGGGCAAGGCCCTCCGTCGTCGCATGGGCGCGGTGCGCTGCGGAAAAGGCATCGTTCACGTAGAAGTCCGCGTTCTCGGCAATCGCCTTGACGAGTTCAGGGTCGTTCTTCTCCTCGCCCTTCCAGAAACGGGTATTCTCGAGAATGGCAATGTCGCCGGCGCGCAGGATGCCGACGGTCTGCTTGACCACGTCACCGGCGATCTCGGGGACGAACATCACTTCCTTGCCGAGCACCTTCTCGACCGCGCCGACCACCATCGACAGCGACATGCTGGGCACGCGGTCGCCCTTGGGGCGGCCGAAGTGAGCGAGCAGGAGAACCTTGGCGCCCTTTTCGGCAAGTTCCAGCACTGTCGGCACAGCGGCGCGAATGCGGGTATCATCGGTGACGACGCCGTCGTTCATCGGCAGGTTGAGGTCGACGCGCACGAGCGCAACTTTCCCCGTCACGTCACCAAGGTCATCAAGGGTCTTGAAAGCGCTCATTGCTCGATCCTTATCTCGACGGCGGCGATAGCGCCGTCCTGCGGGCCCGCGCCGGGCCCGCCGCTCGAAGGCACGGCGTACAGGTCCGCGCCGGTTCAGTTTCCCGGTTCAGGACCGGGAGCATTCCTCGATGTTCCGGCCCGCGAGACGGGCTCCGGACGCACCGCGCCGCGAAAGTCCGGTATGGACTCCCGCGGCGACAGTCGGGCGACGGACCGCCGTTTCACCGGCGCATACAGGCTCCTCCTCCCGCACGCTGCCGACGAGACGGCCCGTCTCCATCAGGTCCTCAGAGCAGGCCCGCCATCACGCCGGCCGTGTCGACCATGCGGTTGGAGAAGCCCCACTCGTTATCGTACCACGACAGGACGCGGACCAGCTTGCCTTCGAGAACCGAAGTCTCAAGGCTGTCGATGGTCGACGAATGCGCATCGTGGTTGAAGTCGATCGAAACCAGCGGTTCCTCGGTGTAACCAAGCACGCCCTTGAGCTCGCCCTCGGCCGCTTCCTTGAGCAGCGCGTTGACTTCCTCGGTGGTCGTGTCGCGCTTCGGCACGAAGGTCAGGTCGACGACCGAGACGTTCGGGGTCGGCACGCGGATCGACGAACCGTCGAGCTTGCCCTTGAGGTCCGGAAGAACGAGGCCCACGGCAACGGCAGCGCCGGTGCTGGTCGGGATCATGTTCATCGCGGCGGCGCGGGCGCGGCGCGGGTCGCTGTGGATCTGGTCGAGGATCTTCTGGTCGTTGGTGTACGAGTGGATCGTGGTCATCAGACCGCGCTCGATACCGATCTTCTCATGCAGAACCTTGGCGAAAGGTGCCAGGCAGTTGGTGGTGCACGATGCGTTCGAGACGACGACGTGCTCGGCGGTCAGTTCCTTGTGGTTCACGCCGTAAACGACGGTGAGGTCCACGCCCTTGGCGGGGGCCGAAACCAGAACGCGCTTAGCGCCGGCGTCGATGTGCTTGGAGGCCGCTTCCTTGTTGGTGAAGAAACCGGTGCATTCCAGGACGATCTCGATGCCCTGCGCGGCGTGCGGCAGGTTGGCCGGATCGCGCTCGGCAGTGACGTGGATACGCTTGCCGTTTACGATCAGGTCAGTGCCGTCGACTTCCACAGTGCCTTCGAAAGTACCGTGGACGCTGTCACGCTTGAACAGGAGGGCATTGGCCTTGGCGTCGGCAAGGTCGTTGATCGAAACCAGTTCGAGGTCGTGGTCCGTGCGCTCGAGAATGGCGCGCGCGACGTTGCGCCCGATACGTCCGAAACCGTTGATCGCAACCTTGGTCGCCATGTGCAATTCTCCTGTTTACACGCTGAGTTTATTGAGAATCTTCGGAACGATCGCATCGACGGTGAAGCCGAAGCGAGCGAAGAGGTCCTTGGCCGGAGCCGAGGCGCCGAAGCGGTCCAGACCGATATTCAGGCCGCCGTTGCGGCTCTGCGCGGTATAGCGCTCCCAGCCCATGGTGACGCCGGCCTCGATCGAGACCTTCAGGATCGACGGATCGTTCGGCAGAACCTCGTGCTGGTAGGCTTCGTCCTGAGCGGCGAAGAGCTCCATGCACGGCATCGAGACCACGTCGGCGCCGATTCCCTGCGATTCCAGCTCGGCCTTCACCTTCACCGCCAGTTCGACTTCCGAACCGGTGGCGATGAGGATGACCTTGCGGTCGCCCTCGGCATGGCGGAGCGTGTAGGCGCCGCGTGCCGAGAGCATGTCGCCCGTCTTGCGCAACTGCGGCAGGTTCTGGCGGGTAAGCGCCAGCACCGAAGGGGTGTCCTGCGATTCCAGCGCGATATTCCAGCATTCCGCCGTCTCGATGACGTCCGCGGGACGGAACACGTAAAGGTTCGGGATCATGCGCATGGACATCACATGCTCGACCGGCTGGTGGGTCGGGCCGTCTTCGCCAAGGCCGATCGAATCGTGGGTCAGCACGTAGATCGCGCGGGTCTGCTGCAGCGCCGAGAGGCGGATCGCATTGCGGCAGTAGTCCGAGAAGATCAGGAAGGTGCCGCCATAGGGGATCACGCCGCCATGCAGCGCCATGCCGTTCAAGGCCGCGGCCATGCCGAATTCACGGATGCCATAGTAGACGTAGCGGCCGCCGTAGTTGTCCGGCGTGAACGGTTCCTGGCACTTGGCCTTGGTGTTGTTCGAACCGGTAAGGTCGGCAGAACCGCCGATCATCTCGGGGATCGCCGGGGCCAGCACATTCAGCCAGTTTTCCGAAGCCTTGCGGGTGGCCACGGTGGAATCGCCTTCCAGCCATTCGGCCAGCTTGGCACGGATCGCGTCGGTCTCCGGCAGTTCGCCGGCCATGCGGCGTGTGAACTCGTCAGCCTTGTCGGAAGCGGCAAGGCGGCCGAACCAGTCGGCATGAGCCGTGGCACCGGCCTGACCCAGCGAGCGCCAGTCGGCCAGGATTTCCGCCGGAACCTCGAAGGGAGCCGAGGTCCAGCCCAGGTATTCGCGGGCAGCGGCCACTTCGGCCTCGCCCAGCGCAGCGCCGTGAACGTCGTGGCCGCCCTGCTTGTTGGGGGCCCCCTTGCCGATCACGGTCTTGCAGGCGACCAGCGTAGGCTTGTCCGAAGCGGCAGCCTCGGCCAGCGCGCGCTCAATGTCGGCGAAGTCATGACCGTCGCACTCGAACACGTCCCAGCCCGAAGCGCGGTAGCGCGCCGGGATGTCTTCGCTGGTCGACAGCGAGGTGTCGCCGTCGATGGTGATCTTGTTGTCGTCCCACAGCACCTTCAGGCGGCCCAGCTTGAGCGTGCCGGCAAGACCGATGGCTTCGTGGTTGATGCCTTCCATGAGGCAGCCGTCACCGGCGATGACCCAGGTCTTGTGATCGACCAGATCGTCGCCGAAGGTGGCGTTGAGCTGACGCTCCGCCATCGCCATGCCGACCGCCATGGCCAGACCCTGGCCGAGCGGGCCGGTGGTGCATTCGACGCCTTCGATCAGGAAGTTTTCCGGGTGACCGGCGCAGACCGAGCCCAGCTGACGGAAGCCACGGATGTCGTCCATCGTCGGGCTGGCATAGCCGGTCAGGTGGAGCAGCGAGTAGATCAGCATCGATCCGTGACCGGCCGACAGCACGAAGCGGTCGCGGTCGGCCCACTTGGGCGCGGCGGGATCGAACTTGAGGAACTTGGCGAAAAGGACGGTCGCGACATCGGCCATGCCCATGGGCATGCCGGGGTGGCCACTGTTGGCCGCCTGGACCGCGTCCATCGACAGCGCGCGGATGGCATTGGCCATCGGCGCGAGACGGTCAGCAGCAAGGGTCATCGTGAGGCTCCGGAAACGGAAAATGGGACGATTCGAACTTGCCGACCCCCTTTAGGGCGAGGCCGTCTCCCGTCAAGTTCGCCTAACGTCCATTTAGGCCTCCCGTACATGGGGGCTTGTACATATGTGTGCCAATCACATGGTGGCACAATCGCCTCGGTTGATCGAAAGGATTGTGAACAAGGGCCGCCAATTGATTGCGTTTTGGCTTTTTCACTGTAGCCACTCGCCCATGAACGAAGCGACCAGCAAGGCGACGAACGAAGCAGCGGCCCAGACGGCGATCGATCGGATCGAAGCCGCACTTTCGCGGCTGGAACGTGTGGTATCGCAAACCCGCGCCCTGCAGGACCGTCATGGCAGGCTTCGCGGCACCGTGGAGGAAGCGCTCGGCGAGATCGACGCGCTCCTCGCGCAGCGCCGGTCCTGATAGCAGCCATGGCAAACATCACCCTTACGATCGGCGGGCGCGAATTCATGCTCGCCTGCGCAGACGGCGAGGAAGCTCACGTCACGAAGCTTGCGGCGATGATCGACGAGAAGCTCGGTCATGCCGGCGTCGTGGGACAGACCGAACCCCGCATGCTGCTGTTTGCCTCACTGATGCTGGCAGACGAACTGCACGAACTTCGCCAACGCCCCCCGGTCCAGGCACCCCCTCCCCCGGCTCCCGCCGAGCCCGCGTTTCCGCCCGCCTTCGCGGAAAAACTCGCAAAGATTGCCGATCATGTCGAAAATCTCGCGCAGCGCCTTGAGGATGGCTCGCCGAACGCCTAACTAAGGGGGGACGGGATCTGCCCGGCACGTGCCGTTCGAACATCCCTGAGGCTATAAGCAATCCATTGGGGGCTGTCCCTGCCCGGACCGTGGTCCGACGCATATGGTCCCCACCTGACGTCGAGGCGTCAGAGGATTTCTAGGAAACGACCCATGGTGGACCCGTCACCCACTTCATCAGCATAGAGGACATCGCCCATCCTCGACCTTCCGATGGGCACTGACCTCACCGGGGGCTCTTGTTGTTCCCGCAGCCCCTGACGCGCCGGCATTCATTGCCGGATTTCCGACATGCCGCGAGAGACCTTCGGTGGTATTGTTGCGGCCCGATCATCCAGAAATGGGACTCACGGTGGATTCGTCGCCTCCTCTCTCCCCTACGAGCAAGAAAATCGCGCTGCGCAAATCGCACCGGGCTGCCCGCGCGGAGCATGTCGCCTCGCTGCCCCAGGGCATGCGCGCGCTCGTGCTGAACCGCCCGCCCGCACCGGTCGCGGAAATGATACCGGAGGGGCTGACCATCGGCCTCTACGCACCGGTTGGCGATGAGGCACCGGCCTTCGGCTGGGCGCGGTGGCTTTCCGAACATGGGCGGAATATCGCACTCCCCTGGTTCGCCGCCCGCGAAAGCGCGATGGAATTTCGCGAATGGGCAAACCCCTTTGACGAGGAACAACTCACCCTGGGGCCCTGGGGGGCACTGCAGCCGCTCGCCAGCGCCAAGGCCGTGGTTCCGGCCATCCTCGTAGTGCCCCTGCTCGCCTTCACGGCGCAGGGTCATCGGCTCGGCCAGGGCGGCGGCCATTATGATCGCTGGCTCGATGCCAATCCCGACGTTCCCGCCATCGGCCTTGCATGGGACTGCCAACTGGCCGAAACCCTACCGGTGGAAGCGCACGACCGGATACTGGATGCCGTGGTAACGCCGACGCGGATCTACGAAGGGGAAATCTGACCTTGCGCGAAACACCGACCTGGCGGATCCCGTTCGGCGTATTGGGGCTGCTGCTTGTCCTGTGCGCCTACGGGCTGCTGATAGCACGCTACGTCGCCCCACTCATGTCGGATTGGCATGTCCTGCTCCAGACCCCCATCTACCTCTTCATGGGGGTAGTATGGATCATGCCCTTGCGGCGATTCCTGATCTGGATGGAGACAGGGCGCTGGGGATGATTCCCCGGCGCTTTCATTTTTTCCGCATATCGCAGGCAAAAGAAAAGGCCGGGATTTCTCCCGGCCTTTTTCATGATATTGCTTTCCTCTTCCAGTCAAGGAAGTGGCGCGAGTGACGGGGCTCGAACCCGCGACCTCCGGCGTGACAGGCCGGCACTCTAACCAACTGAGCTACACCCGCGCAGCAATATATGTGAGGTTTTCAGACTACCTCAAGTCGCTGGATTACCAGCATTTTCCCCTGCCTGTCACAGACAGGGAATTCCCAAGTGGCGCGAGTGACGGGGCTCGAACCCGCGACCTCCGGCGTGACAGGCCGGCACTCTAACCAACTGAGCTACACCCGCGTTCTTGCGGTCGCGTCCGCTTGGGAGGCCGCCCTCTATGTCAGCACCGGGTGGCTGTCAACGCACTATTCCAGCCCAAGAGAGATTTTTACGACCACGCCGCGACTAGCCTGTGGACAGTTTTGCCGATGGCACGATTCAGTCGATGTTTTTGCGATTTTCACCTCTCGAAAACACCTCACGGGTGGGCCGGCCGAAGGAAAACACGCGAAAAAAATTTTGAAACCAGGGCCGATCCACCGCCCTGCCGCGTCCCGCGCAAGACGTCAGGCGTTCCTGCGGGGCTTCTCGTACTTCCAGTTGCGTGTCTTTCCCTCGGCGATCCACTCGGACGCCTGTACCATGCGCTTGTCCCGCGTGGCGGCAGTCTTCGCTTCGGTGATCCATTCAAGATAGTCGCGGCGCTGGGAGGATGTGAACCGGCCGAAGGCATCCTGCGCCTCAGGCGTTGCGGCCAGCAGGGCCGCAAAATCATCCGGCATCGGTATTTCGGGACGAGGCTTGCGTGTGCCGTCGATCCGGAGTGCGGTACCCTTCTCCAGCACCCGGTCCAGAGCCGCCTGAAGATTCGCGGTCAGCACGGCTTCGTCCGGCAGGTCGGCGATCCCTGTGATTCGCCCGAACTGGCCCATGGCGTCGCCTTGCCGGCCATCGCCATGAATCACGAACGTGCAATGCGCCTTGAACGCCGCCATCCCGGCCACGTTCTTCCCGCTCACCGTGAAGTGCGGCATTCCCCACTTGATCGCCTCCTCCGCCCCGGGAAGCGCGCGGTGGGCCAACGCCCGCAGATGTTCGAGGATAGGGCGGGCAAAGTCCGCGGCTCCCTCGATATAGTCATCGACGCGCGGATCCCTGCCCATTCCCTTTCTCCCGTTACCCCGCAAGAATGAGCGCGGGAGCCTCGATCAGCTTCTTGAGGTCCTGCGCGAAGCTGGCAGCATCCCAGCCATCTACCACGCGGTGATCGCAGGACATCGAGATATTCATGATCTTGCGCTTCTCGATGCGCTCCACGCCATCCGCACCCTTCACGAACATCGGTCGCTCGACGATGCGGTTCGGCCCGATGATCGCCACTTCGGGACGGTTGATGACCGGCGTGGTCGCCACCCCGCCCATCGGCCCGAGCGAGGTCACGGTGATCGTCGATCCCGAAAGCTCGGACGACCTGGCCGAACCGTCCCGCGCAGCCTGTGCCAGACGCCCGATCTCGGTGGCCAGTTGCCACAAGTTGCGGCCCTGCGCATCGCGGATCACCGGAACCATCAGCCCCGCCGGGGTCTGCGCCGCCATGCCCAGATGCACCGAGCCGTAGCGCGTCACCACGCCAGCCTCGTCATCATAATGCGCATTGAGCATCGGATACTTGGGCAGCAGCTTGCAGATCGCGGTGATGAGGAACGGCAGCATCGTCAGCTTCGGCCGGTCGCCCCGCCCTGCGTTAAGCTGCGCGCGGGTTTCCTCCAGTGCCGTGACGTCGAATTCCTCGACATAGGCGAAGTGGGGTATCTGGCGCTTCGACGCAGCCATATTCTCGGCGATGCGGCGGCGCAGGCCGATCACGCGCACCTGCTCGTCCTGCCCCTTGCGCCCGGCGGGCTGGAACCCGCCGGAAGCATTGTAGGACAGGAAGGCGTCGAGATCCGAATGACGCAGGCGGCCATCTTCGGCCGGGCGCACTTCACCCAGATCGATGCCGAGATCGGCTGCACGCTTTCGCACGGCCGGGCTGGCCATGACCTTGGCGTGGGGGGCAGTCGGTTTTGGCGTGGGCGTGGGTGCGCGGGATTCGACGGGCTCAGCCTGAGCGGGGGCCGGCTTTGGCGTGAGAGCTGTGGGGGCGGGGACAGGCTTCGCCTCCGGTGCCACCGCGCTTTCCACGCGCGCCACATCGCCAGCATCGGGCGTTTCCGCCTCGATCCGCTGCTCGACCACTTCGGCCTTCGGCGCAGGTGCACGGTCGACTTCGTTGCCAGCGCCCTCAACCTCGATCACCACCAGCGGCGAGCCGATAGCGATCACGTCGCCCGCTTCGCCCGCGACCTCCACGACCACGCCCGAAACCGGGCTCTCCATCTCGACCGTGGCCTTGTCGGTCATCATGTCGGCCAGGCGGCCGTCTTCCTCGACCGTATCGCCGACCTTGACGTGCCAGGCGACGATCTCGGCCTCTGCGATGCCTTCGCCGATGTCCGGCAGGCGGAATGTGAAACGACCCATCGGATCAATCCTTCATGAGCCGATCGACCGCCTCGCCAATGCGGACGGGACCGGGGAAATAGGCCCACTCGAGGCTGTGCGGATAAGGCGTGTCGAAACCGGTCACGCGCTCCACCGGGGCTTCGAGATGATAGAAGCAGCGCTCCTGCACGAGCGTGACGAGCTCGGCGCCGAAACCGGAAGTGCGGGTCGCCTCGTGTATCACCAGGCATTTCCCCGTCTTCTCCACCGACTTTTCCACAGTATCGATGTCCAGCGGGACGAGGCTGCGCAAGTCGATGATTTCAGCGTCGACACCCTTCTCGGCCAGCACCGCCTCGGCAACGTGGACCATGGTGCCGTACGTCACGACCGTCAGCGCGGCACCTTCGCGCACCACACGCGCCTTGCCGAGCGGAATGCGGTAGTAACCCTCCGGAACCTGGCTACCCGGCAACCCCTTCCAGGGCCGCGAGGGTCGGTCGTAATAACCGTCGAACGGGCCGTTATAAATGCGCTTGGGCTCGAAGAAGATGACGGGATCGTTGTCCTCGATCGCCGCGATCAGCAGGCCCTTGGCATCGTGAGGCGTCGCCGGGATCACAGTCTTGAGACCGGCGACATGGGTAAACAAGGCCTCCGGGCTCTGGCTGTGGGTCTGGCCGCCGAAGATGCCGCCACCGAAGGGCGAACGCACCGTGATCGGCGCCACGAACTCGCCCGCCGAACGATAGCGCAGGCGCGCCGCTTCCGAGACGAGCTGGTCGAGGCCGGGATAGATATAGTCCGCGAACTGGATTTCCGGCACCGGGCGCAGGCCATAGGCCGCCATGCCCACGGCGGCGCCGATGATGCCGCACTCGTTGATCGGCGTGTCGAACACGCGGTTCTTGCCGAACTTCTTCTGAAGGCCCGCCGTCGCGCGGAACACGCCGCCGAAGTAGCCGACATCCTCGCCCATGATGACGACATCAGGATCGCGCGCCATCATGATGTCGAGCGCATCGTTGATCGCCTCGATCATGTTCATCGGACGGCTTGGCGCGTCGTGGAGGCTGACGGGGTTTTCCTCGATCATGGTCCTCACTCCTTCCACTCCGGCCATTTGGTCTGTCGCTCTCGGATCGCCTGTTCGGCCTGTTCCTGGAGATGCCAGGGCAGTTCCTCGAACACGTCCTCGAACATCGTATGGAACGGGTGATGAAGCCCATGCCCGAGGATGCCGTTCTTCTCGGCCTCCTTGGTGGCGACCTTGACCTGTTCGGCCAATTCACGGTCCATCGCCTCGTGCTGCTCCTCGGACCATTCGCCCAGCGCGATCAGGTGCTTCTTGAGCCGCGTGATCGGATCGCCGAGCGGCCAGTCCTCGGCCTCGCGCGCGGACCGATAGGCGCTGGGATCGTCCGAGGTGGAGTGACCTTCGGCGCGGTAGGTGAAGTGCTCGATCAGGGTCGGGCCCTTGTTGGCGCGGGCACGGTTCGCCGCCCATTCCATCGCCGCATAGACCGCCAGGATGTCGTTACCGTCGACACGCAGCCCGGCAATGCCGTAACCCGCCGCACGCGCTGCAAAAGTCGTGCGCTCGGCCCCGGCAAAGCCGGAGAAGCTGGAGATCGCCCACTGGTTGTTGACCACATTGAGCACGACCGGCGCGTTGTAGACCGCCGCGAAGGTCATCGCCGCGTGGAAATCGCCCTCGGCGCTGGAGCCTTCTCCCACAAAACTGGTGGCGATGCGGGTATCGCCCTTGATCGCGCTCGCCATCGCCCAGCCCACCGCCTGCGGGAACTGGGTGGCGAGATTGCCGGAAATCGAGAAGAATCCGTAGTCCTTGGCCGAATACATGATCGGCAACTGCCGCCCCTTCAGCGGGTCGGCGCGGTTCGAGTAGATCTGGTTGACCATCTCCACCAGCGGATAGCCGCGGGCGATCAGGATGCCCTGCTGGCGGTAGCTGGGGAACACCATGTCGTCCGCCGCAAGGGCGTGGGCACAGGCGATGGAGATAGCCTCCTCGCCGGTGGACTTCATGTAGAAGCTGGTCTTCCCCTGGCGCTGGCCGCGATACATGCGATCGTCGAAGGCGCGGGTGAGCGCCATCGTTGCCAGCATCCGGCGCAAGGTCTCGGGATCGAGGCCGGGATTCCACGGGCCGACGGCGCGATCGTCGTCACCGAGGACGCGGATCATGTCCAGCGTGAAAGGCCAGGTTTCCCGCGCCTCACAGGCCTCATCCGGCCGGGCCAGAAGGCCCGGTTCGGGGATTTCCAGGTGGGTGTAGTCGACCGTATCGCCGGGCCGATATCTCGGCTCGGGGACATAGAGATCGAGTGGCGGCAGATTACCGCGTGACTTGCCTGTACGAACCGGGCCTTCGGCCATTCTGGTTATCCTCTCCCGCCTTTCCGGGCCGTGAGAAGCCGAACCGCGCAAGGAAAAGGGACGAACCTGGCGCGTTTCAAAATTCCACGGTCAGGTCATAATATTTCAACCATCGGCAATGTCAATCCACACAGAAAGGCACCAGAACGACACCTAAACGGCCACAGGAGCGGCAATATGCGCTTGCGGCGCGTAGCCTTCGACCACGAAATCCTCGATCCGGTAATCGAAGATCGAATCGGGCTTTCGCGCGATATCGAGACGCGCTTCGCCTGCCGGCTGCCGCGCCAGTTGCTCTTCGACCAGCGCGGCGTGGTTGAGGTAGAGATGGACATCACCACCCATCCAAACTGCCTCGCCCGGCTCAAGGTTGCATTGCTGTGCGAACATCCGCGTCAGCAGCGCCAACGACCACATGTTGAAAGCAAAGCCGAGTCCGAGATCGCAGCTCCGCTGATAGAGCGCGCAGGACAGCCGGCCGTCGGCGACGTGGAACTGATAGCTCTTGTGGCACGGCGGCAGCGCCATCGAATCGAGTTCGGCCACGTTCCAGCCCTCGATGATGTGGCGGCGGCTGCCCGGATTGTTCCTGAGGCTCTCGATCACTTGCGCGACCTGGTTCACGCCTTCCGCGCGCTTGCGATAGAGGCCGCCCTCCGCCGCTTCGTAGACCGGCCAGTCCACCCACTGCTTGCCGTAGACCGGCCCGAGATCGCCCCACTCCTGCGCAAATCCGGCATCTTCCACGATCCGGCGGGAAAAATCGGCGCGGGAAATTTCCAGTCCGGTTTCGCGGCGATAGCGGTCCAGCGGCCAGTCGGTCCAGATTTCCACGCCTTGCGCGCAAAGCGGGCGAATATTGGTTTCCCCGGTCAGGAACCAGAGCAGCTCGCGCGTCGCCGTCTTCCAGTAGACCCGCTTGGTGGTGAGCAGCGGCATCGCGCCGCCAGAAAGATCGAATCGGATCGTCGCACCGAACACCGAGCGCGTGCCGATGCCGGTACGGTCCACCCGTTCGTCGCCCTCGTCCCAGATGCGGCGCATGAGGTCGAGATATTGCCACTCCCAGTGGCGGGCGGTGGTGGAGGCGGCGGAATCGGCAATGAGCGTTTCGGTCATGGCCCGAAACCTAGACCATCGCGCCCGCGAAGGAAAAGGGCGGCCACCCAACCACCCAGCAAAAGCGTGACAATCTTTTAAGCACGGACGGCCGCCGCCGTTAGCTAATGCTCTGCGCAAATGGGGTTTTACAGGGGGCTGTAAATGAACTGGCTGATTTCCGCCGCGCACTGGCTGCGCAAGCATGTTTCCGTGCCCGCCCGCTGCGCGCAATGCCCGCCGGGCGACATGTGCGAGGATTGCCTGGGCTTCTGGCAGGTGCGCTGAAAAAGGAAGCTTCGGTCGCTCCGCCGTTGCTCGTCCAGCGGCGGAACCATGGCATCGACGGAAACATGACCCAGACAGCAAAAAGCCCGGCGTAAAACGCCGGGCTTTTCGTTGGTCGGGGAAAGAGGATTCGAACCTCCGGCCCCTGCCTCCCGAAGACAGTGCTCTACCAGGCTGAGCTATTCCCCGACCGGGAGGGCGTTCCGAAGACCGCCCTGGGCAGGAGCGCGCCTATATAGGGCGACTCCGGGGGTGGCAAGAGGCCTTTCGGTTTTTTGTTGCCCCCGGCCCGACCACGCACCCCACCTCCCTCCCGGACGCCCCGGAAATCCTGACAATTTCCAGAGAAAACAAAGTTTTCCACAGGCCGAATTTCCGGTTTGAACCGGCATGCACCCCTCTTTGCAAAGCACATCGTGAACTGCGCCAGGCGCGGAAAACCGCCGGTCCACCCCTGCGAATCCGATCCTACCCCTTTCGGCCAGCACCCTTGCCCCGCCTCCCGCGCTCCGGCAAAACCTTCGCAGGGATGCGCCATGTAAGGGAATGCCGATGCGCCCTGCCTCTCTTCCTCGCCTTCTTTTCCTGCTTTCGGCCCCCACGCTGGCCGCCCTGCCCGGCATCGCCGCCGCATCGCGTCCGGCACCGGACACTCACCGGGCCACCGGCGCAGATAGTGCCGCAAGCCTGACGCCGATCACGCTCGCCCCCGGCGTCAACCCCATGCCCGACATTGCCGGAACCGATCAGGACGGTTCGATCGCGCAGCTCTGGCGGCAGAACAACAAGATCCGCGGCCAGCACGTCTTTCTCGTCAAGGTGGGAGATGCGTCAGCCACGCTCGAGGGGCGCGAATCCATCATCGATGCGCCCGACGTGGGAGACGACATGATCCGCTCTGTCCGTTTCGCTCGTGGCAACCACGAGGGCCGGACGACGCTTTACATGCTGATCGCCAGCCGCGACGTGGAGAAATCGCCCTACAAGGCTGCAACCACGCATATCCAGTCGTTCGCGCTGGTCAGGAACCACGAAGGCTTCGCGTTCACCCCTGTGCTCGCCTTCGTTCCCGCCGCGAAGTACTGCCATGCCGATGCCGCCCTGCTGGCGGAGCTGAACTTCCCACTCTCGCCCACTTACGCCGGCCGCGTCACGCCTACGGGATGCTAGGCGAAGGACGAATTCAAGGATCTGCAGCGGCGGCGGCTATCTGGAAAATTTGTCTGAAACCCGCCATTCCGGGCACGCCCATTGTTGCCATTTAGCGATACGCTTAATGGTGCTGAAAAACGGACATTCCACGCTTCTAATTGGCCAGATACTGTTCATTGCAATTTACGCGATAAAATTACCGACTATCTATGGCCCGCGATGTACGCTGCAGCTTTATCGGTCATGGACACCCTTATGGCTGACTGAATTTTTGGTGTATAATCGTTCAACCATTGCGCCATCGTTTTATCCAATTCTGGATTGAAAAAATTTAGCTTCTTGTACACGCCAGATGTTGAAAATTTTTGAAGCGCTTGGTCTACTGAAGGAGGGACCTTCGTTTGAGCGAGCGCGTTGCCCAAACGTGAAAAATCTCTTTCTGTAAGTTCTCCCTCACCAGCCTTTGCTTTCATATCATTCGTTCCTACCGGATCTCGCGGATCCCGAGTGATAGCAAGTGCTGCTGCGGCTGCTTGCTTTGCTGTGGGGCTACTATAAAATGCGATGAGTTCACGTAGTTCCGAAACTGTAAACGATCGCGCGAAGAGATCACGCTGGCGGCTTGCCAAGTCTTGACAGGCGTTATCGATTAAAGGCTCTACGGCTGCCATGCCCGCAGCTTTCATAGCGCCCGAAAGGCCGGGATAGGCTATTTCTGCGGCTGGTAAGTTAGGATCCCTCGCAAGGCCCTGATCGATAGAAGTTTCTGCACTATGGCGCGCATTCTGTCGCATCACATCCGGCGGCGAAACCACCGCGACAAGATTTGCCGCTAAGCTTTGCACTACGCTGGAATACGGCGCTTCGTTCGCAGCCGCCTCGACAACGCCTGAATTGCTCATTGTTACAAGCAGCGTGCCGGTAGCAATAGCTATGACGCGCATAGTTCTTCCGTACATATCGTCACCCCCTTGAAGCCTGTCATCTACACATTTTCATGATCTCGGCAAGAATAGGCGGCAGCTGCGACCCCAGGACAATCTCGACGGCCACTCCATCAGAGGAGCAGCGAAATGCAATGAGAAGCAGAGAAAACGGGTTGTGCTGAATTTACTATAGATCGCCTCCAAACCTGCCATTCCGCAAACCACCCCTTTTCCGCCGCTAATAAGTGTCTACCCCATAGCGGAAGTCGATTCATGCCGGATCACCCACCGCGCAGAAGCTGCACGCCCCAGTCGCGCTCGAACAGGTAGAGCAGCAGCCGTGCCGCCTCTCCGCGCGGTCCGGCGAGGCCGCCGTCGCGCTCGATCAGCAGGCGCGCATCGTCGTGAGCGAGCGGCAGCAGCTTGGTGATCTGTTCGAGGCTGGCGATGCGGAAAGGCGTGTCGCCCGATTGGCGGGTGCCGAGCAGTTCGCCGCCGCCGCGCAGTTCCAGATCTTCCTCGGCCAGCCGGAAACCGTCCTGCGTCTCGCGCATGAGGGCGAGGCGCTGGCGCGCGGTTTCGCTGAGTTGCTGGCCGCGCAGCAGCAGGCAGGTCGATTTCTCGCTGCCGCGCCCCACCCGGCCGCGCAACTGGTGAAGCTGGGCAAGGCCGAAGCGCTCGGCCTGCTCGATCACCATGAGCGTGGCATTGGGCACGTCCACACCGACCTCGATCACCGTCGTCGCCACCAGCACCGCCGCCTCACCGCTGGCGAAACGCTCCATGCCGGCGTCCTTGACCTCGGGCTTGAGCTGGCCGTGGACAAGTGCGACGCGGTCTCCGAAGCGTTCCTTCAGCGCCGCGTAGCGTGCCTCGGCCGCGGCGAGGTCGTCGTTCTCGCTTTCGCTGACCATCGGGCAGACCCAGTAGGCCTGCTGCCCGGTCTCGATATGGCGGGCGATGGCGCCGGCCACATCGTCCATGCGCTCGACCGAGACGACGCGGGTATCGATCGCCTGCCTGCCGGGCGGGAGTTCATCAAGCTTGGACACTTCCATCTCGCCGTACTGGGCCAGAGTCAGCGTGCGGGGGATCGGCGTGGCGGTCATCGCCAGGGTATGCGGCGTGCGCCGCCCCTTCCGCGCGAGCATGAGACGCTGGCCGACGCCGAAGCGATGCTGCTCGTCGATCACCACCAGCGCGAGATTGCGGTAGGAGACCGTATCCTGGAAGATCGCATGGGTGCCCACGACGACATCGATGGCGCCGCTCACCAGCCCCATCAGGATCGCCTCGCGGGCCTTGCCCTTGTCACGCCCGGTCAGCAGCGCGATCTCTACCCCGGTTCCCGCGAGCATCCGCGCCAGAGTCTCGTAATGCTGGCGGGCGAGAATCTCGGTCGGTGCCAGCAGCGCCGCCTGCGCGCCGGCTTCCACCGCGATCAGCATGGCATTGAGCGCCACCACCGTCTTGCCCGCGCCGACATCGCCCTGAAGCAGGCGCAGCATCGGCGCGTTCTGGCCGACGTCGCCCTCGATCTCGTCGATGGAACGCTTCTGCGCGCCGGTCAGCGCGAAAGGCAGCTTCAGTTTCGCCCGCAGCGAACCGTCGCCCTTCAGCGGCGTGCCCGATTGCTTGCGGTTGCTCTCGCGCACCAGCATCAGCGCCAGCGCGTTGGCGAGCAGTTCGTCATAAGCCAGCCGGTCCCGCGCCTGGGCATGGACGCCGCGGTGCACCTCGCGGACGGCCTCGTGCCAGACCGGCCACTTCATGCGGTCCACCAGGCTGGCCTCGGTCCATTCGGGCAGTTCCGGCAGGGCCTTGAACGCCTGCTGCACGAGCCCGGCGACGCGCCCCTGCGTCAGCCCTTCGGAAAGCGGGTAGATCGCCTCGCAAAGCTGGCCGACCGGGGCGGCGCTGTCCTCTGAGACATGCTCGGGATGGACCATCTGGAGCATCTGCCCGTACTGGTCGAGCCGCCCGGCCACCCAGCGGGTCTCGCCGATCGGAAGCTGCTTGCGGGCGGTGAAGGACGAGCGACCGAAATAAGTGAGCGTGCAGACGTTCCCGGCGGCATCCTCGGCCAGCACGCGAAACGGGCCGCGCCCGGCCGGCGCGCGGTGATCGCGCACGGTGAGTTGGACGATCACGTTCTCGCCCACGCTCGCCTCGTCCAGATCGGTGATCGCGCGGCGCTCCACGAAGCGGTCGGGCAAGTGGTAGATCAGGTCGCGGATACGGGTAAGCCCGAGTTTTTCCAGCGGACGCTTGAGCTTGGGGCCCACGCCATCAAGGGAATCAGTCTCGGTGAACAGGCAATTCAGTGCTTCGGGCCGCATGAGCAGCCTCTTAGCGCGAGAACGGCTCGTTTCGCCAGACCGGCGGGGAACGGATTTGCGGACAGCCACGTTGCCTTGGGTGTTCCCACCCCAGCATAGGAGAAATGCATGCTTCTTCCGCACGGAACCGTGTTCGCGATCGTCGATGGTGAAAACTTCGAGCTCTATCGCAACTCGGGACGCGAAGCCGCACCAAGGCTCACTTCGCTGGAGACGCCCGATCTGGAGGCGACCAACTTCAGCGCCGGTTTCCGCCGGCATGATGCGCAAAAGCGCCATCAGGCCCGCACCGGCGACGGCAGCAACGATGCCCTGGACGAAAGCGCCCATGCCGCCGCGGTGGCGGGCTGGCTCAACCAGCAGGTGCTGGAGCGCGAGATCGATCAACTGGTGATCGTTGCCGACCCGCGCTCGCTGGGCGAGATGCGGCGGCATTATCACAAGGAGCTGAAGGGCGCCCTCCTCACCGAAGTGCCCAAGACGATGACCGGGCGTCCGGGTGACGAGATCATCAAGGTGTTCCAGAGGTAGGCACCCAAAACTTGCTCATGACCGCGCCGTATCGTAACGGCGCGGTCATGACCGAACTCACATCCCAGGGGCAGGCCCGGCTGGCCCGCCTCAAGTTCCGCGCCTGGCATCGCGGCACGCGCGAGGCCGACTACATGATCGGCTGCTACTTCGACCGCTTCCACGCCGAATGGTCCGAAGCCGAGATCACCCTCTTCGAAACGATGATCGAGGAAGAGGATGTCGACATCATGGCATGGGCGCTCGGCACGCAGAGCATTCCCGAAGAATATCGCGGCCCGCTGCTCGACCGCATGATGAAGCTCGATTACGTCGAGATTCCGCGCTGATGCTGCGATTCCCCGACACGTTCGGGACTCTGCATGGGCGGAGAATGAAGCACACTCCCGAACCCGCTCAGCCCGAGCCTGTCGAAGGCCCCGCACGACAAGCATGATCGACCTCAATCGCATTCTCGCGGCGACCACGCCCCTTACGCTCTCGTCGGTAACGCGGGGTGCCCAGCCGCTGGTCATGGCCGACATAGCCCGGGCGGCGGACGCTTCCGCGAAAGCCGGCCGCGCGGTCTTCATTGCCGACAATGAAAGCGCCATGCGCGCCGTGGCGGATGCCGCCCAGTTCTTCGCGCCGGAACTGGATGTGGTCGAATTTCCCGCGTGGGACTGCCTTCCCTACGACCGCGCCAGCCCTGCCCTTTCGGTCAGCGCCCGCCGTCTGGCCGCGCTGCACCGGCTCCAGCTGAAGCGCACCGGCCCGCAGCTGCTGGTCACCACGGCCAATGCCGTGCTCCAGCGCGTGCTGACGCCGTTCCGCATCCGCGAATCGGTGCGGTTGCTGAAGCCGGGCCTCGATATCGGCCACGAAAGCCTGATCGCGCTGCTGCGCCGCCAGGGCTACCAGCGCAGCGACACCGCGATCGACGCGGGCGAATTCGCGGTGCGCGGGTCGATCTTCGATATCGTGCCTTCGGGGCTGAATTCCGAAAACGGTTCGGGCGGCCTGCGGCTGGATTTCTTCGGGGACGAGCTGGAAACGCTGCGCCTGTTCGACACCGGCACCCAGCGTTCCACCGGATCGGTGCCCGAACACCTGCTGCTCCCGGCAAGCGAGGCGCTGGTCGACGATGACAGCGTCAAGCGCTTCCGCAGCCGCTACCGTGAGATGTTCGGCGCCAATGCCACGGCGGACCCGCTCTATCAGGCGGTCAGCGACGGCCGCCGCCTTGCGGGCATGGAACACTGGCTGCCATTGTTCGAGGACCGGCTGGTCACGCTGTTCGATCACCTTTCGGACGACGACCTGCTGGTGATCGACAGTCCCGCGCTCGGCGCCGCGGACGAGCGTTTCACCGACATCGCGGACTATCACAAGGCCCGTCTCGAAACCTCGGGCCAGAAGGCGGGATCGTACCGCCCGCTGGCAACCGACGCGCTCTATCTCTCGCGCGAGGAATTCGAACAGGCGGTATCCGCCTTCCCGGTCCACCGCGCCGATCCTTTCGCGCAGCCGGAAAGCGCCAAGGTCATCGATTTCGGTTTCGGCAATGCCCGCGACTTCACGCCCGAGCGTGCGCGCGGCGACAATGCCTATGAAGCGGCGTCCAGGCATCTCCATGCCGTGGCGAAATTCGGCCGCAAGGCGATCCTCGCCGCCTATTCCACCGGCAGCCGCGCGCGTCTCGTCTCGATCCTTGGCGAGGCACAGGGCCCGGAACCCAAGCTGGCGGATACCTGGCAGGAAGCGCTCGGCCTTGCCGTGCAGGGCCGCAGCGCCGCGCTGGTGCTACCGCTGGAAACCGGCTTCTCGAGCGATGCCGTCGAAGTCGTCACCGAGCAGGACATTCTCGGCGACCGTCTCGTGCGCCGCAAGAAGAAGCGCAAGGATTCCGACGCCTTCCTTGCCGAACTGGCGGCGCTGACGCCCGGCGACCTGATCGTCCACATGGACCACGGCATCGGCCGCTACGAAGGTCTCCAGTCGATCCCGGTCGGCAAGTCTCCCCATGACTGCGTGATGCTGACATATGCGGGCGGCGACAAGCTCTACATCCCGGTCGAGAATCTCGACGTGCTCTCGCGCTACGGCAGCGAGAGCGAAGGTGTCGCGCTGGACAAGCTGGGCGGCGAAGCCTGGCAGAAGCGCCGCGCAAGACTCAAGGAACGCATCCGCGAGATCGCGGGCGAACTGATGAAGACCGCCGCCGAGCGCGCCTTGCGCGTCGCTCCAGCGCTGCTGCCCGAAAAGTCCTCCTACGACCAGTTCGTGGACCGCTTCCCCTGGCAGGAAACCGAGGACCAGGAACACGCCATCGACGACGTGCTGGGCGATCTGGCCGAGGGCAAGCCGATGGACCGCCTGGTCTGCGGCGATGTCGGCTTCGGCAAGACCGAGGTGGCCCTGCGCGCGGCCTTCGTGGCCGCCATGGCGGGACAACAGGTTGCCGTGGTCGCGCCGACCACCCTGCTCGCGCGCCAGCACTATTCCGGTTTCGCCGAACGCTTCGCGGGCTTCCCGCTCGAAGTCGGCCGCCTTTCGCGCCTCGTGCCCGAAAAGGAAGCCAAGGCAACCCGCGACGGGCTGACCGCAGGGACCATGGACGTGGTCTGCGGCACCCATGCGATCCTCTCGAAATCGGTGAACTTCAAGCGCCTCGGCCTTGTCATCGTCGACGAGGAGCAGCGTTTCGGCGTCAATCACAAGGAGCGCCTCAAGCAGCTGCGCGCAGACGTTCACGTCCTCACCCTCACCGCCACGCCGATCCCGCGCACGCTGCAGATGGCGATGTCGGGCCTGCGCGAACTCTCGACCATCCAGACCCCGCCGGTGGACCGCCTCGCGGTGCGGACCTACGTGATGGAATGGGACGACATGGTGATGCGCGAAGCCCTGCTGCGCGAACACCATCGCGGCGGCCAGAGCTTCATCGTCGTGCCGCGCATCACCGACATGGCCGAAGTCGAGGAATGGCTGGCCAAGCACGTCCCCGAGGTAAAGGCCATATCCGCCCACGGCCAGATGAGCGCCGGCGAGGTGGAAGAGCGCATGAGCGCCTTCTACGAAGGCAAGTACGAAGTCCTGCTGTCGACCACCATCGTCGAAAGCGGGATCGACATTCCGCGTGCCAACACCATCATCATCCACCGCGCCGACCGCTTCGGCCTGGCCCAGCTCTACCAGCTGCGCGGCCGGGTGGGCCGGTCCAAGCTGCGCGCCTACGCCTATCTCACCACGCCCGCAGGCCGCGCGCTCTCGGAAGTGGCGGAGAAGCGCCTCAAGGTGCTGAGCGACCTCGATTCGCTGGGCGCGGGCTTCCAGCTTGCCAGCCACGATCTCGACATTCGCGGCGCGGGCAACCTGCTGGGCGACGAACAGTCCGGCCATATCCGCGAAGTCGGCTTCGAACTCTACCAGTCGATGCTGGAGGACGCGATCCTTGCCGCCCGCGCGGGCGGCGTGGGGCTGGAGAAGGACACTTCGGGGCTGTCTCCGCAGATCACGGTCGAAGCGCCGATCATGATCCCGGAGGAATACGTTCCCGACCTTGCGGTGCGCATGGCGCTCTATCGCCGCCTCAACGATGCCGAGGGCAAGGACGAGATCGAATCGCTCTCGGCCGAGATGATCGACCGTTTCGGCCCGCTACCCTCCGCCACGTCGAACCTCGTGAAGCTCATCCAGATCAAGCGGCAGGCGATCGAGGCGCATATCGCCAAGATCGACGTCGGCCCGCGCGGCACGCTGGTCAGCTTCCACAACGACAGCTTCCCCAACCCGATGGGCCTCATCGCCTATGCCGAGCGCCTTCAGGGAACGGTGAAGCTGCGGCCGGACAACAAGCTGGTGGTGCAGCGCGCATGGGGCGATCCCAAGTCCCGCCTCAACGGGCTGCTGCAACTGACGAAGGGCCTCGCCTCCATCGCGCGCAAGGCCTGAGCCTCAGGCGCCCGGTATACGATTTTCGGGAAAACCGGCGTTTTCCCTGCGGCGAAGCCTTGCCCGCGTGAGGCGAGCCGTTAGGAAAAGCAGCTCGGTTCGCGAAAAAACAAAGGAATTTCGATGAGGCTTCCCTCGCCCCTGGCCCCCGCAACCCTCGCTTTCGCTTCGCTGATCGCGCTGGCCCAGCCGGCGCTGGCCCAGAAGTCCGACGCTCCCGACGCTGCCAAGCAGCACGCCGAGAAGACCGCCGAAGCGGTGGCCGCGAACTGGGCCAGCGCCCCGGTCGAAGAAGTGACGAAGACCAGCAAGGGCACCGCCCGGGTCGACGGCAAGGCGATCGCCTATACCGCCACCGCTGGCACCCTCACCATCCGCGACGCGCAGGGCAAGCCCACCGCGAGCGTGTTCTACACCGCCTATACCGCGCCGGGCAAAAACCGCCCCGTCACCTTCTTCTACAACGGCGGCCCCGGCTCGGCGAGCCTCTGGCTGCGCATGGGCAGCTTCGCGCCCGACCATGTGCGCACCGGCAACCCCGAAGCCGTCCGCCCCGCGCCCTTCGACGTCGGCCCCAATCCCGACAGCCTGATCGGCAGCACCGACATGGTCTTCCTCGACGCGGTGGGCGCCGGCTATTCGCGCGCCCTGGGCGATGCCAAGCCTGCCGATTTCTACGGTGTGGACCAGGACGTGGATGCCTTCGCCAAGGCGATCATCCGCTACACCACCAAGAACGCGCGCTGGGGCAGCCCCAAGTACATCTTCGGCGAAAGCTACGGCACGACCCGCTCGGGCGCGCTGGCCTACCAGCTTGAGGATCGCGGCATGGCGCTGAACGGCGTGGTGCTACTTTCGTCGATCATGAACTACGGCATCCGCCAGAGCGGCTTCGACAATATCTACGTCGGCTACCTGCCCACCTATGCCGCCGTCGCCTGGTATCACGGCCGCGTGGCGGATCGTCCGGCGACCGTGGACGAGTTCGTCGAACAGTCCCGCCAGTTCGCCAACGGCGCCTATGCCGCCGCGCTCGCCAAGGGCCAGGACATCACCCCGGAAGAGGAAGACGCCGTAGCCCGCCAGCTCAGCCGCTTCACCGGCCTTTCGGTGGACTATGTGAAGCAGGCGAACCTGCGCGTCGATCTCGGCCGTTTCCGCAAGGAACTGCTGCGCGGCGGGCGCGAGACGGTGGGTCGCTTCGACGGCCGCTACAAGGGTCTCGATGCCGATGCGGCCGGTGAAAGCCCCGAGTACGACCCTTCGGACACCGCGATCAGCGGCCTCTATGTCGGCAGCTTCCTTGACCAGCTGACCACCACGCTCGGCTACAAGACCGATCTCGACTACCGCCTGAGCGCGCGCGAGGGCGGCCCGGTGGACTGGGACTGGACGCATGAGCCGCCCGCCGGACGCAAACAGAACGTCGCCGACGTGACCGCAGACCTCAGCACCGCGATGCGCATCAACCCGCACCTGCGCGTGCTTTCGCTCAACGGCTACTACGACATGGCAACGCCGTTCTTCTCGACCGAGCGCGACCTCAAGCACATGATGCTGGCGCCGGCGCTGCGCCAGAACCTGCAGTTCAAGTACTATCCGGCAGGCCACATGGTCTATCTGAACCCCGAGGCGCTGCACCAGATGCGCCTCGACATGGAGCGCTACTACGCCGAGGGCGCGCGCTGACATCCTCTTGCGGGGCGGCGACGATCCGCCGCCCCGCTCTCCCCCCGATTTCCCTCCATCCCGAACGCCGCGGCGGTGACTGGCGCATGGAGGATTGCCCCCGCCCGCATCGCCCGCTACCAGCGCTTCCGCCCGGATTCGTCTGACGAGCCGGGCGAATGATCGCGTCGGTGCCTCGAAAGAGGCTTAATAGGGAACGCGGTGAGAGGGCTTTGCCGCCTTCGAATCCGAGGCTGTCCCTGCAACTGTAAGCGGCGAGCGCGATGTACATCACGCGGCGGGCAAGGCGCCCATGCCGCAGCCACTGGGCCGGACGCTAAATCCTGCGAGGCCTGGGAAGGCCGTGCATCAAGCGATGACCCGTGAGCCAGGAGACCTGCCGGCGTCCGGTCGCTCTTGCTTTGGTCCAGGGGATGGCCGGGGCACGGTGATTTCTCCGTCTGAGCGACGAACGAGCGGCAGGGGCCGCACGGTGCGCTGAACGGTCGCCTTTCCATGGGCGCCCGGCCGGTCGGTGCGCCGGCCGTTCGCAAACGGCAGTCCCCTGCTTCGGATCGCTGGCGCCCGGCAGGGGAATGAAGATGAATTTCGCAAAGGTTTCGCACGCGGCGCTTGCCGCGGCGCTGGCGCTCGCCTGGAGCACGCCGGTTTTCGCCGGGGAACGCGCCGACGGCGACGGCGAGGACGGCGCCATCGTCGTCACCGGCCAGAGCCTTGAGGAAACGCTGCCGCAGGAACTTTCCCGCTACGGCAACGACATGGCCGTCGTGGAGGGCAGGCAGATTCGCGACAGCGGCGCAGTGGACGTGGTGAAAGCGCTCGATTCGGTGCCCGGCCTCTACATTCGCGGCCGCAACGGGCCGTTCACTTACGTCGATGTCTCGCTGCAGGGTTCGCGCACGCAGGACGTGCTCTGGACGATGGACGGCATCCGGCTGAACAACCGGCTCTACGGCAGTACCTCGCCCAACGACACCCTGCCCGCCAGCATGATCGAGCGGATCGAGGTGCTGCGCGGCGGCGAGAGCCTGTTCTACGGCACCCAGGCCTCGGCCGGGATCATCAACGTGGTGACGCGCGGCTTCACGGACGACTTCAACGGGCAGGTCAACGCCTCGGTCGATTCGTGGGGCGGCACCAGCTTCGACGGCTACCTGCGCGGCGCGGCGGGCGGGCATCGGTTCGTGGCCTATGCCTCGCGCAACCGCTCCGAGGGATACATGCCCTACAGCGCCTACCAGCCCAGCCTTACCGATCGCCGGCTCGGCTACGACTTGTGGTCCGCAGGCCTCAAGTACCAGTACGACCTCGCCCCCGATCTCGCGCTCAATCTCCAGTACCAACACACCGAGGCGAAGCTCGACAACCTTTCGCCCACCCGCATCCGCGAGAGCCGGAACGACCGCAACGAGGAGATCGCCAGCGCCCGGCTGGACTATACCGGCAGCGACACCGTGCAGTTCTTCCTCAAGGGCTATTTCCACGACTGGAAGACCGCCTACATCCAGATCCGCAACTCGCTTCCCGATCACGATCCGCAAGTGATCTACCCGGCAGGCACGTTCTGGGGCTACCGCGACTGGGGCGGTAGCGCGGTGGTCAAGCTGCATCCGCACCGGGGTTTGGAGTACCTGCTGGGCTACGACTTCCAGAACTTCTCCGGCCGGGACGACGTGCTGCTGATCGCGCCGACCAGCGAACAGGTCCACGCCGCCATCGCGCAGATCCGCACGACCGACGAGATATCCTCGAAGGGCCGGATCGCCGCCGGGCTGCGGCATAACCGCACGGACGGCGCAAGGAAGACGATCTGGAACGTCTCGGGCCGCTACGATTTTGCCGAAGCGCTTTATGTGGAGGCGAATGGCGGCACCTCGTTCGTCCTGCCCGACGCCTCCCAGCTCTACGGCAACGACCCCTGCTGCGAAACCGGCAACCCGAACCTCAAGCCCGAGCACAGCGTGAATCTCAACGCATCGCTGGGCGGCGCGGCGACCCTGCCGGGTGTCCGCTTCGGCTGGAAGGCGACCTACTTCAACCGCAGCATCACCGACCTCATCGATTCGACTTACGACGATCCGGCCTATCCCAACGGCACCTACATCAACGTGCGCGACAAGGTCCGTTCGCAAGGGGCCGAAGCGGAAGTGACGGCGCAGCTGGAAAGCGGCTGGAGCCTCGCGGCAAGCTACACTCATGCCCGCGTCCGCAATGAGGGCAGTTCGGTCCAGCGGGACCGCAATCCCGCGCAATATGCCAAGGGAACGCTGGCCTATTCCCCGGAAGACCGGCCATTCGGCGCCAACCTGGCGGTCAACTGGATCGGCGATGTCTGGTCCACCGCATCGGGCTTCGGGCGGATGAACTACGGCAACTACGTACTCGTCGATCTCGGCGGCCACTTCTACGTCGACGGCGAGGCGCGCCGGAATCGCTTCGGCGTCAATGTCGAGAACCTGTTCGACAAGGCCTATGCCACGCGCGGCTATGCCTCCGCCGTCACCGATGCCGGCGCGCTTGACGGGAGCAACAGCCGCTTCCTCTACTTCAACCGGGGCGTGCCGCGCACGCTGCGGGTGAGCTACGGGCTGAGCTTCTAGGCCATGCCCCGCGCTGTCCTGATCGCGCATCGCTGGCTCGGCGTCTTCGTCGGCCTGCTGATGACGCTGTGGTGCCTGTCCGGCTTCGTGATGATCTACGTCGATTATCCGAGGCTCGAACCCGGAGCGCAGGTGCGGGGGCTCGCGCCCCTGCGCCTGCCGGCGCAGGCCGCCTTGGGAGCGGTGGATATTCCCGCAGACATCCCGATAACTTCGGCGCGCGTGGAAATGCGCGCCGGTCGCCCGGTCCTGCGCGTGGTTCCGGCCGCATCGGCGGATCGCCCGATCCCGCAGATGAGAACCACGCCCGCCGCCTTCGACCTGGAAACCGGCCGCCCGCTCGGGCCGCCTTCGCCTGCCGAATTGCGCCGGATCGCCGCCGACTTCGCGAAAGGCCACGGGATCGCCTCGTCCGCCCAGCCCCTGACCGAAACCGGGATGGACCAGTGGACCGTCCAGACCTATCGCCGCAACGCCCCGCTCTACCGCGCCGATTATGGCGATCCGGCCGGAACCGAAATCTACATCTCTGGCACATCGGGCGAAGTGGTGCAGCGGACCACGCGGTTCCAGCGGTTCTGGGGCTGGCTGGGCGCGGTGCCGCACTGGCTCTATCCCACGATCCTGCGGCAGGACGGCGCCTTGTGGAGCCAGGTCGTGATATGGACCTCGCTGGCCGGATGCTTTCTCACCATGACCGGCATCTGGGCCGGTATCGTGCGCGTGCGGCGGCGGCGAGACGGCACGATCGGATCGCCCTACAAGGGCCTGTGGTGGTGGCACCACGTGTTCGGGCTGTTCTTCGGCCTGCTGACGCTGACATGGGCGGCGAGCGGACTGCTATCCATGAACCCATGGGGCCTGCTCGACAGCATGGGCGGCTTCGCAGAGCGCCAGCGCCTTGCCGGCACGCCGCGCTGGAGCGAGATGCGCGGCGCCCTTTCCGCCGCCGCCAAGGTCTCGGAACAACGGGCCGGTACCGCGGTGCGGATCGAGACCGCGCCGCTCGGCGGGCGCATGTTCCTTCTCGCGGTGAACGCCGATGGCGAGACCCGCCGCTTCGACGCGAAGGGAACTGCCGCGCCCCTGCGCGAGCAGGAACTGCGCGCGGCGCTGGCGGGCACGCCGCAGCTCGGCTCGCTGGACCTGCTGGATGAGGAGGACGCCTACTATTACGGCCGCAAGTCCCCCGCCCGCCTGCCGGTCTGGCGCGCGGTGCTGAAGGACGGCGAACAGACGCGGCTCTACATCGATGCCGCCTCCGGCCAGTTGCTGCGCGCTTTCGATCGCAACGGGCGCAGCTACCGCTGGCTCCAGGACGGCTTGCACAGCCTGGACTTCCCGGTGCTGCGCAAGCGTCCCTGGTGGGATCTCGTGGTGCTTCCCCTGCTGGCCGCCGTCACTCTCGTCTGCGCGACGGGGACGTGGATGGCATGGAACAAGGTCCTTCGTGACTGGCGCCGCTGGCGCCGGCGCAGACGCCCCGCCGGATCTCGCTAGGCTTCCACCCGGGCGAGCTTGGCGAACATCGCCGTCGACATCGGCTGCGCGCGCAGGAACCCCTGATAATAGGCGCAATGCTCACGGGCGACGACCTTGCGCTGGGCCTCTTCCTCGATACCCTCGGCGATCACTTCGAGGTCCAGCGCCTTCGCCATGGCGACGATGGCGCGCAGCACCGCCACGTCGCGCTTGTCGGTGGTGATGCCGTCGATCATCGCGCGGTCCAGCTTGAGATAGTGGATCGGCAAGACCTTGAGATAGCGGAAATTGCAGAAACCGGCGCCGAAATCGTCAAGCGCGATGCGGATACCCTGCGAGGAGAATTCCGCCATCATCTGCGCCGTCTGGGTAACGTCGGCGATCAGGGACTGTTCGGTGATCTCCAGCGTCAGCCGCCGGGGGGGGAAACCGCTTTCGCGGATCAGGTCCAGCATCTGGCGAACGTAGGTGCCGAAGGCGAGGTCGGCCGGGGTGACATTGATCGAGAGGCGCAGGTTCCCCGGCCAGCCCCCTGCCGCCGCCAGAGCCTTGGCCGCGATATGGCGCGAAAGCGGTCCGATATGGTCCGCCCGCTCGGCAATGGCGAAGAGCGCGCCGGCACCGATGCGGCCGAGTTGGGGGTGATTCCAGCGGGCCAGCGCTTCGGCCCCGGTCAACGAATCGTCGATGAGGCTGAACTGGGGCTGGAACAGGATCTCGATCTCGTCCCGGTCGATCGCGCCGAGCAGGTCCGCTTCGAGCTGCGCCGCCGAACGCCCCGGCGGCGTCACTTCACCATCAGCCCAGCCCAGCCGCGTGGCGGTCTGGTCCTGCGCATCGTGAAGCGCGTGGCCAAGCCGGTCGAGCATCGAATCGACGCTTTCCTCCGTAAGCGCGCGGATCAGGGCGATACGGGGCGAGAGGCGCAGCACGCCGGTCGGCAGCGCGATCGGCCGGGCGATGGCATCGGCAAGCTGGTCCGCCACCAGTTGCCAGCGTTCCCGGCTGCACGCCTCGTTGGCGACGAGCACGAAGGAACCGCCGCCCGCCCGCGCCAGCAGCCACGGGCCGTCCAGTTCCTCGCCCGCGAAATGGGCCACGCGGTTGGCCACTTCCTCAAGCGCGCCGTCACCGGCCGTTTCGCCATAGGCCATGTTGATGGCGTCGAGCCGGCGCAGGGCCAGCAGCATGGCGTGGACGTGAGCATGTTGCGGCGCGCTTTCGGCATCGGCGCGCCATGCGTTGATCCGTTCGCGCACGGCATCGAGCCCGGGAATTCCGGTCAGCCTGTCCTCGAGCCTGCGGGCATGGCGCTGCGGCCGCCCCTTGCGTCTTTCAACCATCGCCCCCGCTATAGCCAAAGCCCTTGCCAAACGATGCAAAATTCGAAAGGTCCGCAGCGTGAAAAACCGCATGAAAATGGGACAGGTGCCCGCAATCCGGGCCTTGACCGATCCCGCCGGACGAAATGTTGCTGGGGAATTCGATGGCTGACGAACCGAAACTGGCGCTTATCGTGTCGGACAGCGCCAAGGCCCAACTCGGGTCCGCGCAACTTCGCCGCTCGCACCCCTGGGTTGATCCGGTGGAGGCGGACATTCTCGTCGTCGTCGGCGGAGACGGCTTTCTTCTCCACGTCCTGCACGAAATGCTCGACCGCGACGTGATAAAGCCGGTCTACGGCATGAACCTGGGCACGGTCGGCTTCCTCATGAACGGCCCGCATGACGGCGTGGCCATCGCCGAGCGCATCGCCGAAGCTCACGAGGTTCCGGTGCGCCCGCTGCAGATGCATGCCACCAGCCACGATGGCCGCGAATTCGTCTACTACGCGATCAACGAGGTCTCGCTGCTGCGCGAAACCCGCCAGACCGCCAAACTGGAAGTGACGATCAACGGCAAGGTCCGCATGGAGGAACTCGTGGGCGACGGTGTACTGGTGGCCACGCCCGTGGGATCGACCGCCTACAACCTTTCCGCCAACGGCCCGATCCTGCCGCTGGGATCGCGCATGCTGGCCCTCACCCCGCTCAGCCCGTTCCGGCCGCGCCGCTGGAAGGGCGCCATCCTGCCCGAAAGCGCCGAAGTGGAATTCCGCATCCGGGAACCCGGCAAGCGCCCGGTCGCCGCCGTGGCCGACCAGAAGGAAGTGCGCGACGTGCGGACCGTGCGCATCGTCGCCAATCCCGAGAAGGAACTCACCCTGCTGTTCGACCCCGGCTTCACGCTGGAGGAACGCATCTTCGCGGAGCAGTTCCAGGTCTGAGGAATTGCCCGAATGGGGCGCCTGCCCTGTGGAAAAGTTTTCTCGACATTTTCCGCACAGAGCGCTTGCCAACCCGGAGGACCCCTTTTATAGGCGCACTCCTGCCCGGCGGTGGAAACACTGACAGGCTGCTCCCCGATAGCTCAGCGGTAGAGCATTCGACTGTTAATCGAATGGCCGTAGGTTCGAATCCTACTCGGGGAGCCACTTTCTTCTCCTTCCACGGAAGGCATGAAGAAATGGCTCGGCGCAAGGCGCGCGTATCAAAACGTTTCCCACACATCACTCCGCATTGACGAACGGCCTCTCCGGTGAGAGCGCTGATTTCGGGCGTCGCCGCAGATCGCGTATAAGAATCGGGCGCTCTGCGAGAGGAATGGTGTTGCCCCGAATCAGTTTTCCGCGTCTTGCGGTTCTAGCCGCCGTGGTTTTCCTGTCGCTGGGCGTGGTCCAACTCGTGGGCAGCCTGCTGCTCTACCAGGCCATCGACCGCCAGACCCTGCGCGCAGACCATGCCCGCCGAATCGCCGAACTCATCGTCGTCAGCGATCGCATCCACGCGCTTCACCCCGATCTTGCCGCACCGATCATGACCACCGGCCACCTCAAGGCCGAATTCGCCCCCGCACCCGCCGTTTCCGTCACGACGGATTCGGACACGCTGGAGCGAATCGCCGGGCAAGTCATCGAATGGGAACCCTCGCTCGCCGCGCGGCAACTCCATCTCGCCACTTCCGACGCTCACGGCGGCAAACGCGATCTCGTCGGCTCGATCCGCCTCGCCGACGGCAAGTGGCTGAACTTCCGCTCGCGCGACATCACGTCCATGTGGCCGATCGCCCTGCGCGCCAGCGTGCTGATGCTCTGCACCGCGCTGGCCTGCATCGCCATCGGCCTCGTCGCGCTGCGGCTGCTCACCAACCCGCTCCGCCGCCTGACCCAGGCCGCCGATGCCATCGGCCACGGCCAGCGCGTGGAAATCCGAGAGAGCGGCCCCGAAGACCTGCGCGACCTCGCCCATTCGATGAACATGATGCAGGAGCGCATCGCGCGCCTGCTGGAAGACCAGGCCCGCTCCTTCGAAGCGATCAGCCACGACCTTCGCACGCCCCTTTCCCGCCAGCAGATCGCCACGGACCTGATCGAGGACCGCGAGATCGCCGACATCATGCAGTCCAGCATCGACGAGATGGAAGGCCTGCTCGCCTCGCTCCAGGGCTACCTGCGCGCGCAGCACCTCTCCTCGGAACCGGAACCTGTGGACCTGGACCAGCTCGCCGCCGCCGCCATCGCCCCTTACGAGGATCGCGCCAGGCTGACTCCGGCAGGCGGCGCCACGGTGGAGACGTTCCCGGAACCGCTCTCGCTGGCGGTCGGCGCACTGGTCGAGAATGCGATCCGCTTCGGCGGCCGCGCAGACCTCACCGTCCGCCACGAAGATCGCGGCTGGATCATCGAGGTGGAGGATGCCGGACCCGGCATTCCGCCCGGCCATTTCGAGGATGTGCTCACCCCGTTCTTCCGGCTCGACGAGGCGCGCACGCGCGATACGCCGGGCTTCGGGCTGGGCATTCCCACCGCGCACCGGCTGATGATGCGGTTCGGCGGCCAGCTTTCCTTCGCGACATCGCCCTGCGGCGGCCTCATCGCGCGGATCCGGGTGCCGGTGGCCTAGGCGGCGAGGCAGGTCGCGAGGATTCCTGTAGGCGGAAACGATAACGGCCCGGCATCGAGCGATGCCGGGCCGTTATCGTTTCATCGTCACAGGTCAGGTCCGAAACGGCGACAGATTCGCCGCGCCGGCCCCTTCACCGCCTCAGGCGAGCGCGCCGTGGCAGTGCTTGTACTTCTGCCCCGAACCGCAGGGGCACGGCGCATTGCGGCTGATCGGCAGATCGGCATAGGGGTTCTCCCCGGTGCCACCGGCCCCCACGCCGACACCGGCCTGCGGGCTGCCCGCCAGCGAACCGAACAGTTCTGGCATGAAGGCCGAACCGTCGCCGTCGTTCGAATTGTCGAGACCGGTCAGCGGGTCGATGTGGCCGGTCAGGAAGTCCGGCAGTTCGGGCAGCGCGGCCGGTTCCGGGATGCGCAGTTCGCTGACCGACAGGATGCGCGTCACGTCTTCGCGAATCTGGTCGAGCATGCGCTCGAACAGGCTGAAGGCCTCGGTCTTGTACTCGTTGATCGGGGTCTTCTGGGCATAGGCCCGCAGGAACACGACCTGACGCAGCGCGTCGAGGGTGGAAAGGTGCTCCTTCCAGTAGTGGTCAAGACGGTCGAGCAGGATCGACTTCTCGACCTGGCGCCAGATCGCCGGATCGTCCTGCAGCATCTTCGCGTTCATGTGCTCGGCAGCCATGGCGGCCACGCGCTCTTCGACCAGCTCGGGATCGACGCCGCTTTCCTCGATCCAGTCCTCGATCGGCACTTCTATGCCCAGAACGTCGAGCGACTTGGCCTTGAGTGCCTCGACGTTCCAGTGCTCGGGATAGGAGCCGGCCGGGCAGGCATCGGCGACGATGGCGTTGACCGTGTCGTTGCGCATGTCGACGACGACTTCGTCCACCGTCTCGGCATCCATGATGTCCGCGCGCTGTTCGTAGATGACCTTGCGCTGGTCGTTCATCACGTCATCGTATTCGACGACCTGCTTGCGGACCTCGTAGTTGCGCGCCTCGACCTTCTTCTGCGCGGTCTCGATGGCCTTGGACAGCCACTTGGAACCGATCGCCTCGCCATCGGCAAGGTTGCTGTTCATCATCTTGGCGAAGAGCGTGTCCGGGCCGAAGATGCGCAGGAGGTCGTCCTCCAGGCAGAGGTAGAACTTCGAAAGGCCGGGGTCGCCCTGACGGCCCGAACGGCCGCGCAGCTGGTTGTCGATGCGGCGGCTTTCGTGGCGCTCGGTGCCGATCACGCAGAGGCCGCCGGCTTCGAGCACGAGGCGCTTCTGCTCGGCGACTTCCATCTTGATGCGGGCGATGGCCTCGTTGCGCTCCGGCCCCTCGGGCATGTCGCGCAGCTCGTCCTCGACGCGGAACTCGACGTTACCGCCAAGCTGGATGTCGGTGCCGCGACCGGCCATGTTGGTGGCGATCGTCACGGCGCCAAGCGAACCGGCCTGCGCAACGATATGCGCTTCCATCTCGTGGAAACGCGCGTTCAGCACCGAGTGCTTGACGCCTTCCTTGTTGAGGAAGTCCGATAGCAGCTCCGACTTCTCGATCGACACGGTGCCGACGAGGACGGGCTGGCCGGTCTCGTAGCGCTCGCGGATGAGCTTGGCGATGGCGCCGAACTTGTCGTGGGTGTTCTTGTAGAACTCGTCTTCCTCGTCCACGCGCTGCACCGGCACGTTGGTGGGGATGGTGACGACGTTCATCTTGTAGATGTCGTAGAATTCCGGCGCCTCGGTGGCGGCCGTGCCGGTCATGCCCGAAAGCTTGGGGTACATGCGGAAGTAGTTCTGGAAGGTGATCGAGGCGAGCGTCTGGTTCTCGGGCTCGATGCGGACGCCTTCCTTGGCTTCCACCGCCTGGTGCAGGCCGTTCGACCAGCGGCGGCCGTCCATCATGCGGCCGGTGAACTCATCGATGATGACGACCTTGCCGTCTTTGACGATGTAATCGATGTCGCGCTTGAACATGACCACGCCCTTGAGGCTCTGGTCGAGGTGGTGGACCACCTGCGTGTTCTCGACGTCGTAGAGGTTCGAGCCGACGAGCAGGCCGGCGGCTTCGAGCATGCGCTCGGCCTTCTCGACACCGTCCTCGGTCAGGCTGATGCTCTTGGTCTTCTCGTCGGTCTCGTAGTCCTCGGGAACGAACTGCTTAACGACCGCGTCGACCTGGATGTAGAGCTCCGACTTGTCGTCGGTCGGGCCGGAAATGATGAGCGGGGTGCGGGCCTCGTCGATCAGGATCGAGTCGACCTCGTCGACGATCGCGAAGTTGAAGGGGCGCTGCACCATCTGGCTGCGCTCATGCTTCATGTTGTCACGCAGGTAATCGAAGCCGAACTCGTTGTTGGTGCCGTAAGTGATGTCGGCGCCATAGGCTTCGCGGCGTTCGTATTCGTTGAGGTTCGGCACGATCACGCCGATCGTCAGGCCGAGGAAATTGTGCAGCTTGCCCATCTGCTCCGCGTCGCGGCGGGCGAGGTAGTCGTTGACGGTGACGATGTGCACGCCCTTGCCCTCAAGCGCGTTGAGGTAGGTGGCGGTGGTCGCCACCAGGGTCTTGCCCTCGCCCGTGCGCATTTCGGCGATCTCGCCGCGATGGAGCACGATGCCGCCGATCATCTGCACGTCGAAGTGGCGCATGCCGAACACGCGCTTCGAGGCTTCGCGCACGGTGGCGAAGGCTTCCGGCATGATCTGGTCAAGCGTGCTGCCATTGGCCAGCAGTTCGCGGAACTTGACGGTCTGGCCGGCCAGTTCCTCGTCGCTATAGGCTTCCAGCACGGGCTCGAAGGCGTTGATCTGGCCCACGACCTTATCGAGCGACTTGACGTAACGGTCGTTGGACGAACCGAAAATGGACTTGGCGATGGCGCCGAACATGGCGGGAATCCCTGTTTTCGTGAAGGCTTATGTCGGATGAACGCACCCGCATGACGCGCGGGCACGTGAAAAGGTTTTCGCGAGGTTGCGAATGCCCGGCGCGCTTATTCGCGCGCGCGGTCTATCCCGGTGAGCACCGTGGGCACCGCCGGCGATTCCGGCACCGCGACAAGCGGCGGCGCATGGCGGCGGGTATTGCGCAGGCCCGGTTCGGGAAGCTGAGCAAGGGCGACCGGCGCGCGCGGTGCCTTGGCGGCAACGGCGGCTTCGATCAGCACGACCTGCAGGCTGGCAACCTGCGACGCGCGCGCGTCGGCAGGGCCGATCTGCGCGGCGAGGCCCGTCAACAGGGCCAGCAGGGTCAGGAGCAGGCGGTTTGCCATGGCGGATCAGATAGGGGGCGCAGGATGAATAGTCCACAACCCATCGCGCATCGCCGGATTTAGCGCACAGCCCGCGGCGTAAAGCCCAAAACGCCGCCTTAACGATTGGCGCGCTATTCCGCAGTTGCAGGTCCATCACGAAGCGAGCGCAGTGAAAACCGATCCGGGCGAAAGACTCTTGCTGCTTGACGGACTGCGCGGATTCGCAGCGATCGGCGTGCTCGTCTTCCACGCCCGGCTTTCCGCCCCCTTCCCCGCCTTTACGCGCGGCTACCTTTTCGTGGACCTGTTCTTCCTGCTTTCCGGCTTCGTGCTGACGCTGGCATTCGAACCCCGGTTCGGCGCGGAAATCGATGCGGTCACGTTTCTGCGCCGGCGCTTCCGCCGTTTTCTGCCGATGGTGGCGGCCGGAGCGATTCCCGGCGCTTTCGCCCTGTTCGGCGCGACCGGCAACGGCGGCCTCGCGCTTGCGGCCTTCGTGCTATCCCTCGCCATGGTCCCGATGCTGACCGGCGGGATGACGTTCCCCGCCAATACGCCGCAATGGTCGCTGTTCGCCGAACTGGCTCTCAACCTGCTTCACGGCATGAAGCTTCATCGCCTGACCGACGCGAAGCTTGCGCTTCTGGCGCTGGCCTGCCTGGCCGGGCTGGTCATGCTGATGGCCCGCGCGGGTGACGGCGACCTCGGCGGGGACCTGCGCCAGTTGCCGGCCGGATTGCTGCGAGGGGGATGGTCCTACCTGCTGGGCATCGTCATGGCGCGGCGGTGGCGCGCCCGCAGGCCCGCAAGCGCCGCCGACTGGCGAATCGCGTTGCTCATGCCGATCGCCGTCGTGGCGCTCCTGCCGCTTGTTCCAATGCCGGTCTGGATCGCCGACGCGCTTGTGATTTCGCTCGGGTTTCCGCCGCTGTTCTGGATTGCGGCGACCGCCATACCACCGCGCATCGCCGAGCGGCCGCTCGCCCTGCTCGGCAGTCTGTCCTTCCCGCTCTATGCCGTTCATTTCCCGATCCTCATGCTGGCCAGCCAACTCGGCGGCGGCGAGCGAGGACGGCTTTTCGGGATTTTTCCGGCTCTGCTGGCGGCCGCCATCCTTGCCTTTTCATCCGCAAGACGCCGCAGGACGGCACCCGATCCTCACGCTAGCGCCAGGGACGAAACGCGCTTCGCCTAGAGCGAAAGCGCCACCTGCCCGGGAAACTCGCTCTCCATTGCCGCGCCCCCGGCGTCACGGGCCGGATCGAACCGCGCGCCGCGTCACTGCCGGGCAGATCGCCTCAAACCATTGTTCCGACGCTTGACCTGTCACACCCACGCGCTAGTCGCTTTGCCCATGGCCTATCCCACTTCACCGCTCGCCTCGCCCTTCCCCGCCATGTCGCCGATCGCCGGCGTCACGCCGCACGTCGTGCGCGCCGGGTACAAGGACTGGGGCCGATGCGACCTGACTTATGTGGAGCTGGAAGAAGGCACCGCGGTTGCGGGCGTGTTCACCCGGAACCTGTGCTGTTCCAGCGAAGTCGAACTGGGCCGTGACAACGTGAAGCAGGGTTTCGCCCGCGCGCTGGTGGTCAATGCAGGCAACTCCAACGCCTTCACCGGCTACCGCGGGCGTGAGGCGGTGGAGCAGATCATGGACCAGGTCGCAGCGCACATCGGCTGCCCGCGCGAACAGGTCTTCGTCTCCTCGACCGGCGTGATCGGCGTGCCTCTGCCCAAGGACAAGGCGCGCGAAGGCGTGGAGAAAGCCCTCACCGCCGAGCCCTGCTCTTGGGAGGACGTTGCCAACACCATCTCCACCACCGATACCTTCGCCAAGGGCGCGACGGCCACGGCGATGATTGGCCAGACCAAGGTGACCCTCGCCGCCGTCATCAAGGGATCGGGCATGATCGCGCCGGACATGGCGACGATGCTCGGCTACATCTTTACCGATGCCGCCGTGGAGCCTGCCTTCCTGCAGGAATGCCTCTCCGCCGCGAACTTCCGCACGTTCTCGTGCATCACCGTCGATTCGGACACCTCCACCAGCGACACCGTGCTCGCCTTCGCCACCGGCAAGGCCGGCAACGCGCCGATCTCGTCGATCGCCTCGCCCGGCGCCCATGCCTTTGCCGCCGCGATCCATGACGTCTGCCGCCAGCTCGCGCACCTCGTCGTGCGTGATGGCGAAGGCGCGCAGAAGTTCATCGAGGTCGCCGTTACCGGCGCCGTATCCGACGAAAGCGCGCGCAAGGTCGGCATGGCCATCGCCAACTCGCCGCTGGTGAAGACCGCCATCGCCGGGGAAGACGCCAATTGGGGCCGCGTCGTCATGGCCGTGGGCAAGGCAGGCGAACCGGCGGACCGCGACAAGCTCTCCATCGGCTTCGGCGGCACCTGGGCCGCGCGTGAGGGCCTGCCGCTCGCCGACTATGACGAAGCGCCCGTCGCCGCGCACCTCAAGGGGCAGGACGTCACTATCGAGGTCGACCTCGGCCTTGGCGAAGGCGCCGCCACCGTGTGGACCTGCGACCTGACGCACGGCTACATCTCGATCAACGCCGACTATCGGAGCTGACGATGGCCGGGCCGCAATTCACCATCTGGGGGCGCCTCAACTCCCACAACGTCAAGAAAGTCGCCTGGTTCGCCGAGGAACTGGGCCTGAACTACGTGCGCCACGATATCGGCGGTTCGTTCGGCTATACCGAGGAGTACCTCGCCAAGAACCCGAACCGGCTGGTGCCGATGATCGAGGACGGCAAGCTCGTCCTCTGGGAATCGAACGCGATCCTGCGCTACATGGCGGCCGAATACGGCGGCGATCGCTGGTTCCAGCCCGATCCCATCGACCGCGCGCTGGCCGACCGCTGGATGGACTGGCAGATCACCTATGCCGACGCCCAGCGCCTGCCCTTCCTTTCGATGGCCCGCACCCCGCAGGACCAGTGGGACATGCCCGCTATCGAGCGTGACGTGAAAACCTGCGCCGCGCACCTTGTCGTGCTGGAACGCTACTTGTCCGAAAAGCCCTGGCTTTCCGGCGGGGAGTTCGGCCTGGGCGATATTCCCATGGGGGTATACGCCTATACCTGGTTCTCGCTCCCGTTCGAGAAGCCCGAGTTTCCCGCGCTGGCCGAATGGTACGCCCGCATTCGTGAGCGCAAGGGCTATGCCCGGCAGGTCATGATCCCGCTCACCTGATCCTCCGTCAAAAGGCCTCCTGCATGATCACCTCCACGCTCAACATCGCGGTCGAAACGATCATGCGCGAAGTCTCTCGCGATGTGATCCTGCCGCACTACCAATCGCTGTCGAGCGAACAGATCGTGAGCAAGGCGGTGAACGACGTCGTCACCGTGGCCGACCGTGAGAGCGAGGCGATCCTGACCGAGCGCCTTACCGCCCTCCTCCCCGAGGCTTCGGTCGTGGGCGAGGAAGCGACGTTCGCTGACGAGAACGAACTGCTCAAGCTCAAGGACCGGCTCTGCTGGATCGTCGACCCGCTGGACGGCACCAACAATTTCGCCGCGGGCAAGGCCCCGTTCGGCATGCTGATCGCGCTGGCGGACCAGGGCGAGACGCTGGGCGGCTGGATACTGGACTGCCTGACCGGCCGCTTCTGCCGCGCCTCGGCGGGCGGCGGCGCCTGGGTAGACGGCGAGCGCCTCACTGCCCGCGCCACGGGCGAAACGCCGCCCGTCGCCGCGATCTCGCTGATCTTCACCGAGGAATCGCGCCGCGAACGCCTGCGCACCGAAGTCGCCCCGCATTACCGCATGGTAGACATTCCCCGCTGCGCCGCAGAGCAATACCCTCGCCTCGCCCTTGGCCAGAACGACGTCGCGGTGTTCGAGCGCACCCTGCCCTGGGACCATGCGGCGGGCGCGCTGTTCCTGAACGAGGCGGGCGGGAAATGCGCCCGCCCGGACGGCTCCGCTTACCGGGTGGACGAAATCGGCCGCAAGGGCCTGATCGGAGCGGCCTCGCCCGCCCTGTTCGAAGCTCTGGCCAACCGTCTCTCCGCATTGGAAGACTGAAGCTTTTCAGCGGCCTGCCAGCCGAAAGCGGGCGGTGGAGAACGCTTTACCGTGCCCGCACGATTGACCTCGGATCGGCTCTGCCGGGAGATCGGCAGGAATGCCGCTCAATCCCCTGCGAGCCCTATTCCGGCTACCCGACACCTCACACCACCGCCGCGCAAACGGCCCGCCTTGCACGCGGGCCGCTTCGTCGATCCGGCGGGAACAATTCAGGAAATTGCTCCAGGCTTTAAATTCAACGCTTTAAGAACTCATGCGAGATAATTTCCATTTAAATCAATACTCTCCAACCAAGACCACGCCAAACAGAGTTCATCACGACAATACATCGGGACAGATAGGCCATAGATCGCGCCTTGCGATGGATCACCGCCCTCCTATCCATCAACTCACCGCACAGGAAACTCGAATTACCGGCACGGCACTGCCGGCGCAAAACATGTTCATGCAGCGGAAAGGTGAACCTGAACACGCAGGCTTTCCATGAAGTTCAAGTGCGGCAAATCTGCCGCATGCCATTGAAACGAGATGGAGGGGGTTCCGACGGTGGCCAGGCTTTTTCGAAGCGGCTGCGGTCGGACGAAAGCTGCGATCACGCAGGCCTGACAGGTCGAGTTTTAAGGAGTCGCCGCAATGAGTGTCATTACCAAAAGCCCCAAAGTCCTCCTGCTGGCCGCAATGCTGACCGGCACCGCTTCCGCCAGCCTGGCCGCGCAGTCGCAGGAACCGCCCGAAGCCGACGTTTCCGCCAGCTACAGCGCCCCCGCGCCGGAAGCTGCCGAGATGACCGAAGGGCCTGACGTCGAAGGCATCATTTCCGCGCGCAGCGGCGACCGGATGCAGGTTACCGCCGCCGATGGCACCAACACCGTGATCGCCGTGAACGACGCCACCCGCATCAGCGCCAGCAAGGGCCTGTTCGGGCTCGGTCGCAACAAGCTGGTCGCCAGTTCGCTGCTGAACGGCCTGCCGGTTTCCGTAAAGACGATGCAATCCGGCGGCGGCCTCGTGGCCAGCCAGATCAAGCTGCAGAACAAGGATCTCAAGACCGCGTCGATGATCCACAACGGCACGGACCAGCGCTTTGCCGAACAGACCGCTGCCACCGAAGCGCTGCGCGGCCGCATGGGCGACATCGACCAGTACAACGTCAAGGGCACGACGAACGTGAACTTCGACACCGGCAAGGCGGCACTGTCCCCCCAGGCCAAGAACGACCTCTGCGCCGCGGCCTCGGCCGCCGAGGGCATGGACAACGCCCTGCTGCTCGTGGTCGGCTACACCGATTCCACCGGGAGCCCCGATTTCAACCAGACGCTCAGCGAAAAGCGCGCCGGCAGCGTCGTCAACTATCTCCAGCAGGCCTGCCACTGGAAGCCCTACCGCATGCTGACGCCCACCGGCATGTCCGAGGCCGACCCGCTGGCGGACAATACGACCCCGCAGGGCAAGGCGCAGAACCGCCGCGTTGCAGTGAACATCCTCGTCAGCAAGGGCCTCGACGGCCTGTAAGGCCGCCTGCCGCGCCGACGGGGCACCTGCCCAAGACGCACGAAAAAGCCCCTTCCGCCGCAAGGTGGAAGGGGCTTTTTTGTTCCTGCCGGAAAAGCGGCCTTGCCGGACTGGCCGGTTCAGGCCCCCGGTTCAGGCCCCCGGTTCAGGCCCCCGGTTCAAGGCCGATGCGAACCTCAGAGTTCGCCTTCGATCCAGCCCTTCAGCGCGCTCTTGGGAGCAGCGCCAAGCTTCTGGGCGACCGGCTTGCCGTCCTTGAACAGCACCATCAACGGGATCGACTTCACGCCGATCTCGGCGGGGATGCCGGTGTTGGCCATGATGTCCATCTTGGCGATGGTCACCTTCTCGGACAGCTCGTCGCTGATCTCTTCCAGAGCCGGGCCGATCATCTTGCAGGGACCGCACCAGTCGGCCCAGAAATCGACGAGCACCGGCTTGTCGGACTTCAGAACGTCGTCTTCGAAGCTGGCGTCGGTAACAGCGATGGTCGCCATGAATTGAAACTCCTCGGGTATCTCGGTTGAACGCAATCTAGGGACGAATTGTCTCGAGGCAACGCCTGCCCCGGCATAGCTTTACTGGGCCGGGGAAAAGTCCGGCTTGTGAACAGCCAGCACTTCGGCGGGAACCTCGATCAGGCGCGGCACCGTGGTGTAGAGCAGCGCCACTTCCACGGCGCGGCCGGGAAACGCCACTTCCAGCGCGGCGGCATAGGCCCCCATCTGGCGCAAGACGCCGCGCGGCACCTGCTCCAGCCGCTCTGGCGGGCGGCGCGCGGTCTTGTAATCCACAAGGCGGATACGCTCAGGCTCGACCACGAGACGGTCGATCGTGCCCGCCACCACCTGCCCGCCGACTACGGCCGCCACCGGCACCTCGGCAAGGCTGGCCGGGCCGAACAGTTCCGCCCAGTCCGGGTTTGCAAGCACCGCCATCGCGCTCGCCAGCATGGCCTCGCGCGTGTCTTCCGGCAGGTCGGCAGCATTGCGGGCCAGCCATTGCCAACCCGATTCCTCGCGCATGCCCGCTTCCACTTGCGGCAGGCGTTCAAGCAACTTGTGAACCAGCGTGCCGCGCCGCAAGGCATCGCGCCCGGCACCCGGCGGGAACGGCGGATCGGGCGCATCGTCCTCACCCAGCGAGGACGGCGCCAGCGGGCGCGGCGGGCGCGGTTCGGCGGGCGGGGCCCGTTCCAGCCAACGCGGCAGCGGTTCGCGGAGCGGCAGTTCCACCGAACGGACTTCGGCGGGCAGCGGCGCAGGCGGCGGGCCATGTTCGCACCGCGTGCCCCAGATCGGATCCTCGACTTCGGCCTCAGCCGGGAACAGCGCGCGCAAGTTCGCGTACCAGCTCTTTTCGGCAGGACCATCCCTGTCGCGCCGACCGAGCGCACCGCCGATGAACAACGCTTCCTCGGCGCGGGTCATGGCGACGTAGAGCAGGCGCCAGTGCTCCTGCTCGTCCCCCTCGCGATTGGCGGCGATCTGCGCGGCGATGCGGCCGACCTTCTCTTCCTTCGAGAGCGGAGGCAGCGGCACCTTGCGGCGTTCATCGCGCGGATCGGACAGATCGAAGCCCCGGTCGCGCGCCGCTTCCGGGTTGCCGGTGGCGTCCGCCAGGATCACGATGGGTGCCTGCAGCCCCTTCGAGCCATGCACCGTCATCACCCGGACCAGACCGGAGGCCGCATCCGCCTCGCGCTTCAGCTCGCCGTCGCCCGCGTCGAACCAGGCGAGGAAGCCCGCAAGGCTGGGCGTATCCGTGGCAACGTAGGCCTGCGCGGCGTTGACCAGTTCGTCGATCGGGTCATTGGCCTCGCTGCCGAGCCGTGCGACCAGCTTGCGCCGCCCCTGCCAGGGGCCGACCAGCAGCCAGTGCAGCAGCGCCAGTGGCGGTTCGTAATCCGCCAGCGCCAGCAGTGCTCCCAGTTGCTGGAGAACCGCCGCGATCTCGGGCCCGGATTGCGCCCGCAGATGCTCCCACAGGCGGCGGTTCCTGTCCCGGTAGCCATGTTGCAGCAACTGGGCCTGGCTCCAGCCGATGAGCGGTGAAACCAGCAGCGCGGCAAGGTTGAGATCGTCGAGCGGCTGCACCGCGAAGCGCAGCGCGGCGATCAGGTCCTTCACCGCCAGCGGCGCGCCCAGACGCAGACGGTCGACGCCCGCCACCGGCACGCCCGCCGCATGAAGCCGCGCAACGATCAGCCCGGCAAGCTCCTTGCGCTGGCGCACCAGCACCATAATGTCGCCCGCACCCGCACGGCGAGGACTACCCTTGTTCAGCGTGAAGCCCGGGCCGGATGGATCGAGCCATTCCCGTACCTGCTGCGCGATGCGCTCGGCCATCTGGCGGTCCGGTCGCGAAAGCCAGTTGGGCTGCTGCCCGTCGTTGTCGTCGTCTTCGAGAGGCTCGTCATCGTCTTCGCCGATCTGCTCGGAGACAGGCTTCCACAAGGCGACGTAGCCCGGCCTTTCCTGCCCGACATGCCGCCCGGCCGGACGGTCGAGCCCGAAGCTGGCATGGCCGATGCCGGAGATGGCCTGATCCACGAAATCGAGGACGTGCTGCGCGGTGCGGAAGCTGCGGTCCAGCCCCAGTTCCATGAGCGGCCGCGCGGCTATACCGCTGCGCAACATATCCGCATTGTCGGCCGCCTCACGCATCTTGCCGCGCACCCGGTCCGCGGCCCGGCGGAAGTTCTCGGGGCTGGTGCCCTGAAAACGGAAGATCGCCTGCTTGTAATCGCCCACGACGAAGAGCGTGCGCATGAGGTTCTGGGGATGGCCTTCGCGCTGCCCCTCGCCTGCCCAGAACTCCTCCGCCATGGCGAAGACGATATCCCACTGCGCGGCATTGGTGTCCTGCGCCTCGTCAACCAGGATATGGTCGAACCGGCGATCCAGTTTGTAGCGGATCCAGTCGGCAGAGGCCTGTCCGCGCAACAGATCGGCGGCACGGCGGATCTGGTCGTCGAAATCGATCAGCCCTTCGCGCTGCTTGGCCTCGTCCCAGGCGAGCGCGAAGGCACGGCCGAGCCGCAGCGCGGGCACCAGCCTCTCGGCAAGGCCCAGCAGCGCCTTGGTCTCGCGGATTCGCGCAACGCTCTCGCCTACGCGCACGGCATAGCCTTCGTAATCCGGATCGCGCTTGGACAAGTGGTTGAGGCTGCGAACGCCATCGTCCTTGGTGAACAGCGCGGCGTGGAGATCGTCGATCCCCTCCGCCCGCTTCGCCGGGCTCCAGGTGAGCCACGGAACCAGGACGTCGGTTGCCTTGTGCGCGGTGGCGGTGTTCCATTCGGCCAGAACCTCGCAGCATTTGCGCAGCGAGCGGACGTCGAAAGCATCGTCGCTGCACATTTCGGCGAGCAATTCGTCACCCGCTTCGTCAGGCAGGTCAAGCAGGCGCAGGACGTGGCTGCGGATATCGCCGGCCTGCCACGATCCCGGTCCGAACCAGGCCTCACGTGCGCCTGCACAGCGGAGCAGGAAATCGACCACCGAGTCCGGCCCGTGACGCAGCGAAAGCTGCGCGATGGCACCCAGCAGCCCCGGCCCGTCGAAAGGATCGTTCTCAGCCGAAACGAGCAGATCGGCAAGCACCTGCCGGGCCAGCAACGCCCGTTCGCGGTCTTCCATCGGCCGCGTGCCGGGCACAAGCTGCGCTTCAAGCGGGAACGTCGCCAGCAGCCACTGCGAGAAGGCGTGGATCGTGTCGATCCGCAGGCCCCCGCCCGGACTGTCGAGCACGGCGGTGAACAGGGTGCGTGCACGCGCTCTCGTGTCGGGATCGGTCGGCGCGCCGATCGCGTCCAGCCGCTGGAACAGCAGGGTGTCCTCAAGCCGCACCCATTCCGCCAGCGTGCCGTTGATGCGCGCGGCCATTTCGGTGGCGCCCGCCTTGGTGAACGTAAGGCACAATACCTGCGAAGGCTCGACGTTCTCCTGCAACAACAGCCGCAGCACGCGCGAGGAAAGCACCTGGGTCTTGCCGGTGCCGGCCGAAGCCGAAAGCCACACGGTATCGCGCGGGTTCACCGCCAGCATCTGGTTGCCGTGCAGCGGATGGACGGCGGCGGGACCGCTCATGCCTCATCCTCCCCGCCCGCGCGTTCCCGGCCGCCGAGCGAGGTGATCCATTCGTCGAGACGCATCAACTGATCGTAATCCGCATAAGAGCCGAGTTCGGGATTGAGGCGCGCGGTGAAGGGTTCGTTCCCGAGAATCCAGCGGTCGAGCGCATCGTTCAGGTAGCGCTCGGTCTCGGGCAGGAAATCGTCCGGTTCGATGCCCGAGCGCCGCTTGCCGACCTTGAGCGGCGTGGTGTCGTAACCGATCCGCCCCTTGTCCTTGGCCATCGACCAATATTCGAAGCCGCTGGCCTCGCCCGCGATCTCACGGCCCTGCATGTCCTTGAATCCGCCGCCTTGTGCGATCAGCGCGATCAGGCCGAGCTGCAGCGCAAAGCCTTCCTCCACCCGGCGCGCCGTGGGCGGCGATCCGGTCTTGTAATCCACCACCGCCAGCGAGCCATCGGCCAGCCGGTCGATACGGTCGGCGCGGCCATGGATGCGAATGTCGCGGTGGCGCATGTCGCCCCATGCCTCGCTGGCTATCACCTTGCGGCCCGCGGTCTTGTGTTCGAGCACCAGATCCCGGAAGGTATCGAGCGCAGCGGAAAGGCGCGGCCACCACAGGGCGCGCATCAGCGGGTGCGCGTTCTTCTCGGTCAGCACGGCCTGTGCGATCGCGTGAAGCCCGTCCACCGGTTCGCCCGCCTTGTGCCAGTCCTCCAGAATCTTGTGCGCGACTTCCCCCTTCCACGCCGCGCTCGGCTCGGCATCGAGCGCGTCGAGCTTGCGCAGGCGCAGCACGGCATTGGCGTAGAATTCGTAAGGGTCTCCGCGCAGCCGGTCGAGCCCGGTCACGGCCAGATCGACACGGCGCTGTTCGGCCGAAGGCATCGGCTGCGGGCGCGGATGCGGCGGCACCGGTACGGCATCGTCAAGCATACGGGCCAGACGCAGGGCCTCGCTCTCGACATGGCGGTCGCCCTGTTCGCCAAGCAGCGCCTTCACGCGCAGCACGAAGCGCGAGGGGATCACCGGCCCGCCCGCATCGCGCAAGGCCCAGCTCAGCACCACTTCGGGCGCCCCCAATGCCGCTGCAAGATCGTGCGCGGCCAGCCCGATGCGGAAGTCCGCTCCGGGAACGCCAAGCGCGCGCAGCACGGCAGGCGGCAGCAGCGCGTCCTGCGAGGGCGAAGCCGGCCAGACACCTTCGACGAGACCGCCGCAGATGACGAGATCGGCGCGGCTCATCCGCGCTTCCAGCAAGCCGTAGATCGACACGCGCGGATGCCCGCCCCAGGGCGGACGCACTGCAGCACGGTCCATCACGTCGCGCAGCATGGCATGAAGTTCGCGCGGGTCGAACAGCGTGCCTGCGGAACCCGCCGCCGCGCGCAGTTCCTCGACCATGGCGCTCAGCGCGCGGCCATCGGCGCCGGCCCAGATCGCCTCGCCGCACAGTGTCTCGGCAGCATCCACCAGCTTGCCAAGGAGGAATTCGAGCGGCTCGGCCTCACCCAGAGCGAAGAGCGGCGCGAGCACGGCTTCGACTTCGGCCCACCACTCGCCAAGCTTTTCCTGCTCCGCCAGTTCGGCGAGAGGGGCAAGACCCGCGCCGGGACGCGGCCCCCGCAAGGCAAGATCGAGCTTGCGGGCACTTTCCAGCCAGCGCGGACGCCCTTCGCCGCCGCCAGCCAGCGGATGCACCAGAAGCGCCATGAGCGGCACCGGCGCCGCCTGTTCGGCCAGAACTTCAGCCAGCAACAGCATGAGCCGTCCTGCGGCTGTCTGGGCGAGCGGACGTCCCGCCGTATCGTCCGCGGTGATGCCCCAGCGTTCAAGATGGGCGACGACCCTCCCGGCAAGGCCGCGATCCGGGGTAATGAGCGCCACGCGCCGTTCCGGCACTTCCAGCGCCTCGCGCACCATCACGGCAATGGCCTGCGCTTCCTGCTCGGGATGCGTGCTTTCCATCAGCCGCACCCCTGCCAGGCGACGTTTTTCGGCGGGAAGGCTGACCCAGGCCGCCGAAGCGCGCGGCGGCAGGAACAGGTTCGATATCACCGTGCTGCGCTCGGCCGGAGAGGCGCCGTAGCCGGAGCGATGCCAGGCCGCGACCTCGTCCCGCGCGATCCCCATGCGGTTGAGCAGGAGCTTGAGGTGGTACTGCGGATGCGTGACCGCATCGGCCCGGCCGAACGGAGGATCGTCCGGTTGTTCGGGCTTGCCTGCCGTGCCGAGTTCGTCCCAGACTTCCGGCGGAAGCGCCAGATCGAAGTCCGGCAGGACGACGCTGCCGCCCGGCAGCTCGCTCACCACGCGCAGCATTCTTGCCAGCGACGGCGAAGCGCTGGTCACGCCGGCGGCGACGACAGGATATGCGGGCGGTGTAGCCTCCCATTCGCGGGCGGCGTGTTCGAACAGCAGGTTGCGGCGTTCAGGCGCGTCGATCTCGCCGCGTTCCGCCAGTTCCGCGATCCAGTATTGCTGCACTTTCAGGAAGGTGCGCGTATTGTCGGTCCAGTGACCGGCAAGATCGCCGACGATGCCGATCACGCGCTCGCTGATGAGGTCGATCGGCGCGATGCCCTCTACCAGCAGCCTGTCCATGGTGCGGCCCAGTTCCCAGGCACGGCGCAGCAGGGCGGCCCCCTTTCCGGCCTCGTCTCCCTCAACCTCGCGCAAGTAGTGGGCAAGCCGCAGCCAGCGGCGCGTCGGATCGGCAGCAGGCGCGATTTCGGCCGCGCCGAGCGGATCGAGCAGTGGGCCCAGCGTTTCGTCGAGATCGAGATCGCCCACCACGACCATGCGCGGCAACAGCATCCCCGGCCGATCCGTCGTGCCCGAATGGCGGACGAACGCCTCGGTAACAGTGCGGATCGCACGGCGGCTCGGCAGCAGCAAGGTCAGCCGCGCGAGGCCCAGTTCACCTTCGGAATAGCGCGGCACCAGCCCCGCGACCAGGGCGTCGGCGAAACCACGGTGCGCAGCAATGGAATAGATTTTCGGGCCGTGCCGCTCAGGCACGGGGCAGCCATTCCTCGGTCGGCCTGATCGCGGAAGGTTCGCCCACCTCGAACCAGAGGCCGGTATGCGAGATACCGTAGAGGCGGCCCTCCTCGATCGCGCGGCTCCACAGCAGGTTGGTCGAGAACGGGCCTTCGGGCGCATCGCGCAACAGGCGCTTCGACACGATCTGGATGCCGGAATAGATGAACGGCGCGACATGGCCGCGCTTGCGGCGCGTCACCCGGCCCACGGGATCGAGATGGAAGTCCCCGTCGCCCCGATAATTCATCGCGCGCGGATGCGGCACCATGAGCAGCAACGCGTCCATCCTTCCGGCATCCCAAGCCAGCGAAAGCTCGTGGAACACGTCCACCGGCCCGTCGAGCCAGATGTTGTCGCTGTTGAGACAGAAGAAAGTCTCGGGCAGCAGCGCCTCGGCCTTGACCATGCCGCCGCCGGTTTCGAGCAGGCAGTCACGCTCGTCCGAGACCGTGATCGCGGGGCCCTTGCGCCGCACCTTGAGATGGCCTTCCAGCGCGTCGGCAAGGTAGTGGACGTTGACCACCGCCTTTTCGATGCCCGCCGCATCGAGCTTGTCCAGCGCGTGGTCGATCAGCGACTTGCCAGCGACGCGAACCAGCGGCTTGGGCTGGGTCGCGGTAAGCGGGCGCATGCGCTTGCCGAGACCGGCGGAAAGCACCATCGCCGTGTCGCTGGCGAGCTTCACCTCGTTCATGCAGCGTAGCTCCCGCCATTGGCCTGGCGCAGATGCGCCGGGATGTTTGCATCGAACCAGCGCGCCACCGGTTCCAGCGCCGGATGGGCGAGGTCGCGTTCGAGCATGGCCCAGACGCGCGGGATGAGATCGAGATAACGCGGCTTGCCGTCACGCCGCCAGAGACGCACGAAGATACCGATGATCTTGGTGTTCCGCTGCGCGCCGAGGCGGGCGTAATCGGCAAGGAAGGTCTCGGGATCGACGCCGGTGAGCTGGAGATAATGGTCGAACATCTCGGCCTCCAGTTCGGGCGAGACATCGCGGCGCGCATCCTGGAGCAGCGAGACGAGATCGTAGGCCGGGTGGCCGATCAGCGCGTCCTGGAAATCGAGCAGCCCCTGCTTTTCCAGGGCGCCGAGCAGCATGATGTTCTCTGCGTGGTAGTCTCGCAGCACGGTCACGCCGGGGCGCTGGCGGGGGAGCAGTTCGCCCATAACCGCTTCCCATGCGGCAACGAAACCGGCGGAATCGACGTAGAGGTTCTGCGCGGTGCAGTACCAGTCCACGAACAGCCGTACCTCGCGCTGGTACTCGCTCATCGAATAGTCGAGGAACGGTCCCGGCGGCAGTTCGCGAAGCTGCGCCAGAACATCGACCGCGCCCTTGTAGACGGCGGTTTCGTCGTCCGGCCACTGGTCGAGATAATCGCGCATCCGTGCGTGGCCGAAATCCTCGATCAGCACGAGGCCGCGGTCCGCCCAGTCGGCAAGGATGCGGGGGGCCCGCAGCCCGTTGGCATCGAGCCAGCGCGCGGCACGCAGGAAAGGCGTGGGATCCTCGTTGGGCGGCGGGGCATCCATCAGCATCGCCGTCTGCCCGTCCGCGCGCGTCACGCGGAAGTAGCGCCGGAACGATGCGTCCCCGGCAAGCGGTTCTACGGCGGCGCCAGCCCACCCCGCCTGGGCGAGGAAGGGTGCGAGGTCGGCGGGAAGGTCTGCGAGGTTCGTGCTCATTTCGGCTCCCGCCCTAGCCAATCAGCCCCCGGCTCGACAATGGCGATCCGCCCCTCATCCGCAACTTCCAGCGCGATTGAAAGGCAGCCCGGCTCATGTGAGAAGCCTCCGGCATGATCCGGCCATTCGGCGAGCAGCGCAGCGCCCTGCCGATAGTCGTCAAGGCCGATCTCGTCGGCCTCGGAAGGATGGGACAGGCGGTAGAAGTCGGCATGGACCAGGGGCAGGCGCACGCCCGATTGTCCGGGAGGGGCCGGATCATAGACCTCGACGATGGCAAAACTCGGCGAGGGCACTTCACCCTCATGCCCCAGTGCGGCGATGATTGCGCGCGCGAGCGTGGTCTTCCCGGCGCCGAGGCCGCCGGTCAGCGCCACCACGTCATCAGGGCGAAGCTGTTCGGCGATGGCGCGGCCGAAACGCTCCATCGCGGCGAGGTCGGGCAATGCGATCTTCACGGAAGCTCCACCAGGGCGCTGGTCCCCTTGCCCGGTTCGGAAACGAGGCGCAGCGCGCCGCCATGCGCTTCCACCAATTGACGCGCAAGCGGCAGGCCCAGACCCTGGCTGCGCTCCACCGACTTGCCGTCGGCACTCGTCTTCATGCCGTCAAGCGCAAGGGCGACGCTGCGGGTATCCATGCCCTCGCCCTGGTCCTGCACCAGAATCTGGAGCCACTCCCCGTCGCCCGATTTGCGGCGGCCGAGTTGCACGAGCACGCGCTGCCCCCGGCGCGAGGCGGCAATGGCATTGTCCACGAGATGCCCGACCGCGCGAGCAAGTCGCTTGCGATCACCGGAAATCGGCCGCAGCAATCCGCTGGCCTGAAGATCCAGTACCAGCCCCGCCTTCTGGAGCCGCGAGGCGCGCTCCTCCACCACGGAGCGGATGAAGGGCATGGGGTCGATTTCCTCTTTCTTGAGCGGAAGCAGCCCGGCCTCACCCTGCGACAGGTCCAGCAGGCTGTCGATGTGATCGCCAAGCTGTTCCACCGAAGTCAGGATCGCGCCGACATATTCGCGCCCGCTGTCGGAAAGGTCGCCGCCGACGCCCGCCTCCAGCAGTTCGGCAAAACCGCCGATCGATGTCAGCGGCGTGCGCAATTCGTAGCTCATCTTGGCAAGGAAACGGGTCTTTATCGTGTCCGCCTCGATCAGCGCGGCATTGCTTTCGCGAAGCGCGGCCTCGGCCTTCTGGGAATCGGTAATGTCGAGCACGGCGAGCAGCCCGTTACCGTCGGGCAGCGGCACGCCCGCGAATTCCAGCATGCGGCCATCGGCAAGCGCGATGCGGCCGCCCTTCTGCGCGCGGTCCAGCGTCGCGGTGCGCACCACGCCGCCGACCGTCTCCGCCTCCGCCGGGCGCTTGAGGCGCGGCGCGATCTTCTTGAGCAGATCCTGCATGTGCGGGTGCGTGTCTAGGAAATCGCTGTCCAGCCCCCAGTCGGCGGCGAAGCGGCGATTCCAGATTTGCATCCGCCCGTCCGGCGCGAACACCGCGATCGATTCGAACAGACTGTCGAACGTGGCGGTGCGCGTCCGCAGCAGGGTGTCGCGCACGGCGGAAAGACGCAGTTGCTCGGTGCGATCCTCAGCGATCAGCATGAGCCCGCCGTCCGGCACCGGCTGGGCAACGATGCGCAGATGAGTGCCATCCGCCAGGGTCCAGGCCTCCTCGCTCGCATCCCCAGAGGCGAACCAGGCGGCCTTCTCCCGCCGCCAGGCGGGGAAATCGCGCGCTTCGGGCACGCGCCCGGCATCGCGCGCGGCATCGAGCAGACGCTCAAACGCGGGCAAATCCTGCATGGTGTGTGCCGAAAGCTTGAACAGGCGCTGGAACGGCTGGTTGGCAAAAGTCAGCCGCTTCTTGGCGTCGAACTGGGCGACACCGGCAGAAAGCTGGTCAAGCAGGCCGCGCTGCGCCTCGCGGAACGCGCGGAACGAGCGCGACATTTCCTCAAGGTCTTCGATATCCACGGCATAGCCCGCCACCCCGTCTTCGCCGAGCGGCAGGTCGCTGACGCGCATGGCGCGGCGCTGGCCGTTGATCGTGGTGGAGACGATGCGCTGGATCGGCGCACCCTTTTCGGCAGCGACGCGGGCGACCTGCGCGGGGGTGAGCCCGTCGACGTTCTCGATCAGCTCGGTGCCGCTGGCGACCACGCCTTGCGCACTGTCCCCGCCCACGGCGGCGACATAAGCGGAGTTGACCAGTTGCAGCTCGCCATCCGGGCGGCGGAACCACATCGGCATCGGCGCAGCCTCGATCAGGGAGACCAGCGCAGTGAAGTCCCCCCTCGCCCGTGAGGCTTCGTCACGCAATCGGGTAAGTTCGGTCTCGCTGTCGGAAAAATCGAAGACCCAGACCAGCGCCGCGCCGCCCGGCGAGACCTGCGGATCAGCGAGATGGCCGCGCAGCGCCAGCGAACGGGTGGACCCGCGCGGCGTAAGGACCATGCGGAAAGGTGCGGCGGTCTTCTGGGTGCGGCGAACCGCTTCTGTCAGTTCCTCCAGCTTTTCCGCCGGAAGGCCGCGTTCGCCGGTATCGAGTTCGGAAAGGAACTGTGGCACGCCGTCCAGTCCGAGCCACTGCGCCAGGCGCGGGCTGGCCTCGATCCTGCCGTCGGAACGGACGAGCAGCGGCAGGGCGGGCGATTCCTCGACCATGCGGCCGAGCCGGCGCGCGGAACGAAGCTGGTTCTCGGCCCGCTTCTGCCGGCTGCGCGCGGAGAGCACGGCCCAGGCCGCCGCCAGCATCCAGACAGCGAGCAGAAGACCGATCAGGAGGGGTACGAGGCGATCCTGGTCCATTCACCAACGGCTATGATGCGGGGACGCGTTAAACACAATGGGGAGACCACCATTGTCGGTGCGCTCGTCACATCCGTGACGAACTTGCGGCACCGGCCCGCTCCCTCACCCGACCTCCCATCAAGGGTTCACTCGTGGAAGGTCAGGTGAGGGAGCGGGCCGGTGCCGCATCGGGAATGCCCGAATGGGCATTCCCGACCAAGCAAATCAGTAGCGGTAGTGGTCCGGCTTGAACGGCCCTGCTTCAGGCACGCCGATATAGTCGGCCTGCTTCTTCGAAAGCTTGGTGAGCTTCACGCCCAGCTTTTCGAGGTGCAGCGCGGCAACCTTTTCGTCGAGGTGCTTGGGCAGCACGTAGACGCGGTTCTCGTACTCGTCGTTCTTGGCGAAGAGTTCGATCTGCGCGAGCGTCTGATTGGTGAAGCTCGACGACATGACGAAGCTGGGGTGGCCGGTGGCGCAGCCCAGGTTCACCAGGCGGCCCTTGGCGAGCACGATGATCTGCTTGCCGTCCGGGAAGGTCACGAGGTCGGTTCCGGCCTTCACTTCCTTCCACTCGTAGTTGTCGAGCGCCGAGATCTGGATCTCGCTGTCGAAGTGGCCGATGTTGCAGACGATCGCCTTGTCGCGCATGGCTTCCATGTGCTCGCCGGTGATGACGGCTTCGTTGCCGGTGGCGGTGACGAAGATGTCGCAGCGCTTCACCGCGTCTTCCATGGTGACGACTTCATAGCCTTCCATGGCGGCCTGCAGGGCGCAGATCGGGTCGATCTCGGTGACCATCACGCGGGCGCCGCCGTTGCGCAGCGAAGCGGCCGAACCCTTGCCGACATCGCCGAAGCCGGCAACGCAGGCGACCTTGCCGGCCAGCATCACGTCGGTGGCGCGGCGGATCGCGTCAACCAGCGATTCCTTGCAGCCATAGAGGTTGTCGAACTTCGACTTGGTGACCGAATCGTTCACGTTGATCGCGGGGAACGGCAGCTTGCCGTCCTTGGCGAGGTGGTAGAGGCGGTGGACGCCGGTGGTGGTTTCTTCCGAAACGCCCTTGATCGCGTTGACCGAGCGCGAGAGGTAGCCCGGCTTGGCCTTGAGGAAGGCATTCAGCGCACGGACGAACTCGATTTCCTCGGCGTTCGAGGGCTCGAACAGCGGCTCACCGGCTTCGACGCGGGCGCCCCAGAGCGCGAACATCGTGGCGTCGCCGCCGTCGTCGAGGATCAGGTTGGCGGTGAGGTTGGGATCTTCGTCGGTCGACCAGTCGAAGATCTTGCCCACGTAGTCCCAGTAGTCGGCCAGCGATTCACCCTTGATCGCATAGACCGGGATGCCGGCGGCGGCGATGGCGGCAGCGGCGTGATCCTGGGTCGAGAAGATGTTGCAGGTGGCCCAGCGCACTTCGGCCCCGAGCGCGACCAGCGTCTCGATCAGCACGGCGGTCTGGATCGTCATGTGCAGCGAGCCGGTGATGCGCGCGCCCTTAAGCGGCTGCGACGCGCCGAATTCCTCGCGCAGCGCCATCAGGCCCGGCATTTCGGTTTCGGCGATGGCGATCTCGGTACGGCCGAAATCGGCCAGCGAGATATCGGTAATGGCGTAGTCCTGGGCGGCGGTCTGGGCAGTGGCCACGGGAAGCTCCTGATGCTCTGGATATTGCAAGTTGCAGGGAGACGCCGGGCCGGGCCGCAGGCCCAGGCCCGGCGTCTCGAATGCAACGTCCCTACCCGGTCAGCATTCGCGACGCAAATATAAAGATATCTTTATATGCCTCGCCGAAGCCTTGGCAGGGCAATCCGCAGCCCCCGTTTCAGTGCAGATCGAAACGATCCGCATTCATGACCTTTACCCAGGCGGACACGAAATCCCTGAGGAACCTCTCCCCTCCATCGGCGCAGGCATAGACTTCGCTGAGCGCGCGGAGCTGAGAATTGGAGCCGAACACCAGATCCGTCCGCGTGGCTGACCATTTCGGCTGGCCCGAAGCGCGATCGGTGCCCACGAAGGTTTCGTCTCCCGCATCGTCCACCTGCTTCCAGGCGGTGCCCATGTCGAGCAGATTGACGAAGAAGTCGTTGGTAAGTTGCCCCTCGCGGGCCGTGAAGACACCGTCCCTCGTCCCGCCGTGGTTCGCACCCAGCACGCGCAGCCCCCCGACCAGCACCGTCATTTCGGAGGCGCCAAGGCCCAGCAGTTGCGCGCGATCGATCAGCAGTTCCTCGGTCGGGACAGTGAACGGCACCTGCAGGTAATTGCGGAACCCGTCGACGCGCGGCTCCAGCACGGCGAAGCCCTCGATGTCGGTCTGCGCCTGAGAGGCATCGGTCCGACCCGGCGCGAACGGCACTTCCACCGGCGTTCCGGCGTCGGCCGCCGCCTTCTCGATGCCGACACCGCCGCCCAGCACGATGAGGTCGGCGATGCTCACTTTCTTCCCGCCTGCAGCCGAACTGTCGAAATCGGCCTTGATGCGCTCGTAGACGCTCAGGATCTGCGCCAGCTTATCCGGCTCGTTGACGTCCCAGTCCTTCTGCGGTGCAAGGCGAATGCGTGCACCGTTGGCGCCGCCGCGATGGTCGGACCCGCGATAGGTCGATGCCGAAGCCCAGGCGGCGGAGACAAGTTCCGCAACCGTCAAGCCGGAGGCCCGAATCCTCTGCTTCAGGTCCGCCACGTCCCCGGCCTCTATCGCCGGATGGTCGGGCGCGGGGAGTGGATCCTGCCAGAGCAGGTCTTCTGCCGGAACCTCCGGGCCGAGGTAGCGGGATTTCGGCCCCATGTCGCGGTGGCAGAGCTTGAACCAGGCACGCGCGAAAGCATCGGCGAAGTGATCCGGGTCGGCCCGGAAACCTTCAAGAATCCGCCGATATTCCGGATCGACCTTGAAGGCCATGTCGGCGGTGGTCATCATGGTCGGCACGCGCCGCTCGGGGCTGTGGGCGCCCGGCGCGAGATCCTCCAACCTCTGCCCCACCGGCTGCCACTGCTGTGCGCCCGCCGGGCTGCGGACCAGTTCGTATTCGTAATCGAGCAACATGTGCAGGAAGCTCATGTCCCACTTCGTCGGCGTGGGCGTCCAGGAGCCTTCGAGCCCTGAAGTGATCGTGTGGTCGCCAAAACCGCTTTCATGGCCGCTCTGCCAGCCGAGACCCTGCTGGGCGATGTCCGCGCCTTCCGGTTCCGCGCCGACCTTGGCGGCATCGCCCGCGCCGTGGCACTTGCCGAACGTATGTCCGCCCGCCGTGAGAGCAGCGGTTTCCTCATCGTTCATGCCCATGCGCGCGAAAGTCTCGCGAATGTCGCGGGCCGAGCCGACTGGATCAGGCTCGCCGCCCGGCCCTTCGGGATTGACGTAGATGAGACCCATCTGGATCGCCGCCAGCGGGTTTTCGAGCGCCATTTCCCGCTCCGGCTGGATGCGCGTTTCGGCGCCCTGCCCGACCCACTGCTCCTCGGTGCCCCAGTAGACGTCCTTCTCCGGTTCGAAGATGTCCTCGCGCCCGCCACCAAAACCGAACGTCGGCCCGCCCATGGACTCGATGGCGACATTGCCGGCGAGGATCAGCAGGTCCGCCCAGGATAGCTTCGCGCCGTACTTCTGCTTGATCGGCCAGAGCAGGCGCCGCGCCTTGTCGAGATTGGCGTTGTCAGGCCAGGAATTGAGCGGCGCGAACCGCTGGTTGCCGGAAGAGGCCCCGCCGCGCCCGTCGCCGGTACGGTAGGTGCCCGCGCTGTGCCAGGCCATGCGGATGAAGAACGGGCCGTAATGGCCGTAATCGGCGGGCCACCACGGCTGGCTGCCGGTCATCAGCGCGGTAAGATCGGCCTTCACCGCCGCATAGTCGAGCGACTTGAACGCCTCGGCATAGCTGAAGCCAGTGCCGAGCGGGCCGGCGCCGCTGACGCCCAGGATGTCGAGGGAAAGCTGGTTGGGCCACCAGTCTCGGTTGGTGCGGCCCAAGAGCGATCGTACCGGCTCGCCGTGCATCGGGCAGCCGCTGGTCTTCGCATCCATGTCATTCTCCTTCCGGTCGGTCCTGTCAGTCCGCCCTGTTCACCGGGCGGTTCCAAAAACTCCGCATTCGGCCACGGGCGCTGTTCGGCGCATCGCAGGAGGCCTGTCGCGGCTCCGGGAAGCTACAGAAAGCCTGCCTAGACACTCTCCCGGTGCCCGGCCAGCTTGCCAGATGCAGGCGCGCGATCAAGGGCGAGGAACATCGTCGCTGACGGAAATTTCCGATCATCGACCGGGATGAAACTGATAAGGCTGCAACGCCGGCCCACCAAGGAGGCAACTGATTATTCCGCCTCCTGCCACGCTCGGTGGGGGGATATGGACAGGAGGCGGAATTGGCTACGGAAGGCCTAAAGCCCGCCGTTGCACATCTTGAAGGAGAGCCCTGCTCTCCTGAATGGCTGCGTGAACGCCTGGCCTGCTCGCCCTGCCAGACAGGACACCGGAGCCGCGCGGCTGCGGCGCATCATGGGATGGAAGTCAGCCATTTCAGTCTCACCCTTGAGCGTTCCGCTTGTCATGACCGGACACGATATCGCTCAGCAATATTGCACAAGCAAGACACAATACTCAATACATAATAGGCAACCCGCCCAACCTGGTTACTGATTCACTTAACCATAAACAGGATGAACGATTGCAGCAATTTTCGCAGACATTGAAACAGAAACGAAATTTTGGGAATAAGTTCTGACGATCCTCACCACACACAGCACGGATTTCAGCCCATCGCCCACTGTGCGGCAAGCACGATAACCCCTCCCGCCGCCGCATAAGCCAGGCAAACCGGTGCGGTGCGGGACAGAGCCTCGCCCTCACGCCCCACCAAGCCGACTGTCGCGGTGCCTGCCACGATATTATGCGGGGCCACGATGTTCCCGATCGCCGACCCCACGCTCTGCCCGGCAAGCGCCAGCCAGTGGGGCAGGGTAACCGCATCGGCGGCGGCGATCTGGAAGTTGGCGAAAATGATGTTCGAGGCCGTTGCCGAACCGGTCACGAACGAGCCCAGCGCCCCCACCAGCGGGACGGCCAGCGGCCAGGCCTGTCCGAACAGGCCTGTCGCGCCGACGGCCAGCGCGTCGATCATGCCGCCGTGGACGATGAACCGCGCGAGCGTCAGCACGGAAACCAGCGCGATCGCCACTTGCGGCAGTCGCCTTGCCGCCGCCGTCATGGACTGGGCAACGAGACGCGGGCTGGAGCGATTGACCATCGCGGTTATCGCAAATGCCAGGACCAGCATCGTACCGGGATGATAGAGCGGCATCAGCGTATCGCCGAACCCGTTGCCGTAGGCCCAGTCGAACCGATGAGCGCGCAGGCTGATGCGAAGCGGGTCGATCAGCCGGGTCGCAAGGATCAGCGTTACCAGTACGGCATAGGGCAATGCCGCGGACAGCAGCGCCCTGCCCGCAATTCGCTCGGTCCGTTGCACCGGCGGCGAGCCCCGTCGCAACCAGACGATGAACAGCCCTCCGCCCAGCAGGGCGCCGCCCAGTGTCGGCAATTCAGGCCCGGCCACGCCAGCAATGAGCGCCGCCGCCGGAAAGAAGCAGGCAGCCGCCATGACCGCCACCTGCCACGAAGCCGCACCGTCCAGCCGCGCCCGCACGCTGCCCTGCCTGACGACGATCAGCGCCAGCACCCAGCCAAGGCAGGCATGGATCAGCAGTATCGCAAGCGAGAGCCTGCGCTCATCGACGTATCCCGCTTCGACGAGCGGCACCATCGGCGCCCCCACCGCCCCGAACGATACGCCCACGACATGGCCCATCAGCGCGACCAGCAATGCGCGCGCAGGGGGAACGCCCAGCGAGACCAGCATCGGCGCAACGATCGCCACCGGCGTCCCGAACCCGGAAGCACCTTCGAGGAACATCGCGAAGAACCAGCCCACCAGCAAGGCGGTTGCCGCAGGGTCGGAAGAGACCGACTTCAGCCAATCCCCGATCACCTCGGTCGCGCCGGTCCGCATCTGATACTCGTGGATCGAAAGCGCGGGGAAGATGATCCAGAGGATCGTCGCCGCCGTGAACATCGCTTCTAGGCACGGCCCTGCCAAGTCAGCCGGTGTCTCTCCGAACTGGAACGCCGTCACCGCCACCACCGCGGCGATCACCGCCGAAACTGTCCCCGCCGCTGCCGCCGACCAGCGCAGCACGGTCATCAGCAGCACCAGCGACAGGATCGGGGCTATCGCCAGCCCGGTCACGGCATTTAGCCCCGTCGCTCTACCTGGACGGGATAGAGAGGCGCGCCCTCTTTCTCGAAGGCGGTGATGTTGGAAATCGTCGTGCCGGCGATCGCGGTCATCGCCTCTCGCGTGAAGAAGCCCTGGTGGCCGGTGATGAGGACGTTGGGAAAGGTCATGAGCCGCACGAAAACGTCATCACGGATGACCTGCTCGGACAAGTCCTCGAAGAACAGGTCTTCCTCCTCCTCGTAAACGTCGAGCCCGACATAGCCGACCTTGCCGCTCTTGAGCCCGGCGATCACCGCGCGCGCATCCATCACCGCGCCGCGGCTGGTGTTGATGAGCATGGCTCCGGACTTCAGCTTGGCGATTGCGTCCCGGTCTATCAGGTGGCGCGTCGCCGGCGTCAGCGGGCAGTGCAGGCTGATGATGTCGCATTGCGCCAGCAATTCGTCGATCGGAACGTATCGCCCGCCAAGCGCGCCGAGTTCCGGCGCCTCGAACGGATCGCTCGCCAGCACCTCGCAGCCGAAGCCCCTGAGAATGCGGGCGACGTTGATGCCGATCTTGCCGGTGCCGATCACGCCCGCGACCTTGCCCTTGAGGTCGAACCCCAGCAGCCCTTCGAGTGCGAAATTGCCTTCCCGCACGCGGGCGTAAGCCTTGTGGATCTTGCGATTGAGCGAGAGGATCAGCGCCACCGCATGTTCGGCGATCGCATCGGGCGAATAGGCGGGAACACGGCCGATCCGAAGGCCCAGTTCACGGGCGGCATCGAGATCGACATTGTTGAAGCCAGCGCTGCGAAGGGCAATTAGGCGCGTGCCGTTGGCGGCGATGATTTCCAGCTCCTTTCGCCCCAACTGGTCGTTCACGAAAGCGCAGATACAGTCATGGCCGGCAGCAAGATGGGCCGTATGCGAATTGAGGCGCATCTCTAGATAGAACAATTCATGCCTGGAACCGCTCAGCTCGTTCGCACCGTCAAGGAATTCACGATCGTATGGACGGGTGCTGAAGACCGCAACTTTCAAGGAAGCCCTCCTGTCGTCGGGATAATTTCAGAGTACCACGGGATGACGGCAAGCTGCGAAACCGGTCAGCCCTACCGGAGCACGGATAATCGCTTCACGGGACGGGATTGACTGCGTCGATCACCGTGAGCCTTTCGAGCGGGCCGTCGGCCACGCGTGAATTGGTCACGAGAATCGTGGTGCCGGGCTTCAACTGGGCCTTCACTTTCTCGTAGAACGGACGCGGCACCCGCAAGCGGTTGATGACCGCCTCGTCTACTATGGCCCCCTCATCCTCTCCGTGGCCTGGCAGGCCGACGTAGACCCACTCCGGCTTCCCGCTGCGCGTCGTCAGGGTGATGACGTGGGAACCGGGATCCTTGTCATTGACCTCGGCCACGCTGCGACCGATCTCGATCCCGTTGCGCAGCACGACGACACGCTGGTCGAGCTTGGAAACGATGATGGAAAGCGGCCCGGAACGGGCAAGCTCCGGCCGCCAGCGATATTGCTCGCCGCCGCTCAGCGGATGTCGTTCGACCACCTTTCCGGTAGCGTCGAACGGTGCCAGCAGGCTGTTGTCGCTGGTGCGGACATGCGCCTCGGCATTGCCTTCGACGACGACCGTCACGCCGAGCTTGGTAATCTCGAACAACTCGCGCGCGAAACCGTAGGGCAGGTGAACGCAGCCGTGGCTTTCGGGGTAGCCCGGCAACCCTCCCGCATGAAGCGCCACCCCGTCCCATGTCAGCCGCTGCTGATAGGGCATGGGAGCGTTATTGTAGGTGCTCGACCGGTGCTTGGCATCCTTCTGAAGGATGGTGAAGACTCCGGTCGGCGTCGCATAACCGGACTTGCCGCTGGACACCGTGGTCGCCGCAATCCGCACGCCGTTGCGATAGACGAGACCGATCTGCCGCGAGAGATCGACATAGATCAGCACCGGCCCACTTGGCGCAACGGACGGCGCCCAGACCCATTCCCCCGGCTTGAGATGCTCGACCCTGCGGGCAAACTCGGGCGGCGAAGTTGCCCGGGCTCCCTGCGCCACGGCGGGCACCGCCGTGAACGAAAACACCCCGAGAACCAGCGCCGATATCGCCGATCGCGCCGCCAACATGCCTGCCCGCATGAAAATCCCTGCAATATCTGCGAGAACCGAAAGCCGCGCCCGCCTGAGCCGAAGCGCAGCGCCTGTCGATCAGCGCACCCGGCCGTGTTGCACCAGGTTGACGATGGCCAGCAGGATAACCGCTCCGAGGAAGGCGACGATCAACCCGACGATGGAGAATTCCTGGACCGATCCGACGATGCCGAACCGATTGGCCACGAAATTGCCGATCACCGAACCGACGCAGCCCACGACGATGTTCCAGATAACACCCATCGAGGCATCGCGGTTCATCACGAGACTGGCCAGCCATCCAGCGATGCCGCCAACGATCAATGCGATAATCCAGCCCATAACGTTCTCCCGACCAATTGTCCGCATGGTGCGGAAACAAAATGCAATGTCGTATCAGCAAACCTGAAGTGGAATGACATTCACCGCCTGAAGCCGTTCGTCGGCAATGCTGCGCCTGCTGCCGTTAAAGGTCAACCGGCACATGCGCAATTCTACCTAATATCCCTGCCTAGGCTCGACTTATTCATCGCCCGGCGTGGAATAGAAAACTCACATGATGCGTGGCGATGCAAAGTATCCGGCCATTTCCGGACCACATGTCTTGCCTAGGGTCAGGACCCATTAATCACGCCTGCGAGGTTTGAATCAAAATGGCTCAGAGCGAGGAAGGAAGGCGTAGTAATATGTCTATATTTCAAGCCTTTCTGACGCTGCACTGGGCCATTTTGATCAAATCCCTCCGGGACACCGGAATGGCTTCCATCTCGAACCAAAGCGGCTTTGGACGGGCAACCAGCCCGCCCGGCAGCCGCTTTGGCCCGATATGTTCGCCATTCCGGTGCCTCGCAGGCGTGATTAATGGGTCCTGACCCTAGCCGCCGGGATGCCCGTCGGCGGCCAAAGCACCGGCTCCGCCAAAAAACCTAGGCCGCTTCCCCGCGAACTATCAGCGTATCGGGCCGGATCGTGGTCAGCAAGGATGAGGAGAGGCTGCCGATCACCGCTTTTCGGAACCCGGATTCGCCATGCGCGGCGAGCACCACGAGATCGGGGGTTTGTTCATTGATGGCGCGATCGATGCAGCCTTCGGGTTCACCGTAGCTGATCCAGCCTTCCAGTCGCGATGTCCCTAGCTCGGCAAACCGAGGGTCGGCGAGGAACGCATCCATCTGCGCTCTGGCCTCGACTTCTGTCTCATCCCGGACATGCGCGGAAACGCCCCAGCCCTCGAAAGCGACGTGGAAGGCATGAACAACGTCGATGCGCGCCTTGGGAAAAAGCCGCGCAGCCGCCAGGATTGCCGCTTTCGAGTTCTCGGAAAAGTCGGATGGCGCAAGAATTCGCGCATAGGGACGGCGAAGGCGCTGCTTCACCACCAGCACCGGCGCTCGGGCATGGTGCACGAGATAGTCCACTGCCGTGCCCAGGGCATAGTCCGTGACATGATTGAAGCGCGCTACTCCCACCACGATCAATGCGGCGCCCTGTTCCTCGGCGACGCGGGCAATCGTGGCGGGCGGAGAGCCCACGGGCAGGAAGATTTCCGCGCCTTCGCTCTGCTCCGGCAACGTGTCGCGAACCTCCTGGTCCAACGCCCGCGGGGGCAGCCGGGCATCCCCTTCCGCCTTGAGGACATGGACCACCTTGACCTGCAGCCCCAGATCGCGGCCCAGCGCGAAGGCACGGTCGATCGCCCGGTCGCTCCGCGCGCTGAGGTCGGTCGCGGCGATGATGGACCCTTGCAGCATGAGCGGCTCCCGCTGGAAAAATGGACCTTATGCGAGTGGCCTATCCCAAGTCTCCGCCAAGGTCACGCTTGCAAGTGCAGGGAAGGAATGCTTGCATCCATACGGCGAAATACCTGAAAAAGCCGGCGCATATCGTGCCAGACATTGCCGCATGGGAATCTCATGACCGATCCAGAGCGCGACAGTTCGCAAATCCCGCCGCCGGTCGGCCGCAAGCAGGCGCTGGTAACTTATGCGATGCTGGCCGTCATGGCCTTCGAACTGGCGACGCTGCTATGGACAGGACGCTGGCCCCATGCCGTGCTTGTGCTGGGCCTGATGGCGATCATCGGCCTGCCGGTGTTTCACCGCCGCGGCGTGATCGCTCTGGTGCCGGTCGAAATTCAGGTCTGCGCCGTGATCTTCATCTTCGCGACGCTGTTCCTTGGCGAGGTTCGCGATTTCTACATCCGCATCTGGTGGTGGGATCTGGTACTCCACACCAGTTCCGGCGTACTGCTGGGGCTGCTGGGCTTCCTCATGCTCTACCTGCTCAACGAGAGCGAAACCGTCGGCTTTGCGCTGAGGCCCGTGTTCCTTGCCTTCTTCGCCTTCTGCTTCAGCGTGGCGCTCGGCGCGCTTTGGGAGATTTTCGAGTTCGCGATGGACCAGATCTTCGGGATGAACATGCAGAAGCCGATGCTGAACGATCCATCCGGGCTGACCGACACGATGTGGGATCTCATCGTCGATACGATAGGCGCGCTCTTCGCCAGCCTTGCCGGGCTGCTCTATCTGCTGCGTGCCCGCAAGGAAGGCCGCAAGGACTGGCTCCAGCGTTTCGTCGAACGGTATCCCAGGGTGTTCGGGGCGGATAAGTCCTAGGTCGTAAACTCATAAACGGCACCATCGAGGTTTGAGGCAAAATGGCTCAGCGCAAGAAGGGAAGGCGATGGAATATGTCGATATTTCAAGCCTTCCCGACGCAGCGTTGGGCCATTTTGATCAAATCCCGAAGGGACGCCCAAATGGCTTCCATCTCGGACCGAAGCTGCCTTGGACGGGCAACCAGCCCGTCCGGCGGCACCTTCGGCCCGAGCTGTTCGCCATTTGGGCGCCTCGATGGTGCCGTTTATGAGTTTACGACCTAGCACTACTTTGGCAGAATTTGGTTAGATGGTTTAAACAGCGCCCCTCCGCAATGAGGGCAATGTCTTGGCGGTGAGCGCGACAAGCGGTCAAGGATGGCTTGGCGAACTGCTGGCAAACTGGGCTGAGGTGGCGGCCCGGAGACTCTTTTTTTTCCGGCCCGCCTGAGCGAGCCTTTGTGTTTGTAGAAACGCGTATGCCATCATTGTCATGAGCGCGTGTCGATGCAGCCCCGTCCATGACCTTCCCTCGAAGTGATCGAGGCCAAGTTCTTCCTTGAGTTGCTGATGAGCCTGTTCGCAAACCCAGCGGGCCTTGATCGCGCCTGCTAGCTCGCGGATCGAGGTTCCTGCGGGCAGATTGGAGAGGTAGTATTTGCGCTCGCCGTTCGAGCGATGCTCGCCCACCAGCCAAACCTCTTCGCCGGGCATATGCTGGGCTCCTGCAGAGCCAATCCGCTGGGGCGCGCCATCGGCGATGCGCACGCGCATGGCGGCAAAGCGGGCGCTCAGCATCCCCTTCGTTCCCCGCCTCCAACTGACCTGTCGCCATTTCGCATCCTCGAGCATGGCATGGGCCGCTCGGGATTTGACATCAGGCACGTGCCGGACACGTGGCCGGCCCCGTGTCGCTACCGGGAAAATCAATTGCACATCGGCTGGATAGACCTTCTGGTGCCGGGGAATACCGACCGCCCAGCATAGATCCCGGGCGGTGAGTGCCTGTCGGAACGACGCCGAGAGCCCATAGCCGGCATCGGCCAAGACGCAGCCGAAGCGAACGCCGGCAGCGATTGCGCGGTCGATTTCCTCCACTGCGATCTCGGGCTTTGTGCGGTAGCTCTGCAAAGGCTCAGGCACGCCAGCTTTGGTCATCCGCGCCGCATCGTCGGTCCAGCTTTCCGGCAGGAACAGGCGCAGGCTCAGCATGATGGGTACTTCGCCTGATGCGAGCGTTACCGAAACCATCGTCTGACAATTCGCATTCTTGCCGAGCACCGTTGCATATTGCGGGGCGACACCGACCGAAGCTTTGCCCTTCTTGGGCAAGGCCGTATCGTCGATGATCAGCCAGGCCTTGTTGCCGCCGACCAATTGATCTGCCTGGCTCCACAAGATCGCTTCCAGCGGGGCGCTGTCCCACAGGCCGGCACCGATGAAATGATGCAGCCGGTCATAAGGGATGGCATCAGTTCGAGCTGCCATGGGCTGAATGCTCTTGCGATCGCCAGGCCCAATCAAGCCGGCAATATAGGCCGGGCACATCCGCCGCCGCGTCTTGTTCGCCAGACTTCCCAGATATGGCTCAAGCCAACGCTCCAGATCTGCTTGCCAGTCCTCGTCCATCGCCAGCCTCCATAAAAGCTGGCTCCTCATGAATCACGCATTCAACGCCAAGGGAATCCTAAAAATCAACGTTCTGCCAAAGTAGTGCTAGTCGGCGTGGACGAATTCGGCGTAGCCCACGAACATCCGCGGATCGGCTGAAGTTCCTATTCGTGACGAAGGGCGTCGATGGGATTAAGACTGGCCGCGCGCCGGGCCGGGAAATAGCCGAAGACTACACCGATCACCGCCGAAACCACAAAGGCCCCGAGGTTGACCGCCGGATCGAATATCCAGGGCAGATCCATCAGCGGCGTCGCCACGCCCACCACAAGTTGAGCAAGCAGCAGTCCGATCAGCCCGCCCAGACACGACAGCACGACCGCCTCCACCAGAAACTGCATCAGCACCTCGTTCGCCACCGCTCCGATGGCGAGGCGGATGCCGATCTCGCGGGTTCGTTCCGTCACCGAGACCAGCATGATGTTCATGATGCCGATCCCGCCCACCACCAGGCTGATCGCGGCTACCGCCGCCACGATCTGGGTGAGCATCGTCGTCGTCTGGGTCAGCGTATCGGAAATCTGCTTGGTGTCGAAGATGTTGAAATCGTCGTCCTTGCCTTCCGTGATGTGGCGGCGCTCGCGCAGGAGGGTGGTGAGGGTCGTCTGGACCTGCTCGGTGGAATAGTTGCCGTCCACCCCGACGAGGATCGTGCGGATCGAAGTCGTGCCGAGGAAGCGGCGCTGCACCGTCTTGATCGGCATGATGACGATATCGTCCTGGTCGCCGCCGAAACCCGCCTGTCCCTTGGTCGTCAGCAGCCCGATGACATCGCAGGATACATCGCCGATGCGGAAACGCTTGCCGATAGGATCGGCGCCGCGAAACAGGTTGGTGCTTACCGTGGTGCCGATGATACAGACCGACTTGCCGGCGCTTTCCTCATCCCCGGTGAACAGGCGGCCCGATTGCAGCGGCCAGGGCTGGATCCGGAAGTAGTCGGAAGTGGTGCCGTTGATCGTCGTCGACCAGTTGGCACCCTCGTAGATGGCAGTGCCGCTCGACGAAGCCTGCGGGGCCACGGCCGTGACGCCGCCCACCTGCTGGCGGATGGCGACGATGTCGGATGGGTCGAAATCGCGCGGCGAAGGTCCGCCCCCCCCGCGCCCGAAACCCTGACCGGGGCGGACCTGAAGGATATTGGTGCCGAGAGCGGCGATCTGCTGGGTTACCGCCGCCGTGGTCGCCTTGCCCAGCGTCACCATCGAGACAACGGCCGCCACGCCGATGACGATCCCCAGCATGGTCAGCAGGGATCGCAGAACGTGGCGCCGGATCGAGCGCAGCGCGAGAAGGAAGGTCGTGCCCAGCATCAGCCGATATCCCCGGAATGCGCTGAAGCCGGAGCCGGAGCCGCAGCCGCAGCACCGTTGCCCTGGTCGATCCGGTCTATCAGACCATCCTTGAAGTGGACGATCCGCCGCGCATACTCGGCCATGTCCGGCTCATGGGTGACCATCAGCACGGTAATCCCGGAATCGCGGTTGAGCACGGAAAGAAACTCCATGATCTCGACCGAGCGCTGGCTGTCGAGATTGCCGGTCGGCTCATCGGCCAGCAGGACTTCCGGATTGGTGACGATGGCGCGGGCAATGGCGACGCGCTGCTGCTGCCCGCCGGAAAGTTCGCCCGGCGTATGGCCCGCCCAATCGGCAAGCCCCACCTTGTCCAGCGCGGCCATGGCCTCCTTGCGCCGGTCTTGCTTGCTGTCGCCGCGGTAGAGCAGCGGAAGTTCCACATTCTCCAATGCGGAAGTGCGCGCCAGCAGGTTGAAGCCCTGGAACACGAAGCCGAGGTACTTGCGGCGCAGGAGCGCGCGCTGGTCCCGGTCGAGGTTTTCGACGTGGTGGCCATGAAACAGGAATTGGCCGGCGGTAGAAACGTCGAGGCAGCCCAGGATGTTCATCATCGTCGACTTGCCCGAACCGGACGGCCCCATGACCGCCACGAAATCACCCGACATGATATCGAGATCGACGCCCTTGAGTGCGCGGAAAGCCGTCTCCCCGGTGCCGAACACCTTGGTGATCCCGCGCAGCGAAATGATGGGCGAGGTGCCGGCCATGCGCCCCGCCTCAGCTTCCGGCTGTGGCAAGCTGGCCGGTCACGACCTGCATGCCGGGCCTCAGATCGCCGGACACCACCTCGGTCTGCTGGCCGTTGGTGCTGCCGGTAACGATCTGGATCGCCTGCGGCGTTCCGTCGGCGCCGAGCACGTAGATGGTCTGGCGCGTGCCCCGGTCAAGCGTCGCGCTCTTGGCCGCGCGCTGGCCGCGACGCGGCGGGCGGAAGCTGATCGCCGCGGTCACGCCGCCGCCCTTCTTCTTGGCCGCGGCCTGCGGGGTGAAGGAGAGCGCGGCATTGGGGATCAGCAGGACGTCGTTCTTGTCCGAAGTGACGATATCGGCCGTGGCGGTCATGCCGGGGCGCAGCTTGAAATCGGCATTGGCGACGGAAAGGTCCGCCGCATAGGACACGACCTGCCCGCTGGTGCTGGTCGTGCTTGTCGACGAACTGGATGAACTCGCCGAGGAGGCGGTAAGGTTGGACGCGATCTCGACACGGGTGATCTTCGCGGGGAAAGACTTTCCGGGGAAGGCATCCACCGTGAAAGTGGCGCTCTGGCCTTCCTCCACGGTGCCGACATCGGCTTCGTCTATCGCGACTTCCAGCTTCATTTCGCTGAGATCCTCGGCGATCACGAAGAGCGTGGGGGTGTTGAAAGAGGAAGCGACGGTCTGGCCGGGATCGACCTGCCGGGCCAGCACCACGCCCGAAACCGGAGACACGATCATCGCCCGGGCGCGCTGTGTCTGGTTCTGCGCCAATGACGCTTCGGCAGCGAGCACATTGGCCTGCGAGGTCTTGAGCGCGGCGGCAGCACGCTGCATGTCGGCGCGGCCCGCCTGAAGTTCGGTCTTCGAGGGAACCTTGCCGCCGGACAGCCGCGAGACTTCCTCGAGGCGGGCAAGCTGGGCCTGCGATTCCGCCAGCGTCGCCCTCGCCTGGTCCACCTGGGCGCGGTTTGCCGCGAGTTGCGCCTGGCTCTGGCGGATCTGATCCTCGATCTGCTCGGGGTCGATCTCGGCAAGCACCTGCCCGGCCTTGACCCTGTCGTTCACGTCCACCAGCACCTTGGTGACGAGGCCGGAAAGCTGCGAACCCACCGTCACCTGATTGGTTGGAGCCAGTTTTCCGGTGGCCGAGACACTGGTGACGAGGCGCCCTTTCTCCGCCTTGGTGGTGGCGTAGGCCTGAGGCTCAGTGCCACCGAAGCACCGCACAAGCAGCACTGAAAGCGACACAAGCACCACCAGGCCGGTCCAGAACACCCATTTGCGCTGCCAGACCGGTTTCTTGTCCGCTCCGAGGAATTCGTCGAGTTTTTCGTCGGCCATCTCAGTTCGTTCCCCGAGGCTCGGTTGCCAGCACGGTGTAGTCGGAGGAAGGGTCCCAGCCGCCGCCGAGCGCATCGTAAAGCGCGATCAGCGCGGTTGCCCGGTCGGACCGGGCCTGCACCAGCCCGTTCCGCGCGGAGATCAGCGCGCTTTCCTGCGTATTGAGCGTGGTGAAGTCGGTCAGGCCGCTGCGGTACTGCGCCCGCGCCAGCAGCGCCGAATTGTTCGAAGCGTCCAGCGCGATGGCGAACTGCCGCTCGCGCTCCTCGGCCGATTGCAGCGCGACGACCGCATTTTCCACGTCCTCCAGCGCGGTCAGCACCGAGGAGCGGTATGCCGCGAAGGCGCCGTCCGCCGCGGCGCGGCTGGAGCGGACCTGCGCGTTCAGGCGCCCGCCGTTGAAGATCGCCTGGCTGATCCCGCCGAACAGCCCGCCGGTGATCGTGTCGAACAGGCTGTTGAAGTTGGTGGCGTTGGTATCGAGGCTGCCGCTGATGTTGAGCTGGGGCAGCAACGCGGCCTTGGCCACGCCGATCTGCGCCGTCGCCGCCGCGAGCTGGCGTTCGGAGGATCGCACGTCGGGCCGCTGGCGCAGCACATTGGCGGGAATGCCCGAGCCGACCTGCACCGGCCCTCGCGGGATCGGCCGCACTGGCGCGAGCAACGGCTTGAGCGCGCCCGGCGCCTGCCCGGTCAGTACCGAGATGCGCGAGACGGCGGCGTTGTACTGCTGTTCGACCTGCGGGATGCCCGCGGCTGTCTGCGCCCTGCTGGCGCGCGCCTGCTCCTGGTCCACCGAGGAGACCAGCCCCGCCATGACCCGCCACCCGGCGATCTGGAGATTGTCGTCCTGGATCGCGAGGCTCGCCTTCGCGTTTTCGAGCTGCGCCTGATAGGCCCGGGCCAGCACATAATTGCGCGCGACTTCGCTCTGAACCGTGAGCAAGGTGGTGGCATAGTCGAAGCCCGAACCTTCGAACCGGGCCCTGCTGGCCTCCACCGCGCGGCGATTGCCGCCGAACAGATCGAGCTGGTAGCTGGCGTCGAGCCCGAGCGAGAAGCTGGTCCGCCCTCCTCCGCCCGTGGTCGTCACCGTGCCGTCCGGCAGGGTCAGGGTCGTACCGCCGCCCTTGAGCGTTTCGGTGCGGTTGACGCTGCCCGATCCGCTGGCCGAAGGCAGCAGCGCTGCCCCGCTGATGACGAGCGATTCCCGCGCCTGCCGCAGCCGCGCTATCGCCTGTTCGAGATCGAGATTGGTCGCGGCGGCCTGTTCGACCAGCTGCGTCAGCACCGGATCGTCGAAATTGCGCCACCAGCGGGTGAGGTCTTCGGCCTGGGGCGGCGCACTGACCGACCATTGATCGGGAACGCCCAGCTCACCGGCACTGCGCGCCGCATAATCGGGACCGACCGCGCAGGAGGCCAGCAAGCCTGCCGCGAGCGGGACGAACAAAAGGCGATCTAATCCGGCTCGCAAGATCATCGGATTCCAGGGTGATCCCTCGACTTGGGTCGTAAACCTTTGGCGAAGATGATCCGGGTTGAGGGGAAAGGTCAAGAAGAAGCGTCGGCGATTACAACGCCTTGGCGAGGAGGGATGTTCCCGGCTCTGCCCGCGGATCAAAAGGAAATGGCCGGAAAGCTCCCGCTTTCCGGCCATTCTCATCGTTCGGCGCGCCCCGATCGGGGCACATGACCGGTCAGGCGGCGGCTTCCAGCGTCGCCATGTCGATCACGAAGCGGTAATGCACGTCGGACTTCTCCATGCGTTCGTAGGCATGGTTGATCTCGTCCATGCGGATCATCTCGACTTCGGGAAGGATGTTCTTTTCGGCGCAGAAATCGAGCATTTCCTGAGTTTCGGCGATGCCGCCGATCAGCGATCCGGCCACGCGGCGGCGTCCGAAGATCAGCGGCGTCGTGATCGGCTCTTCCACCGGGCCGATCTGCCCGACCAGAACCAGGCTGCCGTCGACGTCGAGCAGCGGCAGGTAGGGATTGAGATCGTGCTTCACCGGCACGGTGTCGATGATGAAGTCGAAGCTGCTGGCGGCTGCCCTCATCGCATCTGCATCGCTGGAGATCAGCACGCGGCTGGCGCCCAGTTCGAGCGCGTCGGCTTCCTTGCCGGGCGAGCGGCTGAACACGGTGACGTCAGCGCCCATTGCCGCCGCCAGCTTCACCGCCATGTGGCCCAGACCGCCCAGGCCGATCACGCCCACGCGGCTGCCCTCTCCCACGTTCCATTCGCGCAGCGGCGAATAAGTGGTGATGCCCGCGCAGAGCAGCGGCGCAACCTTGGCCACATCCAGGTTCTGCGGAACCTTCAGCACGAAATCCTCGCGCACGACGATATCGCGCGAATAGCCGCCCTGCGTGATTTCGCCGGTGATCCTGTCCTTGCCGTTATACGTGCCGACCCAGCCGTTGCGGCAGTAGTTCTCAAGATCGCGTTCGCACTGGTCGCAATGCTTGCAGCTGTCGACGAGGCAGCCGATCGCCACGACCTCACCCACCGCATGACGCCCCGCCTCGGAGCCCACCGCAGTGACGCGGCCGACGATCTCGTGCCCCGGCACGATCGGATACACGGTGCCGCCCCAGTCGTTGCGGGCGGTGTGAAGGTCCGAGTGGCAGACCCCGCAATAGAGGATCTCGATGGCGACATCGTTTCCGCGCAGTTCGCGGCGGTCGAATTCGAACGGCGCGAGCGGCGTTTCGGCGGACTGGGCTGCGTAGCCGATGGTCTTCATGGGAGTTCCTCGTTCTCGGGATGGCACGGTGGGACAGACATGCTGCAATGCAACACCCGGCGCGGAATATATGTTCGCAAGGTGCTAACAATTAGGGGAGGCCACGGCATGACTGTCATGATATGGCCTCATGAATGCAACGCGAACATCTCGCCGATCTCACCGCCTTCATCGCCGTCGCCGACGAAGGCAGCTTCACGCGCGCCGCCGCGAAGCTGGGTTCGTCCCAGTCCGCGCTCAGCCACACGATCCGCCGCCTTGAAACGCGGCTGGGGGTGCGGCTGCTTTCGCGAACGACCCGCGCCGTCTCGCCCACCGAGGCCGGCGATCGGCTGCTCGCCACCCTGCGCCCGGCGATGGACGAGATCGCCATGGGCCTGGCCACCGTCAGCGAACTTCGCGACAAGCCGGCCGGCACCGTGCGGCTGACGGCATCGGAACATGCGGCGAATTCGGTGATCTGGCCCGCGCTGCGCCGGTTCCTGCCCAACTATCCCGACATCAACGTCGAAGTGAACATCGATTCCGGCTTCGTCGATATCGTGGCCGAACGGTTCGACGCCGGGGTCCGGCTTGGCGAATCCATCGCCCGCGACATGATCGCGGTACGCATCGGCCCTCATGCGCGCCTCGTGCCCGTGGCAGCGCCGGAATATATCGAGCGCCACGGCCTTCCCGAAACCCCGCATGACCTTGCGGCCCACCAGTGCATCAACTTGCGGTTCCGCACGCGGGGCAGCATCTATGCGTGGGAATTCGAGAAGGACGGGCGCGAACTCAACGTCCGCGTCGATGGCCAGCTCACTTTCGACAGCATGGCGATGATCCTGCAGGCGGCGCTCGACGGCGCCGGGATCGCCATGATGATGGACACTTACGCAAGGCCGCACATCGAATCCGGCGCTCTGGTCCCCCTGCTCGACGACTGGTGCCAGCCGTTCTCCGGCTACCACCTCTATTATCCCAGCCGCCGGCAACCTTCCGCCGCATTCCGCCTGCTCGTGGATGCCCTGCGCTATCGCGGGGATTAGGCGGCACCGATCAAGCCGCTTTCGTGAAAGAAACGGCCGGAGGGGACCGGCCGGGTCCGGTGCCCCGCGAATGTCCGTCTGGCGAACGCTTGCCAAATTGCAGCCTTGCGTTACGCAGGAGAGACCAGACCGGGAGAGCTGGAGACCATGACAATGAAAAGACGCACCCTGATCGCCTGCGCCGCCCTGGCTGCTTCCGCATTCACCCCGCATGTCGCCGCTGCCGCAGCGCCTGCCGGCCCGGCGCAGTTGGACTGTGCCTTGCGGGATGCCCCGTTCACCGCGGATTCGCCGCTCATCGACCTGCTGCTGAGCCCCGATGCGAAAGCCATCGTCTCGCGCGAGATGGGGCCCGCGCTGGACCGCGCGCCGCCGCGCTTCCTGGGCACCGAAGCCCCCACTTTCGCCGCCATCCTGACCCTGCGCAAGGCCGCCGGATTCTTCGGAATGCCCGCCGAAGCCGTGGACCGGGCCGATGGCGAACTGCGCAAGCTCAAGGTCACCGAGGCCGACCGCGTGGCCCGCTGCGCCCGCTATGACGACACGCCGCTCGACCTGCCTGCGCAAAAGGGCAAGGACAGGAACGGTGCTCCGAGCCTGCTCGTGTTCGAGAAGATCAACGGCTTCAAGGACACCCCCGGCTTCGACGCTGCCCATGCCCTGATCATGGACCTTGCCCGCGAGAATGGTTGGAACGTGGTCGCCACGGACAAGGGCGGCGCGATCCGGCCAGAAACCCTGCGCCGCTTCGATGCGGTGATCTGGAACAATATCAGCGGCGACGTGCTCACCCTCACCCAGCGCAAGGCGCTCCAGGGCTATGTCGAGGGCGGCGGCGGCTTCTTTGCGGTTCATGGCTCGGCCGGCGATCCCGTCTACTTCTGGGACTGGTATGCCGATACGCTGATCGGCGCCCGCTTTGCCGGGCATCCGATGGCACCGCAGTTCCAGGACGCCCGGATCAGGATCGAAACCCCGTCCTCGCCGCTCGCCGCCGGGCTCCCCGCCGAATGGACGATGAACGACGAATGGTACTCGTTCAGCACCAACCCGCGAAAGGCCGGAGCAAGCGTATTGGCCACGCTGGACGAGACGACCTATTCGCCGAAGGGCATCGGCGGCCAGGACCTCCACATGGGCGACCATCCGCTTGTCTGGAGCAATTGCATCGGCAAGGGCCGGATGTTCTATTCCGCCATCGGCCACCGCCCGGAGACGTATTCCACGCCGGAGTATCGCACCATGGTGAAGAACGCCCTCACCTGGGTTTCTCAGCGAAAGGCGTGCGAGCGCGGGCAATGATCGCCCGCGCCGGGATCATCGCCGGAGTTGCAACACCTCCTTGTTAGCGCTAACTCGGTTTCCGCCCAAGCCCGCCGCAAACCGGGAAGGCAGAGCCATGGGAGTGGACCGGAAGCGATGATTATCGAAGCGCAAGGCTATCGCCTCGAACTGGCCCCCGAGCGCGGCGGATCGGTGTTGCGGCTGGACTGGCACGGCGAGCCGCTGATGCGTCCCGTCTGCGGGAACACGATCTTCGACGTCGCCAGTTTTCCGCTGGTCCCCTTCTCCAACCGCATCGCGCGGGGGCGCTTCAACACCGGCGCGCGCAGGGGCACGATCGCGCCGAATTTCCCCGGTTCCGATCACCCCCACCCGCTCCACGGCTTCGGCTGGCTGGCCGCGTGGCAGGCGACGGAACAGGGAGAGGACCACGCGGTGCTCGAACATGTCTATCCCGGCGGGGAGTGGCCCTGGCCATACCGCGCGCGCCAGACCTTCCAGCTCGGCGCCGGGGGGGTGGTTACGAGCATCTCGGTTACGAACCTCGGCGATGCAACGATGCCGGCCGGTCTCGGTTTCCACCCCTATTTCCCGCGCGATGCCGCCACCGTCTATCGCGGGTTTCACCGGGGTGAGTGGTACAACACGCCCGACTGCCTTCCCAGTTCGCTGGACGAACAGGACGAGGCGATCGACTGGTGGCAGGGCGAACCCGTGGATGCCCGCGCGGTCGACACCGCCTATACCGGACGCGAAGGCGCGCTGGAGATCGACTGGCCCACGCGCGGCCTGGGCCTGACTATCCTGCCCTCGGACGAACTGTCGACCACGGTGGTCTTCTCCCCGAAAGGCGAGGACTATTTCTGCGTCGAGCCCGTCACTCACGCCACCGACGCGATCAACCGCGCACCGGAAACGATGGCCTGGCTGGAACCCGGCGAAACCGCCAGCGTGACCATGACGATCTCGGCCCGCCAACTCGCTTAGGCGCATCCGTAAGTCGGAAACCTGCGTTCTGAACGCTGGCCGACCCGGACACGCACCATAGCCGACGTCAGGCCGAGCCGGATTAGCGACTGCTCTGCGCCCAACCTGGGCCTGGGGCCATCGGCTCGCGGCGGAACACCCCGGCAGAGCATCAATGCTGGCCCATGATGAAGTGCGAAAAGGGCTGCCGCAGGTAAACCGGCGGCAGCCCTTTCCTGTCGGATCAATCGCCGTGCGTCAGTCGCGCGCGGCCTGTTCCTTGAACTTGTCGATCATCTTCGAGAAGTCGGCCGACATGGCTTCCTGCCGGGGCGGGAATTCCTGGAAGGTCATCACGTGCTTGGTCATGAAGTCGACGATCGGCAGCAGCACCCAGCCCTTGTGTTCGGCCAGCTTGCGGTTGACGTCTCCCCACTGGCGTTCGAAGGGATCCATCAGGATGTTGGTGATCATCGGGCGACCCAGGTGGACCAGCGGATTGTCCCACTTGCCTTCCATCTTCGCGGCGATCGTCACCTTCCATGGGCCATAACGCACGCCGGTCAATTCGGTCTCGTCGTAATAGAAATAGTACTTGCGCGTGGAGGGGCCGGTGCCGGTGAACAGCGCGGTCTGATCGTAGCCGTCGAGATGGATCTTGTAGGTCTTGCCGTCGTGCTCGACCCCCTTCTTCAGCTTCTCGCCGATGTCGGGCATGCCGACCAGCGACGCGAAGGTCATGAAGAAGTCCTCCATGGCGACGATGTCCGAGCTGACCTGGCCTGCCGGAATCTTGCCGGGATAGCGCACCACGCAAGGCACGCGCACGCCGCCCTCCCAGGTCGTGCCCTTGTCGCCGCGGAACGGTGAGGTGCCGCCTTCGGGCCACATGTACTGATAGGCGCCGTTGTCGGTGGTGTAGACGACGATGGTGTCCTCGGTGATGCCCAGTTCTTCGAGCTTGGCCAGCAGCTGGCCTACATGGCCGTCATGCTCGGCAAGGCCATCGCCGTAGATGTCGGCCTCCGACGCCCGCGATACGCCGCGCCGCTCGTCAAGCATATGGGTGAACACGTGCATGCGACTGGCGCAGTGCCAGACGAAGAACGGCTTGTCGGCCTTGACCTGCCGCTCCATGAAATCGGAGGTCTTGGCGACGATCTCGTCGTCGATGGTCTTCATCCGCTCGGTATCGAGCGGGCCTTCGTCCTTCGTTTCGCCGCCGGCGGTACCCGAGACCAGACCGCGCACCTGCCAGCGATCCTGGAATTCCTTGCTCTGGGGACGGTCAGGGTCTTCGGGATCCTCGTTCGCATTCAGGTGATAGAGGTTGCCGAAGTATTCGTCGAAGCCGTGGCGGTGGGGCAGGTGCTCTTCGCGGTCGCCAAGGTGGTTCTTGCCGAACTGGGCGGTGGCATAACCCGCCATCTTGAGGATCTGGGCGATCGTGGGATCCTTGTCCGACAGGCCCTGCGGCGCACCGGCGGCACCCACCGTGGTCAGGCCGGTGCGCGCGGGCATCTGCCCGGTGATGAACGCCGCGCGCCCCGCCGTGCAGGACGGCTGCGCGTAGAACGAGGTAAGCTTGATCCCTTCCTTGCCGATGCGGTCGATGTTGGGCGTTTCGACACCCATCGTATCCCCGCCAAAGGAACTGATGTTCCAGTAGCCGATGTCATCGCCAAAGATGACGAGGATGTTCGGTTGCGACTTGGGCATGACGTTCTCCAGCTTGGCTCTGCCATAGGGCCATCCGCAGGCAACCTAGAAAGGCAAGTCACACGCGCACATCGGGATTAACCCTTGCATTAATCGGGGAAAGCACGGGTGCTCTCCAGCAGCGCACCATCAAGCGCGGAATTACTTGAACTGGCCGACAGCCGATACGGCGTAAACGTCAGCTATCGCCGCGCCCCGGCCCGGGACCGGACGTTCGCCAATCGGCCCGGTGGGCGTATGAGATGGGTAAGTGGACAGACTGCACCGGGGAACGGGAATTCGACCGCTGAACGACCGATAAGGGTCGCGAGCCGCTGCAGAACCTATCCTTGTCAATTTCTGGTAGCATTAGTCTCGGGAAGGCGCTTCTGGCGTAAAGCACGATCCCGGCTTTTGCGCCGCGGCAGCCAAGGCATCGATCACGATGCGCAGGCGCGGCTGCTCATAGCGGGAGCTGGGCCAGACGAGGTGGATCGGCATTTGTGCGCCGGCAAATTCCTCCAGCACCGGCACAAGAGCGCCTGAAGCAAGCTCCTTGCCGATCAACCAAGTAGGGAGCTGGGACAGGCCTTCTCCCGCCAGAACGGCCGCGACGATCGCTTCGCCGTCGCTGAATTCATGGCGTACCTTCACTTCCTGAGCGATCTCGCCACCGGCCTCATCCTTCAGCAACCACACCGGTCGGGGAACGCGCCTCCAACCGATGATGCAATCACGCTGTGTCAATTCCTCCGGAGTTGTCGGGGCGCCATGGCGCGCAAGGTAGTCCGGGGAGGCACAGATCAGGAGCCGCTGGGTGCCGAGCCGCCGCGCGGTCAGGTCCGCGTCGTTACCGAGCGCGCCGATGCGCACGGCGAGGTCGATGCCCTCATCGATGACGTTGGCCGTGCGCTCGGTGAACATCACCGAGAGGTCGAGGTGGCGGTACCGGGCCGTGAGATCCAGCAGGATCGGCATCACGTGTTTGCGCCCGAACGCCGCAGGCAGGTTGAGATGAAGCGTCCCTACCGGCGTGTCCCGCCCCGACGCCATCGCCAGTTCGGTCCCTTCCAGGTCATCGATGATCCTCTGGCACGCATCGAGGTAGAGCTGGCCTTCGGCGGTCAGGGTCAAAAGCCGCGTTGTCCGGTGCAGCAATTTGGTCCCGAGGCGCGCCTCCAGGCGCGTGATACTCTTGCCGACCGCGGAACCCGTGACACCCAGCTCCCGGGCGGCGGCCGCGAAGCTCCCCTGGCGCACGGTCGTGACGAATTCGGTCAGTCCGGAAAATCGGTCCTGTGTGTCCATTCGGGAATTGTGGGATCGGCTGGCTGGAATGGCAAGGGGATTATCAGGCCTCGGTTCCACTCTAATTAGGAGCAACGCATCGCTCCAATTCCAAACCCGTACTGTCCAGGATTCCCATGACCAAGCTTTTCGAGCCCTTCGACCTCTCCGGTCTCCAACTGCGAAACCGCGTCGTCATGGCGCCGATGACCCGGGCGCGGGCGCTCGACACCGTGCCCGACGACCTGACCGTGAAGTACTACAGCCAGCGCGCTGGCGCAGGCCTCATCATCAGCGAAGGGGCCCCGGTCTCGCTGGAAGGCTGCGGCTACTTGTTCAATCCGGGCCTCTATACGCGCGAGCAGGCAGCAGGCTGGCGGCGTGTGACCGACGCGGTTCACGCGAAAGGTGGCCGCATGTTTGCCCAGCTCTGGCATGTGGGGCGTGTCTCGCACACCTCGATCCTGGGCGAGGAACAGTCGCCGGTTTCGTGTTCATCAAGCGTGGGTGAGAACGTCTGGGCTTTCGGGCGCGACGAGAACGGCACCGCCAAGACGCTCGCTGCCAGCCCTCCGCGCGCGCTTGAGACCGAGGAAGTCGCCCGAATTACCCACGACGTCGTGCGAGCGGCGCGCACGGCCATCGATGCCGGTTTCGACGGCGTCGAGCTTCACGGCGCCAATGGCTACCTCTTCGAGCAGTTCGTCAACGGCGCGCTCAACAAGCGCGAGGACCGCTATGGTGGCTCGATCGCGAACCGCCTGCGCTTCATGCTCGAAACGCTCGACGCGATCAGCGCGGAGATCGGCAGTAACCGGGTCGGCGTGCGCGTCTCGCCGTTCGGCCGCCTGTTCGGCATGAAGCCCTACGAAGACGAGGCCGAAACCTGGGTCACGCTGGCGGGCGAGTTCGAAAAGCGCAGCCTTGCCTATGTGCATCTCAGCGATCAGCTGACGATTGGCGCCGAGAAGATGCCCGAAAACTTCGCACGCGATTTCCGTAACACCTATACCGGCATCCTGATTGCCGCAGGCGGCTTCGAGAAGGACACCGCCGAGGCGGCCCTGCAGTCGGGCGAGCTCGACCTCATCGCCTTCGGCCGCCCGTTCATTGCCAACCCCGACCTGGTCGAGCGCATGCGCGCCGGCCATCCGACCAACGCTGCCGACCGCGCCACCTGGTACGGTGACCTCGGCGCGCGTGGTTACACCGATTACCCCACCTGGGAGGAAGAGGAGGCCGGCAAAAATGGCTGAACCAAGCACGAACCGGGAGCAGGCCGGCGACACCGCGTCGCTGCGCCTCAGCCTGCCGTCCTCGCTTTGCCTCGCCGTTCGCGACGACGTTCGCGAACCTCTCCCCACGATCCAGCCTCTCGGGCCAGCCTGATCCTTACGACAAGGTGTACGAAAACATGCAAGACAAGATCCAAGCCTTGATCGACAAAGACGAGATCCGCAACCTGCGTATCCGCTATTCGCATCTTCTCGACGGAAACCGGATCGACGCTCTCGACCAGGTGTTTGCCGCCGATGCGGTGGTCGAAGTGACGGTGGGGCGGATGGAAGGGCTCGAGGCGATCAAGGCTGGGCTCAAGGATGCCTATGCTCTGTTCGATCGTGACCGGCGGGGCCACTATCCCTTCATGCACCCCATCGCCAACCACCTGATTGAGCAGACCGGCCCGGACAGTGCGACCGGCTCCTGTTATCTCATCGACTTCGAGACAGCCTCCAAGTCCGATCCCAATCCCCTGCTTCTGCTGGGCCTCTATGCGGACGAGTATCGGCGCATCGACGGCGCTTGGCGCATCACCCACAGCCGACTGGATGTCGTCTGGCCAACTTCCGAAGCTCCGCCACAGAGCAAAGGCCAGGCGTGAACTGCGCCCCCGATACCGGTTTCCACCTCGCCCCTCCTCCCCCTCACGAGGAGGCGGAGACCGGCACAGTTATAGCAGCAGTCTCATGGTTCGGACACATTCAGTGAGAACTCTGATCGCCACCACGCTCTGTTTTCGGCGCTGTTTATGGCCCTGTTTCCGGCGCGCGCCAGCGACGGAGTCGAGATAACCGAAACGGCGCGGGGCAGTCTTGAAAGCCACCCTAACTGTTTCTGTAGATCATCCCAAGAAATCCCATGGCTCTCGCCATTGATTTCCCATCGCAAGGTGGCTTGCTGCTGTTCAGTTGCCGCCGAAATGCCGACCAGCCCGTGACACAGGCCGTTCCGAACATCGAGAGGCTTTTGCAGTTGGCGGCGCAACGTCTTGGCGAGAAGCGGCCCCAATGAGGCCTCTCATTCCACCAGCAAGCCCTCCTCAACGCCCCGCCGGTACCTGCGCTAAACCGAGGCATCTCAGAGAAGCATCCGACAGGTCTATTGTGCGAGGCGGCATGGATCTTTCAGGCCTCGCGGCGCGCCGACGCGCCCGGTCCGAAATGTGCCGTCAGTTCATAGGCACCGGCGACGAACTGCTGGCGCACATAAGTGATCGGCTCAAGGCCGCGCCAGGTCTTGCGCTCCACGCAAAGGCAGGGCGCTCCCGGTTCGACGGCCAGCAACCGCGCCTCGGCCGCACTGGCCCCGGTTGCGGTGATCCGGGCATCGGCCTCGGTCCAGGGGACGTGCTCCAGCAGCCATGTGCCGGGCGAGGAGCCGGTGAAATCGGCGTCTAGTATCTCGGAAACGGCGGCGACGTTCACGAAGCGGTGCTCCAGCGCGAACGGCGCGCCATCGGCGAAGTGAATGCCTTCCAGTTCGAGCAGCGGCACCGAACTGTCCACCTTCCACTCCAGCCGCGCCTGTGTCGCGCGCATTTCGCGGCGCAGCGAGATGTCGAAGCGATAAGCCTGTCCGCGCTCCGCCACCTGGGCGCCGAGATCCGGGATATCCATCGCCATCGAATGCACGCGCGGCCGGGCGACGAAAGTGCCGGCTTTCTTGCGGCGGTCCACCAGCCCCGCCGTCGCCAGTGCGGACAGCGCCTTGTTCACCGTCATCCGTGCGCAGCGATAGAGTTCCATCAGTTCCTGCTCGGTCGGCAGGCGCGCGCCGGGCGCGAGCGCGCCGGACAGGATGCGCGTTTCGAAATCCAGACGGATGCGTTCGTGGAGCGGTGTGTTCACCCGATCAGCCTGTTCAACGTCTCTGTATAGCGCCGGACGACCCCGTCCCGTGCATGATGTCGGCCACCGCTTACCACCTGTGCGCCGAAGCGCCAGACGCAATCCACCGCGCTCCGCCCCGCGGCGAAAACCAGCCCGTCGAGCAGGCGATCAGCCCCGCGCGCCGCCAGTGACGGATGGCCGAGGTCGAGCGAGAGCGCGTCGAAGGCCAAGCCGATGGAAAGCCCGCCCTTTGCGCCGAGCGCCTGCCCGCCGCCGTCCAGCGCACGCCGCCAGACCGCCTCGCCCGTGGAAGGCGTGGCAGCATCCGCCAGCAGATTGCGGCCGCGCCGGGTGAGCCGCTGGCCATATTCCAGCAGTCGCAATTCCTCGGCCACATCGATCAGCACGTTCGAGTCGCTGCCGATGCCATAGACGCCGCCTTCGGCAAGGAACTCCTCGGCGGGGAACAGACCGTCGCCCAGGTTGGCCTCGGTGATCGGGCAAAGCCCCGCCACGGCGCCGCTGCGAGCCACGGCGCGGGCCTCGCCCTGCGTCATGTGCGTGGCGTGAACGAGGCACCAGCGCCTGTCCACGGCCGCATGATCGAGCAGCCATTCGACCGGACGCCGACCGCTCCAGGCAATGCAGTCCTCCACTTCGCGGACCTGCTCGGCGATGTGGATGTGGATCGGCCCCGCGCCGGCACCAGCCCCGGCCCCGGCCATACTTTCGAGCGCCGCGAGTTGCTCCGGCGAAACCGCCCGCAAGCTGTGCGGGGCGAGACCGAGCACTGCCTCGTCCAGTCCGGCAAGGGCGCTCCCCGCACCTTCGAGCAAGTGGGCGAAACCGTCGAGGTCGTGGAGGAAGCGCCGCTGCCCCTCGCTCGGCGGCAGCGCGCCGAAGCCGGAATGGGCGTAGAACACCGGCAGCAGGGTGAGGCCGATGCCCGTTTCCGCCGCCGCGCGGGCAATGGCGACGCTCATTTCCGCCGGGTCGGCATAGGCCCGCCCATCCGGCGCGTGATGGAGATAATGAAACTCGCCGACGCGGGCAAAGCCGCTTTCCAGCATCTCCAGATAGGCCATCGCCGCCACCGCATGGAGATCGTCCGGCGTCATCCGGTCGAGGAAGCGATACATGACCTCGCGCCAGGTCCAGAAGCTGTCGTCACTATGGCCGCGCCGCTCCGCGAGACCGGCCATGCCCCGCTGGAAGGCGTGGCTATGGAGGTTGCCCAGTGCAGGGATGACGCAGTCATGGCGCTCGTCGCCCGCGCGCACCGCCGTATCGCGCTCGATGCCGGAAATCCGCCCCTGCCGGAGTATGATCCGCACGTCTGCGGCCCAGCCGTCCTCCAGCAGGGCGAGGTCGGCAAAGATCGCACGGGGAGAAAGGTCGGACATCGCTTTCGTAGCTCCTTCGCTATTTTGTCTATACATTAAAAACGACCGATGCAATAACCGGGGCAACCAAGGAGGATCGACTCGTCATGCGCTGCGACAGGCTCTGGAAACATGCCCGTTTGGCAACGATGGCGGGCGAGGGACTCGGACTGGTCGAGAACGGCCTCGTCGCATCGCAGAACGGCGTGATCTTGTACGCCGGTCCCGAAGCCGGGGCTCCCCCATTCGACGCCGCCGAAACGATCGACTGCGCGGGCCGCTGGATCACGCCCGGCCTGATCGATTGCCACACCCATCTCGTCTTCGGCGCAGACCGCTCGCGCGAGTTCGAACTGCGGCTGGAAGGCGCCTCCTACGAAGAAATCGCCCGCGCCGGGGGCGGCATCGTCTCGACCATGAAGGCCACGCGCGCCGCCAGCGAGGATGAACTGGTCGCCTCCGCCCTGCCCCGCCTCGACGCGCTGATTTCGGAAGGCGTTACCACCGTCGAAGTGAAGTCCGGCTACGGCCTCGACCTCGCCAGCGAGATCAAGATGCTGCGCGCCGCGCGGCGGCTGGGCGAACTCCGCCCCGTGCGGATCGTCACCACCTTCCTCGGCGCCCACGCCCTGCCTCCCGAATTCGCAGGCGATGCCGATGGCTATATCGGCCACATCTGCGAGGTCATGCTGCCAGCCGTCGCACAGGCGGGCCTTGCCGATGCGGTGGACGCCTTCTGCGAGGGCATCGGCTTCTCTCCCGAGCAGACCGAGCGCCTTTTCGTCGCCGCCAAAGTGCATGGCCTGCCGGTGAAGCTCCATGCGGAGCAGCTCTCCAACCTCCACGGCAGCGCCCTGGCCGCCCGCCACGGCGCGCTTTCGGCGGATCATCTCGAACATCTCGATAGCGAAGGCGTGGCCGCCATGGCCGCTTCCGGCACCGTCGCCACGCTGCTGCCGGGCGCCTACTATTTCTGCCGCGAAACCGTGCTGCCGCCGGTCGCCGCCCTGCGCGCAGCCGGCGTGCCGATCGCGCTGGCGACGGACTGCAATCCCGGCACGTCGCCCCTCACCTCGCTGCTGCTGGCGATGAACATGGGCGCGACCCTGTTCCGCCTCACCGTGCCCGAATGCCTCGCCGCCGTGACGCGTAACGCGGCGCAGGCGCTGGGCCTTTCCCACCGTCTCGGCACGCTCGAACCCGGCAAGGCCTGCGACCTTGCGATCTGGGACATCGAGCGCCCGGCCGACCTCGTTTACCGCATGGGCTTCAATCCGCTCCATGCGCGCATCTGGAGTGGACAATGAACGACATCCTCCTCACGCCCGGCAACGTTTCGCTTGCCCAGTGGCGCGCGGTCTATCGCGGCGCGGGCGTGACGCTCGACCCGGCCTGCGCGCCGCGCGTGATCGAAAGCGCCGCCGCCGTCGCCCGCATCCTCGCCAGGGGCGAGCCGGTCTACGGCATCAACACCGGGTTCGGTAAGCTTGCCAGCGTGCGCATCGGCGACGAGGATCTCGCCACGCTCCAGCGCAACATCGTGCTGAGCCATGCGGCGGGCACGGGTGAGCCCTCTCCGGTTCCCGTGATCCGCCTGATGATGGCGCTCAAGCTTGCCAGCCTCGCACAAGGCGCCTCGGGCGTGCGCCCGGAAACCGTCGCCCTGCTCGAAACGATGCTGGCCAAGGGCCTGACGCCGGTGGTGCCCTCGCAAGGTTCGGTCGGCGCCAGCGGCGACCTTGCCCCGCTTTCGCACATGGCCGCAACGATGATCGGCGTGGGCGAGATCATGTTCGAAGGCCAGCGCCTCCCCGCTATCGAAGCGCTCACCCGCGCCGGTCTCGATCCGCTTGAACTCGGGCCGAAGGAAGGCCTCGCACTGCTCAACGGCACCCAGTTCTCGACCGCCAATGCGCTGGCCGGCCTGTTCGAAGCCGAACTGCTGTTCCGCTCCGCGCTGGTGACGGGGGCACTTTCCACCGAAGCGGCGAAGGGCTCCGACACGCCGTTCGACCCGCGCATCCACGCCCTGCGCCGCCATCGCGGCCAGATCGAGGTGGCCGACGCCCTGCGCGGCCTCATGGCGGGCTCCGCGATCCGCGCCAGCCATGTCGAGAACGACGCCCGCGTGCAGGACCCCTATTGCCTGCGCTGCCAGCCGCAGGTCATGGGCGCCGCGCTCGACGTGCTGCGCCAGGCGGCAACGACGCTGGAGATTGAGGCCAACGGCGTTTCCGACAACCCGCTGATCTTCCCGGAAGCGGACGAGGCCCTCTCCGGCGGCAATTTCCATGCCGAGCCGGTCGCCTTCGCCGCCGACATGATCGCGCTGGCCGTCTGCGAGATCGGCTCGATCGCCGAACGCCGCATCGCCATGCTGGTGGACCCTGCGCTGTCCGGCCTGCCCGCGTTCCTGACGCCGCGCCCCGGCCTCAATTCGGGCTTCATGATCCCGCAGGTCACCGCCGCCGCGCTGGTCTCCGAAAACAAGCAGAAGGCCTATCCGGCATCGGTCGATTCGATCCCCACTTCGGCCAATCAGGAAGACCACGTCTCGATGGCCGCCCACGGCGCGCGCCGCCTTCTCTCGATGGTGGAGAACGCGACGGCGGTGATCGGCATCGAACTGCTCGCCGCCGCCCAGGGCATCGAGTTCCACGCCCCGCTCGCCTCCAGCACCTGGCTCGAAGCCGCGCGCGGCGTGCTGCGCGCGGAAGTTCCGGCGCTGGACGACGACCGTCATTTCCACCCGGACATGGAAGCCGCGAACGTGCTGATCCGCTCCGGCGCGCTGGCCGACACGGCGGCGGACCTGCTCCCGGCGATTTCGTGATGGCCCGCCTGCCGTCCACCCCCACTTTCGTCATTGCGAGCGTAGCGAAGCAATCCAGAGTCGCGCAGAGCCGTTCCGGATTGGCGCGTCGGCTTCGCCTCCTCGTAATGACGAAGATGGAAACGGGAACGACGGTCGGTACGGTGCGAAGCACATGAACCTGCCCTTCACCCTTCATCGCGGGGAGGCGCCGCTCATCGTCGCCTTCCCGCATGTCGGCACCGACCTCGCCGACGTCGGCCCGGCCTTCCACTCGGACTGGCTGGCACGGCGCGATGCCGACTGGTGGGTGGACGATCTCTACGCCTTCGCCCGCGAGCTTGGCGCGACGACGATTGCTGCGCGCGTCTCGCGCAGCGTGATCGACCTCAACCGCGATCCATCGGGCGCCTCGCTCTATCCGGGGCAGGCGACGACGGAACTCTGCCCGACGACCACCTTCGACGGCGAGCTGCTCTACAAGGACGCTGCGCCGGACGAAGCCGAGATCGCCCGCCGGCGCGCGCTCTGGTTCGATCCATACCACGCCGCGCTTCGCTCCGAGATCGAGCGACTGCGCAGTGCTCACGGCAAAGTCGTGGTCTATGACGCGCACTCGATCCGCAGCCACGTGCCGCGCCTGTTCGATGGCGAATTGCCGCAGTTCAACATTGGCACCAACCTCGGCCAGACCTGCGATCCGGCGCTTTCCGCCGCCGTGACCCAAGTCTGCAAGGCAAGCGGTCTGAGCCACGTTCTGGACGGCCGCTTCCGTGGCGGCTGGACCACGCGGCATTATGGAGAGCCTGCCAGCGGCGTCCACGCGATCCAGATGGAACTCGCCATTCGCGGCTACATGGATGAGCCCGAAGTGCCGAGCGAAGCCAACTGGCCCTTGCCCTATTCGGCGGCGCGTGCCGCCACCCTCACCCCGATCCTGCAAGACGTGCTGAAGGCCGCAATCGCCTTCGCGCAATCCTGACCAGAGGAAATACAATGACCCGCCTCGACAACAGCCGCGTCATCAAACCTGCGACCGGCACCGAACTCAGCGCAAAAAGCTGGCTCACCGAAGCGCCGCTGCGCATGCTGATGAACAACCTCCACCCCGACGTGGCCGAACGGCCGGAGGAACTGGTGGTCTATGGCGGCATCGGCCGCGCCGCGCGCGACTGGGAAAGCTACGACAAGATCGTCGAGACCCTGCGCCGCCTGAACGAGGATGAGACGCTGCTGGTCCAGTCCGGCAAGCCGGTCGGCGTGTTCCGCACCCATGCCGATGCACCGCGCGTGCTGATCGCCAATTCCAACCTCGTGCCGGAATGGGCGAACTGGGAACACTTCAACGAACTCGATAAGCGCGGCCTTGCCATGTACGGCCAGATGACCGCCGGTTCGTGGATCTACATCGGCACGCAGGGCATCGTTCAGGGCACCTACGAGACGTTCGTGGAGATGGGCCGCCAACACTACAACGGCGACCTTTCGGGCAAGTGGCTGCTGACCGCCGGCCTTGGCGGCATGGGCGGCGCGCAGCCGCTGGCCGCGGTGATGGCCGGCGCTTCCTGCCTTGCCATCGAATGCCAGCCCAGCCGCATCGAAATGCGCCTGCGCACCGGCTATCTCGACGTTGCCGCCGAGACCATCGACGAAGCCATGGCAATCATCGAAAAGGCCAATGCCGACAAAAAGCCGGTCTCCGTCGGCCTGCTCGGCAACGCGGCGGAACTGCTGCCCGAAATGTTCGCGCGCGGTATCCGTCCCGATTTGCTGACCGATCAGACTTCCGCCCACGATCCCGTCAACGGCTACCTCCCCGCCGGCTGGACCGTTGCCGAATGGATCGAAAAGCGCGAGCGAGAACCCGAAGCCGTCGCCAAGGCGGCCAAGGCCTCCATGGCGGTCCACGTGCAGGCCATGCTGGACTTCCAGGCGGCGGGCGTGCCCACCACCGACTATGGCAACAACATCCGCCAGATGGCGAAGAACGAAGGCGTGGAGAACGCGTTCGACTTCCCCGGCTTCGTGCCCGCCTATATCCGCCCGCTGTTCTGCCGCGGCGTCGGACCGTTCCGCTGGGCCGCGCTCTCCGGCGATCCCGAGGATATCTACAAGACCGACGCCAAAGTGAAGGAACTGCTGCCCGACCACGCGCACCTGCACAACTGGCTCGACATGGCGCGGGAGAAGATCCAGTTCCAGGGCCTGCCCGCGCGCATCTGCTGGGTCGGTCTGGGTGACCGCCACCGGCTGGGCCTCGCCTTCAACGAGATGGTGGCGAACGGTGAACTCAAGGCCCCGGTCGTCATCGGCCGCGATCATCTCGACAGCGGCTCGGTCGCCTCTCCCAACCGCGAGACCGAGGCCATGCGCGACGGTTCGGACGCGGTTTCGGACTGGCCGCTGCTCAATGCGCTACTGAACACTGCGTCGGGCGCGACCTGGGTTTCGCTGCACCACGGCGGCGGCGTCGGCATGGGCTATTCGCAGCATTCGGGCATGGTGATCGTCGCCGACGGCACCGAAGCTGCCGCCAGGCGTCTGGAGCGCGTGCTGTGGAACGACCCGGCGACAGGAGTGATGCGTCACGCCGATGCCGGGTACGAAATCGCGCTGGATTGTGCGCGGGAGAAGGGTCTGGACCTTCCCGGCATCCTCTGAAAGCTGGCGGGAGCGATCGCCGCAGCCGGTCGCTCCCGCCCTGCGCTCAGCCCAGCTTCTGCCGCTCGGCGATGCGTTCGTCCACGCGCTTGTCCAGCATCGAAAGCGGCATCACCCCTTCTGCCAGAACCGCATGGAACCATGGCAGGGTGAACTTGTCGCCCAGGGCCGCCTGCGCCCGCTGCCGCGCCTTGACCCATGCGGTGTGGCCCATCTTGTACGAACAGGCCTGGCCGATCATCGTGCAGTAACGCTCGACCTCGCGCAGGGAACGCGGACGCGCGAATCCCACCGTCTCGACCATGTAGTCCGCCGCCTTCTCGCGGCTCCACTTGTAGTGGTGGAGCCCGGTATCGATGACCAGACGCGCGGCGCGGAACAGATAGCTCTGGAGATATCCCGCGCGTTCAAGGCCGCTGTAACCTCCCAGCTCGTCGGCAAGCTGCTCCGCATAGAGCGCCCAGCCTTCGCCATAGGCGGAGATGAAGCTGTTCCTGAGCAGCATCGGCAATTCGCCCCCGGTCTGGGCATAGCCGCCCTGCAGGTGATGCCCGGGAACGCCCTCGTGGTAGGTGAGCGAGGGCAAGGTGTATTTCGGCCAGTCCCCCACGTCCTTGAGGTTGATCCAGTAGATCGCCGGACGCGACCCATCGAGAGGCGCGCGATAATAATAGCCGTTCGAAGCGCCGTCCTGAATCTCGGGCGGCACGCGGCGGATTTCGAGCGGCTGCTGCGGTGGGTTGTCGAAGACCTGCGGCAGCTTCGCATACATCTGCCGGATGCCGTCGTTGAGGGCGGCGATCAATTCGGTGCGACCGGCATCGGTGTTCGCGTAAAGCTGGTCCGGCCGCTTGTTGAGCGCATCGAGACGCGCGCCGACCGGGCCTTGCGTCAGCCCGGCGGAGCGCAGGATCGTATCGAGCTGCGCTGAAAGATCGGCAACCTGTTCGAGGCCGATCCTGTGGACTTCCTCGGGCGAATACTCGGTGGTGGTCGCCTGCTTGAGCGCCTCGGCATAGATTTCGTCGCCGCGCTTGAGGCGCCACGCGCCGTCGCCCGCCGCGGTGTTCGGGCGCTGCGCCCTCAGCAGGGCGATCTGGCGGTCCAGCGCGGGATGAACCTCCTTTTCGAGTATGGCCGATGCCCGTGCCGCCCAATCACCCGCGATGCCCTTGGCCGCCGCGCGCCTCGCCAGTGAAGTGACCAGACCGCTCTGCGCGGCAGGCGTGTCGCGCAGCTTCGCCATCTGGCCGAGCGTCAGGTCCAACGACCAGCCCGGCGCGACCACGCCGCGCGCGCCATATTCCTTCTGCAGGTCCGTCTCGTCGTCAAGCGAGGTCCTGAAGGCGGAAAGGCGCGAGAGATAAGCCTCCGCATCGTCCTTCGTCTCGATCGTGTGGCGGCTGTCGAGGAAGTCCGGCAGCGAAAAGTAGGCGCCGCCCTGCTGGGTTATGAGATAGGGCCGCTGCGCGCTTTCCAGATCGAACCGGTCCTGCGCCGCCACCCGCTGGCGAAGCTGGTAGAGCGAGAGTTCGCGGTTGCGACGGCCGGTTTCGCTGAGCGGCGCGGGATCGACTTTCTCGACTTCGGCGATCGCCTTGTGGCCAAGGGCGAGATCGGCCTCCCGTCCCTTGCGGCTGCCGTCCGAAAGGCGGGACTTCAGCGCCGCATACTTGCCCTTGTCCAGGCCAAGCGAGGTGGCCATCTCCGGGCTCTGCGCCAGGCTTTCATAGAACAGGCCGTCCAGCTTTGCATAGAAAGCGGTGTCGGCACCGTTCGGCGCGGTCGCCGCAGCCATGGCGCTGCGGGATGAAAGCAGGCTCCAGGCCAGTCCGGCCCCAGCCGTAGCCATGAATTCGCGGCGCAGCATTCTGTTATCTCCATCAAGAGCACTGCCGCGAACGTGCCGATCCTTTCACGCCTCCGCAACGCAAGTGTACTGGTTCAAACGATTAAATTCACAGCCGCGCAAAAATCCGATCGATCAGGCGAGAAAGCACGGCAGGTTCTCTTGCCAAACTGGATCGCAAGAGGAATGAAAGAAAACCAGATCGGTTATATGACAGGACATCCCATGATTAACCGCATCCGCGACATTCGCCTTCAGAAAGGGCTTACCCTGGCCGATGTCGCCGCCGCCTGTGAACCGCAGACCACGCCGCAGACCATCGGCCGTCTCGAAACCGGGATGCGCAACCTCTCCCTCGTCTGGATGAACCGGATCGCAAGGGCGCTGCAGGTCGAGCCGGAAAGCCTGCTGCGCAGCGAGGCGAACGCACCGGCCATGATCGTGGCGGTGCTGTCCGAAAGCGGGGCCGAGAGCCCGCGCACCCGCCGCGAAGCCGTGCTGCCCAGCGACCTCGCCGCCGAAACGCCGTGGATGGTGATGGAAGTCGAAGGGTCCTGCGGCGAGTATCGCACCGCGGATCAGGTATGGCTCAGGCAAGGTCCTGCGCAGGACGCCGCCCGCCTGCTGAACCGCGACGTGCTCGTGCCCCTTCCCGGCGGCCGGTTCGCGTTCGGCCGCCTGATCGAGATAACCGGAGAGACGCTTTCCCTCCTGCCTCCCGTCAGCGGCCAGCGGCCGGTACCGGTGGAACATCCGCAATGGATAGCCGTTGCCGAAATGCTCGTCAGGAAGCTCTAACCTTATACAGCCAAAGGCAAACCCATGCGCATCCTGTCCATCGCCACGCTGTTTCCCAATCCTGTCAGACCTTCGTTCGGTATCTTCGTCGGCAACCAGATGCGCGCGATCGTGGCGAGCGGCGAGGTGGATCTGACGATGATAAGCCCGATCGGCATCCCGCCATGGCCCCTCGCCCGCCGCCATCCCTACGACAAGCTGCGCCATGTTCCCGAATGCAGCGATGCGTCCGGATTCGAGGTTCACTATCCCAAGTTCACCCTCATCCCGAAGATCGGGGGCGACAGCAATCCCGGACGAATCGCCACGGCCGTGCTGCCGCTGGTGCGCCGTCTCCACGCAGAGAAGCCGTTCGACCTCGTCGACGCCCAGTTCTTCTTCCCGGACGGGCCTGCCGCCGCCATCGTCGCACGGGAACTGGGACTGCCGCTCACCATCAAGTCGCGCGGGGCGGATATCCATTACTGGGGCCAGCGCCCCGCCGCGCTGAAGCAGATGCGACAGGCCGCGCATCAGGCGGCAGGAATGCTCGCAGTGAGCCGGGCCCTGCGCGAAGACATGATCGCCCTGGGCATGCCGGAAGAACGGATCGGCGTTCACTACACCGGGCTGGACCACGATCGCTTCCACCCCATCGAGCGCGGTGCCGCGCGCGCGCTGGTTTCGGCCATGCCCAACCTCGGCATCTGGTCGGTCGGTCCGCTGATCGTCACGCCCGGCTCGCTGATCCCGCGCAAGGGCCAGCGGCTGGTCATCGAGGCCCTGGCCCTCCTGCCCGGCGCTAGGCTGGCGCTGGCCGGCGCCGGCGAGGACGAAAAGCCGCTGCGCGACCTTGCGCAGCGGCTGAGCGTGAGTGACCGGGTGCAGTTTCTCGGCCTTGTCGGGCATGACCTGCTTCCCCACGTCCTGTGCGCGGCCGACGTTCTGGTGCTCCCTTCGACCAGCGAGGGCCTTGCCAATGTCTGGATCGAGGGGCTGGCCTGCGGCACACCGATCGTCATCCCCGATATCGGCGGCGCACGGGAAGTCGTGAAGGACGACAGCGCCGGCCGCATCGCCTCGCGCACACCGGAGGCGATTGCCGATGCGGTGAGCCGGATTCTCGCCGATCCGCCGAGCCAGCAGGATGTTTCGGCCAACGTCAGCCGTTTCTCATGGGGCGTGAACGCGCAGAATCTCGTTCACTTCTGGCACGGTATCCTCGCGGGCGACCCCGTAAACACCGGAGCATGAATGAAAAAAGGGCCGCTCCCTTCCGGGAACGGCCCTTTTTCTTAAAAGCCCAAAGGCCGATCAGGGCTGCGCGCCACGCTCGCGGGCGAGGCGGTCCTGACGGTCAATCTCGCTTTCCTGCTTCACGAAGGTATCCGACTTCACGCCCAACCAGACCAGGATCGGCGCGGACATGAAGATCGAGCTGTAAGTGCCGATGAAGATACCCAGCGTGATGGCGGCGGTGAAGCCGAAGATCACATCGGGACCAAGCGCCAGCAACGAGACCAGCATGATGAGAACCGACAGCGAAGTCGCGATCGTGCGTGACAGCGTCTCGTTCACCGAGAGGTCGAGCAGCTCGTTCATCGGCATGCGCCGGTGCTTCTTCATGTTCTCGCGGATACGGTCGTAGACGACGATCTTGTCGTTCAGCGAGTAACCCAGCAGCGTCAGCAGAGCCGCGACGATGTTGAGGTCGAATTCCATCTGGGTGAGCGAGAACATGCCCACGGTCAGCAGGATATCCTGCACCAGCGCGAAGAGCGCGCCGACCGCGAACTGCCACTCGAAGCGGATCCAGATGTAGATCGAGATGAACACCATGGCGAGACCGAGCGCCAGCATACCGGTGTGGAACAGCTCGCCCGAAACCTTGCCGGAGACCGAGTCTACACCGTCGACGCGGGCGTCCGCGAAGTCCTGCCGGACCTTGGCGGTGATCTTGCGGGCCATGCCGTCAGCCAGCTTCGGATTGTCCTCCGAACCTTCCGGCAGCTTCATGCGGACCGAGACCTCGTTCGGCTTGCCGAAAGTCTGGATGACCGGCTCGCCGAAGCCGAGCGAATCGACGCTGTCGCGCAGCTTGGCGACCGGAGCGGTCGCGCTCTGTTCGAAGGTCACGCGGATCATCTGGCCGCCGACGAAGTCGACGCCCAGGTTGAGCCCGTATGTGAACAGCAGAACGACCGAGGCGGCCATCGCCAGGATGTTGGTGATGAAGAACGGCCACTGCCAACGAAGGAAGTGGATGTTCGTGTGATCGGGAATGAGCTTGAGGAGCTTCATGCGCCAGTACCTTTATACGTTCAGGTCGCTGGGACGGGTGCGACGCAGCCAGCCCGCAACCCACATCCGGCTCATCGTGACCGCGGTGAACACCGAGGTGACGATGCCGATCATGAGAACGACGGCAAAACCGCGTACCGGGCCCGAACCGAAGGCGAACATCAGCACGGCGGCGATGGAGTTGGTGATATTGGCGTCGAAGATGGCGCGGCTCGCCTCCTTGTAACCCAGTTCCACCGACTGCACGACGCGGCGTCCGCGATGGCGTTCCTCGCGGATGCGCTCGTTGATGAGCACGTTGGCGTCCACCGCAGCACCGATGGTGAGCACGAAGCCGGCGATGCCGGGCAGTGTCAGCGTCGTTCCCAGCACGGCCATGATGCCCAGGATCATCAGCACGTTGAAGATCAGGGCCAGGTTCGCATAAGCGCCGAAGCGCCCATAGGTCAGGAAGATGAACAGCATCAGCAGCACGGTGCCGACGCCCATGGCGACGACGCCCTTCTGGATCGAATCGGCGCCGAGATCAGGCCCGACGGTGCGTTCCTCCACCACGGTGAGGTCGACCGGAAGCGCACCCGAACGCAGCGCAATGGCGAGCTGGGTAGCCGACTGGACGTTGAAGCTGCCCGAAATCTGGGCGCTGCCGCCAAGAATCGGTTCGTTGATGCTGGGCGCGGAAAGCACCTTGCCGTCGAGGATGATGGCGAAGCGCTTGTTCACGTTCTCGGTGGTCAGCTTGGCGAACTTCTCGCCGCCCTGCTGGTTGAACGTGATCGAGACGACAGCCGCGTTGGTCTTCAGTTCGAAGGCCTGCTTGGCGTCGGTCAGTTCGTCACCCTTGATGCCGCCGAGGCGCTTGACGGCCAGGACCGGAACGCCGCCCGAACCGGGCGCGCTCGGATCGGCCCATGGCACCAGTTCGTCACCCGGGGGCACAATGCCCTTGGCGATGTCGCTGGGCACGGCGGTCTCGTCGACCATCTTGAATTCGAGCTTCGCGGTCTGGCCGAGCAGGTTCTTGAGCGCCTGCGGGTCCTGAAGGCCCGGAACCTGCACGTCGATGCGCGTGCCGCCGAGGCGGCGGATGTCGGGCTCCTTGGTGCCCAGCGCGTCGATACGCTTGCGCACCACCTCGACCGCGGTTTCCATCGCATTGCTGATCGCAAGGTCGATACCCGCCTGCGTCGGCACGAGGATGAAGCGGGTGCCGTCCTGAACCGTGATGTCCCAGTCACGCTGGCCGGTAAGGCCTGCGCCGGAGGTCAGCGGCAGGATCGCCTCGCGCGCCGCATCGACCTGCGAGGGATCGCGCACGGTGAAGGCAAGCTGGCCGCCGGTGCTGGAGAAATCGCCGATGGCGATGGCCGGGGAGGCCTGGCGCAGGCGCGTGCGCACGGATTCTTCCATGCCTTCGAGGCGCTGCTGCACGACCTGCTGGCGATTGGCCTCCAGCAGGAGGCGGCTTCCGCCGGCAAGGTCGAGGCCGAGATTGATCTTGGGCTCGGGCAGGAAACTGGGCCAGCGCGCGTTGGTCAGCGAGACCAGCGAGGGCACGGCGCAGAGGGCGATGACAATCGTCAGGCCCCAGTACCAGAGCTTCTTCCAGGTGGGAAATTCGAGCATAGCCTGTGGCTTCTCTCCGAAAAGAGCGCCCGAATGGCGGGGCGCCCTATGTGATCGGACCTACTGTGTGATCGGACCTAGCAAACGGGCATCGCCGGCAACACCCGGCGATGCCGGAAACTCAGTCGTTCGCGGGCTTCGAACCGGCCGGCGGGATCACGTCGACGATGGTCGACTTGACGGCCTTCACGATAACGCCCTGTGCGAGCTGGACGTCGGCATAGTTGTCGTCGATCCGGACGATCTTGCCGACGAGACCGCCACCGGTCAGCACTTCGTCGCCCTTCTTGAGCGCCGACAGCTTGTTCTTGTGCTCCTTCTGCTGCTTCATCTGCGGGCGCAGGATGAGGAACCAGAAGATCACCGCCATCGGGATAATGATACCGAAGTTCGCAATAAACGAACCAACACCACTGGGGGCGGCTGCTGCGGCGAGCTGGTTGAGAATCGAGCTTTGCATTGAACTGAAGGGCCTTCTCGTCGTTTCGTCCCGGCGGGCGGGGCGGCATCCGATCTGCCGCACGCCTCGCCGGAAAAATCCATTCATGGACTTTGCCGGATGCGCGCGGTTAGCAATAAAGCGAAGCACTGGCAACGCGCGGCCTTGCTGCCGAAAGCCGCCCATCCCCCGCGACCTGCCCGCAGATAGGTATCCACAGGCTTGCTTCAACCGGCATGAAGAAAGTCTCAATCAGACGCTTGCGCTCTCGAAAAGACCCTCCTATAGGCCGCGCTCCGGTCGGGACGTAGCGCAGCCTGGTAGCGCATCACACTGGGGGTGTGGGGGTCGGAGGTTCGAATCCTCTCGTCCCGACCAATTTTCCAAGACATCGTTGGCAGAGAATTTCCCCTCCCGGGGACACGGCATTCTCTCGCGGTCTTGCTACCCATTTTCCTACAGGGCCGGTTTTGGCTATCTGGTTGCGGGCCACCATTCCGGGAGTGCCCCAAGAATGCCACTGCTCGATTCGATTCTCTCGCCCGTATCGAAGATCATCGACAAGGTGATCCCCGATCCCGAAGCGCGCGACCGCGCCAAGCTCGAATTGCTCAAGCTCGAAAATTCCCAGGAACTCCAGATGCTTCAGGCGAGCCTCTCGCCAATCGTCGCAGAAGCGAATTCAAGCGATCCCTGGACCAGCCGTGCGCGGCCAAGCTTCCTCTACGTCATCTACATCATGATTCTCTGGGCCTTGCCGATGGGCCTGATCGGCGCGCTCAGCCCGGCGACGGCCCATGCCATCGGCGATGCCATGACCGCTTACCTCAACGGCATCCCCGAGCCCCTCTATGCCCTCTTCGGCACCGGCTATCTGGGCTACTCGGCAATGCGCCAGTGGGGAAAGACCAAGGGTTCCGACCGTTAAGACAAAGCCAAGCCTTGGCCGCTAAGCCTCCTTGCAAGAGCGCGCGCCATGCCCGCCCTTGCAAGGAGCAACTGGTGTTTCGGATTGTCGCGCGCATCGTGCTGGCCACGACCCCTGCCCTGGCGCTGGTCGCCTGCGGACCGGGCCGCGAAGAGGAGCTGGAAAAGCAGCTGGCCGAGGCCAAGGCATCGGCCGAACAGGAAGCCTCCGCCCGCAAGCAGGCCGAACGGGAAGCCTCGGCCGCGCGGCTCAAGGCGAACGACGCGGAACTCGCCCGGTTCTACCAGGGTGACGGCGGCGCGGCGGGGGAACCCGAAGCGGAAACGCCTGCCGACACGGCGCCCCCGCCCGAGGGGACTCAGGCCGATGGGCGCCCTGTCGCCGACGAGATGCCCGCTCCGCGCTGACCGTGCCGACATCTCGCCCCGCGACATGTTTTGCCGCATTTTCCGGCGGGCGGGCGATTCCACCTCGCCTGAAAATGCTCTAGAGCCGCGACCGGAAAGCAACCGCACCGGGAATTCTCGAAATGGCCAGCAAGCTCGTCTACGTCCTCAACGGACCGAACCTCAACCGCCTGGGCAAGCGCGAGCCCGGCATTTACGGCTCCCAGACGCTGGACGACATCGGCGCCATGCTGGTGGAACGCGGCGAGGCGCTGGACTGCACCATCGAAATGCGCCAGTCGAACCATGAAGGCCACCTCGTGGACTGGCTTCATGAAGCAGAGGACGAAGGCGCGCACGCGGTGCTGATAAACCCCGGCGCCTACACGCATACCTCGGTAGCGCTGCATGACGCGATCCGCTCGATCAAGGTGCCGGTGATCGAGGTCCACCTTTCCAACCCCCATGCACGCGAGGAATTCCGCCACAAGTCATGGGTCGGCATGGCCGCCAGGGCGACCGTCGCCGGCTTCGGTGCGAAGGGCTACCTGCTGGCGCTGGAGGGTGCCGCAGCGCTTTGAGCGACGATGCAATCCAGCGCCTTGCCCCGCTCATCCCTTACCGAGACGATATGCTGGATATCGACGTAGACCCCGCCGCGCGTTCCGGGCTTCATGCCGTCCGGAACGACGGCAACGTCGCAAATTGACGCCCGCGCAAGATCGAGAAGCATGGGCCGCAGTTCCTGCGGCCCCTCATCCGCGGCGATGGCGATGGCAAGGTAGGAACGGGGCTTGAATTCCGAGATAACGTCGTCGCCATGAAAGGGACGGACGCGATCGCCGATCGCAGAAATGGGCCGCCCCCGGTCGCTCCAGCCGCCGTGAACGACATCGAAGCGAGGAAGTGACGGAAGGACATCCGCCGTAATCTCCACTTGCTCCCATGTCGTTCCAAGCACGAAGTCGGGCTCGGGCGCCTGCTTGCCGCGCGTGAACCACCAGAGGTTCCCTCCAGCCAGCAGCAACGCCGCGCCGACCAGCAGGGCACGGCGCGTTCTTGCCATCATCGTCACGCGCGAATCGCTGTCAGGTTTCGAGCGGCACGCCCGGCACGCTCTTGGCAGTGCGGATCGTCAGCGAAGTCTTGACGCTATCGACGTTGGGAGCCGGCGTCAGCTTGCTGGTCAGGAATTCCTGGAAGCTCTGAAGATCGCGGCTGACGATCTTGAGGATGAAGTCGATCTCGCCGTTGAGCATGTGGCACTCGCGCACCTCGGGCAGACCCTTCATGTGGTCTTCGAAGGCCCTCAGCGATTCCTCGGCCTGGCTCTTGAGGCTGACCAGCGCGAAGACGGTGATCGTGAAGCCCAGCTTCGAGGCATCGAGGTCGGCGTGATAGCCCTGGATGATGCCCGATTCCTCCAGGCTGCGTACGCGGCGCAGGCACGGAGGGGCAGTGAGACCGACACGCTGGGCCAGTTCGACATTGGTGATCCGGCCCTCCTCCTGCAGCTCGGCGAGCAGGCGGCGGTCGATGTCATCGAGATTAATCATGCGAAACTTTCCTTGCGGGCGCGCAGCGTCATCCGACATGCAATATCCACACGAAAACACTGACGCCCCTGTAATAATATTATCCCATAGCGTAATCGTCCCGCATTGCAACGCCTACAATCTACCGACTTCCGCTGTCTGCACAGTTTGCTAGGCCATGAGTGACGCGGGTTTAACCTCTATCGGGCCATACTGTGCCGGATATGCGGAAACGGCAGCTTCGCAATGGTTTGCGGGTCGCCTATGGAACGGAAATGCACTTCGACGATCGCCTTGCCACGGTACTGCGCCTGCCGTCCTCCGCGGACACGCTGGCCCGTATCCAGTACAGGCAATTGATCGATATCCTCGGCCGCCTGCCCGCCGACGCCCAATCCGCCGCGATCGACGCCGGATTCGCGCGCGTCGTGGAACTGGGCGCGGTGATTCCCGCCGCCGATCGTGCCCGCCTTGTCCGCCAGCCGCTTCAACCGCTGACCAACCCCCGGTTGCTGGCGATTTTTGCCGAAGCGGAGCCCGAGGTCGCGACGGCGGCAATCGGCACCGCGAGGCTCGATACCGAGGCGTGGGTCGGCCTCGTTCCCGCCCTGCCCGTGCGGGCGCGCGGCATTCTTCGCCATCGCCGCGATCTCGGCCCCGAAGTGGAAAGGCTGCTCGAAAGGCTCGGCATTCTCGATCGCGGACTGCCGCCTTGCGAATCGGCCGAGGCGGTCGACGAGCCGCTCGAACCCGAACCGCTCGATCTGCTCGACGAAATTGCGCCGCCCGAGCCGGCCCAGATCGAGCCCACCCAGATCGAGCCCACCCCGCTCGAACAGCCGCCGATCGGCGCACCTGCAAGCCACCCCATTCCCTTCGCCGAGTTCGAACAGGCTGCCGCCTCGCTCAAGGCGCCGCCTTCTCCGACGACGAACGAAGCGGGCATCGGCGCCATCGTCCGCCGGATCGAGGAATTCCGCAAAGCGCGCGAGAGCCATGCGAGCGACGCCGCGCCCCGCCTGCCGCTCGGCGATTCGGCTGCTGCCGTCTTTCCCGCCGCGATGGACTTCACCACCGATGCCGAAGGACGAATCTGCTGGGCGGACGGCCCGCATGCCAGCGCGCTGATCGGGCTCAACCTTGCAGCGCATGATCCGGCCATGGCCGAACCGCATCATGCGCCTGCCCCCCACCCCGCCGCGCATATGCCCGGCCTCGCGCTTTCGATGCGCCACCGTCAGCCCCTGCGCGCCGTACCCATCGAGATTGCCGGCGCTCCGGCCGTCAGCGGAGACTGGCAGGTCGATGCCGTTCCGCACTTCGATTCGGCGAGCGGCCGCTTCACCGGCTATGCGGGCCGACTGCGCCGTCCCGGCAAGGTTGCCGCTGTCGATGCAGTGCCCACCGCCGAGCCCAGCGAAGCGGACCGCATGCGGCAGGTGCTTCACGAACTGCGCACCCCGGCAAACGCCATCCAGGTGGCCGCCGAGATCATCCAGCAACAGCTCTACGGCCCGGCCCCGCATGAATACCGCGCGCTGGCCGCCGCCATTGCCGGAGACTGTGCACACATTCTCGCCGGATTCGAGGAACTCGACCGGCTGGTGAAGCTAGAATCGGGCGTCCTCGGGATCGAATCGGGCGAGTGCGATCTCGCCTCGGTTCTGGAAGAGACCGTTGCGCGCCTCAAGGCCTGGACCGAACCGCGCCGCAGTGGGTTCGCCCTGCCCGAAGGTCAGGCTCCCGGCCTTCTTCTCGCGATCGACCGCACAGAAGTCGAACGCCTGGTATGGCGGATATTCGCCGTGCTGGCGGGCATGACCGCGCCGGACGAAATACTGCGCCTGACGTGGACCTGCGAGAGCGGGCGAATCGGACTGCGGATCGCCCTGCCCACCCTGCTCATCGCCCGCACCGCACAAAGCCTGTTCGAAACGCCGGCCAGCGAACGTGGGCAATCGCTCTCCACCGGCATGTTCGGCATCGGCTTCACGCTTCGCCTGGCGGCGGCGGAAGCGACGGCGGCCGGCGGCGGGCTTCTGCGCGAGGACAACGACCTGAAACTCTGGCTTCCGGCTTTGACCGCGAGTGCAGCAACACACAGCCAGGGAGCCTGAATCCGCGTTCTCCGGGATGCCCCGCCTTTACCGAAGCGGAACGTTTTACCGCCTATTCTCGTTTCTGCCGCAAGCATCGAATCGCAGGTTCTTTCCCGATCCGGGCACGGTTTTCATTGTCGCCACCCTGTCGGATGCGACCCGATCGAGGGAAAAGTTCTTTCTTGCAGGGGTCAAATCTCCTCCAGCCGCCGGCAACCGATGCGCTCGCACGATTTCGCGAGGGCTTCGGGCAGCGTTTCATCGTCACGGTCGACACCGAGGAGGAGTTCGACTGGGACGCCCCGCTCGACCGTAGACGGCACAGCACGCTGACCCTGCCCGCCCTGCGCAAATTCCAGCAGTTCTGCGAAGGCTTCGGCGTCGTCCCGATCTATCTGCTGGATTATCCGGTCGCCGATTCGCCCGATACCGTTGCCGCCATAGGGGACGCAGTGGACGCTGGCCGCGCCGAAGTGGGGGTCCAGCTCCACCCATGGGTAAGCCCTCCGTTCGACGAGGACGTGAGCGAGTTCAACTCCTACGCCGGCAACCTCCCCTACGAACTGGAGCGCGAAAAGTTCGCCCGCCTCCATCGGCGAATCGACCGGGCCTTCGGCCAGGCCCCGCGAATCTATCGTGCGGGCCGTTATGGCCTCGGGCCGCGCACCGCCGAAATTCTCGCCGAATTCGGAATGGCCATCGACACTTCGGTACGCGCCCGGTTCGACTACAGTTCAGCCGGCGGCCCCAATTACCGCGAACACCCGCTGCACCCCTACTGGGCCGGGGGCGAGCACGCCCTGCTCGAACTGCCGCTGACCACCGTTTACTGGGGCCCGCTGCGGCAGATGGGCAACGTCATCTACCCCCACCTCTGGCGCGCACCGCAAGTGCGCGGCGTACTGGCGCGGGCCGGACTGCTGGAGCGCATTCCTCTCACGCCTGAGGGAATCACCGCCGAGGAAGCCCTGCGCGGCGTGGATATCGCGATAGACGAGGGCCTGCCCGTGCTGGTCTTCTCTTTCCACAGCCCCTCACTGGCCCCTGGCCACACGCCCTATGTGCGCAGCGAGGCCGATCTGGACGCTCTTTACGACTGGTGGCGCACGCTTTTCGCCCATCTGGCGCATCGCGGCGTGCGTCCCACCCATGTTGCCGACATCCTTTCCAGCGTAGTGCTTGCCTAGACGGCATTGCCAAGCTAACGGGCTTTTCGTCCGGCCATCGTCGATGGGGTCGGGCATGGCAGTTGGGGCCTGTAGCTCAGCGGTTAGAGCTGGCCGCTCATAACGGCTAGGTCGCGGGTTCGAATCCTGCCGGGCCCACCAACGGCCACCAGGGCACAGGCCTTGGATACATCATCGACGACCGAAGGGTCGGGGAGTGGCGCAGCCCGGTAGCGCGCTTGCTTTGGGAGCAAGATGTCGCAGGTTCGAATCCTGTCTCCCCGACCATTTCGTTTTTCCAGAACACCGGTACCTTCCAGGATCGAGGCCCGCATTCGGCGCTGCGCGGCCGCTGGCGAAGCCATGACGGATGTTCTTACGCAGGTCTGCCCTACCTCAAGACCGATAGCGCAAGGTCTCGACCAGCAGGGCGAAGGCGGGAGAAGCGTGGCGCCGGCTCGGGTAGTAGAGATGGTGACCGGGAAAAGGTCCACACCAGTCTTCCATCACCCGGATCAGGCGGCCTTGCGCGATATAGGGCAGAACCTGATCCTCCGGCAGATAGGCAAGGCCCAGGCCATCCAGCGTCGAATTGAGCCGCAGGCCGATGTTGTTGAACACCAGTTGCCCCTCGATCCGAACATTGACTTCGTGCCCGTCCTTATCGAGGTCCCACGGGAAAATGCCGCCATAGGTGGGCAGCCGGATACCGATGCAATTGTGCCGTGTCAGGTCTTGCGGCGTATGCGGAACGGGATAGCGGGCAAAATACTCGGGCGACCCGACAACGGCCATGCGCAAATCCGGGCCGATACGAACTGCAACCATGTCCTTGGCCACCTGGTCGCCCAACCGAACCCCTGCGTCATATCCTTCGGCCACGATGTCGGTCAGACCGTTGTCGACAACGATCTCGACGCGGATGTCGGGGTTATCGGGCAGGAATTTACGCAGCGCCGGCTGCAGGACCGCCAGTGCCGCATGTTCCCCCGCATTGATGCGGATGGTGCCGGACGGCTTGTCGCGCAACTGGCTGAGCGAGACGAGTTCCTGCGCGATCTCCTCGAAGCGCGGGGCCAGGGTGCCGAACAGGCGGTGTCCCGCCTCGGTCGGCGATACGCTGCGGGTCGTGCGGGTGAGCAACCTCAACCCCAATCGCTCTTCGAGCCCGCGGATCGTCTGGCTGAGCGCCGATTGCGAAACGCCGAGCTTTGCAGCCGCGCGGGTAAAACTGCGCTCACGCGCGACCATCACGAACGCTGCGAGTTCGTTGTAGTTCTCACCCGCCATTAATTAGCGTACCTTATAGTGACATACCGATTACGGCGTCTAATCGCATTCCGGCTGCCAGACTATATCCGATCCGACAATTTTCCCGGCGGCCTGCGCCGTATTGGCCGGCAACCTGACGCGAACCTCGGGTAATCGCCATGAGTCAGGCTGAGACCGCACGTGATCGCCGATCTGAACAAAAGGATGCCACATGTCCCAGTCCGTCCCCAATGTGACCCTGAACAATGGCGTGGAAATGCCGAGCCTCGGCTTTGGCGTTTTCCAGGTTCCCGACCCCGCTGAATGCGAGCGCAGTGTGCGCGACGCCATCGATGTCGGTTATCGTCTGCTCGATACCGCAACCTCCTATGGCAACGAGGAAGCGGTTGGACAGGCCATCCGCAATCATGGCATCGCGCGCAGCGAACTTTTCGTCACGACCAAGCTGTGGATCGAGGACGTCAGCTATGAAGGCGCCAAGGCGGCTTTCGAGCGTTCACTGAACAAGCTGCAGCTCGATTATCTCGACCTGTGGCTGATCCATCAGCCTTATGGCGATGTGTACGGCGCCTGGCGCGCCATGCAGGACCTGCACCGCGAAGGTCGCATCCGGGCTATCGGAGTGAGCAACTTCTATCCCGACCGGCTGCTCGATTTCGTGCTGCACAATGAAATCACCCCTGCGGTCAACCAGATCGAGATCCACCCCTTCCACCAGCAGCACGATGCTCAGGCATTGCTGGAGGAATACCAGGTGCAGCCCGAAGCCTGGGGCCCCTTCGCGGAAGGCAAGAACGGGCTGTTCAGCAACGAGTTGCTGACCTCGATCGGACAGAAGCACGGCAAGACCGTTGCCCAGGTCGTCCTGCGCTGGCTGAACCAGCGCGGCATCGTCGCAATCCCGAAGTCGGTCCGCAAGGAGCGCATGGCCGAGAATTTCGCGATCTTCGACTTTGCTCTGGACGATGGCGATATCGCAGCGATTTCCGCGCTTGATCAGAAGGCCAGCAGCTTCTTCGACCACCGCGATCCGGCGATGGTCAAATGGCTCGGCACCCGCAAGCTCTGACACGGGAAGCACATTTTCCGGCCTAGCGCTCCCGCAGCGCTTCTTGCGCCTTGTTGATCGGCTTCATCAGGTACTGGAGTATGGTTTTCCGACCGGTGCGGATTTCCACCGTAGCCACCATTCCCGGCATGATCGCATGCTCGCGCCCGTCTTTCGTCCGCAGGCTAGAATTGTGGGTGCGAACGTAGACGCGGTAATAGACCTGATCGCGGTGGACCTCGTCCTGCAAGGTATCGGGAGAAATGCGGTCCACCGTTCCCGGTAAAGTGCCGTAGATGGACGGATCGTATGCCGTGATTTTTACGGTGGCCGGCTGGCCGGGCCGGATGAAGGCGATGTCGCGCGGGGAAACCCGCGCTTCGATCAGGAGCTGGTCCTCCAGCGGCACGATCTCCATCAGCGAGCCGCCCGGCTGGATGACGCCGCCGATGGTCGTGACTTCCAGGTTCTTTACGATCCCGCGGACGGGCGAATGAAGCGTCGTGCGGTCAAGCTGGTCGCGCCTGCCGCCGATCACCTGAATCACCTGATCCAGTTCGGCGCGGGCCTTGGCATAGTCTGCACTGGCATCGATGACGTACTGGTTGCGCAGTGAATCGAGCTTGGCCTGGATCTCATTCTCCTGACGGCGAAGCTGGATCACTTCCACCTGATTGGCCGCGCCGAGTTCGACGAGCGGCTCCGTCATGGCAAGCTGGCGCCGGGTCAACGCCAGCGACTGCCGCATGCTCGCGGTGGCGACGGCCAGGTTCTGCCGGCGCGAATGCATCAGTTCCATTTCGCGCGCGACGAGGCCGGGTGTATCCTTCACCGCCTGCGGAAAGCGAGGCGTTCCGCCATTGATCTCGGCTTCAAGGCGGGCTGCTGATGCTTCGAGCGCGCGTGCCTTCGCTTCCGCTTCGCCAAGCATGGAACTGAAGCGTGCACGGTCAAGCGTGGCCAGCTTCTGGCGCGGGCTGACGATATCTCCTTCATGGACGAAGATTCCATTGACGATCCCCCCCTCCAGACTCTGAACAATCTGGGATCGGGAGGGCGGCGTCACTTTGCCTGGCCCCACGGCCACTTCGTCAAGCACGCCGAAGTAGCTCCAGACCACGAAAGCCAGGATGCCGATCGAAAGGATCGGCACGATGCGCAGACGCCCCAGGGTACGCAGCCAGCGGCTCTCCTCATCGCCGCCGAAACCCGCCGGCAGGCTCGCGGAAACCGGCATGGTCCGGTTCATGAGCGTTTCTCCTTCAGCGCAGCAGGCATCGCCAGCGCCGCGAGCACGGCCTCCTTGGCTCCGTCGAGCGCGACCCGCCCGCCGTCGATCAGCACGATCCGGTCCACCAGTTCGAGCAGCCCCGGCCGGTTGGTCGTCACGACAAGGGTCCTCCCGTTCAGCCACTGGCCGAGATTGGCCACCAGATTGCGCTCGCTGATATCGTCCAGCGGCGCGGAAGGTTCATCGAGCAGCAGGATATTGCCACCTCGCAGCAGCGCCCTGGTCAGCAGCAGGGTTTGCCGCTGCCCGCCGGAAAGCCCCGCCCCGCCCTCCTGAAGCAACAGGTCTAGCCCGTGCGGCTGGTTCTGGACGATCCCGGTGCCGCCGGTCACCGCCAGCGCCCGCAGTATCCGATCGTCGCTGGTGCCGGGCGCGCCGATCAGCAGGTTTTCGCGAATCGTACCGAGAAAGAGCTGAGCCCCCTGCCCGAGATAGGAAATGTCCCGGCGAACATCGGCCGGGCTGATCTGCGCAAGACTGCTGCCGTCAAGCAGCACATCGCCGCCCGATGGCAAGGACAGCCCCGCAAGGACTCGTAGCAGAGTCGACTTGCCGGCTCCGATCCGTCCCAGCAGGGCAATCCGCTCCCCGGCGCGGATGGACAGCCGCTCGACCTTGAGGGCCAGCGGCCCCTCGGGATCATAGGCATATCTCAGATCGTTGATCTCGTAGTATCCCTTGAGCACGGGGCGACGCAGCAGCCCCCGCTCGGGATCATGATCGACCGGTTTCCCGAAGAGATCCTCAAGCCCGCCGAGTGCGACCCTGGCATTCTGCCATCGGGTGAATATCTGGCCGAACGGAACGAACAGCACCAGCGCGCGGCTGGTCAGGATGGAGCAGGCGATAAGCGCGCCCATCGTCATGTCGCCGTCCATCACGCGAAATGCCCCGGCGACGACAACGACCGTATAAGCCAGTTGCTGAAGGGTCTGCGTCCAGTTGACGAAAAACGAGGACAGGAACCGCTGTTCCGCCGCGACGCGCGCCCCCGTCACCGAGAGCCGCTCCCACAGCGACTGGAAGCGCGGCTCCGCCTGCGCCATCTTGATCTCGTCGATACGCTCGATCGATTCCACGAGGATCGCGTTTCGCAATGCCCCTTCCTTCATGCCCTCCGTCGCCAGCCGGGCAAGCGGCCGCTGTAGAAGGAGGCCGGGCAGCACGATCAGCACGGCAGCGCCCACCAGCACGAAAGTGAGCGGCCCTGCCAGCAGGGCGAACAGCATGAGGAAGAGCGCGACGAACGGGACGTCGATCAGGGCCGATACGGTGGTGGAGGTGAGCATCTCGCGGATCTGTTCGACATCGCGCAATTGCGCGATCAGGGCCCCCGTCGATCGCGGGCGGGCATCGTTGCGGATGTCCAGCGCACGGGCAAATATCCGCGAGGAAATGGCAAGGTCGGCCCGCCGCCCGATGCGGTCCACCAGTTGCACCCGCGCCGTGCGCAACATGAATTCGAATAACAGCGCCAGTCCCGTCCCCAGCGCCAGCACCCACAGCGTGGGAATGGACTGGGCGGGGATCACGCGGTCCCAAACCTGCATTGCGAAAAGCGAGGTGGCGAAAGTGAGCAGGTTGCCGAACACCGACGCCAGCAGCACCTCCCCGTAGCCGCGCCGGTCCGCGGTGATGATATCCCACACCCAGGAACGGGATGGCCGCCGCAGGAACTCCTCCAACCGGGCATCTCGCGATCGCGTGGACAGGGGTTCGACGAAGCCGACCCGCCCCGAAACCTGCGCGCGGAATGTCTCCAGCGCGAGTTCGACCGGTGTATCCCTGTGGAGCCATGGCATCGTGACGCGGACATGCCCTGCATCGCGGCTGTGGACGATGGCCGCCCCTTCGCCGCGCAGTTCGAAGATGGCCGGAAGCAGCATTTGCGGCACATCTTCAATGCCCATCGCCACGATCTCGAAATCGAGGCCGGACAGCCGCGCAGCCTCTGCCAGGCCTTCTTCCGCCCCCCTGCCCTCATTCCAGTAGAGCCGCCGCGCCAGTTCAGGCACGCCGACCGGCACGCCCTTCAATGTAGCGAGCGCCGCGATGGCGGCGGCCCAGGGATCGTGCAGCACTTCCGGACTGTCAGCCATGCAGGTCTTCTTCCTCGATGAGGCGCGCGGGAAGGCCCAGCGAGGGACGCAGCGTCCCGCAAAGGTTCTCGAACCGGACGCGCGCGCCCATGATGTCATGTTCGGCCACGATCCGGGCACTGGCGGCGCGGTAGATTTCAAGCTGGGTGTTGAGCAGTTCGGTCAGCGTTCGCTTGCCCAGCTTGTATTCCTCGAAGAAGATGCGGCTGGCGGTGATCGCCTGCTCTTCCTGATGCGAATAGGCGGCGATCCGCAAGTGGCCGGCACGGATTTCCTGCCGCGCGGAAAGAGCCTTGCCTCGCGCTTCCATGATGGCCGCTTCCCGCGTCGCGTCAGCCGCGCGGCGGTCTTCCTCGGCAGCTTGAACGAGATAGCGGTTGCCCCGGCGGTAGACATCGCCCGTCACCGTCACCAGCGCCGTGAAGGCATTGTCCCGTGTGTTGTAGGTGTAGTTGTTGCGGGTGTAGCCCATTTGCAGCCCAAGCCTGGGATAGCGTTCGGCCTTGGCCTGCCCGATCCGGGCCGCAGCGGCGTTCTCCGCTTCCTGCGCGGCGGCGATCGCGGGCAAGCGATCATAGTCCGGCTCTTCGTCCCCGGCTTCGAGGCGCGAAATCTCGGCAGATGGATCGGCATAGGTCAGGGCGACCCCGCCGATCAGGTTCGCCAAGGCCGCGCTCGCGATCGCAAGCGCGGTCTGTGCCTGGATCGCTTCACCGCGCGCGCTTTCCACTCTTACGTCGGCCAGCATGAGGTCGGACTTGTCGGATATGCCGGCGCGAACCCGAAATCCGATCAGTTCCCGCAGCCGCTCCAGTTCCTCCACCTGCCGCGCCGCTTCGGCCGACAGCTGCTCGAAACGGCGCACTTCGAGAAACGCCAGCGCACCCTGTTCGGCAAGCTGATCCGCCACCGATTCCAGTTCGAACCGGCGCTGGCTCGTCGTTGAACGGGCCGCGCCGATTTCTCCCCTGGATCGTCCGAAGTCCCAGACCTGCTGCTGCAGATAGACGCTTGGCCCGGCCATGTTCTGGTTGAGCCCGGAACCGTTCCTGTCCGTGAGCATGTTCGGCCCGAGATTGGCCTGGTAGGAAAGCTGCGGATACCAGGCCGCGCGCGCCGCGCCGAGATCGGCCCGGCCCCGCGCCAGCGCGGCATTGGCCCGGGCGATCTGCGGGTGCCGCGCCAGCGTCAGCGCAACGGCCTGCGCGATGTCGAGGTTGGCCGGAACCCGTTCAGCCAGTTCAGGGCCACCCGGTTGTTCGAAGTTTCGTGAAGCTCCTTCGCCATCTTGCGCTGCCAACTTCTCCGCCATCATCCCGGCCATAAGAAACACGGCCGCTCCGGCGATCCTGCGCCACGTAAAGGTCATGAGTCCCCTTCATGATCCGCTTCCCATATTCGACCGGCACGCTGGCCGGATGCGCTCTCCCCGGCGGCTCAAACCACGACGAGAACCGGGTGATCGACGAAGATATCCGTCGTTCCCAAAGTGTAGTGGTTGTAGGCTTCGCCATTGATCAGGGTTTGGCCCTGGAAGACCGCTCCGGTCATGGTGACCCGGTCGCTCCCGTCACCGGCGATCGTCAGTTGGTGGTTACTGTCGGTCGCGCGCAGGACGCCGGTCTCGGTCAGGGTGATCTGCCTGCCGGCATCCCCGGTTCCCAGATCAATGCGTTCGATGTTGCGAATGTTGCTCACCGCATCGAGATTGAGCACCTGCCCGGTTCCGCTATCGATCAGCAGCGTATCGCTTCCCGCACCGCCGTCGATCAGCGTATCGCTGGCATCATAGACGAGCGTGTCGTTGCCCGCGCCGCCGTTGAGCGTATCGGCACCCGCCCCACCGCGCAGCAGATCGTTGCCGTCATTGCCGTTCAGCACGTCATTCCCGGCAAAGCCGTAGAGGCGGTCGTTTCCGGTCGTCCCGCTGAGGGTGTTCGCGCCGGCATCGCCCTGGATCACGTTGGCCGAGCCACCGGAATTGAGCAGGCTGACATCGAGCAGCGAACCTGTGGCGGCACTGGCGGAAAGGCCTGTCGTATCGGTTGCCGTGATCGTCGTCGCGTTGAGCACGTCGAGGCCGAGAAGCGACAGATTCTGCTCGAAATGCACGGTGCCGAGCAGTTCGTTCACCGCCATGTTGCTCATCGCGCCATTGTCGATAGCGGTGATCGTCAGCGTGGAGGAAGGCGCCACGATGCCGAGGATGCCGGAAGAATTGCTGATCGAGATATGCAGCCCGAGTTCCGCCGCCAGCGCTGCCGAAGCCGTCAGCGTATAAGCGCCGAGAGCCAGCGACAGCACCGGGGCATACTTGACCTGCACCGTCTTGAGGTTGTTGTTGGGATCCACGGCGGTAAGCGACTGCGAGCCGAGGTCCAGCAGGTTCAGCGCCTCCACGCCGACCAGTCCCAGCAGTGCCGAATTGCTCGCCTGCACCATCGGTGCCTGCGCCGGAATGCTGGTTATGCTGATCGTCTGCGAGGCATTGTGACCCACGTTGCCTGCGGCATCGACGACGCGAACGGCAACGGCATGCGATCCCACGGAAAGGGTGCCCGGCCCATAATACCAGCTTGTGCCGGATACCGAGGCATTGACCCAGGTTCCACTGTCGATCTGGATCTGCACCTGCTCGCCCGTGCCGAGAGCCGAACCGAGAGTTCCGCTGATGGTGGGGCTGTTGTCCTGCGTGCTCCAGTCACCGACGGTGCCCGTATCGACCGACAGCGTAGTGATGGCGATCGTGGCGGAAGGCGGCGTCTGGTCCAGCGTCACGCCGTAAGTGTTGGACGCGGCGCTGGCATTTCCGGCCGTGTCCATGGCAACAGCCGTGAAGTTATGCGTACCGTCGCTCAGGCCCGAGGAAGGCGTGAAGGTCCACGCGCCGCTCGCATTGGAGGTGGTGCTGCCGATGACCACTCCATTGTCGTAGATCGCCACGGCTGTGTTGGCCGAAGCCGTGCCGGTCAGTTGCGGAGTGCCATCGTTGGAAACGCCGCCATTCGCGACGGTACCGGTGTTCGGCGCCACGTCGTCCACGATGCCGGTGATGACCGGCACTGACGGGGGCGTGGTGTCCGCCGTGATGGCGAAGGCATTGGAGGTCGCTCCGGTGTTCCCTGCGGCATCCGTGGCGGTAGCGGTGAAGCTGTATGTCCCCTCGCCCAGCGCCGGCGATGGACTGAAAGTCCAGTTGCCGCTCGCATCCACCAGCGTCGTGCCGATCGACACTCCGTTCGCCAACAGCGTCAGCGTCGATCCCGCCTCGGCGGTGCCGCGAAGGAGCGGCACTGTGTCGTTGGTCACGCCGCCATTGGCGACCGAGCCCTGCACGGTGCCGACATCGTCGGTAACGCTGGAGATCGTCGGCGCGGCAGGGGCGCTGGTGTCGACCCGGATCGCGAATGGCGAAGAGGCAGGGCCAAGATTGCCTGCGGCATCCGTTGCCCGAACGGTAAGGCTGTGATCGCCCTGGGCAAGTGCGGCAGGAGGGGTGTAGCTCCAGGCGCCAGACCCGTTCGCGGTGGTGGTGCCGACCAGCGTGCCGTTGTCGTAGATCGAGACGGTGGCATTGGCCTCCGACGTGCCCGAAAGCGTTGGCCGGGTATCATCGGTCGCCGCGCCGTTCGCCAGCGCGCCGGTACGGCTTCCCACATCGTCTGTAACGCTGGCGATCAGCGGAGCCGAGGGAGGCGTGGTGTCCACGACGACGACATAGGCCGTGGACGATGGACTGACGTTGCCCGCTGCATCACGCGCCGTGACGGTAAAGCTGTGCGGTCCATCGGACAGCGGAGATGGCGGCGTGAAGCTCCAGGCACCCGCCCCGTTCGCCGTCGCAGTACCAAGCAGGACCGCACCGTTGTAGACCGAGACGATGGAGTTTGCCTCGGCGGTGCCGGACAGGAGCGGCGTGGCATCGTCGGTAACGCCGCCGCTGGCGACCGGCCCCTGCGTCGTGCCGACGTCATCGGCGGCGCCAGTGATGACAGGCGCTGTCGGTGCGCTGGTATCGACGGTAAGATTGAAGACGGTGGTTGCACCGCTCTGATTGCCTGCCGCATCCGTGGCCGTAACGGTCAGGGCGTGCGGTCCAGAGGACAAGGGGCCGGAAGGCGTGAAGCTCCATGCGCCGGAGGCATTTGCCGTGGTCGTGCCCACCAGCGTCGCCCCATCGAAGATCGATATCGTCGCATTGCCCTCTGCCGTTCCGGCAAGGGTCGGACGGGCATCATCCGTCGTCGCGCCGTTGGCGAGCGGTCCCTGGATCAGGCCGACATCATCCGTGACCGATGCCAGGACCGGCGTGCTCGGCGCCGTGTTATCCACCGTCAGGCTATAGGTGTTCGATGTCGCGCTCTGGTTGCCTGCCGGATCGGTGGCAACAGCGGTCAGGTTGTGGAGCCCGCTCGACAGCGGCGTGGAAGGCGTGAAGCTCCATGCGCCGGACCCGTTGGAAGTGGTGGTGCCGACCAGCGTCGCGCCCTGATAGATCGAAACCGTCACATTGGCGGGAGCGGTGCCGACCAGCGTCGGCCGCGCGTCGTCGGTTACCCCGCCGCTGGCGACCGGCCCCTGGATCGACCCCACGTCATCGGTGGCGCCGGTGATGACAGGCGTTGCCGGCGCCGTGGTGACGACCGTGACCGTATAGGCCGGGGAAGGCAGACTGACATTGCCGAGCGTATCGGTGGCAGTGATCGTGAAGCTGTGGCTGCCTTGTCCCAGCGGTGTCGTGGGCGTGAAGGCCCAATTGCCCGCGCCGTTGGCCGTGGTCGTTCCCAGCAGCGTTGCGCCGTCGTAGACGGTTACGGTCGCATTCGCCTCGGTCGTGCCGGAAAGCGTGGGCCGCGTATCGTCGGTCTGGCCGCCGCTGTTCACGGAGCCTGTCACCGGACCGACATCGTCCGTCACCGTGGCGATGGCCGGCGGCGAAGGAGGCGCGCGGTCGATCGTTGCCGTGCCGGGAGGCGAAGCGTTTCCGGCAGGGTCCACCGCCACTGCACTGACCACGGTCCCGTTCGAGAGCGGCGTCGGCGGCGTATACGTCCAGTTTCCGGACGGGTCCGCCAGCACCGAGGCATCGGTGTTGTTATCGCCATCGAAATCGAGATTGACGGTAGCGCCCGCCTCTGCCGTGCCTGTCAGGGTGGTGCCATTGCTGGCATTGACCGTGGGCGCCGCGGGAGGCACCGTATCGACCTCGAATGCGAGCGGCGGGCTGTTGAGGCTCTGCACGCCGTTGTCCGTAGCCGTGGCGGTAATGCTGTGTGCGCCGTCTCCCAGCGCAGGGGAGATGCTCCACTCGCCAAACGTATCGGCGATTACGGTGCCGATCTGGACGCCATTGTCATAGATGGTGACAAGCGAGCCCACTTGCGCCGTACCGTGAATCTCGGGAACCGGATCATCGGTAACGCCGCCCGGACCGATCGGCCCCTGCGTGGTGCCGACGTCATCCGCGATTACGGGTGCTGACGGGATCGGCGGCGGTGTCGTATTCATGCCGGTATTGACGATTTCGGAATCGCTGCCCGAAACGTTGCCGGCCGCATCGACGGCAACGACGGTGATCTCCGTGCCATTCGGAAGTGTGGGGCTGAAAGTGACGCTCCACTGCCCGAAACTGTCTACCGTGGCAGTCGTATCGGGAACGCCGATGGCATCGGTATGAACCTGGATCACCGCGCCGGCCTCTCCGGTGCCGGACACCGTTGTGCCGTCGGTCGGGTTCAGGGTCGGGTCGGCGGGAGCTGTCGTATCCACGCGAACGGTGTAAGCGACCGATTGCGGGCTGACGTTACCGGCCCGGTCGGTTGCCGTAACGGCGAAGTTGTAGTTGCCTTCAGGCAAGACGGGCGAGAACGACCAGTCTCCGTTGATGTCGGCAGTGGTCGTGGCCGGATAGGCGGACCCGTTGATATAGAGGGTGATCGTCGCACCGGCTTCCGCCGTACCGGAAATGACCGGTTGCGTATCGTTGGTGGAGCCCCCGCTCGCAACCGTTCCGGTCTGCGGCAGGACATCATCCGCAACGGTCAGGATCGTCGGTGCCGGCGGCGCATTCGTGTCCACGGAGAACACGAAGGGAGCCAAGGCCGTGCCGGTGTTTCCGGCTGCATCGGTCGCGGTGATCGTGATGCTGTGCGATCCCTGCCCCAGCGGTGCCGAGGGCGTGAAGGTCCAGTTTCCGGCATTGTTGGCCTGTACGGTTCCGATAGCCGATCCGTTGTCGAGTATCGTGACGGTCGCATTGCCTTCCGCCGTTCCGCTGAGCACCGGCAGTGTATCGTCGGTGGAGCCGTTGGCGCTGACAGCCCCCACAACCGCGCCCTGATCGTCCGTCACGGCGGTAAGCGCGGGAACCCCCGGCGCAACCGCATCCACGGTGATCGTCGTCGCGCCCGAGACGTTCCCCGCCGCATCCACCGCCGTTACCGAAACCGGCGTGTTGTTCCCCGGATTGCTCGGCAGGGTGTAGCTCCACTCTCCCGAAGCATTGGCCTGTACGCGCGTGTCGATCGACCCGTTGTTGCCGATATCGATATCGATGAAGGCGTTCGCCTCCGCCGTGCCGGACAGAATCTGCCCGTTACTGGGGTGGACGGAAGGTGCGCTCGGCGCGGTTGCATCGATGGTGAAGGCGAAGGGCGACGAGACCCCGCTGGTGTTTCCAGCCGAATTAGTCGCGCTGACGGTGATGCTCTGCGCGCCTTGTCCCAGGGTTGGAGTGTAACTCCAGGCGCCGCTGCCATTGGCCGTCGTCGTCGCCAGCAGCACGCCATTGTTGAAAATGGATATCGTGGCATTGGCTGCAGACGTGCCGCTGATGAGCGGCGTGGTATCGTTGGTGAGCCCTCCGTCCGTGATCGGTCCCGTTATGTTGGGCGCGTTATCCGTCAGCGACGTGATCTGCGGCACCGGAGGAGGCACGGTATCGATCGTCACGGCATAGCTGTTGGAAAAGGCGCTGACATTGCCCGCGCCATTGGTGGCCAGGGCGGTGAAGCTGGGTGTTCCGCTCAGGGCGCCGGTCGGCGTGAAGCTCCATGCGCCTGTTCCGTCCGCCGTCGTCGTGCCGAGCAGGCTGCCGTTCGCATAGACGGAAACCACGACATTGGCGGCCGAGGTGCCGGTTACGGTCGGCTTGCTGTCATCCGTTGTGCCGCCATTGGCGACCGTACCCTGAGTAGCGCCGATATCGTCGCTCACAAGCGTGATGACGGGTGCTGCCGGCGTGCTCGTGTCGAGCGTGACGGTATAGGCCGGGGAAGCCGGGCCGAGGTTGCCGGTGGCATCGGTCGCCGCTGCGGTGAAGGCATGCGGGCCGGACAGGAGCGGCGTCGAGAGGGTCAGGGTCCAGGTGCCGGAAACGCCCGCCACCGCCTGCCCGATCGCGGTGCCGTTATCGTAGACGGTTACCGTCGCACCATGCTCGGCGGTGCCGCTGATGACCGGCAAAGTATCGTCCGTGGCGCCGCCGTTCGCGACGGTCCCGGTCTGCGGCCCCACATCGTCCGTCACGCTGACGATGGCCGGAGCGGCGGGCGCGGTGCGGTCAACCACGATGCTTTCGGGCGCGGAAGTATTGCCGGCCGCATCCGTGGCCGTGACGATCACGGTCACCCCGTCCGCAAGTTGGAGCGGCGGATTGTATGTCCATATGCCGGAACCGTTTGCGGTTGTCGTCACGTCTACCGTGCCGTTGCCGTCGAGATCGAGGTTGATCGTCGCATTCGGTTCGGCCGTACCGCCAAGGGTGGTTCCCGTGCTCGGATTGATCGTGGGATCAGCGGGCGGCGTGACGTCGACAACAAGGGTGAAGGTTCCCGAAGGCACGCTCACGTTGCCGGCCGCATCGGTAGCGACGGCGGTGAAGTTGTGCGGCCCCTCCGCCAGCGCGGTGCCGGGCGTAAAGCTCCAGATGCCAAGGCCGTTCACCGCCGCCGTGCCGATTGCATTACCGTTGTGGAAGATGGTGACCGTCGCTCCCGGTTCGGCGGAACCTGCAAGCGTGGGAAGAATATCGTCAGTGACCGAACCGCTCGGCAGCGGCCCCTGAACGGTGCCGACATTGTCGTTCGCGCTACCGAACAGCGGCGCGGCCGGCGGTGTCGTGTCCACGGTGACAACGTAAGGCGATGACAGCGCGCTTTCGTTGCCGGCCGCATTGATGCTCATCACGGTGTAGCTGTAAGTGCCCTGCGCCAGAGGCGCCGCAGGCGTATAGTTCCAGCCGCCCAGGGCATCGGCCGATACCGTGGCCACGGGAATACCGCCGCGCAGGATCGTGACGGTGGAGTTGGGGGCTGCCGTGCCGGAGAGGCTCGGCTGGGTGTCGTTGGTGATGCCGCCATTGACGACGGCGCCCTGCTCCAGCCCCACATTATCCACTGCGATCGCGATTGCGGGCGTGTCGGGCACGGAATTGTTGATCGACACCACGTAGGCCGGCGATTGTGCGCTGACGTTGCCAGCGGCATCCGCAGCAGTGACGACGAAGCTGTGACTGCCCTGCCCCAGCGCCGAAACCGGCGTGAAGCTCCATGCCCCGGAACCGTTCGCCGTGGTCGTGCCCAGCAGCGCGCCGTTGTCGTAAATGGAGACGGTTGCATTGGCCTCCGATGTGCCGGTCAGCGTGGGGCGTGCATCGTCCGTGGTTCCGCCATTGGAAACGGGGCCCTGGCTGTCCCCGAAATCGTCGGCAATCGACGAGATGGCAGGCGCTGCCGGAGGGGTATTGTCGATCGTCAGAGTGAAAGGCGCGGAATTGGCGCTGACATTGCCTACCGCATCGGTCGCCGTAATCGTGAGTGTATGGGTTCCCTGGCTCAGCGGCGCGGTGGGCGTGAAGGTCCAGCTCCCCGCCCCGCTTGCCGTGGTCGTTCCCAGCAAGGTTGGGCCGTCGTAGACGGATACCGTCGAATTGGCTTCCGCCGTGCCAGACAAAGCCGGTTGACCGTCATCCGTGGACGAACCGCTCGCCAGCATGCCCTGGCTCGCGCCGACATCGTCGGCTGCTGACGTTACGACGGGCGCTGGTGGCGGGCTGCGATCAATGGTGGTCGAACCCTGAAGCGAGGTATTCCCGGCGGCGTCCGTAGCGGTGGCGATCACGGTGCTGCCGTCGGCTAGCGGCGTGGCCGGGGTGTAGGACCACGAACCCGAAGGGCCGGCCTGCACCGTGGCATCCACGGTGCCATTGCCGTTCAGGTCCAGCCGAACCACGGCGCCTGCCTCGGCCGTGCCGGAGACCAGCGATCCGTTGGAAGGATTGATGACAGGCGCCGCAGGGGCCGTCGTATCCACGGTCAGGCCGAAGACAGGCGTGGCCTGGCTTTCGTTACCCTCGCTGTCGGTAGTGGTGAAGGTCAGGCTGTGTGCACCCTGTGCAAGGGTCGGGGTGAAGTTCCAGGCCCCCGAACCATCAGCGACGACCGTACCGAGGAGGTTTGCGCCGTCATAGATCGAGACCAGGACACCCGCCTCGGCCGTACCCGCCAGTCGAGGTTGGGTGTCATCGGTCACCGCACCATTGGCCAACGGCCCCTGCACCGTGCCCACGTCATCGGTGGCCGAAACCAGCACGGGAACCGGCGGCGGTGTACTGTCCAGCTCGGCATCCACGGTGGTGGTTGCCGCAGGCGACGGATTCCCCGCCGCATCGGTGGCGATCACACTGACGACGGTTCCATCCGCGAGCGGGGCGGCGAAAGTGACGCTCCACTGCCCACCGTCTCCGGCGATCACGCTGGCGTCCGGGGTTCCATCGCCGTTCGTGTCCACCGTAACGGTCGCCCCGGCCTCGGCCGTGCCGGACAGGGTTACGCCATCTGTCGGGCTGAGCGTGGGCGCGGCGGGTGCGCTGAGGTCGATCGTAACGGCATATCCGGAAGAAGGCCCGCCTACCCCGCCCGCCTCGTTTACGGACGTGACGGCGAAGATGTGGTCTCCTTCGGGCAAGGCCGCCGCCGTGAACGTCCAGTCGCCCGATCCGTTCGCGATGGCCGTGCCGAGCAGCACGCCATTGTCGTACAAGGAGACGGTAGAGCCTGCTTCGGCCGTGCCGCCGATCGTCGGCGTGGCATCGTTGGTGAGACCACCGCTGGGCACGGTGCCGGTCTGCGGCGCGGCATCGTCAACGACCCGGAGAATGATAGGCGCGACGGCCGCTTCGATATCCACGACCACGGTCACGGGCGGCGAACTGTTTCCAGCCGCATCGCTCACCGTGATGCTGACGGTCGTGCCGTCGGGAATGTGCGTGGTGGGCACGAAGACCCAATCCCCCGCGGCATTGGTCAGCGCGGTTCCGTCGATCGTGCCGTCATCGCCGAAGTCGATGTTGACGACCGATCCCGGCTCGGCCGTGCCGGTCAAGGCCGCGCCGTTGCTGGGGTCGACCGTGGCGGCCAGGGGAGGCACGGTATCCACCGTGAACGCGAAAGGCTGCGACGGGGCGCTCTCGTTGCCGTCTCCGTCGCTTGAAGTGAAGGTCAGGCTATGGCCGCCCTCCCCCAGTGGAGGAGACGGGGTGAACTGCCAGTCCCCATCGCCGTCAACCGTGGTCGAGCCGATCAGCACGCCATTGTCGTAGACGGAGACGGTCGATCCCGGTTCCCCGCCAGACCCGCTGAATTCGGGCGTGGAATCGTCGGTAATCGCCCCGTTCGCGAGATTACCCTGGATCGCGCCCGTATCATCGTCCGCGCCGCCCACGCCCGGCACGGGCGGCGGGGTCGTGTCGATGTCGCCATCCACCGTGACGGTCGCTGCCGGCGAACTGTTCCCGGCCGCGTCTGTCGCCGTGGCACTCACCACCGTGCCATCGGCAAGCGGCTCATCCAGCGTCACGCTCCAGCTGCCGGTAGGCCCGGCAACGGCGGTTGCATCGGGGGTTCCATCACCATCGACGTCGATCGAGACAATTGTGCCCGCCTCGGCGGTGCCGGAAACCGTGATCCCGTCCGTCGGATTGAGCACGGGCGCCGCCGGAGAGGCGGTGTCCACCGTCAACTCGTAAGCCGGAGATGCCGCGCTGACATTACCGACCGCGTCCTTCGCGGTGATCGTGAAGCTGTGATGGCCCTGTGCCAGAGCGCTGGGCGGCGTGAAGCTCCAGGTGCCTGTCGAACTCGCCGTAGCGGTGCCGATCAGGGTGCCGTTGTCGTAGATGGAAACGGTCGATCCCGCTTCGGCCGTGCCCGATAGCGCCGGACGGGTATCATCGGTTGCGCCGCCGCTTGCGACATTGCCCTGGATGGCCCCGACATCGTCGGCAGCCGCGCTGATCGTCGGCACCGCGGGAGGCGCGGCATCGACCGTGACCGATGCCGGCGTGCTGACGTTCCCGGCAGCGTCCACCGCTCTTACTGTAACCGTGGTGCCGTCGGCGATCGGCGTCGTCGGCGTATAGGTCCAGCTTCCGCTTGCGTTGGCCGTCACGGTGGCATCGGTGGTGCCGTCACCGTTGATGTCGATACGCACTGTGGCGCCGGGTTCCGCCGTTCCGCTCAGGACAGTGCCGTTTGTTGCCGCCACGGTCGGCGCGGCCGGAGGTGTCGTATCCACCGGTTCGTCGGAGTGACCACCCCCGCCGCTGGCCGCAAGCGCGATCCCCCCGCCCACACCCAGCGCGCCAAGCGCGAGTAGAGCGCCCGTGCCGATCCCGCCACCACCAGCCGCACCCAGCGGCGACATGCTGAAATCGAGCGGTTCGGTCGAAGCGTCGGCAGGCGCGAAGCAGGCGGCATCTCCAAGATGGACGAGCCACTGTTCGCCGCTGCCCGGATCGCCGAAGCTGAGCTGACCGATATCGTCCGCCGGGCAGGCGAAGTAGCCGTCCAGACGAATGGTGGAGCCATCCGAGAACGTTATGACGAGATCGTCACCTTCGCGGACCATCGAGGACACGCTGCTGGGCGGCGCCACGACCTTCACATTGGAACCTGGCTGGACGGCGATCTGCGTGACGCCTTCCCGTGCCGTGGTGGTATTGACGGTCCGGGTTGTGCGATTGGTGATTTCGACACGCTTTTCCATCGAACGTCTCCCAGAAAGAAGGATCGCCTCGCCGCCTGGCGGCGCGTTTTGGGCAGCGTTCTGGAAAGACGCGTGCGCGCGGAGAAATATCCGCGTGTTAGCTCCGTCATATTACGGCTAAATCAGCGTTTATCCGGAACGTGCAGATCGTATTCCAGGCCATACGAACTTTCGTTACGTCATCATGGCCAGCAAAATTGCGATAGATATCGTGGATACTATTATGAGGGCACCACATCCCTGACAGGTTTATTCTATTTTTACTGAGTGCATCGATAGGTTCGCGACTCAATCGCGAACAGCACTTTCCCGTCCGCTTCGGATGGATTGCCCCAGTGAAATTGGGAATGCGGATCAAGAACTTCGGTCAGGAAGTGCGGCATCGGGCGCTGCCGGATAGGGATGCGCGCAGTATTGAACGCAAGGCGGCCCCTCATGGGCGGCATCTTCCCCGGCTTTGCGGGGTAACGCCGCAATGCGCCCGGTCATCGTCAAGTTACCGAAAATCCAGTCTTATGCGTCGTTTGCTCGCTTTCCGGATCGAGACTGCACAGCATATCTCCCCGGAAAAGTCGGTAATCGCACGGAACTGGATGAAACCCTTCGGAATTTCCTGCTCCGACCGGATAGCCCAAGCCTGCCGGTCAGAACGCCCGGCAATACGTCAGGTGCAGTGAGACTGCCCGCCGCTGCCGGTAATGCCGTCTGTCGAGCCGGTCGGATTGAGACTGCGGTCGTCACGGATCAGGAAGGCCGCCTCCTGGTGGAAGGTCGTGTTCTTGACGAACATGTCCCCGAACAGCGGCTGGTAGTGGAAGAAGACCTCGACATACATCACCGCCGAATTGGCGGTCGCGTAGATCTTGTGATCGGTCTGCCCCATGCCGTCGAGCACCTTGCCCGTCTTGCCGGTGCCCGAAATCCCGTAGCTTGACGCGCGATCAAGCTCCCCGCGGCACCTCTGCCAATGGATATACTGGCGATTGGAAGCGGAATCGATTTCCAGACTGGACAGGATGATCCTGCCGTTCGCGTTGAAATCGAAGGAAGCACCTTCCGACAAGGCCCCCCACATCACCGAATCGACCTGGGTTTCGGTAACGGTGGGCGTTACCGAACTGTTGTCGGTCTGGCCGAGCCGAGAGGCGTTGTCCGCCACCGACGTGGCGATCTCGCCGACCTGCATCTTTATCATCGACATGTAGGCCAGTTCGGTACCGTAAAGCCCCAGCGTCAGCAGGACCGGCAGGACGAGCGCAAACTCCAGGATCGACACGCCGCTCCGATCCCGGAGCAGTTTGCCAAGACAGGTGGCAAGCGGGCGCAGCAATGCAACTCGCCGGTTCATCTGCAGGTCCCCGCCGCGGAACCATAAGCCTGTTGCAGCGAGTAGGGCTGGTTCTTCTTGACCGCCGTTGCGCTGAGCGTGCGCGTGGCGTCGCGGTTGGTCAGGCCGGGAATGGGGAACAGTGGGCTGTAGGTGACATTGACCTTGTAGATCACGACATCGTTCGCGCCGCCGTTACCGCTTTTTCCGACGTCGGCATCCCACTGACCGTTCTTGTTCTCGTCCGTATAGGTCTCGCCGTTATCGCATATGCCGTTGTTGTTCTTGTCGTTCCACGATTCCGGCCGGGCAATGTCGGTAAAGTCGTAGTAGCTGGAGCGCGAGAATTCCACCACGGCACCGGGCGCGACGCCGCCCACGATCTTGCTGACGAACGCATCCTCCGTTGCCGTGTCGGCGGTTTCCAGCGTCGCGTTACGGGCAACCTGCTGGACCGCACCCTGAAGCACGGCCCGGACATAGGCCATGTGTCCGATGTCGAAGATTCCCATCAGGAGCATGATCAGCACCGGCGCCGCCAGCGCGAACTCAACGGCCGTCACGCCTTCCCGGGCGGCGCCGCAGCGGCGCAGCAGGGCCGCGAAGCGACGCACCGGGCGATGATGCCCGCTACGCTTCACTGGGTAATCCTGAGCTCGCCGACCTGCTTGGCGATTTCCTGGAAAGCGGAATCGAGTTCCGTGGAATTGTTCGCGGTGAACGAACTGTCATCCGAAGCGCAGGTCTGGAGATCGGTGGACAGGGCCGAGGTAAAGGCGATCACCCAGACCCGGATGCCCTTCGCCTTGATCGCCTCGCAGACCGAGAGGAAGCGCTGCGTGTGGCGTGCGTCCTCCTGGAGCTTCGAGCCATCGCTCGTCGTGCGGCGATCCCACCATTCCATCCCCCACGCGGTAGGCACGTAGTTGGCGGTATCCATGTAGCCGTCGGTCATGAAAATGATGTGGCGCGAAACTTCGCCGCCGTTCGACGGATCCTTGTTCACCACGGAACCGAAGATGCCGTCGGGCGAAAGCAGACGCCCACCCCAGATCATCCCGATATCAAGATAGGTTCCGCCCACCGCCGTCAGCGAATCCGCGTAGGCATTGAAGCTCTTCTGGTCCATTTCCTGGAGCAGTTGCGATTTTGCCGGGCAGTAGGTTCCAGCCGAAGCGCCTGTCGTGCCAGGATCGAGCGTGTAGGTGTTGGCGGCGCTTCCGGCGCGGCGATAGGAAATCTCCGGCCACAGCGGGGCCCAGCGCGTCGCATTGCCCGTTCCCGGCGCAGTATCGATATCCACGTCGAGCGCGCCGGAAGGGGACATGCCGGTAATGGATGAGTAAGAAAACTTATCGCTGTTGACCGTCTGGCGCTCGATGATGCAGCCGCCCCAGGTATAGGAAACCGACGCGCCGTTGGTTCCGTTGTTGACCGCGGTTGCGGCAAAGGTCTTGAACAGGCTCGTGTCGCGCGTCAGCTTCATGTATTCGAAGTGATCGAACGTATATCCCGACGTCGGCGCATTGGTCGTGGCGTTCGTGTAAGGCTGGGTCGTAACCTTGTCGCGCGTGTACGTATAAGTATAAAGGTAATACTTGCTCCCGGACTTGGCGCAGGAATACTCCATCTTGCGCTGCGGCTGCGTGGTCACGACGTTGACGACGACATTGGGGCTCGTTCCCGAAGTCGAAGTCGTGCTCGTGGCGGAACCGTAGTCCTTGTAGTCCGTATCGTTGGCCGAGAGCGCCGAATTGCAGGCGCTCGACGAATTGTAGCTCTTCGACGTGTTGCTGCTGCCCGCGTTCTTGTACTCGACCGTCGATGTGCCCTTCGTCCCTTTCGAGACATTGTAGAACACCGGCTGGCGCGACTGGTAGTCGGCGGAATTCGCCAGGAACGCCGGATTGAGTTCGGAAAGCAGGTGCCCGACGTTGACCGTGGAACTGTAGGGAACGAACCCGTAGCGGACGCGGGCGTTGGTATCGTTCGTCGCGGTGGAGAGCGTCTTGTAGAAGTTCTTCACGGCGGAACGCAGGGCGGCGATGCGGGTGGAACTGCCCAGCGCTTCCCCCATCGACCCTGTCGTGTCGAGCACCATCATGACATCCGCGTTGCCCACGCCCATCGAGGACGTGCAGTGAACGTTGACCGGAAACGTATCGTAGCCGACCAGTCGCATGATGAGCGTGTTGACGGTGGTGGAAGCCGTGCCCTTCACCGTCTGGCCATCGTCGTCGGACGTGGAGTCGAAAGTGGTTCCCGTGCTCTCGTGCACACCATCGTTGAAATTGGTCGCGAAATAATTCCTTGCGATCGCCTTCGACGCTTCGTCGAGTCCGTTCGTCGTCACCGAGCGACGTCCGGCGAGTACTGCCGCGTCACAAGCGGCCTGAAGCTGGTTCTGTACCTTGTAGGTGCGGCTGATATCGACCGCGGCACCCACCACGACGACCGCGACCAGCATTCCCACCGCAGCCATGGGCAGGATATTGCCCGAGGCATCCCGAAGACAGTCTCGCAACCAGTGATGGATTTGGCGCATCGGTTAACCAGTCTTTCGGCTAGGATTTTCCGCAGGATTTCAGCCGTCTCCTAGAGGAGATTGCTTAATGAAACCCTCACCGAGCGTGGACCGCCTTCCTTCACGAAGCGTCCCGAATTTCGGGAAACACAGGATTTACCACGATTTCTCCGGAACCAATCGCAACGCAGAGCGTTCAAGCTCCCGATCCGGGGACCGTCTCGAATTTTTGGGGGAAGATTCGGTCCGCCTGCAGCCGGCCTTTTCCCTTGAGATTCGTAATGTCGCCCAGCAAGGCTCTCAGTTCCCACGTCCAGCTTGCGCTTGTCATCATTGTCGTTCTGGGCCTTGCCCTCGTCATCGACATCACGATCCCGCTCGGCACCGGAGTCAGCGTCCTCTACCTGCTGCCCACGGTGATCGCCTTCGTCGCCAGGCGGCCGATCACGCCGGTGCTGGCAGCCATTGCCGGCGTAGGCTGCGCGATAGCCGCCTATTTCATCGCGCCGCAGGGACTCGGGCTGGAAATTGCGCTGACGAACCGGGCATTTTCGGGCGTGACCAATTTCCTGCTAGCGGCGATCGGCTTCGTCCTGATCCGCTATCGCAATTCCAATCGCCATGAACAGTGGCTGCGCGAGTGCGAGGCCGACCTTGCGCGCGCCACGGCCGGCAGCATTCCTCTGGGTGATCTCGGCGACCGCGCCCTCGCCTTCCTTGCGGAGCGCTTCGGCGCGATCGCCGGAGCGCTCTATGTCAACGACGACGGCGCGTTCCGGAAGATCGCGACATATGGCGTGCCCGCCGATGCAAGCGTCCCGGAACGCATGGAGCCCGGCGAGGGTCTATTGGGCGAAGTCATGCGCCACGGCCGCACCACCACGATCGCGCAAGTTCCCGCAGGCTACCTTTCATTCGGCTCCGCTCTCGGCCAGTCCACGCCCGCACGTCTCGTCCTCGGCGCCACTCAGGTGGATGACAAGGTCAACGCGGTCCTGGAACTTGGCTTCCTGGACACGGCCGATGCCCGCCCGGAAGATCTCGTCTCGTTCCTGGACATCGTGGCGAATTCGCTCGGCATCACCCTGCGCTCTGCGAAGTACCGCGCCCGGCTTGAACACCTGCTCGCGGAGACGCAGCAACAGGCGGAAGAACTCCAGAACCAGAGCGAGGAACTGCGCGCCACCAATGACGAGCTGGAAGCGCAGAGCAAGCTGCTGCTCAACTCGCAGTCCCAGCTTGAGGAACAGCAGGCGGAACTCGAACGCAGCAATTCGCAGCTTGAGGAACAGGCCCAGTCGCTCGAGGCGCAGCGCGACGAATTGACCCGCTCGCAAGCGCGCCTGCGCGGCCAGACCGAGGAACTCGAACAGGCCAGCCGCTACAAGTCCGAATTCCTCGCCAATATGAGCCACGAGCTGCGCACGCCGCTCAACTCCCTGCTGATCATGGCCCGCCTGCTTGCCGATAACCGGCAAGGCAACCTTTCGGGTGAACAAGTGCGTTATGCCGAGACCATCGAGTCCTCAGGCAACGACCTGCTCACGCTCATCAACGACGTGCTCGATATCTCCAAGATCGAGGCAGGCAGGCTGGAACTGGACCCCCGCGACGTCCCGGTAGGCGCCATCCTCTCCAAGCTCGAAAACACGTTCGCGGCGGCGGCGTCCGGCAAGGGTCTGAAGCTCAGCATGAACCTCGCCGAAGGCGCGCCGGGAACGATCGAGACCGATCCCCTCCGGCTTGAGCAGGTTCTGAAGAACTTCCTGTCGAATGCAGTCAAGTTCACCTCGGACGGCGAAGTCTCCCTCACGGTCGGCGCGCTGGCGTCCGGCCGGGTTGCGTTCTCGGTCCGGGATTCCGGGCCCGGCATCCCGGAAGACCAGCAGGACGCGATCTTCGAGGCATTCCGCCAGGCCGATGGCGGCATTGCCCGCAAGTACGGCGGCACCGGGCTGGGCCTGTCGATCTCGCGCGAACTGGCGCACCTGCTCGGCGGTGCGATCACGCTTCACAGCACTCCCGGACAGGGCAGCACCTTCTCGCTGGAAATTCCCGAGCGCTTCGCGCCTCGCGAGGCGGGCAGCGCGCCCGGCGTGCCCGGCAAGGCCACGCCCACCCCGACCCCGGCCGCCACGCAAACGACTGCCCCGCAAAGCCGCCGCGGCCCCTCCCCGCAGGACGACCGTGAAACGCTGTCGGGCGATTCCCGCGTTATCCTGATCGTCGAGGACGACCCGGCCTTCGCGCGCATCCTCTGCGATCTGGCGCATGAAGTCGGTTTCGAGTGCCTGATCGCCGGCACCGCAGACGAGGGAGCCCTGCTCGCCCGGCAATACCTGCCGCAAGCCGTGATCCTCGACATGCACCTGCCCGATCACACCGGGCTTTCCGTGCTGGACCGGATCAAGCGCGATACCCGCACGCGCCATATTCCGGTGCACATCGTCTCGGCCGACCACGACGACCATGCCGCGCTCGCCAGCGGCGCCGTAGGCTACCTCTTCAAGCCGGTGAGCCGGGATACGCTGGTCGACATGCTCGAAGGCCTCGAGGCGCGGATGGACCAGCGCCTGCGCCGCGTTCTGGTGGTGGAGGACGATCCCCGGCAGGCCGAAGCGATCCACCTTCTCCTCGCCTCCCGCGATGTCGAGACGGTGGACGTGCAAAGTGCTGCGGATTGCCTCGCCCGGCTGGGCGAAGAGACGTTCGACTGCATGGTGCTGGATCTCAACCTGCCCGACATGTCCGGGTTGGACCTGCTCGAACGCCTCTCGCACGACGAGAGCGTCGCGTTCCCGCCGGTCATCGTCTATACCGGCCGCGAGCTTTCCGAAGAGGAGGAGATGCGGCTTCGGCGCTACTCCAAATCGATCATCGTCAAGGGCGCCAAGAGCCCGGAACGCCTGCTCGACGAAGTGACGCTGTTCCTGCACCAGGTCGTCTCCGAACTGCCGGACGAGAAGCAGCAACTGCTTGCCCGCTCGCTCGGACGCGATGCCGCGCTGGAAGGCCGCCAGATCCTCGTCGTCGAGGACGATATCCGCAACATCTATGCGCTGACTTCGGTTCTCGAACCGCACGGCGTACAAGTGCGCATCGCCCGCAACGGCATCGAGGCGCTGAACGAACTGGCCCGCGCGGCGGACAGTGACGGCGCCCCGGTCGATCTCGTATTGATGGACGTGATGATGCCGGAGATGGACGGCCTCACCTGCACGCGCGAAATCCGCAAGCAGGGTCAGTGGCATTCGCTGCCGATCATCGCACTGACGGCCAAGGCCATGGAACGCGACCACCGCGAATGCCTTGAGGCGGGCGCCAACGACTACCTGTCGAAGCCGCTCGACGTGGACAAGCTGCTCAGCCTCGTGCGCGTGTGGATGCCGCGATGAAGCCGATGTCACGAAGGTTGGCGGAGGCCGTCGAGGATATCGAAGTCGATCTCCTCGTCGAGGCCATCTGGCGGCGCTACCAATACGATTTCCGCGACTATTCCCGTGCCTCGCTGCTGCGCCGCCTGCAACGTGCGCAGTCCCATTTCGGCTATCCCCATCTCTCCAGCCTGCTCGACCGCATTCTCCACGATCCCGACAGCCTGAATGTCCTGATCGGGTTCCTGACCATCCAGGTCAGCGAGATGTTCCGCGATCCCGAGTATTTCCGGGCGATCCGCGAGCAAGTGATCCCGCACCTTCGCACATGGCCCTCCATCAAGGTCTGGGTTGCGGGCTGTGCCAATGGCGAGGAGTTCTATTCGCTGGCGATCCTCTTCCGCGAGGAAGGGCTGGACGATCGCACGATGTTCTACTGCACCGACATCAACCCGGCAGCTCTCGTCAAGGCAGAGGCCGGCGTCTACGAGATCGAGCGTATTGCAGGCTTCTCCCGCAATTATATGGAAGCAGGCGGGAAAGGTTCGCTTTCGGACTATTACACCGCCAATTACGGCGTCGCCCGGTTCGACCCGACATTGCGCAAGCGCGCGGTCTTTGCCGATCACAATCTCGCCAGCGATGCCGTGTTCTCGGAAGTCCAGCTTGTCTCCAGCCGCAACGTGCTGATCTATTTCGACCGGGCGCTGCAGGACCGCGCACTCGGCCTTTTCGCCAGTTCACTGCCGCCCGGCGGCTTCCTGGGCCTCGGTTCGAAGGAGACCGTCCACTTTTCCGCCGAGGGCGATAGCTTCGCCGACTTCGCGCCGATCGAGAAGATCTGGCGCCGCACCAAGCACGACGTGCAGGAGGCCGCCTTTGCTGAATGAGCCGCTCAAGATCCTTGCGGTCGACGATATCAGGGACAACCTTCTCGTGCTCGAAGCCGCGCTGGACCAGCCCGGCGTCGAACTGGTCACGGTTTCCTCGGGGTTCGAGGCGCTGGAAGCCATGCTGCGCGACGATTTCGCACTGGCCCTGCTTGACGTGATGATGCCGGAGATGGACGGCTTCGAACTCGCCGAGCTCATGCGCGGGACCGAGCGCACGCGTGCCGTGCCGATCATATTCCTCACCGCCCTGGCCACGGACGAGCGGCGCAAGTTCCTCGGATACGAGGCCGGCGCCGTGGATTACCTGCTCAAGCCGCTCGACATGGTCGAACTCAATTCCAAGGTCGCGGTCTTCGTCGAACTCGCCCGCCAGCGGCGCGAGATCGCCCGCCAGCGCGACGAACTCGGCCTGGCCCTCGGCCGCCTTCGCGCGCATGGCGACAACTCCCCCCTCGCCGTTCTGGAAATCGACGCCAACCTGCGAATCGTGAGCTGGTATCGCAGCGCCGAACGCGAGATCGGCTTCGCGGCGCAGGATATTCTCGGCCTCAAGGTAGAGGACGCCCCCTTCCTCCCCATGGCGGACCGTCCGCGCTTCCTGGACGGGATGCGGGCCCTCCTCGGCGGTGAGGACCGCAGGGAGAAGCAGGACCACCGCTTCGTGCGCGCAGACGGTGCCCTTCGCGAAGGCGAATGGTACTGCTCCTCGCTGGTCGGCACCGGTTCGCGCGGCGCCAGCGTGATGATCGAACTGATCGACGTGACCGAACGCCTGCGCGCCGAAGAGACCCAGCGGCTGCTGATCGGGGAATTGAACCACCGGGTGAAGAACACCCTCGCAACGGTTCAGGCCATCGCCTCGCAGGGGTTCCGGCACGCCCGGTCTCCCGAGGGCTTCCACCAGTCGTTCACCGGCCGCCTGCAATCGCTTGCCCGCGCCCATTCGCTGCTGAGCGCAACGACATGGGAGCCCGCCAGCCTGCGCCGCCTGATCGCCGATCAGGTTGCCATCGGCGCGGTCGGCGAGGATCGGCTGAAGCTCTCCGGCCCGGACGTGGACCTGCCGCCGGAACTCGCCCTGCGCTTCTCGCTCATCATCCACGAACTGGCGACCAATGCCCACAAGTACGGTGCACTCTCGAACGAGGCCGGAACGGTCACGCTCGACTGGTCGCTGAAAGGACAAGTGCTGTCGCTCGCCTGGAGCGAGCACGGCGGCCCTCCCGTTTCCGTCCCGGAACGGCGTGGCTTCGGGTCCACCCTGATCGAGAACAGCATGGCGGGTGATGGCGCCCGGATCAGTGCGGAATATGCACCGGAAGGCGTGCGCTGGCAGTTGGTCCTGCCGCTCTCAGATGCCGCCGCCGAAGCGCCTGCTACCGTCGAGGAATCGCCGCGTTCTGAGCCTGCCCCGGACGCCCCTCCTGCGGAAGCCGCGCCCAGTCCGCGGGCGCTCAGGGTGCTCGTGGTCGAGGATGAGCCGCTCGTGGCCATGGAGCTCATGATGGAGATCGAGGACTGGGGCGCATCGCCCCTCGGCCCCGCGACGTCGTGCGATCAGGCGATCCACATGATCCGAGACACCGTGCCGGACCTGGCCCTGCTGGACGGCAACCTCAACGGCGAGAGGATCGATGCCGTTGCCGACGAACTGGCCGCACGCGACATCCCCTTCGCTTTCGTCAGCGGCTACGACCGGCAGCACCTTCCAAGCGGCCACAGCCACAGACCGATGCTGGGCAAGCCGTTTCTCGGCACCGAGGTCTGCGCCATGGTCAGGAGACTGGCTGCCGAAGCCGGCGCCGTGACGCCCTGAAATGGCAAACGGCGGCGCAGCGGGGGAACCTTTCAGCCTTCCTTCGGGTTTCTTCGGGACGGAAGAAGGAGCATCGCCTATGGCCTTGACGCAAGAACGCACCTACCGATCCGAACGTATCTGGACGCCCCGCCCACCACTGGATCCCGGCCTCCGCCGGCGTTTCCATGGGCCGATCCAGCCGATGGAAGAGCCCACGTTCCTCGAGCGCCTGTTTGGCCGGCATTGAATGATCGTTTGAGAACGATCCTGCCCGGCGCTAGGCCGGAAGCATGTCTGCAACGCCTCCCCCATCCGTCCTGTTCGTCTGCCTCGGCAATATCTGCCGCTCCCCGCTGGCCGAGGCGGCGTTGCGCCATGCCGCGCAGGAAGCCGGACTGGAACTGACCGTTGATTCGGCCGGAACCGGATCCTGGCATATCGGCAAGGGGCCCGATCCGCGTTCCTGCGACGAGGCATCCCGGCACGGCATCGACATCACCCACTATCGCGCCCGGCAGGTCACGGTCCGGGATTTCGACCGTTTCGATCGAATCGTCGCGCTGGACGCCAGCAATCTGGCGAACCTCGAACGGATCGCACCCGCCAGCCCCCACGCCCGGCTTTCGCTGCTGCTGGACCATGTGCCGGGCATGGAGGGGCAGGATGTCGACGATCCCTACTTCGGTGGCCCAGAAGGTTTCGTGACGACGTGGGAACAGGTGAGCGAAGCCGCGCGGAACCTCGTCGCCGAATTTCTCGATGAACGCGATGGTCAAGGGCACTAATTCGCAATCCGGGACACGGACTTCCTGCTCGTTCAGAGCACGGCTCGTGGTTCGCCGGGCAATCCTCCGCAACGGCATGCCCCGGTCGCGGCCCGGTTCGATCCCCCTGCCTCAAGCCCTGTTTGCTTTTGGGCCTGCTTTCATTATATGCCCGCTCGAACGCCCCGGCCCGCAGTCGCCAAAGCGACTTCAACGTGCCGGGGCTCGCTCTTTTACAGTTTCAAGGACGAACACGCATGTCCCGTCGCCGCCAGATCTACGAGGGCAAGGCCAAGATCCTCTACGAAGGCCCTGAACCCGGCACCCTGATCCAGTACTTCAAGGACGACGCCACTGCGTTCAACGCGCAGAAGAAGGGCACGATCCAGGGCAAGGGCGTGATCAACAACCGCATCAGCGAGTACGTGTTCACGCGCCTCAACCACATCGGCGTGCCCAACCACTTCATCCGCCGCCTCAACATGCGCGAGCAGCTCGTCCGCCAGGTCGAGATCATCCCGATCGAGGTCGTGGTGCGCAATGTGGCCGCCGGTTCGATCTCGAAGCGTCTCGGCATTCCCGAGGGTGAGCCGCTGCCACACACGCTGATCGAATATTATTACAAGGACGATGCCCTGGGTGATCCGATGATCGCCGAAGAGCACATCGCCTGCTTCGGCTGGGCCACCAACGAGGAGATGCAGGACATCGCCGCGATGGCCATCCGCGTGAACGACTTCATGTGCGGCATGTTCGCGGCGATCAACATCCGCCTTGTCGACTTCAAGCTCGAATTCGGCCGTATCTGGGACGGCGACTACAGCCGCGTCATCCTCGCGGACGAAATCAGCCCCGATGGCTGCCGCCTGTGGGACATGTTCACCGGCGAAAAGCTGGACAAGGACCGCTTCCGCCGCGATCTCGGCGGCGAGGAAGAGGCCTATCAGGAAGTCGCCCGTCGCCTCGGCCTGCTGCAGGACGATAACGGCCCGAGCGAAGTCTTCGACCTGTCGAAGCACCGCAAGCTGCGCGGCAAGTAAGGCCCGCAGCGATGCTCCCGAAGGCCCGGCCGCCGCAAGGTGTGCCGGGCCTTCTTGCGTCTGGAGCATCCGCAAGTCCTCACAGTTCACCTCTCTCTCCCCTTGTTATCAAGGGACTGCTCGGGCACTGGCGCCATATGCGAATCGTTCTCATTACTGCGCTGGTCCTTGCCACGCCCCTTCCCCTGTCCGCCCGGGAAGCACCGCTCCGTACCGAGGAGACCCGTTGGGCCTTCGAAACGAGCGACGTGCCGGTCGATCCCGATTTCCGCTTCGGCCGCCTGGCCAACGGCATGCGCTATGTGATCCGCCACAATGCAACGCCCGCCGGAACCGCCGTGGTGCGGATGGAAGTCGCCGCCGGCTCGCTGGACGAACAGGAAGCCGAACAGGGCTTTGCGCATTTCGTCGAACACATGGCCTTCAACGGCAGCAAGCGCGTGCCCGAAGGCCAGATGATCCCCCTGCTGGAACGGGACGGCCTCGCTTTTGGGGCCGATACCAACGCCTCGACCAACTTCGAGCGTACGATCTACAAGCTCGACCTGCCGCGCAACGACGCCAAGTTGCTGGACACTGCGCTCATGCTGATGCGCGAAACGGCAAGCGAACTGACCATTTCACAAGGCGCGATAGACCGCGAGCGCGGCGTGATTCTCTCGGAAATGCGCGACCGCAATACTTTCGGCCTGCGCAACAGCATTGATTCCACGCACTTCTTCTATCCGCAGGCGCTCTACGGCAGCCGTTTCCCGATCGGCACGGTCGCCACGCTCAACGGCGCGAATGCGGCGAACCTGCGCGCTTTCTACGAGCGCGAATATGTGCCCGCACATGTCACGCTGGTCATCGTCGGCGATTTCGACACTGCCGCCGTCGAGGCCGGCATCACCCGCCACTTCGCTGACTGGACCGGCGGCCCGGCCGAGGTCCAGCCCGACCCCGGCCCGGTTGCCTCGAAGGATCGCGACCGCACCGGAATATGGATCGATCCGGCGCTGTCGGAACGCCTCGTGATCCAGCGCAACGGCGATTGGCTGGACGAACCCGACAGTATCGCCCAGCGGCGCGAGAACCTGCTGCGCTCCATCGGCTATTCCATCGTCAATCGCCGTCTCCAGCGCTTGTCGCGCAGCGCCACGCCGCCGTTCCGCGGTGCCGGGTTCGGAACCGGTGACGTTTTCGAGACCGCCCGCTCGACGCGCCTCATCATCGACAGCGTCGACGGCAAATGGGCCGATGGCGTAACCGCAACCGCACAGGAATATCGCCGCGCCCTCGCTCAAGGGTTCAGCGCGGCGGAAGTGGCCGAGCAAGTGGCGCAGCTCCGTACTTCGATGGTCAATGCCGCCGGCTCTGCCAACACCCGCAGCAACGCGGCGCTTGCCGGCATTGCACTGTCGGTGGTCGAGGACCGGGTCGTGCCTTCCACGCCCGCCTCCGCACTTGAGCGATTCGAAACCTTCGCGCCTGCCATCACGCCCAAAGCGGTGCTGGCCGCGCTCAAGCGGGAGGCGCTCGCTCTCGACAGGCCACTCATCCGTTTCGAAGGCCGCAAGGCTCCCGAAGGCGGAGAACAGGCCATCCGCGCCTCATGGCTCAGCGCGATGCGCGGCCCCGTACCCCGGGAAGCGGACCCATCCGTGACGGAATTCGGCTACACCGATTTCGGCACGCCCGGCACCATCGTCAGCGACAGGCGCGACCCCCTGCTCGGCATTCGCGAATTGCGCTTCTCGAACGGCGTCATGCTGAACCTCAAGCCCACCGAGCTTGAAAAGGACCGCATCCGCGTCAGCCTCTCCATCGACGGCGGCGACATGCTCGACACCCGGGAGAACCCGCTCGCCACCGAAATGGTGGGCTGGCTCGACAAGGGCGGCCTCGGCAAGCACAGCCGCGACGAACTCGATACGATCATGGCCGGCCATACGCTGGGCTTCGGCCTTGGCAATGGCGCCGCCAGCTTCGATGCCGAAACCGCGACCACCCCGCGCGATCTCGAATTGCAACTGCAACTGCTGACCGCGCTCATGACCGATCCCGGCTACCGTGCCGAAGGCGAAGTCCAGTACCGCCAGCAGGTCAACAACAGCTTCGCCCAGCTTCGCGCAACCCCGGCTTCGGCAATGGGCGCGGACCTCGGCAGGATCCTGTCAGACAACGATCCGCGCTTCAGCCTTCAGCAGGTGGACGACTATCGCCACCTCACTTACGGCAAGCTGCGCGACACCATCTCCGAACGCCTCGCCCACGGCGCCGTCGAACTGGCGCTAGTAGGTGACTTCGACGAGGACAAGGCCATCGCGGTGGTCGCGCGAACGCTGGGCGCCCTGCCCGCCCGCGAGGCCGCCTTTCGTCCCTACGCGGATCAGCCGCCGCGCACCTTCACGGCTGACCGCAAGCCCCGCGTGCTGCGCCATACCGGCCCTGCCGACCAGGCGCTGCTTCGCCTGACCTGGCCCACCCGCGACGATTCCGACCCGCTGGACGCGCTGAAGCTGCAAATGCTCGAACGCGTCGTCCGCATCGAACTGACCGACAGCCTTCGCGAAGTGCTCGGCAAGGCTTACTCACCCTCTGCCGGCAGTTCGCTCTCGCACTACTGGAAGGGCTACGGCACCTTCACGATCAGCGCCTCGATCGACGTGGCCGACGTGCCCGCAAGCCGCGAAGCCATCGGGAAAGTCGCCCGCGAACTGCGGCTCGCCCCCGTCAGCGATGACGTGCTGCAACGTGCCCGCGCGCCTCTGCTCGAAGCCTATCAGAATGCGCTCAAGGGCAACGGCGGCTGGCTTTCCCTGGTGGACCGCGCCCAGACCCAGGCCGACCGCATCGAACGCTTCACCAAGGCCCGCGACCGTCTGCTGACGATCACTCCGGCCGATGTCCAGGCCATGGCGCAGCGCTATCTCGATCCCGCCATGGGGCTGGAGGTCCTGGCCCTGCCCGAAGGCGTGGAAGCGCCCGCAAAGTAAGGGGCGCGCAAGCACGCGTGCGGAGGACGAGGCTTGATGGACCGCCCCTCAAGCCTCGCCTCGGTTTTTGTTCGCTTACCTCGCGTGATTGGGGCGTGTCGGCCGCCCCGTCCGCTCCGCCCATTCGACGATCAGATCGTCGTAGAGGTTCTGGTCGATCAGATCGTATTTCTCCGGGAAGTTGGTGAAGGCCGCCATCGCGCTCTTCACCGCGCCGGTCTCCATCAGTTCGCGCGCCATGGCGAGGTGGCCGACGGCCGCCGAAACCCAGCCCCAGCCGGTCGAGAGCGTGAAACCCGTATCCGGAAGGTTGAAGCCCAGCGTGCAGACCGGGATCGGCATGTGCGGGATCACTTCGGCCTGCTGCTCGGGCGGGGCGCTGGCGAAGACGATGGCATCGGCCCCTGCCTCGGCATAAGCCTTGCCGCGCCGGATCGCCTCCTCGATCGAGCCCGTACCGCCCCCGCCATTGGCGCTGGTATAGAGCTCGTCGCAGCGGGCGATGATGACGAGCCCGGAATCGCCCCGTGCCTTTACGCCGGCCTCGATGCGAAGCTGCATGTCCTCGATCGAACAGAGACCGTTGGCATGCTTGGAATGCTTGGGATTGACCTCATCCTCGACGTGATAACCTGCGACGCCCGCGGCCACGTACCTTCGCGTGAAATGATAGGCATCGGCCACGGTTTCGCCCAGGGTATCGGCATCCACGATCAGGGGAATGTCGATGGCCTGCGCGATCCGGCCAGACTGTTCGATCATCTCGACCTGCGAGAAGATGCCATTGTCCGGCACTGCGTAGTGGAAGGCGGAGCAGGCATGTCCGCCAAGATAGGCCGCCTTGAACCCGACATGCTGCACCGCGCGCCCGGTCAGCGCGGAATAGGCCTCGGCCGCCACGAAATGCTCTCCGCTTTCGATCAGCGCGCGCAGTTTCTCACCCGGTGTCGGCATCGTCCTCATCTCCCGTCCTCGCGGCCCGTTCCGAGCGGCGCCTTCATCGCAGAGGGCTCGCATGATCGGAGGGCACCGGCAAGCGGAGCGGGCATCGCCGCCGCGTTCATCGTTCCCACGAACAAGGCACGCGGCCGCGCCGAAGCCCAGCCGCGTGCAGTTTTGCAGGCAGGAACCTGCCGGCAGGCCGCGAGGGAGCGGCCTGCCGGAACCGGAGCGATCAGAAGTTGACGGTGCCCTCCACGCCGAAGGTGCGCGGCGGATTGAAGTTTCCGTACGCGCCCAGGGTATTCGCGTTGGCGTAGGATAGGCGATAGATGTGCGTTTCGTTGAGCAGGTTGCGGCTCCAGACGGAGACGGTCAGCCTGGTTCCGTTGTCGCTCATCGGAATATCGGCAAGCGCGATGCGGCCGTTCACGATGAAGCTGGACTGAGCCTTCACGGCCTCGTCCTCGAAGGTGTACTGGCGGCCGGAATAAGCTGCATCCAGATGGAACTGCACGCTCTCGTCGCCGCTGCCGACCGGTATCGTGTAGTCGATGAAGCCGGATGCAGCATGCCTCGGCGTGTAGACGATGAAGACATTCTGGTAGACCGGATTGGTAGCGGAACCGAGGAACGGGTTCAGCGTCTTGGGCACCTTGGTGTAAGTGTAGGCATAGGACGCGCCGAGCGAGAGGTTGCTCGTCGGGTGGATGTTCAATTCCGCTTCAAGCCCGCGGATCTTCGTGGTGCCCGGTGCATTGAGCGTCTCCTGCGTGTGCAGGTTGAAATACGGGCTGTTGGGATCGATGTTGACGTTGTCGAAATCGACCTGCGTGCCGTCACGGTCCATGATGTAGCCGGCAAGGTTCAGGCGCACCTTGCGATCGAGGAACATCATCTTGGCGCCGACTTCGTAGGAATTCACGGTTTCCGGCCCGAAGGCGTCAAACGTCTGCGAACGGTCGTTGGCGCCGCCGGCCCGATAGCCGGTCGCATACTTGGCGTAGAGGTTGATGTCCTGCGTGGCGTCCCAGGCCAGCGTGACCATCGGGTCGAAGCGGTCCTTCCGGTAATGGAAGCCGTAATCGACCACGGCGCCGTTCACCATGTCCAGCACGCCGTCACGCTTGTCATGCGTGAAGCGGCCGCCCGCCGTCAGGTGAACCTGGTCGAGACCGGCGGGCGTGTAGGTTGCCTGGGCGAAAGCGGCGATGCTCTGCGCCTTCGCGCGGCTGTCTCGCTGGAGGAACAGCGAAGAATCGTCCCAGCCCTGGTTGCCCGAGGTTACCGTGCCGGTGACGCTGGGGCTGAGGATGGTGTAGCCGCTGCCGTCCGCATTCCACTGGTTCGAGCTGGGCGTCGCGGCATATTCGCTGGCGTGTTCGTTGTAGTAGAAGGCGCCCGCCACGAAATCGAGATGCGGCAGGCTGCCGACGATCTGCAGTTCCTGGCTGAACTGGTTCTGGTCGAGGAACGAGAGCGAGTAGCGGCCGAACTTGGCATTCGGGAGGAAGACCGAGCGATGGGCACCGCCGGAATTGTCGTACTGGTCGGTATGAACCTCACGCCATGCCGTGATCGAGCGCAGCGTCAGGTTCGCCCCCAGATCGTAGCTGAGATTGCCCATCACGCCCTGTGTCTTGTCCACGCTGGGCTGCTGCGGCACGCCGATGTCGGCGGTCTTCATGCGCTTGTCGCCGCTGACCTGCACGAGCGGTGAAAGCGGGGCAATCGTGCCGCTGGGCAGCTTACCGCCATTGGCCGCGATCTGCGCCAGCGTGGCAACCGGCAGGTTGTTTGGATTGTAGTTGATGAGCTGGCTGTACATCGGCGTGTTGTCATCACGCGACTTGTCGAACGAGATGTTCGCGGTCAGCCCCTCGAACGGCTTCCACTGGGCCTGGATTCGGCCACCCACGCGGTCGTAGTAGTTCCAGCCCGTCTGCCCGGCGAGCGGGTTCTTCACCGTGGCGTCCTGGTGCTGGTAGACGCCGTCGACCTTGATCGAGATGTTGTGGAATTCGGGGAAGTCGATGTGCGCTTCGCCATTGCGCTGGCCGTAGTTGCCGATGCCGGCCTCCACGCGGCCGCCGAATTCGCCGGTCGGCGCCTTGGTGACGATGGACAGCGCGCCGCCTTCCGTATTGCGGCCGAACAACGTGCCCTGCGGCCCGCGCAGCACTTCGATGCGCTGCACATCGAACAGCGCCGCATTCAGTCCCTGCTGGCGGCCGAGGTATACGCCGTCAAGGTAGACGCCCACGCCCTGGTCACGCGCGGTCTGGTTTGCGTCGAAGGGCACGATGCCGCGAATACCGACAGTAAGCGCCGACTGGCGCGCCTCGAACGTGGCGACGCGCAGCGACGGCACGGTGCCGCTGGCAAGGTCGATCAGGCTCTGGACGTGCTGCTTCTCGATATCCGCGCTGCCGATGACGGCAATCGCGATCGGCGTCTTCTGGAGATCGGTCTCGCGCTTGGTAGCGGTGACGATGATCGGCACCGAGGCATCACTTTCGGCGGCCGCAGCGCTTGTTGCTGCTTCGTCAGCGAAAGCGGCGACCGGCGCCTGGCTCAACGCGACGATGCTGCACGTAGCCGCCAGACGGATGGCGTGGCGAATCATGTAAAACTCCCTGAAATGCTTTGCTTTCCGCCTTGCAGTCGCGGCAAGGGGCTCGCCCGTCGGGGCGACAGGGAGGCTGACTAAGCGCGGCCCGCGTCACATCCATGTTGCTTTCTTGTAATTTTTTTGACGTGATTGTGACGGCCAAACATGACAAATTTGACACGTGAATGGCAGCCGATGTGGCACTATGTGGGCGGATCACTCCTGTTGAAACCCGGGACACCATGATCAAATCTGGCGACATCGTGCTGACTTCGGGCGACCTTGCCCATGTCAGCGCCGTTCGTGACAGCTTCCTCTCCTTCGAGGCGGAAGTGACGAATGCCACCGACCTTTGCGTACGTATTTCCAAGGCACCGACCTGGGTCTTCCTGGACTGGCTTCTGCCTGAAATGTCGGGACTTCAGCTGTGCGGCCTGCTTCGTGACCGTATTCACGACCACCCGCTCCACGTGACCATGATCCTGCCCGAACCTGACCAGCGCGCCCAGGCACGCGCGCTGGATGCGGGGGCGGATGACTATCTGATTGGGCCGCTTACCCCGGCCGCTCTCGTTCAGCGCCTGCGAATCTACCAGCCGGCCGCAGCCGCGCGGAAAGAAACTCCGGCGATCCAGATCGGCGATCTCCTGATCCAGCCCGATTCGCATCTGACGCGCTACAAGGGTCTGGTCGTGCCCCTGCAATCCAACGAGCAGCGCCTGCTCAATCATTTCGCACGAAACCCCAACCGGGTGTTCACGCGCGGCGAACTGATCGGCGTGCTCGGCAAAAGCGTGGACGTCTGCGACGAACGCACCGTGGATTCGTGGGTCAGCCGCCTGCGCCGAAAGCTGCGCTCGATGCAGGTGCCCCACCTGCCCCGCACCGTCCGCTCGTTCGGCTACGTCTTCGACAGCGCAGAAGCCTGAAGCCCGACGCCGAACGACGTCAGAGGCTTTCGAGAGCCGGGATCAGTTCGTCGAAATGATCGATCACCACCGTCGCGCCCAGTTCGCTGGCCGGCTTGTCGTTGAAGCCGAAGCTGACCGCGACGCAGGGCAGCCCCGCCGCCGCCGCCGCGCCCGTATCGTAAGTGGTGTCCCCCACGAAAGCGGCCCTGACGGCACCGGAACGGCCGCTCCCCGCGCGCTCCAGCATGAGATCGATGAGGTCGGGTTTCGGTTTGGCCCGCCCGGGGCCCAGCGTGTCGCCGCCGATCACCGTGAAGAAATGATGAGAAAGCCCCATTTCCTCAAAGATTTTCACCGCCAGACGTTCCAGCTTGTTCGTGACGACCGCCAGCTTGACCCCCCGCTCCGCCAGTCCCCTGAGCATCGCTTCGCCGCCGGGATAGAGCCGCGTCTCCACGGCGATATGGTCGGCATAGTAAGCGATCAGTTCATGATGCAGTTCGTCGAGCCGCGCCTCGGAAACCGGGCCGCCGGTAACGTCCAGCCCCTTCGCGAGCATCTTCCTCGCGCCGCCGCCGACCAGATCGCGCACCTCGCTCACGGGAATGGCTGGCCGCCCCTCGATCGAGAGCGCATGATTGAGCGCCACCGCAAGGTCTCCAAGCGAATCAAGCAGGGTTCCGTCGAGGTCGAAACCGACGATGTCGAAGGGAAAGTCTGTCATCCCCTCCTCAGTGGCTTCCCGATGTGGAAACCGCAACAATTTGCTGGCAAGTGATACACATGGTCGAACAATCCACGCCTCTCGCAATCGTCGTCCTCGCCGCCGGCAAGGGCACCCGCATGAAGAGCGATCTCCACAAGGTGCTCCATCCCATCGCGGGCCGTCCCATGCTCGAACACCTGCTGGACAGCGCTGCCGCACTGGCACCGCAGCGGCAGGTCGTCGTCGCGGGCCATGGACGCGAACAGCTTGAGCGGGCTCTCGGCAGCCGCGCGACAATCGCCGTTCAGGAACCGCAACTCGGCACCGGCCACGCAGTGCAGCAGGCCGAAGCGGCGCTGGCCGGCTTTTCCGGCGACGTGCTGATCCTTTACGGTGACGTGCCTTTCGTCAGCACCGAAACGATGCAGGCCATGATCCATCGCCTTCATGCCGAGGATTCGCCCGCCGTCGTCGTGCTCGGTTTCGAGCCGGAAGACCCGCTCCAATACGGCCGCGTCCTCGCCCATGACGACGGGCGCATTGCCATGATGGTCGAATACAAGGACGCGAGTGAGGAACAGCGGGCCTGCCGACTGTGCAATTCGGGCCTGATGGCGGTAAAGTCCGCCGACCTGTTCGGCCTGCTTGCCCGCGTCGGGAATGAAAACGCCCAGGGCGAATACTACCTCGTGGACATCGTCAACGTGGCGACACTCGACGGGCAGTCGTGTGCGGTCATCGTCACCCCCGATCCGGGCGAAGTGGGCGGCATCAACAGTCGCGGCGAACTGGCCGAGGCCGAAGCGCGCTGGCAATCCCGCCGCCGTATCGCCGCCATGGCCGACGGCGCCACCCTGATCGCGCCGGAAACCGTGTTTTTCGCCTGGGACACGAATCTCGGCCGAGATGTGACCGTCGAACCCAACGTCGTCTTCGGCCCTGGCGTCACGGTGGCGAACGATGTGACCATCCACGCATTCTCGCACCTTGAAGGCGCCACCATCGAAACCGGCGTCTCGGTCGGCCCTTATGCGCGCCTGCGCCCCGGCACTATCCTGCGCGAGGGTTCGAAGGTCGGCAATTTCGTCGAGATCAAGAACGCCGAACTGGGCGAAGGCGCGAAGGCCAATCACCTCACTTACGTTGGCGACGCAACGGTGGGCGCCAGCGCCAATCTCGGCGCAGGTACGATCACCTGCAACTACGACGGCTATTTCAAGCACCGCACCGTTATTGGCGAGCGCGCCTTCATCGGCTCCAACAGCGCCCTTGTCGCCCCGGTCAGGATCGGCGCGGATGCCATCGTTGCCGCGGGCAGCACCGTCACCCGCGATGTGGGGGACGGAGAACTTCGCCTCGTCCGCGGCGAACAGCTGGTCAAGCCGGGTTGGGCCGACCGTTTCCACGATGCCATGAAGAAGAAGAAGGCCGAGAAGTCAGCAAGCTGATACGAAAACGGGCGGTTCAGCACCGCCCGTTTCAAGATTTGCGGTGATTGCGAATGGTCAGGCGCCGATGGCCTTCTTCTGGGCAATGAAATCCAGTTCGCTCTTGGCTCCGGCATTGGCGGGATCATATTCCAGCGACTGGCGGAACAGCTTCTGCGCTTCGTCAAGCTGGCCCATCTCGATCTTGTTGTAGCCCATGCCGCGAAGAGCGCGGGCGGCGACCGAGGCGTCGTCACCCTTGGTGTCCTTGTCGACGATTTCCCATGCATGGGAGAACAGATCGTAGGACCGTTGCCATTCCCGGCGCGACTTGAACAGTTCTGCATACTCGTTGGCGAAGTGGGCATTATCGGGCGCGAGTTCGGTAGCACGGCGCAGTTCGGCTTCCGCAAGGTCGCCGCGTCCAAGATCGACCAGCGCAAAGCCCTTTCCGAAGTGTGCATCGCAAACCGCGCTGCTCACGATGACGGCCTTGCCCGCAGCAACAGACCCTTCAGCCGCTTCCGACTGGCAGAGCCGCGGACGGACGTCACCGGTCAGCGCCTGTTCGCTCGCGAGGATCACCGAATCGAACATCTTTACCGCCTGCGCAGGCTTGCCGGCACGAATCAGCGCGAAGCCTTTGCTGACGCCGTTCTGGCTTTCGATGTGGAGCGCGGTGTTCACCACCGCCCCGCCGCCACCGATGTCGCGCGCGAATGCAGGTCCGCTGCTGGCCACGGCGGCAAGCCCGATGAAAACAAATGAAACCGACTTCATGGTGAAGTGCATCGGCGTTATCCTCTCCAGGAACACCGATCGCGCACCGATCTTTGCCGGGCGATTTTCGTCGGAACAGTGTTCGTCGAACTGCGTAGACTATCCAACGGACGCGGTTTGACAAGAACTTTCACGAAACCCAGATAGCGGTCACCGAATCTTTCCCGTCCCCCGGAGTATCCATGCCAAACAATCCCTGGAGCCACAGCCGCAATTCCGCGATCGCCGACGATGTCGACTTCGAAATCAAGGGTGCGGAACTCCAGTTCGTCGAGATCGAACTGGACCCGGGCGAAAGCGCGGTAGCGGAAGCGGGCGCGATGGTCTGGAAGGATTCGTCGATCGCCATGTCCACCGTGTTCGGCGACGGTTCCGAACAACAAGGCAGCGGCTTCATGGGCAAGCTGCTTGGCGCGGGCAAGCGCCTCGTCACCGGCGAGAGCCTGTTCACCACCGTATTCACGCACGAAGGACGCGGCAAAGCCCGCGTCGCCTTCTCCGCGCCGATCCCCGGTTCGATCGTGCCGATCAAGCTCGATGAGGTGGACGGCCGCCTGATCTGCCAGAAGGACGCCTTCCTCTGCGCGGCGCGCGGCGTCTCGATCGGCGTTCATTTCCAGCAGAAGATCATGACCGGCCTGTTCGGCGGCGAAGGCTTCATCATGCAGCGCCTCGAAGGTGACGGCTGGGTCTTCGTGCAAATGGGCGGCACCGTTATCGAGCGCACGCTGGAAGCGGGCGAGGAACTCCACATCGACACCGGCTGCGTCGCCGCCTTCACGTCCGGCGTGGATTTCGACCTGGTGCGTGCAGGTTCGGTGAAATCGATGATCTTCGGCGGCGAAGGGGTGTTCTTCGCCCGCCTGCGCGGCCCGGGGAAAGTGTGGATCCAGTCGCTGCCGTTCTCGCGCCTCGCCGGGCGCATGATGGCCGCCGCCGTACCCTATGGCGGACAGAACCGCGGCGAGAGCACGCTGCTCGGCCTCGGCGCCGTTGGCGGAATCGGGGCCCTGCTCAGCGGCGACGACTGATCGCTTCGGATTACATCCGATAACCCATCCGCTTTGCACACATTACCAAGCCTTCATGGTGGCGCCACCAAACGCCAACCATTATCGGTGTATGGGCAAGGCAGTTTCGGCTCGAACAAGGTAACGCAAGCGCAATGTGTGGAATCATCGGCATCGTCGGCAAGGAAGAAGTCGCGGATCGGCTCGTCGACGGACTGCGCCGCATGGAATATCGCGGTTATGACAGCGCGGGCGTCTGCACGGTCGAGAACGGCCAGCTGATCCGCCGCCGCGCGCAGGGCAAACTGGTGAACCTCGTTGACGAGCTGGCGCGCGATCCCGCGCCGGGCCTGATCGGCATCGCTCACACCCGCTGGGCCACGCATGGCGCGCCCACCGCCGTCAACGCCCACCCGCATGCGACCGAACACCTTGCCCTCGTCCACAACGGCATCATCGAGAACTTCAAGCCGCTGCGCGAAGCCCTCGAAGCGCGCGGTCGCAGGTTCGAGAGCCAGACCGATACCGAAGTTGTGGCGCATCTCGTTTCCGAGCAGGTCGAAGGGGGGCTCTCCCCGCAAGAGGCGGTGAAGGTCGCGCTGCCGCAACTTCGCGGCGCCTTCGCGCTCGCGATCGCTTTCCGCCAGCACCCCGACCTGCTGATCGGCGCCCGCCTCGGCTCGCCGCTGGTCGTCGGTTACGGCGAGGGAGAAACCTACCTCGGCTCCGACGCCCTCGCGCTCGCCCCGCTGACCCAGCGCATCACTTATCTCGACGAAGGCGACTGGGTCGTCATCACCCGCGAGGGCGCGCAGATCTTCGATGCCGACAATAATCCGGTGGAGCGCGAGATCGTCTCCTCCGGCGCCTCGGCCGTTGCCATCGAGAAGGGCAATTACCGCCACTTCATGCAGAAGGAGATTTTCGAGCAGCCGACCGTGGTGGCGCAGACCCTGCGCAGCTACATCCACCAGGTGGACCAATCGGTCGCCCTGCCGCAGATCGATTTCGACCTTTCGGCCATCAAGCGCATCACCATCGTCGCCTGCGGCACCAGCTTCTACGCCGGCATGGTGGCGAAATACTGGATCGAGACGTTCGCTCGCCTGCCGGTCGACATCGATGTGGCCTCCGAATTCCGCTACCGCGACCCGGTGTTGGAGCCGGGCGGCCTTGCCCTTTTCATCTCGCAGTCCGGCGAAACGGCGGACACGCTCGCCGCGCTGAAGCACTGCAAGGCGGCCGGGCAGACCATCGCCGTCGTCGTCAACGTGCCCACCAGCACGATGGCGCGCGAGGCGGACCTGCTGCTGCCTACCCATGCCGGCCCGGAAATCGGCGTCGCTTCCACCAAGGCCTTCTCCTGCCAGCTCGCCGTGCTCGCTGCCCTCGCGGCGCATCTGGCGGTAAAGCGCGGACGGATGGACCGGAATGAGGAAATGGAAGTCGTCCATCACCTCCTGCAGACACCCGCCAGCCTCAACGCGGCGCTCGCTTTCGACGAAGAGATCGCCGCCATGGCACATCTCATCGCGCCGGCCCGAGACGTACTCTACCTCGGCCGCGGGCCGGACTATCCGCTTGCCCTCGAAGGCGCGCTGAAGCTCAAGGAAATCAGCTACATCCATGCCGAGGGCTATGCCTCTGGCGAGATGAAGCACGGCCCCATCGCCCTTATCGACGAAGCCGTGCCGGTGATCGTGCTCGCCCCCTCCGGACCGCTGTTCGAGAAGACGGTAAGCAACATGCAGGAAGTGCGCGCACGCGGCGGCAAGGTCGTGCTGATTTCCGACGCCGAGGGCATCGCAGAGGCAGGCGAAGGCTGCATCGCCACGATCGAAATGCCGCGCGTCCACCCGCTGATCGCGCCGCTGGTCTATGCGGTGCCGGTTCAGCTCCTTGCCTATCACGTCGCCTGCGTGAAGGGCACCGACGTCGACCAGCCTCGCAACCTCGCAAAGAGCGTCACCGTCGAATAACCCGCGCGGCGGTGACCGCTTATGCTTTACCTAGTAATAACCCTTTGCCCGATATAGGCTGAAGGCGTGAATAAGCGGTCACTCCCCACCAAGGCCCTTCCCCGGGAGTTGCCTGTTCTCGCCGTTCTCGGTTTTACCGAACCGGCGGAAGGGGATTGGGCTCGTCTGCGTGGCATCCAGTATTCCAGCCTCGGCCGCGCGCCGCTTGCACGCGTCTTGACGCAGCTGGCGGCCATGGCTGCCGCGGCCGCCCTGCTTCTGCCCCATGTCCATCCGGCGGCGGTCGCCTGCTGGGCCATGCTGGTCTGCCTGACCACCTGGCACGGTGCCCGCATCGGACGAACGATGGCCGATGCGGATAGCCGTCCTCGCCACCGGGGAGAAGCTCGCGCGCAGATCGTCAGCACGGCTGCGAAGTGTCTGGTCTGGGCCATCCCGGTGTGCGGTTTCGGGCCGTTCGTCGATCCGCAAGTCCAGATCAAACTCTGGACCGTGCTGGCCATGCTGATGACCGCCTGTGCCGTACTGATTCCTGGGTTCCCGCTCACGACCCTGCTGTTCATCGCCATTGTCGGCGGTTCCGCCATCGGCTCCTTCCTTGCCGCCGGGCTCTACGACATCGCGCTTATCGCCTCGGCTTTCATCGCCGTGGTCGTTGCGGGGACGATCCAGTCCGCCAGGCAATACCTGACCGGCAAGCTGGCTGAGGCTGGGATGGTCGAACGGGACGAAGTGGTTTCGCTCTTGATAAGCGAATCCGAGAAAGGTCATGGGGACTGGGCCTGGCAGATTGACCCTTCACGCCGCCTCCGCGCCGTTTCACGCCGACTCGCCGGGGCGCTCGACAGGACTGCGGAAGAGCTTGAGGGCGTGCCGTTCCTCCAACTGCTGGCTGGTCCAAGCTGGGAAACCGGCGAATTTCCGGCGAGCCTTCACGAACTTGCCGAACGGCTGAAACGCCGTGAGAGCTTCTCGAACCTGCTCGTCCGCGTCTCGGTAGGCGGGAGGCCGCGCTGGTGGGACCTTTCAGGCGATCCCAAGCTCGACGCGAACGGCCGGTTCGACGGTTTCCGCGGCAACGGCACCGACGTGACCGAAGCTCGGGAGAATTCGGACAAGATCGCCTGGCTCGCGCGCTACGATCCCCTGACCGGGCTTCCCAACCGCCTGATGCTCACCGAAGCCCTGGATGGAGCGCTTGCCTACGCAGCGCAGTGGCGCACGCGCTGCGCCTTCCTCATGATCGACCTCGACCGCTTCAAGGCCGTGAACGAGACCCTGGGGCACCATGTCGGCGACCAGTTGCTGGCGCGCGTATCGGAGCGCCTGAAGGAACAGATGACCGATCGCGAGGTCTGCGGCCGTCTAGGCGGGGACGAGTTCGCGGTCGTCATTCGCGATGCATCGGACCTCGACTACGTGCGGCGCGTCGCGCAGCGCATCATCCAGAGCCTTTCCCAGCCATACCAGGTCGACCACCACACTCTCTTCGTGGGCGCATCGGTAGGCTCAGCGATCGGCCCGCGCGACGGCGCAACCGTCGAAACCCTGATGCGCAATGCCGATCTCGCGCTCTATCGCTCCAAGGACGAGGGCGGCAACGCACACTTCACTTACGAACCCGTGCTCCACGCCCATGCCGAGGAACGGCGCAAGCTGGAATTCTCGCTCCGATCGGCGGTGGAACGCAAGGAATTCGCGCTCCACTACCAACCGGTCGTCGATGCCGAAAGCGAAGCGGTCGTCAGCTTCGAGGCGCTCCTGCGCTGGAACAGCAAGGAGCATGGCTTCGTCAGCCCGGCCAAGTTCATTCCCCTCGCCGAAGATACGCGTCTTATCGTGCCGATCGGCGAATGGGTGCTTCGGGAGGCTTGCCGCGAGGCGATGAACTGGCCGGATCATGTCCGCGTTGCCGCCAATGTGTCGGGCGAACAATTGCTCGACGCCAACTTCGTCACCAGCGTGGTCTCCGCGCTGACGCAAAGCGGCCTTCCCGCTGCCAGGCTCGAACTGGAAGTGACCGAGAGCATCTTCCTGCGCGACGCCACGCTCGCCCGCGCCGCGCTGGAGCAGGTCATGGCACTGGGCTGCAAGGTCGCCCTCGACGATTTCGGCACCGGCTATTCCTCGCTCGGCTACCTGCGCAAGCTCCGCTTCTCGACTATCAAGATCGATCGCTCCTTCGTGCAGGGCGCCGCCACCGGCAACCCGGAAAGCCTGGCGATCATCCGTGCCGTCGTCGCCATGGCCGACAGCCTCGGCATGTCGACCACCGCCGAAGGCACGGAAACCGAGAAGGAGGTGGAGATGATCCGCAAGCTCGGCTGCCGCAAGATCCAGGGCTACTTCTTCGGCCGCCCGATGTCGGCCGCGGACGCCGGCGCGCTGTTCCGCAACCGCGCCTACTCCGCCGCCTGAAACTCCAGAAAGCCCAACGAAAAGGAGCGGGAAAGGCATGCCCCTCCCCGCTCCCGATCTTTCCCGAATGGGCAAACCTTCGATAGTCGGTCCGCCGCAGATCCGGCAATCGCCGGACCCGCCCTGGCGGCCGCTTAGGCGCCGACCATCCCGCGAATCGCGCTTTCGAAAAGCGCGCGGCCATCCGTGCCGCCGTGCGTCGCCTCGATCGCTCGCTCCGGGTGCGGCATCATGCCCAGCACGTTGCCGGCAGCGTTGAGCACGCCGGCGATCTGACGGGCCGAACCGTTGACGTCCTCGGCATAGCGGAAAGCCACGCGGCCCTCGCCCTCGAGACGGTCGAGCGTTTCGTCGTCGGCATGATAATTGCCATCATGGTGAGCGACCGGAACGCGGATATGCTGGCCGGTCTCGTATCCGGAGGTGAACAGCGACTGCGCGTTCTCCACCTTGAGCGACACTTCGCGGCACACGAACCGGATGCCCGAATTGCGCAGCAGGGCGCCCGGCAGGAGGCCGCTTTCGGTCAGCACCTGGAAGCCGTTGCAAACGCCGAACACCGGCACGCCGCGATTGGCGGCCTCGATCACCGCCTGCATGACCGGCGAACGCGAAGCGATCGCGCCGCAGCGAAGGTAGTCACCATAGGAGAAGCCGCCGGGCAGGCCGATGAAATCGAGCCGTTCGGGCAGTTCTGCATCACCGTGCCAGACGCGGATGCACTCGTTCCCCGAAACCTTTTCCAGCGCCACCGCCAGATCGCGGTCGCAGTTGGAGCCCGGGAACGTGACGACAGCGGAGCGGAAAGCCATCAGGCGACCTTCTCGATGCGGTAGTTCTCGATCACCATGTTGGCGAGGAGCTTCTTGCACATGTCGTCGATCGCTTCGTCGCTGACCGATTCTTCGACATCGAGTTCGAAGAGGCGGCCGGCGCGCACATCGTTGACACCGTCGAAGCCGAGGCCTTCGAGCGAATGGTGGATCGCCCGGCCCTGCGGGTCGAGAACACCGGGCTTGAGGCTGACGTGGACGCGGACTTTCATCGCAGGGCCTTTCGCTAAAGCAGCGCAGATTCGTTTCATGCGCCTATGGCCTCGCGAACGCTCCGGGGCAACCCGTGAGGAGGCCAAACCATGCCACCTTTGCAATTGAAGGGGCTCGCGCAACCTGCCATTCCCGGCTGATGCAGTCCTTCATCTCCTTTGCCGATCAGGTTGCCGTGGTTACCGGAGCGGGTCACGGTCTTGGCCGGGCCTATGCCCTCGAACTCGCGCTGCGCGGTGCGAAAGTCGTCGTCAACGACCTTGGCACGGCGCTTGACGGCTCGGGGCATTCCGATTCCGCTCTTGCCGTCGCCGAAGAAATCCGCGCGCTCGGCGGCGAGGCCATGGCCGATGGCGGGGACGTTTCGGACTTCGCGCAAATGGAAGCCATGGCCGCACGCGCCAGCGAGGCGTGGGGCGGCATCCATGTTCTCATCAACAATGCCGGAATCCTGCGCGACCGCACTTTCGCCAAGATGGACATGGCCGATTTCGAACGGGTCGTAAGGGTCAATCTGCTAGGCAGTGCTTATGCGACCAAGGCCGTGTGGGAAATCATGCGAGAGCAGAACTATGGCCGCGTACTCATGACGACGAGTTCCAGCGGCCTCGGCGGCAACTTCGGCCAGGCCAACTACGGAGCGGCAAAGCTCGGCGTTCTGGGCCTTGCGCGTACGCTTCGCATGGAAGGCGCGAAGTACGGCATCCGCGTCAATTCGCTTGCCCCCACCGCCGGTACGCGGATGACCGCGGACATCTTCCCCGACGAAGCCTACTCAGCGTTCCGCCCCGAAGCCGTCGTGCCCGCCGCACTGTTTCTCGTATCGAAGGACGCCCCCAATGACGCCATAGTCGGCGCAGGGGGCGGTGTCTGCCAGAGCGCCTTCGTCACAATGAATGACGGCATTCTGCTTGGCGAGGACAACCTTTCCGTAGAAGGGTTCGCCGAAGCCTGGCCCAGGATTGCCGACCGCAGCGGTGACAGCGTGCTGGAAACGGGCATGGAACAGGCCCAGCACGCTCTCTCCCTGCTGCTGAAAACCCAAGGTTAAATTCCCGAAGCCCAAATTGTAACCCAGTTGACGTCGCGCTTGCCGCAGGGCAGCCTCCCGTGAGGTGCGACGGGGGAATACTGGAACATGCGGGGGCATATCACGCCGCAAGCTAACGCGCGGCTGGCGACTTATTCGGTCTTCACACAACTGGCAGCAGCAGCTTATGTCGTTGCCCTGATCATCGCGATTTTCGCGCTGGCCTGGGCCGAATACAGGCGGCAAATCGGCTATATCGAGCTCGGCGAGCCGAAGATGGTTCCCTTCGTGATCGCGGGCTTGGCGATTATCGCCGGTCTGGTCACTTTCGTCGTAGCCATGATCGCCTTCCTGCTCTGGTTTCACAAGGCCATCGCCAACCTCCATGCCGTAGGGCTCGCCGGCCTTCGCGCGCGGCCGGTCTGGTCCGGCGCCAGTTTCTTCGTTCCGGTGGCACAGCTCTTCGTGCCGTTCCTGGCCATGCGCGAACTGTGGAACCGCAGCCACGGAGAAGACGAGTACCAGTCGCGCACCGGCGTCACGCAAGTGGCGATCTGGTGGATGAGCTTCGTCACCGGTTCCTTGCTGGTGTTCTTCGTGACCGGCCTCGGGCTGTTCAACCTCGTTTCGCCCGTGAAATTCATCTCGCCCAGTCTGCTCAACCTTTCGCTCATGCTATCAGGGCTTGTCTTCTGGTGCGTGGCTGCTGCCGGCCTCGTGGTGATCCTGCGCGCAATCACCCTCGCGCAGGCCACGCTCATGGACGAAAAAACCGTCTTTGCCTGAACGACAATCCTTCCCGAAAGTAGCTTCATCATGCCCGAAACCGCGCTTTCCGATGGAATCGCCTCGCTCGCCCGCCGTACGCTCGTGGTACGGGTTCTGCTGTGCTGCTACATCGGAACCACCGGGCTGACCCTCGCGGCCATCGCAGCTTCGCTCGCCAGCGGTGCCGTCCCGGAAAGCCCGCTGGCGGTTTTCGCCGCCACAGGTACCGTCGCCGTCCTGGCCGTCTATCTGGTCTGCGCAGTCGCGGTGTCGCTTTGGATCCACAGGGCCCATGCGAATCTCTTCGCGGCCGGGATGGAAGGCCTGGAATTCTCGCCCGGATGGTCCGTCGGCTACTTCTTCATTCCGATAGCCTGCCTGTTCAAGCCATTCGAAGCGATGAGAGAGTTGTGGAACCGGAGCCACCTGCATGGCCATGATGCAGACCAGCCTACCGATCCGCGCCTGGTCGTCTGGTGGACCTGCATGATCGCCGGTACTGTCGCAGGAACGCTCCTCTCATTCAGCATAAGCGCACCGCCGGCAGGCGCCGTGCTGACCTGCATCGTTTATGCCTTGCGAATTGTCGCCGCCGGATCCCTGCTTGCGATCGTCAACGGCGTCGCCCGCGCGCAGGAGGCGGATCTGGACATGCATCACGCATTCGCCTGACCGCATAGGAACCCCTGAGGCTCAGTCTTCCACCACTTTCAGCAGCTTGCGCTCCAGCGGGCTGAGCACGCCGGCCAATTCATGTCCGCGCTTCAGGATTTGCCCGGCCTCGCCGAACAGTGTCCACATTCCCTGTTTCGCACGCAGCGAAGGGCGCTTCTCGATGCGGGCCTGCGGACGCTCGGCAGCGCGGCGGAAGGCAGAGAAGTTGGCGGCCTCCTTGCCGAAATCCATCGCATAATCGCGCCACATGCCTGCTGCCACCATGCGGCCGTAAAGATCGAGAATGCGCTGGAGTTCGAGCCGGTCGAACCCGATCTGCAAGGGCGTGCGGCCGGGAAAGGCCAAGACGCTGCCGGTACTGGAATTCGCGCCTGCGGGGCCTGACACCATTCGGTTCAGACGCCCTTCACGGCCGGCTCGGCCTGCGGCTCATCTTCGCGCGCATGCATCAATTCAGCCACTTGCGCGCGCAGGGCGGCAATCTGCTCCTCCAGCTCGTCGATCCGCTGGTTGCCCACCGGCTCGCAGGGTTCCTTGCAGGGCGTGCCATAAGGCATGAAGTCCTTGGCGTAAGTTTCCGCCTTCACCAGCGTGGAGCGCGCCTTGACGCCGATCATGGTCGCGCCTTCGGGCACGTCCTCGGTCACGACGGCACTGGCGCCGACACGTGCGCGCCTGCCCACCGTTACCGGGCCGATGATCTGCGCGCCGGAGCCTACGATAACATTGTCGAGCAAAGTCGGGTGGCGTTTGCCGCCCTTGCCGTTGGTGGGGTTGGAACCGCCCAGCGTGACGCACTGGTAGATCGTCACATTGTCGCCGATCTCGGCGGTTTCTCCGATGACGGTGAAGCCATGGTCGATGAAGAAGTTCTTCCCGATGGTGGCGCCGGGATGAATGTCGATCGCGGTCAGGAAGCGGGAGATGTGATTCACCACGCGGGCCAGGAAGAACAGGTCCGCACGGAACAGGCGATGCGCGATCTTGTGAAAGAACAGCGCCCACACGCCCGGATAGAGCAGGACTTCCCAGCGTGAACGCGGCGCAGGGTCACGCGCGACGACGGAGTCCAGGTAGCGGACAAGATTACCCAGCATCGCGCGAATCTCCCATCAATCGGCCCGCAAGGCAAGCCGTCCGGTCAAGTGGTCTTCGAGTCGCCGCCTTTAGTCTCGATCAGAGCGTCGCGCCAGATCGCCAGAGTAGGCGGCTGCTTGCGTTCCAGACTGAGCCGATCAATGGCAGTGACCAGATTTTCGACGCCCAGATGGCTACGCACGACGCGCGGTACAAGGTAGTCGATCGCAGTGGGATCGAGATTGAGTGCGCGCATCTGGGCGTGGATCTCGATCAGGGCGGCCAGCATCTCGTCGTCCGGCTCGACGATCTCCAGTTCCAGGGCGGCGCCAAGCCGGGATCCCAGGTCCGGGAGACTGACCTGCCAGCGCCCTTCCCCGCTGCCGCGGCGGCGACTGGAGACGATCAGCAACGGACGTCCGGTTTCCTGCGCACGGTTCCAGCTGTGGAAGATCACGTCCTCCTCCATCCGGTCGGCATCATCCAGCGCATCGCCGTGACCGGCCTCGACGAACCAGCGTGCCAGCAGGGACTTGCCCGAACGCGGAGGACCGGAAAGGATCGCGCTGCGGAACGGCCATGCACCCGGCTCAAGCAAGGCGTCGATCGCCTGTGCGTTGGCACTGCCGACGACAATGCGCGGCGGGCTGTCGCTCGCGGCAGACAGTGGGAGGGCGATCTGCTTCATCACCGAGGAACCTAGCGGGTGATCCTCAGCGCACCGCCGCCGTTCGTCACTTTCCAGCCTTGCGCACGCAGCGCGGCGGCAAGACGCTCGCTACCGCCCTCGACGGTCACGCGCATGACGGACGTTCCGCCGACAGCAAGGCTGACGGTGGCGGCGCCGCGCACACCCGGAACGCCGCGCACGGCGGCAAGCGCCGCATCGACGGCTGCCGCATCGGGCGAAGCGAACTGTACGGAAACCGTCTCGGTCGGGACGACGACCGCCGGGACCGGTGCGATTGCAGGGGGCGCGATGGGCACGACATCCACCGGAACCCCGCCCTTGGGCATGAGCTTCTGGCGCAATTCGGCAAAAGCGCGGTCCAGCACCTGCCCGCTGGTCGTCAGCGTGGGATCGGGACGCAGCTCGCCGCTGGCGAGTGCATTCCGGTACAGGCCATCGATCCGCTCCACCGCCTGATTGAGCATGACAGGAAGGTCCTGCTCGCTGGCGGCATCGAGTTCGAAGGTGCCGAGGAAAGTGTTGTCCGGGCCATAGCGCGCGGTGAAAGTGCCGTGAATCGGGCCGCCGGGCCATTGCCGCTCAAGGCGGGCGACCGGGATCACCACATCCGCAGCGTCGAACTGGTTGAGGATGTTGCGCCACCACAGGCGGCTGCGGCGAGAAGCCTGGCCGGCGGTGAGAATCAGCGATTCCCCCCCCGCGCCTACCGGCCGCACATAATCTATCGGGCTTTGCGAAGCCTGGAACTCGGCCCATGCCTTCTGCCAGGGCCCGCGCACTTCGAACACCTGCTGCACGCCGCCCGAGTACAGCACCGGCAGTACCAGCATCGGCGCCGACCGGATCGCCGCGCCGCCTGCGCCCACGTACTGCCCTGCACGCGCCTTGTTGAAGATGATGCCGAGCGTGGCGATATAACGGCGAGGCCCGACCTGCTCATGGCCGATCACGACCGACGAAACCATGGCATCGATAGCCTCAACCGGCATGTCCGGCCCGCCGAGCTTCTTCCAGGCGTCCTTCTCCGCCTGTTTCCAGCCTTCGAGCCGGGCATCGGCGCCGGTTTTGGCCGTAACATCGACCTTGATGCCGTTGACCTGGATATCCTCGGAATTGGCGAGCGGGGCGATGCCGCGATCGCCTTCCACCTGCGCCACGAGTCGGTAACCACCCACGGTGCCCAATGCGAGAAACGCCGCCCCGCCCAGCGCAAAGGCCAGGCCCCGCGGCGAACGGACGCGCGCCTGCCCAAAGGCCAGACCGCTGCCGGCCACGCGCCGGATTTTGTGGGAGAAGGTGATTGCCATTATCGAAACCGACCGGCCTTTTGCCCAAACGAATCCGGAAATCCAAGTCGTAAAGCGACGACATCCCCGGAAGGCGGGACGCACGATCGGCCAAGGCCCCGGAAATCCGGCGGAACGCCGCGCACCGGCGCCTCCTGCACGAATTTTTCCGCCCGAATTGTTCACCTGATTGCCGCCTCGGGCGTGACAGGAGAGCGTTTGCACACTATGCGCGCGCAATGTCCGACGATAACTCCCCGAAGAGCTACTCCTACGAGCAAGCCGGCGTCTCGATCGCCGCAGGCAATGCGCTGGTCAAAGCCATCGCCCCGCTCGCCAAATCCACCGCGCGCCCCGGCGCCGATGCGGAACTGGGAGGCTTCGGTGGCTTCTTCGACCCCCGCGCGGCCGGCTACAAGGACCCGCTTCTGGTCGCCGCGAACGACGGTGTCGGCACCAAGGTCAAGCTGGCCATCGACCATGACCGGCACGACCAGATCGGCATCGACCTCGTCGCCATGTGCGTGAACGACCTTATCGTACAGGGCGCAGAGCCCCTGTTCTTCCTTGACTACTTCGCCACCGGCAAGCTCGAGAACGGCGTCGCCGAACGCGTGGTTGCCGGAATCGCCGATGGCTGCCGCATCTCGGGCTGCGCCCTCATCGGCGGCGAAACCGCAGAGATGCCCGGCATGTACGCCGCGGGCGATTACGATCTCGCGGGCTTCTGCGTCGGCGCGGTGGAACGCGGCGAACAGCTCACCGGTGAAAAGGTCGCGGACGGCGACGTGCTGCTCGGCCTTGCATCCTCGGGCGTGCATTCCAACGGCTACTCCTTGGTGCGCCGCCTCGCCGAGGACAAGGGCTGGAAGCTCGACCGCCCGGCCCTGTTCGATTCGGACACCCTGCTGATCGACGCGCTGATCGCGCCCACGCGCATCTACGTTAAGAGCCTGCTGCCCTTCATCCGCGCCGGCCGCATCAATGCGCTGGCCCATATTACCGGCGGCGGCCTGCTCGAAAACATTCCGCGCGTGCTGCCCAAGGGCCTGCACGCCCGTATCGATGCCGGCGCCTGGGAGCAGCCGCGCCTGATGGCGTTCCTGCAGGCGCAGGGCAATATCGAGCCGGGCGAGATGGCGCGCACCTTCAACTGCGGCATCGGCATGGTGCTTGCAGTCTCGCCGGAAGAAGTCGCCGCGCTCAAGGCCGAGCTGGAAGCAGCCGGCGAAACCGTCTTCGTGATCGGCATCGTCGAAGAAGGCGACAAGGGCTGCACCGTTCAGGGCAAGACCGAGATCTGGTCCGCCCGCGAGGACTGGGAAGCCGTTCATCTTGCCTGACAAGGCAAAAGTCGCCGTCCTGATTTCGGGCAGCGGCACCAACATGGCCGCCCTGCTCTACGCCAGCCGCGCCGAGGACTGTCCCTATGAGATCGTCCTCGTCGCCAGCAACCGGCCCGATGCAGGCGGCCTTGCACTCGCCTCTGCCGAAGGCGTGCCCACCTTCGCGCTCAGCCACAAGGGGCTGAGCCGCAAGGAGCATGACGCCGCGATGGACTCCGCCATCCGCGGCTCCGGCGCGCAATGGGTCGCGCTCGCGGGCTACATGCGCATCCTGACCGGCGGTTTCGTGGGCAAGTGGGACGGCAGGATGGTCAATATCCACCCGTCGCTCCTGCCGAAGTACACCGGCCTGCATACCCACCAGCGCGCCATCGACGCGGGCGACAGTCACGGCGGCGTCAGCGTCCATCTCGTCATTCCCGAGCTGGACGAAGGTCCGATCCTCGGCCAGACGCCGGTTGCCATCGTGCCGGGAGACACCGCCGATACGCTTGCCGCGCGCGTACTGATTGCCGAACACCAGCTCTATTCACGCTGCCTCGCCGCGCTTGTCGTGCGCGAAACGAGCCCGGAATGGCTGCTTGAGCGCGTACGGGAACGGGCCATGGCCCTGCCCGAAGCGGACGAGATACAGAGCCACGGAATGCCCTGCTTCGGCGTGACCAAGGGCAAGAAATTCGCCTACTTCACGTCGAACCATCACGCCGACGGTCGTACCGCCCTGTTGGTGAAGATCAGCGGCCCGGACGAACAGGCCATGCTCATCGAGCAGGACGAGGAACGCTATTTCCGCCCCGCCTACTTCGGCGACGGCTGGATCGGCATTCGCCTCGATCTGGGCGAGAACGACTGGGACGCCATCGGGACGTGGCTGGCCCGGTCATGGCGCGCGATCGCCCCGAAGAAGCTGACCTCGCTCGTGGACGTGGCCGAGCAGTTCTGACGCGAAAAGGGCAGCGCGGCCGGCCGCACTGCCCTTTGTTTTCCAAGGGTTCAAGCCAGCCGCGTCTCGATCGGCAGGCCCGACTTCAGGGTCAGTGTAACCGGCGTCCGCTCCGCGATGTCGGCGAGGCGGCTTTTCTGCTCCTCGTCCAGTCCCGAAATGAGGAGCGTGCGCTCGACATGCATGTCATCCTTCGAGCCCCTCAGCTTCAGGTCGACATCGAGCGATTGCAACGGCCAGCCCTTGCGCGCGGCGTACATCTTCAGCGTGATCGCGGTGCAGGCGCCGAGACTGGCGAGCAGCAGGTCGTAAGGCGCGGGGCCGGCGCCCTGCCCGCCGAGCGCTTCCGGCTCGTCGGCAACGATCGCATGGCCGCCGACGACGATCTCGGTGCGCCAGGGGGTTTCGCCGATATGGGCGGTTCCATGTGCCATGGCGTGATGCTCCTCAGGCCGGAAGGGGAATGAATTCGTTTTCGTCGGGCACGCGGTCGAAGCGCTGTTCCTTCCAGTCTTCCTTGGCCTGCTCGATACGGTCGAGCGAGGAAGAGACGAAGTTCCAGAAGATATGGCGCTTCTCCGGCAGGGGTTCCCCGCCCAGCAGCATCAGGCGGGTGCCGCCCCTGGCCCTGAGCACGACTTCGGCGCCCGGCTTGAAGACCACGAGTTCGGTTTCCTTGAAGCTGCCGGTCTGGCCTTCGACCTCGACTTCGCCGCCGACGACATAGATCGCGCGTTCGACGTGCTCGGCCTTCACCTGATAACGCGCACCGTCGAGCATGACGATATCGGCATAGACCATGTCGGAGTAGGTCTTGAGCGGCGAGGTCAGGCCGTCGGACGTACCGGCGATCAGCGTCAGCCGGGTTCCGGCGTCTTCGGTCACGGGAATCTCGTCTGCCTTGTGGTGCGCAAAGGCCGGGGCGATCTCTTCCGCTTCCCTGGGCAGCGCGATCCAGGTCTGGAGCCCGAACAGCTTGCCGCCGCTGGCGCGGATTTCGGGAGAGGTGCGCTCGGAATGGACGATGCCGCTGCCTGCGGTCATCCAGTTGACCTCACCGGGGCGGATCGCCTGGACCGAACCGAGGGAATCGCGATGAAGGATCTCGCCTTCGACGAGGTAAGTCAGCGTGGAAAGGCCGATGTGCGGATGCGGGCGCACGTCGAGGCCTTCGCCGCTGCGGAACACCGCCTCGCCCATCTGGTCGAAGAAGATGAAGGGGCCGACCATGCGGCGCTGCGCGGTGGGCAGCGCACGGCGGACCTGGAACCCGTCGCCAAGGTCGCGAACGGGAGGAAGAACGACGAGGTCAACGCCTTCGATATCGGATGAATGGACGGTCATGGGGGCAATCCTTCCTTGCGCTTCTTTTGTGCGTTTGAGCGCCGGGGAAGAACGTCGGCGCCGATAAGGGAAAATGCAATCGGGCAATCTGGCAGAGAAGAGATGGGAGCGGGCGATTTCCGCCCGCTCCCCTTACTTCAGGCAGCGTCGACCAGAACGATCTCGCTATCCTCGATCGCGGTGATCCGCAGCACGTCGAGGTCGCTGATCGCCACGCCGTCCCGGGCATTGGCGCGCACATCGTCGATCTGCACCGCACCGATGGCGGGAACGAGGTAGGCCTTGCGGTCCTTGCCCAGCGGGTATTCGGCGGTCTCGCCGGCCTTGAGCGTGGCGCCCACGACGCGGGCATTGGTACGGATCGGCAGGGCTTCGTTGTCGTTCTCGTAGCCAGAGGCGAGCGTCACGAACTGGCCCGAGCGGTCCCCCTTGGGGAAGGGCTTGGCGCCCCAGCTCGGTTCCTCGCCGTCGCGGGTCGGGATGATCCAGATCTGGAAAATCTTCGTCGTCACGTCCTCGAGGTTGTATTCCGAGTGCGTGATGCCCGTGCCCGCGCTCATCACCTGGACATCGCCGGCCTCGGTCCGGCCCTTGTTACCCAGGTTGTCCTGGTGGGTGATCGCGCCTTCGCGGACATAGGTGATGATTTCCATGTCGCGGTGCGGATGCGGCGGGAAGCCGGTCTGCGGGGCGATCGCATCGTCGTTCCAGACGCGCAGGTTGCCCCAGTGGACGCGGGCCGGATCGTGGTAGCCGGCAAACGAGAAGTGGTGCTTGGCGTCGAGCCAGCCGTGGTTGGCACCGCCGAGGCTGTCATAGGGGCGAAGTTCGATCATGGCCTATCTCCTGAAGGGCGGCGGGGTTAGGTGCCGCCCTCTCTTGAAAACCCATATAGACCTCGGCTCATTTCAAGTTCAGAGGGATAAAATCGACCTGACTGTTCGAGGAGATTGAAAAGTGAGCAACCCCGGCACGCCGACCCTGGACCAGCTGCGCATCTTCCTGGCCATCGTCGACACCGGCAGTTTCGCCGCCGCCGGGCGCAAGCTGAACCGTGCGGTCTCCGTCATCAGCTATGGAATCGCCAATCTCGAAGCCCAGCTCGGTGTCATGCTGTTCGAGCGCGAGGGTACGCGCAAGCCCGTCCTCACCACGGCCGGGCGTGCGGTCCTCTCGGAAGCGCGCGGCGTGGCGGAAGGGATCGACGGATTGCGCGCCAAGGTTAAGGGCCTGCTCGACGGGCTTGAGGCGGAAGTCGATCTCGCCGTGGACGTGATGTTCCCGGCCGAGCGCCTCGGCGTGATCCTGCGCGCTTTCGCCGCCGAGTTCCCCACCGTCCAGCTTCGCCTCCATGTCGAGGCACTGGGCGCGATTACATCGATGGTGCTGGACGGGAATGCCGTGATCGGCCTGTCCGGCCCTCTCTTCGCGGGCGTGGACGGGCTGGAAAGCGTGTCCGTAGGCTCGGTGGCGATGGTGCCGGTGGCCGCCCCCGATCACCCGCTGGGCCGCATGGACCCGATCCCGCCCGGCGCGGGGCGCGAATATACCCAGCTCGTGCTCAGCGACCGTTCGCGCTTTACCGAGGGAAAGGACTTCTCGGTGATGAGCCCCAAGACATGGCGCCTCGCCGACCTTGGCGCCAAGCACGCCCTGCTGCGGCAGGGAATCGGCTGGGGCAACATGCCGCTGCCGATGATCGAGCCGGATCTCGTTTCGGGAACACTTGTGCGCCTGGCCATGCCGGATCATCCCGGCGGCATCTACCGCTTCGGCGGGATATGGCGCCGCGACGTTCCTCCCGGCCCGGCAGCGGCATGGCTGCTCGACCGTTTCGTGGCCCAGTGCGAGTTGGACAACACGTTTAACGAACTTCCCGATATCTGACACCGAAAGCGAAGTTTTCCGATATCTTTCGTATAATACCTTAGTAAAATTCCCCCTTTCACCTACCGTAGCAAGATCGCAATCTCTGCAGGCGATTCATGTTCCAGCGGAGAATCCGGTTGTCGTTCCGAAATACTGTGCGACAATCCGATTCGCCGAGATTGGAGAGTTGGTCATGCTTCATGCGAACTTGAGCACGACAACAATAAAATCGGGACGGGATCTACCAGCTATTTTCGAAGACAGGGTTCACCCCGCCGGCATTTCGGCGGGAGAAAGGCCCGAGAACTACCGCGCCCTGTTGCTGCCGGTGGCTCCGCCGGCGGACCTGACATCCGATCCTTCGGCCAAGGGCGGCCTCGCCGGCTGGCAACTGCACAGGGTGGTCCGCCATGTGGACGACAATCTTGCTCACCCCCTCGCCTGCAGAGACCTTGCCCTGGTTGCGCGGCTCAGTACCGGCCACTTCTGCCGGGCCTTCAAGACCAGCATGGGCGAACCGCCCCACGCCTATGTCATCCGGCAAAGGATCCGGCGGGCGCAGCGCCTCATGCTCCAGACCGACGATGCGCTTTCGCAGATCGCCTGCACATGCGGATTGACCGACCAGGCGCACCTGACGCGGCTTTTCCGCCGCGCGGTGGGCACCACGCCCAAGGTTTGGCGCAGCCGCTGGCAGCCCGTCGCACGCGCCAACTGATGCTTCGCGTCAACTCCGTACAAGACCCTGAACCGCGAAAGGCCTAGGTCGTAAACTCCTGTCCGGCAAAGCCATTGCCTGCCGCGACAGTATTCATTTGCAACCTTGATGCCAGGCCGGGCCGGGCCGTTGATCCCGCCTGCTTGGCAAGAGTTACGGGCTTGGCGGCGACTACGCCAAGGCCCTGTTCGGAGCCCGCACGGTCGGCCTGCGAACCCCTGAGGGACTGGCGGCGACTCCCCCCGCCCTGCCGCCAGTCCCATTTTCCACGATCTACCATTTCAACTTTATCGAATGTGAAGATCAATTTTATCAGGATTTCTGGAAATCCGATTTTCCGGCACTTCCCTGTCATCGAGGCGCCGCAGCATCGGCCGCATGACGCGGACTTACGGCTCCTCTTCAACGCAAATGCCAAGGGGAATCGCCATGAATACCGCAACCGCCAAGACCGCTCGCGCCACGCTCGACAACGGCATCGCCAGGTTCCTGCCGCTTATCGGACGCATCCTGATAGCCGCCATCTTCATCCTGAGCGGCGCATCCAAGCTTGCCGATCCATCCGGCACGATGGCCTATATCGCCTCGGCCGGGCTGCCGCTGCCGGCTGTTGCGCTTGCCGGCGCGATCGTCGTCGAACTGGTGGGCGGTGTCGTCCTGATCTCGGGCTATCGCCTGCGCGCGGTGGCCGCGGTGCTGGCGCTGTTCAGCCTGGCGACCGCCCTCTTCTTCCACGCCCAGCTCGGCGACCAGAACCAGTTTATCCACTTCTTCAAGAACGTCGCCATGGCCGGCGGCCTGCTGCAGATCGTCGCCTTCGGAAACGGCCGCGACTGACGGGTTTGCAGACCGGAAATAACAAGGGCGGGCCGAAAGGCTCGCCCTTTTCGCGTCTGGAACAGAACGACACCTAAAGGCACCAGAACGGCACCTGGCATCACCCTGCCCGCTCGGACGGCGCGATGACGTTGGCGAGGCGATCAGCCCGCCCGGATCAGGTCGACCACCGCCTCGAACTCGCGCCGGATCGCTGCCCGGGACGTTTCGCCCTCCGCCCCGGCATGGTTGCGCGTCAAGGACGAAAGGAAGCTCGACAGCAGCGCCGCTTCGAGATTTCCCGCCTGACGCCGCCCCTGGATCAGTGCCTCCAGCAGCTTGCGCGAGGTTTGTCCGCGCAGATAGCGCAATTGCGCCGCGAACTGGTTCAGCGCCGGGTCGCGCGCTACGGCGATGTGCAGTTCATCCATGCCCCGGCCGCGCACGCTGTGGGCGATGAAGCCCACCATGTTGTCCAGCGCCTGCTCGATCGCGGCTTCGGCGGCGGTGTCGCTGCCGGGCAGGGCATCGGAGCGGAAGCGGGTCACGCCGCTCAGGTAGGTTCCCTCGAATGCGGCCTGGACCAGTTCCGACTTGGTGCGGAACTTGTGCGAGACCACGCCCAGCGTCAGCCCCGCGCTTTCGGCAACCGCGCGGTGAGTCAGCCCGCTGGCGCCTGTCTTCTCCAGCAAGGCGGCTGCGGCCTCGACGATGCGGGCGCCGGTGGCGTCGCGTTCAGGGAAGGCCGGAAGCTCGCGCAGAGCCTCGGCCCGGGCATAGTCGCGCCATGGCGCTTCCGGGATCGGCCTGCCCGACAGCCACGCCGCCAGCCCCCGCGCGAATTCGTCCAGCCCGGCGCGGTCCACGGTGCGGCGCCAGCGGAACATGTGCAGGAAGCTCTCGTTCTCGAAGACCCGCTCGACGACAATGGCCCGGTCCGCCAGCCCGAACTTTGCCGCCGCGACCTGCCAGAACCCCGCCCAGAGATCGCGCCACTCCCCCTCCGCCTGCAGGAAGGCCGGGCTGGTGGCGGCCAGAAGCTGCCCTTCCCGCCAGGCGAAGGCCAGCCCCCGCCGCTCGTTCGCCCAGCCATCGACGATCTGCGCGAAGAAGGCCGGGAAATCGCGATAGTCCCCCGCGAACCCCGAAACCTGCCCGAGCTGGTCATCGCACCAGAGCCGCGCCTGCTGCCGCGCGTGATCCTGCGCAACGACCAACAACTGTTCCAGAGAGCCGAAATGATGGTAGATCGACGATACCGGTATATCGGCAATTCCGGCAACCTGCCGCGCGGTGACCCCGCTGCCGCCAACAGCGGCCCATTGCTCAAAAACAGCCTCCAACAGCCTGTCATTAGAGGGTTTTCTAGGATTTTCCGGCATCAGGCCCCGCTCCGGTTCGGCATGTCGTCTGCCTGACAATAGCAAGCGATCCCGCCGATGGCGAGCATCGTGGCCACGATGCATGCCATGGAGATTGACGATACGGATGTCACACAGGATACATACATACGTTCTACATCGGCCACGATCAAATTCGCGCCGCCGGGCCTGTCGCCGCTACGTCCGTTCATCGCGGGCCGATCGGAAGCACGCTGCCCCCTGCGCCACTGACCGGGAATCCCAGAAATGACGCGCAAGACCACATCCATCGCCCTGATCGCCGCCATCACGGCGCTTTCCGGCACAGCCGCCACCGCGCGCGAAATCGCCGCGCTGACCCGGCTCGACGCGCAGACCGTCCAGCTCACCCGGCCGGACACCGCCCCGGTCGCGGTGTGGATCAGCGCCGATACCGTGCTCGACAAGGGCGACCGGCGCTTTGCCGCCGCCAGCACCGAGAGCACGCTCACCCTGCCCATCCCCGCAAGCGAGCGCCGCTACGTCATCCTCGAAAGCCGCAAGGGCAAGACCGCCGTGGTCGCCGAGCGGGTCCTGCCGCTCCAGCAGGGCAGCAACTTCCGCGACATCGGCGGCTATGTCACTCGCGACGGCCGCACCGTGAAGTGGGACAAGGCCTTTCGCTCGGGCGCGATGCCGCTGCTGACGGATGCCGACTATGCGCTGCTCGATCAGGTTCATCTGGGCGCCGTGGTGGACCTGCGCTCGATCGAGGAACGCGAAGTCGCGCCCGACATGCTTGACGACCGTACCGGCGCACTGTTCCTCGCCAACGACTATTCGCTGAAGCCCCTCTTCGCGAAGATGGCCAGGAGCGGCGGCGAGAACATCTACGAGGGCATGGAAATCATGCTCGTCCCGCAGTTCCGCGCCCTGTTCAACCGGCTCCTCGCGAACGAGGGCGCGGTGGTCTACCACTGCTCGGCCGGGCAGGATCGCACCGGGATCGCCACGGCCCTGATCTACGACCTGCTCGGCGTGGACCGGGAGACGATCCTCAAGGACTATCACCTCTCCACCACGTTCCGTCAGCCGCAGTGGGAAATGCCCAAGGTCGACCCTGCCGATTATCCGGGCAACCCGATCCTCAAGTATTACGCCGCCCGCGCCGATGGCCAGCCGCCCAAGGCCGAACCGCTCTACACCCCCGGCGGCATCTCTCACCTCGCGCAGTTCTTCACTTACCTCGACAAGCAGTATGGCGGCACCGAAGGCTACCTGAAGCAGAAGATCGGCCTGACCGACGCGGATATCGCCAGGCTGCGCCAGACCATGCTCGACTGACCGGGCCGAACGAGGCCGCACTTCGCGTCGCAATACGAAGCGCGGCCTCGCCAAGGGCCGGAAACGGCGCCCCCCCGGCCTGCGGCCGGCCCTTGCGGATATCAGGGCTTGTGCAAGGTCACCGCGTCGAGCGGCTCACCCGTCGCCGTATAGGCCCGGTAGGTCAGCGCGGCGGGGCTGACGTCGATCACCTGATAGGCCTGCGTGCGGGAGGCCGACTTGCGGGCCCAGGACAGGCTGCCGACATCGTACATCTTCGGCCCGGCGACCGAGACGGCATAAGTGGTTCCGGCATCGTCCGCCGATGGGCCGTCCTTGCCGATCGCGCCGCGCGCATAGCCGTGATCGTGGCCCTGCAGCACGAGGTCGACATGATACTTGTCGATCAGCGGCTTCAGCGCGGCGCGGACCTTGGGATTGTCACGCCCCGGCTCGCTGGAGAACAGCGGGAAGTGCAGGAACAGCACCGTCCAGCGGTTCGGATTCTTCGCCAGCAGCCCGTCCAGCCATTTCACAATGGCCTTGCGCGCGGTCTCGTCCCGATCGACCTGCATGGAATCGATCGAGATCAGGCGCAGCCCCTGATAGTCGGTGTACCAGCTCGTTTCCCGGCTCGCCGGAAGCTCGGCCGGGCCGTTCTCGGGCAAGGTGAACTGGCGCCGCCACTGGCCGTTGATCGAGGAACCCGCCCGCGCGGCTTCATCCTTGACGTATTCGTGATTGCCCGGCGTCGGCATCTGCGGCGTCTGCGCATAGAGGAACCCGCCCGAGGCGAACCACTCGCCCCATTCGGCATCGCTGTCATGCCGGTTGATGAGGTCTCCGGCGTGGATCGTGAAGGCCGCGTCCCCCGCCTGACGGAAGGCCATGCGCAAGGTGCGCGAGGCTTCCGACAGGATCTGGTTCTGCATGTCGCCCATGTAGATGAAGCGGAACGGCTTGCCCTCGCGGGAGGCGGTGCGGAACTGGAACCATTCGGACCAGTGCGCGCCGTCCCCCACGCGGTAGGCATAGACGGTATCGGGTTCGAGCCCGGTCAGCACCGCCGAGTGATAGGCGGCGCGGAATGCCGGGTCCTCGCGGACCGGCAAGGTGGCATCGTCGGTATTCGCCGCCACGGTGAGCGGCGCCTTCACGAAGTCGGGGCTGCTGGTTGCCTTCGCATATTGCACCTGCCCCGGCAGGCCCGGTGCCGAGCGCCAGGTCACGGCCATGCCGGTGGCCGGATCGGCAGTGAGATTCAGGATCACGCGCTCGGGCCGGACGGTGGCGGGCGCCAGCGGGTCCTGCTGCTGGGCCGAAGCATCGGCGGCGAAGGCGGGAAACGGCAGGCACAGCGGCAGAAACAGCGGCAGGGCCGGGGCCAGCGCCCCCAGCAGGATGCGGGTCTTGGTCTTCATGGCAGGTATCCTCAGAAGATCAGGTTGAAGCCGAGCGTCATGCTGCGCCCGTTCTTGATGTAGGCGCGGCTTCCCCCCGTCCCCGACGACACGGTTTCCCAATAAGTGTGCGAATCGAAGAGGTTCTGGACCTGGAACTGCACCGAGGACTTCTTGAGGAAGGTCTTGCGGAAGGTCAGGTCCACGAAGCTATAGGCCTGCTCGTAGGGATTGTTGCCGAAGTCCTGGATGCCGCCGAGGAACCGCGACTGGTAGTTCCACGCACCGTAGATTTCCCAGCCCTTGCGCTCCCAGAACAGTTGCAGGTTGGCGATCGTCTCGGGCGTTTCCATCAGCGGCAGGGTGTAGCCGTCGGGATGCCACGAAAGCCCCGTCACCGCCTTCGAACGCTGCAGCGTCAGGTTGCCGCCCACGCCCAGCGAACCGAGCACGCCCGGCAGCCAGTGCAGGAGCTGCTGGCCGCTGATCTCCACGCCGTAGACTTCGGCCCACTTGCCGTTGTTGGGCATCGAGATCGCCACGCCGGTAGGATCGACGTTCTCGCCCAGCGTCCCGTCGCGGATGTTGCTGGATGAGGAGCGGAACAGGAAGTTGGTGATGTGCTTGTAATAGAGCGCCACCGAATAGGCCCCGGTGCGGCCGGCATAGTGCTCCAGCGACATGTCGAGGTTGAGCGAGCGCATCGGCTTGAGGTTCGGGTTGCCCTGCGCGATCGAGGTCAGCACCCACTGCGAAACCGGGTTTTCCTCGCCGTCGCCATCGGGGTCCGTGTCGTAGCCGTATTCGCGCGCCGAACTCATGCGGGCGATGTCGGGACGGGCGAAGCTGGTCCAGACCGCGCCGCGCAGCTTGGTGCGGTCGTCCAGTTCGTAGTTCACATGGACCGAGGGCAGCACGTTCACGAAGCTGGACTTGTCCGAGACGAACCGCTCGCCCTGGATCAGGTCCATGTTCCAGGCGTCGATCTTGTTGCGCGTCGCCTCCATGCGCACGCCGGCGATCACTTGCGCCCGGCCGAAGCGGGCCGTGCCCATGGCATAGGCCGAGATCACCCGTTCGCTGAAGCGGAAGCTGTCCTCGTTCGAAAGCTCCGCGTCATTGGGATCGACCGCGAAACCGTCGAAGATCTCGCTCTGGCCGTCCTCGGCGCGCTGGAGTTCGGCCAGCATCTTGCGGTTGTCGATCGTCGTGCCGAGCCGGTAGAGCCCGCTATAGGCGCCGCCGAACAGGCTGTTCACGTCCTTGCCGTAGAACTCGGAAAAGTCCGCCAGCGTGCCGTCCGCCTCGAGGTTCAGGAACGAGCCCTGATAAGTGCGGCGGCGCGAATTGTAGAACTTGGCGCCGGTCTTGAACGATTGCAGCCAGGAATCGACCGGCTTCCATTCAAGGTTGAACTGCGCCTGCCAGAGCTTCTCGCTGCTGCCGCCCACTTCGCCTTCAAGGCTGCTGAAATCGTACTGCGACGGGTCCTGCACCGCTTCGAGCCCGGCGGAATTGAGCAGCCACTTGGGGAAGCGCGAATCCTCGCTGCTGCTGAACAGCACGCCCTCGTTGCCGAGCCAGCCGTACTTGTCGCTGCGGAATTCCAGCGTGTACCCGTCGTCGAGATTGTCTTCCGACTGCGAGTAGGAAACGTCGTAGTCGACCGTCAGCTCGCCCACGCGCGAGATTCCGCCGAGGTTGGCCGAAGCGAGACTGCCGGTCTCGCGCGAACCTTCCCAGAAGCGGCGCAGCCGGAAGCCCTGCGGATCCCACGTACCCGACCCGCCGTTGAGGCTGTAGAACGATTTGCCCTTGCGATCCGCGTCGGTGATGATCCCGTCGCCGTCCTGATCCACGATCTGGTCGAGCGAATAGCCGTAGATTCGCCCCAGCGCATCGTCGTACCCGGTCACGTTGTCGTCGGGCTGGAGCAAGGCGGTATCGGCGGAATCCACCTGCACCAGGCGGGTCGAGTTCCGGGCGGTGTCGTTGCGGAAGTTCAGGCGGTTGAGGAATTCGTCCTTGCGGTACTTGTTGTACTGCCCGCGGAAGTGGAAATCGTGATTGTCCGAGCGGTAGTCGATGCTGGTATTGGCGCCCCAGCGCTTCACGTCGGTTTCGCCGAAGCCCAGGTCCATGCCGCGCATGACGAAGCGGTTGGGGTCCCAGCCCAGCGTCTCGCTGTCATCGTACCAGGTATCGGGCTGGTTATCGCCGTCGACGCCGTTCTGCTCGAACTGCGACTTGCGGCGGCTCCAGTTCGCGGCGACGTATATGCCGAAATGGTCGCTGAACTGGCGCGAGAGCGCGCCTGAAACCTGGCCGGACTTGCGATGGTCGTACTTGTCGAGCATCCCGCCCTCGGCGGACAGACGCGCGTACATCGGGGTCTGGTCGAAGGCGGTCGGGGTGGAGATATCCACCGAGCCGCCCAGCGCGTCACCGTCGCGGTCGGGCGTCAGGGTCTTGTAGACGGTGATCTGCTTGATACCGTCCGGCGGCAGGACCGAGAGGCGCACGCCGCGATAGAAATTGTTGTCGCGCGAACCGGCCCCGCCCAGGCGAACGCCGTTGATCGAGTAGTTGTTCAGCTCGGTGGAAAGGCCGCGCACGGTGATGCGGTCGCCCTCGCCCGTGGTCGGGCTGCGCACCGCGTTGACGCCGGGCAGCCGCGCGAGCGCCTCGGAAACGTTGTTGGCGGGCAGCTTGCCCATGTCGTCGGCGCTGATCGTGTCGGAGACGGTGTCGTTCCTGCGCTTGATGTCGAGCGCGTGCTGCGCCGCCTCGATATAGCCGGTGACGACGATCTCGCTGTCTCCGCCCCCGGCAGGCTCTTCGGCAACGGCGGCGGCGGCCACCGGCGCGGCGCGGCGCGCCGGTGCGGTTACGGCGGCGGGGCGCGGCGTGGCCGCCCGCGCCTTCAGGATCACGGTGCCCCCGCGAAGCTGCGTCTCGACATTGGCGCCGCGCACCAGCCGGGCGAGCGCCTGCTGCGCGCTCATCCGGCCCGAGACGGCCGCGCTCCGGCGCCCCCGCACCGCATCGGGCGCCGCCGCCACCTGCAGCCCGGTAACGCGCGAGAATTCCTGCAGCGCATGGCCGAGGTCCTGTGCCGGAATGGCGAAGCTGTACTGCCCCGTGGCGGCCGCCTGCGCAGGCGCCGCGGCGACCCCGCCGCTCACCGTGGCCAACGCGATCGCCCACGCGGATACGCGCAGCAGGGCATTACTCGAACGAAACATCATTTCCCCCCTAGGATAAGGCATTCGGGGGGAAGACGTGCAGGCCCGGCCTAACCCGACAATTATTTTTTCTTACATTTTCATTACGTTATCAAGTATTCTTGATGACACCAAGAGCCTGCCGCCTAACGCGAAAGCAGGTAGCGGCCGCCTTCCCTGTGCCACTGGAGATCGTGGATCGCGGCCAGCGCATCCAGCACCATCTCCGGGTCCGACGTCTGGAACCGGCCCGTCACCGGAAGGTCGCCCAGGGCCGGATCGGACAGTTCGATCGGCCGCGAGGAACCCCGGTTGAGCCGCTGCACGAGTTGCCGCACCGATGTATCCTCGGCATCGAACCAGCCGTCGATCCAGCCGGGATGATCGCCCGGCACATCGCCAAGGCTGCGGACCTTACCGCCGCCCACCTCGATGCCGCTGCCCGCCGGCAGGCGCCATTGCCGCCCGGCACCGGCATCCACGCTCACCAGGCCGCGATAGACCCGCACCACCCGCGTCTGTTCGTCCACCAGATCGATGTCGAAGGCGGTGCCGAGCACGGTCACGCTGGAGCTGCCGGTATCGACGGCGAAATTGCGGACTTTCTCGTGCGCCACGTCGAAGAAGGCCTCGCCCTCGCGCAGGACGACCTCGCGCGACCATGGGGTGAAGCGCACGTCCATCCGGGTATCGCCGCTGAGGCGCACTTTCGATCCGTCGACCAGCTGGACATCGCGGGTTTCGCCGCGCGCCGTGCGGTAGCTCGCCTCGCTCACCAGCAGCCGCGCCCCCAGCGACACGACCACTACGAGGCATAGCGCCACCGCGGTGAAGGCCGCGAACTGCTTCCACGCCTGCGCGGCCCAGTTCGGGGCCTCGCCGTCTTCCGGCAGGCCGGATTCGTCCGTACCCGTCCGGGTGCCGCCCGCCGCGCCGGGCCATGACCCGATCGCCGCCGCGCCCGTCCCTGCCTCCGCTGCCGTCAGCGCGTCCTGCATGGCCCCGGACTGCCAGAGCCCCTGCATCCGCGCATAGGCTTCCACGTGGCGGCTATCCTGCAGGATCCAGCGATCGAACGCCGCCGCCATCTCGGCATCCTGCAAGGGGCGGTTCATCCGGTCCGCCCATTGCGCGGCCTGACGGTCGATCTCGCCGAAGTCCTGCCGGTCGGGCATCATTCAGCCATGTCCCGCAAGGTCCACGCCCGCGCGTTCGAGCGCCCGCCGCAGGTCGAGCAGACCGCGCGTGATATGCTTCTCCACCGCCTTCGCGCTGATCGAGAGATCGTCACCGATGGCGCGGCAGCTTTCATGATTGAGGCGCCTGCGAATGAGCACTTCCCTGCGCAAGGGCGGCATCCGCCGCAGGCAGAGCGAGAGCACGTCCAGCGCGCGGCGTGAATCGAGAACCCTGTCCAGCGAGGGATCGTCGCTTTCCCATTCTTCGTCTGCTTCCCCGGACTGGCGCGACCCATGGCAGTAATCCTGGCGCATCTCCCGCCGCTGCAAGTCCACGATCAGGTTGTCCGCGATCCTGAAGCCCAGTGCAAAGAGACTGCCGATCTGCTGCGTCTGGCTGAGAGCGATCAGCCGCGCAAGCGTTTCCTGCGCCACGTCGTCGGCCACGTCGGGCCGCGTTCCCCGCGCCCTGAGATAGCGCACGAGCGCAGCGCCGACCGCATTCCAGTCCTGCGGCGGCGACGCGGGACGATCCATGGCATTCGACAACACGATTTTTCACCCAGCGCCCCGCCGTCTCGTGTCCGGCCGGCGGTCCCTAGGGCCTGTCCATGACGGTTTGAGGAATACCGGAAACTGCGGGAACGGCAGCGCCCGGTTGGGTATCCTTGCGGGCTTACCTTGGCCCCGGCCCCACGCGCGGCGCTGGACCATTGACTCGGGCGCGGGCTGAATCTAACCGGCGCACTGTTGCGATTGATTTGCAATATACAGTTGGACGGTGGGAACACGATGGCGAGAAGTGCCGCGAACGGCAGGACGACGGGGCGCGGTATCGGCCGCTGGAACGTGACCGCACGCATTCTCGCGGCGGTCCCCGCGAACTATCTCGTCACCTCGCTGGCAACGGCCTGCCTGGCCCGGCTGCTGGCGCACGGACTTTCCGTCAACCCGGCGGAGGCCAGCGTGGCGGCCACGCTGCTGTCCTTCGCGCTTTTCGCCACGATCGCGCTGCTGGCCTTCGGCCTGCGCTCGGCAGGGCAGCTCTGGCTGTGGCTGGCCGTTTCGGCAGCGGTTCTTGGCGGCGCGCTGTGGCTCTCTCTCGACATGGGAGGCCGGCTGTGAAGGAGGGCCTGCGCCAGTCGATGGCGCTGCTCCACACCTGGACCGGGCTGCTGCTGGGCTGGCTGCTGTTCGCCATGTTCGCCACCGGCACCTCGGCCTATTTCCAGGACGAGATCACCCGCTGGATGCAGCCGGAAATCACCGGCGATGCCGATCCGGTCGCCTCGGCGCAAGGCGCGGTGCGGTTCCTGCAGCGCACGGCCCCCGATGCGGCGAGCTGGTACATCTCGCTGCCCAACAGCCGCAGCGCCACCACGCAGGTCTACTGGCAGCCCGGCGAAGGCAGCGCGCCCGCAAAGCGCGGCGAAACCAGCGCCCTGCTCGACCAGACCGGCAAGGAAGTCTCCACCCGCGAGACGCGCGGCGGCTTCTTCCTCTACCGCTTCCACTTCGACCTGCACTACATGCCGGTGCTCTGGGCCCGCTATCTCGTGGGGCTGGCGGCGATGTTCATGCTGGTGGCGATCCTTTCGGGCATCATCACGCACAAGAAGATCTTCGCGGACTTCTTCATGCTGCGCTTCAACAAGGGGCAGCGCTCCTGGCTGGACGCGCATAACGTGACCGCCGTGATCGCCCTGCCCTTCCACCTGATGATCACCTTCACCGGGCTGGTCACGCTGGCGGTCATGTACATGCCCTGGGGCATCGCCGCCAACTATGCCGATCGCGCCACCTTCCAGGACGCCGTCTTCGGCCGGACCGAGGACGTGGCCCGCAGCGGCAGCCCCGCGCCGCTGGCCGCCATCGCACCGATCATGCAGACGGCCTCCGCCCGGTGGGGCGGCAAGCGGGTGGGCTACCTCAACATCTCCAACCCCGGAGACGCCACCGCCAGGATCGGCGTGACCCGCGCGGCGGAAGGCGCCATCGGTTCGCGGGGCGAGGAAATCTCGTTCGGCGGCGTCACCGGCCGCCCGGTGGATGCCAGCATGGCCAAGGGCGCCGCGCTCGCCACCGAGAGCGTGATGATCGGCCTCCATGCCGGGCGCTACGCCCGGTACGGCCTGCGCTGGCTCTACTTCCTCTCCGGCCTCGGCGGCACCATCATGGTGGGCAGCGGGCTCGTGCTCTGGACGGTCAAGCGCCGGGCCAAGTTGCCCGATCCCGCTCGCCCGCACTTCGGGTTCCGCCTCGTGGAGAAGCTCAACATCGCCACGGTCGCGGGCTTCCCTGCGGGCCTTGCGACATACTTCCTGGCGAACCGCCTGCTGCCGCTGGACCTTGCGGAGCGTGCCGAGCGCGAGATCGACAGCCTGTTCCTCGCCTGGTTCGCGGTGCTGCTCTGGGCGCTGGTGCGCCCCTCGGCCCGCGCCTGGCCGGAAGCACTCGGCCTTGTCGCCGCGCTGTTCGCCGCCGTGCCGCTGGTCAATGCGCTGACGACCTCACGCGGGCTGCCGGTCAGCCTGCTCGCGGGGGACTGGCTGTTCGTCTCGTTCGACACGGTCATGCTGCTGCTGGCGGCGGGCTTCGCGATGGGCGCGCGCAAGGCGGCCCGCAAACGCGCGGAGGGGCCCCGCCCCGCCCGGCGCAGGAACCAGACGGCGGTGACGGCATGATCCAGCTCCTTTGCATCGTCCTTGCCGGCGGCGCCTTCGCCGCGCTGGCCCTGTCGATGAAGCGCCACCAGCGCGACCTTGCCGGGCGGGCGCTGACCCAGCGGGAAGCCCGCCTCGCCCGCATCGGCGGCTGGACGCTCGTGGTGCTGGTGCTGGGAATCGACGCGGCGGCATCGGGCTGGGGCTACGGCACGGTTGCCTGGGCCGGGCAGCTCACCGTGGGCGCGTGGGCCAATGTCGCCTGGCTGATCTGGCGCGGCCGTTCCTCGCGCGGGGCCTGAACCTTCGCAGCCCGCTTGCCCCGCCCGCATGTCATGGACATGTCGCCGCGCGGGAGCGATAGAGCGGCCCTGTCCATCCTTGCGGGAGCCTGACCATGGGAATGCTGATCGAGGGCCAGTGGCACGATGTCTGGTACGACACGAAATCCACCGGCGGCCGCTTCATCCGCAAGGATTCCGCCTATCGCGGCTGGATCTCCGCTGACGGCGCATCCGGTTTCAAGGCCGAGGCCGGGCGCTATCACCTCTATGTCAGCCTTGCCTGTCCCTGGGCCCATCGCACCCTGATCGTGCGCGCGCTCAAGGGGCTGGAAGCGCTCGTCCCGATCTCCGTGGTGAACTGGGTCATGCTCGAAAAGGGCTGGACCTTCGCCGATGCGCCCGGAGTCATTGCCGATCCCGTCAACCGCGCCGACTATCTCCACCAGGTCTATACCGCCGCCGATCCCGCCTACAGCGGCCGCGTCACCGTGCCCGTGCTCTGGGACAGGCAGACCGGGACGATCTGAACAACGAATCCTCCGAGATCATCCGCATGTTCAACGAGGCGTTCGACGGGCTCGGCGCCGCGCCGGGAGACTTCTATCCCGAAGCCCTGCGTGCCGAGATCGACGCGGTGAACGCGCGGGTCTACGATACGGTGAACAACGGCGTCTACAAGGCCGGCTTCGCCACCAGCCAGGATGCCTACGAGGAAGCCCTCGCGCCGCTGTTCGATTCGCTGGACTGGCTGGAGCAACGGCTCTCCCGCAGCCGCTTTCTGGTGGGAGACAGGCTGACAGAGGCCGATATCCGCCTTTTCACCACGCTGGTCCGCTTCGATGCCGTCTACGTAGGTCACTTCAAGTGCAACGTGCGGCGGATATTCGATTATCCCGCCCTGCAAGACTACCTGCGCGACATCTACCAGACGCCGGGCATCGCGCCGACGGTGAACTTCCAGCACATCAAGGGCCATTATTACGAAAGCCATCGCGGCATCAATCCAACCGGGATTGTGCCCAAGGGCCCGATACTTGACCTCGACACGCCGCACGGACGCTCCTGATCGGGACTCCTGCGGCAACTTTGGGCTGTTCCCTCTCGGGCAAATACAGGTAAGCTGTATTCCGATCCGCACTATCCCTCAGTTCCCAAGGAGGCGCCCCCATGCGCAAGGATGCATCCCTCTACTCGATCGATGGTTCGTCGCTCTCCGGTGCCTCCTCGGATGAGCCCCTCACCGACCGTCTGAACCGGGTGCTGGAGATGCTCCGCGCCGAGTTTCCGCACGCGGTGGACATCGGGCTGGAATTCGACGGCAAGCTCCACGCCCATATCGACGTGCGCGGCGGCGAGGAAGTCTGCGGGGTGGAATCGAAGCTGCCCAACCTGGGAGAGGGAATGTTCACCCAGATCGCCCACGGCGCCACGCCGCACCATCCCTTCTTCCACCGCATCAGCTCGGTCGTCGAAGGATAAGCGGCAGAGCGGCGGGGCGACCTGTCGCGAAACCATCATCAAACGGTGATCGTCCCGTCACTTGCGGAGCCTATCGAGCCCTGGGTGGTATCGAAGGCGCCGTGAGGGACGGCAAGGTCTCGATGCCCTTGCCGCTTTCGTGGTATCCTGCCGCATCCATCGTTCGAGCGAGGGGCAGAACATGATCGACGAACCGACCCGCCATTTCTGCGCCGGAATCGGGGCACGCCCATGATCTTCGCCGCGCTCGCGCTTGCCCAGAGCCTGGCTCTTGCCCTGCCTCCCGCTGTCGCGGCCTCCGGCGCGGCGCCCGGCGCGCCGCTTCCCGCAGCAACCGAACTGCGCCGCATCGCCGCCCCCGAGGCCCGGCAGGGCGCGGCCGGCGGCCATGGCTCCGTCTATGCCGTGGGCGATCACGAGGTCGCCCGTTATGACGCCGCGAGCGCCCGGCGCGTCGCGCACTGGAGCGGCGATCCGGTGATCTACCCGCATCTCAACAGCTGCGAACTGGACGGTTCCGAACTGGTCTGCGCGGCCTCGAACTATCCGCAGGTTCCGATGGACAGCCAGGTGCTGTGGTTCGACGCGGCCAGCCTGAAACCGCTGCGCAGCCATGCCCTGGGCCATGGCCACGGCTCGCTGACATGGTTCGTCCGCCACGAGGGCAGCTGGTGGGCCTGCTACGCCAATTACGACGGCAAGGGCGGCGAGCCGGGCCGCGATCACCGCGCCACCACACTTGTCAGGATGAACGACCGGTTCGAGGAAACCGGCCTCTGGACCTTCCCGGAGACCGTGCTTTCCCGCATGGCCCCGCGCAGTTCCTCGGGCGGTTCGTGGGGCAAGGACGGCTTGCTCTACGTGACCGGCCACGATCTGCCGGAAATCTATGCGGTCCGGGTTCCCAGGCAGGGCGGCGTGCTCGAACATGTGGCGACGATCGCCATGCCGACCGGCGGCCAGGCCATCGGCTGGGCCCCGGACGAGCCGCGGGTCATATGGTCTATCGAGCGCAAGACGCTGGAAATGGTGGCGAGCAGGGTTCCTCCGGTGAAGAGCGGAAGGAAGCCGTAGATCCGATCATCGCCCTGCCGGACCGCCCGGCAGGGAACGGCGCAACAGGGGACGACCATGATCTTGCACAGGGGCAGGCACGCAAGGGAGTTCTTGAAAGCATCGGTCCGCTGGACCGCAAGAGACCGCCGGCCGGTCTGGCTGGCGGTGCCGCTTGCCGCCGCGCTCGGCCTTGGCGGCGCCATCGGGGGGGAACCGCGCGATCCGGTCCCGATCGCGGCGGCGCCGCTGCCGGAGCCAGCAACGGCGGGAGCAAGGGAGCCGGGCACGATTTCCATCCTCACCTACAACGTCAAGGGCCTGCCCTGGCCGCTTGCCAGCAACCGCCCCCAGGCGCTTCGCCGCATCGCCGAGCGGCTGGCGGGGATGCGGCGCGAAGGGCGCCAGCCACATGTCGTCGTCCTGCAGGAAGCCTTCACCGCCGATGCCAAGGCGATCGGGCGGCGTGCCGGATATCCCTTCGTGATCGAAGGCCCCTACGCCCGGCGCGCGCCCTCGCATTCAGGCGGGCGCGACTGGCATCTGGGCGAAACCAGCATGGCAGTGGTGGACAGCGGGCTCGTCCTGCTTTCCGACTTTCCCGTGCTGGGCGTGGAGCGCGCCGCCTTCCCGCCGGAGGACTGCGCCGGGTACGACTGTCTTGCCGCCAAGGGCGTGCTGATCGCCGAACTGGAAACCCCGGATCGCGGCCCCGTGCTGGTGGCGACCACGCATCTCAACTGCCAGAGCGCATCGGGAGCGCCCAAGGCCCGCACCACCGCCGCTTTCGGACGACAGGCGGCCTTCCTCGGCGCATTTCTCGCAAGGGCACATGCGCGCGGATTGCCGGTGGTGGTGGCGGGAGACTTCAACCAGGGCCAGCGCCCCCGCCGCGCGGCCCTGCTCCGCACGGCGCTGGGCGAGGTGAACGGACGGCCGGTGCGCGATGCCCTCAGCCGGAGCCTTCTCCCCGGCGCGTCTGACGATCCCGCCCGGAACGCCGATCTCGCCGCGATCCGCGAGCACGCACGCGATCTGCAATTCGCCTTCGACGGCACGAACGCGCGCATCGTGCCGGTGGGCGCGGAAGTGCCCTTCGGCCGCGAACCGGACGGCCGGATGCTTTCCGACCACATGGGCTACACGATCCGCTACCGGATCGAGCCATTCCGGGCTTTGCGGCCCCGGATTGCTACGAACTAGGCCTGAGCAAACCTAGGGTTGCGGAGAAGACGAAGCGGCGGGTGCCGGATCGGTGCGGCGTGGCTGCACCAGTTGCTCGATGATCTGCCGCCCGTCGATCTGGAGCCCCTTCTCGTCCAGCTTCACGTCCACCGGAGCGCCGCCGATCTGGGTGGAGAGCACCGCCTTGCCCTCCTCCACGCGCAAGCTGGAATCGCCCAGCGGTATATCGCCGATATCCGGCACGTCGAGCGGCTGGACCGGGCCTTCGGGATCGGGGCTCCCGGTTGCACGGGGACGCGGCGCGGCGCGCTCGCCCAGCGCCTGCTGCATGAAATCGCGCCAGATACGGGCCGGAATCGTGCCGCCGGAAACCCCCTTGAGCGGCGTATTGTCGTCATTGCCAACCCACACGCCGACCACGAGATCCTTGGCATAGCCCACGAACAGCGCATCGCGGTTCTCCTGGCTGGTGCCGGTCTTGCCGTAATTCGCGGTTTGCAGCCGGGCGCCGCGCCCGGTGCCGCGATTGACGGCGCCGCGCAGCAAGGTCTCGATATCGTCGTGCTCGCTCTCGGACAGGCTGCGGCGGCCGCTGATGAGCCCGTCGAACCAGCCCTCCTCCTTGGCCTTGAACGCCGTCGGCGCGACCGGGAAGCGATTGCCGGCCACGCCCGCATAGGCCGCCGTCAGTTCCATCAGCGTCATGCTGGACGTGCCGAGCGCGAGGCTGGGATCGCCATGCGGCAGCGGCGCGGTGACGCCGAGCTTGCGCGCCATGTCGATCACCGCCTTGTCGCCCACTTTCTGGAACAGGCGCACGGCCGCCACATTGCTCGAATGGGCGAAGGCATCGGCCAGCGTGATCGTCTGCGAATAGGCGCCGCCGGCGTTCTGCGGGCGATAGTAGCCGATTTCGAACGGGGTGTTCTCGATCGTGTCGGTCGGCTTCCAGCCGTCATCGAGCGCGGCAAGATAGACGAAGAGCTTGAACGTCGAACCCGGCTGGCGCCGGGCCTGCGTCACGCGGTTGAACGGCGACTTGGCATAGTCGCGCCCGCCGACCATGGCCACGACCTCGCCATTGGGCCGCATCGCCACCAGCGCGACTTGCGCCTTGCCCAGCGGCGCATTCTCGATGGCGCGGCGCGCGGCGGCCTGGAGACGGGAATCGAGCGTGGTCTTGTAGGTCTGCGCGGCATAGCTCGCCTCGTCGAGCCCGCGCGCCTGCGGCAGCGCCCAGTCCGCGAAGTAGGTGCCGGTGGGCAGGTCGTTCTGCGAACGCACGTCAAGGCGCGGCGCACGGATGGCGCGGGCCTGCTCCGGCGTCATGTAGCCCGCCTCGACCATGGACTGGAGCACCAGCTTCATGCGCTGCGCGGCAAGATCGTAGTTGTTGGTGGGCGCGAGGCGCGAAGGCGCCTTCATCAGCCCCGCCAGCATGGCCGACTGCGCGGGCGAGAGGTTCTCGGGCTTGCGGTGGAAGTAATGCATCGAGGCCGCCCGCAACCCGTAGGTATTGTCGCCGAAGTAGGCGTTCGACAGGTAGCGTTCGAGGATCTCGTCCTTGCTCAGCCAGGCTTCCAGCCAGAATGCGATCAGCACTTCGCGCGCCTTGCGCGTCAGGCTGCGTTCGGAGGTGAGGAAGGTGAACTTGGCGAGCTGCTGGGTGATCGTGCTGCCGCCCTGGGTGCTGCCGCCGCTGACGTTGCTCCACAAGGCGCGGGCGATGCCGCGCGGATCGATGCCCCAGTGGCTGTAGAACCGGCGGTCCTCGATGGCGATGAAGGCCTGCGTGACGTGGATCGGCAGCTTCTTCACCTCCACCGGCGCATCGACGATGGCGCCGTTGCGCGCGATCGGGGTACCGTCCGCCGCCAGCAGCGTGACTTGCGGCGGCGAAATCGGCTGGAGCGACTTTGACAGCGGCGCCGTCACCAGCAGCCAGCCGATCAGCAGGAAGAACAGCATCAGCACGCCGGCGGTCCCGCGCGAAATCCACCACCAGCGCGAACGGCCGCGCGGCGGCGCCTCGGCGGAAGGCGGCGGGTTCGGGGAACTGGGGGAATGGTCGTCCTGGTCCGGCCCGCCTTCCGGCAGGCTTTTCAGGTTATCCAACGTCAAGGCCATATCGCGGCTTCGCCTGCACTTCCCATCCAACAAGGCCCGCAGCGGGCCGGATTTCGCCAATACGGGGTTCCGTGGCGCCTTGCGAGGCAAATGTTGTCGCAAAATCGACAAACCGATGACCGGAACCGGCGCAGGTCCATCCCTTCCGGTACGGTGTGCGTGCCATCCCGTCTATCCGGCAGGGGTAGCCCCGTTCCCGGAGGGCTAGGCCATGCGTTCCGGCGCGGGCATTCGGGAGTATAAGGTCCTGTAGATACACGCCGTCCCACCCGCCCGGTAGCCTGCTTGCATATCGATGGCAGGAGAGATCGAGCGTGACGGCACATTCCAAGATCGAAGCCCGGATCGAGACGCCCGGCCCGGATGCGCCGGAAGACCGCAAGCTGCTGTCGCTGGAGCAGAGCCTCGCGCTGGACGGCGATGCGGCGATGGACCTCTATGCCGCGCACCTCAACAAGTACATGCTCCAGGTCTTCGACATCCTCGGCCTGGCGCGCATGGATATCGAAAGCGCGCAAGGCGCCGAGATCACCTTGCGCGACGGCCGCACCATCCTCGACTATTCGGGTGGTTTCGGCGTGCTCGGGCTGGGCCACAACCACCCGCGCGTGATCGCCGCGGAGCGCCGCTGCCACGAGCTCAAGGTGCTGGACTGCATCAAGATCGCGCCGCACAAGCTGCAGGGCGCGCTGGCCTACAACATCTCGCGGTTCCTGCCCCGCCCGCTGGACGTCTCCTTCCTCGCGGTATCCGGCACCGAGGCCAACGAAGCGGCGATGAAGCTGTGCGAGCGCGTGCAGACCCCCAAGGGAAAGACCAAGTTCCTGTGCTTCCGGGGCGCCTTCCACGGCAAGACGCACGGCCCCCTCTCCCTCACCACCGCCACCGACGTGCAGAGCGGCTTTATCATGGGCGTTCCCCGGGAGAACGTCGTCTTCGCCACCTATGGAGACATCGAATCCGTGATCGAGGCGATCCGGCAGGAACGGACCGCAGGCGGCAACCGGATCATCGCCGGGATCGTCGAAACCATCCGGGGCACCTCCTGCGAAGTGCCGCGCCCGGGCTTCCTCACCGAATTCGCGGCGCTGTGCCGGCAGGAGGACATCCTGACGATCTTCGACGAAGTGAAGGTCGGCATGGGCCGCACCGGCAGGTTCTGCGCCTTCCAGCACGAGGACGTGGTGCCCGACGTCGTCACCCTCGCCAAGACGCTGGGCGGCGGCAAGCGCGAACTGGGCGCCATGGTCACCTCGCAGGCCCTGTTCGACAAGGCCTATGGCAACAAGCAGGACTGCAACCTGCACAGCTCCAGCTTCAGCGGCATGGGGGAATCCTGCGCGGTCGGCATCGAGACGCTCAACGTGCTCGCGGACGAGAAGCTGATCGAGCGGGCCGGACGCATCGGCGCTTACCTGAAAGCCGGGCTGGAACGCCTGCGCGAGAAGTATCCGCGCAAGATCGTATCCCTGCGCGGCAAGGGCTGCTTCCAGGCAATCGAGCTGAACTTCGGCCAGCAACTGGCTGAAAAAGCGATAGATATACGCAAGAACCCGCTTTTCGTGACTTACGAGACGGTGCTGATCGGCGCCGTGGCGCGCGAACTGTTCGAACGCCACGGCGTGCTCGTCCATTTCCAGCCCGGCGCCCGAGACCTGCTGCACTTCATGCCGCCCTACATCGTCGAGGAGGCACAGGTGGACCATCTGCTCGCCGCTCTGGACGACGTGCTGGGGCGCGGCGTGGCGGATGCCACGGTCCGCTTCGTCGCCAAGAACATCAAGCGCGTGCTGGGCTGAGCCGATGGCAACGCCCGCCGAGATGGCCCGCCCCTTCGCGGCCACCGCGCCCCGCCCTCCCCTGGGCCTTGGCAATGCCGCTTCGGTCCGGCAGGGCCGGATAGCCTGCGCGCTCCTGGTGCTGGGCTCGCTGGCGTTGCTCCAGTTCAACGTCCACCACGGGCTTTCCGTCACCCCGGACAGCACCCGCTACATGGGGATCAGCCCGATCCCCTACGACGCGCCGGTCTACCACTGGATGCTCGTGCTGCCCCATGCGCTGGGCGTGCCGCTGCTGACGGCGGCCATGGCCTGGGCGATCGTCACGCTCTGCACCAATGTCGTCATGATCTTCGCGCTGCTCCGGCGGGCCGCCGGGGACTGGCGCCATGCGGCGGTCGGCACCGCCCTCGTGGCGCTGGCACCGCAGTTCGTCGCCCTTCATGCCAGCGTGATATCGGAGCCGCCGTTCATCTCCTTCGTGTTGTTCACGCTGTGGTTCGTGCTCGACTACTTCGAGCATGGCCGCCAGCGCGACCTGGTGATCGCCTCGCTCATGCTGGGCATGGCCACGCTTGCGCGGTTCACCGCCCCGCCGCTGGGCGCCGCCATCGTGCTGGTCCTGCTCACCACGCCGCGCCTGCCGCTTGCCCGGCGCGTGGCCGACAGCGTGCTGATGGCCGTCCCGGGGGCCGCGCTGTTCTTCGGCTGGGTGATCCTGAGCACGCTGACGGTGGGCCATTCCATCGGCCGCGAGATGCGCTTCTACGGCAACATGGGGCCGGCGCAGTGGCGGGCCAATCTCGAAACCACCGCCGCCTGGCTGTTCCCCGACAACGTGCCGCTGGCCTTCCGCGTCAGCCTGCTCGTCCTGCTGCTCGGCTTTGCAGGCTGGCAGTTCGCCCGCCAGCTTGCCGCCTGGCGGAACGAGCGCGCCGATGCGCCCAGCGATGCGCGCACCGCCCTGTCGCTGGTCCTCGGGCTGTTCTTCGTGGGCTATCTCGCCTTCGTCTGGCTCTCGACGATGCTGGAGGCGAACCTTTCCTTCGTGGGGCGCTACGGTCTTCCCGCCTATCTGGTCCTGGCGATGCTGCTGACGCTTCAGGCAAGCGGGCTCGACCGCCGACTGGCCGCCCCCCGCGCCATGTGGTTCGCGCTGGCCGCGCTGGCGGCGGTGATCCTCGCCTCGCACACCGTGCGCACGGTCAGCCGCACCCATGACGCCTATCGCGAGGGTTCCGGCTTCCACGCCCGCATCTGGCGCGAATCCCCGACGATCGCGGCGGTGCGGGCGCTTCCCGCCGCCTCTCTGGTCTATTCGAACGGCCCCGAAGTCGTCACCCTGCTGACGGACCGCCGCGCGGGCATGGTGCCGATGGAGCGCCTGCTGCGCACCAACCGGCCCGATCCCAACGATCCGCCCGAAGCGCAGATCGCCCGCATCCGCGGCGAAGCGGCCGCATGGCCCGAGCGCCCGGTCTATGTGGTCGCCTTCGACAACATCGACTGGCGCTTCTACCTCGCCAGCGAAGACCGGCTGCGGCGCGCGCTCTCGCTGGTTCCCGTCGCCAGCTTCGCCGACGGACGCATCTACCGCGTGTCGCCCGCGGTGCAGCCATGACCCCGCCGCCGCCATCGGCATCCCCGCCCGCGATCGCGCCGCCCATCGCGGTGGCGCCAATCGCCTCCGGCCCGGTCGGCCCCCTCATTTCCGGAACAACAGCCGTTCCATCCGCATCCGTTTCACCGCCAGCCACCCCGCCCCCTCCGCTCCAGGAGAATCCCCCCATGCCCTCGACGGCCACGCTTGACCGCAAGACCGCGCGCCTGCGCGATTACCTGACCCTTGCCCGCTTCGATCACATCACCAAGCATGTGTTCATCATACCGGGCCTGATCCTCGCCTATGCACTGCGCGAGCCCTCGCTGCTGGACGCCCCGCAGCGCGTGGTCATCGGCTTCGTCGTGGCCATCGCGATCGCCTCGGCCAACTACGTCATCAACGAATGGCTGGACCGGGAATTCGACGCGCATCACCCCAGCAAGCACCACCGCAAGGCCGTGTCGCTGCAACTCTCGCCGGCGCTGGTCTATGTGGAATACCTGGCCTTCGCCGGGGTCGGCCTTTCGCTGGCGGCTTGGATGGGAGGCAGCTTCTTCGTCTTCTCGATCGTGTTCCTCGTCTCGGGCCTCGTCTACAACGTGCAGCCGATCCGCTCGAAGGACCGCCCGTTCCTCGACGTGATCTCGGAATCGGTGAACAACCCGATCCGCCTGACGCTGGGCTGGCTGATGATAGACCCCTCCAGCATGCCGCCCGTCAGCCTCCTGCTCGCCTATTGGACCGGCGGCGCCTTCCTCATGGGTTCCAAGCGCCTGTCCGAATACCGCGACATCACCGCCGCCGTCGGCCTTGAAACGCTGACCCGCTACCGCAAGTCCTTCGCCGGCTATACCGCCGAGAGCCTGGTGGTGAGCTGCCTCGTCTATGCCATGCTCTCGTCGTTCTTCCTCGGCGTGTTCCTCATCAAGTACCGGGTCGAATACGTCCTTGCCTTCCCGTTCATCGCCGGGCTGTTCGGTTGCTATCTCTGGCTGTCGATGCTGCCGGACTCGATCGCGCAGCGGCCGGAACGGATGTTCCGATCCCGCCGCCTGATGGCGACGCTGGGCGTGACCGTCAGCGTACTGCTGGTGCTCTCGTTCCTCGACCTTGCCGGCCTGTCCACGCTCACCAACCGCAGCTTCACCCCGGCGGACATGCTCCCCGGGCACCGCAAGTGAGGGCTGGAACGATGACGGAGTGGGGCAACATGTCCGAAGTGGGCTGGAAGAAGGTCGGGCTGGTCGTCTTCGACCTCGACGGTACGCTTTACGACCAGCCGCCGCTGCGCCGCGCCATGGCCATCGAACTGTGCAAGCACAGCCTGCGCCAGCGCAGCCTTCGCACCGTGCGCACCCTGCGCGCCTTTCGCCAGATCCGCGAACTGCTGGGCGAGGTGCAGGGCGACGACTTCACCCATGAACAGTTCAGCCTCACCTCGCGGCGCTGCGGCTGCTCGGAAGGGGAAATCCGCGCCATGGTGGAGGAATGGATCGAGCGCCGGCCGCTGGCGCTGCTCCCTCGCTACAAGGCGCGCGGGATCGACCGGCTGTTTTCCGCCCTGCGCGCCACCGGGCGGCGGATCGCGGTCTGGTCGGACTACCCGGTGGACGCCAAGCTCGCCGCGCTGGGGCTGCGTTGCGACCATACGATCTGGTCCGGCTCGGGCGGGGTCGGCCGCCTCAAGCCCAACCCCGCCGGCCTGCTGGCGCTGCTCGCCGAAACCGGCATGACGCCCGAGGAAACCCTCGTGATCGGAGACCGGGCGGATCGCGATGCCGCCGCCGCCGCCGCCATCGGCGTTCCCGCCCTCATCCGCACGCACGGCAAGACCGCCGAGCCCTCGGGCTTCCGCCGCTTCGACGATCCCCCCTTTAAGGCCATCCTCGCGGAGGGAGCCCATGCCTGAACGCGCCGCCATACCCCATTCCGGCCGGACCGGAGGCGGGATGATCCGATCCTGCATCGCGGCTCTCGTGGATGTCCTGGTGGAGGAAGTGCGCCCCGGCCTCTCGCCATCCGACCGAGCGACCGTGCGCGACTATGTGCTCGCCACCAGCGCGGCCATGCCCGATCACTTCCGGCTCGGCTTCCGGGGGCTGGCGCTGCTGTTCGAACTGTCGAGCCTGCCGGTCCATGGCCACCGCTTCTCCCGCCTTGCCCCGGGCGAGCGCGCCGCCCATGTCCGCGCCTGGCGTGGATCGCGGATCGGCTTTCGCCGCTCGATGATCGCGTTCTATTCCACCTTCTCCTGCTACGGCCTCTATTCGCTGCCCCTGCGCGAGGAACAGGCCCGCGCGAAACGGATCGCGGCATGAGCACGCCCGGCGAGATCCTCACCGAAGTGCTGGTGATCGGCTCCGGCCCCGGCGGCGCGGTAAGCGGCACGCTGTTCGCGCAGGCGGGCCACCGGGTGACGATGGTGGAAGAAGGCCAGCATCTCCCGCTCGAAGCCGCGCCGCACTTCTCGCGTGAGGAGATGCTGCTCAAGTACCGCAATGCCGGGGTCGGCGTCGCGCTGGGACGGCACAAGCTGGCCTGGGTGGAAGGGCGCTGCGTCGGCGGCGGCAGCGAGGTCAACCGCGGGCTCTACCACCGCACGCCCGCCTATGTGCTTGACGACTGGCGGCGCCGGTTCGATGTGCGCGATCTCGACCTTGCCGGAATGACGCCCCATTTCGCCGCCTGCGAGGCGATCGCGAAAGTCGAATATGCAGGCACCGCCGCCTCCGACATGTCGCGGCGGCTCCAGCAGGGCGCGCAGGCGCAGGGCTGGTTCGCGATCGAGGCGCCCCGCCTGTACCAGTACGCCGCCGATGGTCGCGGCGGTGAAAAGCAGTCGATGTCCGCCACTTTCGTGCGCCGGTTCCTGGAGGCGGGCGGCGAACTCCTGCCCGCCACGCGGATCGCCCGCCTGCGCCGCGAAGGCGGCATGTGGATCGCCGAAGGGTTCCGCCGCGGCGAGAACGGCCTGCCCCGCGCCGTGACCTTCCGCGCCGAAACCGTGGTCGTCGCCTGCGGCGCGGTGCAGACCCCTGCCCTGCTGCGCCGTTCCGGCATCTCCCACAATGTCGGCAACAGCCTGCGCTTCCATCCGATGGTCAAGGTCGTCGCGGAATTCGACCGCGACGTGAACCAGCCGGGCGATTTCGATCCGGTCCACCAGGTCAAGGAATTCGAGCCGCGCTTCGGCATGGGCTGCTCGATCAGCAATCCCGCGATGCTGGGCGTGGCGCTGGCCGGGCGCGAGGGCCACTGGGAGCTCGTGGCCGAACGCTGGCGGCGCATGGGTATCTACTACGTGCAGTCGGGCGGCGGCGTGGCCTCGGTGCGCAACCTGCCCGGCTTCGACGATCCGCTGGTCCGCATCCGTTTTTCGAAAGGCGATCTCTCCGTGCTCGGAGAGGGGCTGCGGCGGCTCTGCGAAGCGCTGTTCGCGGCGGGGGCCCGGACGATCTACCCCTGCGTCACCGGCTACCCGGACCTGCATTCCCCCGCCGATCTCGCGGACCTTCCCGAACTGCTGGAAGCAGGCGACGGCAACGTCACCTCGGTCCATGTCTTCTCCTCGTGCCCGATGGGCGAGGACACGCGGCGCACCGCCACCGATTCCTTCGGCAAGGTCCACGGCGCCCAGGGCCTCTACGTAAACGACGCCTCGCTTCTCTGCGGACCGACCTCGGTAAACCCGCAAGGCACGGTCATGGCTCTGGCCCACCGCAACGCCATGGAAGCCATGACCCGCCGCTTCCATTAGGGGCCAAGGGGCCGGTAGGCGAATGTCCGGTTTGAAGGCGGGTTTCGAGGATAACTGACGCTCACGCGGCGTTGGCTGCCGACCAGAGCAGCAGTTCCCGCTCCCTCTGCCTAATGTCTAATGCCTGCCGAACCCCGATCAAGGTCCACGAACGGCAACGGCAAGGACTAACTTCCGGCCTCGCATTGTTGTGCTAGACTGACGCCGGGTGGAAGGGGCAAGAAATGATCGACACCATGAAAAGCGGCTTGGAATGGGCACAGGGGCTCACGTTCTTTCCGAAATTAGGATTGAGTGTCGCAATCAGTGCGGCAGCCCTCGCATTCTTAATTGCGATTTGGCAAAAGCCGCCGCCGAACGCTGTCGAACCAAGCCTTCCCCTTTCGATCAACCAATCCTCGACGGACGGAGCCGATACAGCACAGATTGCGACCACGGGCGATCATTCACCCGCCATCGGCCAACATAACAGCGGCGGGATCAACGTCGCGGGCGATAATACCGGCGTGATCGCCGGGACGTATTACGCCGCACCCGCTACGGCTGCGGAGCGGGCGCAGCAAGGCAGTCGGCTCAAGCAGGAGCTGGGAGATTTTGCTAACTATCCTGACAAGTTCGAGGGGAAGCCTAGAACGATCCTTGAGACGCACAGCACCACCGGCCAGCCCCTCGCCCTCTACTCTATTTTGTCGCGTTACTATAAAACGACAATTTCAGATGTCCCGGATGTCGGCGCTGACCTCCTGAAGTTCAAGCGGGACTATTACACTTTCTCAGGCTCCGAAGCGCAATTTGAACAACGGGCGATTCTCAAGGTAGGAACGCTGGTTGAAGGCCGGCTGCGGCCGGCGTGGGAGATATATTTCTACTATTTTCTCCTGCGAAGTGCCGAGCACTCAATTGATGCGGTCAAGGCCGGGGGCAATTTCCTCAACTATGGCATCACATGGGAGGACGCCGAGCGGGTGTATCAAGCCTTAAACACCGATGCCGAGATAAGCGGCGGGATGAAGAGAAATCTCGCTCAGATCAGCGAGCTCCAGCGGTCGACGGGCGGTCTGATCGCGAACATCAAGAAGCTAGACTTTTAGGTCCCCCCAAAGTCCCAGCACCGGTGATAAGCGGAATGTCCGGTTATGCGCCCGCAAATGCTCAATTGAACGGCAAGAAGGGGCGCAATCCAGTCGCTGTATCCAGCTCAGCCTGCTCTCAGCAGCCGCAGCGGGGAGCCGGTTCGTGCGGCTGCCAGCCAGCCGAGTGCGAACAGTGCGGTCGGCAGCCAGAGCATGAGATGTGCCAGCAGGATCGTCGCGGTGGCCTGCTCGGCGCCGACACCTACCGCGCGGTAGGAAAGCATCCCGAAGAATTCGTAGGAACCGAAATGCCCCGGCAGCGCCGGCACCAGCGTGCCCAGCGTCGAAAAGGCAAAGGCCACCAGCGGCCGCAGACCCTCGGTCACGCTGCCGCCCAGGCTCACCCATGCCCCCAGCATGACGAGGCTTTCGAGCAGCCAGAGCGCGAAGGACAGCAGCACCATCCCTGCGATCCGCTTCGGGCCGCCGCTTCCCCGCACCGCGCGCGCCACCGCCCGTGCCGTTTCCGCCAGTTTCGCGGCGGCGGCGAACGGCAGTTTCCGCTCGATCAGGCCGGCCAGCCCCTCGATCAGCGCCGGCGAAAGCAGCACCGCGAGGCTCGCGATCACCGCGACCGCCAGCACCAGCCGGAACTGCGCCACGATCTCGGCGGGAAGCGTACTGTCCACCAGCATCAGGGCCACGCCGGCAACCATCAGGATCGACACGAGATCGAGCACGCGCTCCACCACCATCGCCCCCAGCACATGCCCCACCGGCAGTGCGAACCTGCGGTGAAACCAGTAGACGCGGAACACGTCGCCAAGGCGAAAGGGCAGGATATCGCTGATGCCGAAGCTTGCCACGAAAGGCGCCACCGTCGGCGCGAAGGGCACGTCCCGCCCGCCGGGATCGAGCAGCAGCCGGAACCGCCACGACCGCAGCAGGAAGTCGAGCGCATAGGCCAGCAGCGCCAGCGCCAGCGGCGACCATGTCGCGCGCACCAGCAGCGCGCCGACAGCGGCCATGTCCACCGTGGACCACAGCACCGCGAGGAAGGCCGCCCCCACCACCACGCCAAGCCAGAACCGCAGGCGGCCGCCTTGCGCAGCGGGTGGGGGCTGCGCCGTCATGGTCACTCCTGCTCGCTGCGCTGGGCCTGATACTTCACGAACAGCGTCGCCAGCGTGGTGCGGCTGGAAATGTCGAGCTTGCGGTAGATATTGTGGAGGTGAATGCTCACCGTCCCCTCGGTCGACCCGAGCATCCCCCCGATCGCCTTGTTCGAGAACCCTCGGCAGACCAGCGCGCTGATCTCCCGCTCACGCGGAGTGAGGTTGCCGATATCGGAGGCGATGTCCACGCCCCCGCCCCGCCGCCCCTTGGCGACCAGATCCTCCGGCAGCCACTTGCGACCGGACACCACCTCGCGCAGGCAGTCGAGCAGCGAATTGGCAGCATAGTCCTTGAGCAGCAGGCCCCAGACCCCAAGCGCGATGGCTTCGGCGATCTGCCGCCCGCTCATCGTCGCCGACAGGAAGATGACCCGGACCGGCCAGCCCGCCTCGCTGATCGCGCGCAGGATCGCGAGGCCGCCGACATCGGGCATCGACACGTCGAGCACCGCGACTTCGGGGCGCTTCTCCCGGATCACCGCCAGAGCGCGCGTGCCGCTGCCGGTGGCCTCGATCAGGTCCACCTCGCCCGTGCCGCGCAGCATGTCCGCCAGCCCGCGCAGCAGCAGGGGGTGATCGTCCGCAACCAGGACCCGGCAAGCGCTCGCGGGCATGTTCATGCGGCTTCCTCCAGCGGGATGACCATGGTGACGCGCAGTCCGGTTGCGCTGTCGTCCAGCGCGATCGAGCCGCCCAGTTGCATGGCCCGGCTGCGCAGCGAGGCCGGGCCGATCCCGTTCGCCGCTGGGCCCAGGCCCCGTCCGTTGTCGGCCACGCCCAGTTCCAGCGCGCTGCCGATCAGCCGCGCCTCCAGCGCGATCTGCGTGGCGGCGCCGTGGCGCACGGCGTTCGCGGTCGCCTCGGAAAAGAGCTGGATCACCTCGTCCACAAGGCTGCGCGGCAACTGCGCGGCGCGTCCGTGCCAGTCGAACAGAACGGTGACGCCCCACTTCTTTTCGAGAATGTCGGCCTCCCGGCGCAAGTCGGCCACCATGTCGGTGGGCGCTCCGCCGTCGCAATCGCGCTGGTCCTCCACGAAGCTGCGGATGCGCCGCTGCTGCTGGGTCACGAGTTCCTCGATGTCCTTGAGTTCGGCCGCCAGCTCCCTTGCGCCCGCCGGATCGCGCGCCGCCAGCCCGCGCAGCTTGAGCGTCGTGGCGGTCAGGTCCTGCAGCACGCTGTCATGCAGGTCCTGCGCGAAGCGGCTGCGTTCGTCGGCACGGACGCTGTCGGCATGGCGGGCCACCAGTTCGACATGCTCCAGTTCGGACCCCGTGCGCGCGGCGATGATCTCGGTGAGCGCCAGCGCGTCCTCCGGCCGCCCTTCGGGATCGACCAGGATCAGCGCCCCGCGGAACCGCAGCCCGGAAAAGCCGGAACGCACCGCATAGTCGTGCGAACGCGGACGCGGCAGGCCCAGCCCGCCGAGCATGAGCGTAAGCGCCAGCATCTCGTCCGGTCCAAGCTGGCTGGCCCGCGTGCGGTCCATGAAGTCGAGCCGCGCCTCGGAAAAGGCGCTGCGGAAATTGGCGCGGTCCAGCGGCCGCAGGTCGAGCCCCTGCTTGCGCCAATGGGCGATGAAGCCGGTCGGCTCGTCCTGCTCGCGCCAGATCAGGATCAGGCTTTCGCAGCCGGTGACGGTGGCGGCATGGCGGCACAGTTCGGACAGCCAGCCGCGCCGGTCGCCGAACCCGGCATCCATTGGCCAGCTCGCCAGCCGCGCCAGCCGTTCGCGGCTGCTTTCGCGGTAAGCCCCGAAATAGCCGAGCATCACCGCGCAGACCAGGAAGTAGGCCGCCCGGATGATGAGCACGTTGAGTTCGGATTCACCGTCGAGAATGTCGGGAATGCCGACCGCGAACAGCACCATCTCCAGCATGACCGCGCCGACGATCGCGCCCGCGAACCCCCAGCGCACCGCCATCGCCAGCAGCGCAAAGGGCAGAAACGAGAAGAACGGGCTGGTCAGTTCGTTGGTGAGGAACGCCAGCCAGCCGAGGATCGCGGTATCCAGGACGTGAACGGCGAAGTGGACCGGGCTGTCCACCGGCTTGCGGATCGGCACCGCCACCAGCAGGATCGCCATGACGAGGTAGATCGCCAGCACGTCCTGCGCCTCGTGCCGGTAACGGCCGGGCTGCGTGGGATCGAGATAGATCGCGATCACCGCGAAGATCGCGGTCATCAGGCGGCCATAGCCGATCAGCCGGTTTGGATCGGTGATCAGCAGCGCCTGGCGCGCCCGGCTCAGGCCGGATGATCTCGCGTCGAATGTCCGCCCCATGTTCCTAGCTGTCTTGCCGAACCGCCCGGCGAAGTGCCGGAAGCGACGGGAAAAACCTACGAAGGCCGGGGCTCCGCGTCGAGTCAGCCTTCCTGCTGATACCCCTGCTCGAAATCGCCGGAACCGTTCTCCGATTGATGGTCCGGCCCGTCTTCCGATTGACGGCGGACCGGGATCGGCCTAGCAGACGCCCCAGCATCAAGAGTCGGGATAATGCCCGGCACCAACCTGCTCCCGAGCAAGGTGGTACCTTCGCAGACATGCGAAGGGATGTGGCCGGACCGGCAACAAACGGGTTTTCCAGCTGCATCGCCGTCATTTTCCTCCCGGCTCGCCGAGCCCAGAAGGAAATACCGCATGTCCCAGATCCGTCCCGCCCCGGCCCAGCAATTCGCCAGCGACAATTATGCCGGAATCTGCCCCGAGGCCTGGTCCGCGATGGAGCTGGCCAATACCGGCTCGGCCACCGCTTACGGCGAGGATGAATGGACGCGCCGCGCCGCCGACGCCTTCCGCGCGCTGTTCGCCATCGATTGCGACGTCTATTTCGCCTTCAACGGCACTGCCGCCAACTCGCTGGCGCTTGCCGCGCTGTGCCAGTCCTATCACTCGGTGATCTGCTCCTCCTCCGCCCACGTCGAGACCGACGAATGCGGCGCGCCGGAGTTCTTCTCGAACGGGTCCAAGCTGCTGGTCGCCCAGAGCGCCGACGGCAAGCTGACGCCGGAGGCCATTCGCGCGCTCGCCACCGGCCGGTCGGACATCCACTTCCCCAAGCCGCGCGTCGTCACCATCACCCAGCCGACCGAGACCGGGCAGGTCTATTCCGTGGCCGAAATCGAGGCGATCTCCGCCACCTGCCGCGCGCTCGGGCTGAAGCTGCACATGGACGGCGCCCGCTTCGCCCATGCCTGCGCGGCGCTGGACTGCACCCCCGCCGAGATCACCTGGCAGGCCGGCGTGGACGTGCTCTGCTTCGGCGGCACCAAGAACGGCATGGCCGTGGGCGAAGCGGTCATCTTCTTCGACCGCACGCTGTCGGAAGACTTCTCCTACCGCTGCAAGCAGGCCGGGCAGCTCGCCTCGAAGATGCGCTACCTCTCGGCGCCGTGGATCGGCGTGCTCGAAAGCGGCGCATGGCTGGCGAACGCGCGCCATGCCAATGGCTGCGCCCGCCGCCTTGCGGATGCCTTCGCGGGTGTGGCCGGGCTGGAACTGATCTTCCCGGTCGATGCCAACGCCGTGTTCCTGGCCGCGCCCGAACCGGTTCTGGATGGACTGCGCGCGCGCGGCTGGCGCTTCTACACCTTCATCGGCGGCGGTGCCCGCTTCATGTTCGCGTGGGACGCCGACCCGGCACAAGTGGACCGCCTTGCCGCCGACGTGCTCGATCTTGCGCGAGAATGTACCCGCCCGGTCGCGGCCTGAAGGCAGGAGCGGCGCGCCTTGCGAAGGTCCGCGCGCGCCGCTCCTGCAAACGAATGAAATCTCTGTTGCTATTGCAAGTTGATCGCATTAGCGAAGCTCCCTCGAGGGAAGACTTGCGAAAGTCCAGAGGCCGAACGGCACGCGCTTTCCCGAGGGGCCGGCGGGCGGCCCCGGCAAGATCAAGCGGGAAGCTAAGACGTGACGCGGCAGGTACTGTTTCAGATTCACTGGTTCCTCGGAATCACCGCCGGCTTCGTGCTCGCGCTGATGGGCGTGACCGGCGCCACGCTGAGCTTCGAGAACGAGATCATGCGCCTGCTCAGCCCGGGCATCGTCACCCTTTCCCCCGGTAAGGGCCCGGCGCTTTCCCCTGACGAAGTGATCGCCCGCGCCTCCGCGCAGCGCGCCGGTCTCAAGGTCGAGCGGCTGACCGCCGAGCACGACCCCGAGGCCGCCTGGCAGGTCCAGTTCGCCGCGCAGGGCAAGGAGCGGCGCGGCGAGCGCAGCTACGTGGACCCGCGCAGCGGCATCCTGCTGGGACAGCCCAGCGGCACCGGCTTCTTCCGCACGGTGGAGGACCTGCACCGCTGGCTCGCGCTGCCGGGCGGCGGCAACGGGATCGGCCGCCAGATCACCGCCTTCTCCGCGATTTCGCTGGTGTTCTTCGCAATCTCCGGCCTCTACTTGCGCTGGCCCCGCCGCACGTTCGACTGGCGCGCATGGCTGGTGCTGGACCTGCGCAAGAGCGGCCGCAACCTTTACCGCGCGCTGCACGCCGTGATCGGCGGCTGGGTGGCGCTCGTCTATCTGCTGAGCGCGATGACCGGGCTCTGGTGGTCCTACGACTGGTACCGGCAGGGCGTGCTCTACGCGCTCACCGGCAAGACCAGCCGCGAGGAAAGCGGGCATGGCGGCGGCGCGAACGGCAAGGAAGGCGCGAAGGAAGCCGCAAAGGAAGCCCCTGTGCCCAGCCTGGCCCGCGCCTGGCCCACGGTGCTGGCCGCGATGGACGGCCGCTATCGGTCGATCTCCATTTCCATGCCAGAGGACGGCAAGAAAACGGCCACGTTCCGGGTGCTGCTGGAAGATGCCCGGCATGACCGCATGACCGATGACATCAAGGTCGATCTTGCCGACGGCAAACTGGTCAAGGCCGACCGCTACGACCGGCGCAGCCTGGGCAAGGTCATCACCACCAGCATGTACGAACTGCATCGCGGCGCCTTCTTCGGGATCGGCGGACGCATCCTGCTCCTGCTGACCAGCCTGACGATGCCGCTTTTCACCGTTACCGGACTGCTGCTCTACCTTGTGCGCCGCCGCAAGAAACGGTCGCTCAGGGAAGTGGTGGAGGCCCAGCCCGCCCTGTCCGCCGCTACCGGCGACCTGCTTGTCGCCTTCGCCAGCCAGACCGGCGGCGCCGAACGCCTCGCCCGCCAGACCGCCGCCGCGCTGGGCGGCGCCCGGGTCGTGCCGCTTTCGGCAGTGGACGATGCGCTGCTCTCCGATGTCGATCGCGCGCTCTTCGTGGTCAGCACTTATGGCGAAGGCGAACCGCCCGACCCGGCGCGCCGCTTCGCCCGTCAGGCGATGGCGACCCCGCCCGGCGCCGAACACCTCGAATATGCCGTCCTCGCCCTTGGCGACCGCGAATATCCCGAGTTCTGCGCCTTCGGCCATTCCGTTGACCGCTGGCTCCATGCCGGCGGCGCGCGGCGCCTGTTCGACATGGTGGAAGTGAACGGCGAGGATATCGACGCCCAGCGCCAGTGGCAGCAGCAACTCGCCGCGCTCGGCGCCGAACCCGACATGCCGGACTGGGAGCCCGCCGCTTACGAGAACTGGCAGCTTGCCGAACGCCGCCTGCTCAATCCTGGCAGCGCCGGAGGCCCTGCCTTCCTCGTCAGCCTAAGGCCCGCTACCGATCCGATGCCGTCATGGCAGGCGGGTGACATCGCCGAAGTCCTGCCCGGCGCCAACGATCCCGCGCGCATCGCCGCCTACCTTTCGGCCTGCGGGCTGGGCCGCGATGTCGAGGTGGAGGGCAAGTCCCTGGCCGATCACCTCTCCCGCGCGCTCATTCCCGACCATCCGGTGGAAAGCGCCGGGGAACTCGTGGCCGCGCTTCGTCCCCTGCCGCACCGCGAATATTCGATCGCATCGGTCCCCGGCGACGGCAGCCTCGACCTGCTGGTCCGCCAGGTGGAACGAACGGACGGCACGCTGGGTCTCGGTTCCGGCTGGCTGACGCATTTCGCTTCGCCGGGCGGCGCAGTCTCGCTTCGCCTGCGCGCCAACGAGGGCTTCCACGCTCCCGCCGGGGGGCGCCGCCTGATCCTGATCGGCAACGGCACCGGCCTTGCCGGGCTGCGCGGCCACTTGCGCCAGTCCCGCGCCGAGGGACGCGGCGGGCACTGGCTGCTGTTCGGCGAACGCAGCCGCGCGCATGACGCCCTGCTTCCGGGCGAAGTGGACGGCTGGCTGGCGGACGGCACGCTCATCCGCCTCGACCGCGCATGGTCGCGCGATGCGGACTGCGGGCGCTATGTGCAGCACCTGCTGGCCGAAGCCGAGGCGGACCTGCGGGACTGGGTGGAAAACGGCGCCGCGATCCTCGTCTGCGGCAGCCTTCAGGGCATGGCCCCGGCGGTTGACGACGCCTTGCGCCGTGCGCTGGGCGACGAACGGGTGGAAGCGATGGCCGAAGCCGGGCTCTATCGCCGCGATATCTATTGAAGCCGTGATCTCTTGAAAGTTGCGGGGCTCCCTTCGCGGAGCCCCGCAACCTTTCCGATCAGGCCGAAGTGACCAGCCTGCGCGTGCGGGCATAGAGCATGTAGACCAGCGCGAAGAACAGCACCGTGCCGCCTGTCAGCGCCGGCCCGGCGAAACCGTCGCCCACCAGTGCCAGCGGTGCGTCGCTGCCCGAAGCCGCGACGATGCCCGCAAAGCCCACGCCCCACAGGCTCTCGCCCACGATCAGGCCGGTGGCGGTCAGCACGCCCATGCGCTCGGCGAATTCCGGGTCGCGCTGCTGCCTCGCCCAGCGGTCGTAAAAGAAGCCCAGCACCGAGCCGATCACCGTCGGCAGGATCACGCTCATCGGCAGGTAGATGCCGATCCCGACGCCAAGGGGCGGCAGGCGCAGGCGGCCCATCAGCCCCAGCACTTCGTCCAGCGCGACGAACACCACGCCCGCCGCAGCGCCCCAGCCGATCATCGTCCAGTTGAGATTTCCGCCCAGCACGCCCTTGGCCAGGGTCGAGATCAGCGCCGCCTGCGGCGCGGGCAGCGCATTCGGCCCGGCATTGGCCGCTCCGGCAAAGCCGAAGGCGGTGTTCAGCAGGTCCAGCACCGGCGGGATCACCAGCGAGCCGAACACCACGCCGATCACCAGCGCCACCTGCTGCTTCCACGGCGTAGCGCCGATGAGTTGCCCGGTCTTGAGATCCTGGAGGTTGTCGTTGGAGATTGTCGCCACGCCGAAGACGATGCCGGTGACGATCAGCGCGTAGGCGACCAGCGCATCGGTCGTCTCGGCGCCCTGCCCCCGGCCGAACAGGCCGACCAGCATGAGCGAGGCGGCGACCACGGAAAGGATGCCGATGCCGGAAACCGGCGAATTCGACGCGCCGATCAGCCCCGCCATGTAGCCGCAGACCGCCGCGATGAGCAGGCCGATCACGAGGATGAACAGCAGCGCGCCAAAGATCAGCAGCATTTCCGAACCGGCCAGCGGCCCGCTGCCGATCACGCTCCACAGCAGCACCGCGATCGGCACCAGCATGGCCAGCGAGCCCACGAACACGATCGAGATCGGCAGGTCGCGCTCCTCCACCGCCAGCACCGTTCCGGCATGGCGCGCACGGCTGGCCGCCATGGCCGAACGCACGCCGCCGATCACCGGCCCGGCGATCCGCAGCAGGGTCCAAACCGCCGCAACGCCGATCACGCCCGCGCCGAAGAAGCGCACATTCTCGGAAAATACCGTGGTCGCCCAGACTTCCGCGCCGCCCGGCAGCGGGTTCTGCGCGGTCAGCATCGGCAGGAGCACCCACCAGCCGACGACGAGACCGAGGAACATCGCCATGCCCACCGAGATGCCCACGAGGTGGCCCACGCCCATCAGAGCGAAGGACAGGCCCCCGGAAATGCCGGTGGCCCCCGGCCCCGCCCGGAACCAGAGCGAGGCTTCGGCAACGGCAAGGCGCGTCTGCGTGAGGATTGCGAAACCGGCCGAAGCCAGCGCATTCCACAAGAGCACCGAAAGGCCCTTGGCGCTTTCCTCGGCCCCTTCGCGCGATTCGGAACCCACGCGCAGCACTTCGGCAGCGGCATGGCCCTCGGGATAGGGAAGCGGCGTGTCGATCACCAGCGCGCGGCGCAGCGGCACCGAGAACAGCACGCCGAGGATGCCGCCCGTGCCGGTGATCGCCGCCGTCGTCCAGTAGGGGAAGCCCTGCCAGTAACCGATCATGACGAGGCCGGGCAGCACGAAGATGATCGCCGCCAGCGTGCCCGCCGCGCTCGCCACGGTCTGGACGATGTTGTTCTCGAAGATCGTCGAATCCTTGAAGCCGCGCAGGATCGCCATCGAGATGACGGCGGCCGGGATCGAGGTCGCGAAAGTCAGGCCTACCTTCAGGCCGAGATAGACGTTGGCCGCCGTGAACAGCAGCGTGATCACGCCGCCCAGCAGCACGCCGCGCAGTGTCAGTTCCAGCGGCGAGCCTGCTCGCGCGCTGCCTGTTTCTTTTGCCATGTCTTTCCGTTCGGGAAACAAAGTGATTGCCGCCCTCATCGCACGGCCGCCGCCTGCGGGGCAAGCATCGCAAGGCCCCGCAGGCGGAGGGGGAGGCATCGCAAGCCGCCCGATCGCCCTGCTTTTGCCCCGTTGGCGCAGGACCGGCGCCGTGCTAGCCGCTAGCGATGCTGACCATCAGGCAGATCGAGATCTTCCGCGCGGTAATGATTACCAAGACGGTGAGCGGCGCCGCGCGCATGCTGGGCACCTCGCAGCCCGGTCTCAGCCGCATGCTCGGCCACATGGAGGACAAGCTCCACTTCCGCCTGTTCGACCGTACGCGCGGCCGGCTGGTGCCCACGTCCGAAGCCCGCGTGCTGTTCGAGGAGATCGAGCAGATCTACAAGGGCTTCAACGATCTGGAACACGTCGTCCGCCGCCTCGCCAAGGGGGAGGACCGCACGTTCAGGGTCGGCGCCTCTCCGTCGCTGGGGCATTCGGTGGTGCCGCAGATGCTCTCTCGGCTGACCGCCAATTATCCCGGCCTCACCATCCAGTTCGACATTCTCTCGGTGGAGCAGGCGGACGACTGGCTGGCACTTCAGCGCGGCGACTATGCGTTGACGGTGTTCCCCATCGACCATCCCAACGTGCTTTCCAGCCGCATCGGCGCCGGCCGCATGGTCTGCGCCGTGCCCGCCGGGCACCGCCTTGCCGAACGCGAGCGGATCACCGTGGCCGACCTCGGGGGCGAGCGCATCCAGTCATTCCGGGAAGACACTCCGCACGGCCGGATCATCGCCCGGATGTATGCGGATGCGGGCGAGGAACTGGACATCGCCACCTATATCCGTTTCGCCGAAACCGCCGTGGCCTTCGTGGCGCAGGGCATGGGCATCGCGCTGGTGGACAGCTTCACCGCCATGCAGCCCCACGCGGACACCGTGCGCTTCCTCGAATTCGAGTCGCCCGGCGTGCTGCCGGTCTACGTCAGCCGCAACCTCGACGTGGCGCGCACTCTCGTAGGGGAGACCTTCGAGGAGATCGCCCGCAACATACTGATGAACCTGCCAAGAGTTATAGGCCATAACATAACGCTATAAGTCACATCGTCGTGATGTCTGGCAATGCACCCCGGGATCAAACACCGTGAAGATGCCCGCAAGGTTCATACAGTCCCGGCGCCGGGCCGCCGGACGACAACAGGCGCAGCCAAGCGCCGCTGAGGATGGGAAAGGCGTTACCATGGCCAGCTATTCCGCCGCCGGATCGGTATCCGTGCGTCCTTACGTGACGGTGGGCGAAAGCGCCTCGCAGAACGTCGACGGCTGGACCGCGCGGCAGGTGCTTGTGGTCGCCATCTGCTTCCTCCTCAACATGCTCGACGGGATGGACGTGCTCATCCTGTCCTACGTCGCCCCCGCCCTTTCCGCCGACTGGAAGGTCAATCCCGAGAGCCTGGGCGTCGTCTTCAGCTCCAGCCTCGCCGGCATGGCCGCGGGCGGACTGCTGATCGCGCCGCTGGCCGACAAGTTCGGCCGGCGCAAGCTCATCATCGCCTCGCTGGTGATGATGACGGTGGCGATGTTCGGATCGGCGATTGCCGGCTCGATCGCCGAACTGATCGCCTCGCGCTTCCTGGTCGGCATCGGCATCGGCACCGTGCTGGCCAGCATGGCCGCGCTGACCGCCGAATATGCGCCTGCCAAGCACCGCACTTTCGCGGTGGGCTTCCTGCAGGCCGGATACCCGGTCGGCGCGACGATCACCGGTTTCATCGTCGCCCACCAGATCGACACCCACGGCTGGCAGGCCATGCTGCTGGGCGCCGCCACCCTCTGCCTGCTGGCGCTGCCGCTGGTCTGGGCGATGCTGCCCGAATCGGTCGATTTCCTGCTCGCTCACCAGCCCAGGGGCGCGCTCGCCAAGGCCAATCGCCTGCTGGCCTCGCTTGGCCGCCCGACGCTGGAAGCGCTGCCTGAGCGCCGCGTCGCCGAAGCCCACTCCGTCGGCCTGCGCGGCGTGCTCGGCGAAGGCCGCACTTCGGGAACGATCCTGCTCTGGACCGCGACGATCTTCGGTTTCATGACGCTCTACTTCGTCATCAGCTGGATCCCCAAGCTCGCCGTCGAGGCGGGCCTGCCCGCCACCCAGGCAATCTACGCCGGCGCGGTCTACAACATCGGCGCCTTCATCGGCATCACCTCGATCGGCCTGATCGCCAGCCGCATCGACCTGCGCCGCCTGATCCTGCTCTACATGGTTCTGGCCGCCGTCGCCCTCGTCGTGTTCGGCGCGGTTTCCATGACGATCGCCGCGACGCTGCTGACCGCCTTCTTCATCGGCGCCTTCATCCAGGGCGGCTTCAACGGCTGCTACCCGCTCGCCACCAGCTTCTACCCGCCGCAAGTGCGCAGCACCGGGCTCGGCTGGGCGATGGGCGTGGGCCGTATCGGCGCGGTGATCGGGCCGATGCTGGGCGGCGTCCTGCTGGCCGAGAAGGTTCCGCTGGCGGCGATCTTCGCGATCTTCGCGGTCCCGGCGGTACTGGCCGGACTGGCCGTCACCCTGATCCGGATGCCCGCCGAGCGTTAAGCCTTCCTCCCTACCCAAGGACCAAGATCATGCTTCAGTCTCCCGTCGCCGTCACGGGCCCCGCGCGCTCGACCATTCTCTGCGGCCTGATCGGCTCCGGCATCGGCGGTTCGCGCAGCCCGGCGATGCACGAAACCGAAGCGAGGGCGCTGGGCCTGCCGCTGGTCTACCGCATCCTCGACAGCGACGTGATCGGCTTCGGCGCGGATGACCTCGGCACTTTCCTGAAGACCATGGCCGCCCTGGGGTTTGACGGCACCAATGTCACCCACCCCTTCAAGCAGGCGGTCGTGCCGCTGATGGACGAGCTTTCGGAAGCGGCGGCCAAGCTCGGCGCGGTCAACACCGTGCTGCTGCGCGGCGGCCGCCTGATCGGCGACAATACCGACTGGTCCGGCTACCGCGCCAGCTTCCTCGCCTCGCTGGGCGTGCTGCCGCGCAAACGCGTGGCCATGGTCGGTGCGGGCGGCGCGGCTTCGGCGGTGGGCTATGCCCACCTCGACCTGGGCGCCGAGCGGCTGGCGATCTTCGACCCCGCAACGCAGCGCGCAGAGGCGCTGGCCCGGCGCCTTGCCGCGCTGTTTCCCGACGCGGAAGTGATCGCGGCAGGTTCGGCCGCAGAGGCGATCGCGGGCGTGGACGGCGTGGTGCAATGCTCGCCCGTGGGCATGGAGAGCCACCCCGGCCTGCCCTTCGACCCGGCGCTGCTGACGCGCGACATGTGGGTTTCGGACGTGATCTATTTCCCGCTGGAAACCGAACTGCTCAAGGCCGCGAAGGCCATCGGCTGCGCGACGCTGAACGGCGGCGGCATGGCGGTGATGCAGGCCGCGCACGCCTTCGCGCGCTTCACCGGGCGGGAGCCTAACACCGAGCGCATGCTCGCGGACTTCGCGGCAGCCAGTCAGGCAGTTTAAGGAAAAGGAAAAGCAGGGGAGCATAGCCCCCTGCACTATCCGGCCGCGCGCGCCCCTTGCGTCGGAAGACTTACTGGCTGCGCAGCAAGTAAATCGCGCGCGGCGCTGACATTCCGAGGGTCTGGGGGATCATCCCCCAGGACTTTGCTCTTACTCGGCCACCTCTTCCACCGCACGAAACCGGTTCTGCGCCGCCAGCCTGATCCCGGCATTCGGCGCGCCGTAGCCCGTGTAAGTCCCGCCGCGCTCGACGAATTCGAAGAAGAACAGCTTGTCGAACGCCCGGCTGTAAAGCTGGCGATAGGCATTGCCGGCGCCGTCCTCGTCATAGAGCACGCCGGCCTGTTCCATGCGCGCGGCGGCCTTGCCGTCGAACCCGAAGCGGGCGACGAGATCGTCGTAATAGTTCTCCGGGATATCCAGCATCGCCGCCCCCCGCGCGCGGACGACAGCCGCCGTGGCGAGCAGGTCGTCGCTGGCGAGCGCCACGTGCTGGAAACCGCCGCCCATACCCTGCGCAAGGAAGCGCGAGGACAGCGTCTCGCGCGCGTCCGAGGCGTTGAGGGTGAGGCGGAAGCCTCCGTCCGGCGATTGCAGCGCCTGGCTGTGGACGAGGCCGGAAGGGTCGATCACGTCGTTGGCGTCGCGCCCTTCGAGGCCGAACAGGGCGCGCCAGTAAAGCTGCCAGGACAGGAATTCGTCATTGTGGACCACGGCGGCAAGGTGGTCGATCGAGCGGGCGCGGGCATCGTCGGTGAGGTCCTCCACCGGCACCGCCTCGAACTCGCGCGCCCAGAGCGCCTCGGCGCCGTCATCCTCGACCAGATAGACGAGGCTGCCGCCGACGCCGCGCAGCGCGGGCATGGCCATGCGGCCGGGGCGGCCCTCGGGGCTATAGGCACGGATGCCGAGCGCGGCGGCGCGCTCCATCACCGCGGCGGCGTCCTTCACCCGCACCCCGATGGCACAGATCGAAGTGCCGTGGACGATGCGATAGGACTTGGCGAAACCCTTGGGCTCGGCATTGATGACGAGGTTGACATTGCCCTGCCGCCAGCGCGTCACCTTCTTGGTGCGGTGAGTGCCGATATGCGAGAAGCCGAGCGTTTCGAAAGTCTCGCCCAGCCGCGCGGTGTCGTCGCCGGTGGCGGTAAACTCGACGAATTCGGCGCCGAGCGGCGGCTGCGGTGCGGGCATCGTGGTCGGCTGGCCAAGCAGGCGCCTTGCCGCATCGCGCACGTATTCGAGCGAACGGTGCCCGTCCTGCGCCACGAGGCGCGAGGAAATCGCGCGGAACCGGTCGTTGAAGATTTCGAGCGAGAGCGGGCCGTCATAGCCGGTACGCAGGATTTCGGCGACGTAGCCCGGCAGGTCCAGCCCGCCCTGCCCCGGCAGGTTGCGGAAATGCCGGCTCCAGTAAAGCAGGTCCATGTCGAGCAGCGGCGCGTCGGCAAGCTGGACATAGACGATCTTGTCGCCCGGAATGTCGCGGATGCTCTCGTTCGTGATACGGCGCGACAGCGAGTGGAAGCTGTCGAGGATGATGCCGACCGCCGGATGGTCCACCTGCCTGACGATGGACCAGACATCGCGGTGATCGTTGACGTGGCGGCCCCAGGCCAGCGCCTCGTAGCCGACGAGGATGCCGCGCGCGGCGGCCCTGTCGCCCAGTTCGCGGAAGTCGTCGACGATGCGCTGGCGCTCGCCCAGCGCATGGGGCGAGCAGTTGGAGCATACGAGAATGCGGTCAGTGCCCAGTTCGCCCATGAGGTCGAACTTGCGCTCGGCCCGGTCCATGGCACGGCCCCGCATCTCGCCGGGCATCCCCTCGAAATCGCGGAACGGCTGGTAGAGCGAACAGTGGATGCCGAGGTCGGTCATCAGCTTGCGCACGTCCGCCGGGCGCAGGGCCGAACCGATCAGGTCGTTCTCGAAAATCTCCACACTGTCGAACCCGGCGTCGGCCGCGGCCCTGAGCTTTTCCTCAAGCGTCCCGCGAAGCGAAACGGTGGCGATAGCGTTGGCGGCGGCGCTGGACATGGTGACCTTCCGAAGCTGTGATACGCCAGATATCGTACCAAGGCAGCGCGGATTGAAGCGCCGCCATCGCACTCAGCCATGCCTTGTTGTTATGGCAGAGGCCCTGCACGGTAGCGGGAGGCCCGCCTCAGTCACCGCCCCCTTGCGCCAGCACCAGCGAGAAGTCGCCCCCGGCATCGCTCCAGTGCTCCACCTCGCCCCATCCGCTGGCGGCGAGCAGCAGGCGGATTTCTCCGGGGCGGTACTTGTGGCAATTCTCGGTATGGATGGTCTCGCCGCTTTCCATGTGGAAGGCCTGGCCCGCCACCTCGAAACGGATCGCCCGGCGCGCCTGCAGATGCATCTCGATCCGGCTGGCATCCTCGTTCCAGCGCGCGACATGGCGGAATTCGCCGACCGGGATGGTGCCCCCAAGCTCGCGGTTGATGCGCTGGAGGAGGTTGAGGTTGAACAGCGCCGTCACCCCGTCCGCGTCGTCATAAGCCGATACCAGTCGCGCCGGGTCCTTGACCCGATCGATCCCGATCAGGAGATGCGCCTGCTCGCTCAGCGTCTCGCGCATCGAACGCAGCAGGTCCACGGCGGCGAAAGGCGTGAGGTTGCCGATCGTCGATCCCGGGAAGAACCCCAGCATCGCCCTGCCCTCGCGCCGCAGCGGCAAGGACACCGGGTTCATGAAATCGGCCTCCACCGGCACGATCCGCAGCGCGGGAAACAGCCCCTGCAGCGCCAGGCAGGCCTCGTCGAGGAACTCGCCGCAGATGTCGATCGGCACATATGTCGCGCGGGGCAGCGCCTTGAGCAGGATGCGGGTCTTGATCGAGCTGCCCGAGCCGAACTCCACCACCGTGGCATCGGCGCCAAGCCTTTCCGCGACCGCCGCCACATGGGCGTGAAGCAGCGCGGTTTCGGTGCGAGTGGGGTAATATTCCGGGACCTGGGTGATCGCCTCGAAAAGCTGCGATCCGCGCATATCGTAGAACCAGCGCGCCGGGATCGCCTTGCCTGCCTGCGCCAGCCCGTTCAGCACATCTTCGCGAAAGGCAGGATCGGGCTGGAACGTCCGGGGAGTAAGGCGCTGTTCGGTAAAGATCTCGTCGCTCCGGGGGGCCGTGAACATCTCAGAGACTCCTGGCAAGGCGCAGGCCGGTGAACTGCCAGCGCTGGTGAGGATGGAAGAAATTGCGGTAGGACGCACGCATGTGACCGCGCGGGGTGGCGCAGCTTCCGCCCTTGAGGACGAACTGGCCCGACATGAACTTGCCGTTGTACTCGCCCACGGCGCCCGCCGCCGGGCGATAGCCGGGCCACGGGCGATAGGCCGAGCCGGTCCATTCCCAGACGTTCCCGAACAGCGAGGCGAAATCTCCCGCCGGCGCTTCGGCACGGGGCATGACCGCGCCTGCGGTGTCCAGTTGCACGCCGCCGCGCGGATCGCGGCCATGCGCGGCCGCTTCCCATTCCTGCTCGGTCGGCAGGCGGGCGCCCGCCCATGCCGCGAAAGCATCGGCTTCATAGAACGAGACATGCGCGACCGGCGCATCGGGATCGACGGGAAGCCAGCCGCCAAGCGTGAAATGCTCCCATTCATCGCCGCCGCCCCGCCAGTAGAGCGGCGCCGCGATCCCTTCGCGCCCGGTCCAGTCCCAGCCGTCGGAAAGCCAGAGCGCGGCGGTGCCGTAGCCATTGTCGCGAATGAATTCCGCCCATTCGCCATTGGTCACCGGCCGACTGGCCAGTGCATGGGGAGCCAGCCATGCGGGGTGCCGGGGCGTTTCGTTGTCGAAGGCGAATGGATCGTCCTCCAGACTGCCGATCCGGGCCAGCCCTTCCTGCCCTTCGATCCAGCGCAGAGCCCCCCCGTCCGGCGTGGCCCGGGAAGCGGATGCGGATGCATAGGCCGGGCCGAGCGGATTGCGGGAGAACAAGTGCTTGATATCGGTCAGCAGCAGTTCCTGATGCTGTTGCTCGTGCTGGATGCCCAGCTCGATCAGGTCGCCATGCCGCGCCAGAAGCTCCGGCAGCGCCGCGCGCATCGCCGTGTCGACATGCTCGCGATAGGCCATGACCTCGGCCAGGGCGGGCCGGGTCAGCAGGCCGCGTTCGGGCCGCGCCATCCGCTCGCCCTCGGCTTCGTAATAGCTGTTGAACAGGAACGGCCAGCGCGGGTCGAACAGGCGGTAGCCGGGAACGTGATCGCGCAGCAGGAAAGTCTCGAAGAACCACGTCGTATGCGCCAGATGCCACTTGGCGGGCGAGGCATCCGCCATGGACTGCACCGCCGCGTCCGCCTCGTTCAGCCCCAGCACGAGCTCGCGGCTGAGATGCCGGGTCGCGGCGTACCTTGCAGCAATGGCGTGGATGTCGTCGTCAGGTCCCCCATCGGGCATGGGATGCAGGTCCGCATTGCTTGGCCGGTGCGCCATGGCCTCTCCTTCTCGCTACCCGCGTGGGCACGCTTCGCCCTCGCCCGCCATCCCCGGATGCTATCGCGCCGCGACGGTCCGCTGAATGAGACGAAAGTATGGCTAGGTAGTGCGCGGGCGGCTCCGAGGTTCCGGGCAGCGCGAAAAAGGCCGTCGGAAACGCGCCCGCGTGCGCCGAGCGGCTATGGAAGCAGGCCTGTGCCGATGTCGGGTGCCCGATATCAGGCGGCCGATCGGGCCTCGATCACTTGCGAGGCCCGGACGAGGTCTGGGACGGAGCGGAGCTGCATCTTCTTCATCAGGCTGGAGCGGTGGAGCTTCACGGTGATCTCGCTGATCTCCAGCTCCCAGGCGATCTGCTTGTTCATCAGGCCCCGCACCACGCCTTCCATCACTTGCCGCTCGCGCCCTGTGAGGGCCGCGAAGCGTTCCGCGACCGCGCGGTGGCGATGGGCCAGTTCCCGCCTGTCCCGGTCGAACGCGAGCGCGGCATCGACGGCATCGATCATCTGCTGGTCGCCAAAGGGCTTGGGCAGGAAATCCATCGCCCCCGCCTTCATCGCCCGCACCGATAGCGCCACGTCGGGATGGCCGGTCATGAACACGACCGGAATCTCGTCGCCCCGCCGCTTGAGCTGCTCGTACAGTTCGAGCCCGCCGATGCCCGGCAGGCGCACGTCGGCGATGAGGCAGCATTCGCGGTCGGGAAGCGGCGCATCCAGCACGGCCTGCGAGGATGCGAACCCCTGCGGGCAAAACCCTCCCACACGCAGCAGGCTGCCCAGCGCCGAGCGCATTTCGGGATCGTCATCGACGATCAGGACCGTGCCCGATGCCCTGTCGGCAATCGGGGCGGGGGTGACGGGTTGGGGAACCACCTGGGGGGGCAAGGCGAGACCTCCGGTTTTTTGCGATGCACAAAAATGCCTCCAAGTGCACATATCGGGCAATCCCCCCATTCGGGGGGAATTGCCTAATCCGGCCATCGCGCTCAGGGTCTCCCCATGGACATGCCCGCTTCTGGCGAAACCACCTCCGCACCGGCAACAGCCCCGGAAGCGCCGATCCGCGTGCTCGTGATCGACGATCATCCGCTGCTGCGCGACGGCGTCATGGCGGTGCTGGGCACGCAGCACGACATGGCACTGATCGGCATGGGAGAGGACGGCGAGGCCGCCGTGGCGCTCTACCGCGAGCTTCGCCCCGACGTCATGCTGCTGGATCTCCAGATGCCGGGCATCGACGGGCTGACCGCGATGGCGCGCATCCTTGCGGAATTTCCGCAGGCCCGCGTGCTGGTGCTGACGACCTATTCGGGTGACGGCCGGGCCCTGCGCGCGCTCAAGGCGGGCGCCGCAGGCTATCTGCTCAAGAACAGCCTGCGGACCGAACTTCTCGACGCCATCCGCTGCATTCACCGGGGCGAGATGCATTTCGACGCCGGTCTGGTCAGCGCGGACGGTTCGAGACAGGCCGCCTCCGAAAGCCCCCCTCACCTCACCGCTCGCGAAAGCGACGTGCTGGAACTGGCGGCGGCGGGCAACTCCAACAAGCAGATCGCCGGCCGGCTCTCTCTCTCGGAAGAGACGGTGAAGGGATATATGAAGGCGATCTTCGCGCGGCTGGGGGCGATGGATCGCACCCATGCCGTGGCGATTGCCGTGCGAAACGGCCTGATCGAGCTTTAGCCGGTAGACAGGCGCATTCGCTCAGGGCCTGTGCGGCGCGGCGGAGGCCGGATCGCGGGCAAACAGCAGCGTTGCACCCAGCACGATGGCACCGGCCAGGATCAGCGGAACCGCCAGTCCGACATGGAGCAGCAGCGTGGCACCCACGGCGGCGCCGAGGAAGATCGAAAGCACGGCGGCGAAGCGGCGCAGGAAATTGGGAGAGCGTCCTCCCACCTGATCGGCGGCGATGCCGGTGATCGTCAGCGTCAATACGGTGGTGGTCAGGTCGGGCACCTTGAGCGAGCGCACGGTCGCATTGCGCAGACCCATGGCGAAACCGGTCAGCACGATCACCGAAAGCACCGCGATCTCCGGCGCCTGCGCGGCGATGTCGATCCTGGTGGAAATGGCGGCAGCGATCCACAGCAGCGCGGCTTCGACCACGGCGGCCCAGAGCAGCCAGCGGCGCAGCGGCAGGTCCACATGGGCGCGGGCAAGGCGTCCCGCCCCAAAGGCGCCCACCATGAAGGCCAGCAGCGCCATGACCGCCGGCACAACCTTGAAACCGGGCGTTCCCGCCGCCGCGAAGCCGAGGAACACGACGTTGCCGGTCATGTTGGCGGTAAAGACCTTGCCGAGACCCAGCACCGAAGCCGCATCGACCAGACCGGTGGTGGCGGAAAGCAGCAACAGCAGGCGCGGCAGGGTGGACTTGATGGGGGAAGCGGCGGGTGTTGCGGTCATGTCGATCTCCGGGATGGGGGGGATGCCGGTGGTCTAGGTCGGGGCTGCTATCTCAGGTATCCGAATAAGATCGTCCGGTTTGTTCGATGAAACTGAAATGCCGATCAGAACCGGAAATTGCTTTCGAGACCGAGCATATGGATCGTCCTGGCGGAGCCGGTCTCGCGGATGAAGGCTCCCGGCGCGAAGGCGGAAAGCGAGGCGGAGAGTTCGAGCTCCGCCGTCGCCTGCCAGGCCAGCGTCGCTTCCACTTCCTTGCCGACGAATTTCGCGCGGCTGTCTCCCGCGTCGCGGATCAGGTTGCCGGGAATGTCGTAGATGCCGTCCCCGCACGAGGCGCGCCAGTAGGCCATGGCAGCAAGGCTGGCCGAGATATCCGGGGCAAGTTGCAGGCCCAGCGAGGAATAGGCGTTGACGATGTTGTAGGGGCCGACCGGCGAAAGCTCGCCGAAGTATTTGCCCTTGGGGAACATCGCGTTGAACGTGCCGAGGCGATTGTCGGCCTTGTCCTTGTCCCCGCTCACCACATTGACGCGAACGGTAAGGTCGGGGGCGAGCGGTGCTTCCGGGAAGGCGCGGCCGAGTTCGGTGCCCAGCGTCCAGGCCGAGATCGGGCCATCCGCGAAACGGCCGAACTGATAGACGCCCTCGACGTTCCAGTGCCAGTCGTCGCGGCTGCCGTGCCAGCGCGCGCCAAGACTGTGGCGGGTTTCGGTGCCCCCGCGCGTGCCCCAGTGGGCGGCTTGGTTACGATAGCCGAGATAGTAGAGATCCAGTCCCGGCAGCGCGGCATAGGCGCCCCAGAGCGACTTGTCGGGCGAAGTGCGATCGTCGAAGTCGCCCCGGCGGGCCTGCACGGGCCTGACCGCCAGCAGGCTGACTTTCGCGGCGCCCAGCGTCACGTCCGCACGCAGGCCATCGAAGGCGAGCGGCACGTTGGGACCGTAGCGGGTGCCGATCAGCCGTTCGGTGCCGAGCGAGAGCATCTGCCGCCCGCCGCGCAGGGTTACGGGGCCGAGGTCAGCCTCGACGAAGCCTTGCAGCAGGTCGATGCCGGTGCCGTCCACCGGGCCCGGCGAAGGCGCGACGCTGGCCGATGTCGAGGCGATCGGCTGCACGAAGGCACGCACTTTGCCGACATGCAGGTCCGCATAGGGCAGCGCGCGCAGCCAGACGTAGCTGTCGTTCGGCGCATCCGCCCCGCCCCAGAGGTTGTTTTCGAGGTTCTCGTTCCTCACGCGCAGTTCGATGCCGGTGGAGAGCCAGACGTCATCGCTGATCGGGATGTACTTGAACGGCCCGGTCCAGTGGTGCGCGCGCTTTTCGGCGTCGGCAAGGTCGGACCAGTCCTCGTCGTAGCGGGTGATCGAGAGGGTCGGGGCCTGCCAGGCCTCGGTGGGTTCGGCATGGGCAAGATGGGGGAGAAGGGTTGCGGCAAGCGCCGCAAGCGGGGCCAGCCTAGGCACGTCGCTTCGCCCGGGAGGCTAGGATGGCCACGAGAATGAACCCGCCGACGAGGCCCATGTGTTCGAAGAAGGCATTCGTCGCCCCGAAGCGCTCGGGTCCGGCGGGCATGGCCCAGAAGGCATTGGCGACCGTCGCGGCGAAGAACGTGAACACGCCCAGCATGCCCGCGCCCAGCCAGACCAGGCGGTTCGACAGGATCAGCAGCGGGCCGACGAGCTCCACCGCAATGGTGAGCGCCGCCCAGAGCGCGGGCGGGGTCAGGCCGAAGTGGGCCTGCTCCGCCACGGCGCCCTGCCAGTCGGTGAGCTTGGTGAGCCCGCCGACGAGATAGGCGCCCACCAGCAGGAGGCGGGCAAGAAAGCCCGTCGGCGCGAAATCCAGCACCGAGGCGACGAATTTGGGCGTACCGGTGCCGGACATGGTTCAGTCAACCTCACCGGAGTGGATCTCGGCGATGTAGCCGCCGGGGAAGCGCACGATGGCGGCCTGGCGCTTGCCTGTGCTGTAAGGCGCGACCAGCGTTTCCGCGCCTGCCGCCGAAGCCCTGGCGAGCGTGGCATTGAGGTCGCTCACCGCATAGCCGGTCATGTCGCGGCCATAGGGCCAGGGTAGCTGGCCGTCCGAAACGTAGACCACCATCTTGCCATAGCCGCTGGTGATCGACACGCGGCGGATGGTCTTGCCGGGCTCGCCGATCTCGGCGCCATTGGCGGCCTTGTCATCGGCGGTGATCTTGCCGTGGGCGAAGCCGGTCCAGCCCTTGATGAAGCTGTCGGCGGCATCGGCGGTCAGATAGACGCGGTTTTCCGGGACCGTCTCAAGCGCCTTGTAGTTCGGCTTGGCGGTGTGCCAGTAGAGCTGCATGTTCACGCCGCCCGGCCACTGGATCACCGAATCCCGGCCGATGGGATCGGGGAAGGTCTCCAGACGGCGCACCGCCCCGTGGCTGCGGGCAGACTTCACCGCCGCATCGAGGTCGGTCACCAGATAGCCGGTGCGCTCGTCGCCGAAGGGAACGGGGATCGGCGTCTTGAAGCCGAAGACCGAGACGGTGCCCGCAGGCGTCAGCACGAGCTGCGACTTGGTGAGGCTTTTCGTCGGCGTCACCTGGAATTCGCCCTGCTTGCTGGTGGTGCCGCCGAAGGTGGCGACGAAGCTGGAAACGAACGTGTCGAACTGGTCCTGCGGCACGTAGACATGGGTGGTGTCGTACTGCGCGCCGACGGCGTAGTCGGCTGCGGGAGCGGCGAAGGCAGGCGTGACTGCGGGGCTCGCGGCCACCAGGGCGGCCGCGATGATCAGGGTGAAGTGCTTCATGTCTGTGGCTCCGATGGGAGAGGGACAGTGCCGCTCGGTCGATGGTGCAGGCCCGGTGTAGGGGGCCGTCGGCTATCCATCGATCCGAATAATCTAGACTGGAATGTTCGAAATTATGGAAAAGCCGTGAATGCGGCCCCTCCTCGCCCGGAGGGGCCGCACCGGATCAGACCGCCCAGCAACCGCAGCCGAGCGAGCCCCAGAAAGTCTGGACATCGGCGGCGGGAACATTGGCGCCGAGCGCGGCGGCATGGTCGTGCCCGTGGACGCCGCAGGAACTGGCGCAGCCGCAGGTAGAGGCCAGCTTCTGCTTGGCTTCCGGCGTCTGGTAATAGCCGCCGAAGGTGGCGACCGGCGACCAGTCCGGCATCGGGCGCGGCAGCTGCGGCGCGAGCGGGCGATAGTCGCCCTCGCCGTGCACCACCTTGCCGCCCAGCAGCGTCAGGATCGAGCGGATGTGGACGATCTCGTTATCGGGGACGCTGAAGTAGTCGTCGGAAAGCAGCGCGAGGTCGGCCAGCTGGCCCGCCTTGATCTGGCCCTTCTTGCCCACTTCGTTCGAGAACCAGGTGTTCTCGTGCGTCCACATGCGCAGCGCCTTTTCGCGGCTGACGCGGTTGTCGCCGCGATAGAGCGAGAGGCCGCCCACGGTGCGTCCGGTGACGAGCCACGAAAGCGAGACCCAGGGGTTGTAGCTGGCGACGCGGGTGGCGTCGGTGCCGCCGCCCACGGGGATGCCGGCAGCCAGCATCCGGGCAATCGGCGGGGTGCGTTCGGCCGCCTTGGCGCCGTAGCGCTCGACGAAATCCTCGCCCTGATAGGCCATGCGGTGCTGCACCGCGATGCCCCCGCCGAGCGCGGCGATACGGTCGATATTGCGATCCGAAATGGTCTCGGCATGGTCGAAGAACCAGTTGATGCCTTCGAGCGGGATGTCGCGGTTGACCTTCTCGTAGACGTCGAGCGCACGGCCGATCGTCTCGTCATAAGTCGCGTGAAGGCGCCAGGGCCAGCGGTGCTCGGCAAGCAGGCGGATGACGGGTTCCAGATCGCCTTCCATGCTGGGCGGCATGTCGGGGCGTTCGACGCGGAAGTCCTCGAAGTCGGCGGCGGAATAGACCAGCATCTCGCCCGCGCCGTTATGCCGGTAGGTGTCGTCGCCCTGTCCGGGGCTGACCTGCTTCACCCAGCCCGAAAAGTCCGCCAGTTCCTCTTTCGGCTTCTGCGTGAAGAGGTTGTAGCTGATGCGCACGGTCAGCTGGTCGTCGGCGTGGAGCTTTTCGATGATGTCGTAATCGTCGGGATAGTTCTGGAAACCGCCCCCCGCATCGATCACCCCGGTCACGCCCAGCGCGTTGACTTCGCGCATGAAGTGGCGGGTGGAGTTGATCTGGTATTCGGGCGGAAGCTTCGGTCCCTTCGCCAGCGTGGAATAGAGGATCGTCGCGTTGGGCTGGGCCAGCAGCAGGCCGGTGGGGTTGCCATTCGCATCGCGCACGATCTCGCCGCCCGGCGGGTTCGGCGTGTCCTTGGTATAGCCGACGACACGCAAGGCAGCGGCGTTCAGCAGCGCACGGTCGTAGAGGTGGAGGATGAACACCGGCGTATCGGGCGCCACCGCGTTCAGTTCCGCGATGGTCGGCAGGCGCTTTTCGGCGAACTGGTGCTCGGTGAAGCCGCCGACCACGCGGACCCACTGCGGGGCGGGCGTGTTGTCGACCTGCTTCTTCAGCATCGCCATCGCTTCGGACAGGCTGGTCACGCCGTCCCAGCGCAGCTCCATGTTGAAGTTCAGCCCGCCGCGGATGATGTGCATGTGGCTGTCGATCAGGCCGGGGATCAGGCGGTGCCCCCTGGCATCGATCACCGTGGCTTCGGGAGCGGCGGCGCGCACTTCCTGTTCGCTGCCCACGGTCAGGAACTTGCCGTCGCGGATCGCCACGGCTTCGGCCTGCGGGTTCTCCCGGTCCAGCGTGGTGATCCTGGCGTTGACGATGATCGTGTCGGTCATGACGGCTTCCTTGGAACGTGCGGTTTGGGAGAGTAATGTGGGCAGGAGCGACGTTGCGGCCGCTCCGGCAAGTGTCTGGCGGCGGGTGATCACGCTTCCGCCTTGTGATCGGCGGTGCGGCAGGGGAACTTGTCTCCCGGCAGGCGGCCGAGGACGTGCTTGCGGCAGTCGGTCTGAACGAAGTGGCCGATTTCATCGTCTGCCCAGATCCTCTTCGCCAGCGGAACGATCTGCTCGCCCAGCAGGATGCCCAGAAGCCCGAGCAACGCGATCATCGGCGGGGCCGGCGAACGCACGCCGAGGAGACTGTAGACGATACCCACCAGCAACCCGGCAGCGATCGAGAGAAGGTAGGCTTTCATCGTGGAGGCTCCCCGGCGTCTTGGTTCAGGCCTGCACGAAGGCGAGCAGGTCGGGGTTGATCACGTCGGCGTGCGTGGTCAGCATGCCGTGCGGGAAGCCGGGATAGATCTTGAGCGTGGCGTCCGGCAGGATCTCGGCCTGGAGCACACCGGCGTTCTTGTAAGGCACGACCTGGTCGTCATCGCCGTGAAGCACCAGCGTGGGCACGGTGATCGCCTTGAGATCGTCGGTCTGGTCGGTTTCCGAGAAGGCCTTGATGCCTTCGTAATGGGCCTTGGCGCTGCCCATCATGCCCTGGCGCCACCAGTTGTCGATCACCGGCACGGAAACTTCGGCGCCATCGCGGTTGAAGCCGTAGAAGGGACCTGCGGCCACATCGCGGAAGAACTGCGCGCGGTTGGCGGCAAGCCCGGCGCGAAGGCCGTCGAACACCTCGATGGGAAGGCCGCCCGGATAGGCCTGCGTCTTGAGCATGATCGGGGGGACGGCGCTCACCAGCACGGCCTTAGCGACCCGGCCCTGCGGAATGCCGTAGCGGGCGACATAGGCCGCGACTTCGCCGCCGCCGGTCGAGTGGCCGATATGGACCGCGTTCCTGAGGTCGAGATGCTCTGCCACGGCGGAAGCGTCGGCGGCGTAGTGGGCCATGTCATGACCGTCGCTGACCTGCTCGGAACGGCCATGGCCGCGGCGGTCATGGGCGACGACGCGGTAGCCCTTGGAGAGGAAGAACAGCATCTGCGTATCCCAGTCGTCCGACGAGAGCGGCCAGCCGTGGTGGAAGACGATCGGCTGGGCATCCTTCGGGCCCCAGTCCTTGAAGAAGATTTCGACGCCGTCCTTGGTGGTGACATATGCCATGATGCTGATCCTTCGGTGGGTTGGGTTGTCTATGCAGCGGCTTCGACAAACTCAGCCTGGGCGGAGCTGGAACTGAGAGGGCTCTTTCCGCCCATCCTGAGCCTGTCGAAGGATCACGAACTCAAATCAGTGAGCGCCCTCGGACGCGCCGAACATGGTCTTCGCGTAATTGATGCCGATACCGTAGGCACCGCCCCACTTCTTGGCGATTCCGGTGGTGCTGTCGTAGGTCTCGGTACGGGCCCAGTCGCGCTGCAGTTCGAGCAGGTACTGGAGCGAGGTCATCGGCACCGCGCCAAGCTGGATCATGCGTTCCACGGCCCGTTCGTGCGCCTCGGTGGAAATATCGCCGCAGGCATCGGTGATGACATAGGCTTCGAAGCCCTGGTCGATCGCCGAGGCAACCGGGCCGACGATGCAGACCGAGGTCCACAGCCCGGCGAAGACGATGCGTGGGCGGGCGATGCGGTTGATTTCGGCGATCACGCCTTCGTCTTCCCAGGTGTTCATGCTGGTCCGGTCGAGCATGGCCTGACCTTCGAAGGCTTCGGTGATCTCGTCGAACATCGGGCCGGAGAAGCTCTTCTCGGCAACCGTGGTCAGGATGGTGGGAACGTCGAAGGACTTGGCCCCGCGCGAAATCAGCGCGGCGTTGTTGCGGAGCAGTTCGGCCGAGATCGACTTGGTTGCGAAGGCCATCTGCGACTGGAAGTCGATCAGGACAAGCGCATGATTGTCAGGCGAGATCAGCGACTTGCCGGGGGTTGCAGTGGCGGTCGGCGTGGCGGTCTTGGTCATTGGGAAGCTCCTGTCGTTGTCTGGTGAAGCTGTTTTCGCGTCATTTTCGCTTGCAGTGAAGCTGGATAAAATGACCATTATTGTTCGATAAACTTGAAAAGTCTGCCCGAGGCAGACCTGCATGGCCTGGCGGTACAGCCGAACGCCCGCCCACCACGCGCAGCACTTTTGCCTCGGTCGTGCCGGAATTCTAAGCCAACCATTGGTATGGTCCGGGCCGAACGGAGCGGCCTTTCCCAGGCCGGGCGGCGTGGAAGAATTCCGCATGGCCACGGCCGCCGCCCAAAGCCGTCAGGCGCGGCGACGGAATATGTCCGCGCCGCCTAGACTTGCATTGCATCGCAACGTAGTCCGGTGCGGCCGGCTGCTGTTTCAATTCTGTAAGCGCAGTTCTGCCAGAATTCGAATTGACGAGGGGCGAATATCGATGAGCCACATCAGGTACCGGCGCGATATCGATGGGCTACGAACGATCGCGGTACTGCCCGTCGTGCTGTATCATGCCGAACTTCCGCCATTTTCGGGCGGCTTCGTCGGTGTCGACATCTTCTTCGTCATTTCCGGGTTTCTGATTACCAGCGGCCTTCTCAAGGATGCGAACGAGCAGAAGTTCAGCCTGCTGGCCTTTTACGACCGCCGCATCCGGCGTATTCTGCCCGCCCTGCTGGCCGTTACCATGGCGACTCTGGCCTACGGCACGTTCGTCATGCTTCCCGGCGAACTCCTCGCCCTCGGGAAATCCGCGGTGAGCGTGGCCCTGTTCTCGTCGAACATCTGGTTCTGGTCGCAGCTCAACTATTTCGGGCCGGCGCCTTACGAGAGCCCGTTGCTGCACTCCTGGTCGCTGGCGGTGGAGGAGCAGTTCTACATCTTCTGGCCGCTGGTCGTGGCCCTGTTCACGCTGAAGCCGCTTCGCCGCTGGTTCCTGCCGGCGATCGTGGCCGCGATCGTCATCTCCTTCGGCCTCTCTGAATTCATCGTCCACAAATCGCCGAACTTCGCCTTCTACATGTTCCCCACCCGTGCATGGGAACTGCTCCTGGGCGCGCTGCTGGCGGTCGCTCCATCCCTGCGCATTCCGAACCCCGCCTTGCGCCTTGCAGCCGCCCTCGCCGGTCTCGGCCTCGTGCTGGTTCCCATGCTGACTTATACCGGGGCAACGCTGTTCCCCGGCCTTTCCGCGCTGCCGGTCTGCGCAGGCACGGCGCTGCTCCTGCTGGCCAATGCCGAACAGGACAACGTGGTGGCCCGGCTACTGGGCAGCGGCCCGATGGTCTTCGTGGGCAAGCTCTCCTATTCGCTCTATCTCTGGCACTGGCCGGTCATCGCCTTCTTCTGGCTCCAGCGCGGTGCGGCGCCCTCGCCCGTCGAAGGCGCGCTGCTGGTGGCGGCCAGCTTCGTCCTGTCGTACCTCAGCCTGCGCTATGTGGAAGCGCCCTTCCGCCAGCGCAGCAGCACGAACATCGACACCCGCATTGTCCAGCGCCGCGTCGTCGCGTTCGGCGCGCTGGCGCTGCTCGCGATCGGCCTGGCATCCGCGCCGCTGATCGTCACGCGCGGCCTGCCCGGCCGACTGCCGCAGCCCGCCCTGCTGGCGACCGAGTTCTCCCCCAAGCCCTTCACCCCCGAAATCGGCTGCGCGCTCGGTGGTTCGAAAGGTATCGAGAACTGCGCGAAAGGCATTGCCGAGGATGACAGGTCCACAGTCGTGCTGTGGGGAGATTCGCACGCCCGCGCTCTCGGATTCGGCTTCACCAAGGCGACCGAACAGGCCGGAATCCCCCTGCGCACGGCCGTGAAAAGCTCCTGCTCGCCGCTGCCCGGCACGCTCGAAACCGACGGCACCCTCGTTGCCGACGACAGTTGCCGCCGGTTCAACGAAATGATCTTCGAGGCGATCAGGTCCAATCCGCATGTAAAGACCGTCGTCATCGCCGGGCGCTGGGCACGCTTCGTGAATGACAGCGCTCCCGGCAGCAACGAGGCCATCACCTCGAAATTCCTGCTCGACGAACAGGAACGCGTTGCCGGACCGGAACAGACCAAGGCGGTGCTGCAGCGCTCGCTCGAACGGGTGATCTCCCGGTTCGGCGCGGCGGGCAAGGAAGTGCTGCTGGTCGAACAGGCCCCCAGCTTCCCGGACAATGCCCGCAAGTGCGTGGCCCGTTCGCTGTGGCGCGGCAAAAGCGCGGAGGACTGCTCCGTCCGGGAAACCGACGTCCGCCGCCGACGACTGGCGCTGACCACCATGTTCGAGGATATCGCCGCGCGGCATGACAACGTTCGGCTGATCGACCCCCTGCCCGTCATGTGCCGGGGCGGCCTATGCCCGGCCGATGACCGTGGCCTGCCGCTCTACGCGGACGAGCACCACGTCACCGAACGCGGCAGCGCCCGTGAAGCGACATCGATCCCGCTGCGCGACCTGAGGTCATGAGCGGCTGCGAAGCTGCAGGATAGAAGGCCTGAACGGGCCGGAGCCCGGATCGGAAGGGTCCGCCTACAAGGCGTTGTAGCGGACCAGTTCCTCGCAGTCGCAGCATGGCGTTTCTACCGAACAGCCCGGAATCCTGTCCGGGCAGAAGTTCGATTCACCGATGCATCGTTTCAGCCACGCAAGAACCGCGTGGCCCCACCCTTTTCTCATGTCGCCCCCCGACAACGTAAACGCGGCGCTTACTATGCAGACCAAGGGTACACAAGGGTTTCACGGGCGGCCCGCTAGTTCGCACTCCGGGCCTCCTGCCAGCGGCGATAGCCCAGTACGGCAAGGGCGATCATCGCTGCATAGAGGCCCGCCGTGAGCCACAGTCCCTTGAAGGCGAACATGCCCACGTAAAGTATGTCCACCGCGATCCACAGCAGCCAGCTCGCCGCGTGTCGCCGCGCGGTCCAGTATTGGGCCACGAGACTGAAGCTGCTCAGGGCGGAATCCATCCACGGCAGCGCCGCGTCGGTATAGCGGCTGGTGAACCAGCCGATGGCGACGGCGCCCGCCGCGCCCGCCGCCAGTCCCGCCCATGCCTGCAGGGGAAGCAGCGGCTTCACCATGACTTCCCCGGCATCGCCCTTCCCTTTGGTCCAGACGATCCAGCCATAGACGATGGCCACGCCGAACAGCGCCTGCAGCGCCATGTCGGCATAGAGCCGCACGTCGAGGAACAGCTTGAAGTAGAGCGCACAGGCCAGCAGGCTCGTTGGCCAGCACAGCAGCCAGCGCTTCGCGGTGAGCCAGATTGCCAGGAAGCTGACGACGACGGCAACGATTTCGAGTGCCGACATCAGGCCGCGTCCCCGCTTTCGAGTTGGTTCAGGAAGTCCCGCCCCGGCGGGGAGAGGAACCAGTCGGCATGGTCCACGAGATAGCCCTGCCATGCGAGCTTCGCCTGAGCGCCATCGCGCAGGATGCCCGCGAAATAGTCCACTTCCGAAAGCGCGAATTCGATATGGACGAGCGGCAGCAGGCGGACGACCGTCTCCACATCACTGCGGGTGAGCGGCAGCACCGTGCGGTAGCCGGCAAGCAGCGCCAGCGCCGCTGCCGCATCGGCGGGTCCGTCGCCCCGCCCTTCCGCAAGGTCCAGCCACGGAATGGCGGTGCGCTCGATCGCGGTGGCGAGATCGTGGTGCGCCGAGGTCCGCGCCGCCAGCCCGAAATCGAACACGGTGCGCACCGCGCCGTCCTCGCTCCAGAGAAGGTTCGAGGGGTGCCAGTCGTTATGGGTCCAGAGCCGCGGATGCCCGGCCAGACGCTCGGGCAGCCCGGTGCCCAGCGCGGCGAAAAGGCGCGCCAGTTCCTGCCGCCAGGGCTTGTCCTCAAGAAATCCGGCCAGCGCCGGACGGACGGCGACATAGTCCGCCGCCGCCGCCAGCGGATCGCGGGAGGGCAGGATGGTGAAGCTGGCGACAAGCGGATGCGCCGCGCGATCCGGCGCCGCGTAACCTTCTGAGGCGCGGTGCAGCCGCGCCAGCGCCACGCCCGCCTCGAAGGCGTGACGGTGCGAAAGGAACGGCGTCCATGACAGCCTGTCGCGGTAGATATCCCGGCCCGGCGACCTTGCGTGAACTTCGTATGTCCAGTCACCCCGGGTGACGGCCCCGCCGCCGCCCGCCGCCGGCACGACCTCCGGCACCGGCACGCCGCCGGCCCGCAGATGCGCCATGAAACCATGCTCTTCATCCAGCCCCTCCGGCGTGCGGAGCGACTGGTGATGGCGCTTGAGGAAGAACGATCCCCGGTCGGTCTCGACCAGAGCCCCTGCCGAGAACGGTCGGGGCGAATGCCAGTGCAGCGCCGCCAGCCGACCGGCGGAAGGGAACCGGGCCAGGATCGCCTCGGCCTCGCCATGCGTGATGGCGGGCCAGGTCGGTGCCTCCAGCGCGGTTCCCATCCCATGCACCATGTGGCCGGGTTCGGTGCGGCCGGACACGAGACGGGGCACCGCGCCGCTCACGGTCAGAAGGCGCGCGAGAGCGTCGCCACGAAGGCGCGCCCGCTTCCGACGTAATAGGCCGGCGACGAGCCCGAAATGACGGTGCCGCCGCGCCCCGTCGTATCCAGCGCATTGGGCGTGATCGAATAGACGCCCGACAGCACATGCGGGTTGGTCACGTTGATCGCATTGAGCCGCAGGTCCATCCGCTGCGCGTCGATCAGCCCGGCAAGATGGACGCCCACGGACAAGTCGAGCGTGGCATAGCCCTTGATGCTCTCGTCATTCATGAAGGTGGCGTACTGGCGGCCGACGTACTTGAGCGCGCTGCTGCCGAACAGGCGGCCGTCGTCATAAGTGGTGCCCATGGCGAACTGGAACTCGGGGCTGGATACCGCGCGTTTGCCCTTGGTCGGCAGATAATCGCCGCCGATGGCCAGGTCGTCGTTCAGGCGCGTGTGCAGGTATTCGCCCGAGAGATAGACGCTGACGCCCCTCGCCGGGCGATAATCGATCTCGCCGTCCAGTCCGTAGGAGGTCTGGCTGCCCCCATTGATCGTCGAATTGACGAGCGCGCCGCCGCTGTCGATCACGGTCGCCACCTGGCGGTTGCGGAAGTGATAGTGGAAGGCGGTGAGCGAGAAGGACAGGCTGGGGCCGATGTAGCGATAGCCCAGCTCCTCGGAGACCGAATATTCGTTCTTGAGATCCCCGCTCCCCTGGCTGACGAGTTCGCCGCCGTAATAGCTGTTGTAGAGCGCGAACTCGTTCGGGGTGCGGAAGCTCGTCGTGATGTTGGCGAAAAGCTGCTGCCGGTCGTCCAGCTTGTAATGCACCGCGGCGCGGGGCAGCGCGGCGAAGCTATCGGCGCGCACTTTCGACTGTGGGCCGGGCAGGTAATTGCGGCCGTTGCGCAGCACGTCCACGCCCTTGAAGCCCAGGTCGACGCTCAGGCGCGGCGAAACCGCGATGCTGTCGGCCAGGAAGAAGCCCTTGGTGACGGTGACGGTCCGCGCATTCTCGTAAGCCAGCAGGCGGCCGTCGGCCGTGCGGATCGCCTTGTCCTGATAGCCCCACTGGTCCACCGGATGCCCATCGGCGCCGATCGAGGTGTAGGACTGGGTAACACGGTCGGTCCCGTAATCGAACCAGAGCCCGGCGGTGAGCGTGTGGGCGCCCGCCTGAAGCGTAAGCTTGCTGACATCGCCGACGCGAAGCTGCTTGCCGGTCCAGTTGCCGAGCACGGTGGCCACCCCGTCCACCGCGCCGGGCAGCGCGATCGGCTGGGTCAGTTCCTCGGTGCCGAGATAATTGCCGGTCGTGGCAAGCTGCGTGCCGTAAGGCGCATTGCCGTGGCCGAGCTGGAGATAGGCCGAACTGTCGAACGCCAGGCGATCGCCCAGCTTCAGATGAACCGGCGCCGCCACGTAGAAGTTGCGGAACGGCGCGCGGTAGAGCCTCCAGTAGTTGGCATTGCCCTCGGTGTACTGCCGATCGTAGTTGAAATCACGGCCGGAGGCTTTCCAGTCGGCCAGCGTGGGGCTCGGATAGCTCGATGTCTTGGCGTCGTTGTACGAGAAGGAGATGCTGGCGCGGTTCCCGTCGCCCCATTCGCGCAGCAGCTTCGCATCGATATGCTGGCGCTTGTCGTATCCGGCGCCCCGCCAGTTGTCCGCGCGGTTGTTCGAATAGGAGACGAAGGCCTTGAGCCCGCTCGCCCCCAGCGTGCCGGTGTCCAGCCGCACGAAAACGCGGCGGGCATCGTAGGAACCGGCAGAAAGATTGACGAGGCCGCCCAGCTCCGATTTCGGATCGTCGAGCGTCAGCGATAGCAGCCCGCCCGCCGCGGCGACGACGGGCGCGTCGATATCGGCGGCCCCTTGCGCCAGCGCGATCTGCCGCACGTTCTCGGCATCGGCGAACTGCGAGGGATAGGCGTAGAAATAGCCGATATCGTTTTGCGGCGCACCTTCCATCACGACGCCGATCTGGTCCTGACCCAATCCGCGCAGGGTCAGGCTGGAACCGGTGGAGAGGCCGTAGGGATCGCTCGAAGACACGTTCGCGCCGGGCAGGAGGTTGACGAGCTGGAACGCATTGAGCGTCGGCGCCTGCTTGAGGATGAAGTCCGCCGAAATGGCGCTTACGGCCTTGGGCGCGGTCTGGTCCGGCAGCAGCCCCTCGGGATCGGGATGCCCGATCACCTGGATGTCGGACGGGCCGGCATCGTCGGCCGCCTCCGCCATCGCCGCGGGCGCGGCCAGCAAGGCCGGCAGAACCAGCGCGGCACCACCGATGCCGGTCAGGCCGCGAAGACAGGAAAAGTTACGGAAATTGGGCAGATTAATGGGCATCGTCTTACTGGGCATCTTCTCGCGTCCACTCCATCTGGAGGGACAACGGACCTGCCGCCAGCCCTCCCTACGCCGGTGTCAACCGGATCAGGTTCAGCGGGTCGTGGTCTGCAGACCACCTCTCAGCCGCGCATAAGCGGCCCCCCGGGGATAGGGCGCCTCTAGGCGGTCAGATGCGGGCTGGGAAGCGTTATTGAGAGCAAGGCACACCATTACCGCCCCACCGGCGTCCACGCGCGAGGATCCTGATCCACAGTCTTGCGGCTCTTTGCCTCCGCGATTTCATCCCGCCGCCCGCGCACGGCCTCGATCTGGCCGGCAGCGTCACGCGCATGGCGACTTTTGCACCGAAGGGCCGCATCGATCTGGCGACGGTCGACAACGAAATCGCCAGACTTGGGCGCCTCTGGTCAGTCAGCAACGCCAGCAATGAGGATAAGCTGGCAGCATTCCTCGACGCGGAAAGACTGGAGGAGATCGATCCCTTTGACCGCGTCCAGCTGGCTTACGTCGTGGACACATGCCGCGAGAGTACCTCCCTGTCCGAAGCCGGACGGCACCTGTTCTCCGCCTCGCGCGCGCGACGCAACAGCACCAACGACGCAGACCGGCTCAGAAAGTATCTGCCTCGCTTCGGATTGGATTTCGCAACAATCCGATAGCGCAGGTTAGTGATGCCTGTTCACCGCAGACTAAAACTTAAAAAAACTTGATCTAAATTATGATTGTATAATTAGTCACCCATTGCCAGCATCGTTCCAATGCGAACACGGGATGTCGCCCGCGGCCCCATCAATTCACAACCCTTTTCGGACGATCATCGGTCACCAAGTAAAGTCGATGATTTTCTAACTTAGTATTCTACGGTTTAAGGGGTAGCCTATCAAGCAGAGTTCTGGTGATATGGTCGCCTATCAATACCTTGGGAGAGATGATGAAGGGTGGCCTTGCATGGCGATCAGCAGCGGCACTGTCCCTGCTCTTAGCCTGTTCCGGATCGACGCACGAGGTCGAAAGGGTGGGCATCTACTATCTCCAATCGGAGCGCCTCTCCGGCCCGGAGACGGTCAATGGTTACGGATCAGCCAATGTCGGCGTCCTGGTGACCATTGACGTGAAAGGCCATGTCATCGACGCTCGGGTAGGAGACAACTTCTACAAGCTCGACCCCAAGCCAGCTCTTGAAGCTGCGCGGAAGTGGACATTCAAGCCTCAGTCGTTCGACGGGCATCCTGTCCAGGCAGTTGGCTTCATAACGATCAACTACGAAGCCGCCGAAACTGCTCCTGACCCGAAAGTCCCGTTCCCGGAAGGTAGCCCTCAGGATACCGAGGTTACGCTGCGAAGGACCGCCTGTTACGGATCGTGCCCCGATTATGAGGTTTCGATCAGGGGAGATGGCCGCGTCCGTTTCTCCAGCAATTATCCTCGCTTTCCCGGAAGCGCCGCCGACGTGCATCGTGCATTCAACGGGTACAATGTACTCTGGCCCGGCCCTCATGAAACGAACGTCGAGCCTGAAGCGGCTGCCGCCTTGTTCCAGAAATTTCGAGATGCGCACTTCATGGGGATGAAGCCGGATTACACGGCCGGCGTCACGGATAGTCCGACCTATGAACTCACCCTGAGAGTCGGCACAACCTCCAAGGTGGTGGTCGATTACGTGGGCCGGTCTGTCGGCATGCCTCGGAGCATGACCCAACTCGAGGATGCCGTGGATACTCTGGCTCAGACAGATCGGTGGATTCGGGGCAACGGCGGTACTGTCGCTCTACTCAAGCAGCAGCGGTTCGACTTCACTTCTCAAGCCGGCGCAGACCTCGTTCAAAGTGCCATAAGGCTTGCGCAAGCCTCACTCGGAAGGAATGATCCGACAGACCTTGTCCGAGCTGCTCTTGCCTCCGGAGTTCGTTTGGACGCTCTCATTAAGGCCGGACCGCAGGATAATTCCCCTTCTTCGCTGGCTCTTGGCGTTCTGATCGCCGAATTTGCGGCAGAGAGGGGAGATCAAAAGCTGTTCGACCGGATGGCAAAGCAGGGCTATGTTTCACGGATACCCAAGGCACGGTTGACGGCTCTGCTTGCCGAGGGAGTCGGCTGCAACGCCCCGATAGCTCGGGCCCTGGTGAATGCCGGTGCCGACCCCAAAGGGCAGGATAATGACGGGAATGCCCTGCACATATTTCGCGGAACCTATGGGGCTTGCGGGAAGGCTTCCAGCCGGGACCGTGCTGCAATGGCGCGCACCCTGATCACGCTTGGCGTTCCACTGGAGGGACGCGATAGCCTGGACTGGACTCCGCTCATGGGAACCAGCGATCTGGCGGTGACGAAAGTTCTCATCGAAGCGGGGGCGAAGCTGGACGCCAAGTCCAATGACGGCACCACACCTGTCCTTTCAGTGGATGACGACCGCATCGCACTCACAATGTTGCGGGCAGGCGCCAACCCCCGCGTGAAGGACCCAGACGGAACCCTTCTGGCTGCCGCGAAAAGGCGTCATTGGCCTGCCACTTTGGAATGGCTCGCTGCGCATGGGATACAGTGAAATGGCGGGCCGCTTCCCCATCGGTCGCCGTGTGAACGTGTTCTGCCTGGTCCTGGGCTCGCTCCTCATGGTTCAGTGCACAGGTGGATTGTCATCTCCTGATCCGTCAGGCAGCGAGGATGCCGAACTGACGGAACCAGCAGGGGCTGCGCTAGCCTATGATGACGGCGATACCGTCTATGTCTCAGCGTCGACCCTTCGGACGCGCGACGCGCCTTCAACCAAAGGGCACATCACGGGAAACTTCCGCAGCGGCGATAACGTCGAGATCATCAAGCGGTCGGGCGAATGGCTCCAGGTCATGAAGGACGCCCGGCGCGTGTGGATCTCAGCGAACCATGTCTCCTCGTCATCACCTGTCACTCGCCAGTCCTTTGCCTCGCGCCCCTCATCGACAGGAGTATCAACTGACGACTCTGGCTCAGGCGGTGGATTTTCATGGTTCGGCAAACGCTGCAAAAAGGGAAAGCCCTGCGGCAACGCCTGCATTTCAGTCAATCGTGTCTGCCATAAGTGACAACGCCCCTCCCGAGACAATACCCTCCCCCAAGCTGCTCGAAGTCCCCGCTTTCGTAGCTGTTCGTGGGAGAGGCATGAAGTAGACTTTCATTACCTCTTGCCCCAACGCCACGCCTTCTGTTGATGGCGGGGCTCGAACACCCCACAAAACCGACCCATGCCGGTCGTTCAGCCACCGATGGCTCCCCCGGGAGCCGGGACCGGCAGCTCGTCATCGTCCTACCGGGAGGATGGGGGGCCAATCGGCTTCAGTGCGCAGCCACCCAATCCTTGAGGGCTGCATCGATCCGCGACTGCCAACCGGGGCCGCCGGATTTGAAATGCTCGATCACCTCGGGCGAAAGGCGCAGTGTGGTGCTGACCTTTTTTGGGGCCTTCTGCGGACCGCGCGCGCGAATCGTCTTTGCGAGGTCCGGGAAGGCCTCAGCGAAAGGCATTGCCCTCGCGAAGTCCTCGGCTGTCAATTCGGGGTTATTGCTGACCGCATCCATATCGGCCCTGGTGTATCCGGGAGCGGCGTGTTTCGGGTCGGTCATGGCAGGAGCGTCCATCCTTCGCAGGGATCACCAGAGCGGAGAGGAAGGACCCTTCGCCCACATCGGCAAAGTCGATCCCGTGCTTGACGAGGATCGCTTGCCGTTTCGGTTCATCCCATACAGCAATCATGGCTTTTTGTGGCTACGATTTGATTGGAGGTCAATCGCTTTTAGTAACTACAATTTGCTTTTGGCGGCGGGATCGATCTTCCAGTTCATCAGGCGTCACAGGCTCTTGAACATCTTGCCCAGCGTGGCGGCGGGCGAGGCGAGCGCGCTGGTCGAGCAAAGGCTTGCGCGGTTCCGTCGGCGAGCCGTCAAAAGGGCACGTTATCGGCCCTGCGGCTGAGGTTCGAGCGCTGACGGGCCGGTCCCAACTTGAGCGCAACGCGGCGGCGGTGGCCCAAGTAAGCAGCGTGAACACATGGCGTCTCTGGCTCGATCACGCCTCCGGCTTCCATCTTCACCGTCGTACCCAGCGATGGCACGAACCAGATCGGGAACTTCCTGCAGCGGCACGCGCGCCATGTGCTTCACTCGTGGGCGGGGCTTCAAGGCGCCAAGCAGGTGAACAGTTGGATTCTCGCGCTCCCACCCGTTGGCGATCGCAAACCGATAGACCTGGCTCACGCATTGGTTGGCGCGCCGGCTGATATCGAGAGCCCCCCCCTCGCCTCGATCTTTCTGATCATGTCCAGAATCTCGGGGACGGATATCTCAGTGAGAGGACGGTGACCGATCGCAAGAAAGACATCCCTTTCCATCCGGCTGATTACCCGCTGGGCGTGGGCGGCATTCAATCCGCTGGCGCGATTGGCGTGCCAATCGCGCGCGACCTTTTCGAAGGTACGCTCTGCTGCCCGCTGTTCCTCCGCCTGCACCGCCCCCGGATCTCGCCCCTCGGCAAGGCTGGCCCTTGCCTCGTCACGCTTGGTCCGCGCCGCGGCGAGCGGAACGTCGGGATATTTTCCGAAGCTCAGCAGCTTTTCCTTGCCGCCGAATCGGTACTTCATACGCCACAGCTTCGAGCCGTTTGGCTGCACGAACAGATGCAATCCGCCGCCGTCCGTCAGCTTATATGCGCGGCTCCGGATCGCCGCGTATTTAACTTCAAGTTCCTTGAGGGCCATCTGGGGGTATCGCCTGTTGGGGGTGCCGGCCAAAAATACCCCCAATTCCACCCCCAATTCAAATCGACGTGGGCGGTCTCGCATGGACGAGAGTGGGCGCCAGCGGATAACCGCTAACGCCGTAAATGCTTGAAATTATTTTGAAAAAAAATGCCCCGAGACGTCAACGGACAAATCTGGACTGTCTCGGAAAATGGGAAATGGTAGCGGAGGAGGGACTCGAACCCCCGACACGCGGATTATGATTCCGCTGCTCTAACCAGCTGAGCTACTCCGCCAAACCAAGGCCGCCGCGTCGGGCGGCTCGATCCGGTGCCCCACATCACTGCCGGGCAGGTCGCGTCCTCTAGGGGCAAGGTCGGCATCGGTCAACACCCAAAAATGCGTTTCAGCCACGAAAAGGTAAAACGCGGATCGGGCGCCACAATCCGTCCTCCCAGGCATAAAGGCCAAAGCCCCGGAAGCGGAAGCTGATCGGGTGCAGTTGAGCCCCGAGCTGTGCCTGCAGCGCACGGGCGGCGGCCGGGGCGACCTTGTTCTGGATCGTCACGTGAAGGCGCAGTGGCCGGCTGTCCTGATCGGTCAGCAATCCATGCATGCGCTCCGCGATCACGGCATGGAGCCACGCCATGTCCGGTGATTCGACGGAGAGAGCGGTGCCGTTGTCCAGCTTCATCAGCCCGTCGATTCGCGCCCTCGGCGGCGCGCAGCGGGCAAGGTCGGCGAGGACGTCCACCAGTTCGCCTTCCACCGAGGGCGGCAGGGCATGAAACAGGGTGACATGGGCGCGCAAACGGTTGCGCTCGGGTGGGTAGTGGGCCTTGCGCAGGCCGTCGGCCCAGCCGAGCACGTCGGCGGGCAATTCGGCCGTCACCAGCAGCGGAGCGCCGCGCTTGCGATCCGCCGCCAGAACTTCACCTTCACGGTTCATTCGCCTTGCTCCCTGAGGCCGTCTGCCTTGCCCCTACGGTCAATTGCCAGAACAGGGACGCTGCGGCAAAGTGCCCGTTCGGCCGTCATGCGCGAAAGGGAGCGGGCATGCGCAAGTTCTGGATCATCGCCATCCTCATCCTGCTGTGGAACCTTGCCGGGGACGTGGCCTATCTTGTTCAGGCCAGCGCCGACCCGGGCGAAATCGCCCGCCAGGACCCGGTTCAGGCGCAGGCCTTCCGTGAAATGCCCGGCTGGGCATGGACCGCCTATGCCGTGGCAGTGGCCAGCGGCACCATCGGCTCGGTCATGCTGCTGTCCCGGCGCGGCTGGGCATGGATGCTCTTCGCGCTTTCCTTCGTTGCCGTGGTGATCCAGTTCGGCTGGAGCTTCCTCGGTTTCGACATGCTGGGTGCCAAGGGGCCGGCTTCGGCGATCTTCCCGCTGCTTATCGCGGGAATCGCACTGGCCTCCACGATCTATGCGCGGCGCAAGCGGGCGGACGGGACGCTCCGATAGCGGGCGCCCTTCCCTCCGTTCAGATTTCGCCGCGCTCGCGCCGGATCGCGAACCACTTCTTCACGTTGGCATTGTGCTGGGCCAGCGTGTCGGCAAAAGCATGGCCGCCGGTGCCGTCGGCCACCATATAGAGCGCATCGGTCTTTGCCGGATTGAGCACGGCGGCGATCGATTCGCGGCCCGGATTGGTGATCGGATGCTTGGGCAGGCCGACCATCGTGTAAGTGTTGTAGTCGTTGACCGCCTGGATCTCCGACTGGAGGATGCGGCGTCCCAGCGCCTTGCCCTTGGTGATCGGGTAGATGATCGTGGGGTCTGCCTGCAGCATCATCCCCTGCTTGAGCCGGTTCGAGTATAGCCCGGCCACCATGCGCCGTTCAGAGGGCTTGCCGGTTTCCTTCTCGACGATGGAAGCCAGGATCAGCGCCTGCTCCGGCGTCTTCACCACGAGACCCGGGGCGCGCTTTTCCCAAAGCTCCTTGAGTGTGCGGGTCATGGCCGCCTGCATGCGGCGCAGCACCGCCTCGCGCGGCTCGCCAGTCTCGAAAGCGTAGCTGTCAGGCAGGACCGAGCCTTCGTCGGGCGAAGCCACCTCGCCGCTGAGCTGGTCCTGCGCCTTCAGGCGTTCGTAGACCATGATCGAGGGCATGCCTTCCGGCACGGTGACGAAGCGGCGGATCACCTCGTCGCTCGAGAGGATCGCCAGCACGCGCGAAGGGCTGGCATGGGCGGGAATGGCGAATTCGCCCGCCTTGATCCCGCCGCCGCCGCCGAACACGCGGGCGCGCAGTTCGAAGCCGCTGGCCGAGCGGATCACGCCCTTGTCCTCCAGCCGCTGGGCCACAGCCGCAAGGCTTGCCCCGCCGGGAACGATGAAGTGCTGGTCCTTCGCCAGCGGGCCGGAACCGTACCAGCCGCCCACGAAGGACCATAAGGAGATCACGGCCGCAAGGCCGATGGCCGCGACGAGAATCCAGTTGCGCCGCGACATCATCGCCCCTTACGCCTTTCGCGATCAGTCGATCTTGCGCATCACCAGGCTGGCGTTGGTGCCGCCGAAACCGAACGAGTTGTTCAGCACCGCGCGCACTTCGCGCTTCTTGGCGACGTGCGGCACCAAGTCCACGCCCTCGCAGCCCTCGTCCGGGTTGTCGAGGTTGAGGGTGGGGGGCACGATCTGGTCGCGCATCGCCAGGATGCAGAAGATCGATTCGACCGCGCCGGCGCCGCCCAGGAGGTGGCCGATGGCCGACTTGGTCGAGCTCATCGAAACGCTGCCGATGGCATCGCCGAACAGGCGGCGCACGGCGCCCAGTTCGATGGTGTCGGCCATGGTCGAGGTGCCGTGGGCGTTGATGTAGTCGATATCCGCCGGGGTCATCCCCGCCTTCTTCAGCGCCATCTGCATCGAGCGATAGGCACCGTCGCCGGTGGGTTCCGGGGCGGTGACGTGGAAGGCATCGCCCGAAAGACCGTAACCGATCACTTCGCAGTAGATCTTCGCGCCGCGGGCCTTGGCGTGTTCGTACTCCTCGAGCACGAGAACGCCGGCGCCCTCGCCCATGACGAAACCGTCACGATCCTTGTCGTAAGGGCGGCTCGCCTGTTCGGGGCGGTCGTTGTAGCTGCTGTTGAGCGCACGGGCCTGCGCGAAACCGGCGATGCCGATCGGGCAGATGGTCGATTCGGCGCCGCCGGCCAGCATGATGTCGGCATCGCCGTCCTTGATCATGCGCGCGGCATCGCCGATCGAGTGCGCGCCGGTCGAACAGGCAGTGACGACGGCGTGGTTCGGGCCCTTGAGGCCGTACTTGATCGAGACCTGCCCCGAGATCAGGTTGATCAGGCGGCCATGCACGAAGTGCGGAGAGACGCGGCCCGGACCCTTTTCGGCCAGAACCAGCGATTCGCTTTCAATACCCGGCAGACCGCCGATGCCCGAACCGATCGAGCAACCGGTCATGAGCTTGTCTTCCTCGCTCATGTCGGTGAGGCCGGCATCTTCAAGTGCCTGCCCTGCGGCATCGATGCCGTAGACGATGAAGGGATCGACCTGGCGCTGGATCTTGTGGTCGACACGCTTGCCGGCATCGAAGCCGTATTCGTGATCGGCCGGCTTCACCTCGCAGGCGATCTGGCACTTCTGGTCCGAGGCATCGAACTTGGTGATCGGGCCCGCCCCGCTCTTGCTCGCAAGGATGTTGGCCCAGGTGGTCTCCACGTCAGCACCCAGCGGGGTGACAAGACCAAGTCCGGTGACGACAACACGACGCATTCATGCTCTCCGAAAAAGCAATTTGGCCGAAAACGCGGCTGGCACGAACCAGCCTGCAGAAACGGCAACAGGCCCGCCCCCTTAGAGGTCGAGCCTGTCGAGTTCAATCCGGTTATGAACCGGGATCACAGCCGCCCGCGCGCCGGCGCATGGCCGGACCGCGCGAGAGTAGCCGAAAAGCCGGGCTCAGCCCTTGTTCTCTTCGATGTACTTGATGGCATCCGAGACGGTGCTGATCTTCTCGGCAGCATCGTCGGGGATTTCGACGCCGAATTCTTCTTCGAACGCCATGACCAGCTCGACGATGTCGAGCGAATCTGCGCCCAGATCGTCGATGAAGCTTGCTTCTTCCGTCACCTTGTCGGCTTCGACGCCCAGGTGTTCGACGACGATCTTCTTAACCCGATCGGCGGTATCGCTCATTGAATAAACCCCTTCAAAAATTCGCGAGGTGTGAAATCTCGCCTGCCGCCCTAATGACTGGGGCGCGCGCTGGCAAGCCTCGCTCGCAAGATAGGATCACGACGCGAAAGCGCCATGGCCCGATTTATCCACGCCCCGATCCTGTTTCCAGAATGTTTCCGGGATCGTGAAGGTTGGGCAGCGAAGCGAAGGCCCGCTGCCCGGCGGAAATCTGGAAACGAATTCAGTTCTTCTGCGGTTCCACCACACGCATGTGCAGTTCGCGCAGCTGCCTGGATTCGGCCGGGCTCGGCGCGCCCATCAGCAGGTCCTCGGCGCGCTGGTTCATCGGGAACAGCGTGATTTCGCGCAAGTTCTGCGCACCGCACAGGAGCATCACGATGCGATCGACACCGGCCGCCATGCCGCCGTGCGGCGGCGCGCCGTACTGGAAGGCGCGGTAGAGGCCGCCGAAGCGATCTTCCACGTCCTGCTTGGTGAGGCCCACCATCTCGAAGGCCTTGACCATCAGTTCCGGCGACTGGTTACGGATCGAACCCGAGGCGATTTCATAGCCGTTGCAGACGAGGTCGTACTGATAGGCCTTGATCGTCAGCGGGTCCTGGCCTTCCAGCGCTTCCATGCCGCCCTGCGGCATCGAGAACGGGTTGTGCGCGAAGTCGACCTTCTTGTTGTCCTCGTCCCATTCGAAGAACGGGAAGTCGACGATCCAGCACAGCTCGAAGCGGTCCTTGTCGATCAGGTCGAGCTGTTCGCCGGTGCGGATACGGGCAAGCCCTGCCAGCTTGGCCGCCTGCTCTTCCTTGCCCGCGGCGAAGAACACGCCGTCGTTCGGACCCAGACCCAGCGCCGCGATCAGCGCGGCGGTCTTTTCCTCGCCGTGGTTCTTGGCGATCGGGCCGCCGGGGACGCCGTCCTTGATGTTGATGTAGCCAAGGCCCGAATAGCCCTCGCCGCGCGCCCAGACGTTCATCTCGTCGAAGAACTTGCGGCTGCCCGCACCGGCGCCCGGAGCCGGGATCGCGCGGATCACGCCGCCACCGGCCACGATGCCCGCGAAGATGCCGAAGCCCGATTCGACGAAGTGCTCGGTCACGTCCTTGATGATCAGCGGGTTGCGCAGGTCCGGCTTGTCCGAACCGTAGTCCAGCATCGACTGGGCGTGCGGAATGCGGCGGAATTCACCCGCAGGCGTCACCGGCTTGCCTTCCGCAAAATCGGCGAAGACGCTCTGGAGCACCGGCTCCATGGTTTCCCAGATCTCTTCCTGGGTCACGAAGCTCATTTCGAGGTCGAGCTGGTAGAACTCGCCCGGCAGGCGGTCTGCGCGCGGGTCCTCGTCGCGGAAGCAGGGGGCGATCTGGAAGTAGCGGTCGAACCCGGCGACCATCAGCAGCTGCTTGTACTGCTGCGGCGCCTGCGGCAGCGCGTAGAACTTGCCGGGGTGGATGCGGCTGGGCACCAGGAAGTCGCGCGCGCCTTCGGGGCTGGAAGCGGTGAGGATCGGCGTCGAATATTCGGTGAAGCCGATGCCTTCCATCTTGCGGCGCATGTCCGAGATGATCTTCGTGCGCTTCACGATGTTGCCGTGCAGCGTGTCGCGGCGCAGGTCGAGGAAGCGGTAGCGCAGGCGGATATCCTCGGGATATTCCTGCTCGCCGGCCACCGGCATCGGCAGTTCCTCGGCGCGGCTGATGACCGTGGCGGAACGGGCGTAGACCTCGATCGCGCCGGTGGCGAGGTTCGGGTTCACGGTGGATTCGGTGCGGGCCTTGACCACGCCCTCGATCGTGACGACCGATTCGACGCGCAGCGAATCAAGCAGTTCCAGCGCCGCGCTGTCGGTGTCGGCAACGACCTGGGTCATGCCGTAGTGATCGCGCAGGTCGACGAAGAGAACGCCGCCGTGGTCGCGCTTGCGATGCACCCAGCCCGAGAGGCGGACGGTCTGGCCGACCTCGGCAGCGGTCAGGGCGCCGCAGGTGTGGGAGCGATAGGGATGAGTCATGGCGGGCTCGCGCTTCTTCTGATCGGAATGAGGTTGCAAGCCGAGCCCCCTAGTCGAGTGGCGCGGCGATTTCCAGAAGAGATCGGCCCGCAAGCACGCACCGGGTCGGAGAACCGGGCTGCAACGAGCCCCCGCCCCGGAATTCCGGTGCCCCCGCAGTGCGATCAGGAGATATCCAACGACGCGGCCTGGCGGGAAAAACGGACGTAGCCCCAGTTACCGCAATGTCGCACTTGGGTGGAAAGCGGACATAGATTAGCATACCGTCCCCTCATGAAATTCGACGATCTATGCTCGCTAGCCCACAATGTCGCTGACTCCTTTGGCAGCGGCGCAAGCTTGCTGTTTAACTACGGCTTCTACCCGTACGACGATGCGAAGCGCAGCGAAGATGGTCTGTTGGAGGTGGATTTCCTGAACGGACAGGTGATCTCGGGCCTACCATGCAACGAGGTTCGTGAACGAGTCAGCTTCGCACCTAAGGTTATAACCGACCTATGTGCTCGCTACGGTCAATCTTCTGACGTATTCGCCATCTTGCGCGCTCGCTATGTCGTGACTGCAGTAGGTAGACGCTACGAGGTTACAGTGACCGACCGTGGTGGGCGAACCCGCATCGATCTTTATGACGGCATCAAAGGCAGCCGGTTGGCCCCCGGCAAGCATCCTCTGGTCCAAAGCATTTAAGTCCACCATGGGGCGTGAGCCATCAGGCTGCTTCCGGGGACCGGCGTTCCGTCGCTTGATGACCGGGAGGGGGGATTTTAGACCACAGGTTTCGGGCCACAATTGTCCGCAATAGTCGATTAGACTTGCAGGAATCCCCAACCATCCGACCGACCACCATAAGTCTTGGCGCGAGCATCGAAGCGCTCCTCCCAAGCGGTAATGTTCACGGCGGAAGGCTGCATGTCGGCCGAAACCGTCACATCCCACGCGTCGTCGTCCTGATCGGTTTCCGCAATGTCGATTTCAAATCCGTCTCGCTGGCACTCGGCTGCGAACGCTTCTGCGGAAGGTTGATCCGGGAAAACGTGCGAAAAATCGACTGATCGCGCGGGACTAAGATAGCTGCCGTCTCGTTCCATTCCCGCAAGAATATCGGCGTTTTCTTCTAGCAGCGACATAGGCACCTCTGACGAATGCCTCTATGTGAATGAAAGGCTTCTTTCGGGCAAGGCTGAAGGGCGCTACGAATGTCCTCCATGGGGCGAAACCCGACCGGCCGGGCGACGCCCGAGCTCTCCGGCAAAGCTCCGGCCCCGGCATAAACCCCAAATAAACCAATTCGGGGCTATGCCGCTGGGCAAAACGGGTCTCGCCAATGGATTACATGGACAACGCGCAGGTTCCGGATGCCGTCACCATAGACGGCATGTCGGAAAATCAGTTCCGCACGGCGATCGAGGCGATGCTGCGCGAAGGCCGCGCCGACGAGGCGGCGCGCCGGATCAAGGACGAACTCGTGTTCCTCTGCGGCGCGGGCCTGCCTCTGCCCGCCCGCTTCCGCTTCATCGCTTCGCAGGACGTGATCGTGACCGGCTGGGACCGGCTGATCCGGCGCATCGCCGAACTTGACCGGCCCGGCGATCCCGTCACCGCCATCGCCATGGATATCTGCCCCGCCATCGCAGCCGCTTCGGCCGATCCGGGCCGCCCGTTCTACGAAACCGCCTATTACACCGATCGCGCATGGCCCTTCTCCACCGCTGGCCGGTCCCGCCTGGCGCAGGCCTTCGCCATGCCCGAGGTGCCGTGGCAGGGCGCTTTCGAGGACAACGACGACACGCTGGGCGTAACCGGGCTGGAGGATCTGCACGCGGTGATCGCGGCCATGCGGAAGCTCTGCACGGCCGGCATGGCCACCGCCGAGGAACAGCGCGCCTGCACGGTGGGCGCCTGCCATCTCGCGGTGCTGACGCATCAGGCCATTCGCGACAAGGCCATGGCCGAGGGGCTTCCCCGGCCCATGGCCGTTCTGGTGGGCGGCCATGGCGGCTACCCGGCATTCGAGGCGGCGGCCCTTGCCGCCGTCACGGACGAGAGATGGCCGGAAGGCGCTCCGGACGGGCAAGCCGCTGCCCCGGCGCCCTCACCGTTTCCCGTGCCCTCGTTTCCCGCGCCTCCGTTTCCCGCGCCCCCGCTCGCCGCCGATGCCCCCGATGGCGGCCCGCCGCCGCGCAGTGCCGCGCCGGGCGACGATGCGGAAGCCTGGCACCTGCCTCCGCCCGGAATCCATGTGACCGGCACTCAGCTTCGCCGCCGGCTGGTGACGCGGGAAAGCATCGCCGCGCTGGAAAACGAGGCCGCGCCCAGCCTGCTCCAGACCCTCGCAAATCGATTGCTGACGCCCTTCCTGCGCAAGAAATAGGCAATATCGTCATTTGTCGGAGAATTTGACGGCCGGGAAACATTGATCCCCCGCCTTGTTCGCGTTACCGCCACGCTCGAAATGAAAATCCATCCGCTGATAACAAAGACCGAAGAGCTCGCCGCGCTGTGCGAACGCCTTGCGAAATCCGATTTCGTGGCCGTCGACACGGAATTCATGCGCGAGAACACCTATTGGCCCGAACTCTGCCTGGTGCAGATCGCCAATACCGAGGAAGCGGCCGCGATCGACCCGCTCGCGCAGGGGCTCGACATGACCCCCCTGCTCGACCTGCTGACCGCGAACGAGGAAGTCCTGAAGGTTTTCCACGCCGGCGGGCAGGACGTGGAGATCATCTTCAACCTCACCGGCCGCACCCCGCACCCGATCTTCGACACCCAGATCGCGATGATGGCGATCAGCCAGTCGGAGCAGATCGGCTATTCCAACCTCGTCGAATCGTGGATGGGCCTCACCATCGACAAGGGCGCACGCTTCACCGACTGGTCGCGCCGCCCGCTGACCGAGCGGCAGATCGAATATGCCATCGGCGACGTCACCCACCTCTCCAAGATCTTCCCCAAGATGCTCAAGCGCCTGATCAAGACCGGGCGCGGCGAATGGCTGGACCAGGAGATGGAAAAGCTCGCCGATCCCGAACACTACCGCAACGACCCCGCACAGGCGTGGAAGCGGATCAAGGCGGCGGGGCGCAATTCCGCCATGCTCGGCAGGCTCAAGGCCATCGCCGAATGGCGCGAACACGAAGCGCAGGGCAAGAACATCCCGCGCGGCCGCATCGCCCGTGACGAAACGCTGGCCGACATCGCCAGCCACCCGCCCAAGCAGCAGGCCGATCTCGCCAAGGTGCGCGGCCTCTCGCAAGGCTGGAAGGACAACGACATCGGCAAGCGCCTGATGAACACCATCGCCCGGGCGGAACCGCTTTCGGACGACGAACTGCCCCCGCGCACCCCCAAGGGCGCGCCGCTGGGCAAGGAAGGTTCGCTCGTCGCCGACCTGCTCAAGCTGCTGCTCAAGATCCGCGCGCGCGAGATCGACGTGGCCGCCCGCCTGCTCGCCCGCAGCGAAGACCTTGAACTGCTGGCCGCCGGCGTGCGCAAGAAGCTGCCGATCCTCGAAGGCTGGCGCTACGAAGTGTTCGGCCGCGATGCGCTGGCCCTGGTGGAAGGCAAGCTCGCCTTCGCGGTGGAGAACGGCAAGCTCAAGATGACCCGCCTCGAAGACGAGCCGGTCGCCGGAGCCGACGACGATGCCGGCGACACCGACGGGGCGGCAACGGAAGAGTGACCGTCTACCAGCCCACGCTCAAGCAGCTCCAGTACCTCGTCGCCCTGCACGAACACGGGCATTTCGGCCGCGCCGCCGATGCCTGTTTCGTGTCGCAGTCCACGCTTTCGGCGGGCCTGCGCGACCTTGAGGCGCTGCTCGGCGTGACGCTGGTGGAACGCACCAAGCGCGCGGTACGCTTCACGCCGCTGGGCAATGCGGTGGTTGCCAAGGCCCACCGCATCCTGCGCGAGACCGAGGAACTCTCCGACCTCGTGCAGTCCAGCGGCAAGCCGCTCTCGGGCGAAGTGCGCATGAGCGTGATCCCCACGATCGCGCCGTTCCTGCTGCCCCGGATGCTGCCCCGCCTGCGCCGCGAACGTCCGAACCTCAAGCTGTTCCTGCGCGAGGAGCCGAGCCAGGCCGCCATCGAATCGCTGCACCACGGCCGCGCCGACTGCGTGCTGCTGGCGCTCCCCTATGCCACCGGCGAGGTCGAGAAGGAGACGATCGAGCTTGACGCCTTCTTCGTCGCCTTCCCCAGCGACGACCCGCGCAATCCGCCTGCCGAGGTCGGTCCCGAAGTCATAGACGAGCATCGCCTGCTGCTGCTGGAAGACGGGCACTGCCTCAAGGACCATGCGCTGGCCGCCTGCAACCGGCCGGAACTGCGCGCCTCGGCGACGATGATCGGCACTTCGCTGCACACGCTGGTGCAGATGGTCGACAATGGCCTGGGGCTGACGATGCTGCCGGAAATGGCGATCGACGCGGGCATCCTCAACGGCACCAATGTCGTCGCGCGGCCCCTGCTCTCGCCCAACGCCAACCGCGAGATCGCACTGGTCTGGCGCAAGAACTCTCCGCGCGGGGACGAATTCCGCATGCTCGCGGACGAGCTGCGCGCCGGTTAGCGGGAACAGGCGGCGCCTGGCGCTGCCTTACTTCTTCACACGCAAGGTCTGCAGCGCCAGTCCGAGCGCCGCGATTCCCGTGCCCAGCACCGTCACGCCGGTCCAGCCCCAGTTGTGCCATGCCACCGTGGCCGCGCCCGAACTGGCCGCGCCGGCGAGGAACATCGAGGCCATGTAGACCGTATTGATTCGCGAGCGCGCCTCGGGGCGCAGCGCATAGATGATGCTCTGGTTGGAAATCTGGCTCGCCTGGATCGCGAAATCGAGCAGCAGCACGCCGACCACCAGCCCGGCGATCGAGGTCCAGAACCCGAAGACCAGCCATGACGCCAGCGTCAGCACGCTGGCCGCCACGATCACCGGATGCGGGCCGCGCCGGTCGGCGATACGGCCCGCGATCGGCGCGGCCAGCACGCCCGCCGCGCCGAGCACGCCGAACAGGCCCGCCACTTCCGAGCCCAGCCCGAAGCGCGGCTCCTGAAGGTGCAGCGCGAGAATCGTCCAGAACACGCTGAACACGCCGAACTGGGTGCACTGCGTGAACGTCGCCAGCCGCAGCGCCGGGAATTCGCACCAGAGATCGCGCAGCGAGGCCATGAGCCCGAGCCAGCCGAGCCCCCCCGGCTGCGGACGGCTGCGCGGAAGCTGCCATGCCATCAGCCCCGCCGTCAGCAGCGCCAGCGGCACCGCCAGCCAGAACATCGCGCGCCAGCCGAAGTGCCCGCCCACGAAACCGGCCAGTGTCCGGCTGAGCAGGATGCCGCAGAGCAGGCCCGCCATCACCGTGCCGACCACCGCGCCGCGCTTGTCCTCTGGGGCCAGATTGGCGGCCAGCGGCACGATCTGCTGGGCGACGGAGGCCAGCAGGCCCACCAGCAGCGAGGCGGCAAGCACGGCACCCGCGCTCGGCGCCAGTGCGACCAGCGCCAGCGCCACCGACAGGGCCAGGCACTGCGTGACGATCAGCCGCTTGCGCTCCAGCAGGTCTCCCAGCGGCACTAGCAGCAGCAGCCCGGCGGCATAGCCGAGCTGCGTGGCGGTGGGCACATAAGTGATCGCGGCGCCGGGAACCTCGCGCTCCATCAGGCCGAGCATGGGCTGGCCGTAATAGATATTGGCCACCGTCAGCCCCGCCGAAGCCGCCAGCGCGAAGACCATCGCGCGGCCGAACGGGCGCTCGCTGCGCGGATTCGCGTCCGGAGAGGGCTTGCGGAAACGGGCGGTGAAAGGGCGAAGCGGCGCGGTAATGGGATTGTCCTTGATGAAGAGTCCCCCCGAACGTGGCCCGCCCTGCCGCAGGATCACGCTTGCGCCAAACGCAACGAATTCACGTCAGACGGCGAATTTTGCAATGCAGCGACAGCATCGCGCCGCGAGGCCCGAACCGGCGAGCCCCCCGCCTCAGTCCATATGCTTGAGGCCGACGCGCAGATAGTCCCACCCGGTGATGAGCGTAAGCACGGCCGCGCCCCACAGGGTGGTCAGGCCCACGGTGTGCGGAATATTGATCTCGATCGCGCCCACGTCGAGGTTCCACCACGGGGTGGCCACGCCGAGAATCAGCGCGCCGAGCGAGATGAGCTGGAACGTGGTCTTCCACTTGGCGAGGCGGCTGACGGGAACCGAGACCTGCAGGCTGCCGAGGAATTCGCGCAGGCCCGAGACCGCGATCTCGCGCACGAGGATGATGAGCCCGGCGATCACGTGCATGTCGCCCACGTAAGGTCCGGTCAGCACGCCTTGCGCCGTCAGCACCAGGATCACGGCGGCAACCATGATCTTGTCCGCGATGGGATCGAGGAAAACGCCGAGTTTCGAGACCGTCCCGCTCGACCGCGCGAGATAGCCGTCGAAATAGTCGGTGATGCCCATCAGGCAGTAGACGCCGAAGGCCAGCGCATAGCCGAACTCCCATTTCGGCCACCACAGCAGGAAAGCCAGGAAGGGCATCGTGACGATGCGCGAGAGGGTGAGAATGTTCGGCAGGGTCAGCATGCTTTCCTGCCCATAGCCGCGATGATCGCTTTTGAGAATGCGCTTCTGGCGAGGATATCGCCCGGCGGCGCGAAACATCATCCCAGCCGGGCCAGAAGCAGCCCGCCAAGAGCCGCGATCGCCAGCACCTTGATGACATTCAGCTTCAGCCGGAAGATCAGGATTGCCGAGAGCGCCGCCAGCAGTCCGGCACGCCAGTCGAAGCTTCCCCAGTCCGGCAGGTAAAGCCGCAGAGGCCCGATCCGCGCATCGCCCACCCGGCTGAAAAGGACATGGATCAGGAACCAGAGCGAGAGGTTGGCGATCACGCCGACCACCGCCGCGGTCAGCGCCGCCAGTCCGCCCCTGATGCGCCGCGCGTTCTCAAGCCGCTCTATCCACGGCGCGAAGGCGAAGATCCACAGGAAGCAGGGCGCGAAGGTCACCCATGTCGTCAGAGCGGCGCCGATCATGCCCGCGACCAGCGGCGTGAACGGCGCCGGTGCCCGGAAGGCGGCCAGAAAGCCGACGTACTGCGTCACCATGATCAGCGGCCCCGGCGTGGTTTCCGCCAGCCCCAGCCCGTCCGCCATCTCCCCCGCCGAAAGCCAGCCGTAACCCTGCACGGTCTGCTGGGCCATGTAGGCCAGCACCGCATAGGCCCCGCCGAACGTCACCACGGCCAGTTGCGAGAAGAACGCGCCGATCTGCCAGAGCACATGGCCCGTGCCCAGCGTGACCAGCACGGCGGCCATCGGCAGGGCCCAGATCACGCTCCACAGGCAGACGGCGCCGATGCTCTGCTTCCACGGACGCGGCGCGGCGGGCGCGACCTCGCCGTTCTCCCTGATCGCCAGCAGGTCCGGCCGCACGGCCGCTATGACCATGCCCAGCGCGCCTGCCCCCAGCACCACCAGCGGAAAGGGAAGATCGAAGAAGAACAGCGCGATGAACGCCGCCAGCGCCAGCCCTTTCTTGACCCCGGTGTTCAGCGCCCGTCCGGCGATGCGCAGCAAGGCCTGCGCCACCACCGCCAGCACCGCCGACTTGATGCCCAGGAACAGCGCCGCAAACCAGCCGAGATGGGCGGCATAGGCGTAGAGCACCGAAAGCCCGAGGATCACGAAAGCGCCGGGCAGCACGAACAACAGTCCCGCCGCCAGCCCGCCGCGCATGCCGTGCAGCTTCCACCCGATCCATGTCGCCAGTTGCTGCGCCTCCGGCCCGGGCAGGAGATGGCAGAAGTTGAGAGCGTGAAGGAACTGGTCCTCGCTCACCCATTCCCGCCCGTCCACCAGTTCGCGGTGCATGAGCGCGATCTGCCCGGCCGGTCCCCCGAAACTGAGGAAACCGATGCGCGCGAAGACCCGGAGAAGCTCGGAAAACTCCGGCCTGTTCGCGGAATGGGATTTCACGGAGTTCGTCATGGAGTTCGCCACCCTGCCCTGCGCCTTTCCGTCCGCGCAAGCACGGACAACAAGGCAACGCTTGGGCGGTGACGCCTGGTCGGGAGGTTGCTCGATCCCGCTGCGTTTTTCTAGCAAGGCCCCGCCGCCTTGCCAATAGCCCGGCCCTTCCGGCGCGCCCATTCGCATGGCCCGATTCCCGGGCCCGATTGTTTCCGGACGATTTCGCACCGGCGCGGAAGAACGCTGCCGGGCGGCAAAAAACGCCTCAAGGGGTTGTGCCCTCGCCCCACCGCATTAAGTGTCGCGGCAACGATGAAGCGAGGCCGCCGAATTTTTCCGACATGACAACGACGACCCAACTCATCCGGGCCAGGAGATTCCTGCCCTTGTTCGTCACCCAGTTGCTCGGCGCGTTCAACGACAACCTGTTCAAGAACGCCATGGTGCTGTTCGTGGTGTACGGCGTCTACAACTCGGAGGCCGCCGAGGCGCGGTTCAGCGCGCTCGCTTCCGGCATCTTCGTGATCCCCTTCTTCCTGCTTTCCGCGCTGGCGGGCCAGATGGCCGACATGCGCGACAAGTCCAGGATCATCCGCATCGTCAAGCTGTGCGAGATCTTCATCATGCTGGTGGGCGGCGCAGGCCTCGCGCTGGCATGGAAGGGCATCGCCCTTCACACCGCCGCCATCCCGCTGATGCTGCTGGCGCTGTTCGCGATGGGCATCCACTCGACCTTCTTCGGGCCGATCAAGTACGCGATCCTGCCGCAGCACCTGCGCGAAGGCGAAGTGCTTTCCGGCACCGGCCTCGTGGAGGCAGGCACTTACATCGCGGTGCTGGCGGGCACGATCGTGGCGGGCTGGATCAGGGTGGACATCGCCGCCGTGACCGTCGTGGTGATCGCCGCCATCGGCTATCTCGCCGGGCGACAGGTTCCCCCTGCTCCTCCGCTCGGAAAGCTGGAGCCGATCGACTACCATGTCGTGCGCTCCTCCATCAATCTCGTGCGCACGACGATGCAGGATCGCCGCGTGTTCCTGGCGATCTGCGCGATCAGCTTCTTCTGGGCCATCGGCACGGTGCTGTTCGTGCAGTTCCCGCCGCTTACCAAGAACATCCTCAACGCCAGCAAGGAAGTGGCCAGCCTGTTCCTGGTGATCTTCTCCGTCGGCGTGGCGATCGGCTCGGTGGCGATCAATGCGCTGCTCAAGGGCACCGTCTCGGCCCGCTGGTCTCCGCTTTCGGTGATCGGCATGGGCGTGTTCCTGGTCGCCTTCCAGGAAGTCTGCTCGATCTGGCCGCCGCACGACGGTCCCGAAGCGCTGATGAACGTCGCGGTCTTCGTGGTCCAGCCGCTGGCGGTGCCACTGCTGCTGACGCTGCTGGGCATTGCGGTGTGCGGCGGCATGTTCGTGGTGCCGCTCTACGCGTTCCTCACCACCTTCGTCGACAAGTCGCAGACGGCCCGCACGATCGCGGCGAACAATATCGTCAATTCGGGTGCGATGGTGGTCGGCGCCATGGCCACAGGGCTGATGTCGCTGCTCGGACTGCCGGTTGTGTTGCAGCTCGTCGTGGTGGCGATCAGCTGCGGCGCCTCGGCCTGGCTCGGTTTCCTGCTCTACCGCGCCGAGCGCGCGGCCCTGCCGGCCTGAACTGCCCGCAGGTTCCGTTCAGCACCCTTCAGGTGCCGTTCTGTCCGGTCAGGCAATGAAGGCCAGCGCAGCCACGAAAGTGGCGCAATAGGCCGAGAGAAAGCGGCGCCAGTCGCCGCCGTTCATGCGCCATGCCTCAGCCGCCGCGGCATTCTGCGCCGTCTCCGCAGCCTCGGACGTTACCGCAAGAGCCTTGCGCGGCAGGGACCGCCGGAAGGGATGGCCCGCACCCTCGCTGGTGAGGACAAGATCGCGTCGTGACATTCTCTGCATGAGACGCACCTTAAGAACTTGTTTACTCTTTTCCAGTCACCCGAAAGGATCATCTCATTTCGGGACGAAAGTGTTCTCGTGAACAGATGAAGGAGTTTTAACAAGCGACTGGTTTCCCACGAAAAAGGGCCGCCAGCTGGCGACCCTTTAAACGCTTGCGCCGATCCGGCGGAGCGCGGTGTTCCCGAGGGAACTATGTCAGATGCGGTCGCCCAGTGCGCCCTTGACCTTGCCGATGCCCTGCTGGACTTCGCCCTTGGTTTCCTGCGCCTTGCCTTCGGCCTGCTGGGCCGGATCGTTGCGGGCCTTGCCGATCACCTGCTTGGCATTGCCGGCGACTTCGTTGCCGAGGCCCTTCACGGTGTCCTTGAGCTTACCCATGGTCGATCTCCTTGCTTGTCCGGCGAAAGTCCGCCGTGTTCACGAGAGACAAACCCGCAGATGCCGCCGCAAGTTGCGTGCCTTCGCGCCGAGCCGTGCCGCGGCGAAGGCAAGACGAAAATCAGCCTCCCGCAAGAGTGAGGATGTAGTCCCATTCCTCAGGCGTCACCACCGCGACCGAGAGGCGCGAGAACTTGACCAGCTCCATCTCGGCCAGCCTGGGGTCGGCCTTGACCTGCTGGAGAGTGACCGGACGAGCCACCTTGCGCACGGGCTTGAGCTTGACCGCCGCCCACTTGCCTTCGGGATCGGTAGGATCGCTGAGGCCGGACTGGCTGATCGTGGCGATGCCGACGATCTCCTTGCCGATGTTGGAATGGTAGAAGAACACCTCGTCCCCCACCTGCATCGCGCGCAGGTTGTTGGCCGCACGGTGGTTGCGCACGCCGTCCCAGGTGCCCTCACCTTCCGCGACAAGGTCGTCCCAGCTGTAGGCGTCCGGTTCCGACTTCATCAGCCAGTAGCGCTTTGCCATAAATCGCCTTTCGATTTCGCCTTACGGCCAGAAACTTCTATGGGGGCCGCATAGCGATTCAATCGGCGGAGACAACACTGGTGATTCGGCGCCGTCATTCGCGCGTGCCGGTCACTGTCAGCCGATCCTTGTTTGGAAGACCATGATGAACCTTGCCCAGATTCCCGTTCTCAGCCTCGAAGGCGACCGCGCCGAATTCTCGCAGCACATCGGCGAGAGCTTTCGCACCTTCGGCTTCGCGATGGTCCGCGACCACGGCATAGACCAGGCCCTGATCGCCCGCGCCTGGGCGCTTACCGAGCAGTTCTTCGCACTCCCCGACGACGTCAAGCGCCGGTACTTCATCACCGGACAGGGCGGCGCGCGCGGGTATACGCCGTTCCGCACCGAAGTGGCCAAGGGCGCGACCGAAAAGGACCTCAAGGAGTTCTGGCATGTCGGCCGCGACCTGCCCGCCGGCTCGCCGCTCGCCGCCTCGATGCCGCCCAACATCTGGCCCGCCGAGATCGAAGGCTTCGAGGAAACCTTCACGGAACTCTTCGCCCAGTTCGACAAGGCCGGCGCCGAGATTCTTGCCGCCATCGCGGTCTATCTCGGCCTCGATGCGCGCTGGTTCGATCCGGCCATCGAAGACGGAAACTCGGTCCTGCGCCTGCTGCACTATCCGCCCGTGGGATCAGGTGCGGGCGGTGCCATTCGCGCCGGCGCGCATGAGGACATCAACCTCATCACCCTGCTGCTCGGCGCGCAGGAAGCCGGTCTCGAACTGCTTGGCAAGAACGGCGAGTGGCTTTCGGTCGCGCCGCCCGAAGGCGCGGTGGTCATCAATATCGGTGACATGCTCCAGCGCCTGACCAACCACTTCCTGCCCTCGACCACGCACCGCGTCCGCAATCCCGAGGGCGACCGCGCCGCGCACAGCCGCTACTCGATGCCGTTCTTCCTCCACCTGCGCAGCGACTTCCCGTTCAGGACGCTGGAACAATGCGTGAGCGAGGAAAACCCGGACCGTTATCCCGTCAGCATCACCGCAGACGACTATCTGCAGGAACGCCTGCGCGAGATCGGCCTCAAGATGTAAGACGACCGCGCGCGGTTCGGCCAACTTAACCAATATTTCAGTCCCCCTGCGCTAGCGATCCACCGGGGTTCAAGCGCAGGGGGACATCAGGTGAGCACAATCGGGGCCGCGCCAGACGGCGGCGACGGCGAGATTGCCGACCGTCAGGTCGACATCGTCGCGCTGGGCATCGTCACCGCGGCCATCCTGCTGTTCGTGGCGACGGGCAGCGCCATCGGCCCTTCGGTCGTGAAATCGCTGCTCGGCCAAGGTCCGGGGCCAGACCGATTCCTGCTCAACGCCTTCCTGCTCAACGTGGCGATCATCATCTTCGGGTGGAGCCGCTACCGCCAGCTTTGCGAGGAAATCCGCCAGCGCAAACGCGCAGAACAGCGCGCGCGCCACTTGGCCGAAACCGACCCGCTCACCGGCTTCCTCAACCGCCGCAGCTTCCACCGCGCGGTGGACGAGATGATCCGTAAGGCGGAGTTGCAGGGGCGCGCCGTCGTTCTGGCCATGATCGACCTCGACAACTTCAAGCAGGTCAACGACTACAACGGCCACAACACCGGCGACCGGCTTCTGCAGGAGTGCGCGCGGCGGATTTCCGGTTGCCTCCCTCACCAGGCGCTGATCAGCCGCATCGGCGGTGACGAGTTTTCCGTCGCCATCCCCTTCGACCTTACCCGCGTGGACCGGATCGACCGCATCGCCGCGTCGCTCGTGGAGGCGATCGGGCAAAGCGCCTCGGTGAATGCGATCAATATCGAAGTGACCGCTTCGATAGGGCTCGCCCGATCCGACTTTCCTCCCGCGCACGGCAATCGCCCCGATGCCCGCGCGCTGCTCGAAATGGCCGATGTCGCCATGTACCATGCCAAGCGCCAGGGCCGGAACAGCTACTACTGGTTCGAGGCCCCGATGGCCGCCGAGATGCGCTTCCGCAATGAACTGGAATTCGGGATTCGCCAGGGAATTCCGCGCGGCGAGTTCGTGCCGTTCTACGAACAGCAGATCGACCTGCACACCGGCGAACTGACCGGGTTCGAAATGCTGGCGCGCTGGAATTCTCCGCAGTTCGGCATCGTCGCGCCCGATATCTTCATCCCCATCGCGGAAGAGATCGGCGCGATCGCCGACCTCTCGGAATGCGTGATCGCGCAGGCTCTCGACGATGCCAAAGGCTGGGATTCGCGCCTTACCCTTTCGGTCAATATCTCCCCGCTGCAATTGCGCGATCCGTGGTTCGCCCAGAAGCTGCTCAAACTCCTGCTGGAAGCGAGCTTCCCGCCGCACCGGCTTGAGATCGAGATCACCGAATCCTGCCTGCACCAGAACCTGGCCCAGGTCCGCACGCTGATCACCAGCCTGAAGAATCAGGGCATCAAGGTCAGCCTCGACGACTTCGGGACCGGCTACAGCTCGCTGGCGCTGCTGCGCAGCCTACCGTTCGATCGCATCAAGATCGATCGCAGCTTCGTCTCCAGCCTGACCGACAACAAGGACAGCGCCGCGATCGTCCACGCCATCGCCATGCTGGGCAAGGGACTGGACATGCCCGTAACCGCGGAAGGGATCGAGACCAGCGAAGTGCTCTCGCACCTCCAGCAATACGACCAGATCAAGGGCCAGGGCTATCTCTACGGCCGCCCTCGCCCTGCCGCACAGCTCGCCGAATGGCTCGAAGGGATGGAACTCGTGGCCGACTCGGAAGCGATCAGCGATCTCGAAGCGCTGCGCAGCCAAATCGAGGCGAAGCGCGAAGCGGAACTCTCCAGCGCCGCCGAAAGCACTGACGACCCGCAAGCCCGGCAGGCCTGACCGGGCCCTGTCTGCCCGTCTTGCGGCTTTCTCTGGACCTGACGCGCCGCAGCGCATAAATCGCGCGCCATGCGGATCGATTTCACCAAGATGCATGGGCTCGGCAACGACTTCGTCGTGCTCGATGGACGCACCGGCGCGCTGCCGGTCGTGGATGCGGCGCTGGCCGCCGCGCTCGCCGACCGGCACACCGGCATCGGCTGCGACCAGCTGATCGTGCTGGCGCCTTCGGATCTCGGCGATTTCCGCATGCGCATCTTCAATGGCGACGGTAGCGAAGTGGAAGCCTGCGGCAACGCCACCCGCGCCATCGGCCTGCTCCATGGGCGTCCCGCCACGATCGAGACGCTGGGCGGAATGCTTGCCACCACGCCTACCGATGGCGGCATCAGCGTGGAAATGGGCAAGCCCCGTTTCGACTGGGATGCAATCCCGCTCGGCTATCCGATGGATACGCACCGGATGCCGGTGGCCTGGGAGGAGCTCGTCAATCCGATTGCGGTCAATGTCGGCAATCCGCACGTGATCTTCTTCGTTGAAGATCCATACCGGATCGACATGGCGCGCCTCGGCCCCCTGATCGAGACCGATCCGCTGTTTCCCGAACGCATCAACGTCAATGTCGCGGCCGTCACCGCGCGCGATGCCATCAGCCTGCGCGTGTGGGAGCGCGGCGCCGGGCTTACCCGCGCCTGCGGCACCGGTGCCTGTGCGACTGCCATCGGCGCGATGAAGCGCGGCCTCGTGGATCGCAAGGTCACCGTCACCCTGCCCGGCGGCCCGCTCGCAATCGAATGGCGGGAAGACGACGAGATCGTCATGACCGGCCCCGCGACCGAATCGTTCCGGGGCTCGTTCGAAGCGGCGGACTACGGGATTCCAGATTGACCGTCGAAGTCCATTCGCTCGGCTGCCGCCTCAACATTTCGGAAAGCGAATCGCTGCGCGGGCTCTTGCGCGGCGTGCCCGACGCCGATGGGGATCTCGTGGTCGTCAATTCCTGCGCGGTGACGGCTGAAGCGGTGCGCCAGACCCGCCAGGCCATCCGCCGCGCTCGCAAGGAACGGCCGGACGCGCGCCTGATCGTCACCGGCTGCGCCGCCGAAGTAGAGCGCGAGATGCTGGCAGCCATGCCCGAGGTCGATGGCCTGGTTCCGAACACCGCCAAGCTCGACCCACGCGCCTGGAACGTGCCCGCCGTGACTGCCCCCGCCGAACGCCGCGCCTATACGCGCGGTTTCGTGCAAGTGCAGAACGGCTGCGACCATGCCTGCACGTTCTGCGTGATCCCGCAAGGCCGCGGCCCCAGCCGCTCGCGCAGCGTCTCCGAGGTGCTGCACGACGTGGCGGTCCACCTCGACAGCGGCGTGAACGAGATCGTGCTGACCGGCGTGGACCTCACGTCTTGGGCCAGCGATCAGCGAAGTGATCAGGGAACTGATCGCGCCGGCGCCCCTCGCCTCGGCGCGCTCTGCGAAGCGATCCTCGCGCGCTTTCCCGCTCTGCCCCGCCTGCGCCTTTCCTCCATCGATGGCGCCGAAGTGGACGAGACCCTGTTCGAGCTGCTGGCCGGCGAAGCGCGGATTATGCCGCATGTCCACCTCTCCCTTCAGCATGGCCACGACCTGATCCTCAAGCGCATGAAGCGCCGCCATTCCCGCGCCGATGCCATCGGCCTCGTCTCCAGCCTGCGCGCGCGCCGCCCCGAGATCGCCATCGGCGCCGACATCATCGCCGGGTTCCCGACAGAGGACGAGGAGGCCCACGCGGCCAATCTCTCCATCCTGGGCGAACTGCAGGTCGTCCACGGTCACGTCTTTCCCTATTCGCAGCGCCCCGGCACCCCGGCGGCGCGCATGCCGCAAGTCGATCCCGCCGCGATCAAGGCGCGCGCCGCGCAGCTGCGCGACAGGATCGCCGAAATCAGGGCGAGCTGGCTGGCCGGCCTCATCGGCCACCCGCTATCCGTGCTTGCCGAAAGAGGTGGGAAAGGCCATGCGGAAAACTTCGCGCCCGTGCGCTTGCCTGCCCATGCGCAGCCCGGCGCGCTGATCCGCGTTACGCCCGCAAGGGTAGTCGAAGGAATACTGGAATCATGAGTACCGAAGGCCAGCAGGCTGAACGCGACTGGTCCGACCGCCTGTTCGGCGGCTTTCGCAAGACCTCCGAACGCCTGAGCGAGAATCTCTCCGGCATCGTCGGTAAATCGAAGCTCGACGACGCACAGCTCGATGCGCTCGAAGACGCGCTGATCATGTCGGACCTCGGCCCCCGCGCCGCCGCCCGCATACGCACCCGCCTTGCCGAAGAGCGCTTCGAGCGTGACGCCGATGAGCGCGCGATCATGGAAGTGGTCGCCCGCGAGATCGCCGAGATTCTACGTCCGGTCGCCAAGCCGCTCGATGTCGTCGCCTTCCCGCGTCCGCAAGTGATCCTCGTGATCGGCGTAAACGGCTCGGGCAAGACCACCACGATCGCCAAGCTGGCGCACTTGTTCCAGGAGCAGGATTATTCGGTCATGCTGGCGGCGGGCGACACTTTCCGCGCCGCTGCAATCGGCCAGCTCGGTGTCTGGGCCGACCGCCTCGGCATTCCGCTGATCAAGGGGCCCGAGGGCGGCGACCCTGCGTCGATCGTGTTCGATGCGGTCAAGGCCGCGACCGACCAGGGTATCGACGCTTTGATCGTCGATACCGCCGGCCGCCTCCAGAACAAGCGCGAGCTGATGGACGAACTGTCCAAGATCCGCCGCGTGCTCGGCCGCCTCAATCCCGAGGCACCGCATGACGTGGTGCTCGTGCTCGACGCCACCAACGGCCAGAACGCGCTCTCGCAGATCGAGATTTTCAAGGAAGTGGCGGGCGTCTCCGGCCTCATCATGACCAAGCTGGACGGCACCGCACGCGGCGGCGTCCTCGTCGCGGCGGCGGAGCAATACGGCCTGCCCATCCACGCCATCGGCGTCGGCGAGAAGATCGACGACTTGCGCCCCTTCAACCCGGACCTGCTGGCACGGGTCATCGCCGGAATCGCCTGATGAACGCCCACACCACCTCCGCGGAAAAGCCTAAGTCGAGCTGGGTCAACCTCGTCGTCGATTTTGGACCGCTGCTGGTCTTCTTCCTCGCCTACCGGCACTTTTCTCCAGCCGGCGAAGGCAGTACCATCGGCACCGTTTCCGCCGTCATCAAGGGCACTATCGCCTTCATGGTCGCCACCGTGATCGCGCTGGGCATCTCGAAATGGCGGCTCGGCCATATCTCGCCGATGCTCTGGCTGACGACGGTGCTGATCGTCGGATTTGGCGCGCTGACCGTGGTGTTCCACGACGCCTTCTGGATCCAGATCAAGCCCACCGCCGTCTACCTGATGTTTGCGGGCGTGCTGTTCTTCGGCCTGATGCGCGGGAAGGCCATGCTGAAGTATCTCCTCCAGTCCGCCTTCGAAGGTCTGACCGAGGAAGGATGGCTGAAGCTTTCACGCAACTGGGCCTGGTTCTTCCTGCTGCTCGCAGCGCTGAACACGGCACTGGTCTTCAGCGTGAGCTTCGAAACCTGGCTTCAGGCAAAGCTCTGGGGATTCACGGTGCTTTCATTCGTTTTCACCTTCTCCCAGCTTCCCATGGTGCTCAAGCACGGGATGGGCGAGGCCGCCAAGGAAGAAGTGATCGAGAATCCGCCGCACGACTGAGCGGGCCGCGATTCAGAATTCCGTTTCCGGCTCCACGGCATCTGCATCTGTCCGGGAGCCGGCCTGCGGTTCCATCGCGAACCTGACCCGCGCGACGCAACCCGTCGCGCCTTGCGGCGAACTTGCCAGCTTCGCCTGCTGCAGCATCTGGAGCGCCTGCCGCCCGAAAGCGTCGGAAGGCTGCGTCTGCACCACCCTGGCATTACCGATAGCGCCCCATGGGGCCACATCGTAGGCGACGATCGCCCAGCCTTCGATACGGCGGCGGCCATAAGCCGGCGGAAAACGCAGTGAAGGCGGAACGGCCCACTGCTTTTCCGCGGGACAGCTCGCGTTCTTCGGCTGATCGCCGGGGCCGGGCATCGGCGGCGCCGGGACCGTGGCGGGTTTCAGCCAGTAGGGAAAACGACAGGCCTGCCGCGCTCCCCCGGTAAACCGCGATCTGGCGACGGCTTTGACGGACTCTTTTTCGAGCGCCTGGTTGCCGCTGCCCGTCATGATGCGGGCATGGACCGGCTTGCCATTTGCATCGAGGTCATAGGAGACCAGTGCCCACTCCCGCACACCGGGCTTCGCAGGTACTTTGCGAAAGTCCGGGTAGGCGCGTGTGAGAACCTGGGGCCGCGGACGCTCCATGCAGTCCCCCTCTCCCCACAAGCGGCTCCAACCCTGTCCCGGCAATCGACCTGAAATCGGGTCCATCGTATAAGCCGCGAGATCGGCGATCGTGGCTGCTGCGATCGGTATCTCTTTCGGCGTGAAGGTAATCGAGCACCCTTCGCGCGCCGCCGCCGGGAAATGGCTCGCCGCCAATGCCGGGCCGAGGTCGGTGCCGGGAGAATAACGGTCCTCGATCGAAATCGCCCGGCCCGAGGCGTCGATATCGAAGCGCAGGGTCACGCCTCCGCGCGCCATGGAATCGCGCCACAGACCCTTCAAAGGATGGACCAGCCCGGCCGTGTCAACCGGCGTGCCGTCGTTGCAGGTCACCGGTCCCGGCGCCCAGCCTGCAAGGCTCGGCCCTCCAGAAGCCCGCGCGCCGACCGTGTCGATCACGGGTAGCGGAGGCGGAACGAATCCCGCCGATGAGGGTGCGAGCAGCAAGCCAAACAAGAAGTTCATCGTCCCGGCTCCAGATCGTTTGCGCGAAAGCTAACACGATCAGAACACGGGATAATGACAAAATTCCCGTCAGATTTCGAGCTGACTGCCCAGTTCGACCACGCGATTGGTGGGCAGGCGGAAGAATTCCATGGCACTGGCGGCGTTGCGCATCATCCAGGCGAAGAGCTTCTCCCGCCAGATCGCCATGCCGGGCTTGGCCGAAGGCACCAGCGTCTGACGGGAGAGGAAGAAGCTGGTCTTCATCATCTCGAACGGGCCGCCGCACAGTTCGGAGTGGGCAAGCGCGGCCGGAATGTCCGTCTCTTCCATGAAGCCGTAGCGCAGCGTCATGCGATAGAAGCCCTGCCCAAGGTCGGTCACCGAGTAGCGCTCAGCAGGCTCGACATAAGGCACGTCCTGCACTTCGACCGTCAGAACCACCACGCGTTCATGCAGCACCTTGTTGTGCTTGATGTTGTGAAGCAGCGCCGAAGGCACACCGGCGTTGCTGGAGGCCATGAAGATCGCCGTCCCCGGTACCCGCGCGGCAGAACCGTGGGCGCTCTTGGCAAAGACGTTGAGCGGCAGCGCTGCCTCGGTCATGCGGTCGCGCATGAGGCGGCGGCCCTTGTTCCACGTCGTCAGCAAGGTGAAGGCGATGCCGCCGATCAGCAGCGGGAACCAGCCGCCATCCGGCACCTTGGTGGCATTGGCGGCGAAGTAGGCCCCGTCGACCACGAAGAAGGTGACGATGACGGGCACCGCCAGCCAAAGCTTCCAGCGCCACAGCACGATCAGCAGCACGGCCATGAGGCAGGTGTCGATCAGCATCGCACCCGTAACGGCGATACCGTAGGCGGACGCAAGGTTCGACGAATTCTGGAACACCAGTACCAGCACGATCACGCCGGTCATCAGGGCCCAGTTCACGAACGGGATATAGATCTGCCCGACCTCGTGCTCGCTGGTATGGCGAGTCGAGAGGCGCGGGATGAAGCCGAGTTGCATGGCCTGGTGGGTGATCGAGAACGCACCCGAAATCACCGCTTGGCTGGCGATGAAGGTAGCGCAGGTCGCGAGAATCACCAGCGGCAGGCGCAGGTTTTCGGGAGCGAGATTGAAGAACGGGTTCTTCATCGCCTCTGCCGCCGCAGAATCGTCCAGTCCGAGGATCATCGCCGCCTGGCCGAAGTAGTTTATCAGCAGGCAGGGCATGACCACGCCGAACCACGACAGCCGCAGCGGGCCGCGCCCGAAGTGGCCCATGTCGGAATAGAGCGCCTCGGCCCCGGTAACGGCCAGCACGACCGAGCCGAGCGCCAGGAAACCCAGCACCTTGTCGGTCATGAAGAACTGGATCGCGTACCACGGGTTCAGCGCCACCAGCACCGAAGGCATCTGCACGAGATGATAGATGCCGAGCACGGCAAGCACGGCGAAGTAGACCACCATGACCGGCGCGAAGAGCGCGCCGACCTTGGCGGTGCCGCTCTTCTGGATCACGAAGAGCGCGATCAGCAGCACCAGCGCGATGGGAAGTACCAGCGGTGCCAGCCGCGATTCGACCACGGTAAGACCCTCGACCGCCGAAAGCACGGAAACCGCAGGCGTAATCATCGAATCGCCGTAGAACAGCGAAGTCGCGAAGACGCCGAGCAGGACGACCAGCGGGCCATAGCGGGACTTGCGGATCGCGCCGGAAATCAGCGCAACAAGCGCGAGGCTTCCGCCCTGCCCCTTGTTGTCCGCCCGCATGAGGATACCGACGTACTGGACCGAAACCACCAGCGTCATCGACCAGAAGATCAGGCTGACCACGCCGAGAATATGGAGTTCATCGATCGCCAGCGGATGCGGGCCGACGAACGTTTCGCGGAACGCATAGAGCGGGCTGGTGCCGATGTCGCCGAACACGACGCCAACGGCGCCAAGTGCGAGCTTGGTTATATTGCCGGAACCATGTCCCCCGGCGGCGGGGGCTTTGCGCCCCGTCGCCGGATCGATCACCGTCGGAACGACAGCCGTGTCCGAACTTGCATCACTCATTCCAGCGCCCCGTAATGGACTTGTCGCGTCAGCATTTCACCGCCCCGACAAGCGCCCGCCGTTAGCAGCATGATAAGAGCCTAGCAACGACCGTTAGCGCTGCGTTCATGGGCGGGCCGACATGTCCTCGGGATTCTGCCCGGAGGACTGGCTGGCAATGAAGGCGTCCAGCCGCTGCAATTGCTCCGCCAGCGGGCCGCGCCAACCGGCATCGGCCGGAGCGTGTTCGAGAAGATCGGCCCAGAGCGCCCGCGCTTCCGGCAGCTTTCCGGACTGCGCCATGGCAAGGCCGAGGAAGTAGGGAGGCCCCGGCGCCTTCGGATCGGCCGCTCCCGCCTGGCGATAGGCATAGAGCGAGGCCGGTGTCAGTACGCCTTCCGAGTGGGCGACGAGCACGTTACCGAGCGCCAGCCAGCCCTCAGAATTCCTGGGATCGTCCTCGATCGCGCCGCGCAGCAGGCCGGCGGCGTCGATGTAGTGACCGTTGCGGGCAAGGCCGTCGGAAATCACCACCCAGCGATTGCTCGTCGGGATGCCCTCGCGGCTCAGCTTGCCGCGCGCCTCCACGAAGAATTCGCCGGCCTCGGTGTCCTGCGCCTCGGCCGCCTCCTTGGGTGCGCCGGGCTCGCTGGGGCGCCCCTGCGCGGCATAGCCCGCAATCCCCAGCATCAGTGCGGCAGCAATGGCCTCACGCCCGCCCCTCGGCGCCTTGAACACGAACACGATCAGCACAAAGGAAACGATCGCGAGCAGCGCGACGAAGACCCAGGTCACAGCGAATCTCCCGGCACCGGGCCGCCCCGTCGGAACCGTTTGCGTAGCAGCAATGCCGCCAGCGCCAACAGGAACAGCGGCACTGCAAACAACGGCCAGGTCAGCGCCGTCAGTTGCGGGGCATAACTGACATAGTCTCCGTAGCGTTCGATCAGCCAGCCGCGAATCGCTTCGGGGTCCTCCCCGGCGGCGATCCGCTCCCGCACGAGCGAGCGCATGGAACCGGCGATGGGTGCGTCCGAATCGGCGATCGACTGTCCCTGGCACTGCAGGCAGCGCAGCGTTTCCATCAACGTCTGGGCCTGTTGTTCCTTTGCGGGATCGTCAAGCTGGCGATAGGCATAAGGCGCGGTGGACTGCTCCTCCTGCGCCGCCGCGGGCAAGGCGGTCCACATGACCAGTGTCAGCAGCAATGCCGCGAAGAAACGGGTCACTGGCTCGCTTCCTTGAGCTTTTCGAGAATCAGCGGGATCTGGTCCGGCCTGATTTCGCCGATGTGCTGGTAGCGGATCACGCCCTTGCCATCGATCACGTAAGTCTCAGGCACGCCTGACGAACCGAGCGACAACTGCACCTTGCCGTCGTCATCCGCGCCGACCCGCTTGTAGGGATCGCCGTTTTCCTTGAGGAACCCTTGCAACGCCTCGGTGCTGTCCCTCACCGATATGCCCTCGATCGGGACTCCGGCCCGGGCCAAGGCTCCCAGTTGCGGCGCCTCGACACGGCAGGGAATGCACCAGGAGGCGAAGATGTTGACGAGATGGGGCTTGCCGTCAGCCATATCCGCACTGTTCAGTCCAGGCCGATCCGGCAATGCCGCGGGCAGGGAGAACGCCGGCATCGGCTTGCCGACAAGCGTGCTGGCCACGGTCTTGTCGGCCGGGCGATAGAGCCCGAGCATGACAAGCGCCACGAACGCCACGAACAGCGCCAGAGGCAGCCAGATCGCCCAGCGAGGCGCCTTGGCGGACGGTTCGCTCATGAGCGCTCTCCCAGCTGGGCCTGACGTTCGCGGCGGTACGCGATCTTGTCACGGGCGAAGATACGGCGAAGGTCGCTCGCCACGCGGCCAAGCAGGGCCAGGAAGCCGCCCAGCGCAATCATCAGACCGCCAAGCCAGATCATCGTCACGAAAGGTTTCCACCACAAGCGAAGCTGCCAGCGCCCATCCTCGGCTTCTCCGCCCAGAACCGCATAAAGCTGCCCGTTCCAGCGCGTCAGCAATGCCGATTCGCTGGTCTGCTGCGGCGGCGCCCAGAAACTGCGCGATTGCGGATCGATCTGAATCACCCGCCCGGTATCGCCATAGCGCACGAGCAGCCGCGCTTCGAGCGCCGTCCAGTTCGGCCCTGCCACCGGTTCCACGGTATCGAGTTTCACCTGCCACGGGCCGACTTCGGTAACGTCGCCGGCCTTCACCGCGACAAGCTTCTCGATCGAGAACGCGCTTTCGCAGCTCATCCCCAGTAGCGACACGGCAATACCGAGATGCGCCACCACCATGCCCCAGACCGGCAACGGCGTGCGGCGCAGGTTCCGCCCCTTGAGCGGCAGGACGCTGGCCCATCCCAGGCCGAGCGCCAGCGCGAAGCCCAGCGTCGACAACAACGAGACACCGCCGATCGCCACCATGGCAATCATTCCCGCAACGATCAGCATGGCCGGGATCACCAGAGTCTTGCCGATGCGCGGGAACGAATCGCGCCTCCAGCGCAGCAGCGGCCCCACCATCAGCACGATCAGCATCGGAACCGCGAAAAGCGCGCCCATCGGATTGAAATAGGGCGGCCCGACGGAGACTTTCGCACCCATCGCCTCGGCCACCAGCGGATAGAGCGTGCCGAACAGGACGATGCCGAGAATCGCCGAAAGCATGACGTTGTTGAACACGAGAGCGCCCTCGCGGCTGACGACGGCAAAGCGCTCGCCTTCGGTCACGGTCGCCGCGCGCAGGGCAAACAAGATGAGCGCTCCGCCGATATTGATCGCCAGCAGCGCAAGGATGAAAGATCCGCGCTCGGGGTCGACCGCGAAAGCATGGACGCTGGTCAGAATGCCTGAGCGCACGAGGAAAGTGCCGATCATCGACATCGAGAACGCCACCACCCCGAGCATCATCGTCCAGGCGCGCAGCGCATTGCGCGCTGCCAGCACGCTGACCGAATGGAGCAAGGCTGTCGCCGCCAGCCATGGCATCAACGAGGCGTTTTCGACCGGATCCCAGAACCACCAGCCGCCCCAGCCAAGCTCGTAATAGGCCCAGTAGGAGCCGGCCGTAATGCCGACCGTCAGGAAAATCCAAGCGCCGAGTACCCACGGGCGCATAGCCCTTGCAAAGGCAGGGCCGACTTCCCGGGTGACGAGCGCGCCGATCGCGAAGCTGAAGGCAACGGACAGACCGACGTAGCCGAGATAGAGCGTGGGCGGATGGAACGCGAGGCCGAGATCCTGAAGCAGCGGGTTGAGTCCATTGCCCTCCTGCGGAACCGGCAAGAGCCGTTCGAACGGATTCGAGGCGATCAGCAGGAAGGCATAGAAGCCGAGGCTGACGAAAGCCTGCCCCGCGAGCGTCGCCAGCATGGTCGGCTCCGGCAGCCGCTTCTCCACGAGCGCCACGAACCCACCAGCCACACCCATGACGGTGACCCAGAGCAGCATCGAGCCCTCGTGGTTACCCCAGGTTCCGGCGATCTTGAAGATCAGCGGCTTCATCGAATGCGAGTTCATCGCCACCAGCTTCACCGAAAGGTCGGTGGAAGCGAACAGGTCGACGAGGGCCATGAAGGCAACGAGAGCCAGAAGGCCCTGCACGACGGCGACGGGACGCACGATGCCCGCCAGCGATGCCCCGCGCGCCGTCAGCGAAAGAGCACCCGCGATCAGTTGCAGGCCAGCGAGTGCAGCGGCCAGCCAAAGCGCTGCAAGTCCGAGTTCCGCGATCATTTCGACTGGTTCATTTCGTCTCGCGCATGACCTGCTCGGCCTGTTCCCTGCTCATGTCCTGCATTTCACGCGGCACGTAGTTCTCGTCATGCTTGGCCAGGAGATTGTCAGCCTGGAAGGTTCCGCCCGCGTCCAGATGGCCCTCCGCCACGACGCCCGAGCCTTCCACGAAAAGCGAAGGAACGATGCCCTTGAACCGCACGGGAACATGCGCCTTGCCGTCCTGCACGGCAAAGGCAATCGTCACCCCATCGGCCTCCGTCCTCAGCGACCCCTTCTCCACCATGCCGCCAAGGCGCACTGCCCGGCCCGGCTCCGGCGGATTGGCCACGATTTCGCTCGGCACATAGAAATAGCTCGCCTGGTTGCGCAGCGCCCAGGCTGCAAGCAGGCCCGCACCGATCAGCACCACCAGCGCGATCACCAGCAGGATCAGCCTCTGATGTTTCGCCTTGATCCCCGACGTCTTTGGAATTCCCGAAATCGCGGCCACCGTCAGCGCTTCCTCGCTTCGTCGCGGCGCTTTTCCGCGCGCTTCATCGACAGCAGGGACCAGGCGACCATCGCCGCGGTCGCACCCACGCCGATTGCATAAGCGGCCATCACGAAAGCCCAGGGGTCCATCGTCTCGCGCATCAGTTCGTCCCCCTCTCCATCGTCTCAGTATGCCTCGCTCAGCGCCTTGCGCCGTAAGCGGGCCTCCGCCTGCTGGTTGGCCAGAATCGCCCTCATCCGGGCCAGTACGCAACCTGCGAAGAGCAAGGTGAAGCCAAGCATCGCGAAAAGCAGCGGCCAGAGGAACGCCCCCGACATGGCCGACTTGCCGACCGTGATCGATGGCGCCTGATGCTGGCTGTTCCACCAGATCACCGAATAATGGATGATGGGAATGTTCACCGCGCCAACCAGGCCGAAGATCGCCGGGGCGCGGTTCTGTCCGCCGTCGGAAGCCTCGCTCGCTTGCGAAAGCGCCATCCAGCCGAAATAGAGGAACAAGAGCACCAGCATGCTGGTAAGGCGCCCGTCCCACACCCACCAGGTGCCCCAGGCCGGCCGCCCCCAGAGGGAGCCGGTAACGAGGCAGACCGCGGTGAAGACCGCACCGGGTAGGGCACAGGCCCGCGCTGCAATCGCCGCGAGCGGGTGGCGCCAGACGAGTTCGGTGAAGCTGGCTGCGGCGATACCCATCCAACCGGCCATGCCGAGCCAGGCTGCGGGAACATGAAGGTAGACGATTCGCACCGTTTCGCCCTGAAGGCGTTCAGCCGGACCGAAGAACAGCCCCCATCCCAAAGCAGCCAGGGCAACGAGGATTCCCGCCCCCATGCAAAGCGGCATCAGCCAACGGGCGATGCGCAGGAAGCGGGCGGGATTGGCAAAGCCGTGCATGTCAGGAGGCTTCTATCGTTCGCGGTGAAAGGAGCAAGTGGCCTAAGTGAAAGCGCTGCGCTTTTCACCCGGCAAATGCCCCATGGCACGATGGATAAAAGATAAAATGGGGCGATCGATGGGGTTCGAACCCACGACCTCCGGTACCACAAACCGGCGCTCTAACCAACTGAGCTACGATCGCCACACGAGAAAACACAGGCCTTGCCGTGTCTTTCCGAAGCCCCGCGTCCGTTTCGCTGCGAAGCGACCGTTGCGGGAGCGCGCCCTTTGCACAAGGTTTGCCGACTTGAAAAGCAAAAAGTCGAGGTCGAGCGCAAAAAATCGGAACGAGGCCGATCCAATGCAATTTTACCGGCATGATCCCCCCGCTAAAGCAGGGCTCATGAATGCTCCCGGCGAATCATCTGGCCAGATCCTGCTCGCACGTTCCGGCGTGCAACGCTTCCCATCCTCGAGGCTCGACCTGTTCGTCCTGCGCGATTTCCTCAAGGAGGCAGAATGCGAAGAACTCGTCGCCCTGATCGAGGCGCGGCATCGCCCGTCCACGATCGCCAACTTCAATGGCGACAATGCCTTTCGCACCAGTTCCACCTGCGACCTCTCGCCCGATGTTCCCGCGGTTGCGGCACTGGCGGAGAAGCTGTCGAAACTGTCGGGGATCGACCCTGCCCACGCCGAGCCGCTGCAAGGGCAGCGCTACGAGGTAGGGCAGGAGTTCAAGGCCCACACCGACTATTTCGAGCCCAACAACGACGACTACAAGAAGTACTGTACGGTGTCCGGGCAGCGCACCTGGACCTTCATGATCTACCTCAACACGGTAGAAGCCGGCGGCGCGACGCGGTTCAAGGTGATCGACAAACTGGTCCAGCCGGAACGCGGCAAGCTCATCGCCTGGAACAATCGCCGCCCGGACGGCACACTCAATCCCGCAACGCTTCATCACGCCATGAAAGTGCGCAAGGGACTCAAGTACGTCATCACCCAGTGGTATCGCGAAAAGCCTTGGGGATGACGGTTCGAGGATGAGCGGCCGAGGAGTGGCGCGCCGCCGGTCCCCAGCCGCTTGGGCATTTACTTCGGCGCGCTGATCACGGCGCAGGCGATGCGGCCGCCGGCATTGCCCGCGGGCTGGCTGGTATAGTCGTCAGGGTCGGCATGGATCACCAGGGCCGAACCATCGGCATCCGCAAGAGACTTGGCGCCTGCCGCAAGGGTCACGCCCGTGTTCAGAACCTGTGCCTTGAGCAGACCGTCAGTCCCGACATGCTGGTTCGGCATGTCTCCGCCGTGCGGACCGCCCATGACCATGAGGCCGTGCTTGTGCTCGCCGCCGGTGAAGTGACCGCCCGCCGTCGTGAATTTCTGGGCAGGATCACACAGGCCCTTCTCATGGAAATGGAAACCGTGATCGCCGGCGGGCAGTCCCTTCAGGTCAGTCGTCACGAGGACGCCGGCAGGCGTGTCCTGCAGCATCACCATTCCAAGCGACTTGCCGTCGAGGCCGATCACGTCTGCATGAACCATCGGACCGCTCGCGGCGGCAGGCGCGGTATCCTGGGCAAGTGCCTGGCCGGCCACGACAGCGGCACCACATGCCGCCAGGATTTTCAGGGTACGGATCATTGCGCTTCTCCATTTGCGAGCCGGTTGACCGGCATCTGCGAACTTCCGCCGCCCTGCCCTTACGGATTTTCCGCAGGGCAAAGGCGCGCGGTGACTGACCGTTAACGATATTGGCCGAAATTGGCTCCGAGAACTCAATGGCCGAAAATCAAGCGGCCAGAAAATCCCTCGGGAAGCCAAGGACATCGCACAGTGAACGCACCGCTCGCAAGGCTCAAGGCCTGCTCTCCGCAAACGCGGGACGAACGGCGGCGGGAAGACCGCCACATAACGTGCCACGAGGCAACACTCGAATCGCTTCGTGGCGGCTGCATGGGCGTGCAACTCGCCGACGTTTCCGCCCACGGATGCAGCGTGCGCGGTGAAGCGACATGGCTGCGGCAAGGCGCCTTTGTTTCGATTCGCCTCGGCACGAGCGCGAAACTGGACGCCATCGTCCGCTGGGTGCGCGGCGACGCGGCAGGCATGGAGTTCCTGCATCCGGTCCCGGCCGACCGATTCGATTGGCACGACCTGATGGATTTCGGGTTCGAAGCCTGACCGTCAGGATGCCGCATCTGCAGCAGGCAACAAAAAAGGCGGCCTCGAAAGGCCGCCTTCTTCGTGTTCGTGAAGCTGACTTCGCGCTCAGTTCTTCTTGAGCGAAAGGCCACCGAAACGCTTGTTGAACTGGGCAACGCGGCCGCCGTCCTGCAGCTGAGCCTTGCCGCCGGTCCAGGCCGGGTGCGACGTCGGATCGATGTCGAGAACCAGCGTGTCACCTTCCGAGCCCCAGGTCGAGCGGGTCTGGAACGTGCTGCCATCGGTCATCTGAACGGTGATCAGGTGGTAGTCGGGATGGGTATCGGCCTTCATGTCGTATCTCTCTTCGCATATGGCCGGTTCCGACCGGCCTGCTTGGGAAAGCGGCGCCCTTACAGGGGCAGCCCCGAAATTGCAAGGATTAAGGGGAAGGCAAGCCCTCCCCCCATCCGTCAGGCGTCGGCGATCATGGCGGTGAAGTTGACCTCGCAGGTCACCTTTTCGCCGATCGAGGCCTTGCCCCAGAACTTGCAGACACGCGAACGCTTCTGAACGAAGCCGGCCCGCAGGTCGAGCAGGTTGCCCGGCGTCACGGGGTTACGGAACTTCGCTTCCTCGATCGCCATGAAGTAGACCAGCTTGCCGGTCCCTGCGAGGCCAAGCGCTTCAATCGCAAGAATTCCCGCCGCCTGCGCGAGCGCCTCGATCTGAAGCACGCCGGGCATGATCGGACGGCCGGGGAAGTGCCCCTGGAAGAAGTCCTCGTTGAAGCTCACGGCCTTGACCGCGTGGATCTCGTTCTCATCGAACGAGACCACACGGTCGACAAGCAGCATCGGGTAGCGATGCGGCAGCGCCGCCAGGATCTTCGCGGTGTCGTAGACGAACTCGGTCGAATCGCTCATCGCTCTACCCGCCGTCGCTCTTAGCGGCCCGAGGCCGCCGGAGCAGGCTGCTGCTGCGCCGGAGCGGTGGTGTTGATCGTGGTCAGCGCGCCGTTCAGCGCGGTCAGAACGTCGGTGGTGATGTCCAGCGACGGATCATAGGCCAGCGTCTGGCCCATCTCGACCAGCATGTTGGCGCCGCGCTTCTGCATCGCCGGCTTGTAGAGGTTCTGCAGCTGCGCCTGGATCTGCTGGCCGACATAGGCCTGGTTGCGCTGGATCTGCTGCTGCTGGCCCTGCAGTTCCTGGCCGGCCTGCTGTTCCTTCTGCTGGTAAGCCTGGATGCGGGTCTGCAGCGCGGCGTCGGGCTGCTTGCCGCCCAGTGCCTTCACAGCGGTTTCGAGACCCTGTGCTTCGGGCTGAAGCGAAGCCTGAAGCTGGTTGCGACGTGCTTCGAAGGTCTGGATCTGCTGCTGCAGCGCCTGGTTGGCGGTCTTGCAGGCGTTGCATTCGCGCGCAACGCGGTCAAGGTCGACCACGGCAACCTTCGAGGCGGGTACGGCCTGCGCCAGCGCGGGCTGGGCCAGAGCGACAAGCGCCAGGCCCGAGGCCAGAGCGGCGGACTTGAGAAGCATGTTCATCAGAATTGAGTTCCCACGTTGAAAGTGAAGGTCTTGGTGTTGTCGCCGTCGTACTTCAGCAGCGCCTTGGAGATGTCGATACGGAACGGGCCGAAAGGCGAGTTCCAGTTGACGCCGAAGCCGATCGCGACGCGGGGCTTCCAGGTGTTGCCGACGAAGGTTTCGTCGAAATAGGTGGTGGTGCCGTAAAGCGTGTTCGCCTCGCCGGTAACCGTATTTGTCGGGCTGGTAACGTACGAGATCGTCCCGTCCGACGCAGTCTGCTGGTAAAGCTGATTGCCGTCGGAATCGCGATTGCCGATGAAGCAGCCCGCCTTGCAGTGGCTCAGCTCGGGCGACTTGATCGCCCATACCGCGCCGGCATCCACGAAGATCGAGGGACGAAGGCCCATTTCACGAGCGCCGGAACCGAGCGGAATTTCAAGCTCGGCACGGCTCATGTAGTAGTAGCGGCCACCCAGCGCGTCATCCGAATCCGAACTTACTTCGTTGTTGGAGGCAGCCGTCGCGTCGGCGTAATAGCTACGCACCACGCGCGGACCGATGCCGCGAATGCCGAAGCCGCGAATCTGGGGCTCGCCCAGATAGAAGCGATCGGTCAGGCGAATATCGTCGCCGCCCCAGCCCTTGATCGCACCGCCCTCGCCCTGGAGCGAGAAGATGAAGCCACTGCCCAGCGGCCAGTACTTCGCGGCATTCGCACGCAGGCGCACATACTTCACGTCGCCGCCAAGACCGGCCACGTCGATGTTGGTCGAGATGGTTTCGCCGCGGGTCGGGCGCATGCGATTGTCGAGGTTGTCGTAGATCAGCGAGAAGCCGAGGATCGAGCTCAGCCGCTGGCCGATCGCGTCGCAGAGATAGCGTCCTGCGCGAAGCGGATCGCAAACGTATTCGCCGTTGGAATTGACGGAATAATACGTGCTCTTGGACAAGGTCACGTCGTCGTAGTTGAGCGTGTAGCGGCCAACCGCGGTGAGGTACTCGGTCAGCGGAACACCGGCACGAACCTGGAAGCCGGTGGTCGACTGCTGGTAGGTCGTGTTGCGGTCCGAGTTGTAGTACTGGAAGCTGTTGTAGTCGCGGCGATAGATGTCCACGCCCAGCGAGACGTTCTTGTCGAACAGGTAGGGCTCCACGAAGCTCGCTTCGACCGACTTCGAGTAGGACGAATAGCTGCCCGAAAGACCGATCGTCTGACCGCGGCCGCGGAAGTTGCGCTGGCGGATCGAGGCCTGGAAGATGAAGCGCTCAAGGCTCGAGAAACCGGCCGAGAGCTGCAGCTCTCCGGTCGGCTTCTCCTCGAGGTTGGCTTCGAGGATAATGCGATCTTCGGCGGAACCGGGCTTCTGTTCGACCTCGAACTTCTCCTGGAAGTAACCGAGAGACTTGATGCGGTTGGTCGAACGCTTGACCTGCAGCGAGTTGAAAGCGTCACCTTCGGCGAGACGGAACTCGCGGCGGACGACCTTGTCCTGGGTCAGGGTGTTGCCGTTGATGTCGATCCGCTCGACATAGACGCGCGGCGCCTCCTGGATCACGAAGGTCAGCCCCATGGTGAGGTTTTCCTTGTCGCGATCGTACTGCGGACGCACGTCGGCGAAAGCATAGCCGAAGGCACCGGCGGTGTCGTTCAGGCCCTCGATGGTGTCTTCGACGAGCTTGGCGTTGTACCAGTCGCCCTTCTTCATCGACAGGTTCTTCGCCAGCTTCTCGCCGTCGAAGTCGCGCAGCTGGCTTTCGACCTTCACGTCGCCGAACTTGTAGCGCTTACCTTCCTCCACCACATAAGTGATGATGAAGTCCTTCTTGTCCGGCGTCAGTTCGGCGACCGCCGAAACCACGCGGAAATCGGCATAACCCTGCGTCAGGTAGAACTGGCGCAGCTTCTGCTGGTCGAAGGCCATGCGATCGGGATCGTAGCTGGTTCCCGAGCTGAAGATGCGCGTGATGCGCGACTGCTTCGTCACCATCTGGCCGCGCAGTTCGCCGTCGGAGAAGTGCTCGTTGCCAAGGATGTTGATCTGGCGGACCTTGGACTTGTCGCCCTCGGTGATCTCGAAGACGATGTCGACGCGGTTCTGGTCGAGCATGACCATCTTCGGCTCGACGGTCGCGGCGTAGCGGCCCTGACGCTTGTAGAGTTCGATGATGCGCGCAACGTCGGCGCGGATCTTCGAGCGGGTGAAGATCTGGCGCGGAGAGACCTTGATCTCCGGCAGGATCTTGTCGTCCTTGATGCGCTTGTTGCCCTCGAGGATGATGCGGTTGACGACGGGGTTTTCCTTGACCTGGATGGTCACGACACCCTTGTCGTTGGTTACCTGCACTTCCGAGAACAGTTCGGTGCCGTAAAGATCCTTCAGCGCGGCGTCACCGGCAGCCTTGGTGTAGGGCTGGCCCACGCGCAGCTTGATGTAGGACATGACCGTCTGCGCCTCGAGGCGCTCGGCCCCGGTAACCTGGATAGTCAGGATCGTCTCGGCAGGCTCTGCCGCAGCGGCCGGCGCGGCTGCGGGAGCCGAAGACGCTGCTGCGTCCTGCGCAAATGCCGCATCTGGCACGCCTGCGAGGATCGTGGTTCCCAGGAGCACTGCTGCAAGCTGCGGCGCACGGCGGGCGTCAGTGCTGCGACCCATTACCAATCCCATCATTCTACGCAAATTCCCGTATTCGCTTTCGCGAGGACCCCGATCGATCCGCCAGGCTGCCTGTCAAAATGACAGACAATCGCGCCCATCTGCCCGATGGACGACGTCCAATCAAGCAGCCAATCCCGGCGGAAATGTGATCGCTGATGAATTCCTTCAGCCTATCCCCCGAAAATCGGGAGAGAAGCCAGATCGTTGACAGTGACGAACAGCATCAAGGCCAGCACGAGTGCCACCCCGGTGCGGATCGCCCATTCCTGACTGCGCAGGCCCAAGGGCTTCCGACGGACCAGTTCAGCCGCGTAGAAAGCCAGGTGCCCGCCGTCGAGCCCAGGAATTGGCAGGAGATTGATGAATGCCAAGTTAATCGAGATCATGGCCACGAAGCCCACGAAAGGCTCCCAACCAAGGGTGAACTGCTCACCGGAATACTTGGCGATCTTGATCGGGCCGCCCAGTTCCCGGACCGAACGGTCCCCGACGATGATCTGGCGGATTCCCGTGATCATGGTGCCCATGGTCGCGAAGCTCCGCTCCACGCCGATGCCCAGCGCCTGAACCGGACCGACAGCCTCCCGGCGGCCGAAGCCCGACTGAACACCGATGCGACCGATGGTCTCTGTGCGGCCATTGCTGCCTGTCTGCGTCGCGCTGCCGATCGTCATCGGCAGCACATGGGCTTCGCCCTTGCGCATTACCGTGATCGTGACCTTCTGCCCCGCCCGCGACATGATGAGCGGCGGCACCTGAAGGAAGCTCGTCACGCCGACGCCATCGACCGCGACGATACGGTCGCCGATCTCCATGCCCGCCTCCTCGGCAGGCGAATCGCCGAAGAAACCGCTGACCACGGGAACCGCAAAATCGATGCCGATGTCGCCGATCCGGGCCTTGTTGCCGAACCTGTCGCTAACTTCCTCGCCGGAAAGCTTGACGGGGAGCGTGACATTTCGCCCGTCGCGATCGACCATCACGTTCACGGTCTTGTTCGGGAAGTAGACTGTATGTTCGGGGATATCGGTGATGCTGCCGATGCGGTTGCCATCAATGGCGACGATGCGATCCCCGACCCGCAGCCCCGCCTGCTTCGCGGCCGACGATTCGGAGAAACCCGCCACTTCGGCATCGGCGATCAGGCGTCCGTTCGCATAGACGAAACCGGCCAGGATCAGCACGCAGAGCAGGAAATTGGTCAGGGGGCCGGCCAGAACGATCAGCGCCCGCTGCCAGAGCGGCTTGACGTGGAAGGTGCGCGCCCGCTCCTGCGGAGTCAGGCCGTCTTCCGCCGCGCTCGGCGCCGAAGCCGGGTTCATGTCGCCAGCGAACTGGACATAGCCGCCCAGCGGCAGCGCCGAGAGCTTCCAGCGAGTACCCCGCCTGTCGGTCCAGCCGGCGATCTCCTTGCCGAAGCCGATCGAGAAGGCATCCGCCTTCACGCCGAACAGCCTTCCGACCAGATAGTGGCCGAGTTCGTGGATCAGCACGAGCGGCCCGAGAACCAGCAGGAACGCGAAGATCGTCGTCAGCAGATTGGGCGATCCGGTCAAATCAGAGAATCTCCATCGGACCGCGTATCGTCACGCGGCCCCTGCGAGCATGCTTGCCCTTGCCCGCGCCTCGCCGTCAACAGCCAGTACGTCCGACAGGCTCGCGGGCGGGGCCGGCGAATAGGCGCCGAGCACGTCCTCGACCTGGGCGGCGATGCGGGTGAAGGGTATCCGGCCACCGAGAAAAGCGGCCACCGCCACCTCGTTAGCGGCATTGAGCACGGCGGGGATGCCGCCTCCGGCCTCCGCAGCTTCTCTGGCAAGACGCGTTGCGGGAAAACGCACTTCGTCGGGACGGCGGAAGGTGAGCTCACCGATTTCCGCAAGGTCGAGCGGCGCGCAGGGCGTGTCCATCCGCCCCGGCCACGCCAATGCCGAGGCGATCGGCACCCGCATGTCGGAAGGTCCGAGCTGCGCCAGTGTCGAACCGTCGCGGTATTCGACCATCGAATGGACGACCGATTGCGGGTGGACGATGATGCGGAGACGATCGAGGCCCACCGGGAAGAGATAGTGCGCCTCGATCAGTTCGAGGCCCTTGTTGAACATCGTCGCCGAATCGACGCTGATCTTCGCGCCCATGTCCCAGTTCGGATGCTTGACCGCCTGCGCCGGAGTGGCCAGCGTCAGCTTGTCGAGCGACCAGTCCCGGAACGGCCCGCCACTGGCGGTGAGCGTGATCCAGCGAACATCGTCGAGATCGTTGCCCTGAAGGCACTGGAAGATCGCATTGTGCTCGGAATCGATCGGCAGCAGCGTGGCACCGTGACGGGCGACGGCGGCCGTCATGACCTCACCGGCCGAAACCAGGGCTTCCTTGTTCGCGAGCGCAATGACGCGGCCCTGCTCGATCGCGGCCATGGTGGGCGCGAGGCCCGCGCAGCCGACGATGGCGGCAACCGTGACGTCGGCGCCGCGCGCCGCGGCCTCGACCAGCGCGGCCTGACCGCCTGCCGCCTCGATTCCCGTGCCGGCCAGCGCTTCGCGCAAGTCCGCGAGACTGGCCTCGTCGGCGACGACGGCGATTTGGGCGGAAAACTCCACCGCGAGCCGCGCCAGTTCAGGCACGTTGGCGTTGGCGGTCAGCGCCACGACCCGCCAGTCGGCGGGGCTGCGCCGCACGAGGTCCAGCGTCGAGGCGCCTATCGAGCCGGTGGCTCCGAGAACGGAAATGGTGCGCATGGTCGTCATCGCGGCTGGAACAGGATCATGAGGCCTAACACGAAAAGCACCGCGAGCAAGCCGTCGAGCCGGTCGAAGAAACCGCCGTGGCCCGGAATGAAGTGGCCCGAATCCTTGACCCCTGCCCGCCGCTTCATCCAGCTCTCGAAGAAATCTCCGGCCTGCGCGCAGACGGCGAGGAGGATGCCGGTCATCAGGCAGGTTGCGAATAGCGGCACCGGGTTTGCCGTCAGGTACCAGCAGGGCTGCATCCCGAAGCAAGCCGGACCGTCGGCGGCATTGCCCTGCGGATGGACCGAGATCAGCCCCTCCTGCCAGAACCTGGCGGCACCGAACAGCACCAGAGTGGCACCTAAAACGCCGCCAAGGAGGCCGGACCACGTTTTCGAAGGACTGATGGCAGGCGCGATTTTCGGACCCCCCAGTGCACGTCCGGTAAAGTAGGCGCCGACGTCGACTCCGATCACCGCGAGCAGCACCGTCAGCAGCGGCGCCAGGCTGAATGCGGGGTTGCGGAGGAACAGCAGCATGGCGGCGCCGATGCCGACGTAGACCATGCCGCCGAAGTTGAAGGCTGCCCGCTCCGCCGGGTTCTGCGTGCCGCCCCGCGCGAGCTTGACCCATTCCCACAGCACGCCGAGCGCCACCGCGCAGACGAAGGCGGTCCAGACCACGCCGCCGAGCCACAGCGTGCTGCCCGCGACCAGCAGCATGACTGCCGCCGAGATGCTCCGCACCTTGAGGTCGGCGTTCTTCTTCACCGGATCAGCGTCCGCCATAACGTCGGTCCCGCGTGGAGAAATCTTCGAGAGCCTGCCGCAAGTGTTCGGCGGTGAAATCCGGCCAGAGCACTTCGGTGAACATCATCTCGGCATAGGCGGCCTGCCAGAGCAGGAAGTTCGACAGCCGCACTTCGCCCGAAGTGCGGATCAGCAGGTCGAGCGGCGGCAGGTCCGCGGTATCGAGCTCGGCCGCGATGCTCTCGGGCGTGATCGGTCCCTTGGCGGCCGCCTTGGTGGCGGCGCGGGCGATCTCGTCCTGCGAACCGTAGTTGAGCGCGACCGCCAGCGTGGTCCCGGTGTTGCCGGCGGTGCGGGCGACCGCACCTTCGACCAGTTCCACGACGTCGGGCTTGAACGCCTTGTAATCGCCGATGATCTTGAGCCGCACCCCTGCCGCTGCGAACTCGTCGAGGTCGGAGAGGATGAAGCGCTTCATCAGGCTCATGAGGTCGGAGACTTCCTCCTCCGGCCGGCGCCAGTTCTCGGTCGAAAAGGCGTAGAGCGTCAGCGCCTCCAGCCCCATCTCGCGCGCGCCGCGCACAACGCGCCGAACCGATTCGACGCCGCGCTGGTGGCCCAGCGCGCGCGGCAGGTGGCGCTTCTTGGCCCAGCGCCCGTTACCATCCATGATGATGGCAACATGGCGCGCCGAGACGGGTTCACTCTTCGCCATCAGACATTCCTCCAAGCGGACCGCAAGGCCTCACTTGCCGAGGATTTCCTTCTCCTTGCGGCCGAATTCCTCGTCGAGCTGCTTGATGATATCGTCGGTCAGCTTCTGGACTTCGGTTTCGCCGCGCTTGCGCTCGTCTTCCGAGATTTCCTTCTTCTTCTCGTCCGCCTTCAGGTTCTCGATACCGTCACGGCGCACGTTGCGCACGGCGACGCGCGCCTTTTCGGCATAGGAGCTGGCGAGCTTGGCCAGTTCCTTGCGGCGTTCCTCGGTCAGGTCGGGAATGGGCAGGCGCAGGGTGTTGCCGTCGCTGATCGGGTTGAGGCCGAGACCGGCCGAGCGGATCGCCTTTTCGACGGGGCCGATGTTCGACTTGTCCCACACCTGCACCGAAAGCATGCGCGGCTCGGGCGCCGAAATCGTGGCGACCTGGGTGATCGGCGTGTTCGCGCCGTAGACGGTGACCATGATCGGTTCGAGCAGCGCCGTATTGGCGCGGCCGGTGCGCAGGCCCGAGAGATCGTGCTTGAGCGCGTCGATGGCGCCCATCATGCGGCGCTCGAGGTCCGCCTTGTCGTACTTGGCCATGAATCAGGCTCCTTTCTGGACGACCGTCTTGATGCCGCCACCCGCGAGAACAGTGGCAAGATTGCCCTTCTCGCGGATCGAGAACACGACGATCGGGATTGAGTTGTCGCGGCACAGGGCCACGGCGGAGGCGTCCATCACCTTCAGGTTGTCGGCAAGGACGGTGTCGTAGTCGACCGAATCATAACGCTTCGCGTCGGGATTGGTCTTGGGATCGCTGTCGTAGACGCCGTCCACGCTGGTGCCCTTGAGCAGGGCGTCGCAGCGCATTTCGGCGGCGCGCAGGGCAGCGCCCGAATCGGTCGTGAAATAGGGTGCGCCCACGCCGGCGGCGAAGATCACCACGCGGCCCTTTTCGAGGTGACGCTCGGCGCGACGGCGGATCACCGGCTCGCAGACCTGATCCATCTGGACGGCGGACTGCACGCGGGTTTCCACGCCCAGCTGCTCAAGCGCGTTCTGCATCGCGAGCGCATTCATGACAGTGGCCAGCATGCCCATGTAGTCGGCCTGCGCACGGTCCATGCCGCGCGCGGCACCGGCCATGCCGCGGAAGATATTGCCGCCGCCGATGACAAGGCAGATCTCCAGCCCGGTCTCCTTGGCCGCCTTCACTTCCCTGGCGAGTTCAGCGACGAAATCGGGGTCGATCCCGAACTGCTGGCTCCCCATCAAGACCTCGCCCGACAGTTTGAGAAGGACGCGCTTGTAGGGGGAAGAACTCATGGCCGCACAATCTCCTCTGGGCAGGACCGCCCGGCTTTAGGAGCGCGCGCGCGGATTGCCAAGGGGCGAGCTTGTGGATGAGCGCGGGCGACCCGCAGAAAAGGCCCCAGTTTGACTTGCCTAAGATGATAGGCAAGAAAAACACTATGGGGACTTCGTATATTGCTCGGCATCACCTTTCCTGTCTTGCGGCGATGACGATATTCGTCAGTTTGAGGGGCGATGCTCCGCCAACGCAATATGAATCATTGCCATCATCAGGCAGCGAACAACCGGCTACCTGCAAGCCCGAACTGCGGCCTGACGATCCGGCCCTTCTCACGCGCGAAACGCGTGGCTATTTTCCTAAAGAATGGACATCGCTGGGCCTGCAATGCAATCGTCACTGCTTACCGCTATTCTCGCCTTTTGAAAGAGAATGGTATTCCGATGCCCTCGCCGCAGCGGGGGAGCCATCCTTGGCTTCGGCCTCATTGTCCGATCGGACTGAACAAGAACAGTTTCGATTTACGTGGCTGCCCACTTTCCATCATCCGGTGGTCGTGCGTGTAACTTTCGACGCGGAGGGCGGCCGACTGGACGCCGTAGAACTTTCAGGCTCAGGGGGCTATGAGCCCGGCAAGATCGGCCGACAGATCCATCGCCCCTTGCAGCCGGATGAACTGGTTAAAATCAGGCAGGCATCGGCCGAGACAATGCTGTTCGAATTCCGCAGCGTCGAATGCGGCAAGGTCGGAATCGACGGATCCGAATGGCTTTTCGAAAAACGTGACGCCAATGGCTATCACTTTGGCAATTACTGGGCCCCGGAAAAGAACAGGGCACGCCGCACAGGCGAATTAATGCTGCGCTTGACGGGCTGGAAGTTCAGGAAAATTTACTGAAGCCTCACGCTCCGATCAGTCGTTCCCGCTCTCGTGTATCATAGGCACACTGCGCTTCTCCCACCATCGCCATGCGTCGCTCGGCCCAGTCGATCATTGCCTGAAGCGCCTCGATAAGTTCGCTGCCAAGCGGCGTGATCGCATAACTGACGGTGACAGGCACAGTCGGCACGACATGACGCGCGACCAGCCCGTCCCGCTCCAGCGAACGTAAGGTCTGGCTCAGCATCTTCTGCGAGATTCCGTCGATCCGGCGCTTGAGCGCATTGAAGCGCATCTGGCCCCCGCCAAGCGTCGTCAAAATCAGCACGCTCCACTTATCGGCAATACGGTCGAGCAGCTGCCGGGTCGGACAATTCGCGGCATAGACGTCCGGCTGCCTGCCGCCGGTTTCCTCCGGGTAACCCGGTGCGATGAAAGTGCCTTCTTGCATAGGCGCACCCCATGCCACACTTGGTCACTATTGGAAACTAGTGGAGTAATCGTAATGAAGATCGCAGTCCTCGGCGCCAGCGGCCGCGCCGGATCGGAAATCGTCAAAGAAGCCGCCGCACGCGGCCATGAAGTGCTCGCCATCGCGCGCAATCCCGAAAAGATCGCCGCTGCTCCGGGCGTAACCGCCGAAGCCGGCGACGCCGCAGACCCCGAAGCCCTCGCGGCGCTCATCGCCGGTAGCGACGCCGTGATCAGCGCCCTGCACTTCGACGTTCCGGCCGAAACCTTGCTTTCCGCAATCCGCAAGGCCGGAGTTTCGCGCCTGCTGGTCACCGGCGGCGCCGCCAGTCTCGAAGTGGCGCCCGGCAAGCGCCTCATCGATTCGCCCGACTTCCCCGAGGAATGGAAGCCCTTTGCCATGGGCGGCATCACCTTCCTCGACGCCCTGAGAAAGACGGACGACGTGGACTGGACGTTCTTCTCGCCCGCAGCGCTGATCTTCGAAGGCCCGCGCACCGGCTCCTATCGCCCCGGCACCGACCAGCTCGTCACGGACGAAGCGGGCGAGAGCAAGATCAGCTTCGCCGACTACGCCATCGCCATGGTGGACGAACTGGAAGCCCACAACCACAGCCGCGCGCGCTTCACCGCTGCGTACTGATCCGGCGCTACGGCACGCATAGAAAAAGGGCCGGGAAGCCAACGCTCCCCGGCCCTTTTCTTATCTCGGTATCCGCGAAGGATCAGCCGGCGACAGCGGCAGCCACTTCGGCTGCGAAGTCGGTGACTTCCTTCTCGATGCCTTCGCCGAGCTGGAAGCGGACATAGTCCTTCAGCACGATCTTGGCGCCGGCTTCCTTGCCGGCCTGGTCGACGACCTGCTGGATCGGGGTCTTGTTGTCCATGACGAAGACCTGCGAGAGCAGAGCGTTTTCCTTGGCGTACTTGGCGATCGCACCGTCGACCATCTTGGCCTGCACGGCTTCGGGCTTGCCCGATTCCGCGGCCTTTTCTTCGGCGATCTTGCGCTCGCGCGCGATCAGCTCGGCGTCGAGGTCGTCGGCGTTGAGGGCCAGCGGGAAGGCAGCGGCGATGTGCATCGCGATCTGCTTGCCGAGCGCTTCGAGAACGTCAGCCGAAGCTTCCGATTCGAGAGCGACGAGCACGCCGATCTTGCCGAGGTTCGGCGCAGCAGCGTTGTGCATGTAGGGAACGACGAGGCCCTGAGCGACTTCGACGGTCTTCAGGCGGCGAACCTGCTGGTTCTCGCCGATGGTCGCAACGTTGTTGGTCAGCGCGTCGCCAACGGTGCCACCGTTCGGGTAGGCAGCGGCCTTGAGCGCTTCCACGTCGTCACCGGCAACGCCGAGGGCGACTTCGGTGGTCTTGCGGACGAAGTCCTGGAACTGGTCGTTCTTCGCAACGAAGTCCGTTTCCGAGTTCACTTCGACGGCAACGCCCTTGGTGCCGGTGACGGCAACGCCGACCAGACCTTCGGCAGCCGTGCGGCTCGACTTCTTGGCGGCAGCGGCCAGACCGCGAGCGCGCAGCGCGTCAACGGCGGCTTCGAGATCGCCACCGGTCTCGTCGAGGGCCTTCTTGCAGTCCATCATGCCGGCGCCGGTGCGCTCGCGCAGGTTCTTCACGTCAGCGGCGGTGTAAGCCATCGCTCAAATCCTCTTGCTTGGTGGGGCCGCATTTCACGGCCTTTAAAATGCCCAGGTCGCCCTGCGACCCGGAAATGGAACGCGCGCCAGGCCCATTGGACCCGGCGCGCGACAATTCCATGACGAAAAGTCGTCGCCGGACCTATCAGGCCTCGACTGCTTCCTCGGCAACCGGCACTTCCATGGCGCCGAGATCGGCACCGCTGTTGACCAGCGCGTCACGGCCACCCTTGGTCGCGGCCTGGGCGACGGCGTCGCAGTACAGGCGCACGGCGCGGCTGGCGTCGTCGTTACCCGGGATCGGGAACGAGATGCCCTGCGGGTTCACGTTGGTGTCGAGCACGGCAACGACCGGAATACCAAGGACGTTGGCTTCCTTGATGGCCAGGTCTTCCTTGTTGGCGTCGATCACGAACATCACGTCCGGAATGCCGCCCATGTCGCGGATGCCACCGAGCGAAAGCTCAAGCTTGTCACGCTCGCGGGTGAGCTGAAGGACTTCCTTCTTGGTCAGGCCGGTGGTGTCGCCCGAAAGCTGCTCTTCAAGAGCCTTGAAGCGCTTGATCGAACCCGAGATCGTCTTCCAGTTGGTGAGCATGCCGCCCAGCCAGCGGTGGTTGACGTAGTGCTGACCGCAAGCGCGGGCGGCCTGTGCGATGGGCTCCTGAGCCTGGCGCTTGGTGCCGACGAAGAGCACCTTGCCGCCGGCCTGGACAGTGGCCTGCACGAACTCGAGAGCGCGCGCGAACAGCGGCACGGTCTGCGAAAGGTCGATGATGTGGATGCCGTTGCGGGCGCCGAAGATGTACGGCTTCATCCGCGGGTTCCAGCGGTGGGTCTGGTGGCCGAAGTGAGCGCCGGCTTCGATGAGCTGCTGCATGGAGACGACAGGAGCCGCCATAGGTAATTCCTTTCCGGTTAGGCCTCTGGAAAGCAGGAACCAGGCGTGGGACGAACCCATGACACCAAGGCACCGGTATGTGCGCTTTCCATGTGGATTGCCCGATTCGCCAGATACCGCGAATTCGGTATCGTCCCTCGAGCGGGGCCGCCCTTAGCGCCGTTGCCGGAGAAAATCCAGCCTCAATTCGATCGCGTTCCGCCGTTCCGCAAAGGCATCTCGTCGCAGACACCTCCGCTTCCGATGCAACTGGCGGAAACCAAACGCCTTCCACCGTTTTTCCACAGGGTAATCCCTGTTATATCCACTGACGCGGAAAGGCAGAGGTTTCCGCTTTCGCAGGAGAAGAGCCGGGGACTTTCGTTCAATGCGCCCAGGGGGCAGGGCGCGAAGCAGGACACATGCCATGAGCCTCCTTCCACCCATCCTATTCGCGATCGGCGCCTGCGTTGCGATCAGGGCGATCTGGGGCACCTATCGCAGCGCCCTCCCCGCGATCCGTGCCCTTCATCGGGCTTCCCACATCGCAGCCGCATCCGGCGACATCGAATGGTCCACGTTCGAGCGCCGCTCCACCACGCATGACAGCACCGCCCGCGCTGTTCGCCGCAACCGGCGCCCTATCCGCTCCAAACCGGCACCGCACCATCCGCAGCGCCCGGTGCGAGAACGCACCGCAGCATAATTCGTCGCCTCAAAAACGGACAGAGTGCGAACTGCGGCTCAGTGCAGTCGCCGCGAACCTTCCAGCCCGAATGCCTGATCGATCGTGCGATCATCCGCAGCCATTTCGGTCTCGATCACCTCATCCAGCAGCGGGCTCGTATGATCGATGATCGCCTGCATCTGCATCACCGCCTCCGCAATCGCCGCCGAAGACCGGCAGGACGGCATCAGGTCGACGATGATGACAAGCCCATGCTGCGAATCCACCGAGAACCGGCACCCCAGCAGGCGGTCGTGCAGCCTAGCCAGAGTCAGGCATAGCGCGGGTCCCGGTTCGACATCGTCCAGCACCAGCCCCTTCACCTGGATCCAGCCATCCACGCAGAACACCGACCAGACGCTTCCCGCTTCCTGATCGTTAAGCACCAGTTCGCTGTCGTCGATGATCTCGATCTCGAACTGGTTGGCCGCGCACCATTCGCGCAATCCTTCGAGTTCGCCAAGGCTGACGCGGGTTTCCTCGCTCATGCGGCGACTTTCGGGAACCGAGCCAAGCCCTGGGCAGAAGCCTCCTCGCAGGTCATGCCTTTACGCTTGACAGCATGAGAACAAATTGAGAACAACGTCATCACAGGAACATTGATAGAACGATTCTCGGTTTTCCACAAGCTCTCCACAGGCTGGGCAGAGAATGTGGACGATGGTTCGAAAGGAACGATCATGACTGCATTTGCCGCCTGTCTCTTCGTTGTAGCCGCGCTGGTTTCCGCCCACGTCATCTGGTCGAACTGGCTTCGCCATGCCGATACGGTTCGCGGGCTGCGCACGGCACTGCGCCAATGCCCCGAAACGGTGATGCTGGAATGGAAGATGGTGGAGCGGGTGCCCCTGCCCACGCTCGCAATCCTCAGGAAGGACCGCATGACCCGCATCCGCCGTACCCAGTGGACGCCGGGTTTAGAATGGCCCTCCACGGAGCGCGCGGAAGGCGAATGGACTACCGGGGAACTCGCCGCCTGACCTTCGCGTAGCTGGCGATTCCTACGGGAATCAGCAGGATATAGGCGATGGTGATCACGGCCAGCGTGAACCAGGGCTCGGTCAGCAGCGCGGCCACTGTCAGGCCGACCAGCGCAAGAACGCCAAGACGCAGACTGGGCGGAGGCCGCATCTTTGCCCAACTGAGCGTAGGCAGGCTGGAAATCATCAGGAAAGCGACCAGCACCATCCACACGCTCACCGCGACGGGATTGGCGAATTCGGAAATTCCGCTGGCGATCCACAAGTACATCGGCAGGAACGCGAGCCCGGCGCCCAGCGGCGCGGGAACACCGGTCAGGAAACCTGCCTGCTTGTGAGGCTGGTCCTGCTCGTCAAGCCGGGAATTGAAACGTGCGAGCCGCAACACGCAGCAGATCGCAAACGCCAGCGCCGCGATCCAGCCAAGGCTGGGAAGCTGGTGCAGGGTCCAGAGATAGACGATCAGCGCCGGCGCAACGCCGAACGAGATCGAATCCGCCAGACTGTCCAGTTCGGCACCGAAGCGGGTCTGGGCCTTGAGCAGGCGCGCCGCGCGGCCGTCTATGCCGTCAAGCAGGCCGGCAAGGATGATGGCCTGAACCGCTCGCTCGTAGTCGCCGCCGATGGCGAAGCGAATGCCGGTCAATCCCGAGCAAAGCGCGGCAGCGGTGATGGCGTTGGGCACGAAGACGCGCATCGGAAGCCCGGCTGCCGCCATCCGGCCGCGCGCACGCGGGCCTGCGGCGTCGAGATCGCCGGTCTCGTCGATCCCGGCTTCATCGATCGCAGGCCCATCGTTCACTGGGCGATACCCTCGATCACGGGCGCGGAGCCGAGTTCGGCGAGAATCGTTTCGCCGGCCACGATCTTCTGCCCCATGAGCACCTTGGGCTCGGTTCCAGCGGGAAGGTAGACATCCACACGGCTACCGAAACGGATCAGGCCCATGCGCTGACCGGCGGCAAGCATGTCGCCCGGCTTCACGAAGGGAACGATGCGGCGCGCAACCAGACCGGCAATCTGCGTGAAGCAGATGCGAAGCCCGTCGCCGCGCTCCACCAGGATGTGCTGGCGCTCGTTTTCTTCACTCGCCTTGTCGAGATCGGCGTTTACGAACCGGCCGGGAATGTAGATCACCCGGCGCACCGTGCCGCCAATGGGCGTGCGATTGATGTGAACGTCGAACACGCTCATGAAGATCGAGATGCGAGTGACCGGTTCGGTCGACATCGGTTCCGAACCGCTGCCATCCTCCACCGTCAGCTCACGGGGCGGCGATACCTTGCCGATGAGCGTGACCAGGCCGTCGGCCGGAGCGACGATATAGCGATCATCCTGCGGCGTAACGCGGACGGGATCGCGGAAGAAGGCCAGCACGCACAGCGTCAGGACCGCCAGCGGCCATCCCACCCACGGACCGAAAACGATCCATCCGAACAGCGCGATAGCTGCGGCGATGGCGCCGAACTTGCGACCCTCGCCATGGATGGAGGGCCAGTTCCAGGACGCTTCGCCGCGTCCCTGATTATCAAGAATTTCTCCGGGCATCACCATCCTCTAGTCAGTGTCCACCGCTCCCGCAATGCCGGGAAGCGAGCCATGTTCCCATTCAACGGGATTGTCGGAAAGACGGCGGGGGATAGTTTTCGGCGAAAAGCGCGACAGGACGCTTGAAGCGGCGTTGCCGGCAAAGGCAAAACCTGGTCAGCCGCACCCCGAAGGGAATGTCCTGTTGAGGAAACCGGTGGTGGACAGGGCTGGATTCGAACCAGCGTACGCTTGCACGGGCAGATTTACAGTCTGCTGCCTTTAACCACTCGGCCACCTGTCCACACCAGTTATGGCGGGGGTCAAACTCTCGAAAGACCCGTTGTGTTGAAGCCCTGAAGTCAGAGCCTCGCTGCCGAGGAGCGCGCCTATGTAGAACCCGGCCTTGCCTGTCAATGGGGGGAATGGCAGGAGCGGCATAGTTTTTTCGAATAAGGACAATTTTCATGACCAATCGTAGCGACCGGCAAGAAGGCGACCGCGAAGGCGGACGCTCCGGAAAGGCGCTGCGCGGCCGCGCGGGCCGGATGAAGAACGGCCGTGGCAGCGGGCGAGCGAGCACGGGCATGATCCGGCTCTGGGGCCGGCACGCGGTAGAAGCCGCGCTGAAGAACCCGAATCGCAACCACCGCAAGCTCTGGGCGACTCGCGAGGGCGTGGAAGCGCTCGACGGCGAACTGCCTGCCGACTTCCCGGTGGAATGGGCACAGCCCGCCGACCTCGCCCGCCTCGTCGCCCGGGACGCCCCGCATCAGGGCCTCGTGCTCGAATGCACGCCGCTCGACGACATCTTCATCGACGACGTGCTCGACGGCGATCCGTCGCGGCCCGTGATCGTGCTCGACCAGGTGACCGACCCGCACAACGTCGGCGCCATCATGCGCTCCGCGGCAGCCTTCAATGCCTGCGCAATCGTTACCCAGGACCGCCATGCGCCCCCGGAATCGGGCACCTTGGCCAAGAGCGCCTCGGGTGCGCTCGAAACCCTGCCCTGGGTCCGCGTGGTGAACCTTGCGCGCGCGCTCGAAGAGATCGCCGAAGCCGGGTACTGGCGCATCGGACTTGACGGCGCCGCAGAATCCACACTCGGCCAGGCCCTGCCGACCGGCCCCGTCGCCCTCGTGCTCGGCGCCGAGGGGGACGGCATGCGCCACAACATCGTCCAGCACTGCGATTCGATCGCCAAGCTGCCCATCAGCGAGGCCATGGAAAGCCTCAACGTCAGCAATGCGGCAGCCATCGCCCTCTATGCCGTCGCCACGCGGTCCGAATAATCCGAAATCGAGAGGGCACTCATCATGAACCGAATCGAACGGCGTCCTCCGGGACGCCGCCTTCTCGCCGGGCTGGGCGTTACCGCCCTCGCCCTGCTTGCGGCGGCCTGCATCTTCGCGCCCGGCAAGTTCACCTCCACCCTGGACTTGCGCAAGGATCGCAGCTTCGCCTTCCGCTACACCGGCGAGATAGTGATGGTGCCGCTCCAGTCATCCAAACCGGCCGTGTTCGAGCCGGAGACCTGCCACGACGACGACTATAACGATCGCGCGTGCACGGACGAAGAACTCGCCCAGCAAAAGACCGACTGGGAAAGCTCCAGCAAGGAAAAGAAGAAGAGCGACGCCCAGGCCGCCCAGATGCTGCTGGGCGGGCTCGATCCGAGCGATCCCAAGGCAGGGGAGCAAATCGCCGAGAAGCTGCGCCGGCAGACCGGATGGAACAAGGTTACCTACATGGGCGACGGCAGGTTCGACGTGGACTTCGCCATCGCCGGAAGGCTCGACCATGACTTCGCCTTCCCGACCATCGAAGGCTTCGCGATGAGCAACCATTTCGTCCAGCTTTCGCTGCGCCGCGATGGCACGGTCCGCATGGATGCCCCTTCGTTCGGCCCGCAAGGCGGTTCGTCGGCCATGGGCGCAATGATGAGCGGTGCGCTCAACGACAAGGCCGGTGACATGGCCGACGGCAATACCCAGGCCGACGGCACCTTCACGCTGACCACGGACGGCGAAATCCTCGCCAACAATACCGACGAGGGGGCCGTGACCGCTCCTGGCGGCAAATCGCTGTTCTGGAAGGTCGATCCCCGCACACCGGCAGCGCCGACAGCGCTGGTCAGGCTGAAGCCCTGACGCGGATTGGCCGGGCCCGAAAGGTCCGGCCATGGCCTGCCTGCCCGGCAGGTCGTCTTCCGGCTTTACGAAAAGTCATGACTTCAAGGACATGACCTCAAACGAAAAACGCCGCGCCAACCCGAAGGTTGGCGCGGCGTAATCTTATCAGCCTGCGAGGCGAAGCAGGCTGCAAGGATGCTTAGTTGACAGCGTCCTTGAGGCCCTTGCCGGCCTTGAACTTCGGCTGAGCCGAAGCCTTGATTTCCATCGGTTCGCCGGTGCGCGGGTTGCGGCCGGTCGAGGCCTTGCGCTTGGCGACCGAGAAGGTGCCGAAGCCGACCAGGCGAACTTCGTCGCCGGCCTTCAGCGCGCCGGTGATGGCGTCGAACACGCTTTCGACAGCCTTGGTGGCATCGCTACGGGTAAGACCGCTCGAGTCGGCAACGGCGCTGATGAGATCGTTCTTGTTCATTATGGGTACCCCCTAACCTTTCAGTTGAATCGGATGTGACGGGAATATTCGGATTCGCCTCTGGACGGGGACGGAATTGAGCGGGTTTTGCGCGCGGTGTCAAAGCCTAAACAGAGCCAAAAGTGGCAGTTTATCGCGTTTTTCCGCCGTTCAGATGACGATTCCTGAATTGTGCAATGCAGCATTATGGAATGCAGCGCATCTGCTCCCCCTTTCGAGCGAGCCGATACGGTACTGCGCGTATGCCACGCGCCGTTCCTGAGCCGATATCGAGCGATTCGTCGAATGGAATCAGCTCAGTAGATGGCGCAATAAAAGCAACTGCGCCCACCTGCCGCAAGGCGCAAAAAAGGCGGTCCGAAATCGAACCGCCTCTCAGGCTGCCCGCCCCTTTCGGGCCGGGCAATCGACCAGGGCTTACGCCTTGGTGTCGTTGACGCGGCGCTCGGCGATGCGGGCGCGCTTGCCGGTACGACCACGCAGGTAGTACAGCTTCGCACGACGCACGACGCCGTGGCGAACCACGGTGATCGAATCGATGTTCGGCGAGTAGAGCGGGAATACGCGCTCGACGCCTTCACCGAAGCTCATCTTGCGAACGGTGAAGTTCGAACCCATGCCACGGTTCGAGCGCGCGATGCACACGCCCTCGTAAGCCTGGACGCGGGTACGGGTGCCTTCGACAACCTTCACGCCGACGCGGACGGTATCGCCCGGACGGAAGGTCGGGATATCCTTGGCGGCCTTGGCAATTTCCTCGGCCTCGATCTGCTGAATCAGGTTCATGAACCCAAATCCTCGTTTTTGCGCCGCGCACCAGAGGCAGACTGGCCCCGAACGTCCCTGTGACGTTCCCAAAGGTCCGGCCTGCGTGACCGTGTATCCTCCGCCGCCTGTTGTTTCCGCCAGGCAGCGATTTTCGCATGATCCCCCGATCGCAGCACTTCAGGGATCGTGCGCCCTTCCCACTCGGTGGGTCGGGTATATTGCGGGTATTCGAGAAGACCGTCCTCGAACGATTCCTCGGTCCCGCTGGAAGCCGCGCCCATTACGCCGGGAAGCAGGCGAATGCAAGCGTCAAGCAGCAGGATTGCCGCGGGTTCACCCCCGGAAAGCACCGCGTCGCCGACGGACATCTCCTCGACCTGCCGGCCTTCGAAGATCCGCTCGTCGAAACCCTCGAACCTTCCGCACAGGACGATGACACCGGGACCGTCCGCGAGCGCGCGCACGCGGGCCTGCGAGATCGGCTTGCCGCGCGGGGTCATCGCGATGATCGGCGCATCGGGATTGATCGAACGTGCATGGTCGATGGCGGCGGCCAGGATATCCACCTTGAGCACCATTCCCGCCCCGCCCCCGGCGGGCGTATCGTCAACCGTGCGGTGCTTGTCCTTCGCGAAATCGCGGATATGCACCGCATCGATCGACCACTTGCCCTCGGCCAGCCCGCGCCCGGCCAGCGACAGGCCCAGCGAGCCGGGGAACATCTCGGGATAGAGGGTGAGAACGGTGGCGTTGAAAGTCATGCGCGCGGCAAAGCCCAAATCGGCCCCCGCGACAAGGGGCTGCGGCCGAAAAGTGGCTCAGAACGGCTCCCATACTTCCGCCGGGAGGCTTCCCTTGTCCGCGGCGACCTCTTCCCGCAGCCATTCGCGCAGCCGCTCGATCTTGCGCAGGCCCACACGACCGTCCGGATGGACCAGCCAGTGCGAATTGCCCGGCATGTAGAGCGTCCCGAAAGGCTGGACGAGGCGACCGCTCGCCATTTCCGCACGCCAGAACAAGGGCGACATCAGCGCCACCCCGAACCCGCTCATCACCACGCTGGCCTCGGGCAACTGGTTGTCCATGTACATCCCCCCGCGCTGGAGCGGCGGCGCATCCACCCCGGCCGCTTCGAACCAGGCAGACCACCACGGATCGTCGGGCGTCAGGCGCTCGACCCTGAGCAGGTCTTCAGGGCGGCGGATGGCGTGCATTTCGAGGAAGGTGGGCGAACACATCGGCGCCAGGTGCTGCCGGAACAGGAATTCCGAGCGCATTCCCGGCCAGTTGCCCTTCCCTGCCCGAATCGCGACATCGAACGAGGACGCGGAAAGGTCGATCACATCGTTCGACAGCGACAATCGCACCGCGATATCGGGATGGCGCAACTGGAACCGCCCGATCCGCGCGCCCAGCCAGGCCCCGCCGATCGAGGTGAGCGAGGTTATGGACAGGACTTCGTGATCTTCCTCGCGGATGGCCGCGAAGGCTTCCGCCATGCCGCCAAAAGCCGCGCTTATCGTGGGAAGCAGGCGAAGCCCCGCCTCCGAAAGCCGGACCCGCCCCTTGCCGCGCACGAAAAGCGCGCGGCCGACCCGGTCCTCCAGTTGGCGGATCTGATAGCTGATGGCGGCCTGGGTCATGCCCAGTTCTTCGGCCGCGCGCGAGAAGTTCTCGTGCCGGCCAGCCGCTTCGAAGGCACGGATAGCGGTCAGGGGCGGAAGGCGGTCCATGCGCAGATCATAAGCTTGCCTTATACTCCATGCCAATCGTCTTGTTGGCGCTCCTGCTCCGGCAGGTTCATCTCACGGCCTTCGCAACAAGGATGCATGCCATGCAGGACGAACACTTCATGCGGCAGTGGAACCAGTGTCACACCCGCTTTTCGAACGATGTGAACGATGGCCTTGCAAGAGTGGCAGTGGGGATGAGCGGACGGCGCATGCCAAAAGCCGGGCTTATCGCCTTTGTGCTTATCGGCATGCTGGGCGCCACTGTCGCGGGCAGTTTCGCGCTCGGCAGCGCCGCGCCGACGACACAAGCCGGTCAGGCCGAACAGCCCGCGCCCTGACCGCTAGTCGAAAATGGCAGGAAGATGCGCCGCGCCCTCATGACGCCAGCGACGCGCCAGATAGAGGGTGGCGGGCAAGCAGACGCCACCTCCGATGAAAAGTGCCGGAAGCAGCGACGCGAAAGCATGAAGCACGCCGGCCTGGAAAGCCTCCGGTTCGCCCAGAAGAACCATGGCCCCGGCTACCACGACCGCACCCGCCAGAACGGCAACAGCCCCGCGCAGCAGGCCATGCATGCGCGGGGCTATCCGGCGTAGAAGCAGCAGGAGCGCAACGCAGGGCAGATTGGCGATGATCGTTATCGCCGCCAGCCCCACGAGGAAATCACTCATCCGCGAAGGCGGCGGCAATCACGATCCGCTCATGATCCCATTCGGGAACGGCGGTTTCGTTCATCGGCACCATGAAGCGGCGGCTTCTGGCGCTTTTGGCACCATCTTCGCCCTCGCCCACCGGACGCTCGATCTCGATCACATCGCCGGCACCGAAGTTGTCGATCGCGATGCAGATGCCAAGCTCCTCGCCCGCGTCCGAAACGGCGCGCAGGCCGAGCAGGTCGGCGTGGTAATACTCGCCCTCGCCCAGTTCCGGCATTTGCGAGCGCGGAACGGTGAGCGCGGTACCGCGCAGCTTTTCGGCGGCGTTGCGGTCGGTCACTTCCTCGAAGCGAGCGATCGCGCCGCCCTTGCCGTCGTCGCGCAGCTTGGCGAGCGTCAGGGTGGAATCGTTGAAGGCGCGGTAGCGCTTGAGCGCGGCCACGCCTTCACCGAACAGCTTGAGGCGAACCTCGCCCGTCACGCCGTGCGCGCCGGTAACGGCAGCAAGCGTGACGGGGCGGTCTTGACCAGCCATTGTGGATTCGAACCTGAAGCTTAGGCTTCGGTCGATTCCTCAGCAGCTGCTTCAGCCGGAGCTTCCTCGACCGGAGCAGCAGCTGCCGCAGCAGCGGCTTCTTCAGCTTCGCGCAGCTTCTCGGCCTTTTCCTCGGCGCGGTCCTTGGCCTTCTTGCCCGGCTCAGCCTTGTTCGGGTTCACGGTGGCGGCGCGTTCCTTGATGCCGGCCTTGTCGAGCAGGCGGGCAACGCGGTCGGTCGGCTGTGCGCCAACGCCGAGCCAGTAGCGAACGCGGTCTTCGACCAGACGCACGCGGTTCTCGTCTTCCTTGGCGAGGACCGGGTTGTAGGTGCCGACCTGCTCAAGATACTTGCCGTCGCGCGGAGCGCGCGAGTTGGAGACGACGATCTTGTAGTAAGGACGCTTCTTCGCGCCACCGCGCGACAGACGGATCGAAACGGACATTGCTCTACCTTTCCTTCAAATCTTCAAAAATTACTTTTTCAGAAACTTGCCGAGATCGGGACCGCCGGCGCCGAGGCCGGGAAGGCCCGCCGCGCCGGGACCGAGGCCCTGGCCGCCAAGGCCCGGCATGGCGGCATCGAGGCCGCCCTTGCCGAACATCGCGGCCAGCCCCTTGAGGCCGCCCATCTTCTTGATCTGCTTCATGGCCTTGGACATTTCCTGGTGCATCTTCAGGATCTTGTTCACATCCTGCACCTGGGTGCCCGAACCGTTGGCGACGCGGATCTTGCGCTTGGCATTGAGCAGCGCGGGGTTGGCGCGCTCCTTCTGCGTCATCGAACCGATGATCGCGTCCATGCGCAGCAACACGCGGTCGTCCATGCCCGAGGCCTGCATCGCCGCCTTGGCCTTCTTCATGCCCGGCATCATGCCTGCCAGCGCGCCGAGGCCGCCCATCTTCTGCATCTGGCCAAGCTGCATGCGCAGGTCGTTCATGTCGAACTTCCCCTGCTCCATGCGCTTCGCCAGCGCTTCGGCGTCCTCGATCTTGACCGCTTCGGCGGCCTTCTCGACGATGGAGACGATGTCGCCCATGCCGAGGATGCGGTTGGCGACGCGGCTCGGGTGGAAGACCTCGAGGGCCTCCATCTTCTCGCCGGTGCCCGCGAACTTGATCGGCTTGCCGGTGACGGCCCGCATCGACAGCGCCGCACCGCCGCGCGCGTCACCATCCATGCGGGTGAGCACGACGCCGGTAAGATCGACTTCGCCGGAGAACGACTGCGCGACGTTGACCGCGTCCTGACCCGTCAGCGAGTCGACCACGAGCAGCGTTTCACGGGGGTTCGAGATGGCGGCAACCGCCTTCATCTCGTCCATGAGCTGCGTGTCGACATGCAGGCGGCCCGCGGTATCGAGCATCAGCACGTCGACGGCCTGGAGCTTGGCGGACTGCATCGCACGGGTGGCGATCTCGGTCGGCTGCTGGCCGGCGATGATCGGCAGGGTGGCGACGCCAACCTGCTCGCCAAGGACGCGAAGCTGTTCCTGCGCGGCCGGACGGTTGACGTCCAGCGAGGCCATCAGAACCTTCTTGCCCTGCTTCTCGCGGAGGAGACGGGCGATCTTGGCGGTGCTGGTGGTCTTGCCCGAGCCCTGAAGGCCGACCATCATGATGACGACCGGGGGCGCGGCATTGAGATCGAGTTCAGCGGTCTCTTCGCCGCCGAGCATCTCGATCAGGGCATCGTTGACGATCTTGACGACCTGCTGGCCCGGCGTGACCGAGCGCAGCACCGACTGGCCAACGGCCTTTTCGGTAACCTGGTCGATGAAGCGGCGCACGACGGGGAGCGCGACATCGGCTTCGAGCAGCGCGATGCGCACTTCGCGCATGGCATCGCGAACGTCCTGCTCCTTGAGCGCGCCGCGACCGCGCAGCTTGTCGAAAACGCCACCGAGACGATCCGAAAGGCTGTCGAACATGCCTAACTCCACTGTTGGCCGGCCATCGGGCCAGCCAGAACGCCAAAAACGCCGGTGGGCGAAACCTCGCTGACCGGCGTGACGGGACGTTATGCGAAAAACGCCGGCGGACGAAACCTCGTCAGCCAGCGTGTCGCGTTCCCGCGAAACTGCAATGATGAAATGGTGGAGCCTAGCGGGATCGAACCGCTGACCTCCTGCATGCCATGCAGGCGCTCTCCCAGCTGAGCTAAGGCCCCAATCATTTCAGCGGACCAGCCCCGGGGGGTTCGGTCCGTTCCCTCGCATCGGCTTGCGCCTCCGCTTGGGAGGCCGCCCTCTAGATTGGGTTCGCCGGGCTGACAAGAGGAAATTTTCACCGACCTGTCATTTTTCGGATCGGACCCGATAAAGAGAAAGGGCGCGACAGCCGAAGCTGCGCGCCCTTTCCTGAACCGATGCGTTCGAGACTTACTCGTCCCGGTCGCCGTCGTCGTCGCCCGCGCCGATGCCGAGATCGTCATCGCCGCCGAGATCGACGTCGTTGTCCGGCGAATCGCCGTCGTCGTCGATGTCCAGATCGTCTTCGGCGAGATCCGAATCCTCGGTCTCGACGACTTCCTTCTTCTGGATTTCCTCATAGGGAATCGGCTGCTTCGACTTCAGAACCGGTTCCGGCTGCCAGGAATTACCGCACTCGATGCAGGTAACCGGGTCATCCTTGCCCAGGTCGTAGAAGCGGGTGCCGCATTTCGGGCAGCCGTGCTTGGCGCCCCATTCAGGCTTTGCCATGAAATGTCCTCAATAATGGCCCGTCCGAAAGGCGCAGGCGTGAATTCCGTGTCTTGATGGGAGGGCCGGCGCGCAAAATCAAGCATGCGGGATCAAGCGCGCGGGTCGCATCAGGGCGCGCGCCTTGCCATAGGCCGCACCCGCTGTCAAAAGCCCCGCGATTTTGCGCCCCTTCCAGCCTCGAAAGAAGCCTTGCCGTGAGCCACGACACCACCACCGCCATGCGCCCCCGCCGTTTCCTGCCCGCAGGACCGCTGAAAGGACGCATCCGCGTGCCGGGCGACAAGTCGATCAGCCACCGCTCGATCATGCTGGGCGCACTGGCCGTGGGCGAAACCCGCGTGACCGGCCTGCTCGAAGGCGAGGACGTGCTGGCGACCGCCGCAGCCATGCGCGCGATGGGCGCCAGCGTGGAGCGCATCGGCGAAGGCGAGTGGCGGGTGAACGGCGTGGGCGTCGGCGCCCTGCTCCAGCCTGAAGGTCCGCTCGACATGGGCAATTCCGGCACCTCCACCCGCCTGCTGATGGGCCTCGTGGCCAGCCACCCGATCCATGTCAGCTTCACCGGCGATGCCTCGCTCTCCAAGCGCCCGATGGGCCGCGTGATCGATCCGCTCTCGGAAATGGGCGCGAGCTTCGAGGCGAGCGAAGGCGGCCGCCTGCCGCTGATCGTGCGCGGCGCCTCGCCCGCCGTGCCGATCACCTACCGCCTGCCGGTCGCCTCCGCCCAGGTAAAGAGCGCCGTGCTGCTGGCCGGCCTCAACACGCCGGGAATCACCACCGTGATCGAGCCGGTCCCCACGCGCGACCACTCCGAACGCATGCTCAAGGGCTTCGGCGCCGACCTCACCGTGACCGTGGAGGCCGACGGCACCCGCATCATCACGCTCAAGGGCGAGGCCGAACTCAAGCCGCAGATCATCGACGTTCCGGGCGACCCTTCGTCCGCGGCGTTCTTCATCGTCGCCGCACTGGTCACGCCGGGCAGCGAGATCGTGATCGAGAACGTCGGCCTCAACCCCACCCGCGCCGGCCTTGTCGAAGTGCTGCGCCAGATGGGTGGCCAGATCGAATTCCTGGACGAGCGCGAAGTGGGCGGCGAACCGGTCGCGGACCTGCTGGTGAAGCACTCGGCCCTCAAGGGCATCGAAGTGGATCCCGCCGTCGCCCCCGCCATGATCGACGAGTTCCCGGTCCTCTTCGTCGCCGCCGCGCTGGCCGAGGGTGTTACCGTGACAAGCGGACTCGACGAACTGCGCGTGAAGGAATCGGACCGGCTCTCCGCCATGGCCGCCGCGCTCACGCTGGCCGGCGCCGGGATCGAGGAGCGCGAGGACGGCCTCGTCATCACCGGCACCGGCGGCGCGCCCCTGCCCGGCACGACGGGCGATGCCCGGGTCACGACGCATCTCGACCATCGCATCGCCATGTCCATGGCGATCGCGGGCCTCGGCAGCCGGGACGGCGTCGAAGTCGACGACACCCGCCCGATCGCCACCAGCTTCCCCAATTTCGAGGAACTTCTGGCAACGCTCGCCGGATAGGCGCATTTGGCTAAAGGAGGCGGCGCGATGCCGCCTTCCGCTATTCGGCCGGGAGCCTGCATGATCCTCGAACTGCCGGAAACGCTCAGCAACGTCCTCGGCTTCCTGGGAACGGCCTGCTGCATTCTCGCCTATGCCTACGTCACTTATGAGGACAGGCCGAACCGCTACCTCCAGCACGGGCTCAACCTTGCCGGCGCGGTGCTGCTGCTGATCTCGCTAATGGTGAACGTGAACCTGCCCTCGATCGCGATGGAATCGCTCTGGGCGGTGATCGCCGGATGCGGCCTCCTGAAGGCTCTGCTGTCACGCCGCAAGCGGTTGCGCCCGTCGGACGACACGACCTTGCACTGATCCCTGCCAGCGGCCATGAAGCCAGCCATGATCATCGCCGTAGACGGACCCACCGCCTCGGGCAAAGGCACTATCGCCAAGGCCCTTTCCCGCCACTTCGGGCTGCCTCACCTCGATACCGGGCTGCTTTATCGCGCGGTGGGGCGGCAGTGCTTCCTCGATGGCGGCAATCCTGACGACCCTGCTGCCGCGCTTGCCGCCTGCACATTCGCCGACGGGCTGCTCGAAGACCCCGAACTGCGCTCCGAAGCCACCGGCGGGCTGGCAAGCCGCGTCTCGGTGCACCCCGCCGTGCGCCAGGCCCTTTTCGAACGCCAGCGCAGCTTCGCCACGCAGGCCGGCGGCGCCGTGCTTGACGGCCGCGACATCGGCACCGTGATCGCGCCGGAAGCGGGGGTGAAACTCTTCGTCGTCGCATCCGTCGCCGCCCGCGCCCAGCGCCGCTTCCTGGAGATGCAGGCGCAGGGCCGCACGGTCTCCCTTGAAGAGATCGAGGCCGATCTCGCCGCCCGCGACGAACGCGACCGCAACCGCAAGGACGCCCCGCTTGTCGCCGCCGACGACGCCGTCGTTCTCGACACCTCGGAACTGGGCCGTGACGAGGCGATCGCCGCTGCCGTGGCCATCGCCGGGAAGGCCGCTGCGGTCCTTCCCTGAACGGCCCCATTCTCCTTGCATTTCGGCGGCCAACGGCGTAGTGGCCGCCGGTCTGGAGAGCCATGCGGCTCGAAGGACGCCACGGCCGGCATCCGGCCACCGTGGCAGTTCGGCCCTTTTGGCCCGTTTCGCCTGCATGGTGCGGCAAAGCGGAGGAAAGACCGGCGGAAACAACCGCCTGGCCGGGAAAATGTTGAACAGGAAAGACCTTTAATGGCTACTTCTGCCAATCCCACTCGCGATGATTTCGCGAAGATGCTTGACGATCAGCTCGGCGGCGTCGCCGATGACGGCTTCGAAGGCCGCGTCGTCAAGGGTACCGTCACCGCCATCGAAAACGACAAGGCCGTCATCGACGTGGGCCTGAAGAGCGAGGGCCGCGTTGCCCTGCGCGAATTCGCCCGCGGTGAAGACGACCACGGCCTCAAGGTCGGTGACGAAGTCGAAGTTTACGTCGACCGCGTCGAAAACGCCGACGGTGAAGCGATGCTGTCGCGCGACCGCGCACGCCGCGAAGCCGCCTGGGACAAGCTCGAAAACGAATTCGGTGAAGGCAAGCGCGTCGAAGGCGTGATCTTCGGCCGCGTCAAGGGCGGCTTCACCGTCGACCTCGACGGCGCCGTTGCCTTCCTTCCCGGCTCGCAGGTCGACATCCGCCCCGTGCGCGACGTCACCCCGCTCATGGACGTGCCGCAGCCCTTCCAGATCCTCAAGATGGACCGTCGCCGTGGCAACATCGTCGTGTCGCGCCGCGCCGTCCTCGAAGAAACGCGCGCCGAACAGCGCAGCGAGCTGATCGACAAGCTGAGCGAAGGCCAGGTCATCGAAGGCGTCGTCAAGAACATCACCGACTACGGTGCGTTCGTTGACCTCGGCGGCATCGACGGCCTGCTCCATGTCACCGACATGAGCTACAAGCGCGTCAACCACCCGAGCGAAGTGATCGCCATCGGCGACACCGTGAAGGTCCAGATCATCCGCATCAACCAGGACACCCAGCGCATCAGCCTCGGCATGAAGCAGCTGGAAAGCGATCCGTGGGAAGGCGCAGCCGTCAAGTACCCGGTCGGCGCCAAGCTGTCGGGCACTGTCACGAACATCACCGAATACGGTGCCTTCGTGGAACTGGAAGCCGGCATCGAGGGCCTCGTCCACGTTTCGGAAATGTCCTGGACCAAGAAGAACGTCCACCCCGGCAAGATCGTCTCGACCTCGCAGGAAGTCGAAGTGGTCGTTCTCGAAGTCGATTCGGACAAGCGCCGCATCTCGCTCGGCCTCAAGCAGGCTCAGCAGAACCCCTGGGAAGCCTTCGCCGAGAAGCACCCCGTCGGTTCGCAGGTTGAAGGCGAAGTCAAGAACGCCACTGAATTCGGCCTGTTCATCGGTCTCGACGGCGACGTCGACGGCATGGTTCACATGTCGGACATCGCCTGGGGCATCTCGGGCGAAGACGCGCTGGCTCTGCACCGCAAGGGCGAGCAGGTTTCGGCCGTGGTTCTCGACGTCGACGTCGAGAAGGAACGCATCAGCCTCGGCATGAAGCAGCTTGAGCGCGGTGCTCCGGCAGCTGGCGGCGTTGCCGCAGCCGGCGGCGAAGGCGGCCTGCGTCGTGGCCAGGTCACCACCGTGACCGTCCTCGAAGTTCGCGACGGCGGTCTGGAAGTCCAGGCTGGCGACGATGGCGCCACCGGCTTCATCAAGCGTTCGGACCTCGGCCGCGACCGCGACGAGCAGCGCCCCGACCGCTTCCAGGTCGGCCAGAAGCTCGACGCCATGGTCACCGGTTTCGACCGTTCCAAGAAGCCCAACTTCTCGGTCAAGGCCCGCCAGCTGGCCGAAGAGAAGGAAGCCGTGGAACAGTACGGTTCGTCGGACTCGGGCGCTTCGCTCGGCGACATCCTCGGCGAAGCCCTCAAGAACCGTTCGTAAGAACGTTCCGGGTTTCACCGCGAGGTGAATCAGTAAAGGCCCGTCCGGAGAAATCCGGGTGGGCTTTTGCTTTTGCGGGAACGTGATAGGCTCCGCGCATGGCGATACGAGACCTGCTGAAAACAGTCCTCGAACGTTGGGGCGTACCGATCGCCTAGGCCTTTCTGTTGGCGGCCACCTCGATCCTGGATTTCGCCGGCTCAGCCGGCACATGCGATACTTCGCAATGCGAAGGCGGCTTCCCGATCGCCGATTGAGCTCCTAAATCTCTCCCTGAGGAGAGACCCCATGCTCGAAGTCCACCAGTTTCCCTGTCTCAGCGACAATTACGGCTACCTGCTGCACGATCCGGCGAGCGGCGAAACCGCTTGCATCGATACCCCGGATGCCGACGAATATCTGCGCGAGGCCGCACACAGGGGCTGGCAGATCACCCAGATCTGGAACACCCACTGGCACCCCGATCACGCTGGCGGGAATGCGGCCATCAAGGCCGTCACCAACTGCACGATCACCGCGCCGCAGGGCGATGCCGCAAGGATCGACGGCGTGGACCGCACGGTGATGCAAGGCGACGTGGTTTCGCTGGGTGACTGGAAAGCCCAGGTTATCGACGTGGGCGGCCATACGCTGGGCCACTGCGCCTACTACATTCCCGGCGCTCAAATGGCTTTCGTCGGCGATTCGGTCTTTGCGCTGGGCTGCGGGCGCATGTTCGAAGGCGATCCGGCCCAGTTCTGGGCGAGCCTCCAGCGGATCAAGGCGCTTCCTGCGGGCACGATGCTCTACTGCGCGCACGAATATACCGCATCGAACGCCAGGTTCGCGCTTCACGCCGACCCCGACAATGCCGAGCTGGCAGCCTATGCCGACGATATCGTCCGCGCCCGGGCGGCCGGGCTGCCCACTGTTCCGGCCAAGCTGGGCCGCGAACTGCTCACCAACCCGTTCCTGCGCGCGGACGATCCGGCGCTGCAGGCGCGCTGGGCGCCGGAAGGGTCACATGGAGACGCGGTGGCTACATTCGCGGCCCTGCGGGAAGCCAAGAACAGCTTCTGAGGCGGCAGGGGAGCGGCTCCCCTGCCCTCCCCTTATTCGTAAACGATGCGCACTTTCGCGGCGGCTTCCGCCGCGATCCGGCGTGCGCTGTCTGTATCTCCGGCGAGCGCCAGCGTCGCGCCCATCCGGCGATAGGGCCGCGTCGTGGGCTTGGCGAAAAGGCGCAGGTCCACTTGGCCGCCCGGCGTCGCCAGCGCATCTGCCTGGCCTTCGTAAGCGAAGGAATCGGACACCCGGTCAGCCAGGATCACCGCCGAGGCGCTGGGCCCATGCAGGGTGATTTCCGGGATCGGCAGGCCGAGAATCGCGCGCGCGTGGAGGTCGAACTCGGAAAGGTTCTGCGAGATGAGCGTGACCATCCCGGTATCGTGCGGGCGCGGCGAGAGCTCGGAGAAGATCACATCCTCGCCCTTCACGAAGAACTCCACGCCGAAAATGCCGTAACCGCCAAGATCGTCCACGACCTTGCGCGCCATGTCCTGCGCATCGGCGATGGCGGAGGGCGCCATCGGCGTCGGCTGCCAGGATTCCTGGTAATCGCCGCGCTCCTGTCGGTGGCCGATCGGCGGGCAGAACGACACGCCCTCGCGGCTGCGCACGGTCAGGAGGGTGATCTCGTAATCGAAATCGACGAACTCCTCCACGATCACGCGCGCACGGTCACCGCGCATGTTGGACACGGCGTAGTCCCACGCCTTCTCCAGATCGGCGGCATCGCGCACCGTGCTCTGGCCCTTGCCCGATGACGACATGACCGGCTTGATGACGCAAGGCAGCCCCGTGTGCGCGGCGCCGGCCATGACCTCATCCAGGTTCTCGGCATAGCGATAGCGCGAAGTCCGCAGGCCGAGTTCCGTCGCCGCCACTTCGCGGATACGGTCGCGGTTCATCGTCATCTGGGTCGCGCGCGCGGACGGCACGACGCAGAAACCCTCGGCCTCCACTTCCGCCAGCACCTCGGTGCGGATCGCCTCAACCTCGGGGACGATGAAATCGGGCCGGTGCTTCTCGATGGCGGCACGCAGGCGCTCGCCATCGAGCATGGAGAACACCTCGAACTGGTCCGCCACCTGCATGGCAGGCGCGCCCTCATAAGCGTCGCAGGCCACAACCTGACAGCCGAGCCGCTTGGCCGAGATCACGAATTCGCGGCCCAGTTCGCCCGAGCCGAGCAACAGGATCTTCGCGGTGAATGCCATGGGGCCGTCCTTTCGTCTGGTATCCGGCGACAAGGGATGGGTCGCCAATTCGATCATCCGGGCCTAGAGCAGCGTACCGGATAGAATGGCAAGCGCGATGGTGAAATAGATCACCAGCCCCGTGACATCCACGAGCGTCGCGACGAACGGGGCCGATGCACTGGCCGGATCGAAGCCCAGCTTCTGGAGCAGGAACGGCAGCATCGAGCCCGCCAGCGAACCGAACGTCACGATCCCTACAAGACCGGCCGAAACAGTGGTCGCGATCAGGATCCAGTGGCTGCCGTAATCATAGAAGCCCAGCGCCTGCCACGCGGCGATGCGCACGAAGCCCACCGTACCGAGGATGGCGCCCAGCACCATGCCCGCCGGCAGTTCGCGCAGCGCCACGCGCCACCAGTCGCGCAGGCGCACCTGGCCGACCGCAAGCGCCCGGATGATGAGCGAGGTCGCCTGGCTGCCGCTGTTGCCGCCCGAACTCATGATCAGCGGGATGAACAGCGTCAGCACCACTGCACGGGCCAGTTCGTTCTCGAAATGCTGCATGGCGCTGGCGGTGAGCATTTCCGAAACGAACAGCACGCTGAGCCAGCCCGCGCGTTTGCGGATCATCTCGAAGAAGCCGGTTTCGAGATAGGGGCGGTCGAACGCCTCCAGTCCGCCGAACTTCTGGACGTCCTCGGTATGCTCGGCCACCAGCGCGTCAAGCACGTCATCCACGGTGACGATCCCGAGGGGCCGCCCCTCGTCGTCCACCACCGGCAGCGCAAGAAGATCGTGCCGCCGGATGAGGTGAGCCACCTCCTCGCGGTCGGTGCCGGGCGTCACCGTTACCGGCTCCCGGTCCCGGGCAAGGTCGATCGCCGGCGAATCGGGCTGTGCGGCGATCAGGCGGCGCAGCGAGATCGTGGCATCGAGGCGGCCCCGCTCGTCGAGAAGGAACACCGAATAGACCGTCTCGCGGCTGCGCTCCACCGTACGGATGAGATCGAGAACTTCAGCCACGCTGGCCGAAATCCGTGCGGCGACGAACTCCGTCGTCATCATGCCGCCGGCGCTGTCTTCCGGCCATGCCAGCAGGCTGCGCAGCGAAGTGCGCACTTCGGGAGCAAGGGCGCCGAGGAGCTGGCCAGCCACGGCTTCGTCCATTTCGGCAAGCACGTCGGCAGCCCGGTCTTCCGCCATCTGCGCAAGAAGCTGGACGGCGCGCGGCTGCGGCAGCAAGGCCAGGACATCGGGAGCCGCCGAGAATTCGGGCCGGTCAAGCACAGCCACGGCGCGCACGTCGGCCATGCGGCCGAGCTTGGCGGCAGCGGCCTGCGGCGCCAGCGCCTGAAGCATCTCGACGATATCTGCAATATAGAGCCCGCTCTTGGCGGGACGGGCACCGGCGGTCACGCCGGCGAAGAGGTCGTTCACCATCATCACACCTTTCGTCCGCACGACCCGGGCGGACGACGGCCAGCGAGAACTAGCGGACGACCTCCGGGCGTGCGGTCCTACTGGAACTGTCGCTTGACATGTCCTCGCTTCCTGAAACACCGCAGCAACATGGGCTGCGCGGGCGTCGCTCTGATCCCAAACGCAGCGCCCGTCAACTCCCGATCACGCTCCCGCCGGACATGACCGGACGCGGGACACAAAAAAGCCCCCGTGCAGCGCACGGAGGCCTTTTGCTTCGCAGCCGATCCGGAAAAGATCAGATTCCGGCGATTGCCTGATCGACCAGCGCCTTGTCGGCATCCGCCGAATGGTTGGTCTTGATAAGGCCCCGCGCTGCCGCGGCAGCGGCGGCAGCGGCTTGCTGGCGCAGTTCGGTGACGGCGGCACGTTCGACGGCGCCGATCTTGTCCTGGGCCATCTTCTCGCGGCGGGCGATGACATCGGTCGTATCGGCCTGAGCCTTGGCGACGATGGTTTCCGCTTCGTGACGGGCATGGTCGAGCATGGCCGCGGCGTCCTTTTCGGCGCTCGCGATCTTGTCGGCATATTCCTTGCGCAGCGCTTCCGCTTCGGCGCGCAGAGTCGTGGCTTCGGCAAGCTGCGCCTTGATCTCGGCAATCTTGCTGTCGAGACCGCCGGAGATCATCTTCGGCAGCCCCTTCCAGAGCATGATCGCGATGAGCACCAGCATCGAGGCGCTGACGACCGCAACCGGCGGGGCGACGCCCAGCAGCAGCGGTTCGGCATGATGCTCCACGCCGGCCTGGGTTCCTGCCATCTCGGCGCCTTCGTGGGACGTACCCTCGGCGACGACGGTGTCCGTGGTGGACAGCTCAGTGTTCTCAGCCATGGACCAGGTTCTCCTTAACGGCGGAACGAACCGCACCGTCGTCAAGAGTCAGGCCGGCAATGCGGCTGACGATCTCGCGCGCGGCGTCGGCGGCGACGTCCTCGATCTCGGCGGCGGCCGAACGGCGTGCCTGCGAGATACGGGTTTCGGCTTCGGCGAGCGTGGCGTCGATTGCCACCTGCGCGGTCGCGAGGCGCTCGGTCGTGACGGCAGCGGCCTTGGCGCGGGCTTCCGCGATAAGGGCCTGCGCCTCGGCGCGGTTAGCGTTCTCACGCGTGCGCCAGGCTTCCTCTTCCGCATCGGCCGATGCGCGGAAGCGCTCGGCGGCGGCGAGGTCGTCGGCAATCTGCTTGTCGCGCTGCGCGACCGTATCCATGACCTTGGGAACCATTCCCCGTCCAACGACGAAGAACGTGAAGCCGAAGAAGATCAGCATCCAGAAGATCTGGCTGGAATAAGTCGCGGCTAGCTGTGCGATCTGAGGCATGGGTCCGCCCTGTCTCGAAGTGGCCGATAGAATTCTTGCATCCGGTGATCCGGCCGCCTCACCAAAGGGTTCGGGCAGCCGGACCGGATCAGTGGCGCGCGATCAGGCGAAGATCAGCAGCGCGGCAACGACGAACGACAGCAGACCGAGAAGTTCGGCACCGGCGAAGCCGATGAAGAGACGGCCCTGCTGGGCATCAGCGGCGCCCGGATTGCGCAGCGCGCCTTCGAGGAACTTCGCGAAAACGCTACCCACGCCGATCGAGGCGAGGCCGCAACCGATTGCGGCGAAACCAGCACCAAGCAGCTTTGCAGCTTCTGCGTCCATTTCAAAAACTCCCTTTGGAAAACTCGAGTGAGACTGAAAAATCAGTGAAGATTCTCGGCGTCGTTGAGATAGACGCAAGTGAGAAGAGCGAAAACATAGGCCTGGATACCGGCAACCAGCAGCTCGAGAGCGCAGATGCCGACCATCAGGATGAAGCTGGGCAGCCCGGCGATGGCGAAGAGGCCGATACCGGCATTGCCCGAGCTGATGACGAAGCTCGAAAGAACCTCAAGAAGGACGTGGCCGGCCATCATTGCGACGAAAAGACGCAGGCCGAGGCTGAACGGGCGCACCAGGAAGGAGATCAGTTCCACGCAGAAGATCAGCGGGATCATGATCACCGGAGTGCCGTGCGGCACGAACAGCGAGAAGAAGTGCAGCTTGTGCTTCGCGAAACCGACGATGATGACGATCGCGAAGGAAAGCACCGCAAGAACGCCCGTGGCCGAGAAGTGGCTGGTGAACGTGAAGGCATGGAGACCGATCACGCCCAGCGGCAGCAGGCCGAGGAAGTTCGCGAAGAGAATGAACATGAACAGCGAGAAGATGTACGGAACGTACTTCTTGCCGCCGGGGCCGACGTTCGCAGCCAGCATGCCGTCGATGAAGCCGGTGAAGGTTTCCACCGCCATCTGCCAACGACCGGGCACGAGCTGGCGCTTCATGCCGCCCGCAACGAAGAACGCCAGCGTGACGGCGGCAATCGCCATCCACAGCGTGCTGTTGGTGAAGGCGATGTTGTAACCGGCGATGCTCCAGCCTTCCGAGCCGAACAACGGCTGGATGCTGAACTGGTGCATCGGATCGACCTTCGCTTCGGCTGCCACGCGAATATCCCTGTCGCCAATGAACGACAGCGCCCTAATCCACCCCCCTTGGGTCAATCCGGGCGCCGGTTCGAATTCCTGATAATATTCCTGAAGGCAACGAATATTCCGAGGAACATCATTACCATCAGACCCCAGGGCGATGTTCCGGCAAAGTGATCAATCACCCAGCCAAGAAACAGACCACCGGCAACCCCACCGAGCAAGTCGGCCAGGACGCGGTTTCCGGCACGATAGGCATCGTCCGTTTCCGCGCCCGCGACCGGCTTCTGACGCTTCGCCTCCCGCTCACGAAGGGCTTTCAGCCGATCGTCCAGCGAATCGAGGCGCGCATCCTCGCCGACAGGTTCCCGTGCGGACGGCTCGTCGTTCATGTCAGGCTCCTCCTCTCAAACGAATAGGAACGTAATGACGCGTTCAACGGCTGCCCGCCGAGGGCGCCGCCCCCTTAGGGTGGGGCTATTCTTGAGTCAACCATGGCACGAGGCGCGCGGCAACAGTTGTTCACACGCGACGGCGTGTGTCCAAGTGTCGATCAGGCTGCGGAAGTGGTGCCTTGCGGACAATACCGCAAGGACGATGCCGAAGAAAATCCTCAAGAACGCGCCGAACGTCCGCCGGGATATTCAGCTCGGGAGGAAGCCCGGCCGCTCGCCTTCGCGAACGCGGCGCTCTTCGACATACGAAAAAGGGCGACCGGAAAACCGGCCGCCCTTTCAATGTTCATTAGACGCTGTCGATATCAGCGCCAGCCCGATATCAGGGGCAGCGTGCATCGCGCTCCGGCGCTCCGGCACCGCGAACCTTCCATGAACCATCGGGGGCCTGATACTTTTCGCCCGGCTGGGTCTGCGAGATCAGGCGGCATGCCGTGGCAAAGGCATATTCCTCGATCGTGCTCTTGCCCGCGGCCTTTTCGGTGTAGATCGCGCGCCGCTTGTTGTTGAGGTCACGAACCATGGCGCGAATATCGGCGGAAGGCGCTCCGATCACGCCGAGATAACCGTCCTTCTGTTCGCCCACCTGCCCTGCGGCACGGGCTGCGGCATAGGCCGGGTCGCGCCCTTCCTGCGCCAGCGCGCCGCTACCGGCACCAAGTGCCAGCGCAATCGCACCCAGATAGGCGACGGGACTGCTGAAACGGATCTTGCTCATCAGAATACGCCTTCGTTTTCCTTGATCGTGTTCTCCGCGTCCTGGGAGAGACGATAGATAACTTCCTGCCTGATGTTGATGTTGAGTTCGATCACTATCGGCTTGTCGGGCGCGCTCACATTCACGCATCCGCCCAGCATCGATCCCAGACCCATCACCACCATCAGGGCGCGAACGGCGCGCCTGCCGGACCGAAAGGGAACCTGCTGCGGGTTGTGGAGTGCCTGGCTCATCATCGCCGGACTTGTCGCAGCCGGAGTGCTTCCGGTCAATTCCAGGGCCTTCATGGATTATTCTCGCTGACTGGAGGCTGAATGGTGGCTGGGGCGGGACGAGTTGAACCGGGATCGCCCGTCGGGACCTGCCCCGGCACCGTGCTGAATATGCCGACCGCACGCGGATCGGTGACGTAAGTGGGATCGTAAAGCGAACGCATCGAGCCGAAGAGCTTGAAGAACGGCGCCTTGATCTTGACGACGAAGCGGATCGGCAGCTTCGCGATCTGCTTGGTGATGAAGTTTCGCTGCGCACTGGTTCCCTGGCTGAGCCCGTCGAAACTGATGCGCGTGAGAAGTTCGCCCGAGATCGAGCCGCCCAGCCCGATCTCCATGTGCCTGTAGTCCACCGACTTGAGCGCACCGAAGGCGAAATTGCCCATCGCCGAAAGGTCCTTGTAGGTCAGCGCGCCCAGATAACTGACATTGCCGCCCGGATCGCGCGAGGCGAGGTAGCCATCGACGATGCGCCCGCCCTGCTCATCGAACACCAGCGGCACTTCGCCATCGAAGACGCCGGTGGCATTGATGTTGGTGAGTTCGAGGTGCTGAACAAAGGTCGCCGCGTCGAGCCCGCTGACGTTGAGCTTGTAGTGCCGTGTTTCCGAGGCGCCGATGCGCATCGTCGCCGGGTCCAGCGTCAGCGTGCCTGACATGAACGGCCAGCGTGCTCCGTTCAGGCGCAGCAGGTAGCCGGGCTCCATCTGGAACGACAGCTCCCCATCGGTCACTTCCACGCCGGGATTGATCGAGGCGATCTTCAGCTTCTGGTCCGGCGCAGTGACGAAGCCGAGCAGGTCCGTGAACGCGATATCCCCGCTCAATCCCTTCACCGGACCGAACGCCGCCGCAAAATCGAGGCCGTCGGTGGCGAAGCGCCCGTGGCTGGTCACGCCCTGCCCGTTCCAGTCGATCCGTCCGGTGCCGTGGACGCTGCCTTCCAGGTTCGAGACGATGCCCAGCAGCAAAGGCGAGAGCGTTTCGGCCTGGACCTGCTTGTCGAACGTGATCCCGGAGACCGCGAGGTCGGCATGGCCGCTCGCCTTGCCGAGATCGTGGACCACGTCGGCGCGGACCATTTCACGGTCGCTGGTGGGCTCCCGCAGCACGGCCTGGGCGGTAATGACGTTGTTTTCCAGCCTCAGCGTTCCGTCGCGGGCGACGAGAGGCTGGAAACGCGGCGCCTGCTGGCGATCGACCAGGGTGAAGCGGGCCTTGTCGATGGCGAGCACGCCCCCCGAATAGCGCCAGTTGCCCGCGGTCTGCTTGAGGTCGAGCGGGACGGCGGCGAGCGAAATGTCCGCTTCATCGAACGCCCCGCCGATATCCTTGCCCACTTGCGCATCCAACGTGGCGAGCCGGAACCGCGATGGCGCCTCCCGCGGACCGAGGCTGACATCGACCGCCTTCGCGGTCAGCGCGCCGGGCCTGCCGGCGAACTGCGCGTAGCCGAGCGGGCCGCTGGCGACGCGAATCGGGGTTTCGCCAAGGTGCCCGGACACGTCGAGCGCCGGAACGCCTGCGGCGATGTCGAACCCGCCTGCATGGCTGCGCAGGATCGAACCGCCGCGCGCCGGGCAGACTTGCAGGCTGCGCCTGTCGAGCGTGAGATTTGCAAAAGCGAGCCGCCCGAAGCCGATCGTCGTGCATCGCGGCCAGACCGCAAGCGTGCCGTCCGCGCCCCAGCGGCCGTCGATCGGCAGGACCAGATCCTGCGCCGCGCCGCCGGGCAAGGCACCGGAAAGGCGCGTTTCGCCGGTGAAGCTCATGGTGCCGTCAGGCGTCTGGCTCAGCGCGAAATGCGGCAGGGCCACGCGGGAATCGCCGGCGCGGTATTCCGGCATCTCGACCTGCAGCGCGAGATGGCCGCGTGCATCGCTTTCCATCCGCCCGGAAACTTGCGGCAATCCCTGCCCGCCGCTTGCGAAATTGCCGGTGACCACGGGGCGGCGGTCGTTCGCCCCGAATTTCGCCTGCAGGCGGGACAACGCCAGCAACGAGGCACCGCTGGCCCCGCGCCAATGGCCGCGCGGCACCACCAGGCTGAACCCGTCCTCGCCGCGCCTCAGGATGAGATTCGCGTCAAGCGTGCTGCCCCGCGTCTCGCGGGCCAGCGCAAAGCGGACCTGCGTGGCGACCGGCGCGGCGAGCGTGCCCTCCCCGGCGCGCGCCGCCTCGACCAGCATGGCATCAACCGATTCGCCGATGGAGACGCCCTTGCCCGTCACGTCTCCGTCGAGATCGAATCGCGCAAGACCGTTTGCGGAGCGCAGGCTTCCATCGAACGCCAGTTCCCCCAGCCGCGCCTGCGGCGTAGCGAGGCCTTTCGCCTCCACGCGGAACTGAGCGGTGAGCGCCTGCCTGCGATAGGTGAAACGTCCCGAGCCGGTCAGGCCCTCCAGCCGGTTGGCCGCGAAGCCTGTCTCGCCGGCATCTAGACCGATCCTGCCCTCGCCTCCGTCGAGCAACCGGTCGAGCGTCACGTCGAGCTGCGCGCCGCTCTTTGCCACCCGAAGCGACTGCTTCGGGCAGGCCAGACCGTCCAGCCGCAGCGGGCCAGTGAAGCGGGGCTTGCCGCCGGAGATGCGGACCCTGCCATAGAGCGTGGTCCGCCCCGCCTCGCAGCCTTGCGCGGCAAGATGCGGAGAAAGGGCCGCGAGTTCACCGTCGAACCCGCCGCGCAGCCCGCCTTTTCCGGCAAGCCTGGCGGCGATGCGGCCATAGTCGCTCTCGATCAGGGCGCGCCCGTCCTCCACCGCCACGTCGAGGTCGGGCAAGGCGTAGTCCTTGCTCGGCTCACCCGCGTTCAGCACTTTGTCGAGCGAGCCCAGGCTGAACCTGCCGCCGTGAAGGGTGCCGAAAAGGCGCGGCCGAACCACGGTGATTCGCCCGATGCCCGGCCAACCCCAGTTCAGCCGCGTGGCGACGCGGATTTCCTCGACAGTGAGGTCCGGCCGGCGGGGATCGCCGATCACGAGATTGCGCACGACCTGTTCAGAAGGACCGATGTTGACGATCTCGTAAGTGGCAGGAAGCCCCAGCTTGGCAAGCTCGCCGGAGATCAGGTTTTCGGCGATATCCTCGCGCCAGAACCATGTGCCGGCCAGCCCGAGCGCGGCGCCCGTCAGCAGGACGAGTGCAAACGCCCTCCGGCGCTTGCGGCGCGGCGGGGGCGTTTCCGCCGGAGCGGTGGCTGGGTCATGCTCCTGAGGCATCCGGTCCTTCACTTGCGCTTGGCGTCCGGGAAAGGCAATTGTCTGTGCACGTTATGCCCGATCACGACAGTCTCTTCGATGAACCCGCCGAAAACTCCGGCCCGGATGCCGGTGGGGTTTCGGGCGCCCGGGATGAGCGCGCCGCGCAGACGGGGAACGATCCCAGCGGCCACCGGGCCCGGTTGCGCAAGCGGCTGGTCGAAGGTGGGGCGGAAGCTCTGGGGGATCACGAGGTCATAGAACTCCTGCTGATGCAGGCCGTTCCCCGGCGCGACATGAAACCCCTCGCCCGCAACCTGATCCATCGCTTCGGCTCGCTGGCGGGCGTGCTGCAGGCGGATCCGCGCGCGCTGGCCGGCCACCCCGGCATGGGCGAGGCGGCCGTGGCCGCGCTGCGGGTGGTCACTGTCGCGGCGACCCGCCTCGCCCGCCAGAAAGTGCGCGAAACACCGGTGATCGGCTCGTGGCAGGCTTTGATAGACTATCTGACGATCGACATGGCGCACCTCACGCGTGAGCGTGTGCGCGTGCTCTATCTCAATTCGAAGAACATGCTGATCCTCGACGACCTCGTGGGAGACGGTTCGATCGACGAAGCTGCCATCCATCCGCGAGAGGTGATTCGCCGTGCGCTGGACATCGGGGCAACGGCGCTGATTCTCGTTCACAACCACCCTTCCGGCTCGCCCCAGCCCAGCCGCGCCGACATCGAGGTCACCAACCGCATCGCCGAGGCCGGACGACTGCTCGGCATCTCGGTGCACGACCATGTCATCATCGGCCGGGAAGGCCATACGAGCCTCAGGGCCAAGGGACTGATCTGACGATGTGCGTTGCCGCCGTGGCATGGCAGGCCCACCCGGAATGGCCGCTCGTGGTTGCCGGCAACCGGGACGAGTTCCACACCCGCCCCACCGCCCCGCTCGCGCGCTGGGGTGATGGAAGCGGCATCATCGCCGGACGGGACCTGCTGGGCGGGGGCACCTGGCTGGGCCTCACCGAAGGCGAAACGGCAAGGACGAACCGATTCGTCCTCGTGACCAATTACCGGGTGCCGGAAGGCTCCGTGCCCGGCAGGCCTTCACGCGGAAAGCTTGTCACCGATCTGCTCGAAGGCCGCCGGTCCGAACCGGTCGAATCGATGAACCCCTTCAACCTCGTCGAAGTGGCCGCGGGCGAGGCGCGTTTCCTGACCAACCACCCCGCCCCCGAATCACGCCCGCTCCTGCCGGGCATCCATGGCCTTTCGAACGGCGGGTTCGACGTGCCCTGGCCCAAGACGCTCCAGGTCGAGCAGTCGATTGCCACCTGGCTGGCCCAAGGCGATGCTAACCCTGCAGACCTGCTCGCCGCACTGCGCGCCGAAACCCCGGACCCACGGCTCGCCATTTCCGAAGACGGCCCGGAGCCGCGCTTCGCCCCGGTCTTCATTCGCGATCCCCTCTACGGCACGCGGTGCAGCACGGTGCTGGCCGTACAGCGCGGCGGCAAGGGCATGATCGTGGAACGCAGCTTCGCCCCGGACGGAACCACCTTCGGCGAAGTGTGCATGGAATTCCAGTGGCCCACCGCCTGACCGCGCCGCCATGGACTTGCGATCTCGCAGGACTTAGGTCGCTGGCATGTATTTCCGCAAACGGATGAATGGTGGACCTGCTCTTTCCCGAAGCGCTGCGGGAATCGGCCTCATGCTGCTGGTCGCCGGCTGCAACACGATGGCGCCCCCTTCGGCGCAAGTGCCATGCAGCGCCGTCCAGCCGCCCCCGATCACGCTGCTCGACGACGGGCAAACGGCCACCGCGACACTTTCGGTGCTGACTTACAATATGGAAGGCCTGTCCTGGCCCGCGCGCAGCGGCCGGGGGCCGTCCCTCTCGCAGATCGGCCAGCGCCTTTCCGCCATGCGCGCCGCCGGAGCCGCGCCCGACGTGGTGCTGTTCCAGGAAATGTTCAGCGATGCCGCCAAGCGGGCGGTCGCTTCCACCGGCTACCCTGCGATCCACTCCGGCCCGCACCGCACCACCCGCGCCCGCGGCTCCACCAGGCAGAAGCTGCCGGGCAACTCCAATCTCCAGCGCGGCGAGATCGGCATTCATTTCTTCGGCAGCGGCCTTGCCATCGCCTCGCGCTACGCGATCGTCGATACCGCGCGGCGCGCCTATGGGCGCAAATCCTGCGCCGGGTTCGACTGCCTTGCCAACAAGGGCATCGCACTGGCGCGAATCGAGATTCCCGGCGTGCCCACGCTGATCGACATCTACGATACGCACATGAATTCGCGCGGGGCCTCCCGGGCCCCGGCCGCGCGGAATCTCGCAGCGCATGACCGGCAGGCGCTCGAAGCCTCCGAGTTCATCGACCGGACTCACGATGACGCAACGCCGCTGATCTTCGGGGGCGATTTCAACATGCGCCATTCGGAACAGCGCTGGGAGAACTTCTCCCGCTATCAGTCGCTCGATCTCGTCCATCGCATCTGCGCCGAGCCTGCCTCGGGATGCGACGTGCGCATGTCATGGGATGGCGATGAACCGTGGATGGACACGCAGGACCTGCAGTTCCTGTGGAGCGGAGACAGCGTCCGGATCCGCCCGATCCGGGTGGAGGCCCTGTTTGACGGACGCCCGGAAAGCCCGAAGCTATCGGACCATGACGGTTTTCTCGTCACTTACGAACTGCGCTGGAAGGCCTCGGCCACCCCTGCTCCGGCGTGCCGCCGGAACCCCGGCGCCCTGCCGCCGAGCCCGTAACAGCCCACGCGGCTTTCCTCGCCGGTCGATATCCGGCCTTCACGGCGCCGGGGCGCCCAGCACGTCCAGTAATTTCGCGCCGAACACCTCCGGCGCTTCCACTTGCGGCGAATGGCCGAAGTCCGGCAGTTCGACGATGCGCGCGGACGGCATCGCCGCAGCCGCCTGAGGGGCAATCGCCGGAATGGGCTTCAGCTTCGCGCGCACCTCGGCCGGCGCCTGCCCCTTGCCGAACACCGTGGTGTCCTTCATCCCGATCATCAGCGTGACGGGAACGGCGAGGCGGCCGAACTCGTGCGAAACCGGCTGGGTCAGGATCATCTCGGCGGTCTTAGCCTGTGCCAGTTCGGCGGCATCGTTGTCCGGCGTCGCATATTGGCCCGCCAGCATCGCGACCCAGCGGTCGTAGGCTGGCTTCCACTCACCGTGATAGTAGGTATCGAGCTGGTACTGCCGCATTTCGGCATAGCCCTTGGCCTTCTCGGCAGCGAGCAGCTTGTCGAGCGGGACATAGGGCACGCCCTCCTCCATGCGATCGACAAGGCCAAGCGGGTTCACCAGCACGAGCCGCTGCACCGCGCCGGGATACATCAGCGCGAAACGCAGGCCGAGCATGCCACCGGTCGAATGGCCAAGGATGATCGCCTTCTCCAGCCCGACTTTCTCCATCAGCCGGTGCGTCGCATCGGCCATCATCGCGAAACTGTACTGCGCGGAGGCGGGTTTGGACGATTTGCAGAAGCCGAGCTGGTCGGGAATCAACACCCGGTAGCCCGCGCCGAGCAGGGTGCGGGCGGTATCCTCCCACGTCGCACCGCAGAAGTTCTTGCCGTGGAGCAGGACGACGGCCTGCCCGTTGGGCTGGTCCGGCTGCACGTCCATATAGGCCATCGAGGCGCTTTCGGCGCCGACCTTCAGGTCCATGCGCTCGACCTTCCAGGGATAGGGGAAGCGTTCGAGATCGGTGCCGAATTCCTCCAGCTTCGTTTCCTCCGCCTGGGCCGCGGGCGCACCCAGAATGAAGGCAGTGGCGAGAAAAATCGAAAGCGCACGTCGCATCGCTTGTTCTTCCTGTTGTGACGAGGAGCCGCGAAAAGCTGTCCTCTCGATAGCGCATCTCGTGGAACATGGCTCCTTGAAGCCGGAAAAATCGTTTCCCCGCAAAGGTTGCGGAGCGCTTCGATAACCGTCCCGAACACCGCCCAGGCCGTGCAAACCTTGCACGCCCGCGCCGGAACGGCCGCGATCCGGCCTCAGGATTGCGAGAAGCGGGCCCACGCGCCCTTGCCTTTATCGCAAGCCCGCCCTAGCGGCTCTGGCGCAAGAGGCCCGGTCAGCCTGCCAGCGCAGCCCCGGTCGAGTCAGGTCACTCAAGGAGTCGAACATGGTCCCCCGTTACGCCCGCCCCGCAATGACCGCGATCTGGGAACCCGAAGCCCGCTACCGCATCTGGTTCGAGATCGAGGCGCACGCCGCCGTGAAGATGGGCGAGATGGGCACCGTGCCCGAGAGCGCCGGCAAGGCCCTGTGGGACTGGTGGGCCACCAATCCGACCATCGACGTCGCCGCGATCGACGCCATCGAGGCCGTGACCAAGCATGACGTGATCGCCTTCCTTGACTGGGTAGCCCAGCAGGTCGGCCCCGAAGCGCGCTTCATGCACCAGGGCATGACCAGCTCCGACGTGCTCGACACCACGCTGAACGTCCAGCTCGTCAAGGCCGCAGACATCCTGCTCGAAGACCTCGACGCCCTGCTGGCCGCGATCAAGCGCCGCGCCGAAGAGCACAAGTACACCCCGACCATCGGCCGCAGCCACGGCATCCACGCCGAGCCGGTGACTTTCGGCCTCAAGATGGCCGAAGCCTATGCCGAATTCTCGCGCTGCAAGACCCGCCTGCTCGCCGCCCGCGAGGAAGTCGCCACTTGCGCGATCTCGGGCGCCGTGGGCACGTTCGCCAACGTCGATCCGGCCGTGGAAGACTATGTGGCCGACAAGCTCGGCCTCGCGGTCGAGCCGGTCTCGACGCAGGTCATCCCGCGCGATCGCCACGCCATGTTCTTCGCCGTGCTGGGCGTGATCGCCAGCTCGATCGAACGCCTCGCCATCGAAGTCCGCCACCTTCAGCGCACCGAAGTGCTTGAGGCGGAAGAATACTTCTCGCCCGGCCAGAAGGGCTCGTCGGCCATGCCGCACAAGCGCAACCCGGTGCTGACCGAAAACCTCACCGGCCTTGCCCGCGTCGTACGCTCGGCCGTGGTCCCGGCGATGGAAAACGTGGCGCTCTGGCACGAGCGCGACATCTCGCACTCCTCGGTCGAACGCTTCATCGGCCCCGACGCGACCATCACCCTCGACTTCGCACTGGCCCGCCTCACCGGCGTGATCGACAAGCTGCTCGTCTATCCCGAGCGCATGCAGAAGAACCTCGACCGCATGGGCGGCCTCGTCCACTCGCAGCGCGTGCTGCTGGCGCTGACCCAGGCCGGCCTGACGCGCGACCAGTCGTATCGCCTGGTTCAGCGCAATGCGATGAAGGTGTGGGAATCGGACGGTCAGCTCTCGCTGCTCGAACTTCTCAAGGCGGATGAGGAAGTCACCGCCGCGCTGCCGGTCGAAGTGATCGAGGACAAGTTCAACCTCGACTATCACTTCAAGCAGGTCGACACGATCTTCGCGCGCGTTTTCGGGAACTAAGCTTCCAGCCGACACTTCCCATGCCTCGCAATCGCGCTTAGCATCGAGCGCGATTGCGAAGGTCTTGGTACACGAATTGCCGGAGGGAACATGCAGATAGTCCGCACGGTGCTGTGGATTGCGATCACCGCGATCCTGGTCGCTTTCATAGCCATGAACTGGACGAAGGTCCCGGTGAACTTCTGGCCGCTCGACGATGCCAATTACGTTCATTTCGAATGGCCGGTCGGCGTCGTGGCGCTGGTCTTCTTCGGCCTCGGCATGGCCCCGGTGTGGCTCTACCTGCGCGCGATGCGCTGGCGGCTCCAGCGCCGCATCGCCAGCCTGGAAAACTCGCTGCGCGCCAACAGCGTGCCGTCGGCCGTCGCTTCCCCGACCACCGTCGAAACCCCCCTCTCCACCCCAGAACCCTCGCCGGAACCTTGAGAACATGAACAGCAATCCCGTCTATCTCGCCCTCGACCTGCCCCGCCTAGACGCCGCAGAGGCGCTGGCGCGAAAGGTTTCCGGGCACATCGGCGGGATCAAGCTCGGTCTCGAATTCTTCTGTGCCCACGGCCATCACGGCGTGCACGAACTGCACAAGCTCGGCCTGCCGATCTTTCTCGACCTCAAGCTGCACGACATTCCGAACACCGTGGCCGGCGCCATGCAGGCGATCCACGTGCTCGAACCGTCGATCGTCACCATCCACGCCGCCGGTGGCCGCGCCATGATGGAAGACGCCAAGGCCGCTGCCGGAGAGAACTGCAAGGTCGTGGCGGTCACCGTGCTGACCAGCCTCGACGGCGGCGACCTGAACGCCATCGGCGTCAACGCCGAACCGCACGAACAGGCCCTGCGCCTGGCGGATCTTGCCCATTCTGCCGGGCTCGACGGCATCGTCTGCTCGGGCCACGAAGTCGCCGCCGTCCATCAGCAGTGGAAGGACGGCTACTTCGTCGTCCCCGGCCTGCGCCCGGACGATGGCCGCAATGGCGACCAGAAGCGCACCATGACCCCGCGCGCCGCGCGCGATGCCGGCGCCAGCGTACTTGTCGTCGGCCGCCCGATCAGCCGCGCCGAAGACCCCCTCGCCGCCGCGCGCGCGATCGAGGCCACGCTCTGAACTGAAATCCGCTGCCGGGTGTTGTTCGCGTCACCGGCCCGTTCGGGCCGGTGCGACGCCGCGTGGAACACAAACCTTTCATAGCGCAAAATGCACGGTTCAGCGCCGGGCAACCTCTCGCCAGCCAGATCGTTGATCCGGCCAATGAATGGCCAAATGGATAGAGAGTGCGACCTCATGAAATCCCTGAACCTGCTTGCCGTTACCACCGCCGCCCTGGCATCGACGATGGCGGTTCCCGCCCTTGCCCAGGACTCCGGCATGATCCCCGCCATCGCCGCGGGCCACACGCTGCTGACGATCAACGCACAAGGCTCTTCCACCCGCACGCCTGACATGGCGGGCTTCTCGGCGGGCGTCACCACGCAGGGCGCCACCGCCAGCGAAGCGCTGAACAGCAATTCGACGCGGATGAGCCAGGTCATCGCCTCGCTCAAGCGTGCAGGCGTTGCCGACAAGGACATCCAGACCAGCAGTCTCAGCGTCAACCCGGTCTATGCGCAGCCCAAGCGCCAGCCTGACGGATCCTATGTCGACGGCCCGCGCGAGATCGTCGGTTACGAGGCCGGCAACACCGTCAGCGTTCGCCAGCGCAAGCTCGACGATATGGGCAAGGTGATCGACGCGCTGGTCAAGGCTGGCGCGAATCAGGTCAACGGCCCCAACTTCATGCTCTCCCAGCCCGACGCCGCGCAGAACGAGGCGCGAGTCGCCGCGATCAAGGACGCGCGCGCACGGGCCGATCTCTATGCCGGCGCCACCGGCCTGCGGGTGGCCCGCATCATTTCCATCAGCGAGAGCGGCGGTTATTCGCCGTCACCGATCATGTACCGCGCCAAGGCTGCCATGGATTCCGTGGCCGCCGCTCCCCCGGTCGCCGCAGGCGAACTGGAAACCAACGTGAACGTCACGGTGCAGTTCGAACTCGCCCCCTGATCCCCCCTCTGGCAGCCCCCGGTCAGTTCAGCATCATGTCCTGCGAATCGATGTTGTAGCCCACCAGGGTCATTCCGCCTCCGTCACCCTTGCGATAGACAAACTGCTCGACCCCGGAGCCATGCTCGAAGGTCGTCTGGTACGTGAGGGTGACGAAGCTGCCGCCGGTGGTGGCATTGGCATTCCAGCCGACCTGCTTCGCTTCGCGGACCTTGCCCAGCTTGCGATGCACGGCATCGAGGAACTTCTCGAACTGCGGGCGCTGAGTCGTCTCGCGCAATTGCGGATCGGCCTTGGTCCAGATCTGCTGCCACTGCCCGGCATCGAGCGCCTGATGGAACTTGCCGACTTCGATCTCGGCATCCTTGAACGACTCCTTCACCCCGCAGCCTCCCAGCATTGCAGCGGCGGCAAATGGCATTAGATAGCGGCCCAGTCGGTTCATCATCGGTCCCCCTTCACATCGGGGACACAATCTAGGCCAGAAAAGCGACATGCCAACTGCGGCGATCAAGATCTGCGGGATAAGCACGCCCGAAGCGCTCGAAGCGGCGATCCGCGCGCGGGCGGCCCACGCCGGCTTCGTGTTCTTTCCCAGAAGCCCCCGGAACGTCACGCCCGCGCAGGCAGCCCTGCTTTCGCAGCAGGCCGGAAACCGCATCGGCAAGGTCGGGCTGTTCGTCGATGCCGATGACGCGGCGATCGCCGAAGCCGTGGCGGGCGCCCGCCTCGATGCACTCCAGCTTCATGGCAGTGAAAGCCCCGAACGCACCGCGCAATTGCGTGATCGCTTCGGGATAGCGGTGTGGAAAGCCCTGTCCGTGGCCACCGCCGAAGATGCCGCCAGGGCCGCAGCCTATGCCGGTGCGGTCGATCTCGTGCTGTTCGATGCCAAGACGCCCAAGGGCTCGCTGCCGGGCGGAATGGGCCTCAGCTTCGACTGGAGCCTGGTGGCGGACTGGAAGGGGCCGGTCCCCTGGGGCCTCGCCGGCGGCCTTACGCCGGACAACGTCGCTCAGGCCATCAGGATGACCCGCACGCCGCTGGTCGATACGTCCTCGGGCGTGGAAAGCGCGCCGGGCGTAAAGGACCTCGACCGGATCGATGCCTTCGCCCGCGCCGTGCGCGGCGCCTGAGCAGCCGCGGCCTGACCCAAAGAGAAAGGGCGGCCCCTCATAGACCGCCCTTCCCTGGCTTACGCTCCTTGCAGAGCGGATTCCCATCGTCCGGCCCCGGCCTGGCGAACTCGGTAGCTGCGCCAGGCCGAAGCGTTCGATCAGAACTTGTAGCCGACGCCAACCAGGCCGACGTCTGCGTCGGGGGTGTTGTCGCCAACCAGCAGGTGCTTGTATTCAGCCTTGGCGTAGAACTGGCTTCCGAGGCCCTGCTCGACACCGCCGCCAACAGCAACGGCGCTGTTGCCGTACTTGCTGAACTTCGACTGCCAGGTCGAAGCGGCATAAAGCTTGGTGGCCGGCAGGACCTTGAAGCCGGCGCGGCCGCCGACGCCCCACGAAACGCGGGTGTTGTCGGTCAGGATCTTGTCCGCCGAACCTTCGACGCCCACGAAGAACTTGTCACCCAGGTCGTAATCGTAACCGACAGCGACGCCAGCAACTGCTTCGCTGTCGCTACCGTCCCAGATCACGCCGGTGCGCGCTTCAACGCGTGCTTCGTTGGCCAGGGCGGGAGTAGCAGCAGCCACGGCAGCAACCGCGGCGAGCGAAACGAGTGCAATACGCATATTTTTTAACTCCAGTGTGTCCCCGGCCCTCACCGGGGGAGGCCCCGCTGCTCCCCCTTACCTTTCGCCCAGATGAACAAAATTATTCATAATTACCCGAAACCGTCATGAAACTGCCGCTTACAGACATTATATTGCCAATGCATTCAGTGGTGTTGCATGATTTGCAATTGAAATCGGGCAACTCGTCCCCATGCAGTCTAATAGAGGCGAAGGCGCTGGACTTGGCCGCGCCGCTCTGCCAATCGGCCCGATCATGACCGCACAGACGCCCGTGAACAGTCTCCGCAGCCTGCCCGACGATACCGGCCACTTCGGCCAGTTCGGTGGTCGCTACGTCGCCGAGACCCTGATGCCGCTGATCCTCGATCTCGAGACGGAATACCGCAAGGCACAGGCGGACCCGGCATTCTGGGCGGAATTCGACGCGCTGATGAAGGATTTCGTGGGCCGTCCCAGCCCGCTCTACTATGCGCCGCGCATCACCGAGTATTTCCGCGCCCTTGCCCCGGAAGGCAAAGGCCCGAAGGTGTATTTCAAGCGCGAAGAGCTGAACCACACCGGCGCGCACAAGATCAACAACTGCATCGGCCAGATCCTGCTCGCCATCCGCATGGGCAAGAAGAAGATCATCGCCGAAACCGGTGCCGGCCAGCACGGCGTAGCCACGGCCACCGTCGCCGCGCGCTTCGGCCTGCCCTGCAAGATCTTCATGGGCGCCAAGGACATCGAGCGCCAGAAGCCCAACGTGTTCCGCATGAAGCTGCTGGGCGCGGAAGTGATCTCCTGCGAAAGCGGATCGCAGTCCCTCAAGGACTCGATGAACGACGCGCTGCGCTACTGGGTCGCGAACGTCCACGACACTTTCTACATCATCGGCACTGCCGCAGGCCCGCACCCCTATCCTGAACTGGTGCGCGATTTCCAGTCGATCATCGGCAAGGAAACGCGCGAGCAGATGCTGGAGAAGGAAGGCCGCCTGCCCGACATGCTGGTGGCAGCCGTGGGCGGCGGATCGAACGCGATCGGCCTGTTCCACCCCTTCCTCGACGATCCCGAAGTCGCAATGACCGGCATCGAGGCAGCGGGCCACGGCATCGACACCGACAAGCACGCCGCCTCGCTCACCGGCGGCAAGCCCGGCATCCTCCACGGCAACAAGACATACCTGCTGCAGGACGAGGACGGCCAGATCACCGAGGCTCACTCGATCTCGGCCGGGCTCGACTATCCGGGGCTTGGGCCGGAGCACTCGTGGCTGCATGAAAGCGGCCGCGTGAACTACGTGCCGATCACCGATACGCAGGCGCTCGAAGCGTTCCAGCTCTGCTGCGAACTCGAAGGCATCATCCCGGCGCTCGAAAGCTCGCACGCGCTGGCCGCGCTGCCGCAGCTGACGGCTCAGATGGACGAGGACAAGCTGCTCGTCGTCAACGTCTCGGGCCGCGGCGACAAGGACATCTTCACCGTCGCCGAAGCGCTGGGCGTGGAGCTTTAATCGATGACCCGCTTCGAAACCGCATTCGCCAAGGAAATTAACGGGAAAAGCCGGGCGGCGCTCGTCTGCTTCATCACCGGCGGTGATGGCGACACTGCCGCCAATCTCGACGCGCTGGTCGCAGGCGGCGCCGACGTGATCGAACTCGGCATGCCCTTCACCGATCCGATGGCCGACGGCCCGGCGATCCAGGAAGCGAACATCCGCAGCCTCGACGTCGGCACCAAGACCGCCGACATCTTCCGCATGGCGAGCGAATTCCGCGCCCGTCATCCGCAGGTTCCGCTGGTGCTGATGGGCTATGCCAACCCGATGATCGCGCGCGGCGCGGACTGGTTCGCGGACGAATGCGCCAAGGCCGGTGTCGACGGCGTGATCTGCGTCGACATCCCGCCCGAGGAAGATGCCGAGCTCGGTCCGGCCTTGCGCGCCAGGAGCGTCTCGCTGATCCGCCTCGCGACGCCGACGACCGACGCCGCGCGCCTTCCTGCCGTTCTCAGTGGCTCCTCGGGCTTCCTCTACTACGTCTCTGTCGCCGGTGTGACCGGCATGCAGCAGGCCGCTCAGGGCTCGATCGAGGACGCCGTGGCAAAGCTCAAGGCGGCCAGCACGATCCCGGTTGCGGTCGGTTTCGGCGTCCGTACCCCCGAACAGGCAGCGCAGATCGCCAAAGTCGCGGATGGTGTCGTGGTCGGTTCGGCTCTGGTCGATCTGGTCAAGCAGCACGGAACCGAAGCCCCGGCACATTTGCGCGAACTGACCTCGGCCCTGGCCGAGGCTGTCCACGCCGCCCGATAAGCACGGAATTCCGCCGATGCGCGACTTCGCGGTTTCGGATTCGCCCGAGGTTCAGGCCCAGCTCGACCGGCTCGGCGCGCTCGCCGTGCCGCAGGGTCGCCTCGGCCTCGAAACGATCCGCACGCTCCTTGCGCGTCTCGGCGACCCGCAAAAGCACCTGCCGCCGACCTTCCATGTGGCCGGAACCAACGGCAAGGGTTCGACCTGCACTTACCTGCGCGCCATGCTGGAAGCGCAGGGGCTGACGGTCCACACCGCCACCAAGCCGCACCTCGTGCGCTACAACGAGCGTATCCGTCTGGCCGGCAAGCTTATCGACGACGGCATGCTGGCCACCTTGCTGGCGGAAGTGCTCGATACCGGCGAAGACCTTGCTCCCAGTTTCTTCGAAGTGACGACGGCAGCGATCTTCCTCGCCTTCGCGCGGGTTCCTGCGAATGCCTGCGTGATCGAAGTCGGGCTTGGCGGGCGCTTCGATGCCACCAACGTGATCGAACATCCGGCCGCGGTCGGCATCGTCACGCTGGGCATCGACCATGAGGCCTTCCTGCTTCGGCCGGAGCCGGGAGTTCCCCAGGAACCGCTCGCCCGCATCGCCTTCGAAAAGGCCGGCATCGTCCGTCCCGGCGCTCCGGCTTGCACCCTCGCCTATCCGGAATCAGCCGAACTCGAAATCGAACGTGCCGCCATGACCGCCGGTGCGCCGCTGCACATGCGCGGGCGGGACTGGGACGCCAGCGTGGGCGAAAGGATCGAGTATTCGGACCGGCACGGCGAACTCGTGCTGCCGCTGCCCAGCCTGCCGGGCTCCCACCAGGCCGAGAATGCGGCACTGGCCGTCGCCATCCTGCGCCATCAGGACCGTGTTTCCGTCTCGCCCGAAGCGATGGCGCGGGGCATCGAGGCGGCACGCTGGCCAGCGCGACTGCAACGCCTGTCAGCCGGCCCGCTCACCCAATTCGCAGGAGCACGCGAAGTGTGGCTCGACGGCGGTCACAATCCCGATGCCGGGCTCGCGATCGGCCGCCACTTCACAGGGCAGCGCCTGCATCTCGTGATCGGAATGCTCGCGAACAAGGACCCTGGCGCCATCACCGATCCGCTCGCCGCGAATCTCGCGAGCATCCGCGCGGTTCCGGTGCCTGGCCACGAATGCCATGGCCCTGCAAGCTTTGGCTCCAAAGCCCTGGCAGCGCGCACCGTGGAGGAAGCACTGGCAGCCCTGCCCGACGACGGACTGCCCGTGCTGATCGCCGGCTCGCTCTACCTCTCGGGCGAGGTCCTGCGCGCCAACGAGGAGATTCCCGACTAGAACTCCCCAGGATTGTCCTCACCCGCGGTCCCCATCGCCTGATCGACAAGGCCGGTCCGGCACATCCACCAGAACAGGACGATGCCGGGCAGCGAAGCGACGGTGGTGACGAGGTAGAAGTTCACGTAGCCCAAGGCCTCGATCAGAGCGCCTGCCGTCGTACCGGTCAGGAAACGGCCGACGACACTGGCACTCGCCGAAATCAGGGCATATTGCGAGGCCGTATAGCGCAAGTCGCAGAGCGCCGAGAAATAGGCGATGACGACGACCCCGCCATAACCCGAAGCGATGTTCTCGAACCCGATTGCGCCGGCCATTCCCCAGTTGCTGTGCCCGGCGGCAGCCAGCGCCGCGAAGCTGAGATTGGAAATCCCCATCAGCACCAGCGAAACCATGACAGAGCGCTTCAGGCCCATCTTTGCGAATGCCACCCCGCCGATGAACACACCGATCAGATAGGCCCAGAAGCCCAGCCCCACGTCGTAGATGGCGATTTCGTCATTGCTGAAGCCAAGATCGTCGAACAGCAGGCGGAACGTGAGATTGGCCAGCGTGTCGCCGATCTTGTGGACGAGGATGAACAGCAGGACGAGAAACGCGCCGTTGCGGCGGAAAAACTCGCCAAACGGCCCGGCAATCGAATTCCAGACCTCCACGACACCGCGCTTTTCCACCACCACCTTGCGGCGTTCCGGCTCGCCGAGGAACAGCGCGGTGAGCATTGCGGGCAGCGCGAAGACCGCACAGGCCGCATAGCCCGCACTCCAGCCGTAACGCGCCGCCAGAATCAGCGCCAGCGCGCCCGCACCGGCAGAGCCGATGCGCCAGCCATATTGGCTCATGCCCGAGCCGGTGCCGAGCTGGTAGGGCTTCAGCGTCTCGATACGGTAGGCGTCGATAACGATGTCGAAGCTGGCGCCGGCAGCGCCCACCAGCACGGCGGCGATGACCGTCGCCCGGATACTGGCAGCCGGATCGACCAGCGCCAGATTGAGCACCGCGGCGATCACAAACACGCCGCAAACCAGCATCCACGAGACGCGCTGGCCAAGCCGGCCGATCACCGGAAGGCGTACGCCATCGATGATCCAGGCCCAGAAAATCTTGAGATTATAGACAAGGAAGGCAAGCGTGAAAGCGGTAACGGTCTTCTTGTCGATCCCGTCCTGCGCCAGGCGCGTCGTCAGCGTCGCGCCGATCATCGCATAAGGAAAACCCGATGACAGGCCGAGCAGGAATGCCGCCAGCGATTCCTTTTCGAGATAGGGCTTGATTGAATCCCAGACGCCGCGACGCTGTTCGATGCTTTGGGCGTCCACGCCTTACTCCCTGAAATTGCGATCCCGCGCCAACCTAACGCCGCAATGCTCGAAGGGAAGGCTGGATGAAGCGGCGATCAACAGGTATGGGCGGGCGAATGTCCAAACCTCCTTTCAAATCCGGCGGCCCGAAGCGTGGCGGCTCTTCCCGCGATGGCGGATCTTCTCGCGGCCCCTTCCGCACCGGCTCTGGCAACAGCTCAGGCAACGGAGGTCGGCGCGGCGCCGATAGAACCGGACGCGATGGCGCCCCCCGCAGCGACGGCCGCCGCGAAGAAGGCCGACGGGAGGAAAGCACCGGACGTGGCCGCGGCCCCCGCGACGGCCTGTCGCGCGATACGCGCCCGTCGCGGGATGATCGTCCGGCTCGTGCAGAGCGCTCCGGCCGCGACGACCGCCCGGCACGCGGTGGACGCGGCGATCGCGGCGAACTCTTTGGCCGCAACGAACGCCCGGTACGCGACGAGCGCCGCGCGCGCGACGACCGGCCCGTCCGCTCCGAACGCCCGGCACGCGGCGACCGGCCCCACCGGGACGACGCTCCGGCGCGCGGTGAACGCCCCGCACGTTCGGCCAGTGGCCCGCGGGACGGCGCGCCGCGCCGGAGCCCCGGCTCGCGTTCCGGCGAGTTTACACCTTCCGGCGGCGCATATGTTTCGCGCGGCTCGCGCCAGTCGGATTCGCGGCGACAGGACTCCCGGCCGTTCGACGGCGATCGCCCTCGCAGGAAACCGCCCCGCTCGGCCCCGCAGGCTGCCGCTCCTACGCCCAAAACGCCGGGAATGCCCGTGCGCGAAGGCGAACGCATCGCCAAGCTTCTCGCACGCGCCGGAATCGCCAGCCGCCGCGAGGCGGAACGGATGATCATCGAAGGCCGCGTCAAGCTGGGCGAGGACGTGATCGAAACGCCGTCTACCGTGCTGCACGATCTTCGCGGCGTGACGGTTGACGGCAATGCCGTCCGGGAGGCGGAGGAAACCCGCCTCTTCGTCTTCCACAAGCCCGCAGGCCTCCTTACTGCCGAACGCGATCCGATCGGCCGCCCCACGATCTACACCGCGCTGCGCAACGCCCTGCCCGAGGGCAGCGGCCGCGTGATGCCGATCGGCCGCCTCGACCTCAACACCGAGGGCCTGCTCCTGTTGACCAATGACGGCGAATTCAAGCGCCAGCTTGAACTGCCCGCCACCGGCGTGCCGCGCACGTATCGTGCCCGCACATTCGGTGACATTTCGCAGGACCAACTCGAGGATCTGATCGAAGGCATCGAGATCGAGGGCGTGGTCTACGGCAAGATCGACGCCAACATGGAGCGCCGCACGGGGCGTAACCAGTGGATCGAGATGACCCTTACCGAAGGCAAGAACCGCGAAGTCCGCCGCGTTCTCGAACATCTCGGTCTGCAGGTCAGCCGCCTGATCCGCACCTCCTACGGGCCGTTCCGTCTACTGGACCTGCCCAAGGGAATGGCGTTCGAGGTGGCTCCGCGCGATCTCGATAACTTCCGCCGCACGCTGCCGGGCAACGCCGCATGAAAGTGGGAGCGAAGGCCCCGATGAAAGGCGGTCCGATCAAGACCGGCCTGCGCATCGTTGCCGGTGAATGGCGCGGCCGGAAGCTGGCCACGCCGGAGGGGGAAAATACCCGCCCCACCGCAGACCGCACGCGCGAGACGCTGTTCTCGATGCTGGCCAGCCGTCTGGGCACTTTCGAGGGCTTGAAAGTGGCCGATCTCTTCGCGGGATCGGGCGCGCTGGGGTTCGAGGCGCTTTCACGCGGCGCGGCGCACTGCCTGTTCGTGGACCAGGATCCGGCAGCCATCCGCGCGATCCGCTCCAACATTGCCAACCTGCAGGCACAGGGCAAAAGCGATGTCCGGGCAGGTTCGGTAATGGCGCTCGGGCCTGCGAAGGACGTCCTCGACCTCGTCCTGCTCGATCCGCCTTACGAGACCGGGGCCGGGGTCGTCGCGATCGACAAGCTCGCGCGGCTGGGCTGGATTGGCGAGCAGACCTGGATATGCCTTGAAACCTCCCGCACCGAGGCCGTGTCCATTCGGGGCTTCGAGGTGGAATCGGCACGCGACGTCGGCAAGGCGCGCCTGCACTTCCTTCGCAAGACCGAATCCTGAATTCGCCGGCCTGAAGCAGTGCGCGTTGAAGCGCGCCGCTTCAGGCCGGAAGTCTTGCCTTCCTCAGACGCCGCCGCGATTGCGGCAATTGTCCGTCACCTTCTTGCTGCATACCGGATACGGCTTGTCCATCGCGGTCGCCGGAGGGGGCGTCAGCGCGCCCTTGTACGGGCCGCCCTGATATCCCTGATCGGCGGGCATCGCGGGGCGCACCGCCTGCTGCGCAAACTGCGGGTCGGGGACGCCGGTCGTGGGCATCCCCTCACCCGGAGGATTGGCCTGAGTGGGCGGCGTGGTCGGGGTCTGCCCGGCAAGCTGCTGCGATATGGAATTCCAGGCGATTGCCTGCTGCTCGGGCGTCATCTTGTAGATCTGTCCGCGCTGGTCCGGCGTGAGCGCCCAGTAGCCTTTCTGCTGCGGGTCCGTCAGGCTCCAGTAATAGGCCTGATACTCCGGCGACCAGGAATCGTAATCGGCACGCTGGGCTGCCGGCCACGAATCGTACATAGCCTTCTGTTCGGCAGACATTGATGCCGGAGAGATCGGCCTGGCCGGCGGCGTCCCGGAATCCGAAGGTGCTGCCGGCGGCGGAGGGGCTTCTGGCGCGGCGGGCATTTCGCCATTGGTATCCTGCGCCCCGATCGCTCCCGACATTCCCAGGAACGAAAGCGCGGCGGCTCCGGCAAGGAGATATTTTCGCATGATCGCTCTCCATGTTCTTGTTCGTGAACAACCGACGCCCCGTCCCTGGGATTGTTCCCCCGGTGCGACGAAGCGGCCTTGCGCCGCGACACCCCGTTCCCTAGATGTTCACGGGTGAACGATCTGCAATCCTCCATGCCCGAAGCCTCGTCGGACCCTCTGCTCGAAGGCCTGAATCCGCCCCAGCGCGAAGCCGTCCTGACCACTGACGGACCAGTGCTGATGCTGGCAGGCGCGGGAACAGGGAAAACCGCAGCGCTCACTCGCAGGCTTGCCAACCTGATCCGCAACCGGCTCGCATGGCCCAGCGAAATCCTCTGCGTCACGTTCACGAACAAGGCTGCGCGCGAGATGCGCGAACGCGTGGGCCATCTCATCGGCCCTGCCGTGGAAGGGATGCCATGGCTCGGCACGTTCCACGCGATTGCGGCGAAGATGCTGCGTCGCCACGCCGAACTGGTAGGGCTGCAGCCAAACTACACGATCATCGATACCGACGATCAGTTGCGGCTGCTCAAGCAGCTGATCCAGTCCGAAGGGCTGGACGAGAAGCGCTGGCCAGCGCGCCAGCTCGCCGGTTGCATCGATCGCTGGAAGAACCGGGGCCTCAATCCCGCCGACCTCGACGCTGCCGAGAACGAGACTTATGCGAACGGGCGCGGCCAGAAGTTCTATCAGCTTTACCAGGACCGCCTGAAAGCGCTGAACGCCTGCGATTTCGGCGACCTTCTGCTCCACATGCTCAACATCCTGCGCACCAACCGCGAGGTGTTGGAACAGTACCAGCAGCGCTTCAAATACGTCATGGTGGACGAGTATCAGGACACCAACCAGGTCCAGTACCTCTGGCTCCGCCTGATCGCACAGGGTCATCGCAACATCTGCGTGGTGGGCGACGACGACCAGTCGATCTATTCCTGGCGCGGCGCCGAAGTGGCTAACATCCTGCGATTCGAAAAGGATTTCCCCGGAGCCAAGGTCATCCGGCTTGAGCAGAACTACCGCTCCACGCCGCAGATTCTCGCTGCCGCCTCCGGCCTCATCAACGAGAACAGCCAGCGGCTCGGCAAGACGCTGTGGACCGAGCGGCACTCGGGCGACAAGGTGCGGGTGATCGGCGTATGGGATGCCCCCGAAGAAGCGCGCCGGGTCGGTGACGAGATCGAGCGCCTCGAACGCGAAGGCGCTCCGCTGGAACAGATCGCGATCCTCGTGCGCGCCCAGTACCAGACCCGCGAATTCGAAGACCGCTTCATCTCGATCGGCCTCAAATACCGCATCATCGGCGGTTTCCGGTTCTACGAACGCGCCGAGATTCGCGACGCTCTCGCCTATCTTCGCGTCATCGCCCAGCCCGCCGACGATTTGGCGTTCGAACGTATCTACAACGCCCCCAAGCGCGGGCTGGGCGCAAAGGCGCTGGAAGCGCTGCATGTCCTGGCGCGCCGCCGGAACATTCCGCTCGCCATGGCCGCGATCGAGATCGTCGATACCGACGAACTCCCCGCTCGCCCGCGCAATACCTTCCTCTCGCTGATGCGTGACTTCGCCCGCTGGCGCGAACTCGCCGGAACCGAGAACCCTGCCGACCTCATGCGCACCGTGCTCGACGAGAGCGGATATACCGATGCCCTTCAGGCGGAAAAGACGCCCGAATCGGCCGGACGCCTCGAAAACCTCACCGAACTCGCCCGGGCCATGGAAGAGTACGAGAGCCTGGGCGACTTTCTCGAACACGTCAGCCTCGTCATGGACAACGATGCCGCCTCGGACGAGGAAAAGGTCACGATCATGACCATGCACGGCGCCAAGGGCCTGGAATTCGACAACGTGTTCCTGCCGGGCTGGGAAGAAGGCGTGTTCCCCTCGCAGCGGGCGATGGACGAAGGCGGGCTCGCCAGTCTCGAGGAGGAACGCCGCCTCGCCTACGTTGCCATCACGCGCGCGCGGCGAAAGTGCACGATCCTCCACGCCGCCAACCGCCGGATCTACGGCCAGTGGACAAGCTCGATCCCTTCCCGGTTCATCGCCGAACTGCCTGACGATCACGTCGAGAGCGAAACGACATTGTCAGGCGGTGCTTCCCTCTGGCGCGCGCAATGGTCGGAACATGGCGATCCTTTTGCCGACGTCGCCCGGGCACAGCCCGCGCGCACGATGACACGCGGCCCCGGTTGGCAGCGCGCCGCTGCCCGCGAGTTCGATCCCGCACCGCGCCGCATTGCCGAAACCACCCGTAGCGCCGCCAGCTTCGCCGCCAAACCGCGCTCCGATATCGAGATCGGCGCCCGCGTCTTTCATGAGAAGTTCGGATACGGCACTGTCGCCGCGCAGGAAGGCAACAAGCTGGAGATCGACTTCGAGCAGGCCGGCCGCAAGCGGGTGATCGACAGCTTCGTCAAGCCAGCCGGAAGCGAATGAGCCTCCCGGCCGGCTGAACGCGTTGGCTTGGCGACGCCTAGATCCCGCTTTTGGCGGAGGCTGCCTCGATCTGCCGGAGCCACGGGTCAGCGCCGAATTGAGCGGTTCCGCCGGGCGAGAAGTCCATCAGCGCGGAGCCGTCTCCGGCGCGTGATTTCCATTCCGGCAGGCCTGCGCCGTTAGGATTGCCGGTCTTCGCGAAATTCACGAGATAGCTGCTGATGGTGCGGCCCATTTCCCGATCCCGCGCGCTGGTCTTGCCGCCGTATTTCACGTCCTGCGTATCGAGGAAGAACGGTATGTCCGTGGCATGGCCGGCCCCTTTGCCGCCGCCTTCAATCGATGTGGCAACGTAGGAAAAGCGGTATTCGTAGACAGGTGCGCCGCCGGCCGCCGCCAAGGCCGATATCTGCCGCGCCCCCGCAACCATGCTGCCCGAAATCCCGCCGATATCGTCACTTGTGGCACCGATCATCATCGGCACGCGATGGAACGTTTTCGCCTCGTAGGCATGGCGCTGATCCACCGCCAGCCTGCCATCGCTGAACGGGCTGGCGAATGTGCGCGGCGCGCCGCTCGGACTGAAGAGAGCCATCAGGTTGAGCCCATCCGTCACCGCATCGGCAGAAAGGCCGCGCAATTTTGCAAGGGCCTGCGGATCATCGCGGGAAATGCCCTTCGCTTCGGCAAAGCGCACGCCGATCGCTTCCGTGGCGGCGAGATCGGGATTGGCAAGGCTCGTGCCATTCCCGCCGGACATGACGACTGCCTTGTCGAACAGCCCTTCGGCCATGGGCGAGGTCACCAGGTTGTTGACGGACATGCCGCCCGCGCTTTCGCCTATGATCGTCACATTCTCGGGGTCGCCGCCGAACGCCGCGATGTTCCGCTGCACCCAGGCAAGCGCGGCGATCTGGTCCATGAAGCCATAGTTGCCGACAAGCCCCTTGTCCTGCGCCGCGCGGGTCAGCGCAGGATGGGCGAAAGTGCCGAAACGGCCGACCCGGTAATTGAAGCTGAAGAACAGCACGCCCTGCTTCGCGAGTTCTGCACCTGAATAAGTCGGCGGCGATGCGCCGCCGTTCACGAAGCCGCCACCGTAGATCCAGACGATCACGGGGAGTTTCGCCTTGGCCTGCGCCGGGCGCCAGACATTGGCGTAGAGACAGTCCTCGGCGGGGGGCGTGCCCAGCGGCGCCGCATCTCCGGCGAAGGGCTTCTGCATGCAATCATGCCCGTAGCTTTCCGCCGAACGGACATCCTTCCATGCCGCAACAGGCTGCGGTGCACGCCAGCGCAGCGCGCCGACCGGCGGCGCCGCGAAGGGAATTCCCTTCCAGCTCACCACCTCGTCCTCGACGCTGCCGGCAAGCCTGCCGCTGTCCACCTGGACCACCGCCTGCGGTTCGGCCAGCGCCGCGCACGAGGAGACGAGCGCAGCGCCGAACGCCAGAGAATACCTGAATTTCATGGATAATCCGCCTCGCCTGCCTCTCGATAGGAGGCAGTCTGCACAGGGCGGCAAGGACAGGCAAGCACCATTGCCGCACCCTGAGGCGCGGCGATGGTGCCTGGCTTGAAGTAGGATCAGGTGAGAGCGGAAACGCTCAGGAATTCGGGGATCGGACCGTTCCAGCCGTCATCGGCGGGCTCTGCATCGCGGCGACGCGAGCGATTGCCATCGGCGCGGCGTTCGCGGCGCTGTTCGTCACCCCGGCTTTCACGGCGCGGGGCACGCTCAGCGCGTTCCTCGCGAGGAGCTGCGCGTTCTTCACGCGGCGCGGCACGTTCTTCGCGCGGGGCTTTCGCCTCCGTGCGCGGCTCTGCACGCTCACGCTTCTCACGGCGGGGCTTTTCCGCACGAGCAGGAGCTTCGGGTGCTTCCGCAGCCGTTTCCTCGCCGCCGAGATGATAGACCGGGATCTTGCCGCCGGTCAGCTTCTCGACGTTCTCGATCGCTTCGGCATCTTCGGGCGCCACGAAAGTGAAAGCACGACCGGTTGCGCCGCCACGGCCGGTACGGCCGATACGGTGGACGTAATCGTCCGGATGCCAGGGCGTGTCGAAGTTGAAGACGTGGCTCACGCCCTTCACGTCAAGCCCGCGCGCAGCCACGTCGGACGCGACGAGGATGTTGATCGAGCCATCCTTGAAACGCTGGAGTTCGGCAAGGCGCGCCGGCTGTTCCATGTCCCCGTGGATCTCGCCGGCCGCAAAGCCATGGCCCTTCAGGCTCTTGGCCAGTTCACGCACGGTCGTCTTGCGGTTGGCGAAGATGATCGCGGTCGAGACGTTGTCGGTGCGCAGGAGCTGGCGCAGGGCCTCGCGCTTCTTGCGGGCCGGCACCGCCACCTTGTGCTGGACGATATTCGTGTTCGCGGTCGCCGGGCGGGCCACCTCGATGTACTTCGGATTCGACAGGAAGCGATCCGCCAGCTTCTTGATCGGCGGCGGCATCGTTGCCGAGAAGAGCAGCGTCTGCCGATTGGTCGGCAGCTTGGAACAGATGCTCTCGATGTCGGGAATGAAGCCCATGTCGAGCATGCGGTCCGCTTCGTCGATGACGAGCAGTTCGCAGCCGGTCAGCAGGATCTTGCCGCGCTCGAACAGGTCCATCAGGCGGCCCGGCGTCGCGATCAGAACGTCGACACCTTCCTGCAGCGCCTTGATCTGGTCGCCCATCTGAACGCCGCCGATCAGCAGCGCCATGCGCAGATCGTGGTTCTTGCCGTACTTCTCGAAGTTCTCGGCAACCTGGGCCGCGAGTTCGCGGGTCGGTTCGAGGATCAGCGAGCGCGGCATCAGCGCACGGCGACGGCCATGCGCGAGAACGTCGATCATCGGGAGCACGAAGCTGGCCGTCTTGCCGGTGCCTGTCTGGGCGATGCCGATCAGGTCCTTCATCATCAGGACCGGCGGAATGGCTTGGGCCTGGATCGGAGTCGGTTCGCTATAGCCAGCGGTTTCAACCGCTTGCAGCAATTCGTCAGACAGGCCGAGATCGGCAAAGTTCATAGACAGACAGGGCTCATAGGCAAACAGGTTAGCGAAAATCAGGCAAGTTAGCGAGAATCAGGCAGGTTAGCGAGAATCAAGGACGCTAAGGATATTCGCGGCGCTACGGCGACGACCGAATCAATCGGTCAGCACGAAGCCGATCGTATATCTGGCCGGGCCCTATGCGGGAAATGCCCCCAACGTCAAGGAAATCCGCGCAAAGGCCGCGATTCGACCAGGCCGACAATGCTCCAAATCAGGATTCGCGCGCCAACCGCGGCCAATCGCTCAACGACCCACGGCAACCAGTTGGCGAATGCGCGTCAACTTGCAGGTGGTGCCGCTGCGGGAAAGCAATTCGTCGCGATCGACGCAGAGCTGGCCATCGGATGTCCGTGACAGCAGGAATCCGGAATAGAAAGCCCCTGCCCGGCAACCCCTTTCCAGTTCGGCACCGATCACCCGCCGATCGCGCATGAACAGCAGGAGCCGGCTCTGCCCGTCGGGCTGCACCCCGGCGATGCCGGACATCGGCAGGCATTTGCCGATCTTGCGTTCGGAAAAGCGCGGGCCGTCGTCATCCCGCCCGGGCATGCCCACGAACATGTCTGGCGGGCTGGGCATCTGCGCGCGCGGGGTGACGCGAATCGTCATGCGCTGCTCGATTCGCACCTGCCAGGCATCGCCCGGCTCGACATGATCGAACGCCGATGCGGAAAACGGCCAGCCGCCCGGCGAATCGGGCAGCTCATCCGGCCACGCATAACTGCCGGCTTCCGGTTCCACGGAGACGGTCCCGGTCTCCGCCCGCTCGCTTCGGGCCGTGCGGCCAGCCTCCGTCGCGCCCACCACGGGTAGCAGCAGCGCAAACGGATAGAGCAGGACGGAGGCGAGATTCATCGAAAGAGTTGGTCCCCGGGCACAGTGCTGTCGCCTTAGAGCAAGAGCTTGAACCAGCGCTTAACCCGATACGATGCACGTTCCATGTCGATAGCGAGGCAAGACCACGGATGAAACCCGGTGAAGCCTGTGCCATATCGCCTTCATGACGAATACCGACAGCTTTCTTGCCGAAGCCACCGCCCTGCTTGGCCCTCGCGGCCTGACCACTGACGCGGACCTGCTTGCCCCCTGGCTCACCGACTGGCGCGGACGATATACCGGGAGCGCCGTGGCAATGGCCTCTCCCGCAAACGTCCCGGAACTGGCCGAGCTTGTGAATATCTGCGCCAGGTTCGGCGTTCCGATCGTTCCGCAAGGCGGCAACAGCGGCATGTCCGGAGGGGCAACGCCTGACGGCAGCGGAACTGCCCTGCTTCTTTCGCTGCGCCGGATGAATGCGATTCGCACGCTGGACGTCGAAGCGCGGCAGGCCACGTGCGAAGCCGGTGTCGTGCTCCAGACCCTTCATGAAGCGGCCGAAGCGCGGGACCTGCGCTTCCCCCTCTCGCTCGGCGGCAAGGGCTCGGCCACGGTGGGCGGACTGATTTCCACGAACGCCGGCGGCACGCAGGTTCTGCGGCACGGATCGATGCGCGCGCTTGTGCTGGGGCTCGAAGCCGTACTGGCCGACGGCCAGGTCTTCTCGATGCTCACGCCGCTCAAGAAGGACAATCGCGGGTTCGATCTCAAGCAATTGCTGATCGGCTCCGAAGGAACGATGGGCATCGTGACCGCGGCAACGCTGCGCCTGCTGCCCGCCATTGCCGAACGCGTCGTGATCTGGGCCGGCGTCCCCTCGCTCGGTGCGGCGCGCAAGCTCCTGCTCCACTGCGAGCGCTCTGCGGGAGAGGCACTGGAAGGCTTCGAGGTTCTGCCGCAAGCCTGCCTCGACGCCGTGCTCGATTATCTGCCCGACAGCCGCGCACCGCTTTCGGATCGCCACGCATGGCATGTCCTGATCGAGGTCGTGGCGGATCGCAACGCTGCCGCGACGCTGCGCGATCGCTGCGAATCGATGATGGCGGACGCATTCGAAGCCGAGCTTCTGGAAGACGCAGCCATGTCCAGCAACGAGTCCCAGGCCGAGGCCATGTGGCTGCTGCGCGAATCGATTTCCCCGGCCGAGCGCGCTCGCGGTCCGGCGGTGCAGCACGATATCTCCGTTCCCGTCGAGAAAATGCCGGACTTCGTGGAAACCACCGCCCCGATGATCGAGGCCAGGTGGCCCGGCACGGAAGCCATCGCTTTCGGCCACCTTGGCGATGGCAACGTCCATTACCATGTGATCGCGCCGGATGTGACCGACGGCCCCGCCTGGCAAGCCGACCAGGGCAAGACGATCAGCCGCTACATCCATGATCTCGTCACCGAATGGGGCGGCTCAATCTCGGCCGAGCACGGCATCGGCCAGCTCAAGCGCGACGAACTGGCCCGCCTCGGAGACCCTGCCGCGCTGTCCATGCTGCGCGCGGTGAAGCATGCCCTTGATCCCGCCGGAATCCTCAATCCCGGCAAGCTGATCTGACCCCGAACGACAAGCGCGCCTGCGCTTCGGCAGTGGCACTTACCGGGATCAATCGGGCGAGGACCCACGACTCGCCCAATATCCCCGTTTCGGCGGGCTGCGCGCTTGCGCCCGCCCCATGCAGCCCCTAAAGCGTCGCCTTCGAAATTTCCCAGTCTTGCGGAGAGTAACGCAATGGCCACCGCGCCGCAGAATCCTGCCCTGCCCCTGTTCTACAAGGACCTCGTGCCGCTCAACTCGCAGCAGCACGCCACCTGGAAGACGCGTTCCACCGACAAGGCCACCTGGCTGGTCGGCGTGAACTCGATCCCGCTGACCGTCGAGGAATTCCCGCAGGCGCAGCGCCACTTCCCGATCATCTTCACCGCTGGCGAAAATCCGGTGCCGCTGATCCTGATGGGCATGAACGAAGGCGTGAACGTCTACGTCGACGAAGACGGCACCGTGAATACGCCGGTCTACATCCCCGCTTACGCACGCCGCTATCCGTTCATGCTGGCCCGTCTGCGCCCGGATGCCGAAGAACTCTCGCTCTGCGTCGACCCCACCAGCGATCTCGTCGGTGAAGGCGAGGACGGTGAAGCCCTCTTCAACGAGGCCGAGCCGACCGAAGCGACCAAGAACATGCTCAAGTTCTGCGAGAACTTCGAGATCGCCGGCACCAAGACCGCCAATTTCATGGCGGAGCTGACGAAGCACAACCTGCTGATGGACGGCGAGCTGAACATCGACATCGGCACCGGCCAGCCCTTCACCTATCGCGGCTTCCAGATGGTCGACGAAAACAAGCTGCGTGAAATGCGCGGCGACGTGCTGCGCCAGTGGAACCAGAACGGCATGCTGCCGCTGATTTACGCACACCTCTTCTCGCTCGATCTGGTGCGGGACATTTTCGGTCGTCAGGTTTCCCAGGGCAAGGGTCCGCAGATCCTCCCCGCCGCCTGACACTCTGATTTCGTGAACTTTCGGGGCGGGGTTTATGACAATTTTGTCACACCCCCGCCCCATTATGCAGCACCATCCCAACGCGCACTTGCAAAAGGTATGTTGCATGCCCCATTCTAGGGGTTGAATGTGCGATCAGGCTTGCTATGTTAGGGCTACCTGATCGGCGCTACCCTCATGGCCCGGTCGGGTTGGTGCACATCGTGCACCTCCTCCCTGAACCTTGGCCACCTCGCGCATTGCGCGAGGTGGTTTTTTAATGTCCTGAGCAAAGCGCCGGACTTTATCCGACAATCGAACTTAGCTGCGGGCGACCTGCCACAAAACCTGCGCTATTCCGCAGCCTGCGCCCAGCCCTTGCCGCCCGAATCTTGCACCAGATCGCAGACCGAGGCCGCCAGGCGGCGCACCAGTCCTTCCAGCAGTTCGGTCACCACATCCATCCCGTCACCCGGCTCCAGCAGCCGCGAATCGAGATAGCTGCTCCGGTCGATCTCGATCTGCATCGCATGGACCCCCTCGGACGGCGCGCCATGACGGTCGAGGACATATCCGCCCGCATAGGGCCGGTTATGAGCTGCCTCCTGCCCCTGCACTGAAAACCACGAGAATGCCGAAGCGACCAGACTGCCGTGACAGGCGGCACCGAAGCGGTCTCCGATAACGAAACGGGCAGGCTCGCTTCCCAGCCGCACGGGCAGCGGCGGCATCGAATGGAAATCGAGCAGCAAGGCCGCGCCCCAGCGGTCGCGCAGAGCCGTCAGCGCCTGCGACAAGGCGGAATGGTAAGGCCGGTGAACCCCCTCCAGCCGATTGACGAGCGCAGCGCGCTCAAGCCTCCCGCGCCAGATCTCCCCCAGACCGGGAAGGCGGCGCGGGACGAGCCCCAGCCCGCTGCGCGCGCGGCGACTCGGCAAGAGGCTCGCACCTTCCGGCCGCGAACCGCGCGGGACCATTTCCCAATCCACATCGTCTGGCGCCCGGTTGAGATCGATCATGGCGCGCGGAGCCTGAGCGACGAGCAGCCCCGCCCCCGTTGACCGTGCCACGCTTCTCGCGATTCGATCGACATAGCGATCTTCAAGCCGGACTGCGGCAATTTCAGGCTGACGCATCTCACGCAGGAGCGACGCCGGATAGGCCCGGCCCGCATGAGGAACCGCGATCAGCACGGGGATCGCGGAAGGCTCCGATCCATCGATCACATAGGCCGGAATCTCCGGCAAGCCCGGTATCCAGCCCCCGACCCGTTGTTGCGAATCATTCTCGCCCGAAGGTTTTGCCATGTTCGGAAACTGGCCTTTTCGACCACTCAAGTCAAAGCGTCCCGTTCCCGGTCAGTGGGGAAACCGGGCGAGAATTTTAACGGAATAGGCGCTATGGCTCGAAGCATAGACCGTCGCACCCATGCGTCAGAACAAATCTGGATAGAAACCCGATGATCCGCATCCTGCTTGCCGAAGACGACCAGGCCATGCGCACTTACCTTGCACGTGCGCTGGAAAACGCCGGCTACGACGTACTGGCCGTCGATCGCGGTACCGAAGCTCTCCCCCACCTGGAAAGCGAACATTTCGATCTGCTGCTCTCCGACATCGTCATGCCGGAGATGGACGGCATCGAGCTTGCCCAGCGCTGCGCCGAAGTTTCGCCGATGACCAAGGTCATGTTCATCACCGGCTTCGCGGCCGTCACCTTGCGCGCCAGCCGCGAGGCACCGCACGCCAAAGTGCTCTCCAAGCCGTTCCATCTGCGTGATATCGTTATGGAAGTTCAGCGCGTCTTCGGGCTTTCCGAGCACGCTCGCCTCTGATTCCGGCTATCCACAGAACCGTCCACAGGTAGTTCGAGATTTTTGGAAAAAACGGGTTGCCAACCTCTGACACCACCGTTAGAGGGCCAATCCACCGAGCGGCACACCACGCCGCTCCGGACCGACCGAATGGTGTGGGCGTATAGCTCAGTGGTAGAGCACTATGTTGACATCGTAGGGGTCGCAAGTTCAATCCTTGCTACGCCCACCATTCGGACCGCCGGCCACAGCTGAGCCGGCCCTCCCGAACATCGTTGAGCCGGCTTCGTAAAGAAGCACGCCGACAGAAGCGCAAGTCGCCATCGATTGCGCAGCCTTCACTCCCCTTCGACATCGACCGTGCACGCGTTGCAACTCCGCCACCGCGCAAAGCGGCCGGCCGCCCCGCAACCTGCCTTGCCAGCGCTCCCCCGCCTGCCTAAGAGACGCCCAATTTCTCACCTCTGGGGAGTATTCAGGAATGGCGAAAATCAAGGTCAAGAATCCCATCGTCGAGATGGACGGCGATGAAATGACGCGGATCATCTGGGAATGGATCCGTGAACGACTGATCCTCCCCTACCTCGACATCGATCTCAAGTACTACGACCTCTCGGTCCAGAAGCGCGACGAGACGAACGACCAGATCACCGTCGACGCCGCCAACGCCACCAAGGAACACGGCGTTGCCGTCAAGTGCGCGACCATCACGCCCGACGAAGCGCGCGTCACCGAATTCGACCTCAAGAAGATGTGGAAGTCGCCCAACGGCACGATCCGCAACATCCTGGGCGGCGTCGTCTTCCGCGAGCCGATCGTGATCTCGAACGTTCCCCGCCTGGTTCCGGGCTGGACCGATCCGATCGTCGTCGGCCGTCACGCCTTCGGCGACCAGTACAAGGCCACCGACACCCTGATCCCCGGCCCGGGCAAGCTGCGCCTGGTGTGGGACGGCGAGAGCGGCGAGAAGATCGACCTCGACGTGTTCGACTTCCCGGCTCCGGGCGTCGCCATGGCGATGTACAACCTCGACGAATCGATCCGCGACTTCGCACGCGCTTCGTTCAACTACGGCCTGAACCTCAAGTGGCCGGTGTACCTCTCGACCAAGAACACCATCCTCAAGGCCTATGACGGCCGCTTCAAGGATCTGTTCCAGGAAGTGTTCGACACCGAAGGCTTCGCCGAGAAGTTCAAGGATGCCGGCATCGTCTACGAACACCGCCTGATCGACGACATGGTCGCCTCGGCGCTCAAGTGGTCGGGCAAGTTCGTCTGGGCCTGCAAGAACTACGACGGCGACGTGCAGTCGGACACCGTTGCGCAGGGCTTCGGCTCGCTGGGCCTGATGACCTCGGTTCTCCTCTCGCCCGACGGCAAGACCGTGGAAGCGGAAGCCGCCCACGGCACCGTGACCCGTCACTACCGCCAGCACCAGCAGGGCAAGGCGACCTCGACCAACCCGATCGCCTCGATCTTCGCCTGGACCCGCGGCATCGCCTATCGCGGCAAGTTCGACGAAACGCCGGAAGTGGTGAAGTTCGCCGAAACGCTTGAGCGTATCTGCATCGAGACCGTCGAAAGCGGCAAGATGACCAAGGATCTCGCGCTGCTGATCGGTCCGGACCAGAACTGGATGACCACCGAACAGTTCTTCGAGGCCATCGTCCAGAACCTCGAAGCCGAAATGGCCAACTGGGCCTAAGCGCCCGGCCTTTCGGATCTGAATTCGAAGAAAAACCCTCCGCCTTCAAGGGCGGAGGGTTTTTCTTTGCCTGCAAGCGCTCCGACCGCCGTACGATCCGGCGCAGGCGATCCCGGCAGAAGAAAGCCCGCCGGACACATCCGGCGGGCTTATGGAATTTGAAATCGGCTTCGGCGAAAGCTTATTCGAAGGGCTCTTCACCTTCGAGCTTGGTACGGTGCATCATGCGCCCGCAAGTCGGATCATAGGCTTCTGCCCGGTGCATGGTGCCGGTGTTATCCCACATCACGAGATCGCCGACTTCCCATTCGTGGCTATACGTGAATTCCGGGCCGGTCGCCCATTCGCGCAGGCCGTGAATGATCATCGCGCTTTCCAGAGCCGACTTGCCAACGACCTGCGCGGAAGTGCAGCCGATCACGAGGCTCTTGCGGCCCGACTGGTGCTTCCAGACCAGCGGCAGTTCCTGTTCGCCGATCTGGGCATAGCCCTGGAGCTTGGCCAGGCTCGGTTCCGGCTCGTAATAGAACAGGCTTGCCCAGGGACCATGAACGACGCGGTACTGCTCGTACTCTTCCTGCTTTTCGGCAGGCAGGCCCTCGAACGCCGCATAAGTATTGGCGAAGCCGGTGTTGCCGGTGCCGCGCGGGCTCGGCACGCGGCAGGAAAGCAGCGAGGCCAGGATCGGCACGTCATTGCGGGTGCCATCGATGTGCCAGTAGAGAGAGCCCTTGAGGTACTCCGCCGCCATGGGGTTTTCCTTGGCGTCGAGCGTGATCTTCGAGATCACTTCCTCGCCGCCCTTCCGCTCCGGCGCAAAAGTGCCCAGCGTCTTCGTGAAGGCGATCTGCTCTTCATCGGTGAAGTTGACCTGCGGGAACACCAGCACGCCGCGCGCTTCCAGCAGCTCCCGGATTTCCCTGGCGATTTCGCCGGACAGGAGCTCTTCCTTCGTGTTGAGCACACGACCGCCGATTTTCGGCTTGATATCTTCCGCGTTGAGTTTGGTCTGGGTTGCGACCGACATTTTCCGAACTCTCCCAATTCACTGACGAGAACGTCGTTCCTGCGATGCGCGAAGAACGAGGCCTGCATCAATCCGCCCATGGCGATAGTTGCGATCGGTATTGTGTTATCACGTACTGAACGCCCGTTCAAACAGGCGTGCAGCGGCGCGGCGATCAGTCGGCCCCGATCGGCTCCAGCCGGGACAGCCAGGTTTCCACGATGGCCATGGCGGCCTCATGGCCGTCCGTCACGCCCAGCGCCGATTCCATCACGATGGCCCGGCCGATCCCGGCCAGAACCACGGTGAGGCCGGCGGCGTCGAAACCTTCAAGCACCTTGAGGCGATCGCCCAGAATATGTTCGAGAATCTCGACCTGGCGCTTGCGCATGGCCATGCTGTGCTCCGCCATCATCTGGCGAACCGCCGGCCGATGGTTGGAAAGCGCCATGAATTCGAGGGACATCGCGGTCCTGCTGGTATCGACGAAGAAACACCAGAGCGCCCGCACCGGATCGTCGGAAGTCAGCGCCTCCTCAATCATGCGATCGCTTTCGGCAGCGCCCTGGCGCGAGACTTCGAGCAGGAGATCGTCGGTCGTGGGAAAATAGTAATGGACGAGCGAAGGCTTGAGCCCTGCCCGCGCCGCCACGCGCCGCGTGCTTGCAGCGGCATAGCCTTCGTCCCGAATGAGTTGGACGGTCGCCTCGACGATACGTGCCCGCGTCGCGGACGTCTCGGCTCCGATCCTGCGCGGTGCGCCTGCCATCAGATCTCCTTTGCCGCGCTGGCCTAGGGCCTGCGGCCGGGAAGATCAACCGGACCGCCGGGACTTGCCATTTGTTCCCTGTTTGTTCAAAAAGGCGGCATGAAGGTCCACAAGGGAAGAGGCGCCGTCAGCGGACAGGCCAGCACCCGCTTCAACCTCCCACAGCGGGAGGCCGATGGCGACTGGCTCGACAGCAGGGACGATGTCGACGGCCCTGCCCGCCATCCGGCCACGACCGTAACAGAAGAGCATCCCCGCTCGATCCTGTCTTTCAACAAATCTCCGGACATCCCGTTCGATCGCTCGATCAACGCCTATCGCGGCTGCGACCAATCCACTAACAGTTGTGTAGACCTAGAAAGAGGTGGATTTTCGAGATTTCGTTATTTACCCATTGCGAATGGATTGTGTGCCCACATTCAACTTGTCACGATTACGTGAGATTGGCTGGTCTCAGTGGGATCCAATTGGAATAGACGATCTTGATGATCGACCTGATGACGAATACGATGCGTACTTGACGCAGGCAGCTGCACGCCTCTCGAAGGGCGTGAGCACAGAAGATGTAGCCGCATACCTGATCGATGTAGAAACTAATTACATGGGCTTGGGCGCGTCAGCTAACGCTCGTCAGAGAGCGAACAAAACTGCTGCCGACATAGCCCATTATATCTCGGAGTTGCGCTCCCAGCCGCCGATTAAGGATTAGGGCAGCCGAAGAGAAAATGACTCGCACACCCCATTTGTTCCCTATATGTTCGATCTATGGAACGGATCAAGGGACGCGGCGCGACGAACAATCAAAGCAGCACTCGCTTCAACCTCACTAGTAGTGAGGCCGACGGCGACTGGCTTGATGAGGCCGATCAGATCGATGGTCCGCGCCCTAAGCGCGCGACGACAGTCACCATTCTCCATCCCAAAACGATCCTCTCATTCAACAAGTCCCCGGACATTCCGTTCGATCGCTCGATCAATTCGTACAACGGGTGTGAGCACGGCTGCATCTACTGCTTCGCACGGCCGACACATGCCTATCACGACCTCTCGCCCGGTCTCGATTTCGAAACCAGGCTCTTCGCGAAACCCCAGGCAGCCAGTCTGCTTCGCGAAACTCTGGCCAAGTCCGGCTATAGGCCCGCACCGATCGCGATGGGCACCAATACAGACCCCTATCAGCCTATCGAGGGGCGTTACCGCATCACCCGCGCCATTCTTGAGCTCTGCCTCGAAACACGCCACCCCGTGACGATCACCACGAAATCGGACCGCGTCCTGCACGATCTCGACCTGATCGCGGAACTGGCCCGGCTGAAGCTGGTGGCAGTGGCCATTTCGGTGACCAGCACGGACCCGCACCTGTCACGCCTTCTCGAACCTCGCGCCGCGACTCCGCACAAGCGGATCGCAGCGCTCGGCGAACTGGCCAGAGCCGGAGTGCCGGCCCATGTCTCGATCGCGCCGGTCATTCCCTCCATCACCGATCAGTTCCTGGAGGATATTCTGGAAGCAGCCTCCGCGCAGGGAATCCACGCCGCAACGTGGATCATGGTCCGGCTTCCTCACGAAGTCGCTCCCTTGTTCCGCGAATGGCTTGACGCTCATTTCCCCGACCGGGCCGGGAAAGTCATGGCCACTATCCAGTCGATGCGGGGCGGACGCGACAATGACCCGCAGTTCTTCACCAGGATGCGGCCGAGCGGCGTGTGGGCCGACCTTTTCCGGCATCGGTTCAGGGTTGCGATGAAGCGGATGGGCTTCGCGAAGCCGTCCATCGCGCTCGACTGTTCGCAATTTCGCCGTCCGTCGCTCGATGGCCAGCTCTCCCTGCTCTAGAGGCGTTTCAACACCTGTTGAAGCCACCTTTGGAATGCCCCCGAGAGGCAATTGTCCCGGCCATTGCAGACCTTGATCGCCGATCAGGAAAACCCGAGGATTCCTGTGCCATTCCAACCGGGGACGCCATGCAGGAACCCACCATTCTCGTAGATAGTCGCGGCGACGTGGAGATCCTCACTCTCGATCGGCCGCACGTCCTCAATGCTCTCGACGAGAACATGACCTTCGCGCTGCGAGACTATTTTGCCGGCCTGGCCGAGCGGCCCGAGGTGCGGGTGGTGCTGCTGCGCGGCGCAGGCCGGAACTTCTGCGCCGGACTGGACCTTTCCGGGTGGCAAAACGACGCATCTAGGGGCGAACTTCAGCACTTCTGGCGCCTGCAAAGGAGCCTCGCAGGGCTGCTGGAACTGATGCGCGCCTGTCCGCAGCCGATCATCGGCCTCGGCCATGGCGCGGCCTGCGGTGCGGGTTTTTCGCTCCTGCTGGCCTGCGATGTGCGATATGGCGCGCCGGACCTCAGGATGAATGCGGCCTACATCAAGATCGGCCTTGGCGGCTGTGATCTGGGATGCAGCTACTTCCTGCCCCGTATCGTGGGCGCTTCCGTCGCCACCGAATACATGCTCACCGGCCGCTTCATGGATGCCGGGAAGGCGCTGCAATGCGGCCTCCTGAGCGAGATCGCTCCGCTGGATTCCCTGCTGGATCGTGGGCTGGCGCTGGCCGGCGAAATGCTGGCCAATTCTCCGATGGGCCTGCGCCTTACGAAGGAAGGCATAAACCGCAATCTCGATGCGCGCTCCCTTTCGGACGCCATGGCGCTCGAAGACCGGCAACAGGTCATGATGTTGATGAGCGAGGATTTTTCGGAAGGACTGGCGGCCTTTCGGGAGAAGCGCCCGCCCAAGTTCCGGGATCGCTGAACGGGATCACGAAACCTTGCGCCGCTTTCACGCGTTTCCCCGTCCAACGATAAGACAGGACAGGAGGTCTGCATGACCGAAGAAACCGTTACAACTGAGCGCGCACCGGAAGCCCCCACCACCACGACCACGATCATTCGCGAGCGCGGCTCGTCCGGCGGGGCGACCGGGATAGTGATGGCGCTGATCCTGCTGGTCGCCGTAGTCGGCGGCATCTATCTCTTCAGCCAGGGTACGGAGAGCGAGACGGCAAAGGACAACGCGATCTCGGAGGCCGCGAACGAAGTCGGCACGGCCGCCAACAAGGTTGGCGACGCCGCCCAGGACGCCGCTCAGGACGTCAGCCGAAACAATCGGTAAGCTTGGCGCTTGCGCCGGCGGTCAAGCCGCCCGGCGCAAGCCCTCCGGGCCTCTTCTGGCGATAAGCGAGACATTCGAGAGGCCCTTGATGCTGGAGAGATGCTCGGCAAAGTCGCCGTCCAGCGCGAAATCGCGGCCTAGCCGCATTTTCTGGGTGCGGCCTTCGCCAAGGTGCAAAGTGGCGACAACCTCGCCGCAGCCGGGCGCCCCCGGACGCATGAGCATCGCGAGTTCCTGAACCGCTTCGATACTGTCTATTTCAAGCGACAGCAGCATCCGGGCATCGGCCTTGACCTCGTTCAACGGACGCGCGCTTCGCACCGTGACGCGCGGCGGCTCGTCGGGACTGGGGCTGTCCAGTTCGACGTTGAGCAGCACGCATGCCCCCTCCTTCGACCATTTGACGAAGTTCTCGACCATGCTCTCCTCGAAGCAGGAGGCCGAGAAGTTGCCGGACTGGTCCGAAAAGTCAGCCATGACGAAATCTTTGCCGCGCTTCGTCTTTCGCTTCTGGACGTTCTCGACCATCGCCGCCATCACCGCGCCGGTGCGGCCCGCGCCGCCCCCCGTCATGAGGCTGGAATAAGTGCGCGCGCCGTTGGCTGAAGCCACCGCGCGGAATTGCTCGACCGGGTGTGCGGCGAAGTAGAAGCCGAACGTTTCCCGCTCCTTGGCCATCTGGTCCATGCGGTTCCACGGATCCGCCTCGACGAAGCGCAAGCCCTGCTCGACGTGATCCTCACCCCCGAACAGGCCATGCTGGGCACTGTTTCGCTCACGGGAAGAACGGTCTGCTTCGGCCAGCAACGTATCGGCGTTGGCCAGGACCTTGGCGCGATTGGCCTCCAGCCCATCGAAGGCGCCCGCAGCCGCGAGGCTTTCCAGCTGGCGGCGATTCATCGATCCGGCCGGCGCGCGGCGGAACACATCGTCAAGACTGACGAACTTGCCGTTCGCCTCGCGCTCGGCAACGATTGCGTCCATGGCCTTTTCGCCGACGTTGCGGATACCGGCGAGCGCATAACGCACGGCGTGGCTGTCCGGCGTTTCCTCCACGCAGAACTCCGCTTCCGACATGTTGATGTCGGGCGCGGCGAGCTGGATGCCGTTGCGGCGCGCGTCGTCAACGAAGATCGCCAGCTTTTCCGACTGGTGCATGTCGAAGCACATCGAGGCCGCATAGAATTCGTGCGGGTAATGCGCCTTGAACCACGCGGTGTGGTAGGCGAGCAGCGCGTAGGCGGCGGCGTGCGACTTGTTGAAGCCGTAGCCTGCGAACTTGTCGATCAAGTCGAACAGTTCGTTGGCCTTGGCCGCATCGATGCCGGACACTTCCTTGCAGCCATCGACGAAGCGCTGGCGCTGCTTGTCCATTTCCGCCTGGACCTTCTTGCCCATGGCGCGGCGCAGAAGGTCGGCGTCGCCCAGCGAGTAGCCCGCCAGGATCTGCGCGGCCTGCATGACCTGTTCCTGATAGACGAAGATGCCATAAGTCTCGCCCAGAATGCCCGCCAGCTTGTCGTGCGGGTATTCGATCGATTCCAGCCCGTTCTTGCGGCGGCCGAACAACGGAATGTTGTCCATCGGGCCCGGACGGTACAGCGAGACGAGCGCGATGATGTCGCCGAAATTGGTCGGCTTCACGGCCGCCAGCGTGCGGCGCATCCCTTCCGATTCGAGCTGGAACACGCCAACCGTATCGCCGCGCTTGAGCAGTTCGTAGACCGCCGGATCGTCCCAGCCGAGCGTGGACAGGTTGATCGTGATGCCCCGCCGCTCAAGCAGGTCGCAGGCCTTCTTCAACACGGAAAGCGTCTTCAGACCGAGGAAGTCGAACTTCACGAGGCCGGTGTCTTCCACCGACTTCATGTCGAACTGGGTCACCGGCATGTCCGAACGCGGATCGCGGTAAAGCGGCACGAGCTGCGCCAGCGGACGGTCCCCGATGACCACGCCCGCCGCGTGAGTCGAAGAGTTGCGCGGCAAGCCTTCGAGCTGGACGGCCAGATCGACCAGACGCCTGACTTCATGGTCTACGTCGTATTCCCGGCGGAATTCGGCGACCGGCGGATCCTTGGTCACGCCGTGCTGCTTCCTTCCATGCAGCGCCTCGGTCAGGGTCCAGGGATCGGTTGGATGGTTCGGCACCATCTTGCAGAGACTGTCGACACGGCCGTAGCCCATCTGCAGGATTCGCCCGCAGTCGCGCAGCACCGCGCGGGCCTTCATCTTGCCGAACGTGATGATCTGCGCGACGTGATCGTGCCCATACTTGCGCTGGACGTAGCGGATCACCTCGCCGCGCCGGGTTTCGCAGAAGTCGATGTCGAAGTCAGGCATCGAGACGCGTTCGGGATTGAGGAAGCGCTCGAACAGCAGGCCCAGCTTCAGCGGATCGAGGTCGGTCACGGTCAATGCCCAGGCGACCAGCGAACCCGCGCCCGAACCACGGCCCGGACCGACCGGAATGTCGTTGTCCTTGGCCCATTTGATGAAGTCGGCAACGATCAGGAAGTAGCCGGGGAAACCCATGCCAACGATGATCTGCACTTCGAAGTCGAGGCGCCTTGCATAGTCGAGGAAGTCTTCGGTGACACCGCGCTCGGCGAGTTCGCGATAGGCTGCCTCCCGCTCTTCGCCCTGAAGGGCCATGGCGGCATCGAGTTCTTCCTCGGTCACGTCCGGCCAATAGGGTGCAAGCCGCCGCGCCAGGCCGGCGCGCGAGTTGTCCGCAAGCATCCGCGCTTCGCCCTCGAGGTCGCCTGCAAGGCTGGGCAGCAGCGGCTTGCGGCGCGGAGGCATGTAGGCACAGCGCTGCGCGACGACGAGAGTATTCGCCAGCGCCTCGGGCAAGTCGGCGAACAGTTCCTGCATCGCCTCGACCGGCTTGACCCAACGCTCGGCCGAGGACCGAGGGCGCTCGGGCGCATCGACCTGTGTGGAATTGGCGATACAGAGCATGGCGTCATGCGCGGCATGGAACTGCGCTTCGGCATATTGCGCCGGATTGGTGCCGACGAGCGGAATGTCGCGCGAATAGGCGAGCGCGATCAGGTCTTCCTCGCTTTCGTCCTCTACCTGCTCCCCCGTGCGCGTGATCTCGATATAGAGACGGTCACCGAACAGAGACTGCAAGGTATCGCAATAACTCTCGGCAGCCTCGAACCTGCCAGCCGCGAACAGCCGGGCGAGCGCGCCCTCGTCGCCGCCGGTAAGGCAGATCAGGCCATCGGTATGGCCGCGAAGCGATTCGAGCGGGACGTGGGGATCGAGTTCGAGCGGACGTTCGAGGTGAGCCCGGCTGACGAGATCGCACAAGTTGAGCCATCCCTGCTCGCTCTGGGCAAGAAGGGCAAGCCAGTCGATCGGCAGGTCCTGCCCCTGTGCCACCACGCCCGGCCGTGCCACTGCCAGGAACGTTCCGACGATCGGCTGAACCCCCGCCCCCTTGCACGCCTGCGCATAAGTCGGCGCGCCGTAGAGGCCGTTGCGATCGCAGATGGCGGCGGCAGGAAACTTGCGCTCCTTGGCGAGCTTGGCGGCTGCCTTGGGATCGATCGCACCGTCCAGCATCGTGAAACTCGAGAAGATGCGGAGCGGAACGAAAGGTGCATGAGCCATCGGCGGAATTTAGGCATTGCCCCACCCCTCAATCAAGGCGGGGCTGGGGATAAGCCGGGGGATAGGAGCAGGCGATATGCGGCCCCGCAGGCACCGACAGGGGAACCGGAGTGAACGGAAGCGCCCATGTCGCTGATCTCACACGCAGCCGAGGCGCGGGCATCGACTGGCGCCAGGCCGGATTACCTTGAAAGCAGCGGGAAATCGCGCCATGCTCGATCCGTTCCTGTCCTCACCGGCTCTTCCGCCGGTTACTGCAAGAACCCGATAATTCATGCACAACCCACGCCGATCCGGCGTAATTTGTCGTTGCCCCGTTCACGGGCGGCACTGGAGACGTGTGAATGAAATTCGCCTACCTTGCCCTCGTCCCGTTGCTGCTGGCTCCGGAAAGCCTGCTTCCCACGGAATTTGCCGCCATGGCGCAACAGAGCCGGCCCGGCGGATCTCATGGGCAGGGCGCAAAGCCGCCCGGCGGCGGTTCGCACGGCCCGGGAACAAGACCGCCCGGCGCGGGATCGAACCGCCCGACGAATCCGGGATCGGGAAGCAACAGGCCTCAGCCGCAGCCACCCCGGCCGGGCGGGAACCACGTTCAGCCCTCTCGTCCCGGCGGAGGCAACCAGACGAGGCCGCCCTCGCAACCCGGCGGTAATCGGCCAGATCGCCCCGGGAACTACCGCCCGCCGGCCATCAAGCACCCCCATAGACCGGGTGCCGGCCGCCCCAACACGTTTCGGCCCATGCATGCGCCGGGATATCGTTATCCACGCGGCTACGGCTACCGGCGGTGGTCGATCCACATGATCCTGCCGGCGATCTTCCTGTCCTCGACCTATCTGTTCCAGGATTATGCCATGATCGGCGTCGGGCCGCCGCCCCCCGGCTACTACTGGGTGCGCTACGGCCCTGACCTGTTGCTGGTGGATCGCCGGACCCGACAGGTCGTGGACGTTATCTATAGCGCATTCTATTGAGGCAAGCGGTCGAGGCGCTGCCGACTACAGCAGCGCCTCGATATCCTTTTCCAGTGATTCCGGCTTGTCGGTGGGGGAATAGCGGCGCACGACCTTGCCGTCGCGCCCGATCAGGAACTTCGTGAAGTTCCATTTCACCGACTTGCTGCCGAGCAGCCCCGGCGCCTCGGCCTTGAGCCATTTCCAAAGCGGCGAGGCATCATCACCATTGACGGCCACCTTGCCCATAAGGGGAAATGAGAGGCCAAAGTTGATATCGCAGAATTCCGCGATTTCTTCAGCCGAGCCCGGCTCCTGAGAGCCGAACTGGTTGCAGGGAAATGCGATCACCTCGAACCCGCTCTCGCGGTACTTTTTCCAGAGCGTTTCAAGGCCCGCATACTGCGGCGTGAACCCGCACTTGCTGGCCGTGTTTACGACGAGCAGCACCTTGCCGAACTTTTCAGCAAGACTGACCGCCTCGCCATTCGGCAATATCGCTTCAAAATCCGCGATCGTTCGAGGATCAGCCGGTGATGCCATGTGGGAAGTCCGTCCTTCGATAGAGACGGCGAATGTCCCCGATTTCCAATAGCCTGTCACCATCCTTCTGGACGGCATAGCCAGCCTGATCCGCTTCAGGCAGATGCATGACATAACGGATCAGGTTTGCCACCGTATCCCGGCGGATACCCTTGAATACGTTGAACAAACCGCCACCGTCGGCCGTCTTGTGCAATTCGGCACCGTCGTTCCAGCCCGGGCTCTCGCCGGCAGGAATGCCTTGGATGGTAGTAGGAAAGTCGCTCATACAACGCTCCTTTCGCGCGCTTTTTGCCTCTGGTGGTAAAACGCGCCGAAAGCCTGCGATGTTCCCTGTCAGAATGTCAGGTCAGCACGCCTTCGTGAAGTCTTACCACGCGGTCCATCGCCGCCGCGAGACGCTCGTTGTGAGTAGCCACAAGCGCCGCACTGCCCTGCCCGCGCACCAGTTCCAGGAACTGCGCAAAGACCTTGTCCGCCGTTTTCTCGTCAAGATTGCCGGTCGGCTCGTCGGCCAGCACCAGCCGCGGGCGGTTGGCAAGCGCACGGGCAACGGCCACGCGCTGCTGCTCCCCGCCCGAAAGCTTGCTTGGCCGGTGTTCGAGCCGCTGGCCCAGCCCAAGCGCGGCAAGCAGTTCGGTGGCCCGCTGCTCGCACTCTTCCCGCGATTTTCCGGTAATGAGCTGCGGCAGCACCACATTCTCGATCGCATTGAAATCGGGCAGCAGGTGGTGGAACTGGTAGACGAACCCGATATGGTCCCGCCGCACGGCCGCGCGGCGGTCCTTGCCGAGCTTGGACGCGTCGATCCCCGCAATCTCGATGCGGCCGCCGAAACCGCCCTCGAGAAGGCCGATGGCCTGAAGCATGGTCGACTTGCCCGAACCCGAAGGGCCGAGCAGCGCCACGATCTCGCCGGGCTGAACGGTCAGGTCGACACCGCGCAGCACGTCGATGCGGACGCCGCCTTGCTCGAAACTGCGGGTCAGGTTGTCGAGACGGACTACGGGATCATTCATAACGCAGCACCTGCACGGGATCGGTGCTCGCCGCCTTGAAGGCCGGATAGAGCGTGGCAAGGAAGCTGAAGATCAGCGCCATCACACAGATCACCACGATTTCGAAAGGATCGGGACGCGAAGGCAGTTCGGTGAGGAACCGGATCGACGGATCCCAGAGGTTCTGTCCGGTCAATATCTCGACCAGATGGACGATGGGCTGGCGAAAATACAGGAACACGAAGCCCACCAGCACGCCCGCCACGGTTCCCAGCGCCCCGATGCAGAAGCCGGTCGTCACGAAGACTTTCAGCAACGAGCGCCGTGTCGCGCCCATGGTGCGCAGGATCGCGATGTCGCGGGTCTTGGCGCGCACCAGCATGATGAGCGACGACAGGATATTGAACACTGCCACCAGCACGATGATGGAAAGCACCACGAACATCGCCACCCGCTCCACGGCAAGCGCCTCGAAGAGCGATGCGTTGATCGTCTTCCAGTCCGTGACGATGGCGCGGCCCGCCAGCTTCCGGCTCAGCGGGGCGAGGATTTCGCCGACCTTGTCGGGGTTGGTGGTCGTCACCTCGATCATGCCGATGGTGTCGCCGGTGAGCATGAGCGTCTGCGCGTCCTGCATCGGCATGACCACATAGGCTTTATCATAGTCATAGACGCCGATCTCGAAGATCGCCGCCACACGATATGCGATTTGCCGCGGAACCGTGCCGAACGGCGTCGAGCGCCCGAGCGGGTTGATGATCGTGATCGTATCGCCGATCTGCGCGCCAAGGTTCTGCGCCAGTTGCGAGCCGATGGCGACATTGTCGCTCCCGGTCTTCAACTCGGAGAGATTGCCGGACTGCACCTTGTCCCGCAGCCGGCCGAGATCCTCGTTCGTATTGCCGCGCACGAGGATACCCTCGACCCGGCCGTTGAACGTCGTCATCAGCGGCTGTTCGATCAGCGGCGAGGCCTGAACGACACCTGGAGTGGCCCTAACGTCCCTGAGAACGCCCTGCCAGTCATCCAGACGGCTGCCATAGGCCTGAATGATCGCATGACCGTTGAGGCCGACGATCTTGTCGAAAAGCTCGGCGCGAAAGCCGTTCATCACGCTCATGACGATGACCAGCGCGGCCACGCCGAGCATGACTGCTGCCAGGCTGATGCCGGCGACCAGAGCAATGAAGCGCTCGCCCTTGCCGGGCAGCATGTAGCGCTTGGCGATGGTCCATTCGAAAGGGGATAGGATCAAGCGACGGTCCGTCTGTGATCGGGCAGATGGCCCGGCATTAAGCATATGTCTGAAAGCTGGCAAGCTGATCGGCGAATGCCGGTGACGCTGCGATGAACGGATCCGGCATTCCGGCAGAAACGAACGCTGGCCGATTCGGCTCCCTGCCCGCCGTCATTATGCAGTCACGAAAAGCGCGCAACGCCGCCACCTTGGCCATATCCTGTCGAGGGCCTTGCATTTGAAGCCAACACGCTCCAAATGCGCGGGCGATTTTGGCGCGCCAGCAGCCCGGACGACATCCATGAACATGACACATCCCTTTCGAGACGCCGATGGGGACAAGCTGCGCGAAGAGTGCGGCGTTTTCGGCGTAATCGGTTCCAAGGACGCAGCGAACATCGCTGCGGCCGGGCTCCATTCCCTGCAGCACCGCGGCCAGGAGGCCGTGGGCATAACCAGCTTCAGCGGGGCGGAATTCCATTCCCACCGCGGGCTTGGGCACGTCGCCCAGGTCTTCTCCCAGCGCGAGCTGGATACCCTGCCCGGCACCATGGCTTCCGGCCATGTCCGCTATGCGACGACCGGGGGGTCGGGCCTGCGCAACGTGCAGCCGCTCTTCGCGGACCTCGCCGCCGGCGGATTCTCCATTGCGCATAACGGCAACATTTCCAACGCGATGACGCTGAAGCGCGATCTCGTGTCGAAGGGTTCGATCTTCCAGTCGACCTCCGACACCGAGGTCATCATTCACCTCGTCGCGACCAGCCGCTACCCCACCCTGCTCGACCGTTTCGTTGACGCGCTGCGCATGGTGGAAGGCGCCTATTCGCTGATCTGCATGACCGCAGAGGGCATGATTGCCTGCCGCGATCCGCTGGGCATCCGCCCGCTGGTCATGGGCCGTATCGGCGACGCCACCGTCTTCGCTTCGGAAACCGTGGCCTTCGACGTGATCGGCGCCGAGTTCATCCGCTCGATCGAGCCGGGCGAACTGGTCCAGGTCGATCACAAGGGCACGATCTCCAGCCACCGCCCCTTCGGCAATCCGGCTCCGCGCCCCTGCATCTTCGAGCACGTCTATTTCAGCCGACCCGATTCGGTGATGGACGGCCGCTCGGTCTATCAGGTGCGCAAGCAGATCGGCATGGAACTGGCCAAGGAAGCGCCGGCCCCGGCCGACGTCGTGATCCCGGTTCCCGACAGCGGCGTGCCTGCCGCGATCGGCTATGCCCAGCAATCGGGCATTCCCTTCGAACTGGGGATCATCCGCTCGCACTATGTCGGCCGCACCTTCATCCAGCCGGGTGACGCGGCCCGCCATGCGGACGTGAAGCGCAAGCACAACGCCAACCGCGCCATCGTCGAAGGCAAGAAGATCATCCTGATCGACGATTCGATCGTGCGCGGCACCACCTCGATGAAGATCGTGGAAATGATGCGCGACGCAGGCGCCGCCGAAGTGCACATGCGCATCGCCAGCCCGCCGACCGAGCATTCGTGCTTCTACGGCGTGGATACGCCGGAGCGTTCGAAGCTGCTGGCCGCCAACATGGACATCCAGGCCATGGCGGACTTCATCAAGGCCGACAGCCTCGCATTCGTCTCGATCGACGGTCTCTACCGCGCGGTGGGTGAGGAAAAGCGCAACAAGAAGCGCCCGCAGTTCTGTGACGCCTGCTTCTCGGGCGAATACCCCACCAAGCTGACGGACTTCGCCGACCGGTTCGCCGGGGAGCTCAACGCAGCGTGAGCGACGGTACCGGCGGAAAGCCTTTCGAAGGTCAGGTCGCGCTTGTCACCGGCTCCAGCCGGGGGATCGGCGCGGCCACCGCGCTCGCCCTGGCCGAAGCCGGTGCGCATGTCCTGCTGACAGGCCGTGACACCAAGGCGCTCGAGGCCATCGAGGACCAGATCTTCGAGGCCGGCGGCTCGGCCACGATCGCGCCGGTGGACCTCGTCGAATCGGACGGGATCGCCCGCCTTGCAACGGCGGTCTCGCAGCGCTGGGGCAAGCTCGACATTCTCGTCGTCAATGCCGCGGTCCTGCCCGAGCTGACGAGCGTGGCCGATATCGACCAGCGCGCCTTCAACAAGGCGCTCACCACCAACGTGCTCGCCACGCAGGCGCTGATCGCCAACTTCGATCCGCTCCTGCGCCTGAGCAGCGACGCCCGCGTCATCGGCATGACATCCACGGTCGCGACCGCGCCGCGCGCCTTCTGGGGCGCCTATGCCGCGACCAAGGCCGCTTTCGAGGTCCTGCTGGACTGCTATGCGGACGAAACCCGCAATATCGCGAAGCTGCGTGTCGCCGTGGTCAATCCCGGCGCCACCCGCACCGCCATGCGCGCCCGCGCCTACCCCGGCGAGGCACCGGCTTCGGTGAAGCCGCCGGAAGTCGTTGCGGAACGGGTGGTTTCGCTGCTTGGCGAACCCTTCGAAACCGGCCACCGCGAAACCGTTGCCGCCGCGAATTAACCGCGCGGTAACCCTTTCCTGATTTCCTGCCCTTGAACGGCGCACCTCCTGCGCCATTCAAGGGTACGGGTCTCGGGAACATGACGACGAAATCCCCGCAGGACATTTACGAACTGGCCGCGCAGGAAGATCGCAGTGCCATTCGCCAGCGCATCTCCATTCCTGCCGGCTTCCGCGCATCCGGAACCAAAGGCTACCAGACGGCGGTCCGCGACCTTTCGCTTTCCGGGTTCTCGGCCACGGCGATCAGCCGTATCCATGCCGGTACCTATTGCTGGCTGACGCTGCCGGGCATGGAGGCCTTGCCTGCCCGCGTGATCTGGTGGGAAGACGGTCTGGTCGGCTGCGCCTTCGAGCAATTGCTCAACCCCATCATCCTCGAAACCGTGATGAACCGCTGGCGCGGTAGCGGATACTGACCGGCGATAGCCCTGCCCGCGATCCAGCAGGCGGACGGCACCTGGAGACTTTTCACGCAGCCCAGGCGGCGTAAACGAATTCGAGGACCCACAGCGGCGGCTATCTGGAAAATTTGTCTGAAACCCGCCATTCCGGACACGCCCCATGGCGGTCTTTCTTACTGTGCTGAGACGGAAACAAAAGCGGACGCGGCAACGCGATCTTTGTCACTCGTCACTGCCTCAAGTAGCGGCTTTAAGTGATAGAGAAGAAGATCACGACGAGGATGATTTGCAGGGACCACTTCGCCTAATATTCCGAGGAGACTGCGGAAACCAATCAATTTGGCGAAAACTTGGTAAGGTCGATCAGATGCGTAGGGGGCTCGGCGAAGATAATGCGCAGCAAGCCGTCGTGCATCTCCCTTTGAAAAGGAGGCATGGCCAATCAGCGTCAAAGCTTCACCCCAGTTCTCACTTTCACAGGGATAACGGGTAAGCAGCCAATCGACAGCTTCAGGTGATTGCATACTACGAAGTTGGACCGCTAAATCGCGCAAGCTGTTATCCATCGTGCTCTTCTGACTGTGTCTGCTTGCTACCCTTATTCTGCAAAAGCTGACTGTCGCCAACCCACCCTTGCCTGCCGTTCAGCCAGTTTACGTGTCTACCCCATAGCGAAAGTCGATTCAGGCTGGGAATTCGTCCAGGCGGCCTAGGTTGCAGTCTTCACCAGCGTCACTTGCGCCACGTCGATGCCGCCGCCCATGAAGCCGCCTTCGCAATACATCAGATAGAACCGCCAGAGCCGGACGAAACGTTCGTCGAATCCCACCGGCAACCGCCCCTCTTCTACCGCTGCGTCGAAATTACGACGCCATTCGTAAAGCGTGCGGGCATAGTCGAGCCCGAAGCCCTGCCGGTCTTCCCACGCCAGCCCCCGTTCCTCGGCCAGGCGGCGGAATTCCGGTTCGTGGATCAGCAGGCCGCCCGGAAAGATGAAGGTCTGGATGAAGTCCGCGCTTCGGGCATAAGCCTCGAAGAGATCGTCCCGAATGACGATGTACTGGATCGCCGCCCTGCCGCCGGGTTTCAGGTTTCGGGCCACGCAGTCCAGGAAATCGGGCCAGAACCGGCGCCCGACCGCCTCGACCATCTCGACCGAGGCAATCGCGTCATACCTGCCCGCAACGTCCCGGTAATCCTGCTTGCGAAAGTCCACCCGGCCGCCGCTTGCCTCGATCCTGCCGCTCCAACGCTGGCGCGCGTAAGCGAGCTGCTCTTCGGAAAGGCTGATGGCATCGACATGGGCACCCTCGGTTTCGGCCAGGAAGGCGGAAAGCGTGCCCCAGCCGCAGCCGATTTCCAGCGCCCGGCCGCCCGCCGGCAATGCCAGCCGGTGGGCAATCGCGCCGATCTTGTTGGACTGCGCCATGTCGAGTTCGCTGACGAACTGGCTCAGCGCATTCGGGCCGCTTCCCGGCTTCGGGTAGATGCCGCTCGAATAGAGCATCGTTTCGCCCAGCCACTGCTCGTAGAAGTCGTTGCCGAGGTCGTAATGGGCGTGGATGTTGCGCAGTGCGCCCGCGCGGGTGTTGCGGTGGAGCCAGTGCACGAAGCGCGCCGCCGCGCGCCACGGGCCATGGGCGCGTCCCACGTCGCCGAGGCTGGTGGCATTGTCCATGAAAAGCGCGAAGATCGGCACCGGGTCCGCGCTGTCCCACTCACCCGCCTCCCAGGCCTGGTACCAGCCGACCGAACCTGCCGTGGCGAGGCGCAGCAAGGCGCGCCAGCTCCGGATTTCCACGGCGGCCTCGAATCCCGGGGCCCGGCCGCCGAGCAGACGCGTTTCGCCGCCGGGAAGCGTGGCCTCGATGGCCCCGCGCTCCAGCCCCCGGTCGATCCGGTCCAGCACTTTGTCCACCCCGCCCGACCAGAGCCTGGCCAGCCATTGAGGACCGACACCGATGGACCGGCCGCCCTCGACCAGTTCCTCACCCCTGCCTGGCGCATGTGCGTTCATGCTGCCGATATTATCCGGAAAATGGCCACGGGCAATTGCTTAGGTCGTGCCATCAATTGCCTTTCGAACGGGCCCATGCGGCCAACGCACGCTCCCGTCCGTCGCGGTGCTCGACCAGCTTTGCGGGATAGCCTGCCGGGCGCCGGCCGGCGGGCGGATCGTGGATATCCTGATCGGACAGGTCCTTGAGTTCCGGTACCCATTCCCGAATGTAGGCCGCCGCGTCGAACTTCTCCGACTGCGAGAGGGGCGCCATGATCCGCACGAACATCTGCGCGTCGACGCCGGACCCTGCGGACCACTGCCAGTTCACCGCATTGGACCCGTAATCGGCGTCCACCAGCGTATCCCAGAACCACTGCTCGCCTTCGCGCCAGTCGATCAGGAGGTGCTTGATGAGGAAGCTGGCCGCGATCATCCGGACGCGGTTGTGCATCCAGCCGGTGTGCCAGAGCTGCCGCATTCCGGCATCGACGATGGGATAGCCGGTCCTGCCCCGCTGCCATGCGCGAAGGTCCGATTCGGCCCCCTTGCCGGTGCGCCAGTGCAAGTGGGCGAAGTCCTCCTTCGCCGGGCGACTGCCATATTCGGGCAGTTGCAGGATCACGTTCTGCGCATAGTCGCGCCAGCCCAGTTCGCCGAGAAAGGTTTCCACGGAACCGCCCGCTCCGGCGACCGCGTGCCACACCTGCCCCGGCGAGATCTCGCCGAAATGGAGGTGCGGGGAAAGGAAGGAGGTGCCTTCGATCGAGGGAAGGTTGCGCTGCGCCTCGTAAGCCGCGGCTTCCTCCCGGAAGGCATCCAGCCGCTTGTGCGCACCGTGCTCTCCCGGCTCCCACATGTCCCGCATGCCGCCCGCCCAATCGGGCTTCGCCGGCAGCAGGTTCCAGTCCGCCAGACGGTCCGACGCGGGCCATTCGTCCGGCGCTTCGAGCCGATGCGGACGGGGATGCGGCTCCACCGGCGGCAGGCGTTCGTGCAGCGCCCGCCAGAACGGCGTGTAGATCTTGTAAGGCCGCCCGGAACCGTTCGTCACCGCGCCGGGCGGCACCAGATAATTGCCGTGGTGGAGATGGAGGTCGATCGCCTTGGCTACCGCCTTTTCGGCATTGCGCCACCAGGGCTCGTAATGGTGCAGCGCGTGAACTGCGGTGGCGCCGGTTTCCCGCGCGATTTCGGCCAGCACATCCTCGCTGCGCCCCTTGCGCAGGACAAGGCGCGATCCCTTTTCACGCAGGGCTGCATCAAGGCTTTCCAGCGAGTGATGCAGCCACCAGCGCGAAGCCGCTCCCATCCGGCGATGCCTGGGGGTCTCGTCATCGAGAACGTAGACCGGGATAACGGCCCCTTGGCTGGCGGCTTCGGCGATGGCAGGCTGGTCCGAGAGGCGCAGGTCGCGCCGCAGCCAGACGATGACGGGGGATTTCATGGAGCCGGAACGCGTATCACTCATGGGCGTTCCCTAGGCCAATGACCCTGTCTTCCGAAAGAACGATCGCTCCGCGTCACCGGATCGACCCGCGCAAGGCGCTGATCGCGGCGCTTGCCTGCTGGTCCGCCTTTGCCCTGTTCGCCTGGGCCGTGCCGACCGGCCGAACCGCGCAGTTCGACCGGATCGGCCTGCTGTTCTGGCGCGCCGAGGACCTGAGGCCGCTCGGCCCCACATGGCTGCTGGAATGGGTTCGCGACCTGACCGCGATGGGCGGCTTTCTCCAGCTCAAGCTCTACACGATCTGCGCGGTCGTCGCCCTGTTCTGGCTGCGCTGCCGCCGCGAGGCGGTGCTGCTGGCGCTGACGGTGCTGAGCGCCAGCCTCGTCAACATCGGGTTCAAGGCACTGTTCGGCCGCCCGCGCCCCGAAATCCTGCTTCGTCTCACCGAAGCGGGCGGCGCCAGCTTCCCGAGCGGGCACAGCTTCAACGCCGCCTCCACCTACATCGCCCTGGCTCTCGCCTTCGCAGCGCTGAGCCCCCGTGCAAGCGTTCGCCATACGCTGGTTGCCGCGGCCATGGCGCTCAGCCTTGCCGTTGCATGGAGCCGCGTCTGGCTGGGCGTCCACTGGCCGAGCGACGTCATGGCGGGCTGGCTGGGCGGAGCGGGCTGGTCGTTCCTTGCCAGCGCCCTGCTCTACCGTCCCGCGCAGACCATGGTTCACGCCGCGGATGAGTTCACCGACCCGGACAACCGGGACCGTCCGTAGGAACTTCTGCCGAGGCGGAGAAACTGTTCTCGAAACGCGGCCCCTCGAAACGCGCGTCGCGGAAGGTCACGCGGGCGGTGCAGCCCCGTCGCTCGATCCCGGCCATCGGCAGGTTCGACCATGCCAGAAACCGCGCGACCTCGAGATTCGCCGCGGCGGCGCGGCGAACCAGCGGATCGGCCATGTTGTCCGGCCGCAACGGTTCGCGCGAAATCAGGCCGTCCGCCTTGCGCAACAGGTCGTATCTGCCTTTCCCGATCATGCCGCCCTCCCGCCAGATCACCTCGCGGCGCCAGAAAGCCAGCGGCTCCGGCCCGGCGAAGATCCGATCCGCCCTGACACCAGGCGCCTCATAGGCCAGCCGGGCGATGCCGATGTTCGCGGCGATATAGGCCAGGACGACCAGCAGCGCGGCAATCGCGGGCACGGCGCTGCCGGATCGCCTTCTGCGCCAGATGCCCAGCCCCAGCACGATCCAGACCCACGGGTCGATGATGAACAGCCCGTCGGTATGGAACCACGCCCCGCTCATCGGCGAGAACAACTGGACCGCATAGACGTTCTGGAGGTCCAGCAGGGGATGGGTCAGCGCGCCGAGGTAGCATAGTGTCACCAGCCAGCCGAAGTGCATCCGAGGCCCGCGTGCGAACACCTTGCCGCGCTTCGCCTGCCAGCGGTCGAACAGCCAGAGCAGCGCCGCGAGCAGAGGCGGCATGAGCAGCACGCCGCCGACGAGGCCATGAGTGAAGCCCCGGTGCATCGCCAGCGGTGCCCAGGAAGACCAGCCGAAGAATACGTCGATATCCGGCATGTTCGCCGCCAGCACGCAGGCCGCCAGCCCCTTGCGGCTCCGCCGCATGAGACCGGTCTCCGCCAGCGCCCAGCCGACAAGGCTGTGAGTGATATTGTCCAGAAAACGCGACCTCGAGAACGTGGATCAGGAAACCGTCCAAGTCTGGCCGCGCGCGAGCAATTTGCCAAGGTCTGCGGACTTTCCGGCGATCAGGCCCTCCCGCTCCGCGATCACGGCGCTTTCGAAAGTCGGCGCGGGATCGTCGTAAATCACGCCGAGTGCCATGGGAAACGGTCCGAACGGCATCTCGACCAGCATATGCGCAAGCCCGCGATTCCGGGCATTGTGGACCAGCACCCCCGCTGCCTGCCAGTCACCCCCGGCGACCTCGACGACTTTCAGCGAAAACGTATCGGAATCGAGCGCCAGGCCCTTGCTTTCCTTTGCGAAAAGCAGCGGCTCACCGTCCCGGCACTGGACCTGCATGTCCGCCGAGACCGCCTTGGCCGTGAAGTCGTCGAATCGGTCCTTGTTGTAGACTATGCAATTCTGGAAAATCTCGATGAAGGCCGCGCCCTTGTGGCGATAGGCCGCCTGGAGCACTTCGGGCAGGTCTTTCGAAACGTCGTAACTGCGGGCCACGAAGCGCGCGCCCGAACCAAGCGCGAACGCACAGGGGCTCGCCGGGCGGTCCACCGACCCTGCCGGCGATGTCGGCGAAGGCGTGCCGGTGCGGCTAGTGGGAGAATACTGGCCCTTGGTCAGGCCGTAGATCTCGTTGTTGAACAGCATGATCTGGCAATCGAGATTGCGCCGCAGGATATGCATCGTGTGATTGCCGCCGATCGACATGCCGTCGCCGTCGCCCGTCACCAGCCAGACGTCGAGTTCGGGATTGGCCAGCTTTATCCCGGTCGCCACCGCCGGCGCCCGGCCATGGATGGTGTGGAAGCCGTAGCTCTCGACATAGTAGGGGAACCGGCTCGAACAGCCGATGCCCGAAACGAACACGGTGTTCTTCGGATCGGCGCCCAGCAACGGCAGGGTCCGCTGCACCGCCTTCAGGATCGCATAGTCGCCGCAACCCGGGCACCAGCGCACTTCCTGATCCGTTTCCCAGTCTTTCAGCGTCGTCTCGATCGGGGTCATGTCGTTCATGAGGAAGTCTCCGTCCGAAATGCTCAGGGCTGTTCGATTTCGGGCGCGGGAAGCTGGGTTTCGTTGACCGCCACTTCGCCGCCTTCGTTTCCGGGCACCCCGTCGAAGAACCGGAAGATCGCCGTTTCGAGTTCGGCGATCGCGAAAGGCTGGCCGCTCGTCTTGCCCAGCGATACGGCATCCACGAGGAAGCGGTCGCGCAGCAGCGTCTTGAACTGACCGGTGTTCATTTCCGGCACCAGGATATGCTCGAACCCGGACAGCAGCTCGCCCAGATTTCCGGGCAGCGGCCAGATATGGCGGACATGGGCATGGCTGACGTCGAGCCCCAGCCTGCGGGCGCGCCGGACGGCCTGATGGATCGGCCCGAATGTCGATCCCCAGCCGATCACCAGCAATCTTCCCTTCGCCTCGCCCAGGCAGACTTCCTGCGGCGGAACGGTTTGGGCTATACCGTCGATCCTGGCCTTGCGCGCATCCGTCTGGAGCTGATGCACGTCTGGCGCATAGTCGATGTTCCCGCTGTCCACCGCCTTCTCGATTCCCCCTATGCGGTGCATGAGGCCGGGCGTGCCCGGCCTGATCCAGGGGCGGACGCCGCGTTCGTCCCGCTTGTAGGGCAGCACGCGGTCCCCGCCGTTCCTTTCCTCCAGGAAGCGGACGGGGAACGGCTCGAAGCTGTCGGGATCGGGGACTTTCCAGGGCTCGGACGCATTGCCGATATAGCCGTCCGTCAGCAGGATCACCGGCGTCATGTAGCGGGTGGCGATGCGGCAGGCCTCGATGGCGCATTCGAAGGCATCGGCCGGCGAACGCGCGGCAATCACCGGCAGCGGTGCATCGCCGTTACGGCCGTAGACGGCCTGATAGAGGTCCGATTGCTCGGTCTTGGTCGGCAATCCGGTGGAAGGACCACCGCGCTGGGAGTTGACGATCACCAGCGGCAATTCGGTCATCACCGCCAGACCCATCGCCTCACCCTTCAGCGCGATTCCGGGACCGGAGGACGAGGTTACGCCAAGCTGCCCGGCATAGCTCGCCCCGATGGCAGAGCAGATCGCGGCGATCTCGTCCTCGGCCTGAAACGTGGTGACGCCGAACTCCTTCATCTTCACGAGATGATGCAGGATCGCCGAGGCGGGCGTGATCGGATAGCCGCCGAAGAACATCGGCAGTTCGGCCAGGCGGCAGCCGGTGACCAGCCCCAGCGAGATCGCCTCGGCGCCGGTGATCGTGCGGTAGAGGCCCGGCTCGGCAGGCACGGGATCGATATGCAGCTTGCGAAGCGGCCCGGCGATTTCGGCCGTCTCCCCATAGGCGTGTCCGGCATTGAGGGCGGCGACGTTCGCCTGGGCAAGGACCGGCTCCTTCGCGAACTTCGCCGTAAGCCAGTCCACCAGCGGCTGCCGGTCACGATCGAACATCCACAGCGCGAGGCCAAGCGTCCACATGTTCTTGCAGCGCAGCGCCTCCTTGTTGCCGAGGCCGAAAGGCTTCACCGCTTCGAGCGTCAACGCCGAAATATCGAATGCCAGCACGTCCCATCTGGCGAGACTTCCGTCTTCCAGCGGGTTCTCGGCATACTTCGCCTTTTCGAGATTGCGCCTGCCGAACTCGCCCGTGTCGATGATGACCAGCCCGCCGGTCTTCAGCGCATGGATGTTGGTCTTGAGCGCTGCCGGGTTCATGGCAACGAGCACGTCCGGCGCATCCCCCGCCGTGGTGATCTCGCTCGAGCCGAAATTGATCTGGAATGCCGAGACCCCGAACAGCGTCCCTTGCGGTGCCCGGATTTCGGCGGGGAAATCCGGGAAAGTGGCAAGATCGTTCCCGGCAAGCGCCGTGGAGAGCGTAAACTGCCCCCCGGTCAGCTGCATGCCGTCTCCCGAATCGCCGGCAAAGCGCACGACCACCGCTTCCACGGCCGGTGCATCCGGCGCTCCGCCCGCCGCGCCGGAGAAGATGCCCTTATCCGATGAGCCCGATGAGCCCTTATCCGATGAGATTGTCGCCATCATCGTCCTCTCCCGGGAATGCCGGTCTTGTGCCGACGGCTTGTTTTCCCGTTCGCAAGACTATGCCCGCTCGGTATCGACGCAAAACGGAAAAATGCTCAGGGCGACAAATAGCCCCGCCCCCCAAATCGGTTACCGGGGATGGAAGCATAAATCGCACTGGCAATGCGAGCGCCCTTGGGCCATTCTGGAGTCATGCGATCCGCTCCGGTAATCCTGCCGCCGATTTCCGAATGACGCTTCTCCCAATCACCATGGAATCCCGCTCACCGATGAAAGACTTCGCGTCCCTGCCCTACCGCCCCTGTGTCGGCGTCATGCTCGTCAATTCAGACGGCAAGGTCTTCGTCGGCAAGCGGATCGACACCAAGGAAGGCGACTGGTGGCAGATGCCCCAGGGCGGCGTCGACGAGGGCGAAGACCTGAAGGCCGCGGCTTTTCGCGAGCTTTGGGAGGAAACCGGCGTCACCGAAAAGCACGTCACCATCCTGTCGCACACGCGGGAAGAGCTGCTTTACGACCTGCCGGACGAACTCATCGGCAAGCTGTGGAAGGGCAAGTATCGCGGCCAGCGCCAGACCTGGTATCTGGCACGCTTCGATGGCGCCGATGCCGACATCGACCTCGACGCGCACAAGCCGGCCGAGTTCTGCGAATGGAAGTGGATCGACGCAGAACTGCTTCCAGAGCTGATCGTGCCCTTCAAGAAGCGCGTTTACCGCGCCGTTCTGGAAGAATTCCGGGCACTCATCTGAATTTCCGGCATGCCCGAACCGGGCACGCCGCAATTCCCCAAACTCAGTTTTCCGAAACGGCCGGCTTCGCGGTCACCGATTCGGCGCTGACCATGCGCGTCGACGGCCCACGGGCGATCGCTGCCGCCAGCTTCTCCGTCTCGGCGCAATCCTTGCCGCAGAGCGTCTGGAGGCGGGCGAGATTGCGATTCGCCTTCTCGGTCGCGCCCTTTTCGGCAAGCGCGATCCCCTCTCCGGCGATGGCCGCCACATTGCGCGGGTCAGTGCCAAGCGCGACGCGGTAATAATGCAGGGCCTTGCCCTGGAGCCCCTGCCCGCGAGTAGCGTCCGCCAGGGCGAGAAGAACCGATACATTGCCGGGCTCGACCGTCAGCGCCGCCTCGTAGGCATCGATCGCACCGTTGAGATTACCCGCCTCGGCAGCCGCGCGGCCTTCTCCCATGAGCATTGCCGTGCGCGGGTCGAGAGCCGCGACGGGCGCTGACAGGATGGCGCTGGAAGAAACGGCAACAACAAGGGAAAGAGCAATCGCGGCAGGCGTGTAACGCATCAAAATGTCCTTGGCCGAGGGCTTCGTCCTCATCATGACCGCGACGCTATCACAGGCGTTCAAAACGCGCGACGAAAAAGCCGTCGGTGCCGTCGTGCCACGGAGAGAGGCGCAAACCGGGGCCGCGCGGCGTTCCGGCGGGCAGGTCGGGCATCGCCGCAGACCAGTCCGGATGCCGCTTCAGGAAGCCTTCGGCCTGCTTCGCGCCTTCCTCGTCCAGCAGCGAACAGGTGACGAAAACCAGCCTTCCACCGGGCTTCACGAGCTGCGCCGCAATATCGAGCAGGCGCGACTGGGTGGCGACGTATCGGCCCAGTTGCGCCTCGGTGAGCCGCCAGCGCGCCTCGGGATTGCGGCGCCAGGTCCCGGTTCCGGAACAGGGTGCATCCACCAGCACCGCATCGGCAGCCCCTGCAAAGCGTTGCAGCGCCTGAAGTTCCTTGCCCGGATCGAGCAGAACGGTTTCGATGCCCGTCGCCCCGGCACGCTCCGCGCGAGGCGCTAGGCGCGAGAGGCGTGTCCGGTCGGTATCGCAGGCCACCAGAGCGCCGGAATTGTCCATGGCCGCCGCCAGCGCCAGGGTCTTGCCCCCTGCCCCTGCGCACAAGTCCATGATCGTCTCGCCCGCACGGGCGGCAACCACTTCGCACGTGAGCTGGGAGCCGGTGTCCTGCACCTCGATCGCGCCCTGAACATAGGCTGCGGACTGTTCGATGCGGGTTTCCGGCGGATAGCGCCAGCCGTTGGCGGCCACCGATCGCTCGCCGCCCTCCGGCAAGGCAAGGCTTGCGGCCTTGAGCGTATTGATGCGGATGTCGAGCGGGGCCCGGTCCAGCAAGGCCGCCGCATCTGCCGCGGCGACACCGCTGGCGGCGAAGCGTTCCACCAGCCATTGCGGAGCCAGACCGGCCTCCGCAACGGGTTCTCCCGCCACGATCGTGGCCGGAGAATGGCCCGTACCGTCAAACAGGGCGGCAACTTCCCGGTCTTCCGCAGCCACGCGCAGCATGGCCGCCCGGCCCGTTTCCGGTACTTCGCCGCAGGCCCTGATCGCACGGTAGGCAAGCTCACGAACGGCGCGCCGGTCCTTGCTGCCTGCAAATCGGCGCGTACGGAACCAGTCCCCGATCAGGCGGTCCGCCGGTGCGCCGTTGGCGCGTGCGGCGGCGATCACCTGATCGAGAATCTCGATCGCCGCCTGTACTCGTGCGCCCGGCGTCATCCCCCAGCCCTCGAACCGATGTCGAAACCTGCGGCGATCAGCGCGTCGGGTAGTTCGGCGCCTCGCGGGTGATCGTCACGTCATGGACGTGGCTTTCGCGCAAGCCGGCATTGGTGATACGGACGAACTGGGCGTTCTTGCGCAGGTCCTCGATGGTGGCCGAACCGGTATAGCCCATGGCCGCCTTCACCCCGCCCACGAGCTGGTGAATGACGTCCTTTGCGGGGCCCTTGTAGGCAACCTGGCCTTCGATACCTTCGGGAACCAGCTTCATCTGGTCCTTGATGTCGCCCTGGAAGTAGCGGTCCGCCGAACCGCGGCCCATGGCGCCCACCGAACCCATGCCGCGATACGACTTGTAGGCGCGGCCCTGGTAGAGGAACGTCTCGCCCGGCGCTTCCTCGGTACCGGCAAGCATCGAGCCGACCATGATGGTCGAGGCGCCGGCGGCCAGTGCCTTGGCAGCATCACCCGAAGTGCGCAGGCCGCCATCGGCGATGACCGGGACGCCCGCCTTGTCGGCTTCTTCCGCGGCATCCATGATCGCGGTCAGCTGCGGCACGCCGACACCTGCAACGATGCGCGTGGTGCAGATCGAGCCCGGCCCGATGCCCACCTTCACGCAGTCCGCACCCGCGTCGATCAGCGCGCGCGCCGCTTCGGCGGTGGCGATGTTGCCGGCGATGACCTGTGCCGAATTCGACATCTTCTTCACCCGCTCAACCGCGAGCGCCACGTCCTTGTTGTGGCCGTGTGCCGTGTCGATGACGACAACGTCGCACTCGGCGGCAAGCAGCGCCTCGGTGCGGGCGAAGCCCTTTTCGCCCACGGTCGTCGCAGCGGCGACGCGCAGGCGGCCGGCGGCATCCTTGGTGGCGTCCGGGTAAGTGACAGCCTTCTCGATGTCCTTGACGGTGATCAGGCCGACGCAGCGGAAGTCATTGTCGACCACCAGCAGCTTCTCGATGCGGCGGGCGTGCAGCAGGCGGCGAGCTTCGTCCTGATCCACGCCGACCCGCACCGTGGCGAGGTTCTCATGCGTCATCAGTTCGCGCACGGGCTGCGCCGGGTTGGCTGCAAAGCGCACGTCGCGATTGGTGAGAATGCCGACGAGCTTGCCCGAGTTCTCCACCACGGGAATGCCGCTGATCCGGTTGGCCTGCATGATCGCCTGCGCTTCCCCCAGCGTGGCATCAGGCGAGATCGTGATCGGATTGACGACCATGCCGCTTTCGTAGCGCTTCACGGCGCGCACGGCAGCGCACTGCTCCTCGATCGTGAGGTTGCGGTGAAGCACGCCGATTCCGCCGAGCTGGGCCATGACGATGGCCATGTCGGCCTCGGTCACGGTGTCCATCGCGGACGAGATCACCGGGATGTTTAGCGAGATATCGCGCGTAAGGCGGCTACGGGTATCGGCCTGCGTCGGGACGATGTCGGACTTCGCAGGACGAAGCAGTACGTCGTCGAAAGTAAGTCCGAGCTGGATATCCATGAGCGCCACCATAACCTTGTACCGGGGAGAATCGTGGCGGCCCATGTAATCAAAGGGGGGCGCTAGTGCTAGTACCTCATTTCACCGTCTTGTCGGCGGGCGCGGCACGCGTTGGCGCGGAGCCCGCCGGCACCCGGCGCAGATCGCCGAACCAGCGGCCGAGCGCGGTCAGCATCTTCACGTCCTCCACCGCGCCGCCAAGCTCCAGCGGCTTTGCCATATGGGCCAGGTCGTCGCTCGGCCGGTGATAGTCTCCATCGAAGAAGGCCCGCATGCGGTCGATGTCACCATAGGCCGTGGTAACCATCACCGCCGGAATATCGTGCTGCAACAAGGCCCAGCCGTCCTGGCGGCGCATATATTCGTTGGCGTCGTCATTGGCGCGCAGCTTGACCTTTTCGGCCTTGGCGACCTTGGCGATTTCCGCATCGAGGCCGGTCAGCCCGCGGCCGACGATGGCAAAGGGCGTGCCTTTCGGCGCGATCGCATTGGAATCGATGTTGAATGCCGCCACGATCTGGCCGGGCGGAAGCGGCGGGCTTTCCGCAAAGGCATGCGCGCCCAGCAGGCCAAGTTCCTCGCCGGTGGTCGCCAGGAAATAGACATCGCGATCGAGCTGCTGCCCGCGCGCGAGACGCCGGGCCACCTCGGTCAGCGCCGCGAGGCCGCTGGCATTGTCTATCGCGCCATTGCAGATAAGGTCCTCGGCCGGAGCCTCCCCGCATTCGCCGAAGTGGTCCCAGTGCGCAAGGAACAGCACGGCCCCGGCTTCGGGACGGCGTCCCGGGAGCTTGCCGATCAGGTTATGCGTGCGGATCGTCGTCTCGCGCGTGGTCGCCTCGAAAGACCCGGTCACATCAAGCGCCACCGGCACGAAATCGGGCTTGGCCGCCAGTTGCTCCAGATCGTCGAGCGAGCGTGACGTGCCCTTGAGCAGCGCGGTCATGGCCTCACGGGTGATGAAGGCTTCGAGATCGCCGCCGAGAGAATCGTCAGACAGCGCATAACCCGAACGCTGGCGCCGCGCGGCAACCTGATCGAGGCTGCGATCGCCGTCCAGCACCGTCAGCACGGCGGAAGCGCCAAGCGCGAGAAGGTCGTTCTGGCGTTCGCCATCGGGCGTATCGCCGTCGAGCACCACCGCCACGCGGCCGGCAAGTTCGGTGCGCGTATAGTCCCGCCCGCGCCCCTTGCCGAGGAACAGCAGCGGGACATTGCGCACGAGACTGCGCTTGCCGGAGGTCAGCACCAGAACGCCGTCCGGGGAAACGGTGCTTCGCGCGCCCTTGCGCAGGAACCGCGCCGCGGAAGCGGAAGGTTCGCGCGCGACCAGCGTGACCGGCGCGAACCACTCATGCCCCGGATCGTTGGTGCCCGATACCAGCCCGATATCGAACCATTGCTTGCCGAGATAGCGCAGGGTCTTCGCCTCGCCGTCGGTACCGGGTTCGCGGCCGTCGAAATCGTCGCTCGCAAGCACTTCGATATGGGCGCGCAGCCGGGCGGCCAGTTCCTGATCCGCCCGGGATATCGCCGAAAGCAGCGGATGCCCGCTGACCAGCACCGCGCCGAGCGCCGCCGCGCCAACCGCACGAGCCAGTCCTGCCTTGAATCCCCTGTTCATCGTGTCGATGCCTATACGACGGATTTCGGCAGCCGGTTAGCATTTCCCGCGCACGCACAGAGGCATGACAGCATTTGTGGCCGGATGGCAACGCTGGAACCTCACGCGCCAAAAGCGATTGAACAGGACTTGAGCCTGTGGCTACTCTCAACGGCCCAGGACGGCTGACGGAAAGGATCCTTCGCGATGCGGCTCGATGAGTTCGACCCCGACAATATCCGCGTCAGCCAGGGGGGAAGGAGCTTCCCCGGCGGGCGCGGCGGCAAGATGGGCTGCGGCTCGCTGGTGATCGTGCTGATCGGCGCGCTCGTATTCGGCGTAGATCCCGCGCAGATGCTCGGCACGCTGGAGAACGTACAGCAACAGCAACCCGCGTCCGTCCAGCAGGACGTGCCGCAGGACACCACGGCGACCTGCAAGCAGAACGCCTACTCGCTGGAATCCTGCAATGCGCTCGATTCGCTCAATCGCACCTGGCAGCCCCTGTTCCAGAAGGCCAACATCGCGTTCGAGCAACCGATGCTGCGCTTCTACAACGGCACGGACAGGTCGGGATGCGGCGCGGCGCAAAGCGCGATGGGCCCGTTCTACTGCCCGGCGGATCAGGGCATCTATATCGACACCAGCTTCTATGACGAGCTTGAACGGCAGCTTGGCGCCAAGGGTGACTTTGCACGCTACTACGTGGTCGCTCACGAATATGGCCATCACATCCAGCACCTGCTCGGTATCGACAGTCAGGTCCGGCAGGCCCAGCGCCAGAACCCGCAGCGCGCCAACTCCCTTCAGGTCCGCATGGAGCTACAGGCCGATTGCTATGCCGGCGTCTGGGCGGGCAGGAACAAGGACCGCATCGAGCCGGGCGACATGGAGGAAGGCATGACCGCCGCCAGTGCCATCGGCGACGATACCCTGATGAAGAACGCCGGCCAGCGCGTGAGCCCGGAGAGCTTCACGCACGGCTCCAGCGCCCAGCGCATGGATTGGCTCAAGCGCGGATTGGAAACAGGGAACGAGGACGCCTGCGACACGTTTAACGATATGAAATGATTTGAACCCCAGGCTGGCGCTTTCCCTCCCATCCGCATGGCTGGCGGCGATGCCGCCGGCTGGGCGGACAGGAGGACTCAATGCGCCATTTCATGATCGTTGCGGCTCTGGCGGGTACGCTCGCGGCGACCTCGGCCGAGGCACGCCAGGACAAACCTATCACCAACAAGGAACCGGATGTGGTGGATGTCGCCAAGACGCCGGTGACGGATCTCAACCTCGACAAGACCGAGATTCCGCCCACGCTGATCGCCGCATTGAAAAAGCCTTACGACCTTTCCTCGATGCGCGGCTGCAGGCAGATCAGCGCCGCCGTGACCGAACTAGACCGCATTCTTGGTCCGGATCTGGACTTGCCCCAGGAAGCGCGCGACCGTGTGAGCACCGGGCGTGTGGCGAAATGGGTCGTCAGTTCGTTCATTCCGTTTCGCGGATTGATCCGGGAGATTTCCGGCGCCAACGCCCAGGAACGCGCAGTCCTTGCCGCAATTCAGGCGGGTGTCGCAAGGCGCGGCTTCCTGAAGGGGGTGGGCGCGGAACGCGGCTGCAAGTACCCGGCCTCCCCCGCCACGCCCGCGATCATTCAGGCAAAGGCGCTGGAACGGCATAACAGCGACGAAGAGAAGAGCGATGCCAAGGCCGATCCCAAGCCGGCCGGGAAGGACGGGAAGGCCACTGGGCAGGGCGAGGTGACTTACACCTCGCAGCCCGTGGTCCAGCGGGTGCCCTGATAAGGCCTAGATGCCCTCTTCGTTCAGCGCGGCCCGGCGGGTGTCGGCCATTTCCTTGTCCAACTCCGCAAGTATCTGGCTACGCACCATGCTGTCGAGATTGCGGTTAGCCGCAATTGTTGCCCGCGCCGATGCGATGGCCTTCAATGAAACTTCGGCGGTGTGCTTGGGTGCACCCGTGCAGATCAGCACCGAGGTGGAACGGTTTCCATTCCTTGCGTGGGCGGAAGACCGATGCGTGTCTGCCGGGCAGGTGCTGTCGAGCGTCATGGTGTTGCTGACGTCCCGCTTGCCGCTTTCGTCCGTGCTGACGATTCGAATGGTCTGGATCCGGCCGTCCGACGAGGTGGACTGCTCGACCTTCGGCACACGCCGCATGGCTCTGGCCATGGCGACATCATGATCGGCCCGGGCAAGCGCACGGTCCGCCGCAGCCTGCCATGACGGCGGCGGAGGCGGCGGAGGAGGCGCCGGGGGTGCCGGGGGCACCGGGGGCGCAGAACGCACGGCCTGCGCGGACGGCCAGGGCGCAGCAACAGGGCGCGGCGATGCGGCGGACGGGAGAGGCTCGGCCGCTTCAGAGATTTCCGCCGGTTCAGAAGTCCAGGTGCCATGCTCTACTGCAGAAGCCGCCTGAGGCTCCGCGGGAGCATCGGGTACGACGGGTGCGCGCGGCGCCGCCGGCTCGGCCGCAGGCATTTCAGGTGCAGGCGGAGCCTCGGGCTCTTCCATCGCCGCATAAGTGACCGTGGCGGTGCAGGGCACGGAAACGATCGCAAAAGCGAAAAGACTACGCGCAACCACGCGCCTAGCCGGCGAGACCTCGGCCGAGGCAAGCGCCTTCAGGCGCTGAATGATCGGCTTTTCTCCTGCCAGCGTACCGGCGATCGGCGCCGCCAGCGTCAGCCGCGTTCCTGCAGCGAACGAGGCGATCACGCGGCCGTAACGCGCACGCATCTCGCGGTTGCACCCCGACATGACACGGGCGTCGCAGGCAGCCTCCTGATCCGCACGCAGCGCGCGCCATGCAGCCCAACCCAGCGGGTTGAACCAGTGCAGCGCGAACAGCGGCTGCAACACCATCAGCGCAAGCAGGTCGTTTCCGGCGTGATGTTCGAGTTCGTGCGCAATCGCGAAGTCGGAGCTTTCCGAATCGACCGTCGCCAGAAATCCGCGGGGAAGCGCCACGACCCTGTCCGTCACCCCGAACGCCAGCGGCGCCCCGGCTGCCGGCGTCTCGACAATGCGGATATCGCCTGCCCGCGCCACTTGCCGCGCATCGGCGAGCAGTTCCTGCTTCATCAACCGATAATTGCGAACCCTGAGCGCAAGGAAAATCACCGCTCCGGCCAGCCAGATAGTGATCGCCAGATTGCCCCAGGGTATCTGGGCCAGCACTCCGGGCTCGATAGCGGCAACCGGGACCGAAGCACCCGCATCCGCGACGGGCCCCGCGATTGGTGCCTTAGCATTGGCGAGCGCCGCATCAACGGCAGGAAGTGCATTTGCCGTTGTCTGTTCGACCACGATATCGGGCCTGGTGAAGAGCCCCCGTGGCAGCGCCAGCGGCGGAAGAACAAGCCTCAGGACCGGCAAGGCCCATAGCGCATAGGCAGCGGCAGGACCGAACCAGCGCGATACCGGGCGGCGGACCAGAAGAACCAGCGCCATGAGCGCGCCGGTCATGACGAGCGTATCGGTAAGCCATTCAATCATGACTTCAGCTCCTTCAAGAGCGCTTCGATCTCGGCGATATCATTCTCGGTCAATGCATCCGCTTCGGCAAGATGCGCAAAGAGCGGCGCGGCCCTCCCCCCGAACAGGCGGTCGACCAGCCGCCGGCTTTCAGTGCCGACATAAGCCTCACGGGCGATGCTGGGAGAATAGAGAAAACGCTTGCCGTCGGGTTCGGTCGTCACCGCCTGCTTGGCGACCAGTCGCGAAAGCAGGGTCTTGACGGTCGCCAGGGTCCAGCCGCGCGGTTCGCAGACCTTTGCGCAGACTTCCGCAGCCGTAAGCGGACTGCGGGACCAGAGCGCCTCCATCACCGCATGTTCGGCATCCGAGATACGCTCGGGCGGCTCAGCCGACTGATCCGAATTGACCGACACTCTGGCCTCCATCGTTTACACACGTAATCGACTACGTTTGTAAACATGAACGCCGGATTAACGGGGCGGTCAAGCCTGCGCCGACTTGCGCAGTGTGAGGGCAAGCATGATGAGGAACACGCCGCGCACGACCAGACTGACCATGATGATTATCGCCAGGAAGGCAAGACCGATACCCGGCGAAGAGAACAGCAGGACAAACCCCAGCAGCACATCGAGAACGCCGAGGAACAACCGCCATCCCTTGTCGTGGCGGGCCTTGAGCGCGAAGGCGATCTGAAATCCACCCGAAACGAGAAGCCACGCACCGATAGCCCAGACGAGCGAAAGCGCGCCCGCAACCGGATTGACGAGCGCAAAGACGCCCGCGATCAGCGCCAGCAGCCCCAGCAGGATTTCCACCCAGCGCGCTCGCTGCGAAAGCGATGTCCAGCCGGAGGCAATGGCAGCGATCCCGTAGATAACCAGAACTACGCCGACGAGCAGCCCGGTCGCTACTCCTGCAACAAGCGGGCGGGAAACCACCAGCAAGGCAATGAGCATGAGAAGAACACCGTAAGCCAGCACCCAGCCCCAGGCCTTGCCAGAGGCCTGCTTCAACGAACTGACGAGGGGATCGTTTTCCACGTTCGGTTCGAGCAACGGGTCCATCTCAGTTCGTGTCATGCGCCTGCCTCCTGCGTTGGCGGGGTCTCTGCAAGAAAATGCCCAGAAACCCGATCGGTTGCAACGACACGGGCAATTGTGAACGCAAAAGGGCGGCGCACCGGATGCCGGTACGCCGCCCTTTTCGATTTCAGCTGGCTTGGGAGAAGCTCAGTACACGCGGGCCTTGGGCTTGATGTACTGCACGTCTTCCGTGAGCGTGTATTCGTGGACCGGGCGGTAATCGAGACGGATTTCGCCGCCCTTGCCGCCCCAGCCGTTGAACCAGCCGACGGTGTGCTTCATCCAGTTCGCATCGTCGCGGTTCGGGAAGTCCTCGTGCGCGTGGGCGCCGCGGCTTTCCTTGCGCGCCTGGGCGCCGTGCAGAGTGACCGAAGCCTGCGAGATCAGGTTGTCCAGTTCCAGCGTTTCCACCAGGTCCGAATTCCAGATCAGGCCGCGATCGGTGACCTTGATGTCCTGCATGCGCTCATAGGTCTTGGCGAGCTTGTCCTTGCCTTCGACCATGAGTTCATCGGTGCGGAACACGGCGGCGTGTGCCGACATGGTGCGCTGCATTTCAGTGCGGACTTCCGCCGTCGGCGAACCGCCGTTGGCGTTGCGGAAGTGGTCGAGACGGCCCAGCGCGAGATCGGCCGAATCCTTCGGCAGTTCCGCCTGATTGACGCCCGGCTTGACGATTTCCTTGAGGCGGTGGCCGGTGGCGCGGCCGAAGACCACGAGGTCGATCAGCGAGTTCGAACCCAGACGGTTGGCACCGTGAACCGAGACGCAGGCCGCCTCACCCACCGCGAACAGGCCCGGCACCACGGTGTCCGGATTGCCGTCCGGTCCGATGGTGACGACTTCGCCGTGATAGTTACAGGGAATACCGCCCATGTTGTAGTGAACGGTGGGAACGACCGGCAGCGGCTGACGGGTCAGGTCGACGCCCGCAAAGATCTTGCCGCTTTCGGTGATGCCCGGCAGACGCTCGCCCAGCACCTTGGGATCGATGTGATCGAGGTGCAGGTAGATGTGGTCCTTGTGCGGGCCGACGCCGCGGCCTTCACGGATTTCCAGCGCCATCGAGCGCGAGACGACGTCGCGCGAGGCGAGATCCTTCGCGGAAGGCGCATAGCGCTCCATGAAGCGCTCGCCTTCGGAGTTGGTCAGGTAGCCGCCCTCGCCGCGCGCGCCTTCGGTGATGAGCACGCCCGCACCATAGATGCCGGTGGGGTGGAACTGCACGAATTCCATGTCCTGCAGCGGAAGACCCGCGCGCAGGACCATGCCGCCGCCATCGCCGGTGCAGGTATGGGCCGACGTGGCGGTGTAGTAGCTACGCCCGTAACCGCCCGTCGCCAGCACCACAGCCTGCGAACGGAAGCGGTGGATCGAACCGTCATCCATGCAGAGCGCGATCACGCCCACGCACTTGCCGCCGTCCATGATGAGGTCGATGGCGAAGTATTCGATGAAGAAGTCCGCGTCGTACTTCAGCGACTGCTGATAGAGCGCGTGCAGCATGGCATGACCGGTACGGTCGGCAGCGGCGCAGGTGCGCTGCACCGGCGGGCCTTCGCCCATGTTCTGCATGTGGCCGCCGAACGGGCGCTGGTAGATCGTGCCGTCGGCATTGCGGCTGAAGGGCACGCCGGCGTGCTCCAGTTCGTAGACCGCCGCCGGGGCTTCGCGCACCATGTATTCGATGGCGTCCTGGTCGCCCAGCCAGTCCGACCCCTTGACGGTGTCGTACATGTGCCAGGTCCAGTGGTCCGGCGAGTTGTTGCACAGCGAGGCGGCAATGCCGCCCTGCGCCGCAACGGTGTGCGAGCGGGTCGGGAAGACCTTGGTGATGCACGCGGTGCGAAGGCCGGCTTCGGCCGAGCCCATGGTGGCGCGCAGACCCGAGCCACCGGCGCCGACGACGACGGTGTCATAGGTATGGTCGATAATCTTGTAGGCAGGGCCCGAGGCGTTTTGGGTCATCAATGGGCTCCCAGCGCGAGACGAATGACGCAGAAGACGCCGAAAGCGATGCCGGCGCAGGCGGAAAGGTTCAGCGCCGCAATGCAGGCGAACTTGTTGGCGTGATCGTGGACATAATCCTCGACGACGACCTGAAGCCCGATGCGGGCGTGCCAGAAGGTGGTCACGACGAGCAGGATCATCGCCACGGCGGGAACCGGGCGCACAATCCACTCGACGACGGTTGCATAGCTCAGATCCGGCAGCAGCAGGATCGAGACCACGAGAAACAGCACCGAGAGAAGGTTGCCGATGGCGGTGAAGCGTTGCAGCAGCCAGTGGTGAACACCGGTCTTCGCCGAACCGAGGCCGCGAACGCGGCCGATGGAAGTTCCGTTACCCATATTTCCCGTTCCTCAGCGAAGCAGCAGGATCGCCCAGAAGGCGACGGTGAGGATCACACCCAGGACCGGCGAAAGGATCGACCAGGTCTTGTTGATCGTCAGCTCGAACCCGGCGCCGACGTCGAGGGCGAAGTGGCGAAGGCCGCTCATCATGTGCGTGAAGAAAGCCCAGGAAATGCCGACGAGAACGACATAGCCGATCGGCGTGGTCATCGCCCAGCTGAACGTCTCGTAGGCGGCAGGGCCACCGGCGAGCGCCCCGAGCCACCACAGCAGCACGGCGAGGCCGGCGAATGCCATGCCATCACCGGTCACGCGGTGAAGAATCGAGACGAACATGTGAGGGCCCCAACGCCAGATCTGGAGATGGGGCGAAAGCGGACGGTTCCTGGTGCCGTCTTTGGCCATGGCTCTTTCGAATCCCTTTTGCCTTTGCAGCAGCCCAAGGCTGCCCCTGTCGAGAAGTCCCCTTAGACAAATCGCCGCTTGGCGCAAGTTCCGCGAAGCACATCGCGGATGCATCGCACACAAGCGACTTTTCCGGAGCCTCATCGACAATCGGGCGCAGATGGTACGCGGGACGCCCCGTCCCACTGGCTTTGGCCGCCCCTCCGCACTAAAGCGCCAACCCATGAAGAGACCCATGAGCCGCCTGTCGAACATGCTCGCCCCCGCGTTTCTGCTGGGCGCCTGTTCCACCGCGCCCGGCAGCGCAGCACCTGCAACCGACAGCGCGGAGGCACCCCCATCGAGGCTCGCCGCCGCCTGTGAAGGGCACGATGGCTGGGCAGATGCCGCTCCGCCCGCCCACCTTTACGGCAACACCTGGTATGTCGGCACCTGCGGCATTTCCGCTATTCTCATCACCGGCAAGCAAGGCCACATCCTGATCGACGGCGGCCTTCCCGAAGCGGCGCCGATGGTTCTGGCCAATATCCAGGCGGCCGGATTCAAGGTGAAGGACGTGCGCTGGATTCTCTCCAGCCACGAACACTTCGACCATGCGGGCGCTCTTGCGGAGCTGCGACGCGCGACCGGCGCACGGCTCGCCGCATTGCCTGCCGCCGCCGAAGTGCTCGAAACCGGCAAGGCCAACCCGAACGATCCGCAATTCGGCCAGCTCGACCCATTCCCGGCGGTTCACGTCGACAAGCGCCTCTCGGGCGGGGAAAGCATCACGCTGGGCGACATCACCGTCACCGCCCGCGCCACGCTCGCTCACGCTGCCGGATCGACGAGCTGGACATGGCAGTCATGCGGCAAAGACGGCAAATGCCTGACGATCGCCTATGCGGACAGCGCAAGCGCGATTTCGGCCAAGAGCTACCGCTTTACCGACCACCCCGACCGCATTGCCGATGTCCGGGAAGGGTTGCGCCGAATCGCCGCCCTGCCCTGCGACCTGCTGGTCACGCCGCACCCCGGGGCAAGCGATCTCTTCACACGGCTAGCGGGCAAGTCCCCGCTGGTCGATCCCACCGCCTGCCGTACTTATGCGGCTGCCGCCAATGCCCGCTTCGACCAGCGCCTTTCCGAAGAAGCCGCCGCCGCAGCGAAGGAGACCCGTTCGTGAGCTGGAAGATCACCGCTTATGCCCCGCGCACCGTCATCGAAGGCGCCCTTGTCGCTCACGAGGATGCATTCGACTGGGACCCCGACATCGTCCTTTCGGGCAGCGAGATCGCCGAAGACAAACCGGACGACTGGCAGCTTGAAGCATGGCTGGCCCACAAGCCGCGCAAGGCCGACAAGGACGCCGTCGCCGCCCTGTTCGGCGGCAAGCCGCCAAAGTTCATTGTCGAGGAACTGCCGGAAACCGACTGGCTGGTAACGAGCCAGCAGGGACTCGAACCGATCCGCGCGGGCCGCTTCCACGTCCACACGCCCGAACATCCGGTTTCGGACGATCCCGGCATAACCGATTTCACCATACCCGCCAGCCAGGCTTTCGGCACCGGCCAGCACGCCACGACCGCCGGCTGCCTCGCCATGCTGACGCATATGAAGGCGCAGGGGCTGGTCGTTCGCAACCACGCCGATATCGGGACGGGCACGGGACTGCTGGCCTTCGCAGCGATGTCGCTCTGGCCCCGAGCACTCGCGACCGCGAGCGATATCGATCAGGTCTGCTACGGCGTCGTGGAAGACAATGCCGCCGCGAATGGAGTCAGCCTCGGCGCGCGCGGCGGCGAACTGGCCATGACCATCGCGGACGGCATGGACCACCCCCTGCTGGCAGCGCGCGGCCCCTACGATCTCATCATGGCCAATATCCTCGCCGGCCCGCTGGTTTCCCTTGCGCCGGACTTCGCCAAGTCCCTTGCTCCGGGGGGTAGCCTCGTCCTTGCGGGCCTGCTGGAAACGCAGGAGGCCGCCGTGCGCCGCGCCTGTCGCCGGGCCGGGCTTCGTCTCGCCGCCAGACTGGTAAATGGAGACTGGTCGATCCTGTGGATGCGGGCGCGTCGCCGATAGCGCGCACGCTTCACCGCACGAACAACTCGCCCAGTCGCAACCGCCGTCATCTCCAAGAACAGCAGATGATCGTGGTTAAACCGAACTTAACGCAAGTCAACGAAAGTTAAATCTCCGAGGGAAAAAAGCCTCGGAGATTTACCCATTCATTTCAGGGAATTACCTGACAATTGGTTAACGGCGATTAACCAAGACCGGTTCCGAATAATTAAAGGATTCGGCCAAGAATTAAGGCCAAGGGGGGCTGGTAACAACAGCTCAAGAGGCCAAAAATGCTTCAATCTGAACTAGACAGGCCGAAGGCCGTCGTCGGACCCCTGGGTGAAGCGCTCGACAAGGGCAGCCTTCCGCCACGCAACACGTCTCGCTGGGTAGTTCGCCGTAAGGCGGAAGTCGTAGCTGCGGTCAACGGAGGGCTCCTGACGATCGCCGAGGCTTGCGACCGCTACGGCCTCACTCTCGAGGAACTGGCATCGTGGCAACGCGCCGTCGAGCGTGAAGGAATGGCCGGCCTGCGCGCCACCCGGGTACAGCACTACCGTCACATGCACGAAAGGCAGGGACGAAACTCCTGATAATCCGCTCGCCGGCGTTCACGCCGACGAGCGGCAGGGGCCCTCCCTGGGCGCCCTGCCCTTTCTCAACCGGCGCTGCGCACGATCTCGGCCCACCCGGCTTCATCGATCACTTCGATACCGAGCTCGGCAGCCTTCTTGAGCTTTGAACCGGCACCGGGACCAGCGACCAGCAAGTCCGTCTTTGCCGATATGGACCCGGCCGCCTTGGCGCCAAGACGCTCAGCCTGAGCCTTTGCCTCGTCGCGGCTCATCGTTTCCAGCTTCCCGGTAAATACCACCGTCTTGCCCGCCACGACGCTTTCCACCGTCTCGACGACGTAAGGCGGGGGAGCGACCTCCGAAAGCAGGTCGTCCCAGACCTGACGGTTATGCTCTTCGTGGAAGAAATCGCCCAGCGCCTCCACCACGGCCGGACCGATGCCGTCGATCGACACCAGTTCGGCATAAGCCTCGCTACCCAGCGCCGCAGCCTCCTCGCCTTCCTTGGCGTGGGCCTGTTCGGCCAGCAGCCGCAAGGCCGGCAACGTCTCGAACCGCTTCATCAGGTCGCGCGCCGTGACGGCTCCGACATGGCGGATGCCGAGCCCGAAGAGCAGCCGGGCCGCATCTGGCGCGCGCTTGTTTTCCACTGCGGCCAACAGGTTGTCCACAGACTTGTCCTTCCACCCGTCAAGCGCGAGAATCTCGTCGCGGCGCTTGCGCAGACGGAAGATATCGGCCGGACTTTCGAGCCAGCCCCTGGCGAAGAACTCGTCGATGGTCCGTTCCCCCAGCCCTTCGATGTCGAGGGCTCCCCGGCTGACGAAGTGCTTGAGCCGTTCCGTCCGCTGGGCCGGGCAGATGAGGCCGCCCGTGCAGCGCACATCGACTTCCCCCTCTTCCGCAACCGCCTCGCTACCACATTCCGGGCAGTGATCCGGGAAGTGGAACGTCGCCCTCTCCTCGGCGCGCGTCAGGTTATCCACGACCTGTGGAATCACATCGCCGGCGCGCTGCAGGACCACGCGATCCCCCGGCCGGACGCCAAGACGCGCAATCTCGTCGCGATTGTGCAGAGTGACATTGGTAACGGTCACGCCTCCGACCAGAACCGGCTTGAGCCGCCCGACCGGCGTGAGCTTGCCCGTGCGCCCGACCTGAACGTCGATCGATTCAAGAACGGTTTCGGCGCGCTCTGCCGGAAACTTGTGAGCCATTGCCCAGCGCGGCGCCTTGGCCACGAAACCAAGCCGCTGCTGCCAGTCGAGGCGATCGACCTTGTAGACGACGCCATCGATCTCGAACGGCAAGCCGGGCCGGCCATCGCGAATGACGCGGTAGGCCTCCAGCACTTCCTCAAGCGTATGGCACAGGCGGAATTGCGGGGAGACCGGAAGCCCCCAGGATTCGATCCGGCGGATCACCTCGTGTTGGCTGGCCCCCGGCACATGGCTCGCGGCGCCCCAGCCATGCGCCCAGAAACGCAGCGGGCGCTTCGCGGTGACAGCCGCATCCTTCTGGCGCAGCGAACCGGCTGCGGCATTGCGCGGATTGGCGAACTGACGGACCTTGCCCTCGTCGAACACCTCGCCCCTGGCCTCCGCATGTGCGCGCGCTTCAGCCATCAGGGCCTCGTTCAGCGCCGCGAAGGCTGCCTTCTCCATGTAGACCTCGCCGCGCACCTCGAAGACTTCGGGAACATCCTCTCCCTTCAGTTCCTGCACGACATCGGCGATATGCGCGACATTGGCGGTAACGTCCTCGCCCACCATGCCATCCCCGCGCGTAGCGGCGCGGACCAGCCTGCCTTTCTCATACCGCAGCGAGCAGGAAAGACCGTCGATCTTGTCCTCTGCCGTCATCGCTACCGGCTCCTCCGCCGATAGCGAAAGGAAGCGCCGGACCCGGCCCACGAACTCCGCCACTTCCTCGTCAGTGAAAGCATTGTCGAGGCTCATCATGCGAACTTCGTGCGTCACTTTCGACAGGGGCGAGCCGGCCACTTCGTGCCCGACCTGATTCGATGGACTGTCGGAGCGGGCGAGATGGGGGAACGCCAATTCCAGTTCCGCATTGCGCCGCACCAGGGCGTCATATTCGGCATCCGAAATCTCGGGCGCATCCTCGGCGTGATAGAGGCGGTTGGCGCGCTTTATCTGGCGCGCCAGGCGCATCAGTTCATTGGCCGCTTCGGCTTCTCCGATCGCGGAAGCAATCTCGGGGCCGATCTCGGAGCGGGTCTCAGTGCTGGTCATTGCGCGGTAATAGGCCAGAGCGATGCGGGTTGGAATTCCCCCGACGCGTTAATCCCCTTCGATCGGATCGAATTCGAGGTGCAAAGCCGCCAGCGCGCGCAGGATGTAAGTCGGCTCGTAATCGAAATGCAAAGCCTCGGCGGGGCCATGATGGGCCTCGGACAAACGGATGTTGCCCATGCGGGCGAGCAGCCGCTCGATACTCGTCACCACTTCGCGCCGGGCCAGCGGAGCACCGATGCAGGTATGAGCGCCCCTGCCGAACGCGAGATGCTCCTTGATCCTCGGCCGGTCCATGTCGAACTGCCCCGGTTCCGCGAAGCGCCTGGGGTCCCGGTTGGCGGCCATGTGCGACAGCAGGACGGCGGTGCCAGCCTTGATCTCCACCCCGCCCAGCGTCGTCGTCTTCTGGCACATGCGCCCGCCGCTCTTCACCGAACCGTCGAACCGCAGCACTTCCTCGACGAAATCACCGATCCGAGCCCGGTTTCCACGGAGTTCCTGCTGGATATCGGGCCTCGTCGCGATGATCCGGAAGGCATTGGCAAGAAGCCGATTCGTCGTGTCCTGCCCGGCGCCGAAAAGGAAGGCCGCAAGGCTGGTAAGATCCACCAGCGAAGGCTTCCCGCCGTCGGGATAGCTCGCCGTGGCCAATTCGCTCAGGATATCCTCACGCGCCAGCAGGCCGTGCAAAGGCTTCATCAACGGATGGGCGACGATACGCCGCTGGGCGATCAGCCTGAACAGATCCTTCCCCACCCCCACCAGCGGGTTCTTGAGCATGTCCTCCTCGCTGGCATCCATCGGCACGGGTATCGCTCCCTCAAGCAAGGCCCTGAATTTCGCGCGGCTGCGTTCGGAAAGGCCCAGGAGATCGGAAATGACAAGCGCGCCATAGGGACCGCCGTATTGGCGCACGAGGTCGACCTTTCCGTCCCTGGCGAATTCGTCGATCAGCGATTCCGCCGTGGCGAGCAGCTTCGGCTGCAGATCCTTGAGGCGGCTCGGCGTAAACAGCCGCGCAATGATGGAACGAAGGTCAGCGTGGCGCGCACCGCCCTCGGTCACGATCTGATCGGCAAACGGTATCTGCCGGCGATGCGCCTCCAGCTTCTCCGAGATGTCATCCCCATCGGCTCTGAAAGGCAGGTCGGCAACCGGGCCGGTGACGGCATTGATCGAGGAGAAATGCTCCGTATCCAGCATGATCTGGACAGTCTCATCGTACCCCGTCACCGCCACGGCGTTACGATATGGCAGTCGCACCACCGGGCCTTGCGCGCGCAGGTAATCGAAATAGGCATGTGGATCGTCGACGAGCGAGACGTCGGTATACCAATCGGCGGTTTCGTAGGCTTGTTGATGAGACACCCGTTGCTCTCCCGATTTTATGATCTCCTATGTATCATATATGGATGAGGCGTCATAGCCGGACTGTCCACGCCGCGGCGATGCGATCCCCTCCCCGATTGGCGACAGGCGCGCTATGACAAGGCCATGCCCACGATCATGCCGCCTGACGCGCCCGCCCTGCCCGCAGCGTTCGATATCCTTGGAATCGCCGTCTTCGCGCTGACCGGCGCCCTTTCGGCGGCCCAGTTGCGGCAGACTTTCGTGACCGTCGCATTCTTCGCGCTCATGACCGGGGTGGGCGGCGGCACCTTGCGCGATCTCCTCATCGGAGCGCCGGTCTTCTGGGTTCGCGATCCTTTCGTTGCCCCCGTATGCCTCGCGGTCGCGACCCTCGCCTGGTTCACGCCGGTACGCTGGTGGCAGGGACAATTGCTGGAGTGGGCCGACGCATTGGGCCTTGCTGTCTATTCGGTGTTCGGAACCATCAAGGCCATGGCCTGGGGCGTGCCACCGATTCCGGCGATGGTCATGGGCGTCGCCACCGGCTGCGTCGGCGGCATCGTCCGCGATGTCGTGGCCGGACAGCCTTCGATCCTGATGCGGCCGGAACTATACGTGACAGCCGCAGCCCTGGCAGCAACCGTCGCGGCGGCGGGTATAGCCCTCGGCATCGCCCCTCAACTGACCTGGGCCATAGCCGCAGCGGCGGGATTCGCACTGCGCGGAGCCGCTATCTACTGGTCCCTGGGGCTGCCCGCTCACGAAGGAACGGACAGCGAATCCTGAAGGGGCTCAGTCGGGAATCTTCAATCCCGTCCACCGCGCAACGAACGAGAGGACATCCGCGCCTTCCTCGATCGCCTTGTCGGTCGGCTTGCCGGAGCCATGTCCCGCCCGCGTCTCGATACGGATCAGATGCGGCTTGTCACCCAAGGGCGCGGCCTGAAGCGCCGCCGCATATTTGAAGGAATGCCCCGGAACCACACGATCGTCGGTATCCGCGGTGGTCACGAGAATCGCCGGGTAATCCGTGCCCGCCCGGATGTTGTGATAGGGTGAATAGGCCTTCAATATCCGGAAATCCTCTTCCCGGTCAGGATAGCCATAGTCGTCCACCCAATAGCGACCGGCAGTGAAGCGGTCGAAGCGCAGCATGTCCATGACGCCGACCTGCGGCACCCCGGCCGCGAAAAGATCGGGCCGCTGGTTCAGCACGGCCCCCACAAGAAGCCCGCCGTTGGACCCGCCCTGGATCGCAAGGCCATCCTTTGAAGCGATCCCTTCGGCCTTGAGATACTCTCCGGCGGCGATGAAGTCGTCGAACACGTTCTGCTTGTTGGCACGGCGCCCGGCATCGTGCCAGGCGCGTCCATACTCGCCGCCGCCGCGCAGGTTCGCCATGGCAAAGGCGCCTCCGGCCTGGACCCAGGCCATGCGACTGGCCGAGAAACCCGGTGTCAGGGAAATGTCGAAACCACCATAGCCATAGAGCAGCGTCGGCACGGCCTTGCCCGACCGCACCACATCCTTGCGCCGCACGAGGAACATCGGCACCCGCGTGCCGTCCCTCGACGTATAGAAGCGCTGCTCGACCACGACGTCCGAAGGGTCGAAATCCATCACCGGCTCCGCGAAGGGCTCGGACATGCCGGTATCGAGGTTCATCCGGAAGATCGCTGCCGGACGGTTGAAGCTCGTGAAGGAGTAGAAGGTCTCGGGGTCTCCGGGCTTGCCCCGGAACCCGGAAGCCGTCCCGATACCGTTGAGCGCAAGCGCACGGCCGGGCTTGCCGTCAAGCCCGACGATCTCGGCATGGCTCGCCGCGTCACGCATATAGTTGAGAACGAGTTGCTGGCCGACGATACCGGCCCGCTCCAGAATGTCCTCGCGCTGCGGGACGACTTCCGCGAAGGCCGGAGCCTTCGCCCCGAGATCGATACTGATGAGCCGGTAGCGCGGTGCACTTTCGTTAGTAACGAACCAGAGCTTCTGTCCGGCCCCTTCGACAAGCCGCCAGTCGTCCTTAAACCCCGTAACCACGGGCTTCGCGTCCCACCCCGCCTTCTTGCGCTTCGACAGGTCGATCACATGCACATCGTAGCGCGAATCCGTACCGATATGCGAGGTGATGACAGCAAGCCGCCCGTCCTGCGTCACTTCGGCGGCGTGGCCGTAATCCGGATGGTCCGGCGTGGAGTAGACCAGTTCGTCGGCGCTCTGCGGCGTACCGAGCCGGTGGAAATAGATCGCCTGGTTGTAGTTCAGGCTCTGGAACGCAGCCCCTTCCTCGGGCGCCGGGAATCGCGAGTAGAGGAAGCCTTCCTCCCCGATCCACGCCAGCGCGCTGAACTTGACCCAGCGCAGTTCGTCATCCAGCGCCTTGCCCGTGGTTACATCCAGCACGTGAAGCACACGCCAGTCACTCCCGCCGTCCTGCACACTATAGAGCAGATAGCGACCTTCGTGAGAGGGCTCCCACGCATCCAGTGCCGTGGCACCGTCCTTCGCCCAGGCATTGGGATCAAGCAGCATCCGAGGCGCGCCGTGCAGTCCGTCGCGCACGAAAAGCTGCGACTGGTTTTGAAGCCCGGTGTTTCGGGTATAGAAGTACCGCTTGCCAGCCTTGATCGGCAAACCGAACCGCTCGAAGTTCATCAACGAACTGATCCGCTGCTTGAACCAACTACGCTGCGGCAGTCCTTCAAGGTACGCTTCGGTGAAGGTCGATTCCTTCTCGACCCAGGCGGCGACTTCCGGATCGTGCCGCACATCGTTTTCGAGCCAGCGGTACGGGTCCGCGATGCGCTCGCCGAACAGGGTTTCAACGAGATCGTCGCGGCGTGTTTCGGGATAAGTCATCGGAACCATCGTCTGCGCTGAAACAGGTACCACCGCAAGGCTGGAAGCGGTGGAAAGAAACACGGCCCCAAGCAGGCCCGACAGACGATACATCACGTTCTCCCGAAACAAAAAGAAAGGCGGCCGCGAGGTATTCCCGCGACCGCCCTGCAATCTCTTTGCCGGCTCCTCTACGAAGCCGACTGCCGAAAGGCGATCAGGCCTCGGCGTATTCCTCGGTGTCGGTGGTCACCGGGCCCGAGTCCTTGCCCTTTTCCGAAACGTCGCGGTCGACGAGTTCGATGATCGCAATCGGGGCGGCGTCCGAAGCGCGGATGCCTGCCTTGATGATGCGGGTGTAGCCACCGTTGCGGCCGGCATAACGCTCGGCCAGAACTTCGAAGAGCTTCTTTTCCTGCGCTTCGTCCATCAGGCGAGCGTGCGCCAGACGACGATTCGAAAGGCCGCCATGCTTCGCGAGCGTGATCAGCTTTTCGAGGTAAGGACGCAGTTCCTTCGCCTTCGGCGTGGTGGTCTGGATCTGCTCGTGCTTGATGAGAGCGGCGGCCATGTTGCGCAGAAGGGCGGCGCGGTGGCCCGAGGTGCGCTGCAGCTTGCGCTGACCATGCTTATGACGCATTTCATATACTCCGTTCGTCAGGCAGCCGTTCAAGGTACTGCCTGCCGGGCGATGTGGTTCGGCCATCGCCCAAAGCCGGTTCACTTACGTGTGAGTGGCGCCCTCAACCCGAAAACGGCGATGGAGTCAAGCCGGAACGGGCCTACTACTGCTGGACAAGCACCCATAACGGCGGACCCAGCGTCAGCACACCAATCAGCGCTGCCGCCAGAGAGGCGATTAGAACAGCCCCGGCCGCAATATCCTTGATCCGGCCTATGACAAGGTCGAACCCCGGTTCGATCCGGTCGCAAAGCTCCTCGATCGCCGTATTGAACGCCTCGGCGAGCCACACCATGGCCATCGCCAGGACGAGCCACCGCCAGTCGTTCATCGAAACTCGCAGCCAGATGCCTGCCGCCACGACGCTCAGCGAAGCGGCGAGGTGTATCCGCGCGTTATGCTCGCCATGAACAAGCCTACGCAGTCCGCGCCACGCATAGATGACACTCCTGAAGCGTGCGCCAAGACTGAAGCGAGTCCGCGCCGATAGCACGTCGGAAGGTTCGATCATGCCAGCACGCTAAACAGCCGCACGCAAATCGGCCAGACCCGATTGCACCTGCTGCCCAGAGAGCAGTTCCCCAAAGAAAAAGGCCCCGCATTCCTGCGGAGCCCTCTTCAATTCGGTATCGAAGTAACCGATCAGCCGAGCAGTTCCTGCTCCAGCTTCTTGGCCATTTCTTCGATGTTCTCGGGCGGCCAGCCCGGAATGTCCATGCCGAGGCGCAGACCCATCGAGGAAAGAACTTCCTTGATCTCGTTGAGCGACTTGCGGCCGAAGTTCGGCGTACGCAGCATCTCGGCTTCGGTCTTCTGGACCAGATCGCCGATATAGATGATGTTGTCGTTCTTGAGGCAGTTGGCCGAACGTACCGACAGTTCCAGTTCGTCCACCTTCTTGAGAAGGTAGCGGTTGAGCTGATTGGTATCGCTCTCTTCCGAGGCAGCAGCGCCGCCAGCAGCCATGCCGATCATCGGCGAGGCGCCAACCGGAGCGATGTCCTCGAAGTGGACGAACAGCGCAAGCTGGTCCTGGAGGATGCGCGCAGCATAAGCCACGGCGTCTTCCGGGGTCACGGTACCGTCCGTTTCCACCGTCAGATTGAGCTTGTCGTAGTCAAGCTCCTGACCGATGCGGGCGTTGTCCACCTTGTAGCTGACCTGACGCACCGGCGAGTAGAGCGAATCGACCGGAATAAGTCCGATCGGTGCGTCCACGGGACGGTTCGACACGGCGGGGACGTAGCCCTTGCCGGTGTCGGCGGTCAGTTCCATGTTGAGCGTGGCACCCTCGTCGAGGTGGCAGATCACGAGGTCCTTGTTCATGACCTCGATGTCACCCGAGACGGCGATGTCGCCCGCCTTGACCGCTGCCGGTCCGGTAGCCGACAGTTGGAGACGCTTCGGGCCTTCGCCCTGCATCTTGAGCGCGATCTGCTTGACGTTGAGGACGATGTCCGTGACGTCCTCGCGCACACCGGCCAGCGACGAGAATTCGTGCAGCACGTTCTCGATCTTGATCGAGGTGATCGCAGCACCCTGCAGCGAGGAGAGCAGCACGCGACGCAACGCATTGCCGAGCGTCAGGCCGAAACCGCGCTCGAGAGGTTCGGCGACGAAGGTCGCCTTCAGCTTGGGGTCGGGTCCCGGCTTGATCTCAAGGCTGTTCGGCTTCTTGAGTTCCTGCCAGTTCTTGATGTTGACAGTCATGGACTTCCCCTGGGAGTGATGGCGGTTACGCCCCGGAGCCTGGTGGAAAGGCTCGGGACGTTCCGAAGCCCGGACGACGACCGGTTCGTCGTCCGGATTAGCTCGATCAGACGCGGCGACGCTTGGAAGGACGCACGCCATTGTGCGGGATCGGCGTCACGTCGCGGATCGAGGTAATGGTGAAGCCGACCGCCTGGAGGGCGCGCAGGGCGCTCTCACGGCCCGAACCCGGGCCCTTGACTTCGACTTCGAGAGTGCGGACGCCGTGTTCGGCGGCCTTCTTGCCGGCGTCGTCAGCGGCGACCTGCGCGGCGTACGGCGTCGACTTGCGGCTACCCTTGAAGCCCATCATGCCTGCCGAGGACCAGCTGATCGCATTGCCCTGGGCGTCGGTGATGGTCACCATGGTGTTGTTGAAGCTGGCGTTCACATGCGCGATGCCGCTGGTGATGTTCTTGCGCTCGCGGCGCTTAATGCGCTGGGGTTCGCGTGCCATGTTCGTGTATCCTGTCGAAAAATCGCTGGGGGAAACCGGATGGGCCGATTGCTCGGCCCGAACGGCTTACTTCTTCTTGCCGGCGATCGGCTTGGCCTTGCCCTTGCGGGTGCGCGCATTGGTATGCGTGCGCTGGCCACGAACCGGCAGACCCTTGCGGTGACGCAGGCCACGGTAGCAGGCGAGGTCCATCAGGCGCTTGATGTTCATCGCGGTTTCGCGACGAAGGTCACCTTCAACCGTGTGATCGGCGTCGATGGTTTCGCGGATCTGCAGGACTTCGGCGTCCGACAGGTCCTGAACGCGGCGGCTGTGATCGATGCCGAGCTTGTCGGCGATCTCGAGAGCCTTGGTACGACCGATACCATGGATGTAGGTGAGCGCGATGATAACGCGCTTGTTGGTGGGGATGTTTACCCCGGCAATACGAGCCACTTAAATCTCCATGCTCCACAGGAGCGCCCTAGGGACGACCCCCATCTCAACGCTTTTCACCCGAAAGGCGTAAATGACAAAAGGTCCGGTTGGCGGCACGCTTGTTGCCAACGCCCCCGGACTTGCCGAAACCTTTGAGTGAAGGGCGCGCATAGGACGATTCGAAAGGCGTGTCAACGCCCGCGAACCGTGCCGCTCGATCACCGGCCCCGTGTGGGCGGCGAGAGCAGACCTTGCGCCAACTGTTTACCGCATCCGCGTACGGTAGTCAAAGAAAGCGAAAATCGCCGCGCAGGAAGCCCCACGCGGCGCATCGTCACGGCAGCGCCACCGGCACGCATACCGCAAACGAGAACGGCCGGACTTTCGCCCGGCCGCATCATCAGGATTTCAGGACCGCTTCGATGGCTGCGGTGACATCGTCCATGTCAGCCATGCCATCGACTCTGGCAACGATTCCCTGCGCCTCATAAATCGGCAGGATCGGCGCAGTTTTCGCACGGTACTCTGCCAGACGAGTCCTAACGGTCTCGGCATTGTCGTCAGGACGGCGCTTGAATTCCGTCCCACCGCACTTGTCGCAGACCCCGGGAACCTTGGGTTGCTCGAACTTGTCGTGATAGCCCTTCCCGCAACTGGCGCAGGAAAAACGGCCGGTGATCCGCTCGACAAGCGCCTCTTCGTCGACTTCAAGTTCGATCACGTGATCGAGCTTGCGACCACGTGCGGCCAGGATTCCGTCAAGCGATTCGGCCTGAGCCGCCGTGCGCGGATAACCGTCGAAAATCGCACCGGCACCGGACCCCATGGCGTCCAGTTCGTCTCCGATCAGAGCTGAGACGATCTCGTCCGAAACGAGCTCGCCACGCTCCATCACTGCCTTGGCTTCCAGCCCGGTAGGCGTACCAGCCTTCACCGCAGCGCGGAGCATGTCGCCAGTCGAAAGCTGGCGCATGCCATGCCGCTCGACCAGACGCTGCGCCTGGGTGCCCTTGCCCGCCCCCGGCGGGCCCAACAGGATGATATTCACGCCTTACCCCTCATTTGTCCCTGGCGAGCGCCGATCAGCGCAGTCTGCCTTTCAGTTTCGCCTTCTTGATCAGGTCGCCATACTGGTGTGCCAGCAGGTGCGACTGGATCTGCGTGATCGTGTCGACGGTCACGTTGACGACGATCAGCAAGCTCGTTCCACCCATGAAGAGCAACGGCAGACCGGTCATCGAGAGGAAGTACTCCGGAACGGTGCAGACGATGGTCAGGTAGATCGCTCCGATCACGGTGATGCGGGTCAGCACGTAATCGAGATAATTCGCGGTGTTCTTGCCCGGGCGAATGCCGGGAATGAAGCCACCGTTCTTCTTCAGGTTGTCAGCGGTTTCCTCGGGATTGAAGACGACCGCAGTGTAGAAGAAGCAGAAGAACACGATGCCCGCTGCGTAAAGCAGCATGTAGAGCGGCTTGCCGTGACCGAGGTACTGGTTCAGCGAGACGACGATCTTGCCCCAGGTCGATTCCGGGTTCAGCGATTTACCCGCGAACTGAGTGATGGTCAGCGGCAGCAGCAGCAGCGAACTGGCGAAGATCGGCGGAATCACGCCCGCGGTGTTGATCTTCAACGGCAGATGGCTGCGATCGGCCTGCATCATCCCGCGCTGTGTCGCCCGCTTCGGATACTGGATCAACAGACGGCGCTGCGCACGTTCCATGAAGCAGATCATCAGGATCATGGCGACGATCAGCACGATCAGCGCAATGATGAGGATCGAGCCCGTGTCGCCCGCACTGTAGGCCTGACCGACGTTCGTTGCGAACGTCGGCATCTGGGCGACGATGCCCGCCATGATGATGAGCGAAACACCATTGCCGATGCCGCGCGAGGTGATCTGCTCACCAAGCCACAGCAGGAACATCGTGCCCCCGACGAGCGAAATCACGGCACCGATGCGGAACACCAGGCCAGGATCGACGACGGCCTGAAGCCCGTTCGAAGCGCCGTACGCCTCAAGGCTGACCGCGAGGAACCAGCCCTGGATCGCGCAAAGGAGAACTGCGCCATACCGGGTGTACTGGTTAAGCTTCTTGCGGCCGGCTTCGCCTTCCTTCTTCAGCGCCACCAGTGCGGGGTGGAGCGATGCGGCGAGCTGCACGACGATCGACGCCGTGATGTAAGGCATCACGCCGAGCGCAATGAGGCTCATTCGCGAAAGCGAACCGCCCGAGAAAGTGTTGAACAGGTCGAGAATGCCGCCCTGCGTCTTGCTGTAGAGCTGCGAGAGAATCAGCGGGTTCACGCCGGGAAGCGGAACGAAGCTCAGGAAGCGGAAGACGATCAGCGCACCGATGGTGAACCAGATTCGGTTCTTTAGCTCGGTGGCTTTCGAGAAGTTGGCCAGGCTCAGAGTGCTGGCGATATTGTCGGCGCGGGAAGCCATGACGATTTGTAAAGCCTCGATAGTCGGTTCGGGTCTGCCTTAGCGACTGCATGAAGGCTTGTCGAACCCCGGTTCTGGTCCGCTCATATAGACATTCGCGCCGGCTCTGGAAGACCTGTCGCCGAAAGGCAGTCTGAATGAAGAGAGGGCGAAGCGCATCGCGCCCGCCCTCCCCCTATGAGCATATCGCGGTTGCGATGGCTCAGGCTTCGGCGGCTTCCTTGGCAGGAAGAATCACCGAACCACCAGCCTTCTGGACCGCTTCCACGGCACCCTTCGAAGCACCGGCAACGTTGAACTCGACCTTGGTGGTCAGTTCGCCCTTGCCCAGCAGGCGGACGCCGTCCTTGCCACCACGAGCCAGGCCAGCGGCCTGGAGAACCGCGTGATCAACGGTGCCCGAGATGTCCAGCTTACCGGCGTCGATCGCCTTCTGGATCATGCCGAGGTTCACTTCCGCGTAATCCTTGGCGAACTTCTTGTTGCTGAAGCCGCGCTTCGGAAGGCGCATGTGAAGCGGCATCTGACCGCCTTCGAAGCCGTTGATCGAAACGCCCGAGCGTGCCTTGGCACCCTTCTGACCACGACCAGCGGTCTTGCCCTTGCCCGAGCCGATGCCACGGCCGACGCGGATGCGACGGTGACGGGCGCCGGCGTTGTCGCGGATGTCATTCAATTTCATAGTCTGCACTCGCTTTCGCTTTTAGTCGCGCTAATGGGAAGGCGCGGCCCATAAGCGAACCGCGGCGCAATGTCACCCCCGAATCCGGAACTGCGGCTCTTAACTGCCTCGGAGGCGGATCATGAGCTTCCCGTTTCCGGGGATCGAACGGCCTTCAGCGTCTCGTGCGGGCTTCCATTTGAACACCTCGGCACCAAGCCGGCAAATATCCGCGTCGAACTCTGGTGAAACAGTTTTCGGTTCGAAAGAACAAGAGGTTACGCGCCCGCCAGCGTTAACGGTGAACTTCAATTCATGACGAGTGAGCTCGTCCTTATTGAAGATCGTGCCGTAACGATCGCCCAATTTCGCCAGTTCGGCGTTGAACTGCGCCTTGTTTCCATCGGGCAAGGCCGGCTCTTCCGCGAGACCGGCATAATCGGCCTCAGGCACAAGCGCCTTCATCTTCAGGACCATCTGCAGCCAGCCCTGAGCTCGCGCAATCTGCATCGGCGAATCGCGGTCCATCAGCGCCTGACACTGCGCGCCCGAAGGGCTCGCCTGCCGTGAGAGCAGGAAACGAGCGGCTCCGTCACGATGATAGGCAATTGCCCAGGCAAGCGGCGTCATTCCGAACAGATCTGGGGAATCGATGGTCTGCGGCGCATCCAGCGCATCACCTGTCGGGTCGGCCGAAGGTTCCTCGTCAAGCATCCGCCGCAAAGCCGCAACATTGCCGCGGCGCGCTGCATCGGCGAGCGTGGCGTTTTCTGGCAACGGGCCGAGCTTTGCGTAACCATAAGCGCGCTCTGGCCCCTTCGCGACGTTAGGCTCCTGCGCTGCAGCCCCCTTCTTCACAGCCAGGACGGGAACGGACCGGCACACGTCTCGATATGGATACGCCGGATTAGCGATCAGCGCTTCATTGAAAGTCCGTGCAAATGTCGCGAGCCGATCTTCGGTCTCACCGCTCGGCGCCTCACTGGGCGCAGGCGTCGGCAGCGAATCTTCACCGAAGTAGGTCACGACACGCGCCATCCGGGGAGATAGTCCTCCCCGTAGCACGCATTGAGCACCGAACTGGCTGGTGTCGATGCCGCCAAGCGTCACCGCAGCGACAAGCCGGAAATCTCCGGCCGCCGCAGCCTTGCGCGCCTCGGCAACCGGATCGGCCTGTCCGGATGCGAGAAGCGTCTTGAGCGCCTTGTCGGCCTCGCGATCACGCTCCAGCGTAGCGGGATCGGCGAGCGGATCGTTACAGGCCGGCTCGGCAGCCGGACTCTCCTGAACATAGGTTTCACCGTTATCGGGCGGCTCGCTGCCTTCACATCCCGAAAGAGCGAGAACGGCCAGAGACAGTGACGTGGCCGCGATGGTCCTGCGAAGCAAAGTATCCCCCGGGGAAATCCAGATCTCCGCGCTTAACACAAGTGGCACCAAAGGTGGAGGAACCGACACGGCTACGCACGGATTATGCGCAGCATCGATAAGACGCGGGATAAGGGAATGTAAAGCTCGACCGAAACGAGAAAGGCCCCGACGTTTCCGCCAGGGCCCTTCCGGTTATCGTGCCTGATACAGGCTGATCAGTCGATCACCACAACCATGTGTGGCAGCTTCGCGATCGCACCACGGACTTCCGGGGTGTCTTCGCGTTCGACGACCTTGTGCATCTTGCCCAGGCCAAGACCGATGAGGATCTTCTTCTGGCTTTCGGGGCGACGGATCGGCGAACCGATCTGCTTGATCTTGATCTTTGCCATGAGCCTTACTCCACGATGGCTTCGGCAGCGGCCTCGGCCTCTGCTTCGCTGACGCCACCGCGACCAAGCAGGTCGGCGACCTTCTTGCCACGACGCTGGGCAACCGACTTCGGCGAAGTCTGGTTGACGAGCGCGTCGAAGGTGGCGCGGATCATGTTGTACGGGTTCGAGGTGCCCACCGACTTGGTGACGACGTCAGCGACGCCCAGGCTCTCGAACACGGCGCGCATCGGGCCACCGGCGATGATGCCGGTACCGGCCGGAGCCGAACGCACGTTCACCTTGCCGGCGCCGAAGTGGCCCTTGCCGTCGTGGTGAAGAGTGCGGCCTTCCTTGAGCGCCACGCGGACCATCTTCTTCTTGGCAGAAGCAGTGGCCTTCGTGATCGCCTCGGGAACTTCGCGAGCCTTGGCGTGGCCGAAGCCGACACGGCCCTTGCCGTCGCCTACGACGACCAGCGCAGCGAAGCCGAAGCGCTTACCGCCCTTGACCGTCTTCGAGACGCGGTTGATGTGGACGAGCTTCTCAATAAGCTCCTCGCCCTGTTCCTCGTCGTTGTTGCGGCCACCGCGACGGTCATCGCGACGGCCACGGCCACCACGCTCACCGCGTTCACCGCGACCACGACCGCGCCCGCGACCCTCACGGGTCTCCTGCGCTTCGCCGCCCTGCGGCTGCTCAGCGGCGATCGGCGCTTCGTTGATGTTTTCGTCAGCCATGATCAGAACTCCAGCCCGCCTTCACGGGCGGCATCGGCCAGCGCCTTGACGCGGCCATGGAAGAGGAAACCGCCACGGTCGAACACGACCGAAGTGATACCCGCCTTCTTGGCGGCCTCGGCGAGTTCCTTGCCCACGCGGATCGCGGCGTCCTTGTCGGTGCCCTTGGCGCCAAGCGTGTTGGCGGCGGCCACCGTACGGCCCTGCGCATCGTCGATGATCTGCGCATAGATGTGACGGCCGGTGCGGTGCACCGACAGACGAGGACGGCCGCCCGAACGAGCCTTCAGTGCGGTACGAACGCGACGAGCGCGGCGATCGAAAAGAGACAGCTTGGCCATTACTTCTTCTTCCCTTCCTTGCGGAAGATGAACTCGCCACGGTACTTGATACCCTTGCCCTTGTAAGGCTCGGGCTTGCGCCAGCGACGGATCTCGGCCGCAACCTGGCCGACCTTCTGCTTGTCGATACCGGAAATCTCGACCGTGGTGTTATCCGGGGTCTTGATTTCGATGCCCTCGGGGACAGCGACGTCAACGTCGTGCGAGAAGCCAAGCTGAAGCTTGAGCGTCTTGCCCTGCGAATTCGCACGGTAACCAACGCCCTTGATCTCAAGAACCTTAATGTAACCGTTGGTGACGCCCTCGATGAGGTTGGCCACCAGCGTACGCTGCATGCCCCAGTGGCTGCGGGCAGCCTTGGTCTGGTTGGCGGGCTGAACGGCAATCGAACCTTCCTCGACCGAGTAGGTCACGAGGTCCGACAGACCCAGCGTCAGGGTGCCCTTCGGGCCCTTGACGGTCAGGATGCCGTTATCGATGGCGGCAGTGACCCCGCCAGGGATCACAACCGGCTTTTTGCCGATGCGGCTCATTAGAACACCTCCGCCAGCACTTCGCCGCCGACGTTGGCAGCGCGCGCTTCGGCATCCGAAAGCACGCCGCGCGGCGTCGAGACGATGGTGATGCCGAGGCCATTGCGAACAACCGGGAGTTCCTTCGAACCCGAGTAGACGCGGCGGCCAGGCTTGGAGACGCGAGCGATGTGCTTGATAGCAGGCTCGCCTTCGAAATACTTCAGCTCGATGCGCAGCTGCGGATGAGCGCCGGTAGCGTCATCGCTGTAGCCACGGATGTAGCCTTCGCGCTGGAGAACTTCCAGAACGCGCGCACGAAGCTTGGATGCGGGCGAAAGAACGGTGTCCTTCTTCGCCTGCTGCCCGTTGCGGATGCGGGTGAGCATATCACCCAGGGGATCGGTCATAGCCATTGCTTCGTACCCTTACCAGCTCGACTTGGTCACGCCGGGGATCATGCCCTTGTTGGCAAGATCACGCAGCTCGATGCGGCAGAGACCAAACTTGCGGTAGTAACCGCGCGGACGGCCGGTGGTCGCGCAACGATTGCGAACCCGGGTCGGGTTGCCGTTACGCGGGATTTCGGCCAGCTTCAGACGGGCGATGAGACGCTCGGTTTCGTCGAGCGATTCATCATCGGCAACCGCCTTAAGGCGCGCGTACTTGCCTGCATACTTCTTAACGAGCTGCTTGCGGCGCTCGTTCTTGTTCACGGAACTCAGTTTCGCCATGGACTTAAGCTCTCTTCCTCAGCGGCGGCTCACGCCGCTTCCTTCTGTTCCGACTCTTCAGCCGGGAACGGGAAACCGAACAGACGGAGCAGCTCGCGCGCTTCCTCGTCGGTCTTTGCGGTGGTGGTGACGATGATGTCCATGCCACGCACCTTCTCGATCTTGTCGTAGCTGATCTCCGGGAAGATGATCTGCTCCTTAAGACCCATCGCGTAGTTGCCCCGGCCGTCGAAAGACTTCGGGTTCAGACCACGGAAATCGCGAATGCGGGGCATTGCGATCGTGATGAGGCGATCGAGGAATTCGTACATGCGTTCGCGGCGCAGGGTAACCTTGCAACCGATCGGCATGCCTTCGCGCAGCTTGAACTGTGCGATCGACTTGCGGGCCTTGGTGATCACCGGCTTCTGACCAGCGATGGCTTCCATTTCCGCAGCGGCAGTCTGGACCTTCTTCTTGTCCTGGCTGGCCTCGCCCACACCCATGTTGAGCGTGATCTTTTCGATCTTGGGCACTTCCATTGCGTTCTTGTAACCGAACTTCTCGGTCATCGCCTTGACGACGGCGTCGTCATAGCGGGTGCGCATGCGCGGAGTGTAATCAGCCATCGATGGTCTCCCCGGACTTCACGGCCACGCGGACCTTCTTGCCGTCCTTGGTTTCGAAGCGAACGCGCGTCGGCTTGCCGTCCTTGTCGGCGACCGCGATCTTGCTGATCGCCATCGGGGCCGGAATGCGCTCGATGCCACCCTGCGGGTTCTGCTGGGTCGGCTTGCGGTGACGGGTTGCGACGTTCACGCCTTCAACCACGACCTTGCCGTCCTTCGGGAGAACCTGAAGCACGGTGCCGGTGCGGCCCTTGTCCTTGCCGGACAGGACGACGACGGCGTCACCCTTCTTGATCTTCGAAGCAGCCATTACAGCACCTCCGGAGCGAGCGAGATGATCTTCATGAAGCCCTTGCCGCGCAGCTCGCGAACGACGGGGCCAAAGATACGAGTGCCGATCGGCTCCTCGTTCTTGTTGATGAGCACCGCCGCGTTGCTGTCGAAGCGGATAACGCTGCCGTCTGCACGGCGCACGTCCTTGCGGGTACGCACGATCACCGCACGGTGAACGTCACCCTTCTTCACGCGGGCGCGGGGCTGCGCCTCCTTTACCGACACCACAATGATGTCGCCAACGCCTGCGAAACGACGCTTCGAGCCACCCAGCACCTTGATGCACTGGACGCGCTTGGCGCCGCTGTTGTCCGCGACGTCGAGATTGGATTGCATCTGGATCATCGATCCGGGTCCTTCTCAACTGGCTTGCCGGAACCAGTCCGGCAGTTCCTAAAAAGACAGGCCCACTAGGGGCCCGAGTCGCCTTGACGGGCGAAGTGCGGGCCTTTGCCGCATTCTCCCGTCCAGGTCAACACTCTGCTTTCGGCCTGGAGGCCGAGGTCCTTAGACCTCTGCTTCCAGTGCCGTGCCCTTGCTCGCCTGAAGACGGTCAAGAACCTTCCAGGTCTTGGTCTTCGAGTAGGGCTTCGTCTCCTCGATGCGGACACGTTCGCCGGTCTTGAAGGCGTTGTCCTCATCGTGAGCATGGTACTTCTTCGAGCGGCGGATGATCTTCCCGTAGAGGGGGTGCTTCACCTTGCGCTCGACCAGTACGGTAACGGTCTTGTCGGTCTTGTCGGAAACCACGGTCCCGATCAGAATACGCTTGGGCATCGTGTGTCTCCTCAGGCCTGCGCCGCGCGCTCGGCCTGGAGCGTCTTGATGCGCGCGATGTCACGGCGGACTTCACGCACCCGCGCCGGGGCTTCGAGCTGGTTGGTCGCGGCCTGGAACCGCAGGTTGAACTGTTCGCGCTTAAGGTCGGCGAGGTCAGCGGTCAGCTGATCGTCGGTCTTGGCACGAAAGTCTTCGATCTTGTTTGCCATGATTCGACTTCCTTACTCGCCGCCAAGGTGCGAAGTGTCGCCGAGGCGAGCCACGACCTTGGTCTTGATCGGCAGCTTCATCGCAGCGCGGCTGAAAGCCTCGGCTGCGAGCGGGCCAGCGACGCCGTCCAGTTCGAACAGGATACGGCCGGGCTTGACGCGGGCCGCCCAGTATTCGACCGAACCCTTGCCCTTACCCTGACGGACTTCAGCAGGCTTCTTCGAAACCGGCACGTCGGGGAAGACGCGGATCCAGAGACGACCCTGGCGCTTGATGTGACGCGTGATCGCGCGGCGAGCCGCTTCGATCTGGCGGGCGGTGATCCGCTCGGGCTCGAGGGCCTTGAGGCCGTACGAACCGAAGTTCAGGTCGGTGCCGCCCTTGGCATCACCCTTGATCCGGCCCTTGAAAGCCTTGCGGAACTTGGTCTTTTTCGGTTGCAGCATGGTGCTTACTCTACCTCAAGCCTCAGCGCGCCGGACGGACGCCGGAGGTCTGAGCCTCCATCATCAGACGATCCTGCGCCATCGGGTCATGGCCAAGGATTTCACCCTTGAAGATCCAGACCTTGATGCCGATGATACCGTAGGCGGTCAGAGCCTCGGCTTCGGCATAGTCGATGTTCGCACGCAGCGTGTGCAGCGGAACGCGGCCTTCGCGATACCATTCCACGCGAGCGATTTCGGCGCCCCCGAGACGGCCACCGCAGGTGATCTTGATGCCTTCGGCACCAAGACGAAGGGCCGACTGAACGGCGCGCTTCATCGCACGGCGGAACGCAACACGGCGGACCAGCTGGTCGGCAATGCCCTGAGCGACGAGCTTCGAATCGATTTCCGGCTTGCGGATTTCGACGATGTTCAGCTTCACTTCGCTCGAAGTCATGGCCGAGAGCTGCTTGCGCAGCTTCTCGATGTCCGCACCCTTCTTGCCGATGATCACACCGGGACGGGCTGCGTAGATCGAGATGCGGCACAGCTTGGCCGGACGCTCGATGACCACCTTGGAGATCGCTGCCTGCGGCAGGGTCGACATGATGGACTTGCGGATCTTGAGGTCTTCCTCAAGAAGCTTGCCGTAGTCCCGGCCTTCCGCAAACCAGCGGCTGTCCCAGGTACGGTTGATCTGCAGACGCAGACCGATCGGATTGCTCTTGTGACCCATGGATCAGGCCTCCTCGACTTCGCGAACGACGATCCGCAGGCGTGAGAACGGCTTGAGGATCCGGGTGGACTTGCCGCGACCGCGCGCGTGGAAGCGCTTCATCGTGATCGACTTGCCAACCGATGCCTCGGCGATGACGAGAGCGTCAACGTCGAGGTTATGGTTGTTTTCCGCATTGGCGATCGCCGAAGCGAGGATCTTGCGGGCGTCCTGGGCCATGGCCTTCTTGGAGAAGGCCAGGATGTTCATCGCGTCCTCGGCCTTGCGGCCACGGATGAGAGCGGCGACGAGGTTGAGCTTCTGGGCGGAACCACGAATGGTGGTGCCAACCGCAAGAGCTTCCTTCTCGCCAACGCGGCGGGGTGCTGCCTGCTTGCTCATTAGCGCTTGCCCTTCTTGTCGGCGGCGTGGCCGGGGAACGTGCGCGTGGGCGCGAATTCACCGAGCTTGTGGCCGACCATGTCCTCGTTGACCGAGACAGGGATGAACTTGTGCCCGTTGTAGACCGAGAAGGTCAGACCAACGAACTGCGGGAGAATGGTGGAGCGACGCGACCAGGTCTTGATCGGACCAGCGCGGTTGCCGGCATCCTGCGCGACCTCGGCCTTCTTGAGAAGGTACAGGTCGACGAAGGGGCCTTTCCAGACGGAACGTGCCATCGTGTCTTACCTCTTCTTCTTGGCGTGGCGCGAACGGATGATCATCTTGTCCGTCTGCTTGTTGTTGCGAGTGCGAGCACCCTTGGTCGGCTTGCCCCACGGAGTGACCGGATGACGGCCGCCCGAGGTACGGCCTTCACCACCGCCGTGCGGGTGGTCGACCGGGTTCTTGGCAACACCGCGGGTCAGCGGGCGACGGCCCAGCCAACGGCCGCGACCAGCCTTGGCAAGGGTCTGGTTGGCGTTGTCGGGGTTCGACACGGCGCCAACGGTGCCCATGCAATCGCCACGCAGGTAGCGCTGCTCGCCCGAGTTCAGACGAACGATGACCATGCCGCGATCGCGACCGACGACCTGCACATAGGTGCCTGCCGAACGTGCGATCTGGCCGCCCTTGCCGGGCTTCATCTCGACGTTGTGGCAGATCGTGCCGACCGGCATCTGCGACAGAAGCATGGCATTGCCGGGCTTCACGTCGGTCTTCTCGCCGGCGACGACGACGTCGCCAACGGCCAGACGCTGAGGCGCGATGATGTAGGTCAGCTCACCGTCGGCGTACTTGACCAGCGCGATGAAAGCAGTGCGGTTGGGATCGTATTCGATCCGCTCCACGGTTGCTTCCATGTCCCACTTGCGACGCTTGAAGTCGATGAAGCGGTACTTCTGCTTGTGACCGCCGGCGATGCCACGCGAAGTGACATGGCCCTTGTTGTTGCGGCCACCGGTCTTGCTCTTGCCTTCGGTCAGCGCCTTGAGGGGCTTGCCCTTCCAGAGCGACGACTTGTCGACGAGGACCAGGCCGCGGCGGGCGGGGCTGGTCGGGTTGTAATGCTTCAGTGCCATCGGATCAGCCCCGTACGCCTTCGGTGATGTCGATCGACTGGCCTTCGGCCAGCGTGACAATCGCCTTCTTCACGTCGCTGCGGCGGTATTCCCTACCGCGCCAGCGCTTGGTCTTGCCCTTCTGGACCAGGGTGTTCACGCCAGTCACCTTGACGTCGAACAGCGCCTCAACGGCGGCCTTGATCTGGGGCTTGGTTGCCGCGTCGGCCACCTTGAAGACAACCGCGTTCTGCTCGGAGAGCAGGGTCGACTTCTCGGTGATGTGCGGCGAGAGGATCACGTCGTAATGACGGATGTCCACGTTGCTCTTAGCCATTGAAACGCGCCTCCAGCTTCTCGACAGCGGCGCGCGTCAGCACCAGCGTATCATGCTTCAGGATGTCGTAGACATTGGCGCCGACAGCCGGAAGCACGTTGACGCCGATGATGTTGCGGGCAGCCAGGGCGAAGCCCTCGTTTACCTGCTCACCGTCCATGACGAGAACCTTCTTGCCGAAGTTCGCCTTGGCGAGCTGACCGGCGAGCGCCTTGGTCTTGGCATCGGAAACGTCGAGCGAGTCGACGATCACGAGACCCTTCTGAGCCTTGGCCGAAAGGGCCATCTTCAGACCGAGAGCGCGGATCTTCTTGTTCAGCGAGACGTTGAACTCGCGGCGACGAGCACCGTGAGCCTTACCACCGCCGATGAACACCGGAGCCGCACGATCGCCGTGACGGGCAGTACCGCCGCCCTTCTGGCGACCGAACTTCTTGCCGGTACGCGCGACTTCCGAGCGCTCGCGGGTCGCACGGGCGATGCCGCGGCGATTTTCGAGCTGCCAGGTGACGACGCGGTGCAGGATGTCCGCGCGCGGCTCGAGGCCGAACACGTCGTCCGAAAGCTCGATGTCGGCGTTAGCGGCCGAACCGTCGATATTGAGGACCTGAACCTTCATGATTAGCCCTCCTGGCCTTCGGTCGCTTCGGGAGCCGCCACGTCAGCAGGGGTCTCGGCAGCGGCCGTATCATTGGTGTTGGCAGCCAGCTTGAGGCCGGCGGGGTACGGAGCCTCGCCGTGACGGTCGACCTTGACGGCGTCCGAAACGGTGAGCCAGGCGTTCTTCGAACCCGGGACCGAGCCCTTGACGAAGATCAGGCCACGCTCGTCGTCCACGCGGACGACTTCGAGGTTCTGCTGGGTGCGCTGACGGTCGCCCATGTGGCCGGCCATCTTCTTGTTCTTGAACACCTTGCCCGGATCCTGACGGTTACCCGTCGAACCGTGCGCACGGTGCGAGATCGACACACCGTGGGTGGCGCGCATACCGCCGAAGCCCCAGCGCTTCATAGCGCCCTGGAAGCCCTTGCCCTGGGTGTGGCCGGCAACGTCGACCAGCTGGCCAGGCACGAAGTGCGAGGCAGCGATCGTCGAACCGACTTCGAGGAGGGCATCGTCGGCAACGCGGAATTCCGCGACGCGCATCTTGAGCGAAACTTCAGCCTTGGCGAAGTGCTCACGCTGCGGCTTGGCAACGTTCTTCTGCTTTGCTTCGCCCGCACCGAGCTGAACCGCGACGTAGCCGTCACGATCAGCAGTACGAACCGAAACCACCTGACAGTCTTCAAGTGCCAGGACAGTGACGGGCACGTGGCGACCGTCCTCCTGGAACAGGCGGGTCATCCCGACTTTCTTGGCGATCACGCCTGTACGCATGACCTTTCTCCTTACAGAGGCGTACGCAGGACCATCCCCCGTACGCGTGTCCAACCCTGGTTGTGATACGAACCCCGTCCGGGTCAGGTGTTCCCTGCCAGCCCATCATGGACCGCGGAAACGAGACGGGGGACGCATTCCCGACGCTTCCCGAAGGAGACGGCGGAGGTATCCCTTGTGTCCCCCGGCGGCTTGCCGCCCGGGGCGCTGTCTCTGCGGGTTTCTCCCCGCAAAGCCGGCCATCGGGCCGACAAGGACAATTTGGATCCGAAGATCCGAATTTCGCCTCGATCGTTTAAAGTCCGATCGGAAAGGACTTTCGGGGCAACCTTTCGGTCACCCCGCAAACCGGCTTAGGCCAGCTTGATTTCGACGTTCACGCCGGCAGCCAGATCGAGCTTCATCAGAGCGTCGACGGTAGCTGCGTTCGGCTGCACGATGTCAAGCAGACGCTTGTAGGTGCGGACTTCGAACTGCTCACGCGACTTCTTGTCGATGTGCGGGCCACGGTTGACCGTGAACTTCTCGATCTTCGTCGGCAGAGGAATGGGCCCACGAATCAGAGCGCCGGTACGGCGGGCCGTGTCAGCGATTTCGCCAGTAGCCTGGTCGAGCACGCGATGGTCAAACGCCTTGAGGCGGATACGGATGTTCTGAGCTTCCATTACCTACTACCGATGAGAAAGAGCCAAAGGGCCGAAGCCCCGTCAAATTCGAACCGCGCCACTACACGGTGATGCCGAGTCGAGCAAGCCCTGATTTCACGAAGTCCGGCAGGTTCCCGAAGGTCGCCAACGCGGTTCGTCGCATCGCCCCTTCCCTACCTCCGTTCCGCATCCTAGGTTGGCATGGCGACGCCTAGCAGAAGGCGCTTTCAATGCCCTCCATCACCACGACAATTTCCAGCACGCTTGCCGCGCTCACCCTTGCATGCCTGGCGCCCGCCACCGCAGCAGCCGACAGCTCCGGCTACGGCCCCGGCCAAACGGGCGTCCCCATCGACATCGACGATACCAACACGCTTTCCGCCCACGCCACCATGCCAGACGCCAAGGGCGCTGCCGTTGATGAGGCCTGCCGTGCTGCCGCCCGTGCCAGCAATGGCGGCAATGACGGCACGATCGTCGTCTGCTCCCACGGCGGCGATGGCACTGACCAGCGCGTCCCGGCTTCGAAATCCGTCGACGAAAGCACGCGTACGGGCGCGGCCTACCCGCCCGACCTCTGGGACCTGCCTGGCTGCCTAGGCCCCTGCATCACCATACCGTTCGGCCACGTGCCGGAACCTGTCTACTACATCGACCTGGCGTCCATTCCCGCAGCACCCAAAGGCTCGGATGCATGGAAGATCGGACAGGGCGAGTTGCGGGCACACTAGCCCTACGCCGGGGCCTCGAGCGCCACAAACGCCTTAACTCCATAAACGCGAAAAGCCCGGCGCCTCTTTCGAGACGCCGGGCCAATCACTTTAGCCGTAGCTGCAAGATCAGCGAATTACTTCGTGATCGTGGCAACGACGCCCGAACCGACGGTGCGGCCGCCTTCGCGGATTGCGAAGCGGAGACCTTCGTCCATGGCGATCGGAGCGATCAGCTTCACGGTCAGCGAAACGTTGTCGCCCGGCATCACCATTTCGGTGCCCTCGGGAAGGATCACTTCGCCGGTCACGTCGGTGGTGCGGAAGTAGAACTGCGGACGGTAGTTGGCGAAGAACGGCGTGTGACGGCCGCCTTCGTCCTTCGACAGAACGTAGACTTCAGCCGAGAACTCGGTGTGCGGGGTCACGGTGCCCGGCTTGGCGAGAACCTGGCCACGCTCCACGTCGTCGCGCTTCAGGCCACGAACCAGCGCGCCGATGTTGTCGCCGGCTTCACCCTGGTCGAGCAGCTTGCGGAACATTTCGACGCCGGTGACGGTGGTCTTCTGCGTGTCGCGGATACCGACGACTTCGACTTCTTCACCAACCTTGACGATGCCGGTTTCGACGCGGCCGGTAACAACCGTACCACGACCCGAGATCGAGAACACGTCTTCGACGGGCATCAGGAATGCCTTGTCGGTGGGACGCGGGGGCTGCGGGATGTAGTCGTCGACAGCCTTCATCAGCGCAAGGATCGATTCCTTGCCGATGTTGTCGTCACGGCCTTCGAGGGCGGCGAGAGCCGAACCCTTGACGACGGGGATGTTGTCGCCGTCGAAGTCATACGACGAGAGCAGTTCGCGCACTTCGAGTTCGACGAGCTCGAGGAGCTCTTCGTCATCGACCTGGTCGACCTTGTTCATGTACACGACCAGCTGCGGCACGCCGACCTGGCGGGCGAGCAGGATGTGTTCGCGGGTCTGCGGCATCGGGCCGTCAGCAGCGTTCACAACCAGGATCGCGCCGTCCATCTGGGCGGCACCGGTGATCATGTTCTTCACGTAGTCAGCGTGACCCGGGCAGTCGACGTGCGCGTAGTGACGGGCTTCGGTCTCGTACTCGACGTGAGCGGTCGAGATCGTGATGCCGCGCTCGCGCTCTTCCGGAGCCTTGTCGATGTTTGCGAAGTCAACGGCTTCACCGCCGAACGCTTCCGACATGACCTTGGTGATGGCAGCCGTGAGGGTGGTCTTGCCGTGGTCGACGTGACCGATGGTGCCGATGTTGCAGTGCGGCTTGTTCCGCTCGAATTTTGCCTTCGCCATCTTACAAACCTTCTTTCGCTTGAATTGTATCTGCGGGATGTGAGGCAACGCCCGCCGAAACAGGCGCCGCCCCTAGAATGATCTTGCCGTTTAGGCAAGCTTCTCCTTGACCTCAGCCGCGACGTTCGCCGGGACTTCGTCATAATGGGAGAAGAACATCGAGTAGTTCGCACGACCCTGGGTGAACGAGCGGAGCTGGTTCACATAGCCGAACATGTTGGCCAGCGGGACCATCGATTCGACGACCTGGGCATTGCCGCGGCTGTCGGTGCCCTGGATCTGGCCACGACGGCTGTTCATGTCGCCGATGACGTCGCCGAGGTATTCCTCGGGGGTAACGACTTCGACCTTCATGATCGGTTCGAGCAGCTTGATGCCGGCCTTCTGGGCGACTTCACGCATGGCACCGCGACCGGCGATTTCGAAGGCCAGGGCCGACGAGTCGACGTCGTGGTAGGCACCGTCGTAGAGGACGATGTCGAAGTCGATGATCGGGAAGCCGACCAGCGAGCCCGAGGCAGCGGTTTCGCGCATGCCCTTTTCGATCGCGGGGATATATTCCTTCGGAATGTTACCGCCCTTGATCTCGTCCTTGAAGGTGATGCCCGCACCGCGCTCGCCCGGCGTGACCTTGACCTTCACGCGACCGAACTGACCGGTACCGCCCGACTGCTTCTTGTGGGTGTAGTCGATGTCCACCGGCTTCGCGAGGTATTCGCGATAGGCAACCTGCGGAGCGCCGACGTTGGCTTCGACCTTGAACTCGCGACGCATGCGGTCGACGATGATGTCCAGGTGAAGTTCGCCCATGCCCTTGATGATCGTCTGGCCCGATTCGTGATCGGTAGTGACGCGGAACGAGGGATCTTCGGCCGAGAGACGGTTGAGCGCGACGCCCATCTTCTCCTGGTCGGCCTTGGTCTTCGGTTCCACCGACAGTTCGATGACCGGCTCGGGGAATTCCATGCGTTCGAGCACGATCGGCGCGCGTTCGGCGCAGAGCGTGTCGCCCGTGGTGGTTTCCTTCATGCCGGCAAGAGCAACGATGTCACCCGCGAAGGATTCGTCGATGTCCTTACGGTCGTTGGCGTGCATTTCGAGAATGCGGCCGACCTTTTCCTTCTTGCCCTTCACCGAGTTCAGGTACGAACCCTTCGAGAGCGTACCCGAGTAGATACGGATGAAGGTGAGCGAGCCCACGAAGGGATCGTTCATGACCTTGAAGGCCAGCGCCGAGAACGGAGCGTTGTCTTCCGGCGGACGGCTGTCGGGCTCGTCGCTGTCGACTTTGACGCCCTGGACGTCTTCGATGTCGAGCGGCGAAGGCAGGTAGTCAACGACGGCGTCGAGCAGGGGCTGAACGCCCTTGTTCTTGAACGCCGAGCCGCAAACGACCGGAACGAACGAGTGGTTCAGCGTGCCCTTGCGGATCAGCGACTTCAGCGTGGCGACGTCGGGCTCATTGCCTTCGAGGTAGGCTTCCAGAACCGCATCGTCCTGCTCGACAGCGAGTTCGAGCAGCTTTTCACGGTATTCGGCAGCTTCGTCAGCGAGTTCAGCCGGGATTTCTTCGTAGAAGAATTCGGCGCCGAGCGATTCGTCCTTCCAGATGATCGCGCGGTTGTGAACGAGGTCGACCAGGCCCTTCAGGTCGGCTTCGAGGCCGATCGGAATGTAGAGCACGGCAGGCTTGGCACCGAGGCGGTCGATGATCGACTGCACGCAGTACTTGAAGTTCGCGCCGGTACGGTCGAGCTTGTTGATGAAGCACATGCGCGGAACGCCGTACTTGTCAGCCTGGCGCCACACGGTTTCCGACTGCGGCTCAACGCCGGCAACGCCGTCGAAGCAGGCGACCGCACCGTCGAGCACGCGCAGCGAACGTTCGACTTCAATGGTGAAGTCAACGTGGCCGGGGGTGTCGATGATGTTGATGCGGTATTCCTGGCCCTCGGACGTCCAGAAGCAGGTGGTCGCAGCCGAGGTGATGGTGATCCCGCGTTCCTGCTCCTGCTCCATCCAGTCCATGGTCGCGGCGCCGTCGTGGACTTCGCCGATCTTGTAGGACTTGCCGGTGTAATAGAGGATGCGCTCGGTAGTCGTGGTCTTACCGGCGTCGATGTGCGCCATAATACCGATGTTGCGGTACATATTGAGCGGATGGCTGCGTGCCATGGTGAGAATCCTTAGCAGGAGTGTTCGGGGTTGGGACCGACCGTCAGATAGGCCCCCGCCCCCTGAATTAAAAGTGTGACGCCCGGATGACCGCCTCTGAAGGGGCCGATCCGGGCGACACCACGCACATTACCAGCGGTAGTGCGAGAAGGCGCGGTTCGCGTCCGCCATGCGGTGCGTGTCTTCGCGCTTCTTCACGGCGTTGCCGCGGTTGTTGGCAGCGTCGAGCAGCTCGCCCGAGAGACGCGCCGACATGGTGGTCTCGGGACGGTTGCGGGCGGCGGTGATGAGCCAGCGGATGGCCAGGGCCTGGGCGCGCTCGGGGCGCACTTCGACGGGAACCTGGTAGGTCGCGCCACCGACGCGGCGGCTGCGGACTTCGATCTGCGGCTTCACGTTGTTCAGGGCATCGTGGAACAGCTGGACCGGATCGGCCTTGGCGCGGGTTTCCATGGTGTCGAGAGCACCGTAGACGATCGATTCAGCGACCGACTTCTTGCCGTCGAGCATGAGGTTGTTCATGAACTTCGACAGGGTCTGATCACCGAACTTGGGATCAGGCAGGATTTCCCGCTTCTCGGGACGACGACGACGTGACATCGTTGGTATTCCTTGTTGTTTCGGGCGGGAGCGTGAGCATCACCGGCCGGTAGATCCAGTACCGTGCGGCAGAGAACGTCAGGCCCTCATGCCGCTACCAGCTTACTTCGGACGCTTGGCGCCGTACTTCGAGCGCGACTGCTTGCGATCCTTGACGCCCTGCGTGTCGAGCACGCCGCGCAGGATGTGGTAGCGCACGCCGGGAAGGTCGCGAACGCGGCCGCCGCGGATGAGCACGACCGAGTGCTCCTGCAGGTTGTGGCCTTCACCCGGGATGTACGAAATGACTTCGCGGCTGTTGGTCAGGCGCACCTTGGCGACCTTGCGGAGAGCCGAGTTCGGCTTCTTCGGGGTCGTGGTGTACACGCGGGTGCAGACGCCGCGCTTCTGCGGGTTCTGCTCCATCGCAGGAACCTTCGACTTGGCCTTCTGCGGTTCGCGACCCTTGCGGATCAGCTGGTTGATAGTGGGCATCTATACTCTTCTTTCAAATGGGAGTGCGATGGATCCGGGCCGGAGCATCTTGCCCGTCGAGACGGACAGCACCGGCGCGAACCCTTCGCACCCCAAGGGACCAAACCGACAACGGGCCCCGGAGCATCTGAAAGGATGAGGAAATTCGAGAGTCACGCCGAACGGTGAACACCCGGGCCGCACCTGCCGCGCCGATCCCGGATCGGGAACGATGGCGGTCTGCAACCTGGCAACCGTCGAACGTGAGCCGAAAAACACTCCACCCGGTCAGAAACACCGGATTACTTTGCCATGCGCACCTTCGAAAACCCCCTGCACGACTCGGCACAAGGTATTTCCGAAGAGACCTCCTCATGGCCAAGCCACGGAAAAGTCCCAAAAAATGCCGACATGACAATGTTCAGCTCTATGTCGTTTCCCACGAGCGAACCCGCAGGAGATGGCGGCCCTTAGGTGATCCGAGCCGCAGGGTCAAGTTCAGGCGCAATCCGCCTCCCCTCCCATCCCTATGCGGAAGCTGCGGAAGATAGCTTTGACGTCAGGAAGGGGTGGATTGCGGACGATCGGCTTTTGCGCTTCAGTGTCGACCTGAGCAACGTCAACCGAGGAGTGTGCTTTGCTGACGGAATTCTTTCTAGGCCGCGCTGACGATGGCGTCGCGCTCTCCACGGACATGGCTCGCACGCCCATCTACCGCACGAACAATGCTGATAACTCAGTTCTTGCTGCGCTCTGGAAAGCCGTGGATCAGAGTGCGGATGCTTCACGCTTGGCTGGAGAAGAGTTTTTAGTCGCGATTGGCTCGCCCGAGGGACCTTGGGTCTTTGCAATACCTGATGAGCTTGTCATTCGTTTGGATGAATTAAACGAGGACAGCTTTGCGAACGCGGCGGATCGATGGGCGCGATCAAAGGAACTTTCCTATCATGGTGTCTCCGGGGCGGACTTAATTGAACCCCTGAAAACTATGAAGGCGCTGGCGAGCGATGCCCGATCGACAGAACACACGCTCTTTTTGAGGATGGCGATGTAGACGCTGATGGGCCTTGAGACGGATCGCGAGGGCCGCAACGGGGGGGAAGCTGTCATTAGGCGGGGCAGCTAGTCGGTTCCTTTGGCATTGCCTCAACGAACTTCGTTCCTATCCAGCGGAACGCCTGCTTCGCACACGCGCCAGTGTTGCTGCCGTCGCGCGACCCGTAGGTCACTTCCACGACATCGCTATCATGACTGGTCTTGATGTCCCAAATCATCTGTCCGTCACCCGCTTCGCCCGGAGCGGAAAAGACTAGCCCACTGCGGCGGTCCACAAACCAGTAGCTGCCGCATGCAGTGCCACAGGGAACGTAGGCAGTAGAGTAGTGACCTGCGAAGCTAATGTCTCCTTCGACCGCCAGTTGTATTTGCCTGAGAAGCTCAGGCTTGCTTTCCCCCGATGCGAAACGGCTTGGTTTAGCGTTTTCGTCTCCATCCCTTGAGCCATCGACCGGACAAACCGTGTTCGCGTCACCATCACGGCAAGCTGGCGTGTCAGAATACATGTCTGTGGCGCAAGCAGACCCAAGGCATAGCAGAAGTAGTGCCACAATTTTTCTTGTCATAAGGCTATGTTTAACCTCGCGCCTAATGTCCGTAATGGGGCGGTCGCGGACCGACAGCTTTTCTCGCGTAACATAGGGCGGCCTCGCCTGAACGAGCGGCCGCTTTCGATCAATGGAAGATACCTGCCGTCCGGCGGTAATGGGTGCAAGGCAGTCGCTGATCCGGCTCCGACCCGCTGAATTGTCCGCAATCGAGGCCTGAGGATCGAGAGACCGAAAAAGCGGCCGGAGGAATTGGGCCACGCCCCCGCGACGTCAGAAGAGCGAGAATCGACTCACGCCGTGAACAAGGGATTTTATTATTTTCTGTCCGGCTTGTGCGAACTCGTGCAAATATCTATCTAGGAACCATCGAAGAGAATTCCGTCTACAGGCAATGCTTCGACTGAGAGCTCCGTGCTCCCGCTTATGAAGTGGAGCAAGGCCATGGCTTTTCATCTCACCCGTTATTTCACGTCATCGGCATCCGCACGATGAGCCGCGCCATCAACGTGAACCTGCCCGAGGCAGACGTGATCGCGCTTTGCGACAAGTTCGCCGTGTCTATCAGCACCATCGAGCCCTTGCCCACGGGCGGGACGCATCTGGTCTGCACGCGGGGAGAAGGCGCGGACGAAATGCGGCGCAGGCTCAAGGGCCATATCGTCGAAGGCGTCGTCAGGCGCTTCCCCTTCTATCGCGCCCGGGGCCCCTGGTAGGCCCGGACGCGCCGACGTGAAGGACCGTCCGATGGCACCGCAACTCAACCTGATCGTCCAAGCCCCCATCCGCGAGGGCGCCCGGCCATTGGACCGCAGCAACGCGGCCCGCCCTGGAGTGCAGGGCGATGCGGCTTCCCACTTCGACATCTTCCGCGCGGAATCCGTCAGCGTGACCTCCACCCTGTTCGCCGGGGGCGACTGGCGGTGGCGGCTGGTTTCCTGCGTGGGCACTGTGCTGGTCGAGTGCGGCGGCTATCGCAGCCAGGCGCTGGCGGCGGCGGCCGTGGACCTGCTGCGCAGCGAGGCCTGGTCCGCCACCGTATCCGCCCGGGCCTGATCTCGCGCAGGATCGAATCGGCCGAAGCGGCCTTTCCCCGAATTCGTACACGTCTTGGGGCGATCGGTGCTAGAAGCAGCCATCGCGGGAACCGGACACCAAGCCTCCCGCGGCTGAGGGATAAAACGCGCCCCCGCTTGAAAGCAGGAGCACGAACATGGCCAAGTCGCAGAAGCGCAGCACGCGGGAAATCCGCAAGCCCAAGGCAGCCAAGACCAAGCCCGCGCCTTCCTTGGGCCTTTCCACGGACTCGCAGGTCGTCACCACCATCCGCAAGCCCAGGGACAAGCTGTGAGGCCTTGCCCCTGAGGCCCTGATCCCGCCCCTCCGCCCGCCACACCCCCGGCTGGCGGAGGGGCGCGGGAGCATCCGCCCCCGTTTGGCCAGTGCGTCGCTGAGCCACGGCCCTCACGAAACATTTTCCTACACGCCGCCGGCCGCGTTAAACCGGCCCGCCATGAAATGACGGGGATGATGGCAAGGATAATTGCTCCAGCCCCTGAATCGGCCCTGCAACCTTCATCAGGCCTGAAACGGCTTGAAAATCCCGCGCCCAAACCGGCGTAGAAGTGGCCGCGAACAGAAATCGATGCGCCGATGCAGCACGGAATAGCTTGCAATTTTGACGTTTAGACACCATGTGGCGGGTGCTGCGTCGCCTGCGACGGGATTTTGCCGGCTGGAACTTCAGCCCTGCCTCCCATTTCTAGCTGCTTGGCCTTGATGGCTCGCCTTTCGATGTGCGGACGGCGGGACCTGACGCAAATTGACTATGGACGGAACCGGATGGCCAAGGAAGAATTGCTTACTATGGAAGGCTACATCGAGGAAATCCTCCCCGATGGGCGCTTCGCCGTTCTGCTCGACAACGAGCACAAGATCATCGCCTACACCGCGGGCAAGATGCGCAAGTTCCGCATCCGCTCCGTCGTTGGCGACCGCGTACACGTGGAAATGACGCCTTACGACCTCACCAAGGGTCGCATCGTGTTCCGCGAACGCACCCCCGGCCAGGCCGGTGGCCCGCCGCGCAAGCGCGGCGGCTTCAAACGATAAACGCAATGCGGCCAAGGGCCGCTGATTCAGGGCGGCCATGAGCCGCGAAATTCAGGAATAGATGATTACAGATTTTTCGGGAGCGATCCATCGCTCTACCAATGCCTTCAATACACATCAGATCCGGCATCTCCCGCGCCCTGCGCGGGACGCCAGCCGGACCAGCCTGTCACGAGAGGATCTCCAGCGGCTTGTCGCCGCGATGGTCGACTGAGGTCGACCCTTCCTCCTGAAGGCACTTACCGGGCGGCGCGCAGGACGCGCCGCCTCGGGCAAAAATCCACAAACCGCAGCTTGCGGGGTAAGAACCGGGGTCGGCATATGCCGCGCCCCGGTTCTTCTGCAATCAGGCCGACTGCAGGTTCACGGCAGAAGCCTTGCCATTGCGGCCGACTTCGACTTCGTAGGAAACGCGCTGGTCCTTGTTCAGCGTCTGCATCCCGGCGTTCTGAACAGCGCTGATGTGGACGAAGCTGTCCTGGCCGCCGTCCTCGGGCGAAATGAAGCCGTAACCCTTGTCGGTGTTGAAGAACTTCACGGTGCCGATCGGCATGGGTGTTTCCTTTCAAGAAACGGTGTTTTCGGCCTGCGAGATTGCAGTCCGGTAGTGCGTCAAATCGTCAAGTGAAAGGAAATCGTCGCAGTTGAAGTTCGGATCGGAAAATTCCGGCCCGGACCCAATATTGCCGAAACCCGTCGCAAATTCGACGTCAGCGCCAACGGCTATATCACAACAGCGCCCCGGTCCCTAGCTGGAACTGTTCTCGGGCGGATGATCCCCCTTCGCCCGAGTATTTTCGCGGACTGTTCTCCGAGTTCGCCACCGCCTAGCCCTTAATAACCAAGGAAATCCGCCGTCATTTTCGTAACCTAGCAGGTGACGAATCCATGGGCGTGTCAGCCATCGGCGGGGCGGTTTCCCCCGAAGGCAGGGCGCCGGGTGGCAGGTCTTTCCAGGGAGGGCACCCCATATGTCGCACCAGTTATCGCGCCTGTTCCGTTTCAGGCACATTCTCGCGGCCCCGCTTGCCGCGACGCTCGCTTCGTCATTGATGCTGGGGGCATGTTCCTCGCCCACGGCATCCATGCCCACGCTCGCATCCACGCAGGCAGGTCCCTACCGCGTGGGTGCGGGCGACAAGCTGCATATCGTGGTCCAGGATCTGACGACCGCCGACGGCGACTACATTGTCGAGGATACCGGCGCGATCTCGCTGCCCTATATCAAGCAGGTGAACGTCGCCGGGCTCACCTACCGGGAGATCGAACAGGGCATCGCCGCCACGCTGCTGCGCCAGGGGATCATGACCGGCGACCCGGTGGTCAACGTCGGCCCGGTGGAACTGCGCCCGTTCTATGTGGTGGGCGAGGTCAACCAGCCCGGCCAGTTCGCCTATCGCCAGGGCATGACCGTGCTGGCAGCGCTTTCGGCGGCGGGGGGCTACACTTACCGCGCGCAGACCGGCAAGGTGGCGATCACCCGGCAGGTCGACGGCAAGGACGTGACCGCGCAGGCGGACGAAACCACCATCATCCTCCCCGGAGACCGTATCCGGGTCTACGAGCGCTGGTTCTGACGCCGTGCGGGGGGCAATCGCACTGGCCGTCCCGGTCCCGCTCCTGCTGGCGACTCCGCAGCAGGCACTGGCCCAGGCACGCGACATCGGCTCGACCGCGCCGGCGGTCTATCCCAACGACAGGTCCTACCGGGAACTGCCGATCCACCTCGGCTCGATCGACGTTACCATGGGCGGCGAAGCCCGGATCGAGTACGACAGCAACGTCTACGCCGAACCCGCCAATGCCCGGGACGACGTGCATCTCGAAATCACGCCCGAGATCAGGGCCCGCACCGCGCCCGGCGTCGTCAGCGGCGAAGTGCTGGCCACGTCCACGATCCGGCGCTTCGCCGATCTCAAGACCGAGAATACCGAGGCCTGGCTGCTCCAGGGCTCGGCGCGCTGGTCTCCCGATCCTTCCACTTCGGTAACGGGGCGCGGGTTCTGGCAGCGCGCGGTCGAGGAGCGCGGCTCGCCGGAATCCCGGCAGGACCCGAACTCCGGCCCGCGCGAGATCGACAGCCTGGGCGGCGAACTGCGCGCGCACCATGAAACGGCGCGCCTGCTATTCGACCTTCAGGGCAACATTACCCAGTACGACGCGGTTTCCGCGGCGGACGCCAACCGGGACTTCACCGGCTACAGCGCCCTTGCCACGGCCGGCTGGCGGGTATCGGGCATCACCTTCGTCACCCTGAGCGCCTTTGCCGTGCGGCGTGATTTCAGGATCGAAAGGACTTCCGAGGGCGACAAGCGCAACACCACCACCTGGGGCATGCGCGGAGGCATCCAGATCCAGCCGGGAGGCGTGCTGGAGGGCAATCTGTCGGCAGGCTTCTTCCGCCTCGAACCCGACGACCCGGGCACGCCGGGCCGCACCGGGCTCTCGGTCTCGGGCAACCTGACCTATCATCCCACGCGCCGCACCGCGGTGATCCTCGACGCTTTCAACGGCGACGTCGCGACCTTCCGCACCGGCGCCCAGTCCCGCACGGACACGACCGTCAAGCTGGCGGTGCAGCAGGAGATCAGGCACAACCTGTTCGCAACGGTGGGCGCCGGCTATCGCCGCTCGCGCTACAACGGCTCGGGAACCAAGGAGCAGACCGTAACGGCATCGGGCGAGATCGAATATGTGATGTCGCGCAATATGTCGCTGGCCGGATACGCCAATTTCGGCAAGCGGACCGGCGATGACGGCACCCAGGAGTTCGACCGCTTCCGCACCGGCGTCGCACTGCGCATCCGGTTCTGACCGGGCACCCCGCCGGCAGCACACACCCAGGGGAGCGCCCCGGGTGTGTGCTGCCGTGTGCGGGGTCGGCCCGTGCCGCGCGCCCTTCCCCTTCAGCCTCGCGCCAGTTCCTCGTAGACCGTGCTGACCTGACGGACGTGATTCTCCTTTGAGAAGCGCCGCCTGGCTTCGAGCCGTGCATGCCGGCGGATCGCGTCGATCCGTTCCGGATCGGCAAGCAGGTCGGCGGCCGCGCGCGCCATGGCGGCGGGATCGTCGAGCGGGCAGAGCACACCGCAGCCGCCTTCCAGCGCCTCGGGGTTGCCGCCCGAATCCGTGGCGACGACAAGCGTGCCGACCAGCATCGCCTCCACCAGCGTGCGGCCAAGCGGCTCGCGCGCGGCGGGAACCAGCAGCAGGTCGCAGCCCGCCAGCCATTCATGCCCCGGCGAGCGATAGCCCATCATGTGGACGCGGGCATTGCCGGATACCCGCGCGATCCGCTCGGGCAGTGCATCTCCCACCTCGGTGTTGCGCGGATCGCCGAACATCAGGCCGACGACCGGACGGTCGAGCATGGCGCCCAGCCGCTCCACGGCCTCCACGAACTCCAATGGCCGCTTGCGCTTCACGAAGTTGCCGAACCAACCGCACAACAAGGCATCGGGCGGACAGCCGAGTTCCTCGACGATCCGGGCGCGCATCGCCGCCCAGTCGGCGCTGACCGACGTGTCGAAGGGACTGTAGACGACTTGCGCGGCCCTGGCCGCCTCGCTCGATCCCTGCGGCAGGGAAAACCGCGAGACGGTGAAGATCCGGCTGGCCAGCAAGGGGGCGACGAAGCGCAGGCCGCGGGCATCGGGATCGCCGCGATGGTGCCAGACCAGCCGCGCCCCCGCCAGCCGCGCCGCCAGCGCCCAGCTCGCATGGCTGCGGCCGTCATTGCTGTGAACCACGTCGATACCATGCTCCCGCAGGAAGCGCGCCCGGCGGGGTACCCCTGCGAGCGCGCGCAGCACCTTGCCGGGACCGAAGCGCGCGCCAGGCACGAAGGAGCGGCGCGGCGCGGCGGGATCAGGCGTCCGGGTAAAGGCGCCGAAGAACTCCGCAATCGTTCCGTCCGGCACTTCCGGCACCACCAGCAGGCGGTAGCGCGCCGGATCGAGGCCCTCCATCAGCCCCCGCGCCGAGACATGGCTGCCGCCCAGTTCGTCCCCCGCGAAGGGGAAGCAGATGGTGAGCGGCCCGCCGGTCCGCCCACGGGCCGGGATCTCGCCGCCAAGGGGAACCGGCGCAGCCAGGCTGTTCACAGGCCGAACCCCTTTTCGCGATATGCCAGGAATTCCTCGAAGTTCTCGATACCGTCGCCGTTCCGGTCGCCCCAGGCGTCGTTCTTCGTGGTGTCGAGCCCGTTGGCGCGCTCCCAGGCGTCGTCCATGCCGTCCTTGTCGTTATCGGCATAAGGCGCGGCCGGAGGCTGGTAGGGGATCGCCGGGACGGGAGCGCCGATGCGTCCGGTGATGCCGCGCACGTCGGCGAGCACCTGCTGGTCTATGGCATCGCGCGGGAATGCCCCGGCGCGGGCGAGCACGGAGGAATAGGCGGCCGTCGCGGCCATCGGCTGGAGCGTCAGCGGACACGGCGCCTGCTGGACCTGCGCGGGCACGACTTCCGGGCTGACATGCTTGAAGTTGCCGCTGAAATTGTTGTCCCACAGATAGATCGACGCGGTTCCCGTCGATCCCACCGTCTCGCGGGCAACGCCGCGGCTGTTGGTGTTGGTGTTGGTCCCGGCGATGAAGCTGTTGCCGACGATGGATACCGGCGAGCCCCCGTAGCTCTCCCAGACTTCCGCGAACTCGGAGGCGGCGTTGTAGAGCACGTTGTTGATGACCTCCACGCAGGAGCCGCGCGGGAAGTTGATGTCGGGGTTGCGGTCTCCGTTGTGGGCGCAGACGTTGCCGATGAAGCTCAGCTTCTGCTTGTCCACCGGATCGCTGGCGAGCAGCGCGCACTTGTCATGCTTGGGGATACCCCAGGCGAAGATCGAATTGCTGATGGTGATCTCGTCGTTGTCGTCGTAGCCGTTGATCACCTCGTCGCGCGCCCAGGAGGCGCTGACATGGTCGATCACCACGCGGCTGCTCCGCTCGATGGTGATATCGTCCTCGCCGCCGGGATTGCGGCCGATGCGGTCGGTGCGCACGCGGATGCCGCGCACGACCACGTCATGCGTGTTCTTGATGACCAGCGGGGTCAGTCCGTTGGACCCGCCCGCATGGGCCAGCGTGATCCCGCCGCCGGGCGCGGTCTGGCCGGCGATCGTCAGGTAGGGGGTCATGATCCACGGCGGGCGCTGGGTGAAGCGGATCACCCCGTTGACCCGGAACACGCAGACGCGCGGACCGGTCGCGGTCACACAGGCGCGGTAGGAACCGGCGCCGGAATCGGCCAGCGTGGTGATGTAGATGATACGCCCGCCGCGCCCGCCCACGCTGGTGGCGCCGTAGCCCACGGCTGCCGGGAACGCCTTCTTGCCCGCGATGGCGCGCACCACGGGCGCCGCCGCCAGCACCGGCTCGCCCGCGGTTCCGGCAAGGCCGAGCACCAGGGCCACGATCGCCAGCACCGCGCCGCCGAACCAGACGGGACGCCAGTTCGCGCGTTTCCTCGCAACGGGGCGGGCTGTCCTCGAGGTGTCTGCCGCGGTCATGCCATATCTCCAGCCTGGCTCAGGAGCACTTTGCCCCCCGCCCCCCGCAAAGCCGTTTGCGGCAGGACCTTGATCCTCGCCCCCAGTGCGCACAAGTCACCAATTCGACTTAGCGCGGGACCGGCCCTCACCCTTTTGCGCTAACATCTATGCGCTGGCGGACTGCCCGGACTGGCCTTTGCCTTCGCCTCCCCCCCTGACCATGATCGCCGCCATGGCCGCTATCATCACACAGGCATCCCCCGAGTTTCCGGCGGGGCTTCCGAAGCCGGTTCCCGGCGTGATCCCCGACGCGGGGTGGCAGCAGCCGGCGAGACTTCCGGGCCATTCCGCATATCGGCCCGCGACCGCTTCGGTATCCCCATACGAACGCGTGATCGCCGTGCTGCTGCCTGTCGCCGCCTTCTTCCTGAGCTGGTGGCAGGTGGGCCGCATTCCCGCCTTCAACCTCACCATGTCCGACATCCTGCTTCTCGTCTGCACGCTGCTCATGCTCGCCTCGCGCGGGCTCAACGCGGCGATGATGGGGCGGATGTCGGCGATCTGGGTGCTGGGCCTGGTCATGCTGCTGGGCGGGATGCTGGTCGGCTCGGTCACGCACGGCGATTCCGAACGCTGGCCGGTGGTCGCCGGGCAATATGCCTTCGCGCTGCTGCTGATCCCGATGCTGCTGGCGAACTGCAGCCACGCACTGCTCCAGAAATGCGCGATCGCCTATGTGCTGGGCGTCGCCGTATCGCAGGCCATCGGCATCGCCATGGTCAACCTGCTGAGCCGCGCGGCGATCACCCAATACGTCAACAAGTACGTGGTGACCGGCAATGGCCGCCTCGGCGCGATGACGGGCGAGCCGAACTCGAACGGCGCGGTCTGCGTCTTCGCGCTGATCTTCCTGATCCACGCTGTGATCGACAAGCGCCTGAAGACGGTCTTCGCGGTTCCCCTCGCGCTCGTGATCGTGGCCGGGCTGGTCTATTGCGCCAGCTTCACCGCCTTCACCGCGACGATCCTGTCCATCGGCTTCATCCTCGCCTTCTCGCGCATCCGCACGGTCATCTCGATCGCGGTGCCGGTGCTGCTGGTGGTGACTGCCTATGTCGGCCTCGGCGGGCCGGTGCCCGCCGTGTTCGAGCAGCGCGTGGGCGACGCGGTGGTCACCGGAGATCCGACCAAGGCGGGTACTTTCGTCGGCCGCTCGGTGCTGATCGAGGAAGCCTGGCAGATGTCGGGCAACAACCTGCTGATCGGTCTCGGCAGTGACGGATACCGCAAGGCCAGCTCTTACGGGATGCCCGTGCACCAGCTCTACCTGCTGGTGCTCAACGAAGGCGGGATCGTCTCCTTCCTCGGACTCTTCGTCATGTTCCTCGCCATGCTGGTGGAGGGGTTGTTCATAGCCCGAAGAAACAAGGCGGCCGGCGTGTCCGCGCTCGCCAGCCTGGGAGTGTTCTTCATGTACGCCATGTCGTTGCCGCACATGTTCGCGCGGATGTGGAACGGACCGGTGGTGCTGATGTTCGCGCTTGCCGGGGCCGCCACTTTCACGGCGGCACGGCGGGAACGGCGCCCGAGACACGGGAGCTGGAAACCGGACGAACGGGAAGGCGACGAGCCCTCCCTCCGCCCGCAAACGATACGGACGCTGGAAGCAGGATGAACCGGAGAGAGAGTGCCAGCGAGGGCGCGGCGCCGATCTGGCGCCGTGGAGCCTCCTTCATCGCCCGCCAGCGCGAACGCTGGCAGGGCTCGGAGATGCTCCGCCCGCATCTCATGAGCATCATCCACCTGCTCTCGGGCAATTTCGGCGGCGTGATGATCATGATGGCGAGCCTCGCCATCGCCACCCGCGCGCTGGGCCAGCAACAGTTCGGCACCCTCGCCGTGGTGCTTTCCATCGGCAGGGTGTGCGAACGGCTGATCCGGTTCGAATCCTGGCAGCCGCTGGTCCGCTTCGTCGCCGTGGAGGAGGAAAACGGCGATGCCGGCAGAATGTCCTCGCTTTACGCCTATGGCCTGCTGCTGGACGTCGGCAGCGCGCTGGTGGCGGCGTTGATGAGCGTCCTGGTCGCCTGGCTGGCGGGCAACCTGATCGGCATCCAGCCCCATGACGTGGACCTCGTGGCGATCTACGCCTGCGCCATCGCCTGCAACCCGCGCGGCATGGCCAGCGCGGCACTGCGACTGGCGGGGCGCTTCCGCATCCTCGCCTATGTCCAGCTCGCCTCGTTCGTGGCTCGATTCGCGCTTTCGGCGCTGCTCTACGTACTGGGAGAAGGACTGGTCTGGTTCGTCGTGGTGTGGACGGTGAGCCAGATCTTCGATTCGGCGCTGTTCAACTACCTCGGTTTCCGGGCGCTTCGCGATACCGGCATTCCCAGCCCGCTCAAGGCGGACCTGCGCGACCTGCCGGGCCGCTTCCCCGGCTTCATGCGCTTCGCCATCTCCACCAACCTCTCCTCCACCCTGCGCACGATGACGCACGAGATGGACACCCTGCTGGTCAGCAGCTTCGCGGGACCGGCAGCGGCCGGGCTCTACTATCTCTCCCGCCGCATCGCCAAGGTGGCGCAGACCGCGGGCGACATGATCCAGACGGTGATCTACCCTGATCTCGCCCGGCTCTGGCGCAAGATGGGGCCGGATTCGATGGCCCAGCTCGTTTCCGTGCTGCAACTGGTGCTGGCGGGAATCGCGCTGGCCACGGTGGGGGCGTGCTGGCTGCTCGGCCGGCAGGCGATCGAACTGGTGTTCGGCCCCGGCTTTGCCGACAGCTATCCCATGCTGCTGGTCCAACTCGTGGCCGTGTTGCTGACGCTTCATGCCACCCCTACCCGCGCCGCGCTGCTGGCGATGAACCGGCCGACTTTCGTGCTGCTCTCCAGCCTCGCCGCCACCGTCAGCTTCTTCGCTTCCGCACTCGTGCTGATCCCGCATTACGGCGCGCTCGGCGCCAACATGGCCCATATCGCCTTCGGAATCGCCACGGTGGCCCTGCTCGACACCGCGTTCTGGCGCGGCATCCGCAGCGCCCGGCGCACTGCCGTCCCGGCATCCGATTCCCTGGGCTCCCTGCATCCGGCACCCGTGCCTACCCCGATGCCGGCGGATTCCCGGACATGACGGTTCATGCCCCCAGCGAAGGCTTCGCCCGCAGCGTCAGCCCGCCGCAGCCGCTCCGGGTCAGCTCGATCATCACCAGCCTGACGTCGGGCGGCGCCGAAATCCTCGTCACCAACCTCAACGGCGCGTTTGCCGCCAAAGGCGCATCCGGCACCGTGGTCGCTTTCTGCGACGCGGGAACGCTGGGCAATTCAGCGGAGATGGAAGCCGAACTCGCCGCGCAGATAGACCGCACCGGCTGCCGTTTCGAATCGCTCTCGCTCGGACGGCGGCGGCGGCTGCTGCCGGGAATCCTCGCCTTGCGCCGCCACCTGGCCGAAACACGGCCCGACGTGGTTCACGCCCATACCGTGCGCGCGGTGGCCATGCTCGCCTTCTGCGGCTACCGAGGGCCGGTGGTGTTCACTTACCACAACAGCCGCCTCAGCTTCCCACCCGGCCTGTTCACCCTGCTCGACCGGGTGGTCCATCACTACGTCGCCATCAGCAACGACACCGCAGGCATCTACCGGCACCTGTCGAAGCGGCCCTTCACGCTGATCCAGAACGCCCCCGCCGCGCGCTACCGCGCCGCCGGGCCGCGCCTCGTGCCCGAACGGCCCTGCCGCATCCTCAGCGTCGGCGCGATCTCGGACCAGAAGAACTATCCGCTGCTGATCGAGACCGCCCGCATCCTGCGCGACCGCGCGACCCCGGCCTGTCCCGCCCCGCTGCTGCGCGTGGCCGGTGGCGGCGAGGGGCTGGAGACGCTCCGCGCCCAGGTGCGCGAGCTGGGGCTGGAGGATGTCGTGCAGTTCCTGGGCGAGCGGCGCGACGTGCCCGAACTGCTCGCGCGCAGCGATCTCTTCCTCAACACCTCCCACTACGAGGGGTTTTCGGTGGCGATCCTTGAAGCCATGGCCATGGGCCTGCCGGTGGTCGCCACGGATGTCTCGGGCAATCGCGGGCTCGTGCGGCCCGCCCAGAACGGGCTGCTCTGCCCGGTCGACAGACCGCAGGCGCTGGCCGCGGGTATCATGCGGCTGATGCAGGATACTTCGCTTTACCGGCAGTTTTCCGCGGGCGCGCTGACCACCAGCCGCGAGTACACGATCGAGAACGCGGCCGCGCGCCATCTCGAACTCTACTCGTCCCTGCTGCGCCGCCGCGCCCCCCAAAAGGACTAGTCTCTATTAGCGGCGCCGTTCACGGATGCCCTTTTTGCCTGTCCCGCCTTTCACCGCATAGTCGAACATGGAAGGCCACCTGACCCGGCGGCACCTATCTTCACCTCGCAGGAGGGGCACATGTCGACTGCAATCGCGCCAAGCCAAATGGGCGGCGCGCCGGTACATTATCGAGGACCGGCGCTGTCGCAGGAAGGTTCCCAACCACCCGAACAGCAGGTCGGTCCGCGCGACCTGCTTCGTGTCGTCTACCGCTATCGCACGATGATGGCCCTGATCGTCGGCACGATCACGCTCGCGGTGCTTGTGCAGCAGTTGCTTTCGCCCACGCTCTATCGCTCCTCCTCCACGGTGCAGGTCGAACTGATCGACGAAGTCGGCACCAACCAGGCGGACGTCAATTCCCGCAACGCGGAACGCGTCGCCAATGCGGTGCGCCTGCACCGTTCGCGCTCCGCCGCCGAACAGGTGATCCGGGATCTCGATCTGGTTCACAACCCGGTCTTCCTGCGCGAACTCGGCAATGTCCCCTCGGACGCCAAGGTCCTTTACCAGGCCGCGACCAACAAGGTCCTGTCGATGACGACGATGAACTCGGAAACGGGTTCCGACCTCATCGAGATCGCCGTGACCGCGCGCTCGCCCGAACTGGCCGCCGAGATCGCCAACCAGATCCCGCCTTCGGTGCGCGCCCTGCGCACCAGCAAGAGCAACGAGCGCCGCGCCGAGCTGCTCTCCTCGCTGGAATACGAACAGCAGGCCCGCGCCCGCGCCGCCGAGGAAACCGCCAGGCACGTCGCCGATTTCCGCGAAACCCACCAGATGCTGGTGGGCGCGGGCGGCGCGGAGGACCTCGCCCAGATCAATCGCATCGCCGTGCAGAGCGCGGCAGCCACCGCCGCGCGTGACGGCGCCGCCGCCCGCAGCGCCGGCATCGCCCGCGCCAGCCAGATGCAGAGCACCGCGCTGGCCACCTCCGGCGCGCTTGACCAGCTCGAACGCCGCCGCGGCGAACTCGTGGCCGAAGCCTCCAAGCTCGGCACCAGCCTCGGGCCGAACCATCCCGACGTGAAGCGCCTCGGCTCTCAGCTTGCCGCGGTCGACAGCAGCATCGCCGAGGAACGCGGCCGCGTGCAGGCCGCCGCCCAGGCCGACGCTTCCGCGCGCGGCGCGCAGATGGCGCAGATCGCTCGCAGCGAAGCCGCCGGCGATTCCGCGCAGGCCTCGCGCCTCGAAGGCATCGTCGCCGGGCTCAGCTCGATGGCCTACCGCAACACCTCCAACACCGTGCAGCTCGAAAAGCTGGTCCGCGAGGCCACTCTCGCCGACGATGCCTACAAGGCGATCGCCGGCCGCGTCGAACAGGTTCGCGCGCAGATGCAGCTCGAAGGCGTGTCCTCCTCGATCGTCTCGCCGGCGGTTCCCAATTACGATCCGATCGCCCCGGCCCCGGTCAAGATGGCGATCACCGCGCTGCTCGGCTCCACCGTGCTCGCCTTCCTGATCGCGTTTGCCCGCGACTTCCTTGACGACCGCCTGCGCACCACCGCCCAGATCCGCCGTCTGTTCGGGCTGCCGACGCTGGGGATGCTGCCGCTGCTCAACCAGGACCTTTCGGAAGATCCGAAGGAAAGCCCGGTCATCCGCGAGCCGCAGTCGCTCTTCGCCGAAGTCGCCCGCTCGGCCTATACCGAAGTGCGTGCGCTCGACCGGCGCCCGCCGGCCCAGCGCAGCAACTCGCAGGTCGTGCTCGTCACCTCGCCGCTGCCCGGCGACGGCAAGTCCACCGTCTCGCTGACGCTGGCCGCCGCGGGCATCGCCATGGGCGATCGCACGGTGATCCTCGACCTCGACTTGCGCAAGCGCGGCGCCCTCCAGCGCCTCCAGAGCGACATGCAGGTGCCCGATCTGGTCGACATCGTCTGCGGTCGCGCCAACCTCGACAGTCTGGTGAGCCCGCGCTCGGCCAACCCCTATGACGGTCCTGACATGCCCGTGACGCTGGACGGCGAGGCCGGGGTGCCGATCCCCGTCGAAGCTGCCAGCCCGCACCAGATCGTGCTGCTGAGCGCTAAGGAACCGGTGGCGGAACCCGCGCTGCTGCTGTCCTCCAGCCGCCTCAAGACCCTGCTCGAACAGCTCCGCGAGCGTTTCGAACTGGTCATCATCAATGCCCCGGCCGCCCTGGCCGTGCGCGATGCGCGGGCGATGTGCCACTTCGCCGACCAGACCGTGCTGGTCGCCCGCTGGGGCCACACCACCGGAGACCAGATGCGCGCCGCGCTCGAAATGCTGGACGACAGCGTGGGCGGCGTGATCTTCGATCAGGTGGACTACGCCGAACATGCCCGCCGCCGCTACGGGGACTCGGTGCAGTATTATGCAGACTCGGCCAGCTACTACAGCTCGCCGGTCGCCGCCCGGGAGGCCATGGCCGCCCGTATCCGTCGCATGTTCCGGGGCCACTCCTGGCGGCCGGTGGAAGCCTGAGCGGGGCGCGCGGCGTGCAGAAGCTCCCCTTGCGTCTGCTCGCCGCGCTGCTCCTGCTGGCCGTGCTTCCGCTGCTGGCGGTGCTCGGGATCGGCGTAGTCCTGTCGATGGGTCGCCCGGTGCTGTTCCGACAGCGCCGGGCGGGCCTGCACGGACAGGACTTCACCCTGCTCAAGCTGCGCTCCATGCGCGAGGCCGCCGGAAAGGACGGCCAGCCGCTGCCCGACGAGGCGCGCGTCACCCGCTTCGGGCGCTTCCTGCGCCGCAGCCGGCTCGACGAATTGCCCGGACTGTGGAACGTGGCCGCCAACGACATGGCCTTCGTCGGCCCGCGCCCCCTGCTCCCCGAGACCATCGCCGGACTGGGCCAGCGCGGCGCGATGCGCGGCGAGGTTCGCCCCGGGCTGACCGGCTGGTCGCAGGTCAACGGCAATACCCTGCTCTCGCTCGACGAGAAGATCGCGCTGGACCTGTGGTATGTCGCTCATGCCGGGCCGCTGCTGGACCTGCGCATCCTGGCGCTGACGGCCTGGGTCATGGTCGGCGGCGAGCGGCGCTCGCCGGATATCGCCCTGGCTTCAGGCGCGGACTGACGGTTCCAGCAGGAGATCGTCCAGCGAATCCACCACATGGTGAGCGGCATGGTCGGGGGTCGGCGCGATGCAGGGATGGATATGCCCCTCGCGCAGGATCTGCACCGTCAGCCAGCCGCGCGCGCGCGGGGTGACGAAGTCCTTGGCCGCATTGTCGCCGATGTAGACATGTTCGGCGGCAGGACGTCCCGACCATTGCTCGACCATCGCATAAGCCATGGCATGGGGCTTGGCGCAGCCCTCGGGCAGGATGCCGGTGAGGACCACCTTGCCGATCCGCCCGTAAAGGCCGAGCGCCGCCACCTTGTTGCCCTGCGTCTGGCCCGGACCGTCGGTTATGATCGCGGTCGCGTGGCCGTCCAGCCGGTCGATCAGGCGCGCGGCGTCCCCGGCCAGCGCGATCTCGGGCGCATGACCGCGATAGAGCGCCACGAGCGGGCCGACGTCGATCGCGGAAAGCCCCAGCGCGCCCAGCGCCGCATCGAACACGGTGCCGCGATGCCCCTCCTCGAACAGGCGCACGCATTCGGCGCCGTAGCCCGGCAGGCCGTGGCATTCCTCGACATGACGGCCCACCGCCGCGAAGCCGCTCAGCGCGAAATCGCGTTCGAGATAGAGCGTATCGTCAAGATCGAGCACGACGACACGGCGCGAGATATCAACCACGGAACACGGCACTGTCGTAGCGTACCATGGTCACGCCCTCGCGCCAGTGGTCGCTTGCACATTCCGGCAGGCCCGCCACCCGCGCAAGCAGGCTTTCGGCGAAGCGACCGCCCGCCTGATCGGCCAGCGGATAGCCGCCGCCGAAGCGGGCATTGATCTCGAACACGCGGGGGCCGCGATCCGGGTCGTCGATGAGCTGGAAGCACAGGACGCCCTCCGCTCCCCGCCCCCGGCCCAGCGCCGCGGCCACGTTGGCGGCGATCTCGATCATGCGCGGATCGCGCACGGTGCGCCCCTTCTCGACTTCGCCCGCCCGCACCGAGATGCGCAAGTGCGGGATCGCCGAGCGGATCCGCCCGCGCGCGTCGAGGTACATGTTGATGGTATATTCCGGCCCGCGCAGCAGTTCCTGCACCAGCATCGGCTCGGGATAGTCTTCGCGGATATCGGCGGCGGATTCGAGCACTCCGATGCCCCGGCTGGCGCTTCCTCCCACCGGCTTCACGAACAGCGGGAAAGTCCAGCCCGAGGGATCGGCGCGCAGGGCCTCTATCCGCGCGGTGCGCGGAACCGGCACTCCCGCGTCGCGCAGCACGGTAATGGTGCGCTCCTTGTCTCGCACGACGTCGATGATCTCCGGCGCGCCGACATGGACCATCGTGCCCACTTCGGCGAACCTGTCCCGCGTGCGGGAAAGCACGTCCAGTTCGGTATCGATGGTCGGCACCAGCAACGCGATCTTCTCGCGCGCGCAGTGGTCGAGCAGGCGGGCCACATAGTCCGGGTCGGTGCAGCGCGGCACCTTGAAGGCGGCTTCGGCCTCCAGGCAGGCGGCGCTGAGTTCGGGTTCCAGGTCGCAGGCATGGATTTCCGCCCTCATGCCGAGCTTTTCGGCAGCCCGGCGGAAACAGCGCGTCAGTTCGACACGGCGACCCGCCGAAGTAAAGAGAATGCGTACCACGTTCATCTGCGCGTTCCCGCCTTTCCAATGAGGGCCTTTGCCATGAGGGGCTTTCCGACGGGAGCCTCCCCCCCGGGAGCCTCCCCGGCATGCCTGGCGGCTCCCCCCTCTCCATGCCCCGCCGCGCGGGACTGCGCCAGCCGCCGGTCGTCCGGGTGCCCCGCTTCGGAAAGCCCGTTCCCCAGCACCTGGTCCCAGTTCTGGAGTATCCGCTCCGGATGAAACCGTGCCATGGCCGTGCGCGCGGCCCTGCCCATGCGCATCCGTTCGAACGGATCGGCGATCAGCGCGGACATCGCCGCCGCCAGTCCCTCCACGTCCTCGCTGTCAACCAGCAGCCCGCTGCGGCCATGCTGCACCATGTCGGAAGGCCCGAAATCGCAATCGGCCGCGACGACCGGCAAGCCCGCCGCCATCGCCTCGCCCAGCACATTGGGAAAACCCTCGTAACGGGAGGAGAGGACGAAGATATCCGCCTGCGCCACCCAGGCCCGCGGCCGGGGCGTCAACCCGCGCAGCACGACCCGCCCTTCCAGCCCGGCACCGGCGATCAGCGCGGCAAGGGCGCCGTGTTCGGGGCCCTCACCCCAGATATCCAGCCCCCAGCCCGGCCAGCGCGGCGCCACTTCGGCAAAGGCCCGCACCAGCAGGTCAAAGCCCTTCTGGTGCGTCAGCCGCCCCACCGCGCAGAGCCGCCGGGTATCGCCGGCGGCGCGCAGCACGTCGGGTGGCGGCACCGGGTTCGCGATCGTCACCAGCTTGCCGCGCACCGAGGCGGGGAAGCAACGACGCACCGCATCGGTCTGGCAGACGATGACGTCGGCGCGGCGGTAAAGCAGGCGCAGCAGGAAGTTCCACAGCGGGTGGGCGGCCTGCCGCTCGGGGTTGTTGCGCTCCGAACAGACCAGCCGGATGCCGGTGCCCGTGGTCGCCAGCGCGGCGATCAGGTTATTCTTGGTCAGGAAGGACACCAGCACCTGCGGCCGCCGCGCCGCAAGGACGCGCCGCAGCGCCGCCACCCGCCCCGCCATGCCGGCAAAGCCGCTCGAACCGCCCAGCCGGTGCAGCATCACGTCTTCGGGAAGGCGGTGGAATATCGGATCGGCGGGATGGTCGAAGGCGATCACGTCCACCTGATGCCCGGCCTCGCACCAGTGGCGGGCCAGCTGCGCGATCACCTGCTCCGCACCGCCTGCCCCCAGACCGGAGGTCAGGATCGCGATATGCGTCGATGTCGGGAGAATTGCCAAGGAGGAAGAGCCCGTCCGGATGCCGCGCGAAGCGTGTGATCGATCGCCTCCAGTCTATCGAATGGCCTCCCCGCGCGGCAGGGTTCATGCGGTCTAACCCTTTATTGGCAAAGGCATCCATCCCTCGCCACCCGCCTCGCGCGCTGCCTTCATCCTGAGTGATTACGCCCTAATCGCGCTCACGCGGGGGGCCGTGATCCGCCAGACTTCCGCGCGGCGTCGGCAGCGCCGGCAATCGGGAAAGGGGCCTTCCGCGATGACGATGGGCGACGTTCTGCAGGAACGCGAATTGCAACAGGGCGAACGGCCCGAGACGCGGCCGCGCTCGCTCGCAAGGGTGGCGGGCTATGCGCTGCTCGGCGTGCTGTTCGTGGGACTCGCCGGCCGCCTGATGGACTTTCCCATCGGCCGCGACGAGAACCTGTTCATCACCGTCTCGCGCCTCTGGGGCAGCGGCGACATCTACCGCGACTTCGGGTTCAACCACCTGCCCTATCTGCCCTACCTGCTGGGCGGTCTCTACTGGCTGACCGGAACCGGCCATCTCCTCCTGCTCGGCCGCCTGCTGGTGCTGCTGGCCTGGGCGGCGGCGATCACGGCGCTGTGGCTGATCGCCCGGCGCCAGCGCGCAGGCTTTCCCGCCTTCTTCACCGCCGCCGTCCTGCTCATGGGCAATGTGCTGCTGCTCGGCGGTCCGGGCATGATGGCCACCAACAACTTCCTGCCGATCCCCTTCGCGCTGTTCGCGCTCTATTTCCTGCTGTGCGGACTGGACCGCGAACGCCCTTCGTGGACCCTGTGCTTCGTGGCGGGGATGATGGTTTCCTGCGCGATCGGGCTCAAGGCGAACTACGTGTTCCTCGCGCCGTTCCTGGCGATGGCGACGATCCTGGCACCGACGGCGCGGCCGCTGCGCTCGCGGCTGGTCTGCGGCGCCGTCCCGCTGGCGCTGGGCGGGCTGACCGCCGGGATCCCGGTGCTTATCGCGATGGCCACCGATCCCGAGGCCATGCTCGCCCACACCGTGCGCTACTTCACCGAGCTGCAGGCCGCCTACTGGGCCCATTCGACCGAGCCCAAGGTCGTCGGCCTTGCCGCCAAGGTGCTGTTCGCCGAGGATATCTGGACCTCGAACGCCTCCTTGCTTTCCATGGCCGCAATCGTCGCCCTCGTGGCCCTGCCGCTGCTGCGGCGCGGATGGCGCGACGGGCTGCTGACGGTCTGGTCCTGGCCGGTGGTGCTGACCGCCGCGCTGGCCGCGATGGGCTTCGTCGTCGCCTTCGTGCCGAGCCCCTCGTTCCCGCAGTATTTCGTGCCGCCGATCCCGTTCCTGGTGCTGCTGGTGGTGCTGCTGCGCGCCCGGATGCTGAGCGAGAACCGCGTGGCCGCCGATGCCGTGCTGCTGTCGCTGGCGCTGCTGGCGCTGCTCTGCGCCGCCTCCCGGCTTGGACCGGGGCTGGTCTCCTTCGCCCGCCCGGCATCATGGGAAGGCGTGGCGGTCCACCGCGAGATGCGCGAACTCGTCCGCCGCGCCGCGGCTTCCTCGGGCGACCGGGTGGCAACGCTCTCGCCGCTGCTCGCAGTGGAGGGCGGGCTCACCGTGCCGCCGGAATTCGCGGCAGGCCAGTTCGTCTACCGCGTGGCCGAATATATCCCCCCGCGCGACCGGCCCTACTGGACCACGACCTCGCCTGCGCAGCTCACCGCCTTTCTCGACGCGGACCAGCCCTCGGCGATCCTGATAAGCGGCGAGGAACCGCTGGAACAACCTTTCGAGGACTATGCCCGCAACCATGGCTACATCCTGACCCAGGGCACCCGAAACGGCGGCTATCCGCGTCTTTTCCGTAGGCCCGAGCGCCCCTTGGAGGCACGCCGGTAACCCTTTGATAGCCGCATTGGCTAAAGCTGCCTAACCCGGATGACCATTTCTCCGACGGCAGGCTCTGCCCTTAACCTTGCCTCATCGACAGGAGAAATTCTCCTGAAAATACCGACGCCGGAGACACGATCATGAAAGTCGTCCTGCTTGCCGGGGGCCTCGGCTCCCGCCTTGCCGAAGAAACGGTTCGGGTTCCCAAGCCCATGGTTGAAGTGGCGGGGCGCCCGATCATGCTCCACGTCATGGATATCTACGATCGCTGGGGTCACAACGACTTCATCGTGGCTTGCGGTTACAAGGCCATGGCGATCAAGAGCTTCTTCCAGGACCTTCACCTCATGTCGAACGACTTCACGGTCGGCATCGGCAATGGCGAAATGGCCCTGCACCCCACCACCAAGGTCGACTGGCGGGTTTCGGTGGTCGACACCGGCCTCGCGACGATGACCGGCGGCCGCCTGAAGCGCCTGCGTTCCTGGCTCGACGACGAGACCTTCATGGTCACCTACTCGGACGGGGTCGGCAACGTGGACATCTCCGCCCTGCTGGAATTCCACCGCTCGCACGGCAAGCTCGCCACGGTCACCGCGGTCCAGCCGCCGGCCCGCTTCGGCAATCTCGAACTCGGCCAGTGCGCGGGCGCGGGCGGCGAGGTGATCGAATTCACCGAGAAGGTCATCAAGTACGAAACCTGGATCAACGGCGGCTTCTTCGTCTTCGAACCGGGTGTGCTCGATTACCTCACCGGAGACGAGGAGCCGCTGGAGCAGGCCCCGCTCACCCGCCTCGCCCATGACGGCCAGCTCATGGCCTACAAGCACAAGGGCTTCTGGCACCCCATGGACACGATCCGCGACCGCGACACGCTGGACAAGCTGGGCACGCAGACGCTGCCGCCGTGGATGGACTTCGAGAACGGACAGCCGGTGCTCAGCACCGACATGCCCACCAAGCTGCAACATGCCTGAGCAAGGCTCACTGGATCAGGCGTTTGCTTCGGTTTACCGGGGCAAGCGGATTCTGGTAACCGGCCACACCGGTTTCAAGGGTGGCTGGTTGTGCCTCTGGCTCAGGAAACTGGGTGCAGAAGTAACCGGGATCGCCTTGCACCGCCCCCCGCAAGGCCCTGACTTATTCCATACGGTCGACCTCGGGGGGCTGGTCGACCACCGCATCGCCGACATCCGCGATGCCGGGGCTTATGCCCGGGCCTGCGAGGGGCTTGAGCCGGACCTCGTGTTCCATCTCGCCGCCCAGGCCCTGGTGCGGCCTTCCTACGACGATCCGGTGGAGACGTTCGCCACCAATGTCACCGGCACTGCCGTCGTGCTCGATGCGGTGCGCCGGATGAAGAGCGTGCGCGGCGTCGTCGTCGTCACCAGCGACAAGTGCTACGAGAACCGCGAGTGGGAATGGCCCTACCGCGAGACCGACGAACTGGGTGGGGCCGATCCCTACAGCGCCTCGAAAGGCTGCACCGAACTGGTCGCCGCCGCGTTCCGGCGCTCCTACTTCTCGGACCCCGCCGGTTGCCAGATCGCCACCGTGCGCGCGGGCAACGTGATCGGCGGGGGCGACAATTCGCTCGACCGCCTGCTGCCCGACGTTGTGCGCGCCACGATCGCGGGCACGGCAGTGACGATCCGCAACCCGGCCAGCGTGCGCCCGTGGCAACACGTGCTGGAGCCGCTCGCGGGATACCTGATGCTGGGTGCGCGGCTTCTTGGAGAGGGTGCGCCGCGCTTTGCCGAAGCCTGGAACTTCGGCCCCAGCGCCCAGGGCTTCATCGACGTCGAGGAAATCGCACGCCACTTCCAGCGGGCCTGGGGGCCCGGCGTGGCGCAGATCGCCTTCGGTCGCCGTACCGACGATCCGCACGAGGCGGGAATGCTGACGCTCGACAGCAGCAAGGCACAGGCCCGGCTCGGCTGGCGCCCGCGCCTTTCGACCGAGGAAGCGGTGACCATGACCGCCGAATGGTACCGCGCCTTCGCGCGCGGAAACACCCGGATGCGCGCCTTCAGCGAGGCGCAGATCGCCCGGTATTCCCACCGGAATGCCGGGAGCACCACCGAATTGACCGAGGGGGAAGCAGCAAGATGCGCGTGAACTATGGCCAGACCGTCCACGGCGAGGAAGAGATCGCCGCCGTCCTCGAAGTCCTGCGGACCTCGACCCAGATGGGTCCGAAAGTGCGCGCCATGCAGGAGCAGGTCTCCGCGCTGTTCGCCAAGGACCACGGGATCATGGTCAACTCCGGCTCCTCGGCGAACTACCTCGCCATCGAGCTGCTGAACCTGCCCGAGGGCAGCGAGGTCATCACCCCGGCCCTGACTTTCGCCACCACCGTGGCGCCGATCGTGCGCTCTCGCCTCGTACCGGCCTTCGTGGATTCCGCGGTCGGCACCTACAACATCGACGTCGAGAAGATCGAGGCGATGATCGGGCCGAACACCAGGGCGATGATGATCCCCTCGCTGATCGGCAACCTGCCCGACTGGGACCGCATCCGCGAGATCGCCGACAAGCACGGCCTCATGGTGGTGGAAGACAGCGCCGATACGCTGGGCGCCACCCTGCGCGGCACCAGCACCGGCACCCGCTCCGACATTTCCACCACCAGCTTCTACGGCTCCCACGTCATCAATGCTGCAGGCAACGGCGGCATGCTCTGCGTCTCGGACGAGGCTCTCGCCCGCCGGGCACTGCTGCTGCGCTCATGGGGGCGCACCAGTTCGCTCTACGTCGATTCCGAAAGCATCGAGAAGCGCTTCAACGTCGCGCTCGACGGGATCGACTACGACGCCAAGTTCCTGTTCGACGAACTGGGCTTCAACGTCGAGCCTTCGGAAATGGGCGCGGCCTTCGGGCTGGTGCAGCTGAAGAAGCTCGATAACAACATCTCGGCGCGCGAACATAATTTCGCTCGCCAGTATGCCTTCTTCAAGCAGTACGAGGACTGGTTCGTCCTGCCGGAACAAATGCCGGAATCACGCACCGGCTGGCTGGCCTTCCCGCTCACCATCCGCGAGGACGCGCCTTTCACCCGCACCCAGATGCAGATCTGGCTGGAAGAGCGCGACGTGCAGACCCGCCCGGTCTTCACCGGCAACATCCTGCGCCAGCCGGCGATGCAGGGCGTGCCGCTCAAGGCGCCGCCGGAAGGCTGCCCGGTTGCCGACGCGGTGATGAAGGGCGGCATCCTGCTCGCCTGCCATCACGGGCTGACCGACGCCCATATCGACTTCATGCACGAATGCTTCGAGGCCTTCGTGCGATCGCTCTCCCCTGCAACGTCCCGCGAGGCCGCAAATGCCTGAATCGATGACCGCCGAGCGTACCCACGCCTCGACCCTCACGACCTGCCGTGCCTGCAAGGCGCCATCGCCTTACCTCTTCCTGCCACTGGGCGACCATGCCCCCGGCCAGATGCTGATCCGCCCCGAAGACCTCGACCGGGAACAGCCTTCCTTCCCGCTCAACACCCAGGTCTGCCTTGAATGCGGGCTGGTGGAGATCGCCGACCAGATCCCGGCCGATTTCTTCCGCCATTACCTCTACGTCCCCTCGGGCGCGGCGCGGATGCACAGCCACTTCTCCGATTTCGCGCGGGTGCTGTCCGACAAGGCGCGCGGCGGGCTGATCGTCGACATCGGCAGCAATGACGGCCTGCTGCTCGCCGCCTGCAACCTGCTGGGCTGCACGACGCTGGGCTTCGACCCGGCCGAGAACATCGCCGCCATGGCCGCCGAGCGCGGCGTGGAAACCCATATCGATTACTTCTACCCCGCCTCGGCGGAACTGGTGCGGGGCCAGCGCGGCGAGGCAAAAGTCATCGTCACCACCAACACCTTCAACCACATCGGCGACCTCCACACCTTCATGGAGGCGATCTGCATCCTGCTGGCGCCGGACGGGACTTTCGTGATCGAGGTTCCCCGCGCCAAGGAGTACATCGACCACACCGAATTCGACAATATCTACCACGAGCACGTCTCGGAATTCAGCCTGTTGTCGATCGCGAAGCTGGCGGCGTTCTTCGACCTCGAAGTGACCGACGCGCTTTCGCTGCCCGACATTCACGGCGGTTCGATACGCGTGTTCCTCAACCGCAAGGCCGCCGGCATCGCGCCCTCGCCCGCAGTGGCGGAAATGCTGGAGGACGAACTGTCCGGCGGCATGCTGGAGCAGGCCACTTACGACCGGCTGGCGCTCGACGTCGCGGCCATGGGCGTGGACATCCGCACCATGCTCGACGAAATGAAGGCACAAGGCCTGAAGATCGCGGGTTACGGCGCCTCGGCGCGGGGCAACACGCTCATCACCCATTTCGGGATCGACAGGCGCTATCTCGATTTCCTGGTGGACCGCAACACGCTGAAGCACGGCCTCTATTCGCCGAACACCCGCATTCCGATCCGGCCGGTCCAGGCCATCGAGGAGGAGCAGCCCGACGTGCTCTTCGTGCTCGCCTGGAACTTCTTCGACGAAATCTTCGAGCAGCAGGCGGCCTTCCGGGCGCGCGGCGGCAAATTCCTCGTTCCGCTGCCGATTCCCCGGATCGTCTGCTGACTCCAACACCGGAGGGCCTGAGTGTGCGCAATGCCGTCTCGCTGCTGACCGGCGCCGGGGGCTTCATCGGCGCACACCTGGCCCAGCGGCTCGTCGCCGCGGGCGACCCGGTCCATGTGATCGTCCGCCCCTCGACCTCGCTGGCGCGGCTCGCGCCGTTCGTGGACCGGCTGGTCGTGCACCGCATCGACCTTGCCGACCGCGCCGAGATCAGGCGCTGCCTCGCCGGGATCCGCCCGCGCCGGGTGTTTCACCTGGCAGCCGAAACGCGCCTGCCCGCCCAGCCCTCCTTCGCCGCAGCGCGGGCTGCGGCCGGAACCTACCTCCAGCCCGCGCTCAACCTGCTGGAACCGCTGGCGGAGCTAGCCGAGCCGCCGGACGTGGTGGTGCGGGCGGGCACCATCGCCGAATATGGCCGGGCGGAGCTGCCCTATTCCGAGACCCGCCGCGCTTTCCCCACCACGCCCTACGGCGCGGGGATGCTGGCCACTACCGACAGCATCGCGATGCTCGCCCCGCTCATGCCGTTCCCGGTGGTGACCGCGCGCCTCGCCCTCTGCTACGGCCCCGGCCAGGCCACCAGCTTCCTGATCCCGGCGCTTGTCGAGGCCTGCATGGCGAACCGGCCGATCACCGTACAGCGCCCGCTCGACCGGCGCGACCTGCTGCACGTCGACGATGCCGTCGATGCCCTGCTGCACATTGCGCGGATGGCGCCCCGGGATTTCGGCACCGTCAACATCTGCACCGGCATCGCGCCCACCATGGCCCAGGTCGCGCAGCGGATCGCCGCACTGGCCGGCTGCGCTCCCGGTATCGTGACGCTCCGCCCCGCACAGAGCACCGAGCCGGGAAGCGGCGGACAACCGACGGAACTGCGCTCCGATCCGGCACGGGCGCGAAGCCGGCTGCGGTGGGAACCGCTCATCGGCTTCGAGGAAGGGCTGCGCCGCACGGTCGCCGCCCACCGGCAACTCCAGCAGCAACATATCCAGATGAAGGCGGGGTGACGGGTGAGCAGCGAAGCGAAGACACTGGTTTCCATTCTTGTTCCCGCCTTCAACGAGGAACTCAACGTCGTGCGATGCTACGAGGCGATCGTGCGCACGTTCGAGAAGCTGCCCGAATACCAGTACGAGATAATCGTCACCGACAACCATTCGAGCGACCGCACTTTCGAACTGCTGGAAGAACTGGCCCGCCGCGATTCCGCGCTCAAGGTCATCCGCTTCTCGCGCAATTACGGCTACCAGCGCTCCCTGCTCTGCGCCTACAAGGCCGCGGCAGGCGCCTGTTCGATCCAGCTCGACTGCGACCTGCAGGACCCGCCCGAACTGATCCCCGAGATGCTGAAGCTCTGGCGGGTCGGGCATCAGGTGGTCTACGGCATCCGGCGCACGCTGGCGGACGGCTTCATGGTGGCCACGCTGCGGCGGGCCTTCTACCACTTCATCTCCTGGATCAGCGACGACGACCTGCCCGTGAACGCCGGGGAATTCCGTCTCGTCGACCGCCGTATCCTCGTGGAACTCCAGAAGGTGGACGATGCCTCGCCCTACTTGCGCGGGCTCATCAGCGCGATGGGCTTCTCGCAGGTTGGTCTCGAATACGACCGGGGCGACCGGGTGGCCGGCGAAAGCAAGTTCCCGCTCAAGTCGATGATCTCGCTGGCGGTGGACGGCGTGCTCAACCATTCGCTGATGCCGCTGCGGATCGCCTCGATCTCGGGCATCGTCATCGGCGTGCTCAGCCTGCTGCTGACGTTCACCTATCTGGTCGGGCGGGTGCTGCTGGGGCAGACCTGGCCGGCGGGTTTCGCCACGACCACGATCCTGCTGCTCATGTCGATCTCGATCAATGCGATCTTCATGGGCATCCTGGGCGAATATGTCGGGCGGCTGTTCCTGCAGGCCAAGCCCGGCACCAAGCCGATCGTGGAGGAACGGCTCAACTTTCCCGAAGTGATCTCTCTGGTCGCGCGCGAAAGACCGTGAGGCGGGTCAGCACGAAGAGCACGCCCGCGTAGACGCAGATCGCCAGTCCCTGCACCAGCGCGCTGCGTTCGAAGCCCGCGGCGCGGCCCATCGCCACCACTGCGAGATTGGCGGCATAGGACACCAGAAAGGCCGCGGCGTAGCGCAGCCCCTCGGCAGCGGTGGCGCGGTGGCGGGCGCGGAAGGTCAGGTGGCGGTGCAAGGCGTAGGAGATCGGCAACCCCATCGCGAAACCGGCAAGATTGGCGGCATAGTCTCCCAGCCCCGCATGAAGCCAGCCCAGGATCAGGCCATAGCCGATGGCGGTGTTCGCCGCGCCGACCAGCACGAACCGCGCGGCCGTGGCCGCTTCCCGGCCCCAGGCGGAACGGATCATCGGGCCTCGGTCCCGGCGGGCTCCACCGCATGGAATTCCCGGTACCAGTCGGCGAAGCGCTGCAACCCCTCTTCCAGCATGACGCGGGGATGATAGCCGCAGATCGCGTGGAGCTTGCTCACGTCGGCGAAGGTCGCGGTCACGTCTCCAGGCTGCATCGGCCGCATCACTTTCTCCGCCTTCCGGCCGAGCGCGGTTTCGAGCGCCTCGATCATGTCCATCAGCCCGACCGGGCGGCTGTCGCCGATGTTGAGCACGCGGTGCCCCGCGGCATCATTGTCGAGCGCGCCAAGAATGCCGTCGACGATATCGTCGATATAGGTGAAGTCGCGCGCCATGCGGCCTTCGCCGTAGACCTCGATCGGCTCCCCGGCCAGGATCTTCCGGGTGAAGCCGAAGTAGGCCATGTCAGGCCTTCCCCACGGCCCGTAGACGGTGAAGAAGCGCAGCCCGGTCTGCGGCAGGGCGTAAAGGCTGGCATAGGCCTCGCTCATCAGTTCGCACGAACGCTTTGTGGCGGCGTAGAGCGAGACGGGCGCCACGGCCGGATCATCCTCGGAAAAGCCTGCCCCTGCCAGCGGACGGTCGCCGTAGACCGAGCTGGAGGAAGCATAGACGAGATGCTCGAAGCCGGGAGCATGGCGGCAGGCCTCCAGCACCGAGAGATGGCCGGCCAGGTTGGAGTGCTGGTAGGCGAAGGGGTTCTCGATGCTGTAGCGCACCCCGGCCTGCGCGGCGAGATGGACCACCCGGCGCACCCCCCGCCCCCGCACGAGCGCAGCCACCGCCGCCGCGTCGGCCACGTCGATCCGGTGGAATTCGAAGCCGGCCATCCCCTCGAACGAGGCCAGCCGGGCTTCCTTGAGCGCCGGGTCGTAATAATCGTTCATCACATCCAGCCCGATCACCTGTTCCCCGCGTTCGAGCAGGCGATGCGCGGTGGCGTGGCCGATGAAGCCGGCGGCCCCGGTTACCAGGATCGGACTTTGGGCAGAAGCGATGGAGTTCAAGGGCTGATCCTCGTGCGCGGGCCGGATGTGGCCTTGTCCGCCGCGAGGGTGGGCATCCGCAGGGTGCTCGGCAATCACCCGTAAGCATGAACCGCGCGGTCATTCGGGGGTGCCGCAAGGTCCGTCCGGCTTAACGGCCCGCTGCGCCAAGCAGACCTACGTCATAACCTAGACTTTCGGGGGAGCCGCAGGCGATTCATGGCAATTGACCCATCCCCGCGCGCCATGTTCTTTCGTTAGTGTTCAGGGTGTTGTCCGGCAGGATCGCCCCGGGACCAGATAAAAGGGTCACTCCGCCGTCAGTCCGTTTTTCCGGCATTTCCGCGGAGCAAGCAGGGAGCGCGACGTGCAGGAATCGGGTACAAGACCACTTGTCCATATCGGATTCCACAAGACGGCCTCCACGCTGCTCCAGAACGCGCTGTTCGCCCGTCCGGACCTCGGTTTCGAGCGGCTGGAGAACGATCGCCACCACGTCCAGCTCGACTTCGTGAAGCAGGGTGCGTTCGACGGCCCCTCGCCCGACCGGATCGAAAGCTACCGCCGCCGCGCCCGCGAGGCGCAGCGGCGCGGCAATACGCTGGTGGTCTCTCACGAACGCCTGTCCGGCTATCCCGGCTCGGCCGGCTTCGATGCACCGCTGATCGCCGATCGCCTGAAGGAATGCCTGCCCGACGCGCGCATCCTGGTTTTCATCCGCGAACAGCGCTCGATGATCTTCTCGTACTATCTCCAGTACATCAGCGACGGCGGCTCGCTGTCTTTCAACCGGCTGGCCACGCCCCTGCAATGGACCCTGTACCGCAAGCCCGAATTCGATTTCCGCACGTTCGCCTACATCCAGTGCATCGAGTACTATCGCCGCCTGTTCGGGCCGGAAAGCGTGCTGGTCCTGCCGTACGAGGCGCTGCGGACCGATCCCGGTCGGGTGGCGCGGGAGATTTCCCAGTTCTGTGAACAGAACCCCTCGCTCGTTCCCCTCGACATCTTCGGGGAGCCCGCGAACGAGGGGATGCCGATGCTGATGCAGATCCTGCGCCGGCCGCTCAACGCCCTGTTCAACCGCAACCAGCTTGCCCCGAATGCCCCGCTGCTGTTCCCGCCGTTCGATCGCAACTACCGCAAGCTGCGCCCCCTCTTCGCGTTCACCCGCATGCTCGAGGGGCCGCTGCGGCGGCGGCTGATGCGCCAGATCGAACTGGCCGTGGGCGAACGCTATGCCGAGAGCAACCAGCAGCTGCAGCGCATGACCGGCTACGACCTGCGCCGCTTCGGCTATTGCCTGCCCGCACCTGCACAGCCCCAGCAGGACCTGCCCCCGATCGCCCTAGGCGGCAGGGCGAGAGCGCGCGCAGCGATCCCGGCGCGCGCCTCCCGGCCGGCATGACACGGCCATGACCGACGCTTCCGCCATTGCCCCGCCGCTGAACCGCACGGCCGCCGGGGAACCGGACCGCACCACCGGCACGGCGCCCGGCAAGAAGGCCGGGGCGAACTTCAATCCCACCGTCCACGGCCTGCGCGGCGTGGCCGCGTTCATGGTGTTCCTTGCCCATGTGCTCGGCGGGGTCGGCGAGAACGTCTATTCCGCCGATCCCGGCTATCTGGCCGCGACGACCGCGCCCTGGAATTTCGGACGCTGGGGCGTGTGGCTGTTCTTCGTGATCAGCGGCTACGTGATCCTGCCCAGCGTGATGCGCTACACCCCGCGCGAGTTCGCGCTGCGGCGGTTCTTCCGGCTCTATCCGCTGTTCCTCGCCTTCTCGCTCCTGTTCATCGCGGTCAACGCCGCCAGCAACGCCTTTCCCGACCTGAACAGGATCGGCACGATCATTCCCGCCCTGTTCATGGTGAACCTGCTGACCCATACCGAGCAGCTCACCCCGAACGCCTGGAGCCTGAGCTACGAAGTGCTGTTCTATGCCATGGCCTGCCTTACCGTGCATGCCGCGATCCGGCGGCGGGACCGGGTCATGACGGTGCTGCTGGTCCTGTGTTCGGCATGGCTGGTGAGCCGTTTCCCGGCCATGGCGTTCTTCCTGGCCGGGATCGGCGTGCGCCTGCTGGACGACCGGCATATCCACCTGCCCCGCGCCTGGCGCCCGCTGTTCGAGATCATCGCCTTCGCCGGATGCCTGGTGTTCGGATCGGTGCAGCACTACGACTTCGGCCTCAGGGACGTTGACAATCCGCTCGCCTACGGCACATTCCTGTTCACCGCCGCCTACTTCTACATGGCGATCGCGCCCGGCAGCCTGACCTCGCGCCTGCTGGATCGTCCCTCGATCTTCTACCTCGGCACGGTGAGCTACAGCCTCTACCTCGCCCATCCCTATACCTATTTCGCCACCCGGCAGCTCTTCGTCCACATGGGGTGGTTCGGGCCGAACTGGCCGCTGTCGCTGGTGTTGTTCTTGGCCGCGGCGATCCCGGTGACGCTGCTCTTCACCCATTTCGTCTACCGCGCGCTGGAGCGCTATCCCTACCGCTGGTTCTTCCACGAAAGGGTGTTCCACCGCTGAGCGCGGCGGACCGGAGAAGGTGGCCAGTCAGTTCGCCGGAACGGCCTGCCCCGGATCGCGGCGATCGACCGCGGCAACCACGCGATCCCGGCCTTCCTCCTTCGCCCGCAGCAGAGCCGCATCCGCCTTGGCGATCAGCGCATGGGCGGGCACATGCGCAGGATAAGTGGCCAGCCCCATCGAGACAGTCACCCGGCCGAGCGATGCGCCGTCATGGACGAGCGTCATCCCCGCTATACGCTCCTGGATCAGCCGTGCCCGCTCCAGCGCGCGCTCCTCGTCGAAACCGGGGAGCAGTAGCAGGAACTCCTCGCCGCCGTAGCGGAAGGCCACGCCTTCCTCGCGCACGGCATTGTCCAGCACGCCCGCCACCGAACGGATCGTCAGGTCTCCGGCATCGTGGCCGTAACGGTCGTTGAGCAGCTTGAAATGGTCGATATCCACCATCAGGCAGCTGAGCTGCGTCCGGGCGGCATCGGCCTGGGCAACGTGGCGGCGCAAGGTGTCCGCCAGCTCGTGGCGGTTGCGCAGCCCGGTGAGGGCGTCGAACAGCGCCTTCTCGTGCAAGGCATCCCGCAGCTTGAGATTGGCGAGCGCCAGCCCCACCGTCTCCGACATCAGCTCGATATAGGCTTGGATGTTCTCTCCCGGCCCGTGCGTCTCGGCCAGGTTCTCCAGCACCAGCAGCCCGATCGTCTCGCCCTGCGCGGTCAGCGGCACGCATACCGTTGCCGAGGCCGCATCGGGCGTGACGTGCTTGCACGGCACGTCCACGATATCCCCGCCCGGCATGTGCGCCTGCCCGCGCCGCAGCGCCCAGCAATCGTCCGGGGTGAAGGCGGCGTCGCTGCCGTGGGGCGATTGCCACTCGGACGCGCAGGCCATCATGCCCAGCCGGTCATCGAGGGTGTAGAGCCGCCCGGCAAGGTTCGGTGCGATCTTCGGTGCGAAAAGGCGCACCACCTCGAACAGGTCCGCCACGGATTCGCAGCCCTGGAGGCGCTGGGTCATGCGGGAAAGCAGGTCGCGCACATGCCAGTCCGCGTCGCGCTCCCGTTCCAGCCGCTGGCGCTCTATGCCGTTCTCGCGGAAGATGCGGATGGCGTGAGCCATGTCGCCGATCTCGTCGATCTGGGAAAGCTGGGGCGGCTCTACCGCATAATCCTGATCGGCCAGGCGGTTCACCACGTCGCTCAGGGTGGTGACCGGCTTGAGGATACGGCGCTTGAGCACGAAGCCCAGCACGAAGAGAAACAGCAGCGCGGTCACGCCCACCATGACTTCGGACACCGTGCGCAGCCGCTGCGAGGCCGTACTGGCATCCTCGATCGTGCGGTCGGATCGCTGGTCGAGCATGTAGCGGAAGCGGCCGAGCAGGAAGTGGACGCGTTCCAGCTCGCGTTCGTACTCCGCGCCAAACACGATCCGCCGGGCGGTGGCATCGTCGCCCGTCTTCATGGCGGCGATGGCGGCCTTCTGTTCGTCCTGCAGGGTTTCGGCCCAGCGCAGCCCTTCAGCCAGAGAGCGCAGTTCCTCCTCCTTCGCGCCATTGTCCTTGAGCCGGGCGACACGCTGCTCGACCGGGCCGAGCGCCGCGAGGGCGTGATTGTAGACGATCTCGTGGCTGGGGTTACCGGTTACCGCATAGAGCCTTGCCTGGTCGGTCAGCTGGGCCTCGTCGCTTTCCACCTCGAAGGCGAGCGCGTCGAACCGGTCGCGCTGGATCACTGCCTCGCGCTCCACCCGGTCGGCGTTGGACGCCAGGACCATTGCGATACCGGCGGCGATGGTGAGGCATACCGTCGCCCCATAAGCCCAGTTGGTTATCGTCGCTATGCGCATGCCATGATCCCGCCCCACCCAGCTGCTCCGCCGGTTCTGCTCCGTGATGATCCTAAGCGGACGAACTTGCCAGTCCGTAAAGCAAGATTTCCGTGAGAGTTCCCCGAGGATAGCTCCGGTCCGGAGGCGGAACATCGGCTCCCGTCCGGGCGTTTCGATGAAGAACACCGCAGGAGCCCTCCATGCGCAAGACTTTCACCGTTTTCGCCAACGCCGTCGCCGGAGCCGCGGGCAAGGCGCAGACTTTCATCATCGCGCTGCTGATCGTGGTTGTCTGGGCCTTTTCCGGCCCGGTCTTCAAATGGTCCGACACCTGGCAGCTGGTCATCAATACCGGCACCACCATCGTCACCTTCCTCATGGTCTTCCTCATCCAGAACAGCCAGAACCGCGATGCCGCCGCCTTCCAGGCCAAGCTCGACGAACTCCTGCGCGCGGTCGAAACAGCGCGGGACGATTTCATCGGCATCGAACACCTCAGCGTGGAGGAAATCGAAAGCCTGCGAAGGATGCTGGAAGAGCAGACCGGTGAGTGCAAGGACGGGCACAAGGCCCATGCCAGCGTCGAAAGGTTGCTCAGCCGTTATTGAGGCGGCGTGAGCAAGCGGGCTCAGGCCGGCGGAAGCGGCGCCGAACGCTTAGGGTGCTGCATCACCACCAGCGTCTTGAACGCCTTCACATGCTCCTCCCCGTGCAGCACGCGCCGGGCGAAACCGTCGTAATGCTCCATGTCCTGCGCGACCACCTGGAGCACGAGGTCATGGTCCCCGGTGACGTACCAGACATCGATCACCTCGCGCGCCTGCCGCAGCCGGGCCACCAGGTCGTCCACCACGCGCACCTTGTCGGTATCGAGCGAGACCAGCACGATCATCTTGACCAGCCATCCCATCGTCCGCGGCGATACCAGCGCCATCTCCCGCTCGATCGCCCCCTGCTCCCGCAGCGCCCGCACCCGCCGGTAGCAGGCCGGAGCCGAAAGCCCGACCGCCTCCGACAGTTCGGGCATGGAGATTCGCGCATCGCGCTGAAGCTCGGTGAGGATGCGCAGATCGAACGCATCGGGCATTTGCGGGAACTCCGATAAAGATTATCGCCGAACCCGCATCATAGACCGCATTTATCGCGCCTCGACGATAAAAATCCCGCCACCTCGCCATCAAGGGATTTCCATGGTCGTCCGCCGTCTCGCCGCCAGATCTTCTTCCAGCGACTTTGCACCGCTTGCCGCGGTGGCGGCGGCGATGGTCTCGATCTGCTGGGGCGCCTCGGTGGCCAAGACGCTGTTCCCGCTGATCGGCCCCGCCGGAACGACGGCGCTGCGCCTTTCGCTCGCCGCCGTGATTCTGTGCTGCGTGTTCCGCGTCTGGCGCCTGCCGTTCGACCGGACGATCCTGCGCGCGGCCCTGCCTTACGGCGTGGCGCTGGGCTGCATGAACATGCTGTTCTATTTCGCGATCCAGCGCATTCCCCTCGGCATCGCGCTTGCCACCGAGTTCACCGGCCCGCTCGCAGTGGCCACTTTCGCCTCGCGCCGACGGGTCGATCTGGCGTGGATCGCGCTGGCGGCAGCGGGTCTCTGCCTGCTCCTGCCCCTCGATTTCTCGCGCGATGCGGTCGATCCGGTCGGCGTGCTGCTGGCGCTCGGCGCTGGCGTGTTCTGGGGTGCCTACATCCTGATGGGCAAGCGCGCGGGCGAGGCGCTGGGCGCGGCCGCACCGGCCTACGGCATGACCATCGCCGCCCTGGTCGCCCTGCCGTTCGGCGTGGCGCAGGCAGGCGCGACCTTGCTCCAGCCGCATGTCCTTGCCGTCGCGCTGGTGGTTGCGATCTTTTCCAGCGCGATCCCCTATTCGCTGGAAATGTTCGCGCTGCGCCGCCTGCCGACCAAGAGCTTCGGCGTGCTGACCAGCGGCGAACCGGCCGTGGGCGCGCTGGCGGGCGCGCTGCTGCTGGGCGAGATGCTGCCTTTTGCCAAGTGGATCGGGATCGCCGCCATCGTTGGCGCCACCATCGGCACCACGCTGACCGCGCGCCCCGATGGCGATGATGATACGAAAGCTGTCGGTAGAGAGGGCTGATCCCGGCCCCACGGCTTGCGTGTGGGTGCGATTGCGCGCATTCGTCACTGCATCATGCCGCAAGCCCCCGATATCCAGCTCGCCATTTTCTCCCAGGCCGTCGACGCAGTAGGCGGCCAGCGCGCGCTGGCCCGTCACCTCGGCATCGCCGAACGCGACGTGCGCGACCGGATCTCGGGCGACACCCCGCTCGATTACGCGACGCTGCGCGAAACCGCCCGGGCCCTGATCGCCCATTCCGACATGTGCCGCCGCCTCGAACGCAAGCTGTCCCCGGCCTTCAGCGAAAACCTGACCGACGAACAGATCGAGGCGCTCAGCAAGTCCTGACGAGCCCGCCTTCCGGTCGGAGTTGCCGACGCGGGAGGCAATGGAACGACGAATAGGCAGCGGAAGCGGGATTTCCGTCGATCCGGCTCCAGTCCGAATTGAGCGGCACCCCGCTCCTCGGTAAATTCCCTTTATGTCCCGGACCCTTACCGCTCACACGCGCGCCTGATGCGCCGAATCGCCTCGATCCTCGGCTCGCTGGCCATCGGTCCGGTGATGGCGGCGGCGGGGATCGCCGGCCATGATCGCGCCCTGACGGTCGCGGGCGCCATCCTCTTTGGCACCGCATCGGTTCTATGGCTGTTCGTCTGGGGATCCGGGCGAGGTGCGGGCCGGAGCCCCCGGCGCACCGGCCCGGTCGCCCGCCTGTTGCGCAGCGCCACGCCCGAACGCCGCCTCGACGCGCCGGTCGCCCGCCTGCTCAAGCTGCGGATGCTGGCCGAGCTCGACAAGACCGGGCCCTGGGCGGTGGCGGGCATGGCGGGAGACCCCGAATCCTGCCGCTTTGCCGATGAGATCCGCGCTTTCATGGCCTTCAGCGGATTTCGGATGGCCCCGGATGGGCTCAGCGTCATCCTGCCCCCTTCCCCGGTGGTGGGACTGGCGATCGTCCCGCCTGACCCCGGCTCGGAACCGCACGGCCAATGCTGGTACTTCGTGGTCGGCGAAAAGCCCGGACCGGACCGCATCCTCCGGCACATGGCCCTGCGCCTTCTGAAGCCCTGAACACGGCACCGGCCGCCGCCGCGCCACTCCCCTGAGGGAGAACCGCGGGAACTCAGGCAAAATGCGCACCGGGCTCGGGGTTTTCCCCGATAGCTGACAGCCCCCGCCCCGGACAAAATCATTGCAATCTTCATGGGTTGGAGATGAGCGCAGCCGGTGGGCAGGTTCGCCGGACAGCGCTCAGGCTCAAGCAACAGGGCATTACGCGATGAAGCAATTCGCCGACTTCCGCAGAGGCATCGGACGCGCAGCACTGGCGCTCGCACTGGTCGCGGCAGCCGCCCCTATGGCACATGCCCAGTCGGGCGGCGGCGATGCCGGCCACCCCAATATCCTCATCATCTACCCCGACGATGTCGGCTGGTCGAACGTTAGCGCCTACGGCAACGGCGTGATGGGCTATACCACGCCCAATATCGATCGGCTGGCCAGGGAAGGGGCAATGTTCACCGAACATTACAGCCAGCCATCCTCAACCGCCGGCCGCGCATCGCTGATTACGGGGCAATATCCTATCCGCTCCGGCATGACCTCGGTCGGCCTTCCGGGATCGCCGCTCGGGCTGAAGGCCGGATCGCCCACCCTGGCCGAATTGCTGAAGGAACAGGGCTACGCCACCGGGCAATTCGGCAAGAATCATCTCGGCGACAGCAATTCCTCCCTGCCCACGGTCCACGGATTCGACGAATTCTACGGCAACCTCTACCACCTGAACGCCGAGGAAACGCCCGAACAGCGGGATTATCCCAAGGACGCTGCCTTCAAGACCAGGTACGGCCCCCGCGGCGTGCTTCACAGTTGGGCCACCGGCACCGATGACCAGACCGTCGACCCGCGCTTCGGCAAGGTCGGCAAGCAGAAGATCCAGGATACCGGCGCGCTTACGATCGAGCGCATGAAAAACATCGACCAGAACTTCATCGATGCCAGCCTCGATTTCGTGAAACGCGCAAAGGATTCGGGCAAGCCCTGGTTCGTCTGGCTCAATCCCAGCAGGATGCACTTGTTCCAGCATCTTACCGACCAGAACCAATATCTGGCGCAGGATGCCACCATGTCCGACGACATCTACGGATCGGGCATGATCGAGCATGACATGCAGGTCGGCGCGATGCTCGAAAAGCTGAGAGCGATGGGTGCGCTGGAAAACACCATCGTCATCTGGTCCACCGACAACGGCCCCTCGCATAACGCCCGCACTTACGGTGGCACCACACCTTTCCGGGGTGAGAAGATGACCACTTACGAAGGCGGCGTCCGCGTGCCGTTCATCGCCTGGTGGCCGGGCCACATCCCCGCCGGCCAGGTGAAGCAGGGCATCCAGGCCAACATGGATGTCTTCACCACGCTTGCCGCCGCCGCCGGCATCCAGGACCCCGTCGGGCGCGTCCTGAAGGAAAAGAACCAGGTGATCGACGGGGTGAACAACCTCGACTGGTGGGAAGGCAAGTCGGACCATTCCAACCGCAACAATTACATCTACTACGAAGGGAATGAGATCAGGGCCGTCCGCCTGAACCAGTGGAAGATGCACTTCGCGACTTCGGAAGGGTTCTTCGATGCCTGGAAGGAACTCAAGTTCCCGATGGTCATGAACATTCACTTCGATCCGTACGAAACGTTCGATACGGTCACTGATCTGACTTATGGAAACGAACGCAAGCAGTGGCTCATGGGGCCGATCCAGGATCTGCTAGCAGCCCATATAAAGTCACTGACCGAACATCCGCCGCTGCAGATCGCCCCTTCGTTCAATCTTTCGAAGATGACGGAAAAGCTCCAGACCGTCTCGAATTGAACGGCAAGCCATCAACGCGCATGGAGGCGCCGGGTCTGTAATGCTGCAATGAACAATCCGACGCTTGATCGTAACGCCCTGATCCCCGGATCGACCTATCGCTTCCACGCCATGGTCAAGCCGGGGGGGGCGGAGTGCAACATCGACTGTGCCTATTGCTTCTACCTCCACAAGACCGACCTGCTAGACCACCGCCCGCGCGCCCGCATGAACAGCGCCGCGCTCGAGCAGCACGTCCGCCAGTATATCGAGGCGCAAACGGGCGAGGAGGTCGTCTTCTCGTGGCAGGGCGGCGAGCCCACGCTCATGGGACTCGCCTTCTTCGAAGAGGTAGTCGCGCTCCAGCACAAGTACCGCAAGCCCGGCCAGCGGATCGAAAACGACCTTCAGACGAACGGCCTGCTGCTCGATGCCAAGTGGATCAGCTTCCTCAAGGCCAACGGTTTCCACGTCGGGCTGTCGATCGACGGTCCGAAGCACCTTCATGACCGTTTCCGCGTCACCAAGAACGGCAAGCCGACGTTCGATCTCGTCATGGCGGCTGCCACGATGCTGCGCGAGGCCGACATTCCCTTCGCGGCCCTGTGCGTCGTCAATCGCGAGAACGCGCTGCACCCGCGCGATGTCTATCGCTTCCTCGTCGACGAGATTGGCACCTGGCGCGTGCAGTTCACTCCAGCCGTGGAACCGCGCCGCTTTCGCAGCGAAGCGCCCGCCCTGCTCGCGGAACCGCCTGTGGAAGGCACCGCGCGCGCCCGGCCGGGTGCTGCCGATTCGATCGTCACGGACTGGTCGGTCGATCCCGACGACTATGGCCGCTTCCTGAGCGCCGTATGGGACGAATGGTTCGCGACCGATATCGGCCGCGTCCACGTCAACCTGTTCGAAACCGCAGTGGCCCAGGCGGCGGGAATGCCGGCGCAAATGTGTACCCAGGCCGAGTTCTGCGGCAAGGCGCTGGCGGTGGAGCATGACGGCGAAGTGTTCTCGTGCGACCACTTCGTCTATCCCGAGTACCGCATCGGCAACATCAACCAGACCCACCTCGGCAACCTCGCCTTTTCGCCCCGGCAGGAACAGTTCGCCCGCAACAAGAGCGCCAGCCTGCCCGGCAAGTGCCGCAGCTGCGAATATCTGCGGCTATGCTACGGCGAATGCCCCAAGAACCGCCTTCTCCGCACACGCAGCGGCGAAACGGGGCTCAACTACCTCTGCTCGGGCCTTTACGCCTTCTACGACCACATAGGCCCCGACCTCGTGCGCATCGTGCAGTCCCTGGGACGGATTCTAGGCCGGGCTTTCCGCTGAGGCGCGACAACGCCCAGCGGAAAGCCCGCAGGCAACCCACCGCACCTCGCGAAAATGGATGAAAAAGGTGGTGAGCCCTGCTGGGTTCGAACCAGCGACCTACTGATTAAAAGTCAGTTGCTCTACCGACTGAGCTAAGGGCCCCCGTTACCGGGCGCAGCACGCGAAGCGGCTGCGGAAGGGGTCACCTAAGGGCAGGGCGAGGCTTGGTCAAGCGGGCATGAAGCTGATTAATCGTAAGACCTGTCAAAGGGTCACGCCAGGTGCCGGCAATTCGCCGGGCCGGGCCGAGCACGAAATCACGCGCGCGGAAGGCGGGGTGAGGCAGGACAAGGCTTTCCTCGCCCTCTCCGCCCGCCCAGGGGCCGCCGTTCCAGAGCACGAGATCAAGGTCCAGCACCCGCGCGCCCCAGGCCCGGCCGAGGCGGCGGCGGCCGAACTTGTGCTCGATTTTACGCAATTTGTGCAGCATCTCGTCAGGCTCGCGCTTGCTGCGCACCAGCGCAACGCCGTTGGCGTAGCGGCGGCGCGAGGGGCCGAGCGGCGCGGTCTCGATCACCGGGGAGGCGGCGAGCACTTCCATCTTGCCCCGGCCCAGCGCCGAGAGCGCCGCGGCGAGCACCTTGCGAGGCCCGCCGTGGCGATGGTGGCGCATGTTGGAACCCAGCGCGACGAGATACTGATGCTTGGCCAAGGCCGCTGCCCTCCCCCGATTATGCCGTAACTGTCGGGACTTGTATCAGATATCCTGCGCGATGCGCGTATAAAGCTGCGGGCGGCGATCGCGGAAGAAGCCCATGCCCGCGCGGTGCCTGGCCGCACGCGCGAGATCGAGCGTGGAAACCAGCACGCCGGTCTCTTCCTTGCCGAACTCGGCGAGGTAATCACCCCATTCGTCGGTGATGAACGAGTGCCCGTAGAAGGTCTGCTCGGTACCGCATTCCGATTCGACGCCGATGCGGTTGGCGGCGATCACCGGCATGCAGTTCGATACCGAGTGGCCGATCATGGCGCGGCGCCACATGCGGCTTGTGTCGAGCGTGGCATCGTAAGGCTCCGAGCCGATGGCGGTGGGATAGAACAGCAGTTCCGCCCCCATCAGCGCCATCACCCGCGCGCATTCGGGGTACCACTGGTCCCAGCAGACGCCCACGCCGACTTTGGTGCCGAGCACGTCCCAGACCTTGAACCCGTCGTTGCCGGGGCGGAAGTAGTACTTTTCCTCGTAGCCGGGGCCGTCGGGAATGTGGCTCTTCCGATAGGTGCCGATGATCTCGCCGTCAGTGCCGATCATGGCGAGCGTATTGTAGTAGTGGTGGCCGTCGCGCTCGAAGAAACTGGTGGGAATGACGATCTTCAGCGCCTTCGCCAACGCCTTCATCGCGATCACCGAGGGATGCTGCTCGGTCGGGCGCGCCAGGACGAAGAGTTCCTCTTCCTCCACCTTGCAGAAATAGGGGCCGGAGAACAGTTCGGGCGGCAGCACGATCTGCGCGCCCTTTGCAGCGGCTTCCTCGACCAGCGTGGAGACGGCGGCGATGTTTTCGCCCTCGTCGGCGGAATTGAGCGCCAACTGGAGCGCGGCAACGGTAATCTCGGTCATAAGGCGCGCCCTTATCAGTCCCGCTTGCGGAACAGAAGGGTCATCCGGTCGCTCTCGCCGATCGCCTGATACTTCTCGCGGTTCTTGTCCTTGAGCGCCAGGGTGGGCGGCAGGGTCCAGACGCCGTCCGGCCAGTTGGCGGTGTCCTTGGGGTTGGCGCTGATCTCGGACTGGGCGACGAGATCGAAGCCGTTGTCCTTCATGAAGCGGACCACGTCGGCCTCGCGCAAGTAGCCCTTCGAGCCGTCGGCATAGTCGGCCGGAGCATCGGGACGAGCGCGGTGCTGTTCCACGCCGATCAGCCCGCCGGGCTTGAGCAGGTCGCGCATCGCCGCGAACTCGCTGCCGGCGATGTTCCAGCGCAGCAGGTTATGCATCATGCGCGGCACGATGATGACGTCGAACGTGCCCTTCTCGCCTTCGGGGATCGCGCCGAGCGTATAGGCGGCGAACCTGTCGGCCGGGATACCGGTGAACTTGGCGACATCGGCCGGATAGCCCGCAGCGCCCTTGCGGATGCCATCCTTCGTCTCGGGCTTGAAGGCCGGAGCATCGGGATTGAAGTAGAGTCCGACGAGATGGCCCTGCTGGCCGAGGTAAAGCCCGAGCAGGCGCGAGTACCATTCCCCGCCCGGCGCATACTCGCCCACCTTCATGGTCGGCGCGACGCGGAAGAAGCTCAATGTCTCCACCGGGTGGCGATACTTGTCGCGCGCGCGGTCTTCCTTGCGCGAGGGGCTGGAGGCGGCCAGTTCGAGCAGCGCCTCGCAGCCCTTGCAGGCTTCCGCTTCGGTATTCTCCTCGGCAGCCATGGCCGCGGTAGGCATGGCGATAACGCCGAGGAACGAGGAAAGGGCGATCAGGGCGCGGCGCATGTGATTCTCCCGTGGAACTCTGGTCGCGAATGAACCTAGTTTCCGGCCGCCCAATGACAACCCATCCAAGTGTACCTATCTAGCGACAAACTTCGCGCATTTGAGGAATTGAATCAGACATGGAAACGGCAATCGTGGCAGGCGGGTGCTTTTGGTGCACCGAAGCGGTGTTCCGCGACGTCATCGGCGTGAGCTCCGTGGAAAGCGGCTATATCGGCGGCACAGTGCCGAGCCCGACCTACAAGCAGGTCTGCGGCGGCGACACTGGCCATGCCGAAGCGATCCGCGTGAACTACGACCCTTCGGTCCTGTCCTATGGCGATCTGCTCGACGTGTTCATGGGCACGCATGACCCGACTCAGCTCAACCGTCAGGGCAACGACGTGGGCACGCAGTACCGCTCGGCGATCTTCCCGCTCGACGATGCGCAGGCTGCCGAGGCCGAAGCCGCCATCGCCCGTTCGAACGAGGACAACGGCGGCAAGGTCGTGACCACGATCGAAGGATTCGCCGATGGCAGGCAGAACGACGAATGGTATCCGGCCGAAGACTACCATCAGGAATACTGGGACGGTGAAGGCCAGCGGAACCCCTATTGCCTCGCGGTCATCCCGCCCAAGCTGATGAAGCTGCGCAAGAGCTTCCAGAACAAGGTCAAGGCCTGACCTGAAGCGCGGCCCTGCCCGGCCCTTCCCACGGATGGGACAAGGCGAGACATCGCCCGCATTAACTGTTCGTAAGGGATGACTCTTCGCCGTGTCTCACCATGAGACACGGCGAAACGGGCAGTATCCAAAACACAAGGGGCAAGTACTTAGCTCGCTCATTGCTCCGTTATTCTGGCGAGTCCCGCACATGTCCCGTCTCCGCAAGCTGTCACTTTCCGTTGCTGTTGCCGCCGTCGCCTTCGCGGCCAGCCCCGTGCTTGCCTCCTCGGGCATGATCGCCGGGATCGACGTGTTGAAGACCTGGAACCTCGTGGTGCTGGGCGATCTCACGTCCTCGTCGGAAGTGGAGGGCCGGACCTTCGTAGGCGGCAATCTCGACGGCAATGCCTCGAACTACCAGATCACCGCCCTGCCCGCCTCCAGCACCGGCACGCCGGGGCTGACGGTGGTGGGCGACGTCAACGGCGGCTACAAGAACCTCAACAACGGCTCCGGCGCGGTTGTCGGCGGCAACGTCAACAGCGGGCTCAACCTCAACGGCGCGGCACAGACGGTGCTGGTGGGCGGCACGATCAGCAACACCAACGTCAACAACAACACCGTGACCTCGGGCCTCGCCTCCAGCGACCCGCAGTTCGCCCAGAACCTAACCCAGCAGAAGAGCCTCATCGAAACCTCGATGGAGGGGCTCAGCCACTCGATGAGCACCGAGACGGCCAACAGCCAGCTCTCGATCAGCGGCAATACCGGCACGTTCAACGCCCAGCCCGATGCCAACGGCGTGGCCGTGTTCAACATCTCCGCCGCCGACCTCGACAAGATCGGCGAGATCAAGTTCAACCTCAACGGCGCCGACACGGCGATCGTCAACGTTTCGGGCACGTCGATCAAGCTGGACGACAACTTCCTCGGCGGCACCGCCAACCTCGGCGAACATGTCGTCTGGAACTTCTACGAAGCCGACGATCTTTCGCTGACCACGGCATGGGGCGGCTCGGTTCTCGCGCCGGGCGCCAATGCGACGACCTCGAACTACATCCAGGGCTCGGCCGTGTTCGGCAATCTCGTGCAGAACGGCGAGATGCACGTGGGCACCTATACCGGCGGGTACACGCCGGGCGGCGATCCGGGCACCTCGACCAGTTCTGGCGGCAGCACTTCGGGCGGCAGCACCGACGTGCCGGAGCCGGGCATGGTCGGCCTGTTCGCGCTGGGTCTCGGAGCGCTGGTATTCTGGCGCCGCCGCCGCGCCGTCGCGGCCTGAAACCATGAAGCCTGTGCACCGCGGATAGCGGCGCGCCAGGATCGATATGGCGAAGGTCCGGGGGGTCATCCCCCGGAACTTCCCGTCCTTATTTCTGCCAGCGGCCGACGAAGAACCCGTCAAGCCCGCCGACCTCCGCCAGCATCCCCGGATCGGTCCGCACCCAGCCCTCGGCCGTGGGTACGAGTCCTTCGGGCAATTCGGAGGCCGTGACCGGAACCCCGGTGAGCGAGACCTTCTCGGCCTGTTCCTCGCCCTCTTCCGGCTCCATCGAGCAGACCGCATAGACCAGACGCCCGCCCGGCTTGAGCCAGCCCGAAGCGCGTTCCAGCATCTTCTCCTGAAGCACAGTCATGTCCTCGATCTGGCGCTCGCCAATGCGGTGGAGCACGTCGGGATGGCGGCGCGCGGTGCCGGTTGCCGTGCAGGGCGCATCGAGCAGGATCGCATCGAACGCTTCTTCCGGCTCCCACGTCAGCACATCGGCCTGCACCACTTCGGCTTCGAGGCCGATGCGCGTCAGGTTGTCGCGCAGGCGCTCGAGGCGGCGCTTGGAATTGTCGAGCGCGGTGACCTGCCAGCCCGCCGCCGCCAGTTGCAGCGTCTTGCCGCCCGGCGCGGCGCACAGATCGAGCACCCGCTTTCCTTCACCCGCGCCCAGCAGACGCGCCGGCAGGCTCGCGGCGAGATCCTGCACCCACCAGGCGCCGTCGCGGAATCCTTCGAGGTGCTCCACCGCCGTACCGCGCGCAAGGCGGACGTGGCCGGGCATCAGCGAGGTTCCGCCCAGGCGCTCGGACCATTCGGCGGTCTGTTCGGGATGACGCAGCGCCAGGTCCAGCGGCGGCGGCTCGGCCAGCCCCGCCGCGATCGCCTCGGCGCGCACGCCCCAGCGGCCCGCGACGTCCTCGGGCAGGGTCGGCACATCGGGAAGCTGCGCACCGCCCTTGGTTACGGTCGAGAACACGCCGTGCGCGAGCCGGCGCGGACCGCCCATCAACAGCGGCAGGCCGGTGGCGATCACCGCGTGGCCGGGTGTCTCCAGCCGCAGTACCTGCGCGAGCATGATCTGGAGCACCGCGCGCGCCTTCGCGTCGGGCGCGAGCGGCAGGCGGGTGGCGCTGTCGATCAGTTCGTCAAGGTCGGTGCGCCAGCGCAGCACCTCGCCGGCAATGGCGCGGGCAAGCGCCCGGTCAGCGTCTCCGCCCACGCGGGCCAGCGCGGAGCCGCCCGCCTGGTCGAGCGTTTCGCCCCGCCGCAGCACGGCATCGATAAGGTTGAGCGCGGCACGGCGCGCGGGAAGGCCGGGAATGTCCATGTGCAGCCCCTATAGCGGATTGCGTTTTCGCGCTACCTCCACCACATGAGCTTCATGACACAGCGCGCCACCCAACGTCCCGAAGGCTTCGCGAAGCCCACCCACTGGACGAACGAGCCCGCCCCGAAACCGGCCGAGCAGAAGGCCGAGCCCGATCCGGACGGCATTTCGCCCACCCGCTACGGCGACTGGGTGCGCAACGGGATCGCCGTGGACTTCTGACCCCCGCCGCCTGCAGGCGGATGACGAAAACGCCCTAGCCGACCAGCGTAGCGGTTTCGGCGATCTGGCTGATGCCGCGCTTCCCGTCCTGGCGATCGAGCTGGACGACGATGTCGATCACCGATGCGGCATATTCCAGCGTCTCTGCGCGGGTCAGGCCGATCCCCGTCTGCATCGACATCAGCGCGATCTGCTCAAGCGCGCCGCGCGGCGTATTGGCGTGCACGGTCGAGAATGAGCCGGGGTGCCCGGTATTGATGGCGCGCAGGAACGAAACCGTCTCGGTGCCGCGCAGTTCGCCCAGCACGATGCGATCGGGGCGCAGGCGCAAGGCGGCCTGAAGAAGATCGTTAGCGGAGACCTTGGCCTCTCCCAGTTCGCCCTTCACCGCGATCAGCCCTACCCCGTTGGCGCCAGGCAGCCGCAGTTCGGCGGTGTCTTCCACCAGAACCACGCGCTCCTGCTGCGGGATTTCAGAAAGCATGGCGTTGAGGAACGTGGTCTTGCCCGTAGAAGTACCGCCTGAGATCAGGATCGTGCGGCGGCGGCGGATCGCGTCGCGCAGGAAGGCGATGGGCTCGGCCATGGCATCTGGCGTGGGCTCTTCGGCGGGCGGCGTGATAGGGCCGCGATCGTAGGCGTCCAGCGGCAGTTCGAGCAGGCGGTGACGGCGGATCGCCATGGCCCAGTTGGCGCGTGTCGCAGGCGGACCCACGAGCTGGATGCGCGCGCCGCTCTGGCCGCCATGGGCCGGAAGCGTGGCGGAGAGCAGCGGATGCTCGCGATTGATGCCCTGATGGCTGATCCGCGCGACCTGCTCGGCCAGGCGCTGGAGCAAGCGATTGTCCATTTCCGGCAAGGCGATGCGCTGCATGCCCGCAAGCACCGCGTCTTCCACCCAGATTTCGCCGGGCCGGTTGACGAGGATCTCCGTTACGCTCTCACGCTCCAGCCAGGGGCGCAGCGGCGCCAGATAGGCATCGAGGTAGACCGAGCGCGCAGCCGCCTGCATGGGCTCGCCGTCAGGCAGAAGCACCCCGGACGGGGCGCCTTGCAGGGAAAGAACGTCAGCCATAACGCCTCACTGAACCTGACTGAAATCCAGGTCCTTGGCGGTGAAGACGCGAATCGGCTCCCCCTGCCGCACCCGGATCGTCGGGCCGACGCTGCCGCTCTGCTGGACCGCTGCCGCCGCCGCCGACTGGCCGCCGCCGACGACCACGCTCGAACCGCTGGTGGCCAGCGTGGAAAGCCCGCCCACGACGGAGAGCAGCATGGCCGAGCCGAACCGCTCGAAGAAGTGGCTGTTGACCTTGCCGGGAAGGCCGGTCTCACCGCCGAAGGCAATGGCGGGCGAACCAAGGTTCACCGAGACGCCGTCCGGCCGGATTACCCGGCTCCAGATCACGTAGGCGCGCTTCTGGCCCGCCGTCAGGCCGCTCTTGTACTGGCCGATCAGGCGCGACGAACGCGGGATCAGCGTGCGCTTCCCGTCGAAGCTGCGCACGTCGGCGGAGACGATGGCGCGCACGTAACCGGGCACGTCGGTGTCGATCGCGGTTTCGAGCACGGCCGGGATCAGCGTGCCCTGCGTGACCGTGGTGGTCGGATCGAAAGTGCGCGCGGCGGCGGCGGTGCTGCCGGTGCCGCCGATGCGCGCGGCGAAATCGTCATTGGCGTTGCCCGCTTTGGCCTCTCCCCCCGGACCGGCGGACGGCATGGACACGGCATTGCCGCCTGCATCGAACACCACCGTGGGATTGGCGAAAGGATTGGCCGAGGCTGCAGGATTGGCACCGGGGTCTGCGGCAAGCACGGGCGCCGGAGCCGGAGCCGCCAGCGGCGCACCCTGTACGACCGGCTGCGCGGGGACTGCGGCGGGTGCGGGCACGGCCGGTGCGGGAGCGCCGGGCTGCGGAACGGCGGCGGCGCCGGGCTGCGCGGTCTGGCCTTCGGGCGAATTGCGCACCGAATCCATCGACCACAGCGTAAGGCCGCCCAGCGCGGCAACGATCAGCACGCCCGCAGCAAGGCCGAGGCCGTCCGCCTTCTTGCGCTGCGTGACCTGCGGCAGGACATTGCGGCTGGCGAGGTCGATGAGCTGTGCGCCTTCACCGTCGCGCGGGTCGGCGGCCTCGGTGGAATCGAGCTTCTCACGCAGGAAGGAGTTGGGCGCCATGTGTCAGTTCCCGTTCGATGAAGCGGCGATCGTGGTGGAGGCCGTGGGGGCCGCTGCCGGTGCGGCCTGGGCGACGGCGGCCGTCCCGCCTGCCGCTGCCAGCGGCGCGGAGATGCCGGGCGCCGCTTCCGACCGTGCGTTTTCAAGAGTGGCCACGGCCTTGCCCGAACGCAGGATGATCTGGCGCGGCACTTCGGCGATGACGATGGTCTGCCCGCGTACCGCGTAGTTCACCGGGCCTTCGTCGCCCTTCTCGTTCTTCACGAGGATTGCGGGAACGGCGGTATTGTCGGGCCAGAGCAGATAAGTCGAAATGCCGTCGTCATAGACCCGCGAGGGCTGGAGCTTGGCAAGGCCGGTGCGCTTCCACGCAAAGTTGAGCGCGGCGGCATCCACCGGCGTCGCGGCCGGATCGCCCGCCGCCAGCGCCTGTTCGGCAGGATCGAGCCCGGCCAGCGCGGGCGCCCCTACCGCGCCCGGCACCGCTTCGGCGGGTTCGTCCTTGTACGTGAAGCGCAGCATGTAGAGCGCGCGCGCCTTGGGCGAGGCCACGAGGTCGAAGAAATAGGTGTGGCGATTGGTCACCACCGTCATGTTGGTGCGCGCGCTGGCTTCCAGCGGCTTCACGAACAGGAGGTCGGCACGCTTGTTCGGCGTGATCTGCCAGGTCTGCGAATCGCCCACCGCGACATTCTCGATCGCCTCGTTCCTGCCGAAGGCGATGGTCGCCTGAACGCCGGTCTTCCCGTCGATCCGCACGACTTCGTTGTCGGTGAAGGCATGTTCGACGAGGCGCTCGTCCGCCTGTGCGGCAGCGGCCTGCACGAAGGCAAGGGCGGCGGCGGTCGCGGCCAGGGCGCGAATCATGTGAACTTCTCCTTGGCCGGTGCGCGGCCAGTGCTGTTTGATGCCACATCGTTGGACGGGCGGAACCGGCTGCCGATCCCGCGCGCACGCGATGCATTGCTCGAACCCAGCGGCTCGACTCCGCCGCCCGAGACTTGCGTTATCACGGTTCGCCGGTCGCTTGAATGCGCTGTCGTGCCCTGGTCCTGTCCGGGAACCGGCGCCATGGCCGCCGCGCTCGCCGCCGAGACCGCCGCCGTGCGGGACTGGCCGGCAGTCGGAGCAAAGGGCTGGACCTGCCCGCCGATGACGGAAACCGGTGCGGGAGGCGCCACGTTGTCGCGCCCTGTGCGCGAGCGTTCGGGGCTGGCGAGGCCGAATACCTGCCAGCCGGACACCAGCGTACCGGCGATCTTGAGCACCATGCCCATGAGCGCGAGATGGACGGCCGCCACCACGAACAGCGCCATGGCGGCACGGCCGTCGATCTCGCCGAGCTGCGCGCCCTGCACCAGCGCCGAGACGATCGGCACCAGCAGTTCCAGAGTGATGCCGCCGCCAAGCACGACGAAGAGCGGCGTCGTCGCGGTGAGCACGACACCGCGCAGCCAGCCGGCGGTAAGTCCGCGCGTGCCGCCGAACAGCGCCATGACGACGAAGATCGGCCCGAGCGCGAGCAGGATGGCCAGCGCGATGCGCGCTGTCAGCAGCACGCCGACGGTGCCGAGCAGCAGCATAAGCGCGCCCATCCACATCACGCTATCGGGCGAGAACAGCCCTGCGGCACCGGCCGCCTTGGCCGCTGCGCCGCCCTGAGCTGCACCCTGTGCCGCATCCCCGCCGTTCTGGCCCGCATTCTGGCCTACATTCTGCGAAGCTTCGGCAATGGCGTTGAACACCACGTCGATCCGGTCTCCGAAGATCTGCGTGGCCGATCCCTTTGCGCCCATCAGCAGCGACGCGATCCAGTCCGGGCCGCCTACCGCAAGCTTCCAGACCACGCCCTGATAGGCGATCCAGCTCGTCGCGAAAGTCAGTACGAGGCCCAGCGTCAACATGCGCGGGGTCAGTGCCGAGATACCGAGGCTGGAGCGCCCGGTCAGCAGCGAGATCGCGAAGAAGGCGATGTAGAGGGTAAGCAGGATGGTCAGCACCGGGGCCATCGCCCCCTCGGCGCCGAACAGGCGGCCGAACGCGGCCGAGGCCATCTCGTTGGCCACGCAATCGACCGCACGCAGCGCCGGGGCGACCCCGGCGGATGCGACTTCGGTGAGCTGTTCGCAGGCGGTGCTCATGGCCGGGTTACTCCGCCGCCTCGATCCAGGCGTCCTCGTCCTCGACCTCTTCGGGTTCGCCGGGCCACGGGAAACCGGTCAGGCGCGGATACCACGCCGCCGGATCGTCGCCATAACGCTCGCGAAGCTGGTCGAGCTTGCGCACCGTGCTCTCGCGGCCGGAAAGCACGGTGAGCACTTCGGGCATCCCTGACAGGTCGAGCCTGACCACCGCCGAGGCATCGGACTGGCGGACCAGGAAGCAGCGGGACTGCGCGGGCAGCGTCTTGATGACGTCCAGCTCGTGCTGCGACAGGCCGAAGCCCTCGCAGTAATCCTCATGCCGGGCGCGGGCATTGGGCATGAACACCATCGTCGCGGTCTGCTCGACCAGCGCGGTGGCGATCCTGCTGTCCAGCGCATCGCGCGCGGACTGGGTGGCGAAGCCCACCAGCGCGTTGCGCTTGCGCAGCGTTTTCAGCCAGTCGCGGATGCGGGCGGCGAAGACTTCGTCGTCAAGCGCCTTCCAGCCCTCGTCGATGAGGATCATCGTCGGCTCGCCGTCGAGACGCTCGTCGATGCGGTGGAACAGGTACATCATGACCGGCGTGCGCAAGCGCGGGCTTTCCAGCAGCGCCGTCATGTCGAAACCGAGCACGCGGGCGGAAAGGTCGAGACGGTCATGCTGGTTGTCGAACAGCCAGCCGTGCTCGCCTCCCCCGTTTGGCCCATGGCTTATCCATGCATCGAGGCGCGATGCGAGATCGCCCGGCTGCGGGCGCCGCGCGCCGGCCAGCAGTTCGCGGAAGTGCGAGAGGCGGCGCAGCGAGGGATCGTTGTGATAGGCCGCATCCACCGCGCCCGCGATCGTCGCCAGTTCCTCGGGGCCGCGCGCTTCGAGCAGCACGCCCAGCCAGTCGCGCAGGAAGGCGCGGTTGGCGGCGGTGTCGGGCAGCGAGAGCGGGTTGAACCCGGTCGGATGGCCAGCGGCAACGCGGCTGTACATGCCGCCGATGCCCCGCAGGAACACCTCGGCACCGCGATCCTTGTCGAACAGCACCGTGCGGGGCCCGAACTTCTGCGCCTGCGCGGCCAGGAAGTTCATGACCACCGTCTTGCCGGAACCCGACGGACCGATGACGGTGAAGTTGCCGAGATCGCCCTGATGGAAATTGAAGAAGAACGGCGTCGAACTGGTGGTGGAGAGCAATGTCACCGCATCGCCCCAGTGATTGCCGCCAGCCTGTCCCATCGCAAAGCCGTGAAGCGAACCGAAACAGGCCATGTTGGCGCTGGAGATCAGCGCGCGGCGCACGATGAATGCCTCGTTGCCGGGAAGCTGGCCCCAGAATGCGGGCTCCATGTTGACGTCCTCGCGCACCGCCACCGCGCCGGCATCGGCGAGCGAGGCGGCGCAAAGCGCGGTCGCCTCGTCAAGCGCGTCCAGCGTATCGGCACGCACGAGCACCGAGAGGTGATGGTCGCCGAAACCGACCGCGCCGGTTCCCAGCGCATCGCGTGCAGCCGACATCTCGCGGCGCTCGGCCATGGCTTCCTCGTCCGCCGAGCGCAGGCGGCGGATGGCAAGGTCGATGCGCTCGCGGGCGATCTGGCGGTCCGAAGGCGCGTAGCTCTCGGTCAGGACCAGTTCGCAAGGCAGGCGCAGCAGCGCATCGGTGAGCCCGGGCGCGGTGCTGTCGGGATAATCCTTGAGGCTGACGACCGAGGCGAACGAGGCGCTGGCCGCGCCGCGCAGCTCCAGCGCGTCCATGCCGAAATTGATGCGGCGGTAGGGCAGCATGTGGCCGATGTCGGTGCCCTCGGCCGGGCGGCGCACGGGGCGCATCTCGCCGTTGTAGAGCGCGGAAAGCAGTTCGAGCACTTCGGAGCACGCACCGGCCTGCCCTTCGTAGTCACCCAGCAGCCGCGCGCCATAGGCACCCAGCGAGGCGACCATGGCCGAGGCGGCCGCGCGCAAGGCCCGCACGTCGGCGAGATCGGCCTCGACCGGCGCGGAACCCTTGTTCCTGAGCATGCGCGAGAGCTTGTCCGGCCAACCTGCCTTGCCGCGTGCGGGGCGGCGGACCAGGGTGATGAACTGGTCGTTGACGAAGAGCGCACCGGATCCGGTGCGGGCCCGCCAGCGCGCGTCGATATGCGCGGCGAGCGGGTCCTCGAACTGGCCGCCCATCGCGATCTGCACACGTCGGCGGATCACGTGATGGTAGAGAACGAAGCGGGCATCCAGCGAGGATCGGAGCAGCACTTCGCGCGTGGCGACGTGCGCGTTGAGCTCATCGCTGTCGGCAGTCTCGAACGCAAGCCCCGGCACCATCAGCGAGAGCATGACCGAGCCGTCGCGCAGCAGCACGACATTCTCGTCCACCAGCGCCTGGTAAGGCAGCCGGTCTCCGACCAGCGTTTCCCTGGCTCCCCAACCCTTGAGAACCGATTTCCTGTTTCCGGCCATCGTTATTTCCCCCGCTTCCCCGCATCCAGACCCGTACCCGGGCCGGGATCAGGGCGCGTAACTGTTGCAGCCCCAGCGCTGCCAGTTCGGCACGCGCGGGCATTTGCTGACCTTGGCGATCCACAGGTCGAACACCCGGGGCTCGCGAAGACAGGCGAGGTATCCCGCGCCATGAATTGCGATCGCCGCCGGCACCGCCCAGAAGCTCTTGGTGATGAGGAATATCTCCGTCGTCACCGCAGCGTTGATGATGAAGAAGCTGTACGTCACGCCCCCGAACATCTGCGGGCGGGTGAGCGCGCGGTGCACCGGATAGCGGGCGAGGCTCATCAGCCGTCCTCAGCCCGCCGCCGACTGGATGCCGGTCACGATCGCGCCCGCGCCGAACAGCACGAAGCAGCCGATGATGACCGTGGCACCGAACCGCCAGTTCATGCGGCCGGTCAGCATCATGAAGCCGACCGCGGCAACCGCCATGACCGCAACCGCCGTGGCGACATTGCCGAGCAGCGTCCCCTGGAGCCAGCTGAGCGCGGCCACGATCGGGCCGGAACCGGCCGGATCGGCGCGCGTGCCCGCCTGTGCATGGGCGATTGCCGGTGCAAGACCGAAAGCAGCTGCAAAAATCGTGAAAAGACCGCGCATATTGCGGATCTGAAACTGAGCGTATCGAATCACCATGCCCTCCGTATGAGGGCGCAGTGCTCCATCCTGATGACAGAAGTGTGACGACAACACGGCCAAATCGACAGCCATGTTGCAATCGTCACACCCGATTTCCGTTCAGCGATCCCAGCCTGCGCCCATCCCTCTGCGCATGAGCCCTTATACTTCAGGGGTACTCAAAATGGCCAGTATCCGCCAATTCCTTGGGGAAAATTCGGTAGCTCCCGAAGTTAGAACGATTTAATTTCGAAATCGCCTAGCGAGACGCCCGCGCATTGGCGCGCAGCAGGTTGTTGAGCGCCAGCCGGGCAGCTGCACGCGAATCGACCCAGCTGCCGTCGGCCAGTTGCAGATCGTAGCGATCCGAGCTGCCGACAGCGGCGCGATAGGCCGCTATCGCCTTTTCGGTCTGCCCATTGGCGGCATAGGCCGTACCGAGATTTATCAAGGTGGCGGGATCGTCCGACCGGGCCGCGCCGGAGCCCTCCAGCTTGCGCACGGCAGCATCCGCATTCCCGGCCGCAAGCTCGGTATAGGCCACTTCCACGCGGTCGTTGCGCGGCACATCGGTCATCGGCGTGGCGGCGGCCTGGCTGAGCATGAGGGTGGCGGCAAGGGCAGTGAGGGACATGGCGGTTCTCCCGTTTCTCTATCTGTGGACTATCAGCAACATCCGCCCAGCCAAGTCGCTCCGCAAGAAAATGACGTTACTGTCATAAAACTGCAATGGACGTGTGAACCGGCCCGACAACCGCGAGTCGCACCCGCCGGGAGCCTCACTTGCCCCTCATGGTCACACTGTCGTCGTATAAGTGCAGATTTCTGTCACGGTATCGCCAACAAACTGTCACCCCTCAGCCCTAGACCCCGCGCTCAGCGAAGGCGGACTCGCCGTCTCGTTCCGACCTGACCAACGGGGGAATTCACGTGAAGACCATTCATGGCGTGCTGCTTCTGGGCTGCAGCGCACTCGCTCTCGCCGGCTGCGGCGCCGACGACATCTCCTCGCCGGGCGCCGGCTCGATCGACGTGGACATCAACAACCCGGCTCCCACGCCCACCCCGACCCCGGGCACCGGCCTGGTCGAGGCAGCGGCGGAGTGCCCCGGCACCGCGGCCACCGGCGGCCTCGTGCTGAGCAACGACGGTACCATCGAAGGCCCCGAAGGCAGCTGGCGCGTCTGCACCCTGCCCGCGCTGGTCAACGTCAGCTCGACGCTGCCCAAGCGCACCGGCGTGGTCTATCGCCTCAACGGCCGCGTCGACGTGGGCTGCGACGGCGGCTTCAAGGCGCCGACCGCAACTTCGACGTTCGCCACCACGACCGTCGCCTGCGGCGCGCGGACGCTCAGCGCCGACACGAACGTGACGCTGACCATCGCGCCGGGCGCGATCGTCTATGGCGACAGCACCTCGGCTCCGGCCTGGCTCGCCGTCAACCGCGGCAACAAGCTGATGGCGGAAGGTACCGCCGCACTGCCGATCATCTTCACCAGCCTCCAGAACATCCAGGGCTCGAACACCAACGATTCGATGGGCCAGTGGGGCGGCGTCGTGCTGCTCGGGCGCGGCGAGATCACCGACTGCTCGACCGGCATGGGCACCACCGCAGGCAACAACTGCGAGCGCGTGACCGAAGGCGCGGCAGATCCCGCGAACTTCGGCGGCCAGGACAACACCTACAACGCCGGCAGCATGAAGTACGTGCAGATCCGCTTCTCGGGCTATTCGCTCGCTCCGGGCAACGAACTCCAGTCGCTTACCGGCGGCGGCATCGGCAGCGGCACCCAGCTCGAATACATCCAGTCGGTGAACAGCTCGGACGACGGCTCCGAATTCTTCGGCGGTGCGCTCAACCTGAAGCACTACGTCGCCATCAATGCCGACGATGACAGCCTCGACCTCGACACCGGCGTCCAGGCGAACGTCCAGTTCGCCCTGATCGTGCAGAAGCCGAACGCCGGCGACTCGTTCCTCGAGTTCGACAGCAACGGCAACGAAGCCGACGATCCGCGCACCAAGATCACCGTCGCCAACTTCACCGCCGTCCAGACCAGCGTGGGCTCGGGCAACAGCGGCAACCAGGCCTCGATGCTGTTCCGCGGCAACTCGGACGTCACTCTCGTCAACGGCGTGGTCTACACCCCGACGAACGAGTGCCTCCGCCAGAACGGCACCACCGCAGGCGGCTCTGCCGCGACCTCCCTCACCGCCCACTCGGTGGTGATGACCTGCGGCGGCACCGGCGCCTTCCTCGGCACCGGCACTTACGACAATGCCGCCGTCCAGGCCGCATTCAACGCCGGCACCAACAACAACGCCGCCTTCACCTCGACGCTGACGAGCACGTTCGTCAACGGCGCCGGCGAAACCGCGGTCCCGGCTTACGCCAGCCTGTCCACGCTCTCGAGCTTCTTCACCAACGTCACCTATATCGGCGCGGTCAAGGACGCTTCGGACACCTGGTATCGCGGCTGGACCTGCGACACCACCAACGCGAACCTCGGATCGAACAGCGCCTGCACCGCAGTGCCCACCGTCTGATCCGACCGCCCGCAGCATAACAAAGGGGGGCGGTCCAAGCTGGCCGCCCCCCGTTCGCATCCGATCCGATCGCATCCGTTACGTGTTCCAGGGGGACAATCCATGATCAAGCCGCGGCTCGTCACGCTGCTGCTCTCCACCGCGTTGCTCGCGCCGACCGCGGCGTGGGCACAGGACAGCACTTCCGCTCCCGCCTCCGGCATTGCCGGCGCCGTTCCCACTCAACCGGCGGATGACGCGGCGGCCGGAGAAGAGGCGCCCGACGTCTCGATCCCGGGCGGTGCGATCATCGTTACCGGCCAGCGCAGCCGCAACATCGAGCGCACGGCCCCGCAGGTCATCTCGGTCCTTTCCAGCGAGCAGATCGCGCGCACCGGCGAAGGCGACATTGCCGGCGCGCTGGGCCGCGTCACCGGCCTTTCGGTGGTCGGCAACGGCTACGTCTATGTTCGCGGCCTCGGCGACCGCTACTCGCTCGCACTGCTCAACGGTTCGCCGCTGCCCAGCCCCGAGCCGCTCAAGCGTGTCGTCCCGCTCGACCTCTTCCCCACCAGCATCATCGCCTCGTCGCTGGTACAGAAGAGCTATTCGACCAACTTCCCCGGCGAATTCGGCGGCGGCGTCATCAACCTGACGACCAAGTCTATCCCGGAAGAAAGCTTCCTGACCATCGGCGGCGGCATCGGCTGGGATACCGAAACCACCAACAAGCTGGGCTACACCTATTACGGCAGCCAGACCGACTGGACCGGCTACGACAACGGCAACCGCTCGCTTCCCGCCCCGCTCAAGGCCTACCTGAAGAGCGACACCGTGATGGGCTCGGGCAGCGACCAGGCGCTTGAAATCGGCAGCACGCTGTTCCGGGGCCGCAACTCGGTGGTCCAGAAGGTCGACAAGATGCAGCCGAACTTCTCGGCCGATCTTTCGGCGGGTACGCGCGCCGAACTCGGCGACGCCACGCTGGGCGTGATCGCGGCGGCCGGCTACTCGAACAAGACCCAGACCCGCGATGCCGTGCAGCAGCTTACACAGGGGCTGAGCGCCAACCCGGACAATCTCTGGGAAGACTACCGCACGGTCAGCACCGACAACCGGATCATCGTCAACGGCATGCTGGGCCTCGGCCTCGAATGGGGCGACAACTCCATCCGCTGGACCAACCTCTACATTCACGACACCAGCAAGTTCACGCGCCTTCGCGCCGGCCACCAGGAGAGCAACCAGGACGTCGACTACATCTCGCAGAAGACCGCCTGGTACGAACGCGCGCTGCTCGACACCCAGTTCACCGGTGAGTTCAAGCCGGACGACAAGACCTCGATCGACGTACGCGCCGGCTTTGCCAACTCCAAGCGCCTCTCGCCGTTCGAGATCGACTCCGAATATATCCGCACCAACGACGGCACCCAGTTCGGCGAAAACTTCGTCAACACCATGGGCACCGGGGCGGTCGATCCCACCACGATCAGCTTTTCGCGCCTGAGCGAGGACGTGTGGTCGGCCGGCGTCGACGTCTCGCGCCAGTTCTTCGACGGCTGGCGCGGCACCGCCGGCTATGCCTATCAGCTGAACCGGCGCACCAACACCAACCGCCAGTTCGGCGTCTATGCCAGCGGCAACCAGTCGCTGATCCAGGCTTTCGGCCTGCTGCGGCTCGACGTGCTGCTGCAGCCGGGGATGTGGTATCTGAACGATGCCTCGGGCATCAACTACAACCTCGAACTGCGTGACCTGACCGCCAACGTCGGCCAGTTCGATGCCCGCCTGCTCAACCATGCCTATTACGGCAAGGTCGATGGCCAGATCACCGACAGCCTCTCGATCGACGCCGGCGTGCGCTGGGAATATGCCAAGCAGACGACCGTCCTTCGCCCGGTCGGCGGGGTGGCCACGCCGACCACCGGCCTCAAGAAGGAATACTTCCTGCCTGCCCTCACGCTCACTTACGAGCTTGAGCCCGGCATGCAGGTCCGCGTGAACGGCTCGAAGACGATCGCCCGCCCGCAGTTCCGCGAGCTGGTCTACCAGAACTTCTACGATCCCGACAGCAACCGCACCTATCGCGGCAACCCGTTCCTGAAGGACAGCCAGCTCACCAACGCCGAGGCCCGCTTCGAATGGTACTTCGCGCGTGACCAGCGCGTTTCGGTGGGCGGTTTCTACAAGCACATCAAGAACCCGATCGAATCGATCCTCGCCGGCTCCGAAAGCTTCATCACAACTTACGCCAACGCCCCTGCGGCGGACCTCTACGGCGGCGAGCTGGAAGTGCAGAAGAACGTCGATCTCGATACGATCGGCGGCGCCTTCTTCGAGAACCGCCGTCTCGTGCTGATCGGCAACTACACCTACACCAAGTCGAAGCTGAAGGTCGGCGCGGAAGACACCACCGACATCTACGGCGCCAGCACGACCCAGCTTGCCAGCGACTACTTCCAGAACGGCGCGCCGCTCACCGGGCAGTCGGAACACCTGCTCAACTTCCAGCTCGGCATGGAGGACACCTCCGGCCTCTCGCAGCAGACGATCCTGCTCAGCTATGCCAGCAAGCGTTCGGTCAGCCGTGGCCTGGTGGGCAGCATCCGCCAGCCCGACGTCATCGAATACCCCGGCCTGCGCGTGGACGTGGTGCTGCGCCAGGGGATCGCACTGGCCGGCAGGGAACTGGAACTCAAGCTCGAAGGCCGCAACCTCACCGGGCGAAAGCACCTCGAATACCAGACCTTCGAGGACGGCCGCGTGGACTTCAACACTTACGCCCTCGGCCGGGTCTTCTCGCTTTCGGCCACGGCCAAGTTCTGACGATCTCACCAGGGAGGCGCCTGCCCTCCCTACGGCAACTGACGGACCGGTCGCAGCGATGCGGCCGGTCCTTTTTTCTTTGCCAGCACCGGTCGCCCGCGCTAAGGGCCGGCTTGTCATCTGGGGAGTAGCCGCCTGCGCCCCCTTGCCCCGGCCATCGCCCGGACAAGACCAGCAGGACCTGTCGTCAACATACTTGGTCGAGAGACCATGGCGCACAGGAGGACGGAAAATCCGTCCGGGCGAGACCAATGGCGTTGCAGTTCCGTCCGGCCGGGCGGGTTCTGCCGCGCTATTGTCTTGTCTGTTGCCCGGCCCGGAGAATTCACTTGGAAGCCCTGCTGACGTCCACCGCCGTGGTCGCGCTCGCCGAAATCGGCGACAAGACGCAATTGCTTGCGATCGTCCTCGCCACTCGCTTCAAGCGCCCCTGGCCCATTGTCGGCGGCATCTTCGTGGCGACGCTCGCCAACCACTTCCTCGCAGCGCTGGTCGGCGAGCAGGCCTCCGCCTTCCTCGACGGCCAGTGGTTCCGCTACCTCGTTGCGGTCAGCTTCATCGCCATGGCCGCATGGACGCTGATCCCCGACAAGTTCGACGAAGACGACGAGCCCAAGCCCAGCCGCTTCGGGCCCTTCGTGGCCACCGCCATCGCCTTCTTCCTCGTCGAGATGGGCGACAAGACCCAGCTTGCCACGATCGCGCTGGGCGCCCGTTTCCAGAGCGTGCTCCCGGTCATGGCCGGCACCACCATCGGCATGATGCTGGCCAACGTGCCCGCGGTGTTCCTCGGCAACGAGATCATCAAGCGCGTCCCGCTGAACGTGGTGCGCACGATCGCGGCGCTGCTGTTCCTGGTGATCGGCCTCTGGCTTCTTGCCCAGACTGCGGGCCTGCTGGGCTGACGATCCCTGCGGTTTCCGCGCCCTCGCGAGGTAAATCTTTCGCCTTGCGGGGGACGGCGGAGCCGTAAAGACGCCGCCTCGGCAGCAGATGGCGAGCCCTCGGCTTCGTCCGGCAGCTCAGATCGCGTCGAAGACGTAGCCCAGGGAGCGCACGGTGCGCAGCGGATTGCCCGCACCCACACCCTTCAGCGCGCGGCGCAGGCGGCCGATCCAGACGTCCACCGTGCGTTCGTCCACTGGCGGCTCCTGCTTGCCCAGCGCGGCGATCAGCTGGGTACGGGTGAAGACCCGGCCCGGATGCTCGATGAAGTAGCGCAGCAGCCGCAGTTCGTTGGGCATCAGCGAGATCGGCCTGCCCTGCCAGCGCGCCTGGAACGCCGCGACATCCACCGACAGTTCACCCTGCGCGAGGACGCGGCCGTTGGCGGTGTCCTGCTCGCTGATATTGGCGCCCAGCACCCGGTCCAGCAGGGCCGAGCGGGTCAGCGGACCTACCATGTAGTCATCCGCGCCCATGCGCAGCGCACGCTTGCGATCATCGACGTTGTCTTCCTCCAGCACGATCGTGACATGTGCATGCGAGGTCAGACTGTCGGCCCGCAGGCGGCGGCACAGCTCAAGGCCCGACATTTCGGGCAGCACCCAGTCGATGAAGACCCAGAGCGCGCCTTCGATCAGCGGAAGCTCAGCAAAGTCGGTCCAGCGGTGAAGGAGGACGTCGAAATCGTCGTGCCGAAAGGCCGCATGGCCCCCGGAAAGCTCGCTCGCCAGCAATATGTCGATCCGCCGCATGGCCCCCTGCGCATTAGCTACGGGCGGCTACTTGCCGCGCCAGTGTGACGAACAGGTGACATATCGGTGACATCACCATGAAAACACGGGCCGAACCCGCCTGTCATCGAAGTGACCCGCAACCGTCACCGCGCCGCAACGCGAAAGTGGGAATATCCCGGCAACTGGAACGGGGGCGCAACCGATGCGGAAAGACGTGGACACCCTTCTCGAATGCACCACCGGCGACAATGCAGGCGCCTTTGCCGGCACCAACATTCCCGCCTGGCTCGACCTGCCGGACCCGAAAGGCTTCCGGCCCAAACGCAAGTACGAGACGATCTGGATCTCCGACGTTCATCTCGGCACGCGCGGCTGCAATGCCGAGATGCTGGTGGATTTCCTGCGCTCGGTGGAATGCAGGACGCTCTATCTCGTAGGCGACATCGTGGACGGCTGGCGCCTGCGCAAGGGGTGGTACTGGCCCGATGCCCATAACGAGGTGATCCGCCGCATCCTCAAGATGGCGCACCGGGGCACCCGCGTGGTCTTCGTCGCGGGGAACCACGACGAGATGCTGCGCGACTATGCAGGACTGACGTTCGGCGGCGTGGAACTGGTGCTTGAAGCGGTGCACGAAACGCTCGACGGTCGTCGCCTGCTGGTCACTCACGGCGACGCCTTCGACGGCGTGGTGCTCTACGCCAGATGGCTCGCGTTCCTCGGCGACAAGGCCTACGGCGCGTTGCTGCGGGCAAACATCGTGTTCAACGCGGTGCGGCGCAAGCTGAAGATGCCGTATTGGTCGCTCTCCGCCTACATGAAGAAGAAGGTGAAGAACGCAGTCCAGTACGTCTGCAGCTACGAGGAAGCCGTGGCGAACGAGGCGATCTCGCGCGGGTTCGACGGCGTGGTCTGCGGCCACATCCACTGCGCCGAGATCCGCCAGTTCGGCGGCATCACGTATTACAACGACGGTGACTGGGTGGAGAGCTGCACCGCGCTGGTCGAGGACCTCCAGGGTCATATCGCCATCGTCGACTGGATCGCCGAGACCGGCGGCCACACGGCGGATGGCGTGGAGGCGATCCGCGCCGAGGCGGCGGAGTGAAGCTCACCCTGGCGACGGACGCCTGGCTGCCGCAGGTCAACGGTGTCGTCCGCTCGCTCTCGGCCACGCTCGATGAACTGGTGCGGCTGGGGCACGAGGTGGAAACCCTCACTCCAGACCGGTTTTTCACGGTGCCGATGCCCGGCTATGCCTCGATCCGCCTGGCCATGGCACCGCGCTTCGGGGTGCGCCGGATGCTCGACAAGGCGCAGCCGCAGATCGTCCATATCGCCACCGAAGGCCCGATCGGCTGGGCCGCTCGCGGCTGGTGCCTTTCGCGCGGAGTGCCGTTCACTTCGGCCTTCCACACCCGCTTCCCCGAATATGCCGCCGTGCGCACCGGGCTCAGCGCCGAGCGGTTCTGGCCGATCATGCAGCGCTTCCACGCCCCGAGCCAGGCCGTGCTGGTATCGACCGACAGTCTCGCACGCGAACTCGCCGGACGCGGTATCTCCCACACCCGCCGCTGGAGCCGGGGCATCGACCATGCCCAGTTCCACCCGCATGGCACGCGGCACCCGGCGATGGCCGCCCTGCCCGGCCCGGTCCTGCTGAACGTCGGCCGCGTGGCGCCGGAAAAGAACCTCGAAGCCTTCCTCGACGCACCCGTGCCCGGCAGCAAGGTCGTGGTCGGCGACGGCCCCGCCCTGGAAAGCCTGCGACGGCGCTATCCGGACGTGCTGTTCCTCGGCGCGCTTTCGGGTGACGAACTGGCAAGCGCCTACCGCGCGGCCGACTGTTTCGTGTTCCCCAGCCTTACCGATACCTTCGGCCTCGTGGTGATCGAGGCGCTGGCCTGCGGCACCCCGGTCGCCGCCTATCCGGTAACCGGCCCGGTCGACATCCTCGGCCGCGACGGATGCGGGGTGGACGAAGGCCTTCGCGCTCCGGCAGGCGCGGTGGACGCGGTGCTGGAACGGGCGATCGCGGCCGCGCTCACGGTCCGGCGCGAGGACGCGGCGCTGCTGGGCTCGCGCTTCTCGTGGCAGCGGGCGACCGGCCAGTTCCTGACGACGATCCAGTCCGCTCTCGAAGCCGCCGAAAGCCCGAGACGCGCGGCCGCGTAAAGCGCTGCGGCGCGGCGCTCAGCGAAAACCGAGGCTGCGGGAGATATCCGCCGCCTCCTGCTGCACCAGCCGCGCAAGATCCTCCAGCCGGCCCTGCGCGCGCGGGGTGGGCGCGGCCACGACCAAGGCGCCGAGCACCAGCCCCGCGGCATCGCGAATGGCCGAGGCAGTGCCGGTTACGCCGTCCGCCGCCTGATCGACGGTCTGGGCGACGCCCTGCTCCCGCGCATCGGCAATGGCAGCGGCCAGGGCCTTGCGATCCACCAGCGTTGCCGGGGTAAAGGCCTGCGCGCTCAGGCGGCGCAGGTAACTGTCGGTCGCATCCTGTGAGCATGTCGCCAGCAGCGCCCGTCCGCCCGCCGTCGCGTAAAGCGGGCGCCGGTCTCCGACACTGACCGAATAGCGCACGACGTTGCGGCTCTCTACCATGTCAACATAAGTGAGCTGGTCGCCCTCCCCGTCGCCCACGGCGAACAGCACGGTTTCGCCCGTCGCGGCGCAGAGGCGGCGCATGCCGTCTCGGATCAGATCGGAGCTTTGCAGGCGGCGGCGTGCCTCGGCCAGTGCACTGCCGAGGCCGAAGGCGCCGGGGCCCAGCCGCCAGGTGCCATCCGCGCCGATCACGAAGTCTTCCTCTGCCAGCCCGCGCAGCAGCGCCGCGAGGCTGCTTTTTGGCGTGGCGAGACGGCGGCTGAGGTCCGCCAGCGACAGCGGCTCGCTGCTCGCGCAGAGGGCTTCGAGCAGGCGGACCACGCGCGTCACCGATTGCGGCGAGGCCGCCCGCGCTCCCACGCCTTCCGCGGCCGTTCCGTCCTGCTCCGTCACCGTGCTCAAGCCTGCCTCACCGAAATGCCGGGATCACTTCATCCGCGAAGGTCCGGGCATAGGCAAGGAAACGCTCCGCCGGAAGGCCCGGCGGCATCATCATCGTGAAATGCTCAACCGGCGCCTTGTCGCGAAGGGCGCGGAAGCGGTCCACCGCCTCGGCCGGGGTAAGCACCTGAAGCACGCCGCTGCGCTTGAAGGTATCGAGGTCCATCGGCTTCATCGCCGCATCCTCGATCCCGATCGCCCGGTCCTCCGCCATCCACGCCGCATAAGTGTTGCTGACGTGATGAAAATAAGGCGCCAGTTCCTCGACCGCAGCCGCCTTTTCATGCGCGACGACCAGCATCAGTTCCTGCAGCCAGATCTTCGCAAGCGCCGGGTCCTTGCCCTGCTCCTCCAGCTTCTGGCGATAGAGCGGCCAGATATCGAGATTGCCGAAGTACCCGTCGCCATACCTCGCCACCCGCTCCATCGCCTTGGGCGCGAAGCCACCGATGTAGAGCGGCACTTGTCCCCGGCTCGACAGCGCCGAAACCCGCGCGCCTTCGAGGCGGAAATGGCGGCCCTCGAAGTCCACCGTCTCGCCCGCCCAGAGCCGCCGGACGATGCTCAGGAATTCGTCGAACCGCGCACCGCGCCGGGTGAAGTCGAGGCCGTGGGCCGCATATTCGCGCGCCCGGTAGCCGATGGCGAGCCCCATCGCCAAGCGCCCACCGCAAAGCGTGTCGAGCACCGCACAGTCCTCGGCGAAACGCAGCGGCTCGTAGAGCGGGCCAAGCGCGATGCCAGCACCGATGCGCATCCGCTTCGTACGCGCAGCGATGGCCGCAAGCGCCACCAGCGGCGAGGTCATGTAGCCGTCCCCGGCGAGGTGGTGTTCGGGCACCCAGGCCCCGTCGAAGCCCAGCGCCTCGGTTTCGGCAACGACGTCGAGAATTTCGCCATAAAGCGCTTCCGGCGCCCGTCGCCACGGGCCGGGATTGCGGAAATCGTAAAGGTAGCCGAAGCCGAGTTCGCCCATCGTGCCCTGTCCCGTTCGTTCTCGGGCAGGAGCCTAGCGGCCGGGGCCGAGGCGGCAAGGCGCGGGGGCGATGAGTTGGCGAAGCCCGCCCGCCGCCAGCCGCCGCAGGGCACCGGAGCGGCTCCCGGAGGAAGAGCCCTCCGGGAGCTTTCCTGCCTTACTTCTCCAGCTTGACCGGGCCGATCAGCCCCGAAGGTCTGAGCGGCGCATCGGCACGATAGGTCGGCATCGCCGTCCAGGTGATCGGCTTCGCGCCGGGCTGCGCATCGCCGACGAGGCGATTGACCCAGAGATTGGCCACCTTCACCTCGATGGTGTTGGCGCCGTTCTTCACGGCCTTGCCGATATCGATCCGGTAAGGCGCATGCCACGCCGCACCCACCGGCTTTCCGTTCACCGTGACTTCCGCCAGGTCGCCCACCTGCCCGAGGTCCAGCCAAAGCGGCTGCCCCGCTTTCGCACCCTTCGGCAGGTTGAAGCTGCGCGAATAGGTCGCCTCGCCGGAGAAGTACTTCACCCCGGCTTCGGCATTCTGTTCGAGCGGGGCAAGCTTCGGCATCTCGATCGAGGCGGGAGCGCCGCGGTCGGCCTGGAACCGCACCGTCCAGCCATCGTCGAGCGAAGCCAGCGCCTGCACCGGCCTGGCGGGCAGTATAAGGCTCTGCTTCGCGGCCGCCTTGCGGAACACCACGAAGACCGCGTCACCTTCGGCCAGCGAGAGCGGCACGACCGTCTCGCCATTCTCCATGCGGTAGCTTACCGGCTCGCTGGTTCCGGTTTCCGGGTGCCAGAGTTCGGGAGCCTTGCCGGTGACGCGGAAGCGCGCCTCGATGGACTGCGCGCCTTGCGGATTGGAGAGGTAGTAGATCTCGCCCTGCCCGTCGCGGCGGTGGACGAAGGGGATTTTCGTATTCGCCTCTGCTCCGGTGAAGGTGAAATCCGGTGCCACCGACAGCTTGCTAAGCGCGCCTTCCACGTCCTTGCCGGCGATCACGCGGCCCTTTCCGACTGCGGCGTCACCGCTGCCCGGCCAGAGCTTCGCCACCAGCGCCGACCATTCCGCGTCCTGCGGGCCCATCATGCCCCCTGCCATGCTGGGCGTCGAGACCGGCGCATCGCCGATCACCGTGGCGCCGCCCTCGACCAGCGCGGCGAGCTTCTTCAGCGCTCCCAATGTCATGCGCTGCGACGAACCACCGAGGTAGATCGCCCGGTAACGCGCGCCGCCGGGCGCGGCGACCTCGTTGCCCTCGTTGGTGAGCAAGCCGGTGAGCGCATCGTAGCTGAGGAAATCGTAAGCGTGCGAAACCGGCGCATCAGCCACCGGCTTGTCGCCATAGAGCCCGGTCAGCGGTGCTTCCTCGCCGTAGAAGTAGGCCACGTCGGCCACGTTCCGCCCCGCCTGAAGCAGCAGCGAGGAGCGCGAGATATAGTCCACCCAGGGCTTGGCCATCTCGCCCCAGCTTTCCATCCGGTTGAAATACTGGCCGAAGATGAAGAGCGAGAGGCCGGGCTTCTTGTCGTCCACCGGCACATGGACCGAGGTATGGACCACCGGGCGGTTGACGCCGTTGACGAACTCCATGTCGATGAAGCGCTTCAGATCCTTGGGCGCGAAGGCCCAGGGCGACATCGAGGCGGTCATCGATTCCGCCGCGACGAGGTTCTGGCCGTAGAGATGCGCGACCGAAGCCGCGCCCTTCATGTCGGCGATCAGGGTCTGGCGCGGGCCTTCCTCGCGGAAGGTCCACATCGCGGCCATCGGGATATCCGTGTGGCTGCGCATGGTCATGTCGTCGCCCAGCATCGGACGCTTGTCTTCCAGCGCCTCGCCATAGACCTTGAGGCCATTCTCGTGAGCGACCCTGGCGACGGTGCCGTAATGCTCGCTGGCCAGCAGGTCAGCCAGGGTGCGGCGATAGTCGTAGAGGAACTTGTCCGATTGCGCGCGCGTGCCCACCAGCACGCCGGTCAGCGCCGGCAGCCAGGGCCGCGCGTCATAGCCGCGCAGGCGCTGGAACTGCTCCAGCATCTTCGGCGTCCAGTTCGCCTCTCCCACCTCGATGGAATCGGTGAGCAGCGCACGCACGCCGCGCTGGCCGATCATGTCCGGCCCGGCGGCATCCTTGTACATGCCGATGTAGTGATCGAGATAACGGCGCACCGCGTCGCCATCGAACTTGTCCACCTCAAGCCCGGTCGCCTCGGGCGGTGCCGGGTGGTTGGTGGTGCCGAGCAGCGAATAGCCCATGCGCAGCACCCGCCAGCGCTGGCCCTTGGGCAACGCCGGGGCCTGCCAGTCGAGCGTGCCGTCCGCCTTGAGCTTGCCGGTGAGGTCGACAACGCTGGCGGGGGCGATACCGGCGGCACCGTCCTTCGGCTCCTCCAGCGCGTAATAGTCGCGGCTCATCACGAAGCCGGCCTTGGTCTCGAAACGGTCTACTTTCGGAGCGGCATCGAGCGTGAAGGTGCCGACGACCAGCGGCTTCTTCGCCAGCATCGCGCCGACGCCGTCGAACAATCCGTCCATGGCAATGCCCGGCGCGGGCGATCCGAGGCCGCCGTCCTGCTTGCGAGGATTGAGCACGACACGGAAATGCGCGGCGGTAACGGCGGGGAAGCTGACGGTCGTGGGTACGGCACCCAGCGTCAACGTGGCGATCGGCGTCCACGTGTTACCGTCCGCGCTCGATTCCAGCGCGCCCGTGAAAGCGGCTCCGGCGAAGGGAACCACCACATCGGGCACGAAGACCGTCGCGGTGGAGATCCGGGCCGGCTTCGCATAGTCGAGCCGCAGGCTGGGCGCCTCGCCTTCCTTGCGGGCCAGGGTTACGCCCTTGGCAAGATCGCCATCGAACAGCGCGGCAGCGGAGAGCACATTGCCCAGCCCATCCGCCGCGCGCGGCAAGGCGACTGCGGGTTCGACGGATTCGGGGTAAGCGAAGACGCCGACATCGCCGTAGTACGACGGCCCCGGAGGGGCGGGATGACCGGAGATCATCTCCTCGATGGACACCGCGGCACCCAGCGCCTGATAGGGCCCGGTCGCCGAAGGCGGCGCGGAAAGCTTGCCCGAGAAGCGCTGCCCGGCGGCTACCGGGGTCTCCGACCAGACCAGTTTCTTCAGGCCGTCCTGCGGCTGAACCCAGGGGCCGCCGGTTTCCGACCATCCGGGCGAGGCGGCGATGGCGAGTTCGAGCCCCTGCCGGTCCGCCTCGTGCGCGGCGAAACGGAAGGCGTCCTTCCACTCCGGCGTCATGTAGACGAGGCGCTTGTCGACCACTTGCGGGGTCTGAAGATTGGCGTCGAAGTTCTGCAATCCCCCGATGCCGACGCGCTTCATCCACGCCATGTCCTTGGCGATGCCGTCCTTCGAGATATTGCCGTTCATCCAGTGCCACCACACGCGCGGGCGGGCGGAATTGGGCGGATCGCGGAACTGGTCCTCAAGTGGAGCGGTAGAAGCAGCGGCTTCGGCGACGGGCACCTGTTCCTGCGCGGCGGCAGGCATCGCAGCCAGCGCCGAGGTCAGTGCGGTTGCAGCGCGCAGCACGGTACGAAACGATTGGATCGGCATAATTTCCCTCCCAAATCCAAATGGTTGTGTAGATTTTTTATTATTGCAGCAGTCTTGTCTTCACCTTGCCGCCGGGACGGGGAGTCCCGGCGAGAAGGGTTTTCCGGCAGGGCTTGTTACCCTTTGGTCCGGCAGTATTTCAGGATGCGAAAGAGATCAGACGATCCCGGCGCCGAGGCCCACGGCCTTGCGTTCCTGCGCTTTGCGGTCGCGCCAGCGGCTTTCGCGGTAGACGCCCAGCACGTCCGCCGCGCCGCCCGCCTCGACGCGCGCCTTGGCCAGAATCGGGCTGACATCGACATTGTAGGCACGGCGCAGCGCCTGGAAGGCCATCATCGTGTCGTTGGCTTCCTGAGAGAGATGCAGCGCCTCGCGGTCCACCAACAGCGCCTTGGCATAGCAGGAACCGATGGCTTCGGCGGAGGACAGCATGGATTCGATCGGATCGGTCACGTTGTGCGACTGGTCGATCATGTAGCTGGGCTTGAAGCCGTCACGCGGAGCCAGTTCGGCCTCGACCAGTTCGTTGAACACCAGGAACAGCTGGTGCGGGTTGATCGAGCCCGAATCGAGATCGTCATCGCCGTACTTGCTGTCGTTGAAGTGGAAGCCGCCCAGCTTGCCGAAGCGGTGGAGGCGGGCCACGATCTGCTCGATGTTCACGTTGGGCGCGTGGTGCCCAAGGTCGACCAGACACTTGGCCTTGGGGCCCAGTTCCTGAGCGGCGAGGATCGAGGAGCCCCAGTCGCTGATGACGGTGGAGTAGAACGCCGGTTCGAACATCTTGTGTTCGAGCAGCATCCGCCAGTCATCGGGCAGCGCGGCATAGACCTGTGCGGCGGCATCCAGATAGCGGTCGAGGCTGCGGCCGAGGTCCTGCTGGCCGGGGAAGTTGGTGCCGTCCCCCACCCAGACGGTGAGATCGGTGGAGCCGAGCTGCTGGCCGATCTCGATGCATTCGATGTTGTGCTCCACCGCCTGCTGGCGCGTCGCCTCGATGGTCGAGGAGAGCGAACCGGTGGAATAGCTGTGCGCCTGGTCCTTCTGGTCCTGGAAGGTGTTGGAGTTCACCGCATCGAAGCCAAGGCCAAGGCTGGCCGCTTCCTCGCGCAGCGCCTTGTAATCGCTCACCTTGTCCCACGGGAAATGCGGCGAGACGCGCGGGGTCAGGCGCGAAAGCTGGTTGATGACGGCGCAGTCTTCCAGCTTTTCATGGATGTTGGTGGGTTCGCCCGCAATCGGGAACTTTGCGAAGCGGGTGCCGCCCCGGCCAGCGCCCCACGAGGGAACGGCGACCGAGAAGGCGGAAACCTTGTCCTTGATCGCATCGATGGCGATGCCAGAACGCTCCAGCTTGCGGCCGAGCGAGGCATATTCGTCCTCCAGCGCATCTGCCGCGCGGGCATTGGCTTCGGCGATCAGTTCATCGGAAATCGGCAGTCTGCTCATTTTCTTATCCTCTTCCGCATCCGGCACCGCGATGCCGGAAAGGGGAATGCGCCGGTTCGTGCATTCCCCCGAAAAACATCTCTTAGCGCGTGAACGCCTGTGCGTTACCCGCATCGACATTGATCATGTTGCCGGTCGATTTCGCCGACTGGTCACCGGCCAGGAAATAAACCGCCTCGGCAATGTCGGAAGGCAGCACATCGCGCTTCAGCATGGAGCGGTTGCGGTAGTGTTCTTCCAGTTCCTTGCCGGTGTCGATCCCGTGCGCGCCCGCGCGCTCCTTGCGCCAGTCGCCGTCCCAGATCTTGCTGCCCTTGATGACCGCATCGGGATTGACCACGTTGACGCGGATACCGTGCGGCGCGCCCTCCAGCGCCAGACAGCGCGCAAGGTGGTTCGCCGCTGCTTTGGCGGAAGCATAGGCCGAGGCATTGGTGGCCGCCGCGACGCCGTTCTTCGACCCGATGAACACCACCGAAGTGCCGCCCTGCTCCTTCATGCCCTTCAGCAGCGGCCATGCGGCGCGGCTGGTGAGGAAGTAGCCCTGCGCCAGCACGTCGTAATTGCGGTTCCACAGTTCGATCGTGGTCTCCTCGATCGGTGCTGACGAGGCGATACCGGCATTGGCAACCAGAATGTCGAGCCCGCCGAATTCGCGCGCGGCCACGGCGAAGGCTTCGGAGACTTGCGCCTCGTCGGTCACATCGCAAACGGCGGCGCGGACCACGTCCTTGCCGAACTGTTTGGCGAAACCGGCGCGGACTTCCTCCACGGCACCCGCATCGCGGTCAGCCAGCAGCACGCAGGCCCCGTCCGCCATCAGGCGTGCGGCGGTGGCGGCACCGATGCCGCCGGCGCCGCCGGTGACGAGCGCCACACGGCCGACCAAGGGCTTGGGTGCGGGCATGCGCTGGAGCTTGGCTTCCTCAAGCAGCCAGTATTCGATGTCGAACGCTTCCTGCTCGTCGAGCGCGATATAGTCGCCGATGGCCTCCGCGCCGCGCATCACGTTGATGGCGTTGCCGTAGAATTCCCCGGCAAGGCGCGCCGTGGTCTTGTCGGTGGCGAAAGTGATGCGGCCCACGCCCGGCACCAGCACGACCACCGGGTTGGCATCGCGCATCGCGGGCGAGTTGGGACGCTTGCAGCGCTCGTAATAGGCTGCATACATATCGCGATAATCGGCAATCTTCTGAGCCAGATAGTCCTGGTCCTGAAGACGCGTAGGGTCGAGGGTCAGGGGAGCGATCTTGGTGCGCAGGAAGTGATCGGGGCACGAGGTGCCGAGACCGGCCAGACGCTCGAACTCCGCCGAGTTCACGAATTCCAGCGCTTCGGCGTCGTCCGAGAAGTGGCCCAGCTTGCGGCGCGCGCCGGTCATCAGACCGCGCAGGCGCGGCATGAGATCGGCGGCGATCTCCGCGCGGTTCCCGGCAGTGCCATGGGCCGCGCCGCCGAAGGCAGGCTTCTCGCCCAGCTTGGCGTTGAGATAGTTCGCCGCATCCGCAATCAGCTCGACAGTGTGTTCGTAGCAGGACTTGGCGCTATCGGCCCAGCAGATGATGCCGTGACCGGCAAGCATGACGCCCTCGACGCCTGGATTGGCCGCCACATAGTCGCGAAGCTGGACGCCGAGCGTGTAGCCGGGGCGCTTCCAGCCGAGCCAGCCGATCTTGCCGCCCCAGATTTCCTGCGTTGCCGCTTCGCCGCCCGAACTGGCGGCCAGCGCGATGATCGCGTCCGGGTGAACATGGTCGACATGGGCGAAAGGCAGCAGCGAGTGCAGCGGCGTGTCGATCGAGGCGGCGCGCGCGTTCAGGTTGAAGGTGCAGTGCGGCAGATAGCCGACCATCTTGTCGTCGTCTTCCGGCCCGGCATAGTGCGCCTCAAGGCCGAGCAGCTTGTCCTGATAGAGCGTGGCGAAACCGTCGAGCTTCATCGAGCCGATGTCGCCGCCCGAACCCTTCACCCACAGCACTTCCACCGTTTCGCCGGTGAGCGGGTCCACTTCCGCCAGCTTGGCCGAGGTATTGCCCCCGCCGAAGTTGGTGACGGTCAGATCGGAACCCAGCAGGTTCGAACGATAAAGCAGCAATTGCTCGGGAGACAGCGTCGCGGCCAGCGAATCGTCCCAGCGGCTGGAAGGAACGGCAAACGGTATCGCAGCCGGGCGGGAAGCGGTCATGGTATCCATAGTCATCCTCTACCAATTCGTGCTTGCATGAGCAATCTGTTTCGCTACAAAACGATCACGTTCGATCATCAAAGTCAATCATAATTGGTCAGAGCGTGTTTGGGTTGGAGGATGGTTGGAGAGCCATGACGGGTACCGGTACATTCATCGTCGTCGATATCGGCAAGACCCTCAGCAAGGTGACGCTGTGGACGCGCGGCGGGCGCATGATCGACCGTCAGGTACGCCCCAACGTCCCCTGCGAGCATGACGGGCTGCGTGTTCTCGACGTCGAGGGAATCGGCCAATGGCTGCGCGCCACGCTGCGCGGCTGGTCCGGCCATCCGGTGGAAGCGATCATCCCCGTGGCCCACGGCGCGGGGTTCGCCGCTCTCGACGGCGCCGATGGCAATTGGGGCCTGCTGTTCCCCCCGCTCGACTACGAACAGGCCGTCCCCGAAGACGTGATGGCCGACTATCGGCGCGAGCGTGACGCCTTCACCCTCACCGGCAGCCCCGCCCTGCCCGACGGCCTCAACCTCGGCACGCAAGTCTACTGGATGGCCCGCCGCCACCCCGAGGAGATGGCCCGCGCCACGCTCGTTCCCTGGGCGCAGTACTGGGCCTGGTTCCTCTCCGGCAAGGCCGCGAGCGAAGTGACCAGCCTCGGCTGCCACACCGATCTCTGGTGCCCCGCCGATGCGCGATTCTCGCCCATCGCCGAACGATTCGGCTGGGCGGAACGCTTTGCCCCCGTGGTCAAGGCGAGCGACGTGGTGGGCACGCTCCGACCCGAGATCGCCGCCGAGACCGGCCTTCCGGCCACGGCCCAGGTGCTGGCAGGCCTCCACGATTCGAACGCCGCGCTGCTCGCCGCGCGCGGCTTTGCCGAGATCGCGCGGCAGGAGGCGACGATTCTCTCCACCGGCACCTGGTTCATCGCCATGCGCCTTGCTGCCGAGACCTTCTCCATCGCCGCCCTTCCCGAGGCGCGCGACACCCTCGTCAATGTCGATGCCTATGGCTGGCCGGTGCCTTCCGCGCGCTTCATGGGCGGGCGGGAGATCGAATCGGTAATCCAGATCGACACCCGCCGCGTCGACATCCGACCCGACCAGCCCAGGCTGATGGACGCCGTGCCGGGCCTGCTCGAACGCGGGACGATGATGATGCCCACGCTCGCGCCGGGTTTCGGACCGTTCCCTCACGGCAAGGCAGACTGGGTGGACAAGCCCGAGGAATGGGCCGGCACCTGGTACGCGCGGCGTGCCGCGATCTGCCTCTATGCGGCGATGGTGGCCGACACCTCGCTCGACCTGATCCGCTCGAAGGAGCGCCTGCTGATCGAGGGTCGCTTCGCCGATGCCGAAGTCTTCGTGCGCGCCCTCGCCGCGCTGCGGCCGGAAACCGAAGTCTATGTCGCGAACGCGCATAACGACGTCTCGTTCGGCGCGCTGCGACTGATCAATCCGCTGCTGCAAGCGCAAGGCGGGTTGCGCCGTGTCGAGCCGCTCGAAGGCGATCTCATGGCCTACCGCGAAAAGTGGCGCGCGCACATGCGGGAGCTTGCCTGATGATCACCGCCTCCATCCCCGACTTCCGCGAGGCCGCCCGCCGCCGCCTGCCACGCTTCCTGTTCGAATATATCGACGGCGGCTCCTATGCCGAGGCAACGCTCCGGCGCAATGTCTCCGACCTTGCTGACCTTGCGCTGCGCCAGCGGGTGCTGCGCGACGTTTCGCAGCTCGACCTCTCGACCGAATTGTTCGGCCAGAAGCTCGCCCTGCCCGTCGCCCTCGCCCCGATCGGGCTGGCCGGACTCAATGCCCGGCGCGGCGAATGCCAGGCGGTGCGCGCGGCGGACAAGGCGGGCATTCCCTTCACGCTCTCCACCGTGGGTGCCTGCACCATCGGCGAAGTGGCCAAGGCGGCGAGCAAGCCGTTCTGGTTCCAGCTCTACATGATCCGCGACCGCGCCTTCATGAAGGACCTGCTGGCCAAGGCGGTCGAGGCAGGCTGTTCCACGCTTGTCTTCACGGTGGACATGCCCGTCCCCGGCAGCCGCTACCGCGACTATCACACCGGACTTGCCGGAACCGGCGGGCTGAAGGGCGCGGCATGGCGCGCGGCGCAAGCGATGATGCGCCCGTCATGGGCCTGGGACGTGGGCCTCAACGGACGGCCCCACACTTTGGGCAATGTCGCCCCCGTGCTTCAGGGCCGCACCGGCATCGAGGATTTCTTCGCCTGGATGCGGAACAACTTCGACCCTTCGATCAACTGGCGCGATCTCGATTTCATCCGCTCGGAATGGAAGGGCCCGCTGGTCATCAAGGGCATTCTCGATCCCGAGGATGCGAAGGAAGCCGCCGAACTCGGCGCGGACGGGCTCGTCGTTTCCAACCACGGCGGCCGCCAGCTTGACGGCGTGCTTTCCAGCGCGCGCGCCCTGCCCCCCATCGCCGACGCCGTGGGAGACCGCATGACCGTGCTGGCCGACGGCGGCATCCGCTCCGGCCTCGACGTCGTGCGGATGCTGGCGCTGGGCGCCAGGGGCGTGCTGCTCGGCCGCGCATGGGCCTGGGCGCTCGGCGCCGGGGGCGAGGCGGGCGTGACCAAGATGCTGAAATTGATCGAGGCCGAGATGCGCGTCGCCATGGCGCTCACCGGCACGACGAAAATCGCAGAGATCGACAGAACGATCCTGGCGGGAGGGACCTGAAAATGACTGAAACCACGGGACAAGAGGACAACTGGCGCAATACCATACTCGCCGGCCTCGCCAATTATATCGACGCCGGCTCGATCGTCGCCGGCTCGGCCGCGCTCGCGCTCTGGCAGGAAAGCTACCACCTCTCCAACGACTTCGTCGGCCTGATCGCCGCCTTCGGCCCCAACGCCATCGGCGCGGGCGTGGGTGCGCTGATCGGCGGCTGGCTCTGTGACAAGCTGGGCCGCAAGAAGATCTACCAGTGGGACATGCTGATCTACGCGCTGGGCATGTCGATGCTGGTCTTCGCGGTAGCGCCGTGGATGATCGTGGTCGGCTTCCTGATCGTCGGGCTCGCCGTGGGCGCGGACATTCCCGCAAGCTGGTCGCTGATCGCCGAACAGGCGCCGGACAACAAGCGCGGCAAGCATTCCGGGGTGGCGCAGGCGCTGTGGTATCTCGGCCCGGTCGTGGTGCTGCTGATGAGCCTCGCGCTTACTTCGCTCGGCGTGCTCGGCGCGCGGATCGTCTTCGCGCACCTCGTGGTGATCGCACTCGGCCTTACCCTGCTGCGCTCGAAGATGAAGGAATCGGAGCGCTGGGTGGAAGCCCAGAAATCCGAGGTAAAGCGCCCGCCGGTCTCCAGCCTTTTCAAGGGCAAGTACCTCGCCTCGATCCTCGGGCTCGTGGGCATGTACGGGTTCTGGAACCTCTGGGCCGGTACCAACGGCTTCTTCTTCCCCTATATCCTGCGCACGATGGGCGCGGCCACCCAGGCCCAGAGCGTCGCCATTCAGGCGGTCTCGTTCTTCGTTGCCATGATCTCGGTGACGTTCATCTTCATGCGCCTGTCGGACAAGGTGAACCAGCGCACGCTGTTCATCGTCTCCGCGGTTATTCAGGTCGCGGGCATGATGCTGCTGGCGGTATTCCCGCTGACGATCCCGGTCGCGCTGCTCTATGTCTTCCTGCTGCAATTCGGCGGCGGCTTCGGCGCGCAGAGCTTCTTCCAGCTCTGGAGCTCGGAGATGTTCCCCACCATGCTGCGCTCCACCGCGCAGGGCGTGTGCTTTGCCATCGTGCGCATCTCGCTGGGCGTGTTCAGCTTCTTCGTGCCCATGCTCAACGCCACGGGCTTTACGAACCTTGCCTGGATTCTTACCGGGTTCCTTGTCATCAGCGGGATCATCGGCGCACTCTGGGCGCCGCGCAACGAAGGCAAGTCGCTAGAACAGCTCGAAGCCGAACAGGCCGATCCCGGCCGGACTCAAAAGGAAGCACAAGTCGCATGCACGCCGAGGAACGCGAACGCCTGATACTCGAGGCCGTCGCCGATACGGGCTTCGTGAGCTACCGTGCTCTCGAAGCCCAGCTCGACGCCTCGCCGGCCACGATCCGGCGCGACCTGACGCGGCTGGAGGAATCCGGCCGCATCCTGCGCGTCCACGGCGGCGCCAAGCTGCCCGAGGACGAGAAGCCTGACAGGCCCCAGGGTCTGGCAGGCACGCCCTTCGAGCAGTCCATCACCCAGAACCTGCCCGCCAAGCAGGCCATCGGCCGCGCCGCCGCCCAGCTCTGCCGCCCCGGCGAGGGGATCATGATCGACGGCGGCACCACCACGCTCCAGATGTGCCCCTATCTCGACGGGCTGGACATGCAGGTGCTGACCAACTCGCTGCACATCGTCCACACCCTGCTTCCGCAGACCGGAACGCGGGTGCTGCTGCCGTCAGGCACTGTGTTTCGCGAACAGAACATCGTCCTTGCCCCTGCGGGCGAGGATTCGATGCCGCGCTTCCACGCGCCCAAGCTGTTCATGGGCGCGGCGGCGGTCGGACCTCAGGGGGTGATGCAACAGGACGTGATCCTCGTCGCCGCCGAGCGCCGGTTCATGGACCGGGCCGAGGAAGTGATCCTCATGGTCGACAGCTCGAAGTTCCGCTCCTCCTCGGGCGCGATCGTCTGCGGGCTGGACGAGGTGGACGTGGTTATCACCGATGCGGGCGTGCCGCAGGATATGGCGGAACGGCTGCGGGATCTCGGGGTGAAGGTGATCGTGGTTTAAGGAAGGAAGGTCCGCTCCTTGCGGCGCAGCCAGTAAGTCTTCCGGAGCGCGGAACGCGGTTGGCCCGGCTGACCTCGACAGTATTGGGGGTGCAGGGGGGTGCTGCCCCCCTGCCTTTCCTCTTCCCCCTTTAAAGCGAATTGCGCTTCGCAATCCCACCCAGCACCGAGGCGCTCGGCTTGGGCGTCCGCACGAAAGTCGTGCGGTCCACGCTGCACAGGCCGAAGCGCGGCTTGTAGCCGAAAATCCACTCGTAATTGTCCAGCAGCGACCAGTGCATGTAGCCGAGCACCGGCACCCCATCATCCATGGCCTGCTTCAGCCCTTCCAGCGCGGCGGGAATGAAGCGCGCGCGCAGCGTGTCGTCCTCGGTGCCCACGCCGTGTTCGGAGACCAGCACCGGAACCTTCGTGGCAGCGTGGACATAGCGCACCGCGCCCGCCAGCGACGGCGCCCAGACTTCGGTGCCGGACCAGTTGCGGTCGGCGCCGTCGGGCGCGGGCAGACGGCCCTTGTCGTTCCAGACCGCGCGCTCGTAGTTCTGCACGCCGATGAAATCGTCACCCTTGGCGATCTCCAGCCAGCCGCCGTAAAGTTCGGCGCGGACCTTGTCGCGCAGGGAGTTCTTGCCGGCAGCCTGGTCATCCATCACCGAGAGCGTGAAGCCCACCGGCAAGTCGCCGCGTACCGCCTTGATCGCGGCGCGTGCGGCCTTGTGCCCGGCCATCTGGCCCGCGACGATGGCGTCCACGTCCTCGCGACCGGCGACATTGGCGCAGAGGAAGCGCTCGACGCCAAGGCGCTTGGTGGCGGCGGCAAGGGTCTGGCGCTGCATGTCCCATACCGGCGGCGGCAGGATGTTCTTGAGAATGAGCAGGATATTCGGCTCGTTCAGCGTCATGGCCATGGCGATATCCGCACCGATCGCGCGGGCCACCTTATCGCAATAGCGGGCGAAGAGCTGTGCCGATTCCGGGTTGGTCCACCCCCCTTGCGCGCTGAACCAGAGCGGCGCGGTGAAGTGGTTGAACGTCACCAGCGGCGCAAGCCCGCGCGCGTGGCAGCCCTCGACGATGCGCTTGTAGTGATCGAGCATGGCCTGAGAGAACAGACCCTTCTCCGGCTCGATCCGCGCCCATTCCACGCCGAAGCGATAGGACGTGAGGCCCAGCGACTTCACGATATCGAGATCGGTCGCCCAGAGTTCCAAGCTGTTCACCGCGTCGCCCGAGGGCTCGGCGAAGACGGTGGGCTTCTGGTTCTCCACGAACCAGAGATCGGAGGAAACGTTGTTGCCCTCGATCTGGTGCGGCGCGGTGGCGGCGCCCCACAGGAAGCCTTTCGGGAAAGCCGGGGCCGGACGCTTCGAGGCCGCATGCGCCATGACCGGCGCAGCCGCTGCCAGCGCGCCCACGGCAAGCAGGCTTCGGCGGTCGAGATTGAGTATCTTGGTCATCGAGAAAGCCCCTCAGGAAAGATCGGCGAAAAAGGAAAGCAGTTCGTCCGACAGCCGGTGGTCCGACGTGCCGAGATGCATGGCCATCGAGTAGTGGTTGTGCCCGGAGGCATAATGCGCGCGCGGCAAGTGACCGTGGCGACCGAGGCGGGCTTGCAGGAGGCTGGCCCATTCGGCCTGGAAACGCGGCGGATCGAACTCGGCGCAGGCGACCATGAGCGGCAGGCCCGTGGCCATCACCGCGCCCATCGGCATGCGCAGGTCGTAGCAGTCCTGCGGGCCGTAATAGCGCATGTCGCGCTCGTCGAGCGGGGTGAAGCCATAGAGGCCCGAGAGCAGCGCCGCGCCGCGCACAAGTGCCGCGTGGTCTTCACGCGCCTTGAGGAAGGCGGAGACATGGACCGCGCCTGCCGAAGTGCCGAGCAGGAAGATCCGCTCCGGATCGCCGCCATGCGCGGCGACGTTCGCCCGCAGCCAGTCGACCGCGAGACCCACGTCTTCCGCGCCCGAGGGCCACATGTGCGCCGGGGCAAGCCGGTAGTTCATCACTGCGCCCACCATGCCGTTCGCCGCTGCCCAGCGCCCGACATGGGCATTCGCCCAGCCGCTTTCGCCGCCCTTGTCGCCGACAAGGAACCCGCCGCCATGAACGAAAAGGACGACGGGGCGCCCCCCCCCGGCCTCCCCCTCGCGGTAGAGATCGAGCCGGTTGCGCGGGTCCGGGCCGTAGGCGCAGTCCACCGACAGCGACGCAATCCGGGCGGCCAGCGCCTGCTGCTCGGCATCGAACAGGTCGCGGCAGGCGGCCACGATATCGGGGCCGAGCTTCGTGCCCATCGCCGCGATGGCGCGCCCGGTTTCACCAGAGCTCATGCCGGTTCACTCCCTTGTGCGAACAGCCGGGTGAGCGCGAATGTCGTGCCGGCCACGCCCAGCGCGGTGCCATAGACCAGCTTCATGCCCAGTGCGACAAGCCAGCCGATCTCGCGCCACGGTCCGAACAGGCAGAGCGCGGCCAGCAGCGCGGCACTCGCAAGGCCCGCCAGCACCACGCTCAGCACGGTCCGCGCGATGAAGGCCCCTCCGCCGGTCCGCCCTCCGGACCTGCGCAGACTGCCGGAAACCACCAGCAGCGGCACCAGCGAAGACATCAACGCGATCGCGGCGGCCTGCGGCAGGAAGTCGAGCGCCAGGTTGTCAGGTGCGGCGAAACGAAGGGGGCGGTTTTCCAGCCCGAACACGCCGAGGAAGAACGCCGCGCTCAGCACGAGGTTGATGACCCCGCTGGTGCGCTGCTCCCGCCGCAGCCGGGCTGCGATATTCATGGCCGGCACCCCAGGTCGAAGCTTTGCAGATCGCGGGCGAGATCGACCGCCCCGTGATAGCGCGCGGCGATCCCCGCGCGAATGGCCGGCTCGAACTGCGGCAGCGGGCCGGGCGGGACCGCGAAGTGCGTGAGCACGACCCGGCCGACCCCGGCCTGCGCGGCGATCTCGCCCACGGCCTCGGGCCGCAGGTGATGCGTCGAAAGATGGCGCTCCATCCCGGCCAGCATCTCGGGCGAGGCGTCCTTGCGGCGCGCGCGGATTTCACCCAGCAGTGCATCGAGCGCGATGACTTCGGAAACGAACATGTCGCTGCCCCTCGCCAGCGCGGTGACCGCGGCGCTCGGGCCGGTGTCCCCGGTGTAGGTAATGCTGCGCGTGCCCAGCACGAAACGGTAGCTCAGCGAGGCGTTGTCGGGATCGGGCTTGCCGTCATGGTCGAAATGGCTGTTGGCGGCGACCTTCACGCCTGCGCCCGCGCCGAGATCGAGCGATTGCCTGTCCGCGAGTTCGATCACCCGCACCGAGTCCGCCGGACGCGGCGGCGGCGTACCGAGACCGAAGCCGATGCTCCCCGGCGTCGCCATGGAGGCGACGATGCCTTCAACGACGGCCCGCGTGCCGACCGGGCCGTAGACGGTCAGGACACCGGCAAACTGGTTCATCCAGCGCAGGCCGATCACTGCGGCGAGGCCGCCGGTGTGATCGAGATGGTTGTGGCTGATGAACACCGTGTCGACGGCGCCGAGGTCCAGCCCGATGCGGGCAAGCTGGTCCACGGTGCCGTCACCGGTATCGACGAGTATCCGCCGCTCGCCGATGGTGAGGAGATTGGCCGGCTCAGAACGCTCGGCAGTCGGGACCGGGCCGCCCGCCGTCCCCAGCGTCGTCCAGCGCAGCGCCGGGCAGCTTGTGGCCGCAAGCGCGGGAAAGGAAGAGATCGCCACTGCCGAGAGCGCCAGTGCCATCATTGCGCGTTTCACCTGCATCTTCACCCTTGTTTCGGCGGCCTCTTGCGGGCCAATCGGGAATATGGCCGGAACCTTGTTCGCAAGGTTCCGGCCGGACACGATCAGAACTTCGTTTCGACCTGGACGCCGATGGTGCGGCGGCCTTCGCGGGTCAGCCAGTTCACATAGGCGCCCGAGTCCGCGAAGGGCAGGTGGATGACCGATGCGTGGAAGCGCTGGTCGAGCAGGTTGCGCACGAAGGCGCCGATCCGCCAGTTGCCGTCCGGATGACCGATCCCGGCGGAAAGGCCGATCGTTCCGTAACCGTCCTGATAGGCATAGGCATTGGCCACCGCGTACTGCACGCGGCTGCGGTAGTAGATGTTGGCCGAAGTATCGAACTGGAGGTTGTCGTTGATCGGCAGCTTCACGTCAGCGCCAAGAGTAGCGCTGTACTTGGGCGCGCCCGAAAGCGGTTCGCCCTTGGCCTGCACCAGGCTGGTGACGCCGTCCGCCGCCAGATAGCAGGCATATCCCGCCTTCACGTCCTCGGGGCAGGCGGTCACGTAGTCGGTGAACTTGGTGTCCGAATACGTGAAACCGCCGTTGAACGAAAGCACCGGGCTCACCCGCCAGGAAGCATCGATCTCGAAGCCCTTGGCGGTGAAGCCGCCGGCATTCTCGGTCACGAATTCCACGCCGTTGAACACCGAGGTCTGGAGGTTCTTGTACTTGTCGTAGAACAGGTTGGCGTTGAAGGTCACCGCACGGTCGAAGAGCTGCGACTTGATGCCCACGGTGATGTCGCGAACGGTCTGCGGCTTCACGTTGGTGCGCGTGCCGGTGAGGCCGGTGAAGGTCACCGTCGGGCCGAGATAACCACGCGCGATGGTGCCGAACAGCATGACGTCAGGCGTGATCTTGAACTCGGCGCCGCCACGGCCCGACCACGAACCCTTCTTGGTGCTGCCGGTCTGCAGCGCGGTGGGCGTATAGGGCAGGACGAAGCCGGAACCGTCTGCCGCTGGCGTACCCGGCGTGAAGTTGGGATCGAGGATCGAGAAGTACGAGGCCTTCACCCAGTCGTACTGATAGCGCAGGCCGCCGATCAGGCTGAACTGGTCGGAGACGTGGAACTTCCCGTCGAAGAAGGCCGCCAGCGAATCCGACCGCGTCTGGGTATTGCCCTGCCCGCCCGAGATACTGACGATGAAGCTGTCGAACGGGTTGGCCGGGCGAAGCTGGGCGCGGTTGAAGTCGTTGTCGTCACCCACCTTGCGCCGCGAGGCATAGACGCCGGAGGTGAATTCGAGCTGGCTGCCGCTGGGCGAGCTGATGCGCAGTTCCTGCGAAAGAAAGCTCTGGTCGGTGCCGGTCTGCTGGGCGGTGAAGACCGGGACGCTCGAACCGTCGATCGCGAAGACCTGCGGGCCTTCGTCAAGCCGGCGGTAGGCCGTGATCGAGGTCAGGTTATACTCGCCCAGCGCGTAGTTGATCTCCATCGAGGCGCCGTAGTTCTGCTCCGACGAATAGCCGCCGTAGTCCTCGACCGACTTGTTGTTGTCGAAGCCCGCCGTCACGCCAAGCGCCGAGAGGTTGCCGAAACGCGCCGCCATGAGCGGGTTGGCGAAGCTCGGCAGGCGATTGAGCGTCCAGAGCTGGCCCGGACCCTTGCGGCTGATCTTCGAATAGTCGCCGATCAGGTAGATCGACAGGTCGTCGCTGGGCTCGAACAGGAACTTGGCGCGGCCGCCGTAGCTTTCCTCGCCGCCCCAGGTCTCGTCACGGTAGACGTTCTTGAGGAAGCCGTCGTTGCGGCGATAGAAGCCGAACACGGCCAGCGCCGAGTTCTGCGAAACCGGCACGTTGACGCTGGCATTGGCGTTCACTTCGTTCAGTTCGGCGTAGCTCAGGAAGGCCTTGCCGAAGAAGTGCGAAGGGTCCGGCTTCTTCGTGGTGATGTTGATGACGCCGGACGAGGCGTTCTTGCCGAACTGCGTGCCCTGCGGCCCCTTCAGCACTTCGACGCGCTCCAGATCGCCAAGGCTGTTGATCGGGTTGCCGAAGGGAATGACGACGTTGTCGACCACGGTGCCGACGTTCTGTTCCGACGAACTGGAGAAGCCGCCCGCCGAACCCACGCCGCGCAGACGGAAGCCGGAATCGTTGGGCGAGGAACCGAACTGCACGCCCGAGAACTGGTACTGGATGTCGGTCAGCTTCTGGAAGCCGCCTTCGGTAAGCTGCTCGCCGCTAATGGCCGAGACGGCGATCGGCACGTCCTGCAGGCGCTCGGCCCGGCGCGATGCGGTGACGATGATGTCCGTGCCCGAAATCGCCGGTGTCTCGGCGGCCTGCGGCGCGGTGTCCTGCGTCGCTTGCTGAGCCATGGCCGGCGCACTGATCGCGCCGAGCGCGATACCGGAAAGCAGAGTGAACTTGCTGATGAAGGTGTTCATGTTGGTCTCTCCCCAAACGGATTGTTTTTGCCGGTGTTTCCCGGCTGTTTTTGCGACCCGTCAGGTCTCGTCGATGACGGGGTTGGTCAGTGTGCCGATCACGCCGATGGACACTTCCACCGTGTCGCCGGCCTTCAGGTAAAGCGGAGGCTTGCGCTTGTCGCCGACGCCGCCGGGCGTGCCGCTGGCGATCACGTCGCCGGGCTTGAGGTCGGTGAAAGTCGAGCAGTAGGCGATGACCGTGGGGATATCCCAGATCATGTCCGACACCGGCTGATCCTGCACCAGCTCGCCGTTGACTCGGGTCTGCACGCGCTGCGAGGCCAGGTCTTCCACATCGGCAGCGACAACCATCGACGGACCGAAGCCGCCGGTGCCGGGCCAGGTCTTGCCGGGCGTGAACTGGATGTTGTGGCGCTGCCAGTCACGGATAGACCCGTCGTTGAAAGGCGCGAAACCGGCGATGTGCTCCCATGCATTCTCGGGCGCGATGCGGCGGCCGCCCTTGCCGATCACGACGGCCAGTTCGCCCTCGTAGTCGAAGCGCTCGCTTTCGGGCGGGCGGACCATGGCGTCACCGTCAGCGATCAGGCTGTCGGCCCAACGGGTGAAGATCGCCGGGTGCTCCTTCTGCTCGCGGCCGGTCTCGGCAACGTGAGTGGCGTAGTTGAGGCCCACGCAGAGGATCTTTTCCGGGTTCGGAACGACGGGCAGCAGCTTGACGGCATCGGCTGCGAATTCGCCGGTCACGGCCAGCGCGGCAAGATCGCCGGCCAGCACGTCCTTCAGCCAGGCGTCACCGCCGGATGCGCCGAGATCGATCACCTTTTCCCCTTCGAGGCGGCCGAAGCTCTTGGTGCCATCGGGACGTTCGAAGCTGATGTAACGGTTCATGCGTATTCTCCCCTGCCCCGCGTGTCCTGCGGCGGCGGTCAAATGGTCAGAGCGGCGCGGCTTCCCAGTCGCGGCGGAAGCGGAAGCGCTCCTCGGCGCGGCGAAGCCCATCGAAATCCTTGTCCGAGATGCCCCACTGGTCGATGCGGTTCGGTGGCCAGGTCCAGTCTTCCGGTGCGCCGGCCTTGTAGTCCTCCGGCACCTTTTCGACCGCGGTCGAGAACTCGATCACCGGGCCGAACGGGGCGATGAAATAGGCGTAGACATTGGCGCCGGGGCCGTGGCGGCCGGGGCCCCAAGCGGGAACCATGGCGTGATCGCGCAGGCGGCCGATCCCGCGCATCACCGCATCCATGTCCTCCATTTCGAAAGCGACGTGGTTGAGCGAGGCAAAACCGGCACGGGCAAAGGCGGTGGAATGGTGGCTGTCGTTGCAGCGCACGAAGACCATGCCCTTGGTACGGTCGGACACGCGGAAGCCGAGAATGTCCTCCACCGCATGGCCGCAGGCTTCGGCATCGGCGGCGTTGAAGACCACATGCGTGAGCTTCACCGGCAGGTCGCGTCCGGTGATGGGTTCGACTTCGGCAGCGTCCACCAGGAAGCGCAGGATCGTGCCTTCGGGCAGTTCGACCAGCAGGCCGTGCCCGCCGCCGAGATCCTCGCTCACGGTCGGGCTAGCCATCCAACCGGCAGCCGCAATGCGCGCCTTCAGCGCTTCCAGTTCCCCGGCCGTGCAGACGAAGGTGGTCGAGCGGACGAACTCGTCATCCGACTTCTCGAACGCGACGAGGTAGGGGAACGGGCCGGAGCCGCGCAGGTAATGCGTATCGCCTTTCGTTTCGGCGTCGGCCATGCCCCAGATTTCGGTCATGAACGTGGCGGCCGCGGCCGGATCGGGCAGCGCCAGTTCGATGCTGCGCAGTTTCATGGCTTTTGCTCCTGAAGAAGACCCGCCGCGCGGATACCGGCGCGGGCACACTGGGCATCGCACTCGCCCGTGTCACCGCTGACGCCTACGGCGCCGATCAGGGTGCCGGTGGCATCGCGGATCACTACCCCCCCGGGCGAGAACGCGATGCGGCCGCCGACGGCAGCGGTGACGCTTTGAAAGAAGATCGGGTTGCCCTTGGCCCGCTCGGCCAGCACGGCGGTATCCGCGTCCATGCCCACGGCGCCCTCGGCCTTGGCCTTGGCAATGTCGAAACGGTAGAGGCTCGCCCCGTCCTCGCGGGCGAAGGCGACCGGGTGCGCGCCCGCGTCCAGCACGATCACTGCCAGCCTCTTGGCATTGCGTGCCCGTGCTTCGGCGAGGGTGCCGGTGACGATGGTCTGGGCCTGAGCCAGCGTGAGAGTCATGCGGCAAGCTCCTGATGGCTGGAAAGCTGCGCCGCACGGGCGGCAAGAAGGTCTTCGGCGCTGTGGGTGGCACTGCCGAAAACGTAGTGATCGGGGCGGATCAGCACGGCATCGGCGCTGTGTTCGTCGAGCCAGGCGGTGACCGCGCCATTGTCCGGCAGAGTGCCGACGGAAATGCGGGTGACGCCCTCTGCGCTGCCGGGCACCGCATCGTCGCGAACGAACAAGCGCCAGTCGCCGCCGGTCAGGTCGTCGAGCTTGCGGCCATCGGTCAGCACCGGCTGCACGAAGCGCGCGCCTGCGCCGGAGGTCTGCGCGAGAACTAGGCCATCGGCGATGGCGGGGATCAGATCGTGCGCTGTCTCTCCGGCCTTCTGGCGCGCTTCCTCGCGGATGCGGGCATCGCGCGCGGCAGCCTCGACAGGATCGAGTTCGCAGATGTACCGGCCGGCAGCAACAGCCGCGCCGATCACCGCGCGGACATGCGGATCGCGCTCACGCTGATAGGTGCCCAGCACGGAAGGCGCGGCACCGTGATTGGCCACCGCATCCATCTTCCAGGCCAGATTGGCGACATCGCGCAGGCCATGGCACATGCCCTGCCCGAAGAACGGCGGCGTCTGGTGCGCGGCGTCTCCGGCGAGGAAGACGTTGCCGACCTGCCACTGATGCGCGACGAGCCCGTGGAAGCGATAAGTGGCGGCGCGCACGATCCTGTGCGGAACATCGGCCATCCATGCGCCGACCAGTTCAGCTACCTTTTCCGGCGCCATCATCGCGGTGTCGTCCTCGCCGGGGAGCAGCATGAACTCCCAGCGGCGATGGTCGCGGCGGCCGGGAACCACGGTGGCCGGGCGCGAAGGATCGCACATCATCACCGAAAGACGCTGGAGATCGGCCCCCTCGGGCACCCCGGAAAGCTGCGGGAAGGCAACCGGGCCTTCCACTTCGGCATCGACGACAAGCCAGGGCTCCTCGAAATCGAGATCGTCCAGCCCGACGCCCAGTGCCTTGCGGACAGAGCTGCGCGCGCCGTCGCAGGCGATGACCCAGCGGGCGCGGGCGCTGCCGGCCTCGCCATCCTCGCTGTAGTCGACAGTCACGCCGTCATCGTCCTGCGTAAGGCCGAGGAAGGTGGCGCCCAGCACGAGTTCAACATTGTCCCTGTCCGCAAACCCCTCGCGCAAGTGCGCTTCGAGTTCGGGCTGGTAGAAGAAGTAATCGTTGGCCCACCCGAACGGGCGCGGCTTGCCCACGGTGCCCATGTAACGGATCACGCCGTGGTCGGCGCCGACATGGAGGTGCCCGTCGGTGGCGATCATGTCGCCCTGCACGCGGTCGATCACGCCGGCGGACTGGAACAGGCGCATCATCTCGTGATCGAGATGGACCGCGCGCGGCAGCGGGTAGTGTTCCAGTTCCCGTTCGAGAACCAGTACCTTGAGCCCTTTCAGGCCGAGAAGGTTCGCGGCCAGCGCGCCCACAGGGCCGCAGCCTACGACAACCACGTCGTACGACATCATTTTAGCCCTTGGTTACTCGGTTGCTTCGATCTCGGCAGGCGCCTTGTGGAACGCCCCGCCCTTCATGATCATCTTCAGCCGGTCCTTGTCCTGCAGCACCGCGACATCCGCCGTGGGATCTCCGTCGACCAGCAGGAGGTCGGCCAGCCAACCCTCCTTCACCAGCCCGACCTCAAGTCCCATCAACTCGCCGCCGTACTGGGTGGCGGAGCGCAGGGCTTCGGCGGGTGTGAAGCCGAAATACTGGACGAAATGCTCCAGATCGCGGGCATTGCGGCCATGCGGATTGAACGGGAAACCGTAATCGCCGCCGGTCAGGATGCGCACGCCGCGCGCCTTGAGTTCAGGCACCAGCTTGCCTTCAAGGCCCATGCGCTCATGCGCGCTGGCCTTCATGTGCGTCATGTCGACATGCGGCGGCGGGTTGGCCTCGATGGCGGCCACCGAAACGCCGGGACCGGGCGCGTAGAAGAACTTGTCCTTGTCCGCCGCCATACGCTCCACGGTCGCCGCGTCCGCGAAGGAGCAGTGGTAGAGAATGCGCGCACCGGCATCGAGAGCAAGGCCGATGGCTTCCGGCGAATAGGCGTGAGTGGCGATCCACATGCCCGCCTCACGGGTCGCTTCGCCGGCGGCGAGCATTTCCTCACGGGTATAGAGTACCTGCATCGCCGAGCCGGGCTTCAGCGCATCCTCGCCGGAGACGACCAGCTTGATCGACTTTACGCCCTCGTCCTTGCAGTAGGACACGAACCGCCGCATCGCCTCGGGCCCGCGCCCGTTGAACACGTCTCCGGTCTCGACGCCTTCGTCGCCTTCCGGGCTGCGTTCGAGGGTGGAGGGCACCATGCGCGGCCCCGGCGTTTCGCCCGCGGCAATGGCCTGCGCCAGCTCCGGTTCGATCATGTCGCCCAGCGCACCGGCCGAATAGATCGAGGTGAAGCCGTGGTCCAGCAGCACCCGCGCATTGCGCCATGCCGCGACCTTCAACTCGTCAGGCGGGAGGATGAACTGGTGGTAGATCTTCTCGACCGAGGAGCCCCAGGTGAGGTGCGTATGCGCGTCGACCAGTCCGGGCATCAGGGTCATGCCGTGCCCGTCGATCACCAGATCGGCCTGCTCATCCGCCAGCGCGTCGGCGCCGTAGGCAAGACGGGCGATCCGCTCACCGTCCACCAGCACCGAGCCGGTCTGGAGAGCACTGCCGCTGCCGTCGAAAATGGAAACCTGGCGGATCAGGGTCCGCATCGCTCTCTCTCCCGGTTTTTGTCGTTCGGATTGAGAGTGGTTCTAGCGCTCTATCTGCCCTCAAGTAAAATAATGAGTTTTGGATTTGCCATAGCTAAAGACTATGGAATGGCCGGCAAGGCATGAAGCATGGCTTCGGCCAGCGGTGACAGCCTCCGCCCGGCCAGGCGCAGCACCCCGACACTGCGTTCGAAAACGGCTTCCTCGATGGCGATGGCGCGGATCGAACCGTCCGGCGCACCGTCCAGCGCGACCGCGCGCGGCAGCACCGTGACGCGGTCGGTTTCCCGCACGATGGCCCGCGTCGTCAGCAGCGAATCGCAGCGGATCGTCGTGCGCGGCACCGAAACGCCGGCGGCGATGAACAGCGCGTCGACCTGCCGCCGGAACGCGCCGCGCGCCTCGGGCAGCACCCAGGGATAGTGCTCGACATCGCGCAGCGAGACACGCTCCCCCAGGTCGGCATGGCTCGGGCCGACGATCAGCGCGAAGGGATCGCGCGCGCAGGTCACTTCCGCGACGTCCGAAGGCACGTTCTGGATGCGCGTGGTGACGAAGGCCAGTTCGATTTCCCCCTTGCGCAACATGTCGAGCAACTGCTCGTCCGGCCGTTCGACCGCGCTGAGAGCGAAATCTCCCACCGCCTGCTCCACCCGCATGATCGCGCCGGGAAGCAGGGTGAGCAAGGCGCCCGGCGTTCCCCCGATCCGCAGCGGCCCGGCAATGCGGTGACGGGCGTGCTCCACATCGCTCACCGCGTCGGAAAGCAGGCGCGCCATGGCCTCGGCCGGGCGGCGCAGCACTTCGCCTTCCCGCGTGAGGACGATGCCGCCGCGCCGGCGCTCGAACAAGGTCACGCCAAGGCGGCGCTCCAGCAGGGCGATGGTATTGGAGACGGAAGGCTGAGACAGGTTCAGCGCCCGCGCCGCCGCGCTGATCGAGCCGGTTTCGCAAACGGTGCGAAAGGTCATCAGCGCGCGGGGATCGATCGCGGGAAGACGCGCAAGCGGCTGCGACGTCGCTGTTTCATCCGCCATGCCGGTCCCGTCCCTCTCGTCGATCCATTCGCTTTCGCATCTGGAGGCAATCGGGGAACCGATCAAGCCGGACGAAGGACGCCAAAGCTAGATCTGGCGCTTTTCCAGCTTGCGGGCGAGCGTGCGGCGATGAAGGCCGAGGCGGCGCGCGGCCTCGGATATGTTGAATTCGCATTCCACCAGAGTGCGGTGAATATACTCCCATTCCAGCGTCTTGATCGAACTGCGCCGCCCGTCGACCGGGACGCTGGCGTCCCCCTCGATGCTGGTGAAGGCGGCCTCGATATCGTCGGTATTCGAGGGCTTGGCGAGATAGTGCGAGGCGCCGAGCTTGATCGCCTCCACCGCAGTGGCGATCGAGGCGTAGCCGGTCAGCACGACGATCCGCGTCTCGGGAGAACGGGCGTGAAGCGACTGCACGACCGCCAGCCCCGAGGACGCGCCCAGCTTGAGATCGACCACGGCATAGTCGAACACTTCGTCCTCGCTCAGCGTCTCGGCCTCGTCCGGGCTGCCGGCCGAGCTGACGCGATAACCGCGCCGTTCGAAGGAGCGGCGCAGGGTGCGTGCGAAAGTGGGATCATCCTCGACGATCAGCAGGCTCGCGCCGTCGGGATCGATCATTGCTGCTTCTGTCATGGCGCCCCGGCTGTGTCCTCGCCCTTCCTGGGCTCGTAGGCCAGTGTAGCAAGGGGAATGGCAAGTTGCACCCTTGCGCCGCCATCGGGCAGATTGTCGACCGCGACCTTGCCGCCCAGCTTGCGGATCACGTTGACGACAAGGAACAGCCCCAGCCCGCCGCCGTCGCGTCCCTTGGTCGAAGCATAGGGCTGGCCGACACGGGGCAGCATGTCCGCCGCGAAGCCGGGACCCCGGTCGCTCACGGTCAGCACCAGCCCGCCGTGCTCCACCCAGGCCTCGATCACCACGAGGTCGGGCGAGACTTCGACGGCATTGTCGATCACGTTGCCGATCACCTGCCTGAGGCCGGGATCGGAGACGATCGGGCGATCCTCGGCGATGCGGTCGATGAAGCGCAGCTCGCCGGGCATGCGCGCGCGCCATTCCTCGAGGATTTCGCCGATGAACCCGCGCATGGTCGTCACCGCCGGCGCCACCCCCCGGATTTCCCCGGCCGACATCAGGATGCCGCTGACGATGTTCTTACACCGCGCCAGTTCGCGGCGCACGTCGGCAAGGTCCGCCGCGAGGTCGGGATCGTCGGCGATGCCAGGCTGGTGGCTCCAGTCCCCCAGGATCACCGAGATCGAGGACAGCGGCGTGCCAAGCTCATGCGCCGCGCCGGAAGCGAGCAGGCCCATGCGGATGATGTGATCCTCCTCCACCGCCTGCTGGCGCAGTGCCGCCAGCTTGGCGTCGCTCTCGCGCCGGGTGAAGTCGAGCCGCGCCACGAAGACGATCAGCAGCACCGCTGCCAGCACGAAGCAGAACAGGCTGCCGTAGATATAGAGTTCGAAGGGATGCTCCGCATAGCGGGCGGGCAATTGCAGCGGAACGTAGAAGAACGTCAGCAGCAGCATGCAGAGGCAGGCGTTGATCGCGACCAGCGAACTCCATCCCAGGTCGAGGATCACCGCCGCGATCACGATCTGGAGCAGGAACAGGAAGGTGAAGGGATTGGTCGCGCCGCCGCTGTGGTAGAGCTGCCAGCACAGCGCGATCACGTCGACCATCAGCGCGGAGAACAACTCGCCCTGCGTGAAGTCCCGCCGGCGGGCAACCACGCTGGCCGATGCGAGATTGACGACGATCAGCAGCAGCGGCGCCAGCAGCAGCGGCGCCAGTTCCAACCTGACCCCCAGTCCCTGCGAGACGATGACGATGGTGGCGAGCTGGCCGAACACCGCCGTCCAGCGCAACTGCGTCAGCAGCACGACATTGGCCCGGCTCGCCGATCCGCCGGGCACGCCGTGCGGCGCGAACAGGGCGATCAGCCGTTCCATCGTCTCCGGCGCCAGACGAAGAGCAGCGCCATGATCGACATCGCCGCCAGCGCGAACCAGGTGAGCGCATAGGTGAGGTGATTGTCGGGGAACTGGATCTGGGTAAGGCCCGGCACCGGCGCGGCCACCCCGGGCACCGGAGCGCCCTTCTCCATTTGCGCATCGACGAAGACCGGAACGACCGCCCCCACGCCGCGCGCCTGCGCCATGGCGCGGACATCGCGCGAATACCAGCGGTCGGCGCCGGGCTGGTTGGACTGGAGCAGGCTGCCCCCCGCCTCGGTCGGGCGCAGCAGGCCGGTAACCTCGACCGGGCCTGACGGCGTGGTCGCCGCAGCTGCCTGCACCCTGGTTCCGGCGGGCAGGAAGCCCCGGTTGATCCACACCTGCCGCCCGTCGCCCAGTTGCAGCGGCGTCATCGTCCAGTAGCCGGTGCCGAGGCCGGTGGCCGCGCGGACCAGCACGGTGGCCTTGCCCTCGTAAGTGCCGGAGACGTGGACGCGCAGGTATTCGAGGTCCTTCGGCGCAATTGCCGCCAGTCTCGCCTCAGCCGGAAGCGGCACCGGCGCGGCATGGACGCGCGCGTCGACCCGGGCGATCAGCGCGTGCTTCCAATGCATCCGCTGCACCTGCCACACGCCCAGCGCCACGAAGCCGCAGAGCGCCACCAGCAGAAACGCGGCGAGCCCCCAGGGCCGCCGCGCTTCCGTTTGATCCGTTTCTGTCCGCATGTGTTCGGTCAGTTTCGTCTCGTTCATCGAACCACGATCAGGGCAGCTGGCCCGCCTCGTGGCTCGTCATCGGCATCATGTTGTGGTTGAGGTGGTACATCACCCACAGCGAACCGGAAAGCGTGATCACGAGGATGACGATCGTGAAGATCAGCGCCATCACCGTCCAGCCGTTCTCCGACTTGGTGTTCATGTGCAGGAAGTAGATCATGTGGACCACGATCTGCACCGCCGCGAAGGCCATGATGACGAGCGCCGTCGTCGACTTGTCGGTGATCGCGCCGGTCATCACCAGCCAGAACGGAATGGCGGTGAGGACGACCGAGAGGATGAAGCCGATCACATAGTCGCGCAGCGAACCGTGGCTGCCGTGATCGTCCTCGAGGTGGTGATTGGGGTGGACGTGCTCGCTCATCACAGCATTCCCATGAGATAGACAAAGGTGAAGACGCCGATCCAGATCACGTCGAGGAAGTGCCAGAACAGCGAAAGGCACATCAGGCGACGCTTGTTGGCCGGGATCAGGCCCTTCTTGCCGATCTGGACGACCAGCGTGAACAGCCAGATCAGGCCGAACGTGACGTGCAGGCCGTGCGTGCCCACCAGCGAGAAGAACGCGGTGAGGAAGCCCGAGCGCATCGGGGTCGCACCCTCATGGATGAGGTTCGCGAATTCGTAGAGCTCGATCGAGAGGAACGCGGCGCCGAACACGGCGGTCACGAGCAGCCAGAGCTGCGTCGCGCCCTTCTTGTCCTTCTCCATGGCGAGCATGGCGAAGCCGTAAGTGATCGACGAGAACAGCAGCATCGCCGTGTTCACCGCCACCAGCGGCAGCTCGAAGAGATCCTTCGGACCCGGACCCGCCGCGAAGCTGCCGCCGAGAACGCCGTAAGCGGCGAACAGCATCGCGAAGATGAGGCAGTCGCTCATCAGGTACATCCAGAAGCCCAGCATGGTGCTGCCGCCTTCGGGATGGTCGTGCTCGTCCAGGTCGTAGAACGCGGCCTGGAGCTGGGGCTGGGTCAGCGTCTTGGTCATTTCAGCAGTGGCAGTCATCGATCAGGCTCCCGCTGCTGCAAGCTGGCGCGTACGCTCGGCCTCGGTCGCTTCGACCGTCTCGACCGGGATGTGATAGTCGCGCTTGTAGTTGAAGGTATGGAAGATGGCGTAGCCGAGGATTCCCGCGAAGGAGACGGCTGCCAGCCACCAGATGTACCAGATCATCGCGAAACCGAGGACCGTCGACAGGCCGGCGAGAACCAGGCCGGTACCCGTGCCCTTGGGCATGTGGATCGGACGGAAGCCGGTGGTCGGACGTTCCACGCCGCAGCGCTTCATGTCGTCCCATGCGTCGATGTCGTGGACGATCGGCGTGAAGGCGAAGTTGTACTCCGGCGGCGGCGACGAGGTCGACCATTCCAGGGTACGGCCGTTCCACGGATCGCCGGTTTCGTCGGTCAGTTCCTCGCGCTTCCAGATCGACACCGCGAACTGGAGAAGCATGGCGCCGATGCCGCCCGCGATCATCACGGCGCCGAAGGCGGCCACGATGAAGAAGGGCTGGAGCGACGGATCGTCGAACACGCGCATGCGGCGGGTCACGCCCATCAGGCCCAGGATGTAGAGCGGCATGAAGGCGAACCAGAAGCCCGGAACCCACAGCCAGAAGCTGACCTTGCCCCAGAACTGGTTGAGCTTGAAGCCGAAGGCCTTGGGCCACCAGAAGTTGATCGCCGCGAAGATGCCGAACAGCACGCCGCCGATGATGACGTTGTGGAAGTGGGCGATCAGGAACAGCGAGTTGTGCAGGACGAAGTCGGCAGGCGGCACCGCAAGCAGCACGCCGGTCATGCCGCCGATGGTGAAGGTCAGCATGAAGGCGACCGTCCACATCATCGGCAGTTCGAACCGGATGCGGCCACGATACATCGTGAACAGCCAGTTGAAGAGCTTCGCGCCGGTCGGGATCGAGATCACCATGGTGGTGATGCCGAAGAACGAGTTGACGCTCGCGCCCGAACCCATGGTGAAGAAGTGGTGCAGCCAGACGAGGTACGAGAGGATGGTGATGACCAGCGTCGCGTAGACCATCGACGAGTAGCCGAACAGGCGCTTGCCGCAGAAGGTGGCGGTGACTTCGGAGAAGACGCCGAACAGCGGCAGGATGAGGATGTAGACCTCGGGGTGGCCCCAGATCCAGATCAGGTTCACGTACATCATCGGCGAGCCGCCGAAGTCGTTGGTGAAGAAGTTGAAGCCGAGATAGCGGTCAACCGTCAGCATCGTCATCACGGCGGTCAGCACCGGGAAGGCTGCGACGATCAGGATGTTGGTGCAGAGCGAGGTCCAGGTGAAGATCGGCATGCGCATCATGGTCATGCCCGGCGCGCGCATCTTCACAATGGTCGCGATCAGGTTGACGCCCGATAGCAATGTCCCGACACCCGCGATCTGCAAGGCCCAGATGTAATAGTCGACGCCGACCCACGGGCTGTACGCCAGGTTCGACAGCGGCGGATAGGCCAGCCAGCCGGTCTGCGCGAACTCGCCAATGAACAGCGAGGCCATGACCAGCACCGCGCCCGCGGTCGTCATCCAGAAGCTGAAGTTGTTCAGGAACGGGAAGCTGACGTCGCGTGCGCCGATCTGCAGCGGCACGATGTAGTTCATCAGGCCGGTGACGAAGGGCATCGCCACGAAGAAGATCATGATCACGCCGTGGGCGGTGAAGATCTGGTCGTAGTGGTGGGCGTTGAGGTAGCCCTCGTTGCCGTTGAAGGCGATCGACTGCTGGATGCGCATCATCACTGCGTCGGCGAAGCCGCGCAGGAACATGATGAGGCCCAGCACCATGTACATGATGCCGATCTTCTTGTGGTCAACGCTGGTGAACCACTCCTTCCAGAGATAGCCCCAGAGCTTGAAATAGGTCAGCCCCGCCACCAGCGCCGCGCCGCCGAGGGCGACGACGACGAACGTGGCGAGCACGATCGGTTCCTGTGGCATGGCGTCCCACCACAGGCGGCCCAATAGTGGGCTCCAGTGCGAATGGTCTACAGCTTCCATTGTTCTGTCAGTTCCGGGAAATCTGGGAGGAGTGCGCGTCGCCCATGGCAACGGGCTCGGTCTTCTTGGGCTCCGCGGCCTTGGGCTCGGCAAGAGCCTGCTCGCTCTTGCCGAACAGCGGCAGCGATTGCGGAGCCTTCATGCCGGCGCCGGTCAGCGAACGCAGGCTGTCGGGCGCCTTGACCGTATGGTCGGGCGCGGCACCGGGCATCTGGCGGCAAAGCGCGCGGACCCAGGCCAGCTCGCGCTGGATGGCGGCCGAAGGATTGGCGTTGGCGGAAGCAGCGGCTTCGCGGCCGCGCTTGTCGTAAGTCAGCATCTCGACGTTGCGGATGCCGGCCTTGCCGAGACCGCCGCGCGCATCGAGCGCCATCATTTCGCTCATGCACATCTTGCCCGGCTCGACGCACATGTCGACGATGGCGTCATAGAGGTCGGGCGAGACCGAGGCGTAGCGGATGACCGGGACCTTCTCGCTCGGCTTTTCGAGCTGGAGGTAGGCAGTGCGGTCAAGCGTGCCGCCGGCAGTGCCGCCGTTGGCCGATTCGCCGCCGGCCTTCACGCCCTGCGCCCACTTCGCGAAGTCCGCTTCGGAAACCGCGTGCGTGGCGAAGCGCATGTTGGAGAAGCCCGCGCCCGAATAGTTGGCGGAGAAGCCGACCGTCTCGATCGGCTTGTTGATCACGGCGTGCAGGCGCGTTTCCATGCCCGGCATCGCGTAGATCTGGCCGGCCATGGCGGGCACGTAGAAGGAGTTCATCACGCTCGACGAGGTGATCTTGAACTGCAGCGGACGGCCGGTCGGGACGACCAGCTCGTTGACCGTGGCCACGCCCTGCTCGGGGTAGATGAACAGCCACTTCCAGTCGAGCGCGACGACTTCGACTTCCAGCGGCTTGGCATTGGCGGCGACCGGGGTGGTGGCGTCAATGCGGCCGATGGTGCGGTAGGGATCGAGAAGGTGCGTGGTGACCCAGGTCAGGGCGCCCAGGCAGATGATGATAAGGAGCGGCGCGGTCCAGATCAGCAGTTCGAGCTGGGTCGAGTGATCCCAGTCCGGTTGATAGTCGGCCTCCTTGTTCGACGCGCGATAACGCCACGCGAACAGGACCGTCGCGATCATGACGGGGACGATGATCAGCAGCATCAGCAGCGTGGAGATGACCACAAGGTCCCCCTGCTGACGTGCGACATCGCCGGCCGGATCGAGCACGACGGTGTTACAAGCGGAAAGCGCGCCAGTCAGGGACAAGGCGGCAAGGACTTTGGCGAGCGCGGTCAGCTGCCGCGGCTTCGGTCTGGACTCGGGTGGGCGCATGGGTGGAGCGCCTAGGCCGATGCCGCGAGTGCGAACATAGGACATTTTGTCCAATCCCCTTGAAGCCGGACAATGACGATACGCCCCCCATTATGTAGCCGGGCGTTTCGCGCGCCCGCCTTGATTCGTCCACGCGCGGAAGGCTGTATCAGGACCGGCCGCTCGCGGACCCGAAACGAAGGCCGCAGAATCGAAATGACCAGCACTCCCCAATCCGGCGAAGCCTTGGGCCAGTCCCGCGAAGCCTTGGGCCTGCCGACTTTCAAGGAGCACCATCAGCCCTCGCCCGGCGAGATCGCGATCGGTGTCATCATCGGGCGAACCTCGGAGTTCTTCGACTTCTTCGTCTATGCCATCGCCTCGGTGCTGGTCTTCCCGAAGCTGTTCTTCCCCTTCGTCGATGCGCTGACCGGCACGATCTACTCCTTCGCGATCTTCGCGCTGGCGTTCGTCGCCCGCCCCTTCGGCAGCCTCGTGTTCATGGCGATCGACCGCGCCTACGGCCGCGGCACCAAGCTGACGATCGCGTTGTTCATGCTCGGCGGGTCGACCGCGGCGATCGCGTTCCTGCCTTCCTACCAGACGGCAGGCAGCACCGCGATCACCCTGCTCTGCCTGTTCCGGCTCGGCCAGGGCTTCGCCCTCGGCGGCACCTGGGACGGCCTTGCCTCGCTGCTCGCGCTCAACGCGCCTGAAGGCAAGCGCGGCTGGTATGCGATGATCCCGCAGCTCGGCGCGCCGTTCGGCCTGATCGTGGCCAGCGCCCTGTTCGCCTTCATGATCGCCACCCTCCCCGCCGAGGACTTCCTCGACTGGGGCTGGCGCTATCCCTTCTTCGTGGCCTTCGCGATCAACGTCGTGGCGCTCTTCGCGCGCCTTCGCATCGTCGTCACGGACGAGTTCGAAAACCTCTTCGTCAGCCGCGACCTGCAGCCGGCTGCCGTGTCCAGCACGATCAGCCGCGAATGGCGCACGATCGTGATCGGTGCCTTCGCACCGCTCGCCAGCTTCGCGATGTTCCACATGGTGACCGTGTTCCCGCTCTCGTGGGTTTTCCTGTTCACCGCCGATTCGCCGATCGGCTTCCTGCTGATCGAGGCGCTGGCCGCTGCCTTCGGCGTCGTCGCCGTGATCGCCTCGGGCCGCATCGCCGACCGCTTCGGCCGTCGTAACCTGCTCGGCACCTGCGCCGTGGGCATCGCGATCTTCTCGGGCTTCGCGCCGCAGCTGCTCGATGCCGGCCCGGCCGGCGAGATCGCCTTCATGATCATCGGCTTCGTGCTGCTCGGCCTCGCGTTCGGCCAGTCCTCGGGCGTCGTCGCCTCGGGCTTCTCGAGCGAACACCGCTATACCGGCTCGGCGCTCACGAGCGATCTTGCCTGGCTGTTCGGTGCCGGCTTCGCCCCGCTGGCGGCGCTGCTGCTGTCCAGCAACTGGGGCCTTATCGCTTCGGGCGGCTACCTGCTCTCGGGCGCGATCGCCACGCTGGCGGCGCTCTGGCTCAACAAGGAGCTGGCCAGCCGCAACTAACGGCAAGCCGTCGCTTCGGAATTCGGGAAAGGGGGTGCTTCGGCGCCCCTTTTTCTTTGCGCCACGGATCAATCGTCCGTGCGATCCATTTTCGCAAAACTCGAAATAGCAATCGTATTTCAACAACTTACCCGATGTTTGAGCGAGTGTTCAAATAACGCCATGCCGTAGTTTGGCAGAAATGAAGCCATTTCATTTGACAGAATCGGGGGTCAGAACGCACCCAAACTCCCAATCGAAAAGCAAAATATCCGGAGGGAGAGTAAATGCGTTCTTTCAAGCAGCTTCTGCTGTGCTCGGCAGGCTTGGCCAGTCTTGGCAGTCCCGCGTTCGCGCAGGAGCAGCCGGATGATTCCACGCACGTCAACGAAGCGAACGTCATCATCGTCCAGGCCCGCCGCCGCGACGAAGACGTGCAGGACGTTCCCGCCGTCATCGACACCGTCACCGCGGACGACATCTCCAAGCTGAACCTGCGCGACTTCCGCGAGGTTTCCACGCTCACCCCCGGTCTCCAGCTCGATACCAACGCCAACGGCATCGGCGGCAACGCCAAGATGCGCGGCGTCAACTTCGACGTGAACGCCAGCGGCAACAACCCGACCGTCGAATTCTACATGAACGACGCGCCGATCACCGCCGGCGTCGTGCTCCAGCAGATGTACGACATCGGCCAGATCGAAGTGCAGCGCGGGCCCCAGGGCACCCTGCGCGGCCGTGCATCGCCGTCCGGGTCGATCACCGTCACCACCAAGAAGCCGGACCTCTATTCGTGGGGCGGCGTGGTGGACATGACCGCCAACGACATCGGCACCATGAACTTCAAGGGCGCGCTCAACATCCCGGTGATCGAAGGCATAGCCGCGATCCGCGCCGCCGGCGTCTGGGACGAGAACGAGGTGGACCGCGTCCACTCGATCTACAGCAACCGCGATCCCTTCGCCCGCACCAAGAGCGGCCGTATCTCCGCCCTCGTTACGCCGACCGACTGGCTGCGCTTCGAAGGCATGTACCAGCGCCTTGATCGCAACCAGCGCAGCTACGACCAGATCGCCTCGTTCTCCGAGGTCAATCCCGATGCGATCGAGAGCCCGGTCTACATCTCCTCGAAGGACCGCCTCTCCAACTACGAGAGCCCGCGCCTCGTCAGCCAGGTGTTCGACGTCTACAACTGGCGCGCGGAAGCCAGCGGCTTCGGCCAGCGCCTGATCTACCAGGGCCAGTACTACACCCAGAAGATCCACTCGACCGAGAACTTCGACCGCGGCAACCTCTTCGAAGGTGACGTGAACCAGTTCACCGACACCCGCTCCACCTCGAAGTCGCACGAAATCCGCCTGCAGAACGAAGAACGCCTGTTCGACATGGTCGATTACGTGGTGGGCTTCTTCGACAGCCGCAACAAGCCGCACACCGATCTCACCAACCCGACCATCGTGGCCCTGCCGGAAGTGTTCGGCGGCGGTATCGCACAGCTGGTCCAGACCCCGATCACCAGCCAGGGCAAGACGCACGAACAGTCGTTCTTCGGCAACCTGACCGTGCACATCGGCGATGCCACCGAAGTCTCGGGCGGCCTGCGCCGGATCGACTACAAGGACGAAAGCCAGCTCATCGTCAACGGCATGACGATCTCGAACAACGTGCAGTCGGCCAAGAAGTGGATCTACAACGGCTCGCTCAAGCACAACTTCACGCCGGACCTGATGGTCTACGTGGGGACCGGCAGTTCGTGGCGCCCCGGCATCAATGTCGTCGGCGACTTCAACATCGCGCAGTCCGATCTCGAAAAGTCGTTCCTCCACCTGCCGGCGGAAACCTCGAAGTCGTATGAAATCGGCATGAAGTCCACGCTGCTCGACGGCCGCATGCGCTTCAACCTCACGGCCTATCACCAGAAGTTCAAGAACTACCCCTACCGCGTGCCGGGATCGGGCGTGTTCTTCATCAATACCGTTGCCCTGCGCGATTCGGCCGGCAATGTCACCGGCACCGCCCAGCAGGTCAGCAACTTCAACTTCGCCGGCGCGGTGCCGGTGGAAGTCAACGGCATCGAAGGCGATGTCTCGTTCGACGTCATGCAGGGCTGGACCCTCGGCGCGTCGGCCAGCTATTCGATGGGCAAGATCAAGGGCGGCACCGTCCCCTGCAACGATCTGAACGGCGACGGCGTGCCGGACGCAACGACCAGCGCGCCCTCGCTCGACGACCTGATCGGCGCCGTCGGTTCGAACAACATCGCCGCATGCCAGGTCTCGCAGCGTTCCTCGTTCATGGCGCCCTTCTCGGCCACCGCGCAGAGCGAATACGCGTTCCCCGCCTTCAGCGGGACCGACGCCTACCTGCGCGGCATCGCGACCTATACCGGCAAGTCGAAGGGCGATCCTGGCAATGCCTGGGACAACGTCGGGGCCTATGCCCTGGTCAACCTCTTCGCTGGCCTGCGCGCGGATGACGGCGCCTGGGAAGTGGGCCTCTATGCCAAGAACGTCTTCGACACGACGAAGACCCTGACCCGTACCAACCCGCTGTTCACCTCGTACCAGCAGCTTGGCTTCGCGGGACAGTTCGATCCCACCACCGGCCGCCCGATCTTCACCGGACCGACCGCCGCCACGGGCACGAGCACGTACACCGGCGTGACCACCACCGCCCCGCGCGAGTTCGGCATCAACGTGCGCTACGCTTTCGGCTCGCGCTGATCGCACAGGCCGGATGAAAAAAGGGGGCGGCAAGGTCACACCTTGCCGCCCCCTTTTCCGTTTGCCTTGCCGGCGCGTCAGGTCTGCTGCCAGCTACCGCCAAGCGCCCGGAACAGATCGACCTGCGCGAAAGCCACCGCACGGGTCGCCGCTGCATAGTCCGCTTCGGACTGTGCAAGGGTACGCTGGGCATCGAGCACGTCGAGCGAATCGATCTGCCCCCTGCTCTCGCGCGCCAGGCTGACGTTGGCCGCGCGCTCCGCCGCATCGCGGGCGGAAGCGAGGCGCTCCTTGCGCAACAAGGCATTGCGATAGGCCGAAAGCGCGGTCTCGGTTTCTTCCAGCGCCCGCAGCACGGTGCCGTCGAACGTGGCGAGATCGGCCTTGGCATCGGCCTTCGCCCCGCCGATCCGTGCCCGGATCGCTTCCTGGTTGGGGAACGCCCAGGAGATCATCGGCCCGAGCAGCCAGCGCAGCGGGCCGCCGCCGAACACGTCGGTCGCGCCGACCGCAGTGGTGCCGATCGAACCGCCCAGCGTGATCTTCGGATAGAGATCCGCCGTCGCCACGCCAACGCGCGCGGTATCGGCGGCAAGACGGCGTTCGGCGGCCTTCACGTCGGGACGGCGCGCCAGCAGGGTCGCCCCGTCGCCAACCGGAATCGCACGGCTGACGTCAGGAGTCGTCGTGCGGGTCCGCGCCGCTTCCGGCAGGTCCTGCGGTGTCCGCCCGGTCAGCGTCGCGAGACGGAACAGCGCCGCGTCGCGGGCTGCCTGAAGGCTCGGGATCATGGCCGCCTGCTGCTCGCGCAGCTGGGTAACGCGGATCACGTCGAGCTTCTGGTTGAGCCCCCGCTCGAAACGGGCATTGGTGATCCGCGCCGAACGGTCGAGCAGGTCGACCGTTCGCTGGGCGACGCCGAGCTGGTCGGCGGCGCTGGTGGCATCGACATAGGCCCGCACGGTGTCGGCCACGACCGTCACCCGCACCGCGTCGGCATCCTCCTGCGCGGCGGCGAGATCGGCGCGAGAAGCCTCGATCCCGCGTGAAACGCGGCCGAACAGGTCCAGTTCGTAGCCCACCGAGAACTCGCCATCGACGCGGCGGCCTTCACGGTCGTAGCCCGGCAGGACCTGGCTTTCCGAAACCCGGCCATAAGTGCCGCTGGCATCGATGTTCGTCTGCGGCAGGCGGTCGGAACGCGATCCGCGCAGGCTGGCCCGCGCCTTCTCGATCCGGGCCACGGCCACGCGCACGTCGGTGTTGGCAGCGAGCGCGTCGGCAACCAGACCGTCAAGCACCGGGTCGTTGTAGAGTCGCCACCAATTGTCATCGGGCGCGGCGGTAGTGACTTCGGCAGTCTGGACGCCCACGAAGGGCGCCGCTGCCGCGACCGGCGGCGTCGGCGCGACATAGTCGGGTCCGACGGCGCAGGCCGAGAGGGCGGTCGCGGTGAGAAGTCCCGCAACCAGGTTATTGATATTCATGGACATCATCCGTCCTTTCATTCCGCCGGAACCACCGCGTGGCTCTGGTGATGCGGCGCTGCCGGGTTCCGGCGAAGCGCCGCTGCGAGCTTGCGGCAGACGACGTAGAAGGTGGGCGTGAACAGCAGGCCGAAGCCGGTTACGCCGGTCATCCCGAAGAACACCGCCGTGCCCAGCGCCTGCCGAAGCTCGGCGCCTGCCCCATCGGCGATCACCAGCGGCACCGTGCCGAGGATGAAGGCCAGCGAGGTCATCAGGATCGGGCGCAGGCGGGTGCGGGCCGCATAGACGGCTGCCTCCACCGGCGAATAGCCCCGCTCCTCTTCCGCCTGCTTGGCGAATTCGACCACGAGGATCGCGTTCTTGGCGGCAAGGGCAATCAACACGACCAGACCGATCTGGGTGAGGATATTGTTGTCCATCCCCCTGAGGTTCACGCCGGTCATCGCGGCGAAGAGGCACATCGGCACGATCAGGATGATCGCCAGCGGCAGGGTCAGGCTTTCGTATTGGGCGGCGAGCACCAGGAAGACGAACAGCACCGCCATGCCGAAGACGATTCCGGCGGTATTGCCCGCAGTGGCCTGCTGATAGGCGATGCCGGTCCACTCGGTGTCATAGCCGGTGGGCAGGGTTTCGCCCGCGATCTGCTCCATCGTCGCCAGCGACTGGCCCGAGGAATAGCCCTTGCCGTAGCTGCCGTCGATTTCCACCGCCGGGTGCAGGTTGTAGCGCACCACGCGGTAGGGGCCGGTCTGGTCCTTGAACGTCGCGACCGAGCCGACCGGAACCATCGCGCCCGATTCCGAGCGGGTCTGGAGGTTGGCGATATCCGCGGTGGAACCGCGATAGGCCGCGTCAGCCTGCGCGGTGACGCGATAGGTGCGTCCCAGCAGGTTGAAGTCGTTGATATAGGCCGAACCGAGGTAGACCTGCATGGCCTCGAAGATCTTGGCCGGAGAAACGCCCAGCATGTCCGCCTTGCGGCGGTCGACGTCGGCATAGACGCGGGGGGTGTTCATGGTGAACAGGGTATAGACCTGGCTCAGTTCGGGGGCCTGGTTGGCCTTGGCGATCAGCGCGCCGGCAGCCTTCTGAAGCTCGGCCAGACCGCGCCCTTCCTTGTCCTCCACGACCATGCGGTAGCCGCCCGGGGGGACGATGCCGTTGATGGTCGGCGGCGGGATCAGCAGGACCTGCGCCTTGTCGTAACCCTGCATCGCGGCCTGGGCCTGGGCCATGATCCCTTCATAGGTCACGCCCAGCTGTTTGCGCTCCGCGAAGCTCTTGAACGGGAAGTAGATGGCGGCGGCGTCAGGCGCGGCCGTCTGCGAGGGACCGTGGAAGCCGGCGAACATCACCGCGCCGCGCAGGCCCTTGATCGGCAGGATGCGCTTGGCGACTTCCTGCGTCACTTCGTCCGTACGCGTGAGCGAGGAGCCCGGCGGCAGGAAGATCGCGGCAAGGAAATAGCCCTGGTCCTGGTTCGGGATGAAGCCCGCAGGAGTCGCCCAGAACATGCCAACGGTGGCGGCGATGAGCGCGGCATAACCGGCCATCATCTTCACCGGGCGCTTGACCAGCGTGAGAGTGAGGCGGGCATAGCCGTCGCTCATCCGGTCGAAGCCGCGGTTGAACCTGTCGGCGGCGCCTTGCAGCGTCCGCTTCCAGCGCGGGGCGCCCTCGGGCAGGGCATGGCGTTCCCGCAGCAGGATCGCGGCGAGCGCCGGAGACAGCGTGAGCGAGAGCACCAGCGAGATCACCGTGGCGGTGGTGATGGTGACGGCGAACTGCTTGTAGAACTGGCCCGACATGCCGGTGATGAACAGCGTCGGCACGAAGACCGCGCAGAGCACCAGGACGATGGCGATCAGCGCGCCGGTCACTTCGTCCATCGAGCGGCGGGCGGCCTCCAGCGGAGACATGCCCTCCTCGATGTAGCGTTCCACGTTCTCGACCACGACGATCGCGTCGTCGACGACGATGCCGATGGCGAGCACCAGCCCGAACAGCGAGAGGTTGTTGAGGGAATAGCCGACGGCAGCCAGCATGATCGCGGTGCCGACCAGCGAGACCGGGATCGCGATGATCGGAATCACCGCCGCACGCCAGTTCTGGAGGAACACCAGGATGACGAGGACGACGAGGATCACCGCCTCGAACAGGGTGTGGTACACCGCGTCGATCGACTGGCCGATGAACTCGGTGGGGTTGTAGATGACGGAATATTCGAGGCCCTTGGGGAAGGCCTTGGCAACGTCGTCCATCTCGGCACGCACGGCCTTGGCGGCATCGAGCGCGTTCGAGCCCGGGCGCTGGAGCACGGCGATCACGACCGTGGGCTTGCCCGACAGATAAGTGTTGGTGGTGTAGTCCTGCGCGCCCAGTTCGACACGCGCCACGTCGCGCACGCGGACCTGGCGGCCTTCGGCATCGGTGCGCACGACGATGTCGCCGAACTGCTCGGGCGTGGTCAGGCGGCCCTGCATCTCGACGCCGACCTGATAGGCATTGCCCCGGTCATAAGGCGGCGCGCCGATCGCGCCCGAGGAGACCTGCACGTTCTGGGCCTTGAGCGCATCGACGATCTCGCCCGCGGTCAGGTTCATGGCGGCGGCCTTGGTGGGGTCGATCCAGATGCGCATGCCGTAGTCGCGCGAGCCGAACAGCTGCACGTCGCCCACGCCGTCAAGACGCGAGAGCCGGTCCTTGACCTGCGTGAGGGCATAGTTCGACAGGTAGTCGCGGTTGAACGTGCCGTCGGGAGACTGCAGGTTCACCACCATCAGGAATTCCGGCGAGGTCTTGCGCGTCACCACGCCCATTGCGCGCACGGCGTCGGGAAGACGCGGTTCGGCAATGGCGACGCGGTTCTGCACCAGAACCTGCGCGGCATCGAGGTCGGTGCCGATCTTGAAGGTGACGGTGATCGTCACCTTGCCGTCGCCGGTGGACTGCGATGACATGTAGAGCATGTCGTCGACGCCGTTGATTTCCTGCTCGATCGGAGCGGCCACGGTGTCGGCGACGGTTTCGGCGGAAGCGCCGGGATATTGGGCGGTCACCGTCACCGTCGGCGGGACGATGTCGGGATACTGGCTGACCGGCAGGCCGAAGAACGCAAGCGCACCCACCACGGTGAGGATCACCGCGATGACGCCTGCGAAGATCGGCCGGTCGATGAAGAACCGGGAAAATCGCATGGGAATATGCCCCTGTCACGGGGAGCGGTCACTCAGGTCGAGGACCGCTCCCCCGATGGGTGAATGTCAGTTGGCGAGCGTGGCCTGCGCGGCAATCGGCGCATTGGGGCCGGAGGCGACATTGGCCGCCTTGGGGTCCACCGCGATCTGGCCGCGGCGGGTATTGACCTTGGCGCCGGCAATGGCGGCCTGGTAGTTGGAGATGACCACGCGGTCCGCAGGCGCAAGGCCCGAGCGGATGACACGCAGCCCGTCCACCAGCGGGCCGAGTTCGACCGGCTTGGCCGCGACCACGCCGTCCTTGCCCACCGTCAGCACGACCTTGCGCGCCTGGTCGGACTGGATGGCGTCGTCAGGCACCAGCATGGCCTTGACCGTGCCGCCTTCCGCCAGACGCATGTTGCCGAACATGCCCGGCGTCAGGAACCCGTCGGAATTGTCGAGCACGGCACGCACGCGGATCGTGCCCGAGCGCGGGTCGAGGCCGTTGTCGGTGAAGTCCAGCTTGCCGTTCCAGCGGTACTGGGTCTCGTCCTGAAGGCGGACCTGCACGTCGGCGGCGCTCTTGTGCTCGGCCTTCTCGCGCTGGGTCTTGAGGAACAGCGCTTCGGAGGCATCGAACGTGAAGTAGATCGGGCTGACCGCGTTGATCGTGGTCAGCAGGGTGGCGCCGGTGCCGTTCTCGCCCGAGACGAGGTTGCCCACGTCCACCCGGCGGTCGGAAATGCGGCCCGAGATCGGCGCGCGCACGGTGGCAAATTCGACATCGAGCGAACGCTGGCGCACGCGGGCCTCGGCCCCCGCCAGCGCGGCGGTGGCGGCGCGGACCTTGGCGCGAAGCTGGTCGACCTCGCTGGCGGCCATGGCCTCGTCACCCTTGAGCCCGGCAACGCGGGCATAGTCCGACCTGGCGAGGACCAGAGCGCTCTGGGCGGAGGCGACTTCGGCCTGCGCCTCGGCCAGGGCGGCGCGGTAGGGGCGCGGATCGACGGTGAACAGCGGCTGCCCCTCGCGGACGAAATCGCCGTCCTTGAAGAAGAGCTGCGTGATCGCGCCCGAGACGCGCGGACGCACTTCCACCGATTTGCTGGGTGCGAAGCGGCCGACATAATCGTCCCATTCGGTCACGTCGCGGATCAGCGGGGTTGCGGCCTGAACGACGGCAGGCGCCATCGGCGCCGCGTCGGCCTGCGTATGGCTGAAGGTCTTCCAGCCGATGCCGGCCACCGCGATCAGCGCGATGGCGGCAATGGCGACGTGTCGTCCGCGGCGAGGACGGGTAGCCTGGCTGCCATCGGGCAGTTCGGTCTCCGTCGCCGTCGCGGCGAGCGTTTCTGGAGATACGGGGAAATTCACGCGGCAAGCCTCCGGAACGGGGCGCGGGAGCGCCCGATAAAGTCGATGACGGCGCCGATCTTGGCCTCGCTGTGGCCGGCCACGCGGGCTTCCTTCATCACGGAAGCGGGCAGCGTGTAGCCATGGTGCCAGGCCTGCACGGCCAGGCGGCGCAGCGCCTCCAGTTGCTCGTTGGCGAGCATCGGGGACGGCGGCTGCGGGCCGAAGATCAGGCGGGCGAACCAGCCGCGCTTGCGCTGCGGCCGGAGCGTGGCGAGGCCATCCTCGCGCGCCAGCTCCACGATCCTGCGCTCGAAGCGCGAAAGGGGTTCGGAAACGGCGCCGAAAGGAGTCTCGGCAGGAATGGGGCGCCCGGAAAAGGCGGAAGTTGCGGGCAGCGCCTGGAGCGCCGCATCGGTAAAGTCGATGAAGGCCATGTTTCGTGCTCCCTGAAAGTGCCCGGCGCGCGCCCTCGGGACAGGAGGGGGAAAGGACGCGCGCCGGGGCGTTCCGGCGCAAGGGGCGTCGGAAAGTCTTCGGGCACAGGCGGACACCACACGAACATCCGATTTCCATCGAAGTCCTGCATGCCGACTGCACGGGTTCGTTTTTGTATGGAGCCACCTGCGGGGGGACAGGCAGCACCGAGGGCCGACCGGCATTCGCCGGCCGCGGAAACTTGGCCCCCGAACTCCCATCAAGCGGCGAGTCGGGTTACCTCGTTCTGTACCAAGCGGTATATATTGCGGTGCGGTATCTCGTCAAGCGACTTTCTGTACCGCTTGGTAAGATTTGTTCGAAAGCGCCCTTTTCAAGGGCCTGAACGCCAGTTGAATGAACTTTTTTCAGGCGGCACGAAGGTTTGCGAGCCACCGTGCGCCGTAAAGGGCCATTTTGCCGGTGGGCAGGAAGAACCGAGTCGGAGCCGGGCTTTCCGGGAAGGTGGCCGGGACGCGTGCCCCGAGGCGTTTACCGCCCGGGCCACATCGTCAGGTAGGTATCGACCACACCCTTCAGCTCCTGCGCGCAGGAGCCGCCCTGGGCCTTCACCGACATGCCCTGAAGCACCGTCGTCAGGCATTGCGCCAGGCAGCGGGGGTCGACGGTTTCGGGAAGGTCGCCCTCCTCCTTGCCGCGCGCGAACCGTTCGATCAGCGCGTCTTCGGTGGCGATGCGGCGTTCCGTCACGAAGTCGCGGATGGAGGGATCCTCCATCGTGCAGGTGACGGTGGACATCACGCCCAGGCACCCGTGCGGATCGCTGCCGCCGCAATGCGTGGTGATCGCGCCGTTCAGCAGCCTTTCGGCAACACCGCGCGCGGTGGTCGCTTCCAGTGCCTTGCCGACATAGGCCAGCTTGTCGCGCTCGTAGAGATCAAGCGCCTTCTTGAAAAGCGCTTCCTTGTTGCCGAAACAGGCATAGAGGCTGGGCTTGGTGATGCCCATGGCCTCGGTCAGTTCCGCCATTGACGCGCCTTCGTAGCCGCGCTGCCAGAACACCCGAAGCGCAGCCGTCAGGGCTTCTTCAGGGTCGAACTCGCGCGGGCGACCCCGAGTCGATGTGGGAGCTGAACATTTCATACCGGTCGGTATATAGGTAGCAGGCTGCTGTCCGTAAAGTGTCACGCTCGCTCACAGACCGAGCGTGACATGCAACGGCAAGGCGCCCTGTTCTCTAACCGACGCCCTGTTTACCGACGCCTTCTTAACCGACGAACGCGCGTTCGATGACGAAGTCGCCCGGCTTGGCGTTCGAACCCTCGGTGAAGCCCCAGGATTCGAGGTCGGCCGAGAAGTCCTTGATCATGTCCATCGAGCCGCAGAGCATCACGCGGTCGGTCTCGGGATTGAAGCGCGCATCGCCCTTCAGGCCTTCGAACAGGCGGCCGCTTTCCACCAGCGCGCCGATGCGGCCGGTGGTGTGGAACGGTTCGCGAGTGACGGTGGGCACGTAGGAAAGCTGCACCAGTGCCTGCTCGGCAACCAGCGGATCCTCGGCCAGCTGGCTTTCCAGTTCCTCGCGGTAGGCAAGGTCGCTGACGCGGCGGACGCAGTGGACCACCACGATCTCGTCATAGAGATCATAGACGTCCGGGTCGCGGATCAGCGACATGAACGGCGCAAGGCCCGTGCCGGTCGAAAGCATGAACAGGCGCTTGCCCGGCAGCAACGCGTCGGTGACGAGCGTGCCGGTGGGCTTGCGGCCAAGATAGATCTGGTCGCCCGGCTGGACGAGCTGGAGGCGCGAGGTCAGCGGGCCGTCCGGCACCTTGATCGAGAGGAATTCGATTTCCTCGGCCCAGGAAGGGCTGGCGATCGAATAGGCGCGCAGCAGCGGGCGCTTCTCACCCTGGAGGCCCAGCATGACGAACTCACCCGAGCGGAAACGGAACGATGCCGGACGCGACATCGTGAAGCTGAACAGGTGCTCGTTCCAATGCCGGACAGTAAGAACTTCCTCGACCGTCAGGGCGGCAGTGGGTTCAAGAGTGGGCATCACGGCCTGACCGTCGCTCATCAATTCATTCCTCGGGTGGTAGAGTGGCAAAGCCCAGACAGGCGCGAGCCCGCAGAGTCAAGGCAGTTTTCGGTGCGTTTCGCGGAAACGGCAACGGCCCGCGTGCTTGCGTAGACCGCAAGGCCGGCTTCCCTCCGCGCAATCTGCACGCGGTGTCCGCGCATAGCAGACGCATTCGCAGGCGCAAGCGCCCGGTGCCGGGAGGTGCCGAAATGGTTCATGGGCCGGAGGTTCCGCCTAGTAGCCGTCCCGCGCCGCCATGCAACGCAATTGCATTTTCACGGCCGAAAGCCAGACTTGGCGCCCGCGCGGCCATCAGCCGTCGAGCCGGTAGGTCATCGGCACGAGGAACCCGCGCTGCGAGGAGGAAAGGCCGCGCGGCGGGCGCGGATAAGGCACCGCCTCGCGAATCTGCTCCAGCGCCAGCGCGTCCAGCGCGGCATGGCCGCTGCTCCGGGCGAGTTCGGCGCGCTCCAGCCGTCCATGCTCGTCTATCAGGAGGCGAACCAGCGCGGTCCCTTCGCGGCCTTCGCGCGCGATCCGGCCGGGATAGCCCTTGTGGCGGCCGATCCACGTGAACACGCGGCGGGCATACGTATCCTCGCCCCGGCTGCCGCCGGATGCCGTCGCGGCGGCCTGCGCACGGCCTGCCCCCTCGCCGGACGCCGCGCCGCTAGCGGCGCCCTCGCCCGAAGAGGCGGAAACCGGGGCGGCGGGCGGCATCGCCGGCGAAGCTGCCAAGGCCAACTGCGACAACCGGATCGCAGGCGCCGCCACCGGCTGGACGGTCACCACCTGCGGACGGGCAGGCGCGACTGCCGCCAGTTCGGCTTTCGGAGGAGGCGCCAGCGCCGGACGTGGCGGCTCGCTTTGCGCCTCCTCCTTGCGCGCGGTTTCCTTGCGGTCCTCGTCCCGATGCGACAGGTCCACCGCGCGGAACGATACGAGCCCCGCGCCGCGGCCGGGGGCACCCACGGGCTGGCTCGCCCCGAAAGCACTCCAGGCGAGCGCGAAGACCACCGCGTGGACGGCGCCGGTCATCGCCAGGGAAAGAGGTCGTGAGGAAATCATTGCGCGCCGCCTAACAGTACTGCTATCGACTCGCAATAGCATACTAAGGAGCCCCGATGATTTCGCGCCGGTTCGAACGGGTCGCCCTCTCCGTCAATGCGGCCTTCGCGCTGTTCTGCCTGGCCAGTGTGACCAACCTGCTCTGGCTGGCGGGCCATCGCGGCAATGCGCCCGAACATGAACTGGTCGCGGGCCTCGCGCTGCTGACGATGCTCTGGCTCGCCAATGCCGCGCGCCTTGTGTGCCCGCTGCGCCGCCGCGCGCTGCCGCAAGCGCTTCTGAACGGCGCCGCGCTGCTTCTCGGCGTGCTCGGACTGCTGGTCGGCTTCGCGGACCCGGTGGCCTGGCTGGCACCGCTCGTGACCCTGCCGCCGGCCCTCACTTACCTCTGGGCCAGGCACGCTAGAGCGTCCTGAGAAACGCCGCCAGCGCGGCCTGTTCCTCCCGGGTAAGGTCAAGCCTGAACACCAGCGGATCGGGCCGGGGCGCAGGCGCCCTGCCCGGTTGCTGCGCCCGGTCCCGCCCTCCCCCGCCATTGTAGAGCGCCACCACGTGCTCCAGCGTGAGGAACAGGCCGTTGTGCATGTAAGGCGCGCTGCGGCTCACCCCCAGCAACGAGGGCGTGCGAAAGCGGCCGACATCGGCCGGATCCTGCGTGACCTCATAACGGCCGAGATCCTCGCGGGCGCGGCCGTAGAAGCTGATGCCGAGATTGTGAAACCGACCGTCGCTCAGCAGCGGGCCGTTGTGGCAGGCAGCGCAGCCTGCCTTGGTGCGGAACAGGTGCAACCCTTCGAGTTCCTGATCAGTCAGCACCGCGACCCCGCGTTCCATGACCCGGCTCCAGCGCGAGCGCGGCGGCCGCAAGGTCCGCTCGAAAGCGGCGATGGCAGCGGCGGCATCCTGCAAGGTCACGCGGCGATGGCCATTCAGCGCCTCGAAGGCCGACCGGTAGGTCTCATCCCGGTTGATGCGCGGCTCGATCAGGCGTGCGGTGCCCGCCATCTCCTTGCCGTCGAGCACGGGGTGGATCGCCTGATCCTCCAGCGTCGCCGCGCGGCCATCCCAGAACAGCGGGGTCATCCAGGCGGCGGCGTAAAGCGACTGGGCATTGCGCCGCCCCCGCTGGCGGTCATGGCCGAACGCGGTACGCAGCCCGTCGGCCATGCCCAGCTCCGGGCTGTGGCACGAGGCACAGGCGATCTGGCCGGATCGTGACAGCGCGGGATCGTCGAACATCCGCCTGCCGATCTCTGCCAGCGCCTTTTCGCGGGGCGAGGCTTCGGGGAGCCGGGGGAGCGGGCCGAACTCGGCGAAGCGGGCCCCCTCCCCCAGGCGCGGACGAGGCCAGGATTCCGGCTTCCCCGCATAGAGTGCCCGCAGCGCCCCCGCTGCCCGCACTCTCTCCCCCACCGCTCCCTCCCCCGCCACCTGCTGCGCACGCCCGGCGACACTCCCCCCGATCACGAGAATCGCGAGCGTCATGACAAGGCGCGGCAGCAGCTGGAAACGGGACATGGAGCGGGTCAGAACCGGTAGTTGAGACCGACCCAGAACGAGCGCCCATACTGATAGGGCTGCGAAGTGGCCGTGCTGTTCGGCGAGGGTATCCGGTCGAACAGGTTCGCCACGCGCAGGTCGGCGGTCAGCACGCCATAGCTGGAACGGATGAGTTCGGCCTGCGCATTGAGGTTCACGTCGATCGAGCGCGGATACTTCACATAGTCGTAGAGATCGTAGGCCGTACCGTCGATCGTCTCGCTGCGGCCGGTATCCTCGATGCGCTTGAACTTGTCGGTATAGCGCACGTTGACGTTGGTGGTGATCCGATCGCTCAGCCAGAGCGCGGTCCAGGTCATGTTCGCCATGAACGGCACCGCCATGTCGTCACGCTGGGTCAGGCTGACGATATCGGCAAGCGTGACGACCTTGCCCTGGAACGCCACGAACGGGTTCTCCACCAGATCGTCGGAATCGACGAGATAGGTGTCGTTGCTCGAGGTGGTCTTCGAGAAATTGGTGTTGAACGCGAAGGAGTGCTTGCCGAAAGTGCGGGTCCACTCGAACGAGAGCCCCCGGTACTTGCTATAGCCCTCGTTCGTGATGAAGTAGTTGGTATAGGTGGTGGTATTGCCATTGGCGAGAGTGGTCGTCAGCGTCTCGGCGGAACGGACGAACTCATCATTCCCTTCGCGGTAGATGCCCTTGACCCTCAGGCTTCCCCCCAGCACGCGCGCCGAAAGCGCGGCGGACAGTTCGTCGGAATAGGGCGTCTTCTTGTCGCCATCCGAATAGCTGGCGGAATGGCTGGTGGAATAGAGATACCAGTCGCCGTCAGTATAAGTCGTGATACCACCGCTGGTCGTGCCGTTACGGCGATAGACGAAGTTATCGGGGTACTGTTCGCGCAGGGCATAAGCGAGCATCGAACGCCCGTAATAGCGGTTCGCACCCAGGGTGAAGCTCCACCCGTCCCACGGCAGGGCATAAGTGGCCGAAAGGCGCGGCGAGAAGTTATGATTGCCCAGGAAGCTCTCGTAATCGTAGCGAAGACCCGCGCGCAGCGAGAAATCGCCAAGATCGGCGCTGTATTCCGCCCAGCCCGCCACGCTGTCGAGGTTCACGCGGGCACGGTAGGCCGCATAGAGCGAATATTGCGTAAGCGCATATTCGCCGGCAACGCAGGTCAGGCTGTTCGCATCGCCGCACGCAATCGTGGCCGCCGCACTCTGCGCCGTTCCACGCGAGTAGGCATAGTTGTCGGCGGGACGGCTCCGCATCGCCTCGATGCGCTGATAATCGAAGCCGATCGCCAGACGGCCCGGCCCCACGGGCGCCGACCACCGCCCGGTCAGGGCGTAGTTGTTCTGCCACTGGTCGACATCGCCGAATCCGCCGATGGTGCAGTTGGTACCGGTGCAGACGCCGCCGTTTTCGGTCCACGAAGGAATCGAATAGTTGTTGACCGATGCATCGCGGCTGGTGTCGCTGTGCAAGAGGCTCGCCGAGATCGACCAGTTCGTGGTGCCCGACTTCGCGAGTTCCAGCCGGCTGGTAATGCCGCCGCCGTGCGAGGTCACCTTGTTGTCTATGCCGCTGGCCGAGGACGACTCGCTTTCATAAGGCGTATAGACGAACTGCCCGGTCAACTTCAGGTCGCCGGCGAGGTCTGCCTCGGCCTTGGCAAGGAAGTTGTCGCTGACGCTGGACTGGCCATAGCGGGTGCTCCCGTAGTTCGCGCCCCGCGTGTATACGACATCGGCACGCGAACGGTTGTAGCCCAGCAGCAGGCCGACATTGCTGCTTACCGGCAAGTCGACAGTGGCACCGAAGCGCCACTTCTCGAACGACGGCTTTTCGGGAAGATCGCCATCCAGCGACTCGCGCGAACCGTCCGAGAGCTTGTAGTGCGTGAGCGCATCCGAACTGTAGGAGACCGTGCTGGTGAAGCCGAACTCCTTCTTGGGAGACCGCGTCTTGATGTCGAGCGCGCCGCCCGTGAAACGGCCATATTCCGCCGAAACGTTGGAATCGCGCAGGGTGATCTCACCAATCAGGTTGGTATCTACCCAAAGCGACTGCGCGCTGGCGCCGGTCGGTTCGGCGAAGTGCTGGGGGTTGGACTGGGTGATATCGACGCGGGCATTGGCGTCGATCCCGTCGAGCGTGATGAGGTTCTCGTAATAGCGCCCGCCCGAAATCGAGATGTCGGAAGGCCGGATATCCTGGATGTCCTCTTCGGTCGCCATGTACTCGTCGCGGCGGAACTGGACGGTCGGCAGGGCTTTCAGAAGCTGGTTGGCGTCGCCCGAACCCGGCGCACGGGCGCGGATTTCCTTTTCGGTGATGCGCGTGGTGCCCGCCTCCGCGCCGGTGCCCATGACATAGCTCTCATCGGCGCGCTCACCATCGGCGACGACTTCCGGCAGCTGCTGTTCGGCAGCGCCGCCGGCGGACTGGTCCTGCGCATGGGCCTGGATGGAAGGCACGGCCACAGCCGCTGCGAGCAGCGCCCGCGCGAGAGTAAGATGCATTGAGCGACCCCTGTTGTTCGTTGGGGGCGGCCTCTAGCCAGACGCCTGCGTTATTGCAAGCGATTCTCAATATCATTTCAAGGCTATGCTTGCTCTTCCTGCATCAGCCCATGCGCTGCGCGCTCAACCGCCCCGTAACTGGGCGCGCAGCGCTTTCAGTTCGCCATTGAGATCGGCGATACGGTCTATCGAAACCCCGGTCGCCTCCACCAGTTCGGCCGGCACGCAGCGCGCCTCCGCCGCAGTGGCGCGGCCCTTGTCGGTCAGGGTGATCCGCACGACGCGCTCGTCCTCGGTCGAACGCCGCCGTTCCACCAGCCCTGCCGCCTCGAGTCGCTTCAGCAGCGGGGTCAGCGTGTTCGATTCGAGAAACAGCTTCTCGCCCAGTTCGCTCACCGTCTGCCCGTCCTTCCGGGCAAGACCGAGAATGGCGAGATATTGCAGGTAGGTCAGGCCCAGCCGGTCCAGCAGCGGCTTGTAGATCCGGTTGAAGGCGAGCCCGGTGGAATAGACCGAAAAGCACAGGAAATCCTCGAAGGGGTCGAGAGCGTCTTCCGGCGGCGATGAGGGTGTCTGGTCCATGGCCTCAATATAAATCGCGCGCGATTGAATCGCAATGCTTGACACTGGCACCCAACTCACGCATTTATATCGCACACGATCTAATCACTAACGATGTAAATGGAGAAACCCGATGTCCATCACCCCGATCTACAAGACCAGCGCCACCGCAACCGGCGGCCGCGACGGCAAGGCCCGCACGGACGACGGCGCTTTCGAAGTCACGCTCGGCACGCCGAAGGAACTGGGCGGCAACGACCTCGGCAACAATCCGGAACAGCTCTTCGCCTCGGGCTACGCCGCCTGCTTCCTCGGCGCGATGAAGTTCGCCGCCAGCCAGGACAAGAACCTCCCCCGCGTGCCCGCAGACACCACCGTGAACGCCACGGTCGGCATCGGTCCGCGCAGCGACAAGGGCTTCGGCCTGTCGGTCGAACTGGTTGTCACGCTGCCCGGTGTCGAGCGCGAAGCAGCCGAAGCGCTGGTCGCCGAAGCCGACACCATCTGCCCCTACAGCCATGCCGTTCGCGGCAATATCTCGGTGTCGCTCTCGGTCGCCTGAACGGCGCTCAGCCCCCTTTGTCCCAGTACATTTTTCCATGCCGGGGAGCAGGCCTCCCCGGCATGGCATTTCAACAATCTGGAACAATTCGAACCAACTTATCCCGATACCCTGAAAACCTCAAAAAGAGGAAGAAGAGGCCAGCCCAGACGCAGCCAGGAAAGTCCCCCGCCATGTCCCGCTTTTTCGAACCCATCCACGACCGTGCCAGCCGCCTCGCCGACGCCGCCCAGCCGGTTATCATCGCCATGGGAACCGCGGGCCTGACCGGCGGCGCCATGGCCGCTCTGGCCCTCTTCACCGACCGTGCCATCCAGTCCCGCGCCGCGGCCAACGCCGCCCGCTGAGCAAACCCGCCACTCCTCGCATCCAGCATGAGGGCAGAGGCTTTCCCCGAGGCTGCGGACAGTCTATCTGTCCCCGCGAACAAGCCACCATGCCTCCGTCCGCGCCCTCTTCCCCCACCCGATCGGGTCTCGAAGCGACTTTTCTCGAGAATCGGGACAAGCTGCTGCACTTCCTGCGCGCCCGCGGTGCGGGAGATTCGGCGGAAGACCTGGTGCAGGAAGTCTGGCTGAAGATTTCGCGCAGCACCCCCGGCCCGGTGGCCGCCCCGCTTTCGTACCTATTTCGCACCGCCGACCTGCTGATGATCGACCGGTTCCGCTCCGCCCGCCAATCCGGCCACCGCGAACGCGACTGGACCGATGCCAACGCAGACGAAGCCGGCGCCTCTCCCGAACCTTCGGCGGAACGCCGCCTCGCCGCGGCGCAGGAGGCCGGACGCGTGCTGTCCCTGCTGGAAAGCCTCGGTCCGCGGGCCTCGGCGATCTTCCGTCGCCATCGGATCGACGGGATGGCGCAGAAGCAGGTCGCCGCCGAACTCGGAGTGAGCCTCAGCACGGTGGAAAGCGATCTGCGCGTAGCCTATCGGGCCCTCACCGAATGGAAGGAACGCAGCGATGAGGCCTGACGCCGACAAGGCCCGCGCCGATCGTCTCCGTCTTCGCGGCAGAAGGAGCGCGCGATGACTGAAGACGACAAGATTCGAGCCGAGACGCTCGATGCGGCGCTGGACTGGGCGCTGCGCACCGGCGATCCGGGATTCGAGGACTGGGAAGGCTTCACGCTCTGGCTTGGCGAGAATCCTGCCCATTCCCTCGCCTATGACACGGTATCGGCCGCAGTGGCGGAGGGCGCCGAACGGATCGCATCGGCCCGGCCGGCGAACGACGATGCCCTGGCCGCTCCCGCGGTGGCGCCGCGCCGCTCCGCCCGTCCGTGGATCGGCGGCGCCATGGCCGCCTCGCTTGCGCTCGTCGCGGGCCTCTGGATGTGGCAGGCGGGCAGCCGCGATCTCTATCGGATCGAGACCGCGCCCGGCCAGGTCCGCACCGTCTCGCTGGACGCGCAGACCCGCGTGGACCTTGCCGGCGGCACCGCCATGGAGTTCGATCGCAAGGACCCGCGCTTCGCCCGGCTCGAAAGCGGACAGGCGCTCTTCACCGTCCGCCATGACGAGGCCCACCCCTTCAGCGTGGCCGTTGGCGAGGACACGCTGGTCGATGTCGGCACCGTGTTCGACGTGCGCCATGACGGCGGCGATCTCAGCGTGGCGGTGTCGGAAGGCGCCGTTCAGTTCAATCCCAGGGCGCAGGACCTGCGCATCTCGCCCGGCGAAGTTCTCCAGCGGCACGGCAAGTCCGGAGACTACACGCTCGGCAGGATCGCACCCGAACAGGTCGGCGAATGGCGCGAGGGCCGGGTGACGTTCGACGAGGCGCCGCTGGGCAAAGTCGCCGCCGATCTCGCCCGCGCGACCGGCGTGGCCTATGCCGTCGCGCCCGGCAGCGCGGAGCGGAAAGTCTCGGGCTCCCTGCTCGTCGCCCCGCTGCGCAGCGATCCCGCCGCGCTCGGCCCGCTCCTCGGCGTCGCGGTTCGCGCCGAAGGACAACGCTGGATGATCGGCGTCCCCTGATCGTGAGAGGTGCGGCCTGGCTTCTGGCGGCCGTTGCGGCCATGCCCCTCCCCGCCCTCGCCAGAGAGGCGAGCGTGACGACGCGCGCCGGCACCGCAAGCGAAGCCGCGATCGACCTCGCCCGCCAGACCGGCACCAGCATCGTCATCGCCGATCCCGCCATCGCCCGCCGCTCGATCCCCGCACTGCGCGGGCGCATGGAGGTTTCCGAAGCGCTGAACCGGCTGGCCCGTTCCGCCGGCGCCCGCGCCGTCCCGGTCGGGCCTTCCGCATGGCGGCTGGAAGCGGCGCCCCCTGCCGTGGCGATCACCCGAACCCGCCGCGACGCAACCCGCCCGGCACAGGCGGCGCCGCCTGCCGAACCGCACGGCGAACCTATCGTGGTGCAGGCCACCAAGCGCGACTTGCGCATCGAGGACGTGCCGGGCCAGCTCGCCATCCTTGACGGCAAGGCCCTGGAAGCCGGCGGCGTCGGCGGGACCGAGAAGATCACCCGCCAGCTCGCCACGGTGTCCTCCACGCACCTCGGCAGCGGACGGAACAAGCTGTTCATTCGCGGCATCGCCGATTCCAGCTTCACCGGGCCGACCCAGGCCACCGTCGGCCAGTACCTCGGCGACATGCGGCTGACCTACAATGCGCCGGACCCGGACCTGCGCCTGTCCGACCTTGCCCGCGTGGAAGTGCTGGAGGGTCCGCAGGGCACGCTCTACGGCGCCGGATCGCTGGGCGGCATCATCCGGCTCGTGCCCAATGCCCCGGTCATGGGCGAAACCGGCGGCTCGGTCATGATCGGCGGCTCGCTGACGCAGCACGGCGCACCCGGAGCCGATGCCAGCGCCACCGTGAACCTGCCGCTCGCGGGAGAAAGCGTGGCCCTGCGCGCAACCATCGATTCCGCCAGCCTCGGCGGCTATATCGACAAGCCGGAGCTTGGCCGCAGCAACGTCAACCGCACCGATATCCTCGGCGGCAAGCTGGCCCTGCGCGCGCATCTCGCGCCCGGCTGGACGATCGACCTGATCGGCCTCTCCCAGTCCACCGAGGCGGACGACAGCCAATATGCCGACCGCGACGGCAAGCCACTGGAAAGCTCGGCCCGCGTAGCCGAACGCGCCAACGCGCACTACACGCTGGGCCAGTTCGTGGTCTCCGGCCGCATCGGCGATGTGAACCTGCGGTCGACCACGGGGATCGTCAGCCAGGACCTCCACGAACGCTACGACGCCAGCGAGCCCGGCGGCCCGCCGCGCCTGTTCTCGCAGGTCAACGAAACGCAGATGATCGTCCACGAGACCCGCCTCTGGCAGCGTGAGCGCCGCGGGTTCGGCTGGCTGCTGGGCGCAAGCTACACACACAACCGCACCACGCTGAACCGCAGCTTCCAGACGCCGCTGCTCGACGCGCGGACCGCTGCAACCGGCGTGGGCAACACCATCGACGAAGTCACGCTCTACGGCGAGGCGAGCCTGCACCTCATGGGCCCGCTGACCGCCACGGCAGGCGGGCGCTTCACCCGTTCAAGGCTGAGCGGCGACGGCGAGGATATCTCGCCCGCCAAGGCCATGGCGCTCATCGCCAATGGGGTGACCGCGCAGCGCTCGCTGAACACGTTCCTGCCCTCGTTCGCGCTCAACGCCCGCTTCTCGCCCGAAGATTCGTTCTACCTGCGCTATCAGGAGGGCTTCCGCCCCGGCGGCTTCGCGATCGAGAGCGACACCGTGCGGCGCTTCCAGAGCGACCGTACCGGCACTTTCGAGATCGGCGCGCGCCACGGCCGCGCGGGCAGCAGCCCCTTCGACCTTTCGATGAGCCTGTCCTACACCCGCTGGCGCGACATCCAGGCGGACTTCATCGACAATTCCGGCCTGCCGAGCACCGCGAATATCGGCGACGGGCGCGTCTGGTCCGTCAGCCTGTCGGGCGGCCTGCTGCTGGCACCGGGCCTGCGCGTGGAACTGGGCGCGACATGGAACGAAAGCAAGGTGGACGAACCCTCGCCCGGCCTGCTCCAGTACGTCGCGCTCTCCGCCGCCCAGGCCGCCAGCTACACGCAGGCCGATCTTGCGCGGGCCGTGGCGATGCGGGCCATGCAGGTGCCGAACATCGCCCGTTTCGCCGGTCATTCGGGGATCGCCTGGACGCATGAGTTCGCGGCCGGGGACTGGGGCCTGACCGCCAATGGCTGGGCGAACTACCTCGGCCGCTCGCGCCTCGGGATCGGGCCGGAACTGGGCGAGCCGCAGGGCAACTACCTCGACAGCGGCTTCGACATCCGCTTCGGCACATCCAGCTACGGCGTGACGCTCAGCGTGACCAATCTTGCCGACGTGCGCGGCAACCGCTTCTCGCTCGGCACGCCCTTCAGCATCGGCCGTGATCAGGTGACGCCGCTGCGCCCGCGCACCGCCCGTATCGGCCTCGACGCGCGTTTTTGAATTTTTTCCAAGGCTGGCGGCCAGTGCCTCCGTCTCAGGTCTCGATATCGACCTGAAGGGACGAAGATGCCTCGCTACCTGCTTGCTTCCACCGCGCTCCTCGCACTGGCGACCGCCGCTCATGCCGAGGACGTGACCACCAAGAAGACCACGCCTCTCCTCACCTCCACGATCAAGAACGGCGCCGCCGACGCGATCAACATCACCAAGGACGGCTCGGTCGTGCTGACCTCCGGCACCGCGGTGACGATGGACAGCAACAACAACGTCGCCAATGCCGGCGCGATCACCATCGCCAACTCCAACGGCGCGCGCGGCATCGTCGCCAATGCGGGCACGACGGGCGACATCGTCAACACCGGCACCATCACGCTCGACGAACCCTACGCCCCGACCGACGATGACAAGGACGGCGACCTCGACGGACCCTTCGCGCTCGGCTCCAACCGCATCGGCATTCGCACCGAAGGCGATCACACCGGCAAGATCACCCAGAGCGGCACGATCGTCGTCGAGGGCAACGATTCCGCCGGTGTCTCGCTCGGCGGCAAGCTGACCGGCAACTTCACGCATGACGGCAAGACCAGCGTGCTGGGCGACAACGCAGTCGGCGTAAAGGCCGGCCAGATCGACGGCAACGTCCGGCTCGCGGGCACGGTGCAGGCCCAGGGCAAGAACGCTGTCGGCGCGCACTTCGGCGGCGACATCAACGGTGCCATGGTCGTGCAGGGCTCGATCGTCTCGACCGGCTATCGCTATCCCACCCCGCCCAGCGATCCCTCCAAGCTCGACGCCGACGACCTGCTGCAGGGTGGTTCGGCCGTCATCGTCGAAGGCAATGTGACCGGCGGCATCGTGCTCGCCGTGCCGCCCAAGGACAATGACGCCAACAACGCCGACGAAGACGCCGACGGCATCCCCGATGCCACCGAAGGCTCGGCCAAGGTCGTCACTTACGGCAAGGCCCCGGCCATGGTGATCGGCTCGGCCACCAACGACATCGCGATCGGCCCGGTCGCGGGCACCGCCAGCAAGTACGGCCTCCAGATCGAGGGCGGCATCGAAGGCAACGGCCTTTACGCCGGGATCGACGGCAACGGCCTTGCCATCGGCGGTCTCGGCGGCGACGTCACGATCGCCAACGGCATCGGCGTCTCCGGCACGGTCGTGGCGACGTCCAAGGACGCCAATGCCACCGCGATCCGCCTCGGCGCGGGCGCGAGCACGCCGCTCCTCCAGAACTCCGGAACCATCGGCGCGGCGGGCGGCAACACCACCGGCGCCCAGACGACCGCCATCCGCATCGACGCCGGCGCCAGCCTGCCGACGATCCGCAACAGCGGCACCATCAAGGCCGTGGCCGCAGGTGAGAACGGTTCGGCCACCGCGATCAGCGACGCCAGCGGCACGCTCAACCTCGTCGAGAACAGCGGCACCATCTCCGCCACCGGCGCCAAGGCAGGTTCCGGCCGCAACATCGCGATCGACCTCTCGAACGCCAGCGGCAGCGTGACGGTGAAGCAGACCCAGGTCGGCGCGGGCTTCACCGCCCCCTCGATCGTGGGCGACGTGCTGCTCGGCGGCGGCAACGACACGGTGGACATCGCCGATGGCACCGTGACCGGCAACGTCATGTTTGGCGCGGGCAACAACACGCTCGCGCTGTCGGGGGATGCGGTGCAGACCGGCAACGTCACCTTCGGCGGCGGCACCGATACCATGACCCTCGCCGGAACCTCGCGCTTCGTGGGCACGGCGGACTTCGGCGGCGGTGCCGACAGCCTGACGCTGACCGGCACCTCGGTCTTCTCGGGCTCGCTGGTCAATTCGGGCAATCTCGCGGTGAAGATCACCGGCGGCACGCTCGACGTGAACAAGCCCGCCACGATCGGCTCGCTCGACGTGTCCAAGGACGGCGTCCTGGCCGTCACCCTGAACAAGGCGGCGGGCCAGGGTTCGGCCTATACCGTCGCCGGCACCGCCTCCTTCGAGGACGGCGCCAAGCTCTCGATCAAGCTGGCCGACGTCTCGACCGCGGAAGGCAGCTACCAGGTGCTGACCGCCGGAACGATCCTCGGCCGCGACAACCTCGAAGCCTCGACCGACCTGGTGCCCTTCATGTTCAAGGCCACCCTCGACGAGGACGCCGCCGCGAACACCGTGGTCGTCGACATCGCCCGCCGCACGGTGGCCGAACTCGGTCTCAACCGTTCGCAGGCGACCGCCTACAACGCGATCTTCACCGCCCTCAGCCAGGACGAGAAGATCGAGGACGTGTTCCTGGGCATCACCAACGGCGACCAGTTCCGCCAGACGGTCGGCCAGATGCTGCCCGACCACGCCGGCGGCTCGTTCGAAGGCATCAGCCTGGGCACCCGCACGCTCGCCCGCCAGCTCATGGAACCGACCAACCCGGTCTGGGGTGAAGGCCGCTTCAGCACCACCATGAACCTTTCGTTCTGGGGCAGCGACAAGAAGGCCGGCAGCAGCGCCGCCTACAACCTCCAGGGTTACGCCATGTCGTTCGGCGCCGAGTACCTGACCGGGATCGGCCGGTTCGGCGGTACCTTCTCGTACCTGTGGAACCGCCACACCAGCGGCGGCACCAGCGAGATCAAGTCGAACTCCTTCGAACTCGCCGGCCACTGGCGCGGACAGTTCGGCGCCGTCCAGGGCTTCGGCCGCGCCTCCATCGGCCGTTCGAACTACGACAGCGAACGCCAGTTCATCGGCGCGATCGGCACCGAGAAGGTGAACCGCACGATCAAGGGCAAGTGGGACGGCACCTTCGTGACCGCAGCGGGCGGCGCTTCCTATGAGGGCGGCGGCAGCCACTTCTTCTATCGCCCCGCAGTCTCGGTCGACTACGTGCGCCTGAAGGAAGACGGCTACACCGAGAACGGCGGCGGCAAGGCGCTCGACCTGACGGTCGCCTCGCGCACCAGCGACGAACTCGGCGTCAACGGCGGCGTCACGCTCGGCGTCGACTTCATGGGCATGGAGCGCCGTGACGAGAACTGGTTCCGCATCGAAACCGAAGGCGGCTGGCGCGAAATCGTCAGCGGCGGCATCGGTTCGACGACCGCGCACTTCGCGGGCGGCCAGAACTTCACGCTCGACGGCGACGAAGCCACCAGTGGCTGGTTCGCCCGGCTGCGCGCGATCGGCGGCACGCTGGGCCTGACGATGGGCGGCGAACTCGCCGCCGAGGATCGTCACGGCCGGGTAGACCTCGCGCTTCGCGGCTCGGTGACGATCGGCTGGTAAGCCGCTCAAGGAACGGCTGGAAAAGCAACCGGACCGGCGCCCCAGCCGGTCCGGCTCGCCGCAGGAAAGCGCTGCCCCCCCCACCCCAACCCCGCGCCACCCACGGCGCAGGCGCTTTCCAGCCCAGCCTCCGGCCCCGGTCGCCCCCAATGCGGCCGGGGCCGGGTCGTTTCCCGGGGCATGCTCGATATTGCAATCGGGCCGCTACATTCGCGCCCGCACTGAAATCTTCGCGCTAAACGGCGAAGGCAGACAGCCTTCCATGCGCAAGATTTCCCTCGCCCTCATGGCATCGCTCCTGCTCGTCCAGTCCCCCGCCCTGCTCGCGCAAGGAATGGGCGGCGGAATGGGCGGTGGAATGGGCGACATGGGAGGCGGCGGCGGAGGCGGTGGTCCCGGGGGCGGCCCGGATGGCGGGGGCCCCGGCGGTCCGGGCGGCGGCAAGCCCCGCGCGCCCAAGCCGGTCACCCGCAAGCAGTACGACAAGCTCGTCACCGCCATGTTCCGCGAGGCCGACGCCAATCGTGACGGCATCGTCACGATCGACGAACTGCACGCCGTCGTCGAAGCCCGGCGCGAGACCACCATCCGCAGCCGCTTCGCCGCCGTCGATACCGACCGCAACAGTTCGATCTCCCAGGCCGAATTCATGGTCTGGCAAAAGCAGATGGGTTCGGTCGCCTCGAACGAGGCCGGCGCCTTCGGGGACCGCGACGGCCCGATTGCCGACGCCATCCTCCCGGTCGCCGGGGATGGACCGGAGGATTACATGCTTGCCGCCATGATCGAACCGCTCAACGGGACGACGATCGCCCACGCCAACACAAATTACGATGCGGGCGTCTCGCTGGACGAACTGCTGGCTTACGAAGGCAGGAAGTTCGAAGCGGCAGACAAGGACCAGGACGGCGTGCTGTCCATGCAGGAACTGCGTCCGGCGGATCGCGGCGCCAAGGGGCCCGGAGCCGGGGAAGGCCCGGGACAAGGCCCCCGCTTCGGTGCGCCCGGCGGCAGGCCGCCCTGCCCTCCCGGCCAGACCTGCTGACCACCCTGCTGACCACGACCAACGGCCCCTCCTACCATAGCGGACGCTGCTGAAGGGTGGCGCGCCGGTCACGCAAGATGGCCTCGCGCTGCTGCGGCGTGACGGTCGGCGTATCGGCCGGCAAAGCGCCGCGCAGATCCTTCAGCGCGATCTTGCGGGCAGCGGGAACCGGCTGGCTGGAACACTCCATCCACCGCCCTTGCACCACGCCGGTCCGGTAGCCCGAAGTATCGAGCCAGTTCGGTACGCCGGGATCCTTCGCCGCCACGACCACGCGCAGAACCCCGTCGCTATCGAGGTGTGTCTGCGCACCGTTGAGGCTGCTCTGGTTATTGTACCAGTCGGTCGTCTCGTAGAGGTCGTTGGTGAGGATCAGTGACTGATAGGTGCATTTCTCCGGCAGTTTGGTTTCGATCAGCAGCGCCTCATCATCCTTGAGATCGTAAGCGCCCTCGAAATAGAACTGACCCGCAAGCCCCCCCATCTGGCTGAAATCGACGGCCTTCAGCCTGTTCACATAGCCTTCGCCGCGCAGTTTCGCCGGCCGGTCGGCAAGCAGCGGTGCAATGAACCCCGCCGCCACCGGAATACCGCGCAACTTCTGCTCGAGCACCGCCGCCGCGGGGCGCGGACGCACCGCCGGAACATCGAGCCGCTCGATAGAAAGAGTGGGTTCCTTCTCTGCGTTCCAGTCCGATGCGACCATGCGAACGAGCAGCATGTTGGTGGTAGGATCGAGCTGCCACCAGTCCCCGACATGGCCCGGCGGACGCTCGGGACTGAGAATGACGTCGTAGCGCCCCTCGGCATCGACTTTGAGTGCGTTGATGTCGTGAACCGGCCTTGGCGCGCCGAGGTTCACGGAACCCGCCGTCTGCTGGGGCCGAGGGCCCGCCTCCGCTATGCGGGCCTGGTTCATCGAACCTCGCAGGCCCCTCAGGCGATAGGTTCCTCCCGGCGCGATCTTCGCCGCGCGGTAATTGGTATCGGCATTGGGCTGGCCGGTGGTGATGTAATTGTTGATCTGCGGGATGAAGGCCGGATGGTCGGGATCGGCTGCCAGAGCATCGATGGTCGCGGCAGCCACGGCGGAAAGCGCCAGCCTGCCCGCTTCCTGCCGGACCTGCGGATCGCTGCGCTGCTCTGCGGGAATGCGGGCCAGAATGCGGTCCGGCAGATCACGCAAACCATCGAGAAAGTCGCTCCACCCGGGCACAGTGCTTGCGGGCGCCGGCACCGACGGCGCTTCGGCGCCCGCACCGCCTGCCTGCAAAAGCGCCGCACCCAGAGCGACCAGGGCCACTCCCTTGAACACGGGAACGATACGCATCGGCTGCTCTCCCAAACCCAGGATTAACATTCCCCGCCCCGCACAGGCGGCCAAACTCAGGGAAAGAAGCATCCTATTTCGGGGGGACGCCAAGGCCAGCGCCGATATTTGTCGCGATCGAGACGCGCGACATGCTTCGGGACACGAACTGCGCCGCCTATAATGAGCGCATGTCCCAAATCCCATGGAACAAAAGCTGTAGATTTAACGCTGTACTAACCATATTTTCGTATTACTGGGCGATGCCACGTTTCGCCGCTCCCGATTCCAGACATGCCGTGCGCGAAGCAGTCCTCACCGCGACAGCCTATTTTGTCTGCGCTTCCATAGCCTTGCAACTGACCCGCTTCGACGGCGGTGTCGCGATCATGTGGCTGGCGGGCGCGCTGCTCTTTGCGAAGCTCTGCGCCACGCCGCGCCGGCGCTGGCTCCAGATCACTCTGGCATGCGTGCCTGCCGGGCTCCTCGCGTCCTTCCTGTTCGGATTCCGGGGACCGGTAGCGATCCCGCTGCCGCTTATCTGCATCGCCGAGGCCCACGCCGCGGCCTGGCTCGTCAGACGATGCTTCCCCCGGTTCGGCCGGTTCGAATCTGTCCCGGAAGTTGCCCGCTTCCTCATCATTGCCGGCCTGATCGTGCCTGCCACCACGGCTTTCCTCGGAGCGCTGTGCGCGCATGTCGCGCGCGACATCCCCTACTGGTCCGCATGGCGGGACTGGTACGCCGGACATGCGCTCGGGCTCGTGGCGTTCGGACCGCCCCTGTTGTTCACCCTGCGCGGAGAAACCCGGCAGTGGATCGCCTCCGCCGGAAACCGGAAACGCGGAGAAGCCACCGGGCTTTTGCTGCTGGTCGCCTTGGCCTCGCTGCTGACTTTCGGCCAGAATCGCATCCCGCTGGTCCTGATCCCGTTCCTGCCGATGGTCGCCGCAACCCTCAGGCTGGGGCGCTTCGGCGCGGTCTCCTCCATCGTGGTCCTTCTGGCGATCGGCCTGCCCTGCTCGCTCGCAGGCAGCGGACCCACCACTCTGCTCCACGTCAGCATGACGCTGAAACTGCAGGTGCTGCAGATCTACTTTGCCTCTATCGTGCTGATCCTCCTGCCGCTGGCGGCCGAGCTGCGCGCCCGCCGCCGCCTGCTGGACCGGCTGCACGCGGTGGAGGCACTGCACCGGCTGGTGCTTGACCGCACGAGCGACATTATCATGCGCCTCGGCTATGACGGCACCCTGCGCTATGCCTCTCCCGCAACCGAACGCGTACTCGGCTATCGTCCGGAAGAGCTGACCGGCAAGGTGATGTTCCATCTCGTCTCGCCCGACGACCTGCCTTCCGTCCTCGATGCACGCCGCCGAGCCCTGGCCAATCCGGACGAAACGGCGATCGTGGAGTACCGGGTCAGTTGCAAGGACGGCGGAGTCGTCTGGGTTGAAAGCCATATGCGCGCCACCATCGACGATGACGGCCGGGTTATGGGCACCGTCAGCATCGTGCGCGAAGTCACCGGCCGCCGAAAGCTCATGGAAGACCTCGCCCACCAGGCCATGACCGATCCCCTGACCGGAATCTACAACCGCCGTATCTTCGACGAAGCCCTCCCCGCCCTGCTCGCCTCGATCCCGGCCGACGGAGTGCTGGGATGCCTTGCCGTCTTCGATCTCGACCACTTCAAGCGGATCAACGACCTGCACGGTCATGCCGCAGGCGACGTCGTACTGATTCATTTTGTAGAGATTCTTCGCTCGTCCGTTCGGGACGGCGATCTGGTCGCCCGGCTCGGCGGCGAGGAATTCGCCGTGGTGCTCGGCGGAATGGAAGCGGTTCAGGCTCGCGTCGTTTGTGAACGGGTTCGTATTCGCCTCGAAGAAGCCGCGATACCCTATGCCGGCGATACCCTTCGCGCGACGGTCAGCGTGGGCATCGCCTCTCTCGTTCCCGGCCAAAGCTGCGAAGAAGCACTCAGGACCGCCGACACCGCCCTCTACAGTGCCAAACAGGCCGGCCGAAACCAGTCCGCGCAAGCGGCATAAGCCGCGGCATCGGGCCAGCGCCTTATAGACCTTCGATCCGCTCGGGAGTGAGGCGACCTCTCATCAGATCGAACATGCCGATCCAGTTCCCTTTGGCCCGGCCCGCACGATCGACCCAAGGTTCGGGCCTCAGGCATTTGACGTGATTGGCCAGGACGTTTCGGATTATCAGCCGTCCGGCAAAGCGCTTCGACATCGTGCCCTTCTTCACCAGGTACGATGGATTTATCACTTGCGAGTAACCGAGCCTTACACCGGACGTGCGCCCGAACTTCACCCCGCGGTGCACACCGGCAAAGGCGAAAGTCTTCACCAGCCTTCCGTGACGGCTGATCGAAGCGGCGAAATCGACGTCTTCCTGCCAGCCATAAAGGCTCAGTCGTTCGTCGAACCGCGCAGAGCCAATGGCAGAGGAACGATAGGCCATGTTGCAACCGTAAAGACCGTCAAGACCTGTCACGATACAGTTCGGACTGAAATTGCGCTCCTCGTGCTGCTCGACCAGTTCCTGCGCATCCTCGAAAGAGATGCCGGCGCCGTTGATGCCATCGCGGATGACATTGCCCGTCGCGCCGACCACTTCGGGATGTGCTATAAAGAACTGCTTGATCTGCTCGATACTGTGCCTTGAGGGCACGAAATCGTCGTCATAGAAGACGACGAGATCATAGGCGCCCTTCAAGGCGTCGAGCGCGGTATTGCGTTGAGCACAGAGCCCCTTGCGCCCTTTCAGAAGCCAGACCCGCTCCGATTCCTCCAGGCCTTCCGGAACATCTGCATCTCCGACCACGGAAAAGACCAGCACGTCGGCCGGGCAGGTCTGCCGATCTATCAGTCCATGGATCTGGCCGATCAGTTCCGGCCGCCCGAGGCTGGCGACGACCACGGCCACCGTGAGATCGCTTCCAAGATCACCGATTATCGCGTTCATGCTCACGATCCTTCATCATGCCGGCCATACGCGCGGCAGTTAGAGCGCCGACGGCCGCTCAAGGTTGCTCGTCCACATGGCGCAGGAATCTGGCGGGAACGCCGCCCACCACGACTTTGGCAGCCACATCCCGCGTGACGACCGCGCCCGCCGCCACCACCGCGCCCCGCCCGATCGTGACGCCGGGCAGGATTATCGCGCCCGCACCGATCCATACGTGATCCTCGACCACGATCGGCGCCGTTACGGGGGCACGGCTCCGCCCCGGCGCGAAGTCCAGTTCGTGCGATCCGGTCTCGAAGGAAACGTTGGGCGCGATCTGCGCAAATTTCCCGATGGTGATCCCACCGCCCGCACCGAAGCGGACATTGGTGTTGAGAAAAGTGCGCGTCCCGATCACGATCATTTTCCCGGCCCCGGGCGGCATGACCGTGACCGGGCCCATGACGATGACTTTTCCCGAGAGTTTGAGCCCTGCAAGCTTCAAGGCGAAATATCGCGCCTTGGTACCGACCTTGCCCCGCGAAAAGTGGTTCGCAAGCCATACGAAGAACGCTTCCCGCATCATGACCCTCACATGGTTGCTGGCCGGGCGGAACGCCCGCCGAACGGCGCGTAGAGTGGCGGCCATCGCGGCGCGCGCTCAAGGCGGGGTGCATCCATTTCCGCTGCAAAACAGACCTTCGCCATTTCGTGCACCAGCTTCGAGAGCGAAGTGCCGCACCGCGGCGGCTACGGCGCGGCAGGGTCGCGATCCGCCGCGCTCGACACCGGTTGCAGCGGCGATCCGGTTTCGACCGCCCAGTCGAAGTCGGTGGAATATTCGAGCTGGACCGGCGCGGCGGCGACCCTGTCATTCTTGATGAGGCGATCGACAGGTTCGAGGATCGGTCTCAGCGGAAGACCCGCCAACCCCGCAATCGCGTGTTTCCGCGAATTGGGATCGTAGGGCCGCTCGCGAGAGAACATGCCGATCTGGAGCAATCCCGCGTCGCGCAGGACTGAAACGGTCAGGACGTATGCCTCGGCGCGTGCCTGAACCGCCGCCGTGCGAGCAGACAGCAAGTCATTCGTGACGTCCAGAACGTCTCGCAAGGTTCGAATGCCCGAAGTCTCCTGGCGCTTTACACCGTCCACCGCCCGCTCCGCGGCTTCCACGGCAGCTTCGTAGCGCGGCAGGGATTCCCCCGCAGCCTTGAGAGAGGTCCAGTCGGACGCAAGCCTTTCGCGCATGTCTCGGCGCGCTTGTTCCACATACTGCTGATCGGCCTGGTTCCGGTCTTTGGCCTCCCGAAGACGGGACGACATCTGCCCGCCGGAATAGAGAGCCATCGTCAGGTTCACACCGGCGGACACCGCCTCTTCACGGTACGTATTCTGGTAAGGCGTGACCGGAACCCGCGCCGCGGAGGCGTAGGCCCGGACCTGCGGCAGCATGTCTGCGCGTGCTTCCGCCACTCTCGCCCGCGATGCCGCTTCGGTGAACTTCGACAGGGCCAGAGCCGGGCTGTGCGTTTCCGCTTCGACATAGAGTGTTTCGAGAACCGGCAGCGCCGGCAAGGCCGGTAGCGGCATGAGGTCTTCGGGATAGTGGCCGACGAGATTGCGATAGCGCGCCGCGCTCACCTCCACGTTGGCGCGAGAGGAAATCACGCGGCCCGCTGCGAGTTCGAGACGGTTCAGCGTCTGATCGAGGTCGGGCGCGGTGGAATCCCGCAGCCGATAGCGTGAGGCGGTAACGTTGCGCTGCTGCAGGAGGAGATCGTAAATCTCCACCGCGACGCCGTAGAGTTCCATGTCGCGGCGGAGCGAGACATAAGCGGCAACCACGTCCGCGATAACCTGCTGGCTGACGACGTCCAGACGGGCCCTTACCGCCATTTTGTTGGCAGCCGCGAAGTCAACACCCGCAGCCAGCCGTCCGGAAGTGAGCAGCGGCTGCGAGAGAAAAAGCGAGGCGCTCGTGGCGAAACCATCCTGTTCCGATGGCAGGATATACCCCCGGATGCGCGCAGACGTGTATTCATGCTGCGCACTGAGGCTCAACGTGGGACCATAAGCCGCCCGCGCCTGCACCTGCCCTTCGTCCGCCGCGCTGGCCAGATCGCGCGCGCCCTCAAGCGAAGGATTATTCCGATAGGCTGCACCAAGAGCGTCCTCAAGAGTATCTGCATGAGCCCTCACCCCCGAGCAGAGGCAAGCCAAAGCGCAAAGCACGCGAATTCTGATCGAATTCACTAAGTAATACCCCCTATATTACGCGGAACTTTTCGGAACGTGCCCGGCGGAAAGCGCCAAAACTGATGCATCGGCCCTAGTTCTCTACAACCCGCCCTGATCTAATGCAGCGCGAGATTGTTCCAGAGAGGACGTAATCATGCAGCTTCACACGCTTCTCGCGATCAAATCGGATCTATCCGGAAGATCGCTTCCGAGGGGCCTTCGTCGCTCTCCGAATTCAATAAGGACATTCCCGTGATCCTTGCCGTCCGGCTCTCTTCCGAACTGAAGACCGCGGTCGCTCCGCTCAGACGTACGCTCCTGCCGATCCTGTTGATCAGCAGTGTCTACAACGTGCTTCTGCTTGCCGGCTCGTTTTTCATGCTGCTTGTCTACGACGACGTTCTGCCCAGCCACAGCGTGCCCTCTCTCGTGAGCCTGCTGGTGCTGGTGATGATAGCCTATGGCTTCCAGGCCCTGCTCGACGTCACGCGGGGCCGGATCATGGTTCATGTCGGCTCGATGTTCATGCGGTCGGTCAGCACGCGAATTCTCGACCTTGTCTCCGAGTTCGAGCTGAACCGCGGCCCCATGCCGCAGGGCACCCAGATCGTCCGCGATGTCGAGACCGTGCGCGGCTACCTCTCCGGCCCCGGCCCGCTGGCGATCCTCGACCTGCCGTGGATCGTGGTCTACCTCCTGATTCTCAGCGTTTTCCACTGGAGCATCGGGCTGCTCTCGCTAATCGGCGTGGCAGCGCTGGTCGCGCTGATGCTGGTCAACAATCGCCTTACCGCGCCGCTCGCGCAGGCAACCGTGCGCGCATCGGCCAGCCGCAGCAATCTCGCCGAAACCACCCGCCGCAATGCCGAAACCATAAAGGCACTGGGCATGGCAAGCGCCAGGCGCATCCAGTGGTCTGCCGCCGAAGCGGACTACCTTCGCGCGAACGACCGCTTTTCCTACATATCCAGCACGATGAGCGGCCTGACAAAGGCCTTCCGGATGTTCCTCCAATCCGCGACCCTGGCGCTAGGCGCCTTCCTCGTGATCGAAGGAGAGGCAACCGGCGGCGTGATCATTGCCGGGTCCATCCTGTCCGCGCGCGCGCTCGCCCCTGTCGAACAGGTGATCGCCAACTGGAAAGGTCTCATTGCCAGCCGTCTCGCGCTCGGCCGCATGCGCGATATCATGGAAGCCATGCCCGACCGGGTGGAGCCGATGGGGCTGAATCGTCCCGGCCGCGAGCTCGACGTCAAGGCACTTTCCTCTGCCCCGCCCGGCACCCGCAGGGTGACGCTCGCGGACGTGACTTTCAAATTGCAGGCCGGAGATGCTCTTGCTGTCGTGGGCCGCAGCGGTTCAGGCAAAACGACACTGGCGCGGGTTCTCTGCGGTGTCTGGCCGATCCTGCGCGGAACGGTGCGCATGGACGGGGCCACGATCGACCAATGGTCTGCAGACGAGATTGCGCGGATCATTGGATATGTGCCGCAATCGATCGAACTTTTCGAAGGAACGATCGCACAGAACATCGCCCGCTTCCAGACACCGCCAGACCGGGATGCCATCCTGAAAGCCGCGCAAGCCGCTGACTGTCACGACCTGATAATTCGTCTCGAAAATGGATACGATCATCTCATCGGCCCTCAGGGCGGAGGGCTTTCAGCAGGCCAGCAACAGCGCATCGCGCTCGCAAGGGCTCTCTATCGCGATCCGTTCCTCGTCATCCTGGACGAACCGAACAGCAATCTGGATTACGATGGCGAAGTAGCCCTCGGTGCAGCGATAGGCCGCGTACGCGAGCGCGGCGGCATAGTCGTGGTCATCGCGCACCGTCCCAGCGTCATTGCCAACGTCAGCCACATTCTGGTGATGAACCAGGGCAAGGTCGAACGCTTCGAGACGCGCGAGGATTTCGAGAAACGCATCCGCCCGCCCGCACCGATCGCCAAACCCGGTCGGCCCACCGGGGAGAGAAGGCAGACAGGGAAAAGTGACGCAGCAACTCAACAGCCCTCAGGCACACAAGCGCGTGAACAAGCCATGGACGACGCCGGCGAGCGAACCGATATTCCTGCGGAGATCAGGGAATGAACCAAGCGGTAGATTTTCTGAAGCCAGCCGAGACGACATCCACACTTGCCGAACCTCCGCCACCTCCGGCGGACGACGCAGGCCTTTCCCGACTGCTCCGAAGAGGAATGATCTCGGTAGCCGTTCTGGTGCTGGGCTTTGGCGGGCTCATCGCATTCCTGCCCATGGCTGGTGCGATCATTTCACCGGGTGAAGTAACGGTCGAAACGCACGTGAAGGAAATTTCACACCCATTCGGCGGCGTAGCGGCTGAAATTCTGGTCAAGGATGGCGACACTGTCCGCAAGGGGCAACCGCTGATCCGGCTCGACAACACAGTTGCCGGGGCCGTTGCGGAGTACACAGGCCTGAACCTGGACCAGCTTGTTGCAAAGGCCGCCCGCCTGCGGGCAATCCAGGATGGCGCGGGCGACGTGACGTTCCCTGCGGAACTGGTCAGGAAAGCAACTCACGACCCGGGAACCAGAGCGGCGATAGAGGATGAGCGGCGCAGCTTCGCCCTCGCCCGCAACGCAAGGCTCGACCAGATTCGCCAACTCCAGGCCCGTATTGCCCAGACCCGCGCGGAAGTGGCGACATTCGCAAGCCAGTCCAGCGCTTATCACCGTCAGGCCGATCTCGTGAGGCAGGAGTTACAACAGACCCGCGAACTCTACGAAGGCCGCCTGACAACTCTCGATCGGCTCAATGCGCTCGAAAGATCGGCAGTCGGCGTGGACGCGCAGCGCTCGACGGCACAATCAGGCATCGTCGAAGCGAACGCGCGAATTGCCGAACTCGGCACCCAGATGGCACTCATAGGCAGTGGCGCTCGAAGCGAGGCGGCGCTGGAACTCGCTCAGGTACAAAGCGCGATTTCGAACCTGCGAAAGGAGGATGCCTCCGCCAGCGATCAGAACGACCGAACAGTGATCCGTGCACCGCAGGATGGCATCGTCGACAAGCTTCAGGTCAGGACCATAGGAAGCGTGGTCCGCCCTGGCGACACCCTGATGGAGATCGTGCCCTTGCGTGATCGCCTGGTCGTTCGCGCACATGTCCGTCTGATCGACATCGACAAAGTCTCGAAGGGCCAGCCGGCAAGGCTGCGCTTCACCGCCCTGAATGCGCGCACCACCCCTGAAATCAGAGGAACAGTCAGCCAGGTCGCGGCAGACCGAACCGTCGACACCGTCACTAATTCCGCCTTCTATCCTGCCACAATCACCATTTCGGACGCAGAGTTCAGGAAGCTCGGAAATGTGCGAATTTCCGTAGGCATGCCCGTGGAAACCTTCATTCGAACCGACCAGAGAACCATCCTGCAATATATTATTAGACCGCTTTCGGACCAATTTCAGCGCGCACTGCGCGAATAGCCGATGTAGTAAATAGACATATTCCCTAAGTCGGTCATCGGACCTTCCCGTTATTCCATACTTATTAATCAAAGAAACGGATCAACGGGCAGCGAACGCATCTGACTGCGCCGGAATAGTAACTGATTTTTCTCATCCTGCATCGCCTTGGCCGCAGCAACCTGCTTCGCGGCGCCCGGGCGCCTGCACGCAGCCGAGGCCTGATCGATGGTTCGTGACGCTATCAGAGGATTGTTGACGTCAGGCATCGTCCTGACGCCAGCCACCTCGTTCGCACAAACCGTTGGCGCAGGCACAACGATCGTGATCGCTCCGGAACTGGATCGCAATGACGTTGCCGGTGCCCGCATCGAACCGGAATACCAACCCCGGACAATCAGGCTCGGCCCGTTTCTTGCGCAGCCGGCCCTGTCGCTGGCATCGGCCTATGCCTCGAACGTCTTCAACAAGGCCGATGCGCGCACGGATGCGGTGGCGATGGTCATGCCCGCGCTTGAGTTGACGGCAGACACCACCCGGCACGAACTCAAGATGACGGCCGCCGGAACGATACGCAGATTCGCACGGTATCAGTCGGAAAACAGTGAAGAATGGGACGTAACTGGGAAGGGGCGCCTCAACCTGTCGCCCCGTCACGCGATCACCGCCACCGCCGATTACGCCCACCTCATCGAACCGCGCAGCAGCGCCGGCACGGCCGCAGATGCCAAAGAACCCGTGAACTATTCGCGCGCCACCGGCAAACTCGGGACCGATCTGGAGTTCGGGAACTTCAGGCTTTCGCCATCTGCAGGCTATCAACAGGTCCGCTATGCCAGCCTGCCGCTTAGTTCCGGGACCAGGATAGACCAGTCGTTTCGCGATGCCAGAACGCTTCAGGGCGAAGTACGGATCAGCTACGATTTCTCCGGCATGGTCGCGGCTTATGCGGCTGCCTCCTATGGTGCCATCCACTCGACCTCCGCGCCGGCGGATATCCGGCGCGATGCCCGCAACACTATGGCCATCGTCGGTCTCAAGGGAGCGCTGAGCCCCGTTGTCACGGGAGAAATCGGACTGGGCTATCAGTCGCGCAGTTTCGAACTGCCCATCTATCGCGACTTTGCCGGATTCACGTTCAGGGCCGACATGCAGTGGTTCGCAACGCCGCTGCTTACCTTGCGCGCGCAGGCCAACCGGATCTTCCAGAACAGCGGCGACCGCTCCGTAGCAGGCATCCTGACCGACACCTTCCAGGTCAGCGCCTACTACGATCCACTGCGCAACTTCAGGATCGCGGCAAGCACCGCTCTCGAACGGGGCCGCTACCGTGAGGTCGATACACGGACCACGCGCGGAATGGCCCGCCTCAACGCCCAATACCGCATGAACCGGGGCATCTCGCTGGGTGCCTACGTCTCGCTCCTTCACCAGGAGGTCCGGGGGACCCCGCTGGTGAGCGAGTTCACCGCCCTCAACGCGGGGATCGGCATCACCATCACGCCATGATCAGGCGAACTCGAAGGAGTGCTCAATTTTGAACCTTCCCGCGATCTATGAAGCGTCCGGAGCGGTCCCGCAGGTCATCGAAGGGTCCGAGAGCTATCGCTATTCGGACGACCAGATGACTGTGCGCTATCTGATGGCGATGCTGCGCAGGCGCAGGGAAGTGCTTGTGCTGACACTGGCCATCTGTGTGCTTCTCGCACTGCTGTGGACCACGGCGCTGCCCAAAACCTACCTTTCCACCGCCGACGTCGTCATGATCACGAAATCGACCCAGCTCGTTCCCCAGGACAAGGATTCAGACACTCCAGGGCCAGTCCGCTCCGAAGACGTGGAAACGCAGATCCAGTTGATCGCATCGCGCGAAATGGCCGCCCAGGTCCTGGAAACAACCGGCTTGTTGAAGGACCGCGTTTTCCTGTCTGATGTCATAGCCCCGCGTTCCTTCCTGGACAATTTCCTGGCCTCGTTGGGGATCGACCGCAGCGACGATACCGCGCTCGCCAAAACAGATCGCGCCGTGCTGATCGAAAGGGCCACGACCTATCTCCTGAAGCACCTCAATGTCGCGCGGGTAGGCGAGTCCTTCAACTTGCGCATCTCGTTCACCGATTCCAGCGCGGAGAGAACGACAAACGTCGCCAACGCATTCGCACGCCTCTATACGACGGACGACGCCCGCGAACTTGCCAGGACAAATGCCACTGCAGCCAAAGTCCTGAAGGCACGCGTCGATGAACTGCGCAAATCCGCGAACGAGGCTTTCGCGGCCGTGCAAGACTATCGCATTCGCAAAGGGCTGCTCAGTTCCGCCGCAACAAGCCTCACCGAGCAGGAAATCTCGACCTACAACCAGCAGATCGCCGAGGCCCGTGCAGAAGCCGCCCGCGACGCCGCTTCCCTATCCAGCGCACGCCGCCAATTGCAGAGAAGCGGCGCAAACGGAGTGGGCGAGGCTGTCAGTTCCCCTGTCGTCACGTCCCTTCGCGCGGAACGCGCCCAACTCGTCATCCGCGAACGGGACCTGTCGCAGCGCTACTTCGACAACAACCCGGACCTCGTGACCACTCGCCAGCAAATTGCCGATATCGACCGGCAGATCGCCACGGAAGTCACACGATCGATCAAGGCACTGGAAAGCCGCTCGGATTCGTCCGGAAAACGCCTGTCCTCCCTGCTGTCCAGCCGCAGCGGAACCCGCGCCCAGCTCAGCACCGACAATACCGCGCTGGTAGCTCTGGCAGACCTGGAAAAACGCGCAGACGCGACCCAGCTGCTCTACCAGTCCTATTTGCAACGTTACAATTCGGTCGTTGCCGAAAGCGGCTCGGAGCAGCCGAGCGCTCGCCTGGTATCCGCAGCGACTACGCCTCTGCTGCCGATTTCACCCAACCTGCCGCTCAACCTGGCACTTGGCTTCGTGGTCGGGCTTCTCGCAGGCGCAACGCTCGCGGTCGTCTCTGAGCTTTCCTACCGCGGCTTCACAACCCTGGACGATATCGAGAACCGCCTCGGCATCCGCGCACTGGGCTTCATTCCCTCGCATCGCTCCGTCGATCCCCATGCTGCTACGCCCCTCGATACCGTGCGAGACCATTCCGACGGCGCCTTTTCCGAAGCCTTGCGCAACGTAATCGTCTCGGTCCGCCAGTCCGGCCCTTCGAGCAGCAAGGTAATCGCCATCACTTCGGCACTGCCCGGCGAAGGCAAATCGACAATCGCCTCTTGCCTGGCCCGTTCGCTTGCCATGGCCAACGAGCGGGTCGTCGTGATCGACTGCGATGTCATCCGTGCGCAGTTGAGCAAACAGTTCGGCTTCATCAGCGGCGAACAGGGTCTCTACGAGGCGCTGCATTCGGAAAGCGGCGCAATCGCCCAGTACACGGATTCCGATTCCCCGATGCGCATCATCCCGATCACCCGCCCCTTCGCGAAGGGTGAGCGGTTGACCGAAAGAGGCCGCCTCAACCGCGTCATCGCCCGCCTTCGCGAAGACTTCGACATTATCGTGCTGGATTGTCCGCCCATTCTGCCCATCGCAGAATCCCGTGAAATCGTATCGCTGGCCGACCATGTCGTCCTTGTCGTCCATTGGCGCAAAACCGTCGATCGCGTGGCCAAGGCTGCGATCCGGCAATTGCCGATCCGTGCCATCAAAGGCCTCGGCATCGTCCTCAACAAGGTCGACATGAAGAAGCAGGTCCGCTTTGGGGGAAGCGACATCGCCAGCTTTTACAAGCACTATCGCGGCTATTACGCATGACGCGCGAAGGCCTCCCATTCAAGCGCGTGGCGCTGATCCACTATTGGCTGGTTTCGATGCGGGGTGGCGAGCGCGTGCTGGAGCGCCTCCTGGATCTGTTCCCTCACGCGGACATCTTCACGCACGTCTACGATCCGGCCAGGGTTTCGCAGAAAATAAGGTCTGCCAACGTCCGCCAGACATTCGTCGGCGCCCTCCCCGGTGCGCGGCGTCACTATCAGAAATATCTTCCTTTCATGCCCATGGCCTTGGAAGAACTTGATCTGCGCGGTTACGATCTCGTTATCAGCAGCGAATCCGGTCCAGCCAAGGGCGTCATCACCAGCCCTGACACACTTCACCTCTGTTATTGCCATTCCCCCATGCGTTACTTGTGGGATCATTATCAGGACTATAAAGCGTCGGCGGGGGCCGTCAGCCGCATAATGATGCCCGCGATGTTTCACCGGATGCGTCAGTGGGATGTCAGCTCTGCCAATCGCGTCGACACGCTGGTCGCGAACAGTTCGTTCGTTGCCCGCCGTATCCGGAAGGTATGGGGCCGGGAAGCGCGGGTTGTGCACCCCCCGGTCATGGTCGATGCCTTCACACCTTCCGGCCAGATTTCCGACCGCTACCTCTGGGCCAGCCAAATGACCCCCTACAAGCGGGCGGATATCGCCCTAGAAGCCTTCAATCGCCTTGGTGTACCCGCATTGATGGTTGGCGATGGCGAGATGTTCAAATTCATCTCTGCCAATGCCGGCCCGAACGTGGAAGTGCGCAAACGCCTGTCATTCCAGGAACTCAAGGAAGCCTACGCAACCTGCAGGGCTCTCGTGTTCACGCCTGAAGAGGACTTCGGCATCGTCCCCGTCGAAGCGAACGCCAGTGGCCGCCCGGTCATTGCCTATGGTCACGGCGGCGTCACAGACTCAATTCTGGACGGGAAAACCGGGCTGTTCTTTCAGGAACAGACCGTTTCCGCTCTCTGCGAAGCGCTGCAGCGTTTTGACCAGTGGCTGCCCACCTTCCAGCCTGAAGACGCCATTCACAACGCACGCCGTTTCGCGCCGGAAGTGTTCGACAACGGCATTCTGGACGCACTCCGGTCATACCGCCCCATTGGCGAGTTCGCCTGAAGCTGCGCCTTACGAGCCTAGGAGAAATCATGATGCTACGCGCGATCGCTCTCATCCTCGGCGTTTGCCTGACCGGATGCACAACGGCAGCTTCCAACGAATTGCCAAGCGTCAACGTCGTGCAATATCGCCTTGCCGCCGGGGATCGGATCAAGATCGAAGTCTTTCGCGAGAAAGATCTCTCGGGAGAATATGTCATAAACGACGAAGGCCTGATCGGGCTGCCTATGGTCGGCAATGTAACGGCTGCGGGGAAAACCCCTGCCGAACTGCGCGGCGAACTTACTCGCCTTTTCGGCACTGAATATGTCCGTGACGCGAAGATCACGCTCGACCTTGTCAGCTATCAGCCAATTTATATCCTTGGCGAAGTTCAGAAACCGGGAGAATATACATATTCCGAAGGCATGTCCTTATTCGCTTTGATCGCGAAAGCTGGCGGCTTCACCTATCGGGCCAATGAGAAAATGGTCTATATCCGCCATTCCCGAGAGGGCGCGGAACATTCCTATAAGCTCACAAGCGGAGCAGCGGTTCTTCCCGGCGACACGATCCGGATCGAACAACGCTTCTTCTGATATTCAGACCAAGGCCGCACCCTTTATGCCAGACAAGATCGAGCGCGTGGTTCTATTCCACGATTACAGCGAAGCGCTGGGTGGTGCTTCCTATCTTGTGCAGGTTCTGATCGAAGAACTCCGGAGCCGTGACGTACCCGTCACCTTCTTCGCGGGAGACACCGGCACGAATTTCGGCAGAGATGATGTCGAGTTCATCCCGCTGAACGGGAAGTCCCTGCTGGACCGCTCCACGATAGGCGCCTTGACGAAAGGCCTTTTCAATCCGCCATCACTATTCCGCGTGCGAGACTGGATACGGAAAAACGATACGCCGGGGACGATCTATCACGTTCATGGCTGGACGAAAATTTTGTCCCCCGCGGTGTTCGGCGCTCTTCGCGATGTGTCGCTGCGCGTGATTCTGCATGGACACGATTACTTCAACAGCTGCCCCAACGGAGCCTTTTTCAATTATGTGACCGAGCAGGACTGTTCGCTTACCCCACTTTCGGCGGCATGCCTCAGCTGTCGGTGCGATAAATCATCATACGCACACAAGCTCTGGCGCTCAGGCCGGGAGGCTGTCCGGCGAGTGCAAACGGTAGGTGCGAATGCTAATCGCATGTTACTGATCCACCCTGGCCAGGCCCGAAATTTCGCACTTGGTCACTGGCCTGCCGAAAAATTGGTCGCGGTGCGAAACCCCGTCACCCCCCTTGCACCCCAGCGCATCGAGGCGGAACGAAACAACGGGATCATCTACATTGGCCGGATTTCAGCCGAGAAAGGCGCCGATCTCGCTGCCAAGGCTGCTGCCATGGCAGGAATTCCAATTACGTTCGTGGGAGACGGCAGCGAAGTCGATCATGTGCGTGCAATAAATCCAGACGCGATCATGCTCGGTCGTCAGGATCGTGCAGGCGCAGCAAAGGCACTGTCTCGCGCCAAGCTTGCCGTAATGCCCAGTCGCTGGGCAGAGCCCTTCGGGCTGGTTGCGCTCGAAGCCATCGGATCAGGTGTGCCGGTCATTGTAAGCAACCGCGCGCTCGTTGCGCCCGAGATCGAGCGCGCCGGGTTTGGGCTTTCCGCTAATACTGCAAATCTGGAAGAATTCGCGCGTACCCTGCTGGACCTCCATGCCGACAATGCGCGGGTCAAACGCATGTCCACCCATGGGCACAAGAACTATCTCAATCTGTGCAACACACCAGAGAGCTGGGCGAATACAATCGTGAATCAATATGAACAGGCATTACTCTGAACATTAAAATCCACGCCACATTTCCTGTTCGCACAAAAAAGGGGCACAAAGCCCCTTCCCCCCACTTCCCTGAAGTGCGCAGCTCAATATGATCCTCGGGCAAACATGACTGCCGGGAGAGTTTTTAAAAGCAGCCATGCATCTAAAGCGAGACCTTTTCGTTCAACATAAGATACGTCCATGTCAACGCGCTGTTGATAGGATGTGTCGCTACGACCGCTTGTCTGCCATATTCCGGTTAGCCCCGGCCTGACCTGACAGTAGTATTCGAAATATGGGCCATATCGAAGAACTTCTTGTTCAACTATAGGGCGAGGCCCAACGATACTCATGTCTCCGGCCAGAACATTCAAAAGCTGCGGAAACTCATCAAGGCTCAATTTTCGCACGATTGCCCCAATGGGTGTCACGCGCGGGTCTCGGCGCAGTTTCCGGGTGCGTTCCCACTCGAAACGCGCTGCGAGATTGCTTTGCAGATGCTCCTTCAGGATCGCATCGCCATCAACCTTCATCGTGCGGAATTTAAGACAGCCGAAGTAGCGTCCGCGGCAGCCGATGCGGCGATGCCGGTAGAATATGGGGCCAGGATCACCGAGGTAAGTGACAATGGCCAGGACAATCAGGAAGGGCAGCATGAACATCAGGATTGCGCTGGCCACCAGTACATCAAAAAGCCGCCAGAGCATCGCTTCCCCAAAGTTGATCGACCTGGGTTGTGCAACAGAAGGGCGTGCATTGCTTGGCCGAAGACCGTCAGCCAAGTACACATCTTCCTGCAGACACAATGTGCGTAGTGCCGTTTCCGCCACTCAATCACTCCCTCTGACAACGCTCAGGAAGCCTGACGAGCATCCTTACTGCTTGGTTAATCAGAGCTATCACCCCCCTCTTCGCATCCGCAACATGATCTGGCTCCACTTTGGACGCGTAAAACAAAACCCGCCAAAATAGCGACATGATGGTCATTTCTGCGCAAAATCACGTAGTAAAAATCCGAGAATTAGGCACGTAAAAGCAGATTCTCGTCAACGACGGATTATTCGTTGCTCGCTGCGTAGATCGACAAGCGCTCCGCTCTCCGAGAAAGATCTGTGGTCAGCAACCTGCGCCGAATTCGTCGAATTCAACGTGCGTCCGCCTTGCAGATTGCCTGAAACCCGGCGACATCAATCGCCGAAACGACCAAAATACGTCGTTGATAAGCGAAAATGCGACCCACGAAACCGTGTGGTGCGCAATCGTAACTCCGAACAATCTTCATCCAACTTGGGGGGAGTTTCACGAACGGAAACTTCGCTTGATGATAGGGTTAACCCTCACCAGCGATCGGAATGGCTTTCAGAATCAAGTCGAAATCGCTGCACGCCCCGAAATCACGCAGGACTATTGTCAATTGAATCATCCTCATGACAGCCTCCCGCCCTCGACCGTTCAACGCGAGCCAAGTCGTGGCAGGATCGGGAACGTTCCCACATGAAGAGCCGCCAGCAAACGCGGGTGCAAGGTGCACGTTCACCCGATAGGGCCCCAGCGGCATGAGCGTTGCGGTTCTGAGACGCGCCAACCTTCGGATCGTTCGCAATCGCGGTGGGTTCGCCTTGTTCGCGTTTTCAGCCCGTGCGCTGGAACAAGTCTCGACCCTGGTCATAACGCTCCTCGCCGCGCGATTTCTGGAGCCAGCCGATTTTGGGGTGTTCAGCCTCGCGAACGTCTTCGTCATTCTCGTTCAGACGCTCACTTATACAGGAATATTCCAGTTCGTCCTCGTTGCGAAAGCGGAAGATTCGCTGGTCGTATCAACGTGCTTCTGGCTGATACTTGCGCTGGTCGGGGCAGCATCGCTGTTCCTGGCCGCTATCGCATTTCCCCTGGAGTGGCTTTTCGGCGCCAAAGAACTCGGCCTTGTTCTGCTGCTGCTCGCAATGGCACAGCCCGTCGCCTCGATCGTTGCCTGGTCTTCGGCGACATTGCTGCGGCGGCAGGCGGTAGCACTTAACTTCAAGTTCGTCTTCGTAGAGAACCTGGTTGCGCTGATCAGCGGCGCAATCTTGCTGTGGTACTGGCATTCGCTCTATGCCTTGGTCGCCGCGCGCTATGTGCGCATTCTGTTCGGCGCAGTGCTGTTCGTCGTGGCGGGCCGAACCTGGCCGATGTTCCAGTTCAGCATGGCTTTGGCGCGCAAGGCCACGGCCTTTTCCAGCAATCTCTATGGATCGCGCTTTCTGGCGTTTCTAGCGCGATATGCCGGCGATGTGATGCTCGGCCTGTTCCACTCGCCCGCCGATGTAGGGCTGTACCGTTTCGGCAATCGCATCGCTACCGGCGCAACTGACATTCTGACGCAGCCGATGAGCAACTTCGCCGCAACCCAATTCGGCAATTCCGCGCGTCAGGAGCAGGATCTGGCCGGACCGCTGGCCCGGTTCTCGGGCACCGTCGCCTTGCTGACGGGCATGGCGGGTGCCGTTATCATAGTTTTCGGACGAGACATCGTTTCCGCATTCTTCCAACCTTCCTATCTTGCCGCGCTGGTCGTCACTTATGCGATGAGCCTGCGCGGCGTGGCAGGTGCGGGCCAGTTACTGGTTGAACCCGCCTTCGCGGCGCTGGACCGGACGCACTGGGTCATGATGTTCAATCTGATCGCTGCCGCCCTGTCCGTGGCGGCGATCCTCATCGCCACACCTTTCGGCATCGCGGCGCTCGCATGGTCGCAAGCATTCGTGGTGCTTATCACCACGATCTGGGGCTTTCATCTCATTCGATGGAAAGGCCATGTGCGCGTCGGCCCCGCGGTCAGGAAATTCATCGCCGCCGGCGCACTCGGTCTGGCCTATTTCCTGATGCTTTACGCGCTGCGCCACTGTGGGTTCCTCATAATGTCCGCTCCCCCCATCACCACACTTGTCATCGGCCTCCTCGCTTCCGCGATGCTGGGACTCGTGTTCCTCGCCATGGCCTACCGGCTGCGCATTTTCAGCCTGGAGGTCTTTTCCGGTTAAATTCAGACCCTACGAAGGAGATGAAACCGTGCTCTATATCCAAGCTGCCCGCCTGGCATTCATCCACATTCCCAAGAACGCAGGCCAAAGCGTTCGCAATGCTCTGGCCCAATGCGATGCGCTGTGTTTTGCCGCGATGGCCACGGACCTCGGCGTCAACGAACCGGAAGCGGAGAGACTCATGGAGGCCGGCGTAACCGGCATGCCGGGGCTGGGCCGGGTCCAGCCAGAACATGTGCCGCTCGCCTTTCTCGAAAGGCACTTTCCGGCGACGTGGTCCACCCTGGTAGGTTCTCGCAGCTTCATCCTGGCGCGCCCTCCACGCGATCGCTTCTTTTCGGCGCTCTTGCAGCGTCTTCGAGAACATCGCGGGATGACAGCACTGCGCGCGGACGACCCCATATTGAAAGAGGAGGCACGGCATGTGTGTGACTGGCTCGATGCCCGGGGGCACTTCTGCGACATGGAATATATCCACTTCTCCCGCCAGTGTGACTATGCCGAGTTGGGCGGCGAACGCATCGTGACCAAGATTTTCCCGATCGACCGCATCGATGCCGCCGCGCTTTGGGTGAAGACAGAGACCGGCCTCACGATCGACATCCCGCACGATCATGCCCGGCACGAGCCGCGAAAATGGGCGGGTCCCATCCAGCCAGCGGCCCGTTTCGTTGGCCGCAAGCTGCTCCCCCCATCCCTGAAGCAGGCGATCTATCCTTTCTGGATGAAAAGCGGCGCCTTCGCCAAGGCCGCGAACCGCTACGGCTCAATCACATTGGGCGACGAAGTGGAACGGTTTATCGCCGAATATTACGCCCGCGACGAAACGCTTTACCGGGAAGCGAAGGACAACGCCGAAGCCTTCTGCAAACGCAAGGTAGCGTGAAGCAATGGCCAGCATCGATATCAACGGCAAGTTCCTGGGCGCCGGCCTAAACGGGGTTCATCGTACCGCCGCCCATTACTGCGAACAGCTCATCAAGCGAACCGCAGGCGAACATGATGTTCGCCTGCTTTCGCCGTTTGCCGCAGCATCGGCCGCCGAATTTGCACATCTTACCCCCACGCAGGCTCGCGGGCGTTGCGGCAGCGGGCAGGGTTGGGAAATGCTGACGCTGCCGAAACTGGCGCGCAGCAACCTGCTGGTCAATTTCTGCAATCTCGCTCCGCTGCTTCATGGCAACAGCGTGGTCATGATCCATGACGCGCAGACGTTCCTCTATCCGCAAGACTATTCCGGCCGCCAGGCGGCTGCCTATCGCCGCATGCTGCCGTGGATCGGACGGCGGGCCCGCCGCATATTGACCGTATCCGCTTTCGCTCGCGATGCGCTGGCCGCACATGGCATCGGGCACCACGACAAGATCGATGTCGTGCATAACGGCACGGATCACCTGCTCGGCGTGCCCGCTGATAGCACGATACTGCAGCGGCTCGGGCTGCAATCGGGGCGCTTCGTCCTGACAATGGGTTCGATCAAGGGCTACAAGAACATGCGCAGCCTGTTCCGCGCCATGCACCAGCCATTGCCCGAAGGATATCGATTCGTCGTTGCTGGCGGACCATCCGGCGATCGGTACAGCATGGCTGGTTGGACGCCGCCTCCGGGCACGGTTTTCACGGGCTTCGTATCCGATGCCGAACTACGGGCGCTCTACTCCGCCGCCTCGGTATTCGTCTTCCCCTCCCTGACGGAAGGGTTCGGCCTGCCACCTGTCGAGGCGATGCATTGCCGCACCCCGGTTGTGGCCGCGCGCGCGGGAGCCATGCCGGAAGTCTGCGAAGGTGCTGCGGTGCTGGTCGATGCTGAAGATCCGTCGGCATATCGGCAGGCAATCAGCGCCATTCTGGATGATCCCATGCTCGCTGACGATTTCCGTGCGCGTGGCGCCCGCCGAGCCGCAGCGTTGACCTGGGACACTGCAGGAGAGCGCCTTCACTCCCTGATCAGCGGGCTGGTGTAACCTCCTGGCCGAGCAGAACTTCCCGAGCCTCGCGCCTGACGCTTACCTTCAGGGCCCCGCCGCCCAATTGCCAGCAAAGGGTCTCTGCGAAGGGACTTTCCCAATCCGCCACCGTCATATCCTCGCCATTGGATGTGACCCAGCGCAGATCTTCGGCTTGGCGCGCGAACTCGGTCCGGTTAGCCGCGCGGAATGCGGCCAATTCCGCGACGTGATCTTCCAGTTCGCAATCGCGCCGTTCCCAGTCGATCCAACCGATAGCGTTATCCTGGCAATAGGCATTGTTGTTACCGTGCTGGGTTCGCCCGAACTCGTCTCCTGCAGTGAGCATTATCGTTCCGGTGGAAACGAACAGCGTGCCCAGCATGGCCTTGATGTCGGCATGGCGGGCAGCAAGCACCTGCGGATCGTCGCTCGAACCTTCTACGCCGTTGTTCCAACTGAAGTTATCGCCATGACCGTCGCGGTTCTGTTCGCCATTGGCCCAGTTGTGACGGTTTTCGTAAGATACGGTGTCAGCCAGAGTGAAACCGTCATGCGCGGCCAGGAAATTGATGGAGCGGCACGCTTCATCGGGCGTGACCGGGCCGAACACATCGCTGGAGCCCGCCAGCCGCGTGGCCAGCTTGCCGATACCTTCCTCGGCCTTCCAGAAACGTCGCACATCGTCGCGGAAGCGATCGTTCCATTCAAGCCATGACGCTGGAAAATTGCCGAGTTGATAGCCGCCCGGCCCGATATCCCACGGCTCTGCGATCATCACGCGGGTGGAAAGCACCGGATCCGCCGCGATTTCCGCGAAGATCGGAGCGGCTGGATCGAAACCGGGCCCGCGCGCCAGCACCGGCGCAAGATCGAACCGAAAGCCGTCCACACCGCAGCGCGTGACGAAATGGCGCATGGCGTCCAGCGCGAGGCGCCGCACTGCGGGATTGGCGAAGTCCAGCATATTGCCGCAGCCGGTGTCGTTTATCAGTGAACCGTCAGGGGCATGGGCATATGCGCCATTATCGAGCCCACGCAGCGAAATAACACCGCCCGCCACGTCACTCTCCCCGCTGTGGTTGAACACGAGATCGAGCAGAACGCCGATGCCCTCGGCGTGAAGTGCGGCCACTGTTTCGCGCAGTTCGGCGATGCCGCCCGGACACAGGCCGGGGTCGAGCGCCATCATCGCCACCGGATTGTAACCCCAGGCGTTGACGAGCCCCAGTGGCGGCAAGTGCCGCTCGTCAATCCAGGCGACCACCGGCATCAGTTCCACCGCACTCACATGCAGTTTCCTGAGGTGCGCGATCACGGAGGGATGCGCGAGGGCGGCAACTGTGCCTCGCATATGTTCCGGCACGTCGGGATGAAGGCGCGTGAAACCGCGCACGTTGAGTTCGTAGATCAGCCCGCCGGGCGCGAAGTGCGGCGGCCCCGACATGAGCGGTTCGGCCGGAGCCGGGACAATGGCGCGAGGAACGATGTTCGCGGTATCCGACCCGAATTCGGCCAAAGTGCCATCCTGCACGAAACGCCGATCGAGTTCGACTGCATAGGGATCGACCAGCAGCTTCGCGGGATCGAACCAGAGCCCTTTCGGCGGCGCCCACTCGCCTGCCGCGCGGTAGCCGTAACGGCCGCCCGCCATTTCCTCCGGCAGTGTCAGAACCCAGTCAGGCCCGCTTCGCTCCATCGGATGGCGGACCTCATGCTCCCCTGCGAAAAGGCAGAGCCAGACCATGTCGGCGCGCGGCGCGCGCACCGCAAATCGCGTGCAGCCTTTCCCGACTGTCGCTCCCAGTGCGGTCATGCGATCAGGGAACGATAGAGCCGGGCATAGGCGGCCCCGCTGGCCTTCCAGGAAAAATCGCTCTTCATCGCGTTCTTCTGGATCGCCCGCCAGAGATCGCCACGTTCGTAAAGCTCCACCGTGCGGGTAAGTGCAGCCGCGAAGGCATCGTAGTTCACGCCATCGAACTGGACCCCGGTGGCCACACCTGCCGCCAAGGCCGCCGGGTTGGCATCTATCACCGTATCGGCAAGTCCGCCGGTCCGCGCCACCACCGGCACGCAGCCATATGCGAGCCCGTAAAGCTGGGTCAGGCCGCAGGGTTCGAAGCGTGAAGGGACGAGAATCGCATCGCCCCCTCCCTGCATCCGGTGGGAAAGATCCTCGTCGTAACCGATCCGCACGGCTATGCGCCCGGGGTGGCGCGCCGCCGCTTCGTGCAGGGCCCGTTCGATCGCGAGATCGCCGGAGCCCAGCAGCGCCAGTCTCCCGCCGATGCCGACGAGGTGATCCAGCACCTCCAGGAGGACATCCATGCCCTTCTGCCAGGTCAGGCGGGTCACGACGATGAACAGCGGGCCATCGTCGATTTCCAGGCCGAACTCGGCTTCGAGCGCCCGCTTGTTCGCGATCCGCTTATCAAGTTGGCGAGCATTGTAGGAAACGGCCAGCGCCGGGTCGTTCGCCGGGTTCCAGAGCGCGGTATCGATCCCGTTGAGAATGCCTGAAACCGCATGACCACGCGCGGCGATTAGGCCTTCGAGCCCCATGCCGAAAGCAGCCGAGCGGATTTCACGCGCGTAAGTGGGGCTTACGGTCGTCACGGCGTTTGCGCAGGCCAGCCCCGCCTTCAACATGCCGATGCCGCCGTGATACTCCACCCCGTCCAGCGTCCATGCCTCTGGCGGAAGGCCGAGGCGCGGAAAGACTTCCGCACCGAACCAGCCCTGGAAGGCCATGTTGTGGATCGTCACGACCGAGGGGACACGCCCGCCCTCACCGCCATAAGGCGCAAAATGGAGGTAGGCATTGGCCATCGCCCCCTGCCAGTCGTGCGTATGGACAAGATCGAAGCGCTTAGGCTTGCCCCGGCTGACCACGGCGCCGCCGGCGATATCGGCAGCCGCACGCCCGAGCGCGGAAAAACGCTGCCAGTTGTCGCCCCAGTCCTGTCCGGCCGTGTCGGCATAGGGCGCGCCCTCCCGCGCATAAAGCGCCGGCGCGTCAAGCACGAGCAGCGGATAACCGTCGATCCTTGCCGAAAGTAGCCGCGCGGGCGACCCTACCAGCGAGTCCCACGAATGGACGGGGCGGGCCCGGCCGATCGCCTTCATCACTGAAGGATAGCCCGGAAGCAGCGTCGTCATCTCCACGTCGTGTTCGGCGAGAGCTGCGGGAAGTGCCCCTGCGACATCGGCGAGGCCACCGGTCTTGACCAGCGGCACCGCTTCGGAAGCGACGGATAGAACCTTCAACGGCATTCGCTATCCAACCCGATCACAGGCCGAGCCGGTCGATCATCGGCTTGGTGATGAGACATACTCCGTTGTCGGTTCGGCGGAAGCGCCGGCCGTCCAGTTCAGGATCCTCGCCAACGACGAGCCCCTCGGGGATACGGACGCCGGAATCGATCACCACGCGCGAGAGGCGGGCATGGCGGCCGATGTTGCAATAGGGCAGGATCACTGCCTCGTTCACGGACGAAAAGCTGCCCATCTTGACCCCGGTGAACAGCAGCGAGCGCCGCGCGAGCGCGCCGGAGACGATGCAGTCCTGGCTTATCAGCGACGAGATCGCCTGCCCGCGCCGCCCCTCCTCGTCATGCACGAACTTGGCGGGCGCGGCGACGACAGTGTCGGTCCAGATCGGCCAGTCCCGATCGTACATGTCGAGCTTGGGAACGGTATCGGTCAGGTCCAGGTTGGCGTCGAAGTAGGCATCGACAGTTCCGACGTCGCGCCAGTACTCCTCGATTTCCTCGGCCGCGCGGATGCAGGAATTGGTGAAACGGTGGGCCTGTGCCTTACCGTGCCTGACGATGTAGGGAATGATGTCCCCGCCGAAATCGCGCCGGGAATCAGGATCTGCGGCATCCCTGCGAAGCTGTTCGAACAGAAACTCGGTGTCGAAGACGTAAATGCCCATCGAGGCGAGGCAATTGCCCGGGTCGCCCGGGATCGAGGGCGGATCGGCGGGCTTTTCGAGGAACGAGGTGATCACGTCGTTCTCGTCGACATGCATGACGCCGAAAGCGGTCGCTTCTTTGCGCGGCACGACGAGGCAGCCGACCGTGACGTCCGCCCCCGAATTGACGTGCTGTTGCAGCATCAATTCGTAGTCCATCTTATAGATGTGATCGCCTGCAAGGATCACCATGTATTTCGGGCTGTAGGAGGCGATGATGTCGATGTTCTGGAACACCGCATCGGCCGTGCCCTCGTACCACAGCAACTCGGATATGCGCTGGCTGGCGGGGAGGATGTCGAAGCTCTCGTTCCGCTCGGGCCGCATGAAGTTCCAGGCACGGTTCATGTGCCGGATCAGGCTATGCGCCTTGTACTGCGTGGCGACCCCGATGCGACGGATGCCCGAATTGATCGCGTTCGACAGCGCGAAATCGATGATCCGGCTCATGCCCCCGAAATAGACTGCCGGCTTGGCCCGATTGTCGGTCAGTTCACTAAGCCGGCTGCCGCGTCCGCCGGCAAGGACATAGGCCATGGCATCGCGCGCGAGTGGCGATCCGGTCGGCGTCCTCATTGCACTCACTCTCCTTCGTATCTCGTTTCAGCCTGCGTATTCGAGCATGATCGTTGCCAATGGCGGCAGTGTTACCATGGCTTGCCCGTCCGCGGCCTTGACTTGCCCCAAGTTGCCTTTGCCGGTCCCGCCATAATGACGGGAATCGCTGTTGAGGATTTCGTTCCATTTGCCGTCATGCGGCAGCGGCAGTCCATACCCCGTATGCATGGCCGAGGTCATGTTGGAGATCACCGCGATCGGCCTGGAACCGGGCGCCTTGCGCAGCCAGGCGAAGACGGAATTCTGCGCATCGTCCACCACCAGCCACTCGAACCCCTCGCCCTCGCAGTCCCCGGCGTGGAGCGCGGGTTTCTGGCAATAGATGCGATTGAGGTCCTTCACGAGATTGCGGATGCCCTCGTGCGCAGGCGCATCCCGCAGCTCCCAGTCGAGCGCGCGCTCCTCGCTCCATTCGCGGCGCTGCGCGAACTCCTGCCCCATGAACAGCAGCTTCTTGCCCGGATAGCCCCACATCAAGCCGTAGTAGGCGCGCAGATTGGCGAATTTCTGCCAGTCGTCTCCGCTCATCTTGTTGAGCAGCGAGCCCTTGCCGTGCACCACTTCATCATGGCTGAGCGGCAGGACGTAGTTCTCCGAGAAGGCATACATCAGCCCGAAGGTCAGATCGTCGTGGTGATAGCGCCGATGCACGGGATCGCGCGCCATGTAGCGCAGCGTGTCATGCATGAAGCCCATGTTCCACTTGAAGCCGAAGCCCAGCGCCGAAGCCCGTTCTCCCTCGGGCACGTCGTAGGCGGGCTGAGTGACGCCCGGCCAGGCCGTCGATTCCTCGGCGATAGTGAAGACGCCGGGATGCTGGGCATAGATCGCCCGGTTCGTCGCGCGCAGGAAGTCCACCGCTTCCCAGTTCTCGCGTCCGCCCTGGGCATTGGGGATCCACTCCCCTTCCTTGCGCGAGTAATCCCGGTAGAGCATCGAGGCCACCGCATCCACGCGCAGCCCGTCGATGTGATAGCGCTCTGCCCAGAACAGCGCGTTGTTGACGAGGAAGCTCGCCACTTCGCGCCGACCAAAATTGTAGATCAGCGTGTTCCAGTCCGGCTGGAAGCCAAGTCGCGGGTCCTGATGTTCGTAAAGCGCGGTGCCGTCGAAACGGACCAGCCCATGGTCGTCGGTCGGGAAATGGGCGGGAACCCAGTCCAGGATCACGCCGATTCCGGCCCGGTGCGCGCCATCCACGAAACGCGCGAAGCCCGCCGGTTCCCCGAAACGGGAACTGGGAGCGTAGAGCCCGGTCGTCTGATAACCCCAGGATGGATCGTAGGGATGCTCGCTGATCGGCAGGAATTCGATATGGGTGAAACCCATCTCGACGACATAGGGGATCAGGCGGTCGGCAAGGTCGTCCCAGTTGAGGAACCAGTTGAAGCGATCCCGCTGCCACGAACCCGCATGGACTTCATAGATCGAGACGGGAACCTTGCGCGGATCGATCGAGGCCCAGTGCGCGCGGTGCGCTTCGTCACCCCAGTCCAGCTTGGCGGGGTGCGCGGTCATCGAGGCGGTGGCGGGCCGGATTTCCGACATGAAGGCGAAGGGATCGGCCTTGAGCGGCTGGACCATGCCGTCGGCACCGATGATATGGTACTTGTAGGCACGGTAGTCCGCGATATCCGGGATGAAGATTTCCCAGACGCCGATGTCGCTGCGATCGCGCATGACATGGCGGCGAGGGTCCCAGTCGTTGAAATCCCCCACGACGCTTACCAGTTGCGCATTGGGCGCCCATACCGCGAAGTGGACGCCGTTCGCGCCTTCGTGGCGGATGATATGAGCGCCGAGCTTGTCGAACAGCCGGAAATGCGTGCCTTGCGCGATCAGCAGGTCGTCGACAGGGCCCAGCACCGGGCCGAAAGTATAGGGATCGGTGACAAGCCAGTCGCTGTCCCGCGCCGTGCAGCGATAGCGGATCGGCTGGGGCTTTCCCACCAGCTTGCCTTCGAACAGGAACCGGTCATCGACCTTGCCCAGCATGCCCAGCCGGCGGCCGTCGAGGCTGAAGGCCTCCACCGTCTCTGCGCCCGGCAGGATCGCGCGGGCATACGTCCCGTCAGGACCGGAAAGCGCGCCGAGAAGCGAGAACGGGTCGGCGTTGAGGCCTTCCAGCAGGGATTCGATGGCGCTTTCTGGTGGTTTCACAGGACTTTCCAAATATCTCTGGCATATTCGGAAATCGTCCGATCCGAAGAGAACCAACCGACGTTGGCAATGTTCCTGATCGCGGCGGCGCGCCACCCGGCGACATCCTCCCACCGGGCGTCGATCGAGCGCTGGGCAGCGGCGTAACTGTCGAAATCGGCGGCGCACATGAACCAGTCATGCTCGTGGATGCCGCGGATCAGATCCTTGTAACGGTCCGGATCATCGGGCGAAAATACGCCGGATGCGATGGCGGTGAGCGCCTGGCTCAGTTCGCGCGAACCATCGATCACTTCGCGCGGATTGTATCCGTTGGCGCGCTTGTGGGCGACTTCCTCGGCGGTAAGGCCGAAGATCACGATATTGTCGTCGCCGACATGATCCTTGATCTCGACATTCGCGCCGTCAAGCGTGCCGATGGTGAGCGCACCATTGAGCGCGAACTTCATGTTGCCCGTGCCCGAAGCCTCCATGCCCGCGGTCGAAATCTGTTCCGACAGGTCGGCGGCGGGAATGATCCGTTCCGCCAGGCTGACATTGTAGTTCGGCACGAACACGACCTTGAGCAGCCCGCCCACCGAAGGGTCGGCATTGATGCGGCGCGCCACGTCGTTGGCCAGTTTGATCACCAGCTTCGCATTGTGATAGCTGGACGCAGCCTTGCCGCCGAAGATCTTCACGCGCGGCACCCAGTCGCGCTCGGGATGGCTGCGGATCTGGTCGTAGAGCGCAACCGTTTCGATCAGGTTCAGAAGCTGGCGCTTGTATTCGTGAATGCGCTTGATCTGGACGTCGAACAGCGCGTCCGGATCGAGACGGATCCCCATGGTCTTCTTGATGTAGTCCGACAGCACGACCTTGTTGGCCCGCTTCACTTCGGCCACCCGCTCGCCGAACTGCCTGTCGTCCGCGAAGGCGTTGAGGTCAGCGAGCCGGGCCGCATCGTCGAGGAAGGTATCGCCGATCGCCTCGCGGATCACCTTGGTGAGCCCCGGATTGCACTGTTGCAGCCAGCGGCGGGGGGTGACGCCATTGGTCTTGTTGTTGATCCGGTCAGGGTAGAGCTTGTGGAGATCGGCAAAGACCGTCTCCTTCATCAGCTCCGTGTGAAGCGCCGCCACGCCGTTCACCGAATGGGCGCCGACGAACGCAAGGTTCGCCATGCGCACGCGGCGCTCTCCGTTCTCGTCGATCAGCGAGATCGCGGCGATCTCCGCGTCGCTGCACCCCGCCTTGCGCGCTTCGCGAAGGACGCGGCTGTTGATCGCGTAGATGATCTGCATGTGGCGCGGCAGAAGCCGTTCGAACAGCGGCAGGGGCCAGGATTCCAGCGCCTCCGGTAGAAGCGTGTGGTTGGTATAGGACACCGTGCGGCGGCAGATGTCCCAGGCTTCGTTGAACTCCAGTCCAGTTTCGTCGACAAGCAGGCGCATCAGTTCGGCCACGGCCACTGACGGATGCGTGTCGTTGAGCTGGATCGCCGCCTTGTCCGGCAGGGTGCGGATATCGCCTTCGTACTGGATATGGCGGCGCACGATGTCCTGGATCGAGGCGGCCGTGAAGAAATACTCCTGCCGCAGGCGCAGTTCCTGTCCGGCGGAGCTGGAATCGGCGGGATAGAGCACGCGCACGAGACTATCCGCCCGCACCTGTTCCGACAGGGCACCGAAATGGTCACCTGCGTTGAAGGCATCGAGCTTGATTGGGTCGAGCGGGCTCGCCGTCCAGAGGCGCAGGGTGTTCACGCGCTTGCCGCGCCAGCCCACCACAGGGGTATCGATCGCGGTCGCCTCGACATGTTCGGCCGGATGCCAGAAAACGCCGTCCCCCTCGGCCACGACTTCGCCGCCGAAACCTATGCGGTATGTGCTTTCGAGCCGCTCGAACTCCCATGGATTGCCGTGGGCCAGCCAGGTTTCCGGCAGTTCCACCTGCCAGCCGTCGTCAATGCGCTGACGGAACATCCCGTTCACGTAGCGGATACCATAACCGTAAGCCGGGATGTCGAGCGTCGCGAGGCTCTCCATGAAGCACGCGGCGAGACGGCCAAGGCCGCCGTTGCCGAGCGCCGCATCAGGCTCCAGCTCCTCCAGCGCGGCGAGATCGAGCCCATGGGCGCGAAGGGCCGCCTCGAACTCGCGCGTCATGCCCATGTTCGAGAGGGCATCGCGCAGGAGGCGGCCGATCAGGAACTCCATCGAGAGGTAGTAGACCCGCTTCCCGCTGGAATCGTAGGTGCGCCGGGTGGAATCTATCCACTTCTCGATGATCTCGTCACGCAGGGCGAGGATCGAGGCGGTGTACCAGTCATGCTGCTTGGCGGCACGCTCGTCCTTTCCGACGCGCTGGCGAAGCACTCTGACGATATGCTTGTCCATTTCCGAGGGAATTGCAGCCTTGCTGCTGGCAACAGGATCGGTAGCCACGGGCGCACTCCTGATCTGGCCGTCGCAGGCGCGTTCGAAAAAGCCCTGCAATCAGTATAGTTTAGAGCCGGGATCCGAAGAGGTCGCCTCCGCATTTTCCCATGCTTTCATCCAATGGCTACCACAGCGCTGCCTTGCGGCAAGCATCATTGTGCAGCGCCGCAAAAAATTCGCGCAAGCGGCCGCTCGATGGTATGGGCGAAGGGCAATCCCATCGCGGAAGGTGTGCATGAGCCTGACCGAAACCGAAGATGCCCTGCCTGCGCCCGGCGCGTCCGCGGAGCCCTGCTCCGCCCCTGCCCCCGACATGCCGTGGTGGAAGGGCGCATCGATCTACCAGATCTACCCGCGCAGCTTCCAGGACACCAACGGAGACGGCGTGGGCGATCTCGCGGGGATCACGCGGCGGCTGCACCATGTTGCCCGGCTGGGTGTAGATGCGATCTGGATATCGCCCTTCTTCACTTCCCCGATGCGCGACTTCGGCTACGATGTGGCCGATTACTGCGGGATAGACCCGGTGTTCGGCACCATGGCCGATTTCGACGCGCTGGTGGCGCACGCCCATGCCCTCGGGCTCAAGGTCATCATCGACCAGGTCTACGCCCATACCTCGGACCAGCACCCCTGGTTCGCGGAAAGCCGCTCCGACCGCGGCAACCCGAAGGCGGACTGGTACGTCTGGAACGATCCGAAGGAAGACGGTACCCCGCCCTGCAACTGGCAGTCGGTGTTCGGCGGTCCCGCATGGACCTGGGACGGGCGCCGCCGCCAGTACTACATGCACACGTTCCTCAAGGAACAGCCCCAGCTCAACATGCATAACCCGGCCGTGCAGGACGCGGTGCTCGGCGTAGCGCGATTCTGGCTGGAGCGCGGGGTCGACGGGTTCCGGCTCGATGCGCTCAACCACGCGATGCACGACCCGCTCCTGCGCGACAATCCGCCCGCCCCCGCAGATGGCCGCCTGCGTACCCGGCCCTTCGACTTCCAGCTCAAGACCTACAGCCAGTCCCACCCCGATATGGTGCGCTTCGTCGAACGCCTGCGCGCGGTGTGCGACGAACATGGCGCGGTTCACACCGTAGCCGAAATTGGCGGAGATCATCCGCAGGCGGACCGGCGCGCCTATACCGAAGGCGAACGCCGCCTCAATAGCGCCTACGGGTTCGACTTCCTCTATGCGCCCGCGCTCACGGCGCAGTTCGTCGCCGACACGCTCCGGCGCTGGGAGCTCGCGCCGGGCGAAACCGGCGGCTGGCCAAGTTGGGCATTCGAGAACCACGATGCGCCCCGCGCCGTTTCACGCTGGAGCGCCCCGCAGGATCGTGCACCGTTCGAACGTGTGAAGATGGCACTGCTCATGGCGCTGCGCGGCAATGTTATCCTCTACCAGGGAGAGGAACTGGGCCTCGTGCAGGACGAGATTCCGTTCGAACAGCTCCAGGACCCGGAAGCCATTGCCAACTGGCCCCTCACCCTTTCGCGGGACGGCGCCCGAACGCCCCTGCCGTGGGACGATGCCCCGCTGGGCGGCTTTACAGGCGGCGAGCCGTGGCTACCGCTTTCGGCCGAGAACCTCACCCGCGCGGTGTCCGTGCAGGAAGCCGATCCTGCCTCGCTCCTGCACTTCACCCGCAAGGTGCTGGCCCTGCGGAATGCAAGCCGGGCCCTGCACCACGGCACCCTGGCCGAATGCACGGCGGATGGCGCTCTGCTCTCGTTCGACCGCGCAGAAGGTGGGGAGCGCGTGCGATGCCTGTTCAATCTCTCCGCCGATCCGATAGCCTTTGCCCTGCCCGCAGAGGGCGAGGTGCTGCTCGCGGTGAACGGGGCAACGAAGGCCGGTCTTCCTGCCTATGCCGCGCTCTGGCTTACGATATGAGATGACGTTTTCACTGGCCCGCAGCACGCTGCTTTGGCTAGAGGCGGGCCATGAGACCAGTCCTCCTCGCCGCTGCTGCCTCGCTCTGTGCGATCCTGACGCCGGCCCCTGCCATGGCTGAAGCGATCGTAGTCACGTCCCCGCAAGCGCTTCCCGCCGCTCATGACCGTCCGCGCGTGTTCCTGGGCGGAAGCATCGACATGGGCTCTGCCCCGGACTGGCAGAAGCAAGTGATCGCGGCTCTGCAGGACGAGAACGTGACCCTGCTCAACCCGCGCCGTCCAGACTGGAACCCGGCCTGGAAGCCCGAGGCGGACGAACCGGAGTTCCGCAAGCAGGTGGAATGGGAACTCGCCGCGCTGGAAAGTGCCGACGTGATCGTCCTCTATCTCGCTCCGGGATCGCAGAGCCCGGTGAGCCTGCTCGAACTCGGCCTCCACGCACGGACAGGCAAGGTCGTGTTGCTCTGCCCGCCCGGCTTCTGGCGCAAGGGCAACGTCGACATCACGGGTGAGCGCTACGGCGTGGAGCAGGTCGCAAGCCTGGACGAGTTGATCGCCGCGACGCGCAAGCGCGTGGCACACGCCGCCGCGCGCCTCAAGGCCGCGAAATAGCCCGGCCCTTTACTGCTGGGTCCATTCCACGCGGTACAGATCGAAACGGCGATCCTTGAGATTCTGCACCGCGCCCGACTGGCGCGCGGTGAGCAGCGCGTCGAGGCTGAGGTCGGCGATGGCGATCGTCTCCGTGTTCGGCGCCGTATCCGCGGCCACCCCGTCACGCGCGAAGGGGAAGTCCGAAGGGGTCAGGATCGCGCTCTCGGCGTAGTGGACATCCATGTTCTCGACGTTCGGCAGATTGCCCACCACGCCCGAGGTGACGACGTAGCACTGGTTCTCCACCGCCCGTGCCTGACAGCAGTAGCGAACGCGCAGGAAGCCGCGCCGTTCGTCCGTGCAGAAAGGGACGAACAGCATGAGCGCGCCCTGGTTGACGAGGTGACGGGAAAGCTCCGGGAACTCGCTGTCATAGCAGATCATCACCCCGATGGGGCCGCAGTCGGTGGGGATCACATTGGCGCCGTAGCCGCCCTTGATGTTCCACCAGCGGCGCTCCGAAGGGGTGGGATGAAGCTTCTGCGTTTCGTGCACGGCGCCGTCTCGCAGGAAGGTATAGGCGATGTTGCGGATCTCGCTCTTGCCCTGCCCCAGCTTCACCCTGGTCGGGTGCGATCCGCCGATGATGTTGATGTTGTAGCTCACCGCCATGCGCTGCATGAATTCGACGAAGCGCTCGGTGTAATCCGCAATCTTTTCAATGGCGGCGGCGGGTTCGAGCTTGGTCTCCTCGATCGAAAGCAGCTCCAGCGTGAACAGTTCCGGAAACACCACGAAGTCGCTCTCGTAATCGGCGGCCACGTCGATCCAGTATTCGACCTGCTCCTCGAACTGGTCGATCGCCTCGATCTTGCGCATCATGAACTGGACGGTCGCGACGCGCACGGTGGACGGCACGCGTTCCTTGAATCCCGGCACAGCCTTGCCGGTATCGCGCGGCGCAAGCGGGTTGGTCCAGTACATGATGACGGCATTGCCGCCGCTTTCCTTGTCGTTGGGGATGTAGTCCGGCAGAATCCCGCGCGGCTCGTAACCCTCGTTCATCTGGAACTGGATGACCTGATCGCGGACCTTCTTGTCCTTCACCGCCTGCACATAGTCAGCCGGGTTGGGATACTGGCGCCTGCGGCGCGAATAGCCCGGCATGCGTCCAGCGAAGGCGATGCCCTTCAGTTCGAAGTACTGGCACAGTTCCTTCCGCTTGCGGTAGAGCCGCTGGCCGATGCGCAAGCGCCGATAGTCGGGGTCGACGCAGACCTCGAAGCCGTAGAGCACATCCCCGTCGTCAGCGGGGGGGCGACCGTAGCCGCCGTTGCTGATCTCCTCCCAGCTATGCGGGCGAAAGGCCTGCTCCGCCGTGACGATCATCGTCGCACAATGGCCGACCACCCTGCCGTCGTATTCGGCCACGAACTGGCCCTCGGGAAAATTGATGATCTGCCCGCGAACTTCGGCGCGGGTGAAGGCGTCCGCCTTGCCGTAGACTTTTACCGAGAGCCTCGCGATGGCCGGAGCATCGGCGACGGTGGCGGCGCGGATGATGAGTTTGGCTTTGGTCTGGTCCATGGCCCAACACTACGCGCGGCGGGGCTCGGGGTTCCAGTCCTGAAAATGACTCTTTTCCCGTCGCTTGCGGGATATTTTTGCCAGGTCGCTCGTTATCCCTCTCGAAAGGAGAGAGATATGAGCGTCACACTCATTGCCCTCGCCCTGTTTGGTTGCAGCGATGATGGAGCGGCTTGCGAAAGATTGCCTGCTCCCTTGCAGACCTATGAATCGCGCGCTGCCTGTGCGGCTGGCATCGAAGGCGCCCTGGCCACCGATGCCGCGCTGAAGGCGGACGCTCCGACCGTTTATGCGCAGTGCCTGTCGAACAGCCAGCTTGCCGCTCTCGGCAAGGGAACGGTCGATCTCCGGCAGGTCAACGGAGTTCAGTTCGCGGCAAGATGATGAAATACGTATCCCGGCACGGACCTTGGGAAATCGGTAGCCACGCCCTGCCGTCACCTGAGGGAAAGTCCGGGGGCACAGGGGCGTCGGCGCATGTCGGCGCCCCTGCTATTTGGTGAATTGGCCCACCCCGGCCTTGCGCAGAAGCTCCGGGCCGGAATTGGCCGGGGCCTTGGAAAGGGTCAGCCCCGGCCGCGGTAACCCTGTACGCCCTGATCCGGCACCCAAAGCCCTTCCGGGGCCGCGCCGGACTGCCAGAACACGTCGATGGGAATCCCGCCGCGCGGATACCAGTAGCCGCCGATACGCAACCAGCGAGGCTTCATTTCGTCGAACAGGCGCTGGCCGATGCCGACAGTCACGTCCTCATGGAAACCGTTATGGTTGCGGAACGCGCCGAGGAACAGCTTGAGGCTCTTCGATTCGACGATCGTTTCGCCGGGCGCATAGTCGATCACGAGATGCGCGAAGTCCGGCTGTCCGGTCACCGGGCAAAGCGAGGTGAACTCCGGCGCCGCGAAACGCACGAGATAGAGGCTGCCCTGACGCGGGTTCGGCACATAATCAAGCACGGCCTCCTCGGGCGAGGCAGGCAAGGCACTGTTCTGGCCGAGGTGCAGCGGGTTCATGGAAATGTCAGTCATGCCCGTCTTGATAGGAGCCGCGAGCCCGCGCTTCAACCCGCCCGGTCCTTGGGGAAAGCTGCCAGCGGCGCGATTGCCCCGCATGGCTTGTTTCGGCTATGATCGCCAACGTCTCGCCGCGCGGCCCAAGGGCATTAACTCGGGGTTCAGCGCGGAGCCCTTTTGGGGCTTGGGAGGATGATGCGGGGCACTGTGACTGAAATCGCGACCACTCTTTCACGCGCGGCACTGACGCTGGGTCTCTTGGCGGGACCGGTTGCAGTTCATGCGCAATCGACGACCTGGAGCCTGCCGCCCGGCGCGCAGGACAGCCAGAACCCGCCCCGCGCGCAGGGACCGGTCGATCCGCAGGTGCCGGTCGTTGCCCCGCGCGAAACCGCGCCTGACGCAGCGGCAACCCCGCCAGCCAGCACGCCATCGGCGCGGCCAGGCCCCGTGCCCACGGTAACGCCGCCGCCGCCCCCCGCCGCGCGCGCCACCGAGCGCCCGCAGCCGCGCCCTGCTGCCTCGGCCACCCCGGCACGCCCGGCGATCGCACCCGAAACCCCGCCATCGGCGGGTCCCGAACCGGCAAGCCCTTCCCCGGAAGTCTCAGCCTCACCCGCAGCCATGCCGGCGCCCAGCGCGAGCGAACCCCCGGTTTCCGAAGGCAGTCCGGCAACGGCCTCCCAAGCTCCGTCGGAACCCGCCGCCTCGCCGCACTGGCCCGAATGGTGGCTGGCCATTCCCGCTGCGCTCCTTGCCGCTGCCGGGGGCGTATTCGTTCTGCTGCGCCGCCGCCGGACACCTGCGACCGCATGGGAAGAAGCCGGTCTCGAACCTGAGGCGGAACCCGAGGACGAACTTCTCGACGAACCGGCGAAGCCTGCCGCACCTGCCGCCGTGACCGCCCTTGAACCGCCGCCGACCGCTGCCCCGGCTGGCCCCGGACCCGTTCCTGTTACCCAGTCCTTCTCCGGTGAAGTTCAGGGCAACGACATCGAGATCGTCTTCGAGCCGGTCGCCCTGCGCCTGTCGCTGGTCTACGCCACGCTGCAATACCGCCTCGCGGTTACCGCACCGCCTGCGGGCCTGCCCGGAGGCCTTCGCATTTTGGCCGACATGATCTCCGCTCACGCCTCGCTCTCGCAGGCGGAACAACTCGCCCCCGATCCGTCGGCCCAGCCGCTCCGGCACAGCGTAGAGGCCCTGACAGCCGGAGAAACGCGCGAATTCAAGGGCGAACTGCAATTGCCGCTCAGCGCCATCCGCGTGATGCGGCAGGGACAGGCCAGCCTCTTCGTGCCGCTGGTGCGGCTGTCCTTCTTTGGCGAACATGGCCTTTCCGCACGCCGCGTCTTCACGCTCGGCCTTCCCGGAGAGGGACCGGGGGTGTCTCCGCTGCGTCTCGATACCGGCCCGCGCGATCATGCCCAGATTGCCTCGCGCGAAATCGAGGCAGCCCGCACGATGGGCGTCGATACTACCGGCCTCTTGCCTCTCGACCCGCGCCGCGCAGCGGTTTAAGCCTTTCCGCGCAAGCGGGCTCCTCCCCGCAAGAGTCAGTTTCCGATAGCCCCGCGCCTTGCGGAACTTGACGATGCCGGCCACACGAAAAATGCCTCCCGGGGCATTCTCGACCAGCCCCTAGCGGAGAGCACTTTGAGCGATTTGGACAATTTCGACGACCTCGCCACCTTCACCAAGCTGGTCGGCGGTGGCCGCCGCAAGGAGTGGACCGGAGCCGTCGTCAACCCGCCGGTCTGGCGGGCCAGCACGCACCTTTACGAAAACACCGCAGCGCTGGCCGAAGGCCCGCGCCGCAACGAGGACGGCCGCTTCTTCTACGGTCGCCGCGGCGCGCCGACGCAGTGGGCACTCTGCGAGGCGCTGACCAAGATCGAACCCGGCGCTCACGGCACGGTGATCTACCCTTCGGGCGTAGCGGCCATCGCGGGCGTCATGCTCACGCTGCTGCGGCCCGGCGACGTGGTGATGATCACCGACAATGCCTATGACCCCACCCGCTCCATGGGCACGGGAATGCTCGCCGACTTCGGCATCGAGACCCGCTTCTTCGACCCGCTGGACCTTGCCGCATACGAAGCGATGTTCTGCGAGCGCACACGCGCAGTGCTGATCGAAGCTCCCGGCAGCCTGTCGATGGAAGTCTGCGACGTGCCGGAAATGGCCCGGATCGCACGGAGCAAGGGCGCGGTGTCGGTGCTTGATAACACCTGGGCCAGCCCGCTCGGCTTCGCGGGACTGAAAAAGGGCGTGGACATCACCGTGATGGCGCTGACCAAGCATGTCGGCGGCCACTCCGACCTGATGATGGGCAGCGCCAGTGCAGGCGAGGAACTCTACGGCAAGCTGCGCGAACGCGCGCAGCAGCTTGGCATCGTGGTGTCTCCGGACGATGCCGCCCTCGCCTTGCGCGGGCTGCGCACGCTGGGCGTGCGTCTGCGACAGGAGGCCGAATCCGCCCTCAGGATCGCCCAATGGCTCGATGCGCGGCCGGAAGTGGCGCAAGTGCTCTGCCCGATGCTCCCCTCCTCGCCTGGCCATGACCTCTGGACGCGCGATTTCACGGGCGGCTGCGGATTGTTCAGCTTCGTATTCAAGGGCGGCACACTGGCAGACCGCAACCGCTTCATCGACGCTCTCAACCTCTTCGCGATCGGCTACTCCTGGGGCGGCTTCGAAAGCCTTGTGGTGCCGATCGAGCCTACCAGGCACCGCAGCATCATGCCCTGGCCGCCCCAAGCGCAGGACGAGGCCAACCGCTTCGGCGTGCGCCTCGCCGTGGGCCTCGAAGATACCGACGACCTCATTGCCGACATCGAGCAGGCGCTCGCGGTGATGGCGCAGGGATGAGCAACCCGGTCGCCCGCATGGTCATGGCCAGCCCGACGCCTTCGGCCACGGCTTCGGCGGCCGCCCATCGGCCGGTCGATCAGCCTCTGGCAGGGGCGGACGGGCTGAAGCACGCCGTGACCTCGCGCGGCGGCTTTCTCAGCGATTTCGTGGACACGCTGGACCGGCTGGCCGTGCAGGTCGGCTCCAGCCGCGTATCTGTCTGGGATCTCGTCGTGCTGCTGCTGGTGCTCGCGCTGGTGGTTTCCACGGCATGGTTCGCCAGCAGGCTCTCCAGCCGCCTGCTCCGCTCTGCCACGGGTCTGGACCAGACGCAGCGCCTGCTGGCGGAAAAGCTCGTCAGCCTGCTGATATGGACGATCGCGATCCTCGTCGGCATCGACGTGTTGGGCATCGACCTCACGGCGCTCACGGTGTTCTCGGGCGCGTTCGGCCTTGCCATCGGCTTCGGCCTGCAGAAGACCTTCGGCAACCTGATCGCGGGCATCATCCTCCTGATGGACAAGTCCATCAAGCCGGGCGACGTCATCACCATCACCGATGCCGGCGGCATGTCCACATTCGGCCAGATCCGCCGGATCGGCATCCGGGCCGTCTCTCTGACGACACGCGATCAGAAGGAATACCTGATCCCGAACGAGAACCTGATGATCAATCAGGTCGAAAACTGGTCCTATTCCAGCAAGAACGTCCGCATCCAGGTGCCGGTGGGCGTCGCGTTTTCGGCGGACATCGTGAAAGCCGAACAGCTCATGCTCGAAGCGGCACGCAGCGTACCGCGCGTGCTGGTCGCGCCGCCGCCCACGGTGTGGCTGGATTCCTTCACCGAGAACGGCGTCCGCTTCGTGATCCATTGCTGGATTACCGATCCGGAGGAAGGCGTCGGCAACGTGCGATCCGACGTCCTCAAGAAGCTATGGGAACTGTTCCGGGACCACGGGATCGAAGTCCCCTATGCCAAGCGAGACATCAACCTGCGCGACACCGACGCATTCCGCGCCCTGCTGGATGCCATGAAGAACCGCAACGAGGAACCGTCCCGCTGACCGGGATCACGAAGCCATGCGCTTCGGCTTCTCCATTTCCAGCCGGTTGCGCCCCTTGGCCTTTGCGCAGAACAACGCGAGTTCTGCCCGCTCGATAGTGCTGTCGAGACTGTCCGCAATGCGGGCCACGCTGCCGCTGGTGGTAATGGCGAAGCGGCTCTCGCCGATCTTCTGCCGCAGGTCCGCCAGAGTGGAAACCACGCGGCTGCAGATCGCCTGCGCCTGTTCCGGCGTGGTACGCGGCAACAGCACGGCGAAACGCTCCGAGCCGATCCGCGAGATGATGTCGTCCGAGCGAAGTATCTCGCGCAGCAGATCGGCAAAGACACGCAGCACATCGTCGCCGGTGGTCTGGCCGTATTTCATGTTGATGGTGCGGAAGAAGTCGATGCTGAACATCGCCAGGCACCCTTCCATGCCGGAAGCGATCATATGCTCCAGCATCGATATGAACGCCGCGCGATTGGTAAGGCGGGTCAACGGATCGGTGTAGGTCGCGGCGAAAAGCTGGTCGCGCAGTTCGCGGCGCTCATCGATGGAGCGCATCACCGCCAGTGCCCCGTAGACGGTGCCGTCGTCATTACGCAGCGGACGAATCTGCATCTCGAACCAGCTTTCCCGCGCATCGGCGGTGATGGCCGGGAATTCAACCCAGCGGTCGGGCTGCTCGCCCGCGATGGCCGCCTTCAGCGCGCGCGAGACCACACCCCGTCCGGTCTCCGCCACGAGGTCCAGCAGATGCGGCCCCATCGGCTCCGGCAGCAGGCGAATGCCGAGCTTGCCGATGCCCGGCGAAGCATGAAGGATCAGGCCTTCGCGATTGGTCTTCAGAATAATGTCAGACGTGGTTTCCGCCAGCAGCCCGTACAAAGCGGAACTTTCCTGAACGGTGAAATTCATGCCCATCTTGGTAACGCCCCGGATCAGAGGGATCGCAACTCGATCCAAAGAAGGTTCAGCCGAAAGGAACCCGGCCAAATAAATTCGACGCTTGGATCGCCGAACCTGTTAGCCAAAACCCCTCATTGAAATGAGAAAATCCAGCCATCCAACTTCCGAAATCCAGCGACCCTGCAATAACTTCGCAAAAAAAGAATTAGCCCCGTTATCTAACTCACTTTAATACAAAGTATTGTTATTTATGCATTTACCATCAGAGGATTGAGTCGGAAAGAGGCTTGTCCCCATCTATGGGAACTTGATCAATCCGGTGCTGATTTCAGAGTTCGATCATGATCCGGACCTTGTCCGGGCTGGTCTCCACGGCGGCGGCGATCTGTTCACGGCAGCGGGCGATGAGTTCGGGCAACCCGGCAACGGTGCGTCCGGGACGAAGCTCCGCCGCGGTTACGCCCAGTTCCTCGGCAATGGCGTCCAGACGCTCTTCGATGGGCCGGGCCCGGCCCTGCTCCCAGGCCCAGACCGTGGGTTTGCTGACGCCGAGGCGCGCAGCCAGCTCGCCCTGGGTGAAACCGCGCAGCTTGCGAAGCCGGTGAAGACGCTCTCCGAAGCTCTCCCCGCCGATTGCGGCCGGAGCACTGGTCATGGGAGAGGCGCCGAGATCGACCTCCTGCACTGCACTGCGCAGCTGCGCCGCACTGAGGACGGACGAGGAAATCGGGGCATCGAAGGCACAGCCGTACAGCTTGCCACTGGCCCATACGACGCGAGCCCGCGTGATACCGGCCTGCGGCAGCTCGACGTCGATGGTCTCGCCGATCTCCAGATCGATGCGGCTCTCCATCAACATCCCGCTTTCCGAGAAATTGTGGATCACCACCGGCATCTCCACGCCGGATGCCAGCGCACCCTGCGTTTCCAGGAGCAGGCGGCGGCGCTGCGCGCGCGGCTTAACACCCTGCTGGTCGCCCCTGGGACCGTTTTCAGCGAGATTTTCTTCAAAATGTGCCGCTATGGGCATGGCGCATTCTCCACGAGAATCGCAACGTGAGCGCAGGGGATTAAAATTCCGTTAGCAGAACAGCTAATTTCGGCACGCAAAAGCACGGAAATATGAGGCCTCGGGGCCACAGGTGCGACGAAATCGAGAATCCGGCGTTAAGGACTTTCTAACCGGGATATCCGTAGCTTTCCGGGCAATTAAACGGGGTTGCAGTGTTCGATATCTATCTTTGCATCCGCGATGGGCATGACCTGCGACTGGTCCTGCTCGCCGCCTTGATCTGTCTGCTTTCTTCGCTGACGGCGCTGCTTCTCCTACGCCAGGCAAAGCGCTGCGAAGGAGCGGTCCGCCGACGCTGGTGGACCATGGCGGGCGCCAGCGCGGGCTTCGGCATCTGGGCCACGCATTTCGTGGCCATGCTCGGATACGTCCCCGGCATGATCGTCGGCTATTCCCCGGCGCTGACGCTCGTGTCACTGATCATCCCGATCATGACGACCGGCCTCGCCTTCGCTCTGACCCTCGGAAAGCCCGGTCGCAGGACGGTGGCGTTCGCCAGCGCGATCTGCGGCTCGGGCATTGCCGCGATGCATTACACCGGCATGCTGGCGATGGAGCTTCCGGCAGCGCCGCACTGGAACACCGGCTATGTCGCAGCCTCTGTTGCCCTTGCCATCCTGCCGCTCTACCCCGCGCTGACGCTGGCACTGCGCGACGGCCGTTTGCGCAGCCTGCTCGGCGCAACGGCCCTGCTCGCCGGCGCCGTCGTCGCCCTCCACTTCACCGGCATGACGGCACTTTCGCTTACACCGGCGCGCGTCGTCATCACCGAACAGTCTATCTCCCCGCGCGAGATGATCGGCGCGGTCACCACCGTGACCCTGCTCATCATCGCGCTCTCGGCGATCTCGCTTGCCATCAGCCGTCGCACCGCAGCCGCAGTGGCGGCCAGCGAGCGCCAGTTCTCGTTCCTGGTGCGCGGGATTTCCGACTGCGCGATCTACATGCTGGACCGCGAAGGCCGGGTCGTGAACTGGAACGCCGGTGCCCAGCGCCTCAAGGGCTATGCCGAATCCGAAGCCCTGGGCCTGCCCGTCGCCACTTTCTACACGCCTGAGGACCGCGCCGCAGAGCTGGACAGGCTGGCACTGGAAACCGCGCGAACGGAAGGTCGCTTCTATGGCGAGGGCTGGCGCGTTCGCCGCGACGGCAGCCGCTTCTGGGCCCATGTCACGATCGAGCCGATGCTTGGCGAGCACGGCGAATCGATCGGCTTTGCGAAGATCACCCGCGACATGACCCGTTTCAAGGAGGCGCAGGACCGCATTGCCGAGGCCAGCCGCCAGCGCGACGCCGCCCTGGGCCACATGCACCAGGGACTTTGCCTGTTCGACGCCAAAGAACGCCTTGTCCTGTGCAACCCCCGTTTCCTCGAAATGTACGGATTGCCGGACGGCGCACTGCCCCCCGGCCTCCTGCTGGAGGAAGTGATCGGCCGTTGCAGCGTGAACCGCTTCGAGCCGCAGGCCGTCACCGAACGTGTCGCGCATGTCCGGCGGATGATCCGCGACAATCTCGCCGCACCGTTGCATCCCCCGATCCTCGCCCAGTATCCCGACGGTCAGGTCGTTTCTATCGCCAACCGCCCCATGCCCGATGGTGGCTGGGTCTCGACGTTCGACGACATCACGCGCCAGCACGAATCGGAAGCGCGCATCGCGCACATGGCCATGCACGACGGCCTCACCGGCCTGCCCAATCGCACACGCTTCAACTTGTGGATCGACGAGATGCTCGAACAGGCATCGCGCTACGGCAAGCGGCTGGGCGTGACCGCCATCGATCTCGACCGTTTCAAGGAAATCAACGACACTTATGGCCACGCCTGGGGTGATGTCGTGCTTGCGGAACTGGCCCGGCGGCTCCAGTCGGTGATCGGCGAGGACGAGATCGCCGCGCGCCTCGGCGGCGACGAATTCGGGCTCGCCAAGCTTTTCGACACCGACGAACAACTCGCGGACTTCCTCCGCAGGATCGAGCCTTGCTTCGCTTCTCCCGTCGAGCATGAAGGGCAGGAACTCGTCTTCGGGGGCAGCCTCGGCATCGCCGCCTACCCGCATGACGGCGCGAACCGCGAGACCCTGCTCAACAACGCCGATCTCGCGATGTACCGCGCCAAGCTCCAGATCGGCGAACGCATCTGCTATTACGAGCCCGGCATGGACGAAACCGCCCGTGCCCGCCGCCAGCTTGCCAACGATCTGCGGCAGGCCGTCGAGAAGCAGGAATTCGTCCTCCTCTACCAGCCGCAATGCCAACTGCGCAGCGGCGAAACTTCCGGCTACGAGGCGCTCGTCCGCTGGCACCACCCGCTGCGCGGGCTCGTCTCGCCGGATGAATTCATTCCCATCGCCGAGGAATCCGGCGCGATCCTCCAGATCGGTGAATGGGTGCTCGAAGAGGCCTGCCGGGAAGCGGTTAGCTGGCATTCCGAACACCGGATCGCCGTAAACGTCTCTCCGATCCAGCTCGTCCAACAGGATCTGGCGCCGATCGTCGCCCGCATCCTGATCGAGACCGGCCTGCCTGCCCACCGGCTCGAACTGGAAATCACTGAAAGCGCCATCATTTCCGACAAGACCCGCGCACTTCACAACTTGCGCCAGTTGAAGGAACTCGGCGTCGCCATCGCGATGGACGATTTCGGCACCGGCTATTCCTCGCTCGACACGCTCCATTCGTTTCCGTTCGACAAGATCAAGATCGACAAGTCGTTCCTGCTCGAATCGGACGACAACGAACAGGCCCGCGCCATCATCCGCGCGGTGCTCGCCCTCGGGCAATCGCTGCGCATCCCAGTACTGGCCGAAGGCGTGGAGACCGAGAGCCAGTTCGACCTCCTTATCCGTGAAGGCTGCGAGGAAGCGCAGGGCTATTTCCTCGGCCGCCCCGACCGCGCGCCCAGCATGTCTCTTTCGGAAAAATGGCAGCCAGTAGCGGCCGAAGCCGGCTAGGCAGCATCGCTGGATTGAAAAAGGAAAACCTTCTCAATTACCCAATTGACGGAACGCATATTCGGCATATGTCTCGCATTGGGCATTTCACGAGGGGGAAATTCATGAAATCCGTAAATACCATCAAGGCTGCTTTCGCAGCCGTACTGTTGCTGCCTGCTGTTCCGGCACTCGCGGCAGACAAGCCTGCTTCGGCTCCCGCTTTGGTCAACGAGGAATTCGGCGTTCCCGTATTCCCCTACGACATGACCGACCGCCCTTACGAGGTCGTCGGAGAAGTGAAGGCCGGGGTCCGCAAGGCCACCATCTTCAGCAAGGCCCCCGATCAGGGCAAGATCTACCGCGAACTGTGGGAACGCGCGCAGAAACTCGGCGCCGATGCCGTGATCAAGGCCCAGTACGGCGACGCTCACGTCACCGCGATGAGCTGGGGATCCGTGACCGCCACCGGAGTGGCTGTCCGTTTCACCGACAAGCCGGCTCAGTAATTTCGTGGTTCTGGCACTGCTGACCGGAGCGGCGCTCGTCGCCGCGCCGGTTTCTGCCCAGCCGGCGCCGAGCACATCGGCAGAGTCCGTTCCGCCTGCAACCGCGACGATCGCCGTCACAGGCGGAGCCAGCGCTCAGTCGGTTCCGCCGGGAACCCCGGTTCGGCTCATGGTCCTGCGGGAAATTTCCAGCCGCACGGCCAAGGCGGGAGACCGATTTCTCCTGAGGGTCGACGAACCGGTCTACATCGACGGGAGGCCGGTCATTCCGGTCGGCGCCAAGGCCTGGGGCGAGATCGTCAGCCTCGAAGGAAACGGCGCGGTCGGCAAGGGCGGACGTCTTGCCGCCCGTTTCGTCGAGCTTGAGCTGGCGGATGGCATGAAACTGCCCTTGCGCGGAGACATGAACGAGCGGGGCGCAGGAAACGGAGCCGGAGTCGTGCTCGCCGTAGTCGGTTTCGGGCTGCTCGGCCTGCTCACTGCGGGCGACAGCGCCCGCTTCAAGGGCGGCCAGACGATCACCGCCTATGTGGACAGGATCGCCGAGCCTGTTCAAACCTCGCTGCCAGCCACCCCTCCGGTCGGTCCGGGCACCGAGGCATCACCGCAAACCCTTTCGGAACCGCCGGAACCGGCCGCCTGAACGGCACCTAGCGACAGTCTAAAGCCCCTCTTGCCCCGCACAAAGCCATTCTGGCTGGCAATCGGAAGCAAGGGGGATCATCTGCGCCACCATGCAAGCGAATCCCGCCTCTGTCGGTCGAGTCTTCCTGGTTGGCGCCGGTCCCGGCGATCCCGACCTCCTGACCCTGCGCGCCGCGCGGCTGCTGATGAATGCCGCGATCATCGTGCATGACGGCCTCGTCGATCCGGCGATCCTCGCCATGGCGCGTCCGTCTGCCCGGCTGATTTCTGTTGCCAAGAGCCGCGCACGGCACACCATGAAGCAGGAGGAGATCAACGCCCTCCTCGTGCGCGAAGCCCTCGCCGGCAATGACGTCGTACGGCTCAAGGGCGGCGATCCCTTCGTTTTCGGCCGTGGCGGCGAGGAAGCCGAAGCCTGCCATGCCGCCGGCGTGCCGGTGGAGGTGGTGCCGGGAATCTCCTCGGCGCTGGGCGCTTCCGCTGCCGCACAGATACCGCTGACGCACCGGGACCATGCCTCGATCGTCACGTTCGTCGCCGGCCAGTGCAAGGGGCTCACCGATCAGGACTGGTCGGGACTTGCCGGTAAGGGCCGTACGCTGGTGATCTTCATGGGCATCGCCACATCGGCCCAGATCGCGGAAAAGCTCATGGCCGACGGGCTGGCGCCCGATGTGCCGGTCGCGGTGATCGAAAACGCCACCCGTTCGCGGATGCGTGTGCTGCGCGGTCCGCTTGCGGGCCTTGCCGACCTGATCGCGGATGCGAAGGTGCAAAGTCCGGCGCTTATCGTTATCGGGCACGTCACCGCAGAACCCGACAACACCATTCGCGCCCTTGCGCTGGAGGCAACAAAGTGAAGATCCTGACGGGCAACGACCTGAAGACCGGAGCGGTCATCTGGTGGACCGGCGTGGGCTGGTCGCTCGACGTCAACGAATCCGCCGACGTGGGCGAACATGGCGCTGCGCTCCTCGCGCGCGAGGAAGGCGCCCAGAATGTCGTCGGCGGCTATATCGTCGATGGTGCGAAGACCGAGGAAGGCATTCGTCCCGCCCATATCAAGGAGCGCATCCGCGCCCTCGGGCCGACCGTGCGCCTAGACCTGACGCTCAAGCCGTCCGACCCCGAAGCCGTGAACTGGGTGATCTGATGTACAAGTACGACGAATACGACCAGCAGATGGTCGATACGCGCGTCGCGGAATTCCGTGACCAGGTGCGCCGCCGCCTTGCCGGTGACCTTACCGAGGACCAGTTCAAGCCGCTGCGCCTGCAGAACGGCCTCTACCTCCAGCTTCATGCCTACATGCTGCGCGTCGCCGTGCCCTACGGCACGCTGAACTCCGCGCAGATGAAGCTGCTCGGCGATATCGCGGACAAGTACGATCGCGGCTACGGCCACTTCACCACCCGCCAGAACATCCAGTACAACTGGATCAAGCTGGAAGACACGCCCGACATCCTGGCCGAACTCGCCAAGGTGGAGATGCATGCCATCCAGACCAGCGGCAATTGCATCCGCAACATTTCCTCGGACCAGTACGCGGGAGCGGCCGCCGACGAGATCATCGATCCGCGCCCTTACGCCGAACTGCTGCGCCAGTGGTCCAGCTTCCACCCGGAATTCCTGGTGCTGCCGCGCAAGTTCAAGATCTGCGTCATCGCCTCCGAAACGGACCGCGCGGCGATGCGCCTGCACGACATCGGCATCAAGATGGTGCGCAACGATTCCGGCGAGATCGGCGCACAGTTCTATGCGGGCGGCGGCATGGGCCGCACCCCGATGATCGCGCCGCTGATCCGCGAATTCGTGCCGCTGGACCAGCTCATCACCTATTCCGAGGCATGCCTGCGCGTCTACAACCGCTACGGCCGCCGCGACAACAAGTACAAGGCGCGCATCAAGATCCTCGTCCATGAACTGGGCCGCGACGAATATGTCCGCCAGGTCGAGGAAGAATTCGCGCACCTGCTGACCCAGCCGATCGAGCCCCCGCTCGCCGAGCTGGAGCGCATCGAGGCGCACTTCACCGGACCCGACTTCGAAGCCGGCGCTTCGAACGATCTGGACCTGTCCGATCCCGACTTCCGCCTCTGGGTGGAGCGCAACACGCACGCCCACAAGCAGGCCGGCTATGTGATCGCCACCGTCAGCCTCAAGCCCGTCGGCGGCATTCCGGGCGATGCCACGGCAGACCAGATCCGCCTGATGGCGCAGCTCGCCAAGGACTACAGCTTCGACGAACTGCGCGTCACTCACGCGCAGAACATCGTCTTCCCGCACGTGAAGAAGGCAGACCTCTACACCCTGTGGCAGGCGCTGGACGAAGCAGGCCTGTCCACCGCCAATCTCGACACCGTGGGCGATATCATCGCCTGCCCCGGCCTCGACTATTGCGCGCTGGCCAATGCCCGCTCGATCCCGGTGGCGCAGAAGATCTCCGAACGTTTCGGCAGCGCCGAACGCCAGGCCGAGATTGGCGAGCTGAAGCTGAAGATCTCGGGCTGCATCAATGCCTGCGGCCACCACCACGCGGGCCACATCGGCATCCTCGGCGTCGACAAGAAGGGCCTGGAAAACTACCAGCTCCTGCTTGGCGGCAGCGAGGGCGCGGACACTTCGCTCGGCCAGATCACCGGCCCCGGCTTCACCGAGGACGGCGTGGTCGATGCCATCGAGAAGGCCACCGAGGTCTATCTCGCCAACAAGCAGGGCGAGGAACGCTTCCTCGACACCTATCGCCGTATCGGCATGGCCCCGTTCAAGGAGGCGATCTATGGTTGACGTTCAATTCCGCTTCCGTGACGACGAGGCGGTCAACGATCCGGCCATCACGGTCGACGCCTTCTCGGAGCAGACCAACGCCACGGCCGTGCGCATCGAGCCGGGCGACGATGCCCGCGATCTCCTGCCGCATCTTGACCGGCTCTCCCTCGTGGAAGTGAGCTTCCCGGCGTGGACCGACGGGCGCGGGTACTCCTCCGCCCGGCTTCTGCGCGAAGCAGGCTACCAGGGCGAGATGCGGGCCGTGGGCGATCTGGTGATCGACATGCTCTCGCACCTCAAGCGCTGCGGTTTTGACGCTTTCGCGCCCGACAAGGCGCTCAACGCGGAAGATGCGCAGAACGCATTCGATCGCTGGGAAAACGTCTACCAGGCCACCGTCGTCGACGGTCGCCAGGCGATCTGGGCAAAGCGCCACCCGGCGTAACCGTCCTTCCGGAAGGGAACAATCGATGCCCCACACCGAAGTTGCACGTATCCGCGACCTGATCGACACCGGTCCTCGTTTCGACGAGGCCGATGCCGTTCGCCTCAACCGCCTCTTCCGCGGCACCGAAACGACCGAAATGCTCGAAACGGTGCTCAAGGAAGGCATGGCGGGCGATGTCGCGATCGTGTCCAGCTTCGGTGCGGAATCGGCGGTGCTGCTGCACCTCGTCAGCCGCGTCGATCCGGGCGTGGCGGTGCTGTTCCTTGAAACCGGCAAGCATTTCCCCGAAACGCTCGCCTATCGCGATCTTCTCGTCGAGCGGCTGGGGCTGACCAATCTCATCAACCTGCTGCCCGACGCCGAGGAACTGGCGAAGAAGGACGAGAACGGCCTGCGCTGGTCCTACGACCCCGACGGCTGCTGCGAGATCCGCAAGGTCAAGCCGCTGGAGAAGGCGCTGCTGGGCTATGACGCCTCCTTAACCGGCCGCAAGGCATTCCAGGCCTCCACCCGCGCCACCCTGCCGCGTTTCGAGGTGGACACGACCGACACACAGGGCCGCCTGAAGATCAACCCGCTGATCGACTGGTCGCCCGAGCGCATCGCCGCCTATATCGCCGAGCATGATCTGCCTCCGCACCCGCTGGTGGCGCAGGGCTATCCGTCTATCGGCTGCATGCCCTGCACCAGCAAGGTCGCCGAAGGCGAGGACCCGCGTTCGGGTCGCTGGCGCGGATGGAACAAGACCGAGTGCGGCATCCATGTCGCCACCCTCTCGGAACACACCACCAAGAACGCACCGGAGTTCGACCCCGGGCTCTGAACCGGAAGGCCTGCCCCCGATCAGGCGGGCCTTTCTCCTTTCCGGCAAGACCGGGACGGCCCGGCGCACGCCGGGGTTTCGGCGACGATCAGGGCAACACATTGCAACGAACGCGACAAGGCGTGCAAATATTGCACGGCCCGGCGGGTTGGCATTGCCAAGCGCTGGACTAGATCGCAGATGCCCCCAATATTGCAGTGCAACATGACCGATCAGATCGATACTCCCCGCCACACCCACCCCGCGCTCGTCATTCTGGCGCTGGCGATGGGTGCCTTCGCCATCGGCACCACCGAATTCGCGGCCATGAGCCTCGTGCCCTATTTCGCGCGCGATCTCGGCCTGACGGAGCCGGAGGCGGGCCATGCCATCAGCACTTACGCGCTGGGCGTCGTCGTCGGGGCGCCGGTGATCGCCGTACTGGCGGCCAAGCTGCCGCGCCGGGCGCTGCTGATCGGGCTCATGGCCCTCTTCGCGGTGGGCAACGCGCTTTCCGCGATGGCGCCGACATACCCGCTGCTCCTGCTGTTCCGCTTCATCAGCGGCCTGCCGCATGGCGCCTACTTCGGCATCGCCGCGCTGGTGGCCGCCTCCATGGTGCCCGCGAACAGGCGCGCGCAGTCCGTGGCGCTCGTCATGTCGGGCCTGACCGTGGCGACGATCATCGGCGTGCCGCTGGCGAACTGGCTGGGACAGGCGTTCGGCTGGCGCACCGGATTTGCCATCGTCTCCGTGCTGGCCATCATCACCATGGCCCTCGTCGCGCTCTATGCTCCGCACCAGAAGGCGGCCGAAGGCGCCAGCCCGATGCGCGAACTGGGCGCCCTGCGCCGCCCGCAAGTCCTGCTGACCCTGCTGACCGGGGCCATCGGCTTCGGCGGCCTCTTCGCCGTCTACACCTACATCGCCTCGACCATGATCGAAGTGACCAGGGTGTCCGAACACCTCGTGCCGGTGGTGCTCGCGGTCTTCGGCTTTGGCATGACGGTGGGCAACCTGTTCTGGGCATGGGCCGCGGACCGATCGCTGAACAAGGCTGCCATCGGCGCCCTGCTGTTCAGTGCCTTCGCGCTCGCCCTGTTCCCGATGGCCGCCGCCAACGTCTGGACGCTCAGCGTGGTCGTCGTCATGATCGGTTTCGCTGGCGGCCTCGGCACGATCCTCCAGACCCGCCTCATGGACGTTGCCGGAGACGCGCAGGCGCTCGCAGCGGCAGCGCATCACAGCGCCTTCAACATGGCGAATGCGCTGGGCCCGTGGCTCGGCGGCCTCGCGATCTCGGCGGGCTATGGCCTGACCTCGACCGGGTGGATCGGCATGGGCCTGTCGCTGGGGGGTCTTGCGATCTTCCTCGTCACCCTGGCCTTGCACAAGCGCGAGGGCGAAGTCGGCGGCCATCCCGTTCCCGCCTGCGGCTGACCGGCCCTACGCCGCAAGAAAAAGGCCCGCGAGTTCGTCACTCGCGGGCCTTTTCGTATCCTGACCGGGGCTGAGCCTCAGCCGATCATCATCAGGCTGGCATTGCCGCCAGCTGCCGTGGTGTTGATCGAGGTAGACACCTCCTCCAGCAGCCAGACGAGGTTCGGCCCGGCCGAGGTATGGACCGGAACGATCGGCCCCGGCATCGCCGCAACCGCCTCGCAGGCCGCGCGAACCGCCTCGGCATCGCCTTCCACGAGACAGGCGGAGAAATGCTCGGCCGCATCCGGCGCGAAACGGGCGGCGACCGCCTCGGGCAGCCCGCCCGGAAGCGCCATGCCCACAACCGTCGCCGTATTGCCGCTGGCCAGCACCGCCGCCATCTGCGCGTAGAGACCCTCTTGCGTTGCCGGGCGCAGGAGCACGCGGCCGCGCGGGTGAAGGGCGTAGAGATTGGTTTCGCCCACGGGCCCCGGCAGGCTGACTTCGAGGCCCAGTGCCGAACCGCTCGCAAGCGCGCGCGCGGCTGCTGCCGAGGCCGCATCGCCCTGCCCGCTCAGCCAGGTCGCGAAAGCCTCGACCAGCGGCGCGGCGCGGGCGGGGGCATCCAGCACTTGCGGCGCCTGTTTGGCGAGGCGGCCGAGATAGAGCGGTCCGCCCGCCTTCGGCCCCGTGCCCGAAAGCCCGCGCCCGCCGAACGGCTGGACGCCGACGATGGCACCGATCGTGTTGCGGTTGACGTAGAGGTTGCCCGCGCAGATCGCGGAAGTGACCTGCTCCACCGTTGCATCGAGGCGGGTGTGCAGGCCGAAGGTAAGACCGTAGCCGGTGTCGTTGATGGCCGCGATCAGTTCGGGCAGTTCATCGCGCTTGAAGCGCACGACATGGAGCACGGGGCCGAACACTTCGCGTTCGAGCTGGGCGATGCTCGCGATCTCCACGATGGTCGGCGCAACGAACGTGCCGGCATCGCATGCCGCCGGGATCGCTACCTGTTCCACCTTGCAGCCGCGCGACTTCATCCGCGCGACATGGCCGTCAATCGCGCCCTTGGCCTCGGCGGTGATGACCGGCCCGATATCGACCGCGAGTTCCTGGGTATTGCCCACGCGCAGTTCGGCAAGCGCGCCCTTGAGCATCGTCAGCGTGCGATCGGCCACGTCCTCCTGAAGGCACAGGACGCGCAGCGCCGAACAACGCTGCCCGGCGGAATCGAAGGCCGAGGCGATAACGTCGGCCACGACCTGCTCGGCAAGCGCGGAGGAATCGACGATCATCGCGTTCTGGCCGCCCGTTTCCGCGATAAACGGAACCGCGCGCCCGTCTGCCGAAACCCGGCCCGAAAGCTGCTTCTGGATCAGGCGCGCCACTTCGGTGGAGCCGGTGAACATCACCGCAGCCACTTGCGGTGCCGCGACCAGAGCCGCCCCTACCCGGCCATCGCCCGGAACCAGCTGAAGCGCGTCCCTGGGAACGCCCGCCTCGTGCAGCAGGCGAACGGCCTCGGCAGCGATCAGCGGGGTTTCCTCGGCGGGCTTTGCCAGGACCGGGTTGCCCGCCACGAGCGCGGCGGCCACTTGCCCCGCAAAGATCGCGAGCGGAAAATTCCAGGGGCTGATGCAGACCACCGGGCCCAGCGGTGCCTGTTCGGCGCCGAAAGTCTCGCGCGCCTGCTTCGCGTAATAACGCAGGAAGTCGATCGCCTCGCGCACTTCGGCGATGGCATTGGCGGCGGACTTTCCGGCCTCGCGGATGACCAGGCCCATGAGCAGGCCAATCCGCTCCTGCATGGCATCGGCGGCAGCGTCCAGCATGGCGGCACGCTCGGCAACGGGCACACCGCCCCAACGGCTGATCGCGGCCCGCGCAACCGCAACCGCAGCCGCTTCCGGCGCGACCTCGATCACCTTGCCCACCACGTCGTCATGATCCGCCGGATTGAGAACCGCACGCGCCTCACCCTGTGCATTGGCGGGCATGGCGAACCATTCGCGCGCGGCGGACCGGCGCAGGTTTTCCGAAAGCGCGGCAAGCGCAGTCTCGTCGGCCATGTCGATCCCGTCCGAATTGCGGCGGCCGGGGTAGAGATCCGCGGCAAGCGGGATCAGGTCGTGACGGGCACCGGGATCGGGCATGGCGCGAACCACGTCCACCGGATCGGCCACCATGTCCGCCACCGGCACGGCAGGATCGGCGATCCGGTTCACGAACGAGGAGTTTGCACCGTTCTCCAGCAGGCGGCGCACGAGATAGGCCAGCAGCGTCTCGTGCGTTCCCACCGGGGCGTAGATACGGCAGGGACGGTCGAGATTGTCCTTGCCGACGACCTGTGAATAGAGCGGCTCGCCCATCCCGTGGAGGCACTGAAACTCATAGCGGCCAACCACGAAGTCCGGCCCGGCGAGGTGGTAGATCGTCGCCAGCGTCTGCGCATTGTGCGTGGCGAACTGCGGGAACACGGCGTCCGGCGCCGCCAACAGCTTCTTCGCGCAGGCAACATACGACACGTCGGTATGGACCTTGCGGGTATAGACCGGGAAGTCGGCAAGCCCGTCCACTTGCGCGCGCTTGATCTCGGCATCCCAGTAGGCGCCCTTGACCAGACGCACCATCATGCGGCGGCCCGAGCGGCGGGCGAGATCGATGATCCAGTCAAGCACGAAGGGGCAGCGCTTGCCATAGGCCTGCACCACGAAACCGAGGCCATCCCAGCCCTTGAGTTCGGGATCGAGCGCCAGCGCTTCGAGCAGGTCGAGCGAGAGTTCGAGGCGGTCGGCTTCCTCGGCATCGATGTTGAGGCCGATGTCGTATCCCTTGGCCAGCACCGCCAGCGCCTTAACGCGCGGCAGCAATTCGGCCATCACCCTGCCGGCCTGCGCGCGGCTGTAGCGCGGGTGGAGGGCCGAGAGCTTGATCGAGATTCCCGGGCCTTCGTAGATGCCCCGCCCCGCGCCGGCCTTGCCGATGGCGTGGATCGCATTGACGTAATCGGTGTTGTAGCGTTCGGCATCGGCGGCGGTGGTGGCCGCTTCGCCCAGCATGTCATAGCTGTAGCGGAAGCCCTTGGCCTCCAGTTCGCGGGCGCGCTTCACGGCCTCGCCGATGGTTTCGCCGGTCACGAACTGCTCGCCCATCAGCCGCATCGCAAGATCGACGCCGCGCCGTATCACCGGCTCGCCCGCCCGGGCGACAAGGCGCGTCAACGCCGCGCCTAGTCCCGTGTCGTCGACCGATCCCACCAGCTTCCCGGTCACCACCAGGCCCCAGGTCGCGGCATTGACGAACATCGACTTGCCGCCGCCGAGATGCGCGCTCCAGTCGCCATCGGAAATCTTGTCGCGGATCAGCGCATCGCGGGTCGCATTGTCGGGAATGCGCAGCAGCGCTTCGGCGAGGCACATGAGCGCGACGCCTTCCTGGCTGGAGAGAGAGTATTCCTGAACCAGCCCTTCGACGCCTGTGCCCTTGTGATTGGCGCGCAACGTGGTGACGAGCGCGCTCGCGGTCTCGCGCACGTCCCGGCGCTGAGCATCGGGCAAGGTCGCCGCTTCGAGCAGAGGTGCCATGCAGGCGGCCTCGTCACGGCGGAAAGCCTCGGTGATGGCACGGCGCAGCGGGGTGGGCTCGCTGACGGCGGGGGCGAATGCGGCGAAGCGGGGCGTGTGGGTCATGAATCGCCAATATCCCAAGACTGCTTGGCAATCCGCCTTTTCACAGGCAAAGATCAGATCATATGAACTTATATTTCGGCATCATGCAGGCCAAATGAATGGTAAATAGCCAGAAACAGGTCAATCTGGATGATCTTGACCGCAAGATCATCGCCGCCCTGCGCGCAGATGGCCGCATGAGCGTGACCGAACTCGCCCAGGTGGTGGGCCTGTCAAAGACGCCCTGTCAGGTGCGGATGCGGCGGCTGATCGATTCGGGCGTGATCCGCGGCTTTCGTGCGGTCGTCGATCCCGCCACCCTCGGGTTCGACCACGTGGCCTTCACCGAAGTGAAACTGTCGGATACGCGCGAACAGGCGCTGAAGGAATTCAACGCCGCCGTCCGCCGCATACCCGAAGTGGAAGAGTGCCACATGCTCGCCAGCCATTTCGACTACCTGCTGAAAGTCCGCACCACCGACATCCGCCGCTACCGTGAGGTGCTGGGCGAAAAGCTGTCGAACCTGCCCCACGTTTCCAGCACATCGACTTATGTGGCGATGGAAACCGTGAAGGATGCAAGCAGCTAGGCGGCAAGGACAAGCAGGCCATGCGCAAGATAGCCTTGGCGTCATGAGGGGGCCGGTTTCGGAACGGCGGCTCATCTTTGGGGGAAGGGCAGATGGCTGCCCGTCCGCTGACCAACTACCTTACTTCGATTAGGAAAAGCTGTCTGACGGCCTCCTCCCCCAAGCAGACATATTCTGTTCAGCGGTCCCGGACTTCATCCGGGACCGCTGAAGCGTCTTTAGGCTATAGGTTTCGATCGGTCGCTGCGACGCGGCGTTTTCACGCATCCGCGCGCGGCTTTGCCAGCGGTTCCCGATCAAGTCCGGGACGACGGCTTGGAGATGGTAGCTCTCCCCTATTAAGGACGCTCAGAGGGAAAATTCTCATTCCCGAATGAAGATAGTCTGCGCTCCATCTACGGATCCGCGATCGGTCAATTTGCACCAAATTATTATCGTTGTCAGAAGCGTTTGTTATCTGAGGAAGCGCTCGGCAAAGAACATCCAATTCATACAGTAACGCGCAAACCGCTTCGGAATTCAACGTTCGCGAGGTTGTCTCGGCGGAGGCCTTGGACTAGCAATTGATGCTGTGGCCGAGAACAAGTCCGAGGGCGGCATCTCGATCCAAAGTCTAGGGGGAATTAGATGAAGCGTACAGTCATTCTCGCGATGCTCGCGGGTGCATTCGCATTGGCGCCGCAGGCGGTCGCCGCGCAGGATAACTCGGAGGTAGCGTCGGCTCCCGCATCGGCTCTGCCGACGGCTGTCGTCTTTTCGGAAAAGGGCGCGAACGGGATGAGCGATCTGCCCATGGGCGTCCATCGCATCCCTGATAGCAACGTTGTCATCTCGGGGCATCAGGGTGGCGGCGCAATCGGGATGCTATTAGGCCCGGTCGGCATGCTGGTACAAAGTTCGATCAACGCCGAGAGCGGCACGGGCAAAGTCCACAATGTCGAGGATGACCTGCGCTTTGACGTCCGGGCAAAGGCGATCGAGATGACCAACACGCTCATGGCGAGCGACAAATTCCGGACTGCCTATACGCTCGCACCCCAGCCGGGCGGCAGCACGATGACGGTGACACCGTATGTCGTGCTTACGTTCGTCAAAAAGACCGAGGATGTTCGTCCCTATATCGTGCTGAAAACGAAGGTCGCGACCGACAGCGACTCCGGCAAGACGATCAAATATTTCTGCTGCGAAGGTAAGCCGCTTCCGCTCGCGAGCTTGATCGAAAATGACGGCGCCGGTCTGAAGGACTTGCTGACTCGCGAGCTAGACACCGCCATCAACGTGATGCTGCTAGATCGTTCGCAGCCTCTCCCTCGGAACGATGAAGCGAAGGTCGATACCAACGGCTTTCTACCGTTCGTCGGTAAGTCTTTGAAGTGGAGGGGATTCGATATGGGCCGTTATAATGATTACAGGCTGATCGAGTTCCGCGGCGGGATGATGGTCTTCTCCGGAGTGAATATCGTCGAGCCGGATGGCCTGGAAATTACGCCTGTGGTCAAGAAATGAGAGCCGATACCGAGATGGTCTGAAGCCTGATCGAGCGGTCCCGACATAGCTCGCTCCACGTTGGAAGGTCCGCTCATCACCTTTCTCAGCTGCTCATCGATCATGCCTGCACGGGGAAGCGGACGGTCGGCTCTCCGGCGGGTTCAATCGGCCCTGGCGCGACCGACTTGGGCGCAATGCTGTTGTTAATCCCACCAGCTCGGAAAGAGCCTGCTTCAGCCGGCCCGCTCGCCCGTCACCTTGGCCGAGCCGAACATGCCCATCTTGCACTTTCCTGCGATGGTGTTGCCGGTCACGGTCAGGTCGTATTTCAGGGTGATCTTCATCGGCTTCTCGACCTTGAGGTCGAAACGAACGCGGTTTTCATCGACGGTGCCACCCTCGAAGTCCTGCGTGCCTTCCGGGCTGGTGAAGCGGCCCGAAACGGCTGCGCCCTCGGTACGGAAGGTGACGACCATCGCCTGAGGCCCCATCGGGGTCTTGAGCACCATGTTCCAGTCACCGTCGAGCCCGGCGGGCGGCGCCTCGGGTTCGGGAACCGAGGCCGGCTCGGCCTGAATGACGGGCTCCATCGCCGGCACTGGCGCCGGGGCTTCTCCCGACACCATACCCGACTGCCCTCCATCTTTGCGCACGCCTGAAACATCGCGTTGCTCGATCACGTCGAGGATGCGGGCAGGCGTGAGCGGAAGCACCAGGTCCTCGATCTCGCCAAAGGGGCTGAGCGCATCGGCGATGGCGTTCACCAGCGTCGGCGGGCCGATGATGGCACCGCCTTCACCTACGCCGCGCATGCCGCCGATCGTCTGCGACGGGGTATTGGCATGGACGAACTCGAACACCGGCACGTCGCTGATCGACGGGAGGAGATAGTCCTTGAACGTCGCCGCCTGGGGATTGCCGCGCGCATCGTATGGCATCTCTTCCAGCAGGACCATGCCGATCGCCTGCGCCAGCCCTCCGGATATCTGCCCCTCGACGACGCCGGGGTTTATGACGGTCCCGCAATCCTCGCTCGATATCCAGCGCAAGATCTTCACGAAGCCGGTTTCCGCATCGACTTCCACCACGCAGGCATGCGCCGCGCTGGTGAAGGTCATCGGCGGCGGCTGGTAACGGAACTGCGCTTCCAGCCCGGCCTCGAAACCGGGTGGCAGACGGTGCGGTTCGCCATAGGCGATGTTCGCGATCTCACCCAGCGATCGCGACATTTCCGGGGCGCCGGCGATGTGGACCATGCCGTCCTCGATGGTCACGGTGTCGATTGAGGCGTTGTACAAGTGGGCTGCCAGAACCTTTACCTTGTCCGCCAGCAGTTCCGATGCACGGATCGCCGCGCCCCCACCGATCACCCCCTGACGGCTACCCGCCGCGCCGGGGCCGAAGCCGCCGCGCGAACTGTCCCCCTCGAACACGGTCACGTCGTCGTAAGCCACGCCGAGCCGGTCGGCGATGCATTGCGCCATGGTCGTGGCGGTGCCGTGGCCCTGGGAATGGGTGGACATCAGGGCGGCTACCTTGCCGGTCGGCTCGATCCGCACTTGCGCCAGTTCCCCGGTCATCGTCACCATACTGCCCGCCGAGCCGGTCGGCTCGATATAGGCGGCAACGCCGAGGCCGAGATAGCGCCCCTCCCCCCGCGCCTTCGCCTGTTCGCGGCGGAACGCGGCCACGTCGAAATGCGCAACGAGCTTTTCCAGACATTCGCCGGGCGTGATATCCTCCAGCGGGATGCCCATGCTCGACACCGCCGGCTGATCGGAAAGATAGACGAGATTGCGGCGGCGCAGTTCGATCGGATCGATGCCGAGCTTCCTCGCCGCCTTGTCCAGCAAGGTTTCACGAATGAGCGATTCCATCGCCCACGGCCCGCGATAAGCCGCCAGCCCGTTGGTATTGCTGTACCACCCGCGTGAGACAAAAGCGTAGGCGGGCATCCTGTAGGCCGCCCAGACGAACATATGGACGGCGATATTGCTGTCCGCCCCCTGAGGATAAGCGCCGTTGTTGCAATCATAGATGCCGTGGCTGGCGATCAGCCGCCCCTCGCCGTCAAACCCGGCCTGGAGGCTCATCTCCGCTTCCCGGCACTGGCTCGACGCGGTAAGCGCCTCGTAGCGATCCTCGGTCCATTTGAGAGGACGCCCCAGCAGCATGGCCGCGCAGATGACTGCGCATTCCTCCTTCCACGGTGTGTTCTTGAGCCCGAAGGAGCCGCCCACGTCCTTGGCGATCACCCGGATCGCGGCATCCGGCAGGCCAAGCGCCAGGCTGACCCAGCGCGCGATGTTGTGCGGGCTCTGGCAGGTGATCCAGAGGTTGAGCTCCTCGGGTCCGTCCCGGCTCGCCAGGATCGCGCGGTTTTCCATCGGCGACTGCGAGATGCGCTGGTGGACGACCTTCTGGCTGACCCGCAGCGCTGCGCCCGAAAGCGCCGCTTCCAGTTCCTCGTCAAGCTCCTCGTCGCCGATCTCCGCCGCGACATTGCTCTCGGTGCCCGGATGGATCGGCGCTGCCGCCTTCGCCTGAGCAAGGGTGACAACCGGTTCGAGTTCCTCGATCTCGACCTCGACGAGCGAAGCGGCATCTTCCGCCTGCGCGCGGGTCTCGGCCATGACCATCGCCACCGGCTCGCCCACGTATTGCACCAGCGTATCCGCCAATGGAGCGACCGGCACTTCCGAGGGCGTGAAGAAGAAGCTCATCATCGTGATCGGCCGCGGCGCCAGGCCGGCGGCGGTCAGCACCGCGTGGACGCCGGGCATCTGCACCGCTGCGGCGCTATCGATCGAAACCAGCCTGCCGCGTGCCACCGGACTGCGCACGAACGCAACGTGAAGCATGCCGGGCAGTACCACATCGTCCGTGAACTGGCCGCGCCCCGTCAGCAGGCGCGCGTCTTCCTTGCGCGGAACCCGCTTCCCGATCCAGCGCGCAGCGCCAATGCCCGAGGGTTCTGCGTTCATGCCGCCTCTCCCGCGCCGGAGACGGATTGGGCCAGTGCCTTGGCCGCGCGGCGTATGCCCTGATATCCGGTGCAGCGGCAGATATGGCCCGACATCGCCTCGATCATCTCCTGCTCATCCGCAGCGGCCTCTCCCGCCGTCAGCGCGGCAAAGGTCATCAGCACGCCGGGCGTGCAGAAGCCGCACTGGAGCCCGTGCGCATCGCGCATCGCCTGCTGGACCGGGTGGAAAGTGCCGTCAGGCGCGGCAAGGCCCTCCACCGTGGTCACCTCCGCCCCATCGGCCTGGACCGCCAGCATGAGGCAGGATCGCACCGCCCTGCCGTCCACCAGCACCGTGCAGGCACCGCAAACCCCGTGCTCGCAGCCGAGGTGGACACCGGTGCAGCCCGCCTCCAGCCGCAGATAATCGCCAAGGCTCGTGCGCGGCTCGACGGTGGCGCTGCGATGCTGGCCGTTGACGGCGAGTTCGATCCGCCATTCGCTTTGAGGCTCGCTCATGCCGCATCCCTCAGGTCGAGTGTTTCACGAAGCGTCCGCGCGAAGATCCTGCGGCCCACGGTCCGGCGGTATTCGGCGCTGGCGTGGTGATCGTCGAACGGTGCGGCGTCGGCCACGGCCAGTTCCGCCACGGCGCCGGGATCGATCTCGGAAAGGCTCCTGCCGATCAGCGCGGCTTCTGCCCGGCGCATTCGGATCGGGGTCGGGCCCATGCCGAACCAGGCCATCCCGGCCCGGGAAACGACGCCGCCATCCAGAACCACGCAGCCTACCATGCCGACCAGCGCGAAATCGCCCGGTCGCTGCGCCACTTCGCGAAACAGCACGAGGTGGCCTTCGGGCCAGTCGGGATAGACGATGCCGGTCAGCAGTTCGTCACTCTCCAGCACAGTCATGTAAGGGCCTATGTAGAAGTCCGTGGCGGCAACCGTTCGACTGCCGCGCACCGAGGCGATCTCCAGCATCGCGCCGAGCGCCACCGCCGTGGCCGGCATTTCCGCTGCAGGCTCGCCCAGCGCCACCGAACCACCCAACGTTCCCCGGTTCCGCGTCTGGTAATGCCCGACATGGCCAAGCGCCGTCACCATCGCCGGCAGATGGCGCGCCAGCGTGGCATCGACCAGGGCATCGGCCTGCCTTGTCATCGGCCCGACGCGGATGCCGCCCGCAACGCGGGACACGCCGGTGAGTTCGGGAATGCGGTTGATGTCCACCAGGATGAAGGGCTGGCTCATCCTGAGATTGAGCAGCGGCATCAGCGTTTGCCCGCCCGCGATCACGGTTGCGCCGCCGCCAGCCTCGGAAAGTATGCGGCAAGCCTCGGCCACGCTGGATGGCCGGGCATAGTCGAAGGGAGCAGGCTTCATCGGCGCGCACCTCCAACGTTTCCGCGTCGCCCGGCCTCGAAAGCCGCTGCCGCAGTCACCACGAGCAGCATGAGCACCACCAGCATCTCCGCATGGAGGCCGCGCGCGCCCAGCGTGAAGCCGGCGAGCAGTGCCAGCACCAGTGCGGCGATCCAGCCCCAGATCGTGCCGCGACCAGTCGCCGCATCGGTAACCACGGGCCTGAAGGCGGCAGGTGCCGCTGCCGCTACGGCTGCCTCAGGCTCTGCCTGTCCGGCGCCGGTTGCCTGCTCCCCCGCAGCAACCGGCGCCGGAGCGCCCCCCGTGACCACATCGCCGAACTTCGAAAAGAACTTCCCCGCAAGGTTTCTTGCCGTGGCGTCGATGATCGGACCGCCGAGCTGCGCCATGCGCCCGCCCACTTCCGCCTCCACCTCATACACAACCAGCGTACCGCCATCGCCGGCGTCGCTCAGCCGGACGTTCGCGCCGCCTTTGGCGCTTCCGGCGATCCCGCCGTTACCCGTTCCCGTGATCCTGTAGCCATTGGGCGCATCGAGATCGGAAAGCTGCACCTGCCCTTTGAACCGCGCACCGATCGGCCCGATCTTCACTTCGGCCGCCGCGACGAAACGGTCTTCGCCATCGCGTTCAAGGCTTTGGCAGCCGGGAATGCACTGTGCGAGCACTGCCGGATCGTTCAGCGCCTCCCAAACCTTTCGGCGCGGTGCTGCGACCCTCTGCTCGCCATTCATCTGCATCCGCGCACTCCCAGATCGCTGCCGTCTTGCCCGCGGCCCATCGGCGCGGATGAAACGACGGGATGCGGTTCAATGCAAGAAGTATGAGCGACACTGTATCTTATTCCCCGGGGCGATGAGTGCCTCAGGCGCTGGCTAGACCTCCCGGCGCCCGTTACCACTTCGCCCGATGCCGAAGGAACGGCGCGAAAAGGAGAGGTCATGAGCGCAACCGTCATCATCACTGGTGCCGCCGGAGGCATGGGCCGCCCGGCCGCAACCCGTTTCGCCGCACAGGGCTATTCCCTGCTCCTGTGCGATGTGAACGCCGAACGCCTTGCCGCGCTCGCATCGGAACTTCGCGCGGGCGGCACCGAAGTCTCGACCCTCGCCGGGGACATTTCCGCAGCGGAGTTCCCGCAGCAGCTGCTGGACGCATTGGGCGGCGCCCCGCTGTTCGCGCTCGTTCACACCGCCGGTCTCTCGCCCACCATGGCAGAAGCGCCGCGCATTCTCGAAGTGAACTATTTCGCCACCGAAAGGCTTGTCGCCGCCCTCCTGCCCCGCTTCGAAGCGGGCGGATGCGCGGTGCTGATCTCGTCGATGTCGGCCTATCTGCTGGGCGACCCCGCCATGGTATCGGCCGTGCAGGACCTCGTCGCCGGCAAGGGCCGCGAAGGGGTGGACGGGCACGCAACCAATCCCGGCATGGGCTACACGCTTTCCAAGCGCGCAGTGATCGGCCTCGTCGGGCGCGAAGCGGCAGCCTACGGTGAACGCGGCGTGCGGATCGTCTCGATCGCGCCGGGCTTCATCGATACCGAAATGAGCCGCGCCGAAGCCAAGGCCAGCGAACAGATGGTGCGGATGATGGGAATGACCCCGCTCGGCCGCCTCGGCGTGGGCGACGAAATCGCCTCGGTCGCGGAATTCCTCTGCTCTCCGGCGGCAAGCTACGTCAGCGGGTGCGACATCAAGGTGGATGGCGGAATCATGGGGCGGCTGGGGATCTGATCCCCCCGCCGGGGTGATTGCCCGCGGCTTTCACCCCGTCGATGCGCTTTCGCATTCCACCACCGTCGCGATCCGGAACGAGGCGCGGTCGAACAGATTGCGCTCATCGGCAACGATCTCATCCGGCATCAGGCTGGTGGTGATATAGCCGAGCGTGGCGCGATAGATCGCCTCGTCCTCGAACCAGAGTTCGGTAATGACGTCCGGCCCGTCAAGGCAGGCGCCGGTTTCGGGATGGACCTGCGGATCGACATAACGCCTGATGTAGCGACTGACCCCGCGCGAATAGCGTTCGGCCAGCGGCGCATGACGCGTCTCGTAATAAGCGCGGAACTGCTCGACCGTCAGATCGGGCCGGCGCTTCATGAACAGCAGGATCTTGTGGAATGGCCCGGCCATGACGCATATCTCCCGTTCCGCCGGTTCGTCCGGCGTTCGCGGGATGGCCTAACATGGCCTCTCTGCGGAAGGCAGGGCGGGCCGTGCCGCCACGGCGATAAGGGACGCCAGGCGGTCCGGCGTCCCTCTATTCTGTCAGGCAAACCATTCCAGCCGCCCGATCACCTCATTCGGCTTCGCCGAGCGGCACACCCCTGGCATCATTTGCGGCGGCTACGATCGGAACCGAAGCGGGCGCCTGCACCGCGCCCTGCACCAGATTCGCAAGCGAAGCACCGTCGAGCCCCAGTTCCTTCATCAGCCCGTCGATCACCGGCGCCTGTGCCCGATAGGCCAGCGCCGCGCTGACCGCGTCGTTGGCCAGATTGCCCGAACCACCTGCCGCAGCCGGGGAAGCTCCCGCGCCGCCCTTCTGGGTCAGCCCGTCGACCTGCACGATCTTGATCGAATCGATAGCCTCCAGCGGCCGCACGGATTCGCGCACGATTTCCGGCAGTACCTTGAGCAGCGCCAGCTTCATCTGGAGCGAGATCTGGTCGGACGAAAGGAGGTTCGCCGCCTCGTTGACGGCGCGCTGACCGGCCGCCTCGACCTCGAAGCGAACGCGCGACGCTTCGGCGCGGAGCTTTTCCGCTTCGGCTTCACCTTCGGCGGCCAGCCGGAAAGCCTCGGCCCGGTTGGCAGCCGCCTCGCGCTCCGCCTCGGCCTCGACCTTGATGGAGATCGCCTGCCGCTCGGCTTCCTTGCTGGCCTCGATCAGTTCGATACGCTTGACGCGCTCCGCCACCTCGGTTTCACGGCTGGTGACGACCTGTTCCTCTGCGGCGACCGCCTTGGCGCGCGCCTCATCGGCCTCAGCCTTGGCCTGGCTTTCCTCGCGGCTCTTGTTCTGGATCGCGATCTGCTGGCCCTGCCGCGCCAGTTCGACGGCCTGCGCCTGCGCGATCTTGGCCTGCTGGATGGTGCGGTCCGATTCGATCTGCTGGGAATCGACCTGCTGCTTGGCGATGATCCGGGCTTCTTCCGCCTCACGGCTGCGCAGCGCCTGTTCGCGCGCCACTTCCGCGGCCTGTTCCGCGCGGCGCATCTCGATCTCGCGCTCCTGCTCCAGCTTTGCGAACTCGTTGTCGCGCTGGATCGAAAGCGAAACGCGCTCCGCTTCGAGGTTCTTCGTCTCGATCTGGACGCGGGTGTCCTGCTCGATGTCGTTCCGGGCCTTCTTGCGCAGTTCGATCTGCTCGGTCAGCTTGGTCAGACCCTCGGCATCGAAAGCGTTGTTCGCATTGAAGTGTTCGATCGAGGTCTGGTCGAGGCCGGTCAAGGAGACCGATTCCAGTTCCAGCCCGTTCATCGCGAGATCGGACGAGGAGACCTGCTGCACCTTCTGCACGAAATCCGCGCGCTGTTCGTGAAGCTGGTTCATCGTCATGCCTGCCGCCACCGAACGTAGCGCATCGACGAACTTGCCTTCGACGAGTTCCTTCAGCGCCTCGGGATGCATGGTCCGCGCGCCGAGTGTCTGCGCCGCCATGGCGATGGCGCCCGCATCCGGGCGGACGCGGACGTAGAATTCCGCCTTCACGTCAATTCGCAGTCGATCGAGGGTGATGAGCGCATCCTGGTTCTTGCGCTCCACCGCGAGACGCACGGTGTTCATGTTCACCGGCATCGTCTCGTGGAATACCGGCAGGACCAGCGCGCCGCCGTTCATCACGACCTTTTCACCGCCGAAGCCCGTGCGAACGAACCCGATTTCCTTCGAGGCACGCTTGTAGAGCCGCGCCAGCATGAGGCCGAGCGCCAGGAACAGGACCAGAGCGATGCCGGCCAGAATCGCGATGCCGACGAGGTCTTGCATGTTAAGAATTCTCCCGTTGATGCCCGCCCGAGAAAAATGGCGCGCAGGCATTGAATTTCACGGAAGTTCTTATCCGAAATTCGCAAAATCTTCCATAAAAACCGGGCCGGTTTGCTCGATTTTCAGTGCTTTAATCGAACCGATCCGGAGTTTCCCATCCTCAATTCAGTCAAGGCGCGGAAGATAGTGGTCGCCCCGGGCGATGCCCTTGAATACGTCGCCATCGCGGCGGACCAGCAGGACCTTTTCGCCCTGTACGAAGCGCTGGCCGTGCTCGTCGGGCTCGACCATGACATTGTGGGGCTGCCCATGGAAATCCACCACCCGGCCCCGCGCGGGACTGCCCGGCGTTGCCGTGCCGACGAGAATCTCCGCCTCCCGGCCGACGAGGGCGGAAATGTCGATCGCGGTCGTCTCGTCCTGCGGGATGATCCGCCCCAGCCCGCGCGACAGCATGCCGGTGACCGGCAGCGAAGCGAGGCCGACGACCGGGGCGACCAGCCATGCACTCCAGGTGTGGCCCGTCAGCGAGAGCAGCAGTTCCTGCGCCGAAATGCCCACCAGCCCGAATACGGTGAGCAGCAGCATCAACCACATCAGGAACGGCACGCGGCCGATGCCGAGAACCGAAAGCAGGCCTGCATCGACCCCGCCATGCGCATGGACGCCGGCATGGGCATCGACATCCGCGTCACCGCCCAGAAAGTCGCCCGCGCCCACGATCTGGAGCAGCGCAAACATCAGCATCAGCGCCAGCGCGACGGAAAACGGCAGGCTCCCCGCCCGCGTCAGCAGGTCAACCATCGTCGCGGGCGTCGATATACTTGGTTTCGAGAAAGCGTCCGCGCGTCGCCAGCGCGTCGAGATCGTTGCGTGACAGATCCAGACTCATCGTCTCGATCTGCCCGGCGATGACATCGAGGCCCTCGACCAGTTGCTGCGAAGGCGTGGTTCCCCCGGCATGGGGCTTGTTCCGCAGTTCTGCGGGAATCCGGGTATAGCTGTCCACCAGCGAGGGCAGGTGTTCGGACAGCAGCTTCCGCACCTCGCGCGCGGCGGGGCCGCTATCCTCCAGCGTGGCGAGTTGCGGCGCCAATTGCTCCAGGCGCACGCCGATCATGTCCACCGCGTCCACCGCGGCGTTGGGCAAGGCGCGGCGGCGGCTTTCCAGCCAGAGTTCGGTCGATCCCGCCAGTTCCGGCAATGTCGCGCTGCCGAGTTGCTCCGCACGGGGCCGGGGCGAAGAAGGATAGATCGAGAGAACGATGAACACCGCAAAGGCAAGCAGCGTGGTGAGGACCGTCGTCGTGAAGGAAAGCCCGCCCAGGATGAGGCCGGCCGTCAGCGCCACGATGAAGATGCCGAACAGCGCCAGGAACGCCCGACGAATGCGGCGCCAGCGGAAGTTCCAGCGCTCCTTGCGCGCGTTATAAAGCCGCGCCGCGCGCTGGCGGCGGGCGGCGCGGATGATTTCCTGGTTCACGGCACTGCGATTGCGGGGAGTGACGGGATTGGCCATGGCGGTCAGTCGAGCGCCTCCAGCATGGCTTTCGCCGCCTTGTCGCTACCCAGCGCGGTGCCTTCGGCCTGCCCCTGCGCGCGGGCGATATAGGCCTTGGACTTCGTGACCTCGCCTTCCAGCGACTGCACCGTCTGCTTCATCGAATCGAGCGCCTGCATCTTGAAGGTGTCGATCGAATCCATCGTGTCGTAGATGTTCTGGAAGGCGCGGCTGAGGGTTTCCAGCGGGATCGTGGAATTCGCCGCCTGCTCGTGGATGCGGGCGGTGTTGTCCTTCAGCATCTGGCCGGTGCCGTCGATGATCCGCGCGGTCGTGGTGTTGAGCGCGGTGATCTGGTCCAGCACCAGCTTCTGGTTGGCCATCGCCTGCGCCACGGTAACCGCCGTGCGCAGCGCGCCGACGGTGGTGGTGGAGGCCCGGTCCACGCCCTTGATCAGTTCGACGTTGTTCTTCTTGACCAGATCGAGCGCGAGGTAGCCCTGTACCGAAACCGCCATCTGCGTCAGCAGGTCCTGCGTGCGCTGGCGCACGTAGAACAGCGCGGATTCGCGCACCGCCTTGGCCTTGGCAGGGTCGGTATGGTCGAGGTCGTTGGCCTTCTGCTCCAAGGTCTCGTCCAGCGCCTTCGACATGAAGATCATTTGTTCGAGCTTGCCCATCGCCGCCCAGAGGTTCTGCCGCTCCACGTCGATACCGGCATTGTCCATCAGCAGTTCGTCCTTGCCGCCCTGCAGGCGGGCGAGGATCGCGCTGATGTGGCCCTGCGCGCTCTGATAGCCGTCGAAGTAGTTGCGCAGCTTGTTGCCCATCGGGATGATCCCGAAGATCTTGCGGCGCGAGAGCAGGTCGCCCTTGGTCGAGGGGTCGAGGTCTTCCACCGTGCGGCGCAGTTCGGCAAGGTCGGCGCCGACGCCGGCGTCCTTGTCCATCGCCCGCACCGGACGATCGAGGAAGCGGTTGGACTGGCCGGCGGCCTCGGAAATCTCCTTGCGGCCCATGTTGGTAATCTGGTCGACGCGGCGGCCGAATTCGGGCGAGTTCACGTCCTGGGACACCAGGTCGTTCACGAATTCATCGACGCGGACCTGCAACTTGGACTTCTGCTCGTCGCCCACGGGGACGAGACCGGCCGCCTTCTCTGGCTGGACCACCGGCACCGGATCGGGAGGCGTCAGCTTCAGCTCGCCTGTGGTCGCCTGATCGGTCGTAGTGGCCATGGAAGAAAGTCCCGTCCTTCAAGAAGTGTAGTCGTCGTCTGCGAATCTAGGATTGCGCGCGAATACTGCAAGCAAAACAGGAAGACGCCGGTTTACGGTTCGACGAGCCGCATGGCACGTTCGTCGGTCTCGTCGCAGTCGTGCACCAGCAGCATCGTATCGTCCCGCGCCACGAAGCACAGCTTCAGCCCCGCCGCCCGCGCCCGGCGAACGGCCAGGTCGGTGGGCGCGGAAATCGCGACGAGCAACGGGCAACCGGCGCGCGCGGCCTTCTCCACCAGTTCGTAGGAACAGCGCGAGGTGACGATCATGAAGCCCGCGCCCGGATCCATCCCGGCCCGGGCGAGCGCGCCGACCAGCTTGTCCAGTGCATTGTGCCGCCCCACGTCCTCGCGCACCAGCACCATGAGGCCGGACTCGTCGCAGAAGGCAGCGGCATGGGTGGCATGTGTCTCGCGCCCCAGCGCCTGCCCGGCCTGCAAACCGTCAAGCCCGCGCCGGATCGCCGCTGCCGTCGCCCTGCTCGGCCGCTTCAGCACCGGCAGCGGACGCAGCGCCGCTTCCACGCCTTCGATGCCGCAGATGCCGCAGGAACTGTCACCCACGCGCCGCCGCGCCCGCGCCACGATCGCGCCGATGCGCTCAGGCGGCAGGTTCACGCGGGCCACGTAGCCGGTGCCCCATTCGCCGTTCTCCACCCGGTGCACGGCCACTTCGCCGACTTCGTCCGCCTCGGCGAGCCCCTCGGCCATCAGGAAGCCGGTCACGAAATCCTCGATGGCGGTCGGGGTCGCCATCATCACGGCATAGGCGATGCCGTTGGTCTCGATGGCGATGGGCGCCTCTACCGGAATGGCGAAACGTTCTCCCGCGCGCAGGTCCGTCCCGTAAGCGTTGCGGCGGACCGTGATCGTCTTTGCACCATTCATCTCGCCGTCCTAGCCTGCATGCCGGGCAAGGTCATCCGTCAGATTTCGGCCTTGATCTGCGCAAAGGCCAGAAGCGCGAACAGACCGGTGCCGCCGATCACATTGCCGACCAGCGTGGGCGCCAGATGGAGAGCGAAGGCATCGAGCATCGGTATCTCGCCGTGAAGGACGAGGAGGAACATCTCCGTCGATCCCGCCACGACATGCGCGAAGCCGCCCGCCGCGATCAGCCAGGCGAAAAGACCGACCACGAAAATCTCGAAGCCCTTGGAACTGGGCAGCATCCACACGAATGCGGCGATGAAGAAGCCCGCGGGAATGCCGTCCAGCAGCGCGGTCAAGCCGCTGGCCTGCGCGGCCTTGCGAGAGACATCGAGCATGCCCGCCAGCGTGGGATGCGCGGGATCGGCGAAGATGTCGATCAACAGCGCTGTCAGGAAAGTGCCCACGAGGTTGGCGGCGAGCACGATCGCCCAGAGCCTTGCCGTGCGCCATAGCCGCTCCACATTCGGCCCTGCCAGCAGCGGCAGCACGGCCGTGAGCGTGTTCTCCGTGAAGAGTTGCAGGCGTGAGAGCACCACCAGCACGAAGCCCATGGCATAGCCGAACGCGGAAATGAGTTCGCGCTGGGGGTGATCCGCGAAAGACTGGTGGAGCAGGCCCTGCGCGAAGACCGATGTGGAAATGCCGATGCCCGCGGCGATGCCGGACCACCAGAGCGACATGGCGGGGCGGTGGAGTTCCTCCTCGCCCTCGCGCCGGATCACCGAGAAGACGGTGATCGCCGAAAGCCGCAGGTTGTCCTTGATCTGGCCGCGTTCGTGGCCGGTCAGGCCGGATTCGTCGGCCTCGATCTCGCGGTCGGATTGCCGGCGCTCGGGATCGTCGTGCGAAAGATCGCTGGCGTCGTCGGTTTCCGGGTCGGTCTGGGCGGCATTGTCCATGCCGTCAGAACCGTCCCGGAGAGCCTATGTTCCGTCAGGGCTATCGGCCGGTCAGGCGTAGTCCTCGGTATCGATGGTCGGCTTGATCATGTCCGGGTAGCGATGGCCGGCAATGGTCTGCTGGTTCATCAGCGCGCCCGCCTTCTCCAGAACGGCCGCGTCGATTTCCAGCGCGGCGGCCGCGTGATTCTGGTCGAAGTGGGGAATCGAGCGGGTGCCGGGGATGGCATGGACGTGCCCGGCCTGCGCGAGGACCCAGGCCAGCGCCAGCTGCGCCGGGGTGACGCGGATCGAGGAGGCGAGAGCGTTGAATTCCTCGATCAGCGCCAGATTATGCGTCCAGTTCTCGCCGACGAAGCGCGGGAAATTGCGGCGCAGGTCCTTCTCGGTGAGCGTGTTCACATCGGCCAGCTCGCCGCCCAGCGCCCCGCGCGCGACCGGCGAGAAGGCGACGAGCGCAATCCCGAGTTCGCGCGTGGCGTCCAGCACGCCCAGTTCGACATTGCGCGTCCAGAGCGAATATTCGGTCTGCACCGCCGCCACCGGATGCACCGCGTGTGCCTCACGGATATGCGCGGTGGACCATTCGGACACGCCATAGGCGCCGATCTTGCCCGCCTCGATCGCGCGCACCATGGCGCCCACCGACTCGGCAATCGGCACCTTGGGATCGAAGCGGTGCATGTAGAACAGATCGATGTGATCGGTGCCCAGCCGCTTCAGGCTGGCGTCAAGCGAGGCGGTGATGCTCTCCGGCGCGCAGTCGATGCCGCGGCGGGCGCCGTCGATCAGGATGCCGGTCTTGGAGGCCAGCAGGAACTCGCCGCGCCGGTCCATGATCGCTTCGCCGAGGATTTCCTCGCTCAGCCCCATGCCGTAGATATTGGCGGTGTCGAAGTGATCGCAGCCCGCGTCCAGCGCGTGGCGGAACAGGCGGGCCGCCTCCTCGCGAGACGGCGGATTGCCGTAGGCCCAGGCCACATTCATGCAGCCGAGACCGACGGAGTGGACCGGACGGCCCGCGAGGAGGCGTTTTGCCATGATCAGGACCAGCCGTCCTGCGCTTCGAGGCTCTGCGCCAGTTCGCCGATCACGCGGTAGCAATCGAGCACCTTGCCGACCGACGAGTTGGGCTCACGCCCTTCGCGGATGGCGGCGACGAATTCGCGGTCCTGAAGCTCGATGCCGTTGTTCGACACGGTGACGCCGGTGAGGTCGATCGGCTCTTCACGGCCGTTCACCAGATCGTCGTAACGCGCGATGTAGGTCTCGCTGTCGCCGATGTAGCGGAAGAAGGTGCCGAGCGGGCCGTTGTTGTTGAACGAGAGCGAGAGCGTGCAGATCGCGCCGGTCTCAGCCTTCAGCTGGATCGACATGTCCATGGCGATTCCCAGTTCCGGGTGCTTAGGCCCCTGCAGCACGTTGGCAGCAACGATCTTGCCCGACTGATAGGCGAACAGGTCGATCGTGTGCGCGGCGTGGTGCCACAGCAGGTGGTCCGTCCACGAGCGCGGCTGGCCCTTGGCGTTCATGTTCTTGCGGCGGAAGAAGTAGGTCTGCACGTCCATCTGCTGGACGTTGAATTCGCCCGCGGTGATCTTGTTGTGCACGTACTGGTGCGAAGGATTGAAGCGGCGGGTGTGGCCGACCATGCAGACGAGGCCCGTTTCCTTCTGCTTCGCCACGACGGCTTCGGCATCGGCCCAGCTGTCCGACAGCGGAATCTCGACCTGCACGTGCTTGCCCGCGTTCATGCAGGCGATAGCCTGCTGCGCGTGCATCTGCGTGGGGGTGCAGAGGATCACGGCATCGACGTCGGGCAGCGCCAGCGCTTCGGCCAGATCGGTGCCGGAGTGCAGCGCGCCGTACTTGGCGGCGACTTCGGCAGCCTGCTCGGCCGAGCGGCTGATGACCGAGGCGATCTCTACGCCATCGATGTTCTTCAGGCCGTCGAGATGCTTTTCACCGAAAGCACCCGCGCCTACGAGGGCAATACGCATGGAAATCTCCTTGGAAACTCTATCAAGGGAAGGAGCGTGCCGGCGTCAAGCACCGGCACGCGGAATCAGTCTGCGAGATGCTGCGAGGCCGCGCCTTCGACGGTCGTCGAGGACGGCACGTCGCCATTCACCGGCTCCAGCACGATGTGGCCGACCGCCGTGTTGCTGGCAGGCACATGGTAGAAACGCCGCAGTTCGCGGGTTTCCTTGCCCAGCGCGCCGCGCATGATCAGCCACATGACCATCTCGATGCCTTCGCTGCCGGTTTCGCGCAGGTATTCGATATGCGGAATGCACCGCAGTTCCTGCGTGTCGCCCGACAGCTTGTCGAGGAACATGTTGTCCCACTCGGCATTGATGAGGCCCGCGCGCGGACCCTGAAGCTGGTGGCTCATGCCGCCGGTGCCCCAGACCTGCACGTTCAGGTCCTCATCGAAGCTTTCGACGGCGCGCGCGATCGCCTCGCCCAGCGCCCAGCAGCGGTTGCCCGACGGCGGCGGATAGGTGACGACGTTGACCGCCAGCGGGATCACCTTCACCGGCCATTTTTCCGGCTTGCCGAACATCATCGACAGCGGAACGGTAAGGCCGTGATCGACGTCCATCTCGTTGATGATGGTCATGTCGAATTCGTCGAGGATCAGGCTCTGGGCGATGTGCCAGGCAAGGTCCGGATGGCCTTCCACGTCGGGCACCGCGCGCGGGCCCCAGCCCTCGTCCGCCGGCTTGTAGCTTTCGCCGCAGCCGATCGCGAACGTCGGGATGATCTTCATGTCGAAGGCCGAAGCGTGATCGTTGTAGACCAGGATCACGACGTCCGGCAGGTTCTCCGCTTCCCACTTCTGGGTGGGCGCGAAGCCTTCCTGGATCGGCTTCCAGTAGGGATCTTCCCACTTGTCGAAGTCCGACGCGACGCCGAGCGCCGGGATGTGGCTGCAGGCGATGCCGTACGTAATGCGGGCCATCTCAACGGTGCTCCTTGATGGAGCGCTGGCCCTCGGGCGAGCGGCCCCCGGCGATCATCATCGCCTGATAGTCTTCCAGCTTCATGCCGGTCATCGTCGAGACGGCCTGAAGGAAGCTCAGGCCATCGGTCGAGAAGACCTTGGCGAGGAAGTAGATGTTGCCGCCCAGATCGAGCAGGCGGTTGTAATCGCGGGTGAGAACGCCCTGCTTCTGGTCCTCGGTCATCGGCCATTCGTCGAGATAGGCGCGCTCGTCCGCCTTCCAGCGCTCGCGGTTTTCCGCCTTCATCAGGCTCATCGCGAACTGGTTCAGGTGATAGCCCTGCCGCGCGCGCTTAGCGGTGTAGACGCGCGTGCCCGGAATATCGTCGAACTCGCCGAGATAGGCGTGGATGTCGATCGGACCACCCGCATTCTCGCAAGGATTCTTGTCGGTCGGATTCTTGTCGGTCACAGGCCACGTTCCTTGAGCTTGGCGTCAAGGCGCGGGAAGACCTTGCGCACGTTGCCTTCGAAGATCGCGTGGCGCTCCTCGTCGGAGATGTCGAGCGCATCGACATAGCGCTTGGTGTCGTCGAAGTAGAAGCCGGTCTGCGGGTCGATCCCGCGCACCGCGCCGACCATTTCGGAGCCGAACAGGATGTTCTTGTTGTCGATCACGTCGGCCAGCAGGTTCACGCCCGGCTGGTGGTAGACGCAAGTGTCGAAGAACACGTTGTTCATGATGTATTCGTCAAGCGAAGGCTTCTTCAGCATGTCCGCCAGACCGCGATAACGGCCCCAGTGGTACGGCACCGCGCCGCCGCCGTGCGGGATGATGAAGCGCAGCTTGGGGAACTTCGCGAAAAGATCGCCCTGCATCAGCTGCATGAAGGCCACGGTGTCCGCCGCGATGTAGAAGCCGCCGGTGGCGTGCATCGCCGGGTTGCACGAACCCGAGACGTGGATCATCGCCGGAACGTCCAGCTCGCTCATCGCCTCGTAGATCGGGAACCAGTATTCATCGGTCAGCGGCGGATGCTCGAAGTGGCCGCCGCCCGGATCGGGGTTGAGGTTGCAGCCGATGAAGCCCAGTTCCTCGACGCAGCGGCGCAGTTCCTTCACCGAGGCGGAAAGGTCCGCCTTGGGGCTCTGCGGCAGCATGCACACGCCCACGAACGTCTCGGGGAACATGTGGACCACGCGGGCGATAAGATTGTTGCAGTGGACCGCCCATGCCTCGGACATGGCCTGATCGCCGACATGGTGCGCCATCGCGCTGGCGCGCGGGCTGAACACGGTAAGGTCGGCGCCGCGCTCCTTGATGAGGCGAAGCTGGTTGTCCTCGATGGTCTGGCGGATCTCGGCGTCCGAGATTTCCGGGTAGGGCGGCGCGGCTTCACCGGCCTTGAACGCGGCGATCTGGGCTTCGCGCCAGGCGTCATGCGCCTTGGGCAGGACGGTATAATGTCCGTGACAGTCGATGATGAGCGACATGCTCAATTCTCTCCCTTGAGTACGCCTGCCGCGACAGCCGCCGCGAGCTTGGCTTCGAATCCTTCGGGCGGCGGCGCGATGCCAAGCGCGCCCAGCGCCTGCTGCCAGGCGACGGTGTTTTCGGTCATGAGCGGCGGAATGCCCAGCGAACGCAGCATTTCCGCGGCCTCGTCCATCTCGGCGGCGCGGCGGCGGCCGTGGACCAGCATACGGTCGAGATTGTAGTCCGCGCGTTCCGCCCAGGGAATGGTCTTCTCGCTGGCGTCGAGCGAGGACAGCACCTCGTCCGCCACGCCTTCGGCATGGGCGGCCATCATCATCTCGGCGGTCAGCGCCTCAAGCCCCTTGACCATGACCGAGCGCACCAGCTTGATCGCCGAAGCCCGGCCGACCGCATCGCCGACGACGCGGACATTGGTGAAGCCCACCGCCGTCAGCGCGCTTTCCGCCTCCGCGGCATCGGGGCCGGACACCAGCAGCGGCACCTTCATCCGCGCGGGGTTCACCGGCGCGAGCACGGCCACGTCGACATAGCGGCCCTTGCCTTGAGCGATCACCTTTGCGGCCGCCCGCTTGGTGCCCGGCGCGACCGAGTTCATGTCGCAGAACAAGGCGCCCTCGCCCAGGAGCGGTGCGACCTGTTCCGCCACCAGCGGCGCAGCATCTGCGGTGACGAGCGAGAGCACCAGCGAGGCGCCCGCAAGCGCCTCGGCCGCGCTGTCGCAGGCGGTGATGCCGAGTTCGGCCATGACGTCACGGCACGCGGGAAGAATGTCGAAGGCACGAGCCTGCGCCGACCAATCTCCTGCTCCCGCGAACGTCGATCCGGCTTCTCCAAACCCGATAAGGGCGATCGATCTGTCCATGCCTCCTGTCATGCCCTGATTGGCTGAAAGCGGCCAATTGGAACCACCCGGAAGCTATAAGCCCTGCCTAAAAGCAGCTCAGTGCGAAACCTCCCGCGCCGCCCATTCCAGATCGGCGAAAAATTCGCTCTGAACCTCGGTCGGACGCAGGGAAGCGCGGGTCGTCATGCCGATATGGCGGGTAAATTCGGCCGGAAGCCGCGATAACTCGCAGAGCCAGCCCGCTTCCAGTTCCACCGTCACCTGATCGGGCGAGAGCACGGTAAGGAAATCACCGCCCATCATTACTTGCCGGATCATCATCACCGATCCCGATTCGACCGGCACTTCCGGCAGCGGCACGCCGTGCTCCTCGAAATAACGCTCGAAACTGTCGCGCAGCGGCGTGCCGCGCGGCGGCAGCGTGAAGGGAAAGCGGGCGACATCGGCAGCACGGGGGTTCGCACCTTCCAGCGGATGACCCTTGCGGCCGTAGACCGCCGGACGATCCTCGAAAAGCGGATGCTGGATCAGGTCGCCCTCCACCAGCGGATCGCGCAAGGCGCCGACCATGAGATCGAGCGTACCGTTGCGCAGCGGCTCGACCAGCTCGGCGCGCGATCCCTCGACGATGTTGAGCTTCACCCTGGGCCGCCGCGACAGGAACCGGGCCACGGCGGCGGGCAGGATGCGGGCACGGGAAAGCGGCATGGCGCCGATGGCGATGCGCCGCGTTTCCAGCCCGCGCAGCGCCTCGACCTCGGAAAGACCGGCCTCCAGTTCGACTTTCGCCAGGCGGAATTCGCGGGCGAGCTGGGTGCCGGCCTCGGTGGTGATCACGAACTTGCCCTGCCGCGCCACCAGCGGCCGCCGCAGCGCCAGCGCCAGATCGTTGACCGCGCGGTGGATCGAAGGAAGCGACAGCCCGGTTTCCTGTCCGGCCCCGGCATAGCTGCCCGTTTCCGCCAGCGCGAGCAGCGCCCGCAGGCGCGACATGGTGACGTGCGGGCTCTGGATATGGGAAAGCGCCGCGCCGATGCGGGGGGCGAGGATTTCTCCGGCCCGGGTCGGGATCATGCCATCGTGACGACGCTCGAACAGCGGCAGCCCTATCATTGCCTCAAGCCGCCCCAACGCCTGTGTTATCGCAGGCTGACTGAGGTTTACGGCCAATGCGGCGGCATTGACCGTCCCCAATTCGGCGATCTTGGCGACTGCACGCAGATGCCGAAGGTTGAAGTTCCAGATGTCCATGGGGCCACTCTTAGCCAAATCCTATGGCGCGTCCAAAGTTTCTCTTTCCCCCTTCCCGCACGCTCCGGCAGGAAGCCGACTGCGGGACAAGGAGATGGCGTGATGAGTGCAACCGGGCCGGTCGAGCAGGGCGTTCGCTGCATGTGGATGCGCGGCGGCACTTCCAAGGGCGGCTATTTCCTCAAGAGCGACCTTCCCGAAGACACCGCGGCCCGCGACGCGTTCCTGCTCTCCATCATGGGCTCCCCCGATCCGCGCCAGATCGACGGCATGGGCGGCGCCGATCCGCTGACCAGCAAGGTGGCCGTCGTCAGCAAATCCACGCGCGAGGGCATCGACGTCGACTACCTGTTCCTTCAGGTCTTCGTCGATCAGGCGCTCGTCAGCGACCAGCAGAACTGCGGCAACATCCTCGCCGGCATCGGCCCTTTCGCCATCGAGCGCGGGCTGATCGAGGCCAGGGGTGAAGAAACCGCCGTAGCCATCTTCATGGAGAATACCGGGCAGGTCGCCGTCGCCACCGTGCAGACGCCCGGCGGTATGGTCTCCTACAAGGGCGAGGCCGCGATCGACGGCGTTCCCGGCACCCATGCCCCGATCCCGCTGGAATTCCGCGACACCGCCGGTTCTTCCTGCGGCTCGCTCCTGCCCAGCGGCAACGCGGCCGACGAAGTGAACGGCGTGCGCGTGACCCTGATCGACAACGGCATGCCCTGCGTCGTCATGAAGGCCGAGGACGTGGGCGTCACCGGCTACGAGGACCGCGAGAGCCTTGACGCCAATACCGAATTGAAGGCCAGGATCGAGGCCATCCGCCTTGCCGTGGGCGAACGGATGAACCTGGGCGACGTCAAGGACAAGTCGGTTCCCAAGATGATGCTGGTCGCCCCGCCGAAGCACGGCGGCGCGGTGACCGTGCGCAGTTTCATTCCCCACCGCGCCCACGCCACGATCGGCGTGCTCGGCGCGGTCTCGGTGGCCACGGCCTGCCTGATCGAAGGCTCGCCCGCCGCCGAAGTCGCCCAGATCCCCGAGGGTCGCCGCAAGACGCTGTCGGTCGAACATCCGACCGGCGAGATGTCTTGTGTCCTCGACACGGACGAGGGCGGCGCCGTCAAGAGCGCCGCCCTCCTTCGTACCGCGCGCAAGCTGATGGACGGGGTGGTTTTCGGGTAAGCATCAAAAACCATTCGCTGCATGGCAACAACAACGGTTATCAAGCGCTTGGGACCAGGGCCGACGGGCAAACAAGTACGGCCTCCCCGCTTTTTGGAAGATAACTGCCAGGAGCAGCGACATGGCATCGAAGACCATCCTGACGACAACCCTAGCCGCATTTGCGCTGGCAGCCGCCATGACTGGCTGCAAGGGCTCCGAACCCGCCGCGACCACGACGAACGCCTCGGGCGAGCCGGTGGACGTTTCCGAGACGATCGAGGCGCGCGAAGCCAATTTCAAGGCGATCGGCAAGGCCAACAAGGCCGCAAAGTCCGCACTGGAGGCCGCAAGCCCCGACTTCGCCACGGTCGCCGCCTCGGCAACCTCGATCCAGACCGATGCGGGCAAGATCGTCGGCCTGTTCCCTGACGGCAGCGGCAAGGAATCGGGCGAGAAGACCGAGGCCCTGCCCACGATCTGGCAGAAGCCTGCCGAGTTCAAGGCTGCGGCCGACAAGCTGGCAACCGCAGCCGGCAACCTCAAGGTTGCGGCCGACGCCAAGGATGCCAAGGCCGCGACACTGGCGATGGGTGAGATCGGCGGAGCCTGCAAGGGCTGCCACGACACCTTCCGCGAGAAGAAGCAGTGAGTTCACACAAGGGTGCGGCGACCGTCCGCACCCCGCTGTGGGACTGGCCGGTCCGAATCATCCACTGGAGCTTCGCCCTGTTGATCCCGGCGCTCTGGTGGACGGCCGAAAACGGCGAAATGGGCTGGCACACCAGCATCGGCACGATCCTGATGCAGTTGGTGGTGATCCGCGTGCTCTGGGGTTTTGTGGGCAGTTCGACGGCGCGATTCTCCTCGTTCGTGCGCGGGCCGCGGGTGGTGCTGGGACATCTGCGTTCACAGAACGACACGCCGACCGCCGGGCATAACCCCGCAGGCGGCTGGAGCGTCGTCGTCCTGCTCGGCCTGATGGCCCTGCAAATCACGCTAGGCCTCTTTGCGGGCGATCCCGACGACGGCACGACGGGGCCGCTCAATCACCTCGTCTCCTCGACGGCGGCGAGCCGCGTGACCGACCTGCACGAAACGGTGTTCTACCTGATCCTCGCGATGATCGTGCTGCACCTTGCGGCGATCGTCTATTACCGCGTCATCAAGCGCGACAACCTGATCGCACCGATGATTACCGGCGCCCGCGCCATGCCCGCCGGGACGACCGGCATGGTGAAGGCACCGGTCTGGCGGCTGATCGCCTGCATCGTCGCGGCCTGGCTGACAGGCTGGGTGGTCTGGGTCGGCGCGGCCTGAGATTGCGCTATAAAAAAGGGGGGCGGGCAAATGATGCCCGCCCCCCTTTTCATTTCGGCGATCCTGAACGCGCTACCTCAGAACATGTCCGCTTCGAGCGCCATCATCGAAGCCTTGCCCGACTTGATGGCGAGGAACGCTGCAGTGGCCTGTGGCAGCAGACGGTCGAAGAAGAACCGGGCAGTCGCGATCTTGGCGGTGTAGAACGCCGCCTCGCCCGTGCCTTCGTCCAGCCGCGCCTTGGCGATCAGCGCCGCCTTGGCGAAGCAGTAACCCATGGCGACAAGACCGAGCAGGCGCAGATAGTCGGTCGCGGCAGCACCGGCTTCCTCGGGGTCCTTCATGCCCTTCTGGGCAATCGTGCCGGTCGAGAGCTGCAGCGCGCCGAAGGCCTTTTCCAGCCCCTCGATCATCTTGCCGAAGGTCTCGTCCGCCTTGTTCGCCTCGATGAAGTCCGAAACGGGGTGGAAGAACGAACGCAGGTAGCGACCGGCGTGCGCGGGCATCTTGCGGCCGACGAGGTCGAGCGCCTGAATGCCGTTGGTGCCTTCGTAGATCATGGCGATGCGGGCATCGCGCACGAACTGCTCCACGCCGCTTTCGGCGATGTAGCCGTGGCCGCCGTAGACCTGCACGGCCAGGTTCGCGCTTTCATAACCGCAGTCGGTGAAGAGCGCCTTCACCACCGGGGTCATCAGCGCGATGAAGTCTTCCGCGCGGGCCTTCACGGCGGGATCGGTCGCGTGCTTTTCGGCGTCGAGCGCGCGGCTGACCCAGGCGCCGAGCGCGCGGCAGCCTTCGTTGTAAGCGCGCGCGGTCATCAGCATTCGGCGCACGTCGGGATGGACGATGATCGGATCGGCCGGGCCCTTGGGGTTCTTCACGCCTGACAGCGAGCGGCCCTGCACGCGGTCCTTGGCGTACCACACGGCGGACTGATAGGCCGCTTCACCCACGCCAAGACCCTGAATGCCCACCGAGACGCGCTCGGTGTTCATCATCTTGAACATGGCTTCCATGCCCTTGTTCGCGGTGCCGACCAGCCAGCCAATCGAATCGTCGAAATTGAGCTGGCACGTGGCCGAGGCCTTGAGGCCCATCTTGTGCTCGATCGCCGCGACCGAAACGCCGTTGGACGGGCCGGGCGTGCCGTCTTCCTTGGGAAGATACTTGGGCACGAGGAACAGCGAGATGCCCTTCACGCCTTCCGGGGCATCGGGAAGCCGCGCGAGGACGAGGTGGATGATGTTCTCGGTCAGGTCGTGCTCGCCCGCCGAGATGAAGATCTTCGCGCCGGAGATCTTGTAGCTGTCGTCACCCTGAGGAACGGCCTTGGTGCGCAGCATGCCGAGGTCGGTGCCGCAGTGCGGTTCTGTAAGGCACATCGTGCCCGACCATGTGCCCTCGACCATCTTGGGCAGGTAGGCCTGCTTCAACGCGTCGCTGGCGTAACCCTCGATCGCGGTGGTCGCGCCGTGAGTGAGGCCGGGATAGAGGCTGAACGACAGGTTGGAGGAGCAGATCATCTCCTCGGTCAGCTTGTTCAGCGCTTCGGGCAGGCCCTGCCCGCCCCACTCGGGATCGGACGCCAGCGCGCACCAGCCGCCTTCGCGGAACATGTCGTAGGCTTCCTTGAAGCCTGCGGGAGTGCGGACCACGCCGTTCTCCAGCGTGCAGCCCTCGATGTCGCCGCTGCGGTTCAGCGGCAGCAGGACTTCCTGCGCCACCTTGGCGGCCTCTTCCAGCACGGCGTCCACCAGATCAGGCGTGAATTCGGCCAGGGCTTCGAGATTGCCGAAGCCGTCATCGTTGTGGAGTTCGTGGAGCACGAACTTCATGTCGCGCAGGGGCGCTTCGTAGACTTGCATGTCACTCTCCTCGCGCGCGCCGCCGGATCACCGACGGGCGCGCATTCATACCTTATCAGTTACGCAGCATCAGTTCCGCAGGGGCTTGCCGGTTTCGAGCATGTGCTCGACGCGGGCGACCGAACGGCCATCGCGCAGGCGGCCCATGAAGGCATCGCGTTCCAGCTTGAGCAGTTCGCCCTCGCTCACCGTGTCGACGAGGTCGAACTCGTCGCCGCCGGTCAGCACGTCGGCCAGCACGCCGGAGACGACCACGTCGTAGTCGGTCGCCATGCCGCGCTTGTGGAAGCCCTCGACAGCCAGACCAAGCGCCGTGCGGCCACCGGCGCCGGGCAGCTTGAACTCGGGTGCTTCGGGCGGGGTGTAGCCTTCCACCAGCGACAGCGCCTTCTGCTTGGCATCGTAGAGCAGGCGATCGCGGTTCATCGAGATGCCGTCATCCTTGCGCAGGATCATCATCTCGCGCGCCTGCTGGGCAGACTTGGAGACTTGCGCGGTGGAGACCATCTCGAACACCTTGGCCACCGCCGGCATCGGGCCCTTGGGCATGCCCGGGGCCTTGCGCCAGCGGTCGATCATCTCGCCATTGCCGCCCCAGCCCGGAACGAGGCCGACGCCGCATTCCACGAGGCCGCAGTAGAGTTCGGCATAGGCCTGGATCGCGTCGCAATGCAGCAGGATCTCGCAGCCACCGCCCAGCGCCATGCCGGCAGGCGCGCCGACGACGGGGAACGGAGCGTACTTCAGGCCCTTGTAGGCCAGCTGGCCGCCGGCAACGAGCTTCTCGATCTCGCTCCACGCCGCGATGTTCACCGCGAAGAGCGCGAGGCCAAGGTTGGCGCCTGCCGAGAAGGTATCGGCATCGTTGTAGACGACGAGCGCCTTGTACTGCGCCGCCACCAGCGGAATGGCCTGCCCGATCAGCTTCATGACTTCGCCGTCGAGCGCGTTCATCTTGCCGGTGAATTCAAGGCAGACGACACCGTCGCCAATATCCCAGAGCGCCGCCGAGGCGTTCCTGAGGATGGGCCTCGACGAAAGCTTCACGTCGGCAAGGCGCATCACGCCTTCGGGGCGGACGATGTCGCGGTATTCGCCGTCAAGGCCGAGGAACTGGCGCTTGCCGTTCTCGATCCGGTAGAACGTGCGGTCTCCCGCCACGGTCAGAATCTCCGGCACGGCCTTGCCTTCGGCGGCGAGGCGTTCGGCAAGATACCTGGCGCCGAGCTTGTCGATCATCTCGAACGGGCCGGCCTTCCAGTTGTAGCCCAGCTTCATCGCATCATCGACGGCAACCACGTCATCGGCGGCCGAGGGCACGAGGCTGGCGGCATAGGCCAGCGTGGCGCCGAGCACGGCCCAGGCGTAAGCGCCGATATCGCCCTTGCTTTCGACCAGCGCCTTGAGGTCGCCCTTGGCGGCAGCACCGCGCGGGCCCTGCGCGGTCACGGTCGGGCGATATTCGCCGGTCTGGAGGTCGATGGTTTCCTTGCGGCGACCGGCCTCCTTGTTGAGGCGGTAGAAACCGCCCTTGCCCTTGCGGCCGGTGTAGCCTTCGCCGATCATCTTGTTGATCAGCGGGATGTCGCGGGCAATGCCGTGATAGAGGTCGCCTGCGGGCAGCGTCGAGGTGAGGCTGGCCTGCAGGTGCGGCATCAGATCAATGCCGACCAGATCGACAAGGCCGAAGATGCCGGTCTTGGGCACACCCATCGGCTTTCCGGCAATGGCGTCGGCCAGTTCGACGGTGATCCCCATGTCGAACGCGGCGTTAAGGCCAAGCTGGATCCAGTAGGTGCCGATACGGTTGGCGATGAAGCCCGGGGTATCCTTGGCCTTGACCACCGTCTTGCCGAGCGAAATGTCGGCGAACCGTTCGACCCTGGCGGCAACGGCAGCGTCGGTGGCGGGGCCGGTGACGATCTCCAGCAGGCGCATGTAGCGCGGCGGGTTGAAGAAGTGGGTGATCAGGAAGTCGCGCTTGAACGCATCCGAACGCCCTTCGACCAGATTGGCAAGCGGGATCGTCGACGTGTTCGACGAAACGGCGGTGCCGTCGCGCTTCACTGCTTCGAGCTTGGCGTAGAGGCCCTGCTTGATGTCGAGACGCTCGATCACCGCCTCGATCACCCAGTCACACTCGGCAACCTTGTCCAGATGATCTTCGATGTTGCCGGTTTCGACCAGCTTGGCGGCGGACTTGCTCATGAACGGCGCAGGCTCGGTCTTCAGCATCTTCGCCACCGCGCCTTCGGCCACCACGTTCCTGTTGGTCGCGTCCTTTGGAACGATGTCGAGCAGCAGCACCGGCACGCCGGCATTGGCGACCTGAGCGGCGATCCCGGCACCCATGGTACCGGCGCCGATCACGCAGACTTTTTTGATGGTGTCGCTCATTCCACCGACTCCAGGATCGTGGCGATGCCCTGACCGCCGCCGATGCACTGGCTGGCGAGTGCATACTTGCCGCCTTCGCGCTTCAGCAGCGAGGCCGCCTTGCCGACGATGCGCGCGCCGGTGGCGCCCAGCGGGTGGCCGATGGCGATCGCGCCGCCGTCGATGTTCACCTTGGCAGTGTCGAGGCCGAGGTCCTTGATGCAGGCCAGCGCCTGCGAAGCGAAGGCTTCGTTCAGTTCCACCACGTCGAGATCGCCGGCAGCGATGCCCGCGCGCTCAAGCGCCTTCTGGCTGGAAAGGATCGGGCCAAGGCCCATGGTTTCCGGCGCACAGCCCGACACCGCGACCGACTTGATGCGGGCGAGGATCGGCAAGCCGTGGGCGCGGGCATATTCCTCGGTGGTGACGAGCACGGCGCTGGCGCCGTCCGTCAGCGGCGAGGAGGTGCCGGCGGTCACCGATCCTGCGGCATCGAACGCGGGCTTCAGGCCGGCAAGGCCCTCTGCGGTGGTTTCGCCGCGAATGGTGCCGTCTTCGCTGACGAGGCCGGTCTTGGTCTGGATCGGCACGATCTCGTCGGTCAGCTTGCCGGCGTCACGCGCGGCCGAGGCCTTCTGCTGGCTGGAGACCGCAAGCGCTTCCTGATCGGCGCGCGAAATCTGGTACTTGGTGGCGACGTTCTCGGCGGTCTCACCCATCGACATGTAGGCCGCGCTCTTCGCCGCCAGCGCCGGGTTGGGCAGCGGGTTGAAGCCCATCATCGGCACGCGGCTCATCGATTCGACGCCCGCGCAAACGAACACTTCGCCCGCGCCGATGGCGATCTGGCCCATGGCGTAGTGGATCGAGCTCATCGAGGAGCCGCAGAACCGGTTCACGGTCATGCCGCCGACCGAGATCGGCAGGTCTGCCAGAAGGCCGATGAGGCGTGCGACGTTGAAGCCCTGCTCGCCTTCGGGGAATGCGCAGCCGACAATTACGTCTTCGATATCAGCAGCTTCCACGCCGGTCTTCGCGATCAGGCCGCGAATCACCTGGGCGGCAAGGTCGTCGGGGCGGACGCGGGCCAGCGCGCCCTTGTTGGCCAAGTGGAAGGGCGAGCGGGCGTAACCCGCGATCACGACACTTTGCATGCACTCTCTCCGTGGGCGGACGCGCCTTGGGCTTTTCCCGAAGCTGCGTCGTCGTCTTCCCTAAGGGTGCAATTCTTTCCCTATACGTCAAGCAAATTTTGGGTTACGACAAATCAGCATCCCACCGTAAGGGCCCCGTCCCGCCGGTGAGAAGATGTCCGATTGGAGAGACGATGGAGAGGTCGCTCATGAGAAATTGGAAACCCGTGGGGCTGGCATTGGTTGCCGGCGCGGTGCTGCTCGCTCCCGGCATAAATCCGGCGTTCGCGGCCGGAAACGACTCCGTCGTCGGCAAGTGGCGCACGCCTTCGAAGCACGGCGTGGTCGAACTGGGCCGCTGCGGCGAATCGGTCTGCGGACGAATCGTCGATTCGGATGGGCTGAAGGCCAACCCCGACCTTCGAGACATCAACAACAAGGACACCACCAAGCGCACCCGCAAGGTGAAGGGCCTGCAGATCGTCGGCGGGTTCAAGGCCAAGGGGAACGAATGGGTCGAAGGACAGATCTACAACCCTGAGGACGGCGGCACCTACAAGGCGACGATAACGCCTGTCGGCGCCGACACCCTCAAGCTCAAGGGCTGCATCGTCTGGCCCCTGTGCAAGACCCAGACCTGGACGCGCATTCCCTGAGGCGCGCCGGGAAAACGACAGAGGTTCAGGGAATGAAGATGAATTGGGAGATTAGGGACATGAAACGCACTTCGGGCCGCATCCTTCTTGCAGGTACCGCATCGGCCATCGTGCTCGGCTTCGCCGGCTCGGCCCATGCACAGGCCTTCTACCTTCAGGAACAGTCGGTACGCGCACAGGGACGCGCCTTCTCGGGCGAGGCCGCCGATACCGGCGTCGACTCGCTCTGGTGGAACCCGGCGGCAATCGGCGGCCTCGATGGCGGCCAGGCCTCGGTCCACGCCAGCGTCATCCTGCCGCGCGGCAAAGTGGTGGACGACGGCACCGTGATCGTCCGCCCCGGCCAGGCTCCCGCCCCCGTCGGCGGTAACGGCGTGGCCAAGAACCCCATCAACAACGGCGTGCTGCCTTCGGGCTCGATCGCTTATGGCACCGGCAAGTTCGCCTTCGGCCTGACGGTGACTTCGCCCTATTCGTTCACCACCAACTATGATGCCGACAGCTGGGCGCGCTACTCGGCCGACAAGACCAAGCTGCGCACGATCGACATCCAGCCGAGCGTGGCCTTCCAGCCCTTCGAAGGCTTCTACGTCGGCGCCGCCGCCAATGTCGAATATGTCGACGCGACCCTCGGCAACTACCTGCCCAACCTCTCGCCCCTGCTCGCGGACGGCCATCAGCAGCTCAAGGGCAATGGCTGGGATGTGGGCTGGTCGGTCGGCGCGCAGTACCACAACGGCCCGGCCTCGATCGGCGTCGCCTACAAGTCGGCGATCAAGCACAAGCTCAAGGGCACGCTGACCATCGACGGACTGCTCGGCCCGCTCGCCCCGCAGAACACCTCGCTCGACGCCAACGCCGAATTCTCAACCCCGTGGCAGGCGATCATGTCCGGCCGCATCAAGGCGACGAAGCAGCTCACGCTCAATGCGCAGGTCGTGGCCTATGGCTGGAGCAAGTTCGATTCGATCGACCTCGGCGCGCCGATCAACCAGTCGATCCCCGAGAACTACAAGGACGGCTTCTCCTACGCGTTCGGCGTGGACTACGACGTGAGCCCGAAGTGGACGGTTCGCAGCGGCGTCCAGTACGGCGAGACCCCGACCTCGAACGGCAACCGCGATGCCCGCGTGCCTGACAGCAACCGCTGGAATTTCTCGGCCGGCACCACCTACAACATGAGCGAGAAGATCGCGATCGACGCGGCCGCATCGTACATCACCTTCAAGGATGCACCGATCGACCGCATCACCGCGGCCTATCCCGGCACCGCCGCGCAAACGCCCGTCATCACCAACGGCAGCCTCCAGAACGCTTCCGCTCTGGTGTTCTCGCTCGGCGCGCGGGTGTCCTTCTGATGGGCGCCGCGGCGACGATCGGCGGCCACTCCGTCCCGGAAACCTCCTCCCAACACCCGGAAGAGATGCCGCCGATCGCGCCGCGGTTGCTCACCGACCTGCTCGACCATGCCGTGGAAGCCCACGGCGCCTGGCCGGCGATCGACTTCATGGGCCGCAAGTGGACCTACAGGGAGATCGGCGACCTGTCCCGCCGCGCGGCGCGGGGGTTCCAGGACCTCGGCGTCAAGCGGGGGACGCGGGTGGGGCTGTGCCTGCCCAACACGCCCTATTACGTGATCTGCTACTTCGCGATCCTGCGCATCGGCGGGATCGTGGTGAACTTCAACCCGCTCTACACCGAGCGCGAGATGGCGCATCTGGTGGACGATTCGGGCGCGGAATTCATCGTCGCCTCCGACCTTGCGCTGTCGCTTCCCAAGATCGAGCCGCTCGTGGGGAAAGGCGCGCTGCGCCGGGTCGTGGTCTGCCCGATCGCCGATGCCCTGCCCCGGCTCAAGGGCCGCGCCTATCGCCTGCTCAAGCGCAAGGACATCGCGCATGAGCCGCATGACCTGCGCTTCCTGCGCTTCGCTGACCTCATCGCGCGCGATGCCGATCCCGATCCGGTGGAGCGTTCGCCTTCCGACCTTGCCGTGCTCCAGTACACCGGCGGGACCACCGGCGTGCCCAAGGGGGCAATGCTGAGCCACGCCAATCTCGCCGCCAATTCGGCGCAGATGATCGCGCACGTCGGCCACATGCCCGAACAGCAGGAGCGCACGCTCGGCGTGCTGCCGCTGTTCCACGTCTTTGCGCTGACCACCGTGCTCAACTACTCGGTGGACACCGCGGCGGAGATGATCCTCCTGCCGCGCTTCGAGATGAAGTCGTTCCTCGCGACCGCCAAGCGCACGAAGCCCACGCAGTTCTTCGGCGTGCCCACGCTCTACACCGCGCTCAACAACCAGCAGCTCCACGGCGAATTCGACCAGGTGCGCGTCTGCATCTCCGGCGGCGCGCCGCTGCCGCTGGAAGTGCGCCAGAAGTTCGAGCAGCGCACCGGCGTGCGCGTGGTGGAGGGCTACGGCCTGTCCGAAGCCTCGCCGATCATCGCCTGCAATCCACTGGAAGGCGATGTGAAGGACAACTCCTGCGGACCGGCCTTCCCCGGCACCGCGCTGGAGATCCGCGATCCCGACAATCCGCACCGGATCATGCCCCAGGGCGAGCGCGGCGAAGTCTGCGCGCGCGGGCCGCAGGTCATGTCCGGCTACTGGAACCGTCCCGAGGAATCGGAAAAGACCTTCATCTTCGGCGCCTTGCGCACCGGAGACGTTGGCTATCTCGACGAAGACGGCTATCTTTTCCTCGTGGACAGGATCAAGGACATGATCCTGTGTGGGGGATACAACGTTTATCCGCGAACGATCGAGGATGCGCTTTACGAGCATCCGATGGTTCACGAGGCGATCGTGATCGGCGTGCCTGACGCCTATCGCGGGCAAGCCCCCAAGGCATTCGTGGCGCTGCACCCGGGGGACGTCTTGGACCAGGATACATTGATGGCCTTCCTCAAGGAGCGGCTCAACAAGATCGAGATGCCCAGCAGCATCGAGTTTCGCGACAGCCTGCCCAAGACGCTCGTCGGCAAGCTCTCCAAGAAGGAACTGGTCGAGGAAGAAGCCGCGCGCCGGGCCGCGGGATCGGCCCAAGGGTCCGCTGCGTGACCGGAACCGGGGCAGCCTTGACACCTGAAGAGAACACGCCGGCCGCCGAGGCGGGCGGCGTGAACCCCGATATGCTCGGCATCCAGGAAGCGGCCACCGAGCTGGGCGTTACCATGCGCACCTTGCGCTTCTACGAGGACAAGGGCCTGATCGCGCCGCAGCGCGTCGGCACCACGCGGATCTACTCCCGCCGCGAGATGGGCCGGATGCAGCTGATCCTGCGCGGCAAGCGGCTCGGCTTCTCCATCCGGGAGATCAAGGAATTCCTCGACCTCTACGACGTCGACCCCGAGCATCACGAGCAAGTGCGCGCGCTTCTGGTCAAGGTCACGGATCGGGTAAACGAGCTGCGCCAGCAGAAGACCGCGATCGAACAGACACTGGAAGAATTGCTCTCGATCGAACGCCAGTCGCTCGCCTGGCTGAAAGGCACGCCGGTCGAACCGATCGAGGCCGCGCTCAGGGAAAACCATGCCGATGACTGATGACGCCCGCCTTGCCGTGGCGGAACTGCGCGGCCTGCTCTCCGTCGAGGAAATCGACACCGGCATCTTCCGGGGCGCCGCTTCCGCCGAGCAGCCCGGCCGGGTCTATGGCGGGCAGGTCGTGGCCCAGGCGCTGGACGCCGCCGCGCGCGGGATCGATCCCGAGCGGCAGGCCCATTCGCTCCACGCCTATTTCCTGCGTGCGGGCGATTCCGGCCGCCCGATCATCTACCGCGTCCTGCCCGATTTCGATGGCGGCAGCTTCTCCAACCGCCGCGTCGTCGCCATGCAGGGCGGCAAGCCGATCCTGAACCTCGCCGCCTCGTTCCACCGGCACGAGGAAGGGCTTTCCCACGCCGTGGCCATGCCGGACGTACCCGCGCCCGAGCAGTGCCCGGATTTCCGCGATGCGCTGGCCGCCGCCGGACAGAAACTGCCGCCGTTCCTGGTGGACCGCCTCGCCTCGTTCGACATCCGGCCCTGCCCGCCGGTTCGCGGCGGCGAGCTGCCGCAGCGCCACCAGTGGTTCCGCCTGGCGCACCCGCTGGATGCCGAGCCGGCGATGCAGCGCGTGATCCTTGCCTATGCGAGCGACTTCGCGCTGGTCTCCACCGCGCTCATGCCGCACGGGCTCGGCTTCTTCTCGCCCGGCGTCTCGGGCGCGAGCCTCGACCACGCGGTGTGGTTCCACCAGACCCCGCCGATGGACGACTGGCTGCTCTATACGATGGACAGCCCCTGGTCCGGCCATGCGCGCGGCTTCGCACGCGGGGCGATCTACTCGCGCGGCGGGATGCTGGTAGCAAGCGTGGCGCAGGAAGGGTTGCTGCGGGTGAAGCAAGGGTAGGACGAACACGAAAGCGCGCCGCGATTCGGCGGCGCGCAATTCAGAGGCAAGGCAGCGATTCCGCGAGTTCCGGGGGATCGCCCCCGGAAACGCTGTTGTTCTCAAGCCCCGATCAGTTCCCGCCCGATCAGCATCCGCCGGATCTCGTTGGTGCCCGCACCGATATCCAGCAGCTTGGCATCGCGCAGATAGCGTTCGACCGGCCAGTCCTTGGTATAGCCTGCACCGCCCAGCGCCTGCACCGCCTCGCCCGAGACGCGGAAGGCGTTCTCGCTCGCCAGCAGGATCGCGCCGGCCGCGTCGAAGCGGGTGGTCTGCCCGGCATCGCAGGCCCGCGCCACCGCATAGACATAGGCCCGCGCCGATTGCAGCGCGACGTACATGTCCGCCACTTTGGCCTGCATGAGCTGGAACGTGCCGATGGCCGCGCCGAACTGGCGGCGTTCGCGCACATAGGGAATCACCGTGTCGAGGCAGGCCTGCATGATCCCGATCTGCAAGCCCGCAAGCACCACGCGCTCGTAATCGAGGCCGCTCATGAGAACCTTCACGCCGCCGTTCAGCGGGCCCATGACGTTCCCTGCGGGCACGAAGCAATCGTCGAACACCAGTTCGCAGGTCGGCGAACCGCGCATGCCCATCTTGTCGATCTTCTGGCCGATGGAGAATCCGGCCATGTCCTTCTCGATCAGGAAGGCGGTGATACCCTTCGATCCCGCTTCGGCATCGGTCCGGGCATAGACGACCAGCACATCGGCATATGTGCCGTTGGTGATCCAGAACTTGGTGCCGTTGAGGCGGTAGCCGCCTTCCACCGCGTCCGCCCGCAGCTTCATGCCCACGACATCGGACCCGGCGCCCGCTTCGGACATGGCCAAGCTTCCCACGTGCTCGCCCGAGATCAGCCCCGGCAGGTACTTCGCCTTCTGCGCATCGTTGCCCCAGCGGCGGATCTGGTTGACGCAGAGGTTGGAGTGCGCCCCATAGGACAGCCCCACCGAAGCCGAAGCGCGGCTGACTTCCTCCACCGCGATCACATGTTCCAGATAGCCGAGGCCGGTTCCGCCCCATTCCTCCTCCACGGTGATGCCGTGCAGCCCAAGCTCGCCCATGGCAGGCCAGAGCTCACGCGGGAACCAGTCCTCGGCGTCGACCCTGACGGCAAGCGGGGCGATCTGTTCGTCGGCGAAGCGGGCAACGCTTTCGCGGATCATCACGGCGCTTTCGCTCAGGCCGAAATCGAAATCGGGGGTGGCTTTCATCTCTCTTCCCAAACTTTCAAGGCCCGCCGGAGATGCGGGCCATCGTTGCCGGCAAGCTATCGAAACCCCTTCACGCAAACAAATTGAAACTTGCACGGCATTTGAATAGATTTTTCCAATGATAAAGCGCGCGCATATCCGCCATTTCCTTGCCGTTGCCGATTCCGGCAGCTTCAAGCAGGCCTCGGCGCGGCTGCATGTCACCCAGCCCACCGTCTCGACCAGCATAGCCGAACTGGAACGACTGGTCGGCACGCCGCTGTTCGTGCGCGACCGGCGCCATGTCCGGCTGACGGAATCCGGCGGGGCCTTCCTGCCGATCGCCCGCGACCTCGAAGCGGGTTTCCGCCGCGCCGACCAATTCGCCCGGCCAGTCCAGGAACAATGGCCGGGACTGAAGCTGGGCGTCATTCCCACCGTGTCCGGCGCGATGCTGGAGCGGGTGGCCCGCGAACTGGCCCGCGAATTCGGGATCGAACTGGTCGAGGGGGACGACCGGGATCTGCGCGGGCAACTTGCCAGCGGCAAGATCCACCTCGCGCTCACGCTCATGGCAGAAGACGAAGGAGCGTCGGGCGAGGTGCTGGAGGAGCCTTACCTGCTGGTCATGCCCGCCGCGCACCGCTTTGCCGGGCGAGGGGAGGTCGCTCCGCAGGAACTTGCCGGCGATATCATGATCGCGCGCCGCTCCTGCGAGGTGCTGCAGCGGACCAGCCGCTTCTTCACCGATGCCGGCGTCCGCCCCCGCTTCGCCTTGCGCAGCGAGAACGAGGACCGCTGCCTGAGGATGGTCGCAGCGGGGCTCGGGGTGACGGTGGCGCCGCGCTCGCTGGCGGGGCAAGGCACCGTCACGGCCGCCATCACAGGCTATGGGCTGCGCCGCCGGCTTGGTTTCCTGCGCGGCCCCGGCCTCCCGGCCGAGGCGGGAGAACGACTGACGGCAGCGCTGGAGATCGCCGCCGCCAGTCTTCCCTCCCTGGCTCGTGATCCCGCCGCTTATTCCGGCAGTTCGTCCTTGTAGCGATCCCAGTCCGCCAGCCACGCATCGACCACCTTCGAGCCGACGAGATAGAGGCTCTCGACCGAGGCCTGGAGCCCGGCGTAGCCTTCGTTTTCCCGCAGCAGATAGGAGGCCGCATCCACGCCGGGCGGCGGCATCGTGTAGTTCGAGCCCGCACGCAGCACGAGCACGCGGTCCTTGTCGGCCCGGCCGATCCGGTCGAGATACGTCATCGCCTGAAGCACGCCGGTGTCCTCCATCGCGGAAGTCACGAACTCGCCCTTGCCCTGTGTCCAGTAATGGACCCAGTCGTTGGCCCAATCGGTCAGCAGCTTGCCGTGCCAGAAGGTCATCGCGGAAAGCTGCTCCCCTTCCAGGACGAACGGCGGCTTCTGTGCATTGGGATATCCGGTGAAGCGCATGCGCTCGGCCCGGATTTCCGGGCTGTCGGGGATATTCACGTCCTTGGTCAGGTTGAAGGCCCAGCGCTCCAGCCGGGGGTTGATCTGGTAGACTTCGCCGCCCGAGGTATCGATCGGGGTGGTCTTGTCGTTCGGCCCCTTGAGGTGTCTGGGGAAGAAACCGCTCTTCCAGTCCTTCGGGATTTCGCGCGCATCGATCTCATGCGCAAGGTCGCCGTCGACCACCCAGCGCGCCCAGGCGGCCGAGCCGATCGAGGCATCCTGGGGATCGATCCCGGCAATGCCCGCGACGAGCCAATAGGACTTCGACAGGTCGAAACGCGGATCGAGGCCGAGCGCCATGGTCGCCGCGGTCGATCGTGCGGTGCCGACGCCGGTGACGATACCCAGCACTTGCGTCTCGGGGTTGTAGTAGAGATCGTGGAACGATTGCGGGAAGGGAATTCGCATCGTCAGCCCCCGCCGTTCCTTCCAGAGCTGGAACTCTCCGGCAGTGTCGCCCTCGTCCTTGCCGATCTCGAACAGGGAGACCACCACGACCTTGACCGGTAGCGGCGCGGCGCAGGGCTTGCCGGGCTCGCAGGCGGAAATATCGGGAACCGGCGCGGCGGCCTGGGCGGAGACGCCGAAGGCCAGCGAAGCGGAAGCACCGGCAAGCAGCACGGCGCGGGTCAGGAATGTCATCGCAGGATTCATCTTTTCGTCGATGGCGGCGGGGACGCCGGTAGGGAGGCGCCCCCGCCGCTTTGAGGTCAGAACTTGTAGACGATCGAGCCCTGCCAGCTGCGCGGGGTTTCCGGCAGCACGATGGTCGAGCCGAACAGTTCGGTGAAGTTCGCGCGGAAGTAGCGTTCGTTGGTGGCGTTCTTCACCACCACGCGGAACAGCCACGGGCCGGTCTCGTAAGATGCCGAGACGTCCACCTTGGTATAGGCGGGCAGCTTCACGACCTGCGACTGGCCCGAATAGACCGAATCCACCTTCACGGCGCTGGCGCTGAGCGCGATGCCGTTGTCGAAGGCGTAAGTGGCCGTCAGCGAGTAGAGGTTGGTCGGAATGCCCGCGCGGCGCGAGGCGTTCTTGTCGGGGATCAGCACCAGGCCGATCGGCTGCCCGCCGAGATAGAGCGTGGGGTCGGTGACGTTGACCAGATCCTCGATACCGAAGAAGCTGAACAGCGTGCCGTTCTCCAGCGCGGTCAGGTTGTAGACCTTGGTGCGGGTATAGCCGCCGGTGATGAGCAGGTGGTCGTTGACCGACCAGCGCGCCTCGGCTTCGAGGCCCTTGGTCTCCACCGACTGGTTCACCGTGATCGACTGGATGTTGTAGTCGGTACGCTTCTGCTTGTAGACCGACAGCGCAGCGTAGAGACGATCGTCGAGGAAGCTGCCCTTGATGCCGCCTTCATAGAGCTTCGACGCCGAGATGAAGGTCTTGCCCGCGATGTCCCCGGCGTAAAGCTCGGCACCCTGCCCCGCGATCACCGTGGACTGACGGGCGATCGTGGCATAGGGGATCAGGCCGAAGGGCAGCTTGTAGTTGGCGCTGGCCGACCATGACCAGGCACCCTTGCTGCCGCTGGCGCTGTAGAGCCCGCCAAGGTCGGCGACGTCCGCCGGGAGCATCTTCGTGATGTCGTATGTGGACTTGGCCTTCACGTAATCGTAGCGCGCGCCCACGGTAATCCCGAGGCCGAACGCGAAGTCGATGTCGGCAAGGCCGGCCATCGCATAGTCGGTGTAATGGCCGCTGACGTAATTGTTGTAGCCGCAGTCCGCCGCCGTATAGCCGGGCTCGTCGCTGAGCGGGCATTCGGTGGCCAGCAGGCGGTCGGAGGCGGCGGTGTAGCCCTTGGTCAGGTCCACGCGGTGGAAGTATTCGTAGTCGAAATCGTCACCGTGCTTGAAATCGGTGTAGCGGATCGACGGCGAGAGCTGGAAGGCGAACTTGCCGAGGTCGTTCTCGAACTTCTTGGCGACGACGATCTTGTCCTCGAACACCCAGGAATCGTGGAACTGCGCGAAGCCGTAGCTGTTCTCGTTGATGTTCTCGTAGCTGTCGTAGAACGCCTGGTTCTTGACGCTCCAGTCGTCGTCGCCTTCCCAGATCAGGTCGGCATAGAGCGTGGTGGCGCGGGTATCGAGGCGGTCGTTCTTGCCTGCCAGCACGTCGCGGCGGCTGAGCTTGGCGGTGCCGGTATCGGTAAGCGCCATGAGCGGGTTGAAGGAACTGTCGGTGAAGGAGGAGGCAGGGACGCCGAACGGCCCGAAGTTGTTGCCGTGCGCGATGAATTCGCCCGCCGATATCTGGCCGTCGCCGTTGTCGTCGATCGATTGCGCGGAACCGGTGATGTAGGTGCCGTTATCGACGAGATCCTGCGTCAGGCGGTTCCAGCCGCCGTTCTGCACGCCCTTGAAGTTCTGGTACATGCCGCCGAATTCAAGCCGCAGGTTGGGCGTGAAGTCGGTATCGAACGCGGCCTGGAGCACGGTGTTCTTGGTGGAGATGTTGCGGTAGTAGCTTCCCGAATCCTCCACCTCGGCAAACAGGCTGTAGCCGAATTCCTGCGAGCCGATCTTGCCGGGGCCGCGCATTTCGGCCTTGAGGTCGGCCTTGTCCCACGAACCGCCGGTAAAGCTCACTTCGCCTTCCGGGTGGCTGAGATAGGAACCGCCCTTCACGCGCGCGGTCTTGGGAACGAAGTTCATGTAGCCGCCGGTCTTCGACGGGCCATAGATCGGCGAGGCCGGGCCGCGCACGATGTCGATGCGGTCGGAAGCGCCGATCGGGGTCGGGTAGTTGCCCGGATTGTCGAGACGGCGCATGCCGCGGAAGTAGACTTCGCCCGGCGTGCCGCGAATGTCGAGCGCGCCGCCGACACCGAAGAACGAGTTGGTGAACGTGCCCGGCGCCTGTGCGACGAGATCGTAGATGTCGCTGATGCCGAAGCGTTCGATCTGCTCGCTGCTGATCGTCGATGCCGAGCGCGGCGTCTCGGTCAGCGTCTTGTCGAAGCCGAAGACCGATCCGACATCGGCCACCGGCAAGGCGCCCAGCGAACCGGTGACGACGATTTCCTTGCCCTCTTCAGGCGCGGGTTCTTCTGCCGCCGCTTCCGCCGCGAAGGCGGGAGCCTGGATCGCCGTGCAGCACAGCAGCGTGGCGGCGAAACTCAAGGCGGATCTGCGCAAGGCATGACGCCGCGGCGCGGTATGGGATTCCATGTGCGTATCAATCGATGCGGCCATCGTGCCAGCCCCCTGAAACCGTACGGATAATCGCGCCCCTCGCGGTTCCGCCGGCCTGTTGTTGAACCCCGTCTCCCGTGAGGTTGTGATTGTTGCGGCGCACCGTGACCGGGCGCGCCGGGTACTCGAAACTATCCCTTGCCGCCCGGTGCGGGCATGAGCCGGTCAAGGCCCTGCTCGAACGCGTCGAGCCGCTGTTCCAGCGTGACCTGAAGCCGAGCCTTCTCGCTGCGCGCCAGCAGCGCGCGGCATGGCGCGGCATCGAACCCGGCGGTGCAGGCGGCGACCGGCTCACCGGGCACGCGCCCGCGCCAGAGGCTCTCTCCGGGCACGAAGGCGAATTCGAGGCTGGCGCGCGTCACCTGCTTGAGGTCCGCATAATGCAGCCCCTGCTCGCGCGCGGCGCGCATGTATTCCTGGGTAAGATCGGTGCGCAGGATGCCCTGGTCATCGGTGGAAAGCGTCACCGGCACGCCGAAGCGGCGGTAGAGCTGGATCGGATGCTCGCCCCCGCGAACGCCCAGGATCACGTCGTTGCTGGAGAGGTTTATCTCCACTGCGACGTGATCGCGCGCCATGCGGCGCAGCGTGCCGGCGGCATCGTCCTCGTAAGCGATGGCCACCCCGTGGCCGATGCGCTCCGCCCCGGCATCGAGCGCCTTGCGCATGTGGTTGCGGATACCGGCAGGCGGCACCAGTCCGAAGGCAAGCTCGCCCGCATGCATCGTGCGGTGGACGCGCGGATACTTGCCTTCGAGGAAGCGGAACATCGCCATGTGCAGGTCGTAGTCGCGCATCGAGACCGGCCAGTCCTCGGGCTGGACGATGTTGACCCCGACATAGCGCGGATCGGCATCGGCCAGCGCGAACGAGGCGATCAGCGAGCGGAACACCTGGGCGGGCGGCAGCGCGCGGAAGGCGCTGGCAAGATAGTGGACCGCAAGGCCGCAGGCTGCCTCGGCCGAGGACGTGCCGCAGCCCATGTCGGCCCGTACCTGCTTCTCGTCCCGGTCCAGTTCGGCGCGGGCCCTGGCGATCGCCGGGGCAAGACCGGCCAGTTCCTGCGCATAGCGCGCCTCAAGCCCCGTCTCGTCCAGCGGCACATCGGGCGCGGCGAGGATATAGGCCATCATCGCATCGGGATTGTGCATCAGTTCGAGGTACGTCGCGCTGTCGCCCGCGGACGTGCGCAGCGCGACTTCCATCGCCGGAACCGTATGCCCCGGCGCGACCGGGCCGAAGCGCTCGAAACTGATGAAGAACTGGGTGTGCCCGGAAACCTCGTCCCGGCCGATCCCCTTCTGCCAGCCGCGCGTGCCGAGGTGATCGACCAGCCGCGCATAGTCGAAGGGCCGTTCGGCGGCGATGCGGGTGATCCTGTCGGCATCGGCGCAGGGCGGCGGCAGCAGCTTGAGATCGCTTCCGGCGCAGAAGCCCGCCTTGCCCGCCCAGTCCAGCCAGTCCTCCGCCGAAGGGGTGCCGCCAAGGTGGTTGTGCAGGTCGCCGCCCTTGGGCATCGCCTGAAGAAACACCCGCAGCATCGCCGCATTGCCGGACAGTTCGTCGAACAGCGCCGAGGCTTTCGCCTCGCCCGCCGCATCGGCATGAGCGACCGACGCCGACGCCAGCATCGCCGCCAGCACGGCCGCCGCGGCAAGCCCCCGGGCAAGCGCGCGTCTCGGGGCCGGCTTCACGGCCGTGGCGCTCCGGGAACGGTATCGCGATACTTCGCCCAGCCCGCCAGCAGTTCATGCACCACCGGCGCGCCAACGCGGTAATTGGCCTCATAGGCGACAAGCTGGCCGGGGCCTTCGTCCCCCACGCTGTTCAGCGCATCGACGCCCGGCGGCGGCATGGAAGGGTTGCTGGCCGTGCGCAGCACCAGCACGCGCCGGGGATCGACGAGCCCCTGCGCCGCGCCGTTCAGCATGGCGCCCGCCATCGACTGGCTCTCCATGTTGGTCATGACGAAGCGGCCCTTGCCGCCGGTCCACAGCCTGACCCAGTCGCGCGCCCATTGCGTGCGGGCCGGGCCGTGCCAGTAGCGCACCGAGCCCAGCGTCTCCCCCATGAGCACGAATGGCGGCTTCTGGGCATTGGGATATCCGGTCCACGCAGCGCGCGCCCTGGCGAGATCGGCGTTGTCGGGGATCGGCACGGCTTTCGTCATGTCGAAGGCCCACTGCGCAAGCCCCTGGTCGAGCGTGACCGCCATCGACAGCGCGCCCGCATCGGTCATGCCGGCGAAACTGTCGGGATTGTCGGGAAGCTGGTTTGGAGCCTTGGCGCCGATGGCGAAGAGCCCGTAAGGCCAGTTCTTGGCCACCTCGCGGTCGTCGAACTCGCGCAGGGTATCGCCCGAGACCACCCAGCGCGACCAGGCCGCACTGCCGACCGAGGCCACTTGCGGATCGACCCCGGAGATGCCGGTGAACAGCCAATAGGTCTTCGAAAAGTCGAAACGGGGGTCGAGCAGCAGCGCGGTAAGCTGTTCGCCCACGCCGCTCAGAAGCGAACCGGCATTGCCCCAAACGATGCCGTAGAGCCCATCCTTGTTACGCAGCAGTGGATGAAGCACGCCGCGCACGGCGATCTTCTCGTCCAGATGTTCGCGCTCGGCCCAGAGCTGGAATTCGCCGGGGGCATCGCCCTTGTCCTCGCCCGGTTCGAAATTGGCGACGACCACGACCTTCACCGGAATCGGCGCGATTTTCGGAAGCTGCGGCACCGGCAGCTCGGCAGCCGATGCAGCAGCGCATGGAACCGAGCCGGCCATCGCCAGCGCAGCCAGAAGCCGCCCCCACCGGGGACGTTTTTCGCAAACCCTCATCATTGCCCTGAACCCCGCAAGCGGGGGCGCCTCCGCGTCGGGTGTCCCTTTTACAACCCTTCGCGGAAGATGCGCCCCCTACCGTCATGCGCTCGTGCACCGGCCGCCACCTCTGTTGGGAGAGGAGAAATCGCTGCCGGTGCCGTCGCACGTTTCGGTGTTGCCCATTGCGTAAGGGCTTGACACGGTGCGAGCAAACGCAATGAATTCGACACATCATTGCAAAAATTAGAGCGGGTCCAGAAACACCACCATGCCGGCATTTTCGCGCTTCCTGCGGTACTTCATGGCGGTGGGCCGCCTCGGCTCGATCCGCAAGGCCGCCGACGAACTGAACGTTTCCGCCTCGGCGATCGACAGGCAGATCCTCAACGTCGAGGCCGAACTGGGCCTGCCGCTGTTCGAACGCCTGCCCACCGGCCTACGGCTGACGGCGGCGGGCGAGATGATGATGGCATCGGGATCGCAGTGGCAGCAGGGCATGGTCAGCCTGCGCACGCGGATCGAGGACTTGCGCGGGCTGAAGCGCGGCCACGTCGAGATCGCGGTGATCGACGCGCTGGCCAAGGGGCACGTTCCCGCCACCATCCACGCGATCCAGCAGCGCTATCCCGGCATCACCATCGGCGTGAAAGTGCTGGGCAACGACGCGGTGCGGCGCGCGGTGAGCGACGGCACCGTCGATTGCGGCATCCTGTTCGAACCGCATTCCTATCGCGACCTTTCCGTCCGCGCCTTCACCGAAGTCGTGCTGGGGTTCATCACCCCGCCCGAGCACCGGCTGGCCACCCTTCCCGAAGCGCGTTTCTCGGCCTGCGCGGGCGAACCGATGATCGTCCCGGCGGACCCGCTTGCGGTCTACCAGCAGATCGCGGTGCTCGAAGGCGCCACCGGCATCACCCTCGACCGCAAGGCCAGTTCGGACAATATCCAGATGATCACCTCGCTGGTGCTCCAGGGCACCGGCATCGGCGTGCTCACCTCGCTGGACGTGCGCACCGAGGTCCAGCGCGGACTGCTGAACTTCACGCGCATCTCCGATTCGCTGCTCAGACCCATGACTCTGGCCCTCTGCACCGCCACGGCACGCACTCCGTCCTATGCCGCGACCATGGTTCTGGGCGAATTCGAGAACGGCTTTGCACAGCTTGGACACGCCGCATCAAAGACTTAGGTGCGACATATTCGATTACGCGACGTGCGGAAAATTGCCGTGATTGCGAATTCCGCACGAAACCGATAACCGGGCTACTTTCCCGACATGATCGTTTCAGGATTCGCCCCGCATGAGTGAAGCCGCCGAGCCCCAGCTCCATTTCCTCGAATACTACGAAGATTTCCTCGCCAAGGTCCGCCAGCTTTCGCGGCAGATCCAGCAGAACGAGTGGCAACCCGAGTTCGTGATCGGCGTCGGGCGCGGCGGGCTGGTGCCGGCCGTCTATATCTCGCACCAGCTCGGCCTGCCGATGCTCTCGATCGACCATTCGGCCAAGATCCCCGGCTTTGCCGACGAACTAATCGCCAAGGTCGCGGCGATGAGCGCACAGGGCACCCGCCTGCTGTTCGTGGACGATATCAACGATACCGGCGGCACCATCGAATATATCCGCGGCCAGCTCACGCAGGGCGGCGGCGATCATGACAACTTGCGCTTCGCCGTCGTCATCAACAACAAGAGCTCGAAGGTCGAAGTCGACCTCTGGTCCGAAGTGATCGACCGCGCCGACGACAAGCGCTGGTTCGTGTTCCCCTGGGAATCTGTGGGCACCCGCGACAGCATCGTGGAAGAAGCGCTTTCGGTCCCCGAACGGCTGGCCTGAACGCTTCCTTCAAGCACCGGTGAGCCGGGCCGAGCGCCCAGCTTGCCGGTGGCCCAGCTTACCGGCGGCTGGCGGCCATCACTTGCACCATCAGCGCGTCCAGCCGCGCCGCGTCGATCTTGCGCACCACGGTTGCCTTGCGTTCGCCAAGGCCGGGCTGATAGCCTTCGCGCCAGCTCAGCATGTCGCCATAGCCCGCGCCGAACTGCGCGTTGTAGTCAACGTAAAGCTCTTCCGCCTCGGTCACCATGCCCGGGTCGAGCAGGACACCGGCGGCGATCTCGTCCCACATCGGGAAGCCTGCCTCCATGCCGCCGATGAACCGGCCCAGTTCCGGCGCGGCCGCCGCGCTCATCGCCTTGACCAGTTCCGGGGTCAGCTGCGTGCCGGTGGCGGGATCGGCGGGCACCACCGTGATCTTGCGCCAGGGACTGCGCGAAACGATGCTCGCCGCCTCGGGATCGAAACGGGCGTTGAATTCGCGGCGCGGCGAATTGGCATATTCGCGCGCGAACTGCGCGGCCGAAACGTTGTCCAGTTGCTGCTGCGGATTGAGGCTCCCGCCCATGTAGACCAGCTCTCCCGCCAGCGCGGCGAACTCGGGATCGAGCCGCTGCGCCAGCGCAAGGTTCGTCAACGGGCCGCAGGCGACGATGGTGATCTGCCCCGGATACTTGTGGACCATGCGGATCAGGAAGTTCGCCGCGATTTCGGGCGAGGCCTTCAGTCCTGGATTGCCCCAGGGCAGGTCCACCGGATCGGTCGGTCCATGGTAGGCAGGCGTCGATTGCCGGGTAGGCTCGACCCACTGCTTCATCCACGCGCCCTTCCACGTCAGCTTGCCGTAGAGCGCTTCCCAGCGCTCCGTCAGCGCTTCGGAATTGAGCAGCGGATAAGTCGCGCCCTGAACCACCGGCACATCGCCGCGATGGGCGATCTCCAGCCCGCGCAAGGCCATCGCGGTTGCCCGATTGGCCCAGGTATTGCCGGAGACGGTGGTGATGCCAAGCACATCGACCCGATCGCTTTCCAGGAACATCAGGTGCATGAGCGCGAAGCCCTCGTCATCGATGATGACCTTGCGCCTCGCGCCGTCGGCATGGGCGGCAACCGGCAGCAGAGCCGCAAGCACCGCCAGCAATACGGCGCGAAGCAGGGCCTTCATCGGCGATGGTCCGCCATGTAGGCGTCAAGCGCGCCGAGATGCGCCGCTACCGCGCTTTCTGGCAGGAACGAGCCGGTGAAGCTGTTGCGCGCCAGCGTGGCCAGCGCTTCCTTGCCAAGCCCGCGAGCCGCCGCGACGGCGCGGTAATTGTCCGCGACATAGCCGCCGAAGTAGGCCGGATCGTCAGAATTGATGGTAGCCTTGAGCCCGTGAGCCAGCATCGCGTCGATCGGGTGATCGGCCAGGTCGTCCACCACGCAGAGCTTGTGGTTGGAAAGCGGGCAGACCGTCAGCGTCATCTCCTCGCGCACCAGCCGCTCGATCAGGGCCGGGTCTTCCAGCGCGCGATTGCCATGGTCGATGCGGTGGACGCCCAGCAGGTCCAGCGCCTGGTGGACATATTCGGGCGGACCTTCCTCGCCCGCATGCGCGGTGATCCTGAGGCCCTTCGCGCGCGCGGCGGCGAAGACGCGGGCGAACTTCTCGGGCGGATGGCCGACTTCCGAGGAATCGAGCCCCACCGCCTCGATCCGGTCGAGCCACGGCTCCGCCTGGGCCAGGGTGGCGAAGGCCGCCTCTTCCGAAAGGTGCCGCAGGAACGAGAGGATCAGGCTGCTGGACATGCCGAACGCCGCTTCGGCGGCGGCCATGGCGGAAAGCAGCCCCTCGATCACTTCGGCGAAGGGCACGCCCCGGTCGGTATGGGTCTGCGGATCGAACATCAATTCGGCATGGACCACGCCGTCCGCCGCCGCCCGCGCGAAGTAGGCCATCGCCAGATCGTGGAAATCCTGCCGCTTCAGCAGCACGTTCGCGCCCGCGTAATAGATGTCGAGGAAGTCCTGCAGGTTGGAGAATTCATAAGCAGCGCGAACTTCCTCCACGGTGGCGAAGGGGATCGACACGCCGTTGCGTGTCGCCAGCGCGAACATCAGTTCGGGTTCGAGGCTGCCTTCGATGTGGAGGTGAAGCTCGGCCTTCGGCAGGCCGGCGATGAAAGTGTCGAGGTCGGTCATTCGGTATCCCTGTCCCAGGCGCAGCGGCCCAGCAGATAAGTGCGCGCGACGGCGCGGTCGTCGCCCAGCACCTGCAACGCGAAGAGCCGTTCGGCAAGGTCGGCGTGGCGGGTGCGACGGGCGAGCAGCGGTGTCGCCTGCGTATCGAGTACCACGAAATCGGCCTCCTGCCCCACTTCGAGGCTGCCCACCCGGTCAGCGATATGAAGCAGGGCGGCGCTGCCCGCCGTCGCCAGCCACAGCGCCCTGAACGGATCGAGCGCGGTGCCTTTCATCAGCGCGGCCTGATAGGCGATCCCCTGGGTGTGCAGCAGCGAGAAGGTCGTCCCCGCCCCCACGTCCGAGCCGAGGCCGAGGCGTATCCCGTGCCGGTCGGCCTGTGCGAAATCGAAGAAGCCCGAACCGAGGAACAAGTTGGAACTGGGGCAGACCGCGATCCCCGCCCCGCTTTCGTGCAGCCGCCGGCAGGCGCGATCCGGCAGGTGAATGCCATGCGCGAACACCGATCGGCCGGTGACGAGGCCGAACCGGTCGTAAGCGTCCAGATAGTCCGCCGCCGCGCTGAAGCGCGCTGCCACTTCGGCGCATTCGCGGCGGTTCTCCGCAAGGTGGGTGTGCATCAGCACGTCCGGATGCTCGGCCAGCAGAGCGCCCGCATCGGCAAGCTGGGCATCGGACGAAGCCAGCGCGAAACGCGGCGTCACCGCGTAGCCCAGCCGCCCGCGTCCGCGCCAGCGGCGGATCAGCGCCTCGCTGCCCGCCCGGCCCGAGGCCACGGTGTCGTTCAGGCCGTCGGGCCCGAGGTCCATCAGCACTTTGCCCGAGATCAGCCGCATGTCCCGGTCAAGCGCGGCCTCGAACAGGGCATCGACGGACTGCTCGTGCACGGTTGGGAAGACCAGCGCGCTGGTGGTGCCGTTCCTCAGCAGTTCGCCCAGGAAGAAGGCGGCGACGGCATCGGCATGGGCCTTGTCCGCGAAGGCCTTTTCCGCCGGAAAGATGTGGCGCTCCAGCCAGTCGAGCAATTGTTCGCCATGAGAGGCGATGCGGTCCGTCTGCGGATAATGGACATGGGAATCGACGAAGCCCGGCACGACGAGGCCCGGCAGCGCTTCCACCGGGACACCGGCATATCGCTCCGCCAGTTCGGCATGGGGGCCGCGCGCCGCGACCACGCCGTCCTCGACCACCAGCAGCCCGTCCGCTTCGTGGCGGACGGCCTGGGGATCGCTGCGCGGGTCTCGGGAAACGGACAGGAATTCGCCGCGAAAGGCGCGGATCATGCAGCAGGCCTCTTCAGGATCGGACGCGGCGCCATCTCAGCTTCCCCGGTAAGTCGAATAGCCGAAGGGAGAGACGAGCAGCGGAACGTGATAGTGCCCCTGCCCGTCCGCCACGCCGAAGTCGATGGACACACGGTCAAGGAACGGCGGTTCCGGCAGGGTCATGCCCCTGCCGCGAAAATAGGCGGCCACCGCGAAAGTCAGGCGGTAGGCCCCCGGATCGAGCGCGGGAATGCCCGGACAGCGGCCATCGGCATTGGTCGTGCCGGTGAACAGCACCGCCCCGCCGGCGCCGGCGAGTTCCAGCGCGATTCCCTCGGCCGGGCAGCCATGGGCCGTGTCGAGAACGTGCGTGGAAAGCGTGCTCATGCGGCAAACTCCGGCAGCACCGGCCAAGCGCCCAGGAACTCGTGCTCGTCATAAGTCAGGAACTCGGCCACCAGCACCTCCCGGTCATCGAGGAACAACTGGTCCGCCACGCCCCTGACAAGGCGCGGCAGGGCGTTCTGCAGGCCCGAAAGCGCCGATGCGGAAAGGCCGAGGCTGACGAGCGCGGAATAGTTGAACGCGAACAGCCCGTGCAGCGGCGCGGGGTCCACGCCCTGCCGCGCGGTGAACTCGAACGCGGGGCCAAGGTAGGGATGTGCGTCGATCAGGGCATTGCGCGGCCCGGTCGGGACCACCCGCTCGCCCCAGCGCTGGATAAGCCCGGCCACTTGCCCCAGTTCGGGGCGCAGGCCCGGATCGCTGACGAGACCGGTGGAAACCACCACGAAGTCGAATTCGTGGAAGCCCTGCGGCGTCGTCACCCGCACGCGGCCCTCGTGCTCCGTCACGTCGAGCCACGGCGCGCCAAGGTGCAGCGCAAAGCCGGGCCATGCGGCGGCACGTTCGAAAGTGTCGTTGGTAGGCGGCTGGTTGTGGCCCAGGAAGCAGTCCATCGCCGCATACTTGGTGGCATCGTCCAGCGCGGGATAGCGCGCGGTGAACCCCACCCGTTCCATGAAGCGGATCGGATTGACGCGCGGCAGCGCCTTGCGGCGAATGAAGACTTCCGCCGCCGCCACGCCCTGCGAAAGCGCGAAGTTGGCATTGTCGAAAGCCGAAGCCCCGCCGCCCAGGATGCCGATGCGCTTGCCGTGCAGCGCGGCGAAATCGATCGGCTCGCTGGTATGCGCCCAGAGCGATCCCGGCAGATTGTCGCGCACCATGGCGGGCGTGTGCCATTCCCCCCCGCCCTGGATGCCGGTGGCGAGCACGACCTTGCGCGCCTGTTCCACTTTGCCGTCCGCGAAGTGCAGGCGGTGCAGCCCGGCTTCGGGCAAAGGCTCTATCCGCAGCAGCTTCGCGCCGTTCGTCACCGGCAGGGCGAGCGCGCGGCGATACCAGCGCAAGTATTCCATCCAGTCGCCACGGGCGATCTTGTCCACCGCCGCCCAGCCTTCCGCGCCGTGCTGCGCTTCCCACCATGCGCGATAAGTGAGCGAGGGAATGCCGAAATCGATCGGGTTGAGATGCTTGGGCGTGCGCAGCGTGACCATGCGCGCATAGGTTTCCCACGGCCCTTCGAACCCGGGCTCGTTCTCGTCGAACACCATGACATTGCGCACGCCTTGCGAACGCAGCCCGAAGGCGGCCGAAAGCCCGCACTGCCCGCCGCCGATCACCGCGACGTCAAGCACGTCCGCGCCCTCGAACATGCGCGGCCGTACCCATTCGGGCCGGTCATGACCGATCAGCTCCAGCTCGCGCGCCAGCCGCTCTTCGAGCGCGGCCAGTCCGACCTCGCTCATGCCGCATCCTCCAGCCGCAAGCGCACGATTTCGCCGATCTGTTCCAGCGCCGTCGCCACTTCGGCGTCGCGTTCGTTGCCGAGGCGGCGCTCCATCGCGGCAAGGATGCCCGCCTTGTCGGTCAACCGCACGCAGATGATGAAGGGAAAGCCGAACCGGGCGCGGTAGGCGGCGTTCAGCGCGTGGAAGCGTTCGTATTCCCCCGGCGTCAGGCGGTCGAGCCCGGCACTGGCCTGTTCGGCGGCCGAAGCCTCGGTCAGGGTCCGGTCGATCGCCGCCTTGCCCGCCAGTTCGGGATGCGCGCGGATCAGGGCGAGCTGTTCCCCGGCGCTGGCCTCATGCATCACCGCCAGGAGATCGGCATGGCGATCCCCCGAGAAAGGCCGCGCATCGGCGCGCTCCTCCACCCAGGGGCTATGTTCGAAAAGCGCGGTCACGACGTGCTCCCTTCGAGGCTGACATGAGCGGAAACGACCTTCCAGCCGTCATCGAAACGCACCCAGCTCTGCGTCTGGCGGCCGCGACTGTCGGAACCCTCGCGGAAGAATTCGGCATCGGCGGTGGCGAAGCTGTCACCATAGACGGTGATGGCGACACGCCCGAGCCGGCGCTGCGGCGAGCCGCCGCGTCCCTTGCGGAATGCGCGGATTTCCTCGATCCCGTAAAGCACTTCGCCCACGCCGTAGCGGTTGGTGGTGGGCGCCTGATGAAACAGGGCGTCCATCGCCGGAACATCGTCCGCCATCAGCGCGCGCTCGTAGGCGCGAAAGGCAGCGGCCACTTCGGCGTGAAGCACGGGAACGTCGATCTTCATGCCGGGAAACGCTCCTGCCAGTGGCGCGCGATATCGATGCGCCGGGCAACCCATCCGTCACCGCTGGCGACGACATGATCGAGGAACCGGGCGACGGCGCGGGCGCGGCCGGGCTTGCCGGCAATGCGGCCGTGCAGGCCCACCGACATCATCCGCCCGCCTTCCTCGCGAAGCTGATCGTAAGTGTCGCGCATGTGGCGGAAGAACTGCTCCCCCTCGGTAAAGCCGTTGAGCGCCACGATCTTCATGTCGTTCACGTCGAGCGTATAGGGCACCACGAGCTGCGGTTTGCCGTGCCGCCTGTCCCAATAGGGCAGGTCGTCGGCATAACTGTCCGCATCGTAGAGGAAGCCACCCTCCTCGGCGACGAGCCGCGCGGTATTGGGCGAGGTGCGGCCCTGATACCAGCCGAGCGGGCGGCTGCCGGTGAGCCTTTCGTGAAGCGCGATGGCTTCGGCGATGTGAGCGCGTTCCACCGCTTCGGGGACGTTCTGGTAATCGATCCAGCGCAGGCCATGGCTGGCGATTTCCCAGCCGGCCTCCAGCATCGCGGCGACGGCTTCGGGGTTCATCTCCATGGCCCTGGCCACGCCGAACACCGTCACCGGCAACCCGCGCCCGGTGAACAGCCGGTGGAGCCGCCAGAACCCTGCGCGGCTGCCATATTCGTAAAGGCTCTCCATCGCCATCGCCCGGTCGGCATGGCTGGCCGCGCCGACCATCTCGCTGAGGAAGGCCTCGGAGCGTTCGTCGCCGTTGAGGACGGAATTCTCCGCGCCTTCCTCGTAGTTGATGACGAACTGCACCGCCACGCGCGCCCCGCCGGGCCACTGCGGATCGGGGGGCGTGCGGCCATAGCCGACGAGATCGCGGGCCATGTGCGCGCCCTTGCTCATGCCCGCTGCTCCCCAACTTGCGGAAAGTCCCATGCGGCCATGGCCGCCGGAACCGCCTCGCCCGGCGGCAGCCTGAAGCCTTCCATGCAGAGGCACGCTTCCAGCGCCGCCAAGGTCAGCAGCACCTTGTGCTTCATGGCATTGTACCCCATCGCGCCGATCCGCCAGATCCGGCCCTGCAGGGGGCCGAAGGCGGTGCCGATCTCGATCTCGAACTGCTGCCGCATCGCCATGCGCACCGCTTCGCCGTCCACGCCTTCGGGAATGAACACGCCGGTGACGTTGGTCATCCGGTGGGCATCGTCGCCGAACAGCGAGAGCCCCATGGCGCGCAGCCCCGCCGCCATCGCCCGGCCCGCAGCGGCATGGCGGGCATAGCGGGCCTCCAGCCCTTCCCCCAATGCGATGCGCGCACATTCGCGGGCGGCATAGAGCATCGAGGTCGCCTCGGTATGGTGATTGAGCCGCTTGTCCGACCAGTAGTCCATCACCATGGCAAGGTCGAAATAGTTGGAACCGATGCGCGGCCCCTGCCCGTCCACGATGTCGTCGCGGCGGATGCCCTGTTCCACGTGGCGGCGGCGTCCGATGTGCTCGGCCGCCTTGTCCGAAATCGTGATCGGCGCCGAGCCGGAGGGGCCGCCCATGCACTTCTGCAAACCGCCGGTGACGACATCCACGCCCCAGCGGTCCGCCGCCAGTTCCATGCCGCCGATGGTCGCCGTGGCATCGACATAACTGAGCGCGCCCGCCTGGCGGCAGAGTTCGCCGAAGCCGTCGAGCGGCTGCGCCATCGTCGTCGAAGTGTCGCCGTGAATGGTGGCCACGACCTTGGGATGGCAGCGGGCGATGGCCTCGGCCACGCGTTCCAGCGGCACGACCTCGCCCCAGGGCGCGTCCACCGTCTCGATCACCGCGCCGATGCGGGTGAGGATTTCGGCCAGCAGCAGGCCGAAGCGCCCGAAGTTCACCACCAGCACCACGTCGCCCGGCGCCACGAGGCTGACCAGCGCCGCCTCGATCCCCGCACGCGCGGTGCCGTCCACCAGCATCGTCCACTGGTTCCGCGTGCCGAAGATCGGACGGTAGAGCGCCATGACCTGGTTCATGTAGCCGGTCATTTCCGGGTCGAACTGGCCCAGCAGGTCCGCGCTCATCGCCCGCAGCACGCGGGGGTGCGCGTTGATCGGCCCCGGCCCCATGAGCAGGCGCTGGGGCGGGTCGATCTCGCCGAAGAGCAGCGGATCAAGTTCGGTCGGCAAAGCTGTCTCCCAAGTGTTTCTGGCCCAGTTTCTCGATGAAGCCCCGCATGACCCGCAGCGCCGCATCGGCGTCGGCGGGTTCGACTTGCTCGGCGGGATTGTGGCTCACGCCGTCCTTGCAGCGGATGAACAGCATCGCCGTGGGGCAGAGCGATGCCATGACCATGGCATCGTGCCCCGCACCCGAGACGAGACGGCGCACCGGCTGGCCAGCCTCGATCATGGCCGCGTCCAGAAGGTCCATCAGCACGGGATCGCAAGGGCTGGCCGGCAGGTCGTGGACCAGCACCAGATCGAGCACGAGGCCGCGCTTCGAGGCGATCTGCTCCAGCCGCGAGAGAATTTCCCGCGCCGCACGGTCCCGCCGGGCCGCCTCGCCCGAGCGCACATCGATGGTGAAGCGCACTTCGCCGGGGATCACGTTCGCAGCGCCGGGCATGGCCTCCAGCCTGCCGACGGTGGCGACGAGATCCGATCCATCCGCGCGGGCGATCTCCTCGATCGCGAGCACCATTTCGGCCGCCCCGGCCAGCGCATCGCGGCGCAGCGGCATGGAACTCGTGCCTGCATGGCCCGCCATGCCGCGCACGGTGGCGGCATAGCGCAATTGCGAGGCGATCCCGGTGACGGTGCCAAGCGCCAGCCCTTCCGCCTCCAGCGCCGGACCCTGTTCGATATGGGCTTCGAGATAGGCCACGATGTCTTCCGGCGCGCGGCGCGCGGCGCGGTAGGTCCGTGTCGAGAAGGTGTTCGTCGGCGTCTTGGCCGTCACCACGTCATAATCGGTCTTGAACGAGCCGAGCGCCACTTCCATCGACACCCCATCGGCATCGGCAATCGCGCCGAGATCGACGTCCAGCGTTCCAGCCACGGCGCGGCTCGTCAGCATGGCGGCGGGAAAGCGCGAGCCTTCCTCGTCCCCGAAACCGTAGACCTCGATGGCGAAAGGCAGGCGGCGGCCCTGCTCGTTGAGCGCGGCGACGCATTCGATGCCGAGCATGACGCCGAGCGGGCCATCGTAGCAGCCGCCGTCCCGCACGGAATCGAGGTGGCTGCCGATCACCAGCGCCGGGGCGCCGGGCGCCTCGCCTTCGTAGCGACCATGGAGATTGGCGGCGGCATCGAGATCGACATCCATCCCCGCATCGACCATCCACGCGCCTACGAGGTCCACCGTGGCATGGTAGGCCGGGGTCAGGTAGCCGCGATAGAGGCCCTGCTCCAGCTCGCTGTAAGGCGCCGCGCCAAGGGCATCGCAGCGGGCGACGGCGCGGGCTCCGCCGGTCTCTACCATGCGGCCACGCCGCCATCGCTGCGAGGGTCGGTGGCGCCTTCGAACGTGCCGCCGGGCAGACGCACCACGGCGCCCGCATGGCCCATCGTCGCGGTCGGCGGGCCGACCCGCTCGACGTCGTGCCCGGCCTGCGCCAGCGCGGCGTAGAGCGCCTCGTCGAAACCGTCCTCCAGCTTGAGCGAGGTCGTCGCCTCGCCCCATGTCCGGCCCAGCAGCCAGCGCGGCGCGCTGATCGCGGCCTGGAGGTCGGCGCCGTAGCGGGCATAGCGGCTGAACAGCGCCGCCTGCGTCTGTGGCTGCCCCTCGCCCCCCATGGTGCCATAGGCCATGACGCGCCCGTCCTCGAACACGGCGAGCGCGGGGTTGAGCGTGTGGAACGGCTTGCGACCGGGCTTGAGCGCATTCCACCCCGTTTCGGCCAGACGGAACGAGCTGCCTCGGTTCTGCCAGACGATCCCGCTGCGCGGCAGCACCAGGCCGGAACCGAACTCGAAATAGGTGGACTGGATGGAGGAGACCACGCGCCCTTCCCCGTCCGCCGCGCCGAACCAGCAGGTATCGCCCCACTGCGGCGGCTGCGGCCAGGGCAGCGCGCGGGCCGGATTGATCCGCGCCGCCATGGCATCAAGCGCCTGCGGATCGTCAAGCAGGGCCTGAAAATCGTAATCGGTATAGGCCGGATCGCCCACGTGCGCGTCGCGCAGCAGGAAGGCCTGCTTGGTCGCCTCGACCAGCCCGTGGACATGGGCGAAACCGTCCGGCCCATCGGCGGCGAGCCGGTCGAACAGCGCAAGGATCACCAGCGAGGCGAAGCCCTGCGTCGGCGGGGCGCTGTTGTAGAGGCGCGCGCCGCGGATGGGGACGGAAAGCGGCTGCGGCCGGGTGGCGCGATGCGCGGCAAGGTCCGCCGCCGAAACGGGGCTGCCCAGCGCGGCAAGATCCTCGGCGATCGCGGCGGCCAGTTCGCCCCGGTAGAAACTGTCCAGCCCCTCTCTCGCCAGCTTGCGGAAGGTTTCGGCAAGCGCGGGATTGCGCAGCACGTCACCCTCGGCAAGCGGGCGGCCTTCCGGCTCGAACACCGCGGCATAGGCTCCCGGCGCGGCGCGCAGTTCGGCGCCCTTGCCAGCGGCGATGGCAGCGCCCCCGGCGGTCACGGCCACGCCCTCCCCCGCATGCCGGATCGCATCGCGCAGCAGGCGTTCGAGCGGCAGTGTCCCTCCCGAGGTTTCCAGCGCCGCCGCCCAGCCGGAAATCGTCCCCGCCACCGTGTTGGCCGCCAGCGGCCCGCGCGTGGGCACCGCGTCCAGCCCGGCATAGAGCGCAAGGTCGGCGCTGCCCGCCGCGCCGCCGCAGCCGTGTACCGAATGCACGGCGCCGTCCGGTTCGCGGATCAGCCAGAAACCGTCTCCGCCGATCGCGGTCATGTGCGGATAGACCACCGCCAGCGTGGCGGCCACCGCAACGGTAGCCTCCACCGCATTGCCGCCGTCCATCAGCACCGCCAGCCCCGCTTCGGCCGCAAGGCGATGCGGCGCCGTGACGATGCCGCGCGTTCCGGTAACCGTCGTCAGTTCCATCGCCTCAGTCCGGCAGCGCGGCGACGAAGGCGCGCACGACATGGGCGGAATTGACCGAGGCCAGCGCCATGAAGGCATTCATCTGGTTCGCCCCGGCATCCCCCCCGGCGAGGTCGGAAAGGCTGCGGAACACGATGGCCGGCACCCGGTTGGCATAAGCGACCTGCGCCACCGCCGCGCTTTCCATGTCGAGCACGCGGGCGTGCCAGGCCTGCTGGAGATAGCCGCGAAACTCGGCATTGTCGGCAAAGACGCCCGCGCTCACCCCGGTTCCGCCCACGACGATGCGCGGCGTCTGCGGCAGGCACGGCCCGGCCTGCTCGGGCGGACCATCCTTGGCGCAGCGGCGCAGCGTGACTTCGGACGTGACCTTGCGGGCAAGATCGACGAGGCCGGGATCGACCGCGATCGTATAGTGCCGCTGCATCGGTTCCGCCGCATTGCCCAGCCGCACGCCGCGCGGGAACATCATGTTCCAGTTCTTCGGCGCCCCGGCATCGACTTCCTCGGGCACGACCCAGCCCTGTTCGGTCTGGCGCGCGAAGGAAACCTCAAGATACTGGGCCCAGTCCTGCGCCACCACCACGTCGCCGATGGACAGTTCGGGATCGACGCCGCCGGCGATCCCGGAAAAGACGATCCGGCGCACGTTGAAGCGATCCAGCACGAGCTGCGTGTTCATCGCCGCGTTCACCATAGACACGCCGCTGGCCATCAGCACCACCGGCTTGCCCTCCAGCTTGCCGGTGAGGAAGGTAAGCCCGTTGACCTTGTATTCGCGCGGCTTGCTGATGGCCGGGGCGAGTGCGTCCCATTCGGGCGAAAACGCGGTCATCACCACGGTGCGCGGCGTATCGTCAAGCCGCTTCGCTTCGGCGGGAACGGCGCCGCAGACGGCGGCAAGGGCGAGGAACATTGCAATGGCGCGCATCAGGCGGCTCCCATCCAGACGAAGCGGGCGATGAACAGCAGGGCCAGCACCAGCAGGAACCAGTCCTTCTTCTCGATGGTGCCGCGCACGATCTTGAGCCCGGCATGGGCGGTGATGCCGAAGGCGAGGCCGTTGGCGATCGAGAAGGTGAGCGGGATCATCGCCACCGTGAGGAAGGCGGGGATCGCCGCCAGCGGATCTTCCCATTCCACCTCGGTCAGCGGCAGCAGCATCAGCCCGCCGACGATGATGAGCGCGGGCGCGGTTGCCGCCAGGGGAATGAGCTGGGCGTAAGGCGCCACGAACATGGTGGCCAGGAACAGCAGGCCGGTGACCACGGCGGTCAGGCCGGTGCGCCCGCCTTCCTGCACGCCCGCCGCGCTTTCCACATAGGAGGTCACCGTGCTGGTGCCCGCCATCGAGCCGACGATGGTGGCGGTGGCATCGGTGATGAGGATGCGGTTGAGGCGCGGGATGCGGCCGTTCTCGTCCATCAGCCCGGCGCGCTTGGTCACCGCCACGAGGGTTCCGATATTGTCGAACAGGTCGACGAAGAGGAACACGAAAAGGATCTCCAGCAGACCCAGGCCATGGCTGCCGGAAAGGCCGAAGACGCCCGCAAGGTCCAGCTTGAAGGCCGTGCCGGTCAGGGCTTCGAGCGAATAGGGTTCCGGCGAGACCGAGACCATCCCGCAGAGCCAGCCGACCACGCTGGTCGCCAGGATGCCGATCAGCATCGCCCCGCGCACGTTCCACACGCTGAGCGCGCCGATCACCGCCAGCCCCATCAGCGCCAGCGCCGCGCCGGGCGCCTTGAGATCGCCGAGCGCCACGAAAGTCGCGGGATTGGCAACGACGATGCCGGCATCCTTGAAGCCGATGAAGCCGATGAACAGGCCGATGCCGCCCGCCACCGCCGCGAAGAGATATTGCGGGATCGAGGCGACGATCAGCTGGCGCACGCCGGTAACGGTCAGGACGAGGAACGCCACGCCCGATATGAACACGCAGCCCAGCGCCACCGGCCAGGGCACGCCCATCTGCTGGACGACGGTGAAGCTGAAATAGGCGTTGAGCCCCATGCCCGGCGCCAGCGCCAGCGGCGTATTGGCCACGAAGCCCATCAGGATCGAGGCGAAGGCGGCGGCAAAGCAGGTTGCGGCCGCGACCGAGGCGACCGGCATTCCCGCCGTGCCCAGGATCGCCGGATTGACCAGCACGATATAGGCCATGGTCAGGAACGTGGTCACGCCCGCCAGAACCTCGGTACGGGCGGTGGTGCCGCGCTCCTTCAGCGAAAACCAGCGCTCCAGCGCGCCCGCGCCGGGTCCTGCGGGCGGCGTGCCCGGTTCGTCGTCCGCCGTCATGTCCACTTGTGTCACCTGTCTGCCCCTTGCAGCGAGCGGATGGGCTCGCTCACCCCGATAATTCCCTGTCGTTCAAGCTGCGCGGCGCAGCGCAGCAGGGCCGGTTCCCCGTCCGGCGCGCCGATCAGTTGCAGGCCCAGCGGCAATCGCCCCGGCCGGTGCAGCGGCACGGCAAGCGAGGGCAGGCTGGTGAAGCTGATCGGCTGCGTGTGAATGCCCAGATCCGCCCGCGCGGGCGAAAGCGCGCCGTCGATCTCGATGCGCGGATCTGCGATGAGCGGGGCCGCGCAAGGCGTTGCGGGCGCCAGCAGCACATCGAAATCCGCCATCATCAAGGCGATCCGTTCCCGGAAGGCATGGCGGAAAGCTACCGCCTCCTCGTAGAGCGCGCGGGGCAGCAACGCACCTGCGAGGAGACGGTCCCGCGTTGCGGGATCGAAGGCCATGGCCTGTTCGGTCAGGGCATGGCGATGGAGGTTGCCGCCTTCGAAGGCGGTAATGAGGAACGCCGCCGAACGGGCGCGGGCGATGTCCGGCAGTTCGACCTGCGGGGCATCGGGCGCGATGGCGTCGATCGCGGCGAGCTGGTCGGCATCGGCATTCTCGCGGAAGCGGCCGCCCAGACGGCCGAGGCGCAGCGGACGATCCCCGTCTTGCGCGCTGCGGCCCGATAGCACTTCCCACACGAGCGCCATGTCCGCCGCTGTGGCGGTGAACGGCCCCACGTCGTCGAAACTCTCGGCGAAGGGAAACACGCCTGCCAGCGGAAGGTCGCCATGCGAAGGCTTAAGCCCGTAGATCCCGGTGAGGCTGGCGGGCACGCGCACCGAGCCGTTGGTGTCCGATCCCAGCGAAAACGCGAGCAGCCCGGCCGCGACCATCGCCGCCGAGCCGCCCGAGGAACCGCCGGCAAGGCGGGAGGGATCGTGAGGATTGCGGGTGGTGCCGTGGCGCGCGTTGATCGTGGCGAAACCGTAGGCGAACTCGTCCATGTTGAGCGTGGCCACCATCACCGCGCCGGCAGAGCGCAGCCGCGCGACAGCCTCGGCATCGGCAAGCGCGGGCGGCGCCTCGGCATAGATCGAGGAGCCCGCCGTGGTCGGCAGCCCGGCCACGTCGAACAGGTCCTTCACCCCGTAAGGCACACCGGCGAGCGGTCCGGGGTCCTTGCCCGCCGCGATCGCGGCGTCGACCGCCGCCGCCTCGGCACGGGCACGTGCGGGCAGCAGCCGCGTGATCGCCACCAGCGGATCGGCGCCGGGGGCGGGCAGCGCGGCAAGGCACTGCTCCACCACCTGCACGGCGCTTGTCCGGCCGCTGCGAACGGCCTCGGCAATCTCGCGGGCGGATTTCACTTCGTCGTCCCGCGCAGAGTCTCGGCATGGCGCGCCAGCAGCGCGAGATTGGTCATGACGCCCGCCATGCAGGCCGGCGCGACGACGAGCCCGCGCTGGTCGGCAGCGCGCGCCACTTCTTCGAGGGTCAGGGGAATCGCGGGACGGTCGGACACGAAAAACGGCCTCCTCAGCAGCGCCCGCCGCGCCGACGGGCACGGACCTCGGACACCGCGCGATCATGCCCGGCGGGCCTGGGACGGACAAGCGGGTTCGGGAGGTTTTCCGGGTTTCGGAACGGGAGGACACGCGACATGACCAAGGCTCTGCCCGTTGGCCGGTGTTCGATCAAACGCTATGATCGGGATGGATCGTTGCAAAAATTAGAGCGGCCTGCGAACCGGCCGCTCCGGCTTGCGCGGAAACCTGCGGGCGATCCCGCCCGGTGCCCTAGTTCTCGGCGACCCATTCCCGCCGCAGCGCCGGTCCGGCCAGGCTCATGAGCATTGCCGCCAGCAGGTAGAGGCCAAGCCCCAGCAGCATGGAATAACGCAGCGATTCTGCTCCATAAACCGGTGCCAGCGTCTTCGACAGCGCACCCAGCGCGTAGATGCCGCCGCCAAGGCCGATCAGGTTGTTGATCAGCAGGAACAGCGCCGAGGCAGTCGCCCGGGCGGGCGGCTCGACAAGGTGCTGGACCGCGCTCGTCACCGGGCCGAGCCAGACATAGGCGAGCGCCTGCGGGACGATGAACAATGCGAAGGCAAGCGCCACGCTGGACGTCCAGATTCCGCCCGCGAAAAGCGGCACCGCAACGACATAGGCCAGGGCCGGAACCCGGCCGTACCAGGCGCGGTCGGCCTTGCCGAGACGATCCGCCAGCAGGCCGCCCGCAAGCACGCCCACCGTCCCCCCTATCAGCAGGACCGCGCCGATGAACCACGATGTCTGCACGAGATCGAGCCCGAAACTGCGCTGGAGCAGGCTCGGCAGCCAGAAGGCTAGGCCGTAGCCCAGCATCGAACTGGAAGCGGCGCCGAAGCTCAGCAACCAGAACGCCCGCTTGCGCACGAGCAGCGCGGCCACTTCGCCGAAACGAACGGCGGGCGCGGCGCGGGCGGGACGGGGCTTGTCCCTGACCACCATCCTGAACAGCGGCGCGATCAGCAGTCCGGCCAGCCCAACGGCGACGAAGGCCGCCCGCCAGTCCACCCGCGCGGCAACATAGCCGCCCGCCAGCACGCCCGCCGCCGATCCCAGCGGAATGCCCAGCGAATAGACCGAAAGCGCGAAAGCCCGCCGCTCGCTCGGGAAATGATCGCCGATCACCGCATAGGACGGCGCAACGCCGCCAGCCTCGCCCACGCCCACGCCCAGCCGGGCAAGGAAGATATGCCAGAACCCGGTGGCCGCACCGCACAGCGCGGTGAACAGGCTCCAGATCACCAGCGAACCGGTGATGACCCACGACCGGCTGGTCCGATCGGCAAGCCAGGCAAGCGGAACCCCCAGCGTGGAATAGAGCATGGCGAAGGCGAGACCTCCCAGCATGCCCATCTGCGCATCGTCGAGCGCAAGCTCCTTCTGGATCGGCGCGGCAAGGATGGCGAGGATCTGGCGGTCCACGAAATTGAAGATGTAGACCAGAAGCAGCATCGCCAGCACCAGCCGGGGCGAGGTTGACTTGTGTACCGTTTCGGTGCCGTTCTGGCCGTGTTCTGTGCCGCTCATGTCAGCTTACGTATTCCTTGAGAAACGCCGAGATTGCAGCCAGTGCGGGCAACTCGTCGAGGATCGGGGCATGGCCGACGCGCGGCACCTCGACATGGGCATAAGGGCCGGAGTGACGGCGCGCCATCTCGCGGACGGTTTCCATTCCGAGCAGGTCGGACAGCGCCCCCCGCACCACCAGCACCGGCGCGGCGCCCAGCAGGTCCCACAAGGGCCAGAGGTCCGGCGGCACGGTTGGCGGGGTGTCACCGTCCATGCTTCTGGAAATGGCGGGATCATAGTCGAACGAGACGGTCCCCCCGGGATTCTCCCGGCAAGTGCGCCGGGCGAAGGCCAGCCAGTCCCCGCCGCCGAAATCGGGGAAGGCCACCGCGTTGATCGCCCTGCACCGCGCCGCCGCCTCTTTCCACGAAGCCATCGCCCCGCCCGGCCCGACATAGCCCTGTATCCGCGCAAGTCCCGCAGAATCGAGGACCGGACCGATGTCGTTGAACACGAATCCGCTGGCGAGCCCGGGCCGCAGCGCGTTCATCACCATGGCCATGAGCCCGCCCATCGAAGTGCCGACAAGGCAGGCCCGCGCAATGCCGAGCCCGCCAAGCAGCGCCAGCATATCCTGTGCATAGACGTCGGGCCGGTACTGCGCGGGATCGGGGTCCCACTGCGAAAGCCCGCGGCCCCGCTGGTCCGGCACGACCAGCCGGTAGCGCCCGGCGAGATGCCTCGCCAAGGGCTCGAAATCCGCGCTGTTGCGGGTCAGGCCGTGCATCATCAGCAGAACCGGCGCCCCGGCCTCCGCCGCCGGATAGTCGCGCGCGACAAGATCGAGCCTCCCGCAGGCGCTGCGGTAGCGGTGGAGGCGATATTCCATCGAAAGCTAGTCCTTTCACCGCTGCCGGGCCGAACGGGTGGCCTCGGTCTCCCCGCAAGACCGGGGAAATCCGAGGCCGCCGGGCGCGATCAGAATTCCAGCGTTCCGGTCACGAAGACCTGCCGGGGGTTGCCGTAGAACGCGGTCAGGGTTCCTTCCTTGCCCAGGGTCGGGATCAGGCTGCCGTCCGCGCCGGTGCCGACGAAGGTATAGCCCGAGGTCTTGTATTCCTTGTCCAAAATGTTCTTGCCGTGAACGCCAAGGCTCCAGCGACCGCCCGGAGCGGTATAGACGAGGCTGGCGTCGAGCAGGACATAGCCCTTCTGGTCGATATAGGGATTGGGAATCTCGAACTGGTAGGTCTTGCTGCGGTAAGACAGCGTGGTGTTCAGCGAAACGTCGCCATCGCCCACCGGGGAGGTATAGGCCAGCGTCGCGCTGCCGTTCCACTTGGGGGTGTTCTGCACCTTGCGGGCATCGGCAACGTCCACCGGGCCGACACCGGGAACCTGCGTGATATATTCCTTGTAGCGCGCATTGATGTAACCCAGCGAGCCCGACAGGTTCACCCTGTCGCCCGAACTTGCCAGATTCTGGCCGAGACGGGCATTCGCCTCCAGTTCGATACCGTCGATCTTGGCCTTGCCGGCATTGGTGATGACACCGCAGAACGTTGCGATCCCGCCCACCGTGCAGCCCGCCGATCCGGGAACCTGGACGTCCTTGTAGTCCATGTGGAACGCCGCCAGCGCAATATAGAGGCCGCCGCCGAACAGGTTGCCCTTGTAGCCAAGCTCATAGCTATCGACCGATTCCGGCTTGAAGCTGAGGTAGCTGGCGATCTCAGCATCGCTCGGAATGCCGCTGGGGTTGGTGGTCGGCGCGTTCACGCCGACACCGCGCGGATCGAAGCCGCCGCCCTTGAAGCCTTGCGAAAAGCTGGCGTAGAGGTTGTGGTCGGGCGTCGGCTTGAAGCTGAGCGAGGCGCGCGGCGTGAACTTCTTGAAGGTCGCCTTGCCCGAAAAGTCCGTGCTCGGCGCCCCGAACGGCACGCCAAGCCCGCCGAACACGGGCGATCCGCCGCCGAGATAGTTCTGACGGAGGATCTGCGCCTTGCGCTGGTCCCAGGTGTAGCGCCCACCCACCGCGAGGCTGAGCTGGTCGGTGAAGTCGAACGTGAAGTCACCGAAGACCGCCCAGGTATCGGTATCGACATCGGCCTGGGTATAGGCGGTAAGCCCGTTCAGCGTGGTGAAAAGTCGCACATCGAAGGCGGTATCGGCCTTGGCCGCGAGATAATAGCCGCCGATCATGCCCTGGAGCCAGCCGCCGTTATCATAAAGCAGCTGGAATTCCTGGCTGATCTGCTCGTTGTTGTAGAACGCCGGCACATCGACATCGACGGCGGGCAGCGCATCGAAATCGATCGGCGAAGCGCTCTTGTCCTTGCGCCAGGCACTGATCGAGCGGAACGTCAGGGCATCGGTCAGTTCGGCACTGGCGTTGACGGCAAGGCCATAGGCTTTCACGTCCTGCCGGGGATCGTCGAGGCCACCCTGGCTGTCGAACACATCGTCAAGCACCGGCGTGCCCGAGACCAGGGCAGGGATCAACCGGTGACCGCCCCGTGAATTGGACTTGTCGCGCGTGTAGTCGCCCGAAATACGGATCAGGACCGGCTGGCCGTTGCCGCCGATCTCCACAGTGCCGCGTCCGGCCCAGATATCCTTGTTGTAGTTGTCCTCGCCGGTGGTCAGGTTCTTGCCGAAACCGCCGCGCGACAGGCGCGCCACCGATCCACCGACCCGCAGGATATCCGTGATCGGAGCGGAAACGGTCAGCACGCCGTCCGCCTGGTCATACGTTCCGTAAGTGCCGCGAAGCTTGAGCGAGAACCGGTCCGGGAGCGACTTCGTCACATACTTCACCGCGCCGCCGATGGTGTTGCGGCCGTAAAGCGTGCCCTGCGGTCCGCGCAGCACCTCGATCCGTTCCACATCGTAGATGTCGAGCACGGCGGCCTGGGGGCGGTTCAGGTATACGTCGTCGAGATAGATGCCCACGCCCTGCTCGAAGCCCGAGACGGGGTCCTGCTGGCCGATGCCGCGAATGAAGGCGGAAAGCGTGGAATTGGTGCCGCGCGAAACTTCCAGTGTCACGTTCGGGGTGGACTGGGCAATGTCGGTGATGTCGATCGCGCCGGACTTCGCAAGCTGCTCCCCGCTGAAGCTGGTCACGGCGATCGGCACATCGACGAGGCGCTCCTCACGGCGGCGCGCGGTGACGACGATCTCGCCCACGCTCACTTCCTCGCCGGAACGGGATGCCTCGGCCGACTGACGCCCCTGCTCCTGAGCCAGGGCGGGAACGGCAACGCCGATCGCGGCGGCCAGCGCCAGACAACTCGAACCCATGCTGCGGAATCGCACCTGCTGCATCCCCGTTACTCCCAATGAACCTTGTTGTTGTCCGCCCCTGATATTGAAAGTTGAACCGTGTTTCAACATTGAAGGTTTGCCAAGCTGCCGATCTGGGTCTAGCTGTGCTCTTGTGATCACAGATGACACCCAGCCCCCTCTGCCCGAACCCAGGGAAGAATCCCGCCGGCAGGATGCGGGGCGCGAACCGGCGATCTCGGCCAAAGTGCCGCGTACCGAACGGGGCCGGCGAACCTTGCGCAAGCTGCTGGATGCGGCCGCCGTGGAGTTCGGCGAACGCGGCTTTCACGAAGCCTCGATAACCGGGATCACCAAACGGGCGGGCACGGCGCTCGGCAGTTTCTATACGTACTTCGATTCAAAGGATGAAATCTTCCGCGCGCTGGTGGACGACCTCAGCAGCAAGGTCCGGCAGGCCGCGCGCGAAGCGCTTGCCGAGCCGATGCCTGCGCTGGAAGCGGAAAAGGCGGCGTTGACCGCGTTCCTGCGCTTTGCCCGCGAACACAAGGAAATCTACCGGATCATCGACGAGAGCGAATTCGTCGATCCCGCCAGTTTCCGCATCCACTACGAATCGACCGCCCGCCGCATCCGCGAACGACTCGCCGACGGTGCAAGCAAGGGGGAATTGCGCGAAGGTCTTGGGGAAGCCCATGCCTGGGCGATCATGGGCATGAATGTGTTTCTCGGTCTGCGCTATGCCGTATGGTCAAACGACGGTACGCCGGAGGAACTGGCCGATCTGGCGAATTCGATCCTCCGCTCCGGGATCGCCGCGCCCGGCCCGGAATGACGCCTTCCCCGCGTTAACTTTCAGCCCGGCCAAGTCCCCTTGCGGGACACCGCTGAAGCCGCACTGGCGCTCGCCCACCTCCTGCGCGATGATAACGACGTGACAAGCGCCTCAACCACAGGATTTCCCGCCAGGTGACACCCCGCCTTCTGCTCACCTCGGGCCTGCTGGCCATCGCCGTGATCGTGGGCGTGTTCATCATCACCTCGCGCCAGACAGCCCGTGACCACACGCCTGCCCCTGTCGTTGCCCGGCCCGCACCGGTAACTCCGCCACCGGTACCGTCCCCATCGCCTGCCGCCAGGGACGAACCCTTCGTCATAAAGCACATCCTGCCGATCGAAGGGCCGATCAAGTATGGCGAATGGCACTGGGACGAGGCGAAAGTTCCCGCCGGGCCCATCGTCGTCACCGTCGATCTCGAAGCACGCGTCCTCTCGGTTTTCCGAGGCGGCTACGAGATCGGCACAACCGCGGTCCTGCTCGGCACGGAGGACAAGCCCACCCCGCTCGGCGTGTTCCCGATCACCCAGAAGGACAAGGACCACGTCTCCAACATCTACACCGGCGCGCCGATGCCTTACATGCAGCGCCTGACCGACGACGGCATCACCCTTCACGGCTCCAAGGTCGAACTGGGCTATGCCAGCCATGGCTGCGTGGGAATGCCCGAGGATTTCGCCGCCAAGCTTTTCGCGACGACGAAGATCGGCGACAAGGTCTACATCACCCGTGGAAAGCAGGTCGGGCTTGGAGACAACCTGGTCGGCGGCTAAGGCATCCTTCGCGTCACCGGCACTCGCTGACCGGAAACCTAACCCTCGCTCTTCACCGGCCGGGTTCTCTTCGCTGCCCGAACGGGCGCCTTCGCAAAACTCCAGCCGCCGGCATTGGGCCGCACGACCAGTTCTCCGATCGAGGCGGGCCGCCCTTCCTGCAAGCTTGCCAGCAAGCGCGCCACCGCGCTTCCGCGCGGCTCCTCGCCGCCAAGTTCGACCACGCAGCGCGCCAGCACGCGCAGGACCACCGCGCGCGGCGCCTGCGGGCGGTAGCGCAGTCCCATGGGCTCTCGGGTGATGCAGGACCGCCATTCCAGTGCCGCCATCCAATCCAGCGCAGCATCGGCCTCGGCAAGATGTTCCGCGCTCTGGGCAATGGCGGCAACGTCCAGCCAGTCGGCCGAAGCAAGCGCCTTGCGGATGCGCACGCGGTCGAACCGGTCGTTGGCATTGCTGGGGTCTTCCGCCGGAACGACGCCCGCGGCCGCTACCACCTCGGCCAGTTCCTCCCGCCGCCAGCCCAGTACCGGGCGCAGCAGGGGAATGGCGGTTCCCGGCACCTGCCCCCGCCCGCGCGTTCCGGCAAGGCCGCTGACCCCGCTCGCCCGGTTGAGGCGCATAAGCAGGGTCTCGGCCTGATCGTCGGCATGATGCGCGGTCGTGAGCGCGGCGAGACCGCGCTCCGCGATCCATTCCGCCATGGCCGCATAGCGGGCGGCGCGGGCCTCGGCCTGTACGTTGCCGGGCGAAACCTCAACCTGCAACGTTGCATGAGCCACGCCGAGCCGGGCGCAGAGCGCTGCGACCGCCGCAGCTTCCGCCGCGCTCGCAGCGCGAAGCTGATGGTCGACGGTTGCGGCCTCGATCCGGCCGGGCAAGGCGGCCTGCGCCAGCAGCAGCAAGGCCGTACTGTCCGGCCCGCCGGAAACCGCAACCGCAAGCCGCGCCCGCGGCTCATCGATCGCTTCGCCCCAGATCGCAGCCAGCCCCGCCCGAAACCGTGCAACGGCTTCGGGCGTCGGCATCAGCATCGGGTCAGGCGCAGCCAAGTCCATTGCGCGTGGAATCGTACGTGCCCTTCAGGCGACCGGCGGCCTCGCTGGCGTAAGTCTCGCTGAACTCGGCGAGAGCGATGCAGGCCCGCTTGTTGTCCTTGAGCTGCTTCATCGACACGGCGAGATAGAGCAGGCTGTCAGGCGCACGATCGCCCCGCTTGTCGGTCTGGTAGTTCTGGACGAACCACTTGGCGGCCTCCAGAGGGTTGCCGTCATCGAGATAGGCACGGCCCAGCAGGTTGCGGCCCCAGCTCGCGCGGGCATGACGCGGGTACTTTTCAAGGTAGAGCTTCAGCTGCTGCTGTGCTTCGGGATAGAACTTCGCTTCCCAGAGACGGAAGCCGTAGCTGTACTCGTCATCGCCCGGATCGGCGGACTGCGGCTTCACGATAGCCTTCACCGCCTCGATCCGCGAGTTCGACGGTGCCGCCGGACGCGGCGTGGAGGGCTGCGCGGCAGGAGTCGTCGAAGTCGGCGCGGGGCTGGCCCCGCCGCTCATCGCATTGAGATTGGACTGCGCGGCAGGGCCCCCCGACAGAGGCGCCGGAGCCGGCACACCTGCGGCAAGGCGCGCCTCAATCTGGTTGATGCGGTTGGTGTTCTGTTCGACCTGCGAGGTCAGACCGCGGATCTGCGCCTCGATCGAATCCATGCGCAGAAGAATATCGCTGACCGGCGTGGTCGCGGGCTGGCCCGGTGCCGGGGCAGGCACCGGCGTGCCGGGCGTGATTTCAGGCTGGAAGAACTTGCCGTCTCCGCCCGGGAACACCTTGCGCTGAAGTGCGCGAACCTCGGACTCCACCTTCTTGAGGCGGGAATCCGTGGATTCCTGGGCCTGGGCCGGCAGGCTCATGCCGACCAGCGCCAAAGCAACGGCACTCGTCGCGGCCAGGCGCATCGAGCGGATTGCCACAAGGGAACGATTCATCGCCAGGTCTACTCCGTATCGGGGCGCCCCGCGCCCATCGCGTTCCGTCACGCCATGCAGGGGCGCGACAGAACCGCTCGTTAACCAGAATTGTCTTGCGACCGATGTGCCGCAAGCCCCGCCCCCTTGTCGAGGCGGGCCTATTGGGAAGTCGTGGAAAGCGGCGCGGCAGTCTGTCCCGCATTCGGCCCGACAGTAGGCCCGGCAGTGGGAACCGCAGCCGTTGGAGCGGCGATTCCGGTTGCGCCTGCCGGCGCCCCGGCCTGTCCACGCGCCAGCAGGTCGGCAGGAACCAGCGAAACACCCGACATCGTCATCGGCTTGGCCGCGAGCGCCGGAATGGCCTTTCCGCCGACCGTGATCGCCAGCCCATCGGGACGGCCGGTACGAAGCTGCGGAGCCTGCGCGCCCTCGGGCACGGTCCAGGTTTCACCCTGCTTCAGCACCTTCTCCACCAGCTTGCCCTTGGCATCGGTGACACGCAGCCAGACGCCCTCGACCGTGGCAGCTAGCACCACCGGACCGTTGGTGGGCTGCACCGCAGGCGCAGCGGGCTTCGCGGCCACGACTGCGCTCGGAGCAGGCTTGGGCGCATCGGAGATCAGGTCGGGCAACTTGCCTTCAGGCGCGAGATAGCTGCTCCAGAACACCAGCAGCAGCACGATGACCACCAGCGCCCCGGCGGCGGCCACCCAGGCGAGGCGCACCGAAGGCACGCGCGCGGGATCGCCCGGCTCGAAATGCGGAACCATGACCGGTTCGCGACTGTGTCCTTCAGCATCAAGCTGCCGGCGCACCTGCTCCGCAATGGCCTTGTCATCGAGCCCGAGCGCGCGGGCATATGTGCGGGAGAAGCCCACCGCATAAGTCCGTGCGGCAAGGTCACCCAGCCGATCTTCCTCGATCGCGGCAAGATGACGCTCGGCGATGCGGGTCTGCGCGGCGATGTCAGGAAGGCTCAGGCCCTTGGCTTCGCGCGCCTTGCGCAAGGTCGCACCGACGGTGGACGCCGAGCCGCCGGCCGAGACACTGGCCAAACCTTCGGACGGGCCCTGATTTTCAACGTGTTCCATTCCGCTCCCGAAGGGACTGGTAAATCTGATGATGAACGGAATCTACCAAACCGCGCGAGAATCCAAAGTCAATCACGACGCGGGCGATTGTTCGAATTTTTTGCGGTGGATGCGACCCCGTGTACGGCGAGTAGCATTCCCGCAAGACTCCTTCGTGTCAATCGCACCACGGTGCAAAATCCCGTGGGATCAGCCTGCTGCCCCGTTCGATCCACGGCTCCGTTCAGTCCACCGGGATATCCCGCTCCACAGCCCAGGCCGTGAGCGTCGCGCGCATGTCCGCTGGCGGCGCGGCAAGCCATTGCTCCATCGCCGCGCTGATCTCCGCGAGATTGACCTTCGCGACGAGGTCCTTGGTGGGCCCGACCGAGGCCGGCGTGATCGAAAGGCGCCTGATTCCCAGCCCCAGCAGCGCGAGAGCTTCCAGCCGGCGCCCGCCCATTTCGCCGCAGACCGCAATTTCCACGTCATGCCCTTCAAGGCTGCGCACAACGCGCCGCAGGAAGCGCAGGATCGCCGGGCTCAGCCAGTCATAGCGCTCGGCCAGCTTGGGGTTCGACCGGTCGGCCGCGAAGAGGAACTGCGTGAGATCGTTGGTCCCGATCGACAGGAACGATATCTTCGGCGCCAAGAGATCGAGTTGCTCGGCCAGCGCAGGCACTTCCAGCATGATGCCGTAGTGGATCGCCTCGGGCAGCAGCTTCTTCTGGCCGCGCAAGTAGGCGAGCTGCTTTTCGAATACGGCCTTGGCCTGGTCGAATTCCCAGGGTTCGGCCACCAGCGGGAACATGACATGAAGCGTGCGACCGGCAGCCGCCTCAAGCAGCGCGCGGGCCTGCACCTTGAGCAATCCCTCGCGTTCGAGGGCAACGCGCAGCGCGCGCCAGCCCATCGCCGGGTTCTCCTCCCCCTCGCCGTCGTCGTGGCGCAGGTAGGGCAGCGTCTTGTCACCGCCGATGTCGACCGTGCGGAACTTCACCGGCTTGTCACCCGCCGCTTCCATGACATCGCGGTACAGGCGGGTCTGGCGTTCGCGAGAGGGTAGCGTGGCCGATACCAAGAACTGGAACTCGGTGCGGAACAGGCCGATGCCGTCGGCCCCGGTCATGGCGAGATTGGCGATATCGTCGCGCAGCCCCGCGTTTATCATCACCTGGATGCGCGTGCCGTCCAGCGTGGTGGGCTGGACTTCGCGCAGGGCGGCATAGGCCGCCTGGCGCTGCCGGCTCTTGGCGAAGCGGGCCTCGAACGCCTCGACCACGCCGGCCGGAGGGCGCACCATGGCGCTGGCCTGGTCGGCATCGAGCAGGAGCTGGTCGCCTTCCCTCACCACGCCGCGCAGGCCCCGCACACGGCCGAGTACCGGGATGCCCATGGCCCGCGCGACGATCACCACATGGCTGGTGAGCGAGCCTTCCTCCAGGATCACGCCCTTGAGGCGGCGCTTGTCGTATTCGAGCAGTTCGGCCGGGCCGAGATTGCGCGCGATCAGGATCGCGTCGTTCCGCAGGCCCATCGATGCAGCCGTGCCCATCTGGCCGGACACGATCCGCAACAGGCGGTTCGCCAGATCCTCCAGATCGTGCATGCGGTCCGCCAGCAGCGGATCGTCGATCTGGCGCATGCGCATGCGGGTGCGCTGCTGCACGCGCTCGATCGCGGCTTCTGCGGTGAGGCCGGAATCGATGGCTTCGTTGATCCGCCGGGTCCAGCCTTCATCGTAAGCGAACATGCGGTAGGTTTCGAGCACTTCCTCATGCTCGCCCCCCATGCCGAATTCGGCCTGGCTGGCCATCCGGTCGATCTGTTCGCGCATCTTGTCGAAGGCGTGGATAACGCGCTGCCGCTCCGCCTCGGTATCCTCGGCAACGACATGCTCGATATTGACGCGCGGCTGATGATAGACGGCCTGTCCCGAGGCAAGACCTTTCACCAGCGTGAGCCCACGCAATTGCTCCGGCCCCGTCTGCGCGGAGCCGAGGGCATGAACATCCACCTCGTCGATGAGGTCGGCATTGGTGATGACTTCGGACAGGACCATGGCGACGGTCTGAAGCGCCTCGATCTCCACTTCCTCGTAGCGGCGCGGCTCTACGTGCTGGACGCAGAGCACGCCCACGGCGCGTTCGCGCCGCACGATCGGCACGCCTGCGAAGGAGTGGAAACGGTCTTCCCCGGTTTCCGGGCGATAGGAAAAGTCCGGATGAGTGGCGGCTTCGGCGAGGTTGAGCGTCTCGATCCGTTCCCCGATCATGCCAACAAGGCCTTCGCCTATGGCCATGCGGGTAACGTGGACGGCTTCCTGGGCCAGGCCGCGCGTGGCGAAAAGTTCCAGCATCCCCTCGCGCAGGAGATAGATCGAACAGACCTCGCTGTTGAGGCATTCGCCGATCACTTCCACCACGGTATTCAGCTTGGCTTGCGCGTGGTTGCGCGACGCCATGACCTCATGGAGGCGGGTGAGGATGTTTCGTGCTGCTTCTACGGCTCCGCTGGTCATGGCAACCCGAGTAACCCAAAGAGTCCGCTTTGGGAACGCAGCGTGCGGTTAAAAGATCAGTTAGTTCGCCTTGGCGCGCACAGCGATCAAGCCCGCGCTCCGGCGATCATTCGCGCAGCATCCCCCCATTTGCGCAGCACCCCCGATGCGTCGACGCACCGGGGGCACCTCTGGAGCGGCGCCCGGTCCCTTCAGGCAGACCCGTGGGGGACGCGCCGGCTCAATGACGCAAGAGTTCTTCCTTCAGCTTCAGCTTTCGCTTCTTGAGGGCCTGGATCATGACGGCGTCAGGCATGGGTCGGCTCAACTCGTCATGAATCTGTCTTTCGATTCCGGCATGTTTGAGCTGCAAGGCGCTGACGTGCGAACTATCCATGGACGGTTCTCCTCTTTTCCGGGGGGTGGGCCGTATCCTTGCCGGCGACCATTGTTGGCGACTCGGCATCATCGATGCGGCGCAAAAAGGATGGAACCACATCCTGCCCATCTTGCGAAGACCGCTAATGCTACATATCGGTGAATCGCACGCCTGCTGCGTCAAGCGGGAGGCGGCGAAAGACGCAATGATGACAGCCATTCGATGACAGGGAATTCCGGCGTGACCGAAGAGGAAATGCGCAAGCGCCTGGAAATTCTCAGGATTGAACACCGCGATCTCGATGCCGCGATCGATGCGCTGAACGCCGCTGGTGCCGGCGACCAGATGCAGATCGCCCGCCTCAAGAAGCGCAAGCTCAGGCTCAAGGACCAGATTTCGGTGATCGAAGATTATCTGATCCCCGACATCATCGCCTGACTGGCACAATCACGACAAGGCGAACCGGACGCCAGGTTCGGAAAAGCGTGCCGAACGGGGACAACGCCCGGATTTGCTTCGGAAAATGGCATTCGGCCAGTTGCCCGGGACTCGCTGTTCCGAAATATGAATGCCGATGCCCAATTCCGCGACCATAAACCCGCGCATCGTCGAGGCGCTCTATTGCGAGGCGTTGGTGCTTTCGGACGAGGTGCGCCACGCCTTCACGCTGGCGCGCCGCCTTGAAGGCTCGATGGCGGAAGAGGATCTCGCCCGTGTCGCGCTCTCGAGCGAGGGCCTGCGCACCACCACCCGCATGATGCACGCGATTGCCTGGCTGCTGAACCACCGGGCGTACTTCATGGGCGAACTTACCGAATTCCAGCTTCGCCGCCATGGCCGGCTTTCGTCCATGCTGCGCAACTCCGAACCCGCCCAGCTCGCCCTGCTCGAACCGCAGGTTGCCGAACTGGTGGAAACGACCCGCCGGTTCTACGACCGGCTCATGAGGCTGGACCAGCGCTGGCGGCTCACCGAAGAGGCCGAGCCCAGCGGGATCGAGCGCCTGCGCGAACGGATCGAACGCCGGCTCGCCGATACGCTCAAACCGAAGCCAGCGCCTTTTCCCACAACCTGACGCGCTCGTCGCGCACCGCTCCCGCCATATCGGGCGAAAATGCCCGGCGCTTTCCGCCCATGGCCTCTACCGCTGCCTCCAACGACGGGAACAGCCCCGCGCCGTGCGCAGCCAGCACCGCAGCACCAAGCGCAGTGGTTTCGACGAATTCCGGACGCTCCACCGTGAGGTCGAGCACATCGGCAATATCCTGCGCCATCCAGTCGTTTGCGCTCATGCCGCCATCGATCCTGAGCGAAGTCCAGCGCGCACCGTCTGCGGCGAACGCTTCGGCAAGGTCGCGGGTCTGCATCGCCATGGCCTCCAGCGCCGCACGGGCCAGATGCGCGCGCGAACTGGCAAAGGAGAGCCCGGTGATAGAAGCCCGCGCCTCCGCCCGCCAGTGCGGCGCCCCCAATCCCGACAGCGCCGGTACGATGACCACGCCGCCACAATCCGGCACCGAGCGGGCGAGAACTTCGGTTTCGGCCGCAGCATCGACCAGGCCGAGACTGTCGCGAAGCCATTGCACAAGGCTACCCGCCACGAAGACCGAACCTTCGAGCGCATAAGTCCGCACGCCGCCAAGTTGGCACAGCACTGTCGCCAGGAGGCGGTGACGCGAGGCAGGCACTTTGTCGCCCATGTTCGCCAGCACGAAAGCACCGGTGCCGTAAGTCGCCTTGGTCGCGCCGGGGGCAAGGCAGCCCTGCCCCAGCGTTGCCGCCTGCTGATCGCCCGCGATCCCGGTGACGGGTACGGCCGCGCCGAACCACTGCGCCTCAACCATGGCCAAGTCTCCCGCGCTGTCGCAGACTTCGGGAAGGGCCGCGCGCGGCACCCCGAACAAGTCGCATAGCGCCTCGTCCCAGCAAGCGCCCTCAAGCGGCAAAAGCGCGGTGCGGCTGGCATTGGTGGCATCTGTCAGGTGCGCGCCGCCGGTAAGGCGGAACAACAGCCATGAATCGACGGTTCCGAAAGCCAGCCTTCCGGCATCTGCCGCGTCACGGACTTCAGGCACTTCATCCAGCAGCCAGCGCATCTTCGTGGCGGAAAAATAAGGATCGAGCAGCAGGCCGGTGCGGGCCTGGACCACCGCCTCGTGCCCGTCCCGGCGCAGCTGCGCACAGGCCGGTTCGGTGCGCCGGTCCTGCCAGACCAGAGCGCGGGCGAGCGGGGCGCCGCTCTTCTTGTCCCAGGCAACCACCGTTTCGCGCTGGTTCGTCACGCCGACCGCCGCGATCCGGGCCGCGCCGCCCACTTGCGCCACGGCCTGCCGGGCGCAGGCAAGCACCCCCTGCCAGATTTCCTCGGCATCATGCTCGACCCAGCCTGCGCGCGGATAGTGCTGCGTCAATTGCCGCTGGGTCAGCGCCCGCAAGGCTCCGTCAGGCGCGAAGACCATGGCCCGGTTCGAGGTCGTCCCCGCATCGATGACCAGAATCAACTCGGCTTCGGACGCCATGCCTGCTTCTCTCCCCACCCGGGCGTCTCGACACATGCCCGGCGAATGACCATATCGGCCACATGGACGCGCTGAAAGACATCGACAAGCCCTATGCCGTATCCGAGCGGATCGCCCCGCTGGTGCGCCGCGTGCTGGCGCGCAACCCTTCGCCGTTCACTTATACCGGCACCCAGACCTATCTCGTCGGCGACGGCGCGGACGTAGCGGTGATCGATCCCGGTCCCGCCGATCCCGAGCATATCGAAGCGATCCTCGAAGCCGTGGGCAAGGCGCGGATCGCCGCGATCTGCTGCACGCATACGCACCGCGACCATTCGCCGGCCACCGTGCCGTTGAAAGCACTCACCGGCGCCCCGATCGTCGGCTGCGCACCGCTGACGCTCGATGACGACGGCCCCCGCGCCGACGCCGCCTTCGACCCCGACTATCGCCCCGACCGTGTTCTGGCGGACGGCGAAACGATTTCGGGAGAGGGCTGGACGCTCGAAGCCGTGGCGACACCCGGGCACACCTCGAACCACTTGTGCTTCGCACTGCCCGAAACCGGGGCCATGTTCACCGGGGATCACGTCATGGGCTGGTCCACCAGCGTCGTATCCCCTCCGGATGGCGACATGACCGCTTATCTCGCCAGCCTCCAGAAGCTCTACGAGCGGGAGCAGGACGCGATCTACTTCCCCGCCCACGGACCCGCCGTGGAAAAGCCGCGCCAGCTCGTGCGCGGCATGATCGGCCATCGCCGCCAGCGCGAACGGCAGATACTCAGGCAGATCGAGGCCGGCCGAGAGACCATCGCCGAGATGGTACCGCTCATGTACAAGGGCGTGGACGAAAGGCTCTGGCCTGCCGCCGGGCGCTCGGTGCTGGCGCATCTCCTTGATCTGGAAAGACGAAACCTCGTAAAGCGCCATGAAGAGGCATGGTCTCTGATGGATAAATTACAGTAATCTGTGGAATTACCGTATTTTTACTTGAGAACATCCATTAAAACTCCGCCACTCCTGGGATGGCGGGGAAATCTTCATGGCAACTTTGCATCGCGTGCGCCTTGGCACCTTGTCGTTCTGGCAGAAAATGGCGATCGGCCTGTCGGCCTTCATCGTCCTGGCTTTCGCGCAGTTCGCACTTAGAGGCATGGCCGATTATCGTCATGCTCCACTTGTCATGCACCTGCACGGCGCGGCGATGCTGGCGTGGCTCGGCCTGCTGGTGACCCAATCGCTACTCGCCGGACATGGCGGGATAGCCCTCCACCGCCGACTCGGCTGGGCCAGCGCGGTGATGGTGCCGCTGATCTTCGTGCTGGTCATAACGCTCAACGTGACGGCGATCAGGCTCGGCATCCAACCGCCGTTCTTCAGCCCGGCCTACTTCCTTGCGCTCGGCATCGTCAGCGTGACGATGTTCGCATTGCTCGTGACGATGGCCGTATCCCGGCGCGGCCAACCGGACTGGCACCGGCGACTCATGCTGGGATCGACCGTGATCCTGCTGGACCCCGCATTGGGCCGGGTACTGCCGATGCCTTTCATCATGCCCTGGGGCGAATGGCTCTCGCTGGCGATCCAGCTTGGCGTCGTGGCGATCGTCGCGCGCCATGACCGCGAAACGACGGGCCGTACACATCCGGCAACGCTGGCCGTCGCGATCTGCGCAGTCCTCACGCACGTTCTGGTGGAACTGCTGGCGGTCATGCCGTGGTGGGGCGATTTCGTCGGCCGGATAGCCCTCGCCCGCGATTGACCGGCGAGGCGCATATTTCCCTTGGGCATTACGGCAAGCATCCCTAGATAGGCCGCAAATCCCGGCAGCCGGATTCCGGCAGGTGACCGGAGCGACCAGACAGAGGGATACCATGACCGTAATGCCCGCCGACCTTTCCGGTATCGACGTGCGCGCCGAAATCGAACGGCTGCGCAAGGAACGCAACGCGGTCATCCTCGCGCATTACTACCAGCGCCCCGAGCTTCAGGACATTGCCGACTTCGTGGGCGACAGTCTCGAACTCAGCCGCAAGGCCGCCGAAACCGACGCTGAAGTGATCGCCTTCTGCGGCGTGAAGTTCATGGCTGAAACCGCCAAGATCCTCTCGCCGAACAAGATCGTGGTCCTGCCCGACCTCGAAGCCGGTTGCAGCCTTGAGGATTCCTGCCCGCCGGAGAAGTTCAAGGCCTTCCGCGAAGCGCATCCGGATCACATCGCGCTCACCTACATCAACTGCTCGACCGAGGTGAAGGCACTGTCCGACATCATCGTCACCAGTTCCAGCGCCGAGACGATCCTCCAGCAGATTCCCGCCGACCAGAAGATCATCTTCGGCCCGGACCGCCACCTCGGCGGCTACCTCAGCCGCAAGTTCGACCGCGAAATGCTGCTCTGGCCCGGCGTCTGCATCGTGCATGAGGCATTTTCGGAAACCGAACTGCTCAAGCTCAAGGCGCAACATCCCACGGCGCCGATCGCCGCGCATCCGGAATGCCCCCCGCACATCGTCGACCATGCCGATTACGTCGGTTCGACCAGCGGCATCCTTCAGTATGCAAAGACGATTCCCGGCGACACGCTGATCGTCGCCACCGAGCCGCACATCATTCACCAGATGCAGCTCGCGATCCCGAACAAGACCTTCATCGGCGCGCCTGGTGCGGACGGCAACTGCAACTGCAACATCTGCCCTTACATGGCGCTCAACACGATGGAGAAGCTCTACGTCGCCCTGCGCGACCTGGAGCCGCGCATCGAGATCGAGGAACAGCTCCGTCTCGATGCCAAGCGCAGCCTCGACCGAATGCTGGAAATGGCCAGCGGCACGGTGGGCAAAGGCGATCTCGGCACCCGCTGAGCGTCCACGCGCGCTCAGGTCGTCAGACAGAAACCTCGCGCCATTCACCCGGCGCGAGGCCATCCAGCGCCCACTCGCCCACCCGCTGGCGCACGAGGCGCAGGGTGGGATGGCCGATCGCCGCGGTCATGCGGCGCACCTGCCGGTTGCGACCTTCCGTGATGGACAGCTCTATCCAGCAGTCCGGCACCGTCTTGCGGAAACGCACCGGCGGATTGCGCGGCCAGAGCTGCGGATCGTCCAGACGCTTTGCCCTTGCCGGGCGGGTCGGCCCATCGTTGAGCATCACCCCCTTGCGCAGCGCTTCCAGAGCAGGCTCATCGGGCTCTCCCTCCACTTGTGCGAAGTAGGTCTTGGCGATCTTGAATTTCGGATCGGCGATCCGTGACTGGAGCCGCCCATCGTCGGTCAGCAGCAGCAACCCCTCACTGTCACGGTCAAGCCGGCCTGCCGGGTAGACTCCGGGCACGTCGATATAGTCCGACAGCGTTGCGCGCGGCGTGGGCGAGCGCACATCCGTAAACTGCGAGAGGACATCGTAGGGCTTGTTGAACAGGATGAGGCGCGCCATGGCCTATGCCCTAGCAGGGCGCCTCATCCGTTCATAGCCACGCGTCAGTGTCCGATCCGGGGCTCCTCCCCGCGCGTCTTCCACAAGGACCAGCCCACGCCGCCCGCGATCAGCGCCAGCGTGACGCCCAGGCTGATCAACGGCGGGAACTTCGCCCCGCCCATCACGAAGTCCGCAACGAGAATCTTGGCGCCGATGAACACCAGCACGAGTGCGAGGGCATACTTCAGGTAATGGAAACGGTGAACCATCGCCGCCAGCGCGAAGTATAGCGCGCGCAGGCCCAGGATCGCCATGATGTTCGAGGTATAGACGATGAAAGTGTCGGTCGTGATCGAGAAGATCGCCGGCACCGAATCCACTGCGAACACCAGGTCGGCCAGGTTGATGATGACCAGCGCCAGGAACAGCGGCGTGGCCGCCCAGACGAGCCTGCCTGCCTCATTCCTCTCGCGCACGAAGAAGTGCTCTGCGTGATGCGCCTTGGTCACGCGCATGTGGCGTGAAATCCAGCGGATCACGGGGTTGTTGCCGATATCGGGATCCTGCTCTTTCGCGAACAGCATCTTCACGCCGGTAAACACGAGGAACGCAGCGAAGATGTACATCACCCAGTGCGCCTGCGACACGAGCGCCACGCCGCCCGCGATCATCAGTCCGCGCAGCACGATCACCGCCATGATGCCCCAAAGAAGCGCGCGGTACTGGTACTTGGGCGCAATCGCGAAGAAGCCGAAGATCATCGAGATCACGAAGACGTTGTCGATCGAGAGCGCCTTCTCGATGAAGTAGCCGGTGAAATAGGCAATGCCGTCTTCCGGGCCCTTGGCCCACCAGACCCACGCCCCGAAAACCGAGGCGATGGCAATGTAGAAGACCGAGAGCCGCAGCGATTCGGCAATGCCCATTTCCCGGTCTTCCTTATGCAGGAAGCCGAGATCGAACGCGGTCAGTACGAAAACGAGGCCGGCAAACGCCAGCCAGAACCAGGCGGGCGTACCCAGCCAGTCATAGAAAAGAAAATCCACGGCGATCACCTGAAGCAGGAGAAGAAGGAAGCGCCGGCGCGAAAAGGGGGGGGATCGCGCCGGCGCAAGGGTTACAGGCTGTGCGCAACGGCGCTGGGGGGGAGTAGCAACCGTGCCAGCCTGCCCCTGAACTCCTGTTTCCTTCTCTTCAGCTTCGCGATCTCGAGAGGATCGGCGAGGGGCCTGCCCTGCGCGAAACGCAGCAGGGCATCGAGCTTCTGATGGCGCTCGAGCAGTCGGAACATATGATCGGTCATTGTCAAAACCCTATCGAACTTGAGTTGGTTCGATCGGATGACCCGAAGCAAGGTTCCTGTGCCGGAGCTATTTTGGGCTTGGAAGACCCCCGGAACCTGCATCGGTTTCACCCGATGCGGTCCGACATCACGAGGCGCCCGCGTGGATGAAACCACGACCGACGCCGCGCCAGAGGGGCCCGGCCCGCAACGCCCAGATAGCGGCGAATCGTCTGTTTTTCAACCCCGCTTGACCGAATGTGCACATTTGATATTAAAGTGATATCACTTTCAAGGGAGCGTTTTCGATGTCCGAGTCGCATTTGCCCATCAATTCCAGCCGGGAATCGGTGGCTTCGAGCATAAGCGGATATCTGATGCTGGCGGTTCTCGTCGCGCTTCTGGTGCTGGCGGTGGCAAGCATCGCCATGCTCGCGGGCAGCAACGATCCCGCGGCGGGCACGGTGTTCGCAACCCTCGCCCTGATCGTCCCGCTCGTTGTGGTGGCAATTCTGATCGCCTCCGGGTTCTACATGATCCAGCCCAACATGGCGGCCGCGATCACTCTGTTCGGCTCATACCGTGGTACCGACCGCGCCGCCGGACTGCGCTGGGTCTGGCCGTGGATGGCAAAACGCCGGATTTCGGTTCGCGCCAACAACGTGGTTTCGGAAAAGCTCAAGGTGAACGACTTGCGCGGCAATCCGATCGAAATCGCCACCAATGTAGTCTGGCGCGTCGCGGACACCGCTCAGGCACTTTACGACGTGGACGACTACAAGGCTTTCGTGAACGTGCAGATCGAGGCGGCGGTCCGCTCGATCGGTTCGCGCTATGCCTATGACGATGTCGAGGATGCCGAGATCACCCTGCGCGGCAGCCATGCCGAAGTGAACGCCGAATTGCGGGCCGAGCTGATCGAGCGCCTGCACGTCGCCGGCCTCACCGTGGACGAATGCGGCCTCACCCACCTGGCTTACGCCCCCGAGATTGCCGGCGCCATGCTGCGCCGCCAGCAGGCCGAGGCGGTGATCGGGGCGCGCCGCAAGCTGGTGGAAGGCGCGGTCTCGATGGTGGAGATGGCGCTGGCACAGCTCTCGGAAAAGAACGTGGTCGAACTCGACGACGAACGCCGGGCAGCGATGGTGTCCAACCTGATGGTGGTGCTCTGCGGCGAACGTGACACGCAGCCGGTGGTCAATACCGGCACGCTCTACCAGTAAGGCTTTCGGGCGAATGGCCAGTCCCGGCAAGAAGGCGTTCGCGCTGCGGCTTGACCCGGTGCTTCACACCGCGCTGGAGCGCTGCGCCGCAGCCGATTTCCGTTCGGTCAACGCCCAGGTCGAGGTGCTGCTGCGCGAAGCGCTAGCCCGGCGCGGGATCAAGGTCGAGGCCAGCGAGCCGGCCCGGCGCGGCCGGCCACCGCTTCAGGAGGACGAAGCATGATGCACGAATCGACGAAAGACGGCGCCTGGTTCGCGCCCAAGCGCTTCGGCTACGGCGCGGGCCTGCCGATCGCATGGCAAGGCTGGGCGCTAATGCTGCTCTATGTGGCCTCGGTCGCCGGAGTCGCGCTGCTCAACCGTGCCGGCACCACAGGTGCGCGCATGGCCGCCCTGGCTCTGTTCCTGCTCGTGACGGGACTGTTCGTCGTCATCGCGGCAAAGCGCACACGCGGCGGATGGAAGTGGCGCTCCGGCAAGCGCGACTGACCGTCCTGTTCCGGGACGCAGCAAAAGCCGTTAACACAGAGGCGCTTCCGCCGCGCTAGGCAGGGGCATGAACCGCCTAGTTCGACTCGCTCTCGCCTCCGGCGCCCTGCTGCTGACCGCCCTTCCCGCCACCCTGTCTTTCGGGCAAGGCGCGCCGTACACCGTGGTCGAAACCGGCCGCAGCTACACGCGCCTTCAGGATGCGGTGGACGCCATCGGCGAAGGGCGCGGAACCATCCGCTTCGCCTCCATGCGGTTTGCCGACTGCGCGGTGCAGGGCAAGGGGGACGTGACTTACCAGGCGCAGGCTCCCGGCCAGTCGGTGCTTGATGGGGTCGCCTGCGAGGACAAGGCCGCACTGGTCCTGCGCGGGCGCAACGCCCGGATAGAAGGCATGGTCTTTGCCAATATTCGCGTTTCGGACAAGAATGGCGCCGGCGTGCGCCTCGAACACGGCAACCTCTCGATATCGCAGGCCTGGTTCCGCGACAGCGAACAGGGCCTGCTGACCGGCGACGATCCGCAAGGCTCAATCGCGATCGACAAGTCGACCTTTTCGCGCCTCGGCACTTGCGAGGGGTCGGGCTGCGCGCACTCGATCTATGTCGGCAACTACGGCGCGCTGTCCGTCACCCGCAGCCGGTTCGAGGCAGGCACCGGCGGCCATTACCTCAAAAGCCGCGCCGCCCGCATCGAAGTGCTCGATTCCAGCTTCGACGATGCGGCCGGTCGCTCCACCAACTACATGATCGACCTGGCAGACGGTGCAACCGGGCGCGTCGTGGACAACTGGTTCGTCCAGGGGCGCGACAAGGAGAACTACTCCGCCTTCATCGCCGTCGCCGCCGAACACCGCAACCACACCTCGCAAGGGCTGGTCGTGGACGGCAACAACGCCCGCTTCGCACCCGGTATCGACCGCAAGAGCGCCTTCGTGGCCGACTGGTCGGGCGATGCGGTGAAACTGGGTGCCAACACGCTCGGCACCGGACTGGTCCGTTACGAGAAACGCTGAGCCCCTGCATCGCCCGGGCCGATGGATGCCGTGCCGCCGGCTTGTCACGCGCGCCGCGAACCCCTAGCTAAATCACATGCCCCTGGGCTTCGCCTCGTTCCCGCGCTTTCACTTCTGGGCGCTTCTCCTGCTGGCCGCGATCGGCCTTCAGGCCGGCGATCCGATTCGCGCACCCCTGGAACGCACGCAAGGATCGGCGTTCAGCGCGGCCACGCTTGATCTTGCGCTGACTTCCGGCCGCCGTGTCGAAGCAGGCCATGTACAGGCGGTCCCGATGCCGCCCGCGCCGCCAAGAGCCATCCGCGAGATTGCCGTCGTCCGGCTGACAACGCTGGTTCCGGCATCGCCCAGGCACCTGCAACCCGATGTGCGCGGCCCCCCGCCGCGCCACCACCCCGCACGGGTTCCCGACAGCACCGCACCGCCGCTGGCCTGATCCGCTCCTCGCCCGGCGCGCCCAGACGCGCGCCGCACACGAATGCAGATCAAGGGTCATACCATGTCACCAGAAATCAGCGACGCCGCGCGCGTTGAAGATCGAGAGCGCATCTCCGCGCTGCTATCCCGCTATCCGGCGCTGACCGAAGCGGAACTTCAGGAAATCGACATCTGGTTCAAGCGCAGGGCCAGTTCTCTGGACCTCGGCATTCTCGCCGGAACGCCGCAAATCTCACAGCAATACCAGGACTACCGCGCCCAGCATCAGGACCGCTTCAAGCCGAGCGACATCGGCAAGGCAGCCCTGTTCATAGGCGCGGTCGCAGCCGTGGTCGGATCGATCGTACTCATGATCCCCTGACGACGGTGCCGGGGCGCGGCATCCCCCTCACCCCTCGTTCGCGCCCCGGCCTTTTTTCGGATGCACCGCCGCATTGACGGTATGTTCGCCCGGATCGCACCCGGGCGGACGAATCAGAGGATATGCCCCGTGCGATCGCGCTTGGTTTCCAGGTAGCGCGCATTGTGCGGGTTGGCCGGCAATTGATGCGGAACCCGCTCGACCACGTCCACGCCGACACCCTCTAGCGCGGAGACCTTGGCGGGGTTGTTGGTCATCAGCCGGATCGACGATACGCCGAGCAGGTCCAGCATCCGCGCCGCCACGGGAAAATCGCGCGCCTCGGTCGGCAGGCCCAGCCGGTTGTTGGCATCTACGGTGTCATAACCGAGATCCTGCAGACGATAGGCCCGCAGTTTGTTGACGAGGCCGATCCCGCGCCCTTCCTGACGCAAATAGAGCAGCACGCCCCAGCCGCCGTTCTTCGCCTCATCGGCCATGGCGCGCAGGGCGGCATCGAGCTGAGGCCCGCAATCGCACTTGAGGCTGCCCAGGATATCGCCGGTCAGGCATTCCGAATGAAGCCGCACCAGTGGGGCGCGATCGCCGTCCTGCGTGCCGATCACAAGGGCCACATGCTCGCGAAGATCATCGAGCGCGCGGAAGGCAACGATCTCGGCCTCCTCGCACGCGGCAACCGGCAGGCGCGCACGCGAAGCGATCGCAAGCCGGTCGGTATCCTTCCATTCGGCCAGATCGGCCGGCGAAACGGGCTGCACCTCACCGCCCAGTTCGGGTGCGATCAGGAATGCGGGCAGGATGCCCGCAAGGCGTGCCAGCTCCATTGCGGCGCGGGCCATGTCCATGTCGCCGATGTGCTCGGCCGCGAACGGCCCCTTCATCGGATGGGCGAGGTCCAGCGCGGGATCGGCCACCGCGCGGGCGGTTTCCAGATCGAAAGGCTCGGCAGCACGAATCAGCACCGGTGCCTCGGGCACGGCGGCCTCGCGCTGGTTGGCCAGCTTGAGCGTCACCGCGCGGGCGGCCGAGATCAGCATCCGCGGCGCGGTTACCCCCGGCGCGAAGCCGGTTTCGGCCGGCAACAGGATGGCGCCCCCGCCTTGGCCGTCACCGATTCGAATCGCCCAGCCGTGACGCAGCGCATCGAGCGCCAGTGCGACACGGCGAGCCCCGGCCGAAGGTTGCGCCGCGCTCAGAGCGCGAACTCCGTAATAAGCGGGATGTGATCGCTGGGCTGCTCCCAGCGGCGGGTTTCCTCCACGAAGCTGTGTGCACGCGCCTGCTTCGCGAGATCGGGAGAGGCCCACATGTGGTCGAGCCGGCGCCCCTGGTCCTTCTGGCGCCAATAGCTGCGGTAGGACCACCAGGAATAGTTGCGTTCGGGCGCGGGAATGAACTCCCGGCCGAGATCGACCCAGCCGTGCGCATCCTTGAAGCGGGTCAGCGTCTCAACCTCGACCGGCGTGTGACTGACGACCTTGAGCAGCGCCTTGTGATTGTAGACGTCCGATTCCAGCGGGGCGATGTTGAAGTCGCCGACGATCAGGGTCGGCCGGTCGACCTTGTCGGCCCAGCGCGTCATCCGTTCAAGGAAGTCCAGCTTCTGACCGAACTTCAAATTCACCTCACGGTCGGCCACGTCGCCGCCTGCGGGGATGTAGACGTTTTCGAGGATCATCCCCTGCCCGGCGCCCTGAAGCTCCACGCCGACATGGCGGGCTTCGCCATTGTCCTGCCAGTCATGCCGGCTGAACTCGGTGAAAGGCACGCGGCTGACGGTGGCGACACCATGGTAGCCCTTCTGCCCGTGGATCGCCCGGTGCGTGTAGCCGAGTCGCTCGAACATCTCGTGCGGGAAAAGCGGCTCGGCGACCTTGATCTCCTGAAGGCAAAGAACGTCGGGCGACTGCTCGGTCAGGAAACGCTCGACCTGGTCGATGCGAAGGCGGACAGAATTGATGTTCCAGGTGGCGATCTTCATGCCGCAGGCTTTAGGCATGCCCTTGGCGAATTTCCAGAGCCACGCCGCAAGAAAGCGGGCCCCCTGCCTTCGCGGGCAACATATGACCCAAATCACGAGCGCGTTTTTCTGGCCGATTTTTTCGTCCGGCGGGAGCGAGAATGCTGCCGATTGAGAACCGGAGCGGAGCGGCCTTGATGGCCGTGAGCACCGGAAGCGCAGAGCGGTAGCGTTCGCAGCCCCGCTGGGCGGAAAAAGCAGCCAGAAAAACAAAAACCCTCGGTCCGGGGGCAGAGGACCGAGGGTTCATGTAAGCGTTCGTCACGCTAAATCAGAGGGCCCTGTGGGAGGCGTGGGCAACAGGGGGGAAACCCGCCTCGAACCGCTCTGACCATTTCAATCTAGGCGCTGTTGGCTTGCTGCCAAGTGAACGGAATTCAGAAAAGTGTCGCATTCCGTCGCACGGAGCACTCAGCTCGCGACAAAGCGTTGCACTCTATCGACGGTTGCGGGGACGCGGGTCGTTCCAGCGGAAGTCCGCATCGCCAACCGGCACGCCATAGCGCTGGTTCGAAAGCGAGATCGTGGTGCGCTTGTTCTGCGAATCGAGCGCGACCCAGTAGCTCAGCTCCAACCCACCCGGCGCCGAAGCCTTGCGGGTGAAGATCAGGGTGATGACGCCGTATTCCGGGTGCGAACGATCGCGGACCTCGATGCTGACGACATTGGGATTGCCGGTCTGCCTGACCGTGCCGTATTTCGTCATGTCGCGCCGGGGGTCGATGATCGGTCCCAGCGGAGTATTGCTGATCGGCCAGCGCTGTACCTGCTTCACCGAGTAGTCGATCATGGTCAGCGCCTTGCCGTCGCTGACGATCAGCAACTGGGCGCTCTTCTCGTACTGGAAGCGGATCTTGCCGGGACGCATCAGCGTCAACTGGCCGGTCAGGCTCTGGCCGTTACGGTCAGTCTGGACGAAATCGGCCTTCATCGTCGAGATCGCGCGCAGCGCCTCGACGGCCTGGCTCAACTGCGCCGAATCATCGGATGGCGCGGCCAGTGCGGGCGTCGCCGGAAGGAGGGCAGGAACGGAAAGCGCGGCCAAACTGGCCGCGCCTACGCAAGAGCGAAAGATCTTGAAGGTGCGGTTCATGATGCTCCCATTGGGTTTGCAGGCTTGAACCGCCCCTGAATTGTAAGGTTCCGAAAAACCTTACTTGATCTTGGCTTCCTTGAACTCGACGTGCTTGCGCACGACGGGATCGTACTTGCGGAAGTTCATCTTCTCGGTCGTGTTGCGCGGGTTCTTCTTCGTGACGTAGAAGAAGCCGGTGTCGGCGGTCGAGACAAGACGGATCTTGACGGTTGCGGGCTTCGCCATGGCGGTTTCCTGTATCTCTCGTTTCAGCCGCCCTGGCCGGCCGGCATGTTCCGTTGAAAAATTTCAGGGCGGCAATCGAGCGCCGCCCCTCAAGGTTGCGGCCCATGCGATAGTGACAGCCCAAAGTCAAGCGGAAGAGGCCCGACTTACTCCGTGTCGAAAGGCGTGATCGGCTTCAGAACGCCGAATTTCTCATTGTAGGGCGAGTGATTCAGTTTCGGCATTTTGATCGTCTGCGGCTCGACCTTGGTATCGGGCAGCCGGTCCAGCAGATCGCGCACCAGCGTGAGTCGACCGATTCGCTGGTCGTTGAAGTCCACCACCGTCCACGGCGCGTGCTTCTTGTGCGTGGCCTTGAGCATGACCTCGCGCGCCTTGGTATATTCTTCGTACTTCTCACGCGCCGCCACGTCGATCGGCGACAGCTTCCAGCGCTTGAGCGGATCGTCGAGCCGTTCGTGAAGGCGCTCCTCCTGCTTCTCCTGATCGCAGGAGAGCCAGTACTTGAACAGCAGGATACCGTCATCGACGAGCATGCGCTCAAACACGGGGGCCTGCTGGAGAAAGCGCTTCACTTCCGAGCCGGTGGCGAAACCCATGACTTTCTCCACGCCGGCACGGTTGTACCAGCTGCGGTCGAAGAGGACGATTTCGCCCCGCGTCGGCAAATGTTCGGCATAGCGCTGGAAGTACCACTGGCCCTGCTCCCGCTCGCCCGGTGCGGTGAGGGCGACGGTGCGGCACTGGCGCGGATTGAGCTGGCCGCCTACGGCCTTGATCGCCCCGCCCTTGCCCGCCGTATCGCGCCCCTCGAACAGGACCACGATGCGGGCGCCGGTGGAGGAAGCCCAGCGGGCCATCCCCACAAGCTCCTCCTGCATCGGCTCCAGCAGCTTTTCGTATTCCTTGCGGCCGAGCTTCCTGTGATCGTTCTCGGCCATGGTTCAAACCCCTGATCAGACCCGCGAAAGCAGGAAGAGCGCGAGTGCGCCGGCGACGATACGATACCAGGCGAACGGTGCAAAGCCCGAGCGGCTGACGAAGGCCATGAAGGCTTTGATGACGACCAGCGCCACCACGAACGAAACGGCGAAGCCGATGCCGATCTCGCCCCAGCCGACCGGGCCCGTGCCCGCCATGAGCTGTTCGCGCGCGCCCAGCAGTTCGAGCGTGGAGGCACCCATCATCGTGGGAACGGCAAGGAAGAAGCTGAATTCCGCCGCAGTACGGCGTTCGACGCCCATCGCCAGCGCGCCCATGATCGTCGCGCCGGAACGGCTGACACCCGGCACCATGGCAAGGCACTGCGCGATGCCCACGCCGATGCACTTCACCATCGGCAGCTCGGCAACGCCGGTGAGCGGACCGGGCTTTGCCACCTTCTCGATGGCGAGGATGGCGATGCCGCCCACGATCAGCGCCCAGGCGACGACCGAAGGCTCGCCCAGCAGGCCCTCGATATGGTCCTTGAGGATCAGGCCCAGCACCGCCGAGGGGATGAAGGCCAGCAAGACGTTGCGCACGAAGCGGATCGATACCGGGTCAAGCCGCAGCAGACCCACGCCCACCGCCCAGAACGTGCGCCAGAACTGCACGATGACAGCCAGGATCGCGCCGAGCTGGATCACGATGTTGAAGGTTGCCCACTGCGAAGCGTCGTACCCGAACAGCTGCGTGGCAAGAATGAGGTGCCCGGTCGAAGAGACTGGCAGGAACTCGGTGAGGCCCTCGACAATGCCGAGGAGGATCGCGGTTAGGGTCAAGCTCATCGGCGAGAGGTCATGCCGCACACACCGGGCAAGTCAACCCGAAGCGTGCGGCATGAGGCATTTAGGCGATAAAAATCACCAGATACGCACGCGCTCGGCAGGCGGAAGATAGAGAGCATCCCCCGGCTTCACGTCGAACGCCTTGTACCATTCGTCGAAGTTACGGACGATACCGTTGATGCGGTAATGCGCGGGCGAATGCGGATCGGTGATGAGCTGCTGGCGCACCGATTCCTCGCGGTACTTGCTGCGCCACACTTGCGCCCAGGCCATGAAGAAGCGCTGGTCGCCGGTCAGGCCGTCGATCACCGGGGCTTCCTTGCCGTTCAGCGAGAGCTTGTAGGCGCGGTAGGCGAGGCTAAGACCGCCGAGATCGCCGATGTTCTCGCCCATGGTCAGCTTGCCGTTGACGCAGGTCTTGCCGTCGTCGAACGGGCAGAAGCTGTTGTACTGGGCTTCCAGCTTGTCCTGCAGCTTCTGGAAGTTGGCCTTGTCGGCCGGGCTCCACCAGTCGCGCAGGTTGCCGGTGCCGTCCGACTTGGCGCCCTGGTCGTCGAAACCGTGGCCCATCTCGTGGCCGATCACCGCGCCGATGCCGCCATAGTTGACTGCGGGGTCCGCCGAAACGTTGAAGAACGGCGGCTGGAGGATGGCGGCGGGGAACACGATCTCGTTGTAGGGCGGGTTGTAGTAGGCGTTGACCGTCTCGGGCAGCATGAACCATTCGGTCTTGTCGACCGGCTGGCCGATGCGCTTCATCTGGTCGTCGTTCTCCCACGAACCCGCGGCAATGGCATTGCCGAGCGGATCGGTGGCCGAGAAGGTCAGGCCCTCGTATTCCTTGAACTTCGCAGGCGCGCCGATCTTGGGGGTGAAGGCATTGAGCTTGGCCTCGGCTTCCTTGCGGGTTTCCGGGCCCATCCAGGCGAGGCTCTGCAGGTTCACCGCCATGGCCTTGCGCAAGTTCGAGACGAGGTCGGTCATCGCCGCCTGCGCTTCGGGCGGATAGTACTTCTCGGCGTAGATCTTGCCGACCAGTTCACCGGCCATGCCTTCGACTGCGGCGACGCCGCGCTTCCAGCGGGCGCGCTGCTCCGGCTGGCCGCTCATGGTCTTGCCGTAGAAGGCGAAGGTGGCGTCATCGATGTCGGTGGGAAGAACCGAGGCATGGCCGCGCAGGAAGTGCGCGGCAAGCCAGGCCTGCCATGTCGAGACCGGAACCTCGGAGACCAGCCGGGCGACTTCCGGCACACCACCGCCGAACAGCGTCTGCGCCTTGGCGGGATCGATGCGGGCGACCTTCAGTTCCTCGGCCGTGGGCGGCATCTGATCGACGAGGATATAGGCGGCCTTCCCGGCGCCCATCGTCTCGATGAAAGTACGCATCAGGCCGGGTGCGGCAAGGCCCTCGAACTCGGCGACGGAAAGCTTGTTGTAGGTCAGGTCCGGATCGCGGCTGGCTGCGCGGTCCCAGTCTGCCTGCGCCAGCCGGGTTTCCAGCGAGAGCACGGCCTTGGCGGCGCTCGACGGGTCGGCATAACCGGCCTTGCCGAGGACGAAGGTCAGATACTCGACATACTTGGCGCGGATGTCCTGCGAACGCTTGTCGATCTTCAGGTAATAGTCACGGTCAGGCAGGCCGAGACCGCCGACGCCGACTTCGAAGGCATTCACATCGCTCTGCTTGGCATCGGCCGTCACATAAGCGCCGAGCGGCGAGGCGAAGCCCGGGGCCGCGAAGATCTTCATCAGGTCGTCGGGCGTCTTGGCCGCGAAGATGCGTTCGAGGTAAGGCTGCGCCGGAGAGAGCCCGGCCTTGTTGATCGCATCAACGTCCATGAAGGCCGCATAGGCCGCCTCGACGCGGGCAGCGTCGGTACCGGCGGCGGGCTTCGAGGCGATCAGGCCATCCATGATTCCGTGAACGCGCTGTTCCGAAAGGTCACGCAGGGCGGTGAACGACCCCCAGTTGGTGCGGTCGGCCGGGAGCACGACAGCGGCTTCCCACTTGCCGTTCACGAACTTGTCGAAGTCCGCGCCGGGCCTGGCGGTCTTTTCCTGCCACTGGGTCTGGATGCCGGCCTTGCCCCAATCCATCTTGCCGGGATCGAACTGCATCGCATCGGAGGACGCGCCTGCCGACGCCGGCGCCGGAGCGTCGGCAAGAGCCGGAACAGCGGAAAAGCTCAATGCGGAAACGAGCGCTGTCGAAGCGAGCACCCGGCCGAGAATGCGGGTCATGGTCCCACCTTTCTGAATTGCAATGACACGAACGGTCTGGCGACGGACCGGAACGGCCCGTCGATAGCGGCGCAACATAATTGCCATATTCGGCAACGCCAGCCCTGAAATGTCGTTCGTCGTCGCAGGTCAGGCGTTCGTCGAACGCGCGAAGGCCGATGCGGTATCCATATCGAATTGCAGCGAAGCCAGCCGCGCATAGAGCCCGCCGGCCTGGCCAAGGCTTTCGTGCGTGCCCTGTTCCACGATCCGCCCTCCGTCCATCACGACGATGCGATCCGCCTTGCGCACGGTGGCGAGGCGGTGCGCAATGACGAGAGTCGTGCGGTTCTCCATCAGGTGTTCGAGAGCGTCCTGCACCAGCCGCTCGCTTTCGGCATCAAGCGCGCTCGTGGCCTCGTCCAGCAGCAGGATCGGCGCGTCGCGCAGCAGCGCGCGGGCAATCGCCACGCGCTGACGCTGGCCGCCGGACAGGCGGGCGCCGTCCTCGCCAAGGAAAGTATCGAGCCCCTGCGGCAATTCGCGCAGGAAACGCTCGGCATTGGCGGCGCGCGCGGCGGCCCAGATGGCCTCGTCGTCCGCTTTCCAGTTGCCGTAGCGCAAGTTGTCGCGCGCGGAGGCGGCGAACAGTACACCCTCCTGCGGCACCAGTGCGATGCGCTGGCGGATCTCTCCGGGATCGGCGGAAGTCAGCGGGACGCCGTCGATCTTGATCGCCCCGCCCTGCGGATCGTAGAACCGCTCGGCGAGCTGGAACAGCGTGGACTTGCCGGCCCCGGAAGGGCCGACGATCGCCACCGTCTCGCCCGGTTCGATCGACAGGCTGAAATCATGCAGCGCCGCCATTTCCGGGCGCGAAGGGTAGCGGAAGGTCACGCGCTCGAAGGCCAGCTTGCCGCGCGCCGGCAGAGGAAGCGCCTGCGGGCGGGCGGGAGCGGTGATCGCAGGCATCTCGCCCAGCAGTTCGGCAAGGCGGCTGGCCGCGCCGGCGCCGCGCACGAGATCGCCGTAGACTTCGGTGAGCGAGCCGAAGGCGCCCGCCACGATGCCGGCCGTCACCACGAAAGCGGCGATCGTACCGCCCGTGATGGAACCTTCGGCAACGCCGATGGCACCGCGCCACATGATGACGGTGATGGAGCCGAAGATCAGGAACATGATAACCGCCGTCATCGCGGCGCGAATGGTGATGCGATGCTTTCCGGTCTCGAACGTGCGCTCCACTGCGCCGGCGAAGCGTTCCATCTCGCGGCCTTCCTGGTTGAAGGCCTGCACGACCCGCAGTGCACCGAAGACTTCGCTGGTGGTAGCGCCGATATCGGCCACGCGATCCTGGCTCGCCCGCGCCACGGTGCGCAGGCGGCGGCCGAAGGCGGCGATCGGCAGGATCACCACCGGGATGGCGACGACGAGCCCCAGCGTCAGGTGCGGCGCCAGCATGAAGAGGTAGATCACCCCGCCCACCGCCATGATGGCATTGCGCAGCGCGACAGAGACCGTGGTGCCGACCACCGTTTCGATGATCGCGGTGTCCGCCGTCATCCGGGACGCGATTTCCTTGGGGCTGTTTTCCTCGAAGAAACTGGGCGACAACGTGAGCAGGTGCCTCTGCACGCGCAGGCGAACGTCCGCCACCACGCGCTCACCAAGCCAGGAAACGCTGTAGAAACGCACCGCCGTGGCCACCGAAAGCACGATCACCACGCCCAGCAGCATGATGAACCACCAGCGGATTGCCGAAGGGTCGGCGCCCTGCGCAAAGCCCTGGTCGACGATCTGGCGGAACCCATAGGGAATCGCGAGGGTCGAAGTTGCCGTGGTCAGCAGCGCGAGCCCCGCAACCGCCATGCGGCCGGGATAGTGGAACAGTTCCCGCCAGACCATGCGCAGCGCCCCAAGGCTCCTTCGGCGCGGAGCCTTGGCATCGGTGGTGGCGTTCTCGTTCTCAGGCAATCCTGCCTGCCCCGCGTTGGCGTCCATGCGCGCGGCCTTATCCTGTCCATGGCTTCAGGAAAAGATATATGAAAAGCGCCTTTACGATCAGAGTGATCGGGCGGCTCGAATGCCGAAATCGGGTGCGCCGCATTGCGCCGGTAACGTTTCGGCCCCAAATGGCTTTCATAACCTTTGCAGGACGGAAGGGTCGCTTCACCGTCCGGGAGACGCACCTTGCTCTATAATGCCTACGAATTGCAGCGCACGATGCTGAGCGGCGCCGCCGCATGGGCCTCGGTCGGCGCTGAACTGCTTGCCAACCCTGCGCTGCCGATGGGTTACTTCGGATTCGGCCCGGTGATGGCCTCCGCACTGGACGTCTTCGCCCATGCCGCCGCCCCGCGCGGCAAGCCCGCTTTCGACATCGAGGACGTGACCACCGGTGGCAAGACCTGGCCCGTCACCGAATCGATCGTGCTGCACCGCCCATTCGGGAACCTGCTGCGCTTCGATCATCCCGGCCTGCCCAAGGATGCGCCCAAGCTGCTGATCGTCGCCCCGATGAGCGGCCACTTCGCCACTCTCCTGCGCGGCACCGTGGCGCGGATGGTGGAAAGCTGCGAGGTCTACATCACCGACTGGGCCGACGCGAAGATGGTCCCCGCCGCCGCCGGGCACTTCGACCTTGACGATTATATCGATTACCTGATCGGTTTCCTCGAACATATCGGCCCCGGCACGCACATGCTCGCAGTGTGCCAGCCCTCGGTCCCGGCGTTCGCCGCTGCGGCGATCATGGGCAAGCAGGAGCATCCCTGCCGCCCGGCAACGCTCACCATGATGGGCGGCCCGGTCGACACCCGCGAGGCGCCCACCAGCGTCAACGACGTCGCCATGGACCAGCCGCTTTCCTGGTTCGAGAACAACGTCATCGCCACCGTGCCGCTGGCCTATCCGGGGGCCGGCCGCAGGGTCTATCCCGGCTTCCTGCAACTGGCCGGCTTCATGGCGATGAATCTCGGCAGCCACATGATGAGCCACTACGGCATGTTCAAGCACCTTGTCGAAGGCGACGGCGAGGGCGCGGCGTCGACCAAGGCATTCTACGACGAGTATCGCTCGGTCTGCGACATGACCGCCGACTATTATCTCCAGACCATCGAGCACGTGTTCCAGAAGCATTCGCTGCCCAGGGGCGAATTCGTCCATCGCGGTGAGCGAATCGATCCCTCGGCCATTCGCGATACCGCGCTGCTGGCAGTCGAGGGGGAGCGGGACGACATCTCGGGCATTGGCCAGACCAGGGCAGCGCTCACGCTGGCGACGCATCTTTCCGAGAGCCGCAAGAAGTACGTGCTGGCCGAAAATGTCGGACATTACGGTATCTTCAACGGCAGCAAGTGGCGCACCCGGATCGCGCCGGTGCTGGAGGACTGGATCCACCAGCATTCCCGCAAGCCGCTCAAGGTCGTGGCCTGACGAATCGCTGGCAGGTGCCGGGCGGGTTCGCACGGCATCTGCCCACCCGGCGACTCGCCGCAATCGGCGAATCGTGGGAACGATACGATGGCCCGCCTTCGCGCCGGGAACTCTTCCTGTCGGAGTAACTGGCGCTTCCGATCCAATTGAGTTAACTTACTGCGATGGAACAGACGTTGGGTCGGCGTGCTGTCCTCATGGGCGGATTGGTTGCGGGCGCAAGCCTGGCAATACCTTCGCGTGTGCTGGCAGCGGAAAATTTGGCAGGAACAGCTTCGGGACAGATTGGCCCGGTTGCCGCGGTGCCGAGCGCCCTCACGCCATATCAGCGCCGCGTCCTCGATGTCGCCACGCAGCAGGTCCAGCGGACGCAGGGCCATATCTGGCGCACCGATCTCGTCGGTATCGCCGATTTCGCCCAGCCTTCGTGGAAACCGCGCCTGCACTTCGTCAATATCGAGAACGGGACGGTGCGCTCTTTCCTGCTGGCCCACGGGCGCGGATCGGACCCGGCGCACAGCGGCTGGTTGCAGAGCTTCTCGAACATGCCCGGCTCGGAAGCCACTTCGCGCGGGGCGTTCCTCACCTGCGAATGGTACACCGGCAAATACGGCACTTCGATCCGCCTCAAGGGGCTTGACCCGGATAACTCCATGGCGCTCGAACGCGCCATCGTGATGCATCCGGCGTGGTACGTCGATGCCGCGATGATCGAGAAATGGGGCAAGCTCGGCCGCAGCGAAGGCTGCTTCGCCATGAGCAATGCAGACTTCAACGAGGCGCTGTGGCACCTCTCGGGCGGGCGCCTGCTCTTCGCGGATCGCATCGGGGAATATTGAACCCCATTCATGGCTTCATGCCGAAATCCGCCATGTCGAAGTCTGCGCAGGCGGGTTAGACACCCTTGCAGCAGGGTGTTACGGATCGATCATGAACGGAAATCTCGCGGGATTCAGGAAAGACGCGCCTACCGACGCGCGGCAGGTACGCTCGCGCAAGGCGCTCAACGCGGCCATGCTTTCGCTGCTTGAGGAAAAGGCCTTCGACCAGATCACCATCCGCGAAATCTCGGCCCGTGCTGGCACCGGCTATGCCACCTTCTTCCGTCACTACCCGACCAAGGAAGCGCTGCTGGGCGATGTCGCCTCCGAGGAAATCGCCGGACTGCTGGCGCTGTCGATCCCGATCCTCCACGCCTCGAACAGCTACGAATCCACTCTGGCGCTCTGCAGCCACGTCGGCCAGCACAAGGCCTTGTGGTCCGCGCTTCTGGCAGGCGGCGCCGCAGGCATCGTGCGCGACGAGTTCATCCGGCAAGCCCGCCGCCTCATCGAAGGCGTCGCCAATCCGGCGGACTGGTTGCCACAGGACCTGGGCGTCGTTCATGGCACCGGTTCGACGATCGACATCCTCGCCTGGTGGCTCACGCATGGAGAGGACCAGACCCCGGAAGCCACGGCCCGTATCCTCCACCGCCTGGTGATCGCACCGCTGGTCGGCGACCGCGTAGAGGCACGCGCCTCGGCAGGATGACGTGAGCGGTAGCATCGACAGTGCGGACTGGCCGCTGTTCGGCTGGATCGACGACATTCGGCGGCCACTGGCGGAGGCTTTCGGTGCCGGGCATCCCGTCGCCCTTGCCACGCTCTATCGGGTCGGCGGCAGCGCCCCGCGCGGCCCCGGTGCCCAAATGCTATTCGTCGCGCCGGAGCATGCCGGCGGCGGGAGCGACATTGCCGCGAGCGGCTACTTTTCGGGAGACTGCATCGAAGGCGACGTGGCCAGCCACGCCGCGCAGGTCCTGGCCTATGGTGAGCCCCGGCACCTTCATTACGGCGCCGGAAGCCCGTGGATCGACATCCGCCTGCGCTGCGGCGGCGCGCTCCACGTCATGGTCGAGCGCATCGCCCCGGATTGTCCGGCGGCCACCGAATTGCTGCGCCATGCCGCCGAACGTCGGAGCTGCCGCTGGCACAGCGACGGCACGCGGCAATGGGTCACGGTGGACGACGGCCCCCTGCTGGCCGTGGAGGAGGAGCCCTTCCTGCTTTCGCGCCGCTACGATCCGCCCCGCCGCCTCGTCGTTTCCGGCGGCGATCCCGGCGCTCTGGCCGCAGCACAGCTCGGCGCGCTCGCCCAGTTCGAGACGATCCTGCTCCGGCCGGACGGGCCGCACCAGCCGCCGCCTTTCCCGGTTTCGCGCTACTTGCGCGCCGATCCCACCACTGCGCTCGATGAACTCGGCGTCGATCGCTGGACAGCCTACCTCGGCGCCACGCATGAGGATCACCACGACCTCGGCGGCTGCCTTGCCGCGCTGCGGGGCGGCGCCGGTTACGTCGCCATGATCGGCGCCAGATCGCGCGCGGAGACAAGGCTCGGCGCCTTGCGCGCTGCGGGCGCCACGCCGGAGGAACTGGACCGGCTTCACCTCTCGCCGGGTGTACCCGGTCTGGGAAAATCGCCCTGGGAAGTCGCGACGGGGATCATGGCAGAGATCATGCAGGCCCTGAACCCGGCGCGGGAACGCGCATGAACCGGGCGGCGATCATCCTTGCCGCAGGATCGTCGCGCCGCTTCGGGGGCGACAAGCTGTCTGCCCCCTTCGAGGGCGAGCCGCTGCTGTTTCACGCGGTCCACGCCGCGCGCGCGGCGCCGGTGTCGCGCATTCTGATCGTCGCCCGCCCCGACCTCGATTGCGGAACGTGGGACGGCGCGCCGGCGGTAGAGGTGCTGCGCGTGGAGAGCGATGCCCTTTCCGATTCCATCAAGGCCGGCATCGCGGCTCTCGGCGAACCCTGCGATGTCTTCGTGTTCCTGGGCGACATGCCCCGCCTGCCTCACGGCGAGGCCGCCCGTCTTGCCGATGCGCTGGGAAGCGGCGCCGCTGCGATGCCTTGCCGCCAGGGCCGTCCAGGCCATCCGGTCCTGCTGTCCGCGCGGCTTCTGCCGGAGCTTGCCGGGCTGACCGGAGATGAAGGCGCCGGACGGCTGCTGCGCGGCCGCGACGATGTAATCTTCGTGGAATGCGACGATCCCGCCATCCATCTCGACATCGATCGCCCGGAGGATCTCTCCGCCCTCTCGGAAAGCACGCCCCCTTCGCCCGCCCGGACCTGATCCGGGACAGCCGCAAGACAGGCGATCAGGCGCGGCCGGTCTGGCTCGACAGCAGCGCCGGATCGATCCCTTCCGCCCGCCAGGTCGCGGTCCAGCGGGAATCGACCGGCGTATCGAACAGGATCTCCGGATGCGGATCGGCCGCATGCCATCCGTGCTGCCGCATCTCGCCTTCGAGCTGACCGGGCGCCCACCCCGCATAGCCGAGCGCCATGAGCCACCGGCTCGGTCCACGGCCTTCGGCGATCGCGCGCAGCACGTCCATCGAGGCCGAAAGCGCGCAAAGCGGCTGCACTTCCACGGTGTCGCTCCCGCCCCAATCGGTCGAGTGCAGCACGAAGCCCCGGCCCGGCTCCACAGGGCCGCCGTCGTGAACCTCGCAATCGGGGGCGACGCCGGGATCGATGCCCAGTTCCTCCAGGATTTCATGGAAGCGCACGCCTTCGCGCAGCCTGCCGACGCCGATGCCCAGAGCGCCACTTTCGTCGTGCACGCAAAGCACGCTTACAGTGTGATCGAAGCGGGGGTCGAACATGCCCGGCATCGCGAGAAGGAGTCGCCCGGATAAGTATTGTTTCTCTGTCACACCGGCAAATGTAAGCGCTTCACAGGGGACGGCAAGCCGGTTGCGCTTTCCCCGCACGCCATCGCGCTCTATGCCTCCGCCGCAACCAGGGAGGAAATCGCGAGTGAGCCTGCTGTTCGAACTGCCCGAAGTGCCCAGCGTCCCCGTCGTCGGTGAGGAAGCGCGTTATCCGGTGCGCCGCGTGTTCTGCGTCGGCCGCAACTACGCCGCCCATGCGCGCGAACTGGGCAACGCGGTGGACCGCGAGGCGCCGATCTGGTTCACCAAGGCGCCCGCCGCCATCTGCGCCTCGGGCAGCGCGATCGCCTATCCGCCGGGAACGCAGGACTGCCACTACGAGATGGAACTCGTCGTCGCCATCGGCGGCCACGGCTTCGAGGTTCCCGCCGAACAGGCCATGGCGCTCGTCTACGGCTATGCCTGCGGCCTCGACATGACCCGGCGCGACCTTCAGAACGCCGCCAAGGCCAAGGGCTACCCCTGGGACACCGGCAAGGACTTCGAAAACGGTGCGGTCATTGCTCCGATCACCCCGGCCGCTGCATTCGGCGCCCCCGGTGAACAACGCATCACCCTCGCCCGGAACGGCGAGACGAAGCAGGATGCGCCGCTCTCCGAAATGATCTGGAGCCTGCCGGAACTCATCGCCGACCTTTCGCGCCTCTATCACCTCGCGCCCGGCGACCTCATCTACACCGGCACGCCCGCCGGTGTCGGTCCGGTGGCGCCGGGAGACCGGCTCGAAGGCCGCGTGGAAGGGCTGGAGCCCGTCGTTCTGGCGATCGAACCGGCCTGACCGATAGATGACGTATCAACGCTCCTTCCGGCTCGTGGGCGGCCTGCTTGCCGGCTGTCCGCTGCTGCTGCTTGCCGCGCCTGCTCTTGCCGATGAAAACGCGGAGCCTGCCGGGCCGATCATCGTCACCGGCCACGGCCTGGAAGCCGGCCCGGCGACACCTGCCTACGACGTGGAAACGATCGAGCGCGACGCGGTGATCGCCAGCGCCTCGGGACGGATCGAGGACGTACTCAACTCGGTGGCGGGCTTCGCGCAATTCCGCCGCTCGGACAGCCGCTCGGCCAACCCCTCGTCGCAAGGCGCAACCTTGCGCGCGCTCGGCGGCAATGCGTCGAGCCGGACGCTGGTATTGCTCGACGGCGTGCCCGTGGCGAACCCGTTCTTCGGCTACATCCCCTTCAGCGCCATCGCCCCCGAACGGCTTTCCTCGATCCGGGTGACGCGCGGCGGCGGTTCCGGAGCGTTCGGAGCCGGCGCCGTCGCCGGAACCATCGAGATGACCAGCGCCGGGCCGGACCAGATCGGCGCGCTTCAGGGCATCGCGCTCGTCAACGACCGGGGCGAGACACAGACTTCGGCCAGTGCCGCACCGAAACTTGGCGCGGGCTACCTCGTGGCCAGCGTGCAGTGGGACCGGGGCGAAGGTTTCTGGACGACCCCCGCCAGCCAGCGCGTGCCCGCATCGTCGCGCGCCGCCTATGACAGCTGGTCGGCATCGCTGCGGGCCGTGGCGCCGCTGAACGCGGACGTGGAACTTCAGGCATCCGCCCTCGCCTATGGCGATACCCGCAGCCTGCGCTTCAAGGGCGCCGATTCCACCTCCGACGGGCAGCAGGCCTCGCTCCGTCTGGTCGGCCGGGGAGACTGGCAGTTCGATGTGCTGGGCTACGTCCAGGCGCAGGATTTCTCGAACGTCGTCATCAGTTCCAGCACCTTCAGGAAAACGCTCGACCAGCGCCGCACGCCGACCACGGCGATAGGCGGCAAGGCCGAACTGCGCCCGCCGGTGGGCAAGGATCATGTCCTGCGCATCGGCACCGACCTGAGGCTGACCGAAGGCCACCTGCTCGAACTGCCGTACAACGCAACCGGCGCCTTCACGGCCGTGCGCCGTGCGGGCGGCAACCAGTCCGACCTCGGGTTCTACATCGAGGATGACTGGACGCTGGGCGACCTCGTCATCACCGCCGGGGGACGGGCGGACCGCTGGACGATCCGGAACGGCTTCTACCGTTCGGTCAGCCCCGCAGGCGCGGTGACGCAGGACAGCGCCTATGCCGATCGCTCCGGCTGGATGGGCAATGCGCGGGGCGGGCTCGTCTGGAACGCGGGCAAGGCCGTCAGCCTGCGCGCCGCGGCCTATACCGGCATGCGCCTGCCCACGCTCAACGAACTCTACCGCCCCTTCGTGGTCTTCCCGGTAACGACCCAGGCCAACCCCGACCTCAAGCCCGAACGCCTGCGCGGTTACGAGGCGGGCGTGGACATCCATCCGTTCGAAGCGCTGACGCTTTCGCTCACGGCCTTCGACAACAAGGTGAAGGATGCCATCGCCAACGTCACCGTGGCCACCAACCAGCGCGAGCGGCAAAATGTCGATTCCGTCCATGCACGCGGACTGGAAGCGGCGGCCGCACTCGATCTCGGCAAGGTCAGGTTCGACGGTTCGCTGGCATGGACCGACGCCAAGGTCAGGGCGCAGGATCCCGACCTTGACGGAAAACGCCCGGCGCAAGTCCCCAGGTTCGCCGCCAGCGCGACGCTGGCCTGGCTGCCGGCCGATGGCTGGCGCTTCGCGGCCACGCTGCGTCATGTCGGCGCGCAATACGAGGACGACCTCCAGAGCTACGTCCTCCCCGCCGCGACCACGCTTGACGGTTATGTGCAAGTACCTGTCACAGGCCCGGTCTCGCTGGTGCTGCGCGCCGAAAACCTGACCGACGAGGACATCGTGACCCGCAATCAGGACGGCTCCATCGACCTTGGCACGCCGCGCACATTCTGGGCAGGCGTGCGGGTAGCCCTGCGCTGATGCGCCTGGCGGTCCTCTCGGACATCCACGGCAACCTGCGCGCGCTCGATGCCGTGCTGGAGGACGTGACGGCACGCGGCATCACGCGCATCGTCAATCTGGGCGACATCCTGAGCGGCCCGCTCCAGCCCGCCCGGACCGCCGAACGCCTGATGGCGCTCGGCCTCGAGACGATTCGCGGCAATCACGAACGGCAATTGCTCGAACTGCCGCGCGAACGCATGGGCCTGTCGGACGCGCACGCCGATGCAAGGCTGGAAGACCACCACCGTGCATGGCTGGCTGCGCTGCCGGATACGCTCTGGCTGGAGGAAGACCTCTACGCCTGCCACGGATCGCCCGGCAGCGACCTGCAATATCTGCTGGAAACCGTGGAGCCGGGCGGCTGCCGTCAGGCCACGATGGCGGAAGTGGAAGCCCGCGTTGCCGGCCTCGATGCCGCCATGATCCTTTGCGGGCACACGCACCTGCCGCGCAGCGTCCGCCTTGCCGACGGACGTCAGGTCGTCAATCCCGGCTCCGTGGGCCTGCCCGCCTACGACGATGACCACCCCTATCCGCACGTGATGGAAAGCGGATCGCCCCATGCGCGCTATGCCGTGATCGAGCGCGCGGAGGGGGAATGGCGCGCCGAGCTGGTTGCCGTGGCCTACGACTGGCAGTCGGCAGCGGAGGATGCGCTGGCGGCCGGGCGCGGCGATTGGGCGCGGGCACTGGCGACAGGCCGTGCATGAGCACCGTTCCGCCGCACATGCCGCACTGGCGCATTGCCGCGTGCGCGCATAAGGAGGGCCGATGCCGCGCCTGACCGTCAACGATCACCCGGTCGAAATCGCCATGGACCCGCAGACGCCCCTGCTTTGGGGCCTGCGTGACGGCGCGAACCTCACCGGCACCAAGTACGGCTGCGGCGTGGGAGATTGCGGCGCCTGCACGGTCCTGGTCGACGGCGCGGCGCTGCGTTCCTGCCTCGTCTCGCTGGGCGAATGCGAAGGGCGCTTCGTTACCACCATCGAAGGTTTGTCCGCCGATCGCTCGCACCCGATGCAGCAGGCGATGGTCGCCGAACAGGCGATCCAGTGCGGCTTCTGCACGCCCGGCATCGTCATCGGCGGTGCGGCGCTGCTCGCCCGCAATGCCGATCCCAGCGATGCCGAAATCCGCGAAGCGATCCCCAACCTCTGCCGCTGCGGCGTCTATCCGCGCCTGATCGCCGCCGTTCAGCGCGCCGGCCGGGCCATGCGCCGCGAGGAAACGCTGAGCGCCGCGCCCGCGCCCGGCATCTCGCCGCAGGATGCCGCACGCGCGGTCCCGGCCATGGCGCCGCTGCAAACGACTTCCCAAGGACAACAGGAGACACGCCCGTGAAGGCGACCATCTGGCACAACCCCAATTGCGGCACCTCGCGCAAGACGCTGGCGATCCTTCAGGAAACGCCCGGCGCCGAAGTGGAAGTGATCGAGTATCTGAAGAACCCGCCCTCGGCGGAAAAGCTTGGCCAGCTCTACAGGGACGCCGGGATTTCGCCGCAGCAGGGCCTGCGCATGCGCGGCACCGATGCAGCGGAGCGCGGCCTCCCCGATGCCGACGACGGCACCGTTCTGGCCGCCATGGCTGCGGAGCCCGTCCTGATCGAGCGTCCTTTGGTGGAGACCGACAAGGGCGTGCGGCTGTGCCGTCCGCAGGAAAAGGTCCACGAGATTCTGTAACTCCCCCGTAACATTGGGCCGACGCTTGCTTGCAATATCGGCCCCGATCTGTCACCGAATCGCCCTTCGCCGGACGACAACTAAGCGAGAGCTTCCGCCAGCATGACCAGTACCGAGCTTGCCCGAGAGGCGCTGCCCCAGCGGATCAAGCGGAAGATCAAACACAGCCTCGGACCATGGGGCGTGTTCATTGAAGGCTTCCTGCGCAATCCCGTGATGGTCGGCTCGATCGTCCCGTCCTCGCGTTTCACGATCAACCGCATGCTGGGTCCAGTCGACTGGGCCAACTGCAAGCTCTTCGTCGAATACGGCCCCGGCGTCGGCACGTTCTGCCGCCCGGTGCTGGACCGCCTCGGTCGCGACGGGCAGCTGATCGTGATCGACACGAACCCGCTGTTCATCGACTATCTGCGCCGCACGATCACGGACAGCCGCTTCATCGCGGTGCTCGGATCGGCCGCCGACGTGGAAGATATCGTGCGCGCCCATGGCCACGAAAAGGCGGACTACGTGCTGTCGGGCCTGCCGTTCTCGACCCTGCCCGACGGTGTCGGTCCGGCGATCGCTTCGGCAACCTACCGCGTCATCCGCAAGGGCGGCGCGTTCCTGGTCTATCAGTTCACGCCCAAGGCGCGCGAATTCATGGCCCGCCACTTCACGCGGATCGACAACGGCATGGAGCCGATCAACGTCCCCCCCTGCTTCCTGTTCTGGGGCTGGAAGGACGAGGATTGAGGCAGCGCCCTGCGGCGCGCTTCCTGCCTCCTCACACAAAAAGGCCGGCGCCATGGCGCCGGCCTTTTTCGTTTTCGGCTTATTCGAACGTGCCCGCTATCCGCTCGGGCGAAGGGCCGGCAAGCTGGCGATGCACCTGCCCGATCACCGCAACGAAATAGAGCGCCATGATCGTTGCCAGGATCGATTCGAGCACTGCTCCCGCAACGCGCGCCACTTCGGCCGGAGCCAGCAAGGCGATCGGCAGCGTCAGGACATTGGCGAAGATCATCAGCACCATCATCGCCAGCATCAGCAGGGCGTAGAAGCCGAGCAATCTGCCCGTGTTCCCCTTGGTCAGGGCCCAGGATCGAGCCAGCGCCGCGATCGGGTTGAGCGTCTTTTCGACGGCGACGACCGGCGCCGTCACCGACAGGCGCACGCCGATCGCGATGGCGAGAATCAGCGCAAGGCCGAGGCCGATGGCCGCACCGGCCTTCCCGCCCGCCACGCCCAGAACGCCGCCGACGACCATGGCGACCATGGCCAGCGCCAGTCCGGCCACGATCTGCGCCAGCAGGTAGGGCAGCAGGCCCTTCAGGCCGGAGCGAATCGCCTCTCCCACCGTCGGGCGGCGATCGGTGTCGAGCAGGCAGAGCAGCGAAAGCGTGCCCAGCGCCTGAAGCAGGGCGACCGGGATCATCACCGGCAGCACCGAGTTCCAATAGGCCCTCACCGCTTCGACGACCTGCGTCTCGCTCAGCCCCGAGCCCATTTCCGGCTGCGGGAAGAAGATCGCGAAAACGAGTTGCGGCAGCAGGAAGAAGACGCCCGCCAGTGCCAGAACCACCTCCCGATTGGCGGAAACCGCCAGGGACGCCTGGCTCCAGGCCTTGTTGCTGTCGAACCTCATAGATGCTCCTGATACGCCGTTCGAGGGCGCCATGTTAGCGCGGCGCCTCAAAGTGACTTGATAACCGCAGGGAATGACGCCACGCAACGCGGCATGACTTTTCCCGACACGCTTCCCGGTGATATCGAACTGCGGATCAGCGCCGAACCCGTGCCCTACCGCGCCGCGCTTGACGAAATGACCGAGCGCAACGCCCGGATCGCCGCCGGAGAGGCGCGCGAACTGGTATGGCTGCTCGAACACCCTCCCGTCTACACGGCCGGCACCAGCGCCGACCTGACCGAACTGCTCGATCCGCGCTTCGAGGTCGTGGAGGCCGGTCGCGGCGGGCGCTATACCTATCATGGGCCGGGCCAGCGCGTGGCCTATGTCCTGCTGGACCTGCGCAAACGCGCCCGCGACGCACGCGGCTTCGTCCATGGGCTCGAAGGCTGGGTGATCGAAACGCTGAAGGATTTCGGAGTCGAAAGCTTCCGCAGCGAAGGCCGGATCGGCATCTGGACCCAGGACGTGGACGGGCGCGAGGCCAAGATCGGCGCGATCGGCGTGCGCATCCGCAAATGGGTGACGATGCACGGCTTCGCGGTGAACATCCGACCCGACCTGTCGCATTTCACCGGCATCGTTCCTTGCGGGATCGACGAGTTCGGCGTCACCAGCCTTGCGCGCCTTGGACGCACGGTGGAGTTCGCGACCTGGGACGAAGCCCTGATCGCCCGCGCGCCCGCCTTCCTCGCCGCGCTAGACCGCCCATGCCCACCGGAGCAGCCAGCATGACCCGTCTTTTCCGGATGCTGCCCAAGGCCGCACTGACACTCGCCCTGACCGCTGGCACCGCCCTGGGCGGCTGCAATCAGCAGGACGCGCCAAGCGAAAAGGCCGCCAGCGGCGCGAAGCTCCTGCCCCGCTCCGTCAGCGACGACATGCTGCCTTACGATACCGTGCGCTCGCAATCGCCGCTGGCGGCGCCGACCTACTCGGGCTCCGGCTCGGTATCCCCGCGCAGCAGCGCCACGGAAGCAGCCCTGCCCGAGGACGACACGGCCAATGCCGCAGCCGCTGCCGCCGCCGAAGTGGAAGCCGCCGCCGCCGAGCCTGCGCCGCAGCAATAAGCCCCGGCGCGGTTGCCCGGCGCACGGCCCGGCAACCGCGCCGCCCGTTTCAGAGCGCCTTTTCGTAGATCGCGTATTCGCGGTTCACCTTACTGTCGATGGCCCCTGCAATGGCGACCATCCCCTGGTTGTCTTCGAGAACCCAGCCGATCTCGCCGCGCCTGGCGCCGAACTTCGCCGTGGCCGACCGGCGGATGTACTCGATCATCATAAAGGCGAGCTGGCTGGCCAGACGCGAGGATTGCAGCTTCTTGCGCACGCCCATCAGCGGCACGCGCATGTCGGCCGGCTTCGGCTTGCGCAGCCAGAGCAGCAACTTGATGAGCCCGAGGATCGACGGCTTGCCCTTGGTGCCGTTCAGCCGCTTCTGTGCCTGGTTGAGATCGGGCCAGGTCATCATGAATGCCACAGGCTCGCCTTCGTATTCGGCGATCCGAATCAGTTCGGGATGAACCAGCGGCTTGAGCGCCTTTCCGGTGTAGGCGATCTCGCGGTCAGTGAAGGGCACGAAGCCCCAGTTGTCCGACCAGGCATCGTTGAGGATGTCGCAGATCAGCGCCGCTTCCTCGTCGAATCGACTGGGATCCACTTCGCGGATGCGGATCTTGGCGTTCTTCTCGCCCGAGGAGACGATGCGCTGGATCAGCGGGGGGAAATTCTTCGTCACGTCCAGATCGTAGGTGAACAGGGTCTTCACCCGGTCATAGCCCGCACCCTCGATCCATGGCTGATAGGCCGAATCGTGGTGCGCCATCATCACCATCGGCGGATGATCGAACCCGCGCACCTGAAGGCCGGGCTCTTCCCAGACCGAAAGGTTCATCGGCGCCAGAACCCGGGTCATGCCCTGCTCGCGCAGCCAGTTCTCGGCCGTTTCGATAAGCAGTCTCGCAACCGCCTCATCGTCCGCCTCGATGGCGCCCCAGTTGCCGGTTCCCGGCCCCATGCCCTGCTCAGGCGGCTGTTTCAGCGCCAGTTCATCGATATGCGCCGAAATGCGCCCGACGACGGCACCACCGCGCTTTGCCAGGAAAAGCTGGCCGCGCGCATGGTCCCAAAAGGGGTTCTTGCCCGGCGTGAACTTGGAAATCTCTTCCGAGCGCAGGTTGGGCACCCAGTTTTGATCTGCCGCATTGTGCCGATAAGCGTAATCGACAAAGGCGATGCGGTCGGCCTTGCTGGAAACGGGTGTGATGACTAGTTCGGCGTTGGCCACGATCCTGCCTTTGTTCCGCTATATGGGGAATGCTTGGATCGCGACCTGCGGTCGGTCCCGTCACCTTGTCAAGCAGGACCGCACGGCAGTGCCGCTGCAAAACACGCACCGGGGCCAATTTTGCCCCGAGACTTTGGGCTTGCACCGATCTTTCGGGCCCGCCCTGAACTTTGGACCCGATTGTATGATTGCCCAGGAAGCCATCGACCTGTCACCCACCGCACCGCGCGAAGCTGCTGCTCGCCCGCGTTCGTCGGAGATTCCCGACGACAAGGCGATGCTGCGCGCGGCAGTCGAACTGACCCGCGACATCTCGGCCGCGCGGCCCGAAATCTACTGGCCCGACATGCTGGCCTCGGCCGCGGTCGGCTATGGTGCGCTGGCCGGTGCAATCCTGGTGGACAACACCTGGGCGGCGCTCGGCTGTGGCCTGCTGGCGGCGCTGGGACTCTACCGGGCGCTGCTGTTCATTCACGAGCTGAGCCATATTCACCGCGATGCCCTGCCCGGCTTCCGCTTCGGCTGGAACCTGCTGGTCGGCATACCGCTGCTCACGCCGTCTCTGATGTACGAGAACGTGCACACCATCCACCATACCCGCACGCGCTATGGCACGGTGGAGGACCCTGAGTACCTGCCGCTGGCGCTGATGAAGCCCTGGAGCCTGCCGGTCTTCGCGCTGACCGCGATCCTGCTGCCGGTGGCGCTGCTGATCCGCTCGGCTGTGCTGGTGCCGCTGGGCGCCGTGATACCGCCGCTGCGCAAGCTCGTGTGGGAGCGTGCGTCCGCGCTCGCCATCAACCCGCAGTTCCGCCGACGGCCCGCTGAGGGCAAGTTCGCTCGCATGGTCTTCTGGCAGGAAGTTGGCTGTTCGGCCTGGGCCATCGCCGTGCTTGCCGCAAGCGCCGCATATGGCTGGCGCCCGCTGCTGATCGCGCTCTGCGTGGTTTCGCTCACTGCATTCCTCAACCAGGTCCGCACCCTTGTCGCTCACCTCTGGGAGAACGACGGCGACGCCATGACAGTGACCGCGCAGTACCTCGATTCGGTGAACGTTCCGCCCCCCGCGAAGTTCTCCGAACTTTGGGCGCCGGTGGGCCTGCGCTATCATGCGCTGCATCATCTCCTGCCCTCGATGCCGTATCACTCGCTGGCCGAAGCGCATCGCCGCCTTGCCCGGCAACTGGGAACCGATTCCACTTACGCGAAGGCGAACTACCCCGGCCTGATGCCGCTGGTCGGACGCCTGATCCAAAGCACCATGCGAACGCGCTGATCGTCCGTTGGGACGAGAAAGAAAAAGGGGCCTCGCGCAATCCGCGCGAGGCCCCTTTTTCATATCCGGTGATGTTGGAAGAAGACGGGCTATTCCTCGGTTCGGATCAGCACCGTCTCACCGATGAGGGCGAAGAGCACGAACGGCGCCCAGGCCGCGATCAACGGCGGATAGCCGCCGAAGTTACCCATCGCCAGCGCTGCATTGTCGAGCACGAAATAGGCAAAGCCCAGAGCCATGCCGATGACCGCGCGGATCAGAAGCTGGCCCGACCGCGCCAGACCGAACGCGGCAACTGCGCCGAGCAGCGGCATCAGCACCGAGGAGAACGGCCCGGAAAGCTTGTGCCACCACGCGGCTTCAAGCTCGCTCGTCCGCCGTCCGGCGACCTTCATGGCTTCGATCGAAGCGGAGAGTTCGAACAGGTTTTCCGAATCGGCATCGACATTGGTGATCATGATCTTCGCCGGCGTAATGCCCGGGGCGACAGTGGCGGAGGCAAGCTTCGTCGTCGTGGTCGTCGCCACTTCGAAACGGGTTGGTTTCTCGAAACGCCAGCCCGGGTTCTGGTATGTCGCGCGGTCCGCACGCAGCTGCTCGACAACCATGTCGTTCGAATCGCGGCGATAGAACGTCACGCCGTTGAGCGTCATCTGGCTGCCGTTCCCGGATAGACTCGCCGCCATCAGCAAGTCCTGCCCGTCGGCCAGATAGAGATTCACCTTCGCCTTGGTGTCCTTGGGAACAGGCCCGTACTTCACGGCCTGCCAGGCATCGAGCGCCGCCGAAGCGCGTGTGACCACGCGCTCGTTGAAGGCAAGGCTACCCACGGAAATCACCATCGCGGCGAGAATCAGGGGTGCCAGCACCTGATGCGCCGAAAGGCCCGCCGCCTTCATCGAGATGACCTCGCTGTTCTGGTTCAGCGTGGCGAGCGTGATGATCGTCGCCAGCAGCACCGAGTACGGCAGGAACCGCGCGACAAGCTGCGGTATCCGCAAGGTCACATAGTAGAACAGCTGGGCTTCGCCGTTACCGGGATAAGCCAGGATGTCGCCGCTTTCGCCCAGCAGATCGAGGACCTGAAGCACGAGAACCAGCATCAGCAGCACCGCCAGGATGCGGGTGATGAACAGCCGCGCGAGATACCAGGTCAGGGTGCGCGAGGGAAAGAATTCGAACTGCATCTCAGGAAGGGTCCGCGGGTTCAGGCAGGAGCGGTCCGCTCTGGCGGCGCTTCAACAGGGACTTGAGGCGTTTGACGACAATCTCGACGCCCTTCTCCAGCCAACCGATGGCCTGACCGCCGGGGACGTAGGCAACCCGCCAGTACATCCAGAGGATCAGCGCGGAGAGCATGAGGAACGGTCCCCAAAGCCCGAAAATCGGATTGATCTTGCCCAGGGAGGCAACGTCGGCCGCGTACTGGTTCACCTTGTGATAGGCGACGACCATGACGATAGAGACGAACAGGCCCAGCGCGGACGTAGAGCGTTTCGGCGGAATCGCCAAGGCCACCGCCAGAAGCGGAAGCAGCAGCATCATCACGACCTCAACCATGCGATAGTTGAAATTCGCCTGGCTCGAGACCCGCTCCTCCTTGGGAAGGCTGTCATTCCAGCCGAGCTTGGCAAGTTCGGGCAGCAGATATTCACGGTCCTGCCCGCCGCGCTGGCGGAATTTCTCGATCTGGGGAAGTTCGATCGGCAGGTCATGACGCGTGAACGACAGGACGCGCGGCTCCTTGCCGGGCATGTCCTGAATGATCTGCCCCTGATCGAGCCGCAGGATGATCGTATCAGGTGCCCCCTTGAGTGCCAGGAATTGCCCCTCCCGCGCAGAAATCGAAAGCACCTGGCCCTTCTCGTTCGCGACGCGGGCGAAAATACCGATGAGACGACGCCCGTTGTCACGGCTTTCGTCGATGCGCAGCGCGATCCGGTCCTTGAGCGAAGTGAATTCACCGACCTTGATCGAGGCTCCCAGCGCACCCGATTTCAGCTCGTAGTTCAGCTCTTCGTAGTAATATCGCGCCAGCGGCTGCAGATATCCGACGATCGCGAAGTTCAACGCTGCCAGAACCAGAGCGATGATATAGGGCACGCGCAGAAGGCGGGTGTAGCTGAGGCCCACGGCACGCATGACGTCGAGTTCGCTCGACGTGGCGAGCTTGCGGAATGCGAGCAGGATACCGAGCATGAGCCCCAGCGGAATTGCAAGGCTCGCATATTCCGGCAGCAGGTTTGCCAGCATCTTGAAAACGACGCCGATCGGCCCGCCTTCGGTCGCCACGAAGTCGAACAGCCGCAGCATCTTGTCGAGCACGAGCAAGGATGCCGCGAGCAGAAAAATGCCGAGCATCGGCATCAGCACGAGGCGGAAGATATAGCGATCGATGGCGCTGAAGAATTTCACGCTGAGAGGTTCACCGGGGCGTCGTGAGAAAATCGTGCTCCCAGCCCTTAACGGCTTGGCGCGAGTGGGCAAAGCGAATTGTCTTTGCAAGCGGAGGGAACATTCGCGCAGGCCGTTGTCGAGCGACAAACGGGCATTCGGATGCGGCGGACGGAGCCCCCAAAAGCTTCGCCGCCCGGGCGCGCCCGACCTTGCGCCATTTCACGGTTAAATCAGCCCGTTTCACGTTGCCAGCGTCAACCTTCCGCCGAATGGGGCGATCCCCGCGAGCGGCCTCACCTGCACTCGCATCGCCCCCCGACGAAAGCCGCCATGCCGTCCGACAATCCTGAAGCCATCCCCCAGCCTCCCATCCCCCAAAGCCCGCCTGAAGCCGCCATACCAGGCCTTACCGACGGGTTTCGGCACTTTGCCGCCAGAGCGCAAGCCGCAACACGATCGGACACTCCGATAATCGTCCGCGAAGCGATGCTGGTCCTGGGTCGCTGGCGGCGGCCTGCGAACCCGGAAAGCTGGAATGTTCAGGAACGGGAAGCAGCGAGGCTTCTGGGCAGGAACGACTGTGCCGGCGCTGCGATAGCGTTGCTGCCTGTCGGCGCGCTCTTGCGCATCGAATCGCTCAACCCGTTGCACGACTGGGCGGAAGTGACGTTACCGAATGGCGGACCGTCCGCAGAGGCCACGGCACAATCATCCGCAGCAGCGATCATCGCCGCTCTCTTCCGCGCTCTGGCCGAAAAGTATGAGGTCCCGCCCGGCAAGGCCACCACGCCCTGACCGGATCAGGCGAATCAGCCGTTCAGGCCTTTTCCAGCGTGCACTGGAGAGGATGCTGGTTCTGCCTGGCGAAATCCATCACCTGGTTCACCTTGGTTTCGGCGATCTCGTAAGGAAAAATCCCGCAGACGCCGACGCCCTTCTGATGGACATGAAGCATGACCCGCGTCGCCTGCTCCAGATCCATGTGAAAGAAACGCTTGAGGACCAGCACCACGAATTCCATCGGGGTGTAATCGTCATTGAGCATCAGCACTTTGAACTGGCTCGGCTTTTTCGGCTTGGCCCGCGTCTTGGTCGCGACGCCGAGCTGATCGTCGTCACCGCCCCCCCGATCGGGATCCTGATCGTCTCCCGCTCCCACCGGTGCGGAAAGCACACGTTCGGCGCGCGCGCGCATGATGTGCGCAGGCACGGAAAGGGGCAGCTGGGAATCGACGACAGGGGAAAGCATGATGGCAGAATATCGTATCGGAGCGCCGGGAAACAAGATGTCCCGCCAAGATTGCGTCGATTGACGGCAGAACGGTCGGACGAGTTGCCTCGTCCGACCGTCAAATGATGGCTGCGAAATAACCCGAAGCGGCTTAGGCAGCCGTCTGGCGGGCCTTTTCCACTGCGAGGCTAACGCGGCCCGAAAGCGGCGCGAACACGTCGCTCATCAGCTTGAGAACGGCTTCGCTGTTCTTCGAACCGTAGGCAACGGCGCTGTCGAAGTTCTTGCGGGCCAGATCACCCTGGAGCTTGAAGAAGTCGTTGGGAGACTTGGCAGCAGCAAGTTCCTTGATGTCGCCGGTCAGCGTCTCGAAAGCACTGCGACCTTCAGCGACGAACTCGGAACCGAAGCCCTGGAGGCCTTCAGCGAAGATCTTGCCCGATTCCAGCACGGCTTCGACATTGCCCTTGGTGAAATCGCCCACTTCGCCGAACGCGACAGCGCTCTTTTCGAATGCGGCCTTCGCCTTGGTCTGAGCTTCGGTAATGGCATCCTGGAAGCCGGCGAAGTTAGCGCTCATGTCCATCGTTTTTTCCTCGAGCATGAATGGTGTGAAAAGTCCTGCGAACTTGACTGTCTTGGTCTCAGCGGTCTTTTTTGCCGCGTTGGCTTTTGGCGCCAAAGGCTTCGTGGCGGCCACGAGGACCGGCTTCGCCTTGGCGACCTTGATGACCGGCTTTGCCGCTACGGGCTTGGCCGGAACAACTTTCTTCGGCGCGGCGGGCTTGGCCACCGCAGCGATCTTTGCCGCAGGCGCAGCCTTGACCTTGGCCACGGGCGCCTTTGCCGGCTTCGCCGCAGCCAGGACCTTCACGGCCGGTTTCGGCGCCTTCGCAGGCTTTGCCTTTACAACCTTCGCCTTGGCAGTTTTCGGAGCAGCAGGCGGGCTGGCCTTGGAAACAGCTGGAGCCGGCTCGGCCTTGGGAGCAGGAGCGGCAACAACCGATTTCGGCTCAACGGCCGCTTCCGCGATGTCGGAGATGGGCTTTGCCGATTCCGTCTTCGGAGCAGGAGGCACTGGCTTGGGCACCTCTACCGGCGCTTTTGCAGCGGCAGCCTCATAGGCCTTTTCAGCAAGCACCTCATCCTTCGTCTCTTCCTGGCCGGCCATATGACTGTTCCTGCGTTCCTGCTGGCAAACGGGTCTCGGGCGGATCGCGATCAATCATGAGGCGGCGGATAATTTTCCGCCATGGGGCCCCGAAGCTGAAAGATTGCGATTCGGAAATATCTTTGTTGCAATGCACAATATGATTTCGCAGGAGCGAAGTCAATGCCCTTATGCTGCGCTGCAGCGTAAATGTTGCAATGCAGCATCCGCGGCGAACTGTGGCTCCCGCGGGGTTTTCGAACGGCGGATGGGCGACGCATCGTCCCGTAAGCAACGGCTTAACGGCAACGAAGTTTCAGTAAAATACGGACAAATCCTTGGATGCCACCATTTTCGCGCGGCAATTGCGAAGCGCTCTATCACGCCAATCTGAGGCGAAGGGACTACTCCTGCGCCGGACTGGCACTATTGATACCGCCGGTCCGGCTGCGAAAGTTCCGGACCGTCTCCGCAATGGGGCAAAATCAGCGCGTGGCCACGTAACGGCCCGGCGCATCCTCGATCACCTTATCCCCCCGGCCGCCGGGGCGCCGCTTTCCACGGGCGGGAATCTCAGCCGAATCCAGCTCCCGTAGCCATTCGGCCCAGTGCGGCCACCAACTTCCGGGATGCTCATGAGCCCCTTCGATGAAAGCACCGAGAGTGTCCGGCCGCGCATCGTTGACCCAGTACTGGTACTTGTTCGAACTGGGCGGATTGACCACGCCGGCAATATGACCTGACCCTGCAAGCAGGAAGGTCCAGGGGCCAGCCAGGTAGTGGGTGAGCTTCCACACGCTCTGCGGGGGCGCGATGTGATCTTCGCTTCCCGCCTGAATATAGACCGGCGTAGCGATCCGGTGAAGGTCGATCGGGACACCGCAAGCCTGCATCGAATCGGCGACCACCAGCCGGTTATCGCGATAGAGGTCCCGCAGATAGTCCCGGTGCCATCCCGCCGGCAGGTTCGTCACGTCGCCGTTCCAGTGGAGCAGGTCGAACGCCGGATATTCCTCCCCCTTGAGGTAGTTCTTCTCGACGTAGCTCCAGATCAGGTCGTTGCCGCGCAGGATGTTGAACGTGGCGGCAAGGTAGCGCCCATCGAGATAACCTTCGGGCGAAAGCTTGCCGAGCGTCTCGATCTGCTGGTCGTCCACGAAGTTCTTCAGGTCTCCCGCTTCCTCGAAATCGACTTGTGCGGTGAAGAAGGTGGCACTGGCAACCTTGTCGGCCTCGCCCTTGCGCGCCAGCACGGCCAAGGTTGCGGCAAGCGTGGTTCCGGCGACGCAGTATCCGATGGTATGAACGGAAGGTACGCCGAGCCTTTCGCGCACATGGTCGATCGCTTCGACCTGCGCGGCGATATAGTCGTCCCACACGACACCGGCCATGCCCGCATCCGCCGACTTCCACGAAACCATGAACACGGTCACGCCCTGCTCAACGGCCCAGCGCACGAAGCTTTTCTTCGCATTGAGGTCGAGGATGTAGAACCGGTTGATCCAGGGCGGGAAGATCAGCAGCGGGGTCTTGAGCACCTTGTCCGTTGTCGGCGTATACTGGATCAGCTGGTAGAGCGGAGTCTCGAACACCACCTTGCCCGGCGTTACCGCAATGTTCTCCCCCAACACGAAGGCACCGGGCCGCGTGTGGGTGAGTTGCCCCTTGCGCATGTCGTCAAGCATGTTCTCGAAGCCGCGCACCAAGCTCTCACCCTTGGTGCGGCTCGCTGCTTCCAGAGCGACCGGATTGGTCAGAGGGAAGTTCGCCGGGCTCAGCGCATCGACGACCGCACGCGCCGCGAACATGAGCTGCGCCTTCTTCGCCGGCTCCAGCCCCTCGACCGCCCCGGCCATGCGCGTCACCTCGTCCGCGAACAGCAGATAGAGTTGGTGAAGCACCGCGAAGAACGGCTGGCGGCGCCATTCCGGATCGGCAAAACGGCGATCGCTGCGAGGCAGTTCGGGCTGCGCCTCTCCGTTCTCCTGCTTCAACCCGGCCCGCGGGCCGAGACCGTACTGACCAAGCACCCCGTTGACGAGATCCACGGCTTCGCCCCACAGCCGCTGCTGGATCTGCGGATCGGAAAACGGCAACTGGCGCACGACCGCCTCGGCCGTGGCAATCCACTTCATGGGATCGGCATAATGCGGCGTGCCCTTCGCCTTGCCGAGTTGCTCCACCTGGAACTCGGTCCAGATCGAATGCATGCGGCTGGCGATCTCGGCCCACTGAACGGCAGTCTCGGCCTCGGGCGTACCTTCGGCCGGGACAAGCTGCCCGAACAGGCTCGTGACCTGCTGGGCCTGGCCCCGGAACATCTCGGTGAACAGGTCGGTGGCGTCGGTCGCCATATGCGGTCGAACTCCATTTACAGCGGGCGATCCCGGGCGAATCCCCTCGCTTCGATACCTATCGACTGCACCGCCCGCCGCCAACCGGACAAAAGTTGCGCGGGACATCATTTGCACGTCGCACAATTGCGTATCGGCCATTTGCGCCGGGGCCTTATTCCCCTACAGGAACCCGCGCGGCACTTCTCGCCGCGTGTTTTATGGATTCACCGAGGTCATGGAAGACGAGTTCTACCGCATCAAGCGCCTGCCACCCTACGTTATCGCCGAAGTCAACGCGATGCGTCATGCGGCACGCCAGGCGGGTAAGGACATCATCGACCTCGGCATGGGCAACCCCGACCTGCCCCCGCCCGCCCACGTGATCGACAAGCTCTGCGAAGTCGCCCGCAAGGAAGACGCGCACGGCTATTCGGCATCCTCGGGCATTCCGGGCATTCGCCGCGCCCAGGCGAACTACTACGGCCGCCGCTTCAACGTCGATCTCGACCCCGAGACCGAAGTGGTAATGACGATGGGTTCGAAGGAAGGCCTCGCCAGCCTCGCCACGGCGATCACCGCCCCGGGCGACGTCGTGCTGGCGCCCAACCCCAGCTACCCGATTCACACGTTCGGCTTCATCATCGCCGGGGCGACGATCCGCTCGGTGCCGACCACGCCGGACGAACGCTACTGGGAATCGCTTGACCGCGCGATGGCCTTTACGGTGCCGCGTCCCTCGATCCTGATCGTGAACTACCCGTCGAACCCGACGGCCGAGACGGTGGACCTCGCCTTCTACGAACGCCTGGTCGCCTGGGCCAAGGAGAACAAGGTCTGGATCCTGTCCGACCTTGCCTATTCGGAACTCTATTTCGACGGCAACCCGACCCGCTCGATCCTCGAGGTGCCCGGCGCCAAGGACGTCGCGGTGGAATTCACCTCGATGTCGAAAACGTTCTCGATGGCAGGCTGGCGCGTCGGATTCGCGGTGGGTAACGCCAAGCTGATCGCCGCGCTCAAGCGGGTGAAGTCCTATCTCGACTATGGCGCATTCACGCCGATCCAGGCTGCCGCCTGCGCCGCGCTCAATGGCCCGCAGGACATCGTGGAAAAGAACCGCGCGCTCTACCAGAAGCGCCGCGACGTGATGGTCGAGGCGTTTGGCCGTGCCGGCTGGGACATCCCGAGCCCCAAGGCTTCGATGTTCGCCTGGGCGCCCCTCCCGCCTGCGCTGAAGGAAATGGGGAGCCTGGAATTCTCGAAGCAGCTTCTCACCGAGGCCGAGGTCGCAGTCGCGCCGGGCGTCGGTTACGGCGAGGACGGCGAAGGCTTCGTCCGCATCGCCATGGTCGAGAACGAACAGCGCCTCCGTCAGGCCGCGCGCAACATCAAGCGCTTCCTCGCCTCGAAGGGCGTGAACACACCGGCAGGCTGATTTGGACTACAGGCAGGCCATGACAGACGTTCAATGGCCTGCCTGTAAGAATTTAGGTGTTGTTCCCTAGGGCACATAGCCCAGTATATAGACTTCTTTTAACACCACTGGGGCTGATCAGATTGGGGGGGGAATGACCTATCTGGGAAAGAGCGAATGCCACGCGCCAAGATTTCGATGGCTGGCGCCTGAGACAATGCCTGAAAGACTCGACCTGCAACGCTGCGGCTGGATACTCGATCCAGACGGGCAACCATCGTCCGACTGCGTCGGGCTGATAGACGCCGCCGAACTCGACAGTGTCGAGTGGATGCGCCTGCTATCGTCGCTTCATCAGGAAGTTCGCAGATGCGTCCTGATCGTGGGCGTCCAGGAAGCGCGGGAACGCACGTCACTGCTCGAAATCGGCTTTGGCGATGTGGTGACCGATCGCATCTGCATCGAAGAGCTTGGCGCCCGCGCCAACCGACTCGTGCAGTTCACCCAATGGCTGCCCCGCAGCCGGCGGATCGGCCGACTGACCCTTGACCTGCTCGCTCGCGAAGCATTCGGGGACGGCAAGCCGCTCAATCTCAATCCACGTGAGTTTGCTCTGATCTGGCGCCTGGCCGATTCGCTCGACCAGTTCGTCAGCAAGCAGGAACTCATCTACGATGTGTGGCGCATGGGCTTCGTGCCCGAAACCAACAGCGTGGCTGTCCACATGTCGCGCCTGCGCCGCAAGCTCGCTTTCGTGGGGCTGGCCGGAGTTATCGAAACCTCGCCTTCCGGCGGTTACCGCCTGAGGGTTCCAGATGGTTGCCCCGTCGACGAAGCGTCGGCGCAAACCGAAGGGGCGCCGACGTCCGTGAAGGTTCGCGCAGTCGCGCACTGATGCCGAAAGGCCTGACGCCGGACATGCGTCAGGCCTTTCGAGCCAGCCTCGCAAGATCCTGCGGTGTGTTGATATTCGATACCGGAACCGCCGTTTCGATCGGCCGCGCACCGACCAGTTCGGCAAACCGCCGCATGGAATGACGCTCCTCGCTATGGAGCAGAGCTTCCAGCACTTCCAAGGTAGCGGCAGGCCATAGGCCGATGACCGGCTGCCCTGCGAGGCAGGCAGGACCTCTTCCCAATAGCTCGAGCAGGTTGTCCGGCAGGACGGCAGCATCCACCCCGCAGCTCAAAACCGCCTCGTAGCCTTCGTCGCGCGCATGGTGGAGCGCTGCGGCCAGGCCGCCCAACGGCCCCATGCCGCTCCTCGGCCAATCCGGAAGCGTGGGCGCCGGCGCGGTTTCGCGGCCGACCACCACAACATGCTCGCACCAGCCCGAAAGCGCATCTACGGCAAGTGCGATCAATGTATGGCCGCCGAATTCGGCCAGTGCCTTGTCGCTACCGAAGCGACTGGACTTGCCGCCCGCAAGGACTGCACCGAGGATCATGGTCGAACTCCGTGAAGAAATGGGAATGCCGGGACTGCACCCTAGCGCCTGAGTGAACAGTTCAGGAAGTGCCCTCAGGCGGTTTGGTTCCGCATCCTCTTGCCCCCAAGGCGCCCGCCTCTGCTTGCCACACCCCCGATATTGCGCTCCAATACCGCCATGAAGACATTGCGCGATCCCGGTTGCCTGCTTCGTGCAGGGCTGGAGCGAATTCGGACCCAGTTCTCCGTCCCGGAGTCATTCCCACCCGAAACGCTGGAAGCCGCACAAGCGGCAGCCGCTCGCACGCCGCAAGATCATGCGGACCGGACTTCTCTCCCTTTCGTCACGCTCGCCCCGGCAAGCTCCACGGATCTGGACCAGGCATTCGCAATCGAGGCATCGGGCGCCGACTGGCTGCTCCATTATGCCATCGCCGATGTAGCCTGGTTCGTGAACGATGGTGACCCGATCGACCGTGAAGCCTGGAATCGCGGCACGACGACCTACCTTCCCGATGGAAAGGCCAGCCTCTATCCACCGATTCTCAGCGAAGGAGCGGCCAGCCTTCTACCTCAGGTAGACCGCCCTGCCGTGATACTGACCGTGCGGATCGATCCCACCGGCGAAGCGAAGCTGGACGGCGCCGAACGGGCCATGATCCGCAGCCGCGCCAAGCTGGCCTATGAAACCGTCCGCGACGACGAACTGCCGGACGGTTTCCTCGACATCGCCAGACGGATCGATCGCGCCGAGGACAGGCGCGGCGCCGAAAGGGTGGACCCGCCGGAGCAGGTCGTCGAAGTTGACGGATCGGGCGCCTTCACCCTGGCATTTCGGCCCCAGTTACCCTCGGAGCGCCGTAACGCCGCGCTGTCACTTGCCGCCAATCTCGCGGTCGCCCAAACGATGCTGGATGCGAAGACCGGCCTCTTCCGCATCATGGCCATGCCGGACACCAAGGGCGAGGAAAAGCTGCGCACAACGGCACTGGCACTTCACTTGGACTGGCCCGGCGCCATGCCCCTCGCCCAGTTCCAACGCCGCCTGAACCCTTCGCGGCCCGCAGAGGCTGCGTTCATGCTGGCGATCCGCCGTTCCGGCCAAGGCGCCAGTTACCGTCCTTTCGTTCCCGAGGAACTGCCATGGCACGCCGCCATAGCTGCCCCCTATGCGCACGCGACAGCCCCGCTGCGGCGCCTCGCCGACCGCTACGTCCTACGCACCGTCCTCGCTCTCACGCAAGGCCGGACGGTGCCTCGGGAAGTGGCGGAAGCTTTCACTACCCTTCCCCGGATCATGGCCCGCGCCGCCTCACGCGATTCCCGAATCGAAAAAGCCGTAGTCGACCTCGCCGAGGCGACCATGCTCGCGCATATGGAAGGCACCTGCTTCACCGCAAGAGTGACGGACGTTCGTGAAGAGAAGGTCCAACTCCAACTCCAGGACCTCCCCGTTATGGCCAGCGCCCGTGTACCGGGGGCCTTCCCCGGCGATCTGGTTCGCATCCGCCTGACTCACGCCGACACGATAAACGGGAGCCTCACGTTCGAACCTGTCGACTAATTTCACCTTGATGGAGAATCTGCGTTGCACATCGCACGATCCGTTGTTAGGGGCGCCTCTCTCCACACGGATGGCCCGATGGCGGAGTGGTGACGCAGAGGACTGCAAATCCTTGCACGCCGGTTCGATTCCGGCTCGGGCCTCCATCTACAGCCTTTCCAAAGGCGCCTAATGGCGCCGGATAAAGTGGCTGTTTCCGCCAGTTTTGCGCGGCATATCCCCGAAGCCCACCTCGGATTTATTTAGCGCTCCCGTCCGGGGGTAGCGCCCTCTTCATGGTCTTCGGAAATCCCAAGCAGCGCGGAAAAAATGCCGGGTGGGTAAAATGCAAATTCCACCGGAAAACTCTGAACGAGTAATTCCAGGCGGAAGCAGCAGCGCCCTTCATCGCATCACCCAGGCCACACGCAAAGCGCACCTCGGAAATCACCGAGCCCCGAGCACAGCGATCAGGCCCTTGCGGGCTGGAATACATTTGTTCGAGGGAAATGGCGGAGCGGGAGGGATTCGAACCCTCGATACGCTTTTGGCGTATACTCACTTTCCAGGCGAGCGCCTTCGACCACTCGGCCACCGCTCCGCATTGCACTGGTAAGGCGGGCGCCCTAGCCTGCGACGAAGGGTTTCGCAAGCCGTCTGGTCGTGCCACACGCACTTGATGCACAAATTCTTTTCCGCGCTCGCGATTTGCACCTTTCTTGCCACCCCTTTGCTCGCGGACGAAGGGCCTTCTGCGCGCACTCCGAACGATGTCGTCGCAGCGGCACCGGCAAAGGACTGGGTGCGGATCGCACCATCGAATCTCCTGGTCATGGACCTCGCGCCCGACGGTTCGGGGAAAGGCCGGCGCGTGGTGATCCAGTTGATGCCGGCCCCGTTCTCGCAAGGCTGGACCGGCAACATCCGCAAGCTCGTTGCCGCACGCTGGTACGACGGGATCGCGGTGGTTCGCGTTCAGGACAATTATGTGGTGCAGTGGGGCGACCCGGAAGGCGAGAATCCGGCGAAGGCCAAGCCGCTGCCGAAAGGGCTCACGGCCGTGCCTGAGGACGAATACGTAGCGTCGATCGGCAAGGCAGGCGCCGGCATTTCGAGCAAGGATTCCTACGCTGCCAGCACGATGTTCGTCGATGGCTGGCCCGTGGGCGTGGGTGTGGGGCCTGGAGCGAGCGGCACGGCGGCCTGGCCTCTCCATTGCTATGGCGGGGTCGGCGTGGGCCGGAACAATTCGCCCGATACCGGCACCGGCGCAGAACTCTACGCCGTGATCGGGCAGGCTCCGCGCCAACTGGACCGGAATATCGCCGTCGTAGGACGGGTGATCTCGGGAATGGAAAACCTTTCCGCCCTGCCGCGCGGCACCGGCGAGATCGGCTTCTACAAGACAGCTGCCGAGCGCGTGGCGATTCGCTCCGTCCGCATGGGCAGCGAGGTGCCCGGATTGCCCACCTACGAATACCTCTCCACCGACAGCCGCAGTTTCGCAGCCTATCTCGAGAAGCGCGCAAACCGGAAGGACGACTTCTACATTCAGCCCGCCGGAGGCGTGGACGTGTGCAACGTTCCCGTGCCGATCCGCGAGGTCAGGCCGTGACGCTGCTCGAGCAGCTCTCCCACACCGGGCGACTTTGGCGCTGGACGGAGGGATCCGGCAATGGGACCTGGCACTTCGTCACTATCGACGGCGAGGCAGGAGAGGCGCTCTCCGGCACGGCCGTGATGCGCAAGCTGGAAGGAACGGCGCGCGGCTTCGGCTCGCTCAAGGTCCAGGCACGAATCGGCGACACCTGTTTTGCCACTTCGGTATTTCCCAGCAAGTCCGACGGTGGCTGGCTGCTCCCGGTAAAGGCCAGCGTGCGGCGCGCCGAAGGACTGGCGGAAGGCGACGAGGTCGGGGTCAGCCTGGAATACTGACCCCTGAACCGCGCCGTCAGATGCGCTCGGCCTCGGCAACGGCCTCGCTCGCCCGCAGAGCTCCGACGATCCGCGTGAGATGCGCAAGGTCGCTCACCTCCAGATCGACTTCGTACGTACCGAAAGGCTCGTCGCGATGAACCATCTGGAGGTTGGTCACATTGGCGCGGTTGGTCGCGAGAATCTGCGTGACCTCGGCAAGCGTGCCCGGCCGATTGTAGAGCACCAGACTAAGGCGCCCCACCGCGCCGGTCGTGCGCTCGCCCCAGGACAAGTCGAGCCAGTCGAAATCGGTACCGCTGGCGAGCGTCATACAGTCGATCGCATGGACCTCCACCTTGTGATCCGGCCGCCGCAGGCCGACGATGCGGTCCCCGGGGACCGGGTGGCAGCAATCGGCCAGTTCGAAACCCATCCCCGGCGTCAGGCCGCGTATGGAGATTGCGCGTTCGGTATGCGCCCAATCGCTGTCATCGGGTAATTCGGCGGTGCTGCCCGGCACCAGCGCTTCCATCACCTGACGGTCGGTAAGACGCGCCGAGCCAACGGCAAACATTAGGTCCTCGTCGTCGCGCATGTCGAGACGCTGGATGGCGCCGTCGATCGCCTTCTTGCCGATGCGGCCAGGCAGGCGGCCCATGATCTCGTCGAGCAGCTTGGCGCCGATCTCCGCCACTTCCTGCCGTTCCTTCGCGCGAACGGCGCGGCGAATGGAGGCGCGCGCCTTGCCAGTGACGACGAAGCCCAGCCACGAAAGCTGCGGCTCGGAATTCGGGCTCTTGATGATTTCCACCACATCGCCGTTGGCAAGCTGCGTACGCAGCGGCATGTGGCGGCCGTTGATCTTCACGCCGACCGCCGCATTGCCGAGATTGGTATGGACGGCATAGGCGAAATCCACCGCCGTAGAACCCTTGGGAAGCTGGAACAGCGCACCCTTGGGTGTGAATGCGAAGATGCGATCCTGATAGATCGCCATCTTGGTGTTCTCGAGCAGTTCCTCGGCGTCGTGGCTGGCGTCGACGATCTCGATCAGGTCGCGCAGCCAGCCGACCTGCCCGTCGGGTCGCGCCCCGCCCTGCTTGTAGGCCCAGTGCGCAGCGAGGCCGAACTCGTTCGTCCGATGCATCTCGCGCGTGCGGATCTGCACTTCCATGCGCATCGAGCGCTCGAAGATCAGCGCCGTGTGGAGCGACTGGTAGCCGTTGGACTTGGGAGTGGAGATGTAGTCCTTGAAGCGGCCCGGGATCATCTGCCAGGTCTGGTGGAGAATGCCGAGCGCCTTGTAGCATTCCTCCGGCGTATCGGTGAGGACGCGGAACGCCATGATGTCAGTGATCTGCTCGAAGGTGACGTGACGTTCCGCCATCTTGCGCCAGATCGAGTAGGGGTGTTTCTCGCGCCCCGAAACCTCGACGTTCATTCCCGCTTCGGCCAGCGCCTGCTTGATGGAAAGGGCGATGGAATCAACCTGGCCGCCCTCCTCGCTGCGAATCTGCTCAAGCCGGCCGGTGATCGTGGCATAGCCTTCCGGTTCGAGTTGCTCGAACGCCAGCATCTGCATTTCGCGCATGTATTCGTACATGCCCACGCGCTCGGCGAGCGGGGCGTAGATATCCATGGTTTCGCGGGCGATGCGGCGGCGCTTGTCCTCCTTCTTGATGTAATGAAGGGTGCGCATGTTGTGCAGCCGGTCAGCCAGCTTGACCAGCAGGACGCGCAGATCCTCGCTCATCGCGAGCAGGAACTTGCGCAGGTTTTCGGCCGCGCGCTCGTTCTCGGTCATCACGTCGATCTTGGAGAGCTTGGTAACGCCGTCCACCAGCCGGGCGACGTCGGGGCCGAACAGCTTCTCGATCTCCTCGATCGTTGCGAGGGTATCCTCCACCGTATCGTGGAGCAGCGCGGTGATGATCGTCTGCTGGTCGAGTTTCAACTCGGTCATCAGGCCCGCGACTTCGACCGGGTGGCTGAAATAGGGGTCGCCGCTGGCGCGTTTCTGCGTCCCGTGTTTCTGCACCGTATAGACATAGGCACGGTTGAGCAGGGCCTCATCGGCCTGGGGCGCGTATTCCTTCACGCGTTCGACAAGTTCGTACTGACGCAGCATTCCAAGGCTTCATGTCAGGATTTTTCGCAGCGCGGCAAGGGGGCGATATGCGAAGTGCAAATTATGCAATGAAACTGTGACTTCCGCACCACGAGCGGGATTGCTTGGCTCCAATCGATTGCTGCGGAGAATTCCGATGCGGCAGCTTAACGCCGGCGGAAGGTCCCGGACAGCACCATGGCGGCGGGACCGGGACCATGGCGATGCAGAGCCCCGACGTATCTGGTGACGGTCCCAACCCCCGATCTTGTCCCAATCTGTCCCAGCAGGAGGTGTTCATGGCGAGTTCTATGGAAACGGCGGTTTACGCCGCCATCCTGGGGATGACGGAGGCGGAACTCCTCGATGCGGCATTCCTTCCCGTCCGGCGGCTGAGGCCCCGCGCGCCGCGGATGCGGACGCTGATCGGCGCCAGCCTTCTGCGCCAGTCCCCCGCACAGCAGACTGCCGCCGAGCAGCCGGTGATCGTGCGCAACGTCTCGGAGCGGGGCATGTGCCTTGCCCTGCGGGGCATGAAACCGCAGGAATCCGCGCTTCGTCATGACGAGATCGTCTGCATCCGCATGCCGGAAAACGTGGAGCACGTCGGCCAGGTGCGCTGGGTGGAAGACCGCGCTTTCGGCGTGGAACTGTTCCATACCCTCGATATCGAGGCGCTGGGATCGGAAAACCAGCGCCGGAACGCCCATTTCCTCGAAGTGCTTGAGCAGCAGTACAAACCGACACAAACGGTACAGAACGCATACTGAAACACCCCCGACCGGAACCGGCGCGCCGCGCGGCCGCAACCGCTTGATCTCCTGTTGCAACTGCACAATAGTGCGAAGGGTGAACGAAGCGATCGTCGATCCCGTCCCCGCCGGCACCGGTCCCTCGGTGACCCTGCCGGCACGTCCCGAACCGATCAGGCTGCACCCCGAAAGCACGGCGATCATCGTCGTCGACATGCAGAACGCCTATGCCAGCAAGGGCGGCTATGTGGACGAGGCGGGTTTCGATGTCGGCCCCGCCGCGGCAACGATCGGCCGGGTTGCCGAAGTGCTCGACATTGCCCGCCATGCCGGGATGCCGGTGATCTTCCTCCAGAACGGCTGGGATGCGGACTATGCCGAGGCCGGCACCCCGCAGTCCCCCAACTGGCACAAGTCCAACGCGCTCAAGACCATGCGCAAGCGGCCCGAACTGGCGGGCCGTTTCCTGGCCCGCGGCGGTTGGGACTATGAGCTGGTCGAGGCGCTGACCCCGCAACCGGGGGACCTGCGCGTCCACAAGCCGCGCTACTCGGCGTTCTTCAACTCGCAGCTCGATTCTGTGCTGCGCGCGCGCGGCATCCGCACGCTGGTGTTCACCGGCATCGCCACCAACGTCTGCGTCGAATCGACCCTGCGCGACGGTTTCCATCTCGAATATTTCGGGGTGCTGCTGGAAGACGCGGTCCATCACCTTGGGCCGGACTTCATCCGGGAGGCAAGCCTCTACAATGTCGAGAAATTCTTCGGCTGGGTAAGCAGCGTCGCCGATTTCCGCACCGCCGTCGGCCAGCTTCCGGCGCGCGAGACACCATTGGGGGAGCCGTAATGCCATTCGAACCGATCAACCCGCCGCAGTTCCCCGCGCCCATCGCGCCTTATTCGGCGGGCGCCAAAGCGGGAAACACGGTCTACGTCTCGGGCGTGCTCGCGCTTGGCGAAGGCGGCACGGTGCTGCACGTCGGCGATGCCGCCGCGCAGACCCGCCATGTCCTGGACGTCATCAGGATCACCGTGGAAGCGGCCGGCGGCACCATGGCCGACATTGCCATGAACCACATCTTCCTCAAGGACCTGGCAGACTATGCCGCCTTCAACGCCGTCTATGCCGAGTACTTTCCCGGAGACAAACCGGCCCGCTACTGCATCAAGTGCGAACTGGTGAAGCCGGACTGCCTGGTCGAGATCGCCTCGGTCGCCCATCTTGGCTGAGGTTGCCGGGCTCCATTACGAAATCCACGGCAGCGCCGATGCGCCCGCGCTGATCCTGTCCAGCGGCCTCGGCGGCTCGGCGGGCTACTGGGCGCCAAACCGCCCTGCCCTTGCCGAACACTTCCGCGTCATCGCCTACGACCATCGCGGCACCGGCCGCAGCGACCGCACCCTGCCGGAAACCACTTCGGTAGCAGACATGGCGAGCGACGTGATCCTGCTGATGGACGCTCTCGGGGTCGAGCGCGCGCATTTCATCGGCCATGCGCTTGGCGGTGCGATCGGCGTGGAAACCGCCATCCGCACCGGCAGGATCGAGCGGCTGACCGTCATCAACGGCTGGCGCGCGCTTTCTCCCCATACCCGCCGCTGCTTCGCCGCCCGCCTCGCCCTGCTGCACGGCGCCGGGCCGCAGGCCTTTCTCGAAGCCCAGCCGCTGTTCCTCTTCCCGCCGGACTGGATCGCCGCGCATGACGATGCGCTGAAGGCGGAACTCGCGCATCACCTTGCCGCATTTCCCGGCGTGGCGACCACGGCCAAGCGCATCGCCGCCGTGCAGGCCTATGCCCCCGATCCCGCCGGTCTTGCCGCGCTGGAAAACCTGCTGGTCATTGCCGCCCGTGACGATTTCCTGGTGCCCCATGCCACCGCGCTGGATCTCGCCGCGCCGGTGGAGAGCGCCGAAGTCGCCCTGTTCGAATGGGGCGGCCACGCCTGCAACGTCACCGATCCCGTAAACTTCAATCGCCTCGTCCTCGATTTTCTCAGGAGCAGCTAATCATGCAGGTCGGCGTTTTCGTTCCCATCAACAACAACGGCTGGCTGATCAGCGAGAACGCGCCGCAATACAAACCCAGCTTCGATCTCAACAAGCAGATTGCGCAAAGCGCCGAGAAGCACGGGCTGGATTTCCTGCTCTCGATGATCAAGCTGCGCGGCTTCGGCGGCAAGACCGAGTTCTGGGAATATGGCCTGGAAAGCTTCACCCTGATGGCCGGGCTCGCCGCCGTGACCGAGAAGATCAGGATCTTCGCCACCTGCCCCACGCTCATCATCCCGCCGGCCTTCGCCGCGCGCATGTGCAACACGATCGACAGCATCAGCCACGGCCGCTTCGGGCTCAACCTCATCACCGGCTGGCAGCCCCCGGAATATACCCAGATGGGGCTCTGGCCGGGCGAGGAGCACTTCCGCAACCGCTACGAAGTGCTGGGCGAATATGCGCAGGTCCTGCGCGAACTCTGGGAAACCGGCCGCTCCGACTTCAAGGGCAAGTACTACCAGATGGAAGATTGCCTCGTCCGCCCCCAGCCTGAGGCGGAGATGAAGATCATCTGCGCGGGCTCGTCCGATGCGGGGCTGGCCTTCTCGGCGAAGTGGGCGGACTATGCCTTCTGCCTCGGCAAGGGGGTGAACACGCCTACCGCCTTCGTCTTCAACAACGAACGCCTCGCGAAATTCACGGCAGAGAGCGGACGCGCAGTCTCGGTCTTCGTCCTCGTCATGGTGATCGCCGCCGAAACCGACGAAGAGGCCATGGCCAAGTGGAAGAGCTACAACGACGGCGTCGACCTTGAAGCCATCGCCTGGCTGGCGGATCAGGGCGCGAAGGACACCGTGAACACCGACACCAACGTCCGCCAGCTCGCGGCACCCGAAGGCGCGGTGAACATCAACATGGGCACGCTGGTCGGCAGCTACGAAAGCGTGGCGCGGATGCTGGACGAAATGGCGCAAGTGCCCAACACCGGCGGCGTCCTCCTCACTTTCGACGACTTCATCGAAGGCGTGGAAGCCTTCGGCACCCGCATCCAGCCGCTGATGGAAAGCCGCCGCTGACAGTGGGAAAGCCCATCATGCCGAGGCTGTCGCGATTGGTCTGCGTCTATCCCGGAAGACATCCGCAAGGACGGCTAATACTTGAACCCCGTAATGACGCCGTCGCGGGTATCGCACTTGATGGTCTTCTGCGTGGTCTTGATCTTGCCGTCCTTCTCGCGGGTCGTCACATCGACCTCGGCCCGGAGCGAGGCGCGGCCGTCGCTCTTCTTGTCGGTGTCCTCGACCTTGCGGATGGCGACGTCCACCGCGCCCTGCTTTTCCCCGCGCGCCTTGGCTTCGGCCATGCAGACCTCCACGACCTTGTCGCGGGCATCGGCCCCGGACGACACCGCAGGCGGCGCCGGGTCCTGGCTCCACGCCTTGGGGATCACCGCAAAGACCAGCAGCAGGAAAGTGGCGCCGGTGAAGATTTTCCACGATTGATCCTGCATGATACAGCTCCCGTCATGCTGCCGAAGCGACAACACTCGTAAGGCTGGATCATGCACCGTGCAGTCCGGGAGCCCCATCGGGACAAATACCGAGACGCGGCTGGAAGATTCCCGTGGTGGGCCCCCGAGGTTGCCCCCCATGGCCGGCCCCCATAGCCTGCAAGTGCAGGGACGCGGCTTGAACCGCGCCCTGCACCGGCCTTGATGGCTCAGGCGATAGTCGGCAGGATCCCGCCCTCTGCCCGGATCGCCGCGCCGTTGGTCACGGCGGCGAGCGGGCTGGCGAGGAATGCAGTCATCGCCGCCACTTCGTCCGCCTCGATCAGACGGCGGATCAGCGAGAGCGGACGCAGCCGGGAGAAGAACTCCTCCTCGCGCTCGGCTTCGGAGGCGTCCTTGTTCTCCACCACCGAGCGGATGAACTCGACGATGCCTTCCGAGCGCGTCGGCCCCGGCAGCACGCTGTTGACGGTGACCTTCGTACCGCGCGTGGCGTCGGCCATGCCGCGCGCGACGGCAAGCTGCGCGGTCTTGGTCATGCCGTAGTGAACCATCTCGCCCGGCGTCATCAGCCCGCTTTCGCTGGAGATGAAGATCACGCGCCCCCAGTCACGCTCCAGCATTCCCGGGAAATAGTGGCGCGAAAGACGGATGCCGCTGAGGACATTGACCTCGAAGAAGTTCAGCCATTCCGCGTCGGTGATCTCGACGAAGGGCCGCGCCTCGTAGATGCCGAGGTTGTTGACCAGGATGTCCACCTCGGGAACCGCCGCGATCAGCGCCTGCGCACCTTCGGCAGTGGCGGGATCGGCGAGCACCGGGCGCACCTTGCCAAGGCGGCCGACAACCTCGGCAGCCGCATCGAGCTTGGCCTGGTTGCGGCCGGTAACCACGACTTCGGCCCCTTCGTCCGCCAGCCGGGCGGCAATGGCAAGGCCGATGCCGGCGGTCGATCCGGTGACGAGAGCGGTCTTGCCGGCGATCTTGAGGTCCATGGGAAATCCTTCCTGATAATTGCGTTCGGCGGAAAGATAGGCGCGGCGGCTACGGTCGATTAGGAGGCTGCGGGGCGTTTCAGCTTTGCGCCCGGCGCACAGGTGGCGTCAGGCCTCCGCGCCGCGGTGATAGCTTTGCGCGGCATCCGCGTCCTGCACGTCATAGGCGAACCAGGCGGCCGATCCATGGTCGTAGACCTGCACCAGCCCGTCGGCCACTTGCGCCTCGTAGAACTGCGAGGATCCCCGGTCGAACCCGCGCACTTTCGCGCCTTCGACCTCGAACGAGATGAAAGCGCCATCTGCGGCATCGCGGATTTCAGGAAGGGTGCCGCCGAACTTCGCGCCGCGATCGCCGTCGAACCCCTGCAACTGGTCGCCGCGGGATTCGGCGGCGATCCGCCGATCGCGTCCGGCCGAGTGATCGTAAAGGCCCCCCACCTTCTTTCCGGTAAGGAAGGCAAAGGCGGCGGCGGCGATCATCGCGCGAGTGTGTTCCTGCATGGCTTCATCTGGCACCCTGACGGCGGCGAGATCAAGCCATGTTTGCAGGATCGGCTACCGGGTCAGCGGCGCTTCTTGGTGATGGTCGCGGTGAAGTCCGGGTCCTTGTTCGCCACCCAGTCCACGAACTTGCGCACGCTGGGATTGTCCAGCAGCCCCTGCACGTCCATCCCGTGGCGCTGAAGCTCGGAATTGGTGAAGTTGGCGATCAGCGTCTGCTGGCAAATCGAGTGCATCGGCACGACATCGCGCCCGCCACGGCTCTTGGGAACCGGGTGGTGCCAGACGATGGTCTTGCCGGTGGGGCGGCCACAGAGCCAGCATGGCACCGGCGGCGGCGCTTCCTCTTCCTCGTCCTGCACGTCGTCGTAAGGGCCGTGTTTCGAATATTTGCGGGCCATGCCTCTACCTGAACTGTCTGAGCTTTCGCGCGCCACCTACAGCGATGTGCCCGGCATTGCCACAACCGCGTCAGGCAGCGCCCCATTCCCGCGCGAAATCGCCGAGCCGTGCCTGGAACCGCGCGCGGCGCTCCGGCGCGATCCACGCGGTGTCGAAGGCATTGCGTTCTATCCGAACGAGTTCCGCTTTGGTCAGGTTGCCGCGCGCCTGTGCCTTCACCAGCACTTCGTTCACGTATTCGCTGCCCATGTAGGCCGGATCGTCAGAGTTAATGGTGACTTTCAGGCCCTGGTCCAGCATTCCGCGCACCACGTCCACCGGCTTGCCCGCCACCATGATCTGGCCCGAGAAGGTCGGGCAGACCGTGAAGGTCACGTCCCGCTTCCTGGCGATGGCCATGAGTTCGGGCGATTGCAGGATGTTGCCGCCATGATCGATCCGGTCGACCGCGAGATCGACCAGCGCCTCGCGGATGTGGTCCAGCGTGTCCTTCTGGTTGACGTCGCAATGGGTCGTGACATGGAGCCCCGCCGCGCGTGCCTTGGCGAAATGGGCGGCGAACTTGCCCGGCGGATTGTCCTTCTCGTCGGAATCGAGGCCGACGCCGACCAGACTGTCCCGGTAAGGCAGCGCCGCATCGAGCGCCTTCATCGCATTGTCCGCCGTCAGGTCGCGCATGAAACAGAGGATGAGCTGGGATTCGATGCCGAGCTTCGCCTGCGCATCGGCCCGCGCCCGAGTGATCCCGCCGATCACGGCCTCTACGGGGATGCCCCGGTCGATATGCTGCTGGGGATCGAAGAACATCTCGGCATAGAGCACGTTCTGCGAATGGGCCTTGGCCAGATAGGCGTAAGCGAGGTCGTAGAAATCCTGCTCCTTCAGCAGGACGTTCATGCCGTCATAGTAGATCGCCAGGAAGCTCGGCAGGTCGTGATAGACATAGCTGCGCTTCATCGCCGCGACATCGGCATAGGGCAGCTTCAAGCCGTTGCGCTGCGCCAGCGCGAACTTCATCTCCGCTTCCAGCGTGCCTTCGAGATGGACGTGGTATTCCGCCTTGGGCATCGCGGCGATGAAGGCGGCCATGTCCTGCGCAGGCGGCGCGGCCAGCGCGCGCGCCGCGCCCGATCCGTAAAACGCGGGCGCGCAGAGGGCCGCCTGCACGAGGGTACGTCTGCTCAGGTTCATGCCATACTCGCGGGAGCTGTCCCGGCCGGATCGGCCGGAGAAGGAAGCCCTTCTATCCGCGAGCGAATTGCCCCCTGTCCATCGACGAAAACCTCACGCCCCGTTCCAGAAAAGCGCGCTCGATCTTCCGGCCCGCTTCAGCTCCAGCTCGCCTCGGGCGGCAGGCTCATCAGGATCGCGTCGATATTGCCGCCGGTCTTGAGCCCGAACAGGGTGCCCCGGTCGTAGACGAGGTTGAATTCGGCATAGCGGCCGCGCCATTCGAGCTGGCGCACCTTGTCGGCTGGCGTGAACGCCATGCCCATGCGCCGCCGCACAAGGCGCGGGAACACCGCGAGGAACGCCTCGCCCACCGCGCGGGTATAGGCGAAGTTCGCCTCCCAGGCCGCTTCGTCCGCGCATTCGAGGTGATCGTAGAAGATGCCGCCGACACCGCGATGGACCTTGCGGTGCGGGATGTAGAAATATTCGTCCGCCCACGCCTTGTAGCGGTCGTAATAGTCCGCTCCGTGCGCGTCGCAGGCGGCCTTGAGCTCGGCGTGGAACTCGGCCGTGTCCTCGTCGTAGGGCAGCGGCGGATTGAGGTCGGCGCCGCCGCCGAACCACGCCCTGGTGGTCGTCAGGAAGCGGGTGTTCATGTGCACCGCGGGAACATGCGGATTGGCCATGTGCGCAACCAGGCTGATGCCGGTGGCGGAAAAGGCGTTCTGTTCGGCAGACGCGCCGTTGATGGTCCCCGCGAAATCCTTCGCCAGCGAGCCGACGACGGTGGAGACGTTGACGCCCACCTTTTCGAAGACCCTGCCCTTCATCAGGCCGCGCGTGCCGCCGCCCGTCTCCCCGGCTTCGCCGCCTTCCACCGCCGCGCGCTGCCACGGGGTATAGCCGAAGGACGCCGGCGAGCCCGCCTCGCGCTCGATCGCCTCGAACTCGGCGCAGATCCGGTCGCGCAGGGTTTCGAACCAGTCACGGGCACGTTCGGTTTGGGCGGTCCAGTCGGTCATCGCATCTCCTCTTCAGCCGGGGCGCTTGCCAAATCGCGCGGCCTGCGGCAAGGGAAAGCCATGGTTCCCTTTTCGTTCTGCACGCAGGAATTGCGTCTGGTCCCCACGCCGGCGGGATTCGCGGCCGGACGCGGCGCGGCGCTCTACTGGCCGCGCGAACAGGCCCTGCTCGTTGCCGACCTGCACCTCGAAAAGGCCAGCTACTATGCCAGGGGCGGGCAGATGCTCCCCCCGTATGACAGCCGCGAAACGCTGGAGCGCCTTGCCCTTGCCGTGCGGCAGACAGGCGCCCGGCGGGTCTTTGCGCTTGGGGACAACTTTCATGACAGCAAGGGAACGGAGCGGCTCGAACCGTACGCTGCCGGGATGCTGTCGGCGCTGACCCGCGCGCTGGACTGGGTGTGGATCACCGGCAACCACGATCCGCACCTCGGCAGCGAAGCCGGCGGCACGCGGGTAGAAGAGATCGCCGTGGAAGGAATCATGCTGCGCCATGAAGCCCTGCCGGGAACCACCGAACCCGAGCTTTCCGGCCATTTCCACCCCCGTCTGGTGGTTCACGCAAGGGGCCGCCGCATCGCCCGCCCCTGCGTGGTGCATAGCGGCAACCGCCTGATCCTGCCCGCTTTCGGCGCGCTCACCGGCGGCATGGACGCGGCCGATCCGGCTATCCTGAAAGCGCTGCAACCGGCACGGAAAATAGACGCACTGGTGGCCGCGAAGGACCAGCTTCTGCGCTACCCCCTATGGCGATCCGCAGCCTGACACCCTATATTGCAGGTCGGCCGTTTCACACGGCCCGGGCGTCCTGTAGAATTTGCGTGAAATCGTGCTTTGCGTGCGGACGCGATTCGCATTAATGACCCCGCACTCGCCTAGCGACAGAAACGATTCAGGAGAACGCTTATAGCACCCCCACCCCGGCGCATGATGACGCCACCGGTCAAGAGCGGACCGCGCTACAATAACATGATCCAGTCGGACAAGGTCCGCGTGATCGACGAAAACGGCGAGAACATCGGCGTGATGTACACGCGCCAGGCGATCGAGCAGGCGGCCGAAGTCGGCCTTGACCTGGTCGAAGTCTCGCCCAACGCGGACCCGCCGGTGTGCAAGTTCCTGGATGTCGGCAAGTTCCGGTATGAGGCCCAGAAAAAGGCCAATGCCGCGCGCAAGACCCAGAAGACGCAGGAGATCAAGGAGATCAAGATGCGTCCGAACATCGACGATCACGACTATGACGTGAAGATGCGCAATATCCAGCGCTTCATCGGCGATGGCGACAAGGTGAAGGTGACCCTGCGTTTCCGTGGCCGTGAACTTTCGCACCAGCAGCTCGGCATGAACCTGCTGCGCCGCGTGCAGGAAGATGTCGCGGACGTCGCGAAGATCGAGGCTTATCCGCGCATGGAAGGCCGCCAGATGCTCATGGTGCTTTCGCCCAAGTAAGCATCGGCTTCAGGCATCGGCTTCGGCCGGTGCAAACCGCAAAGGGCGCGCCGCAAGGCGCGCCCTTTGTGTTTGTGCGGCCGTCATGCGGTGTGGACGGCCGCCCGCGAGATGGGCGGCCGCGCGGGGCGGTCCGCGATCAGGCGCCCTTTTGCAGGAAGCGCTGCGACAGCCCGTGGTAGAGCTTCTCCTTGCTCACGAGCTGTGCGGCAAAGTCTCCGATCAGCGCGGCGGCCAGCAAGGGCATCATCAGCCCGCGACTGGCCGTCGTCTCCGAGATGATGATGACCGCCGTCAACGGCGCGCGGACCACGCCGGTGAAATAGGCCACCATGCCCAGAAGCACGATCGCGCCGGGGGGATAGTCGGGAAAGATGCCGCGCAGCAGGTCACCGATCCCGGCGCCGATGGACAGCGACGGGGCGAAAATGCCGCCGGGAATGCCGGAAACCGCCGTCGCCAGAGTGGTCGCGAACTTCGCCGCGCCGAACCAGAGGGGCACGTCCTGACCGGCGATGATTCCATGGGCGGTATCGTACCCGGTCCCCCAGGTCAGCCCGGTCGAGACGCCAAGGACCGCGACGACGATACCGCAGCCCGCAGCGAACAGCACCGGACGCGCGCGCAGCCAGACCATCGGGCGCATCGCGCTCGTGCCCGAGGCCAGCATCAACCGCGAGAAACCGCCGCCCGCCATCCCGCCGAGGATTCCGGCAACCGGCGTCACGACAAGCGCCTGCTGGAACCCAAGGGTCTGCCGCATGGCGCCGAAGTAGATGTAATCGCCTGCGATGCCCAGGCTGACCATGCCGGCGATGAGCACCGCGGCCATGACCAGCAGCGTCATGCGCTGCTCGTAAGCGGCGGCCAGTTCCTCGATCGCAAAGGCGACGCCCGCCAGCGGCGTGTTGAAGGCCGCCGCCACGCCGGCCGCTCCGCCCGCGATATAGACCGACGAACGCAGCGGCACCCGCAAGATGCGGTGCATGCGGCCCATGATGGCGGCGGCGATCTGGACGGTGGGCCCTTCGCGGCCGACCGAAGCGCCGACCAGCAGCCCGCCCACGGTCAGAAAGAACTTGGCGATGGCGGCCCGCGCGGAAACCAGCGTCGACATCGCCGCTTCGGGATTCTTCGTGGCCGCCATGACCTGCGGAATTCCCGAACCCCTGGCCAGCGGTGCGAAGCGCTGGGTAAGCCAGGCGATGGCGGCAAATCCGGCGGGCGTGGCCAGCAGCGGCGCCCACCACCAGTCCCGCGCGAGAACATGGAACAGTGCATTTGCCCGGTCGGCCATTTCGGCGAACACCAGGGCCACCAGCCCGACCAGCACGGCGCCGCCGACGATCGCCACCCTTCTCCGCCAGACCAGCGCTTCGGGACCGTGGCGGCGCAGGACGACGCGGACACGGCGAGGCAACAGGCGGCTGGATATCATCACGACTCTCGGTGGACGACCTGGGGCGCGGTCGGGGGGTGGCAGCTTCTTGGAGCCGTTCTCCGGGCATGTCCACCCGCGCGGCTGCCATGGCCGCAATATCGCATCGATCCGCGAAACAGCCGCCGCGCCCCGGTCAATCCGGGCGGGCGGGGCCTGTCATCCCTTCCACTCGCGGCGTTCTTCCGCCGCGCGCAGGACTTCGTAGGCAAGCTGATAGGTCTGGAACGCCTTGGCCGCCTCGGGATCGTTGGGGCGCACGTCGGGGTGGACTTCCTTGGCCTTGGCGCGCCAGGCCCTGCGCACGGCATCGAACTCGGCATCCGGGTCGAGACCCAGCGCTTCGAGCGCGCGCAGTTCGTCGCCGCTGCGCGAACCGTCGCCCGAACCGGCCCAGCCGTAGTGCGAGGATTCCTTGTAGCCCGATGTCTGCGCCTGCTCGTCCTGCTCGCGCCGGGCGGCTTCTTCGGCGTCGAGACCGGCGAAATAGTCCCACCCGGCGTTGTATTCGGCGGCATGCTTCTGGCAGAAGTACCAGCGGTCGGGGCTGTTGGGGCTCTTGGGTGCGGGGCAGTTGCCCGGCTCGGTGCAGCCGTGGCGATCGCACAGGCGCACCTGGGCAGCCTCGTGCGAGCTGCCATAGCCGCGCCAGCGCGGGAAACCCCAGTCCTGTGATCGACCTGCGCGACTCATTCGAACGCCGATACCTGCCGACTCGAAGCCAATGCAAGTGCGTATGGCTTGCCCCGCATGCAAAAAAGCCCGGCTCGCTGACGCGAACCGGGCCGATTTGCTGCGCCGGGGCGCGCCCGATCAGTCGATCGTGACGGTAACCGCGCGGCGGTTCTGCGCCCACGATGCTTCGTCCGAACCGAGCGCGATCGGGCGCTCCTTGCCGTAGCTCACGGTATTCAGGCGCGAGGCATCGACGCCCAGGCTGATGAGGTAGTTCTTGGCCGCATTGGCGCGGCGCTCACCCAGCGCGAGGTTGTATTCGCGGGTGCCGCGTTCGTCGGCATTGCCTTCGATGGTGGCGCGCTTGTTGGGGTACTGAAGCAGCCACTGGGCCTGCTTCGAAAGCGCTGCCTGGTCGGCCGAATCGATGGTGTCCTCGTTCAGCTGGAAATAGATGGTGTCCGAACCCATCATGCGGGCAAGGAAGTCAGCCTGGCTGCCGGCCTGCGGGCCGCTCGGCTGGGTGGGGCCAGTGGTGGTGGTTGCCGGGCCCGGCTCGGGCGGCAGTTCCTTCGGCGCCTTCGATGCGCACGCCGACATGGCGAGCGCGCCGGCGAGGAGGAGCATTGTCGATCCGGTCTTCACATGGCGGGGGGACATGAGGGCAGGCATGAGGCAATCTCCTAAAGTGCGCAGCCAATTATGAATGGCCTGCGATTGTTGAAGTTCCGTATAATTTCAAATGCTGTCAACCTGAACGAACGCCCCTTTTCAGGGACGTTCCTTCAGGCTGCAATAATCGCTGGCCTCAGGGGCGAACGGGGCCCCAGGCCGGGTCCGAGGCGCCCACCGGGGTCGGCAGCCTGCGCTCGTTGCGGCCGGTGAGATCGACCTGCCAGATCGACGCGGTTCCCGCCGTCTTGGCGGTGCGGAAGAACTGGATGATGCGGCCGTTCGGAGACCAGGTGGGCGCTTCGTCCTGCCACGAATCCGTGAGGTGGCGCATGCCGCCGCCGTTCGGGTTCATCACCGCGATGCGCAAGTTTCCGGCAACATGCGTGAAGGCGATCTGGTCTCCGCGCGGGCTCCATTCGGGCGTTGCGGAGCGGCCGCCGAAGAAGCTGATGCGGCGCTGGTTCGAACCGTCGGCGTTCATCACGTAGATCTGCTGGTTGCCCGAGCGGTCGCTTTCGAACACGATCTGGTTGCCGTCAGGCGAGTAGGACCCGCCGATCGAGATGCCCGGCGTGTTGGTCAGGCGCTGCGGCGTGCCGCCGCCGGCCGAGGAGATGCGGTAGATGTCGGTATTGCCGCCCGAGGCCATCGAGTAGAGCACCCACTTGCCGTCCGGCGACCAGCGCGGCGCCATCGTCGGGTTGCCGGTGCGCGCGATCAGCTTCTGGGTGTTGCTGGCCAGATCGTAGACATAGATGCTCGGCTGTCCGTTGAGATAGGACAGGTAGAGGATCTTCGAATAGTCCGGCGAATAGCGCGGGGTGAGCGCGGTCGACTGGCCGCTGGTCAGGTAGCGGTGGTTGGCGCCGTCCGAATCCATGATCGCCAGCCGCTTCATGCGGTGGTCCTTGGGACCGGTCTCGGCGATATAGGCGATCTTGGAATCGAAGAACGGGCTTTCGCCCGAGAGGCGCGAATAGACCATGTCGGCGCACTTGTGCGCGGCGCGGCGCCAGTCCCCGGCGCCCACCTTCCAGCCGCCCTTGGTGAGTTGCTGCTTCAGGGCGACATCGTAGAGATAGCAGCCGACGGTCAGGTCGCCATCGGGATTGGCGCGCACGAAGCCCTGCACCAGCATGTCCGCGCTGCGGGCAGACCAGGTGGGGAAGTCGGGCGACTGGATCTGGCCGAAAGCGGGCTGCGGCAGACCGTCCGGGCCGGAGGGCTTGAACAGGCCGTTGTTCTTGAGATCGGCGGCGACCACTTGCGACAGTGCGCGGCCGAGCGCGGCGGTGGACCCGGCATTGGTGCGGGTCGGCACGTCGGCGTCCGTGGCGAACGTGGTGATGGCGATGCCGAGATCCTGCCACTCGTTCTCGTCGGAAACCGAGCCGGTCAGGCCGCCGTCATCGGGCTGCACACCCATGTCGGCCCCTGCGGGCGGTCCGGGAATGGCGACCGGCGTCGCATTCTGCGCGGCAAGCGGTGCGCCCGCCAGCGCGAAGACGAGAGCCAGCGGAAGCAGTCGTGTCGAAAAGGTCCGGTGGGTCATTGTGATAGCCTCTTGTCGAACTTGAACGACGATACGCGCTTCCACGCATCGAAGTATTCATCGGGAAGGTTGAACGGCGCCGCAAGCTGCACCGCGCGGATCGCCTGCTCCGCATGGCGGGCGGCCTGGTTGCGGTTGGTGTCGGTTATGCCGGTCTGGCGCACAACGGTCGGCTTGCCGGCAAGGCTGCCATCCTTGTTCAGCGTGAAGGCAAGGTAAGTCACCAGTTCCTCGGCGTCCGGTCCCTGCGGCGCCTGCCAGTGCGGCTTGAGCTGGCGGGTGATCGCACCGGACAGCGCGGACTTCACCTCGGGGCCAAGCGCCGCGGCCGGAGTGCCCTTGCCCTGCGTGGCCGTGGCGCCGGAAACGCCGGCGAGGAAGTCCGCCCCCACGCGGCTGCCGCCCGCCTTCTTGGGCGGGGTGGTGGCCTTGCTGTCCGCCGCGCCCGGCTTGCTGACGATCCGGTCGATCGCGCTGCCCTTGGACGGCGCCGACTTTGCAGGCGCAGGCTTTGCCGGCGCGGGTTTGGGCTTCGCGGGAGCGGGCGCGGGCTTGGGAGCCGGCTTCGGCGCGGGCTTCGGCCTCTCGGCCGGCTTTGGCGGCGCGGGCCTCGGAGCGGGCCTCGGAGCGGGTTGCGGCACCGGAGCGGGCTGCGGCTTCGGCGGTTGGGGCCGGGGCGGCAGCGGCGCGGGCTGGATCGGGGCGGGTTCCGGGGCAGGCGCCGGCTCGGGCGCCGGCGGCGGGGCGGCCTCGCCCAGTTCGGGCGCGATGTCGGGCGCGGCCTGGCTGTTCGGATCGGGCGAGGTCGAGGTGAGCCCCACTTCGTCGCTGATCGTCACTTCGATACGCTCGGGCGGCTTCACCACCTCGTTCTGCGCCGGACGCAGCATGATCACCGCCAGCACCCCGAGGTGCAGCGCGACCGCCACGGTGAGGCCCAGCCCCTCGTCCTTGCGCAATCCCAGCATTGCCATCGTGCCAGCCTAACTCAGCCGCCTGAACCGCTGCTGACACCCGTCACCAGCGAGATCGACGTGAACCCGGCGTGATTGAGTTCGCCCATGACGTCCATGACGCGGCCGTAGTCCAGCGCCTTGTCGGCGCGCAGCGTCACTTGCGGCTTGCGGCCGTCGGCGCCAGCGGGGACCGATGCAAGACGCTCTACCAGTTCGCCCGGCGCCAGCGCCGCTTCCTCGTAGTAGACGGTGCCGTCGCGCTGGACCGTGATCGTGATCTGGTCCTGCTCCTCGCTCATCGCCTTGGCCCGGCTGTCAGGCAGCTCGATCGGCACCGCGGCCTTGAGCAGCGGCGCGGTGACCATGAAGATGATCAGCAGCACCAGCATGACGTCGACCAGCGGCGTCACATTGATTTCGGCCATGGGGGTACGTCCCCCGCCGCTGCGCCGGCTACCTCGCCTGCCGCCGCCGGAAACGCCCATGCCCATCAGCGCTGCTCCAGCTCACGGGTGAGCGCGGAGTGCAGACGGTCGGCAAAGCGCTGGAGGCGCGATTCGAACAGGTTCACGCGGTGCGAGAAGCGGTTGTAGGCGATGACCGCCGGGATGGCCGCGAACAGGCCGATGGCCGTGGCGAACAGGGCTTCCGAAATGCCGGGAGCAACCACCGCGAGCGAGGAATTCTGCTGCTGGCCGATCTGGAAGAAGCTGTTCATGATGCCCCAGACGGTGCCGAACAGGCCCACGAACGGCGCGACCGAGCCCACCGTGGCCAGGAAGTTCAAACGGTTCGAGATGATGTCGCTTTCCTCGCCGACCGAAGAGGTCATGGCGAGGGCAATACGCTCGCGCGCGCCTTCAGGATCGAACTTGGGCATCGCGGCATTGCGGCGCCATTCGGCCAGACCGGCCCCCGCAACCTTGCCCATCGGCACGTCGCCGCGGCGGCGTTCCTTCTGGTAGGCCTCGAAGTTCTGGGCTTCCCAGAAACCTTCCTCATAATCCGCGCACTTGCGGTTGAGGCTGCCGATGCGCAGCATGAAGCTGATGATGATGGCCCAGACCCAGACGCTCGCCAGGATCAGCCCGGCCATGATCGCCTGCACGACGATATCGGCGTGCAGGAACAGCTTTACCGGGTTGAGGTGATCGGAATCGCTGCCGATGGTTACGGCGGCGGCGAGCATTTCAAACGTCATTCTTGTCCTTTCGGATGCTCACCCAGGAGCGAGGCGAAAGCATGTTGCCAGTCGGCGGGCTGTCTGCGCGGTCGTCCTTCAGGGCTGATGAACCCGACCTTTACCGTGGCCTCGGCAAGGCGGATTTCTCCGCGCCGGGCCACCTGGCGAAGGGTGCAGCTCACCCGGCCGACCTGCAGCGCATGGGTATCGATCACCACCCCGTCGCCCAGGCGCGCGGGCGAAAGGTAGCGGATGTTCACTTCCGCCACGGTGTAGAGCCCTTCCCCGGATTCCAGCGCGGCGCGCTGGTCGATGCCGAGAAGGTCGAGAAGGTCGGAACGGGCCCGTTCGAACCAGCGGATGTAGTTGGCGTGATAGACCACGCCGCCCGCGTCGGTGTCCTCGTAGAACACGCGAAGCGCATAGCGGTGGACCGGACCGTCGAGGACGCCGCTGGGAGGAAGAGGATCGCTGCTCATGCCGTCAGGTTGTGTAGCGGGCGAGGCCGGCAGTGCAATCCACTCGTCGCAGTTATCCCGCGCGTGCGGGCAAGCCGACGGTTAATTGCGTCGTAATCGTCGGACTTGTCGGAATTTCCGCAGCGCTGCCGCCGCCCCCGGCCGTTATTCCGCGATCATCTGGAAGAACTGGCGTCCGCCGAAGATGTGGACATGGAGATGCGGCACTTCCTGATGGCCGTTGGTGCCCATGTTCACCATCAGCCGATATCCCGGCCCGTCCATTTCGAGCTGGCGCGTCACGTTGCCCACCGCGCGCATGAAGCCCGCGATTTCCGCATCGCCGGCCTTGGCGGTGAAATCGTCCCACGAAACGTAGGGCGCCTTGGGGATCACCAGCACATGAATCGGCGCCTGCGGGCGGATGTCGTTGAAGGCCAGCGCGAATTCGTCCTCGTAGACCTTGCTGCACGGCAGTTCGCCGCGCAGGATCTTCGCGAAGATGTTGTTGTCGTCGTAAGGCAGCTTGGGGTCGATCGGCATCGGTTTCTCCCGAAAGATTTCGAATGCGGCCGGACTGGGCCTCAGTCCCTGGGACGAGCAGCCTTCTCGGCGATGCCCGAGACGCCTTCGCGGCGATCCAGTTCGGCCAGGACAGCGCTCAGCGGCACATCGCGGGCACCCAGCAGGACCATGAGGTGGAAGATCAGGTCCGAAGCCTCGCCGACCAGCGCCTTTTCATCCTCGGTCAGCGCGGCGATCACCGTTTCGGTGGCTTCCTCGCCGAGCTTCTGCGCGATCTTGCCCAGCCCTTTGGCATTGAGCCGGGCGACATAGCTGCTTTCGGGATCGGCGGCGCGGCGCGCGGCGATCGTCGCCTCCAGGCGCGCGAGGGTGTCGGAGCTGCTCATGCCATGCCCATGCGGCGCAAGGGCGATGGGGTCAAGACTTCGTGGCCCCGCCGCCTCAGTCGGAGCGCTTCGACGACAGCCTGCGGCCCACCGCCACGCCGATGACGCCCATCGCCAGCAGGAACAGCCCGCTCGGCTCGGGCAGGCTCGTGGCATCGGCCGCGAACGCGGGAACGGGTGCGAGGAATACCGCCAGCATGGCGGGCAGGTAGCGGTAGTGATGCACGACAGGCTCCTGCGGATGACTTGACTGAACCCTTGGACCCTTGGCGCGGGGCTGCAAGGGGCGATCGGGGCGTGTCCCGATCCGGGGCAATGAAACGGGTGGAAGTTTCGAGGAAAGGCGGCGGCGGGAAACTACATTCCGGCCGCCTGCGCCCGCCCCCCTGCGGATGCCTACCCCCGCGCCGGCAGGCCTGCCGAGCGCAGCGCCGCGTGGGCTTCCGCGATCGAGTGCTTGCCGAAGTGGAAGATCGAAGCCGCCAGCACCGCACTGGCCCTGCCTTCGGTCACGCCCGCCACGAGGTGGTCGAGATTGCCGACGCCGCCGCTGGCGATCACCGGCACCGAGACGCTCTCGGCGATGAGGCGGGTCAGTTCGAGGTCGTAGCCGTTCTGCGTGCCGTCTCCGTCCATCGAGGTGACGAGCAGTTCGCCCGCGCCGTAGTCGGCCAGTTTCACCGCATGTTCCAGCGCGTCGATCCCGGTGGCCTTGCGGCCGCCGTGCGTGAAGATCTCCCACTTGCCGGGCGCGACCTTGCGCGCATCGACCGAGGCGACGATGCATTGCGAACCGAACTTCTCGGCAATGTCGGCCACGACTTCGGGCCGCGAGACGGCGGCGGAATTGACCGCCACCTTGTCCGCCCCGGCCAGCAGCAGCGCACGGGCATCCTCGGCCGTGCGCACGCCGCCGCCGACGGTCAGCGGCATGAAGCAGACCTCTGCGGTGCGCTGCACGACGTCGAGCAGGGTGCCGCGCCCTTCGTGGCTGGCGGAAATGTCAAGGAAGCACAGCTCGTCCGCCCCGGCCGCGTCATAGGCGCGGGCCTGCTCCACCGGATCGCCGGCGTCGACCAGATCGACGAAGTTCACGCCTTTCACCACGCGCCCGTCACGAACGTCGAGGCAGGGGATGACGCGGATACGAACGGTCATGAGCTCACTCCTCGGGCTTCAGGAACAGCAGCACGCAGAACACCCCGACCATCAGGCATACCGCGAGGTTGAAGGCGGAGTAGGCCCAGAACTTGCGCGAATTTTCCGCCAGCGAGGTTTCCACTTTCGAGCGTGCCCGGCTGAACAGCATCAGGCGCGCCTTGCCCTTGCGAAAATCGCCCAGGGCCATGACCGCGCCCGGCACGAGGATGGCCAGCGCCAGACCCGCGACGAGGCGGTTCTCGTTCACGCCTTTTCAGCCATGGCGATCGCCGCCGCAAGGTCCAGCCGGCCGTCGTAAAGCGCGCGCCCGGTGATGACGCCCTCGATGCCGTCGTTCGCATGGAGCGAGAGCAGGCGGATGTCGTCCAGCCCCTTCACCCCGCCGCTGGCGATGACCGGCAGGTCGGTGCGGCGGGCAAGATCGACGGTGGCATCGATGTTCACGCCCTTGAGCAGCCCGTCGCGGCCGATATCGGTGAACAGCAGCGAGGCCACGCCCGCATCCTCGAACCGGCGGGCCATGTCGACGATCGAGACGTCGGAGACTTCGGCCCAGCCCTCGGTGGCGACCATGCCGTCGCGCGCATCCACGGCAACGACGATGCCGCCGGGATAGGCCTTCGCCATGTCCTTGACGAACTGCGGGTCCTTCAGCGCCGCCGTGCCCATGACCACGCGGCTGACGCCAAGGTCGAACCAGCCCGCCACCGCCTCGGGCGTGCGGATGCCGCCGCCAAGCTGGACGTGGCCGGGGAACACCTCGAGGATGGCTTCCACCGCTTCGCGGTTCTCGGCCCGACCCGCGAAGGAACCGTCGAGATCGACGACATGCAGGTGCTGCGAGCCCGCTTCGGCAAAGAGCATGGCCTGCGCGGCGGGATTGTCGCCATAGACGGTGGCGCGGTCCATATCGCCTTCGGCGAGACGCACGACCTGACCCTGCTTGAGGTCGATGGCGGGAAAAACGATCATGATTCTAGGGCTTCCATTCGAGGAAACGGGTCAGCAGCGCGAGGCCGTAGGCCTGGCTCTTCTCGGGGTGGAACTGCACGCCCACGACATTGTCCTTCGCCACCGCCGCCACCAGGCCGCCGCCGTGGTCGGTCATCGCCGCCACATGCGCACCGTCATCGGGCTGGAAGTGGTAGGAGTGCAGGAAATAGGCCTCGCCGGGCTCGATCAGCCCCTGCGCCGGGTCCTTGCGGCCGAGCAGGACATCGTTCCAGCCCATGTGCGGGATCTTGATGTGGGGGTCGGTACGCTCGATCATCCGGACCTGCCCGCCGATCCAGTCCAGCCCCCGCGTCACCCCGTGTTCGAGGCCCTGGGTGGCGAGCAGTTGCATGCCCACGCAGATGCCGAGGAACGGCGCCCCGCCGACATGGACCCGCTCGGCCATCGCCTCGACCATGCCGGGAATGCCCCAGAGCCCTTCGGCGCAGGCGCGGAACGAGCCCACGCCGGGAAGGACGATGCGGTCCGCCGCGCGCACCACGGCGGGATCGGCGGTGATCGCCACGTCCTCGGCTCCGGCCGCCCGCAGCGCGTTGGCCACCGAATAGAGGTTGCCCGCGCCGTAGTCGATCAGCGCCAGGGTCGGGCGGCCTCCGGTCATCCGGCCAGACCGGCGATGCTGTCGTCGAGGAAGCCGTGCGCCCATTCGATCACTTCGACTTCGGCGACCCCGCCCGCCACGAAGGGATCGCTGGCGGCCAGGATCTCGACTTCGTTGATGCTGTCGCCCCGGGCGAGAATGATGCCGCCTTCGCGCGGAACCTTGCGGCCCCAGCCCAGGAAGCGGCCTTCGGCGTGGTTGGCCCGCAGCCAGGCGACATGATCGGCCAGCAGGCCGTCCACGTCCTCGATCGGAGCGGTGTAGCGAAGCGAGATGATGAAGCTGGCCATCAGAGCGTGTCCTGTCCGAGAATGCCCTTGGTCGAGGGGATTGCCCCGCCCTTGCGCGGATCGAGCTCCACCGCGCTGCGCATGGCGCGCGCGAAGCCCTTGAAGATACCCTCGCAGATATGGTGATTGTTGGTGCCGTAGAGAAGCTCGATATGCAGGGTGATGCCCACGGCCTGCGAAATCGAATGGAACCAGTGCTCGACCATCTCGGTGTCGAACTCGCCCAGCTTCTCCTGCGTGAAACCGGCCTTCCAGACCAGCCACGGGCGGCCCGAGATATCCAGCGAAACGCGGCTCAGCGCCTCGTCCATCGGCGAATGGACGTCGCCGTAGCGGCCGATCCCGGCGCGGTCGCCCAGCGCCTGGCTGATGGCCTGGCCGATGGCGATGGCGCTGTCCTCGGTCGTATGATGCTGGTCGACGTGGAGGTCGCCCTTGATCCGGCAGGTAATGTCGATCAGCGAATGGCGGCTGAACTGCTCGATCATGTGATCGAGGAAACCGATCCCGGTGGAGACCTGATAGGCTCCGGTGCCGTCGAGGTTGACCTCCACGGCGATGTCGGTCTCGTGAGTCTTGCGGTTGATCGAGGCGGTGCGCATGGCATGCGCCTATAGCCCGGTACGCCGGGGAATCAATTCCACCCGGCACCAAGTGTGCGCGAAAAGCGTTCCTGAGGTAATCTTCGGTCGTCCTTTTCCGAAACGACCTAGGGAAAACCCGTCGGGGCGTGCTATTTTACGCTTTAACACGCTTGACCGACCAAGGAACCATGAGCACCTAGGGCGCGATGAACGATACGACACCAGACAGCCTGATCCCCTATGACGAAATCGTCCAGGAGGCCCTGCGCGCCGTTGTCGGCCGCGTGCTTGGCCAGGTCGAAGACGCCGGCGGCGTCCTTCCGGGTACTCACCACTTCTACATAACCTTCAAGACGGGTGCGCCCGGCGTGTCGGTTCCCGGAGAGCTGAGAGCCCGCTTCCCCGACGAAATGACCATCGTTCTCCAGAACAAGTTCTGGGATCTCGCAGTGCGCGAAGATGGCTTCACGGTCAGCCTCAGCTTCAACCAGATGCCGTCCAAGCTGGTGATCCCCTTCTCGGCGATCACCGCCTTCGTGGACCCCGCGGTGGACTTCGGCCTCCAGTTCCAGGCCGTGACGGACGACGAGGACGAAGACGATCTCGCCGGCCACCCCGAGAACGATTCGGCCACGGAACGCGACGTCGCCTCGCGCATTATTCCCAGCGACGACGGATCGAACGTCGTTTCGGTCGATTTCGGCAAGAAGAAGTAAAGCGGGCGGGACAAGGCCCGGGAAAGCAAGGTCCATGGGCGTCACCACTGTTCCCCGGAAAGTCGGAAAAGGCATCGGCAACGGTGTGAGCAAGGCCGGAACGGCGGTGAAGAACACCGCCGCCAGGGCCCGCGACAAGGCCGTTACCCTGCGCGGCCCCAGCCCGAACACCGCCACCAACCTTGCCATTGCCGACATCGCCCTGCGCGGCGGCACCGCCATCGCGCGCCGCGCGGTCGAACATGCGCTGCTCGGCAAGCGCTATACCCCGGCGAAGGCCAAGGACATCCTGCGCGGGCGCTCGTTCGCCCAGTCGATGCTCCATACCGCGATAGCCCGTGTCGCCATGGGCTCCGCCCCCGGCGCCGCCCTGGTGATCGGCGGCCTTGCCGCAAAGACGCTCTACGAACGCAGCAAGGCCCGCAAGCAGCGCGCGCGGGGGGAAGCGGAGATCCAGGACATGGCCGAAGAGGGCGAAGGCGAATCGGACCTGGTGCCCGACCTCGGCGCCTGACCCGGCGCGCCAGGAATTGCCGAACCTTTATCCCCGGTAGCGCCGCAGCACCCCCGGCCGCTCACGTCACCCCTTGATTTGCGCGCCGGTCATCGGCATCGGGGCACATGGTCAACTCTCCGGACAATCCCGCCGGCCCCCTTGCCCGGCGCGGCCTCATGCTCATCATGTCCTCCCCCTCGGGCGCGGGGAAGACGACGATCTCGCGTATGCTGCTCGAACACGATGCGCATATCTGCAATTCGGTTTCCTGCACCACGCGCACGCCCCGTCCCGGCGAAGTGGACGGCAAGGACTATCACTTCGTCAGCCAGGCCCAGTTCGACCAGATGGTCGAAAACGAGGAATTCCTCGAATGGGCAACCGTCTTCGGCAATTCCTACGGCACGCCGAAAGCGCAAGTGAAGGCCGGCCTCAAGGACGGGCAGGACTATCTGTTCGACATCGACTGGCAGGGCACCCAGCAGCTCTACCAGAAGCTGGAACGCGACGTCGTGCGCGTGTTCCTCCTGCCGCCCAGCATCGATGAACTGCGCCGCCGGCTGACCGGCCGCGGCACCGACAGCATGGACGTGATCGCCGCCCGCATGGAACGCGCCCGCTCGGAAATCAGCCACTGGGACGGGTACGACTATGTCGTCGTCAACGATGACATCGACCACTGCTTCGAGAAGGTGAAGACGATTCTCGACGCCGAGCGCATGCGCCGCGCCCGCCAGACCGGCCTGATCGGCTTCGTCCGCGAATTGATGGCGCCCTGATCGAGCACGCCCCTGGCATCCGCCGGGGTGGATTTTCGAACAAGTGTCCGAACGGAAAATGCGTCAGCGCGCACTTTCCGTTCAGCGCCATGAACTTCCGATACTTTCCTGTGCGGTGCTTATAGCCGCCGCATCCTTCCTGCTTGTCGCGCCGGTTCCCACCCTCTAGGCGCGCCTGCAAACATGCCTTTTGGCCGACTTTCTGGAGACGCGAACATGTCCGAACTCGAAACCGCGATCGAAGCCGCCTGGGAAGCGCGCGACACCGTCACCCCCGCCAGCGCGGACGTGCGCAAGCTCGTCGACGAAGCGCTGGGCCTGATCGAATCGGGCGCTGCCCGCGTCGCCGAGCCCGACGGCAACGGTGGCTGGAAGGTCAACCAGTGGCTGAAGAAGGCAGTGCTCCTCTCGTTCCGCCTCAATGACAACGCCCCCGTCGCTCACGGCGCCGGCGGCGCGCCCGCGTTCGACAAGGTGCCCGTGAAGTTCGACGGCTGGGCCGAGGACGACTTCCGCAAGGCCGGCTTCCGCGTGGTTCCGGGCGCCGTCGCCCGCCGCGGCACTTTCATTTCGAAGGGCGTCGTGCTGATGCCGAGCTTCGTGAACATCGGCGCCTACGTTGGCGAAGGCACCATGGTAGACACCTGGGCCACCGTCGGTTCCTGCGCGCAGATCGGCAAGAACGTGCACATCTCGGGCGGCGTCGGCATCGGCGGCGTGCTTGAACCGCTGCAGGCCGGCCCGGTCATCATCGAGGACAACTGCTTCATCGGCGCCCGTTCGGAAGTGGCCGAAGGCGTGGTCGTCGGCGAAGGCGCGGTGATCTCGATGGGCGTGTTCCTCGGCGCCTCCACCAAGATCGTCGACCGTGCAACCGGCGAAGTCCACATCGGCAAGGTTCCGCCCTACTCGGTAGTCGTTCCCGGCTCGCTGCCCGGCAAGCCCCTGCCCGACGGCACCCCCGGCCCGTCGCTCTACTGCGCCGTGATCGTCAAGACCGTGGACGCGCAGACCCGCTCGAAGACCGGCATCAACGAGCTTCTGCGCGACTGATCCAACCGGCCGCAACGCAGGAACAGCCGAAGGGGCCGGATGCCAGCGCATCCGGCCCCTTCGCGCATCTGTGCCCTGCTGCACGGAACGGCCCCGGCCATGAGGCGTTGACCTGAAGCAGCCGGCCCGCGCCGGCATGACGGGAGATGCAGGCATGGAGCGACCGGGCGAGGAAATTCATATCGACAAGACCGATGCGCGCGCCGGTTCGGCGCCGAACGTGATGCGCTATGTCCTGCTCGTCAGCCTGGCGCTGGCGATCGTGGCGCTTTCCGCGATCTGGATCACCGGATCGGTGCAGGCCCCCCAAAGCACCGGCGGCGACGCGGATACCGCGGCAGCCGTGCGGGACGGAGAGGCCAACCCGCAGGACCAGCCCGGCGCCCAGGCCCCGGATGCGCCGCAACTTCCACCCTCCCGCTGATCCATGAGCGGGCTTGACCGCTTCGTCGAGGCCCAGCGGCGGGACTACGCCGCCGTCACTTCGGAACTCGCGCGCGGGGTGAAGCAAAGCCACTGGATCTGGTACGTCTTTCCGCAGCTTGCCGGCCTCGGATCAAGCGAGACCTCGCGGTATTACGCGCTCTCCGGGCTCACGGAAGCACGAGCCTATCTTGCCCATCCGCTGCTTGGCGCCCGGCTTGGCGAATGCACCGATGCAATGCTCGGCTGGGCAGGAGAGCGCAGCGCCTCTGCCATACTGGGCGAACTGGACGCGTTGAAGTTCGGCAGTTCCATGACGCTGTTCGAGGCGGCCGGCGGCGGCGAACGCCATGCCCACGCCCTTGATGCCTTCTGCCAGGGCCGCCGCGACGAGCGCACCCTGCGCCTGCTCGGCCTCGGCTCCTCATCGAGGGATTTACCCTAGGCCCGACACCCGCTTCCTTGCGGGAACTCCGGGCGTGCTGACGCGTTATCTTTTCCGGCCCGTAATGCAATGTGGCCCAGACGCCGCCGGGCCGACGGGAGAGCCACCATGCAACGCATTGGCGATGAAGTTCATCTGGACGAGGACGAGGCGCGCTCGGGCAGTACGCCCCATATCGTGCGATACGTCCTGATCGCGAGCCTGCTTCTCGCCATACTGGCCATGTCGGCAATATGGATTTCGCGGGCATGGTGGGATCAGGCCCCGCCGCAGGGACATCCGGTCACGGCGGAAGAGCACGCCCTGGGTAGCTGATGCCCAGCGGGCCGTTCGCACCGCACATTGCCCGGCCGCACATTGCCTGAAAGTCACGAAAGGTTGACAGCCGCGGCAGCTTGCGGTGATCTCCTCTCCGGACACTCCGCGCATGCATGCCGATCAGGGCTTGCGGGAACGTGGGGGCCGAAGCGCCCGATTCCGGGTGGAGAGAGGAAATCTGGATGGGACCGGATACCGAATATGCTGAATCGCGCGTGGCCACGGTGCAGGGCAATGCACCGGGCAACAGTCATGCGGGCACGTCGCCCAAGCTGTCTCACATGCTGATCGCGATCTTCGCCATTTTCATCATGGCGATCTCGATCCTCTGGTTCTCGACCAGCCTCTGGCAGCGCCCCGGCGTGGAGCAGCCGATCTCGGCTGGCCAGCAGGCACCGATCGAGGAGAGCCGGATGGGGCATTAGCCCCTAGAAAACCGTAGGCGATTCGATCGGCGGATCGCCGCGGTGGGCGGCCGCATATGCCTCGGCGGCCTTCATCACGCGCATCATGTTGCGGCTGGCGATCTTCTCCAGATCCGCCTGCGAATGGCCCCGCCGTGCGAGCTCGGCGAATAGCGCGGGATAAGTGGAAGCATCATCCAGCCCCGCTACCGTGGTCTCCACGCCGTCAAGATCGCCGCCGAGGCCGACGTGATCCACGCCCGCCACCTTGATGACATGTTCGAGATGGTCCGCCACGTCGCGCAGCGAGCCGCGCGGCATGGGGTGCGCGTGCTCCCACGCCGCCAGCGCCGCATCGGCCGCCGCCGGATCGCCCACGTGGAGCGAAGCCAGCCGCGCCTTCTCGCCGGCCCTTTCCGCCTGCCATTGCCGCGTGGCCTCCACCACGTATGGCGGATAGAAATTGACCATGACGATCCCGCCGTTCGCCGCCAGCCGCGCCAGCACGTCATCCGGCACGTTGCGGGCATGGCCGTTCACCGCGCGGGCATTGGAATGGCTGAAGATCACCGGCGCCCCGGCTACATCCAGCGCATCGTTCATCGTCGCCGCGCTGGTGTGGCTGAGATCGACCAACATGCCGATCCGCTGCATCTCACGCACCACGTCCCGCCCGAAATCGGTAAGACCGTCATGAGCGGGTGCATCGGTGGCGCTGTCGGCCCAGGCCGTATTCCGGAAATGGGTGAGCGTCAGATAGCGGGCGCCCAGCGCATACATCTGCCGCAGCACCCCGAGCGACCCGCCGATCGAATGGCCGCCCTCCATGCCCAGCAGCGAGGCGATCCGGCCCGCCTTCATCGCCTTTTCGACATCCGCGCTGCTTTGCGCAAACTGCATCGCGCCGGGATTGGCCGCGATCAGCCGCTTCGCCACGTCGATCTGCTCCAGCACCGCCTGTACTGCGTGCGGTTCGTCAAGCTCGGCAGAGACGTAGACCGACCAGAACTGCGCGCCGACCCGGCCCTTGCGCAGGCGCAAGAGATCGGTCTGCATGGCGGCGCGTCCGTCGCCGGCCGTGTTCGCGGTGTCGCGGAAGTCGAAGCCCGCCAGCATGTCCTTGCGGCGATCGCGCAATTGCTCGGGAACGTCGTTGTGCCCGTCCCACACCGGCGCGGCGCGCAGTGCGGCTTCGGCCACCTGTTCGGGAGAAGGCGCCGCGATAGCGCCCGTCGCCCAGATGGAGGCCAGCGCCGCACCTGCCAGCCAATATCCCTGCCGCATCGTCATTACCCCTGTGAACGATCTGCGCGGCAGGAGAATCGATCACGCATCCGCGCGCAAGAGGCTGACCGGGCTTTTACGACATTTCCCGAAAGTGCGATGCGCTGAGGAATGCGCCGAGAAATGCAATGAGCCGCCGGCGGAAGCGTGTCCCGAGCCCGACACCGAGTATCGTGCTCACGCCCCGGACCGATCGTTCGCCCCCCGACGACGATCTTTCCCAAGCACCGGCGGCTCCTGTCAAAAATGGCGCCGAGACGCCATTCTCTAACTCGCGATGCTACGTTCGTGGGCTGGTGTATTCGTCAATGCGGGCCGCAATGACAGAGCGTTTCAGAAATTTAACAATCCGGGGCGGGAACCCCGGACAGAGGCCGCCCCAAGGCATCGCCGGAGCGGGTTTCACGCCAGTTCCCGCGAACGCTTGATCCACGTGAAACGGCAGCCTAGCCCTTGGAAATGGGAGAGTTCGACTACATCGTCGTGGGCGGCGGCAGTGCGGGCTGCGTGCTCGCCAACCGGCTGAGCGCCGATCCGCGAAACCGCGTCCTGCTGCTGGAGGCCGGCGGCAAGGACGACTATATCTGGATCCGCGTGCCGGTGGGCTACCTCTACTGCATCGGCAACCCGCGCACCGACTGGTGCCTCTCCACCGAAGCGGAAGCCGGGCTCAACGGGCGCACTCTGCGCTATCCGCGCGGCCGGGTGCTGGGCGGCTCGTCCTCGATCAACGGCATGATCTACATGCGCGGACAGGCTGCCGATTACGACCACTGGCAGCAGGCCGGCAATGCCGGTTGGGGCTGGGACGACGTGCTCCCCTATTTCCGGCGCGCCGAAGACCATTACGAAGGGGCAAGCGAATTCCACGGCGCCGGCGGCGAGATTCGCGTGGAGAAACAGCGGCTGCGCTGGGACATCCTCGAAGCCTTCCGCGAGGCCTGCACGCAGCAGGGCATCCCCGCCGTGGCCGACTTCAACCGGGGCGACAACGAGGGTGCGGGGTTCTTCCAGGTCACCCAGCGCCGGGGCTGGCGGTGGAGCGCCTCGGACGCCTTCCTCAAGCCGGTGCGCAGCCGCGCCAATCTCAAGGTCGAGACCGGGGCCCTGGTGGACCGGGTGATCCTGGAGCAGGGGCGCGCCGTGGGCGTGGCCTACAGCCTCGGCGGCGGCGAGGCTCGAGTGGCGCGTGCGAGCGGCGAGGTCATCCTTGCGGCCGGAGCGATCGGCTCCCCGGCGATCCTCGAACGCAGCGGCGTGGGCGATGCGCAGCGGCTATCGGCGCTCGGCATCGCGCCCGTGCAGAACCTGCCCGACGTGGGCGAGAACCTTCAGGACCACCTGCAACTGCGCTGCGCGTGGCGGGTCTCCGGTGTCGCCACGCTCAACCAGCGGGCGGCCAATCTTTTCGGCAAGGCGCTGATCGGCATGGAATATGCCCTGCGCCGCAGCGGGCCGATGGCCATGGCCCCGAGCCAGCTCGGCGTCTTCACCCGCAGCCATGCCCGCTACGCGACGCCGAACCTCGAATATCATGTGCAGCCGCTCAGCCTCGAGGCCTTCGGCGGCGCGCTCGATCCCTTTCCCGCCTTCACCGCCAGCGTCTGCAACTTGCGCCCCGAAAGCCGCGGCTCCACCCATGTCGTGGCTGGAGAGGCGGCAACGGCGCCCAGCATCCGGCCCAATTATCTCGCCGCCGAGGAAGACCGCGCGGTTGCCGCCCAGTCGATCCGGCTGACGCGCGAGATCGTGAACCGCCCTGCCCTCGCCCGCTACCTGCCGCAAGAACTGCGACCGGGTGCGGACTTCGCCAGTGAGGAACAACTGCGCGAGGCTGCGGGTGCGATCGGGACGACGATCTTCCACCCCGTCGGCACTGCGGCCATGGGCCGCGTGGTCGATCCCGCGCTGCGGGTCATGGGGGTTGGCGCGCTGCGGGTGATCGACGCCTCGGTCATGCCCACGATCACCTCGGGCAATACCAATGCGCCAACGATGATGATCGCGGAAAAAGGCGCGGAAATGATCCTCGCGGACCGCCGCGCCTGACGGCCCGGCCCTGTTTCAAACCAACAACGTTTCAAACCAACAGCGTTTCAGGCCAGCAGCGCGCGGGTCCGCGTCACGACCTCGACCAGATAGTCCCGCGCCGCCTCCACGCCGAGCGCGGCCTGCGGCAGCGAAAGGTCCAGGCCAAGCGTCTTGCCGCGCGGCAGGGCGTCGACGAATTCGCGCAGGGGCAATTCGCCCTCGCCCGGAATGAGGCGGCTGTCCCGCGCTTCCGAAGAGGGGGCTCCAGTTCCGTTGAGCGCAGCATCGCAGAGCCGGACATGCCCGATCAGCGCTGCATCCAGTTCGGCCAATTCGCGCGCAGCACCGCCGGAACGGAAGAAATGCAGGGCATCCACGGTCACGCTCACCCGGTCCCCGCCGATATGCCGCACCAGATCCAGCGCGCCCTTGAGGTTTCGCACGGTCATGCCCGGCGAAAACTCGAAACCGAAGTCCATGTTGCGCTCCCGCGCCATTTCCGCGAAGCGCGCCATGGTGTCGAAAGCGCGATCCCGCTCCAGCCCACCGTCGCGCACGCCGATCCGGCGCGTGCCCAGTTCGGCGAATATATCCATGTCGGCAGCATGGTCCTCCGGCGCTCGCAGATTGTCGCCCTCACCGATACTGACACCGATATCGGCACCGATCCCTTCGCCCAGCCCGATGCGGATCGCGGCATCGGCCAGCGCCGCCTTCACCTCGCGCCGCAGCCCGGCATCCTCGCGCAGGGACCAGGCGGGATAACCCTGCGGCCCGGGCGCCTGCTCAAGGTTCATGGAAACCGCCTTGCATCCCAGTTCGGCGGCCAGCCGCACGTGTTCGACCGGGCCCATGCCCGCAACCGTGCGCATGTCGATGCCGAGAGGATGGGGCATGATCGAATCCTTGAACCTGTTGAGGGGTTGTGAAGGCGTCCTGAATAGCCTTCATTGGGGTAGCCGCGAACCCTTCATCAGACGAAAGGCCACGATGACACCCCCTGTCGCCGAACCGAACGGAGAAGCCGCCGAACTGATCGCCCGGCTCGGGCTCAAGCCTCACCCCGAAGGCGGTTGGTACGGCCGGACCTGGACGGCGCCCGTGACCGCGGCTGCGCTGGCCTCCACCGCGGAAGGCGGGCGGCCGCTGGCCACCGCCATCCATTTCCTGCTGGAAGCCCACCAGCGCTCGCACTGGCACCGGGTAGACGGGGAGGAACTGTGGTTCTGGCACGCCGGAGCGCCCATCGCCCTCTCCATCGCCCCGGCGGACACCGGCCCGGTGCAGCGCCATGTGCTGGGAGGGCATCTGCTCCGGGGCGAAGCGCCGCAACTGCTCGTTCCCACCGGGCACTGGCAGGCTGCTGAGCCGCTGGGCGGCTGGGCGCTGGTAAGCTGCGTGGTGTCGCCGGGCTTCCACTTCGGCGGTTTCGAACTGGCCGCGCCCGAATGGGAGCCCGGCCAGACGGCATCCGGGTGAAGCGAGGCGGGCCGATGATCCAGCGCCGGTTCACCCGACGGAGCAGCCCCCTCCTTCGCTGACCTTTGCGCCATCGGGCTTGTACCAGGTGGCGATCGGCCCGGCCTTTTCGTCGTAATAGCAGACCGAAGTGACCTCGTTCGTCGTCGCATCGACGTGGACGGCGTAGTTGTGCGCCCCGCAGTTGTGCAATTCGCACCGCGAGGCGGCAATGTCGTTATCCTTGCGCAGGACCGGGCCGACCGGCCCCTCCATCGCCGCGATAGCCCCGGCCACGCGAGGATCGGTGACGGCACGGGTCACGCCCTCCTGCACCTTGGGGTGATCGAAGAAGCCGTACGCACCCACCTTGTCGAGCGGATACTTGCCGACATAGACCGAGAGACTGTCGGGCGCGCCGGAGTCTACCGCCTCGGTCGCCTCGACGGCGGCGGGCGAAGCATCTTCCGACATGGTCGGCGAAATGGTCGGCGAAGCGCCCGGGCCGGGCTCAGCGCCGCCCTTGCAGCCCGCCATCAGGACAAGCACGGCGCCTGCCACCGCCACACGCCAGTTTCGATTCCGCATCGGGCTCTCTCCTTCGCCGCTGTGATCGGCTTCGATTCCCGGCGGAGCATCCCTCTTTCCCGGGGCGGCGGCAATAACCTAGCCGCGAATGGCAGGCCGCAGGCGCATCGCGAAGGAAATGACGAAGGGCCAGAACAGTGTGGCGATCACGTCGCCGATCGTGTCGTGCCAGGACCAGGAGCCATGGGCGAGCCGGTCGATATATTCGTTCCCCAGTTCCGCCAGCACCACCACGGCGAGCGGCCAGTTCGAGCTGAGCTTCTTCTTGAGGAGTATCGCAGTGAGCAACCAGATCGTCAGCCCCGCATAAGTGTGGGCGAACTTGTCCGGCGCGGGACACTGGGCAACGATCCAGGTGATCGCGCGCTCATACTGGTGAACGAATTCCATGCTTCCTTATGCTGCGGCGCATCAATCCGGTCCAGCAGGCGGGCGGCATAAGTCACGTTCATTTCGGGAAATATCAGGCCGAACGGCATCAAGGCGCGACGGACTGTGGCCCGACGCGCCTTGACCTTCTCCCTTTCCCTCGGCCTTGGCGTTTCCGCCCGGCATTACTCCCTGTTGTCAGGCCAGCTTGCGCTGCAACCTGACGAGTGCGTGATCGATGGCGTCACGCGCAGTATCGTCCACTGTCCCTGAAACCACACGATAGACGATCCGCCCTTCCGCCAGCGAATAGGCCACTGTCGCCATGCCATCGTTGAAGCTGGCAACGTACAGCGCCGGTTTGCGCTGGATAAGAGCGAGATCGTCCGCTCGGGGAACCAGGGTATCCCGCATGAAGTAAGCACCCGTCATCTCATCGGACGACATTGCGGCAGTATCCGCGCCGTTCAGATCGCCAGCTTGGCGACCCGTATCGCTGGCCGAGCCTACGCCCGACCAGGCCACGGCAAACAGGACAAGTCCAGCCTGCAATGTTGCCAGGAACTTCTCCATGACAGCATCCTCTTCCCATGGACGATACCCTCATTGTGGTCCGTCCTTATTGTTGGTCATGCATAGCAGCCGATCAAAGAAATCGGAAGCGATCATTGGCCGTAACCCGCGCAATTCCGATATTTTGCACTGCGAAAGGAATTCGTCATGCCTCGTGATCTTGCCAAGACCCTGACCTACCTGTGCCTTCATCTGACGGTGGGCTTCACGGTTGCCTATGCAATGACGGGATCGCTGGCGCTTGCGGGTGGTATCGCGCTTGTCGAACCCTGCATCAACGCAGTAGCCTTCTGGTTCCACGAGCGTGCCTGGAAGCGGGTCGATGCTGCATCCGCTAACGTGGAAAACGTGGCCGCAAGGGCGCTTCACCCCGCCTGAGCACCGGATCGGTCCTCGCCGCTTCGCGAATCGGGAACAGGTCCGGGCCGGCCGCGTTGGCCGATCCGAAGCATACCCCCCTTCTGCGAACACTGGAAAAGGACACCCGGATGACCACGAATTCCGCTTCCGCCCGTTACCTCGGCCTCGGCAAGGAGGGCAAAGGCGCGATCACCACGCGTTCCGGCGTCCTCAGCGAACAGCCCTACGGCTTCGGCACCCGCTTCGAAGGGCAGCCCGGCACCAACCCGGAAGAACTGATCGCCGCCGCGCATGCCGCCTGCTTCACCATGGCCACGAGCTTTGCCCTGGCCAAGGCCGGCTATGCGGACGGCACGCTCGACACCCAGTGCACCGTGACGCTCGACAGTGCCGACGGCGGCTTCGCCGTCACCAAATCGGCGCTCACGCTCAAGGCCAGCATTCCCGGGATCAGCGCGGAAGAGTTCGAGAAGCTGGCTGACGAAGCCAAGGCCGGCTGCCCGATCTCGAAACTTTTCAACTGCGAGATCACCCTCGAAAAGTCGCTCGAAGGCTAGAACTCCGATCCCGTCCCTGCCATGGCGGGCTTCCCAACCGGAAGGACCACCATGGCAGGCGACGACGAGGATTACGTCTACGACGAGGAAAGCGGCGAATGGCTGCCCGCATCGGAACTTGCGGCGAAGCGCGCCGCCGAGAATGCGGTCGAGGTGCGCGATGCCGTCGGCAACCTTCTGGCCGATGGTGACCAGGTCACGCTCATCAAGGATCTCGAGGTAAAGGGCGCCGGCCAGACGCTTCGGCAGGGCACCCTCATCAAGTCCATCCGCCTGACCGGCGATGCCCAGGAGATCGACTGCAAGTATCCCGGCATCAAGGGCCTCGTGCTGCGCGCCGAGTTCGTGCGCAAGCGATAAGGCCCCTCAGGCGATCGCACCACGGAACAGCCCGCGTTTCCCCGCGTTCAACCATAGCGAGAGGGAAAGCGGAGAACGCCATTGCCGATGTCGACGAATGTTCTGGGTGCGATCGCCGCCGCCGTTACCCTCGGCGCTCTGGCTGGCGCGTGCCTGCCTGCCGGTACGGATACGGGTAGCGGAGATTCAACCAGCCCGGATTCGCAAGTTGCCGGCACCGATGGTTCCGGCGCCCGGGCCGGGCGGCAGGCTCAGGGCCTGCCCGCAGCCGAGCCTTCACCGCCGATAGGCGGCTGACGATCGGTCCAGGCGCAGCCGCTGCGCGTTTCTTCCCCGATCTTCAGCATGGCCACGAAGGGATAGCGGCGATCCGACATTCCATCGCTGCAAGAGCCCGCCGTAATCGCCAGCGTCATCTGCACGCCCTTCGCCTCACCATTGAACGATAGACCGCCACGGCCCGCGAAGCGGCTGACCTCGATCACATCGCCGCCGGGATTTTCCGGCGTGGAATAGGTCATCCGGGTTCCCGAGACATCCCCGCCCCAAAACGGCTCGGTCCCGGTGAAGCGAACGTGATCTTCCGCCGAAATGGCATGAAACGGCGCGTGATCGTCAGCGTCGCCAGGCATGTCCTTCGCATGGTTGCCGCCATGGCACCCGGCAAGGACGATGCTCGACATCAGGCCAAGCGCGATACGCTGCAGGGCAGCACGGGTCACTTCCATGGCGCGATATCTATCGGCCCACCGCAAAAGACGCAATCGCCGGCCTTCGCAAACCGCCCCGACATTCGGCCTCTGAGATGATTCGGCCGAAAGAGAACGCCGGTCCCATGCGGAATCGTTGAAATTTTCGGCTCCGAGAACGCCGGGCTCATTTTACGATAGCGCTAACATCATCACTTGGCGGGGAATTTTCAGCAGATGCAGTAAACGCAACACCGGTGGCAAGTAATTCCATTGCGACGATGGTGCGAGATAGCGATGTTGCACCGCAACAAGATAAGAGGTGCCCGAGGCAATCTCCTATCCCCTACAAAGGACATTGCCATGCTGAAGACCGTTTTCGCCGCCGGCGCCGCTTTCGCCGCCCTTGCCACCACCGCCGCTCACGCTGAAGATCCCCGCAGCTTCTCGCACGACGGCGTGCACTACAACTACACGACCGAGCAGAAGGGCAAGGTTACCGTGATCGAAGGCATGGCCTCGGGTCAGGTTCCCTTCCGTCTCTACGTGAGCGGCAACCGCGTTACCGGCACTTACAACTCGCGCAACGTGAACTTCCGCCTCGCCGACGCCAAGGGCGCTCTGGCTGAAGCGGCACTCTCGGGCCAGTAAGTCTCGGGCCACCGAAGAATTGGGGCGCCTTCCTTCAGGGAAGGCGCCCTTTTTCGTGCGTGCTCTCAAGCCTGAAACTCTAACCCGCTACCGGGTCAATGGCGCTTCTGGAGGACGTCCTCGTGCCGGACAAGGCGGATCTCGATCCCGTCTCCCTGTTCCACGCCATGCTTGGCGGCGATGTTCTGGCGCATTTCCGCAATCGCCGCCTCGTCCGCGCCCGCAGGAAGCTGGTAGCGCGCCAGGATCATTCCATCGTCCACGTCCACGACGCTGAAATGGCTGGAGATGCACGATGCCGCCAGCGCATCGAGATCGAGCCCGTCGGCCAGGTTCCACCTGTCCCCGCCGCGTGATCGAATGCGCTTGCGGCAGTAGCGGCAGGTGCAGACCAGCGTGCCGTCGTCGTCCCGCTCGCGCCGCCCATCGGGCTCGTGCACGCGCGTGAACCAGCAGGGGGTCAGCGAGTAGGCGTCGGTTCGGTTCTTAAACATGCATTCACCATGTCACCCGGGAATGACCGAAACCTTGCGTTTCTGCCCCGTATCTTCCCTCATGCATTCACCTCACCGACATGGCGGCTCGTTTAGTCCTATAGTGGAAGGTGAGGCAGGCCATGCCGTTGGAGTTGAAATGGGTTTCGGAAAGTGGGTTCTGGTTTTGGTTGCCGGCGGCGTCGGTGCGGGCATCGTCGCCGCAGGGATGACCACCGGGAAAATGCAGAAGTTCCCCGAGGACTATGCGCTCTCCGGCTCGCGCGGTGCCAGGCACGATGATGGCGACTATGCCGCAGGCAGCAGGGCCGACCGCGAGGATTACGCCTTGTCCGACGAGCAGATGCCCGGCCCTCGCGACTATCCCGGCGAGGAGGAAGGCGACTACGCCGCTTCCGACCATTCCGGGTTCGGCCCGCCGCGCGGCCGGATGGTCATCCTCGACGGTTCGGGCTGGGCAGAGGACGACAGTGCCGCCCCGTCCCGCCGCCACTGGCGCGGTGACGAGGATGACGAGCGCATTTACGCCGAGCAGGGCCGCCCCTTCATCGCGCCGCAGCGCTCCTTGGCGCAGCCCGGCCCGCGCGCCTACGCGCCGCAGCCTTCCGCCCCGCAGATGGGCGCCCCTGCCCGTCCCGCTGCGCCGCCTGTCCGCGATTCCGCCGCAGATGCCGCCGCCCGCGCCGCCGGAGCGGCCGCCGATGTCCTTGCCGCCGAGCGCGAAGGCGCCTGATTCAAGCGGCCTGACTCAGGCGGTCCGTCTCAAGCCAGGGTCAGGAATATCTCCGCCTCGATCACCCATTCACCGCCCAGTTCGCGCCACTTGGCGGTGTAGGTGCCCGAGGCCGTCAGCACGTCGGAGGTGCTGTCGATCCCTTCCCAGTGGCCATGCTCCATCGCGATCGGTTCCACCGGCGAGACCGTGACCTCCTTCGGCGTGCGGGTGTAGACCAGCCGCGCCGTCCCAGCGAATTCGCGCCGCCAGACCTTCACCTGCCCCATCCGGCCCGAGATCAGCGCGCTGTCGGTGCCCGTGACCATCACGCAATCACGCGCGAGGATCGGACCGATGGCGGATGCATCCCCCTCGGCAATGGCGCGGTTGAACTTTGCCCGGCGGGAGCGGATGGCAAGCTCGGCCCCGCTCACGCCTGTCGCTCCGCGCGCACCGGATGGGCGGCATGCTCGCCCACCACCGTTGCCCAGCGTCTGACTGTCCAGCGTTCGACGATGCCCTCCGTCACATAGGGATCGGCCCTGGCGAAGGTCTCCGCCACCTCGGGCCCCGCGCCCGCGAAGAGCAGCAGCGCCATGTCCACCGGGTCCTCCACCGCGCCGCCCAGCACCAGTTCGCCGCGCTCAGCCGCGGCCCAGGCCAGCGCCAGATGCGGCTCCCGGAACTGCGGCCGGCGCTCCAGATAGTCCGGCGCGAGATGGTAGGTCAGCAGATAGTGATTCATCGCGGGCGTCTCTCGTGCTTCGAAGTGAGGCCGCCGGGTTTACACGAAACGCACCGAATGTGTCGCGCCACCTTGTCATGCCCACACCCCCGCGCCAAACCGGCCGCAAGCGCGGTCGAGCCGCGCCATCAGCCGCAGAAGCGCGGAATCCCGGGTCATCGCCCACGCTTACCGGAGCGGCGGGGCTGTAGGAAAATGGAGAGCCGCCCAAGGCGCTCAGGAACAGCCCTCGACATAACCCAGCACCGGCATCGTGCCGACGTGGATGAGCTTGACCTTGCCATCCTGCCCGATCTCGAACCGCAAGGCCGGATCGCCGCTTCTGGCATTGGGCGCGGTGAGGTACTTCGCCGGGGCGGGTTCATACTTGTGCGGCTCCTCGCGGAAGCCCGCGAACCACTTCTTCACGTCCGCCTCGCTGGAGCCGACGCCGATCCCCTCGACCAACCTGACCTCGGATCGCTGGCCGAGCGTGATGCGCCGGACCTTGCCTTTTTCCACGATGGCATAAACACCCGGATAGTCCGGCGACGTCACCGTGCGGCAGGCATCGGACGCCTGAGCACCGCGCTCCGCCCAGGACGAGCCGGCGGGTACCGCCTCGCCGATCCGGAGATCGCCAAGCCCCTCCAGCGCCAGCACCCTCGCGCCGGCAGCACCATCGGTGGGCGCGGCGAGCGGCGCTTCGGAAACGGTTTCGTCCGGCAGGGCGGAAGATGTCGCCGCTTCGCTAGCCTGCTCGGGCGCCTTCGCAGGCTCGGACGAACAGGCTGCAAGAGCGACGGCGAGCACGGAGGCGGTGAGGAGGTTTTTCATGCCCGGAACAACGAAAAGGATAGCCCCGTTGTTCCGCAAAAAAAGGCGCCCCGGATTGCCGGGGCGCCTCTTGCTGCGCTGGCACCGCCCGTAAGGATACCATCCTGCCGGGCGCGCCTGCCGGGTGCGCCTTATTGGGCGTGATCACCCGACGAAACCGTCGCAACCGCCGGCGAGGTGCCCTGCGAGACGACAGCGCTACCCGGAACGACAGCGGCCTGCACCGGCGCCGGGGCGAGACCGGCCGCCTGGAACTGGATCGGCTCAGCCGTATAGGCCTTCAACTGCATGCCGTTGGGAATGACTGCGGACTTGCCGGTCACGAAGCCCGCGAACACGCCTACCGCAAGCACGGTACCGAGGGTCGCGGCGGTATTGCCCTGTCCTTCCTGGCGATGCTTGCCCTCGATCACGACGCGGCGGCCGCCGATCTCCAGCCACTCCATGGTGACATCCATCTTCGCAGACTTGCCGAACGCCCCCTTGCCGGTCCGCCACGTGATCTTGCCCTGTCCCCGCGTGCCCTTGGGGATGACCACATAGCCGTTCATCATCACGTCGTAGACCGTGGTGATGGTGAAGACGTCGCCCTCACGCATGGACTTCGAGGACACCTCGCTATTGGGCGTCACTGTCAGTTCCGAATTGGCCGGCAGCGTGAGAGAGCCTGCCGGGGCTACCGACAAGGCGGGTTGGGCGGCAACGACCGCCGAACTGACAGCCTGCTCCGCCGCCAGAACCGGACTGGCAGCCGTCATCGCCGCCGCAATGGCGGCGAGGCTCGTGAATTTCATGATTTCCCCCGTTTCAAATCGGCCACGACAGGCCGATTCTCAAGCAGCTAGAACAATGTTGGCGGCTGGAAAAGCAGTGCCGCGACAATGGCCGGTGAAATTCCTGTAATCGTTCACACCGGCCTGAAGACTATCCGCCCCTCGGGTTATGACCGGCCGCGCGATTGTCAGCCCTGAATGACCGCCCATTCCACAAATGCGACCAGTAGCCAGTTGAATAGCAGTGCGCCTGTCGTGAAGATCTTCCAGCCGGAGGAAGCCTCGGACATTCCTCTTCCGAAAGTCCAGCGCCAGATCCCGACGCTCACGAGCGCCGAGGTCAAAAGCGTATAGGCCATGGGCTTGCCCAGCAGCAGGACGAACAGGAACAGCAGCAATCCGACTTGCGCGAACCAGGCCCCGGCAAACCAGACGATCGGAATGGGACGATAATATCCAACAGGCATGAACGTGCCCATGTCGGAATACTGCACGACCTGCTCAGCCGGCCCTACATATTCGCCCCTTGCTGCTTCTTTCTCCATAACGCCCCCTTCGCGATGAAATCATTTGCCCTTTGGCATCATTATCGAAGGCAAATGATCTTGCGAAGTGGTTAGGCGCCTTGCAGTTTCCCGATCAACGCCATCGCCGCTGCGGGAGCCCGCTCCTTTGCGCCGTTTATGAAGAACATGAACACGTCGCGTCCGGCTTTCGACCAGTCCTGCGCGCGCGCCGCCCAAGGGCTCAGTTCGGCGTCGGGATAGCCTTGCTCGATTTCGGAGCGGGCATTCTGGAGGCGGACGTAAAGGAACGGGCCTGCCTCGGCCGCCTCTTCGAAAACCGGGTACTTGGGGCTGTCGGCAAGGATGACGGCGACGCCGGCCTTGCGGGCGAGGTCGAGGAAGGCCGGGTCGCGGAAGCTCTCGTGGCGGGGCTCGATGGCGTGGCGCAGGGGCAGGCCCTCGTGCTTGTCCGGCAGCAGGGCCAGGAACGCGGCGATCTCGTCGGGATCGAATTGCTTGGTGGCGGCGAGTTGCCAGTTGATCGGGCCGAGCTTGTCGCCCAGTTCGACAAGGCCCTGCTCCACGAAATTGGTGACGCTCTCACCCGCTTCGCCCAGGTTCTTGCGGTTCGTGCAGTAGCGTGAGCCCTTCAGCGCGAACCTGAACCCGTCGGGCACCGTGTTGCGCCACTTGGCGAAGCTCGCAGGTTTCTGGCGGCCGTAGAACGTGGCGTTGATTTCGGTGCCGGTGAGGTGCTGGCCCAGATATTCCAGCTCCCGCGCCCTGGAGACGCCCTTGGGATAGAAAGTCTCGCGCCAGGGATCGTAGCTCCAGCCGCCGATGCCGACGTGGATCTCTCCCGGCGCCTTCGCGGTCATGGGGTTTTCTTCCGCGAGAGGCGGCGGCGGTTGGCGGTCACGCGCTTGCGATAGTGGCGAACGGCCTTGTGCGCGGTCTTCTCGGGAGAAGTCAGCCCGCCCATCGCCAGCGATACCGCCAGTTCGGCGTTGGCCTGCAGCTTTTCGGTGACCATCAGCACGTTTTCGCGATTGCTGCCTCGGCCGGTCATCATGTCGGTTGTGCGCATACCCATGACCATCATGGATTCGGCCCAGAGCCAGTAGCTGTCGTGGGCGAGTTTCATCCAGTCGCCATTGGCATTGCGGGACATGCAGGAACCCTTCGTAATGGAGAGCGACCCTAGCAGCGCAATCGATTCCCGCGAAGGGGAATTGGTGGGAGCGGAACCGCCGTCCCGGATTCGATCCGGGACGGCGGTTTCCAGGTCAATCGTGCTCGCGGTCTCCGGCGCCCATGTAAAGCTCGCTGCCGGTTTCCCTGAACACCTTGCTCATTTCGGCCATCCCCGCCTCCGCTTCGGAAATGGCGAGCATGCCCCCTTCTTCGGCGGCGATGAAGCCGGTCGAAGGCTGGTTCTGCTTCGCCGCGAAGTCCCGCACTTCCTGGCTGATCTTCATCGAGCAGAACTTCGGCCCGCACATCGAGCAGAAATGCGCGGACTTGGCGCCTTCGGCCGGGAGCGTCTGGTCGTGGTACTGTTCGGCCGTGTCGGGATCGAGGCTGAGGTTGAACTGGTCGCGCCAGCGGAATTCGAAACGGGCGCGGGACAGTGCATCGTCGCGGACCTTGGCGGCCGGGTGCCCCTTGGCCAGATCGGCGGCATGGGCGGCCAGCTTGTAGGTGACGACGCCGACTTTCACGTCATCGCGGTCCGGCAGGCCAAGGTGTTCCTTGGGCGTGACGTAGCAGAGCATCGCCGTGCCGTACCAGCCGATCATGGCCGCGCCGATGCCGCTGGTGATATGGTCGTAGCCCGGCGCAATGTCGGTCACCAGCGGCCCGAGGGTGTAGAACGGCGCCTCGCCGCAGGCCTCAAGCTGCTTGTCCATGTTCTCCTTCACCTTGTGCATCGGCACATGGCCCGGCCCCTCGATCATCACCTGAACGTCCTGCGCCCAGGCGCGCTTGGTGAGTTCGCCCAGGGTGTAGAGTTCGGCGAACTGCGCCTCGTCATTGGCGTCCGCGATCGAGCCGGGGCGCAGGCCGTCACCGAGCGAGTAGGCGACGTCGTAGGCCTTCATGATCTCGGTAATCTCGTCGAAGCGTTCGTAGAGGAACGATTCCCTGTGATGGGCAAGGCACCACTTGGCCATGATCGAGCCGCCGCGGCTGACGATGCCGGTCACGCGCTTGGCGGCGAGCGGCACGAACGGCAGGCGCACGCCGGCGTGGATGGTGAAGTAGTCCACGCCCTGCTCGGCCTGTTCGATCAGGGTGTCACGGAACACCTCCCAGGTCAGGTCCTCGGCAATGCCGCCGACCTTTTCCAGCGCCTGATAGATCGGCACGGTGCCGATCGGCACGGGGCTGTTGCGGATGATCCATTCGCGGGTGTCGTGGATGTTGCGCCCGGTGGAGAGGTCCATCACCGTGTCCGCACCCCAGCGGATCGACCAGACCATCTTGTCCACCTCGCTCGCCACGTCCGAGGCGACGGCGGAATTGCCGATATTGGCGTTGATCTTGACCAGGAAATTGCGGCCGATCGCCATCGGCTCGGATTCGGGGTGGTTGATGTTGGAGGGAATGATGGCGCGACCACGAGCCACTTCCTCGCGCACGAATTCGGGGGTTACGTAGTCCGGGATGGCGGCGCCCCAGTCTTGCCCGTCGCGCGCATATTCCTTCAGCATCGCCCGGCCGAGGTTCTCCCGCTCGGCGACGTATTCCATCTCCGGCGTGATGATGCCGCGGCGAGCATAGTGCATCTGGCTGACGTTCATGCCTGCCTTCGCGCGCAGCGGGCGTTTCACCACGTTGGGGAAGGCCGGGACGCCGCCCGAACGATCCGGGCCGAGCTGGCCGTTATCCTCGGGCTTCACTGCGCGGGCGTCGTATTCCTCGACATCGCCGCGTGCCACGATCCATTCGCGGCGCTTGGCGGCAAGGCCCGCTGCAATATCGATGGTGACGTTCGGATCGGTGTAGGGACCGGAAGTGTCGTAGACACGCACCGGCGCCTCGCCCGATCCCGGCTCAAGGCGGATTTCCCGCATGGCAACGCCTAGCGGTCCGACGTGAATCTTCTTCGACCCACGAATGGGTCCGGTGGTAACGCCGATCTCCAGCTTGGAGTTGATGTCGGCCATAAGCGATTTTCCTTCGGCTTATGGACGAAAGAAAGGTCGCGACAGAAGTGTCCTGTGGCCCGCCCTTCCCTCCGCCCGTGTTAACGGGTTCAGGTTCAACGGGTCGGGCAGCGTGACCTGCCCCTCTCAGCCATTTGTTTCCGTCCGGCTTTCGGGATTCGAAAGCCCTGGGCACAAGCTCCCCGGGGATGGCGGGGACGATAGACGCGGCTTTTCCAGCCGTCTAGGGCCTCACAGACATGCCGATCATCTATCGCCTCGACGCGCCCGCCCGCGAAGTCGCCCGTGCCATGGGCGCCGAAGCCGGTGACGATCCCTGGCCCGGCGGTTCGGTTTCAGGCGGCGGATTCGCGCCGGTGGTGACGATGGGCCGCGAGTTCGTGGCCGGGCCGCGCCCCGAAAAGCGCCTGCCGCGCCGCATGGTGCCGCGCCTCTGGGGCGTGCCGCCACCGCCCGCCGCCTTCGACCAGCGCCGCCACGGCATCCTCACCGTGCGCAATCTCGAAAGCCCGTTCTGGATCGGCAACTTGCGCAACAGCGAGTTCCGCTGCCTGGTGCCCGCCACCGCTTTCATGGAATGGGGCAAGGCAAGCCCGACAGACGGCAAGCGCCGCCAGAACTGGTTCGGCGCGGCCGACCAGCCGATCTTCGCGATGGCGGCGGTATGGAAGGACAGCGAAGTGCCGAGTTTCGCCCTGCTCACTTGCGAGGCGAACGCCGCCTTGCGGGCGGAAGGGCGCGATACGATGCCGGTGATCCTGCCGCCCGAAGCGCACGATCTCTGGTTGCGCGGCGACTGGAAGCGCGCCGCGCAACTGGTCCTGCCCTATTCCTCCTCCCTCATGACCCTGCGAACAGCGTCCTGAGCGACGGGAGAAACCGGCTCAGATCGCCAGGATAAGGGTATCGTCGGAACGCGGGGCCGCCGGTTCGAACGAGGGCAACGGGTCGAAGCTTTCGTCCAGCAGTTCGGTTGCGCCAAGCCCTGCCAGCTTGAACTGGCCCAGCCTCCGGTCTTCCTCGCTCCGCCAGTTCTTGCTCATGTTGAGCGCGCTGACGAACAGGTCGCCATGCCGCTCGAACAGCAGGTGCGGGGCAAGCTTGATGACGCCGCCATTGTATTGGGCGGTGACGGTGCGCTTGCGGGTGATCGCCTCCATCAGCTTCAGGCGTGTTTCACTCATGGACGGCATACCGGATAGGATTGGACAGGACTGTTGTGCACCGCAACATAATGCCGGACCCGGCCGCCAGATGCAAGTCCGGCGCCGTCACTGCCGGAGAACTCCCGACGGATCAGGCCCACGCCGGGACGATGGTGCGGCGGCGCGGGCTTGACTCACATTCTCTATCAATTAAGTTGAGAATACACCCAAGGGGGAGCGATGGTCGGTCGCCCCTGCGTTCAATTCAGGTGCCGACCCGCGGCTTTTGATCGGGATGCAGCTTGCTCCGCGTCACCAACAGCTAAAGCGCACGATGCCCGGGCGACCGCGCCAGCATCGTGATTCCCTCCTCATGAGGTGAAACGATGCGCATGAACATGATCCAGACCTGAGGCCGAAAACCGGAGCCCAGACTTGTGGGCCCGGCCTTCCCGCGCCGCTCCCGGCCCCCGCAGGGGCCGGCTGTTCCGGCGCGCGCCATTTCCACGATCGGAACGTTCGTCACGCGCCGGCAGATGCCCGCGCCATGATACTTGGGGTAATTCCATGCATGTCTTCACAAGGGCAGCGCTGCTGCTTGCCGCGTCCTCGCTCGCCACGTCCGCGCTCACCACAGGCGCCATGGCGCAGGAAGCCAGAATAAACGGGGCCGAGGTGTTCACCGGCAGGGTCGGCCTCACCCGCGCCGATTCCGCCCCCGCTTTTCCGGCGCCGCCGCAGGCGCCCAAGGGCGCGCCGAACGTACTGCTGGTCCTGCTCGACGATGCGGGCTTCGCGGCAACTTCTGCCTTCGGCGGCGTGCCCCGCACCCCCGCGCTGGAAAAACTGGCGGCGGAAGGGCTTCGCTACAACCGCTTCCATACCACCGCGATCTGCTCGCCCACGCGCGCATCGCTGCTGACCGGGCGCAACCAGCATCAGGTCGGGTTCGGCAACCTTGCCGACATTCCCGCCGGTTTCCCAGCCTACAACACGATCTGGAAGGCCGAGACCGCCTCGATCGCCCGCATCCTGCAAGGCAACGGCTATTCCACCGCTGCCTTCGGCAAGTGGCACAATACGCCCAAGTGGGAGATTTCCTCGGCCGGGCCGTTCAACCACTGGCCGACCGGGCTGGGCTTCGACCATTTCTACGGCTTCATGTCCGGCGAGGACAACCAGTGGGAGCCGCACCTCTACAACGACACCACTGCGATTCCCGCCCCGGCGACGCCCGAGCAGGGCTACCACCTCACCACCGATCTGGTGAACAAGGCGGTCGGCTGGGTGGACGAACATGACGCGCTGGCCCCGCAGAAGCCCTATTTCCTCTATTTCGCCACCGGCGCGGTCCATACGCCGCACCATGTCCCGCAGGAGTGGATCGACCGTAACAAGGGCCGCTTCGACGGCGGCTGGGACAAATACCGCGAGGAGACTTTCGCCCGCCAGAAGAAGCTCGGCATCATTCCCGCCGATGCCAGGCTGACACCCCGGCCCGAGGGCATTCCGGCATGGTCCAGCCTCTCGGCCGACGAACGCAAGCTCTATGCCCGGCAGATGGAGATCTACTCCGCCTTCGTGGAACAGACCGACTACGAAGTGGGACGCCTGATCCAGACCCTGCGCGCGCGGCCGGGCGGCGACAACCTGCTGGTGGTCTACGTCGTGGGCGACAATGGCGGCAGCGCAGAGGGCGGGATCGAGGGCCGGATCACCAACGAAGGCGCCTCCGCCAGCGGCGCGCCGCACGACCTGCCGACCCAGCTTGCCCATATCGATGCGCTGGGCGGGCCGGAACTGTCCAACCACTACGGCGCGGGCTGGGCCTGGGCCACCACCACGCCGTTCCAGTGGATGAAGCAGGTCGCCTCGCACTTCGGCGGCACGCGCAATCCGCTGATCGTCTCGTGGCCCGGCCACACCAGCCAGCCGGGTGCCGTGCGCAGCCAGTTCGGCCACGTCAACGACATCGCGCCGACCATCCTCGACGCCGCGCACATCGCCTTCCCCACCGAAGTGGACGGCGTGAAGCAGACGCCTTTCGCCGGCCACAGCCTGCTCGCCACCTTCACCAACCCCAAGGCACCCGAAGAGCATACCGAGCAGTATTTCGAGATCTTCGGCAACCGCGCCATCTACAAGCAGGGCTGGGTTGCCGCCGCCAAGCGCAACTACCGCCCGTGGGAACTGCTGGAGAACCTCCAGCGCGTGTTCCTCGACGATCCCGGGAACGACCGCTGGGAACTCTACGACGTCGCGCACGACTTCAGCGAAAGCAAGGACCTCGCCGCCACGAACCCGGCCAAGCTGGAGGAACTCAAGGCCGAGTTCGTCAAGGAAGGCCAGCGCAACGGCGTCTTCCCGCTCGTCCCGCTGCCGATGGGCGTGCCGACACTGCTCGATCCCAAGCGCAGGAGCTTCGTCTATCAGGCGGATATCGGCCCGCTTCCGCAAAATGCCGTCCCGGACCTATCCAAGGCACATAGCCTGACGGTCGCGATCAAGGGCAATGCCGCCGCCGGACAGGGCGCTCTGGTGGCAGAGGGCGGAAGGCTGGGCGGCTTCGTGCTCTATGCCAAGGACGGGCAGTTGGTCTTCGAGAACAACGCCTACGGCCTGCGCCGGGACCGCGTGGTCTCCACCGCGAAGCTATCGCAAGGCGCGGCGACCGTGGGCTACGAATTCGTGCCCGCCCAGCCCCCCGGCGGACAGGCCCCCGGCGGACAGGGGGCGTTCTTCTCCAGGCCCGCTTCGGGAACGATCCGGCTCTTCGTGAACGGCCAGCCGGTGGGAGAGGGCAGGATCGCGGACTTCCCGACCAGCATCGGCGCGTTTTCGGAGAGCTTCGATATCGGGCAAGACCGGAACTCGCCGGTCGGCTCGGAAGCGGCGGCACGCCAGCCCTACAGCGAGGTGCTCGGCGAGACGCGGCTGGAATTGAAATGAAACGGCACGTCGTCCCGGACCAGGTCTGGCAGGATCAGGTCTGGCCGGATCATGCCCGGGACGACGCCCTGTTCGGCATCAGCCCAGCAGTTCCGCCATCTCCACCACGCGCTTCTCGCGCGCGCTGAGTTCCGCGGCCGCGCCGATGGCCACGGCCATCAGGCCGTCGCGCGCGGTCACCTGAACCTCGCCCTCGCCGCGAACGGCGCGGGCAAAGGCTTCATGCTGATAGAACGTCGCGCCGTGGTGCGAACCGGCATCCATCGCCGCCTCGTCCACCGCGACATGCCAGCGCTCGACCGATTTCGGCCCCGGCCACGGCACGCGCGGCGACCAGACGAGATCACCCGGCGGGATCAGCACGTCGAGACGGCCCTTGTCGCCGGTGGCGCTCATCTCTTCCTGATGCTCGGCGCCTTCCGCGAACATGCACAGGTCCAGCAGCGCGCGGGTGCCGTCGGCAAAATCGACGGTGGTGAAGCTGTTGTCGATGATGTCCGGCTGGCGGCCGTCATAGCGCTCTTCGATATGGTTCACGTCCATCGCGCCCGAGCAATAGACACGCACCGGCTCCGAACGGGTGATGAGCCGCATGAGGTCGAAGAAGTGGCAGCACTTCTCCACCATGGTGCCGCCGGTATTGGCCGAGAAGCGGTTCCAGTCCCGCACCTTCACCAGGAACGGGAAGCGATGCTCGCGGATCGAGAGCATCTGCAAACGGCCGACCTTGCCGCCGTGAATCTCGTCGATGAAAGCCTTGGCGGGCGGCATGAAGCGATATTCCATGCCGGTCCAGAACAGGCCCTTGCGCGCCTCTGCCCGCTCGACCACCCAGCGCGCATCGTCCATCGTGGTGCAGAGCGGCTTTTCGCAGAGGATCGCCACGTCGCTGTCCAGCAGCGGCTCCAGCACCGCGCGGTGCGTGAAGTTGGGCGAGACCACCACCACGGCATCGAGGCCCGCGTTTGCGATCATGCTGGCGCTATCGGCGAACTCCCGGACGCCTTCGGCCTTGTCGCCCAGGGCATCCTTCGCCCAGCCGAGCGAGGTCGGCTCAGGGTCGGCGATGGCGACCACTTCGGCGCCTTCGAGGATATTGAGGTTGTGGATGTGCTCCACACCCATCATCCCGGTTCCGACAATTCCGTAACGCAGCGTCTCTACCATTTCGCAACTCCGTGTGCCATGTGGCGACCCATGACTTCCCCCACGACGACGCGCCTATCGGCCCAATCCGTCCCGCTCGGCAAGAGCGGAATTTCCGTTTTTCCGATTGCCTGGGGCATGTGGCGGCTCGCCCGCCCCGACGGCAACGACGATATCGGCGCCATCGTCGCCCGCATCGAGGCGGCGCTTGAAGCGGGAATCACCCTGTTCGACACCGCCGACATCTACGGCTGCGACGCCGCGCTCGGCTTCGGCGGCGCGGAACTGCTGCTGGGCAAGGCGCTGGCCCAGCGCCCCGACCTTCGCGAGCGGATGACGATCGCCACCAAGGGCGGCATCGTGCTGGGCGTGCCTTACGATTCGAGCCCTGACTATCTGAACAAGGCCCTTGAAGCCTCGCTCGAACGGCTCGGCCTGCCTTCGGTCGAACTCTACCAGATCCACCGCCGCGATTTCCTGGCCCACCCGCGCGACGTGGCGGCCACCCTGGCCGCCATGGTCAAGAGCGGCAAGGTCAAGGCCATCGGCGTTTCCAACTACAGCCCCGCCGAATTCGACGCGCTCCAGACCTACCTGCCCTTCCCCATCGTCTCGACCCAGCCCGAATTCTCGGCCGCCCGCTATGCGCCGCTCTATGACGGCACGCTCGATCAGGCGATGGCCCGCGATGTGGCGGTGCTGGCATGGTCGCCGCTTGGTGGCGGCCGCCTTGCCGCGGGTTCGGAAGACCCGGTGGCGAAGCTGGTAGCCGCACAGGGCGAGCGTTACGGCACCGATGCCGCCGCCGCCGCGCTGTCGTGGATCATGGCGCACCCCTCGCGCGCGATCCCCATCGTCGGTTCGCAGACCCCCGAACGCATTCTCGCCTCGCGCGATGCGCTCAAGGTCGAATGGACCGCATCCGAATGGTACGCGGTGCTCGAAGCATCGATGGGAGCGCGCCTGCCGTGACACTGGACCCTTGCGAGATCAGCTGGTTTTCGGCGCTCTGCGACGATGACTACGAGTTCCTCGGCCAGCCGGACCCCATGCTGCGCTCCAGCTGGGAACACTGCCGCAATATCGTGACTGCCGCCGAGGAAGGCGGGTTCGACAATGTGCTGCTGCCTTCCGGCTATGCGCTCGGGATAGACACCACCGCCTTCGCCGCCGCCATCGCCACGCAGGTCCGCCGTATCAAGCTGCTGATGGCGGTGCGCATCGGCGAGATGTGGCCCGCCCAGCTTGCCCGCCAGATCGCCACGATCGACCAGATTCTTGGCCAAAGGAACGGGGGCGGCCGCCTCAACATCAACATCATCTCCAGCGAGATGCCGGGTGAAACGCTGGATGGCGGCGCCCGCTACGAGCGCACGACCGAGGCCATCGAGATCCTGCGCACGCTGCTGTCGGGTCAGTCGCTCGACCATCAGGGCCGCTTCTGGAACCTCAGACTGGATGCCCCGCGCATGATCGCGCCGGGTTCGAAGTGCCCGCCGCTCTACTTCGGCGGCCTCTCCGAACCCGCCCGCGAAGTCGCCGCCAAGGGCTGCGACGTCTATCTCATGTGGCCGGACCGCATGGAAGCGGTGAAGGAAACCATCGCCGACATGCGCGCCCGCGCCGCGAAGTATGGCCGCACCTTGCGCTTCGGCTACCGCGTCCACGTGATCGTGCGCGAGACCGAAGCCGATGCGCGCGATGCGGCGAACCGCCTGCTCTCGCGCCTCGACGCGGCAGAGGGCGCCGCGATCCGTGCCCGCTCGCTCGATTCCCAGTCGGTGGGCGTACAGGCTCAGGCTGCGCTTCGCGAAACCGCCAGCGACGACGGCTATGCCGAGGACAACCTCTGGACCGGCATCGGCCGTGCCCGCTCGGGCTGCGGCGCGGCGATCGTCGGCGATCCGGATCAGGTGCTGGCGAAACTGCAGGCCTATCGCGAGGCCGGGATCGATGCCTTCATCCTCTCGGGCTATCCGCATGCGGCAGAGGCGGACCTGTTCGCACGGCACGTGCTGCCCCGGATCGATCACGGGCCCCTGGCGCTTTAGGAACAAGGGAGAGGCAGGGGGCCGAACACCCCCTGCCTCTCCCTTGCCGCCCTAGAATTTCTTGTTCGCCCCTGCCTCCCGCCATCGCTAGACGATCCGCGATGCAGAAATCCCCCAAAACCCGGATGCGCCGCGCATGACCCTCTCCCCGCGCAGCCGCTGGCTACTGTTCACGCTGGCCCTGACGGCGGGCGTGCTCAATCTCGTGGACCGCCAGATCATCTCGGTACTGAAGCCGACGATCGCCGCCGACCTCGGCTGGAGCGACGACGACTACGGCACCCTGGCCGCCTGGTTCCAGGCGGGCGCGGCGTTCGGCTTCCTCGCAGCGGGCTGGATCGTCGACCGGCTGGGCGCGAAGTGGGCCAATGCGGCAGGTGTGGCAGCATGGTCGCTGGCGGCGATGACGCATGGATGGGCGCACAGTTTCAGCCAGTTCGTGCTCTGCCGCATCGGGCTTGGCGCCACGGAATCGATGGGCACGCCGGCGAACGTGAAGACCATTGCAACGATCTTCCCGCCGAACCTGCGCTCCATCGGATTTGGGCTTTCCAACGCGATGAACAGCCTTGGCGCGATCCTCGCGCCGCTGGCGATCCCGCTGGTGGCGGCGGTCTGGGGTTGGCGCGCGGCTTTCGTGCTGGCGGGCGTGGTCGGGCTGTTCTGGGTCGCGGCGTGGCTGGTCGCCTCGCGCGGGGTGGATTTCGGCGACCGGCAGCCCGGCGTTTCCGGCAATCTCGTTTCGGGCGACAAGCTGTTCCTCAAGGAAGGCCGCACCTGGACGATCGCTCTCGCCAAGGTGCTCTCGGACGCGACCTGGTGGCTCATGCTGTTCTGGATGCCGGACTATTTCAACCGGCAGTTCGGCCTTTCCGGCACCGAACTCGGCCCGCCGCTGGCGCTGGCCTACTGCGGTTCGGCCGCGGGTTCGCTGATCTCCGGCTTCGCGGCGAACCGCCTGCTGTCGAGCGGCTGGAGCGCCAACCGAACGCGCAAGACCCTGATGCTGATATCGGCGCTTTGCGTGGTGCCGGTGCCGCTGGCCCTTCACGTGGACGGCTATTGGCCCGCCGTAGGCCTGATGGCACTGACCCTGGCCGGACACCAGGGCTTCTCGACCAATCTGTTCGGCCTGATCGCCGACGTGACGCCGCGCCACAAGGTGGGCCGGGTAACCGGATTCGGCGCTTTCTGCGGCAATCTGGGCGGCACCGCGATCAGCAAGATCGCCGGTCTCGTTCTGGCAGCCGGGCTGGGCTACGGGCCGCTGTTCGCCTTTGCGGCCGTTTCCTACCTGCTGGCTCTGGGCTGGATCCAGCTTACCATGCCCCGCATCGTCCCGGCAGAGGACGCCGGTTCGTCTCTCGCATAGGGCGACTAAAGGAAAACTATCTTTCTCAACCGAAACGGTTGAGTATAGCTCCGCGGGTTCCAGGGAGATCCAAATGACAATGACCCCGCTCCGCGCCGCCCGCACCCTGCTGCTGGCTTCCGCGGTCCTGTTCCCGGCAACGGCTTATGCCGATGAAGCCGCCGAACCCGCTTCCGGCGAGATCGTCGTGACCGCGCGCTACCGCGACGAATCGCTCCAGCAGGTGCCGATCGCCATTACCGCCGTCAGCGGCGAATCGCTCAACGACCGGGCGATCCACAACCTGCAGGACCTGAGCGCCTCGGTCCCCTCGATCGATTTCCGCAACGGCGCCTCCAACAAGGACCGCACCGTCTTCGTCCGCGGCGTGGGCACGATCAGCACGTCGCCGGGCGTCGAATCCTCCGTTTCGACAGTTCTCGACGGTGTCGTCCTGACCCGTCCGGGGCAGGCGACGCTCGACGTGGGCGAAGTCTCGCGGATCGAAGTGCTGCGCGGACCGCAGGGCACGCTGTTCGGCAAGAACGCCTCGGCCGGCGTCATCAGCGTCGTCACCGCCGCGCCTTCGCAGGAATTCCACGCCTATGCCGAGGGATCGGCCACCACGGACGAGGAATACCGCATCAAGGCAGGCGTGACCGGCGGCATCGCCCCGAACGTCTCGGCCCGGATCGACGGCCTCTACGCCAACTATGACGGCAACGTGCGCAACGTCACCACCGGCAACGAAGTGAACGGCTACGAGCGTTACGGCGCCCGCGCCAAGATCGAGGCGACGCCGACCGACAACCTGAAGCTCACGCTTTCGGGTGACTACCTCCATTCGCACGACACCACGCCGAGCGGCGTCTACGCGCGCACCAGCCAGATCGCCTATCCGACCGGCACCGTCACCGATTCCGCCGCGCTTGCCGCATTCCTCGCCGGCAAGGGCATCACGCCCGGCAGCGAGAACCGCGAAGTCAGCACCAACTTCGACACCGACGTGCGCGACAAGAACTATGGCGGCTCGCTGACGGCCGAGTGGGGCCTGGGCGATTACACGGTGACCTCGATCACCGCCTATCGCGAGTGGAAGAACCGCCAGCACCAGGATTACGACGCGCTGTCCGAACTTTCCGCGACCTTCCCCGAAGGTGAGGATTACGGCACCGTCAACAACAAGCAGTTCTCGCAGGAACTGCGCCTGACCTCGCCCAAGGGCAAGTTCATCGACTATGTCGTGGGCGCCTATTACCTCCACGCCAAGACCGACGAGGTTTATACCCGCACGCTCACCCGCCTGATCTCCGGTGCGGAGAACACCGTTTCGGGCGTGGCGAACTACGGCGTCACCAGTGACAACTACGCCGTGTTCGGCGAAGCCAACGTGAACTTCACCTCCTGGCTGCGCGCCATCGCGGGCTACCGTTCGACCTGGGACGATCTCAGCTACTACCACGTCCGCACGTCCAGCAACGACCCGACGAACTCGGGCGCGACCGCGCTCGACGTGGCAGGCATCCGCGCCTACCACAATTCGGCAGGCTCGACCTCGAAGCGCGGCGATTCCTATCGCGGCGGCCTCCAGCTGGACTTCGCGGCGAACAACCAGGCCTATTTCACCTACTCGCGCGGGTACAAGGGCCCGGCCTACAATGCCTATTTCAACATGCGCTCGCTTAACGCGACCACGCCGCTGGACGAAATCGCGCTGAAGCCGGAAACCTCGGATTCGTTCGAAGGCGGGATCAAGGGCTCGGCGGTGGACCGCAAGATCACTTACGCGCTGGCCGTCTATTCCACCAAGTTCCACAACTACCAGGCCAACTACAACGACGTGGTCGGCGGGGCGCAGGTCACGCGTCTCATCAACGCCGGCACCGTCCAGACCAAGGGCGTGGAACTCGACTTCGGCGTGCGCCCGATCCCGGGCCTCTCGCTCGACACCTCGGTGGCCTATACCGACGCCAAGGTGCTGAACTTCATCTGCCCCGAAGGCGCTCCGTCGAGCTGCAACATCAACGGCGAAGTCCTTCCCTTCGCACCGAAGTGGAAGCTCTACAGCAATGCGGCCTATCGCTTCGCGCTGTCGGATTCGATCGACCTCGAATTCCAGTCCGACATCACACTCAAGAGCCGCACGCAGTACCAGCTGACGCAGACGCCGGGCACGATCCAGCCGGGCTACTACATCTGGAACGGCAGCGTCGCCCTGATCGGCACGAACGACGGGTGGCAACTGCGCGGTTTCGTGAAGAACATCACGAACCAGAGCTACTCGAACTTCCTCGCCAACGGCACGCTCGCCGGCATCGTCCGCTATGTCCCGCGTGACGACAAGCGCTACGGCGGCATCATGCTGCGCAAGGACTTCTGAGGAAAAGAAGGCCCGGGGGAATCGTCTCCCGGGCCTTTCTTCCGTCTTACAGACCCTCGCCGCCCACCCAGTGCGCATCCGCCAGATAGCGCGCGAGATTCCAGACCTGCCGCCGGATATCCGGCACCGCGACGATCTCCCACGCCTCGCCCTTGGTAACGGGGCCCACCGCGAAGAGCGTATCCTGCGGCTCTCCGTCGATATCGCGCACCCGGCCGAGATGATCGACATCGAGCCCCAGCCTGTGCGCGTCGGAGCGCACCTTGCCCTGCGCCAGAAGGTCCTTCACCAGCGGCGCGCCGCTGCGCATCAGGTCTCCTTCCGGGCCGGTGCAGTTGATCGTGCGCGATACGCCCAGCCGCACCAGTTCGTCCTTCCCGCGCGGACGATAGGCCACCGAGACCCCGCTTTCGGTCGGCTCTGCGCTCACGAGTTTGCCTGCGACGAACTCCAGCCGGCCTTCCGCCTCGATCTCGGCGATGCGCTTCGCCACGTCAGGCGCTAGACGGTGGCGATGGACATCCCAATAGGGACGCAAGTGATGCAGGAACCGCCGCTGCCCCGCCTCGTCGTGGCGGCGCCAGAGGTTCTGGGTGTGCGGCCGCAGCTCGTCCACAGCCGCGCGCCAGCCGATTTCCGCCGCCCGCGCACGCACCCGGCGCACGAGCTGCGATCCGCGTTCCTCGGGCGCGGGAACGTAATCCACCGACGGCCCGCTCTCGGCATGGGCAAGCGGCTTGAGCCCGCGCCGCGAAAGCGCGGTAATCCTGCCCTTGAACCCGGCCTTGTCGAGCGAAAGCACCATGTCGGCGGCGGTAAGGCCGGTGCCGATCAGGAGGACATGATCGACCTCCTCGATCTTCTCCAGCGTGCCGGGCTGCCACGGGTCGGTGAAGCGGCGATCCTCGGGTATGGTGGCCAGCACCGGATGAGGCGAAGGCGGGAAATTGCCGAGGGCAAGCACCAGGGCCCGCGCCTCGATCTCGTCCCCGTCCGCCATCTCCACCAGGACGCGGCCATCCTCGAAGCGGGCCGAACAGGCTTCGGCATTGACGATCAGCGCGTTCGGCCCCGCTTCCGCCAGCGCCCGGATGAGCAGCTCGCGCAAGTAGAGCCCATAGGACAGGCGCGGCACGAAGCGGTTCGCCTGCTCGTCGCCGCTATGGCCGATCCAGCGCAGGAAATTCGCCTGGTCGTCCGGGAAGGCGCTCATGTTGGCGGCGCGCACGTTGAGCAGGTGCTCCGGCCAGCGGGTGCCGAAGGCGAGCCCCTTGGCAAGCTGGGCATCCTTGCGCTCGATCAGGACGACGCGGACGCCGTTGCGCAGGAGGTTGATCGCCATCAGGGTTCCGCTGAACCCCGCGCCGACGATCGCGACGGGAAGCGCGCCGTTTCCATTCCGATTATTCAAGGGCAAGCTCCGTGGCGTATTCTGTGCGATGCCTGTCTAGCGAAGGCATCGGCCTATTATCAACTAAATTGGTTGAGAATATGACATAACGGTTTGGACGGCAGACGAGCCGCCTGCGAACGCCAGCTTAGCAGTCCTTGCGCGAAGGCCAACCTCTCGCCATCTGCCCATGGGTGACAGATCTCCCCGAACTGCTGGAAGCGATCCGCGCCTGCCGGGCCTGCCGGCGCGTGCTGCCGCATGAACCGCGCCCGGTGGTGCAGGCGGGACGCGGCGCGCGCATTCTCGTGATCGGACAGGCACCGGGGAGCAAGGTCCACGCCAGCGGCCGGGCCTGGGATGACGACAGCGGCGACCGGCTGCGGGAGTGGACCGGGATCGATCCCGCGACATTCTACGACCCGGACCGGATCGCCCACATGCCCAGCGGCTTCTGCTATCCCGGCAAGGGCAAGGGCGGAGACCTGCCGCCCCGCCCCGAATGCGCCCCGCTCTGGCACGATCGCCTGCGCGCGGCGCTGCCCGATGTGCGGCTCACCCTGCTGGTCGGCCAATATGCGCAGAAACGTTACCTTCCGCGCCATTTCGCGCCGAACCTGACCGAAGCGGTCCATCGCTGGCAGGAAGCGCCGGAGGGGTTCTTTCCGCTGCCTCACCCCGCCTGGCGCAGCCGCATCTGGATGGCGCGCCATGCATGGTTCGAAGCGGAAGTGCTGCCGGACCTGCAGGCCCGCGTCAGACATGTGCTGAAAAAGGATCTGCCGGTGGGGTCAGGCTAGGTCGTAAACTAGGCGGAATGCACCGGCAGCGTGTGGTCCCCCTCGCCAAGCTGGCGCTGCATCACGAAGACGTCGAGCCACTTGCCATGCTTCCAGCCCGCGCCGTCAAGCGTGCCGACGGGCCGGAAACCGGCCCTTGCGTGAAGCACGACCGAGGCCGGTTCGCTTTCCGCGATCACCGCGAAGGCCTGCCGGAAGCCGCGCTTCTCGCATTCTTCCAGCAAGGCGTTGAGCAGTCTTCCGCCGATCCCCCGGCCCACGCTTTCCGGCCGGACATAGATCGTGGTCTCGACACTGTAGAGATAACCCGCGCGCGGACCGTAGCGGTGAGCGAAACCGAAACCGAGCACTCGCCCTTCGCCTGCCTCGTCATCGGAATCGGCGCGGACGACAAGAAAAGGATAACCCGCATCGACGATATCGCGAATGCGGCGTTCACTTTCCATGATGTCAGGCGGTTCTGTCTCGAAAGTCGCGGTGCTTTCGATCACATAGTGAGCGTAGATCTCGGCAATGGCTGCAGCATCTTCGATCGAAGCACCGCAGACGGTCAATTCCTCGGTCATTGTCATGACAATGCCGCAAAGCACCCGCCCTGCCAAGTTGCAGCAGGCACAACCTGTCCTTAAACGGTACCAAGATGGCAATTATTTCCTGCAACATGGCAATTCTGGGCGGAGGCCTCGCCGGTTCGCTGATCGCGCTCGCAATGGCGCGCCACCGGCCGGACCTGCGCGTACTGTTGATCGAGCGCGGCGAAAGCCTGGGGGGCGAGCATGTCTGGTCTTTCTTCGAAAGCGATGTAGCGCCCGCGCACCGCGATCTGGTGGAACCGCTGATCGCGCGGCGCTGGCCCGGCTACGACGTCCATTTCCCCGGCTACTCGCGCCGTCTCGGCACGGCCTATGCCAGTGTGACCAGCCGCCGGCTCGACGAAGTGGTCCGCGCGGCGCTTCCCGCAGACGCCCTGCTGACCGGCGCCGAAGTGCGCCAGGCCGCTCCGACCGGCGTTATCCTGGCGGACGGGCGCGAAATCCGCGCCGATGCCGTGATCGACGCTCGCGGCGCTCACGGCCTGCCGCACATGTCCGGCGGCTGGCAGAAGTTCCTTGGCCGGATGCTGCGCCTCGCCGCGCCCCACGGGCTTGACCGGCCGGTCGTGATGGATGCCCGCGTCGCCCAGCACGACGGCTATCGCTTCATCTACTGCTTGCCTTTCTCGCCCACCGAAGTCTTCGTCGAAGATACCTACTACTCAGGGGATACCGCGCTCGACGTTGCCAGCCTGGGCGAGAGGATCGGGGATTACGCCGACGGGATGGGTTGGCACATCGAATCCGTCACTTATGAAGAGACCGGCGTGCTGCCGGTCATCGCGGGCGGTGATTTCGAGGCATTCTGGAACCACGCCGACTGGAACCATGCGGGGGGCCTGCCGGTTGCCCGTGCAGGAGTGCGGGCCGCGCTCGTCAATCCGATGACGTCCTATTCGTTTCCTGATGCCGTAAGATTCGCCATGCACGTGACCGCACTCGACAAGCTCTCCGGCGAGAGCCTAGGAAGGACAAGTCATGCATGGGCCGCAAATCACTGGCGCGGGGGGCGCTTCTACCGGATGTTGACGCGCATGTTGTTCGGCGCCGCCCGTCCCGATGAGCGGCGCGCCGTTCTCGAACGTTTCTACACCCTGCCCGAAGGACTGATCGAGCGGTTCTACGCCGGCCGCCTCACACCGGCCGACAAGGCCCGCGTGCTCTGCGGCAAGCCTCCGGTGCCGATGGGCGCGGCGATGGCCAGCCTTGCCGGGCGCGGCCACCCACTGGCGGACCTCGACCCGAAAGGCGGCAATCGATGAAGAAGGCCTGCGTCATCGGCGCCGGGTTCGGCGGCCTTTCCCTCGCCATCCGCCTGCAAAGCGCCGGGATCGACACCACCCTTGTCGAAGCGCGAGACAAAGTGGGCGGCCGAGCCTACGTCTGGGAGCGTGACGGCTTCACGTTCGACGCCGGCCCCACCGTCATCACCGATCCCGACGCCCTGCGCGAACTCTGGACGCTTTCCGGGCATGAAATGGCCGACGATGTCGACCTGATGCCGGTAATGCCGTTCTACCGGCTCAACTGGACCGACGGCGTCACGTTCGATTATTCCAACGACGAAATCGCCCTGCGCCGCGAGATCAACCGCGTCGCCCCGCGCGATGTGCCCGGCTACGACGAATTCGTGCGCTATGCCGCCGGGGTCTATCAGGAAGGCTACGTCAAGCTGGGGCACGAGGCGTTCCTGGACTTTTCCAGCATGGTCAAGGCCGCCCCGGCGCTGGCCCGCTACCAGGCCTGGCGCTCGGTCTATTCGATGGTCAGCCACTTCGTGAAGGACGAGCACCTGCGGCAGGCGCTCTCGTTCCACACCCTGCTGGTGGGCGGCAACCCGATGACCACGAGCGCGATCTACGCCCTGATCCACAAGCTGGAGAAGGACGGCGGCGTCTGGTGGGCCCGTGGCGGCACCAACAAACTGGCGCAGGGCATGGCCCGCCTGTTCGAGCGGCTGGGCGGGCAATTGCGCCTCGGCGAGAAGGTCGTGCAGATCCACACGCTCGGCGACCAGGTGACGGAGGTCGAGACGGACAGCGGCTGGAAACAGCGGTTCGATGCCATCGCCAGCAACGGCGACCTGATGCACACCTACCGCGACCTGCTCTCCGGGAACCAGCGCGGGCAGGACATGGCGCACAAGCTGAAGAAGAAGCGCTTCTCGCCAAGCCTCTTCGTGGTTCACTTCGGCCTCGAAGGCACCTGGCCCGGCATCCCGCACCACACCATCCTGTTCGGCCCGCGCTACAAGGGCCTGCTCGACGACATCTTCGAGCATGGCGTGCTGCCGCGCGACTTCTCGATCTACCTCCACCATCCGACCGTTACCGATCCCTCGATGGCGCCGGCGGGCAAGAGCACGTTCTACGCCCTCGTCCCGGTAGCCAACATGGGCAAGTTGCCGATCGACTGGGACGAAGCCGGTCCGATCCTCGAAAAGCGCGTGCTCGCCGAAGTCGGTCGCCGCCTGATCCCCGACATCGACGACCGTATCGTCACCCGGTTCCACTACGCCCCGCCTGACTTCGAGCGCGATCTGGGCGCGTATAACGGCAACGGCTTCAGCCTCGAACCGCTGCTGACGCAGAGCGCCTACTTCCGCGGCCATAACCGCGACGACAAGCTGAAGAACTTCTACCTCGTCGGCGCCGGAACGCATCCCGGCGCGGGCATTCCCGGTGTCGTCGGCTCTGCCAAGGCCACCGCCAGACTCATGCTGGATGCCCTGAAGTGAGCCGCGCGCTCCACGCCCTGAAAGTCGCCTGGGGGTGGACCGGCGTGGACTTCGCCGAAGAGGTGGCCCACAGCCTGATGGGCCACATGCTGCTAATCGACCGCGAAGGCATTTTCCACTACCTCGACCCCGATCTCCTCAGCCTGTCCCGGCTGGGCGACGAAGCCGCGGCGCAGGCCCACATGGCGCTGGACGAAACCAAGGCCATCTGGCGCGCAGACGCCCTTGTAGACGCGGCGACGCAGCGGCTCGGCTTCACCGCCACGGGGGAAGTCTACAGCCGGACGCTTTCCGCGATCCTGTCGGGCGACTATGGGCATGAAAATCTGGTCCGGATCGACCTTGTCGACCTGATCTACCTGACCGGCGACCTCGCCCGGCAGACCCGCGATCTGCCGGACGGCGCGCGGGTACAACTGAAGGCTACCTGAGTCATGAAACGCATCGCCGTCTACTGCGGCTCCGCCACCCCCGCCGATCCCCGCTACGTCCAGCTTGCCCATGACGTGGGCGCCGCCCTTGCCGCGCGCGGCATCGGCGTTGTCTATGGCGGTGGCCGCCTCGGCCTGATGGGCGCCGTGGCCGCCGGCGCGCTCACGCAGGGCGGCGAAGTGATCGGCGTGATCCCCGAAGCGCTCACCGGCGCCGGCGGCAAGGGCGGCGAAGTCGCCAATCACGATTGCACCGAGCTTTACGTCGTCAAGACCATGCACGAGCGCAAGGCGGAATTCACGCGCCTGTCGGACGGCTTCCTGGTCCTGCCCGGCGGCGTCGGCACCATGGACGAACTGTGGGAAGCGGTGAGCTGGGCCCAGCTCGGCTATCACGACAAGCCGGTGGGCGTGCTGAACTCCTTCGGCTTCTATGACGGCCTGCTCGCATTCAACCGCCACATGGCCGAAGTCGGCTTCGTTCGGCCCGCCCATCAGGGCATCATCCTGGCCGAGACCGAGCTGGACCTCCTGCTCGACCGCATGCACGCGCACGAGCCGATCGTCCCGATCGTCAGGATGGACCCCAGCACGCTGTGAGGCTTTCGGGTGCCGACTGAGAAGCTCCTCGAAGCCGCCCTGCGCGGCGCCGCCCTCCGCTCCGGGCCGCTGGACCGCGCGCACCTCGTCAAGGAGGCGCGCCGGTCCATCCGCAAGGGATCGAAGAGCTTCGCGGCGGCCAGCCGCCTGTTCGACCGCGAAACGCGCGAGCGGGTCTGGCTGCTCTACGCCTGGTGCCGCGCCTGCGACGACATCGCCGACGAACAGGACCACGGCCACGCCATCGGCCCCGTGCGGCTCGGCACCCGCCTCTCGCCCGAGGACCGGCTGGCAACCATCCGCACGCTGACCGAGCTGGCGATGGCGGGCGAAACCACCGGCACGCCCGCTTTCGACGCGCTCGGCCAGCTCATGCGCGAAGTGCCGCTGACCGCCGCCATGGTGGATGACGTGCTGGCCGGCTTCGCGCTGGATGCGGCCGACTGGCGGCCTCGCTGCGAGGCGGACATGCTGCGCTACTGCTATCACGTGGCAGGCGCGGTGGGCGTGATGATGGCGGCGGTCATGGGCGTATCGCCCGACGACGACGACACGCTGGACCGGGCCTGCGATCTCGGCATTGCCTTCCAGATCGCCAATATCGTGCGCGATGTCTGGGAGGACGACGCGCGGGGCCGCTGCTACCTGCCGGTCGAATGGCTGGTGGAGGCGGACATCCCGCCCGGCGAAGTCACCAAGCCGCACTATCGTGGCGCGCTGGTGCCGATGATCGCCCGCGCCTGCGCGCTCGCGCGGGACTATGAGGCATCGGCAAGGATCGGAGCTGCCCGGCTGGCCTTCCGCCAGCGCTGGGCGGTGCTGTCGGCCGCGAACATCTACGGCGGCATCGCCCGCGAGGTGGAGCGGCTCGGCGCCCATGCCTGGGACCACCGCGTACACACCACCCGCGCCGAAAAGCTCGCCCATGTCTGGTCCGCATGGAACGAGGCGCAGGCGGGTAATCAGAACGATCCCGACCGGATGGCGGGCGGCGGGCCGGAAAGCGCAGCCGAGCCTGCGGGCACAGCGCCCCGCCCGGCGCTGTCACGCCGCGAGCTCAGGGAAATGGGCCTGCGGAAATAGTCTGGGCTGGCGTGGCGAGTGTCGCGGGCCGGCACAGGATGCGCCATGCCCGCGAACTGTCGTCGTTGCGACGTAATTGGGTGGACCCGAAGAATTCGCGGCGAGATGCGCCCAAGGGCGATTCGCGGTCGCGAGGCGACCATGCCTTGGCCGCCCCTGTCCGGCAATCGTCGGGCATGGCAGCATTCCATCGCCTGCCCCGAAGCCGGGACGAACCGTTTTCCCGGTGGAGATCGCGGAGCTTACCAAAAAAATCCGGGAGCCTCGAACGATACCGAGCGTTGCTGCTTTGTAACGAACAAGGGAGAATCGCCATGCTCTTCACCATTGCCGCCATCCTGCTGGTCCTGTGGCTGCTCGGCTTCGTGGTGTTCCACGTGTCCAGCGCGCTCATCCACGTCTTGCTGGTGATCGCCATCGTCGTGGGCCTCGTCCAGCTGTTTCGCGGCGGCCGGGCCGTCTAGCCCTCAGGCAGGTAAGCGGGGGGCACCGGCTCCCCGTATTACCGATAAAGGTCCCTAGCTCAGGGCCGCTTGCCTGGGGGATAGTAGCCGGCAGGATAGTTGAGGCGCCGGAACAGGCGGCCTCGCTCGGAATAGAGCACGAAGACAAGCGCCGTCAGGCCCGCTGCCACCATCGAGCCCAGGATCGGTCCGGGCGTGCCGTCGTAGGCCTGCCCGATCAACGCGCCCAGAACCGCGCCCATAACCATCCTTACGAACGACATGATCGAGGCCGCCGCCCCGGCCGTGCGCGCGAAAGGCTGGATCGCGATCGACTGGAAGTTCGAGCCGATGAAGCTCATCATGCACATGGAGAAGGTCATGAGCGGGACGAAGACCCACAGGGTCTCCCCATTCAGGGCCAGCACGAAGTGCAGCACCGAACTGGCGATATAGCCGAACAGCGCCGTCTGCGACACGCGCCGCGCACCGAAGCGCTGGACGATACGCGAATTGGCGAAGTTGGTCATGGCCATGACCAGCGCCATGCCGCCGAACACCGCCGGGAAGAAGAATCCCGCGCCGAAGTGCTCCGCCACCAGCTGCTGGGCACTGTTGATGTAGCCGAACATCGCCCCCTGCACGAAAGCGACGCCGAACAGGTAGCCCACCGCCTCGCGCGTGCGCAGCGTCAGCGCCATGTTGGTGGCGATCACCCGGGGCCGGATTTCCTGCCGGTAATCGGGGTGCAAGGTCTCCGGCAGGCGCAAGGCCGTCCATGCGTAGACACAGGCGCCCAGCACGCTGATGAGGCCGAATATCCAGCGCCAGCCGGCAACCAGCATCACGCCCTGCCCCACCATCGGCGCGATCATCGGCACGACCATGAAGGTCATCGACACCAGCGACTGCATGCTGGCCATGCGATCGCCTTCGAACCGGTCGCGAATGACGGTCATCGGCATGACCATCAGCGCGGACGTGCACAGCCCTGCCACCGCGCGCGCCGCCAGCATCATCGGGAAGCTGGTGACCAGCGCGCAGGCCAGAGCGCTCAGCACATAGGCGCAGATCGCGAAAAGCAGCACGGGGCGGCGGCCGTAACGGTCCGCCAACGCGCCGGGAACCAGCGAGCCGAGCCCGGTGCAGATCAGGAACACGCCGACGATCAGCTGCCGCTGGTTGGGGTCAGGGACCGCCAGGTCACGGCTGATCTCGCCGAGCGCGGGCAACATGATGTCGATCGAGAGCGCCTGAAGTGCCTGCAGGGCGGCCATGAGGGCGACGAACTCGACCCCCCGCATCGGAAAGGGCGCGGGATTCGCTGTGTCGGAGGTCATGCACGGCGCATTGCAGCACTTGCGCCGCAGTGGCCAGCAATTTCGCGCCGCGGATAGCGCTTTTCCCGGCGCAGGGACTATATCTGCCGCCATGTCATCGCGCGAAGCAGAGTCGGCAGAGGACCGCGAGGCCGACGGCCTGCGCAAGGTGATCCATGTCGACATGGACGCGTTCTACGCCAGCGTAGAGCAGCGCGACGATCCCTCGCTGCGGGGCAAGCCGGTGGCGGTGGGCGGTTCCTCCCTGCGCGGCGTGGTGGCGGCGGCCAGCTACGAAGCGCGAAAGTTCGGCGTGCGCTCCGCCATGCCTTCCGCCCGCGCGGCGCGGCTCTGCCCTGACCTGATCTTCCGCAAACCCCGTTTCGAGGTCTACCGCGAGGTCAGCCAGCAGATCCGCGCGATCTTCCACGAGTATACCCCCCACGTGGAGCCGCTCTCGCTTGACGAAGCCTATCTCGACGTCACCGCCGACCTCAGGGGAATCGGGTCAGCCACCCGCATCGCCGAGGAGATCCGCCGCCGCATCAAGGCCGAAACCGGGCTTACCGCCAGCGCCGGGGTGTCCTACAACAAGTTCATCGCCAAGCTCGCCAGCGACCAGAACAAGCCTGACGGTCTCTGCGTGATCCGCCCCGACCAGGGCGCGCAGTTCGTGGCGAGCCTGCCGGTACGCCGCTTTCACGGCGTCGGCCCGCGCGGCGCGGAAAAGATGGCCCGCCTCGGCATCGAGACCGGCGCGGACCTGCGCGAAAAGGACATCGCCTTCCTGCGCGCCCATTTCGGCAGCTTTGCGGAGTATCTCTATCAGGCTGCCCGGGGCGTGGACCTGCGACAGGTGCGCGCCAACCGCCCGAGAAAATCGGTCGGCGGCGAGCGCACCTTCTTCGACAATATCCAGGGCACCGAGGCCCTGCGCGAAACGCTGGACAACATCGTAGACATCGTCTGGGACCGCATCGAGCGCGCCGAGACCCGTGGCCGTACCGTCACGCTCAAGCTGCGCTACGCCGACTTCCAGACCCTCACCCGCGCCCGCTCGCTCCATCATTTCGTGGCCGACAAGGCGGAATTCTCCGCACTCGGTCATGGACTGCTGGAGGAACTGCTGCCGCTGCCGCAACCGATCCGCCTGATGGGCCTGACCCTCTCCGCCCTCGAACGCGGGGAAGAGGACGTTCGCCCGGCCAGGGATGGGCAGCTTTCGCTTCTTTAGGCCTGGACTTTCACCCCTGCCTGACGAGCACGATCCGGGCGCCGGCTTCGCCCGCCAGCCGGTCAACTTCCCGATATCCAAGCTTTCGGGCCAGCCCGAGCGAAGGCAGATTCGCCTCAGCAATCACGCAGGCGGTGCGGCGGGGGCCGCGTCCCTCGAACCACGCGATCGCGGCCCGGCCTGCCTCGCTCCCATAGCCCAGCCCGTGAAACCCCGATGCCAGCGTCCACGTCATCTCGATCTCGGTCTCCACCAGAGGTCCAAGATCGCGCAGGAAGCGTGCATGCCCCAGCTTGCCGACGTAACGGCCGGAGGCTCTCTCCAGAACCGTGAACTGGCCGAAACCCTCCAGCGTCCAGTGCCCCACGTCTCGCTGAAACCGCGCCCATGCCTCGGTACGCAGGAGCGGACTGCCTCCGATATGGGCGACCACCAGCGGATCGCAGAACATCTGCCGCATGGGCTCGAAATCCCCCCGCTCTGGCGGGCGAAGGCAGAGACGCTCGGTCTCCAGCATGATCCCCGCATCAGGCATATTCGGCGATCCACTGCGCCAGTTCGGCGGGAAGCCGCGCCGGTATCCGATCGGGCAGCGCCCCCAGCGGGAAGAACCGCGCCTCCACGAGTTCGCGGCCATCCACGCGCGGCACATCGTTGGTCCTGCCGGCAACGACATGGACATGATTGCTCGCGCCGACGAGATCCTCGGTGACGAGAACGAGCAGGCGAACATCCGCAAGCGCGCAGCCGGTCTCTTCCAGCAGTTCCCGCCGTCCGGCGGAGAGCGCATCTTCACCGCGATTGAGCCCGCCGCCGGGGGGCATCCAGCGGCCGGAGCCATAGGAATGCCGCACCAGCAGCACCCGGCCTTCACCATCGAGCGCAAGCACGCGCACGCCGTGCAGTTCCGGCCGCCACACCTTCCACACCTGCCGCCGGCCCCAGTGTGCCGCGCGGTAAAGCGTACGGTGGAGCGGCGCCGGAAGCCGGTGCAGCAGCCAGTTCAGCAGAAACACGTGACCTTGTGCCGCGCCGCGCGCAGCAGCCGGGCAACCGGCAGATCGTGCTCGCCCTTGACCGCGGCATCGAAGACCGCGCGCTTGTCAGCGCCGCGGATCACGAACATCAGCTCGTCGCTGTCCGTCAGCGCCGGGATGGTCAGGCTTAGCCGGTCGAAGGGCGCCTCGGGCGGCAACGGATCGGGCGTAAGGCGGCGGATTTCGCGGGGATCGTCGATCTGCGGATCGGTGTTCGGGAACAGCGAGGCGATATGCCCGTCACCGCCCATGCCAAGCCAGGCGACCGCGAAATGCGGCGGCCGAGCCTGTTCGGTCAGCGCCACGACGCGCGCGCCCACAGGCTCGAGCCTTGCCCGGATCTTGCCGACATTGCTGGCGGGGTGATCCTCGTCAACGATGCGATCGTCCCCCGGCCAGACCGAGATGCGGTGCCAGGGAAGGTCCATCTCCGCCAACCGGTCGAAAATCGGGAAAGGCGTCGAACCGCCGGGCACGGTGATCGCGATGTCGTCGGGACTGGTTGCAAGAGCAGCCTTGAGGCGCTCCGCGAACCAAGCGGCAATGGCGCCATCGTCGGCACCTTCGATGATTTCGAGTTTCGGCATGAGCTGGACTTAGGCCGGTTTTTGTCTCTGCGCGAGGAGAGACTTCGGGTTCGGTCCGCGTTGGCGGTGCCGAAATGCCGGTGCGACCGGCTCGCCACGGCTGTAGCGAGCCGGTCGCACATTCTCAGGCAAGAATCTCGCGAAGGAACCAGGCGCGCTGTTCGGCCTGATCGGTCCAGTCATCGATGATGCCGTCGGTGGCATTGTCGCCTGCTTCGCCTGCCAGTTCCTTGGTTTCCTTCAGCGTGGCGACGTAAGCGGTGTTGTCCTCGAACAGTTGCTTGACCATGCCCTGCGCGTCGAGCGAGGTGTCATCCTCGTCCTTTACGGAAGTCTTGGCGGCGATCGAGCCGATGGAGGTCAGGGTGGTGCCGCCCAGCTTGCGGACACGCTCGGCGATCAGGTCGGTCAGGCCGAAAATCTCGGTTGCCTGGGTATCGAACAGCAGGTGCAGGTCATGGAACTGCGGGCCGCGAACATGCCAGTGGAAGTTCTTCGTCTTGACGTAAAGCGCGAAGGTGTCGGCGAGCAGCCCGTTCAGGCTGTCGATCAGAGCGGCCTTGGAATTGTCCTTGGAAGTCATGCCGTGTTTCCCTCGTTGCTGTTCGGCCTATGCCGTCCGGTGAACTATGTAGATTTGTGAACGCGGAAGTGAACCCCCGGTTCTCTATCAATTTCCGATCAGAGTATCGAAGATTCCCGAAGGAACAGCATGAGCGCAGCGCAGACCAGCAGGAGGCCGACGCCCCGCCTGATCCAGCCCGCCGCCGGAGCGCTCGAAAACTGCGGGAAGGCCCAGGCCATCCCCGCCAGTATCCCGCCGCCCAGCGCGCCTGCCACCCCGGATGCCACAGGCGCTGCCATACCCACGCCCATGGCGAAGACGATGAACCGGGCGGCATCGGCGATCTGGCTGGCCAGCAGCACCAGCAGCAGTGCGCCGAGCGAATTGGTGGGCTCCTTCGGCCGGCGGCGCGGGACTAGGATCAGGGACTCAAGCCCGGCAAGACCCACGGCGAATGCGGCGAAGATCATCCGTGCCGGAGGCGGTAGCTGGGCGAGCATGAAAGCCGCCGCCCATGCCGCACCCGCGGCGGTCAGCCCTGCACTGAGCAGGGCCGCCAGCAGGACACCGGGCCGCTGCCCCTGCCTTGCGGCGAGGCCGGATATGGTCATCTGGTCCCGCGCACCGAAACCGGCGAGCAGGACGGCGATGAAAGTCAGGTAGAAAGCGGGCATCCGGCTTCCCGCGAAGGCGCCGCTGCCGTCAGCCCGCCTTCTGGCAGGCGACGATCGCGGCGACGACGTTGGCGGTATCGGCGGGATCGCGCACGCAGATCGTGTCGAGCCCCATGGCCTTGGCCGGATAGTCGTTGCCACCGGGGAAGATGGCATCGCCGATGAACAGCATGTCGGCTTCGGCCACGCCGCTATGTTCGGCAAGCCGCTTGAGCCCCCAGGCCTTGTCCACGCCCGGCTGGGTCACGTCCACCGAAGTGGCACCGCCGAGATTGACCGAGACGCCGGGCAGGCGCTTCACGAGATCGGCCTGGATCACCTTGCGCTTGGCGAAGTCCGGGTCCCAGAGCTCCTTGGCATGAAGCGGAGCCTGCTGGCCCAGGGCGGAGAAAGTGATCTGGCTGCCGCGATCCTCGATCCGCTCACCCCAGGTTTCCTCGGGCGTGAAGCCGGTGGCGGCAAGCGAAGCGTCGAACGCTTCGAGAATCTCGCGCTTCTGTTCTTCAGTGAACAGTTCGGCATAGACCGGCGTCCAGGCGCCGTCGCGGTGGACGTAGAGCTTGGCGCCGCTGGTCGGCATGAGCCAGAGCCGCGAACGATCGGCATCGGCGGGAAGACGGCTGGCCACCTGCTTGTCGAACTGCGGCCAGTCCCCTCCGGAGATCACGGCAACTTGCGCCACTTCGAGCAGCCGCGCCATGAGTTCGGCCATTTCGTCGGTCAACGGCTGCTTGCTCAGCGCCAGGGTCCCGTCGAGGTCGAACGCTACGATCTGCTTCATTTCATGCCTTCCGCGATGCGATAATCCGGGCCCCTGCCATCATCCGGCCGGGAAAGAAATGTCGGACCTGCACCATTACGATGACAAATCCCCTACCGTTGCTCCCGATGTCCGGCCCCCGGACCCGGGCGCCTGCCGTCCCTTACTGGTTGACGGCACCGGATAGCTTGCCGACCTTTTGCACACCTTGGACGGTGGTGACCAGTATGTCGTTTCCATCGACGACGACGACGACGTTTTCGAGGCCGATGACCGAGACGCGCGGTCCGTCGCTGTCGACCAGGACATTGCGGCAATCCACCAGTTCCGCATCACCCGCGCCGCGCACCGCGTTGCCGTGGTCGTCGCGATCGAGCGCTTCGTGCAGGGCGTGCCAGTTGCCGATGTCCGACCACTCCATGTCGGCCGGCACCAGCGCCGCGCGGCGGGTGTTTTCCATCACCGCATAGTCCACCGAATCGCTTTCCACCTCGGCGAAAGTCGCCGCGTCGGGATGGAAGCGGTGGCCGTCGAGCGTGCCTTTCGCCACGGCCTCGCGCACCTTGGCGGCGATCTGCGGGCGGTGCGCGGCGAGTTCGGCCATGAAATCGCTCACCCGGAAAGCGAAGATGCCTCCGTTCCAGGCGTAATTGCCCTCAGCCAGGAAGGCGCGGGCGCGTTCGAGATCAGGCTTCTCGACGAACTGGGCCGTGCGGAAACCGGGCGTGCCCTCGATCGCCTCGCCGCGCCTGAGGTAGCCGAAGCCGGTTTCCGGCGCGGTCGCCTCGATGCCGAAGGACACCAGCCAGCCGTCCCTGGCAAGCGCGGCGGCAGCAGCCGCGGCACGGGCAAACACGTCCGGGCGGCCGATATGGTGGTCGCTCGGGCAGACCAGCATCACCGCGTCATCCGGCAGGCGGCAGGCGGCCAGCGCGATGGCGGCAGCGGTGTTGCGCGCGGCCGGCTCCACGATCACCGAGGCACCTTCCTGCCCGTGAAGCTGCGCCTCGACATGTTCGAGGTGCTGCCGTCCCGTCACCACCACCGGCGCCGCGAAACCCAGATCCGGCGGGCAGCGCGACACCGTCGCCTCGAACAGCGTGCTCTCTCCCACCAACGGCAGGAAAGGCTTGGGCTTGGCAACGCGGCTGCGCGGCCAAAGCCGCGTGCCGCTGCCTCCGCACAGAATAACTGGAACGATCTGGGACATGGGGCTCGATGAATGCCAGGGAAGTCTGGCTTTCGCTGTGCCAATACTAGCCCCTCGCCGGATTGCATAGAGGACTCGAAGCGACCTTCCACATCGGCCGGAACCCTGCCCCATCCCGTTCGTTTGACCCTTCTCCGGCGCCGCTGCCCCCGGCGGATAACGCCCAACCTCGACCGGATCGGCCGCTTTTCGGGTGGCCATCCTCTTCCGAAGGTGCAAGACTGACCATAATGACCGATCCAGGCGAATGTCCCTCGCTGGCGGAACATGGCGCTTTTCCGCGCGATCTGCCCCCTCCTCTGCCGCTTGGCGCGGCCGTGCCCACGGCTCTGTTCCTCGATTTCGACGGCACGCTCGTGGAAATCGCGGACCATCCCGACGACGTGATCGTCTCTCCGCATCTGCCCGACCTGATCGCGCGACTGGCCGATCGGCTGGACGGCCGGCTCGCGCTCATCACCGGCCGTTCGCTGGAATCGCTGGAGGAGATGCTGGGCCATCTCGATGTCGCTGCGGCAGGTTCGCACGGCGGTGAGTTCAGACCGGCAGGCAGCCGCGAAATCCTTCCCCTTGCCGAGCCGCTGCCAAAGGCCGTCGTCGACCGTCTCTCCGCTTTCGCGGCCGACAACGGCGGCCTCCTCGTCGAACCCAAGCCCTTCAGCATCGCCGTGCATTACCGCCGCCACCCCGAAGCCCTGCCCGGCCTGCTCGCCTGCGCCGACGAGACCGGCAGGGAGTTCGGGCTCAGGACGAAGCACGGCAAGCAGGTTATCGAGCTGTCCATGCCCGGTTCCGACAAGGGCAGCGCCGTCGCACGCTTCATGCAGATGCCGCCCTTCCTCGGCGCTCGCCCCGTCTTCATCGGCGACGACGTGACTGACGAGGACGCCTTCGCAGCCGTCGCCCGCCTCGGCGGAGACGGCATCCTTGCGGGGCCGATGCGCGAAACGCTCGCCCATGCCCGGCTCGGCGGCGTCAGCGCGGTGCACGCGTGGCTCGAAACCATCATTCACGATCACGACCAGGAGAACAGCCGAACATGAGCTCGCTCGAACTCTGGCCCATCGGCAATTGCCAGGTCTCAGGCCTGATCGACACCAGCGGCGCGCTCGTTTGGGGCTGCGTCCCCCGCGTGGACGGCGACCCGACGTTCTGTGCCCTGCTGCGCGGCCCGGAAGGCCAGGACGCGGGAACCTGGCGCTTCGAACTGGAAAACCAGGTCTCCGTCACCCAGCGTTACTCGCGCAATACCCCGATCCTCATCACCAGGCTGGAAGATGCGCAGGGCGGCGCGGTGGAAGTGATCGACTTCTGCCCGCGTTTCGAACGATCGGGCCGCACGTATCGGCCGGTCGCCTATGCGCGTATCGTCCGTCCGGTGGCGGGCTCGCCGCGCATCCGCACGGTGCTCACGCCGATGAGCGGCTACGGCGCCCAGCTTGCCGCCATCACGCGCGGCTCCAATCACATCCGCTACCTGGTGGAGCGCAACACCCTGCGCCTCACCACCGATGCCCCGATCGGCTACGTTCTCGACGAACGCTACTTCCGGCTGGAAACGACGCTACACTTCTTCCTCGGCCCCGACGAACCCTTCAGCGGCGATGTCGAACACGAGATGGAATCGATGCTGCGCCACACCGGCGACTACTGGCGGCTGTGGGTGCGCGGCCTCGCCACCCCGCTCGACTGGCAGGACGCGGTGATCCGCGCCGCCATCACGCTCAAGCTCTGCCAGCATGAGGAAACCGGTGCGATCGTCGCCGCGCTCACCACTTCCATCCCGGAAGCGCCCGGCAGCCAGCGCAACTGGGACTACCGATACTGCTGGATCCGTGACGCCTACTACACGGTGCAGGCCCTCAACCATCTCGGCGCACTGGACGTGCTGGAGCGGTATCTCGCCTATCTGCGCAACATCGTCGACGATGCCGAGGGCGGTGCGATCCAGCCGCTTTACGCGGTGAGCGGCGCGCGCGAGATCATCGAATGGGAAGCTCCCGACCTTTCCGGCTATCGCGGCATGGGGCCGGTCCGGGTCGGCAACGCCGCCTATTATCAGGTCCAGAACGACTGCTACGGCCAGATCGTCCTGCCCGCGATACAGGCCTTTTCCGACCAGCGCCTGCTGCGTATCGCCACGCCCGAGGATTTCGCCAGCCTCGAACAGGTCGGCGAACTGGCCTGGCAGACGCACGACCAGCCTGACGCCGGCCTCTGGGAACTGCGCACGCGCACGGCCGTCCACACTTATTCCAGCGTCATGAGCTGGGCCGCCTGTGACCGTCTGGCCAATGCCGCCGAGTTCCTCGGGCTCGACGAGCGGGCCGCAATCTGGCGCGAACGCGCGGCCACGGTGCGCAAGCACATCGACGAACACGCCTGGCACAAGATCGAGGCACCGGACTTCGACGACAGCGGCGCGGGAGGTCACTATGCCGCCAGCTTCGGCGGCTCGCAGCTCGATGCCAGCCTGCTGCAGATGGTCGAGCTGCGCTATGTCGAGGCCGAAGACCCGCGCTTCCGCGCCACGCTCCAGGCCGTGCAGAAGGCGCTGCGCCGGGGCGAACACATGCTTCGCTACGACAGCGAGGACGATTTCGGCCTGCCAGAGACCGCCTTCAACATCTGCACCTTCTGGCTGATCGAGGCGCTCCATCGCAGCGGCCAGGACGAGGAGGCGCGCCGCCTGTTCGAGGCGATGCTGGATCATCGCACCAGATCGGGCCTCCTTTCGGAGGATATGGATTTCGAAACCGGCGAACTGTGGGGGAACTTTCCGCAGACCTATTCGCTAGTAGGTATCATCAATTGTGCCGGGCAGCTGTCCCGGTCTTGGCGGGACTGGCGATAGCCGGCCCCGCAAAACGCGTCTTCCGCACATCTGGTCGGCGCGGCACAGGGGATTTGAAATGAGCAGACTGATCGTCATCTCCAACCGGGTATCGGTTCCCAAGGCAGCAGGAGCCGCCGGGGCGCAGGGAGGACTGGCAGTGGCGCTCAATTCGGCACTGCGCGAACATGGCGGCATCTGGTTCGGCTGGTCGGGGCAGGAAACCGAGGAGTTCACCGGCCACCTCGACATGCAACGCAACGACGGCATCACCACGGCTACGATCGATCTCGAACCGCAGGACATCGACGAATATTACAACGGCTACGCCAACCGCACGCTCTGGCCGCTGTTCCACTACCGCATCGACCTGACCGAGTACGACCGCAACTTCGGCGAGGGCTACGAACGCGTAAATGCCCGTTTCGCCGATGCCGTCCTGCCGCTGATCGAGGAAGAGGACCTGGTCTGGGTCCATGATTACCATCTGCTTCCGCTCGGATCGCTGCTGCGCGGAAAAGGCGTGAGGAACCGGATGGGCCTGTTCCTCCACACGCCCTGGCCGCCCACCCGTCTGCTGGTTTCGCTGCCCTTCCACGAACGTCTGGTCGCCTCGATGCTGGAATACGACGTGATCGGTTTCCAGAACACCGAATGGCTCGAAAGCTTCCTCCACTACGTGCAGAAGGAGATGGGCCTTAAGGTCAATCTCGACAATTCGGTGGAGTACAAGGGCCGCAAGGTCATCGCCCGCGCCTTCCCGATCGGCATAGACTTTGCCGAATTCACCGAAGCCGCCGCCGGGCCGGAAGCCCGCGAAGCCCACGACCGGCTCAAGTCCAGTGTGCGCGGTCGCAAGATCCTGATCGGCGTGGACCGGCTCGACTATTCCAAGGGCCTTGGCGAACGCTTCGAGGCCTTCGGGCGCTTCCTGGCGGATTACCCCGATCAGGCCGGCGATGCCGTACTGCTCCAGATCGCACCGCCATCGCGCGGGGACGTCGCCAGCTACCAGCAGATTCGCGAAGACCTCGAACGCAAGACCGGGCACATCAACGGCGCTTATGCCGATGTGGCGTTCGTGCCCATCCGTTACGTCAACCGGGGTTTCCCGCGCGATCAGCTCGCCGGGTTCTACCGCGCGGCGGACATCGGCCTTGTCACTCCCCTGCGCGACGGGATGAACCTCGTGGCGAAGGAATATATCGCGGCGCAGGATCCGGAGAACCCCGGCGTACTGATCCTGTCGCAGTTCGCCGGCGCCGCGCATCAGCTCAAGGATGCGCTGCTGGTGAACCCGCACTCGATCGAGCATGTCGCCGAAAACATCAAGAAGGCGCTCGAAATGCCGCTGGCCGAACGCAAGAAGCGCCATGCGAAACTCCTTGCCTCTGTGCGCGACAATGACGTGCAGCGCTGGCGGGAAGACTTTCTCGGCGCCCTTTATGGCAAGGCCAGGGGCAAGACCCCCACGCCGCAGGACGAAGTCGCCTGAAGCATTCGGCCTAACCCATAAGAACAGGCGTCCGACATGAAATCGGCTGCCATCATCAAAACGACACTCGCCTGCAACCAATCTGACCTTTAACCGGGCTATAGGAGAGTGTGCGGGATACCGATCCCGCCGATCCCCGGAAGAATGCCGGGGATCGCACGAATGACAACAAGGAGCCCGGACGATCCGGGCAGCGTGATGAGGATGGGCATGATTCTCTACGGGGAATGCATCGGCGCGCACGGTTCCGCGCGAGTCCGCATTTCGGACCTTGCCGATCTTGGCTGCGACCTGGAAGCGGAAGCGCTTCCCTGCGCGCTTGATGGCGATTTCTCGCTATGGATCGGCGCGATCGGTCCCCTGCCGGCAACAGTGGCGAAGAAGGACACGAGCAACCTCGAAATTCGCTTCAAGGAACCGCTCGACACCCGCATCGTGGAGCATTTCCGCGGTCGCTGACCACGGCTATTCCCGGTTTTCTATCGCTTCAGGCGCAACCGGCTCCTCGCGACCTTCGCCCATGTCTTCGTCCATCACCGTCTCGCCCGTATTGCGCCGCGCAAAGCGACTCGCGCCGATATAGAGTACCGTCGGCCACAGCAGCGTGTTGAACAGGTCGTAACCGGTATCCCGAAGTTTCCACGGACGATCGATCGGCCACATCGAGATGATGTCGGCCCCCTCGGTGCCCAGCGCCACCACCCAGAGCAGCGCCAGCGCCCAGCCATTGGCGATGCCCCGTCGCGACACGAATGCCAGGAACAGGAAGAGCAGCATCCCGCCGTGGATGTGAATCACCGCACGGATCACCTGATCCTTGGGAACCAGCAGATTCTTCAGGCTTTCCCAATCGGCAACGAGGGCGAGGATGTGATTCAAGCAGGCGTTTCCCGGATAGGTCGTTGTTGAAGGCAAAGTTGGGGCGAAGAACGGGCAGTCGATCGTCCCGCCGCCCACGAGCCGTTCATGCAGCGTTGCGGGCCACGCGATTAAACGACCGTGAATATTGCAGCGCAACAGGAAACGAGGAGTTTTCGACATGGCCCATCCCGCGAACCCCTTCGCCGTCGACCGCCGCTCTCTGTTCGCCGTCTCCGCTCTGGCGCTGGGCGCGGCGTCCTTGTGGCGCCCCACTTCTTCTTTCGCCGCCTCGCAGCCCGGCGACTGGCCGGCCTGGGCACCCCCGCAATCGCGGCTGGAGAGCGACATTTCCGCGCTTCGCGCCCGCGCGGTGGACATCAGGCGTTTCGGCGCAGCCTGCAACGGAACCACGGACGACAGCGCCGCCCTTGAGCGTGCCATCGCCGGCGGCGCGCCCGCAGTCATGATTTCCGGCCCGATGCGCCTCACCCGTCCGGTCGCGATATCCCGTGGTTTCGGGATATTCGGCCAGGGCAAGGGGCCGCACCTGATCTGGGCAGGTCCAACGGGCTCCCCCCTTTCCGTCAGCCCCGAAAGCAACGATCCCGCCAGCTTCGTGCGAAACATCGTGGTCGACGGCATTCATGCGACGACCATCGCTTCCCAGCGTTCCAAGACCGTGATGCTGCGCGCGGTCAACATCCGGGGGTTGAAGGTCACGCGCTGCACGGCCGACGGGATCGGTCTCGCCTCGGTAGGCCACCTGCGGATGGACGGCAGCGGCTATGACCGTGCCAAGGGTTCCGTCACCGTCGATCCCGCCGTCCTCGCCGGATTCTCGCCCAACAGCCTCGACGACCTCAACGAGGACATCTACATCTCCGACAACACGGTGGACTACGGCGCCTACCAGGGCTCGATCCTGCGCTTCAACATGGCCCGGCGCGTCATTGCCGTGGGCAATGAGGGCAAATACGCCAAGATCAGTTGGTGGGGGGGCGGCGCGAAGCACGACCAGGGCGGAATGCCGCAGTTCCTGCGCCGCGTCAGCGAGGTCTACATCGCCGACAACACGATGCGCGGGGCCAATGGCGGGGTCTACGGCAACAACGGCCAGAAGGTCGTCGTCGCCCGTAACCGCATCAGCGACATGTCCGATGTCGGCGTCGACTTCGAGGGCTGCATGGACTGCATCGCCTATGACAACCGCGTCACCAACGCCGGCAACTTCTGCTATTCCACCTTCTACGTCGCCCGGAACATCGTATTCAGGAACAATTACGGCGAGCAGGACGGCACGATCCCGGAAACGATCCGGCGCGAGAAGATGTCCAAGATCGGGGCCCAGCGCGGCCTGTCGATGGCCGCCCTGCAAAGCGGCGGCTTCGCCACCAGCCTCGATGCGATCACCGTCAGCTTCATCGGCAACGAGTTCGTCTATTCCGGCCCCGGCCAACTCGGCGTCTGCACGCCCAGTTACTTCGGCAGCATGGTGTTCCAGGGCAACCGCCTGCGCAACGTGACGGTCGACTGGACCTACCGCGCCACCGACAGGCTGGTCATCAAGGACAATGTGCTGCTGTTCGACCGGCCGGGGAACAAGCCAATGGTCCTGATCGGCGGGTCCGCGCCGAAAGGCGAGATTTCGGGCAACCGGGTCGAACTGGCCACCGCGCTGCCTGCGGAAAGCGTGGCGATCGGCTATACCGTCGCCTCCAACCGGATCGACCTTGCCATCCGCAACAACGCCGTGAACGCTTCGGCCGCCCGCGCGCTACCCCTCGTCGTCAGCGTGAAGCGCAACATCCAGGGCAACGCTCAGATCAGCGGCAATACCGTTGGCGGCGTGGTGGTCAGCCCGGTACTCAAGCGGCCGAACTCGCGCTTCGACGGGAACAAGACCAGCGAAGGCCGCGCGATCACCCCGAACTTCATGGCCCGGGGACTGCTGCCGACGCCGTGAACGACGGCAGCGATTCCGGGCGTCAGCCTTGCGGCCCGGTGGAGGTCGCCCCTCCCCCACGCCGGATTATCTTGCCCTTGTCCTGATTTATCCTTTCCCGGACCAGCAGGACAAATTCCGGGTGCCGCAATGCGAAGAGCCAGGCGATGCCGACAATGGCCCCGCCGAAGATCAGGCCCCTTACCGGAATGCTTGCGGCGCTCATCCAGAACTCCGGCATCGCGAACGGCAGGAGACTGGCGCCGGTAACGACCGTCGTGAGCATGATCGCGGCCCTGGAGGGGAAGAAGCGCGTGTGGTGGAGACGCTTCACAAGGAACCACGCGAAGACAGACCCGTAGACGGACATCATCACTTGTCCCGCCATGGCGCCCGTCAGGCCGAACAGGTGCGCCAGCAGGGCCATCGTGGAAAGCCCCAATCCGGTCGCGACGGCAAGCACTACGGGAACCAGCCTGACCGCCCCGAACGCGAACAGCGCGCGGATCGAAAGGCTCTGCGTCGCCTCGACAAAGGCAGCCGTAAGGGCAAGCGGAGCATAGAGGCTGGCGCTGTGGTAATCCTTGGGGAACAGGATGCGGAACACTTCCGGCATCACCGCGATGACGCCGAGCGCCAGAACGGCCTGAACCACGAGATAGCCTGCGCCCATGTCACGAACGACAGCCTCGGCCTCGGCGGTTTCCTCATTGGCCTTGCGGTAGAAGAACGGCTCGAATCCGCGATTGAACGATTGCCCCACCAGCGTGAGAATCTGTCCCGGCGCCGCTGCGGCATTCCAGATACCGAGAGCCGTCAGGTTGAAGGCGCCGGCAACCGCCAACCGGTTGCCACGACTGCGGCCCCAGGCGAGAAGATCGAAAGGAAGCATGGGAACGGAAAAGCGTTTGACCGAATCCCGCACGAATTCCTTGGTCCGGCGGTGCTCTTCACCCGTGAGGCGCAGCTTCCAGGCGTTGCGCGATTCGTACAGTGCGGTCCCGCCGAAAATCACGATCCGCGAGGCAAGGATTCCCAGCAAGCCGACCTTGAACACGAAGATCAGGAGCAACGTCAGCGTCGTCAGGCCGATCATTCGGGCCAGCGCAAGAACCGCGAAGGAGCGGGCATCTTCCTGAGCGCGATAGGTCGTCGCCGCGAAAGTGTTGATGCGCTGCAGCCATGCGGAAACGACGGTAATGGCAAAAGCAGAGACAACGAGTTCCGGCTGAGGGAAGAACTGGTCCAGAACAAGGAGCACGCCGGCAAGAACGAACATCGCCGCGAAGGATATTCCCAGCGACAAGCGCTGGAAGTAACCGATCAGGACCGGGCCGGTCATGAAAGGCAGGTCCTGGCGTGCCTTGTCGTGATATGTCCTGACCGCACCGCCGGACAGCCCGCAGTCCATGAGCAACAGGAAAAGTTGCTCGAGCGAGAGCACAAGCGCCAGCAGGCCGAACTCGCTGACGGGCAGGATATGGGCGTAGGCCGGCAGGAGGATCAGCGATAGCGCACTCTGCAACGAGCCCAGGCCGAGATAGATCAGCATCCTGTGATGCAACGCCGTCTTAGCCATCGGATCGATCTTTCAGCAGCTTTGCGATTGCCTCGGCGGCCCTGTCGGTCGCCTTGCCGTCCATCGGGCCGGTTTCGGCAGTGACGTCGGTCGTGGAAGGTACGCCGTGTGTCAATGCGTCGATCAACAGTTCAGCGAATTCATCGGCCGTTCGAGCATAAGGCACGCCAGCTTCATCGAACCAGAGCTGCTTTTCGCCCTCGAGCCGCTCCGTAAACGCCTCGATCGGGATGGGCATGCTGACGACCGGCACGCCCATCATAAGACTTTCCAGCAGACCGATCGAGTAGTGCCCGACGCTGCACGAGGCACCGGCCACTTCCTCGTCCAGCGGCCCTCCGGCCGAACGCGAGTAGGGGATCGTGAGACAGCCTTCGAAATGCCCGAAGGTTTCATGGTCGCTGCGGGGATGCGGCCTCGTCACGAGTGTGAAAGGCATTCGCTCGTAAGCGATTGCAAAACCCTTCGCCATCTCGGCCAGCGTTGCCCTGGCGGCGCTTCCCGCCACTCGCCCCTGCGCAACGAATGGCTGGAACACATAGATGACGCGCGGCGGGTCGGATCGGCTTCGCGCGATCTGGAGCAGCGGATCGAACCGGGGCACGCCGATAAACCGGATGGTGTGCGGCGCGACGCCTGCCGCCACGAAGCGGCCCGCATAGTCCTGCGAAGTGGCCAGGACCATCGAATGACCGTAAGCGCCATAAGGCATCGTCGGCGGGATCAGGCCCAGCTTGCGCGCGGCGAGAGCCATCTTCGGGATCAGCCCAGGACGCGGCCCGGCTTCCTTGGAACGCACGATCGTGAACGGCCCTTCCTGGACCAGCACCGTATCCGCACCCATTTTGCGCGCCGCGCTGAGGAACGCGCGCTGCGCATAGAACGTGTCGTTGCAGGTCACGACGAGATCGGGCCTGACATGCGCCAGATCCTTCTCAATCCGCCGGACCAGCCTGTCGAAAGCGAACTGGCCGCCATTCAGCAGGAGGTTCACCCGGCCGGGCAGCGCCCGCCGTTTGGAGAAGTTGATGAGCCCGAGGTCTTCGGGAGCCAATCGCAGGACTTCGCCCGGTGCATCCCAGACAACCTTCGACCGCGTCTGGGTGTTGAACGCCTCACTGTCGATCGCGACAATTCTGGCATGGGGATGGTCATGCAATATGCGTTTGGCGACGAGCGCCAGCGTCGTGCTGGCCGAACCCGCAACGACGAGAAACCAGATGGTCGGACCGCTGGTCTTGTCAGACAACTTCACATCCATTCCGCTTGGCACCACCGCGACAGGCTCGGGTTCGACGCTGTCCCGAACGCGAAACAGCTTGAACACGAGCCGAGGCAATGAAGAGATAGATTGGCCCTGGTAGCAAGGCCGATGACGCAGTGCCGAGGAGACATCAGCGTGCGTCGGGCCTGGCTCGTGCTCCCCGCGAGCGAGAAGCAGTGCCGCTCACGAAAATGGGCGGCCCCCGCGAAGGCGCCGCCCATCTTTCTAGCTGGCTAAGCTCAGGCCGCTGCAGCGGGCTTCGGGCGCGGGCGCCACTTGAGCTTGTCGCGCTGGACCTGCTCGACGGGGAGAACTTCCGTCGACTTGGTGGCCAGCGACTTTTCCACGGCCTTGAGGTCGCGGCAGAGGCGGCGAAGGCCGTCCGGCTCGAGCGAGGCGGCGTGGTCGGTGCCCTTCCAGGTGCGGTCGAGCGTGAAGTGGCGTTCCACCCACTCCGCGCCGAGAGCCAGCGCGGCAATGTCGGCGGCGATGCCGAGGTGATGGCCCGAGAAGCCGATCGACTTCACGCGATCGCCGAAGGATTCGATCAGGCGGGTGATTTCACCGAGGCAGATGTCCTCGAAGGCCACCGGGTAGCCCGAAGTGCACGAATAGATCACCACGTCCTTCGCACGGCCGTGCTGTTCGAAGAACTGGACGATCTTTTCTTCTTCGTCCTGCGTGGTCATGCCGAACGACAGGTGGATTTCACCCGAGTATTCGTTGGCGAGAACTTCGAGCATTTCGAAGTGCAGGTTGCAGGCCGAGGGAACCTTGATGAGCGAGGGGTTCAGCGCGGCGATTTCGCGGGCCGAGGTCACGTCCCATACAGAGGTCGAGTACTCGATGCCGTTGCGCTTGCACTCTTCCATCAGCTCGCGGTGCTGCTCGGGCGTGAACTCGAGGTATTCGCGGTGAGCACCGTAAGTGTCGCCGTAAGAATTCGCGGGGTTCGGGTGCGGCGCATTGTACTGCTCTTCGGTGAGAAGTTCGCGATTGGTGCGCTTCTGGAACTTGACCACATCGGCCTTGGCGTAAACCGCCGCGATCCGGATGTGCTCCTTGGCGATTTCCATATCTCCCTTATGGTTGCAACCAACCTCGGCGATGATCTTCACACTCATGAAATAGCCCTTCTTTGAGCGATATGATTACCCAAAAAGGTCTATCAGGGAACATACCTAGGCGCAAATCCATTTTTGTGCGACGCACAATCCCCTTTCGAGACAACCAGATAACAGTAAATCACAACAACTCCATTTAATATCGCCTATTTCTGCCGATTAGGTCTGCTCAAATTTAGGTGGAATTAAGAACTTTTCGCCCGGTAAAGCCCGGCGTTGACCTGCAGCATCGCTCTTCTCCCGTCTCAATTTCTGCACGTCACGTCGTCATGAGAGGCGTTTGCAGCTTCATTAAAATACCCATCGAAAACCGCACAGGTATGACGCAAAACAGGGAAAAACAGCCATCATCAATACCTAACGGCCGGAGGAATCGCCCTGCCTTTCCAATAGCGCCTTTCGGCGGATCGGATGCTGCAAGGGCTTCTTCAACTGAATCGCCGCGCCTATTGCATCTGCGAGCAGTTTGATTTCGATGCGCACGCCGCCTCGATCCCGTTGGAAGGAATGATTGAATGACAATTGCCCTCGCCGGCGCCAGCGGATCACATCCGGAGACGCTGAAGCTGCTGGCACGTGAAGTCCGCGAGATGGCGCCTTCGATGGCGCTGACGGTCTTCGACATGTCGGCCTTCGACCTGCGCGGCACCGCCCGCTACGAGGATGCGGAGGGCGAAGTCATCAAGCCGACCCCGCGCGACGTCGGAATTCGCGCATGGTTCAAGACTGCGGGACCGAACGTAGCGGTCTCCGGCGGCACGCGCGCCTTCGCGCGGATGCAGCGCTATTTCGAGTCCGAACTCACCCGCCGCGGCACCCGCGTCCTGCTGCTCTCGCATTGCTGGGGCTTCCCGGAGCAGGCCCTGCTCAAGGCCGCCGCCGCCCTGGGCATCAGGATCGCCATGATCGACGAAGGGCCGTTCAGCCTGCCCCTCAATGGACGCGAGAGGGCTGAAGCCAGACGCGGGCTGCGCGGAACGCTCGCCCGCATCCTGCACCAGGCCGGACTCGTCCCCCGGCGCGACCTTACAGGGCAGGATTTCGATCGCCTGTTCATCACGGCCCAAGGCCGCGCGGATGAGCTTGTCCGGCGCGGTGTCGATGCCGACAAGATCCGTGTGGTCGGCTCGCCGCGATTCGATCGGATCGCCGCCACCGCCCGCGCACGGCAAGAACACCGCGACACTGCCGCGAAGCCGATCCGGGTTCTGTGGCTGCACCAACCATTCCGCAGTGACGGCAAAGTTTCGCGGCAGGAGGTAGACCGCGCCGAGACCATGCTCGCACAGGGCCTCGCAGCATTCTCGCGCGGCCGAGACCTCGTTGTCGGCCTGCGCCTTCATCCCCGAACCGAACAGGCGGAACGGGAACGGATGGCCCGGTTGATGGCAGAGCACGGCATCGCCAGCGAGATGGCCGAGGGGCCGCTATACGATCACTTCATAGACTGCGACTCTGTGGTGGGGTTCTACTCTTCGGCATTGCTGGAAGCGGCAGCCTGCGCCATCCCGGTGATCGTGGCGCGGCTCGCGCCCACCGCCTTCGCCCAGCAGGGAGAAGCCGCCAAGGCCCTGGCGATGACCGAAGTGGGTTTTGCCGTCGCCGACCAGCCAGACGATGTCGTCACCGCGCTCACGGCCCATCTGGAAGGCGACGACAGAGTGGATGTGGAAGCGCTGATCCGCGCGGAACTCGGCCCTCTCGAAGGTACCGGGACGGCCACGGTCGCCCGCTGGCTGATCGAGCAGCAGGCTCAGCCTGCGGGCGAGGCTTCCGCCCGGAGCTGATGGAGGGGTGCGGCCTTCCGCGATGACAGGAACGCCGCGGCCTCGTTCACGTCGGCCGCGACCTTCACCGGATTGGCCGACCACGAGCGCAGGGCCTGATCCATGCGCTTTTCGCCGAAGAGCGCGGGCACGAACAGACTGTTGTCGAAAGCTCCGAGATCGAGCAGCGCGGTGGAGACCGGGGCGACGAAGGCCCGGTAGCCGTGCTGCGTCACATGGCGGGTCAATCCATGCGGATCGGGCGCCATCGCGACATTGTCGATACCCGCCAGCATAGGGAGCAGCCCCGACCTGTCCTCACGCGGATGCGGCAGGTAATGGAGCGGCACGCCGGCAATCCGCGCGACTTGCGCCAGCCCGTCGGCAAGCTGGTCGCGCGTCAGTATTCCGTCGTCGACCAGCGGCGAACCGATGAACAGCACGGCATCCTCGGGCGCGGCGAGAACCGGATAGTCCCACGCGAGATTGCGCCGCTCGAAACGGTCGCGCACGATCATCCGGCCGCGATCCGCGCGGCGGCGCAGCGCCCCTCTCGGGTAGAAACCGGATACGATCTGCGCCGCACCGCGCGCCGCGTACCAGAGCGGGCTGGTCAGATCGATGTAATGGGAAAGGCCTTCTTCCCAGAGTTCGATCGGGCCTTCGAACCAGTCCGCGATCATCCGCTCCAGCGGCTCGCCTTCCAGGAACAGGATGAGCCGTTCAATCCCCAAGGGTTCGAGCATTTCGCGGACCCGGCCGTAATAGGCCCGGTTTTCCGCGATCTGCCGCATGGCGCCCCGGGGATTGCGAGGCAGCCGCCCTTCCCTGCCGAGATAGACCGCCTTACCGGGGTAGCGCCGCTCGATATCCTCGCGCAGATGGCTGTCCCGGTAGAGCACATGGTCGATCCGTGGATCGTTCGCATCGAGCAGTGCCAGATGCAGTGATGAACGCGGCAGGACGGCGGTGACCGTCATTACTGGGCAGCCTCCACACAGCCCTTGTCGAGCAGCAGTTCCGCCAGTTCCCGCAGCGCGCCCCTGCCACCGGAGCGCTCAAGCACGATCCCCGCCGCCGCAAGCGCGCGCGGATGCGCATCGGCCGGGGCAACCGAGCATCCCACCGCCGCCATGCATTCGAGGTCGTTCACGTCGTTGCCGACATAAACTGCCTCTTCCGGTGCAATGCCCTTCTGCGCCAGCCAGCGCAGCATGAGCGGAAGCTTGGTCTCGACCCCGTGCGTGCATTCGATCTGCAGCTTGGCGCAGCGCGCGGCGACGACCTTGTTCTGCTCCTTGGAGATCACCGTCATGGCAAGGCCTGCCTTGCGCAGCAGTTCGATCCCCATCCCGTCCGAACGCGAACAGGAAACCGCTTCTTCGCCGGATGTCGAAACGAGCACACGGTCATCGGTATGGACACCGTCGAAGTCCATGATGAGCGCCCGGACCCGGGCCGGCAGGCCCGCACCCACGGCATCGCGGCGCAAGCGGCGAATACGATCCTCGGCGATGCGGAAATCGGCAGGCTCATCGATCTCCTGCCAATGCTCGACCGGGATCTCGTGCATCGCGGTGCGACCGAAGAACCGGAATTGAACGTCCCGGAACTGCGGCACCTTCATGACATAGACCGAGCCGGTCTCAACGAACTCGGGCGTACGCTGTTGCCGCATGAGGCGGAAGGACTTATCGTGATTCACACCATCGGCGCCGGACTGCTCATCGCCGTGCCACAGGAAATAGTGGAACGGCACGACCGACAATGCGGTATCGGCCTGCTCCTCGATGAGCTTGCCGACCGTTCCGTCGATATCCCCGCTGCTGGTGAGCGGTGACGTGCATTGCAGGAACACCAGAAGGTCGGGCCGGTAGCCTTCCGTCTGATCGAGGTGATCCAGCACGTGCAGCAGCGCGTCTTCCGACTTCGCCATGTCGGAGGCGAGTTCAGGCGGCCGCATGATGACTTCGGCACCATAGGCGCGCGAAACCGAGGCGATCTCCTCGTCATCCGTGGAGACGACCACCCGATCGACGCTTTCCGCCAGCAGGGCGGCGTGGATCGTGTGTGCGATCAGCGGCTTGTCGAGCAGCGGAAGCACGTTCTTGCGCGGGATTCCCTTGGAGCCGCCCCGAGCGGGGATAATGGCTAGCGTCTGCATAGGTTCTGCTCCTTGGTCAGGCCCTGCGCCGGGCGCCAAGCGCCTCATGATAGCAACGCAGGATTTCGGCATTCATGCGCTCGCTGGTGAAGCGCTCCTGGAAACGGAGCCGGGCCTTTTCGCCCAGCATTTTCAATTCGGCACGGTCGAGCCGCGAAATGGCGTAGGACAACGCCTCGGGGTCGCCCGGGCGCACGAGCATGCCCGCCTCGCCGACGACTTCGGGAAGCGCATCGACCCGGCTGGCCAGAACCGGCCGCCCCTGCCGCATCGCCTCGATCGCCACCAGGCCGAAGCCCTCCCAACGCGAGGGCATGACGACCACGTCGGCCTTCTCGATGAAGCCCGGCACCTGGCTGCGGTCCCGCCAACCGTAATGGGTGACGTTGGGCAGGCTGGAGACCAGGCTTTGCCCGTTGGAGACCACGCGGTCGCCAATGACGTGGAGATGCACCGGCCGGTCCACCAGCGTGGCCATCGCCGCTTCGAGCACGTCGAAGCCCTTCTGCTCATCGAGACGGCCGATGAAAAGAAGATTGAGGACGTCGGATCGCATGTCTGCGGCGGGCAGGAGCAACTCCGGCGGCGCCGCGCTCACGCCGTTCTCGACGACCACCATGTTCTCTGCGCGAATGCCGCGGGACAGGGCGGACCGCCGTTCGAAATCGGAAATCGCGATGGTACGCTGGCCGAGCGGCGCCAGCAGGCGCTCGACGCCCGCATAGCAGCCCCGCTTCCAGTTCGCGCTGTCCATGTTGAAGGCCCAGCCATGCGAGCAGTAGACGACGGCCGGGCGCCGCGATGCCGGCAGCGCGGCGATGGGAAGGCGCAGCAATCCCGGAAACGTGCTGTGGAGATGAACGACAGTGGGCCGCTCGGCAAGAAGCGCGGACATCGCCGTCCGCATGAACCCCAGAAGCGCAACCGGCCCACGCCCCGAACTGTCGAAAGCATGGACAGAGGATCGCGGAAACCCGGGCAAGTGCCCAAGCTCATCCCCGCAGGCGACGAGCGACACATTCGCATCGCCCAGAGCCGCGCGCTGATAGGGAAGCAGTTCGCCGAGATAGCTCGCCGGGCCACCCGGCAGCTTCTGTGTGACGTGAAGGACTTTCATGGGTGCGCGAAGACCGATCCCGCCGGCTCAGGAAAGCCCGGAGCGAGCGGGATATGACTGCCTCACCCCGTTGTCGAGCGAGAAGGACTTCCGCTCCGGCCTCAACCCACGGCGATAGATCAGGCTCGTCACGAAAAAGAACTGCGCGAGCACCGGCGGGAATACGAAGCACCCGTCGATCGCCGCGAGAACGACATAGCCCAGCGCGCCTGCGGTAGCGGCCCTGCGCAGGGGCGAAAGCGACTTCAGATGCAGGAAGCCGAAGACCGGCCCGGCCGCGAATGCACAGACGGCGAAAAAGGTGCCGACGAGGCCGAATGAATTCAGGAAGCCGAAATAGATCACTTCAGGAATCATCAGCGTCTTGCCGCCCAGGACGGTCATTTCGAAATTCGTGAAGGTCTTCACACGCCCGCCGAGATTGGAATCGACGAGCTTTTCCGGCGTCCACCCCATCAGCGGCAGCAGCATGATCAGCAGGCCGCCCGCAACGACGAGACCGATCCAGACGCGCGGGTTGCGAACCTTGATCTGGCCGGTCAGCATCATGATCCCGGTGACGCCCACCATGCCGAACCACACGGTGCGGCTCAGTGTGCAGACCAGTGCAATGATGAACAAGGCGAGCAACAGGCGTCGCTTCTCGAACAGGAAATAGATCGGTGCGAGCATGACCATGCAGGCGCCGAAGATATTGCCGTTGTTGTAGGTCGACACCAGCTTCATCAAGATGCCGCGCCGGTTGTTCTTTCCGTAGATCTCACCATAATCCGCCGCGTTGACGGTGAGGTATGGGATCTGGATGATGTCCTTGATGATCGGGTAGAGGACGAAATTCACGATCCCCCAGATCACGGCAAATCGTACGCACCACAGCAGGGTGGTGGCGATGATGTCCGCAGGAACTTCCTCGAGGTAAGGCCCCAGGATCACCAGGACGCCGACCGGGAGGAAGAAGAACAGCACTTCATGCACGGCCAGCGCCGAAAACGTGAGGTGGTAGACCACGGACTTGACGAGGATCAGCAGGGCAACCGGCAGGAAGAACAGGATGACCTGCAGAAGCGGCTGGGCAAGCGGCATCGGCCTGCGCAATGCCCCGATCAACCCCACGGGCACCAGCAGGAACAACATCAAGTAGCCCCAGGTGATCGGCAGATCGCCCGCCTTGATGCCGCCCTTGGGGATCGCGACATTGAACACGATCAGCAGGACGGCGAGCGCAACAACGAACTTGCGCGCGCCGCTCAGGGAACTCCACGTTCCGGCACTACGGTTGCTGCCGGCGCCACGCGAAAAAGGCACCGGCACCGATACAGGCATGCTTGCCGAGGCCACGCTCAGTTCTTTCCTTCTCCACCCGCCGTGTACTGATAGTAATACTGCGTGTAGCCGTAAGACGAATGGCCACCGCGATCGAAGTCGAACTTGGTCAGGATGACCCCGATCAGGTTCGCGCCGCCACGGGCCAGACGCCGCAGGGCGGTCTGGGCCTGGTGCTGGCTAGCCTTGCCCGCTTCGTGCGCGAACAGCGTTGCCTCGACGCAGGAGGTCAGCTGAAGAGCGTCGGCCAGGCCGAGGACCGGCGGACAGTCAAGCATGATGACGTCATAATACTTCCCGAGTTCGGCAAGCGCCGGCACGAGAACTTCATGAGTCAGCAGGCGCGGCGCGCTGAGCGGAAGCGGTCCGCTGGGCAGCACTGACAGGTTCGCCGTATCGGTCTGGACGATCAGGCCGTCGAACGGAGCCTGGCCGGTCAGGTAGTTGGAGAACCCCTGGTCGTTTTTCAGGTCGAACAGCGCATGAAGCGATGGACGTCGCAAATCGGCGTCGATCAGCAGCGTACGCGAGCCCGACTGTGCGATCTCCCGTGCAATCGCCATGGAGGTGGTCGACTTGCCTTCACCCTGCTGCGTGCTGGACATGGCCAGCGTGCGCGGCAGGCCGTGCGCCGTCGCCATCTGGAGCGAGGTGCGAATGGAGTAGATCGATTCAGAGAACGCCGAACCGGGATCGTTGAGTTCGTCGCGCACACTGCCGGCCTTGGAAAGCGGCAGCAGCCCGAGCAGCGGAAGCCCGAACTTGCGCTCCACTTCGTCCGGAGAGCGGATGCTGTCGTCAAGCCGTTCACGGACGAGCGCGATGAGCACACCGAGCACGACGCCGATGATGGCGCCGATCAACGCGTTGAACAGCGGCTTGGGCCAGACCGGCGAACGCGGAATTTCCGCCTTGTCGATCACCGAGATATTGTTGATCGTGACGCCCGAAGCAGCATTGATCTCACGATAACGCTGCAGCAGGGCATCATAAAGCGCACGATTGGTATCGGCATCGCGGCGCAGGATCGACAGTTGCACGCCGCGTCCCTGCTCGGCCAGGCTCTTCTGGCGCATCTCCTCGACGCTGCTCTTGAGGCTGTTTTCCTGGTCTACAGCGATCTGGTACTGGTCGCGGATGGACCCGCGCACACGCTCCGCGGCATTGTTGATCACCGCATCGATCGCGGCGAGTTCAGCCTTTGCCTTGATGACCGTGGGATAGGCCTCCGCGTGGCGCTGCATTTCGCCCTGGAGGACGGCAGCCTTCTCGCCGCGGCTGCTCATCATGCCCTGGATGCTCGAATTGGAGAGCACATCGGGGATTTGCAGAAGCGGTGAGCGCGAGGCCTGTTGCCATTTCTGCTCAGCAAGGATGCGGTCGGTCGAAGCCTTGGCGTAGGCAGCATTGATGGCTTCGAGGTTCGAATCGGTCAGCGACTTGCTGCCGGATCCACCCGCAGCACTTCCCGAACCACCGCTATCAACTTCGGTGATGCCAGCCTGCTGGGCGAAAATGATGAGCGCGCGTTCGCTGCGTTCAAGCTGGACCCGGGTACGTTCGATCTGGTCCTGAAGGAACTTGCGGGAATAGTCCGAAGTGTCGAAGCGACGCTTCAGCGTGCTGTTGATGAACTGGACGCCGAACTCGTTGGCGATGATCTGCGCCAGCTTGGGGTCCGGGCTGGTGAAGTGGACTTCGACGAGGCGGGTGCCCGGTATCAGCTCAACCGAAAGGTTGGACTGAAGCATGTCGATGACGGCACGCTGCCAGCCTTCGCTTCCCGGAGCGCTCGTCGGGGGATCGCGGTCCATCCGCGTGAAGAACGTGGCATCGCGGAAGAGGTTCTGCGCGCGGGCCACCCGTTCGACCAGCGAACGGCTGGAAAGCAGGTTCACCTGGGTTTCGATATAGCTGTCGTCCCGGCCGGATTCGTCCAAAGACTGGCCGGAATTGCCGAGAACCTGCGGCGCCTGCTGCTCGATCTGGAGGGTGGTCTTCGCCTCATAGATCGGCGTGGAAAGCATGGCCACGAGCACGCCGACGAGAAGGCAGGCGATGGCCGTGCCGATCAGGATCCAGCGATTGCGGATAATGGCGGCGCGGATCGCATTGAGGTTCAGATCGACGCCGCCGAAGCCGGCGGCATCGTATGCCCCGGCAAAGCGGTCGTTGATGTTCATCGCCCCTTCCGGTGCGGACGGATATGGATTGTTCATCTCTATCGAGACCTTTTTCACATCACCAGGGGCCGGAAGAGCGCGAAGACCGGGACCATCTGCCTCAGGTCTCGCCAGAACGCACGCGACGACGAATAGCCGACGACAACCACGTCATTCCCCAGAATCGGAATATCCGGCTGTTCACCGCTCATGAGTGCGGCGACATCGAAGCGGGCCGCCATGCGCTGGCCATTGATCGTGCGGAAGACGATCACTTCGTCGAGCTTGGCGATCTCCGTTTCGCCGCCCGCACGGGCAACCGTTTCGATCAGCGTGGTATCGAGGCTGATCTCGTACACGCCCGGCTTCTGGACCTGACCGGTCACCACGACACGCTGACGTGCCGAACTCGTCACTGAAACGGCAACCTGCGGGTCACGCAGCAGGCGCCCCCGCAATGACCCTGCGATAGCGTTCGCCAGTTCCGTCGTGGTCAGGTCCTCGGCCTTCATCGGGCCAATGCCCGGAAGGGCGATCTGCCCCGAGGGGTCGACCTTGACATTGGCAACCGAAAGATCGGGTTCGAAGAACACGTTGACGCTCAACGTATCTTCCGGGCTGATGCGATAGGGGCCGCTCTTAACCTGTTCCGCCGCGCCGTTCATCATGGCGTAGGCTTCGGCGGCAGCCGGGATCGTGGGCGAAGCCTTGTAGGGCGCGGCGCAACCTGCGACCAACCCAACGCCAGCCACACACGTCAGAATTCTTGGCAACACTGCCTGTCTCCATGCGACAGCCCGGCCGTGGACCATCTGGCCCGGCCCGGACGGCTGCGTTCTACTTGATGGGATGACAATTCCGGGTTTCCTCGGAATGGAACGTGTCAGGACATTCGTCCCGAACAGGATCATGGCTCGATGCTCGGACGGCACGTGAAACGAGTTCCGTCCCTCGCCGAAACCTGGCGGGAACGCACCGACCGACTTGCTTGCATTCGATGTGATCCCCGGCTTGTCTCGTTCGTAATTGTGCCTAACCCGATTTGGAGTGCAGCGCAATATAGCCGCCCAGAATGGCGGCCTGCTTATAATGGATTGTAAAACCGCGTTTTACTGCGGGATAGATCATGCAGCGCGCCGATGCGCCCGAGCCATACCCCCCGCAGAAACACCATGTGCCGTGCGAGCCTTGCGTCGGCACGGTCAAACAAACGATTGTGCAGTGCGGAATTCGCCGCCGAACCCGCACAAAAGTTCGCCGGCCCCGAGACCGGCGAAGGGGTCGGATCACTCGACCACGATGGAGGAAACAGTACCGCTCCCGCTCGGCACCAGTATATCGACGGCCTGTGCAGGACAGGTGCCCGCAGGGATCACGAACCGCGCAGGGCTTTCCGAGAGTTGCAGGCGAATGATCAGGCCCGCGCCGTTGCCGGGGTTGTTGCAGGCAATGCGTATGGCAGGCGCCTCTCCGGTGAAGCGAGCCGAGACGTCATGAGGGCCCGGCTTCAGGGCGGAGAACCTCGAGGCGAGCGGCAGCGACATATTCTCGCCATTCTCGTACCGGATCGCAACCGACCGCCCCTCATCGACGAACTGGCGATCGATGCCGCCATCGCTCGGATAACTCCAGCCGAAAGGACTTTCCCGCTTGGCTGCACCGACGGGCCGCGAGAATGCGAAGCTCGTGGATTCGCCATCGGCCCCACACGATCCGTACCAGAGCTTTTCCGCAGCTTCCGCAGAACCACCGCGGAGCAACCTGACTGCGGCGCCCTGGATATTGCGGCAATCGAAACGCGCGCCATGCGCGCGGGCACGGTGTAACAGGTCCAAGTAGAGCGAAGGCTCAACGGCACCTGCCGCCCAGTTCACGAAGTCTCCTCGCCAAAGCGGATTGCTGCCGAGGATTGCAGCAAGTGCCTCCCGAGATCCATCTTCGGCCAGGACTGCCTGGGTCGCCGCATAAACGGCGTCACTTGCATCGCCCGCCCCCCAGAGCGCCGCCACACGCTCTGCCGCGACCTGATGGGCTTCTGCCGACTGGGCGAACATGACCATGCTGAGCTGCGCAACACGATCGCGCCACCCTCTTCCGGCTGCCATGACCAGCGCTTCGGAAGCCAGCGCTTCATCCTGCCGGGCCGATGCAGCCACACCGAGCAGCGAGAGGCTTTCCGACGGTACGGGACGGCGACGAACCAGTTCGCGCGCGATCGGCATTGCTGCCGCGGCGCCCTGGTCCTGCATCGCCTGATATCCGCTGACCTCCAGCGACATGTAGCGGAAAGCATCGGGAATATCGTCGGCAAGGCCGAACCGGTAGCGACTGAGGTAGTCCGCCTGAAAGCCGGCAGTAACCACGCCCACCAGCGCAAGCGCTGCGATCCACACGGTGTGGCCGAGCACCTTCTTCACGCCGGGATATCCTGGCCGGGTTCCGACGCCGGGCGCTGCTCGGCCTGCCAGACCGGGCCACCCGAGACGCCAGGAACCATTTCCCTGCGCGAACGACGAATGCGCGAGGGGGAATCCTCCAGAACCGATGCCGGCCGCGCGAGCAGCCCCGCCATCACTGCCGCAACGCAGATCATGGCCATGTTGCGCAGCGGATAGTCGACCCCGGATTGAAGCGCGATACACGCCAGAACGCCGCCGGCGCCCAACCGCAAGGCGGCATCGGGCTCTCGCCGCCCCTTCCAGATGCGGACAACAAACCAGAGCATCCAGCAGGCGACCAGCCCGAGACCGAAAACACCCGCCTCGACCGCGATTTCGAGATAGTCGTTATGGGCGCGGCGCGCCCGGCCGGAGCGGATGTTCTCCAGCGATTCGTCGACCTGGAAAACCTCGTCGAAAGACCCCATGCCCGCGCCGACCGGCCAGTAACGCCCCGCCGCGCTGAAGGCATCCTCCCAGATGAGCGCGCGCGCGTCTTCGAGACTGGAAAACCGGCCAAGCGAATTACCGATCGTGGACGTACCGATGGCACCCAATACTGCCGCCAGCAGGAGCACAGCCCCGGCGATCGCGACGAGCGCCTTGCGCGGGAGCTTTGCCAGCGGAACGCGCAGGACGCGGAAGAACGGGAACACCAGAACGATCAATGCAAGCGCGGTAATACCCATCGACGAGCGCGACTGCGTGAGCACGACCGCCACGACCAGGAACAGAGCACCAGCGACGACCGGCATCAGCCGGGCAAGTACGCGGTCCACCGGCCGAGCGATGAATGCAGCCACCAGCGCCACCAGCGACAGGCACAGGAAAAGGCCGGTGCTGTTGTGATTGGCGAAGGTGCCGTAGAGCTGGTCGGGACGGGCATTGGCGTAGAAGTTGCCGACCCTGTTGGCGGTCGACAGCTGCACGAGGCCGAACAGGACGTTCACGCCGCCCAGCACGGCAACGCAGCCCAGCACCCGGCGAGCCTGAGCACCGTTCAGATTGATGGCCAGCACAATGGCGGCAAATGCGGGAATCAGGGCGCTGGCAGCGATGGCCGTGCGATAAATCGCGAGCGAGACCGGAGCGCTCTGGTCCTGCGCGCCCACCAGCGACAAGGACTGGGTAACGATCTCCCGCCCCGGCAGATGCGCCCAGATGGATGCCGGCAGCGGGACCAGCTGCAACAGCGGCAGCAGTACGGTTGCGGCAAAGAGGACGGAGAACAGCCGGGGGGCGGCTCGGATCGCTTCGATCACGCGCGGCCCGTTGACGGCGAGGATCAGCAGGGAAACGAGCTGGATCAGGAAATTCAGCGAGGCCGCACCGAGACCTCCGCCACCCAGCAGCACTCCGGCTGCAAGAAGGAAGCAGAGCTGGGCATCTGGCCTGACCGCGACATCGAGCAACTGGCTCAGCGCGCCCTGGCGAGAAACATCTCTCCGTGAACGCGAGCTGACGTGCCTTGAAGGGGCCTTACGGATGCGTCGGCGAGATGTTTGATCCTGCATATACATAAAAACCCGGCCACCAACGAGTTGATGACCAGGCTTTCATTTAGTCGACAGGTCGATCAGTTCGAACCGTTCGACTTATCGTTGCCATTGTCGATGGCCTTGTAAAGACCAAAGCCAGCAGCGCCGAGCGCCAGAGCGCCAAGCACGTAGGCGCCAGCGGTCGCCTTCTGCTTCTTGTCAACCGAAGTCGTGGTGCGGCTGCCATAAACCGGCTTCACAACCGATGCCGAAGCCGAGGTGCCCGCCTGGGCAGCAACCGGGGCGAGGACCATCGTAGCAGCCGTAATACCGGCCACGAGAGAGCCAAACTTCATGTGTTTTGTCTCCTATTATTGCTCGATCTGTAGACCGACTAGGCTTGTCGCCCTATATCGCGCTGCACAATGAAACACAAGCACAAACACTTAGTTCCGAAAGCGCAGCGACTCGCCGCGTCTGCAGCATTGGCCGGTTTCATGCTTGTCATTGCGGTTCCCCCTGCCGTTGCTGCCGACACCGAATCATGGCCGATTGCATTGCGCACGGTCATGAAAAGGCTGGCTAACGTGGAGTGGCGATTGCACGAGGCGGCAGGTCAGACCTGCCCCCGCGAAGCCTCCGCCACGGGACTGACTATCGATGATCTAGGTAGTTACAACAAGGCCGACCGGACACTGCTCACCGCAAGCCTCGGGCTATCCGCCTTGCCGCAGGTGGCGGTCGTCGCGGCCGGAAGCCCGGCAGAAAGGGCTGGAATCCGCGAGTTTGACGAGATCGTCGCCATTGATGACACGCAGATGGCCACGCTGCGCGATGCAACCGATGCGAAGGGGACCATGGCGGAGCGTGTCGAGGAGATGCTGGCGGCACTGCCGGCCGATCATCCTGCCATGATCTTGCTGCACCGCAAAGGCGAGGAAGTCCGCGCGAGCCTAACCCCTCTGCGGCGCTGCGGCGTGCGCTTCGTACTCAAGACCGAAGGCGGGATCGATGCCTATTCCGATGACGACAATCTGGCGGTAACCGCCCGCTTCGTGGACTTTACCAAGACGGATGACGAGATCGCGCTCGTAGCCGGGCACGAGCTTGGCCACGTGATCGCGCTGGACCGTGATGCCAAGAGCATCGGCCAACGCCGAAGCATGGAAGATCGCGCCGATATTCTCGGCGTGGAACTGGCATCATGCGCCGGTTATGATATTGAAAAGGGTCTGGAATTCTGGCGACGCTTCAACCAGCGCGACTGGCTGCGCTGGTTCCGCGATCCGAGCCATCGCAACGTGCCCGAACGCATCCGCCGCATGCAGGCGCACCCCGCGCCCGCAAGCTGCCCGGTTTCGGCGATTCCCGCACTGCAGCCCGACTGAAACACGAAATGGAGCGGCACCCTGCGCGCCGCTCCATTTCGCACTTGCGAATTCGCAGTAAATTCAGGCGCGTCCGACAGACAGATAAGTAAAGCCGGCCGAACGCATGTCTTCCGGTTTGTAGATATTGCGAAGATCGACCATGACCGGCGCCTTGGCGAGATCCTTGACCCTGCCAAGGTCGAGTGCGCGGAAGGCATCCCATTCGGTAACGATGACGACCGCATCGCTATCAGCGATGGCGGCATAGGGATCGCCCACCATCTCGACGAAAGGCATCAGCGGGCGGGCCTGCTCCATGCCTTCCGGATCGAAGGCGACGACCGATACCCCGGCGTCGAACAGGGTCTGGGCAACCGCGATCGACGGACTGTCCCGCATGTCGTCGGTGTTGGGCTTGAAGGTCAGGCCGAGCAGCGCGACGCGCTTTCCGCGCGCCGCATCGGCGCCGCCGAGCGCCTCGACCACCTTGCGGCCCATGGCGCGCTTGCGGGTATCGTTCACCTTCACCACGGCTTCGACGATCCGGACGGGGCTGTCGTAGTCTTCCGCCGTCTTGAGCAGGGCCAGCGTATCCTTCGGGAAGCACGAGCCGCCATAACCCGGGCCGGCATGCAGGAACTTGGAGCCGATGCGGCCATCGAGACCGATCCCTCGCGCCACGTCCTGCACGTTGCCGCCAACCTTCTCGCAAAGATCGGCCATCTCGTTGATGAAGGTGATCTTCACCGCGAGGAAGGCATTCGCGGCATACTTGGTCAGTTCGGACGAACGGCGGCTGGTGAACAGCAGCGGCGATTCGTTGAGGAAAAGCGGGCGGTAGACTTCGCGCATGACCTCGCGGCCGAAATCGTTCTCGGCGCCGATGACGATGCGGTCGGGCCGCTTGAAATCGCCGATGGCCGCGCCTTCGCGGAGGAATTCCGGGTTGGAGACGACGGCGAAGCGATGCGTCGTACCGCTTTCCCGCAGGATGCGCTCCACTTCGTCGCCGGTGCCGACCGGCACGGTGGACTTGGTGACGACGACGGCATCGTTGGCGAGATGCTCGCCGATTTCGCGTGCCACCGCATAGACGAAGGACAAGTCGGCATGGCCGTCGCCGCGCCGCGAGGGCGTGCCCACGGCGATGAAGATCGCCTTGGCATCGCGGATGCCTTCGGCCAGGTCCGTCGTGAACGAGAGGCGCCCTGCCTTAACATTGCTGGCGACCAGGGCATCGAGCCCCGGTTCATAGATCGGCATCACGCCTTCATGCAGGCGATCGATCTTGGATTGGTCCTTGTCGATGCATACGACGTCGTGACCGAAATCGGCGAAACAGGCGCCTGAAACCAGTCCGACGTAGCCAGAACCAACCATCGCAATTTTCATGTAAACACCACCTTGCAGCTCACGGCGCCCTTACACGCCGGTTCGATGGAATCAAAGCGTGCGGACATAGCCCCGATACCAGTCAACGAAGCGCGGCACACCCACCTCGATCGGAGTACTGGGCGTATATCCAGTATCGCTCGTAAGTGCTGTAATGTCGGCATAAGTCGCCTCGACGTCACCCGGCTGCATGGGCAGCAACTGCAGTTCCGCGCGGACCCCGCATGCCTCTTCGAGCACCTCGATAAGCCGCATGAGATGTTCGCTGCGGTGGTTGCCGATATTGTACAGCGCATGGGGCTTGATGCTCCCACCCGCCTTTTCCTGCCCGTCATCGGCGGGTGGACGGTCGATGCAGGCCAGCACCCCGCCGACGATATCGTCGATATAGGTGAAGTCCCGGTACATCTCGCCTTGGTTATATACCTCGATAGGGCGGCCCGAGAGGATACGTTCGGCAAACTTCCACAGCGCCATGTCCGGCCGGCCCCATGGACCGTAGACGGTGAAAAAGCGCAGACCCGTCAGCGGGATGCGGAAAAGGTGGGCATAGGTCTCGCTCATCAGCTCGTCCGCCTTCTTGGTGGCCGCATAAAGCGAGACGGGATGATCGGCACGATCCTCCACCGCGAAGGGCAGCTTGGCGTTGCCGCCGTAGACCGAACTGGAACTGGCATAGACCATGTGCGCAACCTGGCGCGCACGCGCCAGTTCGAGCATGTTGACGTGCCCGGCAAGGTTGGAGGCGACATAGGCCTGCGGGTTTTCGAGTGAGTAGCGCACCCCTGCCTGCGCGCCGAGGTGAACGATCACCTCGAAGCGGTAGGGTTCCAGCGTCGCCGTCAGCCGGTCCATGTCCGAGAAATCGAGCTGGTGGAACGTGAACAGATTGCCGAAGCGCGCAGCCAGCCGGTCTCGCCGGGCTTCCTTGAGTGAGACGGCGTAGTAATCGTTCATGTTGTCGATACCGATCACCGGCGTTCCCTTCGCCATCAGGGCTTCGGCAACGGCGGCGCCGATGAAACCGGCGGCACCGGTCACGAGAATGGCGGATTGGGAAAGCATCGAAACTCCAGTCGGTACGGCAGCGGTTGGGCGGAGCGGGGTGGCGCCCACCTTCTAGAGATCAACCATGAAGCAACGATTGCCAAGGGCCCTGCGCCGGGGAACTGCACCGACAGCTCTCGTCTCCGGATGTTGCACCGTTATGGCGCCGTTCCCCTCGACGTTTCGTTTGACGCTCCGTGACGCGCGGCATATCCCTCCGAAAAGGCTGCAAACTGCCTTCCAGTCCCTATTGCCGTCGGACATAGCGAGACCATGACTTCCAGACCCCCCGTTCTCGTCACCGGCGGTGCCGGCTATATCGGCAGCCACGCCGTTCTTGCGCTCAAGGACGCCGGCTGGCCCGTCGCCGTGATCGACAACCTGACGACCGGCTTCCGTTTCGCCATTCCCGAAGGCGTCCCGCTTTACGAAGGCGACATCGAGGATGCCGACCTGCTGGCCCGGATTTTCGCCGAACAGGGTACAAAGGCCGTCATGCACTTCGCCGGATCGATCATCGTGCCGGAATCGGTCGAGAATCCGCTGAAGTACTACCACAACAACACGGCCAGGAGCCGGGCGCTGATCGATGCCGCGGTCAAGGCGGGCGTGCCGCACTTCATCTTCAGCTCTACCGCGGCCACTTACGGCATTCCCGAGGTTTCGCCCGTTACCGAGGACAGCCCGAAGCTGCCGATCAATCCCTACGGCATGTCCAAGCTGATGACGGAGATCATGCTGGGCGACGTCGCGCGGGCGCACCGCTTCAACTTCTGCGCGCTGCGCTACTTCAATGTCGCAGGCGCCGATCCACAGGCCCGCACCGGCCAGTCCACGGCGGGCGCCACGCACCTCATCAAGGTCGCCGTGGAGGCCGCCCTGGGCAAGCGCAGCCATGTCGCCGTATTCGGCACCGATTTCGATACTCCCGACGGCACCGGTGTGCGCGACTACATCCACGTATCCGATCTCGCCAATGCCCACGTCCTTGCGCTGGAAGCGCTGATCGCCGATCCGGCGCGGTCGCTGACGATGAACTGCGGATATGGCCAGGGCTTCTCCGTCCTCGACGTGCTGGATGCGGTGGACCGGGTAACGAACCTCACGATCGACCGCCGCCTCGAAGGCCGCCGCGCGGGCGATCCGGATTCGCTCATTTCGGACAATAGCCGCATCAAGGCGACACTGCCCTGGACGCCGAAATACGCGGACCTGCCCACCATCGTCGAACACGCGCTCGCGTGGGAGCGCAAGCTGGACCAGATTCGCGAAGGATGAACGAAAAGGGGATGAACGAAAAAGGCCCCGGCAGGATGTCCTGCCGGGGCCTTTTCGGTTTGCGCCGCAATCCGTTCGGCAGCCAACGCCCGATCAGAACGCGATGCTGAGAGACGCGCGGGTCGAAAGATCGGTAGCGTCGCTGGTGCGTTCCATGCGGGCAGTGATCTTCCACGTGAAGTCGAGTCCGCCCGCCAGCATCGAGACCTCGCTGACCCAGGCTCCCTTGAGGCTTTCCGGCGTGATCGTGAAGGCATCGCCGGCATCGTAAGTGTCGCCGCCGTTGAAGTAGGCAGTCGTGCTGCCGAGCTTGCCGGAGACGAGTTCGCGGCGGCCCGCCTCCACCTGGAACGTCAGCGGGTGCCAGTCGGGAGAGATCGTGCCCAGCGAGTAGGAGGCCGTCAGTGTCGGCGTTACCGTGGTGGCCTTGCTGGTGCGGCTTGCCACGGTCAGCGCCATGGCGTCGGTGTCGGCGGTTTCGCTGTAGCCGTTCTCCTTCAGCCAGAACTGCTCGAGTTCGACCTTGGGCTTGAGATTAAAACGGCGCGACATGTCGAAGCGGTAGGACGCGCCGGCCAGGCCCGAGAACAGCCAGCCGCTCCACTTGCCGTCCGCGGCATAGGTGAAGTCGGTATCGTCGATGGTGCCGGTGAAAGTGCGCGTCGAATCCACCGAAATCCGCGAGGCGCCGATACGCGCCCACGCCATGAACGGCCCCTTGGCATTGCGCCAGAACAGGCCAAGGTCATGCTGGCCCACATCGAGATTCCCGGTGCCGCCGTTGTCCGTCACGCTGCCCTGCAACCACGCATAGGACACGCCGAAGTAGCCCAGCGAAGTGCGCCGCTCGACGCCGCTGGAAAGCCCCCATCCGCTGGCCTTGTAGCCCGCGGTCGACCCCGCATCCTTGCTGGTGCGCCAGTAGACCGGCTCGAACCAGCCGCCGATGTCGGAGATGGAGAACATCGACGATTCGTCCGAAAGATGCCGCGCGGCCATGCGGTCGCCGTGAGTCACCGCATCGAATACGCCGCCCGAATGATCGGGAAGCAGCGCCGAGACCTGGGTCTGGAGCGTTGCCGAATCGTCCACGTCGAGCAGGCTCGCCGTCAGCGAATCATCGTTCTGTGCGGTCGAGTAGATCGCATCCCAGGCCGATGCTTCGCTGCGCGTCAGGCCGAGTTCGGCGGTCGTCTTGCGCTCGATGGTAAGATAGACGCTGTTGTCATCGGTCGAAACCTCGCCGTTGTAGATGAACGGCAGGTCGGTCTCGGTCGAGTCCAGCGTGCCCTGAACATCGAGGCTGCTGGCAGTCAGCACCGTGTAGGTGCCCTCGGCATCGCCGAGGTCGGTGACTGTGGCCGTGATCTTGGTCCCGCTTTCCAGCGTCGCGTTCGCCACGTTGATGAGCGAACTCGTACCTTCCTGGGGATCGACGTAGACCCCCAGGATACCGCCGGACTTCACGATGAGGTTGCCGAAGCTGATGTTCTCCGCCTCGCTCGCTGTAAGCTTGGAACCGCTGCCGACCGTGACGGTCAGGTTGTCGGCATTGCTGAAGTTGCCCGAATAGACCGAAGTGCCGGAAAGCGACAGCGTGCCGTCGTTTCCGGCAAAGTCCATGGTGCCCACGAAGCTCGACGTGCCGGCAAGCGATGCCGTTCCCCTACCGCTGCCGAAGTAGACATCGCCGGTGTAGACGGTGTTGCCGGACAGGCTGAGCGTGTCATCGCCGTTGCCGAAATAGGTATCGCCGGTGATCGTGCCGGTCGAAGCACTGAGCGTGTCATTGCCGGAACCAAGCAGGATGTTCCCGGTGATGCTTGCATAGATGGTCGGATCGGTATCCGTGTCGTTGTCTTCGAGATATTCCGCGCTGGTCTCGGCGTCCGCATCGTTGAGGTACTGGCTGATGGTCACGCCGGTCGTGTTCGCGGACAGGTCGAGCGCGGTCGTCGTGTCGGTGTCGGAGCCGGTTGCGGAAATGAAACCGGTGTTGTCGATCGTGGTCAGCGTGCCGGAAAGATCGCGGACCGCGGTGGAGGAACCGTCGCCCTGCGAGGTGATGCCCGCCGCGATCGAGCCGCTGTTGTAGAGGCTGGTGACAGTGCTGCCCTTGTTGATGAGCAGGGCGGTCGCCGCCGAATCGTATGTCGTGGCGCTGAGAGTGCCGGTCACGCCGATGCCGTCTGTCAGGGTGACGTTGCCACCCTGCCCGCCGATCACCAGGCCATAGGCGTCGGTCTTGCTGTAGTACGAGTTGGAACTGACGGTTCCGTCGATGGCGATCGAATAGGTCCCGGAATTGCTGGAAACGCCGCCGACCGTGATGTCGCTGGTGCCGCCCACCTGGATGGCCGGGCCATTGCCGTAGGACACGACCGCGCCGGTGCCTTCCTCGTCGTCATCGACACCGTCATTGTCTTCATCGTCGTTGGTGCTGTCATTGTCGACCGGCGGAGCAGCCACATAGATGCCACCTGCAACGTTGCCGGTGATGTCCACCGTCGCAGTGCCCGAGCGCAGCGCGGCGCGTGAAAGCACGACGGTGTTGCTGTCGTCATCGGTGTAGGAGGCCCGATTGGCCACCGTGCCCTGAATGGTCACGGTGCCGGTCACGTCTCCGCCGACCGAGAGCGCGGTCGCCCCGGCGCCGGTCGCATAGACTGTGCCTTCCACGGTAACGTCACCGTCCACCGCCTTCGTCGAGATGCCTACGGAATTGTCGCCGATCACGCTGATGGTGCCGGTGTTCGTGATATCGCCCACATAGTCGCTGTCCACGACGATGCCGCCGGAATCCTGGCCTTCCACCGTGATCGTGCCGGCGTTGAGGATCGAGCCGCTGGTCGCCGCGCCGGACAGGACATGAATGCCGTAGCGATTGCTGGCCGAGGCGCTGTCCGAGCCGGTCGTCTCGGGAACGTAGTCCTCGGTCACCGCGATCGAACCGTCCTCACCAACGGCAATCGTCGAGGTGGTGCCGGCATTTACGGTGATGCCGGTCGCACCGTCGGCATCGTCGAGCACGAGCCCGCCTTCGACGTCTACGGCGTTGCTGCTGTCGACGGTGACCGCCGACCCGCCGGCTAGCGTGATCGTGCCGTCCTCGGTCACGGTAACATCGCCTGCGCTGGACGTTACCAGCGGCGCGGTCGTGTCGGTGGAAACCTTTGTGGCGGCAAGGGTGGGAGCGGCGACGAGGGCAAGGACCAGCGCGCCGATGCTGGAAGACGTGTGAAGCGAGTTCATGTCTGGAATCTCGTGATGAGCGTGAAAGCGGTATCCGGTGCCGCCTCTCGGCCGGCGCCGGAGATTCAGGCGGCGATGCCGATGAGCGCGGTGCCGGTGTATCCGGCCGTCAGGCTGCCGCTCAGCGTCGGCGTCATCTGCGCCAGTTGCGCGGAACTGTTGTCACCGAAGACATTGTCCGACGACAGCGAGATCGCGTTGTAGTTGGCGATGCTGGCCGTATAACGCGTATCGCCGGTGAACACGGCGGTGTTGGTGGCAGCCGGCATGGCAAGCTGCGAGATGAGACTGGCCGTGCGGCCGGTGCTTGCCGAAGTCAGGCCGCCCGTGAAGATCTCGAAATGAATGTGCGGCCAGCGTCCCGAGTAACAGGCGGGATAGATGGTCGTGAACGTCACCTTCCCCTCGCTGTCGGTCACCTGCACGCCGCGCAGGTAGCTTTCGGTGGTGACGCCGCTCGAATAGAGCGAGTACTTCCCGGCGGCATCGCAGTGCCAGACATAGATCGCCGCGCCTTCTATCGCCGCGCAGCCGTTGTTCACGTCGACGAGTTGCAGTGTCAGTTCCAGTGCGACACCGGCGGCGGTCGTCGTCGAATTGATGAAGCTGGAACGGATATCCGAGCGCACCACACCGCTCACGGTCAGCACGTTGGAGGTCGAACCGCTTGCCGTGTTGGTGCCATCGGCGGGATAGGGGCCGTTGGTTTCGGTGGGATCGGCGATGCAGGTATCGGCGGAACTTCCGCCCGACGAGGTGGACGAAGAACTGGTCGACGAAGTGCTGGACGAAGTCGTGCTGGAACTGCTGGTGGAACTCGTGGAACTGGACGAGCCGGAGCTTCCCGAAGACGAGGCACCGTCATCCCCTCCACATGCCGCAACGCCCGCCACACTGCCCGCGCTGGCAAGAATGGCCAGCGCCCGGCGGCGTCCTATCAGGTTCTCGCCGAATGCCCGCCCGATGGTCTGAAGATCATGGGCAAGCCCGCGGTCATGGTCGTCCATTGAAATATCCCCTCGTGTCGCAATTCGCGCGACGCCCGGAGGACCGGTGCCGCGGATCAGGTCACGACGAGGATTGAAAGCCGGCAGTTGCCACCGGATTTCAGATGCATTTCATCTCTGTAGCCGCACGGTCCGTCCCGGCGGCCGATGCTCATCTGGCTGAAATGTCGCCCGAGACCGAGGGCACGAAGAGATACCCCTCATTGCGCACGGTGCGGATGATGTCGCCGCCACCATCGCCTTCGGCAAGCTTGCGGCGCAGGCGGGAAAGCTGGACGTCGATGGCGCGATCGTAGTGATCGCTGTCTTCCCCGCGCGACCAATCGAGCAACTGGTCGCGCGTGAGGACACGTCGCGGGTGCTCGGCGAATGCCCGCAGGAGGCGGAACTCGCCATCCGAAAGCGAGATCAGCCGGTTGCCGGGATCGAACAGCAGGCGCAGGCCCAGGTCCATCCGCCATCCGCCAAAGTGCAGACACTCCCCGGAATGCACGTCGTTGACCGGCGTCGCTTCCAAAGGCGCGGCCGCAACGACCCGCTCGGCCACCCCGCCCACTGCCGCGCGGCGGCGCAGGACGGTGCGGATGCGGGCCAGCAGTTCGCGCGGATTGCACGGTTTCGCCAGATAGTCGTCCGCACCCATTTCCAGGCCGACGATGCGATCGACGTCGCTTCCCACGGCCGAAAGCATGATGACCGGCGGCGCATCGGGTCCAAGCTGGCGGAGTGCGGTAAGGCCATCTTCGCGCGGCATCATCACGTCCAGCACGATGAGATCGAAATCCTCGCGCGCCAGCAGTTCGCGCATCGCCGAAGGATCGGCGGCAGTCTGCGTGGCGTAGCCATGCTTGCCCAGGAACTCGCCGATCAGCGAGCGGATGCCTTCATCGTCGTCGACGATGAGGATGCGGGTCTGAAGGTCCATCGGAGCACGTTCTAGGATCATTGTGCGCCAATAGGAACCCCGCGTTCCACCCGGATTTCAGCCCCTGTTACAGCTTGTGACAGCCCGTAACAGGCGTGAAATGCCGGTGAAATCCGCAGGCAAAGTCCCGCGCCGAACAAGATGGCCATGAACAACCCAGTTCGTCAGGTTCCGTCTTGGATGGCCTGCAGCGCGGACCCCGTCGCATCCCCCGCGACTCCCGCAATGATGCTGCATGTCTCCGATACGGCCGGAACCACCGTCCGGTTAGCCACCGCCAAGGCGCCGGTCGGTGCCGGGCCCGTCGCAGCGGCAGGTCACGTAGTCGCACCCGCCCTGTCCTGCGACGGCCCCGGAACTATATCCACGCATCGGGGATGGTGCGGAACCGGACCCGATAGTGACACAATCGCATGGTACCGGCCGCTCAAGCCCAGTCGCGGTGCCCGGCGCCGCGCGACAAGAGTTTTCCTTCCAGCCTCGCGAGTGAGGGCACCGCTGCTGGAACGGACCCGAGGTGACCGTCCTCGCAGGCTGGCCTTGTGCCGGCTCGCGGGGGCGCGGAGCGGGGTCGGAAGGGACGTGTCCCTCCTTTCCGAGCCCGCTCCGCATCTCTCTTCCCCATCCCGCAGCGGAACGGCGCGCAGCCACATGGTGACGTCTCGAAATCGCCGCGAATTCGTGGCATGGGGCCTGAAATGAACCTGCCCCGCCTTTCGAACCGGATCGGCCTTCCCCTGGCGATGCAGATGATCGCCATCCTGGTCTGCGCCCTGATCGGCGCCCAACTCGTCACGCTCGCGCTTACCGTGCTGCTGCCGCCCAGCCCGACCGCACGCTGGAACATCGACGAGGTGGCCAGCGCCCTCACCGCCAGCGACGTGCCAGACCGGCTCGAACGCAAGCCGATGATGGGTCCGCCCGACGTGAGCGGGCAGGGCTGGCTCGTTTCCGAATCGTCGCGCGACGCGCTCGCCAGCCGCCTCGGCCGCGAGGGCAAGGACGTTATTCTCGCCTTCTATACCCAGCTTCCCGTCGGCGGCGTCGCCGTGCCCAGCAACACCCGCTCGCCCCTCGCCATGGCGCAGGGCAAGGCCGAACCCGCGTCGCTGTCCTCGGTTCTGGTCGGCTCGGCGGAAGCGCAGTCGATTCCCGGCGGCCCTCCCCCCGGTGGAAGCCCCGGGCCCAGTGGAATGCCCGGTGGCCACTTCCCCGGCGGAATGCCTCCCGGCGGCTCGATGCCCCGCGTTCCCGCCATGCCCGGTGGAGCCCGTCCGGGAGGACGCATCCCCGGCGGCGCGATCCCCGCCGCCACCGCACCCGGCGGCCACCGCCCCGGAAGCGCCGGTGCAGGCGGTCAGCCGGGTGGGCAGGCCCCCGGAGGCGGCATCGGCCGCCCTGGCGGCGGCCAGCCCTCGCAGGGCCAACCTTCACAGGGACAGCCTTCGCAGGGCCAACCTTCGCAGGGACAGCCCGGCAACGCCGGCGCCCAGCCGGGCAGGACGCCGAACCAGGACGGTCAGCCCGGACAGATCGTCGGCCCCGGCGGGCGTCCCGGCGGGATGATCGGTCCGGGCGGCGCCGCTGGACTGGGCTCGGGCCTTCTCTCGCCGGCCATGCCCACGATGACCGACATTCCCCGCGCCACCCTGCCGATCGCCACGCCCGATCCGCTGCCGACCCCCGTCGCGACAACGCGCCCCCTGTCTCTCCAGATTCCCCAACCCCCGGTCATGCTCGCATCCACGGCCGCTCCGGCAACCACCGTGGCAACGGCAGCGCCTGCCACGCCGCCTGCCGCCGCGACGCACTCCGCGCCGCTGCCCGTCGTTCCCGGCACGCCGCAACCGATCCCCTTCCGCCACGTCGACAGCGGCTTCTTCGCGCTCACCTCGCCGCCGTTCATCGAAGGCGATTTCGTGGCCGCCGCACGCCAGCCCGACGGACAGTGGCTGGCCGTGGCGCCGCGCGCGGAGCCCTTCCCCAACGCCTGGCAGAAGCGGGTCATGCTGTGGTTCGCACTGTCGCTGGCGATCATAAGCCCGCTGGCATGGCTGTTCGCCCGGCGCATCGTGGTTCCGCTGAAGGACTTCGCGCAAGCCGCCGAACAGCTCGGCCGCGACCCCTCGGCCACCATCCTGCCGCTGTCCGGCCCTGCCGAGATCGGGCGGGCGGCCAATGCCTTCAACCAGATGCGCAACCGCCTGCGCGCCTTCGTGGATGACCGCACCGCGATGGTCGGCGCCATCAGCCACGACTTGCGCACTCCCCTCACCCGCCTTCGCTTCCGCATCGAGGACGTTCCCGACGAGCAGCGCGAAGGCCTGCTGAAGGAAGTGAGCGAGATGGAAGCCATGATCAGCGAGGTCATCGCCTTCATCCGCGATGCCTCGACCCCGGGACCGCGCGAACGCGTCGATTTCGCGGAACTGATCGCCGGCAGCGTCGCCGACGCACAACTTGTCGGCGGCAAGGTGACGATCGAGCACAACCTGCACATTCCGGTCGATGTCGATCCGGTCGGCATCCGCCGCCTGCTCGGCAACCTGCTGGAAAACGCGATCAAGTACGGCGAGAGCGCAAGGGTCCGCGTGAGCCTGCACGATGGCGAGGCCGTGGCGGAAATCGTCGACACCGGGCCCGGCATTCCGGAAGACGAGTTCGACCGCGCTTTTGAACCGTTCTATCGTTCCGAAACGGCGCGCACCTCGGGTCAGAAGGGCAGCGGGCTCGGCCTTGCGGTGTGCCGCTCGATCGCGCGCGCCCATGGCGGCGATGTAAGCTTCGTTCATGGCGGCGACGGATTTGCCGCCCGCGTCACGGTTCCGGCCGCCTTCGATCCGACCCTGCGAAAGGCGGCCTGATGCCCGCAAGATCGATGGCCTGCCTGCTTTGCGCAGGCCTTGCGGCAGCGTGGTGGCCCGGCTGCGCCGCAGCGCAGGAGACTGCCACAGCGCAGGACACTGCCGCCGCACCTGCCCCCGAACTCGCGTCCACCGACGCCACTTCGCAGGCTGCATCAGCCGATCCCGCCGACACGGCTCCCCCGCAACCCGTCGATCCCTGGACGATCACGCTGTCCGCCGGGCTGAGCAACCGCGACGACGGCCCCGATGGTTCGTGGCAGACGCTGTCCCTTACCCGCCAGATCGGGCGCGGATACGTGCGCGGCGGCGTGATGCGCTATCACGGTACCCTGATCCAAGCCGACACCGCGCTCCCGTCCGATTACTACGTCGGCACGCTTGGCGCGGGCGGCAACTTCGACAACTGGGTCATCGACGGCTGGGCCAGCTACGGCCGGCAGGTCTACGGCAAGATCAGCACCGACTGGGGAAGCCGCCAGAGTTCGGGAGCCAGAAGCAGCGCCTATTATGCACTGGGCGGTGACTTCGGACGGATTTTCCCGCTTTCGCCCCGATGGTTCGTGACGCCGACGATCGTCGGTTCCTACGCACAGGGACGCCTGCTCCGCCCCGCCCCCACCGGAACCGGCCTGGTCGATCTGGAAACCCGGGAACCGACATGGACGCTGGGCAGCACTGTCCGCCTCGATCATGCGTTCGGCGAAAATGGCGACCATTATGCCGGCATCTCGCTTTCCCGTAACTGGACCAGCAACGCCGTCTCGCAAGTCAAAGTCGGCCAGTTCGAGAGCCTCGAAGAGATCCCCCGCAGCGGACTGCTGGATTCGCGCCACTATTCAGACGGATGGTGGGAGGTGGGCATCAGCGCCAACATGAAGCTGGCGGACAGGCTCCATCTCGACCTCTACGCCTCTCGCAGTTTCGATGCGCTCGCGGGCAACACGATTTCCGGCGGCATCTCGCTACGAAAGGCATTCTGACGGCGGAGCCGACGGAACATGCCGGGCCCGCCCGCGCGCAAATGAACCATCAGCGGGAACCGGCAAGGCGTTCATCCATTTGTTTCTCAACGGCAAATCGCCGAACGCACAGGAGAAACACATGTACCGCAGACTGGGCTGGGGCCTCGGCATCCTTTCCGCCACCACCATCCTGCTGTCGGCCTGCCATGATGACCGCCCCGGACGCCACCATCCGCCCCGGCACGAACACGGCGACCGCGACGGTCACCGGGACCGGGACGATCATCGTCCGCCGCGCCACCACAACTGAACGACTGCGGCGGTTGCGCTCCTGCCGCCACAAGGACGAGCGACTCACCCCTTCGTCCAGCTAGTCCCGCGCCGCGAAGACCCGTAAGAATCGCCGGGAACGGCAACTTTGCCCGTCTTCAGGAGAGCCAGCGATGCCACGGGCTTCCATCACGGTCGTCGTGCCTGCCTATCAGGCCGGGCATACCATCGAGCGGACGGTCCGCTCGGTGTTCGGCCAGCCCGATGTCGATACGCGGGTCATCGTGGTCGTCGACGACACGGGCGAGGAAACCCGGTCCGCCGCGCAGTCCATCGCGGATACGCGCCTTTCCGTGATCGTGAACGAGGCCAATCTGGGCGCGCAGAAGAGCCGGAATCGCGGGCTCGCCCTTGTCGAAACCGATTACGTGATGTTTCTCGACGGCGATGACTTCGTGATGGGCGACCTCTTTCGCGGCCTGCTGGACGCCGTGGAGAACGGAGCCGACGTCGCATTCGGCCCGTGGCTTCGCTACAATGAAGCGGTCCCTTCGGCGGAATTGCGGCGCGAACGGTATAGCAGCGCCGAAGACCTGCTGGACCGGTGGCTGGTTCGTCGGCGCTGGACACCGCCCTGTGCGGTGCTTTGGCGTACCGATTTTGTGCGCAGCATCGGCGGGTGGGACGAAGCGGTGCGGCGCAACCAGGACGGTGAAATCGTGTGCCGGGCCGCGCTCGCAGGCGCGCGGCTGGCACATTCGGACCGTGGTTGCGGCGTCTATGTCCAGCACGATTCGCCCCTGCGCATCTCCGCGAACCGTTCCACTTTCGGCGATCTCATAGACGTGGCCGAAAGCCTGCTGCGCCGGCCGTCGGACACGGTGCCGGACGAAAGGCGCGCACGGATCATCGGCGAATACTTCTACTGGCTTGCCGACAGCGCCTTTCGGCGGGGGGATATGGCGCAGGGCCGCCGCGCGCTTCAGCGCAGCCTCTCGCTCGGCGGCAAGGGAGCGCACCTTGCGCCGGTTCCCAAGCTCGGCGCGGCGGTATTCGGGCTGGAAGGCTACCGGAAGGCCGTTGCCTGGCTCACGCCGCGGCGCTGATGCCTTCAGCCCTTCTGCGGATGGCGGCGGAAGCGGTCCGGCAGCAGGTTCGCGGCCAGCCGGATCATCTCCGCCATGTCGCGCCGCCCGCTCGCGGTGCAGAAATGGGCCGCAACGGTGCCTCCGTAGCTGCACAGGACCGCAACCGTAAGCGTGACGACGGTAGGCAAACCTTCCCCCAGCCGCGAAACCACCGCCCAGGCAAAGACGCCCCCAAGCAATGAGGGCACCTGCGCCTCGTACAGGAAACGCTGGGACACCGGCGTGCCCTTGGTCGCATAATAGTAAAGTGCGGGCGTCGTCAGGAGTTGGCCGAAGAAATAGGCGGCCGCCACCCCCACCGCACCCCAGCGCACCCCGATGAAGAAGCTGATCACGCTGATCGTGCTGGAGAAAATCCCCCAGTACATCATGCGCCGGGTCTTCCCGCTGCTGATGTAGAGCCAACCGGTCGTGTTGGGCACGGTCTGGACGATCGCGGTGAGGCTGAGCCAGAAGAAGATCGGGCTGGCGGCGCTCCACCGCGATCCCAGCAGGAAAGGCACGAGCCGATCGCTGCAGATCGCCGCCGCCAGGATGCCCGGCAGGGACAGCAGCGCAAGAGCGCGGATCGCCCGTTCATAGACCCGCCGATATCGTTCCGCATCGTCCTGGAGCCTGCTCATGACCGGAATCATGACGCGGCTCAGCGGCTGGTTCACGTTTTGCAGGGGAAACAGCATGAGCTTGTAGCTGCGATCGTACAGGCCGACCGCGTCCGCACCCTCGGCCTTGGCGATGATGACGTTATCGAGATTGCGGGCGAAGAAGTTCACGAGATTGAAGCCCGTAAGATTCGCTCCGAACACCACGAGATGGCGCACCCCGGCGAAGCGCGCGCCCATTCGCGGGCGCCAGGTGCAGGATGTCCAGACCATAACAGTGCTGACGCTCGCCCCCAGCAGCGCCCCCAGCCAGATCGCCCAGTAATTGCGCAGCGCAAGCGCGGCCAGCGCGGTGAAGACGAACGTCGACAGGGCCACGGCGATATCGTTGATGCTGAGCGTATGGAAGCGAAGGTCCCGGTTGAGCAGGGCCTGATGCTGCAACTTCAACCCCGAGACGAGGACGGTGAGCCCGGTGGCCGCCGTCACATATCCCGCGCGGTAATCGCCGTAGAACCAGCCCGCCAGCGGTGCCAGGATCACCATGACCAGAGCCGCCGCGACCGAGACGAACACGTTCAGCCAGAACAGGGCATTGGAATGCTCCGGGTCGAGATCCCGCGCCTGCACGACCGCCTGCGTGAACCCCAGGTTCTGGAAGATCAGGATCAGGCCGGTAAGCGGCGCCACCATGGCGCTGATGCCGTAATCCGCCGGTGAGAGAATACGCGCGACCACGATCGTGGTCGCCATCGTGGCGAACACCTTGACGATCTGGGATGCGGCGGTGGATGCCACCCCCCGCGTGGCGCGGCGGCCGATATCGTCGCTGCCGGCCCTCGTCATTCGGACACCGCCACCGCAGGAATGCCCTGCGGCATGAGCAGGGGATTGCCGAAACGATTGACCAGCGCGGAAATCTGCGCGTCGTTCTGCAGCATGTTGTCGTCGTAGAGGCGGCTCGCCTGGGAAAAGTCCCAGGTCATCTGCACGAAGCGCGGTCCCACCTTCCGGTAGAGCGCGCCTGCACGGCGCGCACACCAGTAGAACCACAAGTCGTCGGCGGAAGGTGCGTATCGCTCGTAGAGTTCGCGCTCCGTCACGTCGGGATGGAAACACCCGGGCGGATAGAGCACCCCGCCGATCCCCGTGGGCATGAGATCGATGGACGGAGCGTGCGCGGCATCGTCCTGAACGTCCCAGCCCCAATCGGCATAACGGGCCAGCGCCCCGCCCGCCCCCATCTCCAGCCGGTGCGCGCGCAGACAGGTGATGACGCCCTTCGTTCCGGCCTGTCCATCGACGAGTTCGGTCAGCCAGGAAGGCTTGTAGAAGACGTCATCGTCGGCAGTGGCGATATAGGCTTCGGGAAAGGCGCCGAGCGCATAGACGAGCTTCTTGTAGCTGCGCACGTCGTCGACCAGCCGCAGTTCGACCCGCCCGTCCAGCAGTTCCCGCACGGCAGCGGGCAGAGATTCCTCGTCACCGCGCGCCAGCCACAGGACGATGCGGTCAGGCACCGTGTCCTGCCGCAGCAGGCTTCGCAGCGTGAGGTGAAGCGTGGGATATCGCGGCGGAAAGGACGTCAGCGAAACGATCAGCGCGGCCCGCAGCGGATGCGGCCGCCTCTCGCCCTCGGGATATCGGCCCGCATAGCGCCGGTACTGGCGCCCGGTCCACAACCGGATTGCCACGGGTCGCGGCAGAACTGCAAAGATGAACTGCCTGGCCAGCTTACTCACACAAGCCCCCGCGCCTCAAAGCCACCGCGCATCGATCGCGGCCACCCGGCAGGTTCTACCCAGCCGCCCCGGGATGCGCCATTACCCTGAATAGCGCCGCAACCATCCGAATTTCCTGAACTATACCGGGCAGTTCGGCGATCGGCACGACGATGGCCTCGACGCCCGCGCCCCGGCCGAAGCACGCTCCGAAACCGAAGCGGAAACTTCGGCCGATCTTCCGGGGCCTTGCCAGCGGCTCCGGCGCGGGCATAAGGAAACGCTCTATTGTCTTGCCTTTCCGGCGCCGGCCCATGCTTCGCCGCTGGCGCTGGGCGGGGGTACCCTTGAAGCCGCGCCACTCTGAAGGATACGCAGGGTTGAAAGACCGCAACCGCATCGCCGTCGGAAGTGCGGGCCTCGCCGCGATCGCGCGGTGCGTGCTGGCCATTGTCCTTATGCTGGCTGCGGGAAGCGCGCTGGCCGCCCAGCCTGCCACCCAGCCTCCCGCGCTTTCGTCTGCCATCGCCTCGGCGCTCCCCAAGGCCGACCCCGCTCCCGAGCCTGCCCCCGATCCCGTCAGGAAAACGCCGAGCGAGGCGGTGGCCAGCTTCGATGCGGATGCCAGGCATGCCGAGGCCGTCTTGCGCACGGACATCTCACGGCACGACTACGACGAAGTGCGCGAACTGAACCTCCTGCGCGACCGTCTTGCGGCCGACCGCGATCTGGCTCGCGGGATTGCCGATCGCAGCAACCTCGATGCGCGAATCATACAGGCCCAGATCACCGCGCTCGGCCCGCTGCCCGAATCCGGCAAGACCGAAGCCTCCGCCATCACCGACCAGCGCAAGGCACTCGACGCGCGCCTTTCCGTTGCTCTCGGGCCGGTCCTTCGCGCCCGCGAGGCACAGGCGCGCGCGGCAACCCTCGTTTCCGATCTCGACGAACGGATCGCGGCGATAGACCGCCTGCGCAAGTCGGAGCGCGCCTCTTCCGTGCTCGATCCCCGCCTCTGGCTGACCTTCGCCGGCGATGCCCGGCGCGGTGCCGAAGCCATGGCGGCGGGCTTTGCGCGGGGCTACGAGGCTATCGGCTTCCTTGGCCTCGCCAGCCGGGTGCTGGGCGCGGCGGCACTGATGCTGCTGGGCCCGTTCGCGTCCGCATGGCTGCTGCGCGTGTTGAGCGCCAGGCTGGCAAAGCGGATCGAAAACGTGGAGCAACTGGCTAGCCGGTTGCTGATCGTGGTGATCGAGGATGTTTCCACGGCAATCGCGCTGTTCTTCGGCATAGGCTGCACGATCGCCGCCATGGGCCTCGTGCTGAAACCGTTCGTCACCATCGCCGTGCTGGTCCGGCTCAGCACCATCTTCGTGCTTGCGGCGCTGATCGTCGCCATCACCCAGTGGCTTGCGAAGGGTACGCTGCAATCGCCCTTCGTCCAGCTGCGTCTGGTGCGGCTGCGGCCGGCCCTTGTCGACAAGGGCGTATCGACGGTCCGCTGGATCGGCGTGGTCATGGCGATGGAAGCCATCGTCGAGGCTCTCGAGCAGGCCGGTTTCGCGTCTGCCACCGCAATCGACCTCATTTCGGGATTGCTGCTGATCCTGGGCGGCGGGCTGATCTGGGTGCTTGCGAACCTGCTTCACAAGGGCCGCGAAGGCCAGGACGAAGCCACGGCATCAGACGGCAAGCCACCAGAAATGCTCGACTTCGCATCGCCGTTAAGCCGAATTCTCAAGCTGCTGGTGATTGGCAGCGTCTCCGCCGCGCTGGTCGGCTACATCATCCTCGCGCGTGAAATCTTTTCGGACGCGGTGCTTTCGATCGCGGTCATCGCCATCGCCATTTTCCTGCACCGGCTGATCTCGCTGGTGCTCGGCCTGCTCGCCGAAGGACGGTTCAAACGCTACCGCACGACGCTGCACTTCGTGCCGATGCTGACCGGGCTCGTCATAACGCTTTGCACCGTGCCGATGCTGGCTGTGACCTGGGGCTACAACAGCCGCGAGATCGGCGATGCCATCGTCACGCTGCGCAGCGGTGTCACGATCGGCCAGGTGAACCTGTCGGCGGGCGACATTCTCACCTTCGCCTTCATCTTCCTTGCCGGCTACGTCGCCACACGCTGGACCCAGCGGATCATCAACCTCTCGATCCTGCCGCAATTCGGGCTGGACCGGGGCTCACAAGCCTCGATCGTGACGATGATCGGCTATGCCGGGATCGTGCTGGCCGCGGTCATCGCCATCGCCAGCACCGGACTGGACCTTTCCAGCCTCGCCTTCGTTGCCGGGGCCTTGTCGGTCGGTCTCGGCTTCGGCCTGCAATCCATCGTCGAGAACTTCACCAGCGGCGTGATCCTGCTGATCGAACGGCCGATCCGCGAAGGCGACTGGATCGAGGTTGGGAACTTCTCCGGCATCGTGCGAAAGGTGTCCGTCCGCTCGACCCACCTGGAAAGCTTCGACCGTCACCAGATCATCATTCCCAATTCCCAGCTCATCACCGGCAGCGTGAAGAACCTGAGCCTGGGAGCGGCACTGGCGCGCGTGGTGGTGCCGGTTGGGGTGGCGTACAGTTCCGATCTCGAAAAGGTTCGCGCGGTCCTGCTGGAGATTGCCCATGCGAACCCCGGCGTGCTTCCGTCGCCGGCACCCAGCGTGACGCTGGACGCATTTGCCGAAAGCTCGATCAACATGCGCCTGCTGCTGTTCGTGCCCGACGCGACCGATGGCGCATCCATCGCCTCACAAGTCCGGTTCGCCATTGCCGAACGGTTCGGCAAGGAAGGGATAGAGCTGCCCTTCCCGCAGCGCGAAGTGCGAATCCGCAGGGATTGATGCCCCATTTGAAGAGCTTGGGCCACGCATCCGGCGCATCGCTACCGCCGGATATCCCTTCTGCTCAATCATCTGGATCGCCCTCTCCACCCTATTGAGGCATCGATTGCCCAATTATGGTGAATCGCTCTTGGCGGGCCTGAACGCTACGCTCCACCGGCAAGTCGCCAGAGGAGAACGCATGAGGCCAGACCCGCCGCTCCGCGCGCTCTTCGTCATCAATTCACTTGCTGGCGGCGGGGCGGAACGCGTCTTCACCACGCTGGTCGAACAGCTCAGCGGCCCCCGTAGCGACTTCGCGATAACCGTCGCCCTGCTCGATAACGAGGCCGAGGAAGCCTACCTCCTGCCCGAGAACGTACCGATCGAACGCCTCGATGCGAAGGGCGGCCTGCTGCGCAGCGTCCGGGGAATGCGCAGGCTGGTGCGCCGCTCCCGGCCCGACGTCGCCCTGTCGTTCCTGTCGAGAGCCAACGTCGCGACACTGGCGGCAATGCGGCAGACCGGCGGTGCAACCGTCATCAGCGAGAGGGTGAATACCACCGCTCACCTCAAGCACGGCCTGTCCGGCCTCGTCAGCCGGTTGCTGATCCGCAGGACCTACCCGGCGGCCCGGCAGGTCATCGCCGTGTCCCAGGGGGTCGCCCGGACGCTGGAAACCGACTTCGCCATTTCGCCCGACAGGATTCGCGTCATCCACAACCCCGTGGATGTGGACCGCATTCGCGCCCGCGCCGCGCTTGAACCGGCGATCGAGGTCACGCGCGACGATTTCGTCACGATGGGACGCCTCGTGGACAACAAGAATACCGCCATGGCCATCCGGGCCCTGGCCACGGCACCCGCGCGCGGCAACCTGATCGTGCTGGGCGAGGGCCCGCTTCGGGAGGAACTCGCGCATCTGGCAGCTTCGCTCGGCCTTGAAAGGAGAGTGCGCTTCGCCGGCTTCCTCGCCAATCCCCATGCCGTGCTGGCCCGCGCCGGATGCTATCTGCTGACGTCCAATGCCGAAGGTTTTCCCAATGCCATGCTGGAAGCCATGGCCCTGGCGCTTCCCGTAGTGGCGACGGACTGCCCCTCGGGTCCGGCCGAAATTCTCGAAGTCACGCTTGGCGATGCGCCTGCGGTGTTCGGTTCCGGCGGCGCGCTGGTGGCGATGGACGATGCGCAGGCCATGGCGACCTGCATGGGCCGGCTGATTGCGCAGGATCGCCCCGCCTTTTCCGAAGCGGCGGCCAGACGCGCGGAATCGTTCTCGCTCGACCAGGCCGTCGGCGATTTCCGGAAATCGCTGATCCAGGCGGTCGCCGCGAACCGGATGGCGGCGACATGAAGATCTGCGTCACCGGCCTGCGCGGGATCCCCGGCGTCATGGGAGGGGTCGAGACTCACTGCGAGGAACTGTTGCCGCGTATCGCCGCCACGCTGGTCGATACCGAGATCGAGGTCTGCTGCCGCGCACCTTATGTCGATCCGGCGATGACCAGCTTTCGGGGCGTTGCGCTCAAGGCGCTCTATTGCCCCACCGGCCGTTCCAGCGAAGCGATCATCTCCACGCTGTTCAGCATCCTTTACGCCCGCACCCACGGGGCGACGGCGATCCATATCCACGCGGTCGGCCCCGGCCTGCTGGCGCCGCTCGCCCGCCTGCTCGGCCTGAAGGTCCTGCTCACGCATCACGGCGCCGACTACGAGCGCGAGAAGTGGGGACGCGGAGCGAAGTGGATGCTGCGGATGGGCGAAAAGCTGGGCGTCCAGTTCGCCAACACGGTCGTTTGCGTATCCCCCTCGCTCACCGCCCGGATGAAGGAGCGCTATCCGGGCAGGGCCGAACATGTCGATTTCATCCCCAACGGCGTCAGCGCGCTGCCGCCATGCCCCCAGCCCGACGACGTCCTGCTGGCCGAAATGGGGCTCCAGCCCGGAAACTATCTGTGCTGCGTCGCCCGGCTGGTTCCCGAGAAGGGCATCCACTACCTGATCGAAGCGCATGCCCGCAGCGGGGACCCGCGCACGCTGGTCATTGCCGGAGCCGCGAAGAAATCGGATCGGTATGCCCAGAAACTGGCCCAGATGGCCGGGGCCAATGTCCGCTTCCTCGGCATGGTGCCCCGCGCGCAGCTCGGCGTCCTGCTCCGCAATGCCTCGCTCTTCGTGCTGCCCTCCTTCCATGAGGGACTGCCTATCGCCGCGCTAGAGGCGCTGGCCAGCAACTGCCCGGTCCTGCTCAGCGATATCCAGCCGAACCTCGACCTTGGCCTTCCGGCCGATTGCTACTTTCCGGTTGGCGATGTCGGTGTCCTGGCTGCGCGCCTTTCCCGCCGCGACAGTCCGCGCCGCGCCGAACTGCCCGTGGAAGCCCTGATGGACTGGGACGAAGTCGCCCAGCGCACCGCCGTTCGCTACCGTGAAATCCTGAGCAGGAGCCACCAAGATTCAGCCCTCAAACCTGCACGCTGAAGGCAAGGCATTGGCACGCGCCGCCCTTCCTTCCGGGAGAATTCGATGCTGGCGCTGACCGTCGGAAGCCCTCCCATACCGCAGTTCCTGATGGTCCCGACCATGATGCTCTACTGCGTCCTGGTCGCATTGCTGTGCCTCAGGATCGGCAGGTCCGCGCAGTTCCTGGTGATCGCCTGCGCCGTTCGCCTCGCCATGTCAGCACTGCCCCATTTCTCGTTCTCCGCATCGCCTGCGGGGCTGAGCTGGAACGCGCTGGTCTCGGTGCTGGTCGTGGGCCTGGGCATCCTGCAATTGCGCCGAAGCCGCGCGGTCCCGATCGTAGTGGGAGCGATCGCCCCCCTGCTCCTCGTGATCCTGCTGAGCGCGACCTTCAACGACGATGCATCCGGCAGCACGGAAAGCCTGGTGAAATATGCCTACTTCACCGTCATCGCGCTCGCGGCCTACGACGCCTTCGTTGCTGACGGCGCCGGCAAGGTGCTGATCCGGGTCCTGTTCACCTTCCTGCTGCCGCTTTTGCTCCAGTCCTACAGCCTCGTCCTGGGCATCGCCAAGGCGACCGAGAGCGACGGTTCGGCGTCCTACATCGGCGGCTACAACCACGAAGCCAGCTTCTCGATCATCCTGCTCACCGCGCTTCTCGCGGCCGTGCTCAACCCGGATCTCCGGCGATTGGTGAAGCTTGCGATCGCGGTCGTCTGCATCGGCGGGATCGCGGCCGCCAACTACCGGACCGCCATCATAACCGCCGCGCCGATCACTCTTGGCCTGCTGGTCTCGGTCCTGACCTCCGCCGTCCGGCCGAGCCAGCGCCCCGTCGCCACCATCCTTGGCGGGCTGCTGGTGCTGGCCTGCCTTCCCGTGCTTCCCATCGTGGCCGGCGATCGTTTCGATGCCATCAGCACGATCGCCTCGCACCCGGAAATCCTCACCAAGGCGCCCGCCGAATTCAGCCGCGACGACCAGGCCCTGCTGTCAGGCCGGCTGCTGCTCTGGAGCCAGTACGTCACCGCCTGGGAGGAAAGCACCCCCCGCCAGCACATGTTCGGATACGGCGCCAATGCCTGGGAGGGGCGCTATCGCTACTATGCCCACAACACGCTGATCTCGACGCTCTACGAACTGGGCTTGCTCGGCGTCGCGGCGATGCTGTTCCTGTGGCTGTGGATGTTCTGGCTGGCGCTGACCGCGCGCACGCCGGCCCGCTTCGTCCTCATCATGGCGCATCTCGGCTTCTTCCTGCTGAACATGGCGACGATGCCGTTCTGGATGATCGAGGGGCTGCTGTTCTACAGCCTGCTTTGCGGTTTTACTGTCCACGCCTCGCTCATGACCCGGCCCGCGCCTCGGCCCGTCGCAAATCTTGCTGCGCCCCATCCCGTTTGACCGGATAACCGCCGGTTCCGGCGTTGCCCTGCGCCTTGCCCGGGATAAGATTTCGCGCGTCGTTCTTCGCAATCCCTGCGGAGATATACTCTCGTGTGCTCGCAAAGAGCCGAAAAAATCGCCAAGTCATTGAGTAAAAAGATGATAAAAACTTCGGTCGTCGCACTCTCCCTGCTTTTCGCAGGTCTTTCCAGTTCCGACATCGGCGAATCGATCGCCCGGTTCAGCCCTTTTGCCGCCGCTCCGGTCATGTTCGCCCAGGCATCCTCCACGGCCACGGCCTTCAGGATGCCCGCAATCACCGCGCCGCAACTCTCCTCCGGCACCTCGTGCAAGGCCATGACCACCCTGCGCCTCGGGCCGACTTCCGCCAGCCTGAAGAAGGTCTGCGCGGTTGACGGCAAGATTCTCGTCAACGGCAAGAACGCCACCGGCTTTGCGATGGAGGACGTCAAATCCCTGCGCTACGGGCCGCTCCTGCGGGGCGAGAACGTCCCCAACATCCAGGTCCAGCGGGTTTCCGAAACGGCGGCCCGCGCGGATTCGGTGCTCGGCCTCGGTCTGGTCAACGTCAGCAATGGCATCGGCAAGGCGGTGTTCCGCGATCTCGTGTGGATCGGCGACAAGAACTACCCGTCGATCAACAGCGACGATGCATGGGCCGCCATCGCACTAAAGGGCAAGGACGCCAACGACATCGGCTCCTTTGCGATCAGCAATTTCGACTTCCAGAATTTGTTCATGAAGTCCGGTAGTTACTATCAGAACGTCGACGGCATCTCGACCGAGGCGGGCTATTCGGGGACGATCTCCAACGGACGCGTCCTGAATGCCAGCGATGCCTGTCTGGACATCAAGGGCAAGGTCAGGGTGGACAATGTCTACCTTGCCGGTTGCCGCCAGGGCATCAAGGCATGGACCGACCAGAGCCACGGCCTGGTCGAACTGGGCACGAACCGCTTCGTGGGCATCATCGGCAAGGGCACCAAGACCAAGACCCGGACCATCACGATCGACGTGCTCATCGCATCCGGCGATCCTTCGGTTCCGCTCTTCCGTGCCGAGGATGGTGTAGTGAACCTGCGGATCGGCAGGCTCGTTTCCAAGACCGGGCAGGTGCTCAACAGTTCCAGCAGTTATTCCGGGTCCACCGTGACGGTCGGGCAGCGGGTCTATTTCTGATCGGATCCCCGCCGGCCAGACAGGCCGCGGTAGACTTCCATGACCCGTTTCGCATGGCTGGCCGCGCACAGGGTTTCCCTGGCGCGGCCACGTGCATCGGCGAAGGCGATTGGATCCGAACCCGCCAGCGCGCCGCGAACGCTCCGGGCGAATGCTTCAGGCCCCGCGTCCAACGGCACGAGCACCCCGCCGCCGAAACGGCGGCCGGTCTCGCCCAGTCCCGCATCGTCGGTGGCCACATAGGGCACGCCCAGTATCAGCGCCTCCAGCGGCGTGCGCCCCAGGGGCTCGTCGATGGCGGGGATGGCGAGAAGATCGAGCATGGCGATGTTCTCCTCCACCGGCAGGCGGAAACCGGCAAAGACGACCCTGTCGGCAATTCCGAGCTGCCGCGCGAAATCTTCAAGGTCCTGCTGCGTTTCATCGACCTCGCGGCCGAAGATCACGAAAGCCGCCTGCGGAAGCTCGATCAGCACCGCGCGCGCCATCTCCAGGAAGAAGCGCGGCCGCTTGCGGTGCGCGAAATTGCCGATGAAGCCGATCAGCGGCCCTTCCCCGGCAACCCTGTGACAAGCAGCGAAGGCATTCCTGAGCGCCTTGCCATCCACGTCCTCGGCCAGTTCCACGGGATTGTCGATCAGAACCGACCGGCTCCTGAGCCACTGCGGCAGCCGCTGCTCCACGGCCTGCGAGATGCAGATGATGCGCTGGGCCGTGGCGATCACGGCAAGGTTCGGGGCCACCGGACGGTTGAAGGCGCGGTTGTGGTAGACCACCGGAATCCCGCGAAGCCGCGCCGCCGGTCCCCAGCTCTGGAGTGCCGACAGGTCATTGCAGTGCACGAACGTACCCTCGGGCTGGCCTGACAGCAGCGACAGCCGGCGCGGCAGCAACCGGGCCTCCGTCGCCAGGCCGTGCCGGAAGCTCGGGGATTCGCCGAGCGGCCAGATGGTGAAACCGCGTTCGCGCGCCACCTGCTCTATCAGGCTGTCTCGCGGCGCGGCCACCACCACTTCCACCCCGTAGTCCTGCTGAAGCGTCCTGCCGAGCGTGAAGGAGGAAACGTGGCTGCCGCCGATCTTCTCATTGGTGAACGGAAAGACCACCCTGTCCACGCGCATCGGTTCCCTGCCTTCCTGGTGTCGCCCATCATCGCCAAGAGCGCGGCGCCGCCGCGGTTCGGGCGGGCCATGCCCTAAGACTTAATCGCAATTGTGCAGCGGCGCCCATGAAACTAGCCAATGCAATTAGGTATATGGCAGCGATCCAGAAGGATTCATGGCACGAGTCTGGTGCTTTCCCGGCGAAGAGAACCGCCACAGCAATCCCTACACGGCGATCCTGATCGGACAGCTTCGCCGACTGGGCCATTCACCTTCATCGCCCGGCTGGAAGGAACGCTTCACCGGCACCTGCGACATCCTGCACCTGCACTGGCCACAAAAGGTCATACAGCCGGGCCTCCTGCGCAGCTTGCGGACGATCGCAGCCTGGGCGGTGTTTCTCGCGCTCCAGAAGGCGCGCGGCGCGAAGATCGTCTGGACCATGCACAATGCCGTCTCTCACGAACAGTTGCGCCCCAGGCTCGAAAGGTTCTGGATGGCGCGGTTCATGGCCCTGCTCGACGGTATCCACGCCATGTCGGAGAGCAGCCTCGCGCAGGCCCGGCTCCGTCACCCGGTGCTGACCCGCATTCCGGCTCTGGTTGCGCCCCACTGGACTTATTCCGGCGCCTATCCGCCGCCTGCCGCCACCATCGGCCTGCGCCGCGATACGGTCTCATTCCTCGGCGACATCAAGGGCTACAAGGGCCTCGACGACATGCTCGCCGCGCTGGAGAACGCTGAACCGGACAGTCGCCGCTATCTGGTCCACGGCCTGCCGGAGAGCCCCGCCGAAGCCGCCGCGCTGGAGGCCCGGCTCGCCGCCCTTTCCGGGCGCGGCTGGAGAATGGAGTGGGTGCTTACCCGGCTCAGCGACCAGGAGATGGCGGACCGGCTCAACGAGACGCTGATCCTGCTCCTGCCCTATCGCCGGGGCGAGAACAGCGGCCTCGCCATCCTGGCAGCCGAGCGCGGCACGCCGGTGATGGTGTCTGGAATCTCCGCCTTCTCGGGCCTTCTCGACGAACTGGGGCCGCCGCGGGTGACGGCGATCAACGCGCCTTTGTCGCACCGGCAGATCGCCGAGGCCGCCCAGGCGGCCGCCGCCGTGGCAGGGGCAGTGCCGCTGCATTTCGTGGCCCGGCGTTCGCCCGAGAGAGTGGTTGCAGAGATTTCGAATTACTACCTGTTTCTGATGGATTCAGGGGGCAGAAAACTCCCAAGATGACAGTCGATTTCCACGTCCTCCGGAAGGTAGAGCGACTTGTCCGCAGCTTTCGAAAAGCTCCCCGTTTCCAACCTGCGCGGCGTGGACGCAGCCCCTTCGACCACGTCCGGTCCCGATGGTTCCAAACTCATCGACCTGTCCTGGCTGGCGATGCTCGCCTGGCGGCACAAATGGGCCATGCTGGCGGTCATCGGCTGCGCCCTTGCCGCGACATTGGCGGCCTACATGCTCGCAGTGAAACAGTACGACGCGAACGTCGTGCTCGCGCTCGACCGGAACGACCAGCAACTGGTGCGGACGGCGCAGACCGACAAGGACACCGCTGTCGATTCGCCGACCGTGGATACCGAAGTGCAGGTGCTCCTCTCCCCTGAAGTGGCGACCGCCGCGGTGCGCAATGCCCGGCTGAACACGAACCCCGCCTTCATCGCCGCCGGCGCGCCGGACATCGCAGGTCCGCTTTCGATCCCGGCAGCGACGGCGATCGTCAGGTCCAACCTGACGGTGGGCCGACAGGGCCTCTCCTATGCGATCAACCTGGGCTACAAGTCCCGCGATCCGGCGGTTGCCGCTTCCGTGGCCAATGCCGTGGCCGACGCCTATGTCAGCGGCAACGTCCAGAGCGAGCAGTCCGCCCGCAGCCAGGACATCAACATGCTGCGGACCCGCCTCGACCAGCTTCGCGGCGACGTCATCAAGGCCGAGGCCGCCGTAGCCGCCTACCGCGCCAAGTCCGACCTCGTGAGCGTGAGCAACGACAGCACGATCGCGCAGCAGGAACTTTCAACGCTGAACACCGAACTGGCCTCCGCCAAGGCGGAACTTGCCGCCTCGCAGGGACGCGCAAGCGCCAACGCCGGGGAGAACGGCACCGCCGTCAACAGCAGCCCGGTGATCCGCGACCTGCGAACCGACGTGTCCCGCCTCGAAGTCAAGCTGGCGGAACAATCGTCCGTCTACGGCCCCAACCACCCGGACCGCGTCAAGACCCAGGCCCAGTTGACGACGGCCCGGCAGGCGCTGAGCCGCGAAGTCTCGCGCGCCAGTTCCGGCGTCAGGTCGGACATCAGCGTCGACAGCCAGCGCGTCGGCGCGATCCAGTCGGCGATCGGCAGCGCCAAGGGCAGGCTGCTGGCGGGCAACAACGCTTCGGTGCGCCTGAACGAACTGGAGCGCGTCGCGGAAAGTTCGCGCCAGCTCTACCAGACCTTCCTCGATCGCTACCGGGTGGAACTGGCGACGCGCGGCACGGAAAAGAGCAAGGCCCAGGTCATCGCCCGGGCTCAGGTGCCGGTGCGGCCCTCTTCGCCCGACCTGCTGGTCTACATGCTGGGGGGCCTGATCGCGGGGATCATCGCGGCGGTGCTCCTGGCCATGGCGCTGGAATGGCGCGAGCGCGGCCTGCGCACCCGCGCCGAAACCGAGGAGTTCACCGGCTACGAAGTGGTCAGCAGCCTGCCGGATATCGGGACGATGGACGAACCCGACTTCCGCAGGAATGATGCCCTGGGCGTTCCCGATTTCGTGGTCGAACACCGGGAATCCCCGTTCTCCGAATCCGTCCGGGCCATCTGGACGGCGCTGAAGATCGGACACAAGGGACAACTCGCCCGTTCCGTGGGCGTCACTTCCTCGATACCGGGAGAAGGCAAGACCAGCACGGCCATCGCCCTCGCCCGGTCCACCGCGCTCGCGGGAAGGCGGACCCTCTTGGTAGACTGCGACATGCGCCGCATGGGCACCACGCTTGCGCTGGGTCTCCGCAACCGCCCGGGCCTTGTCGAAGTCCTCAACGGTCAGGCCCGCATCGAGGATGTGATCGTGCTCGATGAGGCATCCGGCGCCCATGTCCTGCCGCTCAACACCGAACTCACCGCCCAGTCGGACATCATGCATTCCCAGGCCACGGCCGCCATGTTCGACCGCTTCAGGCAGGAATACGACTTCGTCGTGCTCGACATCGCACCGGCCATCCCCGTCGCCGAAGCCCGCGCCATCGCCACGATGGCGGACCTCACGCTCATGGTCGTGCGGTGGCGGACCACACAGCGCAAGGTCGTGAAGACGGCGATCCGCGAACTCGATCGCGCCGGTGCACGGATCTTCGGCATCATTCTCACGCAAGTGGACACCCGCTCCTCGGCAGTGCTGAGCGAGGAAATGGCCTATTACCAGTACTACTATTCGCGTGAGAGCCGGTCGAACTGAGATCGCTGCAACAGGCCCGGCCAGTGTCCGCTCAGGCGGAAGGCGAACCCTCTGCCGCGTAGCCGAAGAACGCCAGCAGGTCCGGCTTGGCCGCGACAGTCTCGTGCACGATCCTGCGCTCTACCGTGGTCAGCAGCTTGACCTGTGCGCGCTGCGAAGACGATCCATGTCCCTTGGAACGATCGCCCGAGGCCTCCCCCGGCTCATCGGAAACCGGCGCTGCGTTCTCGATTCCAAATGCGGAAACCAGCGAGGCGGGCTCGCTGCGAAACGCCTCGTATGTCACGAGCGGATAGCCCCCGCGCTCCACGGCATCGCGCAGGAGCCCGCTCTGCCAGACCCACAGCCTGGCCAGATGGCCCACCACATCCCGGCGATCCACACCGTCATAGACCGAAGGCAGCGGACGCCGCAGCCGGGCATCGATGTTCGCAATGGGCTCGCGATTGGTCACCACCACGCGCGCCGCCGAAAAATGCCGCAGCAATTCGTCGTGGCGCACGAGGTTTGGCGGGCTCTTTTCCAGAAAGTAGGCCACCGGGCGGGACTGCTCTATTTCCGCGACCCGCGCAGCCCAGGCCCCAATCACCGCCTCGAAATCGACGAACTTTTCCGGAAACCAGCGATCGACATCCATCAGCCCCCTGACGAGCCGCTGTCCTTCGTAGCTGGAATGAAGCCCGGCAAGGCTGACATGGTCCGCAAGATAGCTTGCCATCGTGGTGGAACCGGCGCCGGGCGGCGCGAGAAGGAACAGGAAAGGGCGGTGGATCCGGTCCTGTCGGCGCGCAGGCCAGTACGATTCAGGCGAGCGCCGCTCCCTTCGCATCCGCTTCAAGGCGCGAGAAATCGCTGGGCCCATCAAGGCGTTCCGCCCCAAACCTCGTGCAACAACATCGGCATAGGGTAACCCGCATGGCCGCCGCCGTGCCGGCTATTGCGAGCCGGAGGCTACCTCTTTTTCGCAAAGGCCGCGCGTTTCATCGCACAGAAGGCTCGCGCTCAGCCCTTCCCGACCGACAGGATGCGGAAGATCGTTTCCGTCACGGGCTCGGCATTCAGCCAGATCGCTTTACCGCCCGGCCCTTCGATGCTTGCGGCCAGTTCCCCGGCAGCAGCCCGGTCCAGGACGAGGTCGATTTCGATCCGGTCCTCGTAAAGCCGGCCGTTGCCGATCACTGCACCGTCCTGGCCAAAGGCGGTGCCCGCGCGGTTGACGAAGATCGCCACTTCAGCCCCAAGCGTGTCCCAGGACAGGAACGGCAGATCGCCGGCAACGGTCCCGGACATCTCGAACCGGAGAACGCCGTCATCGCTCGCGGCCGGGCGCAGTTCGTCCACCGCAACGGTCAGGCCGATACCGTCGTGCCGGCTTCCCGGCGCCCTGTCGCCACCCCAAGGGATCATCAAATCAAATCCAGATAGATTGTCGAAAACCGGATAGCAGCACCCGATGAATTGAAAAGTCGTGAAAGCCGCGCGCGCTGCCGGCGATCAATCGCCCGCGATCGTCAATCCATCGACCCTAAGCGTCGGCACGTTGATGGCGCGGTGCCATTCCAGATCGTTCGCCGCCCGCAGCGCCGCGAACATGGAAAGCAGGTTGCCGGCAACGGTGAACTCGGCAACCGGGCCTGCGATCTCGCCGTTGACGATACGGAAACCGGAAGCGCCCCGGCTGTAATCGCCAGTGACGGCATTGACGCCGTGGCCGATCAGTTCGGTTACATACACGCCGTCGCGGATGTCGGCCATGAGTTCGGCGGGCGTCTGCTCTCCGGGTTCGAGGTGCAGGTTGCCCACGGATACGCCGGGCGCTCCGCCGCCGCCGCGTGCCGCATGTCCGGTCGGCGCAAGGCCGAGCTGGCGCGCCGAAGCGCTGTCCAGCAGCCAGCCGGTGATCCTGCCGTCCTCTACCAGATGGCCCGCCCGCGTCGGCAGCCCCTCTCCATCAAACGGACGCGAACGCAGTCCGCGCAGCGTATGCGGGTCTTCGACGATGGAAATGCCGGGCGCGAAGAGCTGCTCTCCCAACCGGTCGAGCAGGAAGCTCGAGCGCCGGGCGATCGCGCTTCCGGACATGGCGCCGATCAGGTGCCCCACCAGCGAACCGCCGACGCGCGGATCGAATACGACCGGCATCGGCCCACTGGAAAGCTTGCCCGGATCGAGACGTGCCACGGTCCGCTCGCCCGCGCGGGTGCCGATCTCGGCCGGCGGCGGCAGGTCGCTGCGGTGATGGGCCGAGCGCCAGGCGTGATCGCGCTGCTTGCCCGCACCTTCCCCGCCGACCACCGAGACGCTGATCGAATGGCTGGTCGATCCATAGGCGCCCGCGAAGCCATGGCTGGTGGCAAGCGCGAACACGCCCGTGCCGGAACTGGCGGTGGCGCCATCCGAATTGGTGATCCCGGCAACGGCCCGTGCCGCGTCCTCGGCTTCCAGCGCCATGGCGCGCAGTTCCTGCGGGCTGGGCTCAGCCTGATCGACGAGATCGAGTTCGGGCCAGGGTGAACGGGTCAGCAATTCCTCGGGTGCGAGCCCGGAATAGGCATCTTCCGGCGCAGCGCCGGCCATCGCCAGCGCCCTTTGCGCCAGTTCGTCGAGCGCCTGCGAAGACAGGTCCGAGGAACCGATGCTCGCCGAACGACGCCCGACGAAGACGCGCAGCGCGATATGCTCGCTTTCGGACCGTTCCACATCCTCGAGATTGCCGAGGCGGACCTGGATCCCTTCCGAGGAGCTCGCACCGAACACCGCATCGGCGGCGTCGGCACCTGCCTTGCGGGCACGGGCGACGAGATCCTGAGCGCGGTCGAGCGCTTCCTGGGGGCTGAGCATCTTCGGGTCTCCACTGGCCGCGTTACCGACGCGGGAGCGCAGCCCTAATCGCCGCGAGCGCCAAGCGCAAATGCGCTATCGTTCCCCAAGCCCGTTCAAGGGCGGGCCCCACGCGAACCGGCGCGCGCTTTCAGTGCTTCAGCAGCAGCGCAAGGCCCTTGAAAAGCCCCGTCAGCGCGAACGGCAGGCCGATCGCCAGCAGCCACAGCATGATGCGGTCCCTGCGATAATAAGGAGCGAGCGCCGGGTCATGGGCTTGTTCGTCGTCAAGCCGGTTCCAGCGCGCCTCGAAACGGCGGCAGGCGGGGATGATCGCCACCACCAGGATCACCAGTGCAAGATAGGGCAGGAGCGATTCGCCCCCGGTCTTGAGCGCGCCGACCGTCACGAAGATCTGCAGGGCGGTATAGACGAGCAGGGCATAGGCGATGTTGTCGCTCATCTTGCGGCGCCAGTCGGCCTTCGCCCAATCCTTCATCGAACGGCCTTCCGGGGGCACCGGCTTGTCCGGCAGCGCTGCCGAGATCATGCCCTTCGTATCGACGCCTTGCTTGCCGATCCTGTCCATGGTGCCTTCCTGTCTTAGCAACCCGGTCTTTTGTTGCGACCTCGTGTCTCTTTGTGCGTCCACTAGACCACGCAGCGGCCCGGATTTCAAGCACACCCCCGAAATGCGCAATATTAGTGCACTGTTCCCGGACTGCGCCGAACCATGCAGGAAACCTGCCAATCGACACCATATCCGGGAATTGCCGACTTGCCGACAGCCGGGAGCGTGCGTAAACCGCTCTGAACATGACCGGAACCACCGAACTTCCGCAGGACCAAGCGGCCCACCACATCCCGACCGTCGCAGAAGCCGGCGGGCTCGAAGTCATTTCGATCGCCAAGAGCTACGACAAGCGCGCGGTGCTGACCGATATTTCGCTGTCGGTCGCCAAGGGCGAAGTGTTGGGGCTGCTGGGGCCGAACGGCGCGGGCAAGACCACCTGCTTCTATTCGATCATGGGCCTCGTTCGTCCCGACTCGGGCCGCATCCTGATGGACGGCGTCGACGTGACCCGGCTGCCGATGTATCGCCGCGCGGTTCTCGGTCTCGGCTACCTGCCGCAGGAAACCTCGATCTTCCGCGGGCTGACTGTCGAACAGAACATCGGCGCCGTGCTCGAACTGAACGAGCCCGACAAGCACGTCCGCGCCAGCGAACTGGAACGCCTGCTTGACGAATTTGGCCTTACCCGCCTGCGTTCAAGCCCCGCGATGGCGCTTTCGGGCGGTGAACGCCGCCGCTGCGAAATCGCCCGCGCGCTGGCGGCCAAGCCTTCGATCATGCTCCTGGACGAGCCTTTCGCCGGCATCGACCCGCTTTCGATCTCCGACATTCGCGAACTCGTGCGCGATCTCAAGAACCGTGGCATCGGCGTGCTGATCACGGACCATAACGTGCGGGAAACGCTCGATATCGTCGATCGCGCCTGCATCATCTACGGCGGTCAGGTGCTCTTCGCAGGCAGCCCCGAGGCGCTCGTCGCCGACGAGAACGTGCGCCGCCTCTACCTCGGCGAGGGCTTCACGCTATGAGCGGTTTTCCCCAGTGAGGCCCTCCGCGAGGCCGGCCGCGCCGGAAGCCTGAGCCATGGCGCTGGGGCCCAGGCTAGACCTGCGGCAAAGCCAGTCGCTGGTGATGACCCCGCAACTCCAGCAGGCGATCAAGCTGCTGGCGCTGTCCAACCTCGAGATCGAGGCTTTCATCGGCGAATCGCTGGAGGCCAACCCCCTTCTGGACGTGGGCGGCGAACCGCCCTCCCCCGTTGCCGAAACGGTCGAGCTTCCAGAGGACGCGCGCCGCACGACACTAGAGGATTCGCCGGTAGACCGGCTGATCGGCGAAGGCCGGGGCGATGACGACCGTCCGCTAGACATAGACACTGCCGCGCTTGACCGCGACCGTGACACCGGAGACTGGTCCAACGAACTGCGGCTCGGCGGCGGGGCGGAGCTTCCCGGCATCGATGAACGCGGCAGCGGCGCGCTTTCGCTTATCGAGCATCTCGAAGCCCAGGTCGGATCGGCCACCGACGACCGCCACGTCGCCGGGATCGCGCGCTACCTGATCGGCCTGCTCGACGAGGCCGGCTATCTTCCCGTCACCCTTGCCGAAGTCACGGGCGATCTCGGCATCTCCTTCGCCGAGGCCGAAGCGGCGCTCGGGGTCGTGCAGTCGCTCGATCCCACCGGGGTCGGCGCGCGAACGCTTTCGGAATGCATCGCACTCCAGGCCAGGGAGGCGGATCGCCACGATCCGATGATGGCCCGCCTCATCGACAATCTCGATCTGCTGGCCCGCGGCGAGCTTGCCCGGCTCAAGCGGATGTGCGGCGTGGACGACGAGGATTTCGCCGACATGCTGTCGGAACTGCGCGGCTACGATCCCAAGCCGGGCCTGCGGTTCGGGGGGGAGCCGAGCGCGGCGGTCACGCCGGACATCCTCGTCACGCCCCGCGCCGACGGCGGCTGGGACGTGGCGGTCAACCAGGACAGCCTGCCCCGCCTGATCGTCAACCGAAGCTACTATGTCGAACTCAGGAGCGACTGCTCCGACCGGAATTCGCGGGCGTGGCTCTCGGAAAAGCTTGCCGATGCCAACTGGCTCATCAAGGCGCTGGACCAGCGGCAAAAGACGATCCTCAAGGTCGCCAGCGAACTGGTGAAGCAGCAGGCCGGTTTCTTCCGGCACGGCATCTCGCAGCTCAAGCCGCTGACGCTGCGCACCGTGGCCGAGGCCATCGGCATGCACGAATCGACCGTGAGCCGCGTTACCTCCAACAAGTATCTGAACTGCCCGCGCGGCACTTACGAGATGAAGTTCTTCTTCACCTCCGGCGTCGCAGCGGCAAGCGGCGAAGGCGCCTCGGCGGAAGCGGTGAAGGCGGCGATCCGGCAATTGATCGATGCGGAAGACCCCAAGGCCATCCTTTCGGACGACACCCTGGTGGACCTCCTCAAGGGCAAAGGCTTCGAACTGGCGCGCCGCACCGTGGCCAAGTACCGCGAAGCCATCGGCCTTGGCAGTTCGGTCCAGCGCCGGCGACAGAAGGCTATTGCTGCAGTGCGATAGGAAGTAAGCACGGCGATAATCAGCAATGCAACATTAAATGCTTGTTCTGCTTAGTATAATTCTATTTGAATTACACCGATTCGTGATAGTTTCTTTTCCATGAAGTGCGCCGGGCTTGCGACCAGTCGCAAGGATACGGGCACCATGGAGAGGATGCCGATGTCCTACACTGATCGGAATTCCAACGGTAACCAGAAAGCCCTCACCGGGGGTATCGTCGCACTTATCCAGGGCGGCCTCGTGCTTGCGCTGGTCAATGGCTTTGCCGTGACCATGTTCAAGAGCGATCCACCCAAGCGGCCGGAAGCCACGCAGATCAAGCTCGAACCGCTTCCCGTTCCCCCGCCTCCCGAACCGAAGACCGTTCCCGATCAGCAAGTCGATCAGCCGATGCTGACGGCGCCGATACCCCGCCTTCCTCTGCCTACGAACGAGCCCCTTCCAGTCGCAACCACGTTACCCACTGCCGTGCCGACCAGCTTCGATTCCAGAGAGAAAATCGCGGTCGCACTACCCACGCCCACCGAAACCCCGGCGCTTTTCCAGCCTCGGGGGGCACTTCCCAGGAACGATGCCTCGGGCTGGGTCACCACACAGGACTACCCCACGGCCGAACTGCGCGCCGAACATCAGGGCAGCGTGCGCTTCCGGCTGGACGTCGATGCGCGCGGGCGGGTCAGCCAATGCGCCGTCGTCACGTCAAGCGGCTATGCCGGGCTCGACGAGGCCACCTGCAAGTTCGTGAGCAGGCGCGCCCGGTTCGACCCTGCGACCAATGCCGACGGTCAGTCGGTCGCCGGCAGCTACCTGGGGACGATCCGCTGGATCATCCCGCGGGACTGACCTCAAACCCCCAGAGGTCACCCGCCCGGAGCGGCGCATTGTTCCGCAATTCATGTGCCGCTCCGGCTCAAAGTTCCACCTGCCCCGATCGCGGAGGCCATGCGGCCGGCGATACGGCCAGTGCACGCGATGGGGGCAAGTCGGTGGGGGATGGGCCCGCCCGCACCCCCGGGCGGGCCCAGACACCGCTCGCGCCCGCCGGAAACTGTGGCAGCTAAGGGCAATCCCCTGGCCCCGCTTCGGACTTGATACACCCTGACGGTTTAGCTCCTGGCAAGGAAAAGTCCTTCCAGCGCCGGGAACCGTGCCATGATTCCAAAGTGCTTCCACTTCATCTGGGTCGGTGACGAGAGCCGCCGGCCGGACAACTGCATCGCCACATGGCGCCAGGCCCATCCGGACTGGGAGTTTCGCCTCTGGGGCAATGCCGAACTGGACGGCCGCGACTGGATCAATGCCCGGCACATCGCGCAGATGCGCCCGCGCGAGCTCAACGGCGTTGCCGACATGATGCGCTGGGAAATCCTCCTCGAACATGGCGGTGTCGTCTTCGATGCGGATAGCATCTGCACCCGCCCCCTGGGCGACGAACTGCTCGCCTGCGAAGCCTTCGCCTGCTGGGAAAGCGAGATCGCGCGCCCCGGCCTCATCGCCGCCGGATACTTCGGCTGCACGCCGGGCAATCACTTCGTCAGGCAGATCGTGGAGGACATCGCCGCCAGCCCCTCGGTCATCGGCGACATGGCGTGGAAGACCGTGGGGCCGCAGCGCCTGACCGACTGCTATCGCAAGTTCGCCTATACGCCGCTGCGCATCTATCCGAGCCACTACTTCATACCGCGCCACTTCACCGGATTGACTTATGGCGGCAGCGATCCGGTCTATGCCCACCAGCTCTGGGGTTCGACGCTGCGAAGCTACGAGGACATGCACAAGGCCGACGTGGCGGCAGTTGCCCAGGCCTCCTCCAGATCCTCGTCCCCTCATGCCCCCGCCCCGGCCACATCTCCCGATCCGCAGAAAGTGGAGGCTACCGCGCCTTCGGAGAAAGCCTCGCCGCTCGAACGGATTCATGCGCCCTATTTCCTCCAGCGCGTGCCCGTCGGCGCGGAACTGGCCTCGCTCGGCCGGATGGATGTCTTCGCCAGCCTGCTCGCCGGTCAGCGCGTGCTTCATGTCGGCTGCGCGGACTGGCCGATCACCGATCCGCAGACATCGCTTCACGTCCGGCTGGAAGCGCACTGCGCGCAGCTTGACGGGATCGACCCTCACGGAGAGGCTCTTGAACAGCTTCGCCCTTTCGTGAAAGGCGCGCTGTTCACGGATTTCTCGCAAGTGACGGGCAGCTACGACGTCGTGCTGGTTCCCGAAGTGATGGAGCATGTCCCCGATGTCGCCGGGTTCCTGGCGCAGATCCAGTCGGTCGACGCCGGGCTGTTCCTGATCTCCGTTCCCGACGCCTTCCAGTGCCGCGCCCGCCATTTCGACTATGTGGCGGAAACCGAAACCTTCCTCGAAGGCGTCCACCCCGACCACAACGTCTGGTATACGCCCTATACTTTCGCCAATACCTTGCGGAAGTACAGCGACCTGGAATTGCAGCGCATGTGGTTCTTCAACCGCATCTCGCTGCTGGCGCTGCTCAGCAAGCCCGCGCTGGCCCGGGCCGCCTGATGCGCGGCACCCCAGTCAAAGGATATCCGCCACGCCTTCAAGGCTGCCGCGCAGTTTCGCGAGCGCCTGCGCCTTGAGCTGGTGGACACGCGGGATCGAGACCTGCAATACCTGCGCGATCTCGGCAAGGTTCAGCTCCTCCACGAAGTAGAGCTGTACCACCAGCTGCAGCCGATCGGGAAGATCGGCGATCGCCTCCACCACGGCCCCGCGCAGTTCCTCGTCCGCCAGCAGCGCAAGACTGTCCGGGCGTTCGTCGGCAAAGGCCATGTTCTGGTCTGAATAGACCTCGTCGATGGACTCGAAGTGCAGCGGCTGGCTAGACCCGCGCAGCGCGGCAAGTTCCGCCTCCTCGATGCCCATCGCCCCGGCCAGCTCGTGCGGCAGCGGATCGCGGCCGAGAATGCCGCGCAGTTCGGTCTCCTTCCCCGCAAGCTGGCGCCGCCGCTCGCTCGCCCCGCGCGACATCGGCACGGTCCGGCGGATGAGATCGACCATGGCCCCGCGCACGCGCATCTTGGCATAGGCGGCAAACCCGTCCTCCGTCGGCCCCTGATGCTTCTGCGCGCATTCGGTCAGCGCCACGAGCCCGGCCTGGATCAGGTCCTCCAGCTCGATCCCCGGCCTCCCGCTGCCGTGGATATGCCAGGCGAGGCGCCGGACCATCGGCAGGAAGCGGCGGACACGGTCTGCCACGTCGCCCTGATAGGCCCCCGCGACGCGGCTTGCATAGGCGCTGAAGCCCCTCTGGTCCTGTTTCATGCGGCCATGCTTTCGGCTTGTTCGGGATGGGGAAGGCCGGGCGCCATGCGCTCCGGCTGCGCCGCGCCGACGACATCGACGACTTCGATCGGCTGGGTCGGCGGCAGTTCGGCGATCGAAAGCACCAGGCATGCCGGCGCGCGCAGGCGCAGCAGCGCGGATAGCGCCCGGCGCGCACGCGGCTGGACGACCAGTGCCAGCGGCACTTCGCCGGCCCCCCGCTCGGCGCTCAGCGCGGCGACACGCTCGCCGATCATGCGGGCGAGGTCCGGCTCGATCACCGGCTGTCCGGTTACCGGATCGACCATGCCCTGCACGATCGCCGCTTCGAGCCCGGCATCGAGCGTGATGACCGGCAGGCGCTCATGCGGCGGACAGATCCGGCCGACGATCAGCGCCCCGAGATCGGCCCGCATCAGTTCGACCAGCCGCTCGTGATCGACGGTCTGCTGCACCGCCCGGCTCAGGCTGGCAAGGATCGGCAGCGGATGCGCGATCGGGATACCGTCCTCCAGCAAGGCGCGCAGCAGGCGGGTCATCGCGGCGAGGGACAACGGCTGCGGATGGATCGTCTCCACCAGACCGGCCGAATGCTCCTTGATCCCCTCGAGAAGTGCTCTCACCTCGTCCGGACCGAGCAGGTCGTGCGACCGTTCGGAAAGGAGCTGGTTCAGGTGGGTAGCGATCACGGTGCCCGCATCCACGGTGAGGAAACCCTCGGCCGTGGCATGATCGCGCGCGGCGGGATCGATCCACAGCGCCGGGCAGCCGAAACTCGGATCGCGGGTGGCCTCGCCGCGAAGGCCGTGACTGGCGCGGGCCTCTCCCGCGTCGATGGCGAGTATGCGGTCTGCACGTATTGTTGCGCTGCCCAGCATCACGCCGCCAAGGACGATGCGATAGTCATGGGGCGGCATGTCGAGCGCATCGCGGACGCGGAACTGCGGGACGATGAAGCCGAACGACTGGCTGAGCTGCTTGCGCACCCCGGTCACCCGGCTGACCAGCGGCGAACCGCGACGCTCGTCGACGAGCTGGACCAGCCCGTATCCCAGTTCGATGGTGACGAGCGTGTGGTCGGAAACATCCTCCAGCACGATCCGCGAGGGATCGGCCACGGGCGGCGCCTCAAGTACCGGCAAGGGCACCGCCTGATGCCTGCGCAGCATGTGCCAGAGCCAGAAGGCAAGCGCCGCCGCGGGCAGGAACACCATCTGCGGCATGGCCGGGATCAGGCCGATGGCGGTCAGCACCACGCCGACCGGCAGCCAGGTGCGCGGATCGGCGAACTGGCCGCCGATCTGCCCGGCAAGATCCCGGCTGTCGGAAACGCGCGTGACGATCACGGCCGCCGCGATCGACAGCAGCAGCGAGGGCACTTGCGCCACAAGGGCATCGCCGATGGCGAGGGTGATGTAGGTCTGCGCCGCCTCGGTGGCGGAAAGCCCGTGGCTTATCATGCCCAGGCAAAAGCCCGCGACGATGTTGACGCCCAGGATCAGCAGCGCGGCAATGGCGTCGCCTTTCACGAACTTGCTGGAACCGTCCATCGAGCCGTAGAAATCCGCCTCGGTCGCCACTTCGCGGCGGCGGGCCTTGGCTTCGTCGGCGGTCATCAGTCCCGCGGCGAGATCGGCGTCGATCGCCATCTGTTTGCCCGGCAACGCGTCCAGCGTGAAGCGCGCGGAGACTTCCGAAACGCGGCCCGCGCCCTTGGTCACGACCACGAGGTTGATGATCATCAGGATCAGGAAGACGAAGATGCCGACGGCGAAATTGCCGCCGATCAGGAACTTGCCGAAGGATTCGATGACCACCCCGGCCGCCGCCTCACCCTCGTGCCCATGGACCAACACGACGCGGGTGGACGCCACGTTGAGCGCCAGGCGCAGCAGCGTCGCGAAAAGCAGGACAGAAGGGAAAGACGAGAAATCGAGCGGCTTTTCCGCATTCATCGCCGCCATGAGGATGGCCAGCGACAACGCGATGTTGAGCACGAACGACACGTCGAGCACGAAGGCCGGCACCGGCACGATCATCAGCACGATCAGCGTGAGGATGCCTGCCGGAAGTGCCATCGCTCCGATATCGCCGAAACGGCGCAGGAGCCGGTTCACAGGCCAAGCCCCGCAAGTCGGGCATAGGCATCGCGGACGTGCGCGGGCGCACTGCTGCCCGCCGCGTTGAACATGCCGCGCAGCGTTTCGGCCATCGAGGTGCGCGGCGCGGATTGCGCGCCGGCCTCCGCCGCAGCCTCGCGGAATGCGCGCGCGATCGGCCCGGACGGCGCCTGCGCCGCGCCAGAGGCATAAGTGGATGCGTAAGCGGGGGCTCCATCCCAGCCCTCTCCATCGAAGCCGCCCTCCATCGCGCCTGCCATCTTGGCACGCATGAGGTCCATCACCCCGCCGAGGCTGCGCGGCGAAGACCCGCCTGCGCCGTTCTGGAAGAAGATCGAACGATTGGCCGCGGCCGCAGCCGGCAGGATCGATGCCGCACTTTGCGAGGGGTCTGCAGCAAGCGCCGAGAGGAATTGTCCCGCGCCTGCCGAACCGAGGAAATGCGCGAGATAGAGCTCGGAGGAATCCGGCTCCCGGCCGAGCCGCGCCGTCAGGTCCGCCCGGTTGTCGTTCGCGAGTTCGGCCGCCATGAGCGCGGAGGCATCGGCATCGTAGCGCAGACCCATGATCTGCGCGCGGGTGCCGGGGTCGGAAAGCCCGCCGCCGCTGATCGCCTGCTGGACCCAGGCCATGCCGTGGTCCGCCGCGTGTCGGCCCAGCGTGTTCAGCCAGGTGCCGTTCGTGAACTGGAACAGTCCCGCCGCGCTGGAGGTATCGGCGTGCGCGCCCGGATCGAGGCTCGATTCCAGCCGGGCCTGCGCCATCAGGTACTGGAAGTCGACCCCGGTTGCCTGCGCCGCGCGCGCGATCGCGGCGCGCGCGCCATTCCCCTGTGCACGGGCGCTGCCGCCCGCGCCGACAATTCCGGCACTCGTGACTTGTGCCTCGCTCAATGTGAAACTCCCGTTCCGATTGGTTCGGGAGCCCCTTCCGCAAGGCACGTGCCAGTTTCGGCAAGGCCTGTGCCGGATGGCGCTTTTACCGGCGGGCTCAGGCGCGGCCGGCCACGAGCGCGTAGTTCGCACCGGCCCGGTAGAGCTGCGGCGCGCCCGTCAGCATGTTGAGGCGGGTGGCGACATTGGCGGCTATGATGTTGCGAACCTGACGATTTATCTCGTTCAGCCGCCGCGCCGCTTCCAGCAGGCTCCGGCACTCCTCGTCGATTTCCGCCGCCTCGACGGCATCAAGCGAGCCGCAAAGACGGTCCTTGTCGCGGGTGGCGCCGATGATGGCGTCAAGATCCAGCCCGGCAAGCGCTTGCCGCTCGCCTTCGAGAACGGCAAGCATCTGCCGCAGGATCTCGCGCAGTTCGGTGCCGCCCGCATCCGCTGCCGAAGCCGGGCCTCCGCCAGCCCGCCGGGTCATTCCTTATGACTCCTCAGCAAAACGCCTGCCGCGATCATGGCATCGGCGATCTGGGTGGGGATCACCGGATAAGTGCCGTTCTCCACCGCCTTGCGGATCTCCGCCACGCGGTCCGTATCGACCGGCACGCTGCCGGGATCGAGCGCCGAGGAAGCATCCACGGTGGGGCTGTCGGACCAGGCCGCGAGGCTCGTGGTCTGCTGGCTTGCCGTGCCGCTGGCACGGGCGAACCGGGCGTTGATCGCGCTCAGGGCGCTTGTTGATCCCACTTCGATGGGCGGCATGGTCTGGCTCCTGGAAAATTCGTTTCCCTCAAGGACGGCGCCCGGACGAAACTGTTAAGGGGCGGCCGCGGGATTTTCCCGCAAGCAGCGAACCCGGCGCTTTTACGAGGTTAAGGCAGCTGCAAGGAAACGAGACCCGGCCGGACGATCTGCGCGTGCATTTCCGCAGGCCGCCCTTTGCCCACCACCACCGGACGCACCCGGATCCACGCACCGATTGCGCCGCTTTCAAGCGCCTCGCCGGGCTGAGACACCGAAAAACCGTCACCCTCGACGGCGATGGACACGGCATCGCCCCGCTTCACTGCCAGTGCCGCCGGGGCGTCGGGAGCCGCCGGGCCGGCGCGGCGCACCGGCACGAAGAGGCGCCAGCCATCGGGATCCCCGCATTGCACGAGCACGCTGTCCTGCGCCGCGCTGCGCCATGACAGGGCAAGGCCGGTGCGGCAGGGCCTGAGCTTGAGGCGGCGATCCACCGGCATGGCCGCACCGCCGACCGCGCCCACCGGAAAGCCCGTGAACACGGCAACCTGGCGGTCCACCGCATCGAGATCGGCAAAGCCGCCCAAGGCCGTTCCAGCGGCAAGGAGCAGGGCGGCAATCATCTGAATCCTGTCATCGGGGGCGCACTCCTTCGCCGGGGGTCTGCCTCCTTTCCAGCAAGGTTCGTGCCATGGCCCCTGCCGCGCCTTGCGATGCGGCGACATCGAACGCGAGGACCACCCGGGCAGGCCCCTCGCCCGGTTCGACGACGATCCTTGCTTCACGCCCCGCCGCGCCCGCTTCGCGCGCCAGCCGCCCCGCCTCCGACATCGCCCGCGCCAGATCGCCCGATGCGGGACCGTAAGGCGCGGCCACAGTCAGGCGCTGGCGCGGATCGCCCGCCTGCTGCGCCAGCCAGCGGGCAAGCGGCGGAGCGCCGGGAGCGGCGATGTAGACCGCCAGCGGCGTTCCCTCCGGCGAGGAAGCCGAAGCGGCGGCAGGTGCCTCGCGAAGCTCGGCCCGCTCCACTTTCGCTTTCCGGAGATGATCCTGCTGGCGGCTGATGGCGGCAGCGGAGATCATGAAAAGGATGAGCGAGAGATCGGCCAGCGAAGTCTGCCAGCTCGCGGCGGTGCGTGCGCTCACGAATGCGCCTCCGCCACTTCGCGCCCGGCACGCCCGGCATGTTCGGCGCGCTCAGTGCTGGGGAGCGCGTCGGCCACCTGGCCTTCCAGCCAGTCTATCACCGTCTGCCGGTCCCGCTCCTCGTCGGCCGCACGGCGCGCCACCACCCGGGCCAACGGCGTGAACAGGAGGTTGCCGAGCAGCAGCCCGTAAAGCGTCGTCAGCACCGCCATCGAGATGGCGACGGAAAAGTCCGCTTCGGGCTGATCGAGCGGCGGAAGCTGGTTCAACGCGACGAGCGTGCCCGCCAGCCCGAAAACCGGCGAAAGGTCCGCCGCCTGGATGAAAGTGCGCACCGCGCGCTGGCTCCTTTCGATGCGGCGGCGTTTGTGTGCGGCATGCGCCAGTTGCAGCGCGCCGAGCGAGCGGCTGCCGATCAGCATGGCGGTCGCCTCGTCGAACTCGGCATCGCCGGTGGCGGCAGGCTGGGATCGGATCACCCCGTCCCGCCGGATCTCCTGCACCTGCACCGCCATCTCCGCCCGCGCGCGCTCGGGATCGAAGGGGCGGCGGAACAGAGCGGCGAGCACCCCTGCGGCGGTAATGCAATCGCTCAGCCCGCAGCGCAGGATCGTGGCGATCACGGTGCCTCCCACCACGATCAGGGCGCTGGCGGGGTCCAGAAGATGTTCGGGCTGCATGGCGGGCGCTTCTCCTTCTCACCCGCAGAACGGCAGTTTTCGCGGAGTTTCAGCCCCGGACGCGCCTTGCCGCAAAACCGGCAAACCCTTGCCGCCCGACAGGCCCGCCCCTGCCCGGGCCGCAGCGGAGAAAGCCGGGAAATCCGGCGCTTGGGCGGATTGGCACACCCCTTGCGGTGAAAAGCGGCGAACACTCTCTGGAGCTGCAACACCATGCCACAGGACCTGTTCGGGATTCATGCCGCCGCACTGGAGCTTCGCTCGCAGCGCATGGGCCTGATCGCCTCGAACATCGCCAATGCCGCCACGCCCGGATACAAGGCGCGCGACATCGATTTCACCGCCGCCCTGCGCTCGGCGGAGCGCGGCGTCGGCCTTGCCGATGCCGCCGAAGGCGCCGCGCTCTACCGTGTGCCGGTCATGCCCTCGCTCGACGGCAATACGGTAGAGCTCCAGAACGAGCAGCTCGCCTTTTCCGAGAACGCGGTGGGCTATTCGGCCACGCTCCAGTTCATCCGGGGGCGGGTCGAAACCGTCACCCGCGCGCTGAAGGGCGAATGACGATGCCCGCCGGCCGCGAACCGATGACGATGTTCACCCTCGCCCAGCGCGGCATGTCCGCGCAGCTCGTGCGGATGAACGCCGCCGCCTCCAACCTCGCCAATGCGGGGACCGTCTCGGGCAGCGAGGAACAGGCCTACAAGCCGATCCGCACCGTTTTCGCCGAAGACCTCGACCAGGCCAGCGGCCTCGCCTCGGTTTCCGTGCAGGGCGTGATGCGGGAAGGCGCCGCCGCCGTGCGCCAGCACAGCCCCGACCATCCGCTCGCCGATGCGAACGGCGATGTCTGGACCGCTCCGGTCGATGAGAACGCGGAGATGGTCGAAATGCTCGAAGCCTCGCGCCAGTACCAGAACCTGGTCGAGGCCCTCTCCACCGCGAAGCAGCTCATGCTCGACACGATGAGGCTGAAATGACCGTTATCACCACCAATGCCGTTACATCGGCCGCGAGCACCGCCTCGACCTCGAGCGGAAAGACCTCGCTGGGCGATCTCGACCAGGGCGATTTCCTGAAGCTGATGCTGGCGCAGATGAAGCAGCAGGACCCGTTCGACCCGATGGACCAGACCCAGATGCTCGCCCAGATGGCGCAGTTCTCGTCCCTCGCCGGCACGACCGAGATGGCGGACACGCTCAAGGCCATCTCCTCCAAGCTCGATACCCTCGTAAGCGCGCAGAACGCCACGCAGGCGGCGATCGCCGCGCTGGCCGCCAGCGGCAACTGACCCCCGTTTCCAGGAGAATCCGATGTCCTTCTACACTTCCCTCACCGGGCTGAAGAACGCCCAGACCGACCTCAACGTCATCTCGAACAACATCGCCAATGCCGAGACTTCCGGTTTCAAGAAGAGCAACACCGCCTTCGCCGACATCGTCTCGTCCTCGATCCTGACCGACCCCACGCTGACCACCGGCATCGGCGCCCGCGTCGCCTCGATCAAGCAGGACTTCGGCCTCGGCGCGATGGAGCAGACCGGATCGGCACTCGACGTGGCGATCAACGGCGAGGGCTTCTTCACCGTCGCCTCGCCGCTTTCCGGCGCGATCCAGTATACCCGCGCCGGTTCGTTCTCGGTGGACGGGGACGGCTATATCCACAATGCGCAGGGCGCCCGGCTCCAGGTCTTCCCGGTCGACGCCAGCGGCGCGGTTTCCGGCACGACCCCGCTTTCCGCGCAGATCCCGGCAACCAATGCCGCCGGTTCGGAATTCGCGGGCGTCACCATCGAGCCCACCGGCGAAGTCGTCGCGACATATGCCGATGCCTCGAACGTCACCATCGGCGTCGTCGCGCTGGCCTCGTTCATCGCGCCCAACGGGCTCAAGCAACTGGGCGACGCCTCATGGTCGGCCACCGGACGCTCCGGCGCGGCGACTTATGGCCAGCCGGGCTCCGGCCTCTACGGCAGCCTGCTCTCGGGCTCGATCGAGCGATCGAATGTCGATCTTTCGGAAGAGCTGGTCAGCCTGATCACCGCGCAGCGCAATTTCCAGGCCAATGCCAAGGCCGTGGATACCGCCTCGCAGATCTCGCAGACGATCATCAACCTGCGGACCTGATCGCAGCCGCCATGGACCGCCTGATCTACACCGCCGTCTCGGGAATGAACGCCTCGCTCAACCGCGAGCGCGTGATCGCGAGCAACATGGCCAATTCGCAGACCATCGGCTTCCGCGCCGAGATCCTGCAGGCCACGCCGAACACACTGGAAGGGCCGCAGCTCGAAGTTCGGGCGCTTTCGGGCACCGAAGTCAGCGGCGCCTCGATGAAGGCCGGGACGGTGAACCGCACCGGCCAGCCGCTCGACGTGGCCATGCAGGGAGACACCATGCTGGCGGTGCAGGCAGGCGACGGCGGCGAAGCCTATACCCGTCGGGGCGACCTCTCGGTCACGGTGACGGGCGTGCTCCAGAACGGCGACGGCCTGCCCGTGCTGGGCGAGAGCGGACCGATCACGCTGCCGCCGGGCTCCGGCGTCACCATCGCCCAGGACGGCGGCATCCTCGTCACCGACCCCGCCACCCCCGGCGATCCGCCGCAGCGGGTGGACCGGCTAAAGCTGGTGGACCCCAGCGGATCGCAGATCGCCAAGGACCTGACCGGCGTGTTCCGGGTCGCGGGAGGCGGCGTACTGCCGGAGGACGAGAACGCCAGCGTGATCCCCGGCGCGCTCGAAGGCTCCAATGTCTCTCCGTCGGAAGTGCTGACCGAGATGATCTCGGCCCAGCGCCTGTTCGACATGCGCACCAAGCTCGTCGAGACCGCCCGCCAGCTCGACGAAGGCAGCGTGCGCCTGATGCGCATCGATAGCTGAGGAAACCACGACAATGCCCACTTCCGCTCTACAGGTCGCCCGCACCGGGCTGGAGGCGCAGGACACGCGGATGCGCGTGATCGCCAACAACCTGGCCAACGTCAGCACCACCGCCTTCAAGAAGGACCGCGCCAACTTCGCCACGCTGGCCTACCAGGATTCCCGCGTGGCAGGCGCCCAGTCTTCGAGCGAGACGACTTACGCCACCGGGCTCAACCTCGGCACCGGCGTGGCGGTGCAGTCCACCAGCCGCATGGAGACGCAAGGCTCGCTCCAGACCACCGGCAATACCTTCGACCTCGCGCTCGATGGGCAGGGCTATTTCCAGATCGCCCTGCCCGGCGGCGAACTGGCCTATACCCGCGCGGGCAATTTCACCCGCTCGCCGCAGGGTGAGCTGGTCACGTCGCAGGGCTACCTGCTTCAGCCGCCGATCACCGTTCCCGAAGGCGCGACCTCGATCACGGTCTCGGAGGACGGCACGGTGTCGGCCCAGGTGGCCGGACAGACCGAACCGAGCGAGCTGGGCCAGATCAGCATCGCGCAGTTCACCAATCCGGCGGCGCTTCAGGCCGCCTCCGACAACTTCCTGCGCGAGACCGCCGCCAGCGGCCCGGTGCAGCTTGGCATCGCCGGAGAGGAAGGGCGCGGCATGATCCGGCAGGGGATGCTGGAAGGCTCGAACGTCAACATCGTCGAGGAGCTGGTCGACATGATCGAGACCCAGCGCGCCTACGAGATCAATTCGAAGATGATCTCGGCGGTGGACGAGATGCTGCGCAACGCGAACCAGACGTTGTGATGGCCATGGGTCGCACATTCCTGCTGGCCTCGGCGGCGTTCATGGCCATTGCCGCGCCGCCGGTATTCGCAAAGAAGCCCGCCAGGCCCTCGGGCTTCGAGCCGACGCTTCCCGTACCGCCCGCCGCGCAGCCGCAGGCGGCCACCGGCGGCATCTTCAGCGTCTCGGCCGGCTATGCCCCGCTTTACGGAGGCACCCGCGCGGCGCGCGTGGGCGATCCGCTGACGATCCTGCTGGTGGAATCGACCACCGCCGCCAAGACCGCCGGCTCCAAGAGCCAGAAAGGCGGCGGCGCCTCGATCACCCCGCCGACATCGGGGCCGCTGTCGTTCCTCAACCCCAATGCCCTTAACGCCAGCTCATCCTCGACGTTCAATGGTCAGGGCAGCGCCACGCAGACCAGTTCGCTGAGTTCGGTGCTGTCCGTGACCATTGCCGAACTGCGCCCCAACGGGACCGCGCTCGTGAGAGGAGAGAAGAAGATGCTCGTCAGCCAGGGAGACGAATGGGTCCGGTTCTCCGGCATCGTCCGCCTCGCCGACATCGACGAGGACAATACCGTCGCCTCGACGCGCATCGCCGACGCTCATATCGAATATACCGGCAAGGGCGCCATCATGCGCAGCGGCCGCCAGGGCTGGCTCGGCCAGTTCTTCAACATGATCTCGCCGTTCTGATGACCATGGCCTCCCTCTCCCGGCGCTGGCTGCCCACGCTGATCGCGGCCCTCGTGGTCCTGCTGATCGTGTTCCTCGCACCCGTCCATGCCCATGCCGAGCGCGTGCGCGACCTTGGCCAGTTCCAGGGCGTGCGCTCGAACCAGCTCACCGGCTACGGCGTGGTCGTCGGCCTGCCGGGCACAGGGGACGACAATCTCGAATATACGACGCAGGCGATGAAGGGCGTCTCGGGCCGCATGGGGCTGACGCTGCCGCCCGGCATCTCGCCCGGCCTCAAGAACGCTGCCGCCGTCATGGTCACGGCGGACCTGCCCGCCTTTGCCAAGCCCGGCCAGCGCATCGACGTGACCGTCTCCACGATCGGCAAGGCCAAGAGCCTGCGCGGCGGGGCGCTGATCCTCACCCCGCTCTATGGTGCAGACGGGCAGATCTACGCCATGGCTCAGGGCAACCTCGCGGTCGGCGGGCTCGGCGTCTCGGCGCGCGACGGATCGAACGTAACCATCAACATCCCGACCGTGGGGCGCATCGCCGAAGGCGGCAGCGTCGAACGCGCGGTCGCCACCGGCTTCGAGGACGGCAGCACACTGCGCTGGAACCTCTTCACGTCCGACTTCCTGACCGCCGCCCGCGTGCGCGATGCGATCAACATGCGCCTGCCCGGAACCGCCACCGTCGAGGACGGCGTGACCGTGGCCCTGCGCCTGCCCGCCGAGGCCGATACCCGCGCCTCGATGATGGCGGCGATCGAGATGATCGATGTCGACCCCGCCGAAACGCCGGCGCGCGTCATCATCAACAGCCGCACCGGCACGGTCGTCATCAACTCGGCCGTGCGCCTGTCGCCCGCCGCGATCAGCCATGGCAAGCTCACCGTGCGCATCCAGGAAAACCCCACGGTCGTCCAGCCCGCGCCGTTCAGCCGGGGCCGTACCGAAGTGGAGGAGCATTCCGCGATCACCACTGACGAGGAGAAGCGCTCGGTCGCCCTGTTCAGGGGCGGGGCCTCGCTCTCGCGCGTGGTCGATGCGCTCAACCTGCTGGGCGTTACCCCGTCGGACCTCGTGGCGATCCTGGAAGCGCTGAAGCAGGCGGGCGCCCTGAAAGCCGAAATGGTAGTGATATGAGCACGATTCCCTCCACTCTCCCGGGCATGAAGATCGCGCCCGGCGCCACCGACCGCGAAAAGCTGGCCGCCACCGCCCGGCAGTTCGAGGCCATGTTCGTGCGCCAGATGCTGGCCGAGGCGCGCAAGAGCCACTTCGGCGGCGAGCAGCTTTTCTCCAGCCAGGCGCTCGATACCTTCAACCAGATGCAGGACGAGCATTTTGCCGACGTGACCGCGCAAAGCGGCGTGCTGGGCCTCGCCAGGATCATCGAGGACCAGATGGCGCGGTTCGTGGCCGGATCCTCGTCAGCCCCGGGACAGGCGCCTTCGTCGAGCGACGCACCCTCCGATACCGCATCTTCCGCTCATGCCGAAGCGAAGGCGAAGTAAGCCATGGCCGCCGACCTCATCACCATTGCCCGTTCCGGCACTCGCGCCGCCAAGGCCGCGCTGGACGTGACCGCGCAGAACATCGCCAACGCCTCGTCCGAAGGCTATGTCCGCCGCAGCATCTCGCTGTCCGAACTGGCGATCAATTCGGTCGCCTCCTCGCCGGGCGCGCTCAACCTCGCGGGCGTTCGCGTTACCGGGATCGTGCGCAATGCGGACATGTTCCGCCAGTCCGAAGTGCGCCGCACCGGCTCGGACGCCGCCCGCGCCGGCGCCGAAGTGCAGGGCCTGGAGAATATAGAAAGCGCGGTCGAGCAGACCGGCGTCTACGATGCGATCGTGGATTTCGAAGCCGCGCTGAAGCAACTCCTGTCCGACCCTACCGACGGTTCGCTGCGCGCCTCGGCGCTGGAGCAGGGCCGCACGCTGGCGCAGACCTTCAACACGGCCGCCTCCAGCCTCGACGCGGTGGGCCAGGGCCTGCGCTTCGAGGCGCAGGACGGGGTCGATTCGGTCAACACCACTGCCGCCGAACTGGCGCGCGTCAACTTGCGCCTCGCCCGCGCATCCGACGCATCGAGCGACCAGACCAGCCTGCTGGACCAGCGCGATTCCCTGCTGGAGAAGCTGAGCGGGCAAGTGGACATCTCCACCACGTTCGCATCGGACGGCTCGGTCCAGGTGCGGATCGGCGGTGCGGGCGGCCCCAGCCTCGTGAGCGGCGGCAGCGCCGCGCCCCTCGCCATGGCCACCGCCGCGGACGGCACGATCTCCTTCACGCTGGGCGGTACGGCGGCAACGCTGTCCTCCGGCGCGCTGGCGGGCAAGGGACAGGCGCTGACCGAGCTCGCCGCCGTGCACGACCAGCTCGATGCCATTGCCTCGGGCGTGATCTCGACGCTCAATACCGCGCAAACCGCGGGCGCCGACCTTGCCGGGGCAAGCGGCCAGCCGATGTTCTCCGGCACCGACGCATCGACCATGACGATCGCCCTCGCCAGCGGCAGCCAGATCGCGACCGCTCCCGCAGGCTCGGGCGCCAACAGTCGTGACACCTCCAACCTCGTCGCCATGCGCAGCGCGCTGGACAGTGCCGATCCGGCCGGTGCCATGGACACCATGCTGTTCGGGATTTCCAGTGCCGTCGCCGGGCGCACCGTCACCCGCGACGCACTGGAATCCATCGCCGGGACCGCCAAGGTCGCGCTCCAGGCACAGGCGGGCGTCGATCTCGACGAGGAGGCCATCAACCTCACCCGCTTCCAGCAGGCCTATCAGGCTTCGGGCCGGGTCATGCAGGTCGCTTCCGACATCTTCGATTCCATCCTCGCCATCAGGTAACCGCGCAATGTCGATCGTATCCACCAGCACCAGCGCCTTCTTCGAGCGCGCCCGCCGCGACATGAAGGACCTGCGCACGCAGGCCGAGAACTATCAGGCGCAGATGTCGAGCGGCAGCAAGCTGGAACGGTCCTCGGACAATCCGGTGGCCGCATCGCGCCTGCGCTCGCTGGCGCGGCAGGAGAAGCTCTCCGGGATTGACCAGACCAACGCCAACCGCGCCAACGCCGACCTGTCGCTTGCCGATGCCGCCATGTCCGACATGGCCGATGCGCTGATCCGCGCGCAGGAACTCGCCACGCAGGCGGCCAGCGCCACCCTGCCCGATACGCAGCGCGCCTCGATCGGGCAGGAGCTGGACCAGATCTTCAGCAACCTCGTCGCCCTTGCCAATGCGCGGGATTCGAGCGGCCATGCCCTGTTCGGCGGCGAAAGCGCGGGTGATGCCTATGCGCTCGATGCCTCCGGCAATGCCGTCTACGTCGGCACCGCAAGTTCCGCCGAACTGCCGCTGGGTGCGGGGCAGAGCGTGACCCGCTCGATCACCGGTCCCGCCTTCCTCTCGTTCAACGCCGCAGGCGGCAGCGCGACCGATCTCATGGCGGTGGTGAAGAACCTGGCGGCCGCGCTTCAGGGCGCCTCGGCCGATCCGGCAGGCGCGGCGGGCAATGCACTGGCCGACCTCAAGACCGGGCTCGACACGCTGACCACCGGCCAGACCGTGATCGGCACCCGCCTCGCCTGGATCGAGGTGACCGACGACCGCCGCGTCAACCTGTCCGAACTGCGTTCCTCGGAAGAAGCGGACCTCGGCAGCACCGATCTCGCCACCACGCTCGCCCAGCTTCAGGAAACCATGACCGTGCTGGAGGCCAGCCAGGCCAGCTTCTCCCGGCTCGCCTCGCTCAACCTGTTCGACCAGCTGACCTGAGCCGCCTTCCGCATCCGGTCTGCGGGGGCAGGCCGGGCACCGCCTGACAGGGGACTTCCTTCATGTTCGTAATCATCGGCGTCGTCATTCTGCTGGTGATGGTTTTCGGCGGCTTTGCGATCACCGGCGGCGCGCTGGGCCCGGTGCTGGAAGCGATCCCGCACGAAATGCTCATCATCGGCGGCGCCGCCGTGGGCGCGATCGTCACCGGCAACTCGATGCACGAGATCAAGGCGCTGGGCAGCGGCCTCGGCAAGGTCTTCAAGGGGCCCCGCCACAACCGGCAGGATCATATCGACGCCATCATCCTGACCACGCGGTTGATGAAGATCCTGCGCTCGGAAGGACCGGTGGCGCTGGAAAGCCATGTGAACGAGCCCGAGGTTTCCCCGCTGTTCGCCGAATTCCCGCGCCTGCTGGCGAACAAGCCGCTCATTCACCTGATCTGCGACACCCTGACCCTGATCGTCGTCTCTTCCGGCACGCTGGAAGTCCACGCGGTGGAAGACGTGATGGACAATGCGATGAAGACGCATTTCCACGAGATCCACGAACCGCAGCACGCCCTCCAGGGCCTTGCCGATGCGCTGCCCGCGCTCGGTATCGTCGCTGCCGTTCTGGGCGTGGTGAAGACCATGGGCTCGATCGACAAGCCGCCCTCGATCCTGGGCGCGATGATCGGCTCGGCGCTGGTCGGCACGTTCATGGGCGTGCTTCTGGCCTATGGCATCGTCTCCCCGCTGGCGGGGCGGCTCAAGCAGGTGCTGGAGCAGGACGAGCAGATCTTCCAGGCGGTGAAGCAGGTCATCATCGCCAGCCTGCACGGCTGGCCGCAGCCGCTGGTGGTGGAATCGGCGCGATCCGGCCTTGGCCACGCCTTCCGCCCCGGCCTTTCCGAACTGCTCGACGCGATGAGAGGCCGCTGACATGGCAATCAGGAAGAAGCCCGAACCGCCCCGGCCGATCATCGTCAAGAAGATCACCATGGTCGCCGCCGGGCATCATGGCGGTGCCTGGAAAGTCGCCTATGCCGACTTCGTGACCGCCATGATGGCCTTCTTCCTGCTTCTGTGGATACTGGGCGCCACCACCGAGAAGCAGCGGCGCGGCATTGCCGACTATTTCACCCCCACGCTGGTCAAGACCAAGCAGGGCAGCGCCGGATCGGGCCAGGGCGTGCTCGGCGGCGCTTCGCTGACCCAGGTGGACAATTACCCCTTCAAGGCCGGGCAGACCGGCACCAAGACCCTCACCATCCCGCGCGATGCTACCGGCGGGCCGAAGGAGGGCGGCAGCAAGATCAAGCGCAGCTCGCGCGCCAAGGAGGCGCTGCAAAAGAAGCTCGCCTCCACCGAGCGCCTGCGCCGCCTCGCCAGGCAGGTCCGCATGGTGGACACGACGCAGGGCGTACGGATCGACATGGTGGACGATGCCAATTTCTCGATGTTCCGGCTCGGTACCACGATCCTCACCCCGCAGGCCGTCGAACTGCTCTCGGCAATCTCGCAGGCGATCGGCACCGAAGCAGGTGGAGGCGGCGGCCCGCTGACGATCCGGGGCCACACCGATGCCCTGCCCTACAAGCAGGGAATTCCCGGCAACAACTGGTCGCTTTCAGCTGGGCGCGCCGAAGCGACCCGCCAGCAACTGATCCGCGACGGCGTGGAACCCGCCCGGTTCAGGCGGATCGAAGGCGTGGCCGATACCGAACTGCTGATCCCCGCCGATCCGCATGACCCGCGCAACCGGCGCATCTCGATCACGCTGGCGGACTAAGGGTCAGGACCCATTAATCACGCCTGCGAGGTTTGAATCAAAATGGCTCAGAGCGAGGAAGGAAGGCGTAGTAATATGTCTATATTTCAAGACTTTCTGACGCTGCACCGGGCCATTTTGATCAAATCCCTCCGGGACACCGGAATGGCTCGCAGGCGTGATTAATGGGTCCTGACCCTAGGTTCTTCAGCCGCGATCGAGCCACCAGCGCATCAGCACGTGCGCCACCGCATGGGCAGGCGGTGCGCCAAACGCCTTGCCGCTTTCGCCGCGCCCCACCGCTTCCAGCGCCTCCGCCACCTCTTCGCGCGCGAACCAGCGGACATCCTCCAGTTCGGTGGCGTCGATGGTGATCGCATCGTCATCGGCGAAGGCATGGCAGCCGATCATCAGCGAGGATGGGAACGGCCACGGCTGGCTGGCGACATAAGTCACGTCGCGCACGCGCACGCCGGCTTCCTCATGGATTTCGCGGGCCACGGCTTCCTCGATGGATTCGCCCGGCTCCACGAAACCCGCCAAGGTCGAATAACGCCCCGCCGGGAAGCGCGGCTGGCGGCCCAGCAGGGCGCGCCCCTCATGCTCCACCAGCATGATCGTGACCGGATCGACACGCGGGAAGTGTTCGGCCTGGCAATCGAGATTGGTGCAACTGCGCTGCCAGCCGCCCTTGGCAAGCACGGTGGGATGGCCGCAGACCGCGCAATGGCGGTGGCGGCTGTGCCAGCTCACCAGCGAGCGCGCGCCGCCATAGGCCGCCAGTTCGCCCGGATCGAGCACGGCCATGGCATGCCAGTTCACCGGGGTGGCGAGCGGTCCGCCGGGCGGAACCACTACCGGCACTTCGGCGAAACAGGGCACCGAACCGTCCAGCCCGAGGAAGATCATCTCGCTGCCCGGCTCTGCATCGGCGAGCGTGCCCCAGACCAGCGAACCGTCCTCGGCCAGCACCGCGTCGAGCCCCTCCATCCGCATCAGCCGCGCCTCGGCGGACTGGAGCGCGAAGAGGGCATCGGGATCGTTGCGGATATGATCGGCGCGGTCGAGGTGCGAACCGGCAAAAGCGATGGGCTTGTTCAAGAACGGGTCTCCGGGAGATGCGCGAGCAGGGCCATGACATCGGCCTTCAGCGCGGTCTGGAACTGGGGAATGAGATCGAAGGCGTTTGGCGGCATGAACTGCACGAACAGCTGCGAGCGCAGGCCCCGGATCATGTCCACCATGCCCACCGTCCCTGCCGCGCCGGCCCAGCCGAACAGCCCGTTCTCCGCGCCCTTGCCCACGCGCCCGCCCGCGCCGAAGCCGCTGCCAGCCGGAAGCATGGCGGAAAACGCGACGCCGGGGGGCAGCAGGTCGGCGGTGCCGGTCTCCACCGCGCTTTCGGCCAGCACCCGCCTGCCGTCGATCGTGCCGCGCTGGGCAAGCAGGCGCAGAAACCGGTCATAGTCGCGCGGCGTACTGACGAGGCCGGAACCGCCGAAGGGAAACGCCGGTGTATCGAGGAACACCGAGTTGCCCGGCTCGTCGATCGGCACCAGCACCTTGCCGAGCGCCGCGTAATTGGTGGTGAGGCGCTTCGTCTCTGTTTTCGGCACCTGGAACGCGGTGCTGGCCATCCCCGCCGGTTCGAACAGGGCCTCGCGCAGATAGGCGTCGAAGGGCCGCCCGGTGACGACCTCGATCACCCGGCCCATCAGGTCCAGCCCGAGCGAATAGCTCCAGTGCGTGGCGGGATCGTAGACCAGCGGCACCTCGGCAAGGCGGTCGGCGAACGCGGCAAGGCTGGGTGCGGGCGCAGCATCGGTGAAGCCGGGCACCTTGAAGCGGCTCACTTGTCCGGCGGCAAGCCCCTTCGCCTGCATCAATTCGCGGACCGGCCCGGTCTGCACGATCGAATAGCCCAGGCCCGAGGTATGCGTGAGCAGGTGCCGGATCGTGATGGCGCGCGGCGCCGGATGGAGCGCGGCGAGCGAACCGTCGTAACGGTCCTGCACTTTCATCTGCGCGAAACGGGGCAGGATTTCGTGCAGCGGCTGGTCCAGCCCGAGCCTGCCCTGCGCGATCAGGTCCATCGCCATGATCCCGGTGACGGGCTTGGTCATCGAATAGATGCGGAACAGGCTGTCGGCGGTGATCGGCGCGGAATCGTTGAACCCTTGCGCGCCGCGCGTGACGAATTCGGGCTCCCGCCCCGGCTGGCCGAGCGAGGCGACCATGCCCGGCAGCAGGCCCGAGCCGATCCACCGTTCCACCAGCGCGCGCACGCGGGGCAGGTTCTCGTCCTGCTCGGCAGCCCAGGCGAGATGCGGCATGAGCGCCGCGCCGATCCCGGCAAGTCCCGCCATGTGCAGCAGCGAACGACGGTCGATCCGCGCCTCCAGTCGCCGGCGTTCCGCGCTCATGCGACGGGCGCCCGCGCCAGTGCGGCGGCCTTGGCGAAGAGCGTGGGCAGGCCCGCATCGTCCAGCCGGTCAACCGGCCACCATTCGCCCGCCCCCGGCGGATCGGCCGAAGCCGCGCCGCAATGAACCGAAAGCGAGAGTTCGAGCGAAAAATGCGTGAAGACATGCCCGACCCGGCCCGCGCTTTCCCACGATCCGGGCAAGGGCGCCTCTCCATGCCCGTCCGCCCGCGCGGACCAGCCGTCGTCCGGCAGGGCGCGCATTCCGCCCAGCATTCCCTTGTCCCCGCGGCGCACCAGCCAGACCTTCCCGTCCCGCTCGATCCAGAAGGCGCGGCCCTTGCGGGCAGGCCTGGCCTTCTTCGGCGCCTTGACCGGATAGTGTTCCGGCTCGCCCTCGGCCCTCGCGCGGCAGGGCGAGGACAGCGGGCAAAGCAGGCAGCGGGGGCTGCGCGAGGTGCAGACCGTGGCGCCCATGTCCATCAGCGCCTGCGCAAAGTCTCCGGCGCGGTCCTGCGGGGTGATCGTATCGGCAAGCGCGCGAATTTCCGGCCGCGATCCCGGCAAGGGCGCTGTGACCGCGAAGAGCCGCGTGACCACCCGCTCGACATTGGCATCCACCACCACGGCCCGCCGCCCGAAAGCGATCGCGGCGACGGCGGCGGCGGTATAGGCCCCCAGTCCCGGCAGGGCGCGCAGGCCCTCCTCGGTATCGGGAAACACCCCGCCCCGCGCGGCGACTTCGCGGGCGCAGGCCAGCAGGTTGCGGGCGCGGGCATAATAGCCGAGCCCCGCCCACGCCGCCATGACGTCCTCGTCCGATGCGGCGGCCAGGTCCATGACGGTGGGCCAGCGATTCGTGAACCTGGCGAAATAGTCCTTCACCGCCGCCACCGTGGTCTGCTGCAGCATGACCTCGGACAGCCAGACGCGGTAGGGATCGGGGGCCGCCGTGCCGGGAGGGGCGCGCCACGGCAAGGCACGGGCATGGGCATCGTACCAGTCGAGAACCTTGCGGGAGATCGTATCGCGGCTGGCGTCCATCAGCGCCCTATGGCATTGGAGCGGCCACAATGGAACGGGATCAGTTCAAAGGATCGGACAAGGGCGAAACTGCGTCGCCCATGGGCGCCAAGTCCGCGCCTGAAGCCATGCCGAAGCGCGGCGCCCGGGCCGGAACCAAAGCCGGCCCGAAAACCGCGGCCAAGACCAAGCCCAAACCCGCCTCCCCCCGGCTCTACGAACGCCCGCGCGGCGGCGGAGCCCGCGCTATTTCCGACCTCATGCCCGAAGTGGGCCGCACGGCGTTCCGCCGGTTCGGCTTCATCCAGTCCAGCGTGGTGACGCGCTGGCCCGATATCGTCGGGCTGCGCCATGCGCGCGTCTGCTCGCCCGAATCGATCCGCTTCCCTCCGGGCGAGAAGTGCGACGGCATTCTCCAGCTGGTGGTCCTGCCCGCCCATGCCCCGATGATCCAGCACGTCGTGCCCGAGATCATGGACCGGGTGAACCGCTTCTTCGGCTACATGGCCGTGGCAAAGGTGAAAATCCGGCAAGGCGAGGTCAAGCCGCCGCCCGCCACCCGGCCGAAGGCGCCCCCGCCCTCGCTGAAACCCGTACCCTACGAACTGGGCGAATCGCTGCGTGACATCGGCGATCCCGAGCTTCGCGCGGTGCTCGAATCCCTGGCCCGCAGCCTCGGTGCCCAGGAAGATGCCCAAACGGAAAATCAGGAAAAGCAGTGATGAAGTCCACGTTGCGTCTTGCCGCCCTTGCCGCCTGCGCCCTGCTGAGCGTTGCAGCCGCCAAGCCTGCTTCCACGCCCGTCCGCAAGCCGCTGGCGCCCAGTTCCAACCCCGCCTCCAACTGGGCCAACCAGATCGTCGTCACGCCCGACGGCAGCCATATGTACGGCAACCCGAAGGCCCAGATGCAGCTTACCGAATTCGTGAGCTACACCTGCCCGCACTGCGCGCACTTCAACCGCGAGGCCGATCCTACGCTGCGGCTGACCATGGTGCCCAAGGGCCAGATCGGCGTCACCGTCACCACCCTGCTGCGCAACCCGATCGACCTCACCATCTCGATGCTGACGACCTGCGGCGATCCCAAGCGCTTCTTCGTGCGGCACAATGCCTTCCTCGCCAGCCAGGACAGCTGGATGGGCAAGCTCGAAAAGATGAGCGAGGAACAGGAAAAGCGCTGGTACCAGGGCGCGCTGCCCGATCGCATGAAGGCGATCGCCAGCGACCTGGACTTCTATTCCAAGGTCGCGGCATGGGGCATGAGCCGCACCCAGGCCGACGCCTGCTTCGCGAACGAGGCCGTGTTCGACACGATCAAGCAGCAGCAGGCCACCGTGGCCAAGAGCGGCGTCAACAGCACGCCCAGCTTCATCCTCGACGGCAAGCTGCTCGACACGCACGACTGGGCGGGCCTCTCCAAGGAGATCACCGACAGGATGGCCGCCCGCCGCAAGGGCTCGATCTGACGGTGCGCGCGCGGGCAGCCCGATTTCGGGCGCCCGCTTCGAGGCACCGGCCCATCATCTCGCCGAAAGCACGGAAAACGGGCGGATTCCTGTGGGAAAGCGCCCGTCTTTCCGCCCTCTCCCGCTGTTATCCGCCCAAGCCTTGGGCTAGTTTCCCCGTCCTCTCACAAGGATTCGCTGACATGATCCGCATCACCATGCGCTCCCTCGCCCTCGGAATGATCGCCGCACCGCTCGCACTGGGCCTCGCGTCCTGCGGCAAGAAGGACGAAGGCGCCGGAGAAGCCCCCAAGTCGGCCCAGCCGCTGCCCAAGGTCGCCGCACCCGCCGGCAAGACCTGGGCGGAGGACGTGGTCAAGACGTCGGAAGGCGGCTACCGCATCGGCAACCCGGACGCACCGATCAAGCTCGTCGAGTATGGCGCGCTCTCGTGCTCGCACTGCGCGGAATTCGCGCAGAAGGGCTTCGACAAGCTGCGTGACGATTACGTCGCCAGCGGCCGCGTAAGCTACGAACTGCGCTACTTCATGCTCAACGTCTTCGACATTCCGGCCTCGCTGCTCGCCACTTGCGGCGCAACCGAGGCGGTCCTGCCGCTCAGCGAGCAGTTCTGGGCCTGGCAGCCGAACATGTTCCAGAACCTGCAGTCCGCCGGAGACGCGCGGATGAAGCAGATACAGGACCTGCCCAAGGACCAGCAGATGGCCGCCATCGCCGAAGTGGGCGGCATGACCGAATTCTTCGCCTCGCGCGGGATTTCGCGCGATCAGGGCAAGGCCTGCCTCGCCGATACCGCCAAGGCCAAGGCCTTCGCCGACCAGACCCAGAAAGCCACCACCGAGTTCAACGTCACCGGCACCCCCACGTTCATCATCAACGGCAACACCGTGGGTTCGATGGGCTGGGAAGAACTCGAAGCCAAGCTGCAGGAAGCCGGCGCGCGCTGACGCGCGCCGCCTTTCGTGAACTGATCGAAGCAAGATGCGCATAAGACGGCTCAAGCTCAGCGGTTTCAAGAGCTTCGTTGAACCGGCGGAACTGCGCATCGAGCCCGGGCTGACCGGCGTGGTCGGCCCGAACGGCTGCGGCAAGTCCAACCTCCTCGAAGCGATCCGCTGGGTCATGGGCGAAAGCTCGGCCAAGTCGATGCGCGGCGGCGGCATGGAGGACGTGATCTTCGCGGGCACCGCCACCCGCCCGCCCCGCGCCTTCGCCGAAGTGGTGCTGCAGGCCGAAACCGCGCCGGACGCCAACGGCACGCGCGAGGAACTCGAAGTGGTCCGCCGCATCGAGCGCGGCGCCGGCAGCGCCTATCGCATCAACGGCCGCGACGTGCGCGCCAAGGACGTGTCGCTGGTCTTCGCCGATGCCGCCACCGGCGCGCACAGTCCGGCGCTCGTCAGCCAGGGCCGCATTGCCGCCGTCATCGCCGCCAAGCCCGCCGAACGCCGCGCCATGCTGGAAGAAGCGGCGGGCATCGCCGGCCTGCACGTCCGCCGCAAGGACGCCGAACAGAAGCTGCGCGCCACCGAGGCCAATCTCTCGCGCCTCGAAGACCTCATGGCCGGGCTCGACAAGCAGGTCGCCGGCCTGCGCCGACAGGCCAAGGCGGCAGAGCGTTACAAGGCCCTGTCGGACCAGATCCGCCTGGCCGAAGCCCGCCTGGTCTTCGCCCGCTGGCGCGACGCCGCGCAGGCCGCCGAGGCTGCACGCAAGGAATCCGAAGGCGCCGAAGCGCGGGTCACCGCCGCACAGGATGCCGCCAGACAGGCGCAGGATGCGCAGGCCAAGGCCGCCGAAGCGCTCGTCGAAGCGCGTGACGAACTGGCCGACCGCCGCGACGACGCCAGCGCGCAGGGCCACCGCATGGCCACATTGACCAGCCAGCTCGAAGCCGCCGAACAGCGCCTACGGGACCTCGATCGCCAGAAGAACCGGCTCGACGAGGATCGCGGCGACGCCGACCGCATGACCCGCGACGCCGCGGAAGCGCTTGCCCGGCTCGAGCGCGAACTGGCCGATGGCGCCCGCCAGCTCGAAATCGACGAAGCGCAGCGCCCGCGCCTCGCCAATGCCCTCGAAGGCGCAGACCGCGCGGCTCGCGCCGCCGAACTCGATCTCGCCCAGGCCACCGCCGCGCAGGCCGGGGTAGAGGCCGAATGGCGCATCGCCGAAGCCGAACTCTCGCAGGCACGCAGCCGGCTGGACCGGCTCGCCGCCGAAGCCGCGCGCCTTGCCGCGCAAGTCGAGGCGCTTGACGCGGCGGGCGATCTCGCGGCCGCCGTCACCGATGCGCGGACCCGGGCCGAAGCCGCCACCGCCGCCCTTGCCGCCGCGCGCGAGGGACTGGACGCGCAGCAGGCCCGCAAGACCGCGCTTCAGGCCGAACGCGATGCCGCCGCATCGACGCTGGCCGGCGCCCGCGCCGACCTGACCGGGATCGAGCGCGAACACGGCGCCCTGCTCAAGGACCGCGAAGCCCGCGCCAAGGGCGCCAAGGCCGCGCATGGCCTGCCGGTCGCGATCGATGCCCTGCGCGTCGCCCCCGGCTACGAACGGGCCGTCGCCGCCGTGCTCGGCCGCGATGCCAAGGCCCCGCTCGGCGAAATCGCCAGTGCGGACGGCCGCTTCTGGACCGGCGCGCAGGCTCCGGCTGCAGTGAAGGACAGTCTGGCCGCCCACGTCACCCGGTGCCCCGCGGAACTCGCGGCGCGCCTTGCCCTCGTCCATGTCGTCGATGAGGACGATGGCCGCCAACTCGGCACCGGCGAATGGCTCGTCACCCGCGCCGGTGCGCTGCGCCGCTGGGACGGTTTCGTCGCGCGCGGCGAAGGTGCGGCCGAAGCGGCCCGGCTGGAGGCGGAAAACCGCTTCGAACAGCTTGCCGCCCAGCTTCCGCCTTTGCGAGAGGCCGTTGCCGCTGCCGAGGCACGGCAGGCCGAAGTACAGCAGCAGCTTTCCGCCCACGCCGCCGCCCTCGTCGCCGCCGAACGCGCGATCGCCGATGCCGCCAATGCCGAACGCGGCGCCCTGCGCGCCGCCGATCAGGCCGAGGATGCCCGCGTCCGCCAGGAAAGCCGCCGCGCCGAGGTAGATCGTGCGCTGGGCGATCTGGCGGAACAACGCCAGGCCGCCGAACAGGACATCGCCGTCGCCGAAGGCAAGCGCTCCGTCCTGCCCGACCCCGAGAAGGGCCGCGCCGGGCTCGAAGCCGCGCGCGAAAAGAACGACAGCGCCCGGGCGACCCTCCAGATTTCCACGGCAACCCTCGCCTCGCACGACCAGGGGCTGGCCGTCGCGCGGGAACGCACCGCCTCGCAGCGCGGCGATATCCGCAACTGGCAGGCACGCGCCGGAGATGCCGCCAACCGCCTCGCCCAGATGGCCGGACGGCTTGAGGAGATCGAGAGCGAGCGTGCCGTCGTGGCCGCGAAGCCCGCCTCGCTCATGGAGCAGATCGAGCAGGGCGAAGCCGTGCGCAATCGCATCGCCGAGGAACTGGGCAAGGCCGAGGCTGCCGTCGCCTTCGTGACGGACGCCGCCCGCAAGGCCGATGCCGCGCTGGCCGCCACGCAGGAACTGCTGGCCAGCGCCCGCGAGCATCGCGCCGGGGCCGCCGCCCGCGCCGAGAACGAGGACGCCCGCCGCGTCGAGATGACCCGCGTTTCGGGCGAGCGCTTCCAGTGCCCGCCGCCCGTCCTGCCCGAGCGTTTCGAATTCGCCCCGGCCGACGTCGGCGAGGCGCAGGCCGAGATCGCGGCGATGGAACGCCTCGTTGCCGATCGCGAAAGGATCGGTCCGGTCAACCTCGTGGCCGCAACCGAACTTGCGGAGGCGGAAAGCCAGCTTGGCACCAGCATCACCGAAAAGGCGGAGCTGGCCGAGGCGGTGAACCGGCTGCGCGGCTCGATCGGCAATCTCAACCGGGAGGGTCGCGAACGGCTGCGTGCGGCTTTCGAAGCCGTGGACGGCCATTTCCGTCACCTCTTCTCGCGGCTGTTCCAGGGCGGCCAGGCCCATCTCGCGCTCGTCGATTCCGACGATCCGCTGGAAGCCGGTCTCGAAATCTTCGCCCAGCCGCCGGGCAAGCGGCTCCAGTCGCTGACGCTGCTTTCGGGCGGCGAACAGGCACTGACCGCCGTGGCCCTGATCTTCGCGCTGTTCCTCACCAATCCCGCGCCGATCTGCGTGCTGGACGAAGTCGACGCCCCGCTGGACGACGCCAATATCGAGCGTTTCTGCGACCTGCTCGAAGCGATGACGCAGGAAACCGACACGCGCTACCTGATCGTCACTCACAATGCGGTGACGATGAGCCGCATGCACCGCCTGTTCGGTGTGACGATGGTGGAAAAGGGCGTCTCGCGGCTGGTCAGCGTCGATCTGGTCGGCGCCGAGGAACTGCTGGCGGCGGAATAGGCCGTGTCGCTCATCGACGGCTACCTGCCCCGCTTCCAGTTCTCGGAAGTTCACGCCTGCCGGATCGCGGCCGATGCGGCGACGATCCTCGATGCCGTCGCGGCCTACAGGCCGGAAGAGGATGCGTTCTTCCGCATCATGATCGGCGTGCGCGAAGTGCCTGCCCGGCTGACCGGGCGGCGCGGCGCAGAGCCTTTCGGAATGCGGAACTTCACCCTGCTGGAGCGCGGCGAGCACGAACTCGTCTACGGGCTGGTCGGGCAGTTCTGGCAGGCCGACTACGGCCTGCGCCAGATCGCAGGCGGCGCGGCCTTCCGGGCTTTCGGCGAAGCGGGTGTCCCGAAGCTGGCGCTCGGTTTCGAACTGGCGCCGGAAGCGGGCGGCACGCACTGGCTGACCACGCGGACCCGGGTGTTCTGCCCGGACGAAGGATCGCGGCGGAAATTCCGGCCTTACTGGCTACTGATCCGTCCGGTGAGCGGGCTCATCCGCAGGCGCATCCTTGCCGCCGTTCGCAAGGCGGCCGAAGCCTGAACGGGCTCAGAGCATACCGGCGTTGCCGACCACCCAGCAGGCCAGCGCCATGACCAGGCCAAGGTCGCGATTGGAGCGGAACCGCGCGAGCGCATTCTCGCCGTCCTCGGTATCGAGGGTAGCGACCTGGAAGCCGAGGTGCAGAGCCACCGGCAGCAGGCCGACCAGCGCCACCCAGTCATGCCGCAGCGTCCAGAAGGCCAGCGCCCAGAACGCTACCGCCAGAAGGTAGAACCCGGCGACACCGCCGCGAACGTGGCTGCCGAGGCGCAGGGCTGAGGAACGGATGCCGACAACGGCGTCATCCTCGCGGTCCTGAAGCGCGTAGATCGTATCGTAGCCGATGCACCAGAAGATCGACCCGGCATAGAGCGCGGCGATCACCGCGAGATTGTCTCCCCGGATCTCCACCCAGCCGACCAGGGCGCCCCAGGTAAAGACCATGCCCAGCCATGCCTGCGGCCACCAGGTGATCCGCTTCATGAAAGGATAGGCCGCCACCAGGGCAACGCTGCCCAATGCCACGAGCTGCGCCTGCCAGCGCAATTGCAGCAGGACCACGAGACCGATCGCGCAGAGCGACAGCAGCCAGACCCACGCCGCCTTGACGCTGACCTGCCCACTGGCGACCGGGCGCGTCGCGGTGCGGGCCACCTTGCGATCGAGGTCGGCATCGACGATGTCGTTCAGCACGCATCCCGCGCCGCGCATGACGATGGAGCCGAGCAGGAGCCAGAGGACCAGTCCCCAGCGCGCTTCTCCGCCCGCCAGCAGCACGCCCCAGGCACAAGGCCAGAACAGCAGCCACCAGCCGATCGGTCGATCGAAACGGGCCAGCATGGCGTAGGCGCGCGGCTTGGCCGGCAGGGCAGAAATGAGCCCGCGGTGCTGCGTATCCGGGACGAGAAGAGAGTCGCTCACGCCCGGACGAGTAGCCCATCGAAACCGGAATGTCATGGCCGAACGTGCTTAGTGCACATGTGCACGCCCGCGCCCGGTTGCGCCCGCAGCCGCTTCGCGCGACAAGCAGGCCCCCGTTTTCAGGAGTTTCGACAAGACCATGGCCGCCACCCCCGCATGGCCCCCGCGCAGCGCGCCGCGCCTTTTCGTCACCGGCCCGCTGGCCGCGAACGGCAGCGTCGTGATCGATGGCGGGCAGGCGCATTACCTGTCCAAGGTCATGCGAGTCGCGCCCGGCGACGCGGTGATCCTGTGCGACGATGCAACCGGCGAATGGGCCTGTGCCGTCACCTCCGCCGGCAAGCGCGACGTGATCCTGGAAGTGCGCGACCATTTGCGCGAACGCGAGGCGGTGCCGGACTTCTGGCTCTGCGCGGCGCTGCTCAAGAAGCCCAATTTCGACCTCGTGATGGAGAAGGCGACCGAACTCGGCGTGGCGCGCATCCAGCCGGTCATCACGCGCCGCTGCGTGGCGGACAAGCTCAACCCCGAACGCGCGCTCACCATCGTGACCGAGGCGGCCGAGCAGTGCGCCCGCACCGCCCTGCCCGAACTGGCCGGGCCGTTGAAGCTGGAAGCGCTACTGCGGGACTGGCCGGAAGGCCGCACGCTGTTCTTCGCAGACGAGACCGGCGGCGCCCCGGCGGCCGCGCAGTTCGCGGCGCACGCCGGTCCGGCGGCATTGCTGGTCGGGCCTGAGGGCGGGTTCGACGAGGAAGAGCGTGCTCTCATCCGCGCCCATCCGATGGCGCGGGCGATCACGCTCGGCCCCCGGATCCTGCGGGGCGAGACGGCGAGCATCGGCGCCACCGCCTTGTGGATGGCCACCGCGGGCGACTGGTGAAGCACTGCGGCCACGCCTTGAAGCGGTCCGATACCCCGCTGCGAGCGGCAGCCGGGAACCGGCGCGCCATGCTTGCGAAACCTCAGGAAACCGCCGTTTCGGAAAGAAACAAACCGCTCGGTACAAAAAGTTGTAGCGTCCGGCGGCGGGCCGCACTAACTCCGCGCCCATGAGCACCCGTGAGGTTTCGGATCGCGAAGATCCGGTGATCGAAAGCCTGGACCAACTCGCCGCGCCGATGGCCGCGGGCGAAAAGCCGCGCGATGCGTGGCGGATCGGTACCGAGCACGAAAAGTTCGTCTACGACACGGGCGATCACCACGCGCCGTCCTATGCCGAAACAGGCGGAATCCGCGACCTGCTGATGGCGCTGACCGAATTCGGCTGGGAACCCATCATCGAGGGCGGCAACGTCATCGCGATGAAGGGCAGCGACGGCACCGTCAGCCTCGAACCGGCGGGCCAGCTCGAACTTTCGGGCGCGCCCCTCGAAAACCTGCACCAGACATGCGCCGAAACCGGCCGCCACCTCGCCCAGGTCAAGACCATCGGCGATCGTATCGGCAAGGCGTTCCTCGGCCTCGGCATGTGGCCCGACAAGACCCGCGCAGAGCTTCCGATCATGCCCAAGGGCCGGTACGACATCATGCTGCGGCACATGCCGCGCGTGGGCTCCATGGGGCTCGACATGATGCTGCGGACCTGCACCATCCAGGTCAACCTCGACTATTCGAGCGAGGCGGACATGGTGAAGAAGTTCCGCACCAGCCTTGCGCTCCAGCCGCTGGCCACCGCGCTGTTCGCGGCCTCTCCCTTCACCGAGGGCAAGCCCAACGGCTTCCTTTCCTACCGCAGCCACATCTGGTCGGACACTGACCCCGCGCGCACCGGCATGCTGCCCTTCGTGTTCGAGGACGGCTTCGGCTACGAGCGCTACGTCGACTACATGCTCGACGTGCCGATGTACTTCGTGTTCCGCGACGGCAAATACATCGACGCGGCCGGCCATTCCTTCCGCGACTTCCTGAAGGGCGAGCTTTCGGTGGTCCCCGGCGAACGTCCGCGCATCTCGGACTGGACGGACCATCTTTCAACCGCCTTCCCCGAAGTGCGGCTCAAGTCGTTCCTCGAAATGCGCGGTGCTGATGGCGGCCCGTGGGGCCGTATCTGCGCCCTGCCCGCCTTCTGGGTCGGCCTGCTCTACGATCAGGCCGCGCTCGACGCCGCCTGGGACCTGGTCAAGGACTGGGACATGGAAGGGCGCGAACGGCTGCGCAATTCGGTGCCGAAACTGGGCCTCGACGCACCACTGCCCCAGTCGTTCCGCGGCGGCGGCGGTACCCTGCGCGATATCGCGGGCGAAGTGCTGAACATCTCCCGCTCGGGCCTGGCCTCGCGCAACCGCCTCAACGCCGGCGGAGACAACGAGACCGGCTACCTGGAACCGCTGGCCGAGATCGTCGCCACCGGCAAGGTTCCGGCGCAGCGCCTGCTCGACCTGTACAACGGCGAATGGGGCGGCGACCTGTCGAAGGTCTACGCACTGAAGAGCTTCTAGGAAACCGAAGGGCTAAGGCAGGGGGCCTGGCTCCCCTGCCCTCTTCGCGGCGCCGAGCGCCACCGCGAGGGCCTTCCCCTATTCCGCCGCCTGCGGCTCACGCACTTTCGGCCGCAGCCTTTCGCCCAGCCTCGTCAGCGTCCGCGTGATCGGCGCGTTCCTGGCCATCCAAGCATGATAGGCGCGGTACTTCGCGTCCTCGGCCAGCAGGTGCGCTTCCTCGGTCCGCGCGCGCCAGTAGTAGATGCCGCTCACCACCCCCAGCAGCACGGTGTTGCGCACCATGTCGGTCAGCGCGTGGCTGGTGACGAGGAACGGCAGCGTCGAAGTCCACCAGAACAGGTTCTTCGACAGGTAGGCGGGATGCCGGGTGAAGCGATAGGGCCCGTTGGTCAGCACGCCCCTGTAGGTGAGGTTGGAGAAGCGCAGGCCGAAAGCGAAAGTCGCCCAGGCATAGACCGCGGTGAGGAACACCATGAACCCCGCCCAGAGCCACAGCAGCGCATCGTGGCCCGCCAGCCAGTAGGACCAGCCGGGGGTATTGACCTCGTAGCCCAGCACGTCGGCACGGCCCATGGTGCCCCAGACGAAGGGCGGATAGCACATCAGCGCCGCCACCCAGCCCGCCAGCAGGGGATTGCCGCTGCGGATATGGGCATCGAGCGGGCGGAAGGTGAAGATGTAGCCCACAGTGCCGATCTGCACGTCGATCAGGAACAGCAGCGCGATCACCGTGGAGGCGAGCGGGACCGGATCGTGCACCATGGCACCGAAGTTCGCCTCGACGACCTGTGCGAAGCCGCCGGGCAGGATCGAGATCATGAAGGCGCCGAAGAAGGCCTTGATGGCCCAGGCGCGGCCATGCTTCTTCACCGCCTCGACGTCCCAGGCATCGCGGCCGATCAGCAGGGCGCCGAAGTGCCAGGCCTGGTCGCGCGGATCGATCAGCCGGCGATCCAGCCAGAGCACATAGGGGATCGAGAGCACGAAGACCGGCAGCGCCGCAGCGCCGATCACCTCCATCGCGAAGAGGTACTGCCCGTCCCAGTACCAGCGGCCGATGCAGTAGAACACGCCGATCAGCGCCCAGGTGGCCCAGAGCCCGGCCAGCTTGGTGACTGACACGTCCACCGCTTCGGCGAGCGGGCGGCGCAGGTTCCAGTCGATTCCGGTGGAAGGGCGGCGGTGGACCTTGTCCACGAACACGGACCAGAGCGCCATCGCCGTGCCCGTCACGAAAAGCGTGGCGACGGAGGCGTAAGGCCCGCTCATCGGCGCGTGCGGGCCGGGAAGCGCCAGGGCTTCGGCAATGGCGGCCCAGTTGCGACAGACCATGAGCCAGGCAAGCAGCGCCGCCAGCCCGGACAGGCCGACACCGGCGGAAACGTCGCTCGGGGGCAGGTCTTTCGCGGAATTCGGGGCGCTGCTCATGCCGGAGGGACTAGCCGCAATTGGTTAAGGGGTGAGAAACGCAGCGGGATGCGAAAACGGCCCGCGCCTCCGGGGAGGCACGAGCCGTTTTCAGGATGCCGCCGATGGACGGGGCCCATGAGCGGGGCCGTTCAACGATAGGCGCTGATCTGGCCCGAATCGTCCAGCACGTAGAGCGTCTGGTTGGCCACGACCGGTGCCAGCGAAACGGCATCGCTCAGTTCCACGAAGGGCGTCAGCTTGCCGGTCGTGGGATCGACGGTGCCGACTTCGCCGCGCGAATTGGCGACCCACAGCTTGTTCCCGGCGAGCACCGGGCCGACCCAGAAGATCGGACCCTTGCGCTTCTTTTCCTTGGCGTAGCGCGCGAGCTGGGTCAGCCAGCGGACCTTGCCGGTGGTGCGGGCGATCGCGAGGATCTCGGCATGATCGTCCAGCGTGAAGACCCAGTCCCCCACGACGATCGGGGTCGAGATGCCCGCGAGGTTGAGTTCCCAGATGCGCTGCCCGGTGACGAGTTCGTAAGCGGCCATGCGGCCGCCCTGGCCCAGCGCGTAGACACGGCCGCGATCGATGATCGGGTCTGCGTCGACGTCGGTAAGGCTGCCCACTTCGGTCGAGATCGAGGTGCGCGCCAGTGCGTCAGACCAGAGCTGGCGGCCGTTCTCGTAACGGTAGGCCACCAGTTCGCCCGAGGAATAACCCGCGATCACGGTGCCCTGCCCGGCCGCCGGAGCCGCCACGCCGAACACGCCGGCCTGCGAGAGCGAGCCGGACTCGTTCCACAGCACATTGCCGTCGGCGGCGTTGAGCGCGAAGATCTGGTTGTCCTGCGAGATCACGTAGACCGAGTTGAACGAGATCGTCGGCGAACCGCGCAGCGGGCCGCCGGGCTTCTTGGTCCAGATCTGGCTGCCGTCCGCCGCCTTGAGCGCGGCGACTTCGCCGAGGCCGGTGGTGACGTAGAGGTTGCCCGAATCGTAGCTGACGCCGCCGCCGAAGATCGACTGCGAACCGTCACCCGAAACGGCGAAGTCCTTGGTCCACAAGTGCGCGCCGGTCTTGGCGTCGAAGGCGTGGACGACGCCCGCGGTGTCCATCACGAAGAGCTTGTCCTCGCCGATGACAGGCGCTGCGGCCAGACGGGCGCGGGGGGTGGAACCGGCAATCTGCGCGGTCCAGACCTTGCCCGGATGGTCGGCCAGCGCGAGGTGGCCGTAGGACTTGCCGGCATTGCCGCCCGCCTGCGCCCATTCGGCATTGGCTTCGGCCGGGGGCAGGATCACCGAGACCGCTTCGAGCGAAGGATCGACCTTCGCACCGCTTTCGATTCGCGAAAGGATGGGCACGCGTTCACCCACGGTGGGGGTCTTGGGGCCCTTGCTGTTCGACTTGCACCCGGAAAGGCCGGCGACGAGCGCCAGCGCGATCAGCGGAACGACCTTCGCACGGCTGGATTTGAACACCGATGCCGTCATGCGCTTAGTCTCAACCATTATCATTCTCCGGCGGGCGCGGCAACCGCGCCCGTCTTGGCATCAGGCTTGCCGATCGGCTCGCCGCGTTCATCGACGACATCCTCGATCGCATCGACGCCGAGCACGGCGGCGAGCTGGCGGGCGCGGCTGCGCAGGCCGGCTTCGACCTGCTCGTCCTTGGCGATGGCGGCGAACAGCGGACCGGCCTGGTCCTGCTTGTTCATCTTGATGTAGGCCATGCCGACCATTTCGCCGGCAACGCCGAACCAGGCATTGCCCGGCGCGGCATAAGGCTTGAGTCGGGCCACGACGTCTTCGGGCTTCATCGCATCGAAATTGACGGCGACGCCGCGCACGGCCGCAAGGTCGCGCAGCGGCTGCGGCGCCTTGGCGTCGTTCGCCACTTCGCCATAGAGCCTGACCGCATCCGGCACGCGCTTCTGTTCGGCGGCGATCCCGGCCAGCAGCAGCTTGGCCGAAGTCGGGCTGCCGCCCGAACCCTGCGCCGCAAGCGGTTCGAGCTTGCCCTTGGCGGCATCGAGGTTGCCCGCCTTCATGCTGTCGAGCGCCTGGACATAGGCCTCGGCATTGGCGTCGCGCTGCTGGGTCTGGCGGTGGCTCCAGTAGAGCCAGCCGCCGAAGGCGAGAAGCGCAAGGACAACCGCCGCGAGCACCGGCTTTCCATAGCGGCTGAAGAAGCCCTCCACCTGGTCCTGGCGCAGGGCATCATCGACCTCGCGCAGGAATACATCCTGCTGCGCGGCGATTCGCTCGGCGGACTTCGGGTTGGACGGCGTGTTGCTGGAAGGAGGCAGAGCCAATTTGCGGGCGCTTTCTGCGGAAATCAGGATGGTTGCCGGGCTGTTTAGCGAATGGCCACGGCTTTTCAACGGTGATGATCGCTGCACCGGTCGGGGTGAAGCCTTGCTGAATGGTGTCCGCGTGTCAAATCAGCCGCTCCCGGCCCAGCGCTTCGCCGTAAGTGCGGCTGTAGGCGGAGAGCATCGCCGCCTCGTCGTAGCGGTCCCGCGCAAGTGCCCGGTTCGCCGCGCCGAGCCGGGCGCGAAGCCGCTCGTCGCCCGCCAGCCGCAGCAGGGTGGAGGCCAGCGCCGCCTCGTCTCCGGGGGGCGTGACGAGCGCCCGGTTTTCCACCGATACCATGTCCGCGACATCGCCGACGGCGGGCGAGGCCACCGGCAGCGCCGCCGCCATCGCCTCGACGACGGAGATCGGGAACTGCTCGCTCTCGGAAGACAGCGCGAAAACGTCGAACAGGCCCACCGCATGGGAAGGGTCGGCCACGAAGCCCGGCAGGTGGACCCGGCCCGAAACTCCGCAGCGCGCGGCCTCGGCCTCGATCGCGGCGCGGTCCGGCCCCTCGCCGAGAATCACCAGCCGCCACGGCTCCGGCAGCGGCGCGAAGGCGCGGACCAGCCGCGGAAGGTTCTTCACCGGCCGCAGCCCGGCCAGGGTGCCGACCCAGCGCTCGCCCGGTTGCTTGACGATGCCCGGCAGGACATCGGGCCGCGGACGGTCGAGATAGGCGTCGCAATCGATACCGTTGGTGATGAGCCGCACCCGCCCGCGCGGCTGGCGCCAGGCGGAAAGCGCAATCGCCTCCAGCCGCCGCGAGGGGACCACCAGCGCCGAGGCCCGCCGCAGCGCGATTCGCCGGTAGCGGTTGCGCGCGGGCTTGAGCCCTGCCGCCTCGTCCTCGTTGAAGCCGTCCTCGTGATGGACCAGCGGCGGCAGCCCCAGCAGCCCGCTGAACAGGCCATGCGCCATGACCGCGTCCATCGCCCCCCAGTTGTAGGTCAGCACGAGATCGAAGTCCGCCATCGCCTTGGCGATCCGCCAGAGACGCGCGGGCGCGGGGCGCCCCTGGAGGCCGGGAAAATCTTCCGGGAATGTCACATCGAGCGCCGGATCGAGCACGATCGCCGCCCCGTGCGCGCCCGGCTGGGCCGAAACCACCGCATGGGCGATGCGCGGCCCGAACAGGTTCATCAGCCGCACCGCGCGCAGTTCCTTGCCGCCGGCGGCAAAGCTCGAATGAAGATGGAGAATGCGCAAGGCCGATGCCGGTCCGGCTCAGGGAACCTGGGCGAGCAGCCGCTCGATCGCGTCCATCGCCTCCGGCTCGTCCAGCGTCGGGGCATGGCCGACGTTTTCCAGCGTCACCGCCTCGGTCCCCGGCAGGCGGCGCAGCATCTTTTCCAGCGTGGCGGCGGAAAGCAGGTCGGACAGGTCGCCGCGCAGCACCAGCACCGGACGGCCCGCCAGCGCTTCCCATGCCGGCCAGAGATCGGGCTGGTCGTCCACGTCGTACCCCAGGAAGGGTTCGGCGATCTTCATGTCGTAATCGAAGACCACGCGCCCCGAATTGGACAGCGTCATCAGCCGCTTGGCGCGCCCGATCCAGAAATCCAGCGGCTGGCCGGGATGAGCTTCGCCCTGGTTGTCCTCCAGCGCGCGCGCGGCATGGACCCAGGTGGGATAGCTGCGGCCCTGCCCGACATAGTCCTTGATCCGCTCCACCCCGGCAGGTTCGAGGAACGGCCCCACGTCGTTGATGACGGCGGCGACGATCCGTTCGGGAAACATCGTCGCCAGCCCCATCGTCATCAACCCGCCCAGCGAGGTGCCGATGGCCACGAAACGGTCGATCCCTTCCTGTTCCAGCAGCGCGAGCAGGTCCTCGCCATATTGCAGCGGGTTGTAAGTGGCCGAATCGCGGGCATATTCGCTATCGCCCCGGCCGCGCATGTCCGGGCAGATCACGCGCCAGCGGGGCGAGAGGACTTGCGCCACGTTCTCGAAGTCCCGGGCGTTGCGGGTAAGGCCGTGGAGACAGACGATCGGCGGTTTTCCTTCGGATTCGCCCGGATAATCGCGAAAATGCAGCTTCAGACCATCGCGGCTCGACCAGAACCGATCCTCATAACCCGTCATGCCGAAGCTGCGACCTCCTGTTCGCCCGCCTTGCTAGACCGGCCTTGCATCGCCACTATCGCCTGATGCGAAGCGAACCGCAAGCAAGTGCCTATCGTCCTGCCCCGCGTATCGAGGCGATTTCCGACTGGATCGCCAGTCCCGTGAGCGCCGCGGCGTTTCCGGCCCATACCCTGCGCTTCCGCAATGACCGGTGGGCGCGGGCAGTCGGGCTGGACGGGCTGGACGATGCCGGCTGGACCGCGCATTTCGGCCGCTTCGAACCGCTGCCCGGCAATCTCCCGCAGCCGCTGGCGCTGCGCTATCACGGCCACCAGTTCCGCGTTTACAATCCCGACATCGGCGATGGGCGGGGCTTTCTCTTCGCCCAGTTGCTCGACGGGGCCGGAAACGGAACCGGCCGCGTGCTCGACCTCGGCACCAAGGGATCGGGCCAGACCCCCTACAGCCGCGAAGGCGACGGAAGGCTGACGCTGAAGGGCGCGGTGCGCGAAATCCTCGCCACCGAAATGCTGGAGGCGCTGGGCGTCCATACCAGCAAGACCTTCTCGGTGATCGAGACCGGCGAGGAACTCTGGCGCGGCGACGAACCCTCGCCCACCCGTTCGGCGGTCATGGTGCGGCTCAGCCAGGGCCATATCCGCATCGGCACCTTCCAGCGCCTGCTGGCACTGGAAGAACGCGACCACATGGCCGCGCTCGTCGCCTATTGCCTGGAAACCTTCCCCGGCGGCCTGCCACCCGAGGATGCGCCCGGGCGCGAGCAGCCCGCGGTGATCCTGCTGCACCAGGTGGTGGAGCGCATGGCGGACCTCGCCGCGAGCTGGATGGTCGCGGGCTTCGTCCACGGCGTGCTCAATACCGACAACATGAACATCTCGGGCGAGAGTTTCGATTATGGCCCCTGGCGCTGGCTCCCGCATTGGGACCCGCGCTTCACCGCCGCCTATTTCGACCGCACCGGCCTCTATGCCTTCGGCCGCCAGCCGGAAGCGGTGCTGTGGAACTGCGGCCAGCTCGCCATGGCGCTGCGCCTGCTGGTGGGAACCGCCCCGCTGGTGGCCGCGCTGGACCGTTTCGCACCCCTCTACCAGGAAGCGATGAGCCGCCGGTTCGCCTGGCGTCTGGGCGTGGTGCCGCAGGGTGTGAAGGACGATGCCGCGCTGATCCAGGCGGCCGAGCAGGCCATGGTCGCCACCGGCGAGGCGCCGGAGCAGTTCTTCTTCCGACATCGCGGCGGGCGTGACGGCGGGAACGACCTGTTCGGCCAGCTCATGCACAATTATCGCCCCGCCGCGACGGCGGACGATCCCTTCTGGAAGCGCAAGCCCCCGCCCGGCATCCTGATCGACGAGGTGGAACGCATCTGGGCGGAGATCGACCAGCATGACGACTGGTCCGCGCTTTACGGGAAAGTGGAAGAAATCCGGGAGCTGGGCCGCCAGCTCGGCCCGGCGCCCGCCCCCGCCGGCCACCCCTTCCCCGCCTGAGCGACAAAGGATTACAGGTCCTGTTAGCTTCCCGGTAGGGAACTTGTGCAAGAGCATGTGCTGCAGCGAGTTACCCAAGCCAACGGATCAGCCAAAGTCATGGGCGGTACAGCCACGAGGCCGGCGCAGGATGCCACCAGAGATCAGGAAACCACCGAAACCGTGAACAATGCGGACATCGTTTCCCACGAACCGGCTACCGGCGCGGAAATCTGGCGGGGCAAGCCCTGCAACGTGGACGAGGTGGTGGACCGCGCGCGGCGGGCCTGGCCGAACTGGGCCGCGCTGCCGCTGGCCACCCGCATCGAACTGCTGCGCCGCTTCGCCAACGAAGTGCGCAAGGATGCCGACCGGCTGGCCGTCACGATCGCCCGCGAAGTGGGCAAGCCGCTGTGGGAGGCCCGCGCCGAAGTCGAGAACGTGATCGCCAAGGTCGAAGTCTCGATCCGCGCCTATGCCGAGCGTACCAGCCAGCGCAAGCTGGACTCCGCGCTCCAGGGCACCATGGCGGTCCGCCACAAGCCGCACGGCGTGCTCGTCGTGCTGGGGCCGTACAATCTCCCGGCCCACTTGCCCAATGCCCACATCGTGCCCGCCCTGATCGCGGGCAACGCGGTGATCTTCAAGCCGAGCGAGAAAGCCCCTGCCACCGGGGAAATGCTGGCGCGCTGCTTCCACCGCGCCGGGATTTCCGCCTCGGTCATGCAGCTTGCGGTGGGCGGCCCGCTCGAAGGGCAGGACTTCGTGGCGCATGGCGGGGTGGACGGGGTGCTGTTCACCGGCTCGGCCAATACCGGCATCTCGATCAACCGCCGCCTCGCCGCCCGTCCGGACAAGCTGGTCGCGCTGGAAATGGGCGGCAACAACCCGATCGTCCTGTGGGACACCCCCAAGCTGACCGATGCCGCCGCGCTCATCGTGCAGTCGGCTTTCGCGGGCGCGGGGCAGCGCTGCACCGCCGCGCGGCGGCTGATCGTGAAGGGCGCGATCTACGACGCCGCGATCGCCGAAGTGAAGGCACTGGCCGACCGGCTCATCGTCGGCGCCCCGTTCGACGAACCGGCGCCCTTCATGGGCCCGATGATCGACAACATGGCAGCGGACGGGCTGACAGAAAGCTTCCTCTATCTGCTGAGCAACGGCGGCAAGGCGATCAAGCATCTTGTCCGCCCGGACGACGCGCTGCCCTTCCTCAGCCCCGCCATCATCGACACCACCGCGATGAAGGACCGCCCCGACGTGGAACTGTTCGGGCCGATCCTCCAGGTGATCCGCGTGGACGATTTCGACGAGGCGATCGCCGAGGCCAACAATACCCGCTTCGGCCTTGCCGCATCGCTCGTCGGCGGCAGCCCGCAGGACTACAACCGCTTCTGGGCGAACGTGCGGGCGGGCATCGTCAACTGGAACCGCACGACCACCGGCCCCAGCCACGCCGCGCCGATGGGCGGCATCGGCCTTTCGGGCAATCACCGTCCCTCGGGCTATTATGCAGCGGATTACTGCGCCTATCCGGTCGCCTCGGGCGAGATGGAACAGCCGCGCGCGGTGATCGGCGTGGGCCTGAAATAGGGCCTCACTGGCCCGAGGTCACCAGGTCCACTTCCGTCACGCCGTTCGCCAGCTTGCGGGCATATACCACATAGGCCAGCGCGCCCTTGCGGCCGCCGATCGCGTGATCGGCCCCGTCGACCCGGTATTCCGCGCTGTATCCGCCCTTCTGCGCCATCGCGTAATAGAACGAGATCACGTCTGCGGGGCTGACGGCGGTGCCGTAGTTGACCACCCGCAGGGCGCAGCCTTCCGTGTCGGTTCCGGCCGCTTCCTGCACCGCGCCGCGGGGATAGACCGGAAGCGCGGCGGGCAGCTTCGTGGCCCAGCTGTCGGAATAGCGGACCTTGCCCGCGCAGTCGGTCTTCGCGCCGCGGCTGGCCTGCGTGACCCGCGCCGCGCTCGCCGCGCCTTCGGCCAGCGGGGATGCCGAGCCCTTCTGCGGTGCCGGGGCCGCGCCCAGCGCGCCGCCGGCCGCTTCGGCCGCGGCCTTCTTCGCAGCGGCGACAGCCTCGGGAGAGCGGGCGGCGGCGGGCAGAACGATGCCGTTCCCGCTCGCAGCCGGTGCCGGGTTCCTGCCGCCGGTCATCTCGGGATCGACGACGATCCGGTCCCCCAGCCCGCCCGCCAGCGCGGGATCGCTTGCCTCGTCCACCGGCTTCTTCTCGTGCGAATCGCAGCCCGCCAGCAGCAGCGCGGCGCCCATGCCGGCGAGCAGGAGAGAAGTGCGGCCCATGGAGGGATGTCTGGCCTTCATCGTCGCGTCCTTTTCCCGCCGGGGCCAGGATCTTGCGAGCGGCACTGCGGCATGAATATCTGCCGTCCAGCCTTCCCGGCAATTGGCGCGAAGACAAGGGGCCGCGCCCTCCGATCGCGGCCGCGTCCCAATTCGGGATGCCCGCCACCGGCTTTGTCAACCCATGGAAAGGCGCGGAAACCATGCGGCGTGAACAGGTCGAGGGCGCCCGCAGCCCAAAGGCCACGGACGCCCTCTCCCACCCGCCCCCAACCAAATGGAGCCCGGGAGGTCTCCCCCCGCCAGTCGCCGTCCTCGCGGGGGAAGCCAGTCAGTATTCGGGTGGCTTAGCGGCAGCGCGAGCCGCCACGGTCGACCTCGCGGCCCAGCAGGGCACCGCCGACCGCACCCAGCAAGGTGCCGGTGGTGCGATCACCGCGGCTGTCGATCTCGCGGCCCAGCAGGGCGCCCGCCGCACCGCCTACCAGCAGGCCGGTGGTGCCATTGGAGCGACGGCAGTAGTCGCGACCGTCGCGACCGCGCCAGGTGTCCCCGCGATAACCGCGATTGTCGCGGTAGTAGCGGTCCCGGCTGCCGTAGCCGCGACGATAATCCTCGCGCGAGTAGCGCTGGCGGCCATGTTCGTAAGTCTGCTCGCCGGGAGCCTGGAAGCTGGCGGGGCCGAAGCTGGTCGCGGCCGAAGCGGGCATCGCGGTGGCCAGGCTGGCAGAGGCGGCGGCGAGAGCGGCGGCCTTGAAGAATGCGTTCATTTCGAATCTCCTCGTCATTGCGGGAGGGGCTTGTTGGCCTCGATCCGCTGTATGCATTCATCTTTAAGGCACCCAAGCTGAACGAAGCGCAACGCGGCTGTCAGAATTCGCGATATCGACGAGGCGAGGGACGTGTTGCGACGAACCGCTTGCCGCAAGGCATTCCGGCACTTATCGCGACCGGCCACCAAGCGAAGGTTTCCCATGCGACACGTCTCCCAGAACCCCGGCCGCCAGTCGGGCGGACTCCTGCAGGCATTGGGCGCCTATTTCATCTGGTGCCTGTTCCCGCTCTACTTCGCGGCGCTGCATACGGTGGCCCCGTTCGAGGTCGTGGCCTGGAGGCTGCTGTTCACCCTGCCGTTCTGCCTCATCATGGTCGCGGTGCTGCGCCAGGGGCCGCAATTGCGCGCCGCACTCGGCAATCCGCGCATCCTGGGCGCGCTGGCGCTGAGCGGGCTGCTGATCGGCACCAACTGGCTGGTCTACGTGATCGCCGTGCTCGAAGGCCACGTGCTGGCCGCCAGCCTCGGCTACTACATCAATCCGCTGGTGAACGTGCTGGCCGGCACGATCTTCCTGCGCGAGCGGCTGACGCGGCTGCAGTGGCTGGCGGTGATCCTGGCCGGGGTCGGCGTTGCCATGCTGGCCTGGGGCGCGATCGACACGCTGTGGATCAGCCTCAGCCTCGCGCTGAGCTTCGCGGGCTACGGCCTCGTGCGCAAGCTGGCACCGGTCGAAGCCCTGCCGGGCCTCACCGTGGAAACGCTGGTGCTGCTGGTGCCCGCGCTGGGGATGCTGGGCTGGCAGGCGGCAAGCCCGGCCGGGCTCGCCATGGGACAGGCGCCGACCACCAGCATCCTGCTTGCCTGCGCAGGGATCGTTACCGGCGTTCCGCTGCTGCTTTTTGCAAGCGCGGCGCGGCGGCTGGATTTCTCGGTGCTCGGCTTCATCCAGTTCGTGACGCCCACGGGCGTGTTCCTGCTCGGCCTCTTCGCCTTCGGCGAGCCGCTCAAGCGGGTGCAGGTCTACTGCTTCCTGTTCATCTGGACCGCCATCGCCGTGTTCTGCTGGGACCTGCTTTCGCGCAAGCGCAAGGTCGCCGCAGCCTGAACCGCTGCCGTCAGGCGCGCCTGCCGCGCTGCAGAAGAGCCTGAACGAAGGCGTCGAGATCGTCCACCTCGACGTCGAGCACTTCGTCCCACTCGGCCAGCAGCGCCTCGATATCCGCGCGCGTATAGGGATCGGGCGCCTTGTGCTGCACTTTCGGCGCGCGGTGCGGCCAGGGGTGGCCGGTGAGGTTATTGTAGATCCACCCGAACTGGCTGAGAATCACGACATTGAGCGCCAGCGGAACGAGATAGCTGATGCCCCAGGCCTGGCTGCCCGTGGCCCCCAGCGCATAGAGCAGCGCACAGGCACCGCCCGGAGGATGCAGGCTGCGGGTGAGCGACATGGCCGCGATCGCCAGCCCCACCGCAACCGCGCCTGCCAGCCACGGATCGCCCAGCAGGTGGCCCACCGCCAGCCCGACCATCGCGGAAATGAGATTGCCGCCGATCACGGACCACGGCTGCGCCAGCGGGCTGGCGGGAACGCAGAACACGAGCACGGTCGAGGCGCCGAGCGGCGCGACGAGGAACGGCAGCGCCGCCAGTTCCGAACTCTGCAGCAGCCAGGTGACACCGCCGGCAATGGCGATTCCCAACATGCCGCCGAAAGCCCCGCGCATCCAGCCGAGGCGCCCCAGCCCGCCGCGCGCCAAGCCGCCGCGCAATATCGTCATCAATCCCGCCGCCACCGGCCCCGCTCTCCATTACAGTGCGAACGGGCGGCCTATGGACGAGTCGCCCGGCCATGGCGAGGCAAGTCGTGCTTGGGCACCGGAAAGCCGGTGTGTGACGGGCTTCGTCATCCTCGCCGCGCCATGCTGCCGCAAATAGGCCACGATCGCGTGTTTGCCTGCGCTCTCCCGATGGAGCGACCCATGCCCGCGATCGACCCCGCACCTGCCGTCCCCGTTGCCGAGCAGACGATCGACGCCTTCGACCTCAGGCAGTTGCGCGCCCCGCCGGATGCCCGGTTCAGCGCCGTGCGCCCGCGCTGCCCCGAAGCGCGCTCGGGAGAGATCGTGGTCTGCGCGCCAGACCCGGAGCGGGAGCGGCTACGCCCGCTCCCCGAAGGCTATGACATTCCGGAAGGTCCGCCCCGGCTGGAGATGAAGCTGGATGAAACCACCAGCGCCGATGTGCATCTGGAAGCCCAGGTCTTTCCCAACGGCACGGTCAGCAACCGGCTGATGGTGGGCCTGAAGAAGAAGTTCTGAAGCACCTTCGCCACATGAAAAAGCCCGGTCCGCCCGAGGGAAAGGCGGACCGGGCCCGTTGGGCGTCCCGGCGACAGGAGGGGAAGTGTCCGGGACGCTTATAGGGTTCAGGCGAACTTGCCGGCCCGGGCGATCTCGGCCACCGGCTTGCGGCCCGAGGCCACTTCGCGTTCCTGAAGGAATTCGGGAAGCTGGCTCTTGTCGCCGATCCGGCCGATGGCGAAGGCCGCTTCAAGGCGGTGATCGGCGGGAATGCCAAGCGCCTGCTCGGCCTCGCCGAACTTCAGCCCGGTCATGCCATGCGTATGGTAGCCCAGCGCCTGCGCCTGGAGCGCCGCCAGCGCCCATGCCGCACCGGCATCGAAGCTGTGGCTGTGATTGTCCGAATTGCCCTTGTCCGAGCGCATCTGGCTATCGGACACGACATAGACGAGCGCCGAGGCGTCCTTGGCCCAGCCCTGGTTGAACTCGATCAGCTGCGAAAGCAGCAGGTCCCAGTTGGCATCGCCCTTCTTCGCATAGAGGAAGGTCCAGGGCTGCACGTTGTAGGCCGAAGGCGCCCAGCCGGCAGCCTCGAAGATCACGTCGAGGTCTTCCTGCGAAATCTCGCTGCCATCGAAGGCGCGCGGCGACCAGCGGTTGACGATCAGCTTCTCGACCTTGGGATGGGCAGTACGTCCGGTCATGTCGATTTCCTTGGTTGATGAGAATGTTGGGAGAGAAAAGGAGATTCAGGCCGCGTCAACCAGGACGAGCTCGGCATCCTCGATGGCGGTGACGGTGATGGTATCGAGCCCGGTGATCGCCACGCCGTCGCGCGGCTGCGCTTCGACATCGCCCACCAGGATGCGGCCCTTCGCGGAAACCAGATAGGCATGGCGCCCGCGCCCGGTTTCGTAAGTGACGGTGTCGCCCGCCTTGACGGTGGCACCCAGCACGCGGGCATCGGCTCGGATCGGCAGCGCGTCCTCATCCCCGGCGATGCCGCTGGCGAGAGTCACGAAGCGACCGGTGCGATCGTCCTTCGGGAACGGCCGCGCCCCCCAGCCCGGAGCCTCGCCCCGCTGGTCCGGCAGGATCCAGATCTGGAACAGGGTGGTCGCCTCGTCCTCGAGATTGAACTCGGAATGGACGATGCCGGTCCCCGCGCTCATCACCTGGACGTCACCGGCGCCGGTGCGGCCCTTGTTGCCGAGACTGTCCTGATGCGTGATCGCCCCAGTACGGACATAAGTGATGATTTCCATGTCGCGGTGCGGGTGCGGCGGGAAACCCGAACGCGGGCCAATGGTATCGTCGTTCCAGACCCTCAGGCGCCCCCAGTTGGTGCGGGCCGGATCGTGGTAATCGGCGAAGGAAAAATGGTGATGGGCATCGAGCCAGCCATGATCGGCGGCGCCGAGGCTGGCGAAGGGACGAACTTCGATCATGTGGCCCTCCTGGGTCAGTTTGTGTGCCGTTCTGTGCCCTTTAGGTAGTGCTTGCCGAGCCACCGGATAATTGGGATAAAATCGATCGAAATGTTCAACTAAACTGAAGGCTTCTTCTACCGATGGTCGATATTGCGCCGCCCAGCCTCGATCACTTGCGCACCTTCCTGCTCGTCGTCGAGGAAGGCAGCTTCGGCGGCGCGGCCCGCAAGCTGGGCCGCGCGATCTCGGTGGTGAGCTATGCCATCGCCCAGCTTGAAACCCAGCTGGACGTCCGCCTGTTCGAACGGGAAGGCTCGCGAAAACCGAAGCTTACCGAGCAGGGACGCGCCTTGCTGAGCGAGGCCCATGCCATCGCCGACGATGTCGACGCCCTGCTCGCCAAGGTGCGCAGCCTGCGGCAGGGACTGGAAGCCGAACTCTCGCTGGCGGTGGATGTCATGGTGCCGGGCAACGTGCTGGCAAAGCTGCTGCGCGACTTTCAGGTGATGTTCCCGAGCGTCCCCCTCCGCCTCCATGTGGAAGCGCTGGGCGCCGTCGCCGCGCTGGTGCTGGACAGCCGCGCGACTCTTGCCATCGCCGGGCCCGATATCCTCGATCTTCCCGAAATCCAGCGCGAAACCGTGGGTTCTGTCGAGATGGTGCCGGTGGCCGCCCCCGGCCATCCGCTCGCCGTGCCCGGCCCGATCGCCCCGGGTGAGGCGCGCAAGCACCTGCAACTCGTGCTGACCGATCGCTCTCCATTGACGGAGGGCCGGGACTTTTCGGTCTTCAGCCCCCGGTCCTGGCGCCTCGCCGATCTCGGCGCCAAACATGCCCTGCTCAAGGAGGGAATTGGCTGGGGATCGATGCCGCGCCACCGGATTTCCGCCGATCTTGCCAGCGGCGAACTGGTCGAACTCCACCTGCCCGAACGGCCGACTATCGACTATGCCCTCGTCGCTTTGTGGCGCAAGGACAGTCCGCCCGGCCCCGCCGCCGTCTGGGTTCTCGACGAGATTCGCGAACGTCTCGCGAACTGCGCGCCGATCACCGCCCCTGCTTCCCCCAATCGGACACTTGCGTAGCTCGCGGCGCTGCCCCACTTATCGGCCATGACCGCCAGCCGCCTGTTCGACCGCGCCGTGATCCGGCTTTCCCCCCGCCCCGATTCGAACGAAGATGTCGCCGAATTCCTGCAAGGCCTCGTCACCGCCGACGTGACGAAAGTGCTGCCCATCTGGGCTGCGCTCCTTTCCCCGCAGGGCAAGGTGCTGTTCGACTTCCTCGTCTGGCCCGGCGGCAACGGCCTGCTGATCGACTGCGAGGCGGAAGCTGCCGACGCGCTCGTCAAGCGACTGTCGATGTACCGCCTGCGCCGCGCCATAGACATCGTTCGTGACGATACGCTGGCTATCCACTGGCGCCCCCACACCGGCGACGGCGCCGCGCCCGACCCCCGGCATCACGGCCTTGGCGAACGCTGGATCGCGCCGGTCGACCCCACCGATCCTTCCGAATCCGAAGGCGCCGACCTTGCCTGGCGTGCACACCGGCTTGCCATGGGCGTGCCGGAAGGCCGCGCCGAGCTTGGTGACGGCGAAACGCTCTGGCTGGAATGCAACGCCGTGGAACTGAACGGCGTAAGCTTCACCAAGGGCTGCTATGTCGGGCAGGAAAATACCGCGCGCATGAACTGGCGGCAGAAGGTCAACCGCCGCCTGATCGTGGTCCCGCTCGCCCGCTCCGACGAAAAACGTCGCCGCGCGGCCTATCCCGAACTGGGCTTTGCCGTGGATCATCTGCGAGTGGAGGACATCGACCCCCAGCTCGCGCCGAAGTGGCTCGAACTCCAGGTCTGACCGTCCACCCCTGAAAGCCGAAAGCGATCAGGCCATCATCGCCGCGCCGTTCGCCGCATTCACCGGCGCGCGGTGCTCGAGATCGGCCACGTAGATCCGCGCGCTGACCGGCATTCCCCGACCAACACTGAACCGCTCGCGGTCCTCACCGCTGTCCGCAAAGCCCGATGCCTCCAACACGCCCAAGGTTGCGGGATTGTCGGCAAAGTGGCTCGCCACGATGCGCCGGTGGCCCAGTGTCCGGGCCTGGTCCAGCACGGCGCGAACCGCTTCTCCGGCAAATCCCTTTCCCCGATGGGAAGGCGCAATCCAGTAGCCGAGCTCGATGTCGCCCTCGATACGGCCCAGACCGATCCCGCCCACGAGTTGAGGGCCATCCGGCGCGCGCAGGTACATGAAGAAATGCGGCAGGCGCGGATCGCGCGGCTTGCCGAGATATTCGCGCATGGCGCGACTGGAGCGCGGCATTTCGCCAACACCCAGATTACGCTGAACGGCTTCATCCGAAATGGCTTCGACCAGTTCGTCGAAGTCTTCCGGCCAGCCGGGCCTCAGAAACAGTCTCTCCGTGCGGACGAACATGTGACGGTTCTCCGTTATCTCTTTTTCCGCGGCGGCCACTATGCACAAAGCTCCGGCCCAATGCACGGCTTTTGCTATGCTCCGGGCCTCTGCCGCGACCAAGCCGGCGTTATCGCGCCGATATGGCTGGAAAGACTGAAATGAGGAGGCGGTGCAGCCCCGGCGACAAGGCGCCGCGGCTGACACAGATCATGCGGCGCGCTGACGCGCGATGCCGGATCCGCCGCCAAGACCGGTATTGCCGCGATCATCATCGCAATCGCTGGGCGAATCGAACTCCAGCGCATATTCGCGCGCCGGATAGGCCATGCCGCGGCTTTCGCTGAACCGCTCGACGAGGCGTCCGGTCCGGTGGAAACCGGATTTCTCGAGCACGCGGCCGGATGCCGGGTTATCAATGAAATGGCTGGCAACGATCCGCTTGTGCCCGATCGCCCGAGCGAGCGAGAGGACGGCGCGCACCGCCTCGCTCGCGAAGCCCTGCCCCCAGTGATCGCGTGCAATCCAGTAGCCGAGATTCACTTCGCCATCGAGATCGGACAGGCCGATGCAACCGACCAGCCGCGAACCATGGGCGCTGGGCTCCGTGATCAGGAAACGCGGGAGCAGCATGTCCTGATCGGTGCCCAGGAAACGCCGTGCATCCTCGCTGGTGTAAGGCCAGGGCGCCTTGGCGAGATTGCGGACGACCTTTTCGTCGTCGATCAGCGCCAGCAGTTCTTCCCAGTCCTCGGGCCATCCAGGCCGCAGGAACAGCCGTTCGCTGCGAATGAACATAGTGTATCTCCACTCATCCGCCCCGCGCCATCGGTATCAGAAGCGCGTGACATTGCGATTACGCACAACGCGCGAAGGCCCTGAAATATCCGCGCAAATTCGTAAGAAAGTGTACGGATCGGTCGCCTTGCGAACGATTGTGCGGTGCTGTGAGGGAGACACGAAAAGAGGGAGACGGGTAGGCCCCTCTCCCTCGATCAGCCGATCACGAAAATCGGCGGGGCCATCCCGTCAGGATGGCCCTTTTATCGACCATCCGATTATTCGGCGGCTTCTGCCATGACGTCTACGGAGACGTACTTACGGCCCTGCTTGCCGTCGTGGAAACGCACGCGACCTTCGGCGGTGGCGAACAGGGTGTGGTCCTTGCCGATGCCGACGTTCACGCCCGGATACACACGGGTACCGCGCTGACGAATGATGATGTTGCCGCCGATCACTTCCTGACCGCCGAACTTCTTCACGCCAAGACGGCGGCCTGCAGAGTCGCGACCGTTACGCGACGAACCGCCAGCTTTCTTATGTGCCATTGTTCAGTCCTTCCGATCTTTGGCTCAGGCGACAGACACGATGCGCAGCAGCGTAAGCTGCTGGCGGTGACCGTTCTTGCGGCGATAGTTATGGCGGCGGCGCTTCTTGAACACCACGACCTTTTCGCTCTTGGCCTGTGCGATGATCTCGGCCGAAACCGTGATCTTCGAGGCGTCAGCGACTTCGCCGTCGTTGCCGGCGAGCAGAACGTCGCCCAGCGTGATGGTCTCACCGGCTTCACCAGCCAGCTTTTCAACCGCGATCTTGTCTCCGGCGGCAACCCGATACTGCTTGCCGCCCGTGCGCACAACTGCGAACATGGTGCCCTTACCTAATCTCAATGAGCCCTAAACAGGCCGAAACAACTCTGCCCCGGCCGCTCTGGTCCAGGAAGGAACCGTGGAGCCTTGCGGGCGACGCACCGGCATCCCATTTGCACGGGGTACCGGAAAGAAGGGTGCCGTTAGTCCACCACCCGATTCGTGTCAACCAAGGAGTGGCCCGGGTCCGGCTGCGAAACGCGATTCAACCGTGATTGAGGCTCGCGATCAGCCATGGCCATGCTATGTCATGCCCATGAGCCGTACACCAGTCCGTTTTCTGCCGCCGATCCCGCATCTCTGCCTGACTTTGGCGCTGCCCCTGGGGCTTGCGGCCTGCTCGACGGCGGGAAGCTATCCCTCGCTGGCCTATCGGGGGGCCGAACGCAGCGCCTTGCCCGCGCCGGCGGAACCCGCGCCGCCGCCCGTCCAGCTTCCCCCGCCGAGCGCCGATCTCACCACGCGAATCAGCGGACTCGTCACGGCGGCCCAGGATGCAGACCGTCAGTTCGCATCGAAGCGCCCCGCCGCCGAACGGGCGGTGAGCGCCGCGGCCCGCGCTGCGCGGACGAGCGATTCCTGGGTTTCGGCCCAAGTCGCCGTTTCCGCACTTCAGGCCAGCCGCGACACTGCCGTTGCCGCTCTCGCGGATCTCGATTCGCTTTATGCCGATGCGCGCACCGCCGCCCCTACCGACGAATCCCCCAGCACCAGGGCCATCGATACCGCGCGGCAGCAGGTCCAGGGCCTCGTGAATGCCCAGAACGACATCATCTCGGGCCTCGATGCCCGACTGAGGAACTGAAACGGAAAAACCCCTCCCTCTTGACGAGGGAGGGGTCTCCGAAGCGCCCGATCCCTGTCCGAAAGCCCCCCGGCCCGGACAGGTGGATCAGTTGAAGGCGACGATGACGGCGACGGCCAGTCCCCAACCCAGGATCAGCACGGGAAGCAGGAGGACCTGAATGGTCGCCTCGCCCGCGGTCAACCTTCCGCTCAGAGTTTCGATGCCGCGCGCGCGGAACTGCCCCCAGTCCGGCGTCGCCGTGCGATTGTCGGGCTTCATGCGCGTCCAGTAACCGGCAAGGCCGAAGGCAAAGACGACGAAGCCCGCGAAAATCACCATCGGTATCGCAAGTTCCGAATTGAGGAACGAGGCAGCCATGACACCGATGAACCCCAGGTAGAGCGCCACTGTCGCGATATAGAGCCCGGTCGGCAGGCCGAAGCCGCGATCGACGACCGTCGCCGCCCGGACCTGCGGGGCATCGATGGCGATGGCAAGTTCCCGAAGTTGCTGCGAATCGAGACGCTGCGACATGGCACTGGCTCCCTTGAGAGACGATCTCCCTGTGGGATCAGCTATGCACCGTGCAGGGCCCGATGAAATTGACGAGGGTCAAACGAAAGGCGAAGTACGCTGCATCCGCGCGAAATTTCGTTCCCGCCGTCAGGCCCAGCGGGCCAGATCCTCGATATCCTGTTCGCGAGGCTCGATCCAGCGCCACTCCCCGGCGACTTTTTCACGCTTCCAGAACCATGATTCGCTCTTGAGATGGTCCATCGCGAAATCCGCGGCGACGAAAGCATCGCGGCGATGCCGCGCCGCTGCCGCGACCAGGACGATCGGTTCTCCCGGCACCATCGTTCCACTGCGATGAACCACGAGCAGCCCGTCCAGCGTCCAGCGCGCCAGTACACGCGCCGCCAGCGCTTCCATCGCAGGAAGCGTGAGCGGTTCATAATGACGCAGTTCGAGCGCTTCCACGCCGCCTCCCTCGCGAACCTGCCCGAGAAAACTGACGATACCACCAGCCTGCGGCCGCGCGGCGGTGAAATCCCGCAGCAGTGACGCCGGATCGAAAGCCCCGGTCAAGAGGCGGACATCACCGGCCATGTCAGCCACCGGAAACCGGCGGCAGGAAGGCGATCTCGTCGCCCTCGCACAGTTCCGGCTGACCTTCGCCGCTCAGGACGACTCCGTTCACGGCAACCCTTACCCGAGAACCCCGCAGGGCATCGGCCAACCCTGCCTCCAGCGCACCGACAACCTCCGCCAGAGTCGGCAAGAACGGAACGGCAAGAGAAGCAGCACCTGCCGCATCCTCCAAACGGCCCAGGAACACGAGACGCAGTGCCATCGTCAACCGCCCGTCATCGACATGTGGCGCGCCAGCGCAGGTGCCGCTCCGCGCGCATCGATCGCGAAATTGTGCCGCGCCGGCTTGATCTTCATGGCCATGTCGAGCGCCTCGTCCAACGCAGCCTCGGGATGCTCGCTGCGCAAGGCGGCCCGCAAGTCCACCCGCTCGTTACCACCGAGGCAGGCGTAGAGCTGGCCCGTCGCCGTCACGCGGATGCGGTTGCACCCCTCGCAGAAGTTCTGGGTAAGCGGCGTTATCAGTCCGATGCGCCCGCCGGTTTCCGCCACGTCGAAATAACGCGCCGGTCCGCCCGTGCGGTGCTGGCTGGGTACCAGCGTCCAGCGTCGTTCCAGATCTTCGCGAACCGAGGAAAGCGGCAGATAGTGATCGAAACGATCCTCCTCCACCTCGCCAAGCGGCATGACCTCGATCAGGGTCGATTCGAAACCCTGCCCATGCGCCCAGGCGACGATTTCGGGAATCTCGGCCTCGTTCAGGCCTTTCAGCGCGACGGTGTTGATCTTGACGCGCAGGCCGGCCGCCTTGGCCGCCGCCAGCCCTTCCAGCACTTGCGGCAGCGAATCGCGGCGCGTCAGCCGGGCGAAGCCCGCTCGGTCCAGCGTGTCCAGCGAGACATTGATCCGCTGGATCCCGGCGGCGGCCAGATCGTCGGCAAATTCGGCCAGCCGGGTTCCGTTGGTCGTGAGGGTCAATTCCTCCAGCCCATCGCCCAGTTTGCGGCCCAGGGCCTGCACCAGGTCGATCATGTCCCGCCGGACAAGCGGTTCTCCGCCGGTCAGCCGCAGGCGGGTAATGCCACGGCCGATGAAACCGAGCGCCATGCGGTGCAGTTCGTCAAGACTGAGAACATCCTTCTTCGGAAGGAAGGTCATGCGTTCGGGCATGCAATAGGCGCAGCGCAAGTCACACCTGTCAGTCACCGAGAGCCGCAAATAGGTGATGCGGCGCTGGAACTGGTCGACAAGGGGCGAACATGTTCTCATTGCTACGGTTATAGTAAGGCCCCCGCGCCCTTTCCAGCAAGCGAAAGGTATTGCCCCGTCACGGCGGGCGCCAGATTCAGCCACTCGGCCACGGCGGCTATCGCCTCGGCACTGTCGCCCGCAAGCCCATTGACGCGGCGCGGCGCATGTTCGCGGGCAAGCCCCTGCACGGCAGCGAGCCGCCAGCCACGATGGGCATGGCCGGCGGCCGTGAAGACCAGAACCAGCGACGTCTCGCCCCCTGCCAGTATCGAGCGGGCTTCGGCCAGGGCGCCGGCGTGAAACTGCGCGGCGGCATCGAGCGGATCATCCGCCAATGGTCCAACGCGCAGGATCATGATTCAGCGACGCAGCCGCGTAAGCGTCATGCCGATCTTCTCGCCGGCTTCTGCGATGGCCAGCTTGACGATCTTCACCGTTACCGCCTCAACCCGCTCGTCCTGAAGAAACAGCGTTTCGCAGACGTGATCGGCCACCGCCTCGATCAGCTTGAAGTGGACACCCTGCGGCAGCGCTTCGCTGGCTGCGAACTTGAGGTCCATATAGTTCTTGCTGGCGGTCAGCGGCGTGTCCGGCGCGTAGTGATCGGCGGGCTTCATGTGCACGGTGATCGTGAAGCGCAGCGGCTGCGGCTTGCCGGTTTCTTCCGAATAGATGCCGGTGAGGACATCGTGTTCGAAATCGGCGACTTCGAGAATGAGCGAATCGGTCATGGCATTGGAGTGCATGGCGGGGGCCCTTAGCCGTTATTTCGCCAGCGCGCGAAGATTGCGGTGGGGAGGAGACGGCCCTCCCCGTCTTCGCGCACGGCGAGGTCGCCATGCTCGATCGTGCCGGGCAGGTCGCGGAACAGTTCCTCCATCAGCCCCGCCAGCGCCAATGACGACATGCGCACGGCATAGACGGTTAGAAACAGGAACTTGCTGTCCGCGTCGAGCAGTTGGCGGCAATCGGCAAGCAGGCCGGGAAGGTTTTCCTCCAGGCGCCAGGTTTCGCCGGTAGGGCCGCGTCCGAACTTCGGCGGATCGAGAATGATCCCGTCATAGCGTTTGCCCCGGCGCACTTCGCGCGCGGTGAACTTGGCTGCATCGTCGATCAGCCAGCGCACCGGACGATCTCCCAGCCCGGCCAGCTCTGCATTCTCGCGCGCCTGGGCGACGGACTTCTTGGAGGCATCGACGTGCGTGACCGGGCCATGGGCCGACAACGCAAGCGTGCCGACGCCGGTGTAGCCGAAGAGGTTCAGCGTGCTGGCATCGGCTTGCCCGGCAAGCATGTCCCGCATCCAGTCCCACACCGGGGCCATGTCCGGGAAGAACCCCAGATGGCGAAACGGCGTGCACTGCGCGGTGAAGCCGACTTCGTTCCAGGCAAGCGGCCAGCCTTCACGCGGAACCATCTTGTCGAACAGCCACCGGCCGCCGCCGTCCTCGTCAGAGCCCGGCACGAATTCGCCGTGCGCATCCCAGTTCTCGAGCCGCGGCGTCCACATCGCCTGCGGTTCGGGGCGCACGAAGCGGTAGCTGCCGTAGCGTTCCAGCTTGCGTCCGTGCCCCGAATCGACGAGGCCATAGTCATCCCAGCCCTCCCCTGCGAGGATCAGCGGCTGGGTTGCGATGTCTGCCATGGAGCCCTCTGTCAGACCTTCGGGGTCGCGTGCTCGGCCACGAACGCGGCGATCGCCTCGTAGTCGCCCGGCAGTTCGACGCACTTTTCCTCGCGCTCGAACAAGTCGCCCACGCGGGCCGGCAGCCCGGAACGCTGACCGGTCGCACGCTCTACCGCGTCCGGGAACTTGGCGGGATGCGCCGTCGCCAGCGTTACGACGGGAACGGCAGCGTCGATCCCGGCGGACCGCGCGGCGAACAGGCCGCAAGCGGTGTGCGGGTCGATCAGTTCGCCGCAGTTTTCCCAGGCCCAGCGGATAGCCTGCGCCATTTCGTCACCATCGGCGCGGGCAGACTGGAACAGTGCCGCGGCACCTTCACGCTGGGCTTCGGTGAGCTTCATGGCCCTGGTCGCCTCGAACCCTGCCATCTGCGCAGCCAGCGCGGCGCCATCGCGGCCGCCCAGATCGAACAGGAGGCGTTCGAAGTTGGACGAAACCTGGATGTCCATCGAGGGTGCAGCAGTTGGCGTGACAGTACCCTGCGAATAGTCGCCTTCGGCCAGCGCACGGTGAAGGATGTCGTTGACGTTGGTGGCAACGATCAGCTTCTCGACCGGCAAGCCCATCTGCGCGGCGACGTATCCGGCGAACACATCGCCGAAATTGCCGGTAGGCACCGAGAAAGCGACCTTACGGTGCGGCGCGCCAAGCTGGAGACCTGCAGCAAAGTAATAGACCACCTGGGCCATCAGGCGCGCCCAGTTGATAGAGTTCACGGCGCCGATCGCGAAGCGTCCCGTCACGTCGCGATCGTTGAACATGCGCTTCACCATCGCCTGCGCATCGTCGAAAGAGCCGTCGATGGCGATGTTGTGAACGTTCGGTGCCAGCACCGTCGTCATCTGGCGACGCTGCACATCGGAGACACGGCCATGCGGGTGGATCATGAAGATATCGACCTTGGCCCGTCCGGCCACCGCGTCGATCGCCGCCGAACCGGTGTCGCCCGAAGTCGCGCCGACAATGGTCAGGTTACGCTCCGAGCGGCCGAGGAATTCCTCGAACAGCAGGCCCAGCAGCTGCAGCGCCACGTCCTTGAAAGCCAGTGTCGGCCCGTGGAACAGTTCCAGCACCCACTGCTGCTCGTCCAGCTGCTTGAGCGGCGTTACCGCCTTGTGCGCGAAGCGGCCGTAAGCCTGGGTCGTCAGCTCCAGCAGGCGGTCGTAAGTCAGGCTTCCCTCGACGAAGGGGAACATGATCTTCGCCGCCAGCTCGGCATAAGGCAGGCCCGCCATGGCCGCGATTTCGTCAGCCGAAAAGCGAGGCCACTCGCGCGGAACATAAAGACCGCCGTCGGAAGCCAGGCCGGCCAGTGTCGCGCCTTCGAAATCGAGCGCGGGAGCGCTGCCACGGGTGCTGATATAGTCCATCGGGCGCGGTTAGCGGCAGGGGCGCGAAATGAAAAGCCTGTCGTGCAGGTTAGGCAAGAACAATTCCTAAAGCTGGCCGAGGCGAAATTTCATTCCGGGCTCCGCCTTGCGGTCAGGGCCGGCGCCCTTTCGCCAATGCAAGAACGTAGATGACCAGAGCCGTCGCCGCGAAAAAGAACCACTGCACGGCGTAGGACAAGTGATTGTTCGGTATCTCGGCGGGATCGGGAATGGCGTTCGCCTCCAGCCCCGCCAATGGCGGCGCAGCGACGAGCCTCGGTCCGGGTGCGATCACACCGTGGACCTCGCCCCCTGCCCAGCCGCCGGCGGCCATCGGCATGCGCGACCATCCGAGCACGACCAAGGCCTTCGTTCCGTCTGCCAAAGTGCAGTCGGCCGTCTGCGCGGCGCCCGATTCGTCCTTGGCATTGCGCCCGGCAATGCTCGAATGGCCGGTGACGACAGCGCATTCGAGCCGAGCGCGGCGGTACAGGAAGCCCTGCTGCTTTTCCTTGCTGCGCGGCCATTCGACTTCACCGGGCAACCTTTGCGCGCTGGCATAACTGGAAAGCAGCGCTTCCTTTTCGTGAAGGCGCTGCAATTGCCAGAAGCCGAGCCCCACCATCAGCCCTGCGGCGGCGAGCACGACCAGCGTCGAAAAAATGGGAATGCGGTGCATCGTGCTTCCTCGGATCGGGGCCTGCCCCGGATCAGTGTTCCGAAACCGAAAGGGGCAGCCGACGCGAAGTCGGACTGCCCCTTTCGATCGGATCGCCATCGCCCGAATCGGGCGGCAGCATCAATGCGTCGGGTAACCCCAGCCGCCCCAGATGTAGATGGCGACGAAAAGGAACAGCCACACCACGTCGACGAAGTGCCAGTACCACGCAGCAGCTTCGAAACCGAAGTGCTGACGCGGCGTGAAGTCGCCGTTGTACGCACGCTTCAGGCAGACGATCAGCATGATGGTGCCGACGATGACGTGGAAGCCGTGGAAGCCCGTCGCCATGTAGAACGCCGAGCCATAGGTGTTCTGGCCGAAGGGGAACGGCGCGTGAACGTATTCATAGGCCTGGATGCAGGAGAACAGCACGCCAAGCAGGATGGTTGCCCAGAGGCCCTTCTTCAGGCCTTCGCGGTCCCCATGGATCAGCGCGTGATGCGCCCAGGTTACCGTGGTGCCCGAGCAGAGCAGGATCAGCGTGTTCAGCAAGGGCAGGTCGAACGGGTCCATGACCGCCTCGATCGCCTTGGGCGGCCACTGTCCACCGACCGCTTCGGAAAGCGTCGAGGGAAACAGCGAAAAATCGAAGAAGGCCCAGAACCAGCCGACGAAGAACATCACTTCCGAAGCGATGAACAGGATCATGCCGTAGCGCTGGTGAAGCTGCACGACCGGCGTGTGGTCGCCCGCGTGCGCTTCCTTGATGATCTTCGAGAACCACATGAACATCGAGGCGATCAGGATGGCAAGGCCCAGCCAGGGCACGAACTTGCCGCCCGCCATGTCATGCATGAACAGGACCATCCCCGTCGTGAATGTCAGCGCGCCGATGGTGGTGGCCAGCGGCGCGATGTCCGGCGGAAGAATGTGGTAATCGTGATTCTTGGTACCGGCCATGGTGCCTTCTTCCCCGTTCTCGAAACTTCGGTGTTCGATTCTTCCGGTGGGGTAATGCTCCCCCCGTGATTTGTTTCCCGCCCCGGGACTTAACCGCCCGTTTGGCTGTGGTCCAGTGTCTTTGCATCGGAGACGCTGGTGACATGGAAGGTGTAGCTGAGCGTGATCTGCTCCACGTCCTTGTTGTCGGGATCGTTCAGGATCGCCGGATCGACGTAGTAGATCACCGGCATCTTCACCGCTTCGCCCGGCTGGAGCGTCTGCTCGGTGAAGCAGAAGCACTGGATTTTGTTGAAGTAGCGCGCCGCCTGCTCAGGCTCGACATTGAAGCTCGCCGTGCCGGTGATCACCTTGTCGGAATCGTTTTTGGCCCAGAAAAGCGCCATATCGCGCTCACCGATGGTCACGGTGTCGGTGCGCTGGAGTGGCTTGAACTGCCACGGCATGCCTCGTTCGACATTGGCGTCGAAGCGGATCGACATGGTCTTGTCCGTCACCTGCACGGCTGCCGCCTGCGTCTCGTCCACACGGCGCGTAGTCCCGTTGTAGCCGGTAACCTGGCAGAAGATGCGGTAGAGCGGGACGGAAGCGTAACCGAGGCCCAGCATCAGCAACGCCATCGACAGGGCGATGAAAGCGACGCGCCGGTTGCTGCGGACAGGTGCGATCGCCGTCTCCATCAGCCCATCTTCGCGATCGAGATGAAGAACACCAGCACCACGAACGCCGCGAGGCTGAGCGCCAGCACCCGGTTCCGGCTCCGCCGAATCTGCTCCGGCGTGCGGATATCGGGCGTTCCGGGTTCTGGTTGCGGGATGTCGTTCATGCTTCGATCTTTCACAGGACGATGAAGCGATCCACCACCAGCGCCGCGAACAGCACGAAGAGGTAGAGCACGGAATAGGCGAAGAGCTGCTTTTCCGGCTTCATCGTATCCTCGGGTCCGCTGCGTTCCCGCAGCCCGACACGAACGGAGAACGCCAGGAACAGCGTGGAAAGCACGATCGCGGAAACCCCGTAGACGGCCCCGGCACCGCCGATCCACCATGGCAGCACCGAAAGCGGCAGCAGGAGGATGGCGTAGAGCAGGATCTGGCGGCGCGTGGCCTTCTCGCCCGCGACGACCGGCATCATCGGGATGCCGACCTTGGCGTAATCGCTTTTGACGAACAGCGCGAGCGCCCAGAAATGCGGCGGGGTCCAGAAGAATATGATGGCAAAGAGCAGCACCGGCATCAGCGTGACATGTCCGGTCGCGGCAACCCACCCGATCAACGGAGGGAACGCGCCGGCGCCGCCACCGATCACGATGTTCTGCGGCGTGCGCGGCTTCAGCCAGATCGTGTAGATCACGGCATAATAGATGATCGAGATCGCAAGGATCGCAGCAGGAAGCCAGCCGACCGCGAAGCCCATCAGGAATACCGAGACGGCGCAGAGCACGCCCGCGAAATCGCGCGCCGTGGTGCGGTCGAGACGGCCCTGCGGCAGGGGGCGCTTCGAAGTGCGCTTCATCCCGGCGTCAAGATCCGCTTCCCACCATTGGTTGAGCGCGGCCGCCCCTCCCGCGCCCATGGCGATGCACAGAATCGCGGTGAACGCGAGAACAGGATTGATCCGCTCAGGCGCGGCAAGCAGGCCGCAAAGGCCGGTGAAAATGACCAGGCTCATCACCCGCGGCTTGGTCAGCGCGAAGAGATCGCGCCAGTCGGCCGGGAGCGGAGCGGCGGCAGTAGTGGGACTCGTAGTCATCATGGTGCTTGGCCCCATACACCCGCAAAGGCCCGAAAAGCGAGGGCCTGGGAACCGGTCGTCGTCCCGGACCTATCCGGGACGACGACGGCTCGATCAGTGGTGAGCCGCATCCTCGATCACGGGGAGCGTCTCGAACTGGTGGAACGGCGGCGGGCTGGTCAGCGTCCACTCAAGCGTGGTCGCACCTTCACCCCAATAGCTGTCCTCGGCCTTGCGACCGGCCAGGAAAGCATAGGCGATGTTGATGAACCAGACCACGAGGCTGGTCGCCATGACCATGTAGCCGATCGTCGCGACGTGGTTCCAGTGCTGGTACGCCTCGGCATAGTCCGGATAGCGGCGCGGCATGCCCTGCAGCCCGAGGAAGTGCATCGGGAAGAAGATCATGTTCACGCCCACGAAGAAGATCCAGAAATGGACGTGGGCGAGGAACTCGGAATGCATCCGGCCGCTCATCTTCGGGAACCAGTAGTAGAACCCGGCGAAGAGCGCAGTGACGGCACCCAGCGAGAGCACGTAGTGGAAATGCGCCACGACGTAGTAGGTGTCGTGCAGCACGTCGTCGACGCCGCCGTTCGCCAGCACCACGCCGGTCACGCCGCCGACGGTGAAGAGGAAGATAAAGCCGATCGCCCAGACCATCGGGCTCTTGAACTCGACCGAACCGCCCCACATCGTCGCGATCCACGAGAAGATCTTGATGCCCGTAGGCACCGCGATGACCATGGTGGCGGCGGTGAAGTACATCTTCGTGTTCACCGACATGCCGGTGGCGTACATGTGGTGTGCCCAGACGATGAAGCCGACGACACCGATCGCGACCATCGCATAGGCCATGCCGAGGTAGCCAAACACCGGCTTCTTCGAGAAGGTCGAGATGATCTGCGAGATGATGCCGAAGCCGGGCAGGATCATGATGTAGACTTCGGGGTGGCCGAAGAACCAGAACAGGTGCTGATAAAGCACCGGATCGCCGCCGCCCGAAGGATCGAAGAAGGTGGTGCCGAAGTTGCGGTCGGTCAGCAGCATGGTGATCGCAGCGGCCAGAACCGGCAGCGAGAGCAGCAACAGGAACGCGGTAACGAGCATCGACCACACGAAGAGCGGCATCTTGTGCATGGTCATGCCGGGGGCACGCATGTTGAAGATCGTGGTGATGAAGTTGATCGCGCCCATGATCGAGCCGGCCCCCGAAAGGTGCAGCGCGAAGATGCCGAAATCGACCGCGGGTCCGGGCGAGCCGGTGGTCGAGAGCGGGGCATAGACGGTCCAGCCCGTACCTGCGCCAAGCCCCGTGCCGCCAGGCACGAAGGCCGAGCACAGCAGCGAGATGAAGCCCGCCACGGTCAGCCAGAACGAAATGTTGTTCATGCGCGGGAAGGCCATGTCCGGCGCGCCGATCATGAGCGGCACGAACCAGTTGCCGAAGCCGCCGATCATCGCCGGCATGACCATGAAGAACACCATGATGAGGCCATGGGCCGTTATCAGGACGTTCCAGACATGCAGCGTGGAGTTGAAGTCAGGGTTGGTCGCGCCGAACCAGCGGGCGAAGATATCCAGGTACTGGATGCCCGGTTCGGCCAGTTCGACGCGCATCATGCCCGAAAAGGCGCCGCCGATGATCCCCGCGATGATCGCGAAGATCAGGTACATCGTTCCGATGTCCTTGTGGTTGGTGGACATGAACCAGCGCGCGAAAAAGCTCGGCTTATGGTCGTGATCTGCGTGTCCGTGGTGATCCACGTGACCTTGGAAATGCTCTGGAGCGGTGGTTGCCATGGTTGGACCCTGTCCTTCGATTCGCTCTTATTCGGCTGCGGCTGTCGCGTCGGAGGCGGCTGCCTCCGTCGCTTCGGCCGTGGCGACTGCGGCAGGGGCCGCTGCGGTGGATGCTGCCGGCGCAACTGCGGCGGCAGGCTTGGCCTGACCATCGATCACGCCGCCGGCGTGGGACAGCACCCAGGCATCGTATTGTGCACGGGGAAGCGCTTCGACCGCGATCGGCATATAGCCATGCTTGGCGCCGCACAGTTCCGAGCACTGGCCGTAGTAGACCCCGGGCTTCTCGACCAGGAGCACCTTCTCGTTGATGCGGCCGGGAACGGCGTCGAGCTTGAACCACAGCGAGGGCACCGCAAACGAGTGAATCACGTCGGCTGCAGTGATCTGGAGCCGGATCGGTTCACCCACCGGCACGACCATGCGGTTGTCGACCTCAAGGTGCGAGGGACCGTCCCAGGGCTTGGAACCCACTTCGCGCACGCCGTTGTTGATGACCGGCTGACCGGGAAGGTTGAGCATGTTCGAGACGACTTCGAAGTCGCCATTGTCGGGGTAACCGTAAGTCCAGAACCATTGGTTGCCCGTGACCTTGATGGTCAGCGCGCCTTTCTGGGCCGGCTTGTACTGCTTGGCGATCAGGTCGATCGAGGGAACCGCGATGCCGATCAGGATCAGCACCGGAACCAGGGTCCATACCACTTCGAGGATCGTGTTGTGGCTCGTCTTCGACGCGACCGGGTTGGCGCGGCGATTGAAGCGCACCGCGATGATCACCAGCAGCAGCAGGACGAAAAGCGTGATCGCCGTGATGATCGGCATGAGCACGCCATCATGGATCCACTCGCCATATTCGCCGAGCTTGGAAAATTGTTGCTGGAGACCGATTCCGCCTTCGACCGGCATGCCGATACCCGGCGTCGGCTTCATCGGCGTATAGCCGGCCACCGCTGCGGGTGCCGCATCGGAAGCACCTGCCGCCGCAAGCGCCGGAACGGTGAAAAGCGCCAGAACTCCGGCTGAAACGATACCGAGAGCCTTTGCAGCCTCGCCCAAGGTACGAACGGTTTTGCCCAATATCATGGTTATAGCGCTTCCGTTTTCTTTATGAACGCGCAGTGAGTCGCCTCCCAAGCGCGCACCCCTATTGCGGAGGCTTTGTGCCCCCCTTCACCGGGGGCTATACGCGGCCTTGCCGCCCGTCTCAAGCGCCTCTAGGGGATTTTTGACGCGCGGGGCCTCGCCGCCGTGCCAGAACATTGCAAATTGCACCAAAGGATTACCCCCCGATGCAGGAAGAAGAAGTCCTCGCCGAGTTCCGCGCCAGCAAGGCTTTGCTTGAGGGGCATTTCCTGCTTTCCTCGGGCCGACACAGTGCGCACTACCTGCAATGCGCCCGTGTTCTGATGAACCCCGACCGCGCCGCGAGACTCGCCGTCGCGCTCGCCGCAAAACTCCCCCACGATATTCGCAAGTCCATCACCAAGGTCGTTTCCCCGGCGATGGGCGGGGTCATCATCGGCCAGGAAATGGGCCGCGCGCTTCAGGTCGACGCGATGTTCGTCGAGCGCCCCACCGGCACGTTCGAACTGCGCCGCGGCTTTGCCCTCGAACCGGGCGACAAGGTGCTGATGGTCGAGGACGTGGTCACGACCGGCCTGTCCAGCCGCGAGGCGATCAAGGCGATCGAGGAAGCCGGCGGCGAAGTCGTTGCGGCAGCCTCGCTGGTTGATCGCACGGCCGGCGCCGTCGATCTCGGGGTGCCGTTCTTCCCGCTCGTCGCGCTCAACTTCCCGACTTACGCCGATGACGAAGTTCCGGCCGAACTGGCCGCCAAGCCCGCAACCAAGCCCGGCAGCCGGGCACAGGTCTGAGCCTCTAGGGGGAAGCGATGGTGAGCAGCGTTCTCAATCCGGGGCGGCTTCGCCTCGGCGTCAACATCGACCATGTGGCCACCATCCGCAACGCGCGCGGCGGCGAGCACCCCGATCCGGCGCGCGCCGCCCGGATCGTCGCCGAGGCCGGCGGCGACGGCATCACCGTGCATCTGCGCGAAGATCGCCGCCACATCCGCGACGAAGATCTCGAACGCGTGGCGACTGCAACCGGGTTGCCGATCAACCTGGAAATGGCGGCAACCGACGAGATGCTCGAGATCGCCCTGCGCCATCGCCCTCATGCCGCGTGCATCGTGCCGGAACGGCGCGAGGAGCGCACCACCGAAGGCGGACTGGACGCCGCCGGCCTGCACAACAGGCTCGCCCCGATCGTCTCGCGCCTCTCGGACGCCGGCATTCGCGTGAGCCTGTTCATCGCCCCGGAAGCACGCCAGATCGAAGCGGCCATGAAGCTTGGCGCGCCGGTGGTCGAGTTCCACACCGGCGAATATGCCCATGCCACCGGCGCCGACGTCGCCACCGAACTCAGGCGGATCGCCGATATGGCCGCGCTGGCGGCCAAGAACGGCATCGAGCCCCATGCCGGGCACGGCCTTACTTACGAGAATGTCCAGCCGATTGCCGCGATTCCGCAACTGGCGGAACTCAACATCGGCCACTACCTTATCGGCGAGGCGATATTCTGCGGGCTCGACGCCAGCGTGCGCAAGATGCGCGCCCTGATGGACGAGGTCAGGTAAAAAGGACCCGGCATTCCATGATCATCGGCCTCGGCTCGGACTTGTGCAACATCGAGCGAATCCAGAACTCGCTCGACAGGTTCGGTGAGCGTTTCGAGAACCGCGTCTTCACCGAGCTGGAGCGCACCAAGGCCAATCGCCGGCCTTTCACCAAGGCCGGCACCCTGGCGAAGCGGTTCGCGGCGAAGGAAGCGTTTTCCAAGGCGGTCGGGACCGGCTTCAAGGCCGGAGTGTTCATGAAGGACATCGGAGTGGCCAATGCCCCGTCCGGCGCGCCCACCCTGGCTCTCACCGGCGGGGCGAAGACGCGGCTTGATTCCCTGATTCCCGCCGGTCATGAAGCCGTGGTTCACCTCACGCTCACCGACGATCATCCATGGGCGCAGGCCTTCGTAATCATCGAAGCACGCCCGATTCCCCATTCCTGACGCCGAGTATCCCCGGGACATGATTCACCAGCCCACGCCGACTTCCAGCGAGGTCCCCATGAAGGCTCCTCCGGCGACGGAAAAGGTCAACTGGCTTCACGAATTTCGCGGACTGGCGCTGATGCTGGTGGGCGTGCTCGCGTTCCACTCGCTGATCGCCAAGCCGTTCTACATTCCGTCGATCTCGATGATGCCGGGGTTGCTGGTGGGGGACCGTCTGGTCGTTTCCAAATATCCCTATGGCTGGAACTGGTCATCGGCCAGCTTCCACATGCTCCCGCGCAGCACCCGGCGCATTCTGGGCCAGACACCGGAATACGGCGACATCGTCATCGTCGTGCCCGGCAATCGCAAGGCCGATCTCATCAAGCGCGTGGTTGCGCTCCCGGGTGATCGGATTGCGGTCATCAATGGGCGCATCCGGCTGAACGGCCGCTTCGTTCCGCGCGAAGTCGAGCCGCCGGTGCGCCTTGCCGCCGACGATTCGCTGCGCTGCGAGGGCGATGCCGAACCCGGCCACTGCTATGACGGCTTCGAACAGTTCCGCACCCGCCTGCCGAGCGGCAACGAAGTTTACGAGATGCCGACCTATCGTGAAACATTGCCGAACGGCGCCAGTTATGACGTGATCGACTACATCGACCAGGAACTGGACGATTATCCGGAGATCAAGGTGCCAGAAGGCCACGTCTTCCTGATGGGTGATGACCGCGACCGTTCGGCAGACAGCCGTGCGCCGTTCGAAACCGACATGTTCGGCCAGCCCGGCGGTGGCCTGGGCGGGCCGGTGCCTCTGTCCGACATTGGCGGAAGAGCGGAATTCGTCACGTTCTCGCTCGACGGAACCCAGACCTGGAATCCGCTGACCTGGTGGGGCGCACTGCGGCCCGGCCGATCGTTCTCCAGCCTGCGTCCCCCGGTGGACGAGACCAAGGCCTGGAAATGATGGCAACGGGGGCGGAAGACGAAACGGGGACCGACATCGCCGAGCGCGCCGGCCCCACCGATATTTCCGATCCCCTGATCCGCACGGAGGCCCGCAGGGCGTTCGTCTGGATCGGCATGGCCGCCCTGCTGGCGCTGGCTGTCTTTCTTTCCCAATCGCTGCTCGTGATCTTCGGCGGCATCGTGTTCGGTGCCCTGATCGACGGCGGCGCCCGCCTGCTGGGCAAGATACTCAAGATTCCGCGCGGATGGCGCGTGGGCCTCGTGCTGCTCTTCGCCATGCTGTTCCTGCTCTGGGTCGCACGCTTCGCCGGCAGCCAGATCGCACTTCAGGCAGCCGAACTTCCGGCCACCATCGAAAGCCAGTTCCGCCACGGGCTCAACTGGCTTCATGCGCACGGGATTCAACCGCGCGTCACCGAGCTTCGCGGCATGGCGCAGGAAGCAGTCGGCGGGATCGGGCAGGTGACACGCGTGGTCGGCGGCCTGATCGGCGTGTTCACGACACTGTTCCTGATCCTTGTCCTTGGCATCTACTTCGCCATGGAGCCGCGCCTCTATCGCCGCGGCGTGGGCTGGATGCTCCCGATCGACCGGCGCGACCATTTCGAGGCGACGGTCAAGGTCATGGGCCAGGCCCTGCGCCGCCTGCTGTTCGGACGCCTGATCGGCATGACCGTGGAGGGCCTGTTCACCTGGGCGATGCTGCAATTCTACGGCGTGCCGATGGCGGCGCTGCTTGGCCTCATCACCGGCCTCCTGGCCTTCCTACCCAATATCGGCGCCCCGATCTCGGGCATGATCATGGTGCTCGTCGGCTTTTCGGGCGGCTACGAGATGGGGCTCTACACGATCTTCGTCTATCTGCTGATACACCTGATCGACGGCTATCTCATCGTACCGATGATCGCCCGCAAGACCGTGGACCTGCCTCCTGCCCTGGTGCTCGCGGCACAGCTCATCATGGGGGTGCTGTTCGGGCTGCTGGGGCTTGCGCTGGCCGATCCGCTGGTGGCGATGATAAAGATCTGGCTCGAACGCGAAGCTGCCCGCAACGGTGAGGATGGAGAGCATACCCTTGATCGTGGCGCTCCGGATACCGGCGCTTGACCGTCACGCAACGGCGGGCAAGACCCTGAACCATGGCTCGCAAGTTCCTCTACGCAATCGCCGTTATCGTCGCACTGCTGATCGGTTCGCTGGTGGCCCTGCGCCTGTGGTCGGATCGGCTCACGGAAATGGCGTTCGTGCCGAACGTGACCTTCGCGTCGCAGCAGAAGCTCGGGCCTGAAGCCTGGAGAGATCCGCACATGTGGATTTCCCGGCCGGGGATCGAAAACGATCCGGCCCACTGGCTTCCACCCGGCGTGATCCCACCCGCCAAGCCCCTGCCGGTCGCGGTGTTCTTCGTCCATCCCACCAGCCTGATCGATCGCAGCGCATGGAACGCCAGCTTCGCTGACAAGGTTTCGCAGGACCGCGCCGCCCTGTTCGTGAAAGGCATGGCGAGCCCGTTCAACGCCGCGGGCGAATTATGGGCACCCCGCTACCGCCAGGCCGCCATCGGCGCGTTCCTCACCGGGGAGAAGCCGGCGAACGAGGCCATCGATCTCGCCTATTCGGATGTCCTGGCCGCATTCGACACTTTCGTGAAGGCCGTGCCCGGCAACCGCCCGATCGTGCTGGCCGGACACAGCCAGGGCGCCTTCCTCCTGCGCCGTCTCATGCGCGACCGGGTGGCGGGAACGCCGCTCGCGCGCCGTATCATCGCCGCCTACGTGATAGGGTGGCCGGTCTCGCTGGCCCATGACCTGCCGAAGATGGGCCTTCCCGCCTGCCGGAACGCCGATGACGTCAATTGCGTGGTGAGCTGGCTTTCGGTGGCCGATCCCGCCGATACGCAGATGCTGCTGAAAGCCTATGCCCGCCGGACCGGGCTCGATGGGCAGAGCGTGGCCGCCAGCCCGTTTCTCTGCACCAATCCGATCACCGGCACCGACGGGGGAAGCGCCGATGCAGCGGCCAACCTCGGCACCCTCGTACCCGATTTCGCCACTGCGACCGGAACCCTGGCGAAGGCGACGGTCCCCGCCGCTTGCGGTACCGACAACTTTCTCCACATCGGCCCGCCTCCCGCACTCGAGATGGGCCCTTACGTTCTTCCCGGAAACAACTACCATCTCTATGACGTGACCCTGTTCTGGGCGAACCTTCGCGCGGACTTCGAAGGACGGGTTGCGAAATGGCAGAAGGCACAGTGATCACCGCGAGCGCGCTGGATTATCGCGATGCCCTGCCCGAAACCGGCGGCGCGCTGCTGGGGCTCGATCTCGGCACCCAAACGATCGGCACCGCTTTCTGCGATGCAGGCTGGCGCTTCGCTTCGCCCGGCAAGACGCTCAAACGGGGCAAGTTCGGCGCGGACAAGGAACTGCTGATGGAACTGGTCCGTGAACGTTCCATCAAGGGCATCGTCATCGGCCTGCCCCTCAACATGGACGGGTCCGAAGGCCCGCGGTCCCAGTCCAGCCGCGCCTATGCGCGCAACCTCTCCGCGCTGGGCCTGCCTATCCTGCTCTGGGACGAACGCTGGTCCACTTCCGGCGCGGAACGCGGGCTGATCGAACAGGACATGAGCCGGGCCAAGCGCGCCACCCGCATCGATTCCGCGGCTGCCGCCGTCATCCTGCAAGGCGCGATCGACGCGATGGCGGGTGGGCTCTTCTAGGGCGTAAACTGACGCGCCGCTTGCTCCCTTCTCCGTTTTCGTGCTTCGGCGGCCACCCACCGGCTGCCGCACTGCTCCGCATCCCTCCAGACCGCATCGCGCAACGCGGCATCCGTGGTCCCGCTCGCCAAGGCATCCCACGCGACCAGCCGCATGCGGTCGCTCGGGTGCGATTTTCCGAAGCGGCTCGCGATGTCCAGCGCCTCTTCCCCGCCCAGTGCCACGGCGATGCGCAGGAAACTCTCGCTCGGCCCATGTCCCAGCAGGCGGGTAACGGTGCCACGCTCGATATCGAACTCGCAGTGATCCATCCACGCCTGCCCAGGCTGTGTATGCACGAGGTTCAGCGCCACCGAGAGGGACGCCGGGGGGTGCTGCACATGAACGTCGCGCTGCGCCCGGTAATGGACGATGCGGCCCTGCTCCAGCACGAGAGGTCCTTGCGGACGTAGTTGCACCGACTGCCCGACATGCCACGATACGGCTTCGCGATCGTACTCATACTCATCCGAGAGATACCCCGGGCCGAAATATCCCAGCGCCAGCAGGTCGTAGTTATGATCGTGCGCCTGTCCGTAGCCGAAAGCCTCCGGCCCGCTGGCACGGAACTGGGAATCACCGGGCGCCGGCCAGATTCGTGCATTGAGGAAGAAATTGCCTTGTCCCGGCGTGACCAGCATGATCGATTCCGGCCCCACGCCTGCAAGCGCATCGGCGCCATCGGGAACCGGCGAAAGGCCGGCCAGCATGTCCACGAGCAGGTCGCCCAGGAACGTCCGATCGTTACCGAGCCGCTGCAACCAGTTGGCAGCGTGGGAAAGACTGACCTCCTCGCGCGGATCGAAACCCCAGCCCGAGATCGCGTCGACAAACTCCGCGAGCGAAGCCACCGTCGGATCGCGCATCGCCATTACCCGCGCCATTGGGCCACCTTTTCCAGTTCCGGCCACTGGACGAGCAACGACCGACGCAGCTCTTTGGCCGGCGACGCCAGCACAGCGTCGTCGCTTGCCGCCACATTGCCCAGCAGCACCATGCCCGCCCGCGTGTCGAGCGCAAGGATGGCCCGCAGCGCCTGCCAACGCAGCTCCGCAGCCCCATCTCCAAGCGCAATTTTCGACATGAGCGGCACCGCATCACGCCGCCCCAGCGCCGCAAGCACGGCCATCGCCATGTCGAGCCGGGTCTGTTCCAGGCGTGCGGCCGCCCGGCGTATCAGCGCGCCATCGGCCAGGCCGTATTCACGCACGGCATCGGTTTCCGGCACGAACCTCTGGAGGCGCAGCACGACGAGACTGCCGCGCACGGAACGGACCTGATGCGCTTGCCGCGATCCGTCCCGGTAAAGCCGCGTTCCCGCGCGCAGCGGGACAGTTTCCCGGTGGAATTCCGCCTGTTTATCCGAGACGGGAATGCGTTCGATCCGCTCCGCCTGCCCCTCCCCCGCAAGAACCAGAGCCCAAGTCTCCAGCCCCGCGAATTCGACGGTCTCTGGCGCCGGCTGGAGTTGCAGCGCTCTTTCATCGTAAAGGGAAAGCCCCAGGGTGGCGTTCCCGGCATGAGCGAGCAGGACGGTATCAACCACCTCCAGGCGGCTGTGACGGAGCGGTAATTGCCCCAGGGGATATCGCCGCAGCACCGAAAGTACCCGGCCAACGAGATCATCCACGAAAGTCCGTGCCGAAACGCCGTCAGCGGTGAACAGTGCACTCAGCGGCTGACAGTCCTCGAACCTTTCCCCGCGCCCGAAGCGGTCCATCGCCGCCAGGGTCGGTGCGGCGCCGGGCACGGCCCGCCAATCGGCCACTGCCTGGGCGAGTTCGCGTTGCCCCTCGGTCCATTGCGCGTCTGGGGAAAGCGCCTGAAATGCGTCCTGCTGCATTCTATGCGACCGGTATCACGTACCCGGATGCAGTTCGTAAAGGCAGGGGACAAGAAGCGCACGATTGTCATCTAGGCATTGCAGGCGGTCACGATCTGCAAGGGTACCGTGAAGTGCAACTGGACTATCGAGATCGGGAAGCAGGGCAAGATCGATCTGCGGCAACTCAAAAATCAATGAATCCGTTCGCTGCAAAACATCCCCCTTCGGCACTGATGATCCGCCGTAAATAACAAGGTTGCCGCACACCCGCCTTCCGGCTTAATTAATTTCCTGCAATTGTAAATATACAATTAACCGACGTAATTGACCCTCAATAGTGTCGCACTTTGGATGTCTTATGGGAATCAACCTGACGAGGCCGCGCGCAGCACGATCGTCAGGCCCTCGGCGGATGCAACCGCCTCGTCATCGGCCGGGATCGGAAAACGGCCAGCATCGGCGCGGGCGCGTTCCAGCACGGCTGACGGAACAGCCAGTTCATGCATGACCCGGTCTGCCGATCCCAGGAGCCGGGCCTCGCGCAAGGTCAGGTCTTCGGGGTCCGCGCTTCGCAGCCGGATTTCCACCATGCCGGTCGAGACAGGGGTCGCATTCGCCAGCCAGCCTTCGATACGCGCTGCGCTCTGCTCCACCAGCGGATCGAGCGGGCCGCCCTCACCCAGCGCGGCATCAAGAGCGCGCCGCCGCTCACCGGCATCGGGAAAACGCGTCCGCAACGCTGCACGGGCAGAGAACAGCCCTTGCGCGAGCGCGCCCAGCGTCTGCGGCAAGAGCATCTCCAGCCGCAGGCGGAGCTGCTTCGCCAGCCCTGCCGAAGCCCCGCCCGTACCGATAGCCAGCAGAACCGGCGTCCGATCGAGAATCGACGGCACAGTGAAATCGCATAGTGCGGGCCGATCCGGCACATTAACCAGGAGCCCGGCTTCCCGCGCGCGCGCCGCGTCGGCCAGTGCCAGCGCCTCGTCCTCATGCGCGACAAAGGCTATTCGCGCGCCTTCGAGGATCCCCTCCTCAAGGCTTGCGACAGGACGCGCGCCAGCCCGTTCCACCAGCCGGCGCTTGGCTTCCGCCGCTTCGCCCGCTCCCAGCACCACCACCGGTTGGCCGGTGAGGCGGTGGAACAGCGGTAAACTTTCAATCATGAAGAACGGCCTCGATAGGAACGACGGACTGCGCCGTTCCTATCCGTTCAGGCCATGATTGTCGAAGCCCGCGGGACTGTTCCGGGTCAGGCCAGCCACTCCGGCACGGTTTCCGCCGCGAGGATCGTTTCCGGCTCGATCCGGGCGGCAACGATCGCCCACTTGTCTCCGTCCACCATCACTTCGGGCACCAGCGCACGGCTGTTGTAGGTGTTCGCCATGGTCGCACCATAGGCGCCTGCCGTGCGGAAGATCGCCAGATCGCCCGATACGACCTCATCGATCTCGCGGCCCATGGCGAACGTATCAGAGCTTTCGCAGATGGGTCCGACGATGTTGGCGGTCATGGTCCTGCCGTTGGGCTTCACTGCCGCGAAGTCGTGCCAGGCATCGTACATGGCGGGGCGCGCAAGATCGTTCATCGCCGCATCAACCACGACAAAGGGATTCACCGCGCCTTCCTTGACCCGGACGACTTCGGTAACGAGCACGCCGGAATTCCCGGTGATCACACGGCCCGGCTCGAACATCAGGGTGACGCCCCAGTCCTTCGCCACCGATGCGACCATCGCGCCGTAGTCCTGCGGTGTCGGCAGCGAATCGGTGGCCTTGTAAGGCACGCCCAGCCCGCCGCCGAGATCCATGTGCGTCACCGAATGACCTTCGGCACGGATCGCCTCCATCAGCTCGCCCATCTTGATGAAGGCGAGGCGCGAGGGTTCGAGATCGGAAATCTGGCTGCCGATATGAACCGCAAGGCCCTTCATATCCAACCCGACCAGCCCCGAGAGACGAGCATAGATCCCGGCCGCACGGTCATAGGCAACGCCGAACTTGTTGTCCGCCTTGCCAGTGGAAATCTTGGCGTGCGTGCGCGCATCCACATCCGGATTGACCCGCAGGGCGCTAGGCGCGCGCAGGCCGAGTGCGGCGGCGATCTCCGCCAGTTCCACACCTTCTTCCTCGCTTTCGAGATTGAACTGGCCGATCCCTGCCTTCACGGCGGCGGTCAGTTCGCGGCGGGTCTTGCCCACGCCCGAAAACACGATGTCCCCGGCAGGAATTCCCGCAGCGAGGGCACGGTTCATTTCACCCTCGGATACGACGTCGGCGCCGTAACCTTCCCTGGCAAGCAGGCGAAGCACCGCAAGATTCGGGTTGGACTTCACGGCGAAGGCGATGTGAACCTTGGGCAGTTCCGCCAGCGCTTCACGAAACACGCGGGCATGGCGGCTGAGCGTGCTGCGGGAATAGACGTAAACTGGCGTACCGACTTCGGCGGCAATCGCAGCCAGCGGCACGTCTTCGGCGAAAAGCTCGCCGTTCGTGAGTTCGAAATGGTCCATGGTCGTCTCGGCTAAGGCATTTTTCGAGCCAGGCGAACGGCCCGGCCCACGAAAACGCGGCAAACAGGAAAGAGGCTTATTCCGGGGGCGGGAGGTCGAAAGGATCGTCCTCACGCGATTCCGAGCGGGTGCGCAATTCGACGCTACGCTCGGGTATCGCCAGCGTGGGCGTATTGAGCAGTTCCGCGCTGCCCGGTTTCTGCTCGCGACCATAGGGCGCGGGCGGAAGCTGCTGCCCCGGTTTCAGCGCGAGCGCGGACCGCTGGCCGCAGGCCGAAAGGGCGAGAAACAGGATCAGGGCAGCCGTCTTGCGCATTCAGATCACTCCAGACCGAGCGCGAGCCGGGCTTCGGCAACGCGCAGGCGTACCTGCTCGGGCGCGGTGCCACCGTGCGACTTGCGCGCGGCGACCGAAGCCTCGACCGAGAGCGCCTTGAATACGCGCTCGTCGATGCGGCTGTCGATGGCCTTGAGGTCTTCCAGCGGCAATTGGTCGAGCGCGACACCGCGCTGCTCGGCCAGCTTTACCGCCGAACCGGTGATGTGGTGCGCCTCGCGGAAGGGAATGTTGCCTTCGCGCACCAGCCAGTCGGCGAGATCGGTGGCAGTGGCGAAGCCCAGTTCGGCAGCGCCGCGCATGCGATCGGTGCGGAAGCGGGTTTCCGCAACCATGCCGGTCATCGCCGCAATCGACAGCGCCAGCAGGCTAGCCGCCTCGAAGACCGGCGGCTTGTCGTCCTGCATATCCTTCGAATAGGCCAGCGGCAGACCCTTCATGGTGATCATCAGGCTGGTGAGGCAGCCAACGATCCGGCCCGAATGGCCGCGCACCAGTTCCGCGGCGTCCGGGTTCTTCTTCTGCGGCATGATCGAGCTGCCCGTGGACAGCGAATCGGGCAGTGCCACGAAACCGAAGGGCTGGCTGGCCCAGATGATGAATTCTTCGGCCAGACGCGAAAGGTGCAGCGAACACTGGCTGGCCGCCATCAGGTAATCGAGCGCGAAATCGCGGTCCGACACCGAATCGAGACTGTTGTCGGTCGGCGCGTCGAAGCCGAGCGCCTGCGCGGTCATCGTGCGGTCGATCGGGAAGCCGGTTCCGGCAAGCGCCGCGGCGCCGAGCGGGCTGCGGTTCATGCGCTTGCGAGCGTCGGCAAACCGCGAACGGTCGCGGCCGATCATCTCGTAATAGGCCATGAGGTGATGGCCCAGCGTCACCGGCTGCGCGGTCTGGAGATGGGTGAAGCCGGGCATGATCGAATCGGCATGCTCACCGGCACGGGCGACGAGCGCCTTCTGGAGCGCTTCGAGACCCGCATCGGCCTGATCGACGGCATCGCGCACCCAGAGCCGGAAATCGGTCGCCACCTGGTCGTTACGCGAACGGGCGGTGTGGAGGCGTCCTGCAACCGGGCCGATCAGCTCGGCAAGGCGACCCTCGGTGGTCATGTGAATGTCCTCGAGGTCCCAGTTTTCGGGAACTCCGGAGACTTCGTACTCGGCCGCAACCTGATCGAGGCCATCGCGAATCGTGATCGCGTCCTCGGCCGAAACCACGCCGCAAGCCCCCAGCATCGCGACGTGCGCCTTGCTGGCCGCGATGTCCTGCCGCCACAATGCCTTGTCGAAGGGGATCGAGGCATTTATCTCGCGCATGATTGCAGACGGTCCACCTTCGAACCGTCCCCCCCACATCTGGTTGGAGCCTGCCGCCTTGCTGTCTTCCAAATCGCTCAAGTCGCTCGTCCTGTGTTCCATCGCGGGGGCAGGCGCCCTCCTGGCCGCGGGCTGCGATAGGCAAAGCGGGAAGGACGCGCAACAGGAGGCTTCGGCGCAAGCTTCCGAAAGCACCGCGCCGGCCGCCGCAAAGCCTGCTGGCAAGCTGGACCGTTCGCACAAGGGCGATCCGATGCCGGACGTGACCCTGGTCGACAATACCGGGGAGAGCCTCGACCTCATGTCGCTGAAGGGCAAGCCGCTGCTGGTAAACCTCTGGGCGACCTGGTGCGCCCCCTGCATCGCGGAAATGCCGACTCTCGAAGCCCTTGCCAAAGACCCCAACGGGCCGGTGCAGATCCTGCCGATCTCCGAGGATACCGGAGACACCTACAAGGTCGTGGAGATCCTTCGTCGCCGCAAGCTGGACAATATCCAGCCCTGGGTGGACGAAAACGGCGACCTCGGCTTCCAGTACGGCGGCAACCTGCCCGTAACGGTTCTGTTCGACAGCCAGGGCCGCGAGGTCTGGCGCTACACGGGCGGCAACGACTGGAGCTCTCCGGAAGCAGCCAAGTTGCTGGCAGAAGCCAAGTAGGCGGATCGGGGGCCCGCGGGGCCGGGAGAACCATGGTCATCCTCATGCGGGCGCCGCGTCTTGGCAGGACCGGCACAAGGCGCCGCTGATCCGCTTCAGGCGGTCTTGACGAGTTCCGCCAGCCGCGAACCAGCCGGCGGATAGCCCGCCGGTGTCGCTCCAGTAAACCAGATCAGCCGCCCCTGCGCCGCTTCCGGCACAACGGCGAAACGCGTCTCGGTATCTCCGGTCAACGGGAGCCCCTTGCCGCGCAAGTATTGCGCGGCGGCTGTGGCATCACGAACCTTGAAGACGAGGTGCCGGATTCCCTTCACCTCGCGCGCATGGACGGAAACGGCGTCGCTCTGCTTGCGTCCTGCCAGAACTTCGAGGACGGTATCGCCTATTGCAAAGGCGGCACAGTCCCCCTCGGGCAGTGCTCTTTCGCCAAGTTCCGGCAACCCGAGTTTCCCGTGGAACATTTCGCGCGCATCGTTCAGCGATGGCGCGGAAAGGCCGATGGCCTGCAATCCCTCGATCCCCAGCGGATGCCCGTCCCGCCACTTCGCCGCGCTCCACGACGGATCGCGGCGAGGATCGCCGGGCATGTCCTGCTTCACGATCTCCAGCCGCAAGCCCATGACCTGTCCGCGCGGGATCAGGAAATAGAAGGCTTCCATGCCCGGATCGTAATGCCGCTTGAAGCCGCGCGCCGCGAACCAGGCGTCTGCCGCCGCCAGGTCGTTCGTCTTGAGGGCGATGCCGATCCAGCGGTTCTCCCCTGCCGAGCGCCGCAGCATGTCGCCGAGCGGATGCCCCGGTTCCGCGCCTCGACCGGCCGGGGCGATCGGGATCAACATGGTGTCGCCCACCATCAGCAAGCTCTCTTCGCGGTCGAGGCCGAGCTTTTCGGTTTCCGGCGTTATCAATATCTCGTGCGCGGTCTCCGCGCCGAACACCTCGCGAAAGAACGCGTCGCAGGCGGGACGCAAGCCATTATCGGCAAGCGCCCAGCTTACGTGAACCAGCGGCATCCCCTCCATCGGCCGGGGCCGATCAGTAGGTTTCGGGGCTGCCCGAGCCCATAAATCTGGCAAGGTTCATGTGCAGGCTCGCCACTGAGCGTTCCATGTAGGGGTTGGGCTGCGCGCCCCGGAAACCGACGTTTTTCATGCCTTGCTGGACAGCAGCCATGTTGGCGAAGTCCTGCTGGAGAACAGGCGGCCAGTCATTGGGGGCGGTGTATTCCCATTCCGTTTCGGGAGCTTCACCCTCGGGCCAGAGTTCGTAGACGGCAGCCTCGAAGATGCACTTGTCCGGATCGGCGCCATAGGGCCGTGCCTGATAGCAGAGCATGTTGTTGACCGCGTGGCCGATCTGGAAGTTCGGGAAGATCTGCCAGGCCGTGCCCGCCTGGGCCGTGTGCTGCGGATCGACCTGCGCCCACACCACGCCGCGTTCCGCGTCTTCCTTGCGCGCGGTGCCGATCCAGTAGGCCGACACTTCCGCCGCCGGGGTACCTTCGGGCAGTTCGTCCTTGAGGCGGTTGGCAACGCCGACCAGTGTCATCGTCGTGTTGGTATTGGCATTCGCCCAGGTGAAATTCTGCATTTCCGCCGTGGTGAGCCGCGGGTCCTCGCCCGCGCCGAGGCGCAGTTTTCCGGAGTCTTCCTCCTGCCCCTTGGGCGCTTCGTAGCCGATGTTGGAGTGCAGTCCCTGGTTGCGGGCCCAGCCGCGGAACTGGCCGAATTCCATGAATTCGGGGTGCGTGGTGGAAACATGGTAGGTTTCGCAGAAGGCCTCCATCGCGACCTTCCAGTTGCACTCGAACACGACCCATTTGCGCCAGCGGGGACGCATGTTTTCAAGGCCATAGGGGTCGAGCATGCCCGCTGCCGGGTGGAGATATTCGGCCAGCGGCATGCAATCGGGGTCGAGATTGATCCAGACCCAACCGCCCCAGAGACCGACCTGAACGACACCTAGATCGGCCTGACCGCCACAGAGCCGCCCCTGCCAGTCTTCCTGGTGTTCTAGATAGGTGTTGGTCCCGTCCAGCCCGAAGGTCCAGCCATGATAGCCGCAGATGAAGTTGCGGCGCGTGCCCCTGGCATTGCGCATTCCCGGCGGCGTATCGACCAGCTTGCGGCCGCGGTGCGGGCAGACATTGTGGAAAGCGCGTATCTCGGTTTCCGAGGCGCGGACCACGATCACCGAATCGTCGAGGATGTCGAAAGTGATGAAATCGCCGACTTCGGGAATGTCTTCCAGGCGCCCCGCCTGAAGCCAGACCTTGCGCCACAGCCTGTCGCGTTCGGCCTTGGCGTATTCCGGTGAAACGTAGGCCTCGGCCGGGACGCGGACCGGGACGGTCAGGTCCTCGGCAGCCTGCACGATCGTGCCAATTTCACCCATGCGTTCTCATCCCGTTATCTTCGCGCCGATTTGCGCCCGTTATCCCATTATTCGCACAGCGGAGCAAATCGCCGTGGCGCTACCGCGTTCACGCCGGCGCGAAAGCGAGGCTGCGGCGCGGCAGCGTGCCGATCGCCAGACTGCTTGCCGCCATCATGCCGATCGCCAGCCAGAGGAAGCTCTCGTAGCTTCCCGTCCGGTCGTGGATCACCGCCGCCGCGAGCGGACCGATGGCCGTGCCGATCGACAGCGCCGCCAGCACCCCGCCATAGAGGCCGCCGAAGTTCCGAAGCCCGAAATGCCGGGTGATGAGGTAGACGACGACGTCGATCTCGGCCCCCAGGGTCAGGCCGATCAGCGCCGAGGCCAGCGCCAGCGCCGCCAGCGAAGTGCCGGAACCCAGCAACAGGCTGCAGCCCGCCACCGGCAGCAGGAACACCGCCGCGCCGACCAGCGAAGCCGGGAAACGATCGAGCAGGACGCCCGTGCCCAGCCGCCCCGCCAGCGAGAACCAGCCGACGAACGAGGCGATGGCCGCCGCCGTCATCGGGTCCGCCCCCCGGTCTCCCAGGATCGAGACGAAGTGGACGACCAGGGCGATGATCGTGAACGTGAACAGCAGGCTTGCCGCGAACAGGCGGTGGTAGACGCTGGAGCGCAGCCCTTCGCCCAGCGAAGCGCCGGGCAAATCGCGCCGGACCGGTGCCTTGGCGGCCCTGCTGCGATCGTGCGCGCCGCGGAAGAACATGAGGATCGCCGGGAAGGCGAGGAGGAACCACAGCCCGCCGTGAACCGCAAAGGCCAGCCGCCAGCCGAAAGTCCTGATCGCCCATGTCCCCAGGATCGGGAACAGGCCCGCCGCGATGGAGGCGCCGCAAAGCGTCACCGCCAGGGCCAGCCCGCGCGAAAGTTCGAAGCGCGAAGCCACCGCGCTGGTCCAGACCGAAGCCTGCACCGGCAGCGAGACCATCGCGATCAGGCCCCACAGCAGGTACCACTGCGAAAGGCTTGCCCCCACCGTGCCGAGCAGCGCGAAGGCCAGCGTCAGCAGCACCGCGCCGATCACCCCGAACCTGCGCGGACCGAACCGGTCGACCGCAAGGCCGATGAACACGCCGCCCACGGCCTGCACCAGGGTTGCGATGGTGAGCCCGAAGGTCACTTCGGTGCGGCTCCAGCCCATCGCTTCGGCCACCGGGCCGATATACGGTCCGATGCCGTAGATATGGATCACGCTGGTGGCATAGCCGAGCCCGGCCGCCACCGGCACCAGCCCGTATCTCGCCCACTCCTGCCGAGCCGATGCCGCCTCAGTCACCGTAGGAAAGCTCCACCCGCGTGGGCTCGCCGTTCGGGCCCATCGGCGAATCGTATTCGATGCAGGTGCAGACCGGATTGGCGTGGCCGGCGAAGAGTTTCTCCTCGTCCGCCATTGTCATCGGCCGGCGCGCGGGATCGCTGATGATCGCCTGCGAGCGTTCGAAGTCCTCGCGGCTGTTCCACCAGATTTCCATCACGCAGTCATAGCCGGGATCGTGGATCTCGCCGGTGATCGGGTTCTTCTCCGGCACCAGATAGCGCCGGACGTAGCGCACCGCGCCGGGGATCGCCGGCGCCGCGCCCATCTTCTTCGAGAGCTGCGAATGCTGGTTTTCATAGTAGTCCATGAACGCGTCCATGGTCATGTCGGCGCGCTTGCGGAAAAAGCAGAGCTGCTTGAGCATGATTAGGCCTTCCTCAGCGCCAGGACGCTGCCTTCGAGATCGGCGCAGATCCACACCGTGCCGTCCGGCCCCACATCGAGCCCGGTCATGTTGCCCATCGGCCCGCACATGTCGCCGACCCCGCCGAGCGGCCGGGGATCGGTGCCTTCGGGCGTGCCTACCGGCAGGTCCGAGGCGATCACCTGCCGCGCGCCGCCGGACAGGTCGCACTGCACGACCTCCCGCCGCTTCACGTCGAGCACGGTGACGATGCCGTCGCGCACGGCCAGTCCTTCGGGCCGGACGAGATCGTCGAGCACCGTTTCGGTGCGCCCGCCGACCAGCCTGACCACCCGGCCCGCTCCGCTTTCGGCCACATAGACGGTACCGTCCCCGGCAACGGCGACGCCCTTGGGCCGGTCCAGCCCGGAGGCCAGTTCCTCGACCCGCCCGCCATCGGCCGAATGGACCTTGCCGGTGCCATATTCCGCGAAGACCACCGCGCCCGAAGGGGCCAGCGCCACACCCATCAACTGGTCGAAACCGCTCGCCAGAACCTCGCTCGCCGGGCCGGCGGGGTGGAACCTGGCCACATCGCCATTGGCGGTGGTGACGATCATCGTTCCTGCCCCCGCCGCAACGACCCCGCGCGAGTAGCCGGGGAAATTCGGGCTGAACAACATGCCTTCCAGCTTGGCCATCTCGCCCGCGCGCAGCGAGAAGACGAAGCCGCCGTCGGCGATCCACAGCACGCCGTCCTCGCCCATCGCCACGTCGAGCGGCCATTGCAGGCCCTTCTCGACCAGCGGCTTCACCAGCCCGCCCGCGCTTCGGGGCGTGGTGATCTCATGGATCGAGCCCAGGATGTGCGAGACGAACAGGCGGTCCCCCACGAAAGTGCAATTGTCCAGCCCCGCGCCGATATCGGCCAGCACCGTCTTCTCGCCGGTACGCGGATCGATCCGCAGCACCTGGCCGCTGGCGACCTGGGTGGAGACGATCATGCCCTGCGCGTCGAATTTCAGCGAATCCGGCACGCCAAGGTCGCCGCAGACCACTTCCGGCTCGCCGCGCCCGTCAAGATCGACCCGCCAGATCGCGTTGGCGCCCATCACCGGCATGTAGAGCTTGCCGTCGGGGCCGACCTCGAAGGCATTGGGCATCGGCACGTTATCGGCAATCACCCGCGCGCCGCCGCCCTCGCGGTCCAGTTCGACGACTTGCGCGCCGATGTGGCAGCCCGCCGCGATCAGGCGGCCTTGCGAAAAGGTGATCGGGTTGGCCACCGGCAGGTCCGCGATCACGGCGCTGCTGCCGTCCGGACGCAGAACCGAAACGCGGCCTTCGGTGATCTCGGTGGCGTAGAGATTGCCCGCATCGTCGAACACGAGATCGTCCGGGGCGGTGATCGCGCCGCCCATCTCGCTCACCACTTCCACCGCGCCGCTGTCGGGATCGATCGCCGAAACGCGGCTGCCCGCGACTTGCGCCACATAGATGCGCCCATCGGCGCCCGTGCGCAGGCCGTTGGCGCCGTTGAGGCGCGAAGGCGGGGTCAGCCGGTGCAGCGTCCAGCCTTCGGCCGGGCGGGCGGAGACGACGCCGTGATTGCGTCCTGCGGGTTCGAGCATCGTCAAGAATGTCCTCTCGTCCGGCCCTGCTGCGGCCGTTCTTTTGCGCGCCGAGCCTATCCAGCGTGTCCGGGGCAGGCAACGCGGTGACCGGGACGAAGCGCCTGGGAACGCGCACTATCGCCCCGGCGACGTTGGCGCGGCTTTGTTCGATTGCCCCGCCCCGCCCTGTACGCATATTCGATCGACAGATGGAAAAGAGACCACCCCGATCAGGGACGGTCGGCCGGGAGAGTTCCATGGAAGAGATGCGCTTTGACGGCCGCGTGGCGGTAATTACCGGAGCCGGCCGCGGCCTTGGCCGGGCCTATGCGCTGCTGCTGGCGGCGCGCGGGGCCAAAGTGGTGGTCAACGATCTGGGCGGCGCGATCCGGGGCGACCTCGATGCACCCGGCGCCGACGAGAGCGTGGCGCAGAGCGTGGTGGACGAGATCGTGGCAGCGGGCGGCGAGGCCATCGCCAATACCGATTCCGTCTCCACCCCCGAAGGCGGCAAGGCCATCGTCCAGGCCGCGCTGGACCAATGGGGCCGGATCGACGTGCTGGTCCACAATGCCGGGAACGTGCGCTACGGCTCGATCCGCGAGCTTTCCGCCGCAGACCTTCACGCCGTGCTCGACGTTCACCTGCTCGGCGCCTTCCACGTCGTGCAGGCCGCGTTCGGGCCGATGTGCGATGCCGGTTACGGGCGCATCGTTCTGACCAGTTCGGTCGGCGGGCTCTACGGCAACCTCAACTGCGTGAACTACGGCATGTCGAAGTCGGCGATGCTGGGCCTCTCCAACATCGCCGCGCTCGAGGGCGAGGCGCACAACGTGAAGTGCAACGTGATCGTGCCCGGCGCGGTGACGCGCATGGCCGAGGGGCTCGACATTTCGCAGTATCCGCCGATGGACCCCGAACTCGTGGCGCCGGTGGTCGGCTGGCTCTCGCACGAGCAATGCCCGGTCACCGGAGAGACCTTCGCCTCGATGGCGGGCCGCGTGGCGCGCATGTTCGTGGCGGAGACGCGCGGCGTCTATCGCCCGGAGTGGACGATCGAGGACGTGGCCGCCGCTTCCGATGCCTTCCGCGACAAGTCCGAAGTGCTCGATTTCGGGCTGCACGGGCATGTCGATCACATCGGCTACTCGTTCCGGATGGCGACGGCGGGCGCCGATGCGTGACCGGGCTTAATGAACAACATTGTTGACAACTAACTGCCGGCTGCGCCAGATTCGGCAGCAACGGGCGACCGGAGCAGAGTCGCCACCCAAGAGGATGCCCATTCGATGGAAATGACCTGCCTCAAGACCGACGTGCCAAGCCCCGAGGAACTCGACATCCCGGCGCTGAAGGCCAAGTATCGCCAGGAGCGCGACAAGCGCATGCGGCGCGAGGGCGGCGAGCAGTACGTGCGGCCCACCGAAGACTTTTCCGACAATTACGCCCACGATCCCTTCACCCCGGTGGCCGAGCGTGAGCCGATCGTCGAGGATCTGGACGTCGCCATCCTCGGTGCCGGTTTCTCGGGCATTCTGGCCGGCTACCACCTCCACAAGCAGGGCGTTTCCAACGTGCGCAACATCGATCACGCCGGCGGCTTCGGCGGCGTGTGGTACTGGAACCGCTATCCCGGCGTGCAGTGCGACAACGACGCCTACTGCTACCTGCCGCTGCTGGAAGAGACGGGCTTCATGCCCAGCAAGAAGTTCTCGGACGGCTGGGAAATCCAGCAGTACTGCCAGGACATGGCCGAGCGGTTCGACCTCGTGGACAAGGCGCTGTTCCACACGCTCGTCACCTCGATCCAGTGGGACGAAAGCATCAAGCGCTGGCACGTGAAGACCAACCGCGGCGACGACATTCGCGCCCGGTTCGTGGTCATGGCCGGCGGTGTGATGAACATGCCCAAGCTGCCCGGCATCCCCGGCATCCACGACTTCAAGGGCAAGATGTTCCACACCAGCCGCTGGGAGCATGACTACACCGGCGGTTCGTGGACCGCGCCGGAGCTGGAAAAGCTCAAGGACAAGCGCGTCGCCATCGTCGGCACCGGGGCAACCGCCGTGCAGGCGGTGCCCTACCTCGGCAAGTACGCCAAGCATCTCTTCGTGCTCCAGCGCACGCCGTCGAATATCGACGAACGCCCCAATCCGCCGACCGACCCGGACTGGGCCGCCTCGCTCGCGCCGGGCTGGCAGCAGGAGCGCATGGCGAACTTCCACCGCGCCGCGCAGCAGTTCTTCCTGCCGGGCGAGCCTGACCTGATCTGCGACATCTGGACCGAGATCAGCCGCAACCTCGCCGTCGAACTGGCGGAGGAAGGCTGGCCCGCGCTCGATCCGCTGGAGTTCATGGATCGCCGCGAAGTCGTGGACTTCCAGGTGATGGAACGCCTGCGCCGCCGCGTCGATGCCATCGTGCAGGACGAGGAAACGGCCGAGAAGCTCAAGCCGTGGTTCCGCTTCATGTGCAAGCGGCCGCTTTCCAACAACGAGTTCTACCCGACCTTCAACCAGCCCAACGTCACGCTGATCGACGTTTCGGGCACCCAGGGCGTGGAACGGATGACCGAGAAGGGCTTCATCGCCGATGGCGTGGAGCACGAGGTTGACCTGATGATCTTCGCCTCCGGCTTCGAAGTCACCTCCGACCTCAAGCGCCGCTGGGGCATCGACACCGTCGAAGGACGCGGCGGCAAGTCGATCTACGACCACTGGACCAACGGCGCGAGCACGTTCCACGGCGTGATCACCGACGAATTCCCGGCGATGTTCTACATGGGCTATATCCAGGGCGCCACGAACTCCTCCACCACCGAGCAGTTCGGCCGCCAGGCGGAGCACATCGGCTTCATGGTGGGCGAAACCCTGCGCCGCGGCGCCAGCACCGTCGCCGCCACCAGGGAAGGCGTCGAAGGCTACTGCGCGCACTGCAAGGAAAACGAAGTCGACATGTCCGGCTTCCAGAACGACTGCACGCCCAGCTACTTCAACAACGAGGGCGACAAGGAACTGAAGTGGGCCCTGTTCCGCGGGTATCTGCCCGGCTGGGACGCCTTCCGCGACATGCTGGCCGACTGGCGCGGCAGCAAGGAACTGGACGGGGTAAGGTTCGAGGCCTGATTCTCGAATAGCCCTTTCCGGCCGGGGGCGCGGGTTTCGCCCGCCCCCGGCCAGCATTTGCCCGACGCGGCGGCGATGGTGCCGGCGGCGGCGGCAATTCCCGGACGGAACCGGCGTAACGCCGAACTCCGCACTTGCCGAGGCCGGCCGGCGCGGGCATCGCCGCCGACATGACCGCGCCGACCGACCGCACCGCCCTTCTTGCCGGCCTCTCCATCGTCGTGGCGCAGGCCTCGATCAATCTCGGCGCCGCTTTCGCCAAGAGCCTGTTCCCGATCGTCGGGCCGGAAGGCGTCGCCGCCCTGCGCACCGCGATTTCGGCCGTGATCCTGCTGGCCATAGCCCGCCCCTGGCGCAGCCGCATGAGCGGGCGGCAACTGGGCTGGCTGCTGGTCTACGGGCTCGTGCTGGGCGGCATGAACCTGATGATCTACTGGGCGTTCCGGCGCATCCCCATTGGCATTGGCGTTGCCATCGAGATTTGCGGACCGCTCGGCGTGGTCCTGGCGACCTCGCGTTCGCTGCGGGACTTTCTCTGGCTCGGCCTGGCGCTCGGCGGACTGGCGCTGCTGATCCCCTGGCCGGGACGCGCCGCCCCGCTCGATCTGGCCGGGATCGGCTTCGCGCTTGGTGCGGCGGCCTGCTGGGCGCTCTATATCCTTTGCGGAAAACGCGCAGCGCAAGTCGGCAGTTCGACGGCGGTTTCCATCGGGATGACGGTGGCCTGCCTCGTCACCGTGCCCTTCGGGATCGCTTCGGCCCCGGCCAGCCTGCCGCTGCCCGCGCTCGGTCTCGGGTTCGTGGTCGCGATCCTGTCCAGCGCCTTGCCCTACATGCTTGAAATGCGGGCGATGACGCAGCTCCCCAGCCGGATCGTCGGCCTGCTCAGCAGCATGGCCCCCGCACTCGGCGCGATCGTCGGCTTCGCGGTTCTGGGAGAGCGACTGACCGGGCTGCAATGGCTGGCGGTGGCAATGATGATCGCGGCAAGCGCCGGCTGTTCGCTCGCCGCCCGGTCCCCCGTGGCAAGCCCCCGCGACGAGGCGATGGCCTGAACCGCCGCCTCAGCCCTCGATATCGAGCTGCCGCAGCACTTCGGCTATCGCGCGCGGATCGCTGGCGAACCCGAGGTGCGAACACCGGATGGCCACGGCGCGGTCGCGCTCGTGCGGCCATCCGCAGGCGGAGCGCGGATGAATCACCCCGTCGCGCGGGCTCCACAATGCGATGGTCGGTACGGGCGGCTTCGCGGCGAAATCGCAGTCGATCGGCGGTGCGTCCACCGAATGGCCGGTGACCACCTGATAGGCCCGCCAGGCATTGTTGGCGCGCGGATCGCCGGAAAAAGGCGTGCCCATCGTCACCACCTTGCCCACGCTGTCCGGCTCGCGGCGGGCGATCTCGCGGGCGAACAGGCCCCCCAGGCTCCAGCCGACCAGCGTGACAGGCGCCCGGTGCCGCCGCGCCAGCGCGCCGACGCGGCGCATCAGGAACTCGAAGTTGGTCTGGTTGGGGCCGAAGTTGAAGCCGAGCCCCCATTCGTGCACGTCATGCCCGGCCTGGGCGAGGGCCTCGGCCATCGGCTTCATCCGGTTGGGATGGGCGCCGAAGCCGGGAAGCAGCATGACCGGCTGGGGATGAAGCGCTTTCTCGACGCCGAGCAGCTTCGCGCCGCGGCTGCGGAGAGACGCGAGTTCCGCCAGGAACAGGCGCAGCGACGGCTTGCGGACGCCTTCGGGATGCGGTTCGCGCGCCAGCGCCGCGCGGCGCGCGATGGCGCTGCGCATGACGCCGAACTGCCGGGGGGCCGGACCGTTCACGCCCCTGCGGACTCCTGTCCGATCGACCGCCGACATGCTGTCATCCCTGCCGCCTTCACTCCTTGCAGTCGCCGACCCGCGTGGTCGTCATGTGCATCGTCATCTTCATCTGTCCGTTCTGGGCGCCCTGCGCGGTTCCCGTCATGTCCATGGCCACGGTGATGTCCGAACTGTCCTCGGCCACCTTGCCGTTCAGCGTCATGACCGCCTTGCCGCCGTCCTTCGCCGTGCAGTTCATCTGGGCATCGAGCTTGCCGCCATCAACGGTGAAGCGCGAATAAGCGCATTCCTTGTCCTTATCGACGCTCTCGAACATGTCGCGGTAGCCTTTGTCGGACTGTTCCTTGGTCAGGCAGAACTCGCTGACCTTCTCCTTGGCCAGCATCGCCTTCATCTGGTCGACGGTTTCCTTCGGCATTCCCGGCAGGTCGATCCCGGTAACCGCGATCTTCTGGCTGTACTGGCCGGGCTTGGGACGATCCAGCTTGGCGGCTTCCTGCTTCACCTCGTCGATCGATTTCGCGCCCTCGGCCTCGTGGCCGGAGTCCTTCGAACCGCAACCGGCAGCCAGCATTGCCAGACCGATCGCCGCGGTCATCGTCACGTATCGCTTCATCTCGCCTTGATCCTTCGCACCATCCCCGGATGTGAGCGGGGTACCATCGGCGCGTCGTCACTGCCAACGACTCATTGCGGGCGCGTGGCATATACCCCATATGTTCTCCCATGGCAGAACTGATCATTCGCCGGGGCCTTGAGGAACCGGACACCTCGGGCACGTTCGTCCCTCACAAACCGCAGCGTCCCGACAAGTCGATGCCGGGCAGGCCGTTCAAGGTCGTTTCCGAATACGAACCCAACGGCGACCAGCCCACCGCCATCGCCGACCTCGTCTCGACCGCGGAAGAGGGCGAGAAGACGCAGGTGCTGCTGGGCGTCACCGGCTCGGGCAAGACCTTCACCATGGCCAAGGTGATCGAGGAACTGCAGCGCCCGGCGCTGATCCTGGCGCCGAACAAGATCCTCGCCGCGCAGCTCTATGCCGAAATGAAGGACTTCTTCCCCGAAAACGCGGTCGAGTATTTCGTCTCCTACTACGACTATTACCAGCCAGAGGCCTATGTCGCCCGGTCGGACACCTACATCGAGAAGGAAAGCTCGGTGAACGAGGCGATCGACCGGATGCGCCACTCGGCCACGCGGGCATTGCTGGAGCGGGACGACGTGATCATCGTCGCCTCGGTCTCGTGCCTTTACGGCATCGGCTCGGTCGAGACGTACTCGGCCATGATCTTCGACCTCAAGACCGGCGACACGCAGGACCAGCGCGAGATCATCCGCAAGCTGGTCGCCCTCCAGTACAAGCGCAACGATGCGGCCTTCACGCGCGGCACCTTCCGCGTGCGCGGGGACAACCTGGAACTGTTCCCCTCCCACCTTGAGGACACCGCCTGGCGCATCTCGTTCTTCGGGGACGAGATCGAGGAAATCGCCGAATTCGATCCGCTCACCGGCAAGAAGGGCTCCGCGCTCGAAAAAGTGCGGGTCTACGCGAACTCGCACTATGTCACGCCCGGGCCGACGATGAAGCAGGCCAGCGAGGCGATCCGCTTCGAACTGACCGAGCGTCTGAAGGAACTGGAAGCCGAGGGCCGCCTGCTGGAAGCCCAGCGGCTGGAGCAGCGCACCAATTTCGACCTCGAGATGATCGCCGCCACTGGCAGTTGCGCGGGGATCGAGAACTATTCGCGCTTCCTCACCGGCCGCATGCCGGGCGAACCGCCGCCGACGCTGTTCGAATACCTGCCGGACAATGCCCTGCTGTTCGTGGACGAAAGCCACCAGACGGTGCCGCAGATCGGCGCCATGTCGAAGGGCGATCACCGCCGCAAGATCACCCTTGCCGAATACGGCTTCCGCCTGCCCAGCTGCATCGACAACCGCCCGCTGCGCTTCAACGAATGGGATGCGATGCGCCCGCAGACCATCGCCGTCTCGGCCACGCCCGGCCACTGGGAGATGGACCAGAGCGGCGGCGTCTTCGCCGAACAGGTGATCCGCCCTACCGGCCTGATCGACCCGCCGGTGGAGATCCGCCCGGTCGAGGATCAGGTGCAGGACTGCATCGTCGAATGCAAGACCACGGCGGAGCGCGGCTATCGCACCCTCGTCACCACCCTCACCAAGCGCATGGCGGAGGATCTCACCGAATTCATGCACGAGGCCGGCGTGCGCGTGCGCTACATGCACAGCGACGTCGAGACGCTGGAACGCATCGAACTCATCCGCGACCTGCGCATGGGGGTCTACGATGTGTTGGTGGGCATCAACCTCCTTCGCGAGGGGCTCGACATTCCCGAATGCGGGCTGGTCTGCATCCTCGATGCCGACAAGGAAGGCTTCCTGCGCAGCGAAACCTCGCTGATCCAGACCATCGGCCGCGCCGCGCGCAACGTGGATGGCCGCGTGATCCTCTATGCCGACCGCATGACCGGATCGATGGAACGCGCCATCGCCGAAACCGACCGCCGCCGCACGCGCCAGGAAGAATACAACACCGAGCACGGCATCACCCCGCAGACGATCAAGCGCCGCATCGCCGATATCGTGGCGGACACCGCCAGCCGCGACGGCGTGCTGATCGACATCGACGCGGAAGGGCAGAACAATCTCGTCGGCCACAACTTGCGCGCTTATATCGAGGAACTCGAACAGAAGATGCGCAATGCCGCAGCCGACCTCGAATTCGAGGAAGCCGGCCGCCTGCGCGACGAGATTCGCCGCCTGGAAGCCAGCGAACTCGGCATTCCTGACGATCACAAGAAAGCCCCGATCGTCGGCCGCAGCAACGAGGGCAAGCCGGGGACGCGCAAGACGCGCTATGGAAAATCCCAGAAAAAGCGGTGGGGCAGCTGAGGCAAGGCCGGTTCACGGAAGACGGGATTGCTCATCCGCGCATCCGCCGATGCCGGATGGCAAAATGCCCGGGAGCCTGAAGAACAGGTCCCGGGCAGTGTCAGGATGGCTTGTCGCCGATCCTTCGGGTCGCAGGGTTATCCTGTACTGATTCCAGGGCGGCGGCATACCATGTTCATGGTACTTTCCCGGAAGATCCATCGCATAACGGTACTTGTTAAGTACTGTTACCCGCCCCATGATATCGTTTGTGGGCATTGACAGGGACCAGTCTCGCGCAGGCGATCTTGCGGAGCTTTTCACGCGCGCACCGTTCGAGGATGCGGGGTGGGACAAGGCGCTGAAGGCGCTTGCCAGTGAAACCGGCTCCTCGCGCGCGCAGCTTCTGGCGCTGGGTGACCGTAACACCGCCTTCAACTGGGTGACGGACAGCGACCAGACCTTCATCGACGAGTTCGTCTCGATCGGCGGTTACCGGCCCGACGTGAACTACAGGGTCGCCGCCACGCGCCCGCCGCTCGAACTGTCATGGGAAGCGCATTACGCGGCGGCGCGCGCCGTTTCCACCAATGAGAGCTATCTCGACTATGTGCGCCGCCACGATGCCGAATTCGGCGTCCAGATGGTGCTGAGCCAGCGACCCGGCGTACTGTTCGGGATCGCCGCGCTGCATGGCACCCGGGATGGCCCGACGACCGAGGCCCAGCGCGAGGTCTTCGCCCGGATCGGGCCGACCGTGCTGGACGCCATCCGGCTTCAGGATTCCATAGAGCATCAGGGCGCGGCGCTCCTGCAAGGATCGCTCGAAGCCATGAGCAGCGCCGCGATCCTTCTCGACGCGGTGGGCAAGGTCTGTGGAATGACTGGTGCCGCCCGCGACCTGCTGGGCCCACGAACGCTGCAGGTCCGCGCCAGGGTGCTTCGCGCCGCGCGGCAGGACGTGGACCTTGCGCTCCAGACGCAGATCGGCGCGGCCCTTGCCGGCACCCGCACCGGACCGGCCGATCTCTGGCTGCATGCCGACGAAGGCCCGGTTCTGCTCGACGTCCGCACCCTGCCGCGGCAGGACTGGACCTTCGGTTTCGCGCCGCGCGTGATCGTCACGCTGCGCGCGCCGATCACGCCCGCCAATGTCCCGCCGCAGCGGCTGGCAGACGCCCTGAAGCTGACCATGGCCGAAGCCGAAGTCGTCATGTTGCTGGCGCAGGGCCATTCGCGGCAGATCATCGCCGGAATGAGAAACGTCAGCGTCCAGACCGTGGTGGCCCAGTTGCGCACGATCTTCCAGAAATGCGGCGTCAATCGCGAGGCGGAACTGGTCGCCACGGCAGGATCGGTGATAGAAATGGTGTCGCGATAACGGGAACGGACCAGGCGGTTTCTGTCATGCATCCGCCGCAACCGTGTGTTTGGACTTTGCACTGGATTCGTCGCCCCCGGAGGCCGACTGGCGCTTCCAACGTCATTCAGAAACGAAGAGGATGCCCATGCGCATTGAGAGTCCCGAGCTTCGCTCCAAGGTCATGCCGGCAGAAGAGGCCGCGCGCCTGATCGAAAGCGGCACCGCCGTGGGCATGAGCGGCTTTACCGGCTCGGGTTATCCCAAGGCCGTGCCGCTTGCCCTTGCCGCCCATATCGAGGCCGAACACGCGGCGGGCCGCGCCTTCAAGGTGCGCATGTGGACCGGCGCCTCGACCGGCCCCGAGCTCGACGGCGCGCTGGCCAAGGCCGACGGCATCGAATTCCGCCTGCCCTACAATTCCGATCCCATCGCCCGCGAACGCATCAACAAGGGCGAGATGAACTACTTCGACATGCACTTGTCGCAGGTCGCGCCGATGGCCTGGCAGGGCTTCCTCGGCCCGCTCGACACCGCGGTGATCGAAGTGGCCGGCATCCGCGCCGACGGCAGCCTGATCCCCTCCTCCTCGGTGGGCAACAACAAGACCTGGCTCGACCGCGCCTCCAAGGTGATCCTCGAAGTGAATTCGTGGCAGAACGAGGCGCTGGAGGGCATGCACGACATCTATTACGGCACCGCCCTGCCGCCCGCGCGCGTGCCGATCCCGCTGGTGAAGCCCGATGACCGCATCGGCGAACCCTACCTCAAGGTCGATCCCGCCAAGGTCGTCGCCGTGGTCGAGACCGACCGGCCGGACCGCAACGCCCCGTTCAGCCCGCCGGACGAGAAGGCCAGGGCGATCGCCGGCCACATCCTCGAATTCCTGAGCCACGAAGTGAAGCTGGGCCGCCTGCCTTCGGCGCTGCTGCCGATCCAGTCGGGCGTGGGCAATATCGCCAATGCCGTGCTGACCGGCCTTGTGGATTCGCCGTTCGATGCGCTGACTTCCTACACCGAAGTGATCCAGGACGGCATGCTGGACCTGCTGGATTCCGGCAAGCTGCGCATGGCCTCGGCCACCGCCTTCTCTCTGAGCCCCGAGGCTGCCGCGCGCGTCAATGCGGACATGCACCGCTACCGCGACAAGATGATCCTGCGCCCGCAGGAAATCTCCAACCACCCCGAACTGATCCGCCGTCTCGGCTGCATCGCCATGAACGGGCTGATCGAGGCGGACATCTACGGCGCCGTGAATTCCACCCACGTCATGGGTTCGCGCATCCAGAACGGCATCGGCGGTTCGGGCGATTTCGCGCGCAATGCCTATATCTCGATCTTCATGACGCCCTCCACCGCCAAGGGCGGCAAGATCTCGGCCATCGTGCCGCAGGCCAGCCATGTCGATCACATCAACCAGGACGTGCAGGTGATCGTCACCGAGCAGGGCCTGGCTGACCTTCGCGGCCTCAGCCCGCGGGAGCGCGCCAAGGTCATCATCGCCAACTGCGCGCACCCGGACTATCGCCCGCTGCTGGAAGACTATTACGCCCGCGCGCTCAAGGGCTCCTACGGCCTCCAGTCGCCCTCGCTGCCGGGCGAGGCGCTGTCCTGGCACCAGCGCTTCATCGAGACGGGATCGATGCTGCCCTGAACGGTTTCGGACGGCACCCCCGAGCCGTCCGAACGCCTGGCCTGCCCTGCCTTTCGATGGCTTAACCCATGGCCAATCCCCGGAAGGCAGGACGGGCCAGGCACCATTTTTTCCGGTCCGAACCCTTGTCGTATACTATCTTCGAGTTCTAGGTATCGCCCCATGAGCGCCCGTTCGGGCGCAGTCCAAAAGGGGTCGTTCCTTTCATGCGCAAAGTTTCGCTGGCCTGCCTGGCCATGGTTCTCGCCGCCACTTCGTTCCCGGCCTTCGCGGCCGAAAAGCCCGCCGACAGCGCCGAAGCGAAGAAGGGCGACGATGCGAAGGGCGACGAACTCCCCATGCTGCCCGCGCCCAAGTCGATCAAGCAGAGCGCGGTGATCGGCGGCAAGACCGTGAATTACGTCGCCACCGTCGGCGCGCTGCCGATCAAGGACGAGAAGGGCAAGACGATCGGCGAGGTGGTCTACACCGCCTACACCGTGCCCGGCGCGCCCACTTCGCGCCCCGTGACCTTCGCCTTCAACGGCGGCCCCGGCGCGGCCTCGGTCTACCTGAACCTCGGCGCCATCGGCCCCAAGCGCGTCCAGTTCGGCGCGCAGGGCGATGCCCCGTCCGATCCGGCGGTGCTGCATGACAACCCGAACTCGTGGCTGGACTTCACCGACCTCGTCTTCATCGACCCGATCGGCACCGGCTTCTCGCGCAGCCGCGTCGATGCCGAGGAGACCAAGAAGGCGTTCTACACCTCCGAGAACGACATCAAGTACCTCAGCCGCGTGGTCTACGACTGGCTGAACCAGAACGGCCGCCTGACCAGCCGCAAGTACCTTTCGGGCGAGAGCTACGGCGGCTACCGCGTGCCGCGCCTGGCCTATTACCTGCAGACGCAGATGGGCGTGGGCATCTCGGGCATGACGCTGGTTTCGCCCTATCTCGATCCGCCCGCCATCGGCGAGGACGACGCGCTTTCGCCGCTGCCCTGGATGATCAACCTGCCCGCCATGGTCGCAGGCCACTTCGAACGTCAGGGCAACCTGAGCGAGGCTTCGATGGCCCCCGTCGAACAGTACATCCGCACCCAGTACGTGCAGGACTTCCTGGCCGGCCCGCAGGACAAGGCCGCGACCGACCGCCTCTCGGCCAAAGTGGCGGAACTGACCGGGCTCGATCCGGCCCTCGTGCGCCGCATGGACGGCCGCGTGGATATCGGCACCTACTTGCGCGAAATCCGCCGCGACCAGGGTCTTGTCGGTTCGGTCTACGATTCCAACTTCACCGCCTACGACCCCTTTCCGGCCAGCGCCCGCCCGCAGTACAGCGACCCGCTGCTGACCACCCTGATCGCGCCGACGACTTCGGCGATGGTGGACTTCGTGACGCGTCAGGTCGGCTGGAAGGTCGATGCGCGCTACAACGCGCTGTCCTATGAAGTGAACAACGCCTGGGAACGCGACGACAGCGACAATCCGGTCAAGGACCTGCGCCAGGCGATCTCGATCGACCCGAAGATGACCGTCGATATCGTTCACGGCTGGGACGATCTCTCGTGCCCCTACTTCGGTTCGCGCCTGATCATGTCGCAGATGCCGCAGTTCGGCCGCCCGGACCGCGTGCGACTGCACATGTACCCCGGCGGGCACATGTTCTACTCGCGCACGGACAGCGGCGCGGCGCTCCGCCGCGATATCCTCGAAAGCTACCGCGCGGCGTCGTGACGCAAGAAAAACGGGGCTGCGGACGATCCCGCAGCCCCGTTTTCTGCCGCCCGGGCGGCATAGGAAAGGGACGCTTGCGAGCGTCCCTTTTTCGCGTTCAGAGCTTGCCGAACTTCTCTTCGTAAGCGCCGGTGTCCCCGCCGGAGAGCAGGCGTGCCTGTTCCACCCAGCTATCGCGGCGCGGACGGCCCGCGAAGGCCCCCAGCTTGCCGTCCAGCTCATCGAGATCGGCATCGGTCCAGGCGGCGATCTGCTCGAAGCGGGTCACGCCGAGCGCGGTCAGCAGCGTGAGCATCTTGGGGCCGAGGCCCTTGATCTTGCGCAAATCGTCGCCCTCGCTCGCCGGCGCGGCGGCAGGTGCGGGCGCGACTTCGGCGGGATCAGGCGCCGGAGCCTCGGGCTCGGGCGTAGGCGCGGGCGCAGGCGCAGGCGCCGCTTCCGGCTCGGCCGCGATGGTCTGCGGCGGCGGGGTGGCCGCATCCACTTCCTGCTGCGCGGCCACGGCGATCACTTCGCCGATCCCGGCCATCGTCCCCGCCATGGCAGGCGGATCGATATGGACGGGCGCGGTGAACTGCGCAGCGGGCGGCGCATCGTCTATCAGGGCCTGATTGCGCTGCGCGGGCGCGGCGCCTTCGTCCAGCACGTCGGGACGATGGGCGCGGGGCGCGGGCTTGGAGGCGCGCGCGAACAGCCAGTAGGCGACGACGATGCCGACCAGCAACGCGACGATGAAGATCAGCCAGTTGGCCTCGATCATTTGCACCACAACTTATCCCTTCCGGTTCCAGACCAGCCAGCCGATGCCGAAACCCGCCATGTAGGTCAGCAGCACCGAAACGGCCATTTCAAGCCATAGCGGCATCGGCGGCTCCTTTCATCGTAATTTGCACGGTCATTCGGCACCCGGCGTATCGATCGGGGTTGGCTTGACCGGGGCCGAGGCGATCACCGAAAACTCGATCCGGCGATTGGCAGGGTCGAGCGGGTCCAGACCTTCTATGGGCGTCTTCGATCCCAGCCCTGCCGCGCGCAGGCCGTCGGCGGGAATGCCGCGGCCGATCAATGCCCAGCGCACCGATTCCGCGCGGGCGAGCGAAAGCGCCTTGTTCGCCTGCGGGTTGCCGGTGGCGTCGGTATGCCCGGTCACCGCGATGATGCTGCCCACGCAGGGACGCAGGGCCCTGGCCACTTCGTCAAGCAGGCGTTCACTGACGGGATCGATCCGGGCGCTGGCCTCGGTGAAGCGGATCGTGCGCGAGGCGAGGATGGCCTCCACGTCGTCCTGGCAGCGCAGCCGGGTGCCGCCGGTGCCGTCACCCTCGCTCGACCAGGTGATTCCGCCGATGCCCGGTACTTCGGTCACGGCGGCGGCAACGCGGGTGCGGGTCTCGGCATCGAGCCCCTTGCCCCCCGAAAGCACCGGATGGCGCGTCAACCAGCCGTAGCGATCGCGGAAGGCGAGATCGACACCGCTTCCGCCCGCCCGGTCGCGCACGATTTCCGCCTGCCGTTCCAGATTGCCGATGAAGATCGGCCCGCGCACTCTCGTCGCAACAAAGGAAAGCGCCAGACATAATGCGGCGCCGGCGGCAACGATGGATGCGCGGCGGGGGTTCATGAAGGCAGCCTAGACGAAATGAAGTGCCGGAGGGAACACCTGAAAGTACGGATCAGGCGGCCTTTGTCTTCTGGAACAGCTTGCGGTCCTCGGGACCGAAGGCCTTCTTCCAGATAACGAGGAAGTAGGACCCCAGGATCGCGGGAATGCCGAAGGCCAGTTCCGCCCATTCCGGCAGGAACTGCGTGGCGAGATAGCCCAGTACGACCGCCGGAACCGCCGCCCATACCAGCGCCCAGCGCCAGTTGTTGATCGGCTCCCGGAGATAGTTCGCCAGCATCTTTGACTTCACCAGCGAGGCGAAGCCCAGCGCCGTCATCAGCGCGGCCGCCGCCGTCGCCGCCTGATAGAGCGAATTGTAGCCCAGCTTCTGCATCGCCAGAATGCCGCCCAGCGTCAGCACCGCCTGCAGCGCGATGGTGACGAGCGAGACCACGAGGTTCCTCATGCGTGCGACATAGACCAGCGCCGCCTCGCTGACGACGGCGGTGGCCGCCACCACTTCGGCGGCGAGCAGGAACGCCAGCGCCCCGGTGCCGCCCACGAATTCGCGGCCGACCAGACCCATCACGCCCTCGCCGGGAATGCCCAGCGCAAGCGCGATTCCCGCCTGCGCGGCGGTGATCCAGAAGCCCACCTGGCAGACCTGCCGGGCGATGGCCGCATAGTCCCGCTGCTTGAGGTTGCGGGTGATGACGGGGCCGAGCACCGGCTCGAAGCTGGTCTTGAGCTTCTGCGGCAGGCTGGCGACCTGCTGCGCGGCGTAGTAGACGCCGACGGCCGAGGACGGCGCGAGGAAGCCCAGCAGGAACAGGTCCACGCGGCGCGTGCCCCATTCGATCGTGTCGGCCAGCGCGATCGGCAGCGAACGGATGGCGAGCGCCTGCATCTGGCGCGGGCGCGGGCGCCAGCCCTGCGGCAATCCATATTCGCGGAAGAAGGGAATGAACGCGGTGATCGCGGCGGCGACGATCGAACCCATGTAGGCGATCGACAGCCCGCTCTCGGGCGCCAGCCAGATCATCGCGCCCGCCAGGATCGAGATGACCCATGGCTCCACGATCGCGCGCGACCATACCGTGGGCGTTACCCGCAGCCGGTAGGCCAGCGCCGCCAGCCAGATCTCGGTCATCGTCAGCGGCAGGATGGCGATCACCATCAGCCGGTCGATCTGGGTATAGTGGCCGCCCGGGAACATCGGCGCGGGCACGAACCAGAAGAACAGCGACGCCGCGCAGGAGGCAATCACCGCCAGGATCATGCCGTCGGCAATGACGTTGGCCGGGTGGACCTGCCCTTCGGTATCGGAAAGGCGCTGCGCCAGGCCGCGCTTCTCGCCCATGGTGCAGATCATCGAGGTCAGTTCGATCACCACCAGCGCCGAGGCGAAGCGGCCCAGCGCCGCAGGTCCGTAGACCGAGGCGCGACCGGCGATGAACAGGAAGGGGATGCGCGCGGCAAGGCGCAGGAAGAACCCGAAGAGATTGGTGCGCCCGCCCTTGGCCAGCGCCGCAATATCGTCGTGTTCCTTGCTTGCCTGCTCCGCTGCGGTGCGGGTCACGATACCGTCGCTCAAGAACGCTGCTCCTGCTCGGCGCGAAGCGGGCGCGAAAGGATCTGCGCAACGACCTCGCCCGCCGGAACCTTGCCTTCCAGCAGGCGGCTGACGGCCTCGGCGATCGGCATCTCGATACCGTCGCGGCGCGCCAGTTCGGCCAGCACCGGCGCGGTGGCGGCGCCTTCGGCCACCGAATTCTTGCCCGAAAGCGCTTCGGCCGCCGTCAGCCCCTGCCCGAGCGCAAGGCCGAGCGAGAAATTGCGGCTGGAAGTAGAGGAACAGGTGAGCACAAGATCTCCAAGGCCGCAGAGCCCGGACAGCGTTTCCACCCGCGCGCCGCGCGCCACGCCGAAGCGCAGCATTTCGGCATAGCCGCGCGCAATCAGCGCGGCACGGGCGTTCTGGCCAAGCTTGAGGCCGTCGACCACGCCGCAGGCGATGGCCAGCACGTTCTTCACGGCGCCGCCGATCTCCGCGCCGATCACGTCGTCGGAATAATAGGGGCGCAGCGAAGGCCGCGCGATCAGCGGCGACAGGCGCCGCCACTGCGCATCGCCGCCCGCGCAGGCGAGCGTCACCGCCGTCGGCAGGCCGGCAGCCACTTCATGCGCGAACGTCGGGCCGGAAAGAACCGCGATCCGGCCATGCGGCACGGCCTGCGCGGCCACGTCCGCCATGAGACGGCCGGTGCCGGCCTCGATGCCCTTGGCGCAGAGCACGAGATCACCCGAAAAGCCCAGCGGCGGAAGCTGGGCAAGCACACCGCCAAGGAACTGCGCGGGAACCACCGCGAGCAGCACCGGAAGTGCCGCCAGATCGGCCAGGTTCGACGTGGCCCGCACGGTTTCGGCAAGGGCCGCGCCCGGCAGGTAGACTTCGTTGCGCCGGTCGGCGTTGATGCGCTCTGCCAGTTCCGGCTCGCGCGCCCAGAGCAGCACGTCGCTGCCGTCCCCCGCGAGCGACTGCGCCAGGGCGGTGCCCCAGGCGCCCGCCCCGATCACTCCGATTCCCGCGCTCATGCCTTCACCCCCGCGCCGCGCACGGTCTCGGCATCGGGATCGAGCGGCCAGCGCGGACGCGCGGCCACATCGAGCGGATCGGACTGGCCCATGGCGAACCGCTCCACGCCCGCCCAGGCGATCATCGCGGCGTTATCGGTGCAGAGGCCCAGCGGCGGAGCGACGAAATCGAGGTCATGCTCGGCGGCGAGGGCTTCGAGCGCGGCACGGATCGCCTTGTTGGCGGCCACGCCCCCGGCGACGACCAGCGCGTTCAGCTTGCCGTATTCCGGGCCGACCGAGGCCAGCGCGCGGCGGGCGCGGTCCATCAGGCAGTCTATCGCGGCCTGCTGGAACGAGGCGGCGATATCGGCATCGGCATATTGGCCGGATTGCTTGGCGCGCATGACCGCGCTCTTCAGCCCGGCGAAGGAGAAATGCGGCTCGTCCGAACCCTTCAGCGGACGCGGCAGCGGCACCGCCCTGGCATTGCCTTCCAGCGCCAGCCGTTCCATCGCCGGTCCGCCCGGATAGCCGAGGCCCAGCAGCTTGGCGGACTTGTCGAAAGCCTCGCCCAGCGCGTCGTCGATGGTGGTGGCAAGGCGGCGGAACCGGCCGACGCCTTCCACCAGCAGGATCTGGCAGTGACCGCCCGATACCAGCAGCAGGAGATAGGGATAGGCGAGCTCGCCGTCGGCAAGGCGCGGCGACAGCGCATGGCCTTCGAGGTGGTTGACCGCGATCAGCGGCTTGCCCGTCGCCATGGCGAGCGCCTTGGCCGTGACCAGCCCCACCATCACCCCGCCGATCAGTCCGGGTCCGGCCGTGGCGGCGATGGCATCCACGTCGTCCAGCGTCATCCCGGCATCCGCCAGGGTCGCCTCGATCAGCGGCGCGATCCGCTCGGCATGCGCGCGCGCGGCGATTTCGGGCACGACGCCGCCGTAAGGCCGATGCGCCTCGTCCTGCGAGGCGATGCGCTGGGCGAGGATCCTGCGGTCGCTGGTTACAAGCGCCGCCGCCGTCTCGTCGCACGAGCTTTCGATGCCCAGTACCGTCCGCATTGTATCTTTCCCTGAACGACCCTTCCACTGGACGACATTGGCGGGTAGCACAACCCGCCGATGACGACGCAAACTGACACGCAAAAACAAAGCTTCCGCCTCGGCACCCGCCGCTCGCCGCTGGCGATGGCTCAGGCCGAGGAAACACGCGACCGGCTGGCCGCCGCTCACGGAATCGATCCCGCGCATATAGAGATCGTTGCCGTGACCGCCAGCGGCGATCGCATTCAGGACCGCGCGCTGGCCGAAATCGGTGGAAAGGCGCTGTGGACGAAGGAACTCGACGCCTGGCTGGCGGACGGCGAGATCGATTTCGCGGTCCATTCGGCCAAGGATGTGGAAACGATTCGCCCCGAAGCCTTCGCGATCGGCGCGATTCTCCCGCGGGAAGACGTGCGCGACGTGCTGGTCGGGGCCGAGAGCATCCGCGCCCTGCCGCAAGGCGCGGTCGTGGGCACCAGCGCCCCGCGCCGGGCCGCGCAGCTTCTCCACGCGCGGCCGGACTGCAAGGTCGTGACGTTCCGCGGCAACGTCGCCACCCGCCTCGCCAAGCTGGCCGCCGGAGAGGCCGATGCCACGTTCCTCGCAGCCGCCGGACTCAAACGGCTGGGCGAGACCGGCACCGGCCACCCGCTGGGCGAGGAGGACTGGCTGCCCGCTCCCGCCCAGGCCGCGATCATGGTCGAATGCCGTGCCGACGATGCCCGCACCCGCGCTTTCCTCGCCGCCGTGGACGATGCGCAGAGCCGCGCCTCGGTGCTTGCCGAACGTGCCCTGCTTGCCGGCCTTGGCGGCAATTGCCACAGCCCGATCGCCGTGCTCACCCGGCACGACGGCGCCAACCTCGCGATGCGGGCCGCGCTCTACAGCCCGGACGGCGCCGAAAAGGTCGAGGGAGAGGCCAGCTTCCCGCTTTCCGATCGCGATGGTCCGGCGCGCCTCGCCGCCGACCTGCTCGCCCGCGCGGTTCCGGCCATTGCCGTCCACTTCACCGGGGCGGACTGAGGCGGCGATGCCGCCCGTCATCGTCATCCGGCCCGAACCCGGCACTGCCATGACCGTGGCGGCGGCAAGGGCCATGGGGCTCGATGCCCGCGCCTTTCCGCTGTTCGCGGTTCGCGCCCTGCCGTGGTCTCCGGTGCCGCGCGGCGAAATCGACGCCGTCCTGCTCGGCAGCGCCAATGCCCTGCGCCATGGCGGCCCCGCACTCGGCGCCTATCGCGGCCTGCCCGCCTACGCGGTGGGAGACCGGACGGCGCAGGCCGCCCGCGACGCCGGTCTGGACGTGGTGCGCACGGGCAGCGGCGGACTGCAATCGGTTCTGGGAAACCTCGCCCCCGGCCATGGCCGCCTGCTGCGACTGGCCGGACGCGAGCACACCATCCTCGACGTGCCCGCCGACCGCACCGTGATAACCCGCGAAGTCTACGCCAGCAAAAGCCTTCCCCTGCCGGCCGGACTGGCCGAAACGCTGGAGAAACCCACCGTGGTCCTGCTCCATTCCGCCGAGGCGGCGGGGCATTTCGCGGCCGAGTGCGACCGGATCGGCATCGGCCGCGCGAGAATCGCCCTGGCCTGCATCGGCCCGCGCGTTGCCGGGCGGGCGGGGTCAGGCTGGGCCGCCCTGCGCAGCGCCGCGCTCCCCAACGACACTGCGCTGCTGGCCATGGCCCTGGAGATATGCCAAGACTTCCCCTCGGGATCGTAAACTGACAGAACCAGACTTGATGCAGGATTTCACCTCGCCACAACCTCATTCGTCCTCACGCCCGCGTTCGCGCGGAGGCGTATTCTTCGTTGCCCTGATTGCTTTCCTGCTGGGAGGCGCGCTGGTCGCCTGGGCAGCGGCAAGCGGGGAACTGGCAAAAATCCTGCCGCAACGGGCCATGCCGCAAGGCGAAACCGCGCCGCAGCCAGAGCAGGCCGCGCCCTCTCGCCCGCAAGTGCCGATGGCCACGGCGCCTTCGTCACCGGCGCAGCTGGCCGCACTGGGATCGGTCGAAGGGCGGCTCGCGCTGCTTGAGGACCGGCTTTCCCGCATCGATTTCCAGACCGGCGCCGCCTCGGGCAATGCCGCCCGCGCCGAGGGCCTGCTGATCGCCTTCGCCGCGCGCCGCATGGTCGATCGCGGCGAACCGCTGAGCTACGTCGCCGACCAGCTTCGCCTGCGCTTTACCAATGCCCAGCCCCGCGCGGTGCAGACGGTGATCGAATTCTCGAAGAACCCCGTCACCATCGACGAACTCTCCGCCCGTCTCGAAGCGCTGTCGCCCGAACTCAGCGAGACGCAGAGCAACGAAAGCCTCTGGCAGAAGGCGCGCCGCGAACTGTCAAGCCTTTTCGTGGTGCGCCGCGAATCCTCCACCCTCCTGACGCCCACCGCCCGCATCGACCGCGCCCGCCTGATGCTGAGCGCCCGCCGCATCGGCAATGCCATCAGCGAAGTGGAGCGCCTGCCCAATGCGCAGGCCGCCCAGACCTGGACCGCCGATGCGCACCGCTATCAGGACGTGCAGGACGCGCTCAACCTGCTCGAAACCACCGCCATGCTCGAACCGCGCCGCCTGACCGACGCCGAAGGGCACACGGTGGACCAGCCGAGCCCGCTGGCGACACCGGGCGTGCTGCCGACCGACTTGCCTTCGGCGGATGCTTCGGAAGCGGCTCCGTCCGAATAAGGGTGAATGCGAGGGGCAGGCAGGGGGCGTGAAGCCCCTTATCCCTGCAGAAGCTCCGGCAAGGCGCCCGACATCCCGCGCGCCTCATCCATGAAGAAGCGCTTGAGGCTGGGCAGGCGCTGCACTGCGCCCATGCCGAGGCGGCGCGCCGCGCTGGGCAGGCGGCCGGGAATGCCGAACAGGCGCGTCAGCCCGTCCGTCACCGACATGACCATGAACGTATCGAGGCTGCGCCACTTCTCGTAACGCGCCAGCAACTGCGCATCGCCCGGCTCAAGGCCAAGGCGCATGCCTTCGGTGAGCACTTCGACCAGCGCGCCGACGTCGCGCAGGCCCAGATTGAGGCCCTGTCCGGCGATCGGGTGCATGCCGTGAGCCGCATCGCCGATCACCGCAAGGCGCTCGTCGATCACATGTCCGGCATGATGGAAACGCAGCGGATAGCTCATGCGCGGCGCGGAAAGCGTGATCTTGCCGAGCACGCCGTGCATCCGGCTTTCCACTTCGTTGAGGAACATGGCGTCCGGCATGGCGATGATCCCGGCGGCATCCTTTTCCGCCACCGTCCAGACCAGCGCGCTGCGATGGCGGCCCTGATCGTCATCAAGCAGCGGCAGCAGCGCGAACGGTCCCGCCGGGTAGAAGATTTCCCAGGCCGTGTTTGCGTGCGATTTCTCGTGGAACAGCCCGGTCACCATGGCGCGGTGTTTGTAGTCCCACTTGGCCAGCGCGAAGCGGGCCTCGTCGCGCGTGGGCGACTGGCGGCCCTCGGCGGCGACCAGCAGGCTCGCGCCGAGCACGCGGCCGTCCGAAAGCTCCACCTCGACACCGTGCGGCCCCCGGTCGCGCCGGACCGCTTCGGTGCGGACGTGCCAGGCGATGTTCTTCTCCTCACGCGCGGCGGCGAACAGGGCTAGGCGCAAGTCGCGATTGGCGAACATGCGGCCCAGCGAGCCTTCCTCGGGCTTGGGCGTGAAATCGATCCGGCCCGGCTTCATCGAATCGGTGACGGCGATCGAATCGATCGGGCAACCGAGATCTTTCAGCGCAGGCGCGAGGCCGATGTTGGTGAAGAGGTTCCAGCTCGCCGTCGAAATTGCCGAGGCGCGGCCGTCCGCGCCTTCGGCAGTGAGATCGGCCGGGTCGGCCCGGTCGATGACGTGGCTGGTGATACCCGCCCGGGCCGCGGCAAGCGCCAGCGTCATGCCGACGAGGCCCCCGCCCAGGATGATCAGGTCGCGGTGTTCCGCCTTTTGGTCGTGCTTCGCTGCAGAGTCGTTCATCGACGGCAGCTATCGGCCTCTCCGGCGTCGATGTCGAGACACCTTCCGTCCCAGGTGCCGGCCGGCGCGGTCAGGCCTACCGTCGCGGCAAGGGTGGGCGCGATGTCCACCGTCTCCACCGGGGTCGGCTGCTCGAAACCGGTCATGCCCTTGCGCCAGAACAGCATCGGCACGCGGCGATCATAGTCCCACGGGCTGCCGTGCGAGGCGACCTTGAACGGCTTGGCCTCGCCCGGCACGACCCCGCGCACGGTCAGCATCTGCACTTCGCCCGAGCGCCCCGGCACGAAGGAGGCGCGGACCTTCTGCTCCATCGTCCAGTCCTGCGGATTGCCCTTGGGCTGGGGCCACTGCATGATCTGGTCCTGCGTATAGACCGCGGCGATCTGCGGATTGGCCTTCAGGCGCGCGACGAGCGCGGCCATGACCTTCTGCTTCTGCCCGGCCGTCAGTTCGGACGAGAACCAGACGCTGCCCGCCTCGCCCGCTCCGTAGAACAGCGGGCCGTTCTTCACGGTCACGCCGGTATCCTGCGAGACGGCGGCGGCCAGTTTCCCTGCGGTGAGCGCGGGATCGATGCGGGTGGCATCGGGATTGCCGCGCAGCTTCTGCCGCTCGGGCGCATCGAAGCCGCCGTGATCGGCGCTGAGCACGACCTCGTAATCGATCCCGCGCGCATCGAGCGCGTCGAACAGGTTGCCGATGGCCTCATCCAGCACGTTCATCTGGATGCACATTTCCACGCCCTCGGTGCCGAAGGCATGGCCGACCTTGTCCGTGGCCGAGAAACTGACGGAGAGCACGTCGGGCACGGCGTCCTTGCCCATGCCCAGTTCGTCCACCATGCGCACGGCCATCTCGGCGGTGGCGGTGTCCACGCGCGGGCCGTTGGCGTAGGACTTGAAGTCCCCGGCGGCCAGCGGGAAACGATACGTGCCGATGGTGAAGTCCTTGATCGGCGTCGCCCGGTCGACACTGCCGCACCAGCCCGGCACCGCCAGCGGGCCGTCACCGGCGGCGACGCGCTTCGCCATGACCGCGTTTTCGGTCTCGGCCGCCTTGCTGATCCTGCGGTTCTCGAATGTGGTGAAGCCCTTGGCGCCGATCCAGTAGACGGCGTCCGTGTCATGGCCGCTCATCATCACTGCGGCGCGGTCCTTGGCGGAGACGGCGGCGTTGATGGTCGCGGGATTGCGCTTCTTCATGAGGTCGCCCAGCGTCGGCGCCTTGAGGTGCGCGGGGCTGACCACCGGATTGTCCGGCGTGGACCGGGGGTTGGCTTCGTCCTCGACGCAGTAGACTTCCTTTTCGGCGCGGGCGATGCCGGGCTGGTACCAGGAATTCGCGGTAATGCCGGTGCGCGAAGGGTGCACGCCGGTCAGCAGCGTCGAATGGCCGGGGCAGGTCTCGGTGGCGGCGTGGGACTGGAAGCCCGAGGGGAACACCGCCCCTTGCAGCAGGCGCGTGAAGCCCTTGGTGAAATGCTCGCGGTACTGGGCGAAGAGGTCGGCCGAGAACTGGTCCACCGAAATTGCGACAATCAGCCGGGGCTCGCCCTGCGGCGCGGGCGCGGAAGCAGCGGCCACCGGTGCTTCCTGCGCCAGTGCGGGGGCCGAAACGGCCAGTGCCGCAACCAGGGCCAGCGGAGCGAGCGACGAGGAAAGCAGGCGCATCGGGGGGACTTCCTTGAAATGTCGATGCAATGGGCGCAGATGCATCGATGTCTGCAATGCGTGGGCGACGCAAGCGCCCCCAACGCACGGGAGTTTCATGAAAAAGCGCCGCTATCGCCTGTTTATGGCACTCATGTGTCAAATGCTGGCGCTCTTTCTCGCCCCGCTCGCCGCCAAGGCCGCTCCCGCCCACATCGCCGCCGAACTGGTGGCCGGTCCGGCGGCGGCGCCGGGCGGCGAAAGCACCATCGCCATTCACATGAAGCCGGCGCAAGGCTGGCACGGCTACTGGTCGAACCCCGGCGACGCCGGCCTCGGCATGCAGCTCGACTGGACCCTGCCTGACGGGGCGAAAGCCGGCAGCCCGCGCTATCCGGTACCGCAGACGCTGGTGGTTTCCGGACTGATGAACCACGTCTTCGAAAGCGACTACGCGGTGCTCGTGCCCTTCACGGTTCCGGCGGATGCCGCGCCCGGAAGCCGCGTGCCGGTCCGCCTCCATGCCGAATGGCTCGCCTGCACCGAACAGATCTGCGTGCCCGAACGTGCCGACCTCGCCGTTGAGGTGCCGGTGGCCGCCAAGGCCGAGACCGGCGGAGATCCGCGCTTTGCCGAATGGCTGCGCCGCCTCCCCGCCCCGCTCGACGCCGCCGCCACCTTCAGCCTCGACGAACGCACGGTGCGCCTCGCCATCCCGCTTCCCGCCGCCACTCCGCTGGATGACCCGCACGTCTTCATCGGCGAGGACAAGTTGGCGGACTATGCCGGCAACCAGCAATTCGCCTGGAAGGGCGACATGCTGATCGTCACGCTCCCCCGCACGAAGCTCGACCCGCGCGGCGCGGATGTCCTGACCGGGGTGCTGCGCCTCAATCCCGCGGGAGACGGCATCGCCTTCACCGCTCGCGCGGGGACGGTGCCGACAGGCGGCACGCCGCTCGCCGCCGATGCCGCCGCGCCCGAACTGCCCTCGCTGCCGCTGCTCCTGCTCGCCGCGCTGGCGGGCGGGTTGCTGCTCAACGTCATGCCCTGCGTTTTTCCGATCCTCAGCCTCAAGGCACTGAGCCTCGCCCGCGCGGGCGAGAGCGAGAGCCATGCCCGGATCGAGGGACTTGCCTATGCGGCGGGCGTCATCACCGCCTGCCTCGGGCTTGGCGCGCTGCTGCTGGCGCTGCGCGCAGGCGGCGAGCAGGTCGGCTGGGCGTTCCAGTTGCAGGAGCCGCTGGTGGTCGTCAGCCTTCTGCTGCTCGCCTCGGTCATCACCGCCAACCTTATGGGCCTGTTCGAGTTCACGGTCCCCGGCTTCGTGTCCGGCGGTTCGCCCTCCAGCTTCACCCGGGGTGCTTTCGCCACCGGCCTGCTCGCCGCCTTCGTGGCGACACCCTGCACCGGACCGTTCATGGCTTCGGCGATGGGCGCGGCGCTGCTGCTGCCGGTATTGCCGGCAATGACCCTGTTCGCCGCGCTCGGCCTCGGCATCGCCCTGCCCTTCCTGGCGGTGGCCTTCGTCCCGGCGCTGCGCAAGCGGCTGCCCCGGCCCGGCGGCTGGATGGTGACGTTCCGCCACTGGATGGCGCTGCCCATGGGCCTGACCGCGCTGGCACTGGCATGGCTGACGTGGAAGGCCGGAGGCACCGTATTCGTGCTGGGCGCTCTTGTGGGCCTGATCGCGATCCTTGCCATCCTCCTGGCGGCGGGCCGCGCCCAGCGCCGGGGCAAGGCCGCCCGCCCCTTCGCCGTGCTTGCCCTTGCCGCCGCCGCCATCGTGCTGGCCGTGCTGCCCTGCCCCGCCCCGCCTGAAGAGCGCATCGAATCGCTGCTGGCGGCAAAGCCCTTCAGCGAGAAGGCGCTGGCCGATGCGCGCGCCGCCGGAAAGCCGGTGTTCGTCTGGATGACCGCCGACTGGTGCCTCACCTGCAAGGTCAACGAGCAGGTCGCCATCGAGCGCGAGGAAACGCGCGCCGCCTTCGAAAAGGCCGGCGTCGTCGTGCTGCGGGGGGACTGGACCCGCCGCGATCCGGAGATCACCCGCTACCTCACCGCGCAAGGCGCAGCAGGCGTGCCGCTTTACGTCTGGTACGCAAATGGCGGTAAGGCGGAGCAATTGCCGCAAGTGCTGACCCCGGCGCTTCTCGCCGAAAAGGTCGAAGGCTGAACGGCTGGCCTTCGCCCGACCGCCGATAGGCACCCGTCCATCGATATGGCCCTGTCGCCCCGGCAGGGCTCATGATGAAGTGACGTGACCGGGACGTGTACCGAGCCGACCGGCGCAGGCGCCGGGAGTACCGTCCATGGCTCGAAGTCCGATTTCGGCTGATTCCCACACCGCCACTTCGCGCGGTGCGCAGGGTACTGGTCGTAGCCGGCTTCACCGGTCGTTATGGCCGTAGACCCGGCATCCGGGGATCCACCGGAAGAAACGGACCTGAAGCCGGAACGGCGCCCCCTGCTCGGCCTCGCCATCGCCATCGCCTTTTCGGCAACATTCTGGATCATGCTTGCCGTGTGGCTGCTCTAGGGTCAGGACCCTAGGGTCAGGACCCATTAATCACGCCTGCGAGGCACCGGAATGGCGAACATATCGGGCCAAAGCGGCTGCCGGGCGGGCTGGTTGCCCGTCCAAAGTCGCTTTGGTTCGAGATGGAAGCCATTCCGGTGTCCCGGAGGGATTTGATCAAAATGGCCCAGTGCAGCGTCAGAAAGGCTTGAAATATAGACATATTACTACGCCTTCCTTCCTCGCTCTGAGCCATTTTGATTCAAACCTCGCAGGCGTGATTAATGGGTCCTGACCCTAGCGGCGTGGCCGAATTCCCGCGCACGACGCGGGCGCCGGAGAAACGTCCTGCCGGCCGAAGCGAAAACAACCGCTCCGGCCGGCGGACAGGTTCAGCGGGTGAAGGCCTTGAGTTCGGCAAGGCGGATGGCGCGGCCGGCTGCCGGCACCATCGTCACGCGAATGCGTTCGCCCGTAACGGCGGGCCAGCGCAGCTCGGTTACGCCATTGGCAAGCGGGGCGGCCTTGGGCGCGGCCACCTGCTGCCAGCCGCCATCGCGCCAGACCTCGACCGAGACCCGGCGCGGCGCCGCGAACTTCGCACCATCGGCGAAGAACGCCAGCTCCGCACGGCCGAGCGTGACCGTCTTGCCGAAGTCGACCGCGTACCACTGCGGCGCGGAAGACTTCGCCGAATCCCAGCCGTTCGGCAGTTCCGGATAGAACCAGGCGCGACCGTCGATACCGTCGTGCAGGTTCTCCGCCTCTGTGCCGGAGGACGCGCTGGCCTTGGGGAAGTTGCCCCGTACGAGTTGCACCGCAAGGTTCTCCTCCCGCACGATCGGGGCATTGGCCTTGCGCGCAAGCGGCACCTCGATCCGGGCCGGATCGTCACGGTGAGCGACTTCGGCGCCGTCCACCGCGATGGTCAGCCCCTTGCGGCCATAATGCTTGCCGTCCGCATCCCATGTCACCGAGACCTCGTGACCGTGATAAGGCACGCGCTCGATGTGGAACCAGCCCAGCGCCTGCGGGTCACCGGCGGCCGGAAGCAGCGGGTTGACCTCCAGCACGTCGTCCGTGCGCGGGCGGATGCCGACAAGGCCGGTCAGGATCAGGTCGAGATAGCCGGAATGGAAATAGTGATGGCTGCGGTCCAGCCCGACGATCGGCTTGCCGGTCTCCGGGTGGTAATCCTCTTCCAGGTCGAGCCGCGCGTTCCTGCCCTCACCCTGGTAGTGAAGCTGGGTGTACTGGCGCAGCAGGCGCATGTAGTCGCTGCGCGTCACCGGACCCGTCTGGCCATAGTGATCGAGCAGGTTGGCCATGCCGGTCAGTACCTGCGTGGTCTGGTAGGGCCAGATCGGCCCGTTCCACTGACACTCGGGCGCGGTGCCCAGATAGCGATACTGGCGCATGTAATATTCGTAGTTCTGCTCGACGGTGCGCATCCCCGCCTTGCCCGCCAGCGACGCGGGATCGAGCAGATGGCCCCAGGCAGCCGAATAGTTCGCCTCGTCCGGCACGAGATCGAACATCCACGGCAGGTAGCCCACCAGCTCGCGATTGCGGATCTGGTCCCAGTATTTCACATGCTCGTTCGAGACCTGGTAGCGGTCCACGAAATGGCCGAGTTTCGGGCTCCACAGGTCTTCGAGAACGCGCGTGCGCAAGGCCTCGGCACGGCCCGCGTATTCCTTGGCCATAGCCGTGTCGCCCGCCAGCGCCGCCATGCGCGAAAGGGCGCGGGCATTGGCGAACATGTAGCTGTTGACCGAGGGCCGGAAGGAATCGCCGCCCCGGAACCCGTCCTTGCCGCCAGAGGCGTCGATCGAGGACACGGTGTATTCGGTGGCATCGAGCAGCGGCTCCACGAAGTAGAGCCCCTTGGTGAAGTCGAACTTCTCGTCCCACAGCCGGTAGATGTGGCGCATCGTCTTGAGGTGCGCGAGCACCGCCTCGCGGTCGCCGTCGACAAGGTAGCGGCCCCAGACCGAGTCGGCCATGTGGTCGGTGAAGTGACGGTCGTTGCCGCCCTCGTACATGAAGTTGACGTAATCGTCGGTGAAGCGGCGATCGTTCAGCCAGCGCCCTTCGGCGATGTGGAAGCCGCTGGCGTCGTTGAGACTGGCGAAAGGCTCGCGCTGCCAGTCCACGTCGTCGGCGAATTCGGTGGTGACGTAGCCCTGCGCGCCGAGGTCGCGCTGGTGCGCGCGGAACAGGCCCCAGCGGTAGTAGTAGACCGCATCGATCTTCGGATCGGCGCTCTCGAAGAAGGGAATGCGCTGTTCGTACCAGGCGGCGTCGTTGCCGAAGCGAGCCTTGGCGATGGCGGCGGTATCGAGCTTCGGAACAGCCCGGCCGACACCAGAAGAAGCGGAGGTCCTGGAAGACGCGGATTCTTGGGAGGATGCGGCAGGCGGCAGGCTGGCCCCGCCCGCAAGAAGCGCCGCGGTGGCGAGGATCGTCCGGATGTTTCCGCGCATCGTTACCCCTTCATGGTCTGGCGAGCGTCAGCTGATAGCAGCAAAAAATAAAGGCGGCCGTCCTGCCGGGCCTGTGTTGGGAGAGGAGCCCGGAGGAACAGCCGCCTATGGCGGGCCGCGACACGGAATGGCGTGTGTCGCGGCCCGCCTTGTCAGGTTAGAACTTGAAGCGAACGCCCGCCGCGAACGTGCGGTCGATCAGCAGGGTATTCGCGTTCATGGTGACCGGGCCGCCGGCATCCTCGAACTTGTAGTAGTCCTGCTGCTTCGCCTTGGTGATGTTCACCGCGTCGAAGGTCAGGCCGATGTCGTCGGTCACGGCGAAGGTGAGCTGGAAGTCCAGGCTCTTCTCGGGCTTGCGCCAGAAGCCGATCGGGTTGGCGAAGGCACGCGCCTCGTTGCGCTGGAGGAAGCCCTTGCGCCACACGTAGGAGAGACGTGCACCGATCGGACCGCGCTCGTAAGCCAGCGTGGCGTTGTACGAGAACTTCGACACCGCGAAGAACGCCGACTTGGTGAGGACGGTGTTGCCCTCGTCGTCGGTTTCCGGGATCGTCTGCGAAGAGTCGAGGATCGTGGCGCTGCCCTGGAAGCCCAGGCCGTCGAGCACGCTCGGCAGGTAGGTCGGGAAGTAGGTCAGGCCCAGTTCCACGCCCTTGAGCACGCCGTCGGACGCGTTGGTCGGACGGGTAACCTGGAAGTAGTCGGTGGCGGTGCTGCCCTCGATGCCGTTGTTCGGGATATACTCGAGCGTGGTGAGCGGAACGACGAGACCACTGATTTCACGGCGGAAACCGGTGACGTAGATTGCGCTGTTGCGCTCGAAGTACCATTCCAGCGCAAGGTCGAAGTTCTTCGACGTCGTCGCCTTCAGGCCGGCGTTGCCGGCGCTGCCCGTGCCGAAGCCCAGACCCGAAAGGTCGCCGGTGAGCGAAACGTTCGGGTTGAGGTCGCCGAACGCCGGACGACGCAGGGTTTCACCGTAGTTGAAGCGCACGCGCAGGTTCGGCGTGATCTCGTAACGTGCGGTGAAGCTCGGCAGGAACTTCATCTGACCGGTCGAAACGCCGGTGCGGGCATAGTCGTTGTAACGATCGAAGTAGTCGTAATCGGTATCGATCGTGACCATGCGCACGCCGCCTTCGAGCATCAGCGGACGGCCGAAGATTTCGACCTGACCGTCAGCCAGGAGGTAGGCCGCCAGGGTGACTTCGTTGATGTCGAACACGCGGCCGAACGAAAGCTGATCGGACAGCAGCAGGTTCGGGTTGGCCGCCTGGTAGAGCGTGCGGATGGCGTCGGCGTTCTTGTACAGCGCCGGGCCGTTTGCCAGCACCCAGCTGGTCGGAACGTCGGCGCGGCCATCGAAGAAGCCGCTGTTGGTGAAGCTGTAACCGTCACCCAGCGAGGCCAGCGTGCCGCCAAGGGCGCCCGCGCTCTGTTCGCGAATGAAGGTGCTGGCCTTGCGATCGTCGTAGCGGAAGCCCGCCTTGATCCGGCGCAGGAAGCCTTCGTCCCATTCGTAGTAGCCGTCGAGCTGGAAGGTCAAAGCCTTGCCGGTGCTCCGGTTGCCGTTGTCGAACAGGTCGCCGACGGTCCACTGGGTTGCGTCGGTCAGGACTCCCGGCGTGCCGAAGCTGTACGACGGGATACCGCCGCCAGCGTTGAAGTCGACGTCGATGTCCAGCGGCGCGCGGTTGGTGCGCACGGCGAAGAACGAGGTTTCGTTCTTGCTGTCCTGGTAGGCGAGGTCGGCGGTGATCTTGCCGCGATCGCCCACGTCCCAGTCCGCGTTCAGAGCGTAGACATAGCTGTCGGTCTTGTTCGTGGAGTAGTCCGCGCTGTTGAAGCCCGAAACGCCGCCGATCTTGCGCGACTTGATGACGTTGGTGCCGTCATAGAGTTCGAAGGTCGAACCCGGATCATCACCCAGATCGCCCCACCAGTCGGCAAAGCTGAACAGCATCGAGTTGAAGGTGCTGCCGCGGAAGCCGGTGTAGTAGAACTCGGCGGTATAGGTCGAACGGTCGTTCGGCGCCCACTGCAGGGCGGCGTTGATCGAGGGACGCTCACGCTTGCCGTAAAGATCCGAGCTGATGACCGCATCGCGCGAGAGGTAGTAAGGCACCTCTACGCCGTCGATGTTGAGGGTCGAACCCGGCGTGGTCGGCAGACCCGCGTTGAGGCCCGGCTTCCAGTAGGGGTTCGCCGGGTCGGTGTTGGGGAAAATGCGCTGCAGCGGCGTCAGCCAGGTGTCCGAAGGCGGGTTTTCGGTGGCGAACGGCACCAGGGCGCCGGCCTGCACGTTCATGTTGCGATACTTCGAACGCGTATAGCTGCCGTTGATGAGGAAGCCGATGTCGCCGATGCCGGTTTCCCAGCGATCGCTGACGAGCAGCGCGACGTTCGGGTTCACCTTGTCCGCCAGCTCGCTGTAGACACCGCGCGCAAGGCCGGAAATGGTGAAACCGTCGAAGTCGAACGGACGGCGCGTGGCGACGTCGATCTGGCCGGCGAGGCCGAATTCGAGCTGGTCTGCCGAGCGGGTCTTGTAGACGTCGATCTTGCGGACGAGGTTCGACGAGATGTCCTGCAGCGCGAACGAGGTGCCGGCCGCGGTGAAGATGTTGCGGCCGTTCCAGGTGGTGACAGGATCGGACAGGCCACGGATCGTGATGGTCCCGGTCTCGCCGCCGGCACGGTCGGTGACCTGGATGCCGGTGACGCGCTGGAGCGCTTCGATCACGTTGTTGTCAGGCAGCTTGCCGACGTCTTCAGCCACGATCGAATCGACGATCTGGATGTTTTCCTTGCGGCTGTTGATGGCGCCCACGATCGAGGCGCGCACGCCGGTGACGATGATGTCCTCGGCAGTCGGTTCAGCGGCGTCGGCGGCCTGCGGAGCGGCATCCTGCGCGTGAGCCACGGTGGCGAGGCTCAGGGCGAAGACGGATGCGGTGCAGAATGCAAATGGCTTGAGCGCCATGGATCAACCCTCCCATTGGGGCTGGCCCATACCATGCCCCTTCGAATTACTCGGACTAATTATTAGTCTGACTAATGCGATGCAAGGATAAAAGGGGGAGCGCTATCAAAAAGGGGCGTGGAGTGTGGCAGATTCGCCGCAATTCCGCCCGGAACACGAGGATTCCGGGCGGTCTTGTCTGAGTTGTTGCTGTCAGCCGACGAGCCAGCTCGTCGCCGGATCGCCCTTGTCCGCCAGCTTCACCGCATCGCCGGAGAACGCGAGCGCCTTCGACGAGTCGGACTTGGAAACGAAGCGCACGGTGCCCTGCACTTCCCCGGCCTCGCGCAGGAACAGGTCGGCAGTGCCGAGCGCGGTCAGCGCAGCCACGCCGTCCTTGCCCACCGCAAGCCCCTTGTCCCGCAGGAGGATCGGCGAAAGCTGCACCGCGCCGTCAGCGCCGGCGATCTCGCGGAACTGGGTCCGGGGCAGCGGCGTACCCTTGGCGAGGGTCAGCTTCGTACCGTCATGACCCAGCATCACCTCGCGGTTCACAGCCGGGGTGAAGCGCTCGGGCAGCGCGCCGTTGCCGACCGGAACGCCGAAGTCCGGCGCGCCCTTGTCATCGTAATAGATGCGCTGGACGCGGGTGTGGCGATCCGGGTTGAGCAGCGGGTCGCCTTCGATCTTCTCGTAGTCGCGGCCGTGGTAGACGAGGATGTCGTTGCCGTTCTCGTCCACCGTGAAGCTGTTGTGGCCGGGGCCGTAGACCGAGGTTTCCACGCAAGTCGCGAAGACCGGCTTCTGCGACTTGGTCCATGCCTTGGGGTCCATGAGGTTGGCGTTCTCGTCGATCGTCAGCATGCCGAGGCAATAGACGGCGCCGGTGCCGCTGGCCGAGTAGGTCATGAACAGGCGGCCGTTCTTTGCCAGCACCGCCGGGGCCTCTGCCACCTTGTAGGCGCGGGTTTCCCAGTCGAGCGTCGGCACCGTAAGGCGGACGGGATCGGCCGAAAGCGTCAGCGCGTCCTTCATCGGCGCGATGTAGAGGTTCGAATTGGTGTCGATCCCTTCCTCGCGCTGGGCCCATGCGAAATAGCGCTGGCCCTTGTGGACGAAGCTCGTGGAATCGAGGTTGAAGCTGTCCCACGGCATCTTGAATTCGCCAAGGACCGACCACTTGCCGGTCATCGGGTCGGACCCGTCGCAGACGATGGCGTAAGTGCGGATGCGGAACACGTCCTCGCCGCCGCCGCTGGGGCCGGCCGCGAAGTACATGACCCACTTGCCGTCGATGAGGTGCAGTTCGGGCGCCCAGAGGAAGCCGGACATCGGGCCGGTCTTCTCATGACGCCAGAGAACGCGCTCCTCGGCGGTGGCGAGACCGGCCAGCGTCTTCGAGCGACGCAGGATCAGGCGATCGTATTCGGGGACCGAGCCGGTGAGGTAGTAGTTACCGTCGTCGTGGCGGAAGACCTGCGAATCGGCGCGGTTCTTCACCAGCGGATTGATCGGGCCCTTGAGCGGATCGGCGACGGCAGCCTTGTCGTCACCACCGAGAGCGGCATCGCCCGCACGGTTGCAGGCGATGGGAAGCAGGGCGGCACTGGCGGCAAATGCGCGGCGCGAAAGGGAAAAGTTCATGTCATCCTCTCCGAGATGCTTGTTTCGTGGCGCCGGTCCGATTTGATCCGGCGATGGGAAAAAGGACACCCCGGTCGGGGGACCGGGGTGTCGTCAGGTGGGATCAGTATTCGGCGACAGGCCAGCCGTCCGCGTCCCAGCGGATCGGCGCGATGCGCAGCGTGGGCGCACCGTTCGCCTGCTTGTCGTAAGCGTGGTAGACGACGTAAGTAGTGCCGTCCTTGTCGGTGAAGGCGCCGGCATGGCCGGGGCCGCGGAAGCGCTGCTGCTCTTTCAGGTCGGCGCGCAGGAAGATCGTGCCGCGACCTTCCATCATCGAACTGCCGTCCTTGCCGAGGTAGGGCCCGGTGATCTTCTTCGAGCGGCCGACGACGGTGTAGTAGGTGCTGTTCACGCCCTTGCAGCAATAGTCGTAGCTGGCGAGCAGATAGTAGAAGCCGCCGTGCGGGATGATGAAAGGCGCTTCGACCGGGGCCGGGCCACCTGCAGGAGCAAGGCGGCGGGCGATCGAATAGGGCTCGGTACCGGGGGCGACCTTGCCGGTCTTCGGATCGAGCGGGAACAGCTTCAGGCCGGTCCAGAAACTGCCGAGCGAGAGCCACTGGCGGCCCTGCGCATCCTCGACGAAATTGGGGTCGATGGCGTTGAAGTCGTCCTCATGCGTCGACATGACGACGAGGCCCTGGTCCTTCCAGCCATAACCCTTGGCCTTGGGATCGAGCGTCTTGCTCGTCGCCAGGCCGATGGCGGAACGGTTGGAGCCGAACGTCGAGACCGAGTAATAGAGCCGGTATTCGCCGTTCACGTAGGAGATGTCGGGCGCCCAGATGCCTTCGGCGCCGGGGATCGCCTGCCTGGCCCATGCCGGAATCTCGGCGAAGACCGAACCGGCATCCTTCCAGGCCTTCAGGTCCTTCGAGGTCTTGATGCCGACATAGCGGCCCACGGTGCTGAAGACGTAGTAGGTATCGCCTTCCCGGATGATGACCGGATCGTGCACCGTGAGGTCGCCGCTCAACCGGGAATTGAGCGTGCCCGCCCCCTTCTCGCCGACCTGCACTTGCGCATCGGCCGCACCGGAGGCGGCCAGCACGGCAAGGCTGGCGGCAGCGAGGAATTTCCTGAACACGTACTCTCTCCGAACTTGCTTTGTTATGCCGCGCAGGCGTTCCATGCGGCGACGATCTCGGCGGCCTTTGCGCCAACCGTCGCGGCATCGAAGCCGGGCTTGTAGAGGCTGCCGCCCACGCCGATGCCGAAGACGCCCGCTGCGCGGTATTCCGCGACATTGGCAGCGCCCACACCGCCCACCGCCCAGACGCGGCTGGTCTTGGGCAGGACTTCGCGGATCGCCTTGATGTAGCTGCTGCCCAGCACCGAGCCGGGGAACAGCTTGAGGTCATTGGCGCCTGCCGCCACGGCGGCGAATGCCTCGGTCGGGGTGAGGAAGCCGGGGAGCACGTCCATGCCGAGTTCGATCGAGCGCCTGATGACGGCCGGATCGACATTGGGCGAAACCATGAAGGTTCCGCCGACACCCGCCAGCGTCTCCGCCAGATCGGTGCCGATCACGGTGCCGCCGCCGATCGCGGCGCGGTCTCCCAGAGCCTCGACCATGGCGCCGATGGAGCCGGCGGGATCGGGCGAGTTGAACGGCACTTCGATGATCCGCACGCCGGCCTCGACCAGCGCCGTGCCGATCTCGACCGCTTCGTGAGTCTGGATGCCGCGCAGGATCGCGACGACCGGGGCAGCGCCTTCTGCCAGAACCTGTTCGATCTTCATGCTTTCAATTCCTTTGCGATACGCAGACCGGCAAGGACCGCCGCGTCGCCGTCGATACGGCGGGCGGTGCAGCCGAGTCCTTCCAGCGCACGGTCATAAAGCGCCGACAGCGCCGGGTCGCCAATCAGGACCACCGAAGCGCCCGGCGTGACACGGGCTGCCACTTCGCCGCCGATGAGCAGCCCCGAGATATAGCCGCGCGACCAGTCCTTCGACCGGCCGTCCAGCATTCTTGCACCCCGCGCTTCGAACAGCGCGCCGGTCAGCGGCTCGCCGCAGCGTTCGAGACCGCGTGCGAAGCCTTCGTCGACAGTGCCCTCGCCCGGCGTATCGGGTCCGGTCAGCGTCGACTGTCCGGCCAGCAGCGCGAAAAGCTCGCCGGTCGGGTGAGTGCGGAACATGGTGATCGTGCCATCCCTGACCGTGACCCACTTGCAGTGTGTCCCCGGCAGCGCGATGAGATGTTCGCCCTCCGCAAGGTCCGGGTGAAGCGCGAGGGCGCCGAAGACTTGCGCCTCCTCGCCCCGCATCACTTCCGGCACGCCGTCCGCACGGCAGCTCAGCCCCGGCAGCACCGAAACCGGAATGCCGGCGACTTCGAGCCGCGTGCGTGAGGACAGCCACTTGGCCGCGTCCGCCGGGCAGGCCGCATAGCCTGCCGCGACGAGCGCACCCGGAGCACCGGCCATGCCGCAAAGCACGACTTCGGACAGCGGCCCTTCGGCCTTCCAGCTTTCCAGCCTTTCGGCCAGCGCCGCTTCGGCGTGACCTTCAAGCGCACCCGGCCCGCTGAGCCGGGCGACCACGTCCTCGCCGTCGAGGCGGAACAGCCGCAGCCGGGTGGTGCCCCAATCTCCCAAGACATAAGGAGCGGCGGGGACGTGGTTCACGCTCATTGCAGTTCGAGCACCACGACCGACTTGGCCGGCAGGGTAACGACAAGGTTGCCGCCCTGCACGGTGGCGCCGGAGAAGGCCTCGGGCTTCACCGCATTCGGTGCGTCGAAGGTGTTGTGCGCGTTGATCGCGGGTGCCGTCAGGATACGGCCCGTGGCCGCCGATGCGCTGACGCCGCCGAGCTTGATCGTCACCGTGTTGGACTGGTTCGGATCGAGGTTCGACAGGCCGACATGGATCTTGCCATCCTTGCCCTTCACTGCCGAGCCGCTGACGGCAGGCATCGAGAACTCGTCCTTGTGATACCAGGGCGACTTGATCTGGATCGGCAGCACGGTGGCATCCTGCCACGGCTTGTACATCTCGAAGACGTGGTAGGTGGGCGTGAGCACCATCTTGTTGTCTTCGGTGAAGATCATCGCCTGGAGCACGTTCACCATCTGGGCGATGGCGGTCATCCGCACGCGGTCGGCATGCTTGGCGAAGATATCGAGATGGACCGAGGCGATCAGCGCGTCGCGCAGGGTGTTCTGCTGGCGCAGGAAGCCCGGATGCGTGCCCGGATCCTGGGCGTACCACGAACCCCATTCGTCCACGGCCAGGAAGACCCGCTTCTCGGGGTCGTACTTGTCCATGATCGCCGAGTGCCTGGTGATCAGCTCGTCCATGTGGCGCGCGCCGTTCAGCGCATCGGCCCAGCCATGTTCGTCGAAATCGACGGCGGGCGCACGCGGCGGCCAGCCACCGGCAGGGTGGACGTAGTAATGCAGCGAAACGCCGTCGAGCTGCGGGGCCGCGACGCGCATCATCGTCTCGGTCCAGTTGTAGTCGTCGACATTGGCGCCCGCGGCGACCTTCAGGATCTTGGTGCCGGCAGGCGCCTTGACGAAGGTGGCATAACGGCGGGTCTCGTCGGCCGCGAATTCGGGACGCATGTTCCCGCCGCAACCCCAAAGTTCGTTGCCGACGCCGAAGTAGGCGACCTTCCAGGGCTCCTTGTGGCCGTTTTTGGCGCGCAGCTCAGCCAGCGAACCGGCAGGTGCGGTCATGTATTCGACCCATTCGGCCATTTCGCGCGGCGTGCCGTCGCCGACGTTGCCGGCGATATAGGCTTCCGCGCCGACCTGGCGCAGCAGTTCGAAGAATTCGTGCGTGCCCACGGTGTTCGGCTCGGTCACGCCGCCCCAGTGGGTGTTGACCTTGACCGGACGCTTGTTCTGCGGGCCGATGCCTTCACGCCAGTTGTACTCGTCGGCGAAGCAGCCGCCCGGCCAGCGGATCACGGGGACCGAGAGGTCCTTGAGCGCCCGGACGACGTCGTTGCGGAAACCGTTGGTGTTCGGAATCTTGCTGTTCTTGCCGACCCACAGGCCGCCGTAGATCCCCGTGCCGAGGTGCTCGGCGAACTGGGTGAAGACTTCCTTGTGATAGACCGCGCCGGGCTTGTCGGCGTCGATGGTCGCCGTGGTGGGCTGTCCGTCGGTATCGGCATGAGCCGTGCCTGCGAGCGCGGTGGCGCTCAGCAGGACGGCTGCGGTGGTCAGGCGAAGCGCCTTCAACATGTCTTGTCCCCTCCCTGGGAAATCAGTCGTGGAATTCTTCGACGAGCTCGCGGCGTCCGCGCAGGAATGCGTCGGCCACGAGGCGCAGCGGCGCGATGTCCACATCGCTGCGGCCGCCACGGATCAGGTTGGCGAAGCGCGAATAGAGACCCGGATATTCAAGGTCTTCGTTGTGCTCTGTGCCGGTGGGCAGGGTGAGCACGGCGCCGCCGTTCGAGAGCTTCAGCGTTCCCGCGTCAGTCTCGACGATGATGTCCCACGACTGCGGGCCGGTCTGGCGCCAGTCGAGGTCCATGTGGATTTCGGCTCCGGCGGTATCGCGGAACTCGATATCGGCGGCGATCGGCGCAGCGCGGTTGGCCGGCAGGCTGAGCGTCGCTTCCTTGAGGAAGAACGGGCGCGGCATGATGTGGGTGGCGATCGAGAGGGCATTGATGCCCGGATCGAACACGCCAAGGCCGCCCGGTTCCCAGATCCAGTCCTGACCCGGATGCCAGACGCGCACGTCTTCGCGCCAGACGATCCTGGCGCTCTTGATCGTACGCTCGGCAAGCCAGGCGCGGGCCGGGGCAACGCCCGCGGCGTAGCGCGAGTGCCACGAAGCGAACAGCGTCACGCCCACCTTGTCGGCACGGCTTTCCAGCGCCGCCACTTCGGCCAGCGTGGCGCCCGGCGGCTTTTCCAGGAACACGTGCATGCCCTTGGCCAGCGCCAGCGCGGCGAGGTCGTAACGGACCTGCGGCGGGGTGCAGAGCGCCACCGCGTCGATGGCCGGGCCGTTCTCGACCAGGTCTTCGAGGCTGCTGAAGTGCGGGATGCCTTCAGGGCCGCGATGGTGCGGGCTGACCGTGGCGCCGAGGCTGAAGTTCGGGTTGCCCTCGATCGCGGGGATATGCTGGTCGCGGGCGATCTTGCCCACGCCAACGATGGCGATACGGATCGGATCCATGGCTCAGAGCGCCTTCACGGTTGTCGTCGCCTCGCCCGAAGCGGCAGCGCGGGCAAGCGGGTTGGAAACCGGCAGGGTGAAGGGTGCGGCGTCGATCTCGAACACGTCGCCTTCCTGCGTGGTCACGCCGTCGGCGAACGAGAGCGTCGCGGTGCCGAAGAAGTGGACATGCACGTCGCCCGAACGGCGGAACAGGTCGTATTTGAAGTGGTGATGCTCAAGGTTCGCAAAGGTGTGCGACATGTTGCCTTCGCCCGAGAGGAAGGGCTTTTCCCAGATCGTCTCGCCGCCGCGCACGATCTTGCTGGTGCCCTCGATCTTCTCCGGCGGGGTGCCCAGCAGCAGTTCCGGGCCGAGCGCGGCCTGGCGCAGCTTCGAGTGGGCAAGCCACAGGTAGTTGTGACGCTCGGTGACGTGGTCCGAGAACTCGTTGGCGAGCGCGAGGCCGAGGCGGTAGACATGGCCGTCTTCGCCGACGAGGTAGATGCCCGCCAGTTCCGGCTCTTCGCCGCCGTCCTTGGCGAAAGCGGGCATGGTCAGCGCATCGCCGGGGCCGACGAGCAGCTGACCGTCGCCCTTGTAGAACCATTCCGGCTGCTGGCCTTCGGTGCCCGCGGCGGGCTTGCCGCCTTCAAGGCCCTCAAGGAACATGCGCATGGAATCGGTGACATGCTCACCCGAGGCGGCAGCCTGGTGCATCTTGTTGCGACCCTCGGCCGAACCGAGGTGCGTCAGGCCCGTGCCGGTCATCAGCAGGTGAGCGGAATCTTCGTGGTCGATCGGGGCAAGCAGGTTGCCGGCCGCGAATTCGGCCTTGATGTCGACCGCTTCGCCCTGTCCGGCAGCCTTGGCGGCTTCGGCCAGCGTCACACCTTCGGTGATGGCGCGCTGGGCGAGTTCGCGGGTGCTGGTGACGCCCTGAAGGAAGTGGGCGGCATCGCCCTCGGCAAGAATGACGGAGCGCACGCCGTCAGGCGCGCGATGCTGGAGCAGGCGAAGGTAGGTCATGGAGATCTCTCCCGGGCTCTTGGCCCTATCTGCGGCGCGCCTTCTTGGGGGAGCGCGCCGCAGGGATTGAGTGGACTGGTTAGAGGGTAAGTGCGCCGTCGATCAGGCGGGGAGCGCCGTCACCGAAGGCCGCGTCGCGCAGTTCTGCCGGAAGCAGGCCCTGAGCGAAGTTCTGGTAGCTGACCGGGCGCAGGAAGCGGTCGATCGCCATGCTGCCGACCGACGTGGTGCGCGGGTCGGTGGTCGAGGGGAACGGGCCGCCGTGCACCATCGCGTGGCACACTTCGACGCCGGTGGGCCAGCCGTTGACGAGGATGCGGCCGACCTTGCGTTCCAGCACCGGCAGCAGGCGCGAAGCGGCGGCTTCGTCGGCATCGTCCATGTGCAGGGTGGCGGTCAGCTGGCCTTCCAGGCCTTCGAGCAGGCCGGCGAGTTCGGCTTCGTCCTTGCAGCGCACGACGATCGACGCAGCGCCGAACACTTCGTGGCCGATCGCCTTGTCGGCGAGGAACTGGGCAGCCGTGGTCTGGAACAGGATCGCACCGCCGGTGGTCTTGCTGCCTTCTTCGCCCTTGGCGATGGTTTCGACGCCGGCATTGCCTTCAAGCGCTTCGACGCCCTTGGCATAAGCAGCGGCGATGCCGGTGGTGAGCATGGTCTGCGGCTTGGCTTCGGCAACACCGCCGGTGGCGGCAGCGACGAAGGCGTCCAGGCCTTCACCCTCGACAGCCAGGATCAGGCCGGGGTTGGTGCAGAACTGGCCGGCGCCCATCGTCAGCGAACCGACGAAAGCGGTGCCGAGTGCTTCACCGCGTGCCTTCAGCGCTTCGGGAAGCAGCAGGACGGGGTTGATGCTCGACATTTCGGCATAGACCGGGATCGGCACTTCGCGGGCCTGCGCCAGCTTGGCGAGGGCAAGGCCGCCACCGCGCGAGCCGGTGAAGCCGACCGCCATGATGCGCGGATCCTGGACCAGCGCGGCGCCGAGTTCGTTCGACGGGCCGACGAGGTGCTGGAACACGCCTTCGGGAAGACCGGCGTCCTTCACGGCCTTGGTGATCGCTGCGGCAATCAGGCTGCCGGTGATCGGGTGGGCCGGGTGACCCTTTACCACGACCGGGCAACCGGCGGCGAGCGCCGAAGCGGTGTCACCACCGGCGGTCGAGAAGGCGAGCGGGAAGTTCGAGGCGCCGAACACGGCAACCGGACCCACCGGGATCATGCGCAGGCGCAGGTCGGGACGGGGCAGCGGGGCGCGGTCCGGCAGGGCCGGATCGATGCGCAGCTGCTGCCACTGGCCCTTGCGGACGACATCGGCGAACAGGCGCAGCTGGCCGACGGTACGGCCACGCTCGCCCTCGCCGCGACCACGGGGCAGTCCGCTTTCGGCAATGTAGGCTTCGATCAGCGAATCGCCGATGGCAATGATCTCGTCGGCGATTCGTTCGAGGAACGCAGCGCGCGTTTCACGATCGGTGGCGCGATAAGTGTCGAAAGCAGCGGCAGCGGCGGCGCAGGCTGCGGCGACGTCGGCGGGGCCGTTCACGGCCAGAGGTTCGCCGTGCGGCTCACCGGTTTCGGCCACGATGGAACGGAATTCGGTCATTTGGGGTCTCCCTATTTACTCCGACATATTCCCAGCGCACAGGAAACGCAATGTTTGTCGTTCCTTCGCGTGAGAAGGGCTGTTACGTTCCCTTCGGGAGGTGCCAATAACAGTGTCAGAAGCCAATTTCGTGAACGATGAAGAAAGTGCAAGGCCGGCCGACGAGGCTCGGGGTCCGGGCCGCCGCCTGCACGGTGCGATCGCCCATAAACTGGGAACGGCCATCTTGTCCGGCAAATATGCGCCCGGGGACATTCTTTCTGGTGAAGTCGCCTTCGCCGAGGAACTCCAGGTCTCGCGCAGCGCCTATCGGGAAGCCATTCAGGTCCTCACCGCCAAGGGCCTGGTCGCCAGCCGCCCCAAGGCCGGAACGCGGGTGCTGCCGAGAGACCGCTGGAACCTGCTCGATCCCGAAGTGCTCGGCTGGGCCTTCGCGGGAGAGCCGGACATCGAGTTCGTGCGCAGCCTCTTCGAACTGCGCGCCATCGTGGAGCCTGCCGCCGCGCGGCTTGCCGCGCAGCGCCGGGACAAGAACGACCTCAAGGCGATGAAGGATGCGCTGGCCGCGATGCGGCGGCACACCCTGACCACCGAGGCCGGCCGCGCGGCGGATCGCGACTTCCACAACGCGATTCTCCAGGCCACCCGCAACGACGCCCTGCTCGTGCTCAGCGCCTCGATCGGTGCTGCGGTGAACTGGACCACCCAGTTCAAGCAGCGGGCCCGCGCCCTGCCCCGCAACCCGATCCCCGATCACGTCCGCGTCTATGACGCGATCGCCGCCGGGGATGCGGCGACCGCTGCCGAAGCGATGAACGTGCTGGTCGATCTGGCACTGGAAGACACGCGCAGCGCCATGGAGAAAAAGTAAGCCCGACGCCAACGCGCCCGGACCAAGTCCGGGCCCATCCATAGTCCAAAAAAGAAAAGGCCCCGGCGATCGCTCGCCGGGGCCTTTTCGTTGACGCTGGATAGCGCGGATTACTCGGCCACCTCGGGAACCAGATCCGGCTCCGCGTTCGTGACCTTGCTGCCCCACAGAGCGTAGAACAGCACGTAGAGTTCGCATACCGCGGTCAGGATGAACGAGTTCTGGAGACCGAAGTTGTCGGCCAGCCATCCCTGCACGATCACCAGCGCGCCGCCGGCGATCGCCATGACCAGCAGGCCCGAGCCTTCTTCGGTCAGCGGGCCAAGGCCCTTGATGCCGAGGGTGAAGATGGTCGGGAACATGATAGAGTGGAACAGGCCGACAAGGATCAGCGACCACATCGCAACCGGGCCATGGGCGAAGATCGTCACGACCATTACCGCGAAGGCGCCGACCGAGAAGAACGCCAGAACCTTGCCCGCGTCGAAACGCTGCATGATCGCGGAGCCCGCGAAACGGCCGACCATCATGCCGCCCCACAGGAAGGTAAGGTACTTGCCCGCCTGTTCATGCGTCAGGTTGGCGATGTCGGGCTGGCTGACGAAGTTCACGAAGAGATTCGCCACGCCGATCTCGGCGATCAGGTAGATGAAGATCGCGGGAATGCCGAATACGAGGTTGCGGTGATTCCACAGCGAGAGGTGTTTGCGCTGCTCCTTGGCAAGACGCGAGTTCGCCGTACCCATCGAGGGCAGCGGGAACTTGGCGATCACCACAGCGAGAATGACCAGCACCACCGCGACCAGCGCGTAAGGCAGGATCACCGAATGGGCGTCAGCCAGACGCTCGGCATCGGTCAGGACCGTGCCGGCGGCCGAGGTCCCGCTCTTGGAACGACCAAGAATCAGGTAGGCGCCGAACAGCGGGGCCAGCATGGTGCCGGCCGAGTTGAGCGCCTGCACCAGGTTGAGGCGCGAGGACGCGGTCTCGGGCTTGCCGACGACGGCGACATAGGGATTCGCCGCAACCTGAAGCAGGGTGATGCCGCTGGCGATCACGAAGAGCATGACCAGCGTTACGCCGTAGGACGGGATGCTGGCAGCCAGCATCATGCCCAGCGCGCCGGCGGCCATGATCAGCAGGCCGGTGACCAGCGACTTCTGGTAGCCAACGCGTTCGATCAGCTTCGCCGAGGGAATCGAGGCCACGAAATAGGCGATGAACCACACCGATTCGATAAGCGTCGTCTGGGTGTAGCTCAGGTCGAACACGCTGCGCAGGTGCGGCAGCAGCGTGTTGTTGATGACGGTGATGAAGCCCCACATGAAAAACAGGCTGGCAAGCAGCGTCAGCGCCGGGCCGTAGCGGACGCCCGCTGGCTGCGCGTGAAGCACCGGGGCATCTCCAGATGAAACCACTGGGGGCATGACTATCCTCTCTTTACCAGAGAACCGCGCCGTGCCCTGCGGCAAACCGGCTTGCGCTCTTTCTATTTGTCGGACTATATGCGCGACACGGCGTCGTCAATGGGCCGCGTCGGAAACCAAGATGCAGAATCGACTTACACAAAGATATGGGAGCTAGGGCAATGAGGAAACTGCGCAAGGCGTTTGTAAGCACGGCGATATCCGCCCCAGCCCTGGCCATTGCAGCCCTTTCCCTTTCGAATCCGGCACTCGCCGCCGATGCCTCGCAGGCTCCGGCGGGCGCACTTTCCGATGGCACGCAAGTCAGCGCGGTCACGCTCAAGGCCGCCAACGGCGTCTCGGCGACGATCCTGACTTACGGCGCCACGCTGTGGAAGATGATGGCCCCCGACCGCGAGGGCAAGTCGGCCGACATCCTGCTCGGCTATGACGATGTCGCCAGCTATGAAAAGCGCCCGAATTACTGGGGCGCCACCATCGGCCGCTACGGCAACCGCATCGCCGACGGCAAGTTCACGCTCGACGGCAAGACCTACCAGCTTCCCCAGAACGATCACGGCCAGTCGCTGCACGGCGGCGGCAAGGGCTTCGACGTCCAGAACTGGAAGGTCGAATCGATCAAGTCCGGCCCGGTGGCGACGGCGGTGTTCTCGCTCGTCAGCCCCGACGGCGATTCGGGCTATCCCGGCACGGTGAAGACCAGGGTGACCTACTCGCTTGACGAGAAGGGCAACCTGCAGGTCGTGTTCGAAGCGACCACCGACAAGCCGACCGTGCTCAACATGACCAATCACGCCATCTTCAACATGGCCGGCGAAGGCAGCCCGCGCGACGCCCTGCAGAGCCTGCTGACGATCCCGGCCGGCCACTACACCCCTGTCAACGACAAGCTGATCCCCACCGGCGAACTGCGTGACGTAACCGGCACCGTGTTCGACTTCCGCAAGGCCCGCCTGGTCGGCGAAGGCATCCGCGACGGCAAGGACGAGCAGATCGTCATGGGCCGTGGCTACGATCACAACTTCGCGCTCGACAAGGGCGTGACCAAGACTCCCGAACTGGCCGCCCGCCTCGAAGATCCTGCTTCGGGCCGCGTGCTCGAACTGCTGACGACCGAACCGGGCGTGCAGTTCTACGCCGGCAACTTCCTGGACGGCACCTTCATCGGCAAGAACAGCCACCTCTACCGCATGGGCGACGGCATCGCACTGGAACCGCAGAAGTTCCCGGATTCGCCGAATCACCCGAACTTCCCTTCCACCCGCGTCGATCCCGGCAAGCCCTACAAGCATGTCATGATCTACCGCGTTTCCACTTCTTCGCGCTGACCCGAAAAGAAACGAACGCCCATGACCGACAAGACCGCTCCCAAGCTGCGCTCGCGCGCCTGGTTCGACAATCCCGACAACATCGACATGACCTCGCTCTACCTGGAGCGTTACCTGAACTTCGGCATCAGCCTTGAAGAGCTTCGCTCGGGCAAGCCGATCATCGGTATCGCCCAGACCGGCAGCGACCTGTCGCCCTGCAACCGCCATCACATCGTGCTGGCCGAGCGCATTCGCGAGGGCATTCGCGAAGCGGGCGGCATTGCGCTGGAATTCCCGGTCCACCCGATCCAGGAAACCGGCAAGCGCCCGACCGCAGGGCTTGACCGCAACCTCGCCTACCTCGGCCTGGTCGAAGCGATCTACGGCTACCCGCTCGACGGCGTGGTGCTGACCACCGGCTGCGACAAGACCACCCCGGCGCTGCTGATGGCGGCGGCAACCGTGAACATCCCGGCGATCGCGCTTTCGGTCGGCCCGATGCTCAACGGCTGGCACAAGGGCGAGCGTACCGGTTCGGGCACGATCGTCTGGAAGGGCCGCGAGATGATGGCCGCCGGCGAACTCGACGCGGACGGCTTCATCAAGCTCGTCGCCTCGTCGGCCCCGTCGACCGGCTACTGCAACACCATGGGCACGGCGACGACGATGAACTCGCTCGCCGAAGCGCTCGGCATGATGCTGCCCGGTTCGGCCGCGATCCCCGCGCCTTACCGTGACCGCCAGGAATGCGCATGGCGCACCGGCAAGCGCATCGTCGACATGGTTCACGAGGACCTCAAGCCCTCGGACATCATGACGCTCGACGCGTTCCATAACGCCATCGTCGTCAACGCCGCCATCGGCGGTTCGACCAACGCCCCGATCCACCTTGCCGCGATCGCGCGCCACATCGGTGTCGACCTGCCGCTCAAGGACTGGGAAACCTACGGCCACAAGATCCCGCTGCTGGTGAACCTGCAGCCCGCCGGCGAATACCTCGGCGAGGACTACTACCGTGCAGGCGGCGTACCCGCCGTCGTCGCGCAGCTGATCGGCCAGGGGCTGATCAAGGAAGACGCGATGACCGTCAATGGCCAGACCATGGGCGACAACTGCCGCGACGCGACGATCGAGGACGAGAAGGTCATCAAGCCCTTCGACCAGCCGCTGGTGGAAGAAGCCGGCTTCCTCGTGCTGTCGGGCAACCTGTTCGACGCGGCCGTGATGAAGACCAGCGTGATCTCCAAGGAGTTCCGCGACCGTTACCTCTCGAACCCCGCAGACCCGGATGCCTTCGAAGGCAATGCCGTGGTGTTCGACGGTCCCGAGGACTACCACCACCGCATCGACGATCCGGCGACCGGCATCACCCCCGAAACCCTGCTGTTCATGCGCGGCGCCGGCCCGATCGGCTATCCGGGTGCAGCCGAAGTCGTGAACATGCGTCCGCCTTCGTACCTCATCACCGAAGGCGTGCACTCGCTGCCGTGCATCGGTGACGGTCGCCAGTCGGGCACCTCGGGCAGCCCCTCGATCCTCAACGCCTCGCCCGAAGCGGCGGCGATGGGCGGTCTCGCCCTGCTCGAAACCGGTGACCGCGTGCGCATGGACCTCAAGAAGGGCCGCGTGGACGTGCTCATCTCCGACGAGGAACTGGCGACCCGCCGCGCCGCTCTCGAAGCCAAGGGCGGCTATGCCTACCCGGCCTCGCAGACCCCGTGGCAGGAAATCCAGCGCTCGGTGGTCGGCCAGATGAACACCGGCGCCATCCTCGAAGGCGCCGAAAAGTACCAGCGCATCGCCCAGACCATGGGCCTGCCGCGCGACAATCACTGACTTTTGGCTCCGATTGATATCCTGTCCGGCCTAGCCGCCGGATGACCTATCGGCCCCCGCCCCTGCCTGTCCCTGAACAAGGGAAAGGCGGGGGCGGGGGCCGAACCGTTTTCACAGCATAGGGAGAGTTCTCATGACGCTTTGGCGCAAGATCGATCGCGACGTGCGCGATACCCTCGGCGAAGGCGCGCTCTGGTGCGAGCGCGACAATGCCTTCTACTGGGTCGACATCCTCACCCCTGCCCTCAACCGCCTCAGCCTCGCGGACAACACGGTAACTCGCTGGGATATGCCCGCACGCCTCGGCTGGGTCGCTCCGCGCGCGCAAGGCGGCCTGATCGGCGGCTTCCAGGACGGCGTGGCCAATATCACGCTCGACCCGCTGACGATTTCCGAGCGTAACGATCCCGAGCCCCACCTGCCCGGCAACCGCATGAACGACGGCAAGGCCGACCGCCACGGCGCGATCTGGTGCGGCACGATGGACATGGCAGAGGAAGAAGTGACCGGCTCGCTCTACCGCCTCTCGCCCTCGGGCGAATGGCAGGTGATCGACACCGACTACACGGTGCCCAACGGCCCGGCGTTCTCGCCTTGCGGCCAGTGGCTCTACCATGCCGATTCGGGCCGCCGGGTGATCTACCGCTTCGCCCTGGACGAGAGCGGTGCCCATTCGCGCGAGGAATTCATCCGCTTCTCCGAGGAAGACGGCTATCCCGACGGCATGACCACGGACGCCGAAGGTTATCTCTGGACGGCACACTGGGACGGCGGCCGGATCAGCCGCTTTGCTCCCGACGGCACGCGCGAGCGCTCGATCGAGCTTCCGGCCAGGCGCATCACCAACATCGCTTTCGCAGGCGAAAAGCTGGACCGCATGTTCGTGACCTCGGCGGCGACCGGCCTGCCCGATTCCGAATTCGACGGCGCGCTGTTCGAAGTGGAATCCGGCGTCACCGGCAATCCCGCGGGCATCTATCTCGGCTGATATCCGCCGCGCGGGGAGGCGGAAACACTTCTCCGCGCGGCCTTTCTAAGGCTCCATCACGCTGGGCTTGCTCGATCGTTCGATCATCCCGGTCGTCCGCTCACCGTCCCAGGTGTAGAATGCATGGCTCTGCTGGACGAGCGGGAAGTCCGCAGGCCAATCCACCGGCTTGGCGAAACCGCCGCGCGAGCGGGTGTTGACGAAAGTTCGCCCCGCAATCGCGATGCGGCGACCGTCAATCGTTTCCAGCACGAAAGATACGTCCTCGTCGCCGGTCACGAAGCGGCGAAGCCATGGCACTTCCACGGGTCGGGCAGGTACGCGCACGCCTTCGCCATCGATGATCCATCCTTCCGCGTAGTTCGGCTCGCCATCCTCACGCGGGGGATAGATGTTGAAGCCGAATGCGCGGCCGTCCGGGAATGTCGCCGATTGCCAGCAGTGTCCCCAGAACCCGGCAAACGCACGAAAGCCGGTGCGACGGATGCGCAGTCCGTTGGCGTTGAACCTGCGGGTCTCGCCATCGAGAGTGAGCGTTCCCGTGCAGCGGAACAACTGTTCGTAGCGCGGGCTCATGAAACTGCCCTGCTCGCCCCCCAGCGCCGCGGCAGCCTCCGGCAGGAGCGAACCCGGCACCCAAGGCGGTGCCGCCATCTCCATCTCCACCGCGATCTCGAGATCGGTCCAGCAGGTTTCCTCGAAATCGGGATTGTCGATGACCTGCTGCGCCGAGGTCTCGGCAGCCTGCCCCTTGTAGGTGGCAATCCATTTGCGGAACGGCTCGATGCATTCGAACCGCACCGGCCCGGTTCCGCGCACGGTAGGGCGACCGTCGGCCCCGTAGGGCGAATGGGTTTCACCATCGCCGCGCCTGGATAGCAGGCGGCCATCGGCAAAGGCGACGTCCAGCCAGAACTCGTGCCGGTCCCAGGCATTGCCCACCGCTTCCACGCCGATGCGCATGGCGAAAAGGCCGTTCTCTTCCTCGATCCAGACGTTCACCGCATCGCGCAGCCCTTCGTCGGGCTTTTTCGCCACGACATACTCGCGATCCTCGGGAACGCCGCCGGTCAGGTCCATCGCCGCGGTCGCCATAGCTCTCCCTTCCCTTTTTCCGGGCGGGAGGCTGTCATGGCGCAGGCGTCAGGTCACGCCCCGGACATGCGCCGGGGCGATGACTTCATCGGCTCCGATCCGCCCGAGGGCGACGAGGCTCAGGCGTAGGGGGGCTTGTGGAGACCCTTGAGGCTGGTGGTGAATATCTCGCAGCCCGTCTCGGTAATGCCGATCGAATGCTCGAACTGCGCTGAAAGCGACTTGTCGCGGGTGACCGCCGTCCAGCCATCGGCCAGAAGCTTAACCGGCGGCTTGCCAAGGTTTATCATCGGCTCGATGGTCATGAACATGCCGGGCTTGAGCAGCGGACCGGTGCCGGGGCGGCCGGCATGGACCACTTCCGGCGCATCGTGGAACAAACGGCCCAGGCCATGGCCGCAGAATTCCCGCACGACGCCATAGCGGAACGATTCGGCATGGGCCTGGATGGCCGCGCCGATGTCACCCACCCGGTTGCCGGGCCTGGCCTGTTCGATGCCGATCATCAGGCACTCGTAAGTCACGTCCACCAGACGGCGCGCCTTCAGCGAAACGTCGCCGGCAAGGTACATGCGGCTGGTGTCACCGTGCCAGCCATCGAGCAGCGGGGTCACGTCGATATTGACGATATCGCCGTCCTTGATCGTCTTTTCCGACGGAATACCGTGGCAGACCACATGGTTGATCGAGATGCAGCAGGAATGCGCATACCCCCGGTAGCCGAGCGTCGCCGGCACCGCACCGCCATCGAGCGTGAGTTCGCGCACCTTGTCGTCGATCGCCGCCGTGGTCACGCCGGGCTGCACCATCGGCGCAATCTCGTCGAGGATCATGGCGGCAAGGCGCCCGGCCTTGCGCATGCCCTCGAAGCCTTCGGGGCCGTGCAGCTTGATGGTGCCGTCACGCAGGACGGTTTCGCTTCCGGGTTCGACGATCTGGTATTCGGTCATGAGGGGTACATAACGATTGTGTGCGCAAATTGCGAGATCGTGCGTGACCTCGCGCATTTGCGTTTCCCTCACCTCATTTTGCGACCGAGAAGCTCGACCGGTACTGCGGCTTGAGCGCCGCCATGACCGCGCCCGTTACCGGAACCGTCACCTCGTAGCTGCCCTCGGCATATGGCCCGGCATTGTAGGGCGGGACCAGCAGGCCGACGCGATCGAATGTCCTGCCGTTGGCCGAGCCCAGAATCACGATCTGCTCGATCGGATCGATGCATTCGGAGAACATGTCATCGCTCTTGTCGATCGGGCCGCCCCGGCGCTTCACGCGCTCCTTGTCCAGCGCGGCGCAGAACGGCGTGCGCAGCGCCTTCGAGAGCGCCTCCTTGCTGGTGAAGAGGTCGATCGGCTTGCGCGCCTGCTCGGCCTGGCGGTCCCACAGCAGGGTATCGAAGATGGTCATGCCGTGCGCGCCGCCGGAATAAGTATAGATTTCCGAAGACAGCGAGAGCCAGCCCGGCAGGCTGGTGACGACCTTCCAGTCCTCGCCATAACTGTAGGCATGGTAGGGATAGTCGTTCTGCTTCGATTCCGCCTGTCCGGATTTCGCGCTGCCGATAAGATCCGCGCGGGACTGTTCCAGTTGCTTGTCGAGGTTCGCCTTGAGACCCGGGATCGCGCCCGCCGCATCGGGATAGGAATAACTGAACTCGTAGAGGTCGTTCTCCACCTTCTCCTCGCGGCCGCCCCCCACCGGAGCTTCGCTGGCTTGCGCGGCAGGCTCGGTAGCGGCTTCGGTTTCGGCCATCGCCTCGCCGGAGGCCGCATCCGACGTGGCGGCAACCGGCGCCTCACCCTTGCACCCGCCCAGGAGCAGGGCAGCCGTTGTAGCGGAGACAAGACACCAGGCACCAAATCGCATCATTTTTCCTCTCGGCTCATGCTTGCGGGAAGGCTAGAGAATGTGGCCATGACCGACAAGAACGCATTGATTCAGCCCGATCGCGGCCAGAAGGCCGTCGCCCTCCACCTCATTGGCAAGGATGGACTGGAGCAATTCATCAAGGGCTTGTCGGTTCCACAGCGCGCCGCGCTGGAAGCGCAGAAGTTCGCAGGCGCGGCCGGCAGCCACGCAATCCTGCCCGATGGGGACGGCTGGTTCGTCGCCGCCGGCGTGGCCGACCCGGCCAAGCTGTCGACCTGGTGCCTTGCCAGGCTGGCTGAAGTCCTGCCCGCTGGAACCTATCGCCGCGCCTCGGGCGAACCGGGCAAGGCTGCGCTGGGCTGGATCGCCGGTCAGTACAGCTTCGACCGCTACCTGTCCGATCCTTCCGAGGAAGGCCCACGCATTCTCCTCACCGGAGAGGTCAAGGCGATCGACGCGGTGATCGCCGAAGCCGAAGCGATCGAACTCGTGCGCGATCTCGTCAACACCCCGGCCGAGGACATGGGTCCGGGCCAGCTCGAATCCGAAGCGGAATCGCTCGCCAAGGCCTTCCGCGCGGAGGTGAAGATCACGCGCGGAGAAATGCTCGAACGCGAATACCCGATGGTCCATGCCGTCGGCCGCGCGGCGGGCCGCGCCCATGCCCCGCGCCTGATCGAGCTCGAATGGGGCGATCCCAAGCATCCCCGGATCGCAGTCGTCGGCAAGGGCGTATGCTTCGATTCAGGCGGGCTGGATATCAAGCCGGGCGCGGGCATGCTGCTGATGAAGAAGGACATGGGCGGCGCTGCCCATGCCCTCGCCCTGGCGCGCCTCATCATGGGCGCCAGGCTTCCCGTGCGCCTCCACCTCGTGATCCCCGCAGTCGAAAACGCCATTTCGGGCAATTCCTTCCGCCCCGGCGACGTGCTGCGCAGCCGCGCCGGCATCACCGTGGAAATCGGCAACACCGATGCCGAAGGCCGCCTGATCCTCGGCGATGCGCTCACTCGCGCGAGTGAGAAGGAACCGGAACTGGTGATCGATTTCGCCACCCTCACCGGCGCTGCCCGCGTGGCCGTAGGGCCGGACCTGCCAGCCCTGTTCGCCCGCGAGGATGCCACCGCACAAGCCATCCTCGACGCCGGGCTCGGCGTGGACGATCCCTGCTGGCGCCTCCCGCTTTACGACGGCTACCGCGATTACCTGAAGTCGGACATTGCCGACATCAACAATGCCGGGTCCAGCGGCTTCGCCGGAGCCAGCACCGCGGCGCTGTTCATGGACCGCTTCGTGGCCAAGGGGCTCGACTGGGCGCACTTCGATACTTTCGCCTGGCGCCCCGCTTCGAAGCCGGGTCGTCCCAAGGGCGGCGATGCCCTGGGCCTGCGCGCGGCATGGTACATGTTGCAGCAGCGCTACACTGGCGAACGTGGCTGAACTTGCGTCTTTGCCACGCCCCCGCTAAGCGCGCGCATCTTTGCATTTGGAGAAGCACCCGCGTTGGCCACTGAGGATTCCTATACCCGCCCTCCCCGGATCGATGGGCTGCTTGCCATGACCGGGCCGAGCGTGACCGCGGATCCCGGATGCCTGCCCGTGCGCGGCGACCTTGCGCATATCAAGCTCGCCGGGCTTTGCTTCGTACCGCATTACGCCGTGCCGATGCCGCACGCGATCCTGGCCGGCGCGGTCCTGCGCGTTACCGGACGCACGGATGCAGAACCGATTCGCGACCTGCCCGAGGGTGAAACCTTCAACGTGCTCGACATCGCCGGAAACTGGGCCTGGGGCCAGTTCGGCGAAGACGGCCAGGTCGGCTATCTCCCGCTCGATGCTCTGAAGGCGCAAGACTGATGACGAAGACGGTCTTCATCGACGGCGCGGCCGGCACCACCGGCCTCGAAATCGCCGAGCGGCTCGAGGGCCGCGCCGAGTTCGAACTGATCGTCCTCGACGATGCCCGCCGCAAGGACGACGATGCCCGCGCCGAAGCACTGAACGCGGCGGATTTCGTGATCCTCTGCCTGCCCGACGATGCAGCGAAAGCCGCCGTCGGCATGATCCGCAATGACACGACCCGCGTGATCGACGCCTCCTCGGCGCACCGCGTGGCACCGGACTGGACTTACGGCTTCCCCGAAGTGATCGGGCGAGAAGCAGTTGCCGCCGCGCGTTTCGTCAGCAATCCCGGCTGCTACCCGACCGGGTTCATCGCGCTGGTCGCTCCCTTGGTCAAGGCGGGCCTGCTCCCGGCTGACTGGCCTTACGTCTGCCACGCGGTCTCCGGCTATTCGGGCGGCGGCAAGGCGCTGATCGGCCGTTTCGAGGAAGACCGCGACATCGCCTTCCGCGCTTACGGCCTGGCGCTCGGCCACAAGCATGTGCCCGAGATGACGACGCACGTCGGCCTTGCTCACGCCCCGATCTTCGCACCGGCGGTGGTACCTGCCCATCGCGGGATGCTGGTGGAAGTCCCCCTGCACCTCTCGATGATGTCCGGTGCCGGAACGCCTGCCGACCTGCGCGCCGCGCTCTCCGGCTTCTATGCCGGCAGCGAAATCGTCACCGTGGTTGACGACCAGCCCGACGAATTGCTGCTGCGCGCCTCCATGGAGCCGGTGGACAGCCTGACGCTGCGGGTCCTCGGCGCGAAGGACGGTTCTCAGGCCCGTCTCGTCGCCACGCTCGACAATCTGGGCAAGGGGGCGAGCGGCGCCGCAGTGCAGAACCTCAACCTGATGGCCGGTCTTCCCGAGACAGCGGGCCTGCGGCTCTGAGAACGCCTGGTCGGCAGGGAGCCGACTTCGTTCCGACATATCCTTAACGCAAGAAGGCGCCGGAAACCCACGCGGTCTCCGGCGCCTTCTTGCGTTAACCAACCACGTCTGCCCACCAGCCCGCCTACCAAGGCATTTTTACGCCCATGCACAATTTTAAGGCAGGGCGTGCTCATATCTTGAACACATAATGTCGCCAACCGGGTACTTACCCGCATGAGTCTGCTTACCGGGGTTGGTAAAACGTGCGATTCCGGTCTTTTCGCGGCTGCACACTTCGCCTACCAGAGGAACATCCGCATTGGCACGATTCTTGATGGGAATCGCGCGCGAGGCATCCGGTTCCCGGACCGGAATGTCTTCGGAAAACATCCGGGAGCATGCAGGGGTCAACACTGGCGTGAAAAAGATCGAAGCTATCATCAAGCCGTTCAAGCTCGACGAAGTGAAGGAAGCACTGCACGAAGTTGGCGTTTCCGGCATCACCGTCACCGAGGCAAAGGGCTTCGGCCGCCAGAAGGGCCATACCGAGCTCTATCGCGGCGCCGAATACGTGGTCGACTTCCTGCCCAAGGTGAAGCTCGAAGTGGTCGTTCCCGATGCGCTGGCCGAACGCGTGGTCGAAGCCATTGCCGACGCCGCCCAGACCGGCCGCATCGGTGACGGCAAGATCTTCGTCGTCCCCGTCGAAACCGCCGTGCGCATCCGCACCGGCGAACGGGACGACGACGCCCTGTAATATAGGGGTCAGCCCCCGCTTATCGCATTTATCCCGGCGCAGGCCGGAATCCTATTGCCCGGCTTCGGCCGGATCGGGATGAACCGGCGGGGGCCGGGGACGTCCCGTGGACAATGACAAACCCAAGCCTCTTTCGGGATCGGAAGAGCATCACTGGAGACTACTCTAATGGCTAGTGCAAAGGACGTCCTCAAGAGGATCAAGGACGAAGAGATCGAGTGGGTTGATCTGCGTTTCACCGACCCGAAGGGCAAGTGGCAGCACCTCACCATGGTCGCTTCGATCCTCGGCGAGGACGAGCTGGAAGACGGCCTGATGTTCGACGGTTCGTCGATCGAGGGCTGGAAGGCCATCAACGAGTCGGACATGATCCTCAAGCCCGACCTCGACGCCGTTTACGTCGATCCGTTCTCGGCCACCCCGATGCTCATCCTGTTCTGCGACATCGTGGAACCCTCGACCGGTGACCTCTACGCCCGCGACCCGCGCTCGACCGCGAAGCGCGCCGAAGCCTTCGTCAAGTCGGCCGGTTTCGGCGACACCGTGTACGTCGGCCCCGAAGCCGAATTCTTCATGTTCGACGACGTGAAGTTCTACGACGGCTACGAAGGCAACGGCTTCAAGATCGACGACATCGAGCTGCCCGGCAACTCGGACAAGTCCTACGACACCGGCAACCTTGCCCACCGTCCGCGCGCCAAGGGCGGCTACTTCCCGGTCGCTCCGGTTGACTCGGCCGTGGACATCCGCGGCGAGATGGTCACCACCATGCTCGAAATGGGCCTGCCCTGCGACAAGCACCACCACGAAGTGGCTGCTGCCCAGCACGAACTCGGCCTGACCTTCGGCACGCTGGTCACCACTGCCGACCGCATGCAGATCTACAAGTACGTCGTCCACATGGTCGCACAGGCATATGGCAAGACCGCCACGTTCATGCCGAAGCCGATCATGAAGGACAACGGCTCGGGCATGCACACCCACATCTCGATCTGGGACAAGGGTAACCCGCTGTTCGCCGGTAACGGCTACGCCGGTCTGTCGGACATGTGCCTGTACTTCATCGGCGGCGTCATCAAGCACGCCAAGGCCCTGAACGCCTTCACCAACCCGACCACCAACAGCTACAAGCGCCTGGTGCCGGGCTACGAAGCTCCGGTGCTGCTGGCCTACTCGGCCCGCAACCGCTCCGCTTCGTGCCGCATCCCCTACGGTGCGGGTGACAAGGCAAAGCGCGTGGAATTCCGCTTCCCCGACGCGATGGCCAACCCCTACCTCTGCTACGCCGCGCTGCTCATGGCCGGTCTCGACGGGATCAAGAACAAGATCCACCCGGGCGAAGCCATGGACAAGAACCTTTACGATCTGCCGCCGGCCGAACTCGCCGAAGTGCCGACCGTCTGCGGTTCGCTGCGTGAAGCGCTCGATTCGCTCCAGGCCGACCATGCCTTCCTTCTCGAAGGCGGCGTGTTCACCGTCGACCAGATCGAATCGTACCTCGAACTGAAGTGGCCGGAAGTGCTGCGCTGGGAAACCACGCCGTCGGCCGTCGAGTTCGACATGTACTACAGCGCCTGATCGCGCCTCCTTTCCTTCGGGGAAGGAGCATCAGTTCGCCGAGTGGGGCGCCCGGAGCAATCCGGGCGCCCTTTTCATTAGGTCATATGCTCTTGCCGCGCGACGTTCCGTTACGGCAGTTGACGACAACCCCGTCTGGAACAGCTATCGTCGCCCCGCGTTTCCCTTCGCCGAAAAGGAGAAGCAGCGATGCCCAGGAATTGCACATGGCTTGCGGGGGCTGCCGCTCTGGCGCTTGCCGCCGGTTCTGCCGTTGCCCAGCCTGCCGGAGATCGGCCTTCGGGAGATAGGCCTGCCGAGAGCGGGCCCCGGCCCGATCGACCGGAAGCCCGCCAACAGCAGCAACGCTCCGAACAGCAGCACGCCGAGCAAGCCCGCAAGGAAGCACCCCCTCGGGATCAGGCACCTCGCGAACAGGGGAGTCGAGAGGAGGGGAATCGGGAGCAGTCCAGCCGCGACCAGCCGGGCCGCACGAGCCCGGAGCAGCGCGCATCCGCCGAGGCGCAAAACCGCGAAACCGCCCAGCGAGAGCAGCGCCAGCAGGTTCAGGCTCGGCGCGAACAGCCTGGCCATTCCCATCCCGAGCAAGTGAAAAAGAACAACGAGCGCCAGCCTGACGGCGCCCGCCCCGAAACCCCACGTTCCGGGCAACCCGCGCGCCGGGAGGATATCCGCGAGATCGGTTACAAGGACGCACATGGCCGCGAATTCCGCGTCCCCACCAACGACCGGGTACGGGTCGTCACCCGGAAGGACGACATGGGATGGGCCGCCGCCGACAGGCAGCCGCATTTCAATGGCTGCCCGCCCGGGCTCGATCGGAAGTTCGCCGGCTGCAAGCTCCCCGCCGAAACGCATCCTCCCAGCCATGCATGGCATGACCCCGGCTGGTTCTCGCGCGGCTATGACGACGAGACGCGCTATCGCTATGCGGACGGCTACATGCTGCGCATCGGCACGGGCAATTCCGTGGCCAGCTACGTACCCCTGTTGGGCGGTGCGCTGGCGGTAGGGCGGAACTGGCCGGGAACCTACAAGCCGGTAGCGCTGCCGGGCTATTACACGAGCTATTACGGCCTCGGTTCCGAAGGCTCCTATCGCTACTACGACAACACGATCTACCGGGTGAAACCCGAAAATGCCGCGATCACCGGGATTGCCGCGCTGCTCGTCGGCAGTCGTGTCCAGGTCGGCCAGGCCATGCCAGCGGGCTATGACGTCTACAACGTGCCCTACGGCTACCGCGATCAGTATTCGGACGGGACGGACGCACTCTACCGCTACAGCGACGGCTATATCTACCAGCTCGATCCGGCCACACGCCTTGTCCGGGCGGCTATCGAACTGCTCGCCTGACCGGCGTTACTGGAGGAAGTACATGCGCAAGGAAGGTATCGGAATCGTGCTGCTCGCCGCTGCGGGGCTCTCGCTTGCCGCCTGTTCGGGGAAGGACAGCGCCGGTGAACAGGCCGGCGCGACGTCCGCGGCGGATGGCACGACGCCGGCGTCAGCATCGCTGCCCGATGCGCTCGACAATACGGACGGTCTGCAGACCGTGGCCGAAGCGCTCAAGGAAACCGGCATCGAAGGCGTGTTCCGCGAGAAGGCCAGCTACACCCTGATCGCGCCGGAGGACGACGCTTTCGCAAAGCTGGGCGATCCGGCCAAGCAGCTTACCGAGGCGGACGACCATGCCGCCCTTGCCGCGCTCATCAAGGACCACATGCTGACCGGCTACATGACCCCGCAGGACATTTCCGCGGCCATCAAGGCCAGCAAGGACGGCAAGATCGAGATTCCCACGCTGGGCGGCGGCACCCTGACCTTCACGCAGGCCGGCCCTACCGTGACCGTGACCGCCGAGGACGGCACGCAGGCAAGCTTCGACGGCGATCCCGTGGCAGGCGGTTCCAGCATCGCGATCCCGGTCAACGGTGTGCTGAAGAAGCTCTGATCGGGCCCGCGCCTGTAAAAACCATTTTCCTACACCCCCCGGTCCGGCTTACTTGATCGGCCTTTCCCACCAGCAAGGAGAGGCAGATGCTCGATCGCAAGCCGATTTTCGACGAAGTTCGACAGTTGCTCGGCCGCGGGTTCACCGCCGCCGACGTCATCGCGCTGGACGCCGCGATCGACCGGGGACTGGGCGAGGAACCGCCCGCCGCCGCCGTTCCCACCCTCGGCGCGTCCGGCCGCGCGCTGATCCACAAATGGGAGGGTTGCGCCAGGCGCCGCGCCGATGGCCTTTTCGAAGCCTACCCCGATCCCGGCAGCAGGGACGGCAAGCCCTGGACCATCGGCTGGGGATCGACCGGCACCGATATCGGTCCGGGCACAGTCTGGACGCAGGCTCAGTGTGACGCCCGGTTCGAAAGCGAGATCGAGCGTTACGTCCGCCAGGTCCGCACGGCAATCGGCGGCGCGGCCACCACGCCCAACCAGTTCAATGCGCTGGTCTCTTTCCACTACAACACCGGGGCCATCGCCAAGGCCACGCTCACCCGCCTGCACAGGGAGGGCCGCTTCGCCGAAGCGGCGGCGCAGTTCGGGAAATGGATCTACAATGACGGCAAGGTGCTGGAAGGCCTGAAACGCAGGCGCGAGGACGAAGCCAAGCTTTACGCCCTCGCCTGAAGGATACCGCGCTTACTGGGCGATGGAGGGCACGCCGTCCTTGCGCACACCTTCGCCCACGTCGGCACGGCTGCGGGGATTGGCCACGGCGGCGGCGATCAGGCGTTCCTGATCCTCGGCGGCGAGACGCTCCCATCCGGTGCGGCCGAGCTTTTCCATGGGGCGGAAGCGCACCTTGTACTGCATCCGCGGCGAGCCTTCGACCCAGTAACCAAGGTAGACGTAGGATAGCCCCATCTCGGTGGCACGCTGGATATGATCGAGGATGATGTAGGTCCCCAGCCCCTGCCGCGCTTCGTGATGGGGATCGTAGAAGCTGTAAATCATCGACAGACCGTCGCACTGGCGGTCGGTCAGGCAGGCGCCGACGAGACGACCCGGCGTAACGCCGTCCACCGAAGGTTCGCGATACTCGATGACGTAGCTGGTGACGGGGGTATGTTCGACCATGTCCGCAAAGTCCACTTCGTCCATCGAGGTCATCCCGCCTTCGGGATGGCGCACCGAGAGATAGCTCTGGAGCAGTTCGAACTGTTCGCTGGTGGACCATGGCCGGCAGACCGTGGCGACCAGATCGCCGTTGCGCTTCATCAGGCGCTTCTGGGTGCTGGAGGCGACGAATTCATCCGCGACCACCCGCACCGAGACGCAAGCGTTGCAATCGAGGCAGGACGGGCGATAGGCCACCGTCTGGCTGCGGCGGAAGCCGATGCGGCCCAGCGCGTCGTTCAGCGAATCGGCGTGAGGGCCCTTGAGTTCGGTGAACACTTTCCGTTCGCTGCGGCCCGGCAGATAGGGGCACGGGGCCGGGCTGGTCACGAAGAACCGGGGAAAACGAACGGGTGCCGTCACGGACGAAGGTTATCCTCTAGACTGATGGAAAGCCGCCCCTCCCGGGGGATTCTCCGCGTTAGCCCTGAATATGCATAGCCGATGGGGCTGTTGAAAGCGTTTTAACCACGAATCCGGTTCAGCCTCGCCTGAATCGTGACCAAGTGGGTTCCGTTTTCGTCAGGTTGTCCCGGATCGGTTCTTTCCAGCCTGTGACCGTTAGCAGATATGGCCCACACAGTTAACACTGCCGCTTGTCCGAAAAAAGCAAAAGGCGGCGGAGGGAATGCCCCTCCGCCGCCTTTTGCGTTGATCCGGATGAATGCCGTTCGGGCCGATAACTACTCGGTCTCGACCTGCTTCACTTCGTAGCCTTCACGCCGCAGCCCCGCGACGAGCGCGTCGAGCTGGGCCTTGTCGCGCGCCTCGCACTCGATCTCGGTCACCAGGCCCTTGGCGGGCAGGTGCGTGAAGATGCGCTGGTGGAACACCTCGATGATGTTGACATTATGCTCGTGGAACACCTTGGCGACCTTGAACAGCGCGCCGGCACGGTCCTGAAGGCCGATCCGCAGGCGCGCAAGCCGGCCGGAGCGGGCAAGGTCGCGCAGCAGCACGTTCGCCAGCAGACGGGTATCGATGTTGCCGCCCGACAGGACGATGCCCACCTTGCGGCCCGCGAACAGTTCGCGGTTGGCCATGACCGCCGCGAGCCCGGTGGCGCCGGCGCCTTCCACCAGCGTCTTCTCGATCTGGAGCAGGAGCGCCAGCGCGCTCTCGATGCCTGATTCGCTTACCAGCAGGAACTCGTCGAGCAGTTCGCGCAGCACCGACGAGGTGAACTGGCCGGGCGCGAAGACCGCGATACCTTCCGCCAGCGTATCGCCGCCGATCGGCAGGCTGGTGCCCTTGAGCAGGTTGTACATCGAGGGATAGAGCTGCGCCTCGACACCGACGAGGCGGATATCCGGCTTGATCGCGCGGGCGGCCGTACCCATCCCGGTGGCAAGGCCGCCGCCGCCGATCGGCAGCACCAGCGTATCGATTTCCGGTACGTCCTCCAGCATTTCAAGCGCGACGGTGCCCTGCCCTGCGGCGACGTGCGGATGATCGAAGGGGTGGATGAAGGTCAGGCCGAGTTCGGTTTCCAGCTTGCGGGCATGGGCATAAGCCTCATCGAAGCTCTCACCCTCCAGGACCACTTTCCCGCCCACGCTCTCGGTCTGCATGACTTTCACGGTGGGGGTGGTGCGCGGCATCACGATGGTAACCGGCACGCCGAGCCGGGTGCCGTGATAGGACAGGCCCTGCGCATGGTTGCCAGCCGAGGCCGCGATCACGCCTCGCGATTTGCGCTCGTCGTCAAGCAGAAGAAGGGCATTGAGCGCGCCGCGTTCCTTGTAGGCGGCGGTGAACTGGAGGTTTTCGAACTTGAGCCAGATATCGGCGCCGGTGATCGCGCTGAGCGTCTTCGAATAGAGCGTCGGCGTGTGGACGACCTTGCCGATAATGCGCTCGGCCGCCGCACGAATGTCTTCGGCAGTCAGCAGGGCCTCTTGAGGCTCCGCGGCGATCTTGAGCAATGGCTGTTCCATGGCGCCGCGCCTAACGGAAAGCGGGACAAATGGAAAGCAAAGCGTTCGGAAAAATTCCCGGCCGCGATCAACCGGGTAATATTATTGTCCGGAATGCCGCTACCGAAGACATGCCCAGATCGCAACGCCGCTCGCCGTTGACGCCGTGCAGGCGCATGTTCCACCCCGGAACGAACAGATTCGATCCCGCTTGCGGTTTGCTTTCGTGCAAAAACCGCTAGAACCCTTGCCATGAGCGAAAAACGCAAGGTTTCCTTCATCGGGCTGGGTGTGATGGGCGGCGCGATCGCGCGGCATATCGCGCTGGCCGGACACGAACTCACCATCTTCAACCGCTCGCCCGAGCGGGCGCGCAAGTGGTCCGAAGACAATCCGGGCCTTGCCCATCGCATTGCCGCCAACCCTGCCCATGCGGCGCAGGACGCCGACGTGGTGATAACCTGCGTGGGCAACGACGACGATCTCTCGGAAGTCGTGCTCGGCCCGAACGGCGTGTTCCGCATGCTCAAGAAAGGCGGCGTGTTCATCGATCACACCACCGTCTCGGCACGCATCGCCCGCCAGATCTCGGTCGAGGCGCGGGACCTGCGCATCCATTGCGTGGACGCACCGATGACCGGATCGCAGATCGGCGCCGAAAAGGGCACGCTCACCCTGATGTGCGGCGGCCGCGATGAAGCCGTCGAAGCCGCGCATCCGGTGATGGAGGCCTATTCCAGCCGCATCGTCCACGTCGGCAAGGCGGGCTCCGGCCAGATCGCCAAGATGGCCAACCAGATCTGCATCGCCGGCAATGTCGCCGCGCTGGCCGAAGCCGTGCGCTTCGCACAGGCCTCCCATCTCGACATGGACAAGGTCTACGAGGCGATTTCCGGCGGCGCGGCGCAGTCCTGGCAGATGGACAATCGCTGGCACTCGATGAACGCCGACGATTTCGATTTCGGCTTCGCGATCGACTGGATGCGCAAGGATCTCGGCCTCAGCCTTGATGAGGGACGCGGGCTCGGCGTCTCGCTTCCCGTTGCCGCGCTGATCGACCAGTTCTTCGCCGACATCCAGGCACAGGGCGGCGGCCGTCTCGATACCAGCGCCATCATCAAGCGCCTCCCGAAGAAGGGCAGCAAGTGAATTCACGGAACGGCGCAGCCTTCGCGCTGCTGCTCGCCTCCACGGCCATCGCCGCATCCCCGGTGCTGGCCTCGAAAGCCCATGCCGACGTTCTCGTCGATAACGTCGATGGCGTCACGCCCGACGGCAAGGGCGGCGTGGAGCGCTTCGAAGGCTTCCTGATCGCCAATGACGGCCGCATCGCCGAAGTCTACCGCCATGGCGACAAGCGGCCCAAGAAGGTCGACTATCAGGTGGACGGTAAGGGCCGCGTGATCGTGCCCGGCATGATAGATGCGCACGGCCATGTCATGGGCACCGGCTTCGCGAAGATGACGCTGGACCTCTCGGCCACGAAATCGCTCGACGAGGCGCTTTCCCGCGTCGCCGCCTGGGCTGCGGCGCACCCGGACGCGCCGTGGATCCTCGGCAGCGGGTGGAACCAGGTACAATGGGGCCTGGACCGCATGCCCACCGCCGCCGAACTCGACCGGGTGACGGGCGGCAGGCCCGCCTGGCTGACCCGCGTGGACGGCCATGCCGGCTGGGCCAACGGTGCCGCCATCTCGGCCGCCGGCATCACCGCGACGACAGCCACCCCGCCCGGCGGCGAAATCCTGCGCATCACCGGGGGCAAGCAGCCCTCCGGCGTCTTCGTGGACGGCGCCATGCCGCTGATCGAGACGAAGCTGCCCAAGCCCCGCCCCGAGGACCGCGACACCGCCCTTGGCGAAGCGCAGCTTGCTCTGCTCGCCCAGGGAGTCACCGCGATCGCGGACATGGGCACTTCGATCGAGGACTGGCAGGCCATGCGCCGTGCCGCCGATTCGGGGCACCTGCGCATCCGCATCGTCAGCTATGCCGACGGCATCGACAACATGGCGCTGATCGGCGGCCCCCGCCCCACGCCGTGGCTCTATGAAGACCGGCTGAAGATGAACGGGGTGAAGCTCTACCTCGACGGTGCGCTGGGTTCGCGAGGGGCCTGGCTCAAGCGGCCCTACGCCGATGCGCCGAACAACAAGGGCCTTCCGCGCCTGAACGAGACCCAGCTCGGCAATCTCATGAGCCGCGCGGCGATGGACCACTTCCAGGTCGCCGTTCACGCCATCGGCGACCAGGCCAACGCCACCGTGCTCGATTCGATCCAGGACTTGTCGGCGACCTACAAGGGCGACCGGCGCTGGCGCATCGAACATGCCCAGATCGTGGACCCTGCGGATATCGCCCGCTTCGGAAAATTCGGCACGATAGCTTCCATGCAACCCCAGCATGAAGCTTCGGACCGCACGATGGCGGAAGCCCGGCTCGGGCCTGACCGCCTTGCCGGCGCCTATGCGTGGAAATCGATCGCGGCAGCGGGGGCAACGCTGGCCTTCGGTTCCGACACGCCGGTGGAGCCTTCGCAGCCTTTCGTCGGCCTTGCCGTTGCCATCACCCGCCAGGGGGCAGACGGGCAGCCCTTCAACGGCTGGCAGCCGCAGGAAGCGCTCAGCCGCGAAGCCGCGCTCAATGCCTATACAACCGGGGCAGCCTACGCGATGTTCGCGGAGGATCGCCTGGGTCGCATCGCCAAGGGATATCGGGCCGATTTTCTGTTCGTCGATGCCGACCCGATGCTGGCCACGCCCGAGAAGCTTCGCGCTACCCGCGTGCTTGAAACGTGGATCGGCGGTCAATTGGCATGGTCGGCGTCCAAGGACCGCGTGATCCCGGCCAAGGACGAGGCGGGAAAGTGAACCCCGCCGCGTAGCCCGGCAAGGGGAGCCAGATCCCCTTGCCTCAGGCGTTCAGGATATTGCCGGAGGTTCAGGCGACCGGCGTGCCGCTCTCGGCAGGGGCTTCTGCCTCTTCCGGGGTCTTTTCGCGCGCATCGCGCTTTTCGGTGAACCACATGAACAGCAGCGTGCCTTCGTAGAGCGCCAGCAGCGGCACCGCGAGCAGGAGCTGCGAAACGACGTCCGGCGGGGTCGCCACGGCTGCGATGATGAAGATGGCGACAACGGCATAGCGACGCGCACTGACACACTGCGCGCGGGTGATGATCCCGGCGCGGTTAAGCAGCATCAGCAGCACCGGCAGCAGGAAACTGATGCCGAAGGCGAGGATGAACTGCATGACGAGCGCGAGATAATCGCCGGTACCGGGCAGCGCTTCCAGCTTGAGGCCGCCCTTCTGCCCCTCGAAACCGAGGAAGAAGTGGAACGCGGTGGGCATGACTACGTAGTAGGCCAGCGCCGCGCCCATCGTGAAGAGGATCGGCGTTGCCACCAGGAACGGCAGGAACGCCTTCTTTTCCTTGGCGTAGAGGCCGGGCGCCACGAAAGCCCAGATCTGGTTGGCGATGACCGGGAAACTGACGAAGAAGGCCGCGAACAGCGCGATCTTCACCTCGACGAAGAAGGCTTCGTAGAGCTTGGTGTAGATCAGCTTGCCCTGCCCCGGCGGGAACGCTTCGGTCAACGGCCGGACGAGGAACGAGAAGATGTCGCCGGAAAAGTAGAAGCAGATGCCGAACGCTACCGCAAAGGCGAGGAAAGCCCGCAGCAGACGGGCCCGCAGTTCGATCAGGTGATCGAGCAGCGGAGCCTGCGAATCGTCGATATCGGAAATGCGGAATGGCTGCATGGCGCGCTTCTATCAGGGGGGCGGCGGCGGGAGGTGGAATTCGGCCTTCCCGCTGGAAGAGACGATTTCGGGCTTGGCGGGGTCGCCCTTGTCGGCCCCCGCGTCCGTAACCGGGCCATCCGCAACCGGCTTGTCTTCGGCAAGCTGCGGGATCGAAGGCGAAGCAGTGGGAGCCTGCATGTCGTTGATATCCGGCAGGACCGGATTCGCCTTCATGATGGCTTCGTTCTGTTCACGCCACTTGCGTTCCATGTCCTCCAGTTCGGCCTCACGCACCATTGCGTCGATGCCTGCACGGAAGTGGCCGGAAATCTTGCGCATCTTGCCGATCCAGCGGCCAGCCGTGCGCATTGCCAGGGGCATGTCCTTCGGCCCGATGACAACGACCGCCACGATGACGATCAGAAGCAGCTCTGAAGCACCTACGTCGAACATCGCGAGAGCGGGTCCGGCGCGTTCTTAAGACTGCTCGGTCTTGTTCTCGGCATTCGCCGGAGCAACCGGAGCGTCGGGCTGCTGAGCCGTGATCTGCGGGGCCGGAGCGGACGGCGTCTTGCTCGCCTCTTCCTCGTTCATGCCCTGCTTGAAGCTCTTGATGCCCTTGCCGAAGTCACCCATGATTTCCGACACGCGGCCGCGTCCGAACAGCACGAGCACGATCACCAGGACGATCATCCAGTGCCAGATCGAGAAGCTACCCATAACCTCAACTCCAAAAACCGTGCGACCGATTCCGATCGCATAGGGTCCATCTAGGCACTTTGGCGCGAACTTGCCAGTCCGTCATTGATCTGACCAAGTGCAGTCGCTCAGCGGTCATCTTCCGGGGAGAGGTCCGCGTCGTCGCCGTCCTCTGCGGCATCGGCCGCCGCTTCCTCGTCCTCGCCGGGCACCTTGCCGGGGCGCAGCGCGGTTTCGATCATCTCGTCATCCACAGGATCGAGCAGGCCCGCCGCGCGCAGTTCCTCCAGCCCCGGCAGTTCCCGCAAGGAGCCGAGCCCGAAATGCGCCAGGAAATCCGGCGTCGTCGCGTAGATCACCGGACGCCCCGGCACCTCGCGGCGGCCGGCAACGCGCACCCAGCCCGCCTCCATCAGCACGTCGAGCGTGCCCTTGGCCGTCTGCACGCCGCGAATCGCCTCGATCTCGGCGCGGCTGACCGGCTCGTGATAGGCGACGATCGCCAGCACCTCGGTGGCGGCGCGGGAAAGGCGGCGCACGTCCTCCTTCTCGCGGCGCAGCAGATGGGCAAGATCGGGCGCGGTCTCGAAATGCCAGCGCTTGCCGCGTTCCACCAGGAGCACGCCGCGCCCCTGGTAATGCGCCTGAAGCTGGACGAGCGCGGAGCGGACCTCCGCCTGTCCGAGGTGGTTCGATATCTGCTCGACCGTCAGCGGCTGCTCGGCGGCGAACAGCGTCGCCTCCACCGCGCGGAGTAGGTCATCCATGGATTGTGTCATCTTACTTGCAGGCCTTGAGGCGAAGCGGCCCGAAGGTCCGTTCCTGCGCGATCTCGGCCCTGCCGGTACGCGCCAGTTCGAGCGCGGCGACGAAGCTGGAGGCCAGTGCGGAGCGGCGCAGTTGCGGGTTGGCCCAGCTTTCGCTCGCAGGGGGAAGGAAATCGCGCAGGTCCATCCAGTCCAGCGAGACGCCCAGCATCGAGGATACGCGGGCAATCGCGCTGTCCAGCGTCATGACCATGCGTTCGCGAACCATGTGGACCACCGGCTGGCTGCGCACCTTCACATCGCCATAAGCGCGCACGAGGTCGTACCAAGAGCACTGCCAGGCCGACTTGCGCTCCACCCTGAGACCTTCCGGCGCGCCGCGCACGAAGACATCGCGGCCAAGGCGATCGCGCCCCATCAGGCGTGCTGCCGCCTCGCGCATCGCACCCAGGCGTTGCAGGCGCAGCTGCAGGCGCAAGGCCAGTTCTTCCGGCCCCGGATCGGCCTGCTCCTCTTTGGGGAGCAGCAGCGCGGACTTGAGGTAGGCGAGCCAGGCCGCCATCACCAGATAGTCCGCCGCCAGTTCCAGCCGCAGCGCTTCGGCCTGCTCGATATAATCGAGGTAGGCCGCGACCAGTTCGAGGATCGAGATACGGCGCAAGTCCACCTTCTGCCGCCGCGCAAGGTCGAGCAGCAGGTCGAGCGGCCCTTCCCAGCCGTCGATCTCCAGATAGAGCGCTTCCTTGCGGGCTTCGGCCCGTTCCTCTCCATCCCAACCGGCATCGGCACCGGAAACGTCGAGGGAAAGCTGCGAAGGCGCGTCCATGCTTAGGCCGCCTGCGCCAGCAAGGCATCGCGCCGGGCGAGAAGTTTGGCGTGAGTGCCCGTCGGCGTCGCACCGGCGACCGAGGCCAGCGCACGCTCCATCCGCTCTGCCGCCTGCGCCGGCATGGCCGGCACGCGATTGGCGATGCCGACCATGTCCTCCATCTTCGCCCAGCAGTTGAGTGCCAGGTCGCAGCCCGCGGCGATCGCGCGCTCGGCCAGTTCGGGCACGCTGCCGGACAGCGCCTGCATGTCGAGGTCGTCGCTCATCAGCAGGCCGGTGAAGCCGATGCGCCCGCGAATGATCTCCCGGATCACCACGGGAGACAATGTCGCCGGATTTCCCGCATCCCACGCCGTGTAGCGCACATGCGCGGTCATTCCGAAGGCGGCGTCCTTCAGCGTGCGGAACGGCGCAATATCGCGTTCCAGTTCCTCTTCGCCGGCTTCGACGGTCGGCAGTTCCTTGTGACTGTCCGCCATGGCGCGGCCGTGGCCGGGGATATGCTTGACGCAGCCGACGATCCCGGCGCGGGCAAGGCCCTGGAGCGTGGCGCGACCGAGCGCGGCGACGCGCATCGGGTCGGCGCCGAAGGAGCGGTCTCCCACGATGTCGTGCGCACCGGGATGGCGCACGTCGAGCGGCGGATGGCAATCAGCGGTGACGCCCACTTCCGCAAGGTCGAGCCCCAGCGCTTCGGCATTGTCCCGCGCCGCCTCGATCGCACTGGCGGGGGCGAGGTCGTAAAGCCTGTCGAACACCTCGCCCGGCGGATAGGCGCACCATACCGGCGGCTTCATCCGCGCGACGCGGCCGCCTTCCTGGTCGATGGTGATGTAAAGCCGATCACGCCCGTGGATGGTCCGCAATTCATCGGTAAGCGCGCGAAGCTGCTCGCGGTCCTGCACGTTGCGGCCGAACAGGATGTAGCCGGCGGGGTCGGCATCGCGAAAGAACGCGCGCTCGTCGGCGCTGAGGGTCAGCCCGGAAAGGCCAAAGATGGCGGGTGTCATAAGCGCGCTTGGTCGCAGGATTCTGCGATTTTCGCAAGAATTCGGGCTTCGGGAAGTGTGGACAGGACAGGGAGAACCCCCTCCCCGGCGCCCCGCCATGGGGGACGGGGGAGCCCGGAAAGCCGGGAGCTCCCTGCTTTCCCCTGCCTTACTGCTTCACCTGGCAGCTCAGCCCGGCCGATTTCATGCCGCTGCACAGCGCCCGCGCTGCCGCGAGATCACCCGGTACGGCCTGAAGACGGTAGACCTTGCCGATGTCCGCCTGCCCTTCGACGATGCGGTGGCTGACGCCGGAGAGCGAGGGATATTGCACCTTGAGCGCATTCCAGCCGGCTTCGGCGGTGGGCTTGGAGGTATAGGCGCCGACCTGCACGCCGACACCGCTCACGACCGGTTCCGGCTTCGCCGCGGCGCTGGCAGCCGGCGAAGGCTTGGCGTCGGGCTTCGCGGCGGGCGAAGGCTGCGGGGCGGGCTGACCGTCGAAGCCCGGACCCGGCGTATCGCCCTGGCCGATCTGCGGGATGCGGCTCTGGCCTTCGGCGACGGCGTAGCTCGTATCCCCGGTGCCGGCCACGACGTCTCCGCCGGGATTTTCCGGCCGGGTCTTGTAAGGGGTCTTGGGCGCTTCGATCACGCCGCCGCTGGCGACCAGCGGCTGCTCCGAACTCTGGCGCGTAGCCCACCAGATACCGCCGACGATGACGAGAATGGCGACGACCGCCAGTGCGACGAGCAGCAGGGTCTGGCCTGAGCCGCCACCCTGCTGGTCTTCGAATTCCTCATCCTCGCCTTCGAGCCAGGGCAGGCGGACATCCTCGTCGCCCAGTTCCAGCTTACCGGGTTCCAGCCTGCCGGATTCCATCTGGCCGGGTTCGTCGTAGCCCGAGATGCTGCCGGAGCGGTTCGCGTTCAGGTCGTCGTGAAACGTGCCCCTGCGATCCTCTCCGCCTTCCTGATTCTGGCCCCAGTTCGCCATGGCTTACATTTCCTCCACTGCCTCGACGCCCAGCAGCGCGAGACCATTGCGGACAAGCTGCCCGATCTGCGCCGCCAGGAAAAGCCGGGCGCTGGTAAGATTACCGTCGGCGGCGTTAACAAAGCGCTTTTCGACGCGGTCGTTGCCGAGATTCCAGTAGCCGTGGAACGCGGCCGCGACGTCGCCGAGGAAGAAGGCGATGCGGTGCGGTTCGCGCGCGGCAGCGGCGGCTTCGACGATGCGCGGGAACTGCGCGGCCAGCTTGACCAGCTCCAGTTCTTCCGCGCCCAGCAGTTCGAGGTGCTCGGACGAAGGCTTGAATCCGCCCTCGGCCTCACCCTTGCGCAGGGTCGAGTGGACGCGGGCATTGGCGTACTGCACGTAGAACACCGGGTTGTCCTTCGAGGCTTCGACCACCTTGGCGAAGTCGAAGTCCATCTGCGCTTCCGGCTTGCGGGTCAGCATGGTGAAGCGCACGACGTCCTTGCCCACTTCGGTGACGACTTCGGCCAGCGTGACGAAGTTGCCCGAACGCTTGGACATCTTCACCGGCTCGCCGTCGCGCAGGAGCTGGACCATCTGCACCAGCTTGATCTCGAACGGCGTGGGCTCGCCATCGGCGCCGGTCATGGCAGCCACGGCGGCCTTGATGCGCTTGACGGTGCCCGCGTGGTCCGCACCCCAGATGTCCACCAGCGCGTCGGCGCTCTGGGCCTTCTGGAAGTGGTAGGCGAGGTCAGCGCCGAAGTAGGTCCAGGTGCCGTCCGACTTCTTGATCGGGCGGTCCTGATCGTCGCCGAACTGGGTGGACCTGAACAGCGGCAGTTCCACCGCTTCCCAGTCCTCAAGCGTCTTGCCCTTGGGCGCTTCGAGAACGCCGTCGTAGACGAGGCCCTTCGAACGCAGCCATGCCTCGGCCTCGTCCGGCTTGCCCGAGGCCTGAAGCTCGGCTTCCGAGGAGAACAGGTCGTGATGGATGCCCAGCAGCGCGAGGTCCTGCTTGATCATCACCAGCATGGCGGCAACGGCCTTCTCGCGGAACAGCACAAGCCATTCCGATTCCGGCGCTTCGGCGTAAGTGTCGCCGAATTCGGCGGCAAGCTGCTGGCCGACCGGGATCAGGTATTCGCCCGGATAGAGCCCCTCGGGGATCGCGCCGACGTCATGGCCCAGCGCTTCACGATAACGCACATGCGCCGAGCGGGCGAGCACCTGCACCTGCGCGCCGGCATCGTTGACGTAGTATTCCTTGATGACCTTGTGGCCCGCGAACTCCAGCAGAGTCGCCAGTGCATCGCCGACGACCGCGCCGCGGCAGTGGCCCATGTGCATCGGACCCGTGGGGTTCGCCGAAACGTATTCCACGTTGACGGTGGCGCCGCCGCCCATGGCCGAGCGGCCATAGTCCGCGCCCATTGCGCCAATCGCACGCAGTTCGGCGATCCAGGTGGCGTCGGAAAGGCGCAGATTGATGAAACCGGGTCCGGCGATCTCCGCCGAAGTCACCGAATCAAGCTTCGACAGCTCCGCCACCAGCGCTTCGGCCAGGTCGCGCGGCTTCATGCCAGCGGGCTTGGAGAGCACCATCGCCGCATTGGTCGAAAGATCGCCGTGCGAAGTATCGCGCGGCGGCTCGACCGTGATCGCGCTTCGCTTCAGGCCGCCGGGCAGCGTGCCTGCTGCTTCGAGCGCATCGAGCGCGGCGTTGAGGTGGCCTGCGAAGGCGGCGTAAAGGGTCTGGTTATCGCTCATCCGCGCGCGGATAGCCGAAGTGCGGCGAAAGGGAAACAGGCTGCACGAGGACGGCCGAGTTTACGCGGCACGCCCGATCGGGGCCGACCCCGGTCAATCCTGCGGAGCCACGCTCGCGCCGCGATACGCGATAGCGCCTCGCGGGAGCCCCGGCCGCCCCGGAAAGCGCAGGATCAGGAAGCCCCGGCGTTCACGAATGCCTGGACGCGCAGGCGCGGGAACACTTCCTCGATCGGCTTGGTATCGGGCAGGACATAGACATATCCACCCTTCTTCTCGAACAGCGGGCGAACCTTGCCGTAGAAGGCGACCGGGACGTTGATGCACCCGAAAGTGATCCGGTTGTCCTCGATCGTGGGCGACAGCATTCGGTCGCGGCGGTGTTCCTTGTTGGCGGGCGGAATGGTGTGAAGCGCCACCGAGGTCGCATAGTCCACCCACAGCACCCGCTGGCGTCCCGCGGCCCAGCCGAACCGGGCAAGGAACCGCCCGGCAGGCGTGGTCTTCTCGGCAGGCCCGATCTCGGAAAGGGATTTCGCCCCGACGCCGGGCGTGGCGTCGTCGCCCGGGGCGATGCCCACCAGCGCAGGCCCTTCGGAAACCAGTTCGCCCTTGGCATTGAACAGGAAGACCGCAGCGGACTTCTTGTCGACGATGACATAGGGCAGCGAACGGTTGTCGCCGGAGGAGGCCACCCAGTCGGCGACCCGCGCGGTATCCTCGGAACGCGCCATCGGCGGCTTCGGTGCGGGGGCAGCCTTTTTCGCCCGCTTCTTCCCGGCGGTCTTCGCAGAAGTGCCGGTCTTCCCGGCAGGCGCCTTGGCCTTCTTCGCGGCAGTAGTGGCGGAAGCGGGCGCATTCGCCGCCTGCGCGGCCGGGGCAACGGCCAGCGTGGCCAAACCGGCCAGCGCCAGGAACACCTTCATCATCGATCGGGGCACTCGGGAAGAACGGTCGGCGCCAGGAGCGGCGCCGACGCTTGTAGTCAGCCTGTAACCGGCAAGTGTCCGGGGCGAAACCCCGGACGTGCCGTCAGAGGCGGTCCGTCAGTTGCGGGCGCGCTTGCGCTGGGCCTGGGCCATCTGCTGCTCGACGCCATCGACGCGGCCGTTGAGCTGGTCGATGCGCTGGCCGTTGTTCTGGGCCTGGCCCGATGCAGCCTGCGCTTCGGCAAGAGCCTGCTTGGCGGTGCCGTCGGTCTGCTGGAGACGCGAGTCGAGCCCGTCGATGCGCTGGTTCACGGTCGCGATCTGTTCGCGAACGAAGCCTTTGCTGGCGCAGCCGCCCAGACCCATGGCGCCAACCATGACGACGACGGCGGGAGCAAGCTTCAAAAGTGACGGCGACATGGAATTCTCCTGATTGTTAACAATTGTGCAATTGTCCAAGCCCAGCAGCGCTTTTCCGACAACGCGATTCTGGCCGGTCGTGCTTCTGCTCAGGTGAACGGAGGCCCGCGCATTCCGTGGGTTTCGAGTATGAACAACGGTTCATTTCCAGCCTGAACAACGGTTAATCTCCAACATTAACAGTTGTTCATATTGCAACCGCAAAATGCCTGAGTCGGCGCCGTTCCGACCGCGCGGCGGCGCCCCTTCAAAAGCCGCGCGAAGGCGTGTATTCGCCCGGCCATGCCTTCCACCCAGAATCCCAGGACCTACCGGGTCAAGAGCTTCGGCTGCCAGATGAACGTCTATGACGGCGAACGCATGGCCGAACTGCTCGCCGAACAGGGCATTGCCGCCGCGCCCGAGGGCGAGGATGCCGACCTCGTCGTCCTCAACACCTGCCACATCCGCGAAAAGGCGGCGGAGAAGGTCTATTCCGATATCGGCCGCCTTCGCCGCGCCGACGGGTCCTCGCCGCTGATCGCCGTTGCCGGCTGCGTCGCGCAGGCCGAAGGCAACGAGATCATGAAGCGCGCGCCCGCGGTGAAGATGGTGGTCGGCCCGCAGGCCTATCACCGCCTGCCCGACATGATCCGCGAAGCCGGCGAAGGCCGCCGCGTCACCGATACCGACATGCCGGCGGAAACCAAGTTCGGCGCCCTGCCGAAACGCAGGCGCTCGGGCCCCACCGCCTTCCTCACCGTTCAGGAAGGCTGCGACCGGTTCTGCACGTATTGCGTGGTTCCCTATACCCGCGGCGCCGAAGTCTCGCGCCCGCACGCCGATCTGGTCGACGAGGCGAAGCGGCTGGTAGACGCCGGCGCGCGCGAGATCATGCTGCTGGGCCAGAACGTCAACGCCTGGACCGGCGAGGACGCCAGGGGGCGCCGCGTCGGCCTTGACGGGCTGATCCGCGAACTGGCCGGGATCGCCGATCTCGCCCGCATCCGCTATACCACCAGCCATCCCAACGACATGGTGGACGGGCTGATCGCGGCCCACGCGGAAGTCGAAAAGCTGATGCCCTACCTTCACCTGCCGGTACAGGCGGGGAGCGACCGGGTGCTGAAGGCGATGAACCGCAGCCACACCGCCGAAAGCTATCTCAAAGTGCTGGACAAGGTACGTGCGGCGCGGCCGGACATCGCCCTTTCCGGCGACTTCATCGTCGGTTTCCCCGGCGAGACCGATGCCGAGTTCGAGGATACGCTCAAGCTCGTCGATGCGGTCGGCTATGCCCAGTGCTTCAGCTTCAAGTACAGCCCGCGCGCAGGCACGCCCGCCGCGACGATGGCAGGCCAGGTTCCCGCCGAAGTCATGACCGAACGGATCCTGCGCCTTCAGGCCGCGCTGGGCCGGGACCAGACCGCCTTCAACCAGGCCTCGGTCGGCAAGACCTGCGACGTACTGGTGGAACGCAAGGGCAAGTTCCCCGGCCAGTGGCTCGGCAAGTCGCCATGGCTGCAGTCGGTCTATTTCGACGGCGATGTCGCGGTGGGCGATCTGGTGACGGTGGAACTGACCGAAGCCGGCTACAACGCGATCTCGGCAAGGCTGCTGAGCCCGGGCCACCCGTGAGGGAAGAGCGGGCGGCGGAACAGCGGGCGGCACTGGTTCTCATCCCCGGCCTGTCCTGCGACCGGCACGTCTGGCAGGCGCAGGTCTCGGGCCTTTCGGGGATCGCGGATATCTCCATCGGCGATACCCTGAAGGACGATTCGATCGCCCTGATGGCCAGCCGCGTGCTTGAAGCGGCACCGGCACGGTTCGCCGTGGCCGGGTTCTCGATGGGCGGTTATGTCGCCATGGAAATCTGGCGCCGCGCGCCCGAGCGGGTGCTTCGCCTCGCCCTTGTCGACACCAATGCGCGGGGGGACACCCCGGAACAGGCGGACTTGCGCCGCGCCGCGATCCGCACCGCGCAGACCCGCGGCTTCGAAAGCGTGCTGCGCGGTTCGCTGCGCCAGCTCGTCGCGCCGGAATGCCCCGAAGCGCTGTTCGAGGAGGTCGTGCAGATGGCCCAGCGCGTGGGTTTCGGCACGTACATGGACCAGCAGGCCGCGATCATCGACCGCGCCGATTCGCTGGAGACGCTCGCCACCGTCACCGTGCCCGCCATGGTCATGGTCGGAGCGGCCGATGCCCTCACCCCGCCCCGGCTTGCCGAGGAAATGGTGCAGGCCCTGCCCGGCGCCACTTACGAAGTGATCGCGGGAGCCGGGCACATGGCGCCGATGGAGCAGCCAGACGCCGTCAACGCCGCCTTCCGCCGCTGGCTTATCAGTCGAGCGGCTTGAGCGCGCCTTCCGCGATCAGCGGCTTGCTTACCGGCTCCGCGTCGGCGCTCACTTCCACGCTGGCATTGGTGGGATAGCTTTTGCCGGTGAAGCGCAGCCGCGAGACACCTTCCGCCATGCCGCCACCCGAAACGGTGACGGCCAGATCGCGCCAACCGTGGGACTTGCTCTCCAGCACGCCCACCGGAAGCTGGACGACGCTGGTTTCGCTCACCTTGCGAAGATCGGCGCCCTCGCGCTTCAGCACCACGAGATTGCATCCGCCGGTGCCGCAGAACATCGGCCCGCCGAGATAGACGAGCACCTCGGGCATGCCGTCGCCGTCGAGGTCGGTCTCGGCGGCGGCGTACTGCAACTTGCCGAGGTCGGTGGAGAGCGCATCCTTGTGATTGGCGCGAATCCAGTCCTCCACCGTCATCGTTGCGGGTGCGGTGACATCCTCCGCCGGTTCCGCCGAAGCGGTGGCCTCGGGCGGGGCGGCATCCTTCTTGCAGCCCGCCAGCGAGAGGCCAAGGACCAGAACGGGGGCCAGGACGGGGGCGAGCGCCAGAATCCTGGCGGCGGGAGTTTTCCTGCTCATGCCCGCAAGGCTAGCCGCTTGCCCACCCCTGCCGCAAGATCGCCCTGTCGCAGACGGCGCACGAACGGCACGCATGGAAAGGGCCCCCGGCTTTTGCCGGAGGCCCTCCGCGACCCGCCCGGGTCAAGCCCGGCGGCGGTATTCTTACCAGAAGAAACCATTGTGGATGGTGACGACCCGGCCCGAACGCATGTTCACCATGGCCACGTCATTGCCGTAACGAACCCAGCGATGGCCGGCGCGCGGCGCGGGAAGGCGATAGCGGCCATAGTCGTTCACCCAGTAGCGGCTGCCGTAGTAGGACGGCTGGAAGCGGTGGCCGACGGCGACCGGGCGATAGTGATAGCCGCGCGGGCCGACATAGGCGGGACGGCGGTAATCGCCGCGATGGGCCTGGCGATAGTCGCGCCAGTCTTCGCGCAGTTCGCGGCGGTCGCGGTTGAGCTGGCGCTGCGACTTGTCGGCCGCGCGGTAATCGCCGCGGCGCACGTCGCGATCGACGCGGCGTTCGCTCTGGCGGACATCGCGGGCGCTTTCGCGGACTTCGCGGGCGCTCTGCGCCGAAGCCATGGTCGGCACCGCCGCTGCGGGAATGATGACGCTTGCTGCCAGGGCGGCCATGATGAACTTGCGCATTATGCTTCTCCTTGAACCGAGCGACCCATGATCCCCGAAGGGGCCTGGTCGGTCTGTGAGTTCAGGTTTGCACCCCGCAAGCTGAACGGACTTAAAATGTTGTTTGCAGGAAAATTTCAGGTGTGTCGCAAGCCTGCGACAAATCGCGGGCAGCGCGCCGAAACGGGAGGTTATCCCCCATGAAGCGAGCAATTTTCGAATAGAAGCGCCTTGCAGGAAACGATGCGCGGAGCCATCTTCGAGACAGAACGAAGCATCCTCATTCGAAAGGAGCACATGGCCCGCAAAGCAGCACGTGCCGGCGAACCGGCGCAGTTCAGGCCCGAAGCACACCGCCGGGCGCGTGTCGAAGTCGAGTTCGACGAACAGACTTTGCTGGGGGCCTTGTTCGGCCAGTTCGATTCAAACCTCGTGCAAGTCGAAAACCGGCTCGGCGTCTATATTGCCGCGCGCGGCAACAAGATCCAGATCGAGGGCCCCGAAGATGCCGTCGCCCGCGCGCGCGACACGCTCAAGGGCATGTATCACCGCCTCGAACAGGGTCAGGCGCTCGATTCGGGCGCGGTCGAATCGCTGATCGCGATGTCGGCTGAGCCCACCCTCGAAGGCATCATCTCGGGTGACACCGGCGCCCCGCCGATCATGATCCGCACCCGCCGCAAGACGATCGTGCCCCGCTCCGCGATGCAGATCGAATATATGCGCGCGCTCAACCGGTCGGACGTGATCTTCGCGCTCGGCCCGGCAGGTACGGGCAAGACCTACCTTGCGGTGGCCCAGGCCGTCTCGCAGCTGATGACCGGTTCAGTCCAGCGGCTGATCCTTTCCCGCCCGGCGGTGGAGGCGGGCGAAAAGCTCGGCTTCCTCCCGGGCGACATGAAGGACAAGGTCGATCCCTACCTGCGCCCGCTTTACGACGCGCTTTACGACTGCATGCCGCCCGAACAGGTGGAGCGCCGTCTGGCAAGCGGCGAGATCGAGATCGCGCCGATCGCCTTCATGCGCGGCCGCACACTGGCCGATGCCTTCGTCATTCTCGACGAAGCGCAGAACACCACGCGCGAGCAGATGAAGATGTTCCTCACCCGCTTCGGCCAGAACAGCCGCATGGTCGTCTGCGGCGATCCCCGGCAGGTGGACATCCCCGGCGGTGACCGCATGAGCGGCCTGGCCGACGCGGTGAGCCGGCTTGAAGGCGTCGAAGGCATCGACGTGACGCGCTTCACCGTGCAGGACGTCGTGCGCCACCCGATCGTGGGCCGGATCGTCGAGGCTTACGAAGGGCCTTACGTCGATCCGTCGGCACAGAAGCCGGAGTAGCGCCGAGCGGCATTTTGCGCCAAGGGGCCAGGGATGGATCTCGAAATCGATATCGAAGCGCCCTGGCCCCCTGCGACCGACTGGGCCGACCTTGCCGAAGCCGCGCTGGAAGCGCTGGTGGAAGTGGCCCCGGAGCTTGAAAATCCGCGGCTTCTCGCCAGCCTGCTGTTCACATCGGACGAGGAAGTCCACGTCCTGAACCGCGAATGGCGGGCCAAGGACAAGCCCACCAACGTGCTTTCCTTCCCCATGCTCGAACGCGCCGACCTGCTGGCCCTCGCACCGGACGGCCCGCCCGAAATGCTGGGCGATCTCGCCCTCGCCTTCGAGACCTGCGCGCGTGAGGCGCAGGAGAAAGGCGTGCCGGTGGAACACCATGCCAGCCACCTCATCATCCACGGCCTGCTGCACCTTGCGGGGCACGATCACGAGATTTCGGACGATGATGCCGAGGCAATGGAGGCCCTCGAAACAAAGGCTCTTGCCCTCATCGGCATTGCCGACCCATATGGCGACAGATCTTAACCTGTAGGGGTATCATAAAACGATGGCCGACAATGGCCGCCATACCGAGTCCGGCTCGGGAGATGGGGACAGTACAGGCACGCTCTGGCGTGTCTTCAGGCGACTTTTCCAGAACGACGGCGATCAGTCGCTTCGCGCACAGATCGAGGACGTCATCAACGAGCACGAAGGCGACGCCGACGATAGCGGTCCCGCCAACGGCGATCTATCCCAGCTTGAACGGCAGATGCTCCGCAATCTGCTCCACTTCAGCGAGCACGATGCCGACGACGTCGCCGTGCCGCGCAGCGAGATCGTGGCGATTCCAGCCTCGGCAAGCTGGGCCGAAGTGGTCGAGGCCTTTGCCGAACATGGCCACAGCCGCATGCCGGTCTATGGCGAATCGCTCGACGCGATAAAGGGCATGATCCACATCAAGGACGTGTTCCCGATCCTCGCCCGCGGCGAACAGCCGCCCGAGGACTGGTCGGCCCTGCTGCGCCAGCCGCTCTACGTGCCGCAGTCCCGCGGCGCGCTCGACGTGCTGGTGGACATGCGGGCCCAGCGCACGCACCTCGCCGTCGTCATCGACGAGTATACCGGCACCGACGGTATCATCACCATCGAGGACCTCGTCGAGGAAATCGTGGGCAATATCGAGGACGAGCACGACGACGCCCCCGAGGAGTTGCTAATTTCGCAAGAGAGCGGTATCTGGGACGCCGATGCCCGCGTCGAACTCGATGACGTTGCGGAGCGGATCGACCCGCGCCTGGCCGAAGTCGAGGAAGCCGTGGATACCCTGGGCGGACTTGCTTTCGTGCTGGCCGGACAGGTTCCGCAGGTCGGCACCGTCCTGGAGCATGACAGCGGCTGGCGCATAGAAGTCACCGACGGCGACGAGCGACGCGTCACGCGGCTTCGCCTCCATCCTCCGGCCACGGAATCGGCCGAAGAGACAGATTAACCCATGGTGCCGCCCTGCCGGCGGCTCCAGACCCCGAGTGAAAAGACAAGCCATTGCCTGTACGTCGTCTCCCACCTCTGCGCGCGCTTGAAGCCTTCGTCCGCGTCGTCCGCCTCGGTTCGGCCAAGGCGGCGGCCAACGAACTGGCACTCTCGCCTTCCGCCCTCTCGCGCCGCGTCGCCGCGCTGGAGGACTTCACCGGCAAGCGCCTGTTCACGCGCCAGCACCAGTCGATGAAGCTGACCGACGAAGGCATGGCCTTCTACAACGTGGTCGGCCCCAAGCTGGAAGAACTGGCCGAAGCGGTGGAATCGCAGATCGACCGTGGCCAGGTGCTGCGCCTTCATCTCGGCGTGCCTTCGCTGTTCGGCGGCCAGCGCCTGTTCCCGCGCCTGCCGGAACTGCGCAAGCTGCACCCGCGCCTGCACATCGACATCGACACCGGCGCCCATCTGGAAGACCGCGTAGGCGACACGCTGGACGCCGCGATCATCCTCTCGCCCGAGCCGGACCCGGCCTATTACCGCATCCAGCTTGACCACAACAAGGTCTACGCGATCACCTCCAAGGAGATGGCGCAGGAGATCGGCAACGTCCCGGACGAGGCGATCCTGTCCAAGCAGACGTTCCTGATCCATCAGGACCTCCCGCAGAGCCTCGACGCGTGGAAGAACGCGATCGGCCTGTCTAAGCTGGAACCGGCATCGGTGGACCGTTTCGACTCCGGCCAGCTCGTGCTCGAAGCGGCGGCGCAAGGCCTCGGCATCGCCATCATGCACGACGACCACTTCCGCCGCAGCCACGACAACCGCCTGGCGCGGCTGTTCGATATCGATGTGGAAAGCCCCTACCGCTACTGGTTCGTCTGCAAGCCCAAGGCCCTGGAATCGCGCCCGGTGCGCATCTTCCACGAATGGCTGCTGCAAGCGGGTCTCTGACGCCCGAATACCATTCCCCCGGATCGCCGCGCGGTCTATGTTGCAAGCGACTTTATCGCGACATCCGGGGGCCTTGCATGAAATCCGCTTTCCTTACCGCTGCCACGGCGGCCGTCCTTGCATCGACGGCGCCGGCATGGGCCGCGGAGCCTGCCGCACCGGCGGCTGCCACCCCCGTCACCGACCCCGCCCGCATCGCCGCCGCCCGCCAGACGGTGGACTACGTGTTTCCAGCCGGGACTTACGCCCGCCTGATGAACGGCACGCTCGACAAGATGATGGACTCCATCATGGATTCCACCATGAAAATGCCGCTCCGGCAGCTGGCGGGGCTGAGCGGCGTCGATCCCGGGAAGCTTGGTCCCGCCTCCCTCGCCGAGATCATGGAAATCTACGATCCGGCCTTCAAACAGCGCATGCAGATCTCCACGCGCACCATGATGAGCGAGATGATCCCGCTGATGACCCAGGTCGAACCGGACGTTCGCGCCGGGCTGACGCAGGCTTATGCCGGGAAGTACACCGCCGCCCAGCTCGACGAACTCAACACCTTCTTCGCGACGCCGACCGGCAAGGCCTATGCCGCCGATTCCTATCTCATCATGATGTCGCCCGAAGTCATGGAGAAGATGCAGGCCTTCGCTCCCAAGCTGATGGAACAGATGCCGTCCATCGTCGAAAAGGTGAAGGCCGCCAGCGCCGGACTGCCGGCACCGCGCAGCTACACGGACCTTTCGAAGAGCGAGAAGGCCCGCCTCGCGAAACTGCTCGGCATATCGGAAACGGAGCTCGAGAAGAGCGAAAAGGCAAAGGCCGCGCAGTAACGAAGGGGTAACGAAAAAGGGCGGCGCCAGCGGCACCGCCCTTTTCACTGTCGGCAAGAGCCCGGAAAGGATCAGCCTTCCGAAACGGTCGCCTTGACGATCTTGCCCGGCTCGCGCGGCGGCTCGCCCTTGGGCAGCGCGTCGACGAGTTCCATGCCTTCGACCACCTGGCCCCACACGGTGTACTGCTTGTCGAGGAAGCGTGCATCGTCGAAGCAGATGAAGAACTGGCTGTTGGCCGAGTGCGGATAGCTGGTGCGGGCCATCGAGCAGACGCCGCGCACGTGCGGTTCGGCGTTGAATTCCGCCTGCAGGTCGGGCTTTTCCGAACCGCCCATGCCGGTGCCGTTGGGGCAGCCGCCCTGCGCCATGAAGCCCGGGATCACGCGGTGGAACTTGATACCGTCGTAGAAACCTTCGCCGGTCAGTTCCTTGATGCGCTCGACGTGGCCGGGGGCGAGGTCGGGGCGCAGCTTGATCTTGACGTCGCCGCCTTCGCCGTTGCCGGTGTCGAGAGTGAGCGTCAGGTATTCGTCAGCCATTGCCTATCTCCTTCTGCCGGCGCGAGCTGCGCGCCGGTCGGGCATTGGCGCCCGATATAGGGAATGGCGCGGCAATGTCACGTCAGGACATGGTAGTTTGGCCTCGGCCCGGCAAATCGAATGCGCGCTGTTGCAATTGCGAAAATGGCGCGTAGACCGGCCAGCATGACGGAAACGGACCTCGAAGAAGAGCTGAAGGATCGCGCCCATGAAGCGCAGGACGCTCCTCCCGAAGCGCCGTCCGAAAGCCTCGACGACGACAACCGCCTGAAGGCCGAATTCGTCCGCAGCGTTAAGGACGCGCTGGACGACGAGGATTTCGAGCGCGTCTACGATCTCGTCGAACCGCTCCACCCCGCCGACATCGCCGACTTGTTCGAGCTGGTCGACGAGAACGAGCGTCTCGGTCTGGCCCGCGCCATCCGCGACCTGATGGGCGTTGAGGTCATCGCCGAGCTGAACGACTGGGTGCGCGAGGCGCTGATGGAGGCGCTGCCCGCCGAAGTCGTCGCCGAGATCGCCGAACAGCTCGATACCGACGACGCGGTCGCCATGCTGGAGGATCTCGACGAGGAGGACCAGCAGGCCGTACTCGCCGAGATGGAGCCGGAAGACCGCGCCGCCATCGAAAACGCGCTGTCCTATCCGGAAGAATCCGCCGGCCGCCTGATGAGCCGCGATTTCGTGGCCGTCCACGAATCGATGACCGTCGGCGACCTCATCGATTTCCTGCGCGAACACCGCGAGCTGCCGACCGAGTTCTGGGAAGTGTTCATCGTCGATCCGATGCACCGCCCGATCGGTACTTGCGCGCTCTCCTGGATCCTGCGCACCCCCCGCAACATCCCGCTCTACGACGTGATGGCGCGCGACCAGACCCTGATCCCGGCCGACATGGACCAGGAGGAAGTCGCGCTGCGCTTCCAGAAATATGCGCTGATCTCCGCCGCCGTGGTCGACGAGGCCGGGCGGCTGATCGGCCAGGTCACGGTCGACGACATCGTCCACATCATTCAGGAAGAAGCGGGCGAGGATACCCTGCTGCTGTCCGGCGCGGGCGACGGCGACATCAACGAGCCGATCCGCGATGCCTATTCGGCGCGCGTGCGCTGGCTGATCGCCAACCTGCTCACCGCCACTCTCGCCTCGTCGGTCATCGCGATGTTCGAAGGGACGATCTCGAAGATGGTCGCGCTGGCCACGCTCATGCCGATCGTGGCGGGCCTCGGCGGCAATGCCGGTACGCAGACGCTGGCCGTCACCGTCCGCGCGCTGGCCACCAACCAGCTTACCGCGTCCAACGCCTGGCGCGCAGTGCGGCGCGAGATGTCCATCGCGCTGCTGAATGGCTGCACGATCGCTGTGGTCATCGGCATCGTCGTCAGCCTGATCTTCGGCAATGTCACGCTGGGCCTGGTCATTGCGCTGGCGATGATGACCAATATCCTGATCGCCGGCATGGCGGGCGTGTTCGTGCCGCTGACACTGGAACGGCTCAAGGCGGACCCGGCCATCGCATCGTCCATCTTCGTGACGATGACGACGGACTCGATGGGCTTCCTCGTCTTCCTCGGGCTGGCGACGGTTTCCGGTCTGGTGGGTTAAACCTCCAGTACCTATCTAGCGCCCATGCCGCTGCACATGACCAAGATCGCCTTTTCCGCCGAGAGCCCGGCGGACTTGCGCGCCTGGCTGGAGAGCCACGAAGCGATCGGTGAAGCCCGCCTGACCACCCGCTACCTGCCCAAGCGGCAGGAAGAGATGGTCGGCGGCTCGCTCTACTGGATCTACGAACATGCGCTGATCGGCCGCTCGCCCATCCTCGGGTTCGAGCAACGCGAGGACGGGCGCTGGCACATCCGCCTCGCCCCCAGCCTGATCCCGGTCGTCACCCAGCCCAAGCGCGCCCATCAGGGGTGGCGCTATCTTGCCGAGGAACAGGCCCCGCGCGACCTTGGCGAGGGCGAGAGCGCCGGCGATGCCATGCCCCCTGCGCTCGCCCGCGAACTGGCCAAGCTGGGACTGGTCTGACAGGGACGGGTGCAAAAGGCCTGTCCCGCGCCAAAGCGGAGCATTCCTGATGTTCAGTGACGGAAGAACAGGGACACCGAGGCGACGTGGTTCACTCGCGTCCGGCCCCGGCTCTGGTCTATCACCTGGTTGAGATAGCCCAGTTCCACGGTCGTCGCCTCCTTCACGCCCAGTTCCACGCCCACGAAGGAGCGGAGCTGATCGAAGCCGCCGCGCGCGCCCCAATCCGTGTCGTTGAGCGCAAGGAAGCCTTCGGCATAGACCAGCGCGTTCACGGCATTGCTTCCGGGCTGCAGCGGCTTTTCGTAACGCAGCATCTCGCGCAGGCGCCAGCCGGTATCGCTGCCGTCCGAACGCCAGCGCTGCTCCAGCCGCGTACGTGAGGTGAGTTCGCCGCCCAGCGGCCTGCCCATGAACCAGTTGAGCTGCTGGAAGCTACGCTCCTCGTTCACGTCCCTGCCGCCGTCCACCGGCACCACGACATGGGCATAGCCCTGATAGAGCGTGACGGAGGGAGAAAGCTTCAGGCCCACCGCCCCGCGCAGCAGGAGCTGGTCCAGCCGCGAGGCTCCATCACCCATGCGCGGCTGAAGCTCGGCGAAGTAGACGACATCGCCCGAGATCGGCCCCATCGCCGTAAGATTGACCCAGACCTGTTCGTCCTCCCGCGTTTCGGCAGCGGCGGCTACCGGCAGGAACGAGGCGAAAGCCATGGCGAAACGGCTGGCGAGGCGGATGGGGGAAGCGCGGCGCATGAAATGTCCAGATCGAGGAAGCGGGTCATGCTCCTCTATGAACCGTCCGTTGCCCGGTCGTGTCCTGCCTGTATTCGCTCGTGGCCGCGCGTTCTTCGGCCACCCCCCGATGCTGGCATACGAACGGCATGCCGACACGCGAACGGGCCCGGCGCTCTGGGGACTGGCGCCGGGCCCGCGCGGCCGGTCACGCAGGACCGGCCGCCAGTCGATGAGCTTCGCTTAGCGGAGCAGCGACAGCACGTTCTGCTGGCTCTGGTTGGCCTGCGCGATCATCGCCGTGGACGCCTGGCTCAGGATCTGGGCCTTGGCCATCTGCGTGGTCTCGCTCGAATAGTCGGCATCCTCGATCCGCGAACGCGCGTCCGACAGGTTGGTCACGTTGTTGGTGAGGTTGTTCACCGCCGATTCCAGTCGGTTCTGGCCGGCGCCGAGCGAAGCGCGGGTCTTGTTCACATCCGCCAGCGCGAGATCGACGCTGTCGATGGTGTCCGAAGCGGCCGAGGCCGAGGAGACGTCGAGCGCAGAAGCGTCGATATTGGTGCCGTCGATCGCCGAGGAGGTCAGCGTGATCGTCTCGCCCGAATTTGCGCCGGTCTGGATGTCGAAGGTCACGTCGCTGCCCGAAGTGGTCGAGAACAGCGTGTTGCCGTTGAAGGTCGTATCCGAGAGGATATCGTCGATCTGGCTGGTCAGCGCCGTCACTTCCGACTGCATCGCCGTGCGATCCGAATCCTGGTACGTGCCCGAGGCCGACTGGATCGCCAGTTCGCGAACGCGCTGGAGCATGTTGGAAACTTCCGAAAGCGCACCTTCCGCCGTCTGGGCGAGCGAGATGCCGTCATTGGCATTGCGGATGCCCTGGCTCATGCCGCGGACCTGCGCGGTCATCGAAGTGGAGATGGCAAGGCCGGCGGCGTCGTCCTTGGCGGAATTGATGCGCTTGCCGGTCGACAGGCGCTCCATGGCGGTGCCGAGCATCTTGTTGGCGGAATTCGACGCATTGGCGGCGCGAATCGCGCTGATGTTGGTGTTGATGACGGACATGTATTGGCTCCCGTTGAGTGTCTCGAGGTGGAAACAGCGTCTGCCGGCCCATCCGGTGCGGCTGTCGGGGCTAAGACCGGCAACGGGACGGCGAATTTAAGCCCGCCTGCGGCACGCTTCATCCCCGAAACCCCCGGACTTCCGCGAAAATTCACTTTCACTAAGGGTCGCTACGGGGCCTTAAATTTCCCAAAGATTCGCCGTTAGGCACGCATATCGAACCCCGGAACTTGTTAATTCCACGGGGACGCGAGACATGGTCGAACCGGTTTTCGACACGGAATTTAATCGCCGGCACGGTCCGCTCGCTCACCGGGCAGTGGCTATTGCCGGATCTTTGCTCGACTGTTCGGCGATCGAACTTCGGGACGGTGCGGACGCATCCATCGGCACGATTTCGGCCATGCCGACTTCGCGCAAGGTGCGGCTGTCGCGCGGCGCCGTGCCGGCGCTCTCACGCGAAGGCGGATCCAACATCGCGCTGACTTACGCCGATCCCGTGAGCGAGGCATCGCTCGCCATGCTGCTCGCCGCCATGGCTGCGCCTGACGAGCCGATCGCCGCCGATCCCGAGAGCATCTCGGTTTTCGCTCTGGCGGACCGTCTGGCGAACAGCGACATTCCCGTGCTCGTCAACGGGCCGACCGGCACCGGCAAGGAAGTGCTCAGCCGTTTCATCCACAACCGCAGCCCGCGCCGCAGCGGCCCGTTCATCGCGGTGAACTGCGCCGCCATGCCCGAAACCATGCTGGAGGCCATGCTGTTCGGCCACCAGAAGGGCGCCTTCACCGGCGCCACCCAGTCGAGCGAGGGCTTCATGCGCGCCGCGGACGGCGGCACCCTGCTGCTGGACGAGATCGCCGAACTGCCGCTTTCCCTCCAGGCCAAGCTGCTGCGCGCCTTGCAGGAACAGGAAGTGGTGCCGATCGGCTCGACACGCCCGATCAAGGTGGACATTCGCGTGATCGCCTGCGCCAACCGCGACCTGCCGACCGAAGTGGCCGAAGGCCGCTTTCGCGCCGACCTCTATTACCGCCTCAACGTCTTCCCGCTCACCCTGCGCCCCTTGCGCGAGCGGGCGGACGATATCGCCCCGCTCGCCTTCGGCATGACCCTGCGCCATGCGCCCGATCCGGCACGCGTGCCCTGCCTGAACGATGCCGCACTGGCCCTGCTGCGGCTTCACCCCTGGCCGGGCAACGTGCGCGAACTGGAGAACGTCATGCGCCGCGCCCTGTTGCTGGCACATGGCAAGGGCACGATCACGCCCGCGCACATCGTGTTCGACAGCCCGGCGCGCCTGCTTCCCTTCGCGGCAGGCGGCGGAACCGGCCTTGGCGCAATGCCGGGCGACGGCCCCGAAAGCGACGGCGGCCGCAAGCTGTCGAGCATCGTCCAGAACTCCGAGGCCCGCGCCATCGCCGAAACCCTTGAAGCCTGCGGCGGCAACCGCGTGCGCGCGGCGCGCGAGCTGGGCATTTCCGAGCGGACCCTGCGCTATCGCCTCGCTTCCCTGCGCGAAGCCGGCATCGAGATCGGCCGCAGCGCGGTGGGAGGCATCCGGTGAGCGCCATCCCCGCCCTTTCCGCCAACGCGGGCGGTATCCAGCAGATCATGGCCATGCGCCAGCAGATCATCCAGCGCAGCGACCTGCTCCAGCAGATTCACGCCGCCCAGGGCGCGGCGCCCACCGCGGTCGGCTCTGCCGGGACGACGGCGGCTCCGGCGCAGGGGTTCGCCGATACGCTGAAGTCCGCGCTCGACGGTGTGAACGCGGTCCAGTCCCGCGCCGACGGCGTGACCGAAGCCTACCAGAAGGGCGAAGTCACCGATGTCGCCAAGGTCATGCTCGCACGGCAGGAGGCCGGCGTCGCCTTCGAAGCGACCATGCAGGTGCGCAACAAGCTGCTGTCCGCCTACCAGGACATCATGCGGATGGGAGTCTGATCCAGCATGGCCGACCTCGTCCCCGCGGCCGCCGATGGCGGCGCCCGGCTTCCCGCCACCACCTCCATGTTCGCGCCATTCACCGATCGTTCCGGCGGCTCGGTGCTGACGCGCCTCGGCACATTCACCGCGCAACCGGCGGTGAAGAAGATGCTGCCTGCCTTCATCGGGCTTGCCGCCGTGGGCGGGGCGCTGCTGGCGTGGACCATGCTGGCCCCGTCATCGCAGCGCGTGCTCTACGCTCAGCTCGGCGATGCCGACCGCGCCGGTGTCGCCGCGGCGCTGGACCAGGCGGGGATCGACTACCGGATAGACAACCGGACCGGCGCTCTCACCGTGGGCGAAGGCGATTTCTACAAGGCGCGGATGCTCGTGGCCTCCGACGGCGCACTGGCTACGCCCGAGAGCGGCGACCAGATGCTCGACAAGCTGCCGATGGGCGCCAGCCGCACGCTGGAAGGCGAGCGCCTGCGTTCCGCCCGCGAGCATGACCTGCAACTGACCATCGGCGAGATCGACGGCGTGGAATCCGTGCGCGTCCACGTTGCCGAGGGCGAGAAGTCCGTGTTCGTGCGTGACAACGTGCCGCCCACCGCCTCGGTGATGGTGCGGCTGAAGGCCGGGCGCCAGCTTTCCGAGAGCCAGGTCTCCGCCATCGTCAACCTCGTCGCCGGCTCGGTGCCGGGCCTTTCCCCCGATGCGGTGAAAGTGGTGGACCAGCACGGCCAGCTCCTCTCGCAGGGGGGCGGCGCGCAGTCCGACCGGCTCGACCTGCAATCGCGCATGGAGGCGAAGATCCGCGAGCAGGTCTCTCAGTTGCTCAGCCCCGTGCTCGGCGCCGACAACTTCACCACCGAGGCGCAAGTGGCGCTCGACATGGACGAGGTGACCTCGGCCCGCGAAAGCTACGACAAGGACGGCGTGGTCCGCACCGAGACTCAGGAACAGTCGCAATCGACCGGTACGGCGCCGGCTGCCGGGGTGCCCGGCGTGCTGTCCAACACGCCGCCCCCCGCAACCCAGACCCGCCCCGGCCCGCCGCAGGGCACGCAGCCCGCACCCGCCGCCACGCCGCCCAGCAACGGCGAATCCTCCTCCAGCCGCACTTACGAACTGGGCCGCCAGGTCTCGGTCGCCAATACCCGGCCTGGCGGGGTCCGGCGGATTTCCGTGGCGGTGGCCATCAAGGCGGACGCCATGAAAGGCGCGCGCGCGCAGGAGGCGCAGGACATCCAGTCGCTGGTGAGCGCGGCCGTGGGCGCCGATCCGCAGCGCGGCGATCAGGTCAAGGTCGTCGTGCGGCGGTTCGAGCCGGAAAGCGGCGAGACCCTGCCCTTCTACGAGGCCCCGTGGTTCGCCATGGTCGTGCGCAACGGCGCCGCATTGCTGGCGGTGCTGATGGTCCTGCTGCTTGGCGTTCGTCCGCTGATCGCGGCGATGCGCGGTGAAAAGGCCCCGCCGAAGGGACGGAAGCGGCGCAAGTCCGGCGCCGCCGCCGACGAGGAAGACCGGGACGATGCCGTCCAGCTCGCCCTCGAACGTGCGCTGGAGCGTCCGCTGGACGCCGTGCCGCTCGCCGGGGCCCTGCCGCACCGCCCGGAAATCCCCGGCGCCGACGGGCTCGACATCGACTTGCGCCGGGCCGACCTGCTTTCCCGCCAGGTCAACCTCGCCCAGCGCCTCGTTTCCGAAAAGCCCGACAGCGCGGTGGCGGCGCTGCGCCAGATGATCAACGAGCCCGCCCCTGACGGCCAACCGGGACCGGAAGCATCCGGGCGGGCGAAAGCGGCCTGATGAGCGAACCTCCAACCCCGCCCCCCGCCACGTCAGACCTGCCCGCCGCCGACAATGCCGCGATCATGATGATGCTGCTCGACGAGGACCAGACAAGCCGCATCCTCTCCGAACTCGAACCGGAAGAATTGCGCCGTCTTGGCGAGAAGATGTGCGCGCTCGGCGAGATCGGGCCGGACGTGATCGCGGAGGCCATCGCCGGATTCGTCTCCCGGACCGAGGCGCTCGGCCTCGTCGCGCATGACCGGGTGGGGCAAGTGCGCGGCATGTTCGCCAGAGCTGTGGGCGAGGTGAAGGCGGACAACATGATGCGCCGCATCCTGCCCGGCGCCGCGCCGCATTCGACCCTCGAACTCGCACGCTGGCTCACGCCTGAATCGCTGGTTCCGCTGGTGCGCGGCGAACATCCGCAGGCCATCGCCGTGCTGCTGGTGCAGCTCGATCCCGAAGTGGCCGCCGCCGTGCTTCATGCCCTGCCCGCCGAATCCCAGCCCGAGATCGTCCACCGCATCGCCACGCTCGGCCCGGTTTCGCCGCAGGCCATCATGATGCTGGAGGAACTGCTTGCCCGCCGCATCACCGAATGCCACGGCCAGCGCCCGCTCACCATCGGCGGCGCGCGCGAGGCCGCCGAGATCATCAACGGTGTCGGCAAGGTCGTGGAAAAGCGCGTGCTGGGCGAACTGACCCGCCGCGACAAGCTGCTGGCCCGGCGCATCGAGGACGAGATGTTCAAGTTCGAGCATCTCTTCGTGCTTGATCCCAAGTCCATGGGCACGCTGCTGCGCGACGTGCCCAACGATTCGCTGATCGATGCATTGAAAGGCGTGAGCGAGGACGAGCGCGAGCACTTCTTCCGCGCCATGTCGAGCCGCGCCGCGGACGGCGTGAAGGACGAGATCGTCGCGCGGGGGCGGACACGCCTGGCGGACGTGGTTGCCGCGCAGAAGGAGATCGTGGCCATCGCCCGCCGCCTTGCCGCGGATGGTGCGATCGCTTTCGGGTCGGGAGACGACGACTATGTCTGACCTCGCCTTCTCCCGCCGGACCGAACCGGGCCGGGCCTCCGCAAGGCTGCTCGATACGCTGGCCCGGCCGCCTCGCCATCAGGTTCCCGGAATCCAGCCCGAAGGTTTCAAGGCGGATGCCCGCTTCGGCAGCAAGGCGCAGGCCCCTGCCCCGCACGAACCGGATCCGGCCGCTGCCGCCCCGGAGAGCGAAAGCGGCGACCCCGTTGCGGAGGCCTTCAGCCATGGCTTCGCGGTGGGCCACGAACAGGCCTCGCACGAAGCCCGGCTTCGTGCCGAAACCGACGACGCCGCGCGGGAAAAGCTCTCTCTCGCATTCGCGCGTCTCGACGAGGTGCTGGAGGAGGAACTGCGCCTGCGCCTGCGAGACACGGTGTCCGCCCTGTGCGAATCCGCCATCGCGCCGCTGGCGATCGATCCCGATGCCCTCCTGCGCAGGGTGAGCGTGGCGGTTTCCATGCTGACCCGCGCCGAGGACGAGCGGCTCGTCCGGCTCCACCCCGAAGACCTCAGGCTTGTCTCCTCCCGCCTTTCGGCCGAATGGCAGGTCCAGCCCGATACCACGCTCGAACGCGGAACCGTTCGTGTCGAAACGGCGACCGGCGGCGTCGAGGACGGCCCCGCCAACTGGCGCCGCGCCATCGCCGAGGCGCTTCACCGGTGCTGAAACTCTGGGAACCGATCCTCGCCGATCTCGCAGCGGAACCGCTGGACCTAGCACCCCGTCGCTTCGGCCTTGTCGCCGCCTGCGACGGCGGGCTTCTGGAAGTGAGCGGCCTTTCCGTACCGGTGGGGGCGATGTGCCGCGTCTCCCACGCGCCGGGCAAGTCGCTCGCCGCCGAAGTGATCGGCTTCCGCAACGGGCGGACGATGATGATGCTGCTCGGCGACATGATCCTGCTGCGCCCCGGCGCGCGGGTCTGGGCGGAAGGGCGGCCCGGACTGCTCCCGGTGGGGGAATCCTTCCTCGGCCGCGCGGTGGATGGCGAAGGGTTGCCGATCGACGGCGGCTTTCCGATCCACAGCCGCCTGGAATGGCCGTCCGGCGGCGTGCGCACCTCCGCGCTCGACCGCAGCCCGGTGCGCCTGCCTTTCGACACCGGCGTGCGCGCGCTCAATGCGCTCACCACATTCGGCGTCGGCCAGCGTATCGGCGTGATGGCGGGCTCCGGCGTCGGGAAATCGGTGCTGATCGACATGATCGCGCGCGGCGCATCGGCCGAAGTCGTGGTGGTCGGCCTGATCGGCGAACGCGCGCGCGAGGTCTCGGATTTCGTGGAACGGCACATGCAGGCGGAGAAGAAGGACAAGACCATCGTCGTCGCCGTGCCCGCCGACCATGCCCCCAACCTGCGCCTGCGCGGCGCGATGCTGGCAACCGCGATGGCGGAGCATTCCCGTGCGCGCGGACGGCGGGTGCTGCTCATCATGGACAGCCTCACCCGCGTCGCCCATGCCGCGCGCGAGATCGGCCTGTTGCTCGGCGAACCGGGCGCGGCACGCGGCTATCCGCCCTCGGCGCTGGCCACGATCACCAAGCTGGTGGAGCGCGCGGGCAATTCCGCCGCATCGGGCGGCTCAGTGACGGGGCTCTACACCGTGCTGGCCGATGGCGACAATCAGGACGATCCGGTGGTCGACACCGCACGCTCGATCCTCGACGGGCACATCGTGCTTTCGCGCGATCTTGCCCAGCGCGGGCAATATCCCGCCGTGGACATCGCCGCCTCGCTCAGCCGCGTGATGAACGACATCGTTCCCGCCGGGCACCAGCAGCTTGCCCGCCAGTTCCGCGCGCTCATCGCCGGATACGAGGCCAACCGCGACCTCGTACTGATGGGCGCCTATCGCGCCGGAGCCGATCCGCAGCTCGACCGCGCCATCGCCATGCACGACCGGCTGACGGACTTCCTCAGCCAGCCGCAGGGCGAGATCGTCGATCTTGCCGCCAGCGCCGACGCGCTGGCCGTCTTGCTCGGTACCTGATCCGGTGCAGGAAGAGCGCAAGCGATTGCTTCGGCTGCGCAGGCTCGAAAGAATCCGCGCCATCGCCAGGCAGTCTGCCGCGATCGAGGCGGCGCATGCGGAAAGCACGCTGTCGAAACTGCGCGACCTTGCCGACCGCACCCGGCAGATGGCGAACGATTACGGCAGCCGCCGCGAAATGGCGGACGGCGCGGCCCTGCATCAGGTCGGGCGCTTCGTCAGCGGCTTGCAGGCGATCTCGCGCTCCACTGACGGCGACGCCCTGCGCGCCCGGTCTATCGCCGATGCCAAGCAACAGCTTCTTGCCGAGGCCGAACGCCGCCGCGCCGCCATCGAGGAACGCGCCGCCCTGCAGGAACGCACGATCGCCAAGGGCGGAGAGACTCCCGTTCTGGCCGGCCGGAAGGCGACTGGCACGGGTCTTGAATAGAGATGTTCATGCTCGACACGAGGACCCCGCAACGCATGATCCAGTTCTCCGCCCCGGCCCCTGCAGCCGCCCCGGCATCGCCATCCACGGTGGCACCGGGAGCGGCCGGAGCCCTGGCAAAGGCTCCTGAAAACCGCCAGTTCTCCGAGGTTCTCGGGGCGACCGAAGATGCCGCCGCGCCTGCCGGGGCGGACGTGCCGGACCTCGCCCTCGCGGCCGCCGCAGACGGCAAGATCGGCAAGCGACCCGGCAAGATCCTGCCGGAAGCGATGGAGCCCGCCTCCGCCCTTCCGGATCCGGCCGAAGCACCGGCAAGCGACATGCCCGAACCGCTGGCCGCGCCGCTTCCGGACACAGGCGGAGCCGCCGCTGCCATGCTTCCCGTCATCCTCCCGATCGCAGCTTTCACGGCTGCCGCGATCCCCGCGATCCCCATCACGGCGAGCAGGACGCCCAAGGACGGTGCCGCGCCGATTGCGCCGCAGCATCCCGCGGCATCGGCCATGGTTCCGGCAGCGGCACAGCCCGCACCTGCTGCCGCGAAGGGACTGGCCGCCGCCCTATCCACGCCAGCCGCCGACGCCGCGCAGTTCCGGCTGATCGCCATCACGGCAGGCGAGGCCGACAGCGGCGATGCTCCGCCGCCGGCGCAGCCTTTCCCGGTCAGCACCACGCTGCTCGGCCGGGTGCAGGGACAGGCGCCGAAGATCGCGAGCCCTGTGCCGCCCGCCGCCGCCGTGACCGAGGCGCCCACCTCGCCCTCCGCTGCGATGCCCGGTCCCGCGAACGCCATCGCTTCGGCGACCGATCCCGAACCGCCTCTTGCTTCCTCAACCCGGCAACCTGCCGAAGCGGACATGGAATCGGCGGTGGAAGTGCCGAAAACCGGGGCGACCTCGCTTTCTCGGGAGCAGTTTCCGGCACCGCTCGCAATCACCGTCACTGGCACCGGCACCGTTCCTTCCGCCGATACCGGCAGTCCGCGCACCGCCTCCGCCGCCCCTGTCGCGGAAGGTCCGCAGGACTTCGCCGCGCTCGTCGGCAGACTGGCGCAAGCGCGCGAGGCCGCCGATCCACAGCGTGTCCGCGCCGCGCTCAGCCATGCGCAGTTCGGCGCGGTATCGCTGGAATTCCGGCACGAGGATCGCGGGCTGTCGGTGACCATGGCAAGCGCCTCGGCGGGCTTCACCGGCTCGGTTCAGGCCGCCGTCGCGGCAACCCTTGCGAGCGGGCAGACCGGCGACCCGCCACGCGACACCGGACAGCAGACAGCCCAGAACGCCCCGCAAAACCCGGCATTTGCAGGCGGTTCCGGCGGACAGACCCCGGACCAGCGCCAACAGGCTTCGGCCGCCGATGCCCGCGCGGGGCAGGAGCAGTCCCGCAGGCATGGCGCTCACCACGAACAGCGGCCGGGCGAAGCGCCGGAACAGCGGAGCGACGATGGCGGACGCGGCGGAATTTATGCCTGATCCGGCCGAACGGGGGGATAACGCGTGAACGAGAAGGCAGCACAGGACGCGCCGGCCGCGAAGAAGGGCAAGCTTGGGCTCATTCTCGTGGCGCTCGCCATGCTGGTGGTGGGGGGAGGCGGGGTTCTCGCGCTTGTGATGTCCGGCATAATCGGCGGAAATCATGCGGAAAATCGCGAGGACAACCAGCCCAAGCTGATCCGCAAGGGCGAGGATGACCCCTATATGCCCAAGGCCGAGGGCGAGGGAGAAGGCGCCGCCGTGCCCGAAGTGGAAGGCGATGGCGGCGATCCCTATCGCACCGCCTACTTCACGTTTTCCGACGATTTCACCTCGAATCTCAAGGATTCGGATGCGCTCGTGCAGCTCAGCCTGGCCTGCTCGACCCGGCGTGACGGGCGCGTGCTGATGTGGCTCAAGAAGCATGAACTGGCGATCCGATCCGCCCTGCTGGAGATCCTCGCCGATACGCCCGAGGATGACGTCTACACCCTCCCCGGCAAGGACCGGCTGGAGAAACGGATGACGGCCGCCATAAACAACGTATTGATTCAAAAGGAAGGTTTTGGCGGCATCGACGGCGTCTACTTCCGCACCTTCATCATCCAGTGAGGGCGCGGTGACAGGGGGCAGAACGACACCTAAACGCACCACAGCGCGGCACAGCGGCGAGCTGGTGGCATCCGGCCCGGCGCTGGCCGAACTGGTGCCCGCGCTGGTCCTGATCGGCGAGCGTCTCACCCGCGCACTGGCCATCGGCCTGGCCAGGCTGTCAGGCACCGATGCGCCTATCGTGCGCGCGGGGATGCCGATGGACGCCACGCTTTCCTCCCTCCAGGGCGAGATCGAGGGGCTGGCCGCGCATACGCTGATGGTGCTCGGCCCCGCCGCGCTTCCGCTGCTGGCGACGTTCGAGGCCGCCCCGGTATTCCGCCTCGTCGACCGGGCTTTCGGCGGCCCCGGCGAAGTGCCCGCGCCGCTGCCCGAGAGTTTTCCGCTGTCCGCCGAACTGCTGCTCGCCCATATCGAAAGCTGCGTGGCCGAGGCGCTGACTTTTGCCTTCGGGGCTCGGGACGATCACCGCGTGCGCCCGCTGCGCCGCGACACCAGCCTGCGCCAGCTCGATCCCTTCGCGCCCGGCGCCGACCTGCTCACCCTTTCGCTCGATATCGAGGAGCCGGAAATGCCGCCCTGGTCGCTGCTGCTCGCCATTCCCGTGGCGACGCTGGCGGAAGCGGTGGCGGCGCCGCGCAGGGAGGCGAAAGGCGGGCCGCGCCGCTTCGCCGCGCCCGAGCCGACCGACGAACCCTTCGCCTCGATGCCGCTGGAAGTGACCGCGGTGCTGGTCGACATGCGCCTCTCCATGGCCCGTCTTTCCGCGCTGCGCACCGGCGACGTGCTGCCGGTGGCGGTGGCGCGCAGCGTCCCCCTGCAAGTCGGCGGCCGCACCCTTGCCAGCGGCACCATCGGCGAACTCGACGACCGCGTCGCGGTCCAGATCACGCACGCGTTCTGACAGAAGGACATCCCAGCCCGATGAACATCCATCCCCGCGGCCTCGACTTCCTGCGCGATGTCGACGTGCGCCTGACCGTGGAACTGGGCCGCACCCAGATGAAGCTGAAGGACGTGCTCGCGCTCGGCCCGGAAAGCGTCGTCGTGCTTGACCGGCTGACCGACGAACTGCTCGACGTGCTGGTCAACGGCAAGCCCATCGCGCGCGGCGAGGTGGTTTCGCACAACGGCCGCTTCGGTCTCAGGATCGTCGAGATCGTCGGGCAGGAAGCGGAAGCGGGGGGCGGGGCGGCTGACGACGCGCTTTCCCCCGCCCTGCCCGATGGCGAGGAAGGCCAGTCCTGATGCTCTGGTATGTGCTCAAGCTGATCGTGCTGCTGCCGCTGATCGGCCTGCTGGCATGGGGCTGCCTGCTGCTGGCGCGGCGGATGCAGGAACGCGCCGGGCTGAACGCGGGCACCCGTTCGCTGCGCGTGGTGGAAACCATGATGCTTTCGCCCACCCAGCGCCTTGCCGTGATCGCCTTCCACGACCGCGAGATCCTCGTCGCCGCGACCCGACACGGCCTGACCCGCCTTGCCGAAGCGCCCGCGCGCCCGGATTTCGATGCGCTCATGGCCGCAAGGACGCCCGAGCCATGAAGCGCGCGCCCGCTTCCTGCCTCCTCTTCGCGTTCGCCCTGCCCGCCGCGCTGATACCCACGGCGAGCCGCGCGCAGGCCGCGATCCCCGGCGCGCTCGACCGGGCGCTGGGCTCGCTCGGCGGCAGCGGCGCCGGCGGTCCGGGTCTCAGCATGTCGCTGCAGCTCCTGCTGGTCATGGGGCTGCTGACGATCCTGCCCAGCCTGATCCTGATGATGACCAGCTTCACGCGCATCCTGGTGGTGCTGGCGATCCTGCGGCAGGCGCTCGGGCTCCAGCAGTCTCCGCCCAACCAGGTGCTGATCGGGCTGGCGCTGTTCCTCTCGCTTTTCGTGATGGCGCCCACGCTCGAACGGGTGAACGCCAATGCGGTGGCGCCCTATGCGGCGGGCCGCATCAATGCCGAGCAGGGAATTTCGGCCGGCGGGCGCGAATTCCACGCCTTCATGATCCGCCAGACCCGCGAACGCGACCTTACGATGTTCGCGAACATGGCCAATGCCCCTCCGTTCACGAACACCGTGGACGTGCCCTTCTCGATCCTGCTGCCCGCCTTCGTGACGAGCGAGCTGAAGACCGCGTTCCAGATCGGCTTCATGCTGTTCCTGCCGTTTCTCGTGATCGACCTGGTGGTGTCCTCGGTGCTGATGAGCCTGGGCATGATGATGATGAGCCCGATGGTGGTCTCGCTGCCGTTCAAGCTGCTGCTGTTCGTCATGGTGGACGGCTGGGCCCTGCTGATGGGCTCGCTGGCGGCGAGCTTCGGCTAGGTTTCGCCCGTGGAGGACATCACCGCCCTGCTTGCGCTGGCCGACCGGATGCTCTGGGTGACCGCGCTCGTCGCCGCGCCGGTGCTGATCGCCTCGCTTGCGGTGGGCCTTGCGGTCGGCGTGGTGCAGGCGGCGACATCCGTGAACGAGCAGACGCTGACTTTCGTGCCCAAGCTGGCGATTACCGCCGTGGTGCTGGTGATCTTCGGCGGATCGATGATGACGCTGGTGGGCGAGTTCGCACAGGAAGTCTTCGCCCAGATCGCCCGCACCGGGCAGGCCGAGCAGGTGGCGCGGTGATCCAGCTCGATTTCGGCTTCGGCGCGCTGGAGGCCGAATTCTGGCGGCTCGTCTTCGTGATGACGCGGATCGGCGCGGCGCTGGTTGCCGCGCCGCTGTTCGGTATCGCCGGGGTGCCGCCGCAAGTGCGGGTGATCGGCGCCGGGGCCATTGCCGTGCTGGTCTGCGCCTGGACCCCGGTGATGCCGCCGCCGGTGCTGCTTTCGGTGGCGGGGATGCTTGCCGTCATGGGGGAGATCCTGGTCGGGCTCTCGCTCGGCTTCGTGCTGCAACTGTCCTTCGCCGCACCGATCCTTGCCGCCGAGCTGATCGGCGGTTCGATGGGCATGAACGTGGCCACCGCCGTCGATCCCAATTCCGGTGCGCAGTCGCCCGCGCTGGGGCAATATTTCGCCGTCGTGCTCTCGCTGGTGTTCCTTGCGCTGGGCGCCCACCTGCAATGGTTCGCGCTGATCGTGGACAGCTACCGCGCGCTGCCGCCGGGCCAGACCTGGCTGGGCGCCGCCCGTTTCGCGCTGATCGGCCGGTTCGCCGCGCACATGTTCGCCACCGCCGTGACCATCGCCCTGCCCGCCTGCCTGATCCTGCTGGTGGTGCAGATCGTGACCGGGGTTCTCGGCCGCTCGGCCCCCTCGCTCAACCTGTTCTCGCTCGGGCTTCCGGCCGGCGTGCTGGGCGGGATCGCCGCGCTGCTGGTGGGCGCGCCGGTGCTGACGGACCTCGTGGTCCGCCTTTCGGCCGATGCCATCGCGCAGACCGCGCAGCTGCTTGCACCATGAGCGAGCAGGAAGGCGAAAAGAGCTTCGCCCCTTCGGAAAAGCGCAAGCGCGAGGCGGCGAAACAGGGCGATGTCATCCGTTCCCGCGAACTGGCGACCGCCGCCTCCGTGGCGATCGGCGCGGTCTGGCTCATGGTGGCGGGGCCGTGGATACTGGACCTGCTGACAGGCGTGCTGCGTGCCGGCTTCACGTGGAACAAGGCCGCGCTTGACGACTTCACCCCCGGCCGGTTCCTGCTGGGCGCGCTTGCCGCGATGCTGCCGCCGATCCTCGTGCTGGGCGCGGCGGTGATCCTCGCCTCGCTCGGCTCGCAGCTCGGCTTCGGCGAGGGGCGCTGGCTGGGCGGCAACCTCGCGCCCAAGGGCTCGCGCATAAACCCGATGTCCGGCCTCAAGCGCATGTTCGGGCCGACCGGGCTGATCGAGATGGCCAAGGGAATCGCCAAAGTCGCCCTGCTGGGCACGATCGCCTGGACATGGGCGGACGCGCGGCTGGAAACTTTCGCGCGGCTGGGGCGCGGCAACCTGTTCGGGGAACTGGCCTATGCCTGGGACGCGCTGGTCCAGTTGCTGCTCTGGCTTTCGGCCGGCCTTTTCGTGATCGCCCTGGTGGACCTGCCGGTGCAACTCGTGCGGCGAATGCTGCGCCTGAAGATGACGCTTCAGGAAGTGCGCGATGAAGCCAAGGAAAGCGAAGGCTCGCCCGAGAAGAAAGGCGCGATCCGCGAACGCCAGCGCAAGATCGCCATGGGCGGGCTGGTGCCGGCGATGAAGGAGGCGCAGTTCATCGTCACCAACCCTTCGCATTTCGCGGTGGCGCTTGCCTACGATCCGGCGAAGGCGCCCGCGCCCGTCGTCATCGCCAAGGGCCGCGACGAGCGGGCGCTGGCCATGCGCGAAATGGCGCCCGAATTTGCCGTGCCCGTGCTCAGCTACCCGGCGCTTGCCCGCTCGGTCTACTTCACCACGCGCGAGAAGCAGATGATCCGCGAGGACCACTATGTCGCCGTCGCCGCGATCCTGGCCTTCGTGCTGGCGGTGAAGCGGGGCGAGCACCGCCATGCGCCGGACGTCTCGGTGCCGGTGACGGTGCGCTTCGATGCCGAAGGGCGGCTCGATCCGAAGCAGGACTGAAAAATATTCCTTAACAAATTTCCAGGGCCGCCGTTCTCCCACCCATGGCTACGACCACCTCCACTTCGCTGACCACGTCCTCGCTGGTGACCGCGCTCGGCGGCGGCAGCGGCGTGGACATGGCGGCGCTGGCGAACAACCTCGCCGCGGCCCAGTTCGCCAATCGCAGCGACCGGCTGACGGCGCGGTCCGACAAGCTGACCACGCAGATCTCCACCGCATCGAACATCAAGTCGATGATGCTCTCGCTCAGCACGTCGCTGGGCACGCTGGTGCGCTCGGGAGACCTTTCGCGCAGCCCTACCGTCGCCAACAGCGCCGTCGCCGCGGGCACGCTGACCGGCAGCGCGATCCCCAGGGGCACCTACTCGCTCGAAGTGACCCAGCTTGCGAGCGGGCAGCAACTGGCCGGCAAGGCTTTCGCGGCATCGACCGCGGCAGTGGGCGCCGGCACGCTGACCTTGCGCTTCGGCACCGTGGCCGGCGGCGGCTTCACCGCGGATACCGCCCATGTCGCCGTGGACGTGACGATCGCGGCCGGGGCGACGCTGGCGGACGTGGCCAAGGCGATCAATGCCGCGAATTCCGGCGTCAGCGCCTATGTCGCCCAGACCGTGGACGGCGCCCAGCTTGTGCTCAAGGGACAGGAAGGCGCGGCCAACGGCTTCGTGCTGGAGACGACCTCCGGCCTTTCCGACCTGGCCTGGAACCCCTCTTCCACCAACGGCCAGCTTCTGGCGAGCGCCAAGGATGCCGCCTTCAAGATCGACGGGCTGCAGATGACGGCGAAGTCCAACACCGTGTCCGACGCCATCCCCGGCGTGAAACTGCAATTGAAGGCCGCCAATATCGGCGCGCCCACCACGGTCAGTTTCGCCGACCCGACCACTTCCATCGCCGGCGCCATGCAGGACCTGACCGATGCGCTGAACGAGGTGATGTCGGCGCTGAACACGGCCACCGCGATCGGCGGCGACCTTGCGGCGGACAGCGGCGCGCGGGCGCTCAAACGCGCGCTCTCGGGCTTTGCGGGGACGACGATCATGCCGAACGCCACCGGCATGGCGAAGACGCTGGCGGACCTGGGCCTCAAGACCCAGCGCGACGGCACTTTCGCGCTCGACACCGACCGCCTGAACGCCACCATCGCCGCCGATCCCGAAGGCGTGGCGGCGATGTTCACCAACGGGCTCTACGGGGTCTACGCCAGCTACGACAAGATCTACCGCGCCGCCAGCTCCGCCACCGACGGCGGTTCGCTGGGCGGCTCGATCAGCCGCTATACCAAGCAGCTCACCCAGATCGCCGAGGACAAGACCGACCTTGCCGAGCAGCAGGAAAAGCTGCGCGCCCGGCTCGCCACGCAGTTCACCGTCTCCGAAACGCGCATCGGCGTATCGAAATCGACGCTGACGATGCTGCAGAACCAGATCGCCCAGTGGAACAAGAGCAGCTGAAATGCGACGACAGCTTTCTCCGGTGGAAGCCTATCGCCGGGTAGACTTCGACGCCCGCGTCACCGGCGCCGGCCCCGCCGAACTGGTGCACTTGTGCTACGAGCACCTGGTGGCCGCGCTGGGCACCGCCGTCCATGCCGACCGGGGCGGCGACAACGGGCTCAAGAGCCGCTCCCTCACCCGCGCGCTGACGGCGATCACCGCCCTGCAGCTTGGCGTATCGGGCGAGGACGGCGTGGCGGCCGCGCTCACCCAGCTTTACGAAGCGGCGCGGCGCACCGTGCTGGACAGCGCCGTGTCGTTCGATGCGCGCCGGATCGAAATGCTGCGCAGCGACTTCGCCGAAATCGGACGCGCGCTGATGGGCCACCACTGAGCGGCTATCTTACCGAAACAACGCGGTTTAACAGATCGATTCCGATCTACTGCGGCAAATGAAATAGATCTTTTGTAAACTATAGGTCGATTTCGGAGCATGTACCGCAAGCACTGAACAACGCCTGCGAATATCTCCCTAGGCACATGCCGAAAAGGGAGAATTGCCGTGGAGCGTATTTCCAATCTCATCCTGATCGACAACGACATGCGTCGCAGGGCGGCGATCAGTCATGCCCTTTCCGTCGGAAACATTCACGTCGAACCGTTCGAGAATATTTCCGAGCTTTCGCATTCCTGGCCGCGCTCGGGAGTCATCCTGATCCATGACGGCGCCGGCGCGATCGACGATCTGGTGGAAAACATGGCACGCCACGGCGAATGGTTCCCGATCATCGCCTTCAGCGAACAACCCAGCGCCAACCGCATCGTCGAAGCCATTCTCGATGGCGCGATCGACTATATCGCATGGCCCATCGCGGCGGACGAACTGAACGCCACGCTGGCCCGCGCGATCGAACGGGCGGAACATGTGGGCAATGCCAAGCTGCGCGAAGTCATGGCCCGCGCCCGGATAGACCGCCTGACCCGCCGCGAACGCGAAGTGCTGGGCGGCGTCGCCAGCGGCCTGTCCAACCGCCTGATCGGCGAAAAGCTGTCCATCAGCCCGCGCACGGTGGAAATCCACCGCGCCAACATGCTCAACAAACTTGGCGCCAATCACACCTCGGATGCAATCCGCATCGCGATCGAGGCCGCGCTGGTGAATTGACCGGCGCGGCCCCCGGTCCGACCGGACCTTGACAGCGCCGGGCGGCGGACCGGCATCGTTTGCCCCCATTCTCCCGCCGGAACTGCCCAAAACCCCTAGGCGCAATCCTACCAATGCTTAGGCAGCGCCATGGCAGAAGAATCGGGCCGGCTCGCACTCCACCCGATAGCTGCCGGCCCCGCATGACCTGCCCGTCCGGCCGCAAATCCCCTCCCGGCCGGACACCTTGCGGGAAACGCCAACGGACTGAACCGGGCCCGGAAGCGGGCTCCAGAACTGACGGCGCATCCGGTTACCGCGCAGCTTCCCGGAGCCGCGGCCGGATGCGCCGCCTCATTCGTGTCGCTTCATCCGTGCCGCCTCATCCGTGCAGTTCAGCCGCGCGCTCCTCGCAATGTCAGTGAAGGCGCATCCCGCCGGAAAGGCCGATTGGCGGCACTTCCTTCTCGATCCGTTCGGAATCCGCCAGCAGCATCGAGACATAGGCCCCCAGCAGCGCCAGCGAGAGCGTTGCCGCCTCGCAGATCATCTCTTCCGAACCATCCGCCATGACCAGCGTGGCCAGGCACGTTCCGCTGGTTCCGCGCGACAGCATGAAAGTGGCGCATCCGCCCATCAGCGTCAGCACCGCGCTTTCGGGCGCGCCGCAAGACAGCATCGCTTCCACCGCCGCCGGATCGAAGTCCCGCTTCGCGCCGGTATGGGGATCGTGCAGGAGCAGCAGGATCGCCTCGCGAATGCGATCCGGTTCTTCCACGGGTGCGCTTCCCGCGCAGTCGTGCAGGAAATCGCGCATCCGCGCGTTCCACACTTCGGTACTGCAAACGACCTGGTTCAAGGGACTCGCCACCATTGCTGCTGCCTGTGATGCGCCAAAGTCCCCATGAGCGGCGCGCTGTCAATCCGCACATTCCGCGCGACTTCACGCCTCGTCCCGCGTTGCGACAGGCTCACCGCGAAACGTGAAGCGCGCTCAGGCCGCCGCAACCGCCTCCAGCCGCTCGGCCACCCAGTCAGGCTCGGTCAGCATGAGGTCGTGTCCGGTGTCGATATCCCACACCCGGCCTTCGGAACGCTCGGTCAGCAGCGCCATGTCGCGGCCCGGAATGGTGGAGGTGCAGATCAGGTGGCTTTCCGGGATCGCCCGCATCGCCGTCTCGTTGCGGAAGGCGATCTTCTGTTCGAAGCACTTCCACGGCTGCGCGGTCAGCCTTGCGTCGGTCCAGGCGCCGAGCTGCGGGTCGGTCACGCCGAAGAACGCCGCAAAGCCGGGCATCGGCGCCATGACCATGGCCACGCCGTTCACATCGTGCAGGCCCTGCTTCGCCATGTGGATCTGTTCATGGGCGTGCTCGTAAAGCGATTCCCCGTCGCGCGGGTAGGCCGCATCGAGATAGACGCGGTGGCCCACCCGCGCGGGCTTGCGATCCGCCGCCCCGGTGATGACCATGCCGCCGTAGCTGTGGCCCACGAGGATGGCATCGGTCAGGTCCTCGTACTCCAGCAGCCCGGCCACGTCGTTGATATGGGTATCGAGATCGATGGCGCCGCTCAGGACATGGGCACGATCGGCCAGCCCGCTGAGGGTGGGGGTGTGGACTTCGTGGCCCGCCGCGCGCAGCCGCTGCGCCACCGGCTTGTAGCACCACCCGCCATGACCGCCGCCATGGACCAGCACGAATATGGCCATCGTTCCCCTCCCTCTTGGTTTGGGCGAAGGAAGCGCCGTGGCAGGCGGGCGGTCAATCGCGGCATATTCGCCCGCGCGATGAATGAGCGGGTGGCATATTGGAACCTGCCGGGTGAGGATTCAGCCTGAACGGACGGGGAGGCCGACTCCGGGCTGGCGCCTTGTCCTCACCCCCGCGCCGCGAACCAGGGCACCATGCGGGCGATGGCATCCTCCACCAGCGCGGTGGAAACGGCGAAGCTGAAGCGGATGAAGCGGTGGCCGTCCACGGGGTCGAAGTCGATCCCCGGCGCCGTGGCCACGCCGGTGTCGCGCAGCAATTGCTGGCAGAAGGCCAGACTGTCGTTCGTCAGGTGGCCGATGTCGGCATAGATGTAGAAGGCGCCGTCGGGCGGGGCGATCCGGTCCAGCCCGAGGCTCGGCAGCGCGGCCAGCAGCAGTTCGCGGTTGCGGGCATAGTTCTCGACATGGCCTTCCAGTTCCGCCGTCTCGTCCATGGCGATGAGGCCCGCGTGCTGGGCCAGGACCGAGGGGGTGAGGAACAGGTTGTTCATCCGCGCCCGCGCCGGGGCGACCACTCCGGGCGGCACCACCAGCCAGCCGAGCCGCCAGCCCGCCATAGAATAGTACTTGGAGAAGCTGTTGACGATCACCGCATCGGGCAAATGCTGCAAGGTGGACTGCGCCGCGCCCTCGTACGTGAGGCCGTGGTAGATCTCGTCCGAGACGACGCGGATGTTCTTGCGGCGGCAGACTTCGGCAATGGCGGCCAGTTCCTCGGGCGCGATCACGGTGCCGGTCGGATTGGCCGGGCTGGCGAGGATCAACCCGTCCGGCGCGGGATCGAGCGCGTCGAGCGCGGCGGCGGTGACCTGGTAGCGCTCCGCCGGGCCGCAGGCCATCTCCACCGGTTCGAGGTAGAGCGTCTTGAGCGTATTGCGGTAGGCGACGTAGCCGGGCCGGGCCAGCGCCACCCTGGCGCCGGGCACGAAGAGGCTGGAGAGCGCCAGCACGAAGGCGGGCGAGGCGCCGCAAGTGAGGATCACCTGCTCGCGGTCGACCTCCACCCCGTAAGTCTCGCGGTAATGGCGGGCGATGCGGTCCAGCAGCGCGGTGCTTTCCCAGTAGCCGCCCGGATCGCTGTCCAGCACGCGGTGCGCGGCGGCGATGGCGGCGGCGGGCGCGCCGGTGGAAGGCTGGCCGTATTCCATGTGGATCACGTCGCGCCCCTCGCCCGCCAGTTCGTAGGCGAGGCGGCCGATGGCCATGGCGTGGAAGGGGTCTACCTGTGCGATCTCGGGAGCTTTCATGGCGGCGTAGCTAGGCCGCCTGGAACCGGCAGGCAATCCCGCTTGCCCCTGCCCGCATGTCCGCGCCGGGACAGTGGCCCGAACCCGCCCCGCCGGTCACAAGCAGGCCGATCCCGAAGGAGAGACCCGCCGATGCCCACCCAGCTCGATCATTACCGCCTGCTCGGCCGCTCGGGCCTGCGCGTCTCGCCGCTGTGCCTCGGCACGATGACCTTCGGCGCGGGCTCCGGCGAAAGCGGGACCGGCTCCTGGGGCTCTACCGACGAGGACGCCGCGCGGATGCTCGATATCTATGTGGAGCGGGGCGGCAATTTCCTCGACACGGCCGACTTCTACGGCGGGATGGGCGGTTCGGAAACCTTGCTCGGCCGGCTCATGGGCGCGCGGCGGGAACGGCTGGTGGTGGCCACCAAGTATTCGCTGACGACGAGCCCCGGCGATCCCAATGCATCGGGCAATTCGCGGCGCAACATGGTGCGCTCGGTCGAAGCCTCGCTCAGCCGCATGAAGACCGGGTGGATCGACCTGCTCTACCTCCACATGTGGGACTTCCGCACGCCGGTGGACGAAGTGCTGCGCGCCTTCGACGATCTCGTTCGCAGCGGCAAGGTGCTCTATATCGGCCTGTCCGACACGCCCGCCTGGCAGGCCAGCCGGATGCAGGCGATCGCCGAACTGCGGGGCTGGAGCCAGTTCTGCGCGCTCCAGATCCAGCACAGCCTGATCGAGCGCACGGTGGAGCGCGAACTCGTGCCGATGGCGCGGGAAATGGGCATGGGCCTGTGCCCGTGGTCCCCGCTCGGCGGCGGCGTGCTGACGGGCAAATATACCGCGAGCGACCTCGCCCCGCCGCAGGGCGAAAACCTCGTCACGCGCAAGGCGATCAATGCCGCGACCGGGCGCCTGTCGGATCGCAACCTCGCCATCGCACGCACGGTGCAGGAGGTGGCGGAAGAGATCGGCGCCACGCCCGCGCAAGTCGCGCTGGCCTGGCTGCTGGCGAACCCGGACGTGGATGCCCCGGTGCTGGGCGCCCGCACCCCCGCGCAGCTGGAGGACAACCTCGGCGCGCTCACCCTCGATCTTGGCGAGGAGCAGCTTGCCCGGCTCGATGCGGCCAGCCGCGTGCCCAGGGTCTTCCCGATGGACGTGCTGAGCGGCCCCGCCGAGGCGATGATGAACGGCGGGGTAACCGTCGAGCGGCGCGACTGACCCCGTTTCGCACCGCCGGGGCGCCGAAGCGTGATTTGCCTCACACCGGACCGAGCGCGATGCTGTCATAACCGCCGCGTCCGAATCGCAGGCGGCAACGCCCGGGACAAGGACACTGCCGCAAGCCAGCCGAACCGTGATGCGACCCCACGGCAAGGCCCTTCCGGCAGGCACTTCGCATAACTTGGCGGCAGTCCGGCCCACCTGGCCGAACCCGTTCCCTTGGGGACTGCCGCCAGCTTTGTACGGTTTCCATCCGGCACGGCCGGATCGCGGCGCCGGCCCACGCTCGCCAAGGGCTCGATAATCCCGGGGGGGAAATTATCGGCTGGGGGTGATCTCTTCGAGATCAGGCGATTGAAGGAGGCCGGCGCCGCGCCAGTACCGGAACGGTGCCTCAGCCCGGATTGACGCTGGCGATGCCGGGCCGCTCCGCGCCCATTCCCGAAAAGCCGATGCAGTAGCCGCCATCCACCGGCAGGACCACGCCGGTCACATAGGCCGCCTCGTCGCTGGCGAGATAGAGCGCGGCCTGCGCAATGTCCCTGGCCGAGCCCCACCGGCCCATCGGGATCCCGGCAAGGACCGGAAATTCGGCAGGCGGTTCGGCATGGGTACGCGATGCTTCCACCAGCCCTGTCCACATCGTACCCGGCGCGATCGCGTTCACGCGGATGCCCTGGTCCGAATAGTCCAGCGCGGCGACCTTGGTAAGCTGGTTCACCCCCGCCTTGGCCGCTCCGTAGACCGAGTGATGCTTCCACCCGATCACCGCCGAGGCCGAACTCGTGTTCACGATCGCCCCGCCGCCGGTCTTCAGCATCGAGGTGATGCCGTGTTTCATGCCGAGGAACGTGCCGCGCAGATTGGTGGCGTGAACCCGGTCCCATGTCTCCAGCGACTGCGTGTGCAGCGGCGCCATCGGCCCGCCGAACCCGGCATTGTTGCACAGCACGTCGAGCCGCCCGAAGCGCTCCTCCGCCGCCGCGATCATCGCCGCCACTTGCGCCTCGTCGGAAACGTCGCACTGCACGCCCACCGTGTCGCCGCCGAGCGCGGCCGCCACTTCGTCCTGCCTGCCCGAGATATCGGCGAGCACCAGCCTCGCCCCCTCGGCATGGAACAGTTCGGCCATCGCCCGGCCCATGCCGGACGCCGCGCCGGTGACGATGCAGACCTTATCCTGAAGCCTTCCAGCCATAATCGTTCTCCCTCAGGCGCCGAATTTCTCAGGCACTCGTATCGATGGTCGGGCGGATGGTGATTTCCGAGATGTTGGTGCGGCGCGGCATGGCGAGGATGAAGACCACGGCCTCGCCGATATCGCGCGGCTTCACCGCGCCGTCCTTGCTGACATGCGCCTTGATCGCGCTGCGCCACTGCGGATCGGAGATCGAATCCGCCACTTCCGTCTCGGTTGCGCCGGGCATCAGCGTGGTGACGCGGATGTTCCTGCCGCCCAGTTCCTGTCGCATCCCGTCCGTCATGAAATTGACCGCGTGCTTGCTGGCCGAATAGGCACTGGTCATCGGCCCGCCCTTGCGCCCCGCGAGCGAGGAGATGGTGATGATATCGCCCACGCCCTGCTCCAGCATGTGCGGCACGGCGGCGGCGCTGGTGTAGACGGTGCCCATCAGGTTGATGTCGATCACCCGGCGGTAGATCGCGGTATCGCAATTCTCGATCCCGCCCGCTTCCATGATCCCGGCCGAGTTGACGAGGATATCGATCCGCCCGAACGCCGCGACCGTCTTCTCCACTGCGCCGCGCGCGTCCTCTTCCACGGTCATGTCACCCGGGATGGCAAGCGCCCTGCCGCCTGCGGCCTCGATCCGGGAGACCAGCCCGGCGAGCCGTTCGGCCCGGCGGGCGCAGACCACCACGGCGGCCCCAGCCTCTGCCATGCAAAGCGCCGCCGCCTCCCCGATCCCCGACGACGCGCCGGTAACGAGCGCGACCTTTCCTGCAAGCTGGCCCGACATCCTTCTCCACTCCACCGCGCGGCACCTTGCGGCCGCTTCGTATCCATTGGCTGGAGATCATCTGGCCCGAAGTCAACGGGAAATGCTGAACATATGTTCAAATCGCTGCTGCGAGGTTCTGGAAATGTATCCAAATCACAGGAAACACGGCGCCCCCAAGGACCGCCCGGGACGCGTGGAGAAATCTCGGGATGGAGGGTTGCCCGCGTTCAGCCAGCCGATGGTTTAGCGTAAATGACAGGAAGGGGCCGTGAAGCGACTGTCCGGTTCTGGCGAGAATGGCGATGAAGCTGCCATGGTAATGGAAGGAAGTGGCAGACTCAAAGGGCGAAGCCTTTAGTACAATAGCTTCCAACATCACATCGGCATTCCAAAAGAACTACTCCCAAAAAATGCAAAACGGCATGAGCCAGCGATGTTATTCTCGTGAAGTTTGGAGTGCGGAAGGGAGCACGACACATGTGGTGGGAGATTGCGAAAGAGGTCGTGACAGCTTTAGCGGAGCGCGAAGCGAGTCGTCAGCAAAACCAGTGGATGGGTGACGTCATCAATAAGCTGGATCAGATCAACGGCAAGCTCGACCTTTTGCTCGATGAGGTCAGGTTAATCAGAGAAGAAATATCCCGACTTCCCAACAAATTTGACGAAATAATGAAAGATGTCGAAGAATCAAGAGCAATGGGCGCGCGGTCTGGAGTGTTGGAAATATTGAGTACGGCGCAAGAAACTGAACTCAGTCCCGCAATGCTAGAAGGCCTGGCTGAATATCTCATAGTTTTATCCGGGCAAGAAGGGTTGCTCGAAAACAAATGGGGGTACTCAAGCGCGTGGACTATATTGACAAGCTTTCTCACACGAGCCGCAGGGTACAAAATATTGGCCGCCTATAACCCAGCGTGGGCGGTCCAATTAAAAACATCACGAAATCGGAAGCTTGCGTTTTTTGACGCTGGGCTCGCAACCGATGAAGCATCCAGCGGCCCTGGACGAGCACTCTTGACGCGGACACTCGAGCGAGCCGCCATCGAGGATCTTGTACGTCCATGCCTTGGCACCACCGTTCAAATCTGTTGGTGGAAGGGGAGAATTACTCAGCCCGAGCTTTATTCGGGGAACAACTATGCATGGACCGTAGTGACCCAACCTTCGATCAGCGGCGGATTTGAGCGGGGGTATGTTTGGATGGACGTAGAGTCGGAACGACAGCCGGAAATTTTAACGGCAGACGAAAGGAAGCCTTCATTCCCGGGCAAAACATACAGCCCCGTCGGCGCGCCGGAAATTATTCCCACGGGAGGGGGCGAGGCGCTAAAGGAAATGATTTATGAAAAGCGCCGCATTCTCGAAGCCGACATGAACTCAAAGATCAATCGACACTCGGCGATAAATGAAACCATCACTCACTTGACCCCCATTGTCTCAGGATTGAAGGAGTCCAGAGATATTATAAGTAAAGTATAATCTATTAAAAATAATTTACAAATCTATTATATTTTCTGACAATAAATGTCGCGGAGGTTGAAATGCTACGATTGATAGCAATTGTTTTTGCATCTTTTAGCATTATGCATGGTTCTGCGCATGCTCAGTACGTCGTGCTGGCGCTACCTGCCAACACCAAAGTCGACATTTCTGCATCCGCTCATCCTGACATGAATACACAATTGCTTGAGCCGAAACGCCGGCTGTACTTCACCACCAAAGGCGTCGTCGCCGGCAAAAACGACTCGATTGTTTGCCATAGCGAAGCTGAGTACCCGCCGGGCAGGCAGGCCCCCTTGCCATCCTGCCAACCCTACGGCCGTCCCACGACGCTCGAACTAGTAGGTGAGTTTGGAACAAACTTCTGGGCGAGAAGCATACCCCACATTTCCTATTTCGATGTCTCGAGGGCGGAGATCACCTACATCGATGATTTCCAAAAAGCTGGACTAGTGGTGACGCTGAACTTCACGCCTCCCTTGGGCCCTGATGCATCTCCGCCAGTCGTTGTTAGATGACCGGCGCCTCGCGCGTGAGTCCGAAACGGGCGGCAAAATCTGGCCGCGTTGCTGACTTTGCACGCCAGCTATGCCTATGTCCGCAATCCACCCATTTCGGCCCCTCCCGACGCCGAGAGTCGCGTTCCATAGGGGCCTGTCCGGTTCTCGCCGCGCGCGAAGAAATGCAGCCTGACCGTACACGCCGACTTTGCAGACATTAGGCTTATCGCTAGTTTGTCGATAATTGGAGGCGAATGACGTGGGTTATTTAGACGGGGCGTACCGCCTTCATCGGCAAGAAGACGTTGCGCGCTTCACTGCGCTCGCGATTGAAGCATTTCCCGACTTCACTGACAGGATAGAATGCTTCGGAGCCGACTGGTTGGGTCGCCAGTTTGCGACCGACGAGCGGCGGATAGTCGATGGTGCTCCGCAGGTTCTCATGCTCGAACCGGGCACAGGGGAAGTACTTGAGATACCCGTCAATCGGGCCGTGTTTCATGATGACGAGCTAGCGAACGAGCCTGACGCAGCGGCGGCGTATTCATTTTTCCAGCAGTGGTTAGAGGCAGGCGGCACTCGCCCGAATTACGATCAGTGCATTGGTTACAAGCTGCCGCTCTATCTCGGCGGGACAGATGATGTTTCAAACCTCAGCTTGATCGACTTTAGCGTTTACTGGACCCTCTCGGCCCAAACCTTAGCGCGGGTTCGAGGGCTGCCCGTCGGAACGACGATACGGGACGTATCTATCTCAGGCTAGGAACCCGACAAAGCGGAATGGCAGATTTTCAGGGATTTAACCGGGAATCTGCCGTTCCGGACACGCCCCATTGTCGCCATATCTACGTTGGTGCATCATCTCGATATGAATACTCTCGGTGCATTGGCGCTGCTGCTCTCTACGGCAAGCGGTCTGGAAGAAATTCCAAGCTCGGAACTAGAAACCATCGGTGCGTCCATTACTTTCGAGGAAGGTCGCTGCCTATTCTGGACCGGCGACAACGGAATGGATGCGAAGCAATTCCGAACTGATTTAGAACGCTTTGCCCCGCGTGAGCACTTGGTGATCAATTACTCCTCCGACGTTCCGAAGAGATGCGTTAATGCGGCACGTCGAGCCGGGCGGGGCGCTGGTTTCAAAGTGGTATCGATAAAGGAAGATAACGAGTTGGCTGGTCCGGTTGGGCCGCCCATGCCCGGCAACTAACCACCCTTCATAGCCGCTTACACTGCGGATCTGCACCGCCAGGAAACGGTCGGGCAGCTTTACGCCACCAACAATGGGATCGGCGATCCGGAAAGGCAATCATGGGTGGGTAGCAGACATTCTTGGCGGGAAGCGCTAGCTACAATCCCCCACTCTGGAAACTGCGCTGCCATCCCTGCGCTTCGCGGACACGGCCCTGATCAAACTTGAACTGAACTTGTGAAACCAAATGATCGGACGCATTCGTAAACTCGACTGTCACGGTCTGCTCTCTGCATCCGTCCGCCGGGCCGTCCATGTAATCCCACCCGAAAAACCTAAATCCATCTGCATTCATCGCTAAGGCTAATGCTTTTGCTCCGACAGCACCCGCTCCAAGAGGTCTGCCAACGTCGCCTGCACCAAGGCTAAATTGCGCGTTGTCATCGACGAAGCGTGACAGTTGTGAAGCGTCGTTATCGTTTGTCGGCGTCAGTGCTGCGGCGACAAGCTGAACGGCTCGATTTGCAAGAGCGTTGTGAACTGCCTTTGCAGACGTAATGTTGTCTAAGTCACACGAATGAGCCGGAGCAGCAGCGAGGATTAAGAGCGCGGAGAGCATTGCGGAAGGCTGCAACAAATGGAGAATGTCTGCAATGGGGCGTGTCCGGTCAGGCTGCATTTCTTCCCGAGCGGCGAGCACCGAACGTACGGCTTTCGAGCGCGGCGCTCCCCGCCCGGAATGGCGAAAACGGGCGCCTTTCGGAAGGGCAGCTTCATCGGAAGCCTCCGCCCCTGCTTCACGCAATCGCGAGCACGCTGCGGTGGATGAAACGGACGAGATCCGCCTGCCCCCGTGCTCCGGTCTTGGCGTAGATGCGCTTTGAATAGGTCCGTGCGGATTCCACCGTCAGCCCCACTTCCGGCCCCGCCTCGGCGATCGACAGTCCCCGGCTCAGGGCCAGCGCCAGCCGCGCTTCGCTGGCGGTAAGGTCGAACAGTTGCGCGAGCTGGCCGCAGCGGTCGGCCGAGGACCAGTGATCGGCATGGAGATAGCACAGGATCGCCGGCGCCGCGCGCGTCGTGCCCATGCGGCGACCGGAAGGGACGAGCAGCAGGTCCAGCCATGGCTCGCGGCAGAGCACCAGTGCACGGGGGCGAGCCTGCGGGTCCTGCGCGAGTTCGGCCACCGCTTCGGCAAGCTGCCGCCGCAAGCGGGGATCGCGGGCGCCCAGCCGGCCGTCCCGGCCGCGCGTTAACCCGTCCGCCCCCTGCAGCATCTGCGCGCCGAGACGGTCGGCATCGAGCACCTTGCCATCCCCGTCCAGCGTGACCCAGCCGAAGTTCATACGCCGCACGGCCTCGCGCTCGATCTCCGCGCCCATGCGTTCGCGCTCCAGCGCCACGAAGCTGCCCAGCGCGGCGCGCAAGTGCGGGGCGAGGTCTTCGAGCAGCAGGTCCACCCCGGAAGCGAACTCCCCGCAGCGCCGGGTGATCGTGATCCAGCCGTTGACCCCGCCCGGTTCGGCGAAACGGATCATCCGCATATGGTTCATGCCCGAAGGAACGAGCAGCTGGTCGAGATAGGCATCGTGGCCGGGGTCGCCGTAGCACAGCAGCTCGCTCAGGGCGTAAGTCCGCCCCTCCTGCATCGCGTGATAGGGCATGGGGTCGCGAAGATAGAGGCTTTCGCGGTAGAGCCGCGAGATCGGCGGCGGCGAAGGCTGGCCGGAATAGAGGTGGATCACCCGCGCCTCCGGCGTGCCCTGCGGCAGGGGCCGGAACACGAGGCTGGCATAGTCCGCCGCAACCCGCGTGCGCAGGGCATCGAGGAAGCGCCGCCAGGGCGGGTCTTCCACCAGTCCCTCGATCAGCGGCACCAGCAGCGCCGCGTCCTCTCCTTGCAGCATTTTCGTGATCCCCAAATGGGAATTTGCCTTGGCCGGGGGCTACCTCACAACGGTGCCCGGAAACAACGAGCGGCGCCGAACCATCACCCTGGCGGTACGGAAAGGACGCTGCCTGAGAGGATGAACCCATGCCCGTGGCCATGAAAGTGCAGCCCGCAGCCTTCCTGCGAACCACCCTGCCGCTCGGCATCCAGATGGCGCAGGACTACGATTCGGGGCGCTACCACTCGATCTGGCTGCCCGATCACATGGTGAGCTTCTGGCCCGATTCGATCTGGACGCCGGAATTCACCGACCTCGCCAAGGCCTCCCCCAGCCCGCACCGCCATCTCGACGGTCTGGCCGTGGCGGCGGCAACGGCGGTGCTGACGCAGAACACGCCGCTGGCGACCACGGTGGTCGACACCGTGCGCCGCCACCCCTCGCTGCTGGCGCAGACGGCGCTGACGATCAGCCACTTGTCGAAAGGCCGCTTCATCCTCGGCCTGGGATCGGGCGAGCTGGAAAACACGGTTCCCTACGGCTTCGATTTCGACAAGCCGGTGGGGCGGCTGGAAGAGGCGATCAAGGTCATCAAGCTGCTGTGGCATTCGGACGGCCCGGTCGATTTCGAAGGACAGTTCTTCCACCTCCACCACGCCCGGCTGGACACCGAGTTCTACGAGGGCAAGGCGCCGCCGATCTGGCTGGGCGCGGCAGGGCCGAGGATGCTGTCCATCACCGGGCGGGAGGCGGACGGCTGGTGGCCCGCGGGTTCGTGGACGCCGGAAGACTATGCCGCCAAGCTCAAGGTCATCCTTGACGCGGGCGATGCCGCCGGGCGCGACATGAGCCACTTCACCCCCGCCATCACGCAGATGTGCCTGATCGGCGAACCCGAAGAGATCGACGAGATGCTGCGCGCGCCGATGGTGAAGTCGATCATCCTGATGATGACCGCGAAAGACCTTGCGCAGTTCGGCTACGACCATCCCATGGGCCCCGACTGGCGCGGCATCATGGACTTCGATCCCGTGCGCCTCAGCCGCGACAAGATGGTGAGGTTCTGCAACGAGATGGACCCCCAGGCCATCCGCGACGTGCTGCCCACCGGCACGCCCAGGGAAGTGGCGCTCAAGATCAAGGGCTTCGCCGATGCCGGGATGCGCGTCTACAAGCTGATGGAATACGGGGCGATGGGCGGCATGAAATTCTCCGCCACCAGCGCCGCCAAGGTCCGGGAGACCGAAGACGAAATCGCGAAGCTGGTGGAGGGCTGAGATGGCCGAACTCGACGCGCAGCAATTGCTGCTTGAAGCGCAGCAACGCACCGGCCTTTCGGACTGGGCCGACCACGGTTTTCCCCAGCGCTTCGCCCTCGCCGTGGAACATATCAATACCATCGCCATGGACGCTGCGGGCCGCGCGGCGGCGGCGGAGAACGTGCTCTGGCTGCTGACCGACCGCCTGCGCTTCTTCGAGGACCGCCAGCGCTTCCCGCTCGCCGAGGAAGCGATCGATCGCCCGATGTTCGTCAGCGGCGAACCGCGCTCCGGGACGACATTGATGCACGCCCTCCTCGCCGTCGATCCCGCGGCACGGGCGCTGCGGTTCTGGGAGGTGATGCACCCCTCGCCGCCGCCGGGGACGGTCGATGGCACCGATCCCCGCATCGCGGCAGCCGACGCCGAATGGCGCGAGATCAACGCGAAGATGCCGCGCTGGCTGCACTGCCACCCCTATAACGACATGCTGGGCGAAGGCCTGCCCGAAGACGAGCGGACCTGGGCCTTCGATTTCCGGGTGATGACACCCACGGCTTGGTGGCGCGTGCCGATGCAGAACCTCTCCTTCGGCCTGCCCACCGATCCGCCCGCTCAGTACCGCATCCACAAGGCCATGCTGCAAGCCCTGCAATACCGGCGCCCGGCACGCCACTGGGTGCTCAAGGGGTTCCACACCACCCGGCTCGATGCCTTCTTCGATGCCTATCCGGATGCCTCGCTGGTCTGGCTCCACCGCGATCCGGTGATGGTGGCCGCCAGTTCGACGATGATGATGGCGGACATCATGGACGGCGTGGTCGGCAAGATCGATCTGGTGAAGGAAGCCCGCGCCCATCTGGAGCGCGTGCGCTGGTCGATCGGCAATACGATGGCCCATCCGTTGGCAAGCGATCCGCGCATCCACCATGTGCGCTACCGCGATTTCGTGGCCGATCCCGTCAGCGTGATCCGCGATTACTACGCCTTTGCCGGCCGTGCCTTCACGCCCGAAGCGGAAGGCGCGATGCGGCGCTATCTGGCGGAAAACAAGGGCGACCGCCACGGCAAGTTCCATTATTCCACCCAGGTACTGGTCGATGCCGGATACGACCTTGAAGCCCTGAACGAAGAGTTCGCCCCCTTCCGGGAGCGCTTCGGCGTCGAGATCGAAAGGCGCCATTGATGCACCCCCGCGTCAGCCTGCACCAGGTCGCCATGGTCGATCGCTCGACCGCCGGGTTCATCGACTTCTGCTGCACCATCGGCGTGCAGCATGCGACGCTGGTTTCCCCGCGCCTGCTTCAGCCGGAAGACATCCATGCTGCGCACGAAGCAGTGCAGCGCGGCAGGGTGACGGTGGGCTGCATCAACCACCCCTTCGCGCTCCACCCCGATCTCGAACGCGATTCAGGGATGGCCACGCCCGCACTGATGCGCGTGATCGACCTTGCGGCGCAGCTCCGCGCGCCGTCGATCTATCTCATCACCGGCGGGCGCGGCGCGCTGTCATGGGAACAGGCGGCGCAGCGCTTCGCCGCCCTGCTGGCGCCCTGCCGCGAATACGCCGCCGCCAGCGGCGTCTCCCTGCTGGTGGAAAACGCCTCCCCGCTCACGGTGGACATCCACATCGCCCATACCCTGCCCGATGCCCGGCATCTTGCGCAGGCCGCCGGGATCGGCCTCTGCGTCGATCTCCACGCCTGCTGGAGCGAGGCCATGCTGCGCGAAAAGCTGGCCGAGGCCCTGCCCCTCGCCGGCCTGGTGCAAGTGAGCGACCATGTCCCCGGCGACCGTACCACCCCCTGCCGCGCGGTGCCGGGCGATGGCGCGGTACCGCTGGAGGCGATCCTGCGCGACGTGCTGGAACTCGGCTACACCGGCCTGTTCGACCTTGAACTGCTGGGCCCCCGCATCGAGGCCGAAGGCGCGGCAAAAGCCTGCACACGCGCGGCACGAATCCTTTCCGACCTCCTCACCCGACTGGGAGCCTGACGATGGCCTTTGGCGACGCAACCGACGATCCCGCGCTCAAGGCCGCGTGGGACAGCTTCTGCGAGCAGTTGAAACAGGCCGGACAGTCCGCCTTCAAGGACGCCAACCCGGCCAACCCGCTTCAGCGCGCGGACGCCTTCCGCTTCCTCACGCAGAACGTCGGACAGGCCTTCGACCTCGCGCTGGAAACCCGCGACCCGGCCTTCCCGCAGATCCACCCCTTCACCACGCCGACGATGAAGCTGGGCGGCGACCTGGCGGACTTCACTTATCGCCAGGCGTGGATTTCCGGGGAGCACGTTTACCGCCTCTCGGGCCGCCGCGGCACGGCACGCTGGCTCAACATAACAGTGCAAGGCCCGCGCCCCGACACGATCCCCGGCACCGACTGGCCCAGCCTGCACGAACCCTTCGGCGACATCCCGGAAGCCAACTTGTTCGGCCACCAGATCGAAACCGGGGCGGACGGCACCTTCGCAGTGACCATCGGCGGGCCGCCACGGGACAGGAACTGGCTCCCCACCACGCCCGGCTCGCGCAAGCTGTTCATCCGCGAGGCCTTCGACGCCTGGGGCGAAACCCCCACTACCCTCACCATCGAGCGGATCGGCATGGCCACGCCCCGCCCCCTGCCCTCGCCCGCACAGATGGGCGAGGCGATGAACTGGGCCGGAGATTTCGTCACCGGCCTGATGCGCGACTGGCCCGAACACGCCTGGCGCACCTCGCGCGGGGTATGCGATCCTGCCAGCCTCAACATGTTCCCGGCAGACAAGGCCGCCAACGACACCAGCGACGCCAAACGCGGCCGCATGGCCGCGCACATGGTCTGGCGCCTCGAACCGGACGAGGCGCTGATCGTGGAGATGGACTGGCATCCCGGCTTCTGGCTGTTCGGCATGGGCGGCGCGCTGATGGGATCGATGGACTTCCTCCACCGCCCCGTCAGCTACACGCCCGCGCGCACGAAAGTGGACGGCGACGGCATCGTCCGCCTGATTCTCTCCCACGAAGACCCCGGCCTCCATAACTGGGTGGACACGCAGGGCTTTTCGGACGGAAATCTCACATACCGCAACCTGATGAGCCAGCAGCCCGCCACGTTCCGCACCCGCCTGGTCAAGGCCATCGAACTGGCCGATCACCTCCCGCCGGGAACCGCCCGCACCTCGCCCGACCAACGCGCCGAACTGCTCCGCCAGCGCTACCGCGCCATCAAACTGCGCTATGGAATATAGGGATTTGCGAGCAGAAAGCCGGAGATCGCACGATCGATAAGAAAGCCCCTTGCACGCGCCCCCACTCCCCGGTAAAGGCGCCCCCTGCCCCGGCGCCGGATTGCACCCGGCCCAACCAAGGCATGCCGCTTTAGCTCAGTTGGTAGAGCACATCATTCGTAATGATGGGGTCACGTGTTCGAGTCACGTAAGCGGCACCACCTTTCCCTCTCAGATCGTCCCAAACGCTCGAAAATATGGCTGAATTCTGCCATTCTTGAGCCTCCCCGGTCTAAGAGTGTGTCAGGCAGTTCCAGGCCATCTTGAGCAAAATGGGGCCACGAAATGGCACCAAAACCTCCTTGAGAGGACTCACAACGATGGCCCACCTGGACGGCCCCCTTACGCGCTTCGACCTTATCGAGGAGAATCGCGCGTGGCACTTACCGAAACCCAAATTCGCCAGCTTGAACCTGACGCCAAGACCTACCGGTGCAGTGACGGTCGAGGTCTCTTTCTGGAAATCCACCCCAACGGGTCGAAGCTATGGCGCTTCAAATATCGTTTTCTCGGCAAACAGAAGCGCCTCGCGCTCGGCCGCTATCCCGATGTCGGCCTGGAAGGCGCGCGCAGGAAGCTCGACGAAGCGCGCCAAGTCCTCGCCGGAGGCGAAGACCCACTGGCGGTGCGAAAGCTGCACAAGCTCGTCGCTTCCTTCAAAGCCGCCAACTCGTTCGAGGATGTCGCAAAAGACTTCATCGAAAAAATGATTGCCGAAGAGAGAGCGCAGGTAACGACCGACAAAATGGTTTGGCAACTGACGCTGCTGAAGCCCATCGCACATCGGCCAATCTCTGAAATCAAGCCACTCGAAATTCTCGCGATCCTGAAAGCCTTAGAAAAGCAGGGGAAGCGGGAAACGGCGCGGCGCTGTCGGGAATTTGCGAGCCGTGTTTTCCGTTATGGTGTGGCCACAGGACGCGGCGAAAGTGACCCCACGACCATCCTGCGCGGCGCGCTGATCGCTCCCAAGGTTACTCATCATGCTGCGCTGCTCAACCCGCAGCAAATCGGAAAACTGCTCCGCGACATCGACTGCTACTCCGGCAGCGCAATCACGCGCTTTGCCATGCGGATCTCCCCCCACGTCATGTCCCGGCCGGGCGAACTGCGGAAAGCCGACTGGTCAGAGTTCGACTTCGAGGCTGGTGTTTGGACCATCCCCGCTGAGCGCATGAAAATGCGCAAACCTCACCAGGTTCCGCTATCTCGGCAAGTAATCGCCTATCTGCGAGAACTGCAAGAGGTCACCGGGCCGGACGGATATGCGTTTCCCGCCATACATACCTCGCGAAAAACAATGAGCGAGAACACCGTCAACAACGCATTTCGGCGAATGGGATATCGCAAAGATGAGATAACCGCGCACGGACTGAGGACCACCGCATCGACGCTTCTGAATGAGAGCGGCCACTGGAGCGCCGATGCAATCGAACGTTCGCTTGCGCATGCGGATGCTAATGCCATTCGCGGAATCTACAATCGCGGCCGCTATTGGGAGGAGCGTGTTGCGATGCACCAATGGTGGAGCGACCATCTGGACGAGTTGCGCGGACAGGGCTCGGCCGTCGGCTGATTTCGTATTGGGATTGGGGGCAGGCGACACGCTCAGGCGGTTGCCAGCCTCCTCGGCTCCTGCCCCCACAAATCAGCGCGATCGCCAAATAGCTGCCCTCGGTTCTCCGAGCCGTGGACGACGGTGAACGACCGACGTTGGGACCTCGCGCTCGGTCTGCTTTGGAGCGCGAAAACAGGAAACTGGTCATTCGGATTTCATCTACGAGATGGCCACATCCGCCACGAAAGCCGACGTTCGCGATCCATTGTCATGGTGTCGAAACCACCCGTCCGTTCATACCAGAAATACCGGCCCACCAATGGCGCGATGGGCCACATCTTCGCTCAAAGCTTTGCGGCCGAGGAAGCCATTCACATGGTTCTGGCATTGGCCAGCGGCGCACTGGCCGAAGCAGAGGTAGCAGAATGGTTGCGGGGCAAGGCTGACCTGAACCGCCGCCAGCGTACGGCGCTGCGACCTGCATGTCCGAGCCACACCGCTCAACCTGGAAAAAATTGCTGTAAACCGCTCTACAGCGTTTAGATCTTGATTCGGCGCGCCGAATCATTTATGTGCTGTGACATGTCCTACAGAGGAATTTTATGCGCCTCGATGCCATCTGCCAATTCCAATCCGGGTTCACGGTTCGGGGCAAACTCAACCAGCAGCCCGAGGCTGGGCAGCTCGCCATGCAATTGCGTGATCTGCGCGAGGATGGCTCCATCGACATGGCCGGCGTGCAGCGCTTCAATCTGGATTTGCAGGTCGATCGCTACGCACTTCAGCCCGGCGATGTAGTGTTCCGGTCCCGGGGCCAGCCGAATTTCGGGTATGTTGTAGCCACGGAAATGGCCGAACCTATCGTCGCCCTGCTACCGCTGATCATCCTGCGCGTGAATACCAGCCTTGCAACCCCGGATTATCTGGCTTGGGCCATCAATCAGCCCGAAGCCCAGCGACAGATCGATCTGGAGGCGCAAGGGGGCACTTTGCGCATGGTCCCCAAAAGCGGCCTCGAGGGCATCACGATCCCGGTGCCCAACCTTGCCACCCAGCGCGTCATTGTCGAAATCGCCCGATTGGCGACCAGGGAAGCGGCGCTGCTTCATCAACTTGCCGACAGGCGAACCCAATTCACCGGCCGTGTGCTTGCCGATCTTGCGCAAGCCGGTGCCCAGCAGAAAGGCCTTTGACCATGACCGACCAACAGATTCAGCAACAGGTCAACCAGACGGCTTGGGCGGCGTGCGACACGTTTCGTGGCGCGGTCGATGCCGGGCAGTACAAGGATTACATCCTGGTGATGCTGTTCCTGAAGTACATTTCGGACCTCTGGAACGAGCACGTTGAAGCCTATCGCGATCAATTCGGTGGCGATGAGGCGCGCATCCGTCGCCGGCTTGAGCGTGAACGCTTTGTCTTGCCCGAAGGCGCCAGCTTCTACGACCTGCACGAGCGGCGCAACGAACCCAACATCGGCGAGCTGATTAACATCGCGCTGGAAGCCATCGAGCGTACCAACATCGCCAAGCTGGAAGGCGTTTTCCGCAACATCGACTTCAATTCCGAAGCCAATCTGGGCAGGGTCAAGGACCGCAACCGCCGCCTGAAGAACCTGCTGGAGGACTTCGCCAAGCCTGCGCTCGACCTGCGCCCCAGTCGCGTGTCGGAAGACATCATCGGCGAATGCTACATCTACCTGATCTCGCGCTTTGCATCGGACGCGGGCAAGAAGGCGGGCGAGTTCTACACCCCATCCGCCGTGTCGGGTCTGTTGGCGCGGCTTGCCAATCCACAGCCGGGCAACACCATCTGCGATCCGGCCTGCGGCTCCGGCTCGCTGCTCATTCAGGCCTCGCAACAGGTGGGGTCGGACAATTTCGCGCTCTATGGGCAGGAGGTGAACGGGGCAACCTGGGCGTTGGCGCGGATGAACATGTTCCTGCACGCCAAGGATGCCGCGCGCATCGAATGGTGCGACACGCTGAACAGCCCGGCGCTGGTCGAGGGCGACCATCTGATGAAGTTCGACGTGGTGCTGGCCAACCCGCCGTTCAGCCTCGACAAGTGGGGCGCGGAACATGCTGGCGATGATCCGTTCAAGCGGTTCTGGCGCGGCATTCCGCCCAAGTCCAAGGGCGATTATGGCTTCATCAGCCACATGATCGAAATCGCCAAGCGCCAGACCGGGCGCGTGGCGGTGATCGTGCCGCATGGCGTGCTGTTTCGCGGCGGCGGCGAAGGGGCGATCCGCAAGGCGCTGATCGAAGAAAACCTGCTCGACGCGGTGATCGGCCTGCCCGCCAACCTGTTCACCACCACCGGCATTCCCGTGGCCATTCTGGTGTTTGACCGCAGCCGCGAGGACGGCGGGGCCAATGCCGACCGGCGCGATGTGCTGTTCATCGACGCGAGCCGCGAGTTTACCCCCGGCAAGACCCAGAACCTGCTGGAAGCGGGGCATATCGAGCGGATCGTCGACACCTACCGCGCCCGCGCCGAGGAGGCGAAATATTCGCACCGGGCCAGCCCGGAGGAGATCGCCGAGAACGACTTTAATCTGAACATCCCTCGTTATGTCGACACGTTCGAGGCGGAAGAGGAAATCAACGTTGCAGCCGTGCAGACGGAAATCGACCGTATCGAGGGCGAATTGGCCGAAGTGCGTGCGCAGATGCGGGCTTATCTGAAGGAGCTGGGCGTCAATGCGTGATGGTTGGCAACATCTCCAACTTGAAGAAGTTTGCGAGCTTGTGAATGGTCGCGGCTTCAAACCTCATGAATGGAAAAGGGAAGGTCTCCCAATTATCCGGATTCAAAACCTAAATGGCTCCGATAATTTTAACTATTATTCTGGGGGTTATGACAAAAAAATTGAAATTTCGCCAGGACAACTACTGTTTGCGTGGTCTGGAAGCCGTGGCGCTTCATTTGGGCCGCATATCTGGAATGGGCCAAAAGGCGTTCTAAATTACCATACTTGGAAAGTTAAACCAAAGAACGGAAGCGACCGTGACTTTCTTTTTCAACTTCTAGGGTTCGAAACGCAAAAGATCGAAGCGTCGTCGCATGGGGCATCAGCATTAGTTCATGTCCAAAAAAGGGATATGGAAAAGCGCATTTTTGCGATTCCACCACTCCCTGAGCAGCGCAAGATCGCAGCGATCCTGCGGACTTGGGACTTAGAGCTGGAAAAACTCTCCGCCCTGCGCAAAGCCAAGGAGGCACGTCTCGACGCGCTGCGGGCATCCCTGCTTTTCGGCACAATGCGAATGGGGGCGTCTCGCCCGAACTGGCCAATGCGGCGACTGGGCGAGGTCACGGGGGAACTGACGCAGCGGAACGCCAAGCTGGCGTTTGGCCGTGCTGCCGTCATGGGGGTCAGCAATGCGCGTGGAATCGTGCCCATGCGCGAACAGACGGTGGCGGGCGACATCAGCCGCTACCTGCTGCTGCCCCCGCTCGGCTTCGCTTACAATCCGATGCGTATCAACGTCGGCTCCATCGCGATGAACAAGGCCGGGGAGACTTTCCTCGTCAGCCCGGATTATATCGTGTTTGCCTGCCGCCCGGACAGCATGGAGCCAGACTATCTCGATCACCTGCGCCAGACCCGCTGGTGGCTGCACCACATCAATGCCGGTGGCTCCGGCAGCGTTCGCCAGCGGACCTATTACGACGACCTAGCCGCCCTGCAACTGCGCCTGCCAGAGATTGAAGAGCAGCGGGCCATCGTCGCGGTCCTCAACGCTGCAAAAGCCGATATCGACCTGACCGACCGCGAAATCGCCGCCCTTACGCGCCAAAAACGCGGCTTGATGCAAAAGCTGCTGACGGGGGAATGGCAGGTGGTCCCATGAAATTCGAGGTCTACTGCGACGAGACGCTGCCCGATCTGTTCACCACCGCCCACCCCAGGGGGCGTTATCTGATGATCGGCAGCCTTTGGCTTCCCAACGATCTGCGCGATAGCGTCAAGGCCCGGATCGCGGCCTTGCGCGCGCGGCATGGCGTTCACGGGGAAATCAAATGGCGCAAGGCGTCTCCGTCGAAGCAGGCCTTTTACATCGATCTGATCGATCTGTTCATGAGCTTTGGGCTGGATCTGCGGTTTCGCTGCATTGCCGTGGACCGCACGCAGATGCAGGTCGCCCTCCACAACGGCGATGCCGAACTGGGCTTCTACAAGTTCTACTACCAGGTGCTGCATCACTGGATACTCGACAACAACGAATATACCGTCTTTTGCGACCTGAAGCAGAACCGCGACCGCTCGCGCCTCTCGACGCTGAAGCGGGTGCTGAGGACGGCGAACCGCACGTCGGTGATCGCTGATGTTCAGTCATTGCCTTCGCCCGAAGTCGTGCTGCTGCAACTTTGCGATGTCTTGCTGGGCGCGGCCTCGGCGCGCCTCAACGAGCGGCGGGACCTTGGCCCAGCCAAGGAAGCGGTGGTGGCTCATCTCGAGCGTCGGCTCAACCGGCGCCGCTTGTCCGCCACTGGCAAATACGAAGAAAAATTCAACATCTTCCGCATCCAGTTGGGTGGCGGATGGTGATGCCCCCGCTGCTCCATCTGGCCGATGCTGACGCCTATCGCGCCCACTATGAGGCGACGCTGTGTCGTGGTGGCATTGTCACGCACGACGGCATCAGCGTGCTGTTCCGCAAGACCGATTTCGATCATGCGTTTTTCGAAAGTTCGAACCGCCGAGGCAGCAAGGACGTCTTCTCGCTGGATCGTGCAGAGCGACTCGACTGGATCGTTCCTGCGCTAGCGGATCAGCAGGCGCAGCGTTTCCAGGGCTGGAACAGCCGATACCAGCGCCATGAACCTGCGCGTCGTGTGACCGTCGTCATCGACAATTTCGTGATCGTGATCGGCGTCAGGCTCCATCGCCAAGATGCGCTCAAGGCGCAATTCATGACATGCTACAAAGCCGACAACAGCATCGGCAAAATCGTTCAGGCTCCCGCTTGGAGCCTTCAGGATTGCCTCAATGCGCTACGTTAAGAAATGGCGGGCGCTGATTTGCTATGCTGGCTCAGCGCCCGAAGCCTCGATAGGTTCACGGCCGATGGGCAATGAACTCACGCCGGTTCTATACACAAAATTGGGAAAAAGTCAACCGTGGGTTGACAGGGGCGAACGGCATCTAACGTCTGCCATCGAGAAAACCCAGAAAAACAAAAGGGCCCCGGCCTTTCCAGAACCCTTTCGTCGACCGGAAAAAGCCCAATCCTTGGGCGAGTATATGGCCCATCTAGATGAAAATTTCAATCACTCTCCCGATCCGGAGTTTTGGCCGTGAGCTTTGAAGCCGCTGAAAAGCACCAGTCCCAGATCCCGGCGCTGCAAATGCTGGTGGCGATGGGCTTCGCGCCGTTGTCCCAGGCCCGGGCGCTGGAACTGCGCGGAGATCGGCTGCGCAACGTGGTCCTGGATGACATCGCGGTCGAAAGCTTCATGCGGATCAACCGCTTCACACACAAGGGCCGCGAATATCCCTTCGACTTGGAGGACGCGCACGAGGCCCTGCGCCGGCTCAAGCCTACGCCGGATCGGATCAGGGGGCTGAAGGCCACCAATCAGGACGTTTATGACACCCTGGTGCTGGGCACCACGATCACCAAGGCGATCGACGGCGATTCCAAAAGCTATTCGTTCCGCTTCATCGATTGGGACCACCCGGAAAACAACACGCTGCATGTGACGGCGGAATACACGGTGGAGCGCACGGGCAGCACGCAGACCAAGCGGTGCGACATCGTTGCTTTCGTCAATGGCATTCCGGTCCTGGTGATCGAGAACAAGCGCCCGACCGAAAGCCTGAAGAAGGCTGGCAGCCAGCTTATCGGCTATCAAAGCGAAGACAACATTCCGCAGCTGTTCCATTTCGCGCAGCTGCTGCTGACCATGAACCGGGTGGATGCGCGCTATGCCACGGTGGGCACGCCGCAGAAGTTCTGGGGCACGTGGCGCGATGAGGAGGACAGCGATGAGGTGATCGCGCCCATCGCCAACCGCGTCTTGACCGAGTCGGAAAAAGCCATCGTGTTCTCGGGCGATTCCGCGAGTGCGCGGCGCTATTTCGACGCCATGGCCGCTGAGGGGCCACGCACGGTTTCACCGCAAGACCGGGCCTTGTTTGCGCTGTGCAGGCCAGAACGGATGCTGGACCTGATCCGGCGTTTCACGGTGTTCGATGGCGGGGTGCGCAAGGTGGCCCGGCACCAGCAGTTTTTCGGCATTCGCAAGGCGGTCGAGCGCATCAAGCAGCGCGACCTAGACGGTTCGCGCAAGGGTGGTGTGATCTGGCACACGCAGGGGTCTGGCAAATCGCTGACCATGGTGATGCTGGGCCGCGCCTTGGCGCTGGACCGGGCTATCGTGAACCCGCGCATCATCATCGTCACCGATCGCGACGATCTCGACAAGCAGATCAAGGGTACGTTCAAATCCTGCGATATGGAGCCGGTGCGGGCGACGACCGGGGCCAACTTGCTGGAACTGATCGAGCACAAGACCCCGTTGATCACAACCATCATCAACAAGTTCGACACCGCGCTACGTGGCAGTGCGCAGCCGGACGATGATGCGAACATCTTCGTGCTGGTTGATGAAAGCCACCGCACCCAGACCGGCAAGCTGGGCGGGCACAGCCAGTTTGCCACCAAGATGCGGCGCCTGATTCCCAACGCCTGCTATCTGGGCTTCACCGGTACGCCGCTGCTGAAGAAGGACAAGAATACGCTTTCGACCTTCGGTGGGCTGATCCACAAATATGCGATCAACGAGGCGGTGGCCGATGAGGCCGTTGTGCCGCTGCTCTATGAAGGCCGCATGGTCGAGCAGCAGATCTCCGGTCCAGTGATCGACAAATGGTTCGAGAAGATCAGCGGAGGCCTGACCGGCCAGCAGAAGGCCGATTTGAAGCGGAAATTCTCGCGCATGGATGCGCTGGCCAAGACCGGCCAGGCAGTCCGGGCGAAGGCTTATGACATTTCGGAGCACTACCGCCAGCACTGGCAGGGCACCGGTTTCAAGGCGCAGTTGGTTGCGCCTTCAAAGGCTGCGGCCATCCGTTTCAAGGAAATGCTGGACGATATCGGCCATGTCACCAGCGAAATCATCATGTCGCCCCCAAACGACAACGAGGGGAACGAGGAAGTCGACAAGGAATCGAAGGATCTGGTCCGCAAGTTCTGGGACCAGCAGATGGCGCAGTACAAGTCCGAGGAGGAATACAACCGGCAGATCATCGACGCCTTCAAGGGCTCGGGCGATCCGGAAATCCTGATCGTGGTGTCCAAGCTGCTGACCGGGTTCGATGCGCCGCGCAACACGGTGCTCTATGTGTGCAAGCCGCTGAAAGAGCATAACCTGCTGCAGGCAATCGCGCGCGTGAACCGGCTGTTTGAGGAAGATGGCGTTGAAAAGCAGTTCGGCTTCATCATCGATTACGAAGGTCTGCTGGGCGAGCTGGACAGCGCGCTGACCACCTACAGCGCGTTTGATGGCTATGATGATGGCGACCTTGCCGGCACGGTTCACGATGTGCGCGAAGAGATCCGCCGGCTACCCCAATTGCACGACCAGCTGTGGGATCTGTTCAAATCTGTCCGTAACAAGAAGGACATGGAGGAATTCGAGCGGTTCCTGGCCGATGAGGCAATCCGGCACGATTTCTATGAGCGGCTCAAGGCCTATGGCCGGTGCCTGCACATCGCGATGTCGTCGGACAAATTCCTCGATGTGTTTGACGACGCCAAGATCGACACAATGAAGCGCGACTGGAAGCGGTTTTCCGAACTGCGCCGCTCGGTCCAGTTGCGGTATCAGGAAATCGTCGACATCAAGGAGTTCGAGCCCAAGATCCAGAAACTGCTCGACGATCATGTCGTGGCTTTGCCCGCCGAAACGATCATCGAGGTGGTCAACATCAACGATCCCGAAGCCCTGAAAGCGGTAGTCGAGGAAAATGGGGTGTCGGAAGGCTCGAAGGCCGACCGCATTGCCAGCGCAACGCGCCGCACCATCACCGAGAAAATGGACGAAGATCCGGCATTTTACCGCCAGTTCTCGGACCTGCTGGAGGAGACTATTCGAGCTTATCGCGAACGGCGGCTGTCGGAACGTGAATACCTGGGCAGCGTGGTTGACTTGGCCAGCAAGGTCGCTCGCAAGGATCGCGGCCGGCAAGTGCCCGATGCTGTGAAAGGCGACGACGACGGTCAGGCCTTTTTCGGACTGCTCGACGGCCGACTGTCCAGCGAAGATGGCGAGCCGATCGATCAAGACGCTGCTGCACAAGTGGCGCTCGACATCATTGCCATCATTAAAGCCCATCACATCGTCGGGGTCTGGTCGAACGACGTGGCGCAGAACAACATGCGCAACGCGATCGACGATTACTTCTTCGACGTGCTGCGCGATGAAAAGGGCATCGGGGTTCCGGTGGACATGCTGGACGATCTCGAGCAGAAGATTCTCGACCTCGCCAGGGCGCGTTTTCCGTGACGGAAGACGTCTTTCTCAGCCTGGAATTCGGCGAGACCCGCATCGCGTATCGCGTTGTTCACCGTGCGCGCAAGACACTCGAAATTGCCGTTGAGCCAGACATGTCTGTCGTTGTCGCCGCGCCACAGGATGCCAGCGCTGAGGCGATCGAGGCGAAAGTGCGCAAGCGGGCTGGCTGGATCATGCGCCAGCAGCGCTATTTCGCTCAATTCATGCCACGCATGCCCGAGCGCCAGTTTCTGCCGGGCGAAACGCACCGTTACCTCGGCCGCCAATACCGCCTAAAAGTGGTGCCCCATGTGCAACGGGCGGTGAAAATGACCCGGGGCCATCTGGTCGTGCAGACACACCGCCCCCTAAGTCCCGAAACGACCCGTGAACTTGTCGAAGCATGGTATCGGGAAAAGGCACAGGCCAAGTTTGCCGAACGCATTCAGGCAAACCTTGAGCGATTCCACGATAGCGAATTGCGCCGCCCCAAAGGCCTAATCGTTCGCCAATTGAAGCAGCGCTGGGGTTCGATGTCGCCAGGCGCACGTTTGATGCTGAACCGGCGCCTGATCGAAGCCCCTCTCGACGCCATCGACTACGTCATCACGCACGAACTTTGCCACGTGACCGAACCCCATCATGGTGCGACTTTTTTCGAATTGTTGGCGAAGGTGATGCCAGACTGGGAGCGGCGGAAGCAGAGGCTTGAGCAGGCCATGGCGTAATCCGCGCCAAGACCGCCGCTCAGATCGTAGGACGCCGAAGTCGGTGAGCGCGGCGCCACGACCGTAAACGCTTCCAGGTTGCGTTGCGCTCGCGAGTAACTGAGGTCAACGGACAAGGACAGCCGACCGAACTTCATGCAGTACCAATGCCAGAGGCGAACGTCTGGTTGCGCGTCGACCAGAGGAGATTGTTGGACTGATGGTCCACGCCATTGGCGTCAAGAAAGGTCAGCAAACCATCGGAATTGATGGTGCTGCCCACGATCTTTGCACCCGTCGCCGAAATGTTCGTCCAGCGCAACTGATGCTCGTAACGATTGAAGCTGTCGAGAAAATCGGTATAAATCGCGTCGATGTGGATGTCGAAGTTGTCCGAAGGCTTGAACTGGATTCCGCCGACCGCCGACTTTCGCACGAATTCGCCGTCATCTGAAACGATCGTCGTGGCGTGATCAAAGCTGTAGGTATCGTCGAGATAGCTATCGAGATTGTTATCAAGGTTCTTGTTGGATTCTTTCGCCGTTTCGACGCCGTAACCGGTAAAACCGGTCTGGATGACGCGCCGGCGCTCGTAGTTGACGCCTAGGTTAATGCCCAGGGGCCCGTCGGCAAAGACCCCGCTCACGAACGCCGAAACGTGCGGCGTGACCTTCTTCGGATTGGTCTCGTAAATACCTTCCATATTGAGCGCGATGCGGTTCGTGCCCACATCGACGGGGCGCGCAATTTTAACGTTCACAGTTGCCGAAAGGCCGCCATCGATCATGTCTGCTGTCGGCCCGTCCTACGCGTCTGGGATGGGAAAGCTGCCGGTCCCGCTTCTGGGACCGCGAAATCGGCATCTGAATGGCCGGGAAGGGTCGCGAGTTGCCGGAACTGGACGTCCCGCACTTCGAGACCGAAATTTTGTTTTTCAAGGATTCGAAGCCAACCCGGCTTCACCGATAGGCGCGGAATTTATCTCCCATCGGATGTTCGCGGCCTGCCGTTCTTTTGGTGCCAGTGGTGCCGCCACTTTCACCTGCCGCGATCACGACCTCTGGCGCTTCCGCTCTTACCGCGCCCCGCTTGTGGCTTCGCATCTTTCCCAGCCTCCGCGCTCTTTTCCTCCAGCGATTGCATCGCAGCTTTGACCTTCGCCCACCTCTCGGGATCGTAAACTTCCAGGAGGCGCTCCCCGGCAGCCCAGCCATCCCGCTGCAGAACGTCCGCCGCGCGCTGCTCGGGCCAATACCAGCTCTCCGGCATCCGGCGATCTATAGCCGGCGGACACACACTCCCGAGGATGATGCCCCAGAACAATGCGATGCTTACGCCAATGAGCAGCCATTTCAGCTGCCGCTGCTCTTCCAAGGCCGATCCCACGACCCGGCCGATCGAATTGGCGGCAATATGCAGTTCGTGCTGCGCCTGTCGCCACGCCGCGTGATCGGCATGGCGCCCGTCCGTTCCCGCCGCCTGAATCTCGGCGGCGATCTTCTCCGGCGTCAACGCCATCGCCGGTTTCTCTTTCAGCTTGTCGACGAACACCCGGACGGCCTCGAACTGCGCATCGATCTTCGCAAGCTCCGGACTGTAATCGCGGGCATGCACCTCCTGGAAGGTGACGGCGAGACCGTCGACGGCGGCGGTAAGTCCTGCCAGGCGCCGGCCCATGGCCTCAAACGCAGCAGCAGGATCGAGCTCTTCGGGGGTCTGGTTCTGGGTCATCCAGCCAGCCTAAAGCCCAAGGCCGCGCGAACGCGAGCGGTCCAGCCATCCCTGGATGGCCTGAGACGGCGATCTTTTCTCAAGCGATCCCAGCCCCAGTTCGGCGCCCCGGTTGCGCAGCCGCGACTCGAGCTCGGGGTCGCGGTGCAGGGCCTTGGCGAGGTGGTCGATCCGCTCCAGCGCACTCTCTTCCCCGAGCGCATGATGCATCCTCCGCATCCGCATAAATTGCCGGGTCTGGTTCTGCCATTCGGCGACAAAGCGGTCGGCCCGCAGATCGGCGGCGATGCGGATTTCGCTCTCGGCCATCATCGCCTGGATTGCGCGCCGGGTCTGACCCTTGCCGGTCTCATCGACGAGGTCGGGCGCCTTGGTTAAGGCCATATGGAGATCGCGGGCACCGTGCTCGCGCTGGCGGTCGAGATTCTGCGCCGCCGTGGTGAGCGCCTGCCACTGGAGACCGATCGGCTCCAGCCCCTTGTCCTGAATCCTGAGAATGTCCTGCACCGCGCGGCCATAGCCGCGCACTGCCACTTCGAGCGGCGTTGCCTGCTGCAAGACCTCCGGAGCCTTGAGCCTGAGCCCGGCGAAGGGATCGCGCTTGACCGCAGCCGCTAGATCCGGCTCGCGCTTCTTCTCGAAGGCCGGACCGTAATCGGACGCCATATCCTTCGAACGATCCCGGCTCAGCGCGCGCACCAGCTTGGATCGATCGGCAAAGTCATCCTTGCCATAGTGAAGGTCGACCTGTGCCCGATGGCGCGACAACGCCACATAGGCGCCGTGCCGATCGAGCCCCGGCGTGGCGAGCACCTGCACCCGGTCCACCGTCATGCCCTGTGCCTTGTGGATCGTCGCGGCATAGCCGTGATCTACATCGGCATAATCCTTGAGGTCGAAGGCGACCGACCGGCCATCATCAAGCGTGACCGCCATGCTGAAGGGCGAAACGCTGCGGAGGGTTCCGAGCGACCCGTTCTTCACCCCCATGCTGCGCTCGTTGCGGAAGAACATGACACGGTCGCCCACCGCAAGGACCCGCTCGCCGCGTTCGACCTTGAGCGCGACATCCTCGCCCAGCTCGCCCGCCGCGCGCAGGCGGGTCCGCGCCGCCTCGTTAAGCTGACCCACTTCGTCGTTGGTATGGGTGAGGATAATCCGGCTCGCCTCGGGATGCGCCCTCCTATCCTGATCCCACTGTCCGACCAGCGCCTCGCGCGCGATATCGCGGGTCGCTGAGACATGGACATGCCCGGCCTTTTCGTAGGCGAGCAGCGCTTCGCCGGTCCGCCCGGTCGCCAGATCGCGGGTGGCCTCGCGCTGCCACTCCTCGCCCTGGCGGCGCACCTGCATGATCTCGACGCTGCCATGACGCTCGGCAATGCTGCGGAAGGCGGCGCCCGCCTCGATCGCCTGCAACTGCTCGGGATCGCCAACCAGCACGACCTTGGCGCCGCGCTTCTCGGCCTCGGAGAGCACCCGCTCCATCTGCCGGGTGCCGACCATCCCGGCCTCGTCGATCACCAGCACCGAGCGATCGGTCAGCAACTCGCGATCCTGCGCCCATTGGCGCTCCATGCTGGCGATGGTGCGGCTTGCAATGCCCGAGCCACTTTCCAGATTCTCGGCGGCGATCCCGGAGAGCGCCGCACCACGCACCTCATAGCCCGCCGACTGCCAGGCATCATGGGCAACACCGAGCATCGCGCTCTTGCCGGTACCGGCATAGCCGATCACCGAGGAAAGCCCTCGGCCATTGGTCACATGCTCGAGCGCGCCGCGCTGCTCGCCCGATAGCGAGAGCCCCCTCGCCTCCGCACGGGCCAGCGCCTTTTCCTGCATGGCGCGGCTAACGCCATGACGCCGTTCGGCATCGAGTTTGATGGTGGCCTTCTCAAGCCGCTTCTCGGTCTCGATCATCGACCGCGACGTGAAGCGATATTCCCCGCGCCCATCTTTGCCCAGTGCGATCAACTCGGGCGAGGATTTGACCGCGCCCAGGACCTGATCGAACTGCTCCTTCCCGTCGCTGTGCCGGTGGACAAACTTGGCGAGGTCGCGAGTGGTGAAGGTGGCCTGTTGGTGGGTAATCGCATCGAGCGCGATTGCCGGATTGGCGAGGATCTTCTCGCCATTGGCGCGGGCGATCGCGTGATGCTCTTCAAGCCGCTCGCTCTCCAGCCCCTGCCCCGCCATGCGCGAGGCAGCAGGACCTATCTTGTGCTGTGGTTCCAGCTCTATCCCCTGCGCCTCCAGCGAGCGATGATCGATCCGCGCATCGATGTCGAGTTCGGCCAGCCGCTGATTGACGTGATTGGCCCAGGCTTCGCGCCAATGCGTAAGCAGTTCGGTGCGGTTCCAGTCGCGCACCTTGGCACCGAACCCTTCCTCGGTCACTTCGCGCATGCCGAGCATCACATGGGCGTGGGGCTTGGGCTGGCCGTCTTCGCCGATATCCCAGTGCACATTGAGATCGGCGACCATGCCGCGCGCCACGAACTCGCGGGACACGAAGTCACGGGCCAGGCGAATGCCTTCGGCCTGGTCGAGTTCGCGGGGAATGGCGAACTCGACCTCGCGGCAGAGCTGCGCGTCCTTGCGCTTCTCGGCCGCCTCGACATCGTTCCACAGGCACTCGCGGTTGTGCCACTGTTCGGGGGCGTTCTCGGGGAGGATCACTTCCGAGTGGACGACGCCCGCCTTGTTCGAAAAGTCATGATCGCGCCCCAGCCGCTCATCGTGCAGCCGCGAGGCGGAACGATAGGCGGCGGCGGCCACCGCCGAGGAGCCGGTAGCGCGGGAAATGACTTTGGCCGAGAAGTGGTAGATCGCCATGACGGCCATCCATTTACACTTCAAGCAGCACGTCGGCACGACGTATAAGCGCGCCCTCGAACGATTTCATCGCACTCGGGAACGCGAAATCCCAAGAGATTTCACGCTATTGTTCGGCCGTGAGACTCCCGATAGCTGAACTGTCCGCCTCCATCAACGAAAGGACGGACGATGCGCAAACCCCGTGACTATGACGCCGAACTCAAAGTGCTTAACGACAAGGCGCGGCAACTCAAAACCCGCAAGACCAGCCAGCTCGGCGAACTGGTGAACGCGACTGGTGCCGATGCCCTGGCCGCCGAAGTGCTGGCGGGCGCCCTGCTCGAAGCCGCGACCACCACGGACGCAGCGAGAAAGGAGGCATGGCGCAAGCAAGGTGCCGCGTTCTTTTCAGGGCACGGCAAAAGCCCTCGCGCGGGAGCTGGGAGCAAGCCGCGCAGCGCTGCGCCGGAACCGGGCGGCGCACAATTGCCTCTCGGCGAGCCGGGCGCGGCATGACCGGCGCGAGTGGCAAGTGAAGCGGCGCGAACGGACCCGCCGGCTCATTGAGCTCGGCGGCCTAATCGTCAAAGCCGAACTGCTCGAACTGACCGAGGATGACCGCGCGGTGATCCTTGGCCTTCTGGTCGACGCAGCGGCAAGACTGCGCGGCGGAGATCGCGAGCAGGCGCTGACGCTGTGGCGGCGGCGCGGCCTGCGGGCCTTTAGCGATCCGTTAGAGAGTTAGCGGCACAAAGATCCCCGTCCCCTCGGTCGCCGCGCGCGGAGACCGAGGGGCCGGGCTGCGGGGGAAAAGCGATGCCAAAAGACCGGCCGTTTCGCACGGTGCCGATCCAGCACAGACGGCAGTTTCGCTGGCGCCGCCTTCTGCGGCAGCGGCGCGTGGCCGTCGGCAGAATCGCGATGTGGTTCGCCGTGGCCGCGCTCGTCGGCGGCGGTGCCTTTTATCTCAGCATGCAGGGTAACAGTATCCGCGAACTGACGGGGCGTCTGCTGCCGGACACCGGCTCTGCGGCGGGTGCAAACGCTCGGGCTTACTATGCCGATTGCGACTAGGCGCGCGCCGCGGGCCGGGCGCCGATCCAAGTCGGCGAACCGGGCTACCGCGCCGAGCTCGATGCCGACGGCGACGGCACCGCTTGCGAGCCCTATCATGGCCATCGTTCGCACCGCCGCAGATCGCGCTTCCACTTCTAGGCTGCGCGAGCGATCGAGCGCTTTCCAAGCGCGTCGCATGCGGCGCGAGCGCCGCCGATTCCAGTCAGTCCTTGGCCTAAGGATTCCCGTCTGTTATCCTGCTGGGGCGCTGCGCAAAGGGCAGCGCCGGGACTGGTAATCCCGCCAGAGAAGCAAACTCGGAAAACACGGTTTTCCGGGGTGCCGTCGCGTATGTCCAAACCCTCGGGTGAAAGGCGGCGGCGCATGTCTCTGGCATGTTACCAGCTCCGGCGGCTCCCGCGCGTTAGCGTGCGGGAGTTCGGGACTGGTCCGCATGGTCCCTTAGCCTTCCGCCAACCCGCCCCGATGCGGACCCGGAGGTGCTAAATGAACAGCCTTGTTCCTGCGACTTCACCCGATGAAACGGCCGCCGTCTCGGCGGCACTCAACTCGCTCCCCGACGAGAATTCGGCGCTCGCCGCGCTGTGGAAGATCTACGGCGCACAGCCGGTGCGGCTGGTCCGCACCCAGGAGGGTCGCAAACTCAGCCTCGCGCGCTACGTCCGCGCGGAGGAATTCATGGGCAGCCTGGCGCCCGACGCGCCCGGCGACTGGCCGGACTTCCTCTATTCGACCGGGATCGTCGTGCAACTGGCGCTGTCATCGCACCTGCTCGATGTCGGTTTTCCGGACAGTTGGTGCGCGCGGTATATCAGCCTCAATGTTGACCGTTCGCTGGCCTATGCCAACGTCACGGCGTTCGGCTACGATTGCGCCGAGACAGCGCGGCTCATCCAGGTGCTGGCGCCCTACTGGAAATGGAACCGGATGCACCTCACCGAAGGCCAGTATCCCGACGACGGCGGCTTCACGCCCGACCGGGTGCGGATGCTCGTCGGCGGGCTCGTCGATCACGTTTGCCACGTCACCGGCCATGCCCGCTCGCGAAGACAAGCGACGCCGTCCTGACCTCGCCCCCGGCGCAGGCGATCGGCGACGACCGAAGGCTCGGACACAGAAGCGCGCCCGAGCCTTCGGTCATGATAAATGCGGAAAGATCACAACGCACTGCGTTCGCTGAGACGGCTTGGGACACGAACGCCAAAATCGCCGGTCCGGTGCTGAAATTTTTTTGGTGTCCACGAGTGTCCCCTGATGTCCCATTCGGTTCAACTCGGGGAATCCTGTCCGGCAATATCCGATAAACGCCAATTAGCGCCCTTGCGACGGACGCGATTTAGCCCGATCTTGCTCGTCGGCCGGCCAGTCCACCTCGTCAAACCGGAGGACGTGCCACATGAACATGACGCCCCCTGATCGTTTCCTGCGCCTCAATGCCGTGCTCGACCGCACGGGCCTGTCCCGTGCCACGCTTTACCGCAAGGTCCAGACCGGGACTTTCCCGGCCCAGGTCCGCATCGCCGCGCGGTGCTGCGGCTGGCGCGAGAGCGCCGTCACCGAATGGATGAACAATCCCATCTCCTACACCGTCGAGGACTTCCCGCCCCGCTGCTGAACCCGTGCCCCGCCCCCGGCGCAAGATCGGGCGCGCCCGCTACTGCGGGCGCGCCCTGACTTTGTCACCATCCCTTGCGCTGCTGCCGCTTCGTGGATTGGATGATCATGCCCATGGCCCGGCCCATTTCTCGCTGCGCCCGCTCGGGGGTGATATGCAGCCGCTCGGCGATCTGCTCATACGTCAGCCCCTGAAACCGCGACATGCAGAACACATTGTTGGTGACATAGGGCAGCGAACGGATCGCCCGGGCCAGCCGCCGGTGCTGCGGGTCCTCGTACTCGGGAAATGCATGGCGCAGAAACGCCTCGTGGATCCGCTGTTCGAACCGATAGAGAAAGCCGGTCATGCCGCGTCCTCCGCAAAGGCCAGCAGAAAATCGGCCGCCTTGCTGGCAGCGCTCGCCGCCCGGAAAATCGCCTTCTCATCGGCGCGCATGACCTCCAGCCACGCACCGAGGTAATCGCTGTGCCGTACCGTCGGATGGATACCGAGCGAGGCGCAGGTGAAGGCCGCCGTCATTTCCGCGACAAGTTCCTCCCTTGCATACTGGGCGGAACCGAACTTTCCGGACATATCCCGGTTCAGCCTTGCCTTGCCGCCGGCCCAGTGCCCCATCTCGTGGAGGGCTGTGCGAAACCAGTTTACCGGCTCGTGATAGGCAGCCTGCGGAGGAACCTGCACGTAATCCTGCGTCGGGGAATAGAACGCCTCGTGCCCGCCGATCCGGAAATCCGCGCCGCTTGCCGCGATCAGCCGGTCGACCTCGGCAATCTGCATCACCGGGTCAGACACCCCCGGTTCCGTCATGAACCGCTCCGGCAGTCCCTCAATCTGATCAAGATTGAAGACAACGAAGCGCTTCAGAAACGCAATCGTTCTCGCCTCCCGGTCCTCGCCGGCCGCCTTCTCGGCCTCGTCCTTTGGCGTGAAGCGGTCCGCGTAGCACACCACCGTGCCCTTCTCGCCGCGCCGGACATTGCCGCCCGCCGCGATAGCCTGCCGGTAGGTCAGCCAGCGCTGCGAGGAAAACTGCCGCTCCGCCGCCTCACACCACAGGATCAGGATATTGATCCCCGAATAGGCCCGCCCCGATGCCGCATTGCACGGCATCATGCACGGACACCGCGAACTATCCCAAGGCTGCCCCCAGGGAAGCCTGCCCTCCTCGAGCTCGGCGATGATCCGCGCCGTGACTTCGCCGTACAGGCTCTGACGATCTGCCCTGTTCATTTCTCCTGCTTCCTTTCTCCAACCGCCATTGACCGGCGCCGGGGTGGCGGGGGGCGGCAGGAGCGGACCACAGGCCTCGCCTCGAATGGCGCGGCGCACCCGCAGGGCCGGAATGAAATGGAGGAGGCGGGCAGAGCCCGCCTTGCGGCGCGCCATGGCGGGGCCAAGGGGCCGTGACGCCCCCCGCCAGCCAGGAGCTGGGCAACTCCGACGCGGCGCAGCCGCGGAGACCGCTGACGGGACGCGCCAGCGTCCAGCCCCGACAGCGATCGTCACGGCCATGCCGACGAGACGCCGCAGGCGGCTCGGCCCGAGCGTCAGCGAGGGTAGAGCGCGGCCGTGCGCAGCACGGGGCGGCTAGATCATGCCGCCATCCACACCTGATTGAGGATCTGCGCTGCCAGCGCCGACTTGTCCTGCGGAAGAAAACGCCCGTAGTGCTTGGCCACCATCTCGGGCGTATCCTGGATCGCATAGCTTGCCCGCTCGAAAGAGCCGGTCTGCTTCAGGATATGGGTAGCGAGCACATCGCGGATATTGTGCGGTCCGTGCGGAAGCAGCCCCGCAATCGCGCCTCGGCCGGTGTAGGGATTGAAGATGCCATATCGCTGGATGACCAGACGCCAGGCTTCATAGAAGGTGCTGCTGTTGTAGGCGGCATCCTTGCTTGTCACCTTGGCCGATTTCACGAAGAAAGTCTCGGGATCCTCCGCCCCGCCCAAGAGGACGGCGCGGTGCCGGCTGACGTAGTCATCGATATGACGGTAAAGATCGCCAAGATCGGGAAGCACCAGCCGGAAAGGCCGTCCACCGAAGAAGGAGGAACCGGCGTTCTTGAACGCAGCCGCCGGGATCAGCACCTCCCAGCCGCTTTCCCGCTCGCTCCACCGAAGCTCGCCCCGTTTCAGCAGTTCGAGCTGGCGTTCGGTTCTCGGCGCCTGCCCGCGCGGGCAGACAAGCAGCTGCCGCAGGTTCTTCTGGCGGACGCCAAGATGGAGGCCCAGGCGAATGAGGAGAAACGAACGCGCCGCCTCCGCCGCCGCGCGCGGATGCCGGCGGGCATCGGGCGCGAGGCGCAGGACCTCGTCGGCGATCTTGCGGTATTCGCCGACCGGACTGTCCGCTTCGAGCACCGGCAGGATCGGTTCGAAGGGATCACGGTGCACGCGAGCCACACGCTCGATTTCCTTGGCCCGCGCCGCAGCATGGGCATGAAGCCGGTCGCAGGCAGCCGGCCAGTCGGCGCGAATGTCATCGATCTCGCCCTCAGTGGCGATGCCCACAATCGGGACCAGCCGCTCAGCCAGCTGCGACATCTGGCGAAGCCAGCCGGTTCCCTCGCGGGCAAACGCCATGCCGTTGCGCAGCATGTCGACTTCCCACCGGGTGAAGAAGCCACGGCGCTGCTCGCGCCACTGGATATACCAGTCCCAGAGCCGGGGCAGGACAAGCATGGCCAGTGTCAGCTGGCGCAGCGGAATGCCGAGCCCACCGATCACGCCTTTCGGCGAGGCAGCCATTGCACCGAACATCAGGCCGAGATGCTCCAGCTTCATGGAGGTGGTTTCCTCGTTCCAGACGCCGTTGCGCTGAAAGCCGATGTCGGTCAGCGTCGACGACTTGAAGTGCACAAGCTGGGCAATCTCAGCCGTCAGCCCCGGCGGCGCTACCTTGTTTGCAAGCCCGAGCTCTTCATCCTCATCGACTGGACCACCATCGCCATCGGATATCGCGGCGGACTTCGCCTGGGGCTTGCGGCCCGTGAGGGAAGGGAAGCAGAGACCGTAGCGATTCTTCATCGCGGCAGCCTGATAGAGCCGGTACTCCGTCGCGCCCGAGATCACGACGGTCCGGACCCATGCCAGAATCTCGTTTCGCTCCGGGAGCGGGCGCTCGTTGAAATCATCCGGCAGATGCCAAGCCAGCCGTCGCTGTTCGGCGGACGGAACGCCATCCAACTTCAGACCCGACGGCGCCCGCGCAGGGTGCGGCAGCTTCGCCTTGAAGTAGCCTGCCGGCAGCGCATAGCGGGCTTCGATCCGGGCCAGGATTTCGAGGCTGAGCGTGCTGCGCGGGGTCCGCTTGCCCGAGCACCACGCCTTGATGGTAGCGGGATAGAATTTCTCGTCCGGCCGGATCACGGCCCGGTGCAACATGAAATAGGATTCTTGGTAGCGGGACAGGTGAAGACAGAGTGCTTCTGCGAAGCCGGCAGGATCGATCCATTCATCCGCCAGCGGGGCGAGGTATTCACTCGGGATCTTGCGGACGACGCCGCGCTTCCTGGCGCCGGTGCGGAGAGGTTCCGCACAGCGTGATGTCGATGACATTAGGCAGGTTTTCCAATTTTCCGGTTCATCGCCGGCCGACGTTTCCGGCCGACGCTGACGCTATCGGCGCGAAAGGAGCGTGCAGGCAACTGTCAGACCAAGGCCGAAATTCAGCGCAATGAGCAATCCAGCGACGACCGTCGCAGCAGATGCTTCAGACAAACAACGGACCAGACTAACATTCTTGATTGCAATTGCTCACGTGCCCGCGTCAATTTGCTGGTAACCGCTGCATGGCACGCTGCGCCATCATGAAAACAGCAAGCCAGACCGACTGCAGCACCTCCGACCTAACGATCAATGTCGCTGACGAAGTCAGCCTCTGGCGCGGTCGTTACATCGAGGAATTCGCGATGGCGGAAGCAGCGGTCAGCGAGGCGCTTGCTTTCCTCTCCACAATTGCCAGCGCAGGCGCAGGTAGCCTGTTACGTCATCTGGTGGTCAACGGTTCGAAGCCTTGCAGGCCGTGGTTGGTGCCGGAGGCCCCCTGGCATCGATCGGCGAGCGGGTCGTCAAAGCCCTCGACGATTTTCGCGAACACCAACGGTACCGAACCTTCCTGTGCCATGCCTCCAGCGAAATCGCAGTTGATCGTTCGAATGAATGGACCGTAACCCTGCACTTGACGAGCTTTCGCTCAAGAAGTGTCGAGCGAGCCACACTGCATATTAGCCAGAGCGAAGCAGCTTCGCTCCTTGAACGCCTGCCCAATGCACACCTCGACGGTCAGCTCTGCGGGCTACTGGCATCCTTTGCCCGATAGTTTCGAAAGCGAGCCTCCCCGCCACCGAATTTTCCCCTGATCTCTAAGGCATTGTGTCCACTTGGCTCTGGGTTTGACGAGGTCATAGCTGCTATGGCTTAAGCATTCGCAGGCAGGGCGGTACCCAACCAACTCAAGTCATTCGCCGTTCGACGCTTGAACGTCTGCACTCGCCAGAACCGACCATCCTATGCAATTTCGCAGCCGGACGACTGCACGCCCAGTTGTCGCCGTCATCGAGCCCAATGGCGATGACCTGACCTTCGAATTTTGATCCGAGCTTTGCATGCAATTCCGAGGTATTGAGGCGGAATACAGGTCCAGATGAACGAAAAAAACGGGGACCACGTCACTCAGGCCGAGGGTCGCTGGTCTTAGCTGTCTGTTCCATGGGCAGTTTGTCCCGCTATGGAGGTCTCGGTGATCGCGACGCCTGCCTCGTTCAGCATTGCTCGGCTGACCCTATAGTTTTCCGCCCAGTGGCTGACCTCGGAAGGGCCATGGGAATAGATGACTCTCACGATGCCGGCGGCGATTATAGCGCGCGCGCAGTCTGCGCACGGAAATCCGCCGTAAACATAGATTGACGCGCCGACGGTGGCGATACCGTCGCGGGCTGCGCGCAGCAGCGCCGCCCGCTCGGCATGCTCGATCCAAAGATATTTGGCGGGGCGCTCGCGCCGTGCGGGGTCGGTTGCGTTGATGCCGGGGGGAAATCTGTTGGCTGCGCGTGCGAGCAGGCCACTAATGGGGTGGTGGAGCACGCAGCCAACGGCTGTGCGCGGGTCGTCGGTGTCGCGTGCGGCTGCGGCCGCCTCTGCTAGCAGGTGCTTTTCAGGAAACATCGGCGGGCAGCGAGGCGACACCCGACGTCCGCCCGCGCGTCAAAAAGGAATGGGCGAGGAGGCCGAGCCAGTCGTCGTCCGGCATCCCCGACAGGTCACCGCGTGCGTCACGAGCTGAGAGGCTGGCCTGAAGAACTGTCCGAATACGATAATCGCGAATACGGGGGAGATCGACATTCCCGATCGCGTCGGCCTCCTCGAGCAAGGTCGCCATGAATTCGGCCGCTGCCTTCCCTATGGGCATTTTGACGGCGGGAACACTCGCCTGCGCACGCCTCGCCGTATCCACGTTGGCGAGGTAGAGGTGCATTGAGTTGGCGATGTGCAGATGGCTACCCGTAGGGAAACCCGCGCGGGTGGCGACCGCGTGGTGGACCAGCGATAGCGAGAATACGTCGTAGGGCAGGCCAAAGATCGCGTCGTTGGAGCGATTGACGACGGTCATCGCCAGAGCACCGTCGACGACCCGGAACATAAGGGCGATATTGCACGGGACATCACGCGACGACGAGACGGTATCGTCCGGGGTCGCGATCATCGCGAAGGAACGGCGGCTCGCAGGATTGTTGCGAAGCTGCCGGGCGGCGGCCTCGATCTGATCGAAGCCGAAGCGATGGCGGAGGCGCTTGCCATAGGCGCCTGCCAGCGTCGTCCCATCATCCGAGAAGGCATTAAAGTTCGAAGTGATCCGAGCAAGTGGCGCGAGTTCGTCGCTGCCGGACAGGATCCAGCACGCCTCGACGATCGCGAGAGCAGGGTTAATGGCGCGGCTACGATTGGCGAGCAACGGAACCGATCCGGGTGCCAAGCAGAGGGCGGCGGGCCCGATGTCGAGTGTGTCTCCCAGGCGGCTTGGCACCGTCGCGCCTTCGGAGAGGAGACGGCCCAGGATCTCCTGGTAGGCGGTATCCAGGTCGGTGGCTGCGGCAACGATCACCGCTCGTAGTGCCTGAACCGCTCCCGGTTTCGATCGAGTTTGACCTGGAAAGCCTGATCGAGGCTGAAGCCGAGCTGGTTGGCCAGCTTGACGAGGTAGATGAGGATGTCGGCGCTTTCCTCGATGATCGCGGGATAGGCTTCGTCGAGCGGTGTGTCTCCGCGCCGCACTTTCTTCACGACGTTAGCGAGCTCACCCACCTCGCCGGCAATGCAGACGAGCAGATGTTCGAGCGCCTGCAGGTTCGCAGGCGTGATCGGTTCGTAGAACGGGACGGCTCCAGCGTGCGCCTTGTCGAAGGCGGCCTGGATCTCCTGGATCTCGTCGAGCGTCATGCCGGAACGGCCTTGCTGGCGTGATCAATATCGTCAGCAAGTTTGTCGAGTTCAGCCGATAGACGTGCTTCAAGATCCTCAATGTCGCCATGGTGTGAAGACGTTTCACGGAGCGACCTGAGATCAGATGTATAGGCGATCGCCTTCTTCAATCTGGAGCGAAGAGCTTCGCTGTTGCCCGGTACCTGCATGTCTACTGGGAGGCCCTTATCTTGGGCTATGGCGAGCAGATGCTCCAGTCCAACGGTCTCCGGAAAAGTAGAATGTTTGCTTTTCTCTCGAAGAAGAGACGGCAGCCTGTCGTGATGGCTGCGCATAAGTTCAAGCTGACTAAGTCGGTCAATCTTGCAACGCTCTAGCGTATTCATCCCATCCTTGATATAAGCGCGTGTCGAGAAGATACACAATGCTATCTGCTTGATTGCCGAACGATTTACCTCGTAGACCTGTTGCGCCATCATCCGGATCTCTTCGAGATTGATACGGAAAAAATGCTTGACCTCCATGGCTCTGTAAATCGCTGTAGCGTACAGGGTCTGATCGTCGATCGTACATTGGAACACGAGGAAAGACGGTAGTGGCGTATCGGCACTGCCGACGATGTCTTTCACCGAGATCAGCGAAGCAAGAGCCCGGTTGCTGGAAGGCTTCGCCTTCAATTCCTGCGCTATATGCGCAATGCCAGCGGTTCCAAGATATTCGCCATGCGAAAAGAACAGTTCCTCGGGACGGGAGGTCTGTTGCCAAAGTTTGGCCCGTGCCTCGGCGTCTGGCAGGCCAGAACTCGCTAACAGATTGGCCGAGAATTGGACCTTGAGGCAGAAGTTGCTTACCCAAGGTGATCCATCGGCTTCCACATTCTTGACGGCAAGTTCAGCGACCTCCTCAAGCGTCGTACAGGAATGATAGTCGGCGATGCTCATCCGGCAACCTTCCCTATGAAATCAACGATCGTGGAATGAATGTTTTTGGGGGAGTCTGTTCCGATAACGCGCAGTAGGGGTCCGTTATAGCCACGAAAGCTGCTCTCGTAAGCCGCCCGCACCTGACGCAGCTTTTCGGGCGACTCGTAGCGATCGAGATGCGGTCGTTCGGCGAGCCGCCCGGCCGATGTCTCCGCCTCAATGTCGATGAAGATGACGGCGTCCGGGGCGGGGAAACGGGCGTTAAGCGATCGCACGAAGGTCAGATCCTCGTCGGTTTTGCAATGATAAGCAAAGGACGAGAAGAAATAGCGGGTACAGACCACATGCTCGCCGCGCGCCAGGAGTTTCATCACACCATCGGTGTCGTTCCACAGATGGTCGTGGCGGTCGGCGGCGAAGAGATAGGCGAGCTGCAAGTCGTAGACGGCCTCGTCCGCTGCGAATTGCAGCCGCCCGGATAGCGCGTTCCGGATCATCTGCCCAACAGGCCCTGCAGAAGGCTCGGTAGTGAGGTGGGCGCGCTCGCCCCGAACTTGGCGAAGATGGTCGACGAGCATGCGCGATTGTGTACTCGTCCCCGATCCATCCAGCCCTTCGAAGACAATGAATAGAGGCTTCATCTGATTTCCGTATGATCGTGGTGAGCGAAGCGCGAGGCTGCGGTTCCGAAGCCGTCATTAAGGTAGATGTAACGTGAGTAGGTGATGGCGTCGCCTTTCCATTCCAAGACGCCCAGCGCGTTCTGGCCGCCGGAATAAGCGAAGTTGAAGGAATTGACGCCGATGACGTGGACGGGTGTTCGACCGATCGGCATGCCCTTCGTCATATGCTGATGTCCGTGGAGGAGGACCGGGATGCGGCGTTCGTCAAGGCAGGTGAGTAAATCATAGGCGTTGCGTGTCGTCGAACAATCCGCTTGGTGCGTGGGGATGAGATGATGATGCGTCACCGCGACCGTGTTGGCCGCATCCGGGAGCACGGCCTTGGCGAGCGCCTTAGTGTCGACGAGACCGTAGCCATGCTCGAGATGCTGCGCCGAGTTCAACAGGACGAACGTAAGCCCTGCGATGTCCAGTACCTGACATGGTACGTCGGTGAAACTGCAGGCCCGATCGCGACGGATACGGTAGGTGAACGCATCGAAGCCTTCGAACTTCGTATCCACATGGCAGTCATGGTTGCCCGGGCAGAACAAGAAGCGGTCCTTTGGCAGGCCGGTATCGCCTATGATTTTTTCGAAGAAATAGGCCGCTTCCTCAAAGCCCTGAGAACTACCCTTGTACGTGATGTCTCCGCTGGCGAGCACAACCGGGTTGGGGAAAGTATTGACGAGTGCTGTGACGTCGTTGGCCAAACGTCCGAAAGGATGGGGATTCGCCTTGCCGGCCCCGAAATGCAGATCGGAAAGCTGAATGACGCTGACGTCCGGCATTATTTTGCTTCTGCGTCAGACACTGGCCGGCTTGTCGCCGCGCATAAGGGTAAGGCGATTGGCGGAAATAGAGCGAAGCATAGCCGCAGGAAGGCCCCACACCTCGGCATCGCGGTCGCGACGCGCGGCGTGACGATAGAGCTCGTCGTCCGCATCGTCCCGGGCATATTGCAGCGCCAGAAGCAGCCGGGATGCGGTCACGACCAAGGGCGCTCCCCAGATTTGGTGGAGCGCAATGTCGTTCGAAACCAACGCGACGTTGCGGTCCTCCAGCACAACGAGTGCGAGATCGCTTGGCTCGCCAAGTGTCACGCTCATCCGATGGCCGGAGCGGACGATGCGCAGCGTGGCAGCTTTGTCCCCAATAGCGTCGAGGGCGAGAGCGCGAGCCTCGCTGGCGAGGAGCGGCGCGAGCATGAGTGCAAGCAGTTCTGCATCGGTCATTGATGCCGCCGAGCGCCGGGCGACCGCCTTGCGGTCGCCAATCGTGGCGCTAATCTCATCAAGTCGGTCGGGAATCGTCATGCTCGCCATTGGACAGAGTCCCTAGGCCAATGTAGATCGGCGGGCAAGATCACGGACTCGCCGCCCACTAGAAAGAGGACCGTCGGGCACCTCGGCTTGCAGGGCACCGTGGTCCTCGCTCGATCATATGGCAGGCTGCGGCCATACTGGCACTCCCTCGGCCCTTCGCCTGGACGTGATATTAGCCTCCGATGCATTAAGAGCCGGTTGAGGTAGCTCTTAATTCATAAATCAGCGGCGTGAACAACTGCCCGCTATTACTGTTCGGAGCACAAAAGTGGCTAAAGGAGAAAAATAGCAAATCCCGGCAGGATGACTACATCTCCAGCGCCGGAATAATTAAACTCCCAAAGATCATTTATTTAATTCAATAATATTGATAACTGCGAACGATTGATGCCATCAATTATCCAGGGTAAATACTTAAAAGACCGTCAATATAGCTTCGACTTCCCGAACCTGAACCACTTCATAGCTCAACTGCATTTTTCACCAATCCAGCCGCGTTAGGTTGAAATACTTGTAGAGCCGCTTTTCCGTCACCACGGCCTCACCATTCCATGCCCAGCACAGCTTTTTACGGTTTCCGAAAGTCCGCTTACTCGTTCGTTCTCCTACGGCGTTTGGTCAATCTTCGTCAGGATGAAACGCAAGGGCCTCGACACGCACCACCGATCGCAATTTTCGCGGTAACAAATGATATCAGATGGTACTCGCATTATGAGTATATCTAAGCATCAAGACACATCTTGACGTCTCAAAATTAATATCGGAAAGCTACCTAGGGTTCACCGACGTCTAACGCTGCCCATTTGCAGATCAACAAGGAGACAATAATGGGGCCATACTGAATTAATCGGAAAACTTTAATTTTTATAATCAGGTCATTACATAAATTGTTCGAAGTACGTAAGCGCACCACTTTCTCCATAAGCAAGCTTTCCACGCCGCCGCGTAACGGCTGTCGCTGTGATGGCGCGGGCGGGCAGGCCCGCTTATACTGCCTTGCGGGAAGTGCGCGCGCCGGACAGCAATCGCGTCCACGACCACTTGCGCAGGATCACGCGGGCCGCGAACATGACCGTCAGGGTGAGTACGAAAGCGATGATTGCCCCCGGAAGCTCACCCGCACGCTTGTAGATCAACTCCTTGGCCCCCGCGATCAGGAAAGGGTGCCAGAGGTAGAAGTAGAGCGAATCGTATCCAATCGAATGTGCCAGCGGCACCGGGATTCGCGTGCTCAGCAGGATCGGCAGGCCGGCAATGAGCGCTAAGTTCAGGATCGCATAAGGGATGATCTCCGCCATGCCGGCGGGATGGGCGTAACAGGCCTGGAAGCCCGCAAACCCCGCCAGGATCAGGATCGCCACCCACAGCGGGGAAAAGCGCCTGCCCGACTGTCTCAGCCAGTAGCCGAAGGCGAAGAACGGCATCATCGTCAGGTAGCGCTGGTCCGGCAGGGAATATCGGTCCAGCGGCCCGACGTGGTGAGACAGGCCGAATGCCACCATGCCAAAAGCGCCCAGCACCAGCGCGATCGCCAGGAAGATCGCCGGGTTCACGCGGCGAAGCAGCCAGGCGAGCACCACGAAGGCGAAGAACACCGGAACATACCAGGTGTGATAAGGCGGCTTGAGCAACATCTCGCCCAGCATCGCCATGCTCAGGCCCGTCTTCAGCCCCGTCAGCAGGACATAGGCCACGGAAGCCAGGAACCAGGGCAGAAGCAGGCGCGTGTCATACTTGGAGATCAGCGAGCGGAAGGTTTCCCGCTGGAGACTGGCGGAGGTCAGCAGGTATCCTCCCAGCCCCAGGAACAAGGGCATGTGGAAGGAATAGATGCCCCATTTCACGGCATTCCCGCTGACGCTGGCCGTGAACAGGTGGCCCACGATCACCAGCAGGATCAGCCCACCCTTGAGGCTGTCTATGGCGGGGTTGTACCCCTCTTTCGGACCGGAAACGCGCGATGCTGCCTGCGGAGACGGTGTTTGCATCGGTTCGCGTTTCTCCGTGTTTGCTGCGCCGCAATCCGCTTAGTGCGGCAATTGCCCGAGCTTCAACCCGGAGCGACGAGTCGGCCCCTCCTTGCGATGGGAAGAGCGGATCGGCAGGATATCCGCTTCAGGCCCGCCCTCCCAACATCTCTTAAGTTCCTGACGATGCTCACCAACACCGGACATGTCGCCAAACGAAACGCCCCGGAAGCCTAGGCTTCCGGGGCGTTGAAAACTACGTCATGCGCAGCCTTACTGGCAGGCGAGGCACTCGTCGTAATCGGTTGTCTCGCCGATCTCGAACTTGGGTGCTTCCGGCGTGTTGTCCGCCTCTACACCGCCTGCGAAGCCCGCGCGCTGCACCGACTTCGAGCGCAGGTAGTAGAGCGACTTGATGCCCTTTTCCCATGCCTGGAAGTGCAGCATCATCAGGTCCCACTTGTCGACATCCGCAGGGATGAACAGGTTCAGCGACTGGGCCTGGTCGATGTAGGGCGTGCGATCCGCCGCGAATTCGAGCAGCCAGCGCTGGTCGATCTCGAAGCTGGTCTTGTAGACGGCCTTCTCGTCCGGCGTCAGGAAGTCGAGGTGCTGGACCGAACCGCCGCGTTCGAGGATCGAGTTCCAGACGTTGTTGGAATCCTTGCTCTTCGAAGCCAGCAGCTTCTGGAGGTAGGGGTTCTTCACAACGAACGAGCCCGAGAGCGTCTTGTGGGTATAGATGTTGGCCGGGATCGGCTCGATGCAGGCCGAAGTACCGCCGCAGATGATCGAGATCGACGCGGTGGGCGCGATCGCCATCTTGCAGCTGAAGCGCTGCATCACGCCCATGTCCGCGGCATCCGGGCACGGTCCACGCTCGTTGGCGAGCAGCAGCGATGCCTCGTCCGCCTTGGCGGCGATGAGCTGGAACATCTGCATGTTCAGCGCCTTGGCCATCGCGCTCTCGAAGGCGATGCCGCGCTTCTGGAGGTACGAGTGGAAGCCCATCACGCCCATGCCGACCGAACGTTCGCGCGCAGCGGAGTAGCGTGCGCGGGCCATCTCGTCGGGCGCACGGTCGATATAGTCCTGCAGGACGTTGTCGAGGAAGCGCAGCACGTCTTCGACGAAGCGCTTCTCGCCCTTCCACTCTTCCCAGGTTTCCAGGTTGAGCGAGGAGAGGCAGCACACGGCCGTGCGGTCGTTACCGAGATGGTCGCGGCCGGTCGGCAGCGTGATTTCCGAGCACAGGTTCGAGGTCGAGACCTTGAGGCCGAGATCGCGGTGATGCTTGGGCATCATGCGGTTCACGGTGTCGGAGAAGACGAGGTAAGGCTCACCGGTGGCGAGGCGGACCTCGACCAGCTTCTGGAACAGCGAGCGGGCGTGGACGGTGCCCCGCACCGAGCCGTCCTTGGGGCTCTTGAGGTCGAAGTCCTTGCCGTCGCGCACGGCTTCCATGAACTCGTCGGTCAGCAGCACGCCGTGGTGCAGGTTGAGCGCCTTGCGGTTGAAGTCGCCCGAAGTCTTGCGGATTTCGAGGAACTCCTCGATCTCGGGGTGCGAGACGTCGAGGTAGCAGGCGGCCGAGCCACGACGCAGCGAGCCCTGCGAGATCGCCAGGGTCAGCGAATCCATCACGCGCACGAAGGGAATGATGCCGCTGGTCTTGCCGTTGAGGCCGACCGGCTCGCCGATGCCGCGCACGTTGCCCCAGTAGGTGCCGATGCCGCCGCCGCGCGAAGCGAGCCAGACGTTTTCGGTCCACGTGGCCAGAATGCCTTCGAGGCTGTCATCCACCGAGTTGAGGTAGCACGAGATGGGCAGGCCCCGGCCCGTACCGCCGTTCGAGAGGACGGGGGTGGCCGGCATGAACCACAGCTTCGAGATGTAGTCGTAGATGCGCTGCGCGTGGTCCTGATCGTCCGAGTAGGCATCGGCCACGCGGGCGAAGAGGTCCTGATACTTCTCGCCGGGGAGCAGGTAGCGGTCGTCGAGCGTTTCCTTGCCGAAGTCGGTCAGCAGCGCGTCACGCGCATCGTCGGTGACGATGGTGAAACGACGTGCGTTGATCGATTTCGAATCGACGGGCTTGCGGCTCTTCTCAGCGGGTGCTTCAGCAGGCGCGGCAACGGCCGCGAGCAAGGCTTCGGCCACAAGAGCGGCCGTAGCGGTATCGGTCTTGTCCATCGCGATTGCCGGGCTCTCGCCCGCCTCCTTTTCCTTTTTCGCCGCCGGTTTCCTGGCGGGCCTGGGAGCCGCTTCGGGCTTGGGGGCCGCTACCTTGGCAACCTGGGGCGAAGTCTCGAAACCGGGCATTTCAACCTGCCCGTCATCCTGAATCATATCTTCCTGCATCACGTCGGAGCTGTCTAAGTCAGCGTTGTTTCTGAAATCCAATTGTCGCCCCCCGTTTGCTCGTACCAGCGTCATCGAAGCGCCAAAAAGCGCGTCCAGCATTGCACCGGGGTCGGTTCGGACCGGGGCGATTCGTCAGGGCGAAGAGCCCACCGACATACCACCACCGGTACGATAGAGAACGATAATCCCCTGACCGACCCGGCGCGCGGTGCCACCTTGCGGTATTCACCTTGCAGTATCACGGGGGTCTCGAACACAGCAAAACCGTCCTTCGAGGCACCTGACTGCCCTGGAACGATTTGTCTAGGTCTAGATGCCCCGCCATCGACGCGCCACAACCCATAGTGCCTGTTCTGGATTTTGACGCAAGAGGGTGACTCTCTCCGGCAAGGCGGCAAAGCCGCGCCCCTTTACAGCGCAGGCCATGGCGCGACGCGTGGGAACTCCTTCACCGGGCTCCGGCGCAAGAGCCTATTTCGAGGTCTTCGCTAAAAATTTTTCCACATAAAACGGCGGCGAAACGAATCCCGCTTGCGACGAAACGAGTCGCCGGAATCTCGCGATTCCTCCTGTGTCGAGACACTTGCCCCGCCTGTCCCCATATCTTTGGAGAAGTGGATACGTCCATCCGGCGCCGGACGGACCATATGCGCGCTTCGCCGACCGGCCGTTGCAACCGCCGCGCGATTCGCGATTTCTACGAACCGCAAGGTCGCAGCGTCATTTTTCGAGGAATCAGCTACCCATGTTCAACATCATCGGCGCCATCATCAGCGGGCTCATCATCGGCGTGCTGGCGCGTTATTTCTATCCCGGCGCGGTGCCGATGACCTGGCTCGCCACGATCCTGCTGGGCATCGGCGGCTCGCTCGTCGCCGGTCTCGTGACCACGCGCGGCAGCGCCGACTTCCAGCGCGCCGGCTGCCTCGCCTCGGTGATCGGCGCGATCGTGCTGATCTTCATCGGACGCGCGCTCGGCATCGGAATGTAACGCCGCGGGATGTAACGCCGCCGCCGGTACCTCTGCCGGAAAAAACGGGCGAGCCCGCCCGGCGCCGCGGCCATGGCGCCGGACGGGCTCGCCCCGTATCGCCTTACCTGTTCAGTTCAGCCTCGATCGCATCGACCAGCAGCGGGTCCTGCGGCGCGGTGCCCGGCGCAAAGCGGCCGACGACTTCGCCATCGCGCGAGATCAGGAACTTCTCGAAGTTCCACAGCACTTCGGGATCGTCGTTCGGGGTCATTCCGTAGCCCTTGAAGCGCTCCTTCATGCCTTCGACATCGCCCTGCTTGGTGGGAACCGCCTCGGTCAGCGCGGCATAGAGCGGCTGCTTGGCTTCGCCGGTAACGTCGGCCTTGGTGAAGAGCGGGAACGAGACGCCGTAGTTGAGCTGGCAGAATTCGACGATCTCCTCGTCCGTGCCGGGTTCCTGCGCACCGAAATCGTTGGCAGGGAAGCCGAGCACTTCGAGACCCTGCGCCTTGTAATCCGAGTAGAGCTTTTCGAGGCCTTCGTACTGCGGGGTCAACCCGCACTTCGAGGCGACGTTGACCACGAGCAGCACCTTGCCCTCGTGATTGGCGAGACTGTCGGCGCTGCCGTCGATGCGGGTCAGCGGGATTGCGGTGATATCGGCGGCCATAGGGAAGTCTCTCCTGTTCGGATTCAGGCTGGGAACATGGGGTATCGCCATGACCGCCGCAAGACGGCCGCGCTTATCCTTCCTGTCCGAGCACCGGGGATATCCATTCGGGATCATGCACATAGGGCAAGGGATCGCCGGAGCGCAGAGCTTCCAGCACCGCTGCAAAGTCCGTCCCGGCCCGCCAGCCGATCAGGCGCCGGGCCTTGGCGGGATCGTAGACCCGCTCGATCCGCTCCGGCAGCACCCAGCCGCGCCGGGCGTATAGCTCCGCCGCATCGGGGTAATAGCGCGCGATCACGGCGCGGGCATCGCGGGCCAGTTCCGCCGCATCGGCGCGCACGAACGGCGGCGGCGCGGAAAGCACGAATGTCTCGCAGCCCTCGATCCGCTCCAGCGCGGCGAGGTGGGCGAGCGCCGCATCCTCCACGGTGAGCCGGCGGTTCAGCAGTTCGTTCGCCTTGAGGTTCGGCCCGGAAGGCACCGCGTGGGTATCGTCGTCCTCCGGGAAGAAACGCCCGGTGCGCAGGATCGCCACCGCCATGCCGCTATCGCGAGAGACGACGCGGCACAGGTTCTCGGCCGCCAGCTTCGTGGCGCCATAGACGTTGCGCGGTTCCACCGGTCCGAAGTCCTCGTCCATCCACCAGGCCCCCTCGGCGCCGGCCCCTGCGCGCACGTCGGCGCGGACCATCAGCGAAGTGGTGGAAGTGAAGAGGAAGCGCCTGAGCCCCGCGCCCGCTGCCGCTTCCAGCAGGTTGAGCGTGCCGGTGACGTTGGTGTCGATGAAGGCCTGCCGCGGATTGCGCACGATATCGGGCTTATGCAGCGCGCCTGCGTGAATCACCGCCTCGATGGCATGATGCGCAATCGTCTGGAACACGAGAGCGCGATCCGCCACCGAGCCGACGATCCGGGTATGCGCACCGGGCACGACGTCGAGCCCGATGACTTCGTGGCCATGCGAGGCCAGCAGGGCCGCAAGGTGTCGGCCCAGCCAGCCGGACGATCCGGTCAGCAGGACGCGCATGGGATCAGGCCCCGTTCCGATAATCCGCGATGACTTCGCCGCAATCGGCGAGTTCCGCTTCGTGGCCTTCCTCGCGCCATGCCTCGCCCAGCGCTTCGGCTTCCCACTGCTTCATCGCCGGATGTTCGAGCACGGCATCGACCCAGACCTGGCAGGTGCCGACATCAAGGCCATAAGTGCGGATGCGGAAGGCGACCGGCGCGAAGAACGCATCCAGCGCGGTGAAGCTGTCCCCCGCCAGCCATGGCCCGCCGAAGCGGGACAGGCCCTCGCCGAAGATTTCGCGCAGGCGGGCAACGTCGCGCACCAGTTCCGGGCGCATCGCCTTGGGCCGGACCCGCACGCCGACGTTCATCGTGCAGTCGTTGCGCAGGGCGGAGAAGCCGCCGTGCATCTCGGCCACCGCGCATTGCGCGAAGGCGCGCGCGGCATCGTCGGCGGGCCAGACGCCGGGGTGGCGGTCGGCCAGATAGAGGGTGATGCCCAGCGAATCCCACACCGTCCGTTCGCCGTCGACCAGCGCCGGAACCTGCCCGGTAGGCGAGAAGCTGCGGAAGGCCTCGTAATTGGCGGGGGCGGTGAAGGGCTCGATCCGATCGGTGAAATCGATCCCCAGCGCCTTCATCAGCACCCAGGGCCGCAGTGACCAGCTGGAGTAGTTCCGATTGGCGGTAATCAGTGTGTAAGCCATCCGGAACTCTCCTCTGTTTGAAAATCCGCCGAGGGCGGATTTTGCGGCACCGCGACTCTCAAGTCACATAATGCGCCGTGGTCTTAGCGGCGACTTCATCGGCCGTCACGCCCGGTGCCAGTTCGATCAGCCGGAACGAGCTCTGGTGGTCCACCCGCTGGAACACGGCAAGGTCGGTGACGATCATGTCGACCACGTTCTTGCCGGTCAGCGGCAGGGTGCAGGCCGGGATGAACTTGGGATCGCCGTTCTTCGCGTTGTGCTCCATGACGACGATGATCTTCTTCACGCCGGCCACGAGATCCATCGCGCCGCCCATGCCCTTGATCATCTTGCCGGGGATCATCCAGTTGGCGATGTCGCCGTTCTCGGCGATCTCCATCGCGCCCAGCACGGCCAGGTCGATATGGCCGCCGCGGATCATGCCGAAGCTGGTGGCGCTGTCGAAATAGGCCGACTGCGGCAGTTCGCTCACCGTCTGCTTGCCCGCGTTGATAAGGTCGGGATCGACTTCATCGGCATAGGGAAACGGCCCGATGCCGAGCATTCCGTTTTCCGACTGCAGCGTCACGGTCATGCCGGTGGGCACATGGTTCGCCACCAGGGTCGGGATGCCGATGCCGAGGTTCACGTAGAACCCGTCCTGAAGCTCCTTCGCCGCGCGGGCGGCCATTTCGTCTCTGCTCCAGCCTTTAGTGTCTTGGGACATCAGGCGGTCTCCCTCTCGCGGGTCGTCATGAATTCGATCTTCTTGTCGTAAGGCGCGCCCAGCACGAGGCGCTGGACGAAGACGCCGGGCAGGTGAATGCCGTCCGGATCGAGCGAGCCGGTGGGGACGATCTCCTCCACCTCGACCACGCAGACCTTGCCGCACGTGGCGGCAGGCACGTTAAAATTGCGCGCGGTCTTGCGGAACACGACGTTGCCGGTCTCATCCGCCTTCCACGCCTTCACGATCGAAAGGTCGGCGAAGATGCCTTCCTCGAGGATATATTCCTCACCCCGGAAGACCTTCACTTCCTTGCCCTCGGCCACTTGCGTGCCGACGCCAGTCTTGGTGTAGAAGCCGGGAATGCCGGCGCCGCCGGCGCGCATGCGTTCGGCCAGCGTGCCCTGCGGGCAGAATTCGACTTCCAGTTCGCCCGAGAGGAACTGGCGTTCGAACTCCTTGTTCTCGCCCACGTAGGACGAGATCATCTTCTTCACCTGCCGGGTGCGCAGTAGCTTGCCGATGCCTTCGTTGTCGATCCCGGCGTTGTTGGAGGCGAAAGTCAGGTCCTTCACACCGGAATCACGCAGGGCATCCAGCAGGCGCTCGGGGATGCCGCAAAGGCCGAAGCCCCCGGCGGCGATGAGCAGCCCGTCCTTGAGCAGTCCGTCCAGCGCCGCCGCGGCGCTGGGATAGATCTTGTTCATGAAATTCTCCCGTTTGGAGCGAACCTAGACAGCCATTCCCATTACGAATAGCGATTGTTTTTTATCGGAAGCGATAAGTCACGCTTATGAAACGTATCGCCCTCTTTCACCTTGAAACGCTGATGTGGATCGATCGGCTCGGCACGTTCGCAGGTGCGGCACAAAGACTCAATACCACCCAGCCCGCCATTTCCGCCCGCGTGCGCGAGATCGAGGAGCAGCTTGGCGTTCCCCTGTTCCAACGTGACGGGCGCCGCATGGTGCTGACCGCGCGCGGCCGCCGTCTCGTGCAGGATTGCGAGCCGCTGCGGCAGGGCCTCGAACGCGCCCTGCTCGATGCCAGCGACTTCGCGGGCGCCACCGGCACCGTGCGGATCGGCTCGGGCGAGATCGCGGCGGCAAGCTGCCTGCCGGACTTCATCGGCGCGATCGAACGCGAGCGCCCCGGCGTGACGCTGGAGATAGAGCTGGACCTCACCGCCCGGCTTCTGCAGCAACTGCTGGCGGGCACGCGGGACATCGTGTTCCTGGCGGGGCCGGTGGCCAGCCCCGGCCTGCGCACCGCGCCGATCGGTTCGGTCGAACTGGTCTGGGCGGCCAGTCCTGCCACTGCGGCGTCCGGCAAGTTCGGGGCTGCCGTCCCGGTCTGGTCGCTCCCGGACCATTCCCCGCTTCACGGCGTCACGCTGTCCACGCTGGAGGAGCAGGGGATCACGCCCCGCGCGCTCCACACCTGCAACAACGTGCGGATGCTGATCGAGATCGTCGCGCGGGGCCGGGGCGCGGCCGTGCTGCCGGAGACCATGGTGCGCGACGAACTGGCGCGCGGTACGCTTGTCGAAGTCCTGCCCCGCCCTGCGCATCACGTTCATTTCGAAGCCGCGATCCGCACCCGCGAACGCGAGCCCGTAATCCTGGATCTGTTCGAGCGCGCTGCCCGCCTCTCGATCGAAACCCTTCCGCATCCTCGGAGTTTTTGATCTTCGTCATGGCAATTCCATGACCTTGCGATACCTTGGCCGGCAGACAACGGGAGAATTACCATGCGCTCGATACTCGTGAACGCCGACCGCAAGCCCGACAGCGACGCCCGCATCGCCGCCGCGGTCGAACTCGCCCGCAATCTCGGCGGTCATCTCACGGTGCTCGTCGATACCCCGGTTTCGCGCTATATCGCCATGGACCCGATGGGCGGCAGCTACGTCATTTCCGAAGCGCTCGACAAGGCGCGGGGCGAGGATGACGCCGCCGCCGAAGCGATCGAGGCGCGGCTGACCCGCGGCGATATCCCCTTCGAAGTGATCCGCAGCGAGGAAGACCCGGTTCCCGCCCTTGCCGGAGCGGCGCGTCTTTCCGACCTGGTGGTGGTCTCGCGGTCGAGCGGGATCGCCGGACAACTGGCGATGGTCTCCCGCGCACCGGTGCTCGCCCTGCCCGAGGGCCACACGCTCTCCCTGCCGATCCGCCGCGCCTGCATCGCCTGGGACGGCGGCGAACAGTCTGCAAGCGCGCTCAAGGCGGCGGTTCCGCTGCTTCAGGGCTGCGATGCCGTGAAACTGGTGACGGTGATCGAGAAGACCGGCGGCTTCCCGGCCACGGACGCGCTGCGCTATCTCTCGCGAAACGGCATCCACGCCGAATACGAGGAGCACGAAAGGCGAGGCTCGACCGAGGAAACCCTCGCCGTCGCCGTGAACCAGTCTCACGCGGAACTGCTGGTGATGGGCGCTTACGGCAAGAGCAGGCTGCGCGAATTCCTGTTCGGCGGCGTCACCGCCTATTTCCTTTCGGAAGCGAGCGCGCCCGCGGTCCTGTTCTCGCACTGATCCGCCTGCCGGGCACGTCCCGGCCATATGTCATCTGAAAAAGGGCGTCGGTGCCGGTCACCGGCGCCTTTTGCTTTCCCATTACGGCAATTCAGGCTTTTCGGATCAGATACTTAGCAAGGACAGGAAATTCCGCACCGCAACAGTCAACGTTTGCAGCGCTCCGGCGATCCGCATCGCCTTGACGATTGCGTCAAGGATAAGCCGAAGTGCAGTTCATGTTTTAAGTTGTTGTTTTTATTGATTCAGTCATTGATTACCCCGTGTAGTTACGCCCTGCGCAACCATGGTTGCACCGTTTGCAACCGTTCTTTTGTGTTTTCGCACTTGCACAAAAGCCTGATTCGGGTCATACAGACACTGCCTTTCAGGCATCCTCTCCCAAAACTTTCACGGCCCGGTCGGCAACGCCCGGGCCTTCTTTTTGCCTTGATGAGAACAACGTTCTCAGGCGCGCCTACCGGAAACATCCGCAACGGGCACGGGTTGGTTTGAAATCCGGGAAGCCGATACCTAGTTCCAATCCACATCCCGGACGGCCCGCGCGAACCGGCGCGGCGTCGGAACCGGGAGCACGGAAAGGACACCCATGGCGGACGCCCCAACCCATGTCGACGAACGGACGGTGAAGCTGCAGGTCGCGGCAGCCCGGCAGGAAGAGAGCGGCCAGGGCATCGCTCGCCTCTCGCGCGGTTCGCTCTCGGCGATCGGCGCGATGGAAGGCGACGTACTCGAATTGACGGGCAAGTCGGTAACTGTCGCCCGCGCGGTCCTCGCCTATGCCGAGGACGAAGGCCTCGAAGTCATCCGCCTCGACGGCCTCCAGCGCGGCAATGCCGAAGTCGGCTCGGGCGATCACGTTACCGTGCGCAAGGCCGAATCCCGCCCGGCGCAGCGCGTGGTCTTCGCCCCCGCCCAGAAGGACATGCGCCTTCAGGGCCCCCCGGCCGCGCTCAAGCGCAACTTCTTCCAGCGCCCGATGGTGCAGGGCGATCTCGTCGCCACCACCGGCCAGCAGCAGGTCGCGGACATTCCCCCGCAGCTTCGCCGCATGTTCAATGCGCCGGCCTATGCGCTGACGCAGATCCGCCTCAACGTCGTCTCCACGACGCCGCGCGGCATCGTCCACATCGACGAGAACACCGAAGTGGAACTGCGCGAGACCTTCGAGGAAGCGCACGACGCCCGCGGCGACGTCAACTATGACGACGTCGGCGGCATGAGCGACACCATCCGTCAGCTGCGCGAGATGGTGGAACTGCCGCTGCGTTATCCCGAACTGTTCACCCGCCTCGGCGTCGCCCCGCCGAAGGGCGTGCTGCTCCACGGCCCGCCGGGCACCGGCAAGACCCGCCTGGCACAGGCCGTGGCGAACGAGAGCGAGGCCAGCTTCTTCTCGATCAACGGTCCCGAGATCATGGGATCGGGCTATGGCGAGAGCGAGAAAGCGCTGCGCGAAGTCTTCGAGGAAGCCACCAAGGCCGCGCCCGCGATCATCTTCATCGACGAGATCGATTCGATCGCGCCCAAGCGCAGCCAGGTGCACGGCGAGGCGGAAAAGCGCCTCGTCGCCCAGTTGCTCACGCTGATGGACGGGCTCAACAGCCGCGCCCACGTCGTCGTCATCGCCGCCACCAACCGGCCCGATGCCATCGACGAGGCACTGCGCCGTCCCGGCCGCTTCGACCGCGAAATCGTGATCGGCGTCCCTGACGAGGCCGGCCGCCGCGAGATCATCGGCATCCACACGCGCGGCATGCCGCTGGGCGACAAGGTGGACCTGGGCGAGCTTGCCCGCACCACGCACGGCTTCGTCGGGGCCGACCTGGCCGCACTTGCCCGCGAAGCGGCGATCGAGGCGGTGCGCCGGATCATGCCCCGGCTCGACCTCGAGGCCCGCACCATCCCGCCCGAAGTGCTGGAAGACCTGCAAGTGATCCGCGAGGACTTCGTGGCCGCGCTCAAGCGCGTCCAGCCTTCGGCCATGCGCGAGGTCATGGTGCAGGTTCCCAATATCGGCTGGGCCGACATCGGCGGACTGGACGAAGCGCAACTCAAGCTCAAGGAAGGCGTCGAGCTTCCGCTCAAGACGCCCGAAGCCTTCCACAAGCTGGGTATCCGTCCGGCCAAGGGCTTCCTCCTCTACGGCCCGCCCGGCACCGGCAAGACGCTGCTCGCCAAGGCCGTTGCCAAGGAGGCCGAGGCCAACTTCATCTCGATCAAATCGTCCGACCTCCTCTCGAAGTGGTACGGCGAGAGCGAGCAGCAGATCGCCCGCCTCTTCGCCCGCGCCCGCCAGGTCGCGCCCTGCGTGATCTTCATCGACGAGATCGACAGCCTCGTGCCCGCACGCGGCATGGGCGGCGGTGGCGGCGAACCGCAAGTCACCTCGCGCGTGGTCAACACGATCCTCGCCGAGATGGACGGGATGGAGGAATTGCAATCGGTCGTGCTGATCGGCGCCACCAACCGCCCGGCCCTTGTCGATCCGGCGCTGCTGCGGCCGGGCCGCTTCGACGAACTGGTCTATGTCGGCACCCCGGACGAGGCCGGGCGCGAGCATATCCTCGGCATCCACACCGGCAGGATGCCGCTGGCGGACGACGTCTCCCTGCATGACATCGCCGCGCGGACCGAGCGCTTCACCGGCGCCGATCTCGAGGACGTGGTACGCCGTGCCGGCCTCATCGCCATCCGCAAGCGCGGAGCCGAAGTGGAGCAGGTCCGCCGCGAGGACTTCGAGGACGCCCTCGAAGACAGCCGCGCCACCGTGACCGAGGAAATGGAGGCCGAGTACGAGCGCATGAAGGGCGAACTCAAGAAGCGGGCCATGGAAGTGATCCCGATCGGCTTCATCGCCCCCGGCATGGTCGAATCCCGCCGCGAAAAGAAGCACGGCGATTGAGCGATGCCGTCGTCCCGGACCCGGTCCGGGACGACGGCATCCTCCCAACCCCATCGCCCCTTGCGGAGGCCGCGCCCTTGCGGCACCTGCATCGCATGAATTCTCCCGTCCGCGCCCTGCTCGCCGCTGCACTCGCCCTCACCGCTGCCCCTGCCGTGCAGGCGAAGGACGTGCCGGTCTGCACCTACCGCATCGACAATGCCTTTCCCCACGATACCGGCGCCTTCACCGAAGGCCTCCTGTTCGATCAGGGCCTGCTTTATGAAAGCACCGGCCAGAAGGGCGATTCCCGCATCGTCGTCCGCAAGCTGGAAACGCTCGATCCGGTGAGGGAGGCCGAGGTCGATCCTTCCGTCTTCGGCGAAGGCCTGGTGGACTGGAAGGACCAGCTCATCAGCCTCACCTGGCGGGACCGCATCGGCTATCGCTGGGACCGCAAGTCGCTGAAGCTGCTGGGAACATTCTCCTACGAGGGTGAAGGCTGGGCCATGACCCGCAGCGGGAACACGATCTACCAGAGCGACGGCTCCGCCAGCCTGCGCCTGCGCGATCCGGCAACGATGCGCCAGACCGGCAGCCTTGCCGTTACCGCAGATGGCCGGCCGGTGGAAAATCTCAACGAACTCGAATGGATCGACGGCGAGATCTGGGCCAATGTCTGGATGACCGACCGCATCGCCCGGATCGATCCCCGGACCGGCAAGGTATCGTCCTGGCTGGACCTGACGGGGCTGCGCGAACAGGCTGGCGGCGCGGGCGTGGACGCCGTGCTGAACGGCATCGCCTGGGACGCCGCAGCGCGGCGCGTGCTGGTGACCGGCAAGAACTGGAACCAGATATTCCAGATCACCCCGATCTGCCCGAAAGGCGGCTGACTTGCTCCACCGGGGCGGTTCGGCTAAAGGGTAGCCCGCAAGCAAGGGAATGGATCGATGGACAACTGAGCACATAGCCCGTTTTTCCCAAACGCTATCTGCCGGTGTTCGCATGACATTCCTGACAATTGACCGCGTGGCCTGCTCGGCCCCCGACGGTACTCCCCTCTTCACTGACCTCACTTTCTCGCTCGGCCGCGAAACGCTGGGCCTCGTCGGCCGCAACGGCGCGGGCAAGAGCACGCTGCTGCGCGCGATCGCCGGGGATGTGCCGGTCTCCGAAGGAACGATCGTGCAGCAGGGCCGCGTGGGCCTGCTGCACCAGCTTCCGCCGGACGAACATGCCAGCGTGGCCGCGGCGCTGGGACTTTCCGAACAGTTCGCCCGGCTCGAACGCATCACCGAGGGCCGGTTCGAGGACGGCGATTTCGACCTCGCCGACTGGACCCTGGCCGAGCGCTTCGAAAAGGCCGCGGCGCTTGCCGGCTTCGCCGATCTCGATCCGCAGCGGACCCTCGCCAGCTTCAGCGGCGGCCAGCGCACCCGCCTGATGCTGACCGGGCTTCTGATGGACGAGCCGGACGTGCTGCTGCTCGACGAACCCACCAACAATCTTGACGAGGCCGGGCGCAAGGTCGTGGCCGACCTGCTTGACGGCTGGAGCGGCGGCGCCCTTGTCGCCAGTCATGATCGCGAGCTGCTGCGCCTTGCGGATCGTATCGTCGAACTGACCGGGGTGGGAATCCACATGGTCGGCGGCGGATGGGATGCCTTCGACGAACAGCGAAGCGCCGAACGGGCCCGCGCGTCAGCGGCGCTCGAACGCAGCGAGGACGCCCTGCGCCACGCCCGCCGTGAAAAGCAGCAGGAGGCCGAGAAACAGGCCCGGCGCGACAGCAAGGGCCGCAAGGATGCGGCAAGGGGCGGCGATCCGAAGATCCTGCTCGGCGCGCGGCGGCAGCGGGCCGAGGAGAGCGGCGGCCGCCAGCGCAAGCTGGGCGACGAACTCGTCGGCCGGGTGCAGGAACGGCTGGATGTGGCCCGGCGCGACGTGGAAGTGCTCGCCCCCATCCACATCGATCTGCCCCCCTGTCACCTGCCCTCGGGCCATACCCTGATCGAGGCGCACGGTCTGGCCTGCACGCGCGGCGGACGGCGCCTGTTCGGCCCGCTCGATCTTGTGCTGCGCGGACCGCAGCGGATCGCGATTTCCGGCCCCAACGGTTCGGGCAAGACCAGCCTGATCCGCATACTCGCCGGAATCGACCGGCCCGACGCGGGAGACATCCGCGCCGATACCGCCCGCTTCGCGCTGCTCGACCAGCACGTCTCGCTTCTTGGCGAAGGCGGTACCGTGCTCGATGCCTACCTGCGCCTCAATCCCGATGCCGACCGCCACGCCGCCCATGCCGCGCTCGCCCGCTTCGGTTTCCGCAATGCCTGGGCACAGCGCGAGATCGCCGGCCTTTCAGGGGGTGAGCGAATGCGGCTGGCGTTGGCCTGCCTGTTCACGCGCAAGGACGTGCCGTGGCTGCTCGTCCTCGACGAGCCGACCAACCATCTCGACCTCGCTTCGGTGGAGATGCTGGAGCAGGCGTTGCGGGGCTATGACGGCGCGATCCTCTGCGTCAGCCACGACGGGGATTTTCGCGAGGCGATGGGCCTTGGCGAGACAATCCTGCTGGGCGAGGGCTAGCGGGACGATCGCCCGCCGCCGTCAGTTCGGCTGCCGGGCCTCGCCATTGGCCGAAGCCGCGACCAGTTCCGCCAGCCCCGCCGTCGCCCCCATCTCCACCGGGCCGACCGGCAGCGTGCGGCGCCTTACCAGCGCCTCGGGCTGGCTGCGTCTGATCCAGTCCATCATGCTTTCCCGGATCTCGCAGCGCAGGTCGAACAGCGTCGGGCCATCCTTCGCGCTCATCAGCAGGCGAACCTCGATCGCATCGTCCTTGCAGTCGGTCACCTGAAGGATCTGCGCGCGCCTGTCCCAGAGGCGGTGGGCCTGGATCTGCCGTGTATATTCTTCTCGGATCGGTCCGATCTCGGTGCCCTGGTCAAGGTAGAGGAACACCGTGCCGAGAAGCTGAGAGGTGGTCTTGGTCCAGTTCTGGAAGGTATCTTCGAGAAAGCGGTTGGACGGCACCACCAGACGGCGATCGTCCCACAGCCGGACGACCACGTAAGTCGTGCGGATATCCTCGATGCGGCCCCATTCCCCGTCGAGGATGATGACATCGTCGATGGAGATCGGCTCGGTCATCGCCATCTGGAAGCCCGCGATCAGGGCCTTCAGCGCAGGCTGCGCCGCCGCGCCAACCGCGAGGGCCGCAAGCCCGGCGGAAGCCATCAGCGTAACGCCGATCTCGCGCACCCCGGGCACCGAGGCGAGCATCCCGGAAACCGTCAGGAACACGATCAGGAACGTGCCGATGCGGCTGAAGATCGCCAGCCGCGTGCGGCGGCGGCGGGCGTTGCGGTTGTTCTCTACCGAAATGTCCGCCCGCACGATCATCGCTTCGACGAACGCCCGCAGCACCGCCACCGCGACCCAGCCGGTCAGCAGCGGCATGACGAACGGCGCGAAGCGTTCCCACACCGCTTCCAGCGCAGGCGTCTCCCGCGCGGCCAGAACCACGCCCATGGCGAGGAACGCCCAGCGCGTGGGCCGGTTGAGGCGATTGACGACGATGTCGTCCGCCTCGCTCGCGCTCCGGTTGGTGATGCGGTGCAGGATACGGAACAGCACGGCATGGGCCAGCAGCGCCAACGCCAGGCCGAGCATGGCCGCGAGAACCGCCATGAGGGGCCGCTCGGCCCACGAAGGCAACCCGGCGAGGATGCTGTCGATGAACTGGATCATGGTGATGAAACGATGCTGCACTGCAGCAGTTTCATCCGCACGCTCGGTTCATCGGCCTTGCGGGGCAGGTCGGAGAAAGAAATGCCCCGGATTCGGACCAATCCCGTCGTCCCGGATCGGGTCCGGGACGACGGGAAACTGGCTTCAGTGTGCCGCGCCCCAGCTCAGGCCGGAGCCGATCTCGACGCCCAGCGGCACGTCCAGCGACACCGATGGCTCGGCCGCGCCCGCCATGACCGCGCGGATCACCTCGGATGCGGCCGCCACGTCGGCTTCGGGCAGTTCGAACACGAGTTCGTCGTGTACCTGCAGCAACATGCGGACATGGCCGAGACCCGCCGCTTCGAGCGCCGGGTTCATGCGGACCATGGCGCGCTTGATGATGTCGGCGCTGGTGCCCTGGATCGGCGCATTGATCGCCGCGCGCTCGCTGCCCTGACGCTCGGCGCCGTTCTTCGAGGTGATGCGCGGGAACCAGGTCTTGCGGCCGAACAGCGTCTCCGAATAGCCGCGCTCGCGCACCTGTTCGAGCGTGTGGACGATGTAGCGCTGGATGCCCGGGAAACGCTCGAAATAACGATCGATCATCGCCTGCGCCTCGTCGGCCTCGGTACCGAGACGCCCGGCGAGGCCCCAGCGCGAGATGCCGTAGAGAATTGCGAAGTTGATCGTCTTGGCGCGTCCGCGCGTATCTCGGTCCACCGTGCCGAACATCTCCATCGCCGTGCGCGAGTGGATATCCTCGCCCTGCGCGAAGGCTTCCTTCAGGCTCGGCACGTCGGCCATGTGCGCGGCAAGGCGCAGTTCGATCTGCGAATAGTCCGCGGCGAGCAGGACGTGGCCCGGCTCGGCCACGAAGCAGTCGCGGATCTGGCGGCCGATCTCGGTGCGGATCGGGATGTTCTGGAGGTTCGGATCGGTGGAAGACAGGCGCCCGGTCTGTGCGCCGACAAGGCTGTAGCTGGTGTGGACACGCCCGGTCTTCGGGTTGATCGCCGCCTGAAGCGCCTCGGTATAAGTGGAGCGCAGCTTGGAAAGCTGGCGCCATTCCAGCACCTTGGTCGCCACTTCGGCGCCTTGCGAGGCGAGGCCTTCCAGCACCGACTGGTCGGTGGAATACTGGCCGCTCTTGCCCTTCTTGCCGCCCTTGTAGCCAAGCTTCTCGAACAGGATGTCGCCCAGCTGCTTGGGGCTGCCGATGGTGAATTCCTGCCCGACCTTGCCATGGATCTCGCCTTCCAGCGCGCCGATGGCCTCGGCGAACTGGCTGGAGAGCCCGGCCAGCTTCTCCCGGTCCACCTTGATGCCATGGCGCTCCATCTGGGCCACGACGGGGATCAGCGGACGGTCCACGCGCTCGTAGATGCGCGTGCCGCCCTCATCGGACAAGCGCGGCTTGAGCAGCTTGTGCAGCCGCCAGGTGACGTCGGCATCCTCGGCCGCATAAGGCGTGGCCCGGTCGAGCGGGACTTCGCCGAAGGGGATCGCCTTCTTGCCGGTACCGCAAACGTCCTTGAACGCCATCGTCTTGTGCGAAAGGTGGCGCTCGGACAGTTCGTCCATGCCGTGACCGCCGCCGATACCCTCGATCTGGCGGCCCGCGTCGAGGCAGAAGCTGACGATCATGGTATCGTCCACCGGCGCCACGTCTATGCCGTGGCGAGCCAGGACGTTGAGGTCGTACTTGATGTTCTGGCCGACCTTGAGAACCGCATCGCTTTCCAGCAGCGGCTTGAGCAGCGCCAGCGCGGTCTGAAGCGGCACCTGCTGCGGCTTCTCGGCGAACATGTCGGTGCCGCCGTGGCCCAGCGGAATGTAACAGGCATCGTTCGGCCCGAGCGCGAGGCTGATGCCGGCAAGGTCCGCCTTCATCGCATCCAGCATCGAGGTCTCGGTGTCGACCGCCACCACGTGGGCAGCCAGCGCCCGCGCCACCCAGCGCTCCAGCGCCTCGACCGTCTGCACGCATTCGTAGGCGGCATAGTCCACCGCCGGCCATTCCGGCAGCGGCTGACGCGCAGCGCCTTCGCCGGGACCGCTACCCGCGGTGACGGGCTTGGCCGGATGAAGCTGCGTTGCCCGTTCCGGGCTGCCATTGCCCGCGCCAAGGCGCTTGAGCAGGCTGGTGAAGCCGTGCTTGCCGAGGAAATCGGCGAGCGGCTGCGGCGGGATCGCGTCCAGCTTGAAGTCCTCCAGCGCCATCGGCAGCGTGCAGTCTTCCTTCAACGTGACCAGCACCTTGGACAGACGCGCCTGCTCGGCCTGTTCGATCAGGCGTTCCTGCAGCTTGGACTTCTTCATCGACGGCGCGGCGGCGAGCGCGGATTCGAGATCGCCATAGTCCTGGATCAGCTTGGACGCGGTCTTGGGGCCGACGCCGAAAACGCCGGGCACGTTATCGACAGAGTCGCCCATCAGCGCCAGCACGTCGCCCACCTTCTCGGGCGGGACGCCGAACTTCTCGACCACTTCGGGAATGTCGATCCGCTGGTTCTTCATCGTGTCCAGCATGTCTACGCAGCCGCCGCCGATGCCGCATTTGCCGACGAGCTGCATCAGGTCCTTGTCCGAGGACACGATCGTCACGTCCCAGCCCTGCGCGGCGGCGGCGCGGGCGTAGGAGGCGATGAGGTCGTCCGCCTCGAAGCCCGCTTCCTCGATGCAGGGGAGCGAGAACGCGCGTGTCGCGTCCCGGATCAGCGGGAACTGCGGAACCAGGTCTTCCGGCGGCGGCGGCCGGTTGGCCTTGTAGTCCTCGTAGATGTCGTTGCGGAACGAATGACTTCCGGCATCAAGGATCACCGCAAGGTGGGTCGGGCCGTCGGCCTTGTTGAGGTCGTCCGCCAGCTTCCACAGCATCGTCGTGTAGCCGTAGACCGCGCCGACCGGCGTCCCTTCGGGGTTCGTCAGGGGCGGCAGGCGGTGATAGGCGCGGAAGATATAGGCCGAGCCGTCGACGAGATAGAGATGCTGCTTGGAATCCATGGCACGATCCGTAGCAGCGTGGGCACCGGCCGTCAGCAGCCCAGTGCGACGAGACGGGTGAAATCGCCGGGAACAAATTCGCTCCACCGCCGTTTGCCCGCGACTGCTTGAAACGCATTTGCGACCGGCTTAGTTTCGCTCCCCACGGGGCGAAGCCGCCCGCATCTGCGCGGATGGGCTCACGGGGTTTGTCTTTTCAGCAAACGAGGGAATACCGAAATTATGCGCAAGATCGTTATCGTCGCCACTGCCGCCGCCGCGGCCCTGTCGCTCGCCGCCTGCTCGGAAAAGACGCAGGACGCCGCCTCCGACACCGCAACCTCGGCCGCGAGCGACTTCTCGGAAGCCGCCGAAGACGTGGGTGACACCGTCAACGATCTCGGCGCCAAGGCCTCCGATGCCGCCGACGATACCAAGGACGCCGCCAAGGACGCCCTGAAGCAGGCCGAAAAGACCACGGACGATATCGCCGCAGACGCCGAAAAGGCCGCTGCCGACGTGACCGACGCCGAAGGCCAGCCGCACGACACCCCGCAGCACTGAGCCGCCGGGCAGACAACGAAAAAGGCGCCGGAGACAGTGTCTCCGGCGCCTTTTTTCATGCCCCCCGGTTTTTCATGCCCCCCGGTCAGCGCGCGGCGGTGCGATAACCCGGAGCTTCGGCCAGATAGCCGTTGTAGATGGTGCGGGCGATGCTGGCGATGCGCGCTTCGCGGTTCGGGCGCGTGCCCTGCCCGGTAACGTAGATCGCCACGGCATAAGCGTGGCCGTCCGCCGTCTCGATGATGCCGATATCGCTGGACGTGTTGTTGAGCGAACCCGTCTTGTGCGAAACCGAGACTTCCGCCGGCAATCCGGCACGAATGCGGCGCTTGCCGGTCACGCAGCGGCTCATCGCGCCCAGCAGCACATCGCGGCCCTGCTGGCTCATCCACTTGCCCTGGTAGATTCCCGATAGCAGCTGGACCACGGCGATCGGGGTGGCACTGTCGCGCTTGTCCACCACCTTGGCCGGATCGATGGCGCCATCGTCACGCACCAGCGTCGCGATGTCGCGGTCGATGTGCCAGTCGTCGATACCCGTGCGGCGCACCCAGGCGTTTACCGCCGAAGGCCCGCCCACCACCTTGAGCAGGGCATCGGTGGCGTAGTTGTTGGAGCGGGTGATCATCAGCTCGATAAGCTGGCGCGCGCTCATGTAGGTTCCGGCCCGGACCGGCGCCACCGCGCTGGAAAACGGCGCGGAAGGCACCGGCACCATCAGCGGAAATTCGCTGGAAAGCGTCCACTTGCCCTTGTCCACGCCTTCGAGGAACGTCGCGGCGATGGCGATCTTGCTGGTGCTGGCCATCGGGAAACGCTGGTTCCCCAGCACGTCCACCATGCGGCCGCTGGAAAGGTCCATCGCGGCAACGCCGATACGCCCCTGCGAGGCTTCCGCCACGGCGGCCAGTTGCTTGCCGAAATCGCTCGAATAGGTTCGCGGTGCACGCTGTTCGGTGCCGAAGACCGAATCGAACGAATCCTGCACATCGTTGATGGAGCCCGCATGGGCAGGCGCCAAGGAAAACGCGGCTAGCGCCATCGCGGCCGCGGCCTGAAGGAAGCGTCGCGGTGCATTGCCGCCCCGCGAGAGGAGTTTCTCTGCCCCGATCATGCAGATCCCACCCTGTTCTTGTACATGTTCCCGAGAGTTACGCCGAACGAGATAAAACGCCAGCCTCGCGCGACGAAATGCATGACCCATGCGGGCAATTGCTTGGAATCGTAAAATCCTGTCGCTCAGATGAACGAATCCATCCGTTTTGAATCGCAAAACGAAAAAGGGCCGGAAGGATCGCTCCTTCCGGCCCCAATTCGCGTCGGTGACGTGAGCGCTTTAGAAGCCGCCCATGCCGCCCATGCCGCCCATGTCGGGCATTGCCGGCATGGAGGCCTTGTCTTCCGGCTTGTCGCTGATCGCCGCTTCGGTGGTGATCAGCAGGCCGGCGACCGAAGCCGCATCCTGCAGCGCGGTGCGAACGACCTTGGTCGGGTCGATGACGCCGGCGGCCTTCAGGTTTTCGTAGACGTCGGTGGCGGCGTTGAAGCCGATGCCTTCGTCCGACTGGTCGAGCAGCTTGCCTGCGACGACGGCGCCGTCGCTGCCGGCGTTTTCAGCGATCTGCTTGACCGGAGCCGAAATCGCCTTGCGGACGATGTCCACGCCGCGGGTCTGGTCTTCGTTGGCGCCGGTCAGGCCGTCGAGAGCGCGCGTTGCGTAAAGCAGCGCGGTGCCGCCGCCGGGGACGATGCCTTCTTCAACCGCAGCGCGGGTCGCGTGGAGAGCGTCGTCGACGCGGTCCTTGCGTTCCTTCACTTCGACTTCGGTGGCGCCGCCGACCTTGATGACGGCCACGCCGCCAGCAAGCTTGGCCAGACGCTCCTGGAGCTTCTCGCGGTCGTAGTCGCTGGTGGTGACTTCGATCTGGGCGCGGATCTGCTCGACGCGGGCCTTGATTTCGTCATGCGAACCGGCGCCGTCGACGATGACGGTGTTGTCCTTGTCGATGGTGACCTTCTTGGCCTGGCCAAGCATGCCGAGCGTGACGCTCTCAAGCTTGATGCCGAGGTCTTCGGAGATCATTTCACCGGCGGTCAGGGTCGAGATGTCGCCCAGCATGGCCTTGCGGCGATCGCCGAAGCCCGGTGCCTTGACGGCAGCGATCTTCAGGCCGCCACGCAGCTTGTTGACGACGAGCGTGGCCAGGGCCTCGCCTTCGATGTCTTCGGCGATGATGAGGAGCGGACGGCCCGACTGCACCACGGCTTCCAGGATCGGAAGCAGCGCCTGGAGCGACGACAGCTTCTTTTCGTGGATGAGGATGTACGGGTTTTCGAGCTCGACCGTCATCTTCTCGGGGTTGGTGACGAAGTAGGGCGACAGGTAGCCGCGGTCGAACTGCATGCCTTCGACGACATCGAGTTCGAATTCGAGACCCTTGGCCTCTTCAACGGTGATGACGCCTTCCTTGCCGACCTTTTCCATCGCTTCGGCAATCTTTTCGCCGACTTCGACGTCGCCGTTGGCCGAGATGATGCCGACCTGGGCGATTTCCGAAGAACCGGCAACCGCGGTCGAACGGCTCTTGAGGTTCTCGACGACCTTGAGGACGGCGAGGTCGATGCCGCGCTTCAGGTCCATCGGGTTGATGCCGGCGGCAACCGACTTCATGCCTTCGCGAACGATCGCCTGGGCGAGAACGGTCGCGGTGGTGGTGCCGTCACCGGCCTTGTCGTTAGCCTTCGAGGCCACTTCGCGCAGCATCTGCGCGCCCATGTTCTCGAACTTGTCCTTGAGTTCGATTTCCTTGGCGACCGAAACACCGTCCTTGGTGATGCGGGGAGCGCCGAAGCTCTTCTCGATCACGACGTTGCGGCCCTTGGGGCCCAGGGTCACCTTGACGGCGTTGGCGAGGGTGTCGACGCCGGCGAGAATGCGTTCACGCGCGTCGCGGCCGAACTTTACGTCCTTGGCTGCCATTTTGAATTCCTTATAGAAAATCTGTAAAAATGCAGAAAATCAGAATGCTCAGCCGATAACGCCGAGGATGTCCGATTCCTTCATGATCAGCAGGTCTTCACCGCCGACCTTGACTTCGGTGCCGGACCACTTGCCGAACAGCACGCGGTCGCCGACGGCAACGTCGAGCGGAGTGATGGTGCCGTTTTCGGCGCGGGCGCCGGTGCCGACGGCGACGATTTCGCCTTCAGCCGGCTTTTCCTTGGCGCTGTCGGGGATGATGATGCCACCGGCCGTCTTTTCTTCGGCCTCGACGCGGCGCACGAGAACACGGTCGTGCAGCGGGCGGAAAGTCATGGGATTCTCCCTACGAACTAAAAGGGCAAGAAACTGGATTGGCACTCAAGGTTGGAGAGTGCCAACGGGCGTGGATATGGTTCCCGCCGCAGGCGCCGTCAAGCAGGTCGCCTCCAAAAAATTCTCACCCGGTATGGGCGCGGGATGAGACGAGACGGTTACACCCGGTCGAGATGGAACTCGTCGCGCCAGTGCCAGCGCGCCAGCAGCAGGACCGCGGCCACCGTCAGCCCCACTGCGAGGCCGATCCACACACCCACGCCTTCCAGCCCGGTGTAGAGGCCCAGCACCGCCGAAGTGGCGAAGCCTGCCGCCCAGTATCCGAACAGGGCGATCGCCATCGGCACGCGGGTATCCTGGATGCCGCGCAGCGCGCCTGCCGCCACGGCCTGCAGGCCGTCGGTAAGCTGAAATATCGCCGCCACGAACAGGAAATCGAGCGCAAAGTGCACGAGCACGGCGTTCTGCGGCGCCGTCACGTCGACATAGGCCGAGAGGATGAATCGCGGCGCCAGCAGCATCGTCGAGGCGGAGATGACCATGAAGATCATCGCGACGGTGATCGCCGCCCAGCCCGCCCGGCCCACGCCGCCGCGATTGCCCGCGCCGTAATGATAGCCGACCCGGATCGTCGCCGCCTGCCCCACGCCGAACGGCACCTGGAACGCGAAGGCGGCGATCTGAAGCGCCACGGTATGCGCGGCCAGTTGCGCCTCGCCGATGCGGCCCATCAGGAAGGCCGCGCCGCTGAACAGGCCGCCCTCGGCGATGAGGGTGGCCGCGATCGGCAGGCCGAGCGCTAGGATCTGGCGCAGTCGCTGCCATTCGGGCCGCCACAGCCGTCCCAGCACGTGATAACGGCGCAACCGCCGATCGGCGCGGATGGCGACGACATACGCCAGCACCGTCGCGCAGGCGGTGGTGATGCTGGCGATCGCCGAGCCCGTCAGGCCCAGCGCGGGAAAGCCGAAATGGCCGAACACCAGCACGTAGTTCCCTGCTGCGTTCACGGCGATCGCAAGGGCCGTTATCATCGTCGCGAAGATCGGACGCCCGAGCGCCGAAACGAAAGTGCGCAGGACGTTGGCGATCGTCATCGGCAATACCGCGAGCGACACGACCTTGAGGAACGCCGCCGACAGGACGGAGACTTCGGGGTCCTGCCCGGTCGCCGTCATCAGCAGTTCGCCGAGGTGCGAAAGGGCGATGGCGCCAAGGCTGAACATCGCCGCCACCCACAGCGCCATGCGTGCCGAGCGCCGCACTTCGCGCACGGCATGGCGGCGGCGGCCGATTTCGGCGGCAATCAGCGGCGCCACGGCGCTGGTCACGCCGTTGATCCCCATCATCATCAGCGCAACGATGGCGATGGCAAGGCTGGACGCCGCCAGCGATTGCTGGCCGAGACGGGCCACGAAGATAACGTCGGTGGCGAAGACCGCCATCTGCAGCAGGTTGGCGAGCGCCAGCGGCCCCGCAAGGCGCAGGGTTGCGGCCAGTTCGGCCCGGAAAGTCGAAGGAAGATGATGCGTCGCCATTGTCGGCCCGGCGATAGGCGCTGGAATTGTGGGACGAAAGCACTATTCGCTTCAAGTCTCGATGAATTGCTATAAAATAGAATATTCGAGACCCATGACCTTGAAAAGAAACCGTCCCACAGGAGAGAATGCATGAAGTTCAGGGCCCTCCCCCTTGCCCTTGCGCTGCCCCTTGCGGTGCCGCTTGCCATGCTGGGCGGTTGCGGCGGTTCGGGCGGCGAACAGGGCAAGGCCGCGGAACCTGCCGAAGAAACTTCGCCGGCTGCTGCCGTCCCGGCTTCTACATCGGCCCCGGCTTCCGCCTCGGCGCCCACATCCCAGCCTCCTGCGGCCTTCGCGACCTGCCGTTCGTGCCATTCGGTGGAGCCGGGCAAGAACGGGGTCGGCCCCTCGCTGTTCGGCATCGTCGGGACCAGGGCGGGCGACGTTCCGGGCTACAACTTCAGCCCCGCCCTGAAGAACTCCGGCGTGACCTGGGATCGCCAGTCGCTCGACACCTGGCTGCAGGGGCCGATGAAGATGGTGCCGGGCACGAAGATGGTGATCGGCGTGCCGAACCCGGAAAAGCGCAAGGAAGTCATAGACTACCTCGAAACCCTGAAGTGACGCCGGCGTCCGGCATCCACCCGGTTACGATCCGCGACAATTTGCGACGGCGCTCCTGCACGCCCCGCTGCTAGGAATGCCCATGGTGCGACATGGGTTTCCAGCAGAAGAAGAACGCATGGACAGACAGGAACGGGAAGGCCTCCACGCCGACCTGACGCGGATCGAGCGCATGAACATCGACCGCCGCCGAATGCTTTCGCTTGGCGCGATGGTCGGTATCGGAGGCGGGGTAGCCGCGCTTGCCGGATGCGCATCCCCGGCAGGCTGGGACGGCCCCGGCGGCCCTCCTCCGCCGGACGGACGGTTCGGACCGCCTCCGGGGGACTTGGGCAGCATGGGTCCGGGCAGCATCGGTCCGGGCGGCCATCCCGGCGGACCACCTCCACACATGGACAACGGCCCCGTCGTCACCGCCACCGCGCCGGACGGCAATCGCTGCGTGTCCTTCGCCCGCGAAACGCAGGGCCCCTATCCCGCCGACGGTTCGAACGGCGCGCGCGGGGCGATCTCCAACGTGCTCGGCCAGTCAGGCCTGCGACGGCAGGATATTCGCGGCGATATCGGTGGCGGTCACGACGTGGCAGGCGTCCCGCTCGAACTCACGCTGCGGCTGGTGGACGTCAACACGGGCTGCGCGCCGCTGGCGGGCTATGCCGTATACCTCTGGCACTGCGATCCCGCCGGGGAGTACTCGCTCTACGACCAGCCGGAACGGTCCTGGCTGCGCGGCCTCCAGGTCGCGGACGCCGATGGACTGGTGCGGTTCAGCACGATCGTTCCCGGCTGTTACATGGGCCGCTTCCCGCACATCCATTTCGAAGCCTTCGCAAGCCTGGACGTCGCCACCGCCGGCAAGTTCGCGCGGCTGACCTCCCAGCTCGCGCTGCCCGCCGACGCGTGCGATGCCGTTTACCGGCAGCCTGCCTATACGCGTTCGGTCCGCCCCTGGGCGCAATCGCGAGACATCGCGCGCGACATGGTGTTCGGCGACAATGGCGCCGAGCGGCTCAAGGCGATGACACTGGAAGTGACGGGCTCGGCGCGGGAAGGCTTCAGGGGCCGCGCGCTGATCGGGCTACCGGGATAAATGGAACGGCGCCGCAGGGGGGCGCGGCGCCGTTCCTTCATCCGGCCTTCGCAAAAAAGGGGGGGTGCGCGAAGACCGGGAAACCGTTTCGTGTCAGACCTTTCTACCCGGCAGATCCTGCTGCTGTTCCACCGGCTTCTCGGCCTTGGCAGGGATCGCGCGGTCGCCGGGGCGGGCGGCGTCGCATCCGTCGGAGGCCGCCTGCGTCATCTGCGGATCCGCGCCCGAACCGTCCGAGCTATAGGAAACCGAGCGCGTGCAGCCATTGCCGTCCGTAGACGAGGAGTAATACGTCACATGCATGCCCTGGGGGGTGTTCCCCGCTGTCAGGAGGCGCGGAACGCCTTGGGCATTGCCGGTGGCGACCGCCTGCTGCTGCATCTGCGCGCCATGTTGCTGCATGAGCGCGGCCTGCTGCATCATGGCGTTCATCCGCGCATCCATGATCGCGGAAATCTGCTCCATCTGCGAGAAAGGATCGACCATGGCAGGAATATCGCCGTCCTGCCGTGCGGAGGCTGCCCGGACATCAGCGGGAACGATCTCTACCCGCGGGGCGACATCGCCGGTGTAGCGGACGTGGACCACCGAGCCGTCCGGCGCATCCACCTTCATCGTATGGAGCCCGGCCGTGGCCGCCTCCGCCACTCCCGCCCCGAGGAGGGCAAGCGCAGCGGCACCGAAAAGATACTTCCTCGAAGGCATTCTCATCGTTCGCATGGGGGAATTACTCCTGTGACTCGACCCTTTCGCGAAGCCCGAAGCTGCCTTGGCCAAGCTGAACGCCAGATGACGGAACGGCTCAACCCATGTGTATCATGGCCACGTCGCACCGCTCGTATCGGGCGCCGTATCGCGCCATGATCCCGGCATCGTGCAGGAAGCCGAGCTTTTCGTAGAGATGGATCGCAGCCTCGCAGCGCTTGTTGGTCAGCAGGTAAAGCGGCTCGGCGCCCATCTCCCGCGCGCGCGCGATCATCGCCGAGAGCAGGAACTCACCCGCCTTCAGGCCCCGCGCAGAGGCGCGAACGCCCATCTTGGTCAGTTCGAAGGCGCGATCCCCGGTCTTCTGCAAGGCGCAGGTTCCGACGATCCCGATTCCCTGTGCCTCCACGAAGAGGATCGTCCCGCCCTGTTCGACGATGCGGGCGCGCGGATTTTCCAGCACCTCTCGATCCGTCGGTTCCAGCGTGAACATCGCCTCGATCCACTCGGCGTTGATATCGTGGAAATCCCGCGCCAGATCATCGCTGAATTCACGGATACGCAGAACCTCCGGCTTCAGCCGTTCATAACGTTCCACCATCGAGGACTGGTCGAGCGCGGTCTCGATCCGGCCCACCAGTTCAAGCAATCGTCCGGTTTCACCCCCGCTCATCTCATCCACCGCAAGGCCAACCCCCGGCCAGACATGCATCTTCACGCGCGCCATCACCGCCCGGCCTTCCGGCGTCAGCGAGAGATGGCGCTGCCTGAGATCGCTGCCCTGCACCGCCTGCACCAGCCCGAGCGCCGCGAGCTGGCCGATCGCGCGCGTGACGCCCGGCTGGCTCGATCCCACGGCCTCGGCCAGTTGCCCCACGGTCAGTTCACGGCCGTCAAGCGCGGTAAGCAGGGGAATCTGCGCAGGCTGCACCGATAGGCCGGTGGCCTGGATGATCTGCGCGGCATCGCCCTGAAGCCGCTCCGCCAGCCGCTTCAGCCGGCTGCCCAGAAGAATCCCGCCCTTGTCGGCGATAGCGTCGATCACAATAAACTCCATATCGCGTTATATACTATGTTATGGAGTCATTCGCACAGGTCAAGTGCCCACGAAAAAAGGGGAGCCGAAGCTCCCCTTCTTCCGCATCCGCGCGCCCTGCTCAAAAGCGATAGGATACGCCTGCGCTCAGCACCCACGGGTCGAGATCGTGGCGGGTCCTCAGCGCCAGGTCCCCGTCCTCGTAGAACGACGCGGTTGGCTTCACCCAGTATTTCTTGGCGTCAAGCGAAAGGCCGAGCCCCTTGTCGTTGATCGCGATATCCACGCCTCCCTGAAGCGCGAAACCGAGCTTGTTCGACATCTTCACCTTGTCGACCCCCAGCGCACGGGCCGTTTCTCCCGGCTTCTCGTCGAACACGAAGAACCATGCCGGACCCGCGCCGACATAGGGCTTGAACGGGGTGCCGGTGTCGAGATGCGCCTTGGCGGTTACCGTGGCCGGCAGGATCAGCACATGATCCACCAGCCCCGCTCCGGCAACGTCGCCCGTGCCGCTCACGTGATGCTGGGTGAAGCAGCAGATCGTCTCGACCGAGAAGTTGCGGTTGAAGAAATATTCAACAGCGAGTGTCGGCACCACATTGTCGTTCGCCCTGGTGCCCACCGTATCCAGCGCGGCAAGCGTGCCGCCCAGCGTGGTATCGGTGTCGATCGACTTGATCTTGTCGATCTTGCCATCGGGAAGCACTGCGGTGCCGAGCACCTTGACCTGCCACTTGCCGTCCGGGCTTCCGGCCATGGCCGGGGTGGCGATCGCGGTGGCGGCGGCGAAAGCAGTCGCCGCCAGCATGGTCAGTCTACGCATGATCGGTCTTTCCTGCGCCGCCGGGGCCGCACCGTGCGGGTCCCCCCTCTTGAGCGGCAGCAGCGACCGTGTGGCCGCATCCATCGCCAAGGGAATTGATCGCGCGCAAATTCGGCGAAATTCCGCGATTTTCCTCCGGTTGATCGATCGCAATGACGGCCGCTGCGCGCTGCGCGATCCTGCGTGCATGTGGACCTATCACCCCGATCTGCTCGCGATCCCCGTTCCCCGCTACACCAGCTTCCCGACGGCCGCCGAATTCGACGAGAGCGTCGGCACGCCCGAACTGGTGCAGGCACTCGAAGGCGTGGACGGCGACGTTTCCCTCTACGTCCACATCCCCTTCTGCGAGAAGATCTGCTGGTACTGCGGGTGCAATACCAGCGCCGCCAACCGCACCGATCGGGTCTCGGGCTATCTCGATGCGCTTCACCGCGAGATCGGCCTCATGGCGGAGCGGCTGCCGGCAAGCGCGCGCATCACGCGCATCTCTTTCGGCGGCGGCAGCCCCAACGGCATCTCGCCGGTGGACTTCGTCCGGCTGGTCGATGCCCTGACCCTGCAGTTCTCCGCCTCGCGCCCGGTCATGTCGATCGAACTCGACCCGCGCACGATGACGGCGGACTGGGCCTCGGTGATCGGCGCGGTCGGCATCAGCCGCGCCAGCCTGGGCGTGCAGACTTTCGCGCCGCCCCTCCAGCAGGCGATCGGCCGCATCCAGCCCTCGTGGATGATCGAGGAGACGGTCGCCCTGCTGCGCCGGGCCGGTATCCTTTCGCTCAATTTCGACCTGATGTACGGATTGCCCGGCCAGACGATGGCGCAGCTCGACGATTCGCTGGAGCGCACGGTGGCGCTCGGCGCGGAACGAATCGCGCTGTTCGGCTACGCGCACGTCCCGCACCTGATCCCTCGCCAGCGGCGGATCGACGCAAGCGCCCTGCCTGACGCCGAGGCTCGGTTCACGATGGCCGCACGAGGCCATGCGAGACTGGTCGAGGCTGGCTACGTTCCCATCGGTTTCGATCACTTCGCCCTGCCGGGAGACGCCATCGCGCAGGCCGCGCTTGCCGGGCAGCTGCGCCGCAACTTCCAGGGCTTCACCGAGGACCGCGCGCCGGTCCTGCTCGGCCTCGGCGCTTCGGCGATCAGCGGTTTTCCGGGACTCCTTGCCCAGAACGAGAAGAACACCGGTCGCTATCGCATGATGCTTTCCGAGGAGCGGCTAACAGCCAACCGCGGCATCCGCCGCACCGCCGAGGATCGCAGGCGCAGTGCCGTCATCGAATCGCTGCTGTGCCGGGGGCGGTCGCGCATCGATGCAGACCTTCAGTGCGAGGCATGGCCGCTGCTGCTGCCCTATTTCGACGCCAGCCTGTGCGAGCCCGATGGCAATGACCTGGTGATCCTCCCCGGCGGCCTGCCCTACGCCCGCTCGATCGCCGCGCGGTTCGACCCATATCGCAAGGATTCGCTGCGGCGTTTCAGTTCGGCGGTGTGACGGATTCGCGGGCGCGCGTATCAAACTCGACGCCGAACAGGTTTCCGTCCGTCCAGCGCACCAGCCCCCACAGTTCCCGCCCGTCCTCCATCACCGCGCACACCACCTCGTTGCGTGGCGGCGGCGCGCCTGCAGCAGCGGCACTGAACCCGTGCGAGGATACGTCGCGCACGATGATATCGATCGCGCGCCCCGCCGAATCGGCCAGCGTGATGTGTGCGCATTGCCCGATCCGGCGTTCGCGGAAGATCGGCGTCGGCTTGAAGCGGCGGGAATCCATGCGGACGCTGAACGGCCGCCGCGAATTAAATTTAAGGGCAGGCTCCGCATTTGACGGCGATCAATGCGATTCGGCGCCGCAGAGGCGATGGAACCCCTGCCGGTCGCGCACCGCCACCCCACACCTTGCGGGCGGTGCGAACCGCTTCTCCCCGACTTCGGGCGGCCCTGCCTTGTTACGGGCCGCCCATTTTTCGTTTGAGCGCGAAAAAACCCGGCCGCACGGACGCTCCGTCGCTCGAAATGCACAACGGGCTCAGATTGTCGCGAAATTTCATCATGTTGATCGTCGGTCGATAGCAAAACCGATCAAGTCGTGCATTTAATCTTCCGCACCCTTTCGGATAAATTCGCACAACCGCGCCTGTAATAAACCCGCCAGATTCTTGCCACAATTTCCGCATTGCAGCGAAGTCCAAAGGGCTGTATTTCAAGAACTTCGCACGAACAGGCAGGGGTGCGCTGCGCTGCGTTGCAATTATGCAAACGCCACTTTTTCAGCATTCCCCCTATGTGAGTATTCACGATGCCCCCGCTGCTGCCGCAAGCCATCCTGTGCAAACTCAATCGCCATCGCCCCGCCCGTGACAAGGTTCACTGGGACGGCCAGCACTATACCGGCACGTGCGAGCACTGCGGAACCGAAGCCCGCCGCGCCAGCCGCGGCGTGTGGCGCAGGGAATGGATGAAATAGACGCTGCGCCGGGCCATCGGCACGATACCGCACAGGCATCGCGCGCAATCGCGCACCGGCCACCGGATCACCCGGCGGGCAGCAAAATCAGCGATTTAGGGAAAATTGGATGCCCCGCGAGGATTCGAACCTCGATAGACGGAATCAGAATCCGTAGTCTTACCATTAGACGACGGGGCATCGGGAGGCGCCCCTCTAGTCGGGGTCGTGATTCGCGTCAAGCCACCTTTTTGCAGTCAGGGTTGCCCCTTTGCCCGGGGGGCGTTAGCATCGCGTCAGGTATCCGCCGCTGGCGGTAAGATTTATTCGAACGAGATTACATATCATGGCGGAGCAAGATCCGCCGGCAGCAAGAGTCGATGTGTCGGGCCGCCCGGGAAGGCGGCGCAAGGCGAGGAAGGGCAAGTCACGCTCCTCCGGACCCGGCACGGCCAAGGCGCGCCCTCCGGGCAGCGCCGCCGAGGCAGGCGGAGCGCCGCGCGAAGAAACGAATTCCGACGCGCAGTCGTCACCCCGCCAGTCGCAATCGCGGCCGGGAAGTCCGCGTCAGAAAGGTTCGCGAAAATCCTCGTCTCGCCGGGGCAAGAGCGGGCGCGCGCCCGTTGCCCGCGCCAAGGCGGCCGGAACCGCGTCCAGCCCCGCACCGGAACTCCAGATCGAACCGGCCGCCGCCGCCGATCCGAAACCCGCCATCGCCCGTTTCTCCCCGGTCGCGCCGGGGCAATCGCTGCGGACGCCGTACCGGCAATCCTATGCGGCGATCGACCTCGGCACCAACAACTGCCGGCTGCTGATCGCGCGTCCTTCGGGCGAGAATTTCACGGTGATCGACGCGTTCAGCCGCGTCGTGCGGCTGGGTGAAGGCCTGGCCCAGTCCGGGCGACTGTCCGAAGCGGCGATGGACCGCACGCTGGCGGCATTGCGCGTCTGCGCCGACAAGTTGATGCGGCGCAACGTCTATCTCGCCCGTTCGGTGGCCACCGAAGCCTGCCGCCGTGCGGAGAACGGGCCGGAATTCATCGAACGCGTGCGGCAGGAAACCGGCATCGCGCTCGACATCATCAGCGCCCGCGAGGAAGCGCGGCTGGCCGTGCTCGGCTGCCACGTCCTGCTGGAGGAAGGTTTCGGCCCGGCGATGATTTTCGATATCGGCGGCGGTTCCACCGAACTCGTCCTGATCGAAAGCACCGGGACCGTGCCCCGCATCCTCGATTGGCAATCGGTGCCCTGGGGCGTGGTCTCGCTCACCGAGAGCTGCGGCCCTGAAGGCACCACGCTGGAAGAGCGCCTGGAACGCTACCGGATCATGCATGGCCTCGTGTCCGACAGTTTCGCCGACTTCGCCAAGCGCGTCTCCCCGGCGCGCGAAGGCGCGGCGCAGACCGGCCCGCTGCGCCTGCTCGGCACCAGCGGCACGGTAACCACGCTCGCCAGCCTGCACCTCGAACTGCCGCAGTATGACCGCCGCATGGTCGACGGGCTGATCGTTCCCGCCGAATCGATGCGCGAGATCAGCTCGCGGCTTTCCTCGATGTCGATCGAGGAACGGCGCGAGGTGAACTGCATCGGCCGTGAGCGCGCCGATCTCGTGGTTGCCGGTTGCGCGATCCTCGAATCGATTCTCGACCTCTGGCCCGCCGCCCGCCTCGGGGTGGCCGATCGCGGTATCCGCGAAGGCATCCTGCGCAGCCTCATCGCTTCGCATTCGGCCAGCAAGACCCTGGCTCCCGCCGGGCACTCACACCAATTGGAGAACCGGCCATGAGCCGTTCCGGACGCGACCCCAACGAGCGGCTTCGCACCGCCAAGAAGCGCACGACCAGCTCTGCGCGCTGGCTCACGCGCCAGATCAACGATCCTTACGTCAAGCAGGCCAAGGCCGACGGCTATCGCAGCCGTGCCGCGTACAAGCTGCTGGAGCTCGACGAGAAGTTCGACCTGTTCAAGGGCGTGACCCGCGCGGTCGACCTGGGCATCGCGCCGGGCGGATGGAGCCAGGTGCTGCGCCTGAAATGCCCCAAGGCCAAAGTCGTGGGCATCGACCTGCTGCCTACCGACCCAATCGAGGGCGTGACCATCTTCGAGATGGACTTCATGGCCGACGAAGCCCCCGCCGCGCTGGAAGGCGCGCTGGAAGGCGCGCCCGACCTCGTGCTTTCGGACATGGCCGCCAATACCGTGGGCCACAAGCAGACCGATCACTTGCGCACCATGGGCCTGGTCGAGACGGCCGCCGACTTCGCGATCCAGTATCTGGCGCCCGGCGGCACGTTCGTTGCCAAGGTCTTCGCGGGCGGCACCGATACCGAACTGCTCGGCATCCTGAAAAAGCGCTTCACCAGCGTGAAGCATGCCAAGCCGCCCGCCAGCCGCAAGGGTTCGTCCGAGTGGTACGTGATCGCCAAGGGCTTCAAGGGGCCTGCGGACACGCCTGAATGACGCGCTACGTGGTCCTGCCCGGCATCGGCGGTTCGGGCGCGGAGCACTGGCAGTCACACTGGGAGCGCGCAGACTCCCGGATGCACCGCTTTGCGCCGGAAAGCTGGGATGCGCCCCGCCTCGACCAGTGGATCGAAGCGCTCGACCACGCGGTGTCCCGCGCGGCGGAGCCTCCGGTACTGGTTGCGCACAGCCTCTCGTGCCTGCTGGTGGCGCACTGGAGCCGCCGGTCCAGCCTGACCGTGCGCGGCGCCTTCCTTGTGGCGCTGCCGGACCCGCAAGGCCCGTCGTTCCCCGCCGAGGCTGCCGGTTTCGCCGATCCGCCGGAAGCGCCCCTGCGTTTTCCCGGCCTGCTGATCGCCAGTTCCAACGATCCTTACGGCACGCTCGAACATGCCCGGCTGAGGGCGGGCCAATGGAGCTGTCCGCTGATGGAGGCAGGCGATCTCGGCCATATCAATGCCGCCAGCGCGCTTGGCGACTGGGCCTGGGGCCGCGCGGAACTCGATCGCTTCGAAGCGGGCCTCGCGAGATAACGAAAACGGTCCGCAAGGCGACTCGGTGACGCCCGCGGACCGCTTTCTGCCGGCCTGAGCCGGAATGACTTACTGCGCGGGGGCTTCGCTTGCCTCGGCAGCCGGAGCCGCAGCACCTTCCGCGGGAGCGGCGGCGGCATCGGCCGCCGGGGCCGCACCGGCAGCGGGCGCTGCGGGCAGCGGCAGGTTCGAACCCTGCGCGTTGAGATAGGCGATCACGTTGGCGCGGTCTTCACCCTTGGGCAGGCCTGCAAACGTCATCTTGGTGCCGGGCGCGAAAGCCTTCGGGCTCTTCAGCCATTCGTTCAGCTTGTCGAAGTCCCACTTGCCGCCCACGCCCTTAAGCGCATCGGAGAAGGCGAACCCGGCCACGCCCTGGCCGATGCCTTCGCCAACCACGCCATAAAGGTTGGGACCAATGCCGTTGGCACCGCCCTGGTTGATCGTGTGGCAGGAGGCGCACTTGGCAAAAGTGGCCTGTCCCTTGGCGGGATCGGCGCTGGCAAGGAGCGTTGCGATAGGGGCTTCGCCGCCGGCTTCGCTTTCCTGTTCCACACCTTCGATGGCATAACCCATCGTTTCGGGACGATGCGGCTTGTCCGCACGGAAGTAATGAGCGCTGACGCTGGTCAGACCGAGACCGACGATACCGGCGAACAAAGCCCAGCCGGCAATGGTGTTGAAACGATCATCCATTTGTTGTTTGCCCTTGCCCCACGGGTGGAGTTTTTTCTCATCCTCTTTGGCCTCAGGCTCTAGAGTTGCCAGCAGGTTAGTGCAAGAGCCATTGCGGACATCGCCTTTGCGGCTTAATCGCGCGGGCGCTATGCATTCCTATCCCGAACCCGCTCTCGACCTTGTCGCCCGCATGACCGAGGCTGCCGTGGCCGATCCCGCCCGCGCGGTAGCGCTTCAGGGAGCGCCCGGCTGCAACTCCCATCGGGCGGCGCTCGAACACGATCCCCAGTGCCTGCCGCTGCCGTGTTTTTCATTCGAGGACGCGCTCGATGCGGTGAAGGACGGGCGCGCGGACCGGGCGATCATCCCGATCGAGAACTCGCAGCACGGCCGCGTGGCGGACATTCACTTCCTGCTCCCCGAAAGCGGCCTGTCGATCGTCGGCGAGCATTTCATGAGAATCGAACATGCGCTGATGGCGCTGGGCGACGGACCGTTCTCGGCCGCCTACAGCCACCCGCAGGGCCTTGGCCAGTCGCGCCGTTACTTGCGTGAACGGGGCATCGTGCCGATGGCCTATGCCGATACCGCAGGTGCCGCCGCCTTCGTGCGCGAACAGGGCGACATGGCCGCCTGCGCCATCGCGCCCAAGCTCGCCGCCGAACTTTACGACCTCAAGATCGTCGAGGAAAACGTCGAGGACGCGGCGGACAACACCACGCGCTTCGTCGTGCTTGCCCGCGAACCGCTCGATCCCTTCGCGCTGAAGGGAGAGAAGGCGATGACCACTTTCATCTTCGAAGTGAAGAACATCGCCGCCGCGCTCTACAAGGCGCTCGGCGGATTCGCGACCAACGGCGTCAACATGACCAAGCTGGAAAGCTACCAGATCGGCGCCAGCTTCGCGGCGACGACGTTCTATGCCGATATCGAGGGCGCCCCCGGAGAGCCGCGCATCGACATGGCGCTCCAGGAACTGGCATTCCACTGCAAGTATGTCCGCCCGCTCGGCACTTACCGGCAGGCGCGTGCGCGGGGATAAGTCATCTAATTTCCACAACGGGTTGCACAGCTGATACCCCCATGCCAATCATCGCCGGGTATGGCTGGTGGGGGTCAGATGGCGGGTACGACCGCAAGCCGCGACGCGGCGAGCGACTGGGAAGCCGTGCGCAGCGTCGGCGATATCCAGTTCGCGCCGCTTGCCCGGGTCAAGCCTCCCGCAAACCCGCAAATTCCGGACTGGCTGCGCAAGCTGGGCGAAGTGCTGGAAAGCATCTTCGCACCGATCGGCAAGCTGCTCGGCATGTCGTGGCCGGTATTCGAGAAAGTGCTTATCGCCTTGGCGATCGTGCTCGTTCTCTTCGTGCTCTGGCGCATCTTCCGCCCGCTGATCGAAACCTGGCTTAGCCGTCCCGCCGAAGCGCCCGAGGAAAGCTGGGCGCCCGCCGAAGCGGAGGCGCTGGCACTGCTCGGCGATGCCGACCGTCTCGCCGCCGAGGGCCGCTTTGCCGCCGCGGTCCACCTGCTGCTGAAACGCAGCGTCGGCCAGATTCGCGACGCCCGGCCGGATTGGCTGCACCCGGCCACCACCGCTCGCGAAATATCCTCCTTGCCGATGCTCCCGCCAAACGGGCGCGAGACGTTCGCCACCATCGCCGCGCGCGTCGAACGCAGCCGCTTCGCCTTGCGCGATCTCGACCAGGATGACTGGAACGCCGCGCGCGAGGCCTATGCCCGTTTCGCCAAAGTGGAACTGCGCGCATGAGCGGGAAGAACGCCCCCGTAGCCGTAGGCGCCAACCCGTTCTCGCGCTGGGCGGTCCTGGGAATCGTTGTCGTGGGCGCCGCACTCTTCGTCGCCCTTCTGTGGATGATCGCCACCGGCGCGGGCTTCGAATCCGGCAACGACGGAAAGGCCCATGCCGAAGGACGCGGCCTCAACGGCTATGCCGCGCTGGCCGGCTATCTGGACAGACGCGGCTATGCCGTGACGCTCGGCAAGAGCCGTGGCGGTCTCGACAAGCCGGGCCTGCTGGTGCTCACCCCGCCCGCACAGGCCGACGGCAAGGAAATCAACCGGATCGTGGCAGCCCGGCGCTATGTCGGCCCCACTCTCGTCATCACGCCCAAGTGGCTGGCCTTGCCGGCCGACAGCCGCCAGAAAGGCGCGAAGCGCGGTTGGGTGAACCTGCAGGGCATCGCGCCCCCGCGCTGGGAAGGTTTCCTCGACGAACTCTCGGCCCAGGTCTCGCCGATGACAGCGGCGGGCTGGCAGGGGGCAGGCCTTTCCGGCAAATTGCCGCGAACACGGTTCGTCATGTCCGGCGCTGGCACGGGCCTGGTGCGGCTGATCCATGCGGACGAAACACAGACACTGGCCGGGTTCATGGATGACGGCGGAACCTACCCCCGCCTTGAGGCCATGGCCGAGGACCGCGTGCTCTATTCCGGTGAAGAGGAAGACCTCTATCCGCTGGTGATCGTGTTCGAGCCGGACCTGCTGGACAACTACGGCATGGCCCGCTTCGAAAATGCCCGGCTGGCCGAGGCCCTCGTCGGCGCGATGGAGGTGAAGCCCGGCGATCCGATCACGTTCGACATGACGCTCAACGGCTTCGGTCGTTCACGGAACCTGCTCACGCTGGCCTTCACCCCGCCCTTCCTCGCCGCCACGCTCTGCCTGCTGATGGCCGCGCTGATTCTGGGCTGGCGTGCCTTCCTGCGCTTTGGACCGCCGCTCGCCGCCGAACGGGCGATCGCCTTCGGCAAGCGCGCGCTGGTCGCCAATTCCGCAGGACTGGTGCGCCGCTCGCGCCGCCTGCACCTGATCGGCGCCCCTTACGCGGACCGCAGCCGTGAACGCCTGATGCGCGCCCTCGCCCTTCCCCGCTCGATGCCGGACGAAGAAGCCGACGCCGCGATCGACCGCGCGCTGGCCTCTCGCAAGGCCGATGCCGAACCCTTTTCCGCGATTTCCGCCCGCCTCCGGCGCGCGCGGAAACCGCACGATCTCGTCAAGGCGGCGCGCGATCTCCACGCGCTCGAAAGGATGCTGACCCGATGACCGATGCCCCCAGTCTCGACCTCGCCGATGTCGCCGCGCTCGCCGGGGATATCCGCGAACAGATCGCCAAGGCGGTGGTCGGGCAGGCCGAAACCGTCGAACACCTGCTGATCGCCCTCCTCGCACGCGGGCACGTGCTGCTGGAAGGCCCTCCGGGAACCGCCAAGACCTTCCTCGCGCAGTGCTTCGCCGCCACGCTGGGGCTGGACTTCGGCCGCATCCAGTTCACCCCGGACCTGATGCCGGGCGATATCCTCGGCTCGAACCTGTTCAATTTCCAGACCAGCCAGTTCACCCTGACGCACGGGCCGATCTTCTGCGACCTGCTGCTCGCGGACGAGATCAACCGCACGCCGCCCAAGACGCAGGCCGCCCTGCTCGAAGCGATGCAGGAGCGCCGCGTCACGCTTGATGGCACCCCCCATGCCCTGCCCGCGCAGTTCATGGTCGTGGCCACGCAGAACCCGATCGAGAACCAGGGCGTCTATCCGCTGCCCGAAGCCCAGCTCGACCGCTTCCTGTTCAAGCTGAACGTGAGCTACCCCAGCTTCGAGGAAGAGCTGCGGATCGTCTCGCGCTTCGGCGAGAATCGCGGTGCGCCCAGTCCGGCCGAATGCGGCGTGGAAGCGGTGGCGAGCACGGCCATCCTCGAAGCCGCCTCGCGCACCGTCGCGGCGGTGACGCTGGCCGACAGCGTGACCGACTATGTCGTGCGGCTCGTTCGCGCCACTCGCGAAAGCCCGGACCTTGCCAGCGGCGCCAGCCCGCGAGCGGCCGTCCTGCTGGCCGGTGCGGCCCGTGCCCGTGCCGCGCTTGACGGGCGGGACTACGTGGTGCCGGACGATGTGAAGGCGCTCGCCACCGCCGTGCTGCGCCACCGCCTCCTGCTCAGCCCCGCCGCCGAGATCGAAGGCAAGCAGGTCGAGGCGCTCGTGGCACAGCTCGTCGAACAGACCGAGGCGCCACGCTGAACCGATGAGCCTGCGCTCCGCCCCTCTCGTCCCGACCGCACGCGCCGCCGTGCTGCTGGCGCTCGCCGCGCCGGTGGCGCTGGTGATCGGCGCGACGCGGCCCGAGGCATGGGTCGTGGCGCCGGCCTTCGGCCTCGCGGTGCTGGTGCTGATCCTGATCGACGGCCTGCTCGCCGGCGGGATGGAAGACCTGCGGATCTCGGCCCCCGGCGATATCGAAGTGGGCAAGGACGCGCACTTCACCGCCGAGGCGGATCTTCCGCGCCGCGCCGCGCGGGCCGAGCTCGCGCTCGAATGCGATCCCCGCCTCGCGCCGGGCGGCCGCGCCGCGTTTCCGCTGGAGCGGCCGGTTCCGGCCGGAAAGGCCCCCTGGAAAGGCACTTTCGCATTCCGCCCTTCGCGGCGCGGCACCGGCCGGATTTCCACGGCCTGGCTGCGCTGGACCGGGCCGCTCGGCCTTGGCGCACGGCAATTCCGGGGCGCGGTCGGCAAGGACGTGCGCGTCTGGCCCAACATCGAGGCCGTGCGCTCGCCCGCCTTGCAGACTTTCCTGAAGGACGCGCAGTTCGGCCTGATCGCCCGCCGCATCCGGGGCGAAGGCACGCAGTTCGAATCGCTGGCGGAATACCAGCCGGGCATGGACCGCCGCCGGATCGACTGGAAAAGCTCGGCCCGTCACGTCCATCTCTATGCCAAGGAGTACGAGACCGAGCGCAACAACCAGATCGTCTTCGCCTTCGATTGCGGGCAGGCGATGTGCGAGCCGATCCAGGGCATGCCCCGGCTCGACCGCGCGGTCTCGGCGGCGCTGGCCGCCGCTTATGTCGCACTGAAGGGCGGAGACCGCGTCTCGCTGTTCGGCTTTGCATCGCGCCCCGAAGTGGCGACGCCCTTCGTTTCTGCCTCGCGCGATTTCCACCGCCTCCAGCGGGCGGCCGCCGGCCTCGAATATCGGTCGGAAGAGCCCAACTTCACGCTCGCGCTGGCGACGCTGGCTTCGCGGCTGCAACGTCGTTCGCTGATCGTGGTATTCTCCGAATTCGCCGATCCCACCAGCGCGCAGCTCATGATCGAATCGATTGGCCGCCTCGTCTCCCGCCATGTCGTGCTGTTCGTGACCATGGCCGATGACGAACTGGAGGCCATCTCCGATGCCCCGCCCGAGGACATGGAAGTGCTGTCGATGGCGGTCTCCGCCGATACCCTGCTGCGCCAGCGCGCGCTGGTCACGCGGCGGCTCCAGCAACTCGGCGTCGATGTGCTCGAGGCGCCCTGGCACACGATCGGCACGCGGCTGATCGACGCCTATCTGGAAATCAAGCGATCGGGAGCGATCGGATGAACGCGGCCACCCTTCTTCCCGACAACGCCATCTTCGCTCTCGAAAGCGCGGCGCTCCGGTCCGACCGCTTCCGGCTGGAGCGCGAGGCCGACTGGCAGCGGCTGGAGGCGATCGTCACCCGCATGGAAAAAGGCCGTTTGCGCCGCCTTTCCGACGAAGACCTGCTGGCGCTGCCCGGCCTTTACCGCACGGTAGCCTCAAGCCTTTCCATCGCGCGCGAAACCTCGCTCGATGCCGCCACGCTGGCTTACCTCGAAGCGCTGGTGCAGCGCGCGTGGTTCGTCGTCTACGGTCCGCGCAGTTCGCTATGGGATTGGCTGCGCGGCTTTCTCGGCGGCGGGTGGAGCGCCGCCGTGCGGGCGATCTGGATCGACGTGCTCGTGGCCCTGGCGGTCATGATCGCGGGCGCGGCCGTGGGCTGGCTGCTCGTCTCGCACGATGCCGATTGGTACCAGATCCTCGTGGGCGACATGGCGGGCAATCGCGTTCCCGGCGCCACGCCGGAAGCGCTCCGACAGACGATCTTCGGCGATACCGACCAGCCGGGGATGAGCGTGTTCGCCGCCCAGCTTTTCAGCAACAACGCACAAGTCTCGATCCTCGCCTTCGCGCTGGGCTTCGCCTTCGGCATACCCTCGCTGCTGCTGCTGGTGCAGAATCTGGCCTCGCTGGGAGCGATGCTGTGGCTCTACAACAGTGCGGGGCTGCTGGTCGACTTCGCCGGATGGCTGGCCATCCACGGCACCACCGAGCTTTTCGCGATCCTGCTGGCGGGCGCCGCGGGCCTGCACATCGGACGCGCCATCGCCTTTCCGGGCAATCGGCCGATCCTCCATGCCACGGCCGAAGCCGGCCGCCGTGCCGCGCTGGTCATGACCGGCGTGGTGCTGATGCTGATCGTCGCCGCCCTGCTGGAAGGCTTTGCGCGCCAGCTCATCGACCAGACGTTCGGCCGCTTCGTCGTCGGCGGCTTCATGCTGGCGCTGTGGAGCGCCTATTTCTTCGCCTTCCGCGGCAATCGGGACAAGGTCCGCGCGGCATGAACGCATCCGCGACCCGCACCCGTTTCACGCACCGGCGATCCTCCCGTGAACGCATGCTGGTGACGCCGGAAGGCATAACGGTGCCGGTCACCGTTGCCAGCCGGGGTTCGCGGGCCGGCGCGCTGATCCTCGATCTCGTCATCATCGCCGTACTGATCGCGGCCACGACGGCCGCGCTGATCTTCATTGCCGGCGGCATGACCGCGTTCGACCGCCAGCTCGAATCGAAGAACGCGCTGGGCCATGCCCTGCAGTTCCTGGTGATCGTCTGGATCGTCATCATGTTCCTGTTCCGGAACGCCTATTTCCTGTTTTTCGAGCTGGGTCCGCGCGGGGCAACACCGGGCAAGCGCCTGGCCGGCATGAGGATCGCCGCGCGCGATGGCGGGCGGTTGACCGCGGAAATGGTGATCGCCCGCAACCTGCTGCGCGATATCGAACTGTTCCTGCCGGTGATCTTCATCATGCAGGCCGGGGTGGAAAGCAGCATGGGCTGGTTCACCGCCGCCGGGTGGTGCGCCCTGTTCCTGCTGTTCCCCCTGTTCAACCGCGACGCCCTGCGCGCCGGGGACGTGATCGCCGGCACCTGGGTCCTCGAACGGCCGCGCCGCAAGCTCGAGGCGGCGCTGTCGGTCGGACTGGAGACCGCGCCAAACCCTCCCATGGCCCGCGGCGACGAAGACTTTCCTGCCGTTGCCACGCGCCGCGCCTACCGCTTCGAGGACGCGGAACTGGCGGTTTACGGCGAATTCGAGCTTCAGGCACTCGAACGGGTGCTGCGCGAGAATCGCCAGCAGTCGATGGAAAGCGTGTACCAGACGATCGCGCAGAAGATCGGCCGGAACGATGGCTGGAACGACGAGCGCGCTTTCCTCGAAGCCTATTACACCCAGTTGCGCGCCCGACTGGAAGCGGGCATGCGCATGGGCCGCCGCAAGGCTGACAAGTTCTCCGGAGCGCCCGAATGACTCTCCATTTCACCATCGTCGAGGATGACTTGACCGGGCACGAGGTGCTCGGCCTGCTTCAGCTCCATCTCGATGAAATGCACCAGTGGTCGCCGCCCGAAAGCGTGCACGCCATGCCCGCCGAACGCCTGCGCCAGCCGGACGTGACGTTCTTCTCGGCATGGGACGGCGAGCGTCTGGCCGGATGCGGGGCGATCAAGCATCTCGGCGAGGGGCACGGCGAGCTGAAGTCGATGCGCGCCGCGCCCGATTATCGGGGCCGGGGCGCCGGCAAGGCGATCCTGCTGCGCCTTCTCGACGAAGCCCGGGCGCGCGGCTATGCGCGCGTCAGCCTGGAAACCGGGCGCCCCGAACCCTTCCACGCCGCGCACGGCCTCTACCGCGCCAACGGCTTCACCGAATGCGAACCTTTCGGAGGCTACCGCCCCGATCCGTTCTCGATCTGCATGACCAAGGAACTGTGATGAACCTGCGCCCCGCCACCGCCGAGGATGCCGCCGCACTCGCCGATCTCGGCAGGCGCAGCTTCGTGGTGAAGTTCGGGCACATGTACACGCCCGAGGATCTCGCCAATTTCCTCGAGGATTCGCACAGCGAGGCGAAAGTCGCCAAGGAAATCGCCGATCCCGGGATGCGTATCATGCTGGCGGTCGAGGAAGACCGGCTACTGGGCTATTGCAAGATGGTGCTGGACTGCGGCTGGCCCGAACATGCGCGCGGCGGCGCGGTCATCGAACTCAAGCAGCTCTATACCGATCCCGAGGCCACCGGGCGGGGCATCGGCGCCAGCCTGATGGACTGGGCACTCGACCTCGCGCGGGAACGCGCCGCCGACGAAGTGCAGCTCTCCGTATGGAGCGGCAACGAGGGCGCGCAGAAGTTCTATGCCCGCTACGGCTTCGGCAAGGTTGCCGACATCCACTTCATGGTCGGCGAGCAGCGCGACGAGGAATTCCTGTTCGCCCGCATGATGTGAGGGCCGGCGCGCTTCAAAGCCACTTGAGCCGGCGCGCCACCATGATCTCCGCCGCAAAGATGCACAGGCACATCAGGACGATGATCCAGAACCCGTGAGAGCCCGGCGCGGCCAGCGGAATGTCACCCACGTTGATGCCCAGCAGCCCGGTGATGAAGCTGAGCGGCAGGAAGATTCCGGCCACGATCGTCAGCAGGTACTGCGTCTTCTGCGTATTGGCGGCGGCACGGGCGCGGATATCGTCCTGCAGGACCACGGCGCTTTCCTTGCTGATGTCGAGATCGTCGAGATGGCGGCGCAGCCGGGCGATGGTCTCGGCGATCTCGCGCCGGTCGTGCTCCTCGAACCAGGCAGGCGCGCTGTTGGCGATGCTGGTCAGTGCCTCGTGCTGGGGGGACATGTGCCGCTTGAGCGCCAGGCAGTTGCGGCGAACCGCCACGATCTTGTCCAGCATCTCCCCGGTATCGTTGCCGATCGTCTCGTCTTCCAGCTCGTCGATCATGTCGTTCATGTCGATGATCGAGTGGCTCATGCGGTCGATCATGTGCTCGGTCAGCGCGGTGACGAGCGCGCCGGCATCGTTCGGCCCCATCCCGCTGTCGATCTCGTTGCAGACGATGCGCGGGGTCTGGAGCGGCAGGCGGCGTAGGGTGACGACGCGGACGCCATCGCTCCAGAGCTGCATGGAGACCATGTCCTCCGGCTCCGCGCCCGGATTGAAGTTGATGCCGCGCAAGGTGGCGACCAGCGAATGGCCCTCGCGGAACGCACGCGGCCGGGTGGCGTCGCTGGTGAGCAGTTCGGCGGTCGGCTCGGTCAGTTCCAGCCAGTCTTCCAGCCATTCCTGCACGCCCAGGTGCGTGCGCAGCAGGTGAATCCACAGCACCGGTTCGGCGGCAGTGGGGTGCCAGCGCTGCACTTCGTCCCAGTCGATCGGCCGGCCTCCGCCTTCGCCATCGAGCACGCGGCCGAACAGCAGGGGCAGGTGCGCGCCGCTGTCATCGTTCAGGACTTCTTCCTTCATGCCGGCCCTGATGCCCGAAATCCCTGGGCCGCAAAAGGCCCTGGCGATATCCGCCGCGAAACCGATGGCAAGCCCACCTGCCCCCGGTCCTGCATCGAAAGCCGAAAGGCTTATCGCCGCCCGCGCAATCGTGCTTCAAACCACGCCCGCAAGCGCCTATAGGGGGCGCCATGTCTTCCATACGTCCCTGGCGCGATATCGAACGCCGCAAGAGCCGCCAGATCATGGTCGGCAATGTACCCGTCGGCGGCGATGCCCCGATCACGGTGCAGACCATGACCAACACCCTGACCTCCGACGCCGGGGCGACGATCGACCAGATCCGCCGCTGCGAGGATGCCGGGGCCGATCTCATCCGCGTCTCCTGCCCCGATGTGGAAAGCACGGCAGCGATGCGCGAAATCGTGCGAGCGTCCCGCGTTCCGCTGATCGCGGACATCCATTTCCACTACAAGCGCGCCCTTGAAGCGGCAGATGCCGGCGCCGCGTGCCTGCGCATCAACCCCGGCAACATCGGCTCATCCGACCGCGTGGCCGAAGTGGTGCGTGCCGCCAAGGCCAACGGCTGCGCGATCCGCATCGGCGTGAATGCGGGCAGCCTCGAAAAGGACCTGCTGGAAAAATACGGCGAGCCCTGCCCCGAAGCGCTGGTCGAATCGGCGCTCGACCATATCAAGCTGCTTCAGGACCACGATTTCCACGAGTACAAGGTGGCGGTGAAGGCCAGCGACGTGTTCCTCGCCGTGGCCGCCTATCAAGGGCTTGCCGACGCGGTGGACTGCCCGCTGCACCTTGGCATCACCGAGGCGGGCGGGCTGATCGGCGGCACCGTGAAATCCTCGATCGGCATGGGCATGCTGCTCTGGTCCGGGATTGGCGACACCCTGCGCGTCTCGCTTTCGGCCGAGCCGGAAGAGGAAGTTCGCGTCGGCTTCGAGATGCTCAAGGCGCTGGGCCTGCGCACGCGCGGCGTGCGCGTCGTCTCCTGCCCGTCGTGCGCCCGCCAGGGGTTCGACGTGATCCGCACGGTGGAGGCGCTGGAAGACCGCCTCCAGCACATCAAGACGCCGATCTCGCTGTCCGTGCTCGGCTGCGTGGTGAACGGCCCGGGCGAAGCGCGCGAGACCGACATCGGCCTCACCGGCGGCGGCAACGGCAAGCACATGGTCTATCTCTCGGGCGTGACCGACCACGTCGTGCAGTCCGAGGAAATGCTCGACCACATCGTGAGGCTGGTGGAAGCCAAGGCTGCCGAGATCGAAGCCGCCAACGCGGCCGAGGCTCAGGCGGCGGAGTAAGCCCGCATTGTCGCGCTCCCAGGGGGCGCGACAACCTGCATCAACGGTGCCGGATCAGGCGCCCAGCCCCGAGAACCCGGACCAGACCACGAAAGTGGCCATGGCAATGATCGAGGCCATGACGGCCGGGACGAGTTTCGATTCGGGGCTGCTCATAACCTGTCCATGCCTTGCCAAAGTGCTTTGCCTGAGCGGGATGGCGCCTTTCTAGCGGCGCCGGCGCGGCGGGGCCATGTCGCAGGTCGGACGGATTCCGCGCCCCGTCGAACACAGCGCCCCGCTCTGCGTCCGCGCGCGCCTTCTTGCGTCTTGCCGTATCCCCAGCCCCAGCGTTATCCAGTGGCCGCGACTACAAAAGGGGGAAATCTTGAAATCAAAGGCTTCGGCAGCCCTGCTGCTGGCGACCGCGCTCGTCTGCACGACGACCGCAACGGCTCAGACGGCGCTCGATGCGGGCAGCATCGCACCGCCGGCTCCGACGATCAACGACACCAGGGACAAGGGACCTGCCGATCCGCTGTCCGTCCTTCCCGAGGACGTGAAGAAATACGGCTCGCTCTATCTGCGGTGCGACGGCCAACCCAACAACATCACCGGCGCGGAAAGCTTTGCGCGGCTTCTGGGCGCGGTCACGCTACTGGCCCTGTTCGCCCCTCCGCCCGAGGCTGGCAATCCCTCGAAGCGGCTGCTTGCCGAACGCGGCGTGGCGGCCTGCAGCAAGCTGCTCGACGATCCCAAAGAGGAAACCAACGGCCTGCGCCGCCTGCCGCTGATCCTGGCCCGGGCAGTCCACCAGTTCGAAGCCAAGGACTACAAGGCGGCCCTTGCCGATGTCACCAAGGCGCGGGGAGAGGCGCAGGCGCTGGGGCTGATCGGCAATTCCTACTTCGACCGTTCGATGGGGCTTTCCTTCAACCTCCTCGAATCCCAGGCCCTGCTGCGCCTGGGTCAACCTGCCGAGGCCCGTCAGGTCAGCCTGCGCAACGCGCTGGCCATGCCTTACAGCTTCTACGCCGGCATTTCGACGCGGCCCTATAGCTCCTTCCAGCGCAGCATGAGCACCGAGGAAGAGCAGTACTATCGCAACATGAGCCGGATTTCCGGCGTTTTCGGCGTGGCCCTGGCTGACCGTCTCGACGAAGTGGGGCGCTTCTCCGAAGCTGCCGTGCTGCGTGACGAGACGATCGGCTTCCTCACGGAACTCGACGGCGATACACAGCGTTCCTGGCCACTCGCCAACGCCGCCATCTCCCATGCACTGGCCGGAAACTGGGCATTGGCGGCCGAACGGGCGAAGAAGGCCCGCGAAAACATGGACGCCCTGATAGCCAAGGGAAAACCGGAGGAGAACCAGTCGGCCATCGTCGAGCGTCTCGACCTCTACGATATCCTGCTGCTCGCCCATGACGGCAAGGTCGACGACGCCCGCCGCAATTTCGCAGCCCGCTCGCAATGGCTCTCGCCCAGCTTCGGCGCCCTTCTGGCCACCAATGCCATGCTCAGGAAGGATGCGAAGCCCGAACAGCTCTTCGGATCGCTGGCCCAGACTCCCGAGCAGATCTGGGCCCTGCGAGAGAAGAACGAGATGGCCAAGCTGCTCGAAACGGACGGTAACAACCGGACGCTGTTCACCTACATCCTGCCTTACGCGCAGATCAAGGACTACGAGCGCCTCAGCAAGGACGTCTGGAACGCGCAGAAATCGAAACTGATCGCCAAGGAACCGCTCAGGAATTCGAAGTTCTACGTGGTCAATATCTGGTCCGATGCGATGACCCAGCCCGAAGCCTTGCTGCTCCACAGCGCGCTTCTGGCCAAGGCCAGGGGGTTCAGCGGCTTCATCTACCTCTCCCTGCCCAACCGTCCGCAAAGCGGCATCGTCCGCTTCGGCAATCCCGGCGATGCCGGGATGATGTCCGGCAGCTATCTCGATGCCGATGCCGTCATCGCCGACTTGCGCAAGGTCATTCCCTCGCCCGAGGAACTGGCGGCGCGGCGCAAGACCGCCTGACCCCGGACAGACCGACCAGCAAAAAGCCCCGCCGGAGCGATCCGGCGGGGCTTTTAGTTTGCCTGTGTGGCGGGAGGGGAGAGGCTTACGCCTCGCCGCCCTCCTCGTCGCCCTTGATCAGGTAATCGCCGGCATCGGCATCCAGACCATGGGTTTCACCTTCGACCGCAGCGAGAGGATCGTTGCCGATCGCAGCTTCCGGGCCCTGGGCCAGTTCGGCTGCATGCTCTTCTTCCGCCGTGTTGGCGGCGATCAGGGCTTCCTGCATGCGGCGGTAGGACGCACGCAGCGCGAGGTCGCGGCTGGTAGCCGCCACGCGGACGCGGTTCATGCCGGCACCGGTACCCGCCGGGATGAGGCGGCCGACGATGACGTTTTCCTTGAGGCCGATGAGCGAGTCCTTCTTGCCCTCGACAGCCGCCTGCGTGAGCACGCGGGTGGTCTCCTGGAACGACGCCGCCGAGATGAACGAGCGGGTCTGGAGCGACGCCTTGGTGATGCCGAGAAGCACCGGCTTGCCTTCCGCGGGCATCTTGCCCTCGGGAAGCTTGCTGTTGATCTCGAACATTTCCTCGTAGTCGACCTGTTCGCCCGGCAGCAAGGTGGTGTCGCCACCGGCCGTGATCTCGACCTTCTGCAGCATCTGACGAACGATCGTTTCGATGTGCTTGTCGTTGATCTTCACGCCCTGCAAGCGGTAGACTTCCTGGATTTCCGCAACGAGATATTCTGCCAGAGCCTCGACGCCGAGGACTTCCAGAATGTCGTGCGGATCGGGCGAACCGGAGATCAGGTTGTCGCCCTTCTTCACGAAGTCGCCTTCCTGAACGTCGATCACGCGGCTCTTCGGGATCAGGTACTCGATCGGTTCACCCTCTTCCGGGATGATCGCGATCTTGCGCTTGGCCTTGTAGTCACGCACGAACTCGATGCGGCCCGACACCTTGGCGATGATCGAGTTGTCCTTCGGCTTGCGGGCCTCGAACAGTTCGGCAACGCGCGGCAGACCGCCGGTGATGTCGCGGGTCTTGGCGGCTTCGCGCGAAGCACGGGCGATGATGTCGCCGGCTTCGACGGTCTGGCCGTCCTCGACCGAGAGGGTGGTGCCCGGCGCCATCATGTAGCGCGCGGTTTCACCCGACGAATCGTCCAGAAGAGTGATGCGCGGACGCAGGTCTTCCTTCTTCTTCGCGGTGCGCGACGAACGGTCTTCGGTGACGACGCGGCTGGTCATGCCGGTTGCATCGTCGACGTGCTCGGTCAGGGTGCGGGTATCCAGGAGGTCCTGATACTTCACCACGCCCGAGGTTTCGGTGATGATCGGCAGCGAGAACGGATCCCACTCTGCCAGGCGTTCGCCTTCCTTCACCGAAGCGCCGTTGGTGTGGAGCAGCACCGTACCGTAAGGCACGCGGTGCATGGCGCGCTCGCGGCCTTCGCTGTCATAGACCACGATTTCGCCGTTACGGGCGAGCGACAGGCGACGACCGCGCTTGTCGACGATCGTCGGGATATCGCGATACTCGACCTTACCGTCGCACATCGATTCCAGGTGGCTGGTTTCGTTGAGCTGGGCGGCGCCGCCGATGTGGAAGGTACGCATGGTGAGCTGCGTGCCCGGTTCACCGATCGACTGCGCGGCGATGACGCCGACAGCTTCACCGATGTTGACCGGAGTACCACGCGCCAGGTCACGGCCGTAGCACTTGCCGCAGACGCCCTGCTGGGCTTCGCAGACCAGCGGCGAACGGATGCGGGCAGCCTGCAGGCCGGTCGCCTCGATCGCAGCCACTGCGGCTTCGTCGAGGAGCTGGCCCTTGGCGGCAACGACATTGCCTTCCTTGTCGACGATGTCCTCGGCCAGGGTACGGCCCAGGATACGCTCGGCGAGCGAGGCGATGGTGGAACCGCCCTGCACGATCGAACGCATTTCCAGCGCGCGCTCGGTACCGCAATCCTCGATCACGACGACGCAGTCCTGCGACACGTCGACCAGACGGCGGGTCAGGTAACCCGAGTTCGCCGTCTTCAGTGCCGTGTCGGCCAGGCCCTTACGGGCGCCGTGGGTCGAGTTGAAGTATTCAAGAACGGTCAGACCTTCCTTGAAGTTCGAGATGATCGGCGTTTCGATGATCTCGCCCGACGGCTTGGCCATGAGGCCGCGCATACCGCCAAGCTGCTTCATCTGCGCCGGGCTACCACGCGCACCGGAGTGGCTCATCATGTAGATCGAGTTGATCTGGGCCATGCGGCCCGTTTCGGGATCGATCGGCTGGGCCTTCAGCTCTTCCATCATGGCGTTCGCCACCTGGTCGCCGCAACGGCTCCAGGCGTCGATCACCTTGTTGTACTTTTCCTGCTGGGTGATGAGGCCGTCCTGGTACTGCTGCTCGTAATCGGCGACCAGTTCCTTGGTCTCGCCCACGAGCGCTTCCTTCGAATCCGGGATGATCATGTCATCCTTGCCGAAGGAGATGCCCGCCTTGAACGCGTTGCGGAAGCCGAGCGACATGATCGCGTCGGCAAACAGCACCGTGTCCTTCTGGCCGGTGTGACGGTAGACCTGATCGATGACGTCACCGATTTCCTTCTTGGTCAGAAGGCGGTTGACGACGTCGAAGGGCACCGTGTGCGACTTCGGCAGGCATTCGCCCAGCAGCATGCGGCCCGGAGTGGTCTCGAAGCGCTTCATGTACTGACCGCCGTTCTCGTCGGTCTGCGGCACGCGGGCCTCGATCTTCGAGTGCAGCGTCACGGCGCCGACGTGAAGTGCCTGATGCACTTCGGCCATGTCCGCGAACTTCATGCCTTCGCCCGGCTCGCCGGTGCGGTCCATCGACAGGTAGTACAGACCGAGAACCATGTCCTGCGAAGGAACGATGATCGGCTTGCCGTTCGCCGGCGACAGGATGTTGTTGGTGGACATCATCAGCACGCGCGCTTCAAGCTGGGCTTCCAGCGAGAGCGGCACGTGGACGGCCATCTGGTCACCGTCGAAGTCGGCGTTGAAGGCCGAGCAGACGAGCGGGTGCAGCTGGATCGCCTTGCCTTCGATCAGCACGGGCTCGAAGGCCTGAATGCCGAGACGGTGAAGCGTGGGCGCGCGGTTCAGCATGACCGGGTGCTCGCGAATGACTTCGTCGAGGATGTCCCAGACTTCCTTGCGCTCCTTCTCGACCCACTTCTTGGCCTGCTTCAGGGTCATCGAAAGACCCTTGGCATCCAGACGGGCGTAGATGAACGGCTTGAACAGCTCGAGCGCCATCTTCTTGGGCAGGCCGCACTGGTGCAGCTTGAGTTCCGGACCGGTCACGATGACCGAACGGCCCGAATAGTCGACGCGCTTGCCGAGAAGGTTCTGACGGAAGCGGCCCTGCTTGCCCTTGAGCATGTCGGACAGCGACTTCAGCGGACGCTTGTTGGCGCCGGTGATGACGCGGCCGCGGCGGCCGTTGTCGAACAGGGCGTCAACGGCTTCCTGGAGCATGCGCTTTTCGTTGCGGACGATGATGTCCGGCGCGCGCAGCTCGATCAGGCGCTTCAGGCGGTTGTTGCGGTTGATGACGCGGCGATAGAGGTCGTTGAGGTCCGACGTCGCGAAGCGGCCGCCGTCCAGCGGCACCAGCGGACGCAGTTCCGGCGGGATGACCGGCACGACCTCAAGGATCATCCACTCGGGACGGTTGCCCGAATCGATGAACGATTCCACGACCTTGAGGCGCTTGATGATCTTCTTGGGCTTGAGTTCCGACTTGGTCGTCTCAAGTTCCTGGAGAAGGTCCGCACGCTCTTGCTCGAGGTCGAGGTTGATGAGCATGTGCTTCACCGCCTCGGCGCCGATACCGGCCGAGAAGGCGTCTTCGCCATACTCGTCCTGCGCGTCGAGCATCTCGTCTTCGGTGAGGAGCTGGTACTTCTCGAGCGGGGTCAGGCCCGGCTCGATGACGATGTAGCTCTCGAAGTAGAGGACGCGCTCAAGCTGCTTGAGCTGCATGTCGAGCAGCAGGCCGATGCGCGACGGCAGCGACTTGAGGAACCAGATGTGCGCAACCGGCGCGGCCAGTTCGATGTGGCCCATGCGCTCGCGGCGCACCTTGGTCACGGTGACTTCGACGCCGCACTTTTCGCAGACGACGCCCTTGTACTTCATGCGCTTGTACTTGCCGCAAAGGCATTCGTAGTCCTTCACGGGACCGAAGATGCGGGCGCAGAAGAGGCCGTCACGCTCAGGCTTGAACGTACGGTAGTTGATGGTTTCCGGCTTCTTGATTTCGCCGAAGGACCAGGAGCGGATGCGCTCGGGGCTCGCCAGACCGATCTGGATCTGGTCGAACGTCTCGGGCTTCGCCATCTGGTTCGTGAACTTGGACAGGTCGTTCATAGTTTCAGTCCCTCTGGAGGGTAAATTCTCTGGGCGCGGGGCAGGCAGGGCGGAGCGCGAAGGCTCCGCCCGATCCCGTTATTCCGCCGCGATCGCCACGCCGTCGTCGTCGGTATCGATCGACGAGAGTTCGACGTTGAGACCCAGCGAGCGCATTTCCTTGACGAGCACGTTGAAGCTCTCGGGAATGCCGGCCTCGAAGGTGTCGTCGCCCTTGACGATCGCTTCGTAGACCTTGGTGCGGCCGACAACGTCGTCCGACTTAACCGTGAGCATTTCCTGCAGAGTGTACGCCGCGCCGTAGGCCTGGAGAGCCCAGACCTCCATTTCACCGAAGCGCTGGCCACCGAACTGCGCCTTACCGCCCAGCGGCTGCTGGGTGACGAGCGAGTAGGGGCCGATCGAACGCGCGTGGATCTTGTCGTCGACAAGGTGGTGCAGCTTGAGCACGTACTTGCAGCCGACAGTGACCTTGCGGTCGAAGCGGTCGCCGGTGCGGCCGTCGTACAGGTCCACCTGGCCCGACTCGTCGAGACCGGCGAGACGCAGCATGTCGGTGACATCCTTCTCGACCGCGCCGTCGAACACCGGCGAACCCATCGGCACGCCCAGACGGACGGCACCGGCGAACTCGACGATCTGCTCGTCAGTGCGCGCGTCGATCTCCGCGGTGTAGTTGTCGCCGTAGACTTCCTTGAGCAGCTCGCGAACCGCTTCGGGCGGCTGGCCGGCTTCCGGGTTCGGATTGGCTGCACGCCAATCGTCCAGAGCCGCGCCGATGCGCTTGCCGAGGCCGCGGGCGGCCCAGCCAAGGTGCGTCTCGAAGATCTGACCGACATTCATGCGCGAAGGCACGCCCAGCGGGTTCAGCACGAAGTCGACAGGCGTACCGTCCTCGAGGAAGGGCATGTCTTCCAGCGGCAGGATGCGGCTGATGATACCCTTGTTACCGTGACGGCCGGCCATCTTGTCGCCCGGCTGAAGCTTGCGCTTCACGGCCACGAAGACCTTGACCATCTTGAGCACGCCGGGCGCGAGTTCGTCACCGCGTTCCAGCTTCTCCTTGCGGTCCTCGAACTTCTCCTGGATCGCCTTGACGGTGAGGTCGTACTGGGTCTTCACCGCTTCGAGCTGCGACTGCATGTGATCGTCCGCAACCGCGAACTTCCACCATTCGTGACGCTCGACCTCGTCCAGCACCTCGTCGGTGATGTCCACGCCCTTCTTGATGCCCTTGGGCGCCGAAGCGGCGACCTGGCCGAGGAGCATGTCCTTCAGACGGTTGTAGGTGGCGCGGTTGAGGATCGCACGTTCGTCCTCGCGGTCCTTGGCGAGGCGTTCGATTTCCTCGTTCTGGATCGCGCGGGTACGGTCGTCGACCTCGATGCCGTGGCGGTTGAAGACGCGCACGTCGACGATCGTTCCCGAAACGCCCGGCGGCAGACGCAGCGAGGTGTCGCGGACGTCCGAAGCCTTTTCACCGAAGATGGCGCGCAGGAGCTTTTCTTCCGGCGTCATCGGGCTTTCGCCCTTCGGCGTGATCTTGCCGACCAGGATGTCACCCGGGTGCACTTCGGCGCCGATGTAGACGATGCCCGCTTCGTCGAGGTTGCGCAGGGCTTCCTCGCCGACGTTCGGGATGTCGCGGGTGATGTCTTCCGGACCCAGCTTGGTGTCGCGGGCCATGACCTCGAACTCGTCGATGTGGATCGAGGTGAAGACGTCTTCCTTCACGATCCGCTCGGAGATGAGGATGGAGTCTTCGTAGTTGTAGCCGTTCCAGGGCATGAACGCGACGAGCACGTTGCGGCCCAGCGCCAGTTCGCCGAACTCGGTCGACGGACCGTCGGCGATGGTATCGCCGGCCTGGACCACTTCGCCCACCTTCACCAGCGGACGCTGGTTGATGCAGGTCGACTGGTTCGAGCGTTCGAACTTCTGCAGGCGGTAGATGTCGACGCCCGACTTGCCGGGTTCGATATCGCCCGAGGCGCGGATGACGATACGGGTGGCATCGACCTGGTCGACGATACCGGCGCGCAGCGCCGAGATCGCGGCGCCCGAATCGCGCGCCACCGTCTCTTCCATGCCGGTGCCGACGAACGGAGCGTCCGCCTTCACGAGCGGCACGGCCTGACGCTGCATGTTCGAGCCCATGAGTGCGCGGTTGGCGTCGTCGTTTTCCAGGAACGGAATGAGCGAGGCGGCCACCGAGACGAGCTGCTTGGGCGAAACGTCCATCAGCGTGATCTGATCGCGCGGGCTCATCACGAATTCGCCGTTCTGGCGAGCCGAGACGAGTTCCTCGACGAAGGAGCCGTCCGCGTTCAGTCCGGCCGAAGCCTGCGCGACGGTGTGCTTCTGCTCTTCCATGGCCGAGAGGTAGACGACCTCGCCCGACACATGACCGTCCACCACGCGGCGATACGGCGTTTCGATGAAGCCGTACTTGTTGACGCGGGCGAAGGTCGAGAGCGAGTTGATCAGACCGATGTTCGGGCCTTCCGGCGTTTCAATCGGGCAGATACGACCATAGTGGGTCGGGTGAACGTCGCGGACTTCGAAGCCGGCGCGCTCACGGGTAAGACCACCCGGGCCCAAGGCCGAAACGCGGCGCTTGTGGGTGACTTCCGACAGCGGGTTGGTCTGGTCCATGAACTGCGAGAGCTGCGAGGAACCGAAGAACTCGCGAACGGCGGCCACGGCGGGCTTGGCGTTGATGAGGTCGTTCGGCATGACCGTCGACACGTCGACCGACGACATGCGCTCCTTCACGGCGCGCTCCATGCGGAGCAGGCCGACGCGGTACTGGTTTTCCAGCAGCTCGCCCACCGAACGCACGCGGCGGTTGCCGAGGTTGTCGATGTCGTCGATTTCGCCCTTGCCGTCCTTGAGGCCGACCAGTTCCTTCACGACCGCGAGAATGTCGTCGGTGCGCAGGGTGGTGACGGTATCCTCGACTTCGAGGCCGAGACGCATGTTCAGCTTGACGCGACCCACGGCCGAGAGGTCGTAGCGATCGGCGTCGAAGAACAGGCCGGCGAAGAGAGCTTCGGCGGTTTCCTTCGTCGGCGGTTCGCCCGGACGCATGACCTTGTAGATCGCTTCCAGACCCATGTCGCGGTTTTCGGCCTTGTCGGCCTTCATCGTGTTGCGGATCCAGGGACCGGTGTTCACGTCGTCGATGTCGAGCAGGTCGATCTGGTCGATGCCCGCGCGGTCGAGCGCTTCGAGGTTCTCCGGCGACACTTCGTCACCGGCCTCGATGTAGATGCGTCCGGTCGACTCGTCGATCAGATCCTTGGCCGAATAGCGGCCGAAGATTTCCTCGGTCGGGATGAGGAGTTCCTCAAGACCGTCCTTCTGCGCCTTGTTGGCGGCACGCGGGCTGATCTTCTGGCCGGCCGCGAACACGACTTCACCCGACTTGGCGTCGACGATGTCGAAGGCGGGCTTGGCGCCGCGCCATGCTTCGGGCTGGTAAGGCAGCTGCCAGCCGCCCGAGCCACGCTTCCAGGTCACGGTCTGGTAGAAATAGTCGAGGATCTGCTCGCTATCGAGGCCGAGGCTGTAAAGCAGCGCGGTGACCGGCAGCTTGCGCTTGCGGTCGATACGCACGTTCACGATGTCCTTGGCGTCGAACTCGAAGTCGAGCCACGAACCACGGTAGGGGATCACGCGGGCAGCGAAGAGGAACTTGCCCGAGGAGTGGGTCTTGCCGCGGTCATGGTCGAAAAGGACGCCCGGCGAACGGTGCATCTGCGAGACGATGACGCGCTCGGTGCCGTTGATGAAGAAGGTGCCGTTTTCCGTCATCAGGGGCATGTCGCCCATGTAGACGTCCTGCTCCTTGATATCGAGGACCGAGCGGGTCTCGGTCTCGGCGTCCACTTCGAACACGATGAGGCGCAGAGTGACCTTCATCGGGGCCGCATAAGTGATGCCGCGCTGGCGGCACTCGGTCACGTCGTACTTCGGCTCTTCCAGCTCGTAGTGGACGAAGTCGAGTTCGCTGGTGCCGGCGAAGTCGCGGATCGGGAAGACCGAACGCAGGGTCTTCTCGAGGCCCGAGACGTAGCCCGTCGCCGGGTTCGAGCGCAGGAACTGTTCGTAGCTCTCGCGCTGGACCTCGATGAGGTTCGGCATCTGGACGACTTCGTGGATGTCGCCAAAGATCTTGCGGATCCGCTTCTTGACGGAGCGGCGGTTATCGACGGGCTTGGTGGCCATGACCTGGTCTTTGCCTCTTCGCTTCTGAGGGCCGATTCGAAAGGACCGGCCCGAGTAATTTCGTCTTCGCGAGGACGTCTTGTCCGCTTATCCGAAACACCAAAAGGCCGCACGGCACGCGCGGAAACCCTGAGGTTTTACCGATGCGGCCAGCAGCCTTCTGCGTCAGATGAACTCGTTCCGCTTCCTTCCCGGGCATGTCCCCGCGCATGGACATGCCTTGCTCGAAGCGATCGAGCGAGGGCGTCATATAGGAGTGCGGGACCATGGTGTCAAACCCCGCCTCGCCCCGAAAACAGATGACGAGCCGACAAGGCCATTGCCGCAACCAATCAAGGCAGCGGCGACAGATGCCAAAATCGTGAACGCCAAATGAACAACGCGTTTTCATTTTGAAATGTTATTTATTAGGAAAAAATCATTCATGAGTATCATGCGCACACAACCCAGCAATTCGTCGTCCTATTTGCTTCGTTTCGCCGCGAATTCACAAGTTGTCGGGTAACTTCGTCGCATTTCCCGCATTGGACATGCATGGAAAAAGCTCACGCCCCCCGCTCGCATGTCGCGCTTACGGCGATTGCCGCCGTCCTCGCGTTCACTTCCGCCCCTGCCTTCGCGCAGGAAGCGGTATCACCGCCACTGCCCGACGCAGCCGCACCGACAATTGCCGTGCCGGCGGAGCCAGCGCCCCCGCCGTCCGCCGTACCTTCGGCCGTGCCGACGCTTGTCCTGCCGGATCTGGGCTCGGAACCGGCGGCCGATACGCCCGCTCCGCCGGCCGTAGAGGCGGCCACGCCAGTCCCTGTCGCCGCTGTTCCTGTCGCCGCCCCGGCTGAACAGGCGGCCCCGGCTCGCGAACCCGCAACCAGACAGGCCCGCACGACGAGCGCCGCCACCGCAGTCACCCGTTCGCCGCCCGAACCCACCCGCGTTCCCACCGCATCCGATGCCGGAACTGCGCGGGACGGCGCCCTGGCACAGGGGGACGCGGCGCCGGCTCCGGCCACGACAGGCGATGTCCCGGCCACTCCTCCGCCCGCAGCCGCACCGCAAGCCGCGAATGACAGCCCCGCCTCGGATCGCCTCCCGGTGGAGGGCATCGTCGGTCTGCTCGCCGCGCTCGGCGTGGCCGGCGCCGGGATCGCGCTCATGACCCTGCGCCGCAGGCAGGACCGGATCGAGCCGGACTACGCCAGCCCCGACTACACCAGCCCGGACTACGCCGACGAGATCGAGGCCTATCCCGCCACGGCAGTGCATCCGCGAGGCGCGGAGATTGCGCCGCCCGCCGCTACCGCCATCCCCGCCGCGCAAGGCCCGGTTCCGCTTGGCGAGGACCGTCAGGCCCTGCTCGAAACCATGGTGGCCGCGCCGCCCGACGCCGCAAACCCGTTCACCTCGCACAAGGCCCGGATGCGCCGCGCGCGGCTGATCCTGCAACACCGCGAGCACCTGCAGACCCAGGGCAAGCCTTTCGACTGGCGCACCTACAGGCCCACGACCAAGCCCTCCCCACCCTCCAGGGCCGAACAACAAGAACCGGTCGACGCCTGACGCCGACTCCGCCGTAACCCCTGCGCGGCGGACCGGTCCCAATGCGGGGCGATTCCCTCGGGAGTCGCCCCGCTTTTCCGTGCCTCCGCCACCGGCGCCGCCCGGCCTTGCCCCGCAAGCGGTCGCGGAAGACGGATTTCTCGAAATACAATCAGGCACATATTGTTTTTCGATATTATCGATTGACGATAAGGCGAATCGCGCTTATTGAATATCGATATCAAGCATATCGGAGAACGAACATGACCCTCTCGAACACCTCATCGGCTTCACGCCCTCTCGCCGTTGTCCTGGCCGCGGTCCTCATGGCCGCCTTCTGGCTCCCCACCGTTTCCACGCCCGCCGAAGCCGCCGCCACCGCCGGAAACGACGTGATCGTGCTCGCGGCGCCGATCACCCCGGCGCTGATGTAATTTCGCGAACCACAGAACGAACAACCAGGGGGACCCGGACAATGCCTTCCACCATGAACTCGATCACCCGCGATCCGCTGCTCGCCATCGCCAAGGGCCTACTGTGGTTCCTGATGGCCACGATGGCCATCGCCGTCGCCGCCTGCCTTGTGGCCATCCCGCTGCTGCTGTTCTTCCAGAACGACATCTCGGTCGAACTTGCGCGGGAGATGCCGCTCGTCACGCCGCAGTTCTTCTGGGCGGTCAGCGGTATCCTGGTCTTTGCCGCGATCCTGTGCGGCGTCCTGTTCCGGATCTTTCAGTTGCTCAAGCGCATCGTCGGCACCGTGGGCGAGGGCGACCCCTTCGTGCCGGACAATGCCCGGCGGCTCACGCAGATGGCATGGCTCAGCCTCGTAGTGCAGCTCATCGGCCTGCCGCTTTCCGGGCTCGGCGCGTGGGTCAACCGGATCGGCGAAGGCCATACCGATCTCGAGGGCATGGGCGGAATCTCGGGCAACGGCCTGCTGCTGATGCTGATCCTGTTCATTCTGGCACGCGTGTTCCGCAAGGGCTCGGAAATGCGCGCCGAACTGGAAGGGACCGTATGATGGCCGAAGACGGCAACGAAGGAGGCAATATCGTGGTCAAGCTCGACGACCTGCTCTACGCCCGCCGCATGACGCTGACCGAACTGGCGGAACGCATCGGCATCACCCTGGCCAACCTCTCGATCCTCAAGACCGGCAAGGCCAAGGCGATCCGCTTCTCCACGCTGGAGGCGATCTGCCGGGAACTGGACTGCCAGCCTGGCGACCTGCTGGGATATGGCGCGCCGGAAACGCCGGAACCGGAAGCCCAGCCGGACTGACCCAGCCGGACTGACCCTGCCAGACTGATCCTGCAAACCGAGATTACTTGACTCCGGGCGCGCTTTCCTTCAGAGGCGCGCTCGAACCGTTGGGCCCCGGCCCATCGTTCATCCGTCCGAGACAGTTGGTGCCCTCGATCTGCGAGAGCTTAATTTCCAGCCTAGACGGGGAACAGGAAATTTTCCGGCCCTCGCTCCTTTTCGAAGCGTGGTGCCATATTCGGGCTTCGGCACGAAGAACTCCTTCCCCATCGCAAACGGACCCGCCCGAAGTGCATCAGCGCTTCGGACAAACGTAGCCGGCCGTGCGGGATGCAAGTCCCAAGCGGTCACATGTGAAGGAGTAAGGCATGGATCGTTCGCAGAAAGCCGATTCGGTCGCCACTCTCAACGCGGTCTTCAACGAGGTCGGCGTGGTGGTCATCACCCGCAACCTCGGCATGTCGGTGGCTCAGTCCACCGCCCTGCGCGGCAAGATTCGTGATGCGGGCGCGACTTACAAGGTTGCGAAGAACAGTCTTGCCAAGCTTGCCATCGCGGACACCGACTATGTCGGTATCGGCGACTTCCTCAACGGCCCGACGGCTATCGCGACTTCGGTCGACCCCGTCGCGGCTGCCAAGGCCGTCGTCGAATTCGCCAAGACGACCGACAAGATCGAGATCGTCGGCGGCGCGATGGGTTCGCAGGTTCTGAACGCCGATGGTGTCAAGGCTCTCGCCTCGATGCCCTCGCTCGACGAACTGCGCGCCAAGCTCATCGGCCTCGTTCAGGCTCCGGCGACCAAGATCGCCCAGCTTCAGACCGCTCCGGCGGCCAAGCTGGCGCGCGTCTTCGCTGCCTACGCCGACAAGGCTGCTTGAGCTCAAGCCCCGAGCGATTTTTCGTAAGATCGCGAAGGGCCAAGCCTAAGCAATTCTATTCGTTTCGATTTATCCCGGTGGATCGCATCCTGCACCCCGGGACCACAGATCAGGAGTTATTATCATGGCCGATATCGCCAAGCTTGTTGAAGAACTGTCGCAGCTGACCGTCCTCGAGGCCGCTGACCTCGCCAAGGCTCTCGAAGAAGCATGGGGCGTTTCCGCCGCTGCTGCCGTTGCCGTGGCTGCTGCCCCGGCCGGCGAAGCCGCTGCCGCTGAAGAGCAGACCGAATTCGACGTCATCCTCACCGGCGACGGTGGCAAGAAGATCCAGGTCATCAAGGAAGTCCGCGCCATCACCGGTCTGGGCCTCGCTGAAGCCAAGGCTCTCGTTGAAGGCGCTCCCAAGGCCGTCAAGGAAGGCGTCAACAAGGCTGAAGCCGAAGACATCAAGAAGAAGATCGAAGAAGCCGGCGGCACCGTCGAGCTCAAGTAATCTTCTTCTCGGGTTCTTCCGAGCAGAAAAAGGAAGGGCGGCCTCTCGGGGCCGCCCTTTTTTTGTCCTGTCCGGGCTGGCGAAGGGGCCGGTACGGCGCTTTCGGTATGCTCAGCCGGCCTCGGCCACCAGCACCTCGTAATCGAGGATCGTCACCTCCCGGCGGGAAGGCAGGTCGATCACGCGATCGTTCTTGAGCCGGGTGAACTGGCGGCTCACCGTCTCGATGGTGAGGCCGAGCACGTCGGCGATCTGCTGGCGGGAGAACGGCAGCGTCACGCGGCGCTGGCCCGGTTCTTCGAAGTTCCACGTGCAACCCGGCACCTCGAGCCGCTCCGCCATCTCGATCAGGAAGCTCGCCAGCTTTTCGGAGGCGGACTTGCGACCCAGCAGCAGCATCCAGCGGCGCGTGCGGTCAAGCTCGGCCAGCGTACGCTCCAGCAGCTTGTGCTCCAGCGCCGGATGTTCGCGCGCAAAGGCATCGAAATCGCGGCGGGAGAACACGCAGACCTTCGCCTCGGTCAGCGCCGTGGCCCCGTGGCCGCTGGTGCCGCCGAAGGGCCGGCCGATGAAGTCGGACGGATAGACCACGCCGACGATCTGCTCCCGCCCGTCCTCGGTGTTGGTGGACAGCTTGAGCACGCCGTCGATCACGTTCGCGACGAGAACCGAATCCTCGCCTTCCCAGATCAGCGATTCGCCGGGCTGGATCGTGCGGGTGCGCCCGATGGCGTTGAGCGCTTCGAGCTCCTTCGCATCGAGGGATGAACAGATCGCCCGGTTCCGAACGACACACAGGTCACAGTTGGACATGGCCCCGCGATAACAGCCACTTCCCCGTGCCTCAAGTGCAGGCGCACCCGCGCGATGATGGCCTGCACCGTTTCAGGTAACGGCCGGCTCCAGCAGGCGCATGGTGCCGGCATCGGCGTCGATTTCCACCGGCAGGCCTACCGGCACGCTGACCTGCGCGGCGATGTGGCCGATCTGGAGCCCCTGGAAGGCAGGCACCCGAAGCCCGGAGAACTGGCGGTCAAGCACTTCGTAGATCGTGAAATTGGAATAGCCGCCATCCGGGTTCTGGCAGCCGGTGCACTGGCCGAAGACCACGCCCGCCACTTTGTCGAACATCCCCGCCAGGGAGAGCTGGGTGAGCATGCGGTCGATCCGGTACTCGGATTCGTTGGTGTCCTCGATGAACAGCACCGCGCCGGTGAAGTCGGGCAGGTAGGGCGTGCCCACCAGCGCCGAAAGCACGGTGAGGTTGCCGCCCAGCAGCCGCCCCCGTGCCTTGCCGCCGTGGAACGTGCGCAGATCCTTGCCCCGCCCCGCGAGGTTCGCGCCCGCGCCCTGCGGTACCTGCCAGGTCGGCGTGGCCCCTTCGAAAGCCAGCGCATGGAACGATTCCCAGGCCGCAGGCGGCCAGGAGGCGGCAGCATTGGGGCCGTGGATCGACGCCACGCCGGTTCGCGCGGCGAAAGCGAGATGCAGGGCGGTATTGTCGCTGAAGCCCGCGAACAGCTTGGGACTGGCAGCGATCCGGTCAAAATCGAGCAGCGGCAGGAGCCGGGCACACCCCCAGCCGCCCGCCACCGACATGATTCCCCGCACCTTGGGATCGGCGAACATGGCCATGAGATCGCCCGCCCGCGCCGCGTCGGAACCGGCAAGGTAGCCTTCCCGCTCAAGCACATGCGGCGCCGCCTTCGGCTCCAGCCCCATGGCGCGCACGGTGCTCATGATCGAATCGAGCCCGAACCGGTCCCCCACGAACCGCGCCGGAGCGACGAGGCCCAGCACGTCGCCCTCGCGCAGGCGCGGCGGTTTCACCAGCTTGCGCAGGGGCGCGGAAATCGCAGGAAGCGCGGGAAATGTGGCAACGGCCGCCGCCGCGCCAAGGCCCGCCAGAGCGGAGCGCCGCGTAAGTTTCTGGTTCGACATGAATCCAGGCTAGGCGAGCGCAAGGCTTGCGTGCAACCGTATCTTACTTAAATCCTTATATCTCGACGCCGCGCCTCCGAGCGGCCATGGAATGCAGATGACCGAAAAAGAAGACAAGAAAGTCACCAACCGCCGCTTCTACAAGGCGGAGCAGGAAGCCACCTTCGCCGATGCGCAGGAAGGCACCATCCAGACCCAGAACCCGGCTTACCGCCTCGCCTTCCAGGACACCGAGTTCCTGCTGCGCGACGAACTGCGCCCGGTTCGCTTCCAGCTCGAACTGCTCAAGACCGAGATGCTGCTGGAAGAAGCCAATATCGGCTCGACCATGGTGATGTACGGCTCCGCCCGCATCCCCTCGCCCGACCAGTGCGACGAAGTTCTTGCCCGCGCCAAGACCGATCAGGAAAAGAAGGTCGCCGAACGCCTCGTCGCCAAGGCGAAGTACTACGAGGAAGCCCGCAAGCTTGCCCGCCTCGCCAGCCAGTGCTCGGTGGTGGAAAAGGGCATGCGCCAGTTCGTGGTCTGCTCGGGCGGCGGCCCCTCGATCATGGAAGCGGCCAACCGCGGCGCGCGCGAAGTGGGCGCGGAGACGCTGGGCCTCAACATCGTGCTCCCGCACGAGCAGGCGCCCAATCCCTACGTGACGCCGCGCCTGTCCTTCCAGTTCCACTACTTCGCGCTGCGCAAGATGCACTTCCTGCTGCGCGCCCGCGCGGTGGCGGTGTTCCCCGGCGGCTTCGGCACGTTCGACGAGTTCTTCGAACTGCTGACCCTGATCCAGACCGGCAAGATGAAGCCGCTGCCGATCCTGCTCTACGGCCGGGAGTTCTGGGAACGCGTCGTCAACTTCGAGGCGCTGGCCGAGGAAGGCGTGATCAATGCCGCCGACCTCAAGCTGTTCCACTGGTGCGAAACCGCCGACGAAGGCTGGAACGTGGTCCAGAAGTTCTACGATCTGGACTGCTGCTGAAGCATCGGGCGGGCAGGCCCCCGGGTCTGCCCGCTACCCCCTGACGTGATGCCCGAGCGGGCCGTGCCCTGCGCCGAAACCGGGGGCATTGAGCAGGGCCGCGCGCACATAGTCGCGGGCGCTGACGATCGCCGCTTCCAGCCCTGCCCCCTGCCCCATGAAGGTCGCGATGGCGCTGGAAAAAGTGCAACCGGTGCCGTGCGTATGGCGCGTCTCGATGCGCGATGCCGTCCACGAAAGCGGCAGTTCGCCGGGCCGCAGCAGCCTGTCCTCCACGATCGGACCTTCGGCATCGCCGCCCTTGGCGATATAGGACACGCCCCGCGCAGCCATCGCCCTGGCACCGCCCAGCGCCGCCAGTTCGGGCACGTTCGGCGTGGTCAGCGTGGCCAGCGCCATGAGCCGCTCGAACGCCTCGATCGTGGCCGCATCGGCAAGAACGGAGCCGCTCGTCGAGATCATCACCGGATCGAACACCACCGGCACGTTCAGCGCTTCCAGCCGCTCCGCCACGACATGGGCGATCTCGGGGCTGCCGAGCATGCCGATCTTCACCGCATCCACGCCGATGTCGCCAAGGCAGGCGTCGATCTGCGCAGCCACCATCTCGGGCGAGAGCGCCACCACGTCCGTCACCCCGCAGGTATTCTGCGCGGTGATCGCGGTGATCGCGGTCATGGCATAGCCGCCGAGCATCACGATGGTCTTGATATCGGCCTGGATACCGGCACCGCCGGAACTGTCGGAACCGGCGATGGAGAGAATGCGGGGCGGTGTGATCATGGCGCTCCCTTGCCGCCTGGCGGGAGCGGTGTCGAGAGAAGAGAAAGGGGGCAGTCGCGGGGGATGCTCCCCTGCCTTTCCTGTTCTACCCCTTGAACCTGCGCTCCTTCGAAGGCGGCGCGGAATCGAAGTGCCGCTTCGCCCGCGTCGGCCGGTCGAGCAGTTCGCCGCCGCAATTGGGGCAAAGCTCGTCGAGATCGTCCGCGCATTCCGCGCAGTAAGTGCATTCGAAGCTGCAGATGAACGCGCCGGGGGCATCGGCCGGAAGGTCGGTGCCGCAGCGTTCGCAGTCAGGGCGCATTTCAAGCATTCAAGATCTCCCGCTCATCCCGAGCTTGTCGAAGGGTCAGGCGGCGGCCTTTTCCACCGCGGCGCAGATCGCGGCCACGGCGGCCTCCACTTGCCCGGCATCGTCGCCTTCCGCCATCACGCGAATCAGCGGCTCGGTGCCCGAGGCGCGGATGACAAGGCGCCCGCTGCCGTTGAGCGAGGCTTCGGCATCGGCGATCGCGCTCTTCACGCTGGCGGCTTCCAGCGGCTGCCCGCCCGAGAAGCGCACATTGCGCAGAAGCTGCGGCACCGGGTCGAACAGGTGGAGCAGTTCGCTCGCCCGCTTGCCCGACTGGACGAGCGCGGCCAGCACCTGGAGCGCGGCCACGGTGCCATCGCCCGTGGTGGCGTGATCGAGCAGGATCATGTGGCCCGACTGTTCGCCGCCCAGGTTGAAACCACCCGCGCGCATGCGTTCGAGGACGTGGCGGTCGCCCACCTTGGTCCGTTCGAGGGTCAGCCCCTGGCCTTGCAGATAGCGTTCGAGGCCGAGGTTCGACATGACGGTTGCCACCACGCCGCCGCCGCGCAGGGCGCCGCGCGCGGCCAGCTGGGTGCCGATCAGCGCCATGATCTGGTCGCCGTCCACGGTCTTGCCCTTCTCGTCCACCACGATCAGGCGGTCGGCGTCGCCATCGAGCGCAATGCCGATATCGGCGCCCGAGGAGACCACGGTTTCCTGAAGCAGTTCGACATGGGTGGAACCGCACTTGGCGTTGATGTTGCGGCCATTGGGCGTGACGCCCACGGCGACCACTTCGGCGCCCAGTTCCCAGAACGCCGACGGGGCGACCTGATAGGCCGCGCCGTTTGCGCAATCGACCGCGATCTTCAGCCCGTCCAGCCGGACGGCCTCCGGCAGCGAGCGCTTGACCGCGTGGATGTAGCGGCCGCGCGCATCGTCGATACGGCGGGCCCGGCCGATGTCTTCCGATGCGGCGAGCGGGATTTCCTGACCGAGCATGGCCTCGATCGCCAGTTCGTCCTCGTCGGAAAGCTTGAAGCCGTCCGGGCCGAACAGCTTGATGCCGTTGTCCTCGTAAGGGTTATGGCTGGCCGAGATCATCACGCCCACATCGGCGCGCAGTTCGCGGGTGAGCAGGGCGACCGCCGGGGTCGGCATCGGTCCCAGCAGGACCACGTCCATGCCCACGCTGGTAAAGCCCGCGACCATCGCGTTTTCCAGCATGTAGCCGGAAAGGCGCGTGTCCTTGCCGATCACCACGCGGTGCCGGTGCGTGCCGCGCAGGAACCGGGTGCCGGCCGCCTGGCCGACCTTCATGGCGATGGCGGCGGTCATCGCGCCGTGGTTGGTGCGACCGCGGATACCGTCGGTGCCGAAGAACTGTCTGCTCATGACCTGCCCCTTGGAGACTCTTTCGTTAACGCCGAATGACGTGCGCACCCCGGCCTTCGCCGCTCCCTCAAGCGCGCTCTGTAACCGCAGCGAGGGCAAATTGCCATCGGGCGCGCCGCCGCTTATGAGAAAGCAAGACTTCAGGCCGCATTTTCCCAGGAGCCCGATGACTTCCCCGAACCCCACGCCACCTCGAACGGGCACCTCCCGCATTCCCGAGATTCGGGTTCCCGGAATGCTGACGCTGGCCGGCCTCGTCGCCGGACTGGTGCTGGGGCTGGTTCTGGCAGGCGATCCGCGCGCGGCGCCGGTGCTCGGGATCGCCGGGCCGATCGGCACGCTCTGGCTGCAGGGCCTGCAGATGACGATCCTGCCGCTGGTCGCGGGGCTGCTGTTCAGCGGCATCGTGGAAACCATCGCCGCCGCGCAGGCAGGCGCCCTGGCGCGGCGGGCGCTGGGCATGATCGTGGGCTTCCTTGCCTTCAGCGCCGTGCTGGGCGCGGTGGCCATGCCGCTGCTGCTGGACCTGTTCCCGATTCCCTCCGGCGTGCGGTTCGCCCACGGCGAGGAACCCGCCAAAGTGCCCGGCATCGCCGATTTCCTGTCCTCCCTGATGCCGGAGAACGTGATCTCCGCCGCCGCGGCCGACGCCATGCTGCCGGTGATCGTCTTCGTCACGCTCTTCGCCATCGCCTCCACCAGACTGGCCGAGGAGCCGCGCCGCGCGCTGGCGGTGCTGTTCGAAGGCGTGGCGGGGGCGATGATGGTGGTGATCGGCTGGGTGCTCGCGCTGGCGCCGATCGGCGTCTTCGCGCTGGGCTTCGGGCTCGGCGTGAGAAGCGGCGGCGCGGCGCTGGGGGCGCTGGCGCATTACATCGTGCTGGTGGTGGCGGTGGGCGCCGTGGTGCTACCGGCAGGCTACCTGATCGCGGTCTTCGGCGGACGGCGCCGCCTGCGCGCTTTCGCCGCTGCCGTGCTGCCCGCGCAAGTCGTGGCGATCTCCACCCAGTCCTCCATGGCAACCCTGCCGGCCATGCTCGCCGCCAGCCGCAAGCTGGGGGTTTCCGGCACGACGGCGGAGTTCGTCCTGCCCCTTGCCGTAACCCTGTTCCGCGCGACCGGACCGGCGATGAACATGGCCGTGGCCGTCTATGCCGCGAAGCTGGCGGGCATGGAATTGACCACCGGGGCGCTGGCGGCAGGCGCGCTTGTCGCTTTCGTCACGACGTTCGGCACCGTCTCGCTGCCGGGCACGATCAGCTTCGTCTCGACCATCGGGCCGATCGCGGCCGCCATGGGCGTGCCGCTCTGGCCGCTGGGCGTGCTGGTGGCGGTGGAAGTCCTGCCCGACCTGATGCGAACCCTCGGCAATGTGACGATGGACGTGGCCATAACTACGGCGGCCGACCGCAATGCCCCGGCGCAGGAGCGCGAAGCGGCTCCGGAAACGCTGCACTGAGCGACAGAGGCGCTCAGGCCTCCAGCTCGATGTCCCAGTAGAGCCAGTCGCGCCAGGTTTCGTGGAGATAGTTCGGCGGGAAGGCCCGGCCGCGTTCGAGGAGTTGCCAGCTCGTCGGCCGGATCGGCGCCACCAGCGGCGGCATGTTGGCCTGCTTCGGCGTGCGGCCACCCTTCCTGAGATTGCACGGCGCGCAGGCGGTGAGGATGTTTTCCCAGCTCGTCCGCCCGCCGAGGCGGCGCGGGACCACGTGATCGAACGTAAGGTGCTGGGGAGAGCCGCAATACTGGCAGCTGAAGCGATCGCGCAGGAACAGGTTGAAGCGGGTGAAGGCGGGAAATTCGGACGGCTTCACATATTGGCGAAGCGCGATGACCGAGGGGATCTGCATCGACCAGCTGGGGCTGTGGACCACCCGGTCGTAGCTGGAGATGATGTCCACCCTTTCCAGGACGATCGCCTTGATCGCGGTCTGCCAGGGCCAGAGGCTGAGGGGGTAGTAGGAAAGCGGCGTGTAGTCCGCATTGAGCACCAGAGCAGGACAGTCGGAAAGACTTCGGGAGGGGTCATCCTCCGCGCTGCGGAACCGGGCCGCGCGCTCGATCAGCTCCGACTTGAGCATGGCCTCCTGTCGCAGGCCCTGATTGCGGTTTCATGGCAACGCATGTTTTTCTTTGCAGCATCTACGCGAGTCGCCGTCAAGCCGGGACCGGGGTGGCCCCATACAACAATCCACAGGTTCACCACAAGAATTCCACAAGCACCCCACAGGCACTCCACACCCTGAAGACAGGATATACCGCTTTTATCCACACCCTTGCCCCCACGCCGGGCGCGAGATGACGGCCGCCGGCGGCGGGCTTTTCCGCAAGAGCGGGCGCGGCGTACCGGGTTCGGGCCCCCGAAGGCTTCCCCGGACGGCTTCCTCCATCCCCTCTTTGCGACAAACGGCGGCGCGGCTAGGACGCGGGCGAGATGATCCGCACCCGCTTCGCCCCCAGCCCCAACGGTCCGCTGCACCTCGGCCATGCCTTTGCGGCAGTGACGGCGCACGACCTTGCCCGCACGCGCGGCGGCGAATTCCTGCTGCGGATCGAGGATATCGACGGCGAACGCAGCCGCCCGCAGTTCGTCGAGGAATTCTTTCGCGACCTCGAATGGCTCGGTCTCGCCTGGGATGGGGAGGCGCGCTTCCAGTCGCACCGGCTGGCGCGATACGCGCAGGCCGGGGAGCGGCTGAAGGCCATGGGCCTGCTCTATCCCTGCCGCTGCACCCGCGCCGAAATCGCCGCTGCCGCCACACGGATGGGGCCTGACGGTCCGGTCTATCCCGGAACCTGCCGCCACCGGCAGGCCAAGCCGGAAGGCGCGGCCTGGCGGCTGGACGTGGCCCGCGCGCTGGAGATCGCCGGCCCGCTCGAATGGACCGACGAACAGGCCGGCACCCTGCCCGCCACGCCGGAGATATTCGGGGACGTGGTGCTGCTGAGGAAGGATCTTCCCGCCAGCTACCACCTCGCCGCCACGCTGGACGATGCGGCGGACGGCATCACGCTCGTCACGCGCGGGATGGACCTGTTCCCGGCGAGCCACGTCCACCGGCTGCTGCAGGCCCTGCTCGGCCTGCCGGGGCCGGTCTGGCATCATCACCCCCTGCTGGTGGAATCCGATGGCCGCAAGCTGGCCAAGCGGCGCGGATCGCCCTCGCTCGGCGACCGGCGCCGCGCGGGAGAGGATGGCAAGGCCATCGCCGAGGCGCTTCGCCGGCGCCAGTTCCCTGCTGGCATTTCGCTTTCGGCGGGCGTAGACCATCCGGCATGAGCACCATTCTCATCCCCATCATCATCCTGCTGATGATCATGGTCGTCGTCACCCTCGTGCGCGGCATCGTCGCCTTCATGCAGGGCGCCAAGGAAGACCTGAACCGCGATCCCGCCGCAACCGGGCCCTCCGCGAACCAGCTTCTCCAGAACAAGATGATGTTCAACCGCATCAAGTACCAGGCGGCGGCGGTGCTGGTCTGCGCCATCCTGCTGGCAATGGCCCGCTGACCTTTTCGATGAGCATGGCGGCAGCGCCGCCAAAAATTCGCCCCCGGCGGATTCTCGAAGGACTCTCACTTGGTAAAGCTCAACAAGATCTACACCCGCACGGGTGACGACGGCACCACGGGCCTCGTCGACGGTTCGCGGCTGCCCAAGCACGCCGCCCGCATGGAGGCGATCGGCGCGGTGGACGAGGCGAACTGCGCCATCGGCCTGGCCGTCTGCGCGCTGGGCGAAACCCCGCATGCCGCGATCCTCACGCGTATCCAGAACGACCTGTTCGACCTTGGCGCCGACCTCGCGACCCCCGGGGACGATTTCGCGCCCGGCGAGATGACCCTGCGCGTCGTGCCCTCGCAAGTCACCTGGCTCGAAGGAGAGATCGACGCGATCAACGCCCATCTCCAGCCGCTCAGGAGCTTCATCCTCCCCGGCGGCAGCGAAGCCGCCGCCCGCGTCCACATCGCCCGCGCCTCCGCCCGCAAGGCGGAGCGTGCCGCCGTCGCCATGGCCGCCGAAGTGCCTGCCAATCCGGCCGCGCTCGGCTATCTCAACCGGCTCAGCGACTATCTCTTCGTCCTCGCCCGGGCGGTGAATGCCAATGGGGCCGACGACGTCCTTTGGGTGCCGGGCCAGAACCGCTAGGCACCTTTTCCGTCACCGGATCAGCAGAGGAGTTTGGCAGTGCGTAAAGTCGGAATCATCGGCGCGGGCATCATGGGCTCGGGCATCGCCCAGACCGTGGCCGGAAAGGGCATGGACGTGATCCTGTCCGATATCTCGATCGAAAACGCCGAGAAGGGCAAGGCCGGCATCGCCAGGGGCCTCGCCCGGCTGGTGGCCAAGGAAAAGATCGCCCAGGCCGACGTCGACGCGCTGCTGCCCCGCATCACCACGGCGGGCGATTATTCCGCCATGGGCGACTGCGACCTCATCATCGAGGCCGCGACCGAGCGGGAGGATATCAAGCTGAAGATCTTCGCCGCCGTGGGCGAAGTTCTGGGCGCCGATGCCATCCTCGCCTCCAACACCAGTTCGATCCCGATCACCCGCATGGCCGCCGCCTCTCCCGACGCCGCGCGGTTCTGCGGGTTGCACTTCTTCAACCCGGTGCCGGTCATGGGCCTGGTGGAAGTGATCCCCGGCCTTGCCACCTCGCCGGAAACCACCGCGCGCATGAAGGCCTTCGGCGAAGCGCTGGGCAAGACCGTGGTGCTGGCGGGCGATGCGCCGGGCTTCGTGGTCAACCGCATCCTCTGCCCGCTGCTCAACGAGGCGATCTTCGTGCTGGGCGAAGGGCTGGCCTCGGTCGAGGATATCGACGCGGGCATGCGGCTTGGCGCCAATCACCCGATGGGCCCGCTGACGCTGGCGGATTTCGTGGGCCTCGATACCCTTTACGAGATCATGAAAGTGTTCCTGGCGACCACCGGCGATCCCAAGTACCGCCCTGCCCCGCTGCTGCAGAAGTACGTCGAGGCCGGCTGGTACGGCCGCAAGACGGGCCGCGGCTTCTACGATTATTCGGGCGAGGTTCCCGTTCCCACGCGCTGAACCGGCGATCCCGGAGCGAAGGGGGCGGCAGCGCTGTCCCCATACTGGCGTCTCATTCCACCTTGCTCAGGCGGCGCGGCCGAAATTGTCCACGCCGCCTGAGGAACCGGCCACTCCGCCTGACCGTTACTTCGGCAAAGGAGACCCGAGATGAGCGAACGCCCCGACGACCGCGCCCCCGAAACGGTCAACCCCGAGCAGGAAGACGAAGACACCCAGGCCCAGACCTTCGCCGAGGAGGCGCAAGGTCGCGGCTCTGAAAGCTTCGGTCTGGAAGACAGCGAGAAAGTGAAGGGCGGCATCGCCGACGAGGACGACATCGAGGATCTCGTCGATCACATGAAGCAGATGGATTCCAGCGGCGTGATCGACATGTCCGCTTATCGCGGCGAAGAGACGATGGACGATCTCGAAGACCGCTACGGCAAGGAAAACGCCGCCGACGAGGATTTCGCGGACGACGATAGCTGACTAGCCGGGCCCAGCGTCCCTGGCCCAGGGGTTCTTGTGCGAGGGCTTCGCGGCGGCTTTGGCCGCAGTGTCGCCCTGCCCCTGATCGTCGGGCGACGGCACCGAGCAATAGGCGGTCAGCAGGACACTGGCCGACCAGAACAGCGCCTGCCAGCGGCTCTTGAACACATTCCTGATCTTGGGCCCGAACATGCGCGCAGGCTAGCGCAGGCTGGTTAAGACTCCGTGCCTGCCTCTCGCTTGAGATCGTAGAGGATCTCCAGCGCGTCGCGCGGGCTCAGGGCATCGATGTCCATGTCGCGCAGCTTGTCGCGCAGGGCGTCGCACTGTTCCTCGTGCGCGTCCTGCGCCGCGGCGAACAGGGGCAGGTCGCCGAGCCCCGCCGCGAGGCCGCCGGTTTCCGCGCGGCCCTTCTCCAGCTTTTCCAGCACCGACTTGGCCCTGCTGATGACCTTGGGCGGCACCCCGGCAAGGCGCGCCACGGCAAGGCCGTAGCTGCGATCCGCCGGACCTTCGGCCAGTTCGTGCAGCAACACCAGATCGCCCTTCCACTCCCGCGCGCGGACGTGATGCAGCGAAAGCGCCTCGCAGGTTTCGCCGAGCCGCGCCATCTCGTGATAGTGCGTCGCGAAGAGGCAGCGGCAGCGGTTGGTTTCGTGAACGGCTTCCGCCACGGCCCAGGCCAGCGCAAGCCCGTCGTAAGTCGAGGTGCCGCGCCCCACTTCATCGAGGATGACGAAGCTGCGGTCGGTCGCCTGCGCGAGGATGGCGGCGGTCTCCACCATCTCGACCATGAAGGTCGAACGTCCGCGCGCAAGATTGTCCGAAGCGCCGACACGGCTGAACAGGCGGTCCACCATGCCGATCCGCGCCGATTTGGCCGGTACGAAACCGCCCGCCTGCGCCAGCAGCACGATCAGCGCGTTCTGGCGCAGGAAGGTGGACTTACCGCCCATGTTGGGGCCGCCGACCAGCCAGAGCCGGTCATGGCTGGCGAGCCGGCAGTCGTTGGCGACGAAGCGCTCGCCCTGCACCTTCAGCGCGGCCTCGACCACCGGATGGCGGCCGCCTTCGATGTCCAGCGAGATACCGTCCACGACCACGGGCCGCGTCCAGCCACCTTCGGCGGCGCGCTCGGCCTGTCCCGCCGCCACGTCGATACGGGCGAGCGCAGCGGCGGTGCGGGCGATGGCATGGCGCGCGGCCACGGCCTGCGCCACCAGTCCCTCGAAATGCGCTTCCTCGGCGGCGAGCGCATGGGCGCCCGCCTCGGTGATGCGGCTGGCTTCCTCATGCAGGGCCAGCGCATTGAAGCGCATGGCACCCGCCATGGTCTGGCGGTGCGAGAAGCCGCTGTCCGGCTCCAGCAGCTTGTCGGCATGGCGCTGCGGCACTTCGATGAAGTAGCCGAGCACGTTGTTGTGCTTGATCTTGAGCGCGGCCACGCCGGTCTGCTCGCGGTACTTCGCCTCCAGCGCGGCGATGGCGCGGCGGGCATTGCCCGAAGTGACGCGCAGTTCGTCAAGGGCGGCATCGTAGCCGCTGGCGATATAGCCGCCCTGCCCGCGCTCGGTCGGCGGGGTTTCCACCAGCGCCCGCGCGAAGTGATCGACCAGCGCCGCGTGCCCGCCGAGGTCCGGCATCAGCCGGTCCAGCAGCACCGGCAACCCTACCATGGGCGCCAGCCGCTCGCCGATCCGGCGCGCACCGGAAAGACCGTCACGAAGCTGGCCGAGATCGCGCGGACTGCCACGGCCCGCCACCACGCGGCCCAGCGCGCGGCCGACGTCCGGCAGCGCCCGCAGCGCCGCGCGCATGTCCTCGCGCAGCAGGGCGTCATCGTGCAGCCATTCGACCAGTTCCAGCCGCTCGGCAATCGCATGGCGATCGGTCAGCGGGGCGGAGAGGTCCTCGGCGAGCTGGCGCGCACCGGCGCCCGTCACGCAGCGGTCGATCGCCTCGACAAGGCTGCCCTTGCGGCCGCCTTGCGAGGATTCGAGGATTTCGAGACTGGCGCGCGTCGCCTCGTCCATCGCCAGCGCCGCGTCCCCGCTGCGCGCCTCGGGCGGCAGCAGCAGCGGCAGCTTGCCCCGGCCGACATGGTCGAGATAGGCGATCAGCCCGCCCGCCGCCGCCAGCATGGCGCGGGTGAACGTGCCAAAGCCGTCAAGCGTGGCGACGCCGTGGACCAGCTTCAGCCGCTCGTCCCCGCCATCGGAGGAGAACTCGTGGCCCGAACGCGGGATCGCGCCGTCGGGCGCCAGTTCCCAGCCTTCGGGCACGACCAGTTCGCGTGCCCCCAGCCGCGCCAGCGCCGCGCCCAGCCGGTCGGGCGGGCACTCTTCCAGTTCCATGCGCCCGGTGGAAATGTCGCAGGCCGCCACCCCCACCACGCCGCGCAGTTCGCAGGCCGCCGCCAGCACATTGGCCCGGCGCGGTTCGAGCAGCGATTCCTCGGTCAGCGTGCCCGCGGTGACGAAGCGCACGATATCGCGCGTGACCAGCGCCTTGGAGCCGCCGCGCTTCTTCGCCTCGGCCGGGGTCTCGGTCTGCTCGGCTATAGCCACGCGGCAACCTGCCTTGATCAGGCGGGCAAGGTAGCCCTCCGCGGCATGGACCGGCACGCCGCACATCGGGATCGGCTGGCCGCCGTGCTCGCCCCGCGTGGTAAGTGCAATGTCGAGAACCTGGCTTGCGGTTTTCGCATCCTCGAAGAACAGCTCGAAGAAATCGCCCATTCGGTAGAACAGCAGGCAATCCCCCGCCACCTCGCGCAAGGCAAGGTACTGGGCCATCATCGGGGTCGTGCCCGTCTTCTCCGGAATACCGCTCATGGCCCAGAGCGTTAGCCCTGTGGTTCCCCTGTTGTGAAGCGTGTCTGGCGTGCCTTTCCCCTATCGCGTGGCGAGAACATTCGTTAGGGCCGCTTCCAAATCGGGAGAAATCGCTTGTCCGACAAAGCCAAGATCCAGTTCACCGAGCGCGAAGCGCTGTTCTATCACAACACGATCCGCCCCGGTAAGATCGAGATCATTGCGTCGAAGCCCATGGCCACGCAACGCGACCTCAGCCTTGCCTATTCCCCCGGCGTGGCCGTTCCGGTCCAGGCGATCGCCGACGATCCCGCCACCGCCTACGATTATACCGCCAAGGGCAACCTCGTTGCGGTGATCTCGAACGGCACCGCGATCCTGGGCATGGGCAACCTCGGCGCGCTGGCGTCGAAGCCGGTGATGGAAGGCAAGGCCGTGCTGTTCAAGCGCTTCGCCGACGTCGATTCCATCGACATCGAGCTGGCCAGCGAGGATACCGACGCCCTGATCGAGGCCATCGCCATGATGGAGCCGAGCTTCGGCGGCATCAACCTCGAGGATATCAAGGCACCCGAATGCTTCATCATCGAGCAGGCCCTGCGCGAACGGATGAACATCCCGGTCATGCACGACGACCAGCACGGCACCGCGATCATCGCCGCCGCCGGCCTGATCAACGCCTGCCTCATCACCGGGCGTGACCTCAAGGACGTGAAGGTCGTGGTCAACGGCGCCGGCGCCTCGGCGCTGGCCTGCACCGCGCTTATCAAGTCGATCGGCGTGCGCCACGAGAACGTCACCGTCTGCGACCGTACCGGCGTGATCTATCGCGGCCGCGAGACCGGCATGGACCAGTGGAAGAGCGCGCACGCGATCGACACCCCGCACCGCACCCTGGAAGAGGCGCTGGTCGGCGCCGACGTGTTCCTCGGCCTTTCCGCCGCCGGTGCGCTCAAGCCCGAATACGTGAAGAAGATGGCCGAACAGCCGATCATCTTCGCGATGGCCAACCCCGATCCCGAGATCACCCCGCCCGATGCCAAGGCCGTGCGCCCCGATGCGATCGTGGCCACCGGCCGTTCGGACTATCCGAACCAGGTGAACAACGTGCTCGGCTTCCCCTTCATCTTCCGCGGCGCGCTGGACGTCCATGCCACCGCGATCAACGAAGAGATGAAGATCGCCGCTGCCAACGCCATCGCCGAACTGGCCCGCGAACAGGTCCACGAAGACGTGGCCGCCGCTTACGGCGGTGAAACCCAGCAGTTCGGGCGCGACTATATCATCCCCGCGCCGTTCGACCCGCGCCTGATGGAAGTCGTACCGATGGCGGTCGCCCGCGCGGCGATGGAATCCGGCGTCGCCGGTCGCCCGATCGAGGACTTCGAAGCCTACCGCGACCAGCTCAAGGCGCGGCTCAACCCGACGACCTCGGTGCTCACCCGCGTCTACGAGCAGGTCCGCGCCAATCCCAAGCGCGTGATCTTCGCCGAAGCGGACAACGAAGTGGTCCTGCGCGCAGCGATCCAGTACCGCGACTTCGGCTACGGCGAGCCCGTGCTGGTCGGCCGCACCCAGGTCATCCTCGACAAGATGGCCGAACTGGGCGTGCCCAACCCCGAAAGCTACCACATCGAGAATTCGATGGTGTCCGAGCACGTCGGCCCGATGGTGGAGATGCTCTACGAGCGCCTCAAGCGCCGCGGCTTCCTCCAGCGCGACGTGCAGCGCATGGTCAATACCGACCGCAACATCTTCGCCTCCGGCCTGCTCAAGCTGGGCGTGGGCGATGCGCTCATCACCGGCATGACCCGCCCCTTCGCGCAGACCATGAAGGAAGTGCGCCGCGTGCTGGACCCGGCAACGGGCAAGCTGGCGTTCGGCATCCACATGCTGGTGGGCAAGAACCACACCGTGTTCATGGCCGACACCACCATCAACGAACGCCCGAACGCCGAACAGCTCGCGGTGATCGCCAAGGAAACTGCCGCCGTCGCCCGCCGCCTGGGCCACGAACCGCGCGTCGCCTTCCTCAGCTACTCGACCTTCGGCAATCCCTCGGGCAAGTGGCTGGAGCAGACCCGCGAAGCCATCCGCATCCTCGACGAGGAAAAGCCGGACTTCGAATACGAAGGCGAAATGGCGCCTGACGCCGCGCTCAACCCCAAGATCATGGCGCTTTATCCGTTCAGCCGCCTGTCGGCTCCGGCGAACGTGCTGATCATGCCGGGCCTGCAGTCCGCCAATATCTCGGCCAAGCTGCTCAAGGAAATCGGCGGCACGACGTCGATCGGCCCGATGCTGCTGGGCGCGGAAAAGCCGGTGCAGATCGTGCCGATGACCGCGCTGGCGCCGGACGTGCTGACGCTGGCCGTGCTCGCGGCGGCCGGTATCGCCGGATAACATCGAAAAAGGGGCGCCCGGATCATGTCCGGACGCCCCTTTTTTTCCCAGAGATGCCGCCGTCCCGGACCTGATCCGGGGCGGCGTTTCTTTTGGGCCTGACGCTTACTTGCGCCGATAGCGGAAATACCAGACCTCGTGCCCGTAGACGGTGCGCGCCTTGTTCTCGTAGCGCGTCTCCGGCCAGCCGCCCGGACGGACCTGGAAGTCCTGCGGTTTCTCGCAAAGCCACTCGAACTGGTCGGTATGGCGCTGCATCACCATCAGCGCGTGGCGCACGTAGACCGCGTGGTCCGTGCCGAAACGGAACTCGCCGCCGGGCTTCAGCTTGGCCGCGAACATGTCCACCGGGCCATCGTTCATCATGCGCCGCTTGGCATGGCGCGCCTTGGGCCAGGGGTCCGGGTGCAGCAGGTAGAGGAACGAGAGCGAACCGTCGGGAATGCGCGAAAGCACTTCCAGCGCATCGCCGTGATGAATGCGCACATTGCCGAGCGGCGTGCTGGCGCCATTGTCTCCGGCAACATGGGTGAGCGCCTGGGCAACACCGTTGATGAAGGGTTCGGCGCCGATGAAGCCGTGGTTGGGCAGCATGTCCGCCCGGCCCGCCATATGTTCGCCGCCGCCGAAGCCGATCTCGAAATGCATCGGGCGATCGTCGCCGAACAGCAGGTCGGAGGTGACCGGACCTTCGAGGGGAACCGCGATTCGCGGGAGCAGGTTGTCGACCAGCGCCTGCTGGCCCGCGCGCAGGGGCTTGCCCTTGGCGCGGCCGTAGAGGCGGTTGAGCGTGGTCGGATCGCCGGGTTTGTGAGCCGTCATGGCGCGGGGCACTGGCACCGTTGCCCGGCAAGGTCAACGTGGGACCCGCCGCTACGGCCCCACTCGCGCCGATTTCCCGGCGACGGAGACGGAACCGGGCCTGTTCTCAGCCCCCTTCCCCGGCCTTCGCCGGCGCCGAAGGCGAAGGGGGAACCTGAAGGCCGCAGGCCTCGAAAGCGAAACGGCCCGCCCCCGGAAGGGCAGGCCGCTTTGTTCCCGCATCAGTTACGCACGCGCCCCTATGTTTAGAGGCGGGTCGGTTCAGGCGACGTCCTGAAGCTCGTCCGGGTCGCGCAGCACATAGCCGCGGCCCCAGACCGTCTCGATGTAGTTGGCGCCGCCGCAGGCATGGGCCAGCTTCTTGCGCAGCTTGCAGATGAAGACGTCGATGATCTTGAGTTCGGGTTCGTCCATGCCGCCGTAAAGGTGGTTGAGGAACATTTCCTTGGTCAGCGTGGTGCCCTTGCGCAGCGAGAGCAGCTCCAGCATCGCATATTCCTTGCCGGTCAGATGCACGCGGGCGCTGTCGACCTCGACGGTCTTGGCGTCGAGGTTGACGACCAGCTTGCCGGTACGGATGACCGACTGCGAATGGCCCTTCGAGCGGCGAACCACGGCGTGAATGCGCGCGATCAGTTCTTCGCGGTGGAAGGGCTTGGTCACATAGTCGTCGGCGCCGAAGCCGAACGAGCGGACCTTCGAATCCATTTCCGAGATGCCCGAAAGGATCAGCACCGGCGTCTGCACCTTGGCGACGCGCAGCTTCTTGAGCACGTCATAGCCGTGCATGTCGGGCAGGTTGAGGTCGAGCAGGATGATGTCGTAATCGTAGAGCTTGCCGAGATCGAGGCCTTCTTCGCCCAGATCCGTCGAATAGACGTTGAAGCCTTCGGCCGTCAGCATGAGCTCGATAGCCCGCGCGGTGGTCGGTTCATCCTCGATCAGCAGCACTCGCATCGGAATTCCCTTTCGCCCCCGTCCTCTCGGCGCAAACCCCAGCCGGAACGGACATTTCCCTGTATTAACCATAGGACCAATGAAGGTTAAAGGTTAATTTGCCGTAAATGGCGAAGCCCGGGACTTTTCAGAGCGATAGGAAACCGTCGCGCGTTAGGATTAAATTTTCTCAAGGAGCACGGCCGGTCCCGATCCGGTGCCTGTGCCGACCGGCTACCCCCCTGGGCGACGTGGCAGCCTGCACCCGCATCTCTGGTGCCTTCAGGTGTCGTTCTGGTGCGGTTGTGTCGATCCGCTTCAGGTAGCTCCAGAAGCCGCATTGCAGGCCGATCAGCATCAGGATGAAGGGCTGGAAAGCGATGCCAACGAACAGCGATCCGATCAGGTAGACCACTTGCGCAAGCTGGAGCGCGATCGCCAGCGGCGCCACCCAGGCCTCGTCGGCACCGGTGCGTTTCCTCCAGCGGCGGCGGATCATCTCCATCTGCACCAGCCCGGTCAGTTGCAGCAGTATCCACAGGAAGAACCCCGGAAAACCCTGCTCTCCCAGCATTTCGAAATAGCTCGAATGGAAGGCGCGCCCCTGCTCGACGACCGGCGTTCGCGTGACCGTCGTGCTGTTGCCCACCGTCTGCACGGAGACCGTATCGTAAGCCACCTTGCTCGCCATGCTGACCACGAAGCCGCCGCCCAGCGGATTGTGCTTCACATAGTCCCAGGTCCAGCTCCACACCCCGAGACGGGTACCGGCGGACTGGTCGGACTGGTGGTTCTCGATCGTCCCCATGCGCGCCAGGAAAGAGGCCGGCAGGAACGGCAAGGCAACCATGACGGCCAGCGCCATTCCCCCCGCGATCAGCACCTTGTGCCGGGCCGTTCGCAAGTAGAACAGGCATAGCACGCCCAGGCACACCAGCCCCGTCCGGGCCTGGGTTCCCACCGGAATCAGGGCACAGGCAAAGATCAGCGCCGCCGCGAAAACACGCACGCGCCAGTCAGGCGGGAAGACCGTCCCGTACTTCGCCAGCCACAGGATGATGGGAATGATGGCGATCGCCACGCAGGAAAGGATCGACCCTTCGTAGAGCCCGGTGTTGTTGTCCACGAAGATCCGCAAAGTGCCGTAGCCGCTGCCGCCAAGCGCGGTTTTCAGCCCTCCATCGACGATCAGCGCCGCAGCGGACAGCACCATGACCAGCGCCACCGCCTCTATCCGCAACCGCGTTCGCAAGGTGAAAGGCAGGAAGATCGCGAAGACCAGCGCCTTCCAGACCCAGGCCCATTTCTCCTGCGCCTCCACCGGATAAACGGCCCGAAGCGTGCTTACCGCGCAATAGAACAACAGCAGCGCCAGCAGGATCTGGCGCCCGGTAATGCGCGAATCGCGCTTGTCGTCAAACAGAACCCAGCCGAGAAAGGCTGCGGCAAAGGCCATGAGCGAGACCGGAAAATGCGCCAGTATCCCCCAGGAAATGACCTGCGGCGACACGATGTCGACATAGAGATAGCACAGCACCCAGAGAAACGGACGCTTGAGCCCCAGCAGGAGAAACCCGAAGAGAAAGCCGCTCAGCGCAAGATCAATCATCGCCTGCCGCCTCTTGCGTGTCGCTCGAATCCGGGCTTCCGGCCCGGTCGTCCGCGCCGCCCCACTGCATCCCGCGGCGGACGATGCGGCGGCTTTTCTCCGCCCCGCCCTCCACGTCCAGTTCCGGCCGCCACAGCAGGCGCCAGGCGGCAAGCGCCAAGAGGGCGTGGCTCACGGCAAGGGCAAGGATGTCGACCATCGCTGCCGGGCCTAGCAGTACGGAGTTGACGCGGCGTTAAGCCTTGCAGGCATAGGAATTGCGACCATGACCCGTGTTCTCCACGTCCTCGACCATTCGCTGCCGATGCACAGCGGCTACACCTTCCGGACCCGCGCGATCCTCAAGGCACAGGAAGCGATGGGCTTCGAGGTGCGCGGCGTGACAGGCCTGCGCCATACAGCGACTGGCCCCGATGTCGAGGATGCGGACGGCCTCGTCTTCCACCGCACCCGCGGAAGTGCAAGCGGGCCCGCCGGGCTGCGCGAATGGCGCGAGATCGGGCTCTTCGCGCAGACCATCGAACAGGTGGTGCGCGAATGGCGCCCCGACGTGATCCACGCCCATTCCCCCTCGCTCTGCGGCGCCGCAGCGTCGCGCGTCGCGCGCCGGCACGGCATCCCGCTGGTCTATGAAATCCGCGCATTCTGGGAGGATGCGGCCGTCGGCAACGGTACCGGCGCCGAGGGTTCGCTGAAATACCGGCTGACCCGCGCCCTCGAAAACCGGGTCGTCGCCCGCGCCGATGCGATCGTGACGATCTGCGACGGCCTGCGCGCCGATCTCATCGCCCGGGGCGTTCCCACCGCGAAGATCACGAAAATGCCAAACGGCGTCGATCTGGAACTGTTCGGTACGCCGCCCGCGCGCGACAGGGCGCTGGCAAAGGAACTGGGCTTCGAAACCGATGGCCGCGCCTGTCCGGTGATCGGTTTCATCGGCAGTTTCTACGACTATGAGGGGCTGGACGACCTGATCGCCGCCATGCCGCTGCTACTGAAGAGACAACCCGACGCGCGGCTGCTCATGGTCGGCGGCGGCCCGCGCGAGGAGGCGCTGCGCGCTCAGGCGCTGGCCTCCCCGGCGGCGTCGGCAATCCGCTTCATCGGCCGGGTGCCTCACCATGAAGTCGATCGCTATTACGCCCTGGCCGACATCATGGCCTATCCGCGCAAGAAAAGCCGCCTCACGGACCTCGTCACCCCGCTCAAGCCGCTCGAGGCCATGGCACAGGGCAAGCTTGTCGCGGCCAGCGATGTCGGCGGGCACCGCGAACTGGTGGACCACGGCGTGACCGGAACCCTGTTCGCGCCTGACGATCCGGCTGCCTGCGCGGCCGCTCTTGCAGGGTTGCTCGCACACCGCGAATCGTGGGAAGCCTATCGCGAGGCCGGGCGCCGACATGTCCGGGAACGGCACGACTGGGCCGCCAATGCCCGTCGTTATCGAGACGTTTACCAAATGGTGGCACCTCTCGATGCTGAAAAAGGACTGGGAACCGCTGCCTGACAAGGCGGAATTCCGCAATTCCAACGTGAGAAACGGGGTACAATTCGTGGCGAAAGCAGAGAACAGGAAGCCCGCCGTGGCCCAGCCGATCAGCCGTCACCCCCTGTTTCCCGCGATCGTCGCCTTGTGGTTTGCCGCCCTCTTCGGCCTCGGGTCGATCATGGTGAGCCCGGCACTGCTGGAACGCATCGTCGGCGCAACCGGGCTGGGCAAGGTGCTCCCGATGGCCACGCCGCCGCTGGGCAACACCGCCCGCATCCTCTTCGCACTCGCCATGACCGGGCTCGGCGGACTTGTCGGCCTCGTGGCCGGCCGCCGGGTCGCCCAGACCACCGAGGCACAGCCCGCTCGCATGCCTTTCGCCGGCTTCGAGACGGCGGAAAGCGCGGAAGAGGCCGATCCCGCACCGCAGGCAAACCAGCCACGCCGCCGTCGCGCATTCGCGCTGGTGGCCGAGGAACAGCCCGCCGAAGCGCTCGAAACACGGCCCGAAGGCGAGGAAGCCCCCCAGATCCTCAACTTGTCGGAGCTCGACATCGACGGGATCGTGACCACGCAGCTTCCCGCTTCAACGGCTTCGGAGGCCCCCGCTTTCGAGGACGGACCCAGTTTCGCGCCGATCGCGGCAGCGCCGGACGCCGCTCCTGCATGGACGGTTCCCGGCCAGTTCCCGGCAGAAGAGACAGGTGAGAGCCGGGAAGAAAGCGACGATCGCTCCGAAGCTCCGTTCGGCCGCGTTCCCGAATGGCTTGAGCCTCGCCAGGAAATCCACAGCTTCTCACCGGCTGCATGGGCGCACGAAGACAAGACCGGGGCCGAGGCCGAAGACGGGCCGGAAACGGAACCCGCGCCTTCCACGCCGGCGCCGGAAGCGCTGAACAACCGGTTGTTCGAAGCCTATGCGAACAAGGTTTCCGAACCCGCCGAGGCGAGCACACCCGCTCCGGGATTCGCGGCTTCCGCCCCGCCGGCGGCCGAATCAGACGCGGCCGCAACCCTGCCCGAAGCGGACACGGAGAGCGCGCGGAATGCCGCGGAACGAATCGCGGCAGCCGAACTGGAAACACTGTCGCAGGTCGAACTGCTCGAACGCCTCGCCCTTGCGATGGAAGAACAGCGCCGCAAGCGCAGCGCCGTGACGCCCTCCTCGTCGGCGTTCGTCGGGCAGCCCGCGCCTCAACCGCTGTTCGCGCCCGATGCACCCGCAAGTTCGCCGGAACTCCCGACGGCAACCGAAGCCTCGGTCACGACGGCGAAAACCATCGCATTCCCTGCCCCGCCTTTCGCAGAACCGCCATTCACCGAAACCCTGCGCTCGCCTCTGCCGCGCCTTGCTTCGGTCGCCCCATTCGCATTGCCCGTGCATAAGGCGCCCGGTGAAAGCGAGGACGGACCTTCCGCAATTTCCCGCATCCCGGCGGCCCTGCGCCCGGTGGGGCTCGATTCGTTCGGAAATGACGACGATGCCCTGCCCGGCTACCTTCCGCCGCGCCATATCAGCCTCGCCGCCGCGCCGGTCTCCCTCGGCACCGCGCATGCCGTTGCAGTGGAAATCGGGCCTGACGCGTTCGAGGCCGGGGACGAAGAAGAGGAAGATGCCGGCCGATATGCCGAATTCGACGCTCTCTCGCAGGACTTCGCCTATGACGAGAAGCCCGAGGACGACGAGGAAGAGGCCGTGCTCGAACAGGGCTACTCGTCCCTGCTGAACCTTTCCCGTCAGGCCCCGCGGCAGAATTTCGTTCATTTCGATGCAAACATGCTTCCGGCGGATGCCGAAGAGAGCGGTATGACGCAGGCATCGCCCGATCGGCCGTTCGATCCGCCGGCCCGGCCGGATCCTACCGAAACCGAAAAGGCACTGCGCGCCGCACTCGCCACACTCCAGCGGATGAGCGGCGCCGCCTGACGCCCCGGCAAATCGACGTCACATCCCTGCAAAAACCCGGTCCGGCGCAACCGTTCCGGGTTTTTGCATAACAAAATTCCCTTTTTTACCGTGCACACGCACTAAATCCTGCGCGACCCCCTGCCTTCGCCATTGCAAAAACGTCTCGTAATCGTCATGGGGGCGCTTGGGACCCCATGACGCGTATCGGCGTCGCACGATTCGTGCGCGCCGAGGCGGAGCATGGAAGGCAACCCGACAAAAAATGACAGGATGGGTTTTATCGATGGGATTTCCTAAGCCCCAGGGCCTTTATGATGCGCGTAACGAACACGACTCCTGTGGTGTGGGCTTCGTAGCCCATATCAAAGGCCAGAAAACACATGCGATCATTACTCAGGCACTGGAAATCCTTAAAAACATTGACCACCGCGGTGCGGTGGGCGCCGACCCGCTGCTGGGTGACGGCGCAGGAATCCTGACCCAGCTTCCCGATACGCTGTTCCGCAGCTGGGCCGCCGCCACCGGCGTCGAACTGCCGCAGGCGGGCGACTATGCCGTCGCCATGTGCTTCCTCCCGCAGGACGAAGCCAGCCGCGACCTCATCACGCAGACCTTCGAGAAGTTCATCGCCAAGGAAGGCCAGCACCTGATCGGCTGGCGCGACGTGCCCGTCACGCTCGATGGCCTCGGCAAGACCGTCATCAACTCAATGCCGGTGATCCGCCAGTGCTTCGTCGGCCGCGGCGACAACTGCGCCGACCAGGACGCGTTCGAGCGCAAGATCCTGGCGATCCGCAAGCAGACGCAGAACCCGCTCGAAGCGATGGCGAAGAAGCATAACCTGCCCGGCCTGACCGAGCTGTACATGCCCAGCTTCTCCAGCCGCACGATCGTCTACAAGGGCCTGCTGCTGGCAACCCAGGTCGGCTCGTTCTACGACGATCTGCGCAATCCCGAGTTCGTCTCGGCGCTCGGCCTCGTGCACCAGCGCTTCTCGACCAACACCTTCCCGAGCTGGAAGCTGGCACACCCGTTCCGCTTCATGGCCCACAACGGCGAGATCAACACGGTTCGCGGCAACGTGAACTGGATGAACGCCCGCCGTCGCACCATGGAATCGGAGCTGCTCGGCGCCGACCTCGACAAGATGTGGCCGCTGATCCCGCATGGACAGTCGGACACCGCCTGCCTCGACAACGCTTTCGAGCTGCTGCTCGCGGGCGGCTATTCGCTCAGCCACGCGATGATGATGCTGATCCCGGAAGCATGGGCGGGCAATCCGCTGATGACGGCGGAACGGCGCGCGTTCTACGAGTATCACGCCGCCCTGATGGAGCCCTGGGACGGCCCGGCCGCCGTGGCCTTCACCGACGGCCGCCAGATCGGCGCCACGCTCGACCGTAACGGCCTGCGCCCCGCGCGCTTCCTCGTCACCGACGACGATATCTGCGTCATGGCGTCGGAATCCGGCGTGCTTCCGATCAAGGAAGACAACATCGTCCGCAAGTGGCGCCTCCAGCCCGGCAGGATGCTCCTGATCGACTTCGATCAGGGCCGCATCATCGAGGACGAGGAAATCAAGACCCAGCTTGCCGCCGCCGAGCCCTATGAAAAGTGGCTCGACCAGGCGCAGTACAAGCTGGCGGACCTCGACGTGATCGAGCCCGAGCTGGCCGAGCTGCCCGCGCCCACCGGCACCCTTCTCGATCGCCAGCAGGTGTTCGGCTATACCCAGGAAGACGTTACCCGCTTCCTGGAGCCGATGGCCGTCGCCGCCGACGATCCGCTCGGCTCGATGGGCACCGACACGCCGATCCCGGTGCTGTCGAACAAGGCCCGTCTGCTTTACGACTACTTCAAGCAGAACTTCGCGCAGGTCACCAACCCGCCGATCGACCCGATCCGCGAGGAACTGGTCATGAGCCTCGTCTCGATGATCGGCCCGCGCCCGAACCTGCTCGGCCATGACGCCGGCAGCCACAAGCGCCTCGAAGTCAGCCAGCCTATCCTGACCGACCTTGGCCTCGCCAAGATCCGCTCGGTGGAAGCCGCACTTGACGGCGCCTTCCGCACCGCCACCATCGACATGACCTGGGACGCCAAGAGCGGCGCCGCGGGCCTCGAAATGGCGATCAAGGAAATGTGCTGGGCCGCGACCGAAGCGGTGCTGGCGGACAAGAACATCCTCGTCCTGTCCGACCGCGCACAGGGCCCGGACCGCATCCCGATGCCGGCGCTGCTGGCAACCGCCGCCGTCCACCACCACCTCGTCCGCCAGGGCCTGCGCATGCAGACCGGCCTCGTCGTGGAAACCGGCGAAGCGCGTGAAGTCCACCACTTCTGCGCGCTGGCGGGCTTCGGCGCCGAAGCCATCAACCCCTACCTCGCCTTCGAGACCATCGAAGCCGTGCGCGTTCGCAAGAACCTGCCGGTAACGGCGGAGCAGGCGGCGAAGAACTACGTCTACGCCATCGGCAAGGGCATCCGTAAGGTCATGTCCAAGATGGGCATCTCGACCTACCAGTCGTATTGCGGCGCCCAGATCTTCGATGCTGTCGGCCTCTCGACCGCCTTCGTTGAGAAGTACTTCACCGGAACCGCGACCTCGATCGAGGGTGCCGGTCTCGCGGAGATCGCGCAGGAAGCCGTGCGCCGCCACGATGCGGCCTATGGCGATAATCCGATCTACGCGAACATGCTCGATGTCGGCGGCATCTACGGTTCGCGCGTGCGCGGCGAGGAACATGCCTGGACGTCCGAGAACATCGGCGCGCTCCAGCACGCCGTGCGCGGCAACATCCCCGCCAAGTACGAGGAATTCGCCCGCACCATCAACGACCAGTCGACCCGGATGCTGACCATCCGCGGATTGATGGAATTCGTGCCCGGTCAGGCGATCCACATCTCCGAAGTGGAACCTGCCAGCGAAATCGTGAAGCGCTTCGCCACCGGCGCGATGAGCTACGGTTCGATCTCCTGGGAGGCGCACACCACGCTGGCGCTGGCGATGAACCGCATCGGCGGCAAGTCGAACACCGGTGAAGGCGGCGAGGACCCCTCGCGCTTCACGCCCCTGCCCAATGGCGATACCATGCGTTCGTCGATCAAGCAGGTTGCTTCGGGCCGCTTCGGCGTGACCACCGAGTACCTCGTCAATGCCGACGACATCCAGATCAAGATGGCCCAGGGCGCCAAGCCCGGCGAAGGCGGCCAGTTGCCGGGCGACAAGGTCGACAAGACCATCGGCGCGACCCGTCACTCGACGCCGGGCGTCGGCCTGATCTCGCCGCCGCCGCACCACGACATCTACTCGATCGAAGACATTGCGCAGCTCATTCACGATCTCAAGAACGTGAACCCGACCAGCCGTGTCTCGGTCAAGCTGGTGTCGGAAGTCGGCGTGGGCACCGTTGCGGCAGGCGTTTCCAAGGCCCGCGCGGACCACATCACGATCTCGGGCTACGAAGGCGGCACCGGCGCTTCGCCGCTGACCTCGCTGACTCACGCGGGTTCGCCCTGGGAAATCGGCCTGGCCGAGACCCAGCAGACCCTGCTGCTCAACAACCTGCGCAGCCGCGTGGTGGTTCAGGCCGACGGCGGCCTGCGCACCGGCCGTGACGTTGCCGTTGCGGCGCTGCTTGGCGCGGAGGAGTTCGGCTTCGCCACTGCCCCGCTGATCGCCGCCGGCTGCATCATGATGCGCAAGTGCCACCTCAACACCTGCCCCGTCGGCGTCGCCACCCAGGACCCCGTCCTGCGGGCCCGCTTCACCGGCCAGCCCGAGCATGTGGTCAACTACTTCTTCTTCGTCGCCGAGGAACTGCGCGCGATCATGGCCGAACTCGGCTTCCGCACGATCGCGGAAATGGTCGGCCGCGTCGACAAGCTCGACATGAAGAAGGCAGTCCAGCACTGGAAGGCCAAGGGCGTCGATCTGTCCAAGGTGCTTTACCAGGCACCGCTGGGCGACAGCCCCTCGCTGGGCTGGAGCGAAGCGCAGGACCACGGCCTCGAAAACGCGCTGGACAATGCCCTGATCGCAGGTGCAGCCGATGCATTGGAAAACCGTCAGGCCGTTCGCATCGAAAAGAGCGTCATCAACGTCAACCGCACGGTCGGCGCGATGCTCTCGGGCGAGGTGGCCCGTCGCTACGGCCATGACGGCCTGCCCGACAATACCATCCACGTGAAGCTCACCGGCGTTGCCGGCCAGAGCTTCGCCGCCTGGCTTGCCCACGGCGTCACGCTCGACCTGACCGGCGATGCCAACGACTATGTCGGCAAGGGCCTGTCCGGCGGCCGCGTGATCGTGCGCCAGCCCGGCCATGTCGATCGCGATCCGACCAAGAACATCATCGTCGGCAATACCGTGCTGTACGGCGCGATTTCCGGCGAGGCGTTCTTCAACGGTGTCGGCGGCGAGCGTTTCGCGGTCCGCAACTCGGGCGCGATCGCGGTCGTCGAAGGCTGCGGCGATCACGGCTGCGAATACATGACCGGCGGTGTTGTTACCGTGCTGGGCAAGACCGGCCGCAACTTCGCGGCGGGCATGTCGGGCGGCATCGCCTACGTCTACGACGAGGACGGCGAGTTCGATAAGCTGGTGAACCCGGCGATGGTCGATCTCATCCGGATCTCGGCCGAAGCCGACGAGGAAGAGGGAACGGGCCGGCCGCAACAGCGCACCGTCTCGGTCCGCGACCTCGGCATGGGCGACATGCTGCGCCACGATGCGGAGCGCCTGCGCATCCTGCTCGAACGCCACCACCTGCACACCGGCTCGAAAATAGCCCGCGCGCTGCTCGACGACTGGTCGAACACGCTGGGCAAGTTCGTCAAGGTGATGCCGCGCGACTACGCAAAGGCTCTGCGCCAGCAGGAGGCGGAACGCCTCGAAGCCGCTTCGGTCGCAGCAGAATAAGATCGGGAATTAGTAAGATGGGCAAGGAAACCGGCTTCCTCGAACTGGACCGCCAGGACCGCACTTATGGCGATGCCAAGGAGCGCCTCAAGAACTACAACGAGTTCGTAGTCCCGCTCGCGCCGCAGGCGCTGAAGGACCAGGCGTCACGCTGCATGAACTGCGGCGTGCCGCACTGCCATACCGGCTGTCCGGTCAACAATATCATCCCGGACTGGAACCACCTGGTTTACGAGGACGACTTCCGCAACGCGCTGGAAGTCCTCCACTCGACCAACAACTTCCCCGAGTTCACCGGTCGCATCTGCCCCGCTCCGTGCGAGGCGGCCTGCACGCTGAACATCGTGGACCAGCCTGTCACCATCAAGTCGATCGAATGCGCGATCGTCGACAAGGGCTGGCAGGAAGGCTGGATCACGCCGAAGCCTGCCGCGAAGAAGACCGGCAAGTCGGTGGCCGTCGTCGGCTCCGGGCCGGCAGGCATGGCCTGCGCACAGCAGCTCGCCCGCGCCGGCCACTCGGTCACCGTGTTCGAGAAGAGCGACCGCGTCGGTGGCCTGCTTCGCTACGGCATCCCCGACTTCAAGATGGAAAAGCACCTCATCAACCGTCGTCTCGTGCAGATGATGGCGGAAGGCGTGGAATTCCGGACATCCACCGAAGTCGGCGTGACGGTATCGGTCGCCTCGCTGAAGGAAAACTTCGACCTCGTGGTCTTCTCCGGCGGTGCCGAAGATCCCCGTCCGCTGAACATTCCGGGCTTCGAACTGCCCGGCGTACGCTTCGCGATGGAGTTCCTGACCCAGCAGAACAAGCGCAACGCGGGTGACGACGAATTGCGCGCCGCCCCGCGCGGCACGCTCTCGGCTACCGGCAAGCATGTCATCGTCATCGGCGGCGGCGACACCGGCTCCGACTGCGTAGGCACCTCGAACCGCCAGGGTGCGGCTTCGGTCACCCAGCTCGAAATCATGCCCAAGCCGCCGCTTCACGAAAACAAGGCGATGTCCTGGCCGAACTGGCCGCTCAAGCTGCGTACTTCGTCGAGCCACGAAGAAGGTGTCGAGCGTGACTGGGCCGTGCTGACCAAGCGCGTCATCGGCGACAACGACGTCCGCGCCCTCGAATGCGTCCGCGTCGAGTGGAAGGACGGCAAGATGCAGGAAGTCGAAGGCAGCGAGTTCACGCTCGAAGCCGACCTCATCCTGCTCGCCATGGGCTTCGTCGGTCCGCGCAAGGCCGGCATGCTCGACCAGTCGGGCGTCGAACTGGACGCACGCGGCAACGTCAAGGCCACCATGGCCGACTACCGCACCAGCGATCCGGCAATCTATGCCTGTGGCGACATGCGTCGCGGCCAGTCGCTGGTCGTCTGGGCCATCCGCGAAGGTCGCCAGTGCGCCCGCGCGGTGGACGAGGCGCTCATGGGCGTTTCCGAACTGCCGCGCTGACACGTTACACGTGGAACGAACAGGAAGGGCGTCCGGCAGCGGGCGCCCTTTTCGTTTGAACTGAGGATTCCGACGCGGCAGCGATTTCTGGCGCATCCGCGTTGACCTCGCGAACACGCTCGGGGAGTTTGGCGGGCGAATGGGAGAATGACCTGATGCTGCTGGAAATCGCCGAGATAGAAGTCCGCCCCGGCACGGAGGAAGCCTTTTCCGCCGCCATGCGCGAGGTCGGGCTGGAACAACTCTCCGCCTGCGAAGGCGTTGTTTCGATCCGTTTCGGCCGAGGTGTGGAAAACCCGTCGAAGTTCACGTTCAACGTCGTGTGGACCTCGATGGAAGCGCACGATTCCGCGCGCAAGCTCGACAGCTTCGGCCGCTTTCGCGCCGCCTTTGGCGATCTGGGCGTGGGCGGCACAATGAGCCATTACTTCATGGACGAAGCCATTCCAGGCCGGGCTGCCTGACCCCCTTCTCCCGAACGTGATCCGGGGCGCCAGGTGGCAAACCTACCAGTCGATCCGCCCACGTCCGTTCGCTTCGAGAAACGCATTCGCCTTGCTGAAATGCCGGCACCCGAAAAATCCCGCGTAGGCCGAGAGCGGGCTGGGATGCGGTGCCGTCAGCACCAGGTGATGGCTCGAAGCGAGCCCCGGCACCCGCATCGCCTTCTTCCTGGCGTGATTGCCCCAGAGCAGGAACACGCAAGGCTCCTCCTTGGCCGCAACCGCCGCGACGGCGGCATCGGTGATCGCTTCCCAGCCCTTGTTCTGGTGCGATCCTCCCCGCCCCTCTTCGACCGTCAGCGCATTGTTGAGCAGAAGTACGCCTTGCCGGGCCCAGTGTTCGAGGTTGCCGTGTCCCGGCGCGGCAATGCCGCAATCGGTGGCCAGTTCCTTGTACATGTTGACCAGCGACGGCGGGACCCGCACGCCATGGGCGACGGAAAAGGCCAGCCCATGTGCCTGCCCGGCGCCGTGGTAGGGATCCTGCCCCAGGATGACGACACGGACTTCGCCGAGCGGTGTCAGTTCCAGGGCGCTGAAACGACTTCCGCGCGGTGGGAAAATCCGTTTCCCTGCTGCTTCCTCGGCATTCAGCCATTCACCGAGCTGGCGCGATTCGGGGGAATCCAGCACGGGGCCGAGCGCAGATTGCCACGATGGCGGCACGCTCTGCATGGCTACTGAAGTTTCCATTCGCGCCATACTCCCGATTTGTCGGCGGTAACCGGCATCCCGGACCATCCGCCCATTGCCTAACGCAGGCCCAGTCCCTAAGCATTTCCGGACCATGGCTGTCTATCTCCACGAAGAAGATCTCCCCGAGGGCGTGCTTGCGCCGGGACCCGTCGCTGTCGACACTGAAACGATGGGTTTGATCACCCCGCGCGACCGCCTCTGCGTGGTCCAGATTTCCGACGGAAAAGGCGACGAGCATCTCGTCCGCTTTGCGCCCGGCAGCGACTTTGCCGCGCCGAACCTGAAGGCGGTGCTGGCCGATCCCTCGCGGTTGAAACTCTATCACTTCGCCCGCTTCGACCTCGCTGCGATCGAACATTACCTCGGCGTCACGGCCGCGCCGGTGTTCTGCACCAAGATCGCTAGCAAGCTGGTGCGCACGTACACCGATCGCCACGGTCTGAAAGACCTCGTGCGCGAGCTTCTGGGCAAGGAAGTATCGAAGCAGCAGCAGTCGAGCGACTGGGGTGCGGCTGAGCTCACCGATGCGCAGAAGGACTATGCCGCCTCGGACGTGCGCTATCTGCACGCCATGCATGAGATTCTGGTCGTGCGGCTTGCACGAGAGAACCGTACCGAAATCGCGCAGGCCTGCTTCGACTTCCTGCCCGCACGCGCCCGGCTCGACCTTGCCGGCTGGCCCAACCACGATATCTTCAGCCACGAAGCCGCCTGATCGGGAGCGCAACCAGCGATGTCGGTCGAAGCCAACCAGGTCCGTAACCGCCGCCGGCACTTCGCCGCGCCCGGCGGTTCGCACGATCGCATGGTGGCATTTCTGTCCAAGGCCCTGCCTGCGGGTATCGGCCTGGTTGCCGCCGTCATGATCCTGGTTCCGCTCTCCCCTCGCGGTGAGATCAGCTTCCTGCTGGACCGCAACAAGGTCGATACGACCGGGGAGCGGATCGCCGTGTCCAACGCCGCTTATCGAGGCCAGGACAATCTGGGCCGCGATTTCGTGGTGACCGCCGGCACCGCCGTCCAGCGATCGCCTGAAATTCCGATCGTCGAAATGCAGCAGCTCGTCGCCAAGATGAGCATGCGCGATGGCCCGGCAGATATCGTCGCGCCGCGCGGCGCCTACAATTTCGACAACGATACGATGGCGGTGGATGGCCCGGTGAACTTCAAGGCCGCCGATGGCTACACCATGACCACCAGCAAGGTCGACGTCGACATCAAGAACAAGACCGCGGTCGCTTCCGGCGGCGTTCAGGGCACCATGCCCTCCGGTCCTTTCAAGGCCGATGCCATGCACGCCGACCTCGAAAACCGCACCGTAACGCTTGAAGGCAATGCCCGGATGCGCATAACGCCCGGCAAGCTGAGGATACCCCAATGACGCCCCGCCCCCGCCTTCTTCGTATCGCCATTGCCGCGCCCGTGATCGGGCTTGCCCTGTTCGCCGCTGGCCAGCAGCTTGGTGCGCAGGGGATTTCCGGCCACAACTCCGATGCGCCCGTCGATTTCGGGGCCGATCGGATCGAGCTTCAGGACAAGCAGGGCCGCGTCGTGCTGACCGGAAATGTCGATATCACCCAGGCCGATCTGCGCCTGCGTGCGGCGCGAACCGTGATGGATTACACTGCGGGAAATCAGGTCCAGCGCATCACCGCCAGCGGTAACGTCGTCGTCACCCGCCAGGACCAGATCGCCACGGGCGATACCGCGATCTACGACTTCAACCAGCGCATCATCACGATGGTCGGCAATGCCACGCTCAAGCGCGGCAGCGGCGATACGCTTCGCGGCGGCCGGTTCGTGATGGATCTCAAGAGCGGGGTCTCTTCAGCCTCCGGCGGCCGTGTGCAGGGCACCTTCAATGTGCCCAAGAAGAAAAACTGACCGATTCTGGTAGTTTCCTGAAGGCGCACTGCCGAAAGAATTTTCCTACACCCCTCGTGATGCGTATCTGGATTCGGGCCTTCCTCATTGAAAGGAGCCCCGATGAGCAATCCCATAGCAGTTCCCGCAGGTTATGCCCCGGCTTTCGCGATCGGATTTTCCGACGAAGCCGGAGCTTTTGCGACGGTCCGTAACACCTCCCCCCTGCCTGTAAGCGTCGCTGCCGGCGACCCTCTCCTCGTACGGAACGTGGCGGCAGCGGCTGCCAATGCGCTGTCTGGCTCGACATCCCAGTCCATCGTTGCCGGACCCTTCGTTCCCTCCCTGTCGCGCCCCGTAGTCCTAGCGCTCTCCGGCACGTGGAGCGGCACGGTCAGTCTGCGCCGATCGACGGACGGCGGCGCGACGCGCAACGCCGTGACCGTTGCCGGCACGCCGTGGGCGACGTTCTCGGCCAATGCCTGCGAACAGGTGTGGACCGAGGAAGAGAATGGAGCCGCGCTCTATCTCGACATAACCCTCGCCTCGGGCACCCTCGTCTATCGCCTCGCACAGTAACCACGGCACGATCAGGAGATCTCATCATGAGCATGGACGTCGTCGCTCGCGGACTGGCCGCAAGGATCGGAAAAACAACCCAGCGCATATCGCTCGACCGCAACGAACTGGCCAGCCTGTCCGAGCGTCAGCGCGCCTATCTGGCCGAAGGAGGACGGGAGGGCAGCTTCACCTGGCGCGATGGGGACATGTCCGCAAAGGTGCAGGCAGACCCTAATCGCGGTATCTACGTGCCTCCCGGCGAAACGCCAAGTGGAGCGCTGGGGGCTTGGGAACGCACGCCCGGCCCCGTGGCCATGATCGAATGGTTCGGCTGCCGGGGGGACGGCGTGACCGACAATTCGGCGCTGCTGCAGCAAGCCGTAGATACCATGCACGCACTTTATCCCGAGGGCTTCACGCTCACGGCCGAGAAGGGCCGCAAGTTCAGGCTCGTGAAGGCGATCGCGCTCACTCCGAAGTGCACGATCTCGGGCATCCATCTGGTTAACGCAGGCGATGCGAACTTCTTCAACGTCAACCAGAATGTCAGCGCGGCAGAAGCGTTCAGTTCCTTCTACGAACACATCCGCATCGAAAACTGCGCATTCGAGGGCGACGTTTCCAATGTCGGCATTGCGTTGTTCGCGGCCAATATTCGTTTCCTCTGGTTCGTCGGAAACCGACTGGTGAACACGGGCGGGGTATCCATTACCCACGGTGCCGACATTCGCGGCCTATACAAGTCGGCAAACGGCGTGGCCGGCGACGAAGGTGTCGGCGTCGATCCCGCCGTGACGGCAGGCTTCTCGTCCGGGCCGGATTTCGGCGACCTTTCCTCGAACATCGTCATCGCCAACAATTACGGCGATAGCGGCCGGTACAACGCGTCGCTCGTACGGCTTGAATTCGTCAAGGACGTGGCGATTACCGGCAACGTATTTCGAGGCGGCAAGGTCTCATGGTGGGGCGGCGGTGCACCGAGTGCGGAAGGCGGTGAAGTCTGGATGGCGCGTCGGGTGCGCAACGTCCAGATTACGGGCAACTACCTGTGCCGAACGAACGGCGCCATCTACGGCAACAACGGCGACGGCATGACCATCACCGGCAATGTCGTGGAAGATGTGCTCGATACAGCTCTGGACCTGGAGGGCTGCTTCAACTGCACCGTAACGGGCAACTTCGTCCGCAATGCGGGCAATTTCTGCACTTCCATCTTCTACGCCTCGCTCAACAACGTCTTCGCAAACAACGTCCTGATCCAGACCAAACGGGCGAAGAACATCGCCGCAATCTTCAACCAGACCGGATACATGAGCAGCGTGACCGTCGCTTCCAGCGCCGGCACCGATGGCCGGGTTCGATTGGTGACGGCAGCCAGCCATGGCTTCGGTAGCGATCAGCTTGTCAACATCCGAACCAAGAGCGGCGCTGTGGGAACGGCGCTGACACAAGCCTATTACGGCATCGTCGTCATCGATGAAGTCACTGTCGAACTGGTCGGGACCGAGGGTATCGGTAGCCTCGAAGGAACCGTCAGTTCCATTCGCTATCAACGCGGCAACACCTTCTTCGACACCAAGCTTGCCGGCTTCGACACCTTGGACGATGCGGACCGCGTTCTGTGGACGGGAAATACCTGCATCTACGAAGGCGATCATGACCTCGGCTGGATCAAGGGCGACACCGCCATGCGATCGATGGTGGTGTCGAACAATGTCCTGCGCAACGTCGGCATCCTCGATGCCAGCATCGGCAACAAGTCCATCATCCAGGGCAATCTGCTGGAGTTCGACTCCGCACCGCTCGCAACTTCCGCAGCCAAGCGCCTGATCCAGTCGACCGGGCGGATCATCGACAATACCCTGAAGACTTTGCCGGGTTGCTCGCTCCCGGCCGGATCGGTCGGCATCGCTTCCTATTGCTACGCCAATTCGGGAGCATGGTCGGAGCTTCGGGGCAACCGTGTGGAAGATCTGGCCTCCGCGATCACCTATCACCTCGGCTACGAATACCAGAACGGTTCCAACTACAGCAACGTCATGGTGGCGGACAACGTCTTCGACACGATCACGGATCTCACGCCCAGCAAGGGGCGCGTCCGCGTCTTCTATAGTGGCAATCGCAGCACGGGGATCACCCAGTCGCTCCCGATTCCGGCAACATCATCCATCGGTTCCCTGGGGGGCATATGCCGCGGGACCAGGCTTGAATCGGGCGCCACAATGGCTTTGGGCGGCGTGATCGCCCGGATCGCGCTTGACCATGGCTGGGATACCAACCTCGCTTGGGCGGGCACCACGGCTTATGTGATCGGGGATATCCGCTATGTCGGAACCAGCGTCTATCGCTGCACGATCGCCGGCACTTCTGCAACCGGCAGCGGTCCCAGCGGCACGGGCACGGCCATAACAGACGGAACCGCGACCTGGACCTACATCGCTCCGCTGGTGACCTGGGCCCCGATCGCCACATGCTCTCCCGACGTGGCCAGCAGCGCGGCATCGGGAACCATCACGCCCGATCTTTCGGCTGCATCGAGCTTCATTCGCACAGCCCTGACCGCAGCCCTGACCATCAATGCCCCGACCGGCTCGGCATTCGACGGGCAAGTGATCCGGTTCCGTCTCAAGGATAACGGGACTACCCGCACTGTCGCATGGAACGCCATCTATCGTGCCATCGGTGCGGCTCTTCCCATCGCGACGACTGCCGGAAAGACGACTTACGCGACGGCCATCTATAATGCCGCCGACCTGAAATGGGATGTCACCGCGGTGCAGACCGAAGCCTGAACGGTAAAGGAGGTGCTCGAAACGCTTCGGGCACCTCCGAAAGCCGGAACCGAAGGCTGGCAGCAATCAGAATGCGCGATCGTGCACCAGAACACGAAGGGTAAGGAACATGATCTGCAAGTCGCGCATGATGGTCCAGCCTTCGAGATATTCGAGATCGGACTGAAGGCGATTCACCAGATCGGATTCGTGATCGGTGGCCCCGCGGTAGCCGCGAATTTGCGCCAGCCCGCTCAGGCCAGGCTTCAGGCTGTGACGCTGCCAGTACCGCAGGTCGATTTCCCAGAACAGCTTCTCACCCGCCAGCGAACCCGTGGCATGCGGTCGGGGTCCGACAAGACTCATGTCGCCCAGCAGAACGTTGAACAACTGGGGCAGTTCGTCGATGCTGGTCTTACGGATGAAGCGACCAACTGCGGTAATCCGCTGGTCCTGCTTCGATGCCGAGACACTGCCGTCGCTGTCGCACAAAGTCTGCGTCATGCTGCGGAACTTGTACATATTGAAGAACCGGTTGCCGCGGCCCATCCGGCGCTGGACGAAGAACACCGGTCCTCCATCCTGAAGCTTAACCGCGATCGCCACGACCAGCAGCAAGGGCGACAAGGCGAGGATCGCCGCGCCCGAGAAGGCTACGTCGAAGATCCGCTTGATCGCGCGCTCCCGCAGTCCCAGCGGTCCTGCCGAAACCAGCAGCAGACCATGCTTTCCAGCGACGCGGGCGCCCTGGGCACCGAGGCGTACCACTTCATCGTCCAGCACTTCACCGTCGACATTCGCCCCCTTGAGGATCATCGCCCATTCCATGCGCCGGTCCGCGGGGCAGCTGACGATAACCCTGTCGATGTTGCGAAGCACCAGGCCGACACGGTCGAGCGAATGCGGGTCCTTGAGATTGGGACGAATCCCCATGGCGGCAGCGGATACCCGAATGGTGCCGGGAATCCGCAGTTGCGGACCGCCATCGTCGATCACCAGTTCGTTGATGACGTTGGTACCGCAGCGCCATGTCACGAAACTGCGCAGTTGCAGGCGCGTCCAGGCGATCAGCGCCATCGCGCAGATGACGCCGCTGCTGAAGGCTCCGCGAGAGAGTTCTGCCGAGGATTTCATCAGGAACTGCACGAACACGACCACGACAACCGCCACGACCATCGACATTTCCGCACGGAAAATGCCGCGCCAGCCATCGCGCAGCGCGTCGGTAGAATAAGCGGCATTGTATAACGCCAGGGTCAGGAAAATGGGGAGCAGTACCTGGCCATAGACGAGCGACATCTGCGCGCCCTGGTCAGTGTCATACAGCAGACCGGCGACGGCAAAGCCTGTGATAAGCGCAACGATATCGCCCAGAAGCAGGGCGACGTAGCATTGCAGACGTCGACGCTCCAGCGAAGGCGCAACAAGGAGTTCGTCAGCCTCGGAACGCTGTATCGCTTCAGGCGAAATGGCGAATGGTGCATTCATTCGTTCAACGCTCCTGATTGCCGAACTCACGCCCATAGGCTCCCTGTCCAGTACCTGTCGCGATGCCAGGGGCATAATGCCCGATGTTGCAGCGCAATAGGTATTTGCCCTTATGAACACCACCACGTGTGTGGAAAGTAAATTCAGTTAAGCTGTTCTATTTATCCGGTGTTTAACATCCAAACACGCAATTCGTGCGATTTCGACCAATCCTTCCGACAAGAACAGCTCTGCGTCCTGGCTGTTCCCAAGCAGCGATTGGTGCAACGCAATAAGTCGGGCAACGAGCCTTTCCAGCCGATTTCCCCGCCAAATCCTGAGTTGAGCGCCAAGCGCCGCCTTGTCTTTCCAGAAAATCCGGCGGGCAGCGGTCTCCGAATCGATCAGCCCCGCTACATCGCCACTGCGCCCGAGTCGCGCGTTGAGCGCGGCCAACTGCGCTGTCCTGCGCTCAAAGGCCAGGAGCAGGCCCACGGGATTGATCCCCTGGTCCCGCATTCTCTTGAGTTCCGGACCAATCGCCTCACGTCGCCCACCCAGCACGGCATCGACCAGGGGTCCGAAGTCATCGTCCTCCGTAGAGGCTCCAACCGCATCGAGGTCGGCTGCCGTCACCGGTCGCGGCGTTTCCGGGCCTGCGTCGAGATAGAGCGCCAGCTTCGTCACTTCGGAGCGGGCAAGGCGAGTATCCAGACCCGATGCGCGCGCAATCCTTTCCGCAAGGTCGCTGCCCATCTTGAGCCCGGCCCCGTTGGCCATGGTCCGTACCGCGCTTGTCGCAGCGCCGAGATCGGGCGGATAGAACATGGCCACCAGCCCATCCGGCCTTGCCGCAAGCAGCTTGGCCGTTCGCGACTTGTCGGTCGCCCCGGTCGCAACGATCAGCACCGGACAGGCATCGACCTCGTTCTCGATCAAGATCTGTACGGCATCATGCGCCTCGTCGCCTTGCGCACGCACCCAGATGTGGCGCGAAGTACCTCCGAACAGCGAATTTGAACGCGCCTCGTCGCCGAGCCTTACCGGGTCCTTGCGAAGATCGGAGCCCGCCATCTCGACACGCTCGCCAGGATCGGGGAGGAGCGAGACGATCCGGGCGGCAGCGTCGCTTGCCCCGGCCTCATCCGGTCCGCAAAAGAAGAAGACCCGCGCCTGCTGAGCAGCGCGGGTCGCAAGACCACCGAAATCCTTCTGGGTCGCCTTCATCTTTCCGCAGCCCGCATTGCCGGATTACTGCTTCGTATCGCCGCGCAAGCGCAGCGCGACGGTCGTGACGATACGGCTTGCAACATCCTTCGACATGTTTTCGAGCGCGGTCTGCTCGGCCGCGATCGTTGCATAGTCCGAAGAAACCACGTCGATCCCCGCATCCGAACCTGCCGTGGCGTCCAGCACGATCTCGTTGCTGGACAGGTCAACAAGCTGGTAGCGCGCGCGCAGGGTGCGCCGTTCACGGCCGATAGTGTCGTCCGAGAGAAGGGCGAAGCCTTCAAGCTTATCGTCAAGACGCACGTCGAGGCGATAGCGCGGTGAGGCGTCCGACTTGTCGGAGCCAAGCTGATCGACCAGCGCATTGCGCACCAGCCAACCTGCACGCCCCTCGATCGCGGCGACCTGTACGCCTGTGAGACCCCGCGCCACCGCACCGCTGCCCCCGCCCGAATACATCGGCTGGAGGCCACAGCCGGTCAGCGTCACCGCTCCGAGGAGGACGGGTCCGACAAGGCGCAGGAAACGCTTCACGCGACGAGATTGACCAGGCGGTCGGGAACGACGATCACTTTCCTCACCTCGGCTCCATCCAGCGCACGCTGCACTTTCTCGCTGGCAAGGGCAAGCGCTTCAAGCTCTTCCTTCGAAGTGCCCTTGGCCACGGTCAGGGTGTCGCGCAGCTTGCCCTTCACCTGGACGGCCACGGTCACTTCGTCCTCGACCAGCAGCGCCGGATCGACTTCCGGCCATGAAGCCTGCGAGACGAGGCCTTCCCCGAAGGTTTCGAAAGCTTCTTCGGCGAGGTGCGGCATCATCGGCGAGACGAGCAGCAGAAGCGTGCGGATCGCGTTCGAGCGGCTGGCCGAAGGGGCCGCCTTCTCGACCGCGCCGGTCAGTTCGTAGATGCGCGCCACGGCCTTGTTGAAGCCCAGCGATTCGATGTCCGAAGCCACCGCAGCCACCGTCTGGTGGGCCTTGCGGTCGATGGCCTTGTCCTCGCCCGTCGCCGAAGCGTCGTACTGGGCGAACAGACGCCAGAGGCGCTGCACGAAGCGGCCGCAGCCCTCGATGCCGGCTTCCGACCATGGCAGGTCGCGCTCCGGCGGGCTGTCTGACAGCATGAACCAGCGGATCGCGTCGGCGCCGTAAGTCGCGACGATCTCGTCGGGGTCGACGACGTTCTTCTTCGACTTCGACATCTTGATGACGCGGCCGACTTCGACGGCGGCACCGTCAGCCTTCAGCGTCGCACCGTCCGAGGTCCGGTCGATCTCGCCGGGCGAGAAGTAGATCGGCTGACCGTTGGCATCGTTGATCCGGAAGTAGGTCTCGTGCGTGACCATGCCCTGCGTGAACAGGCTGGCGAAGGGCTCCTTCACCTCGACCTTGCCGATGCGGGCCAGCGCGCGCGTCCAGAAACGCGCGTAGAGCAAGTGCAGGATCGCATGCTCGATACCGCCGATGTACTGTTCCACCGGCAGCCATTCGGCGATCTTGGCCGGATCGAACGGACGATCCTCCGGCTGGCTGGCGAAGCGCAGGAAGTACCACGAAGAGTCGACGAAAGTGTCGAGCGTGTCGGTTTCGCGACGCGCGGCGTGGCCGCACTGCGGGCAATCGACATGCTTCCAGGTCGGGTGGCGAACGAGCGGGTTGCCGGGGGTCGAGAAATCGACGTCCTCGGGCAGCGTGACCGGCAGGTGCTTCTTGGGCACCGGCACCACGCCGCAAACCTCGCAGTGGATGAACGGGATCGGCGTGCCCCAATAGCGCTGGCGCGAGACGCCCCAGTCGCGCAGGCGCCACACGGTCTTGCCCTCACCCCAACCTTCGGCCTCGGCGCGCGCGATGACGGCGGCCTTGGCGTCCTTCACGGCCATGCCGTTGAGGAAGTCGGAATGGACGCAGACGCCATCACCGGCCTCGGACTCGCCGTCGAACGGCTTGTCGGCATCGGCTTCGCTCGCCGCGACGACGCGCAGGATCGGCAACTGGTACTTGGTGGCGAATTCGAAGTCACGCTGGTCGTGACCGGGAACGGCCATGACCGCGCCGGTGCCGTAGTCCATCAGCACGAAGTTGGCGATGAACACCGGCAGTTCGGCGCCCGTGAACGGGTGCCTGGCCTTCACGCCGGTATCGAAGCCCAGCTTTTCAGCGGTTTCGAGTTCGGCCGCAGTAGTGCCGCCCTGCTTGCACAGCGCGATGAATTCCTCGACCTCGGGACGACCCTGCGCAACCGCCTGCGCGATCGGGTGATCGGCGGCGACGGCGACGAAGCTGGCACCGAAGATCGTGTCCGGACGGGTCGAGTAGACTTCTACCGAACCGATACCGCCGACTTCGGCAGTCAGGTCGAACTTGAACTGCAGGCCCTGGCTCTTGCCGATCCAGTTCTCCTGCATCGTGCGGACCTTCTCGGGCCACTTGTCGAGCGTGGAGAGACCGTCCAGCAGTTCGTCGGCGAAGTCGGTGATCTTGAGGAACCACTGGGAGAGCTTGCGCTTCTCCACCAGCGCGCCCGAGCGCCAGCCGCGCCCGTCGATCACCTGTTCATTGGCGAGCACGGTCATGTCAACCGGATCCCAGTTCACCGCCGATTCCTTGCGGTAAACCAGATCGTTTGCGTAGAGATCGAGGAACAGCGCCTGCTCGTGGCCGTAGTATTCCGGCTCGCAGGTGGCGATCTCGCGGCTCCAGTCGAGCGCAAAGCCCAGGCGCTTCAACTGCGCCTTCATGTTGGCGATGTTCTCGCGCGTCCAGCCGCCGGGGTGGACGCCCTTTTCCATGGCCGCGTTTTCGGCGGGCATGCCGAACGCGTCCCAGCCCATCGGGTGGAGCACTTCATGGCCTGTCATGCGCTTGTAGCGCGCCAGCACGTCGCCCATCGTGTAATTGCGCACGTGGCCGATATGGATGCGCCCCGAAGGATAGGGGAACATCTCAAGCACGAAGCTGCGCGGCTTCGACGAGGTATCGTCCGCCTTGAAACACTGCGCGTCGTCCCACGCAGCCTGCCAGCGCGTGTCCGCCTGAGCCGGATCGAACCGCTCGGTCATCTTAATCGAGTCTCCTGCGGGCATATTCCCGCAATTTCGCGGCACCGGCCGGTGCCGCGTATGAAAAAACTATCAGCCGCCGATCGAATTGCGGCGAAGGTCACGGGCGCGGGTGAGGATGATGTCCTCAAGCTTCTGCACCGTTGCAGCCTGAACCGGCGCCGGCGCCCAGACGCCGTTGGTCGAGACTTCGCGCTGGCCGGTCACGCGCAGGGCGTCGGCACGCAGGTCCTTGTCGAGGATCATCACCGTGATCTTGACGCGCTCGTTGGGTTCCTTGGGATTGGTGTACCAATCGGTGACGATGACGCCGCCGGCGCTGTCCGACTGGAGCAGCGGCATGAACGAGAGCGAATCGAGGCTGGCGCGCCACAGGTAGCTGTTCACGCCGATCGTCGTCACCGCCGAAGGGGCGATCGAGGACTGGACCTGCTTCCTGCCACCGCCGCAACCGGCCAGCGCAAGCGCCGCGACGGCGCAAAAGCCCGCAGTCGCCAGCGATCGAGCGGAGAGAAGGCCGGTATGGGTGCTGCCTGTCATCGTAATTCCCAGTTCCTGTCTTGGCGCGTTCGCCGGACTTCCGGTAAACCTGCCGTGAAACGCCTCTATAGCCGCCGTTGCCCGGGCGGCAAGTGCGGCTGCATCAGCTTGCCGCCATAACGGGTGCAAGGCTAAACGCATGCTGAACGCCCCTCTCCCATCCGCGATCAGGCTGTGTTAAGTTGCAAGCCTGAAAGATCGCGGAACGGTGGGACGCCGATCCCGCAACAGGATCGTGAACCGGCGAGATGGAAAGGCAAGGCGGGAATTTCGCAATGGAAGCCGAAGCAACACGCGCGTCGAAAGGCGGAATGAAGACCGGCCTCTTGCTGGCCTGCTGCGTGACCGTGCTTGCCCTTCCCAGCGCCGTTCTTGCGTTCACCACCAATTTCAAGACCGCGCAGACGGAGAAATCGGTCGATTCGCTCGATCCGGAGACCTCTCCAGAAAACCTGTCGCGCGCCATCGCCATGCGCTCTCTTGCCAAAGGTCAACCGTTTCCCTTCACTCCGGCAGCACCTCCGGGCCGCCTCGAACGCGCGGTTACGGTTGCCGTTCGCTTCGATCCGGAAGCGGCGAAGGCGATTATCGTGCGTAACCGCCTTCAGATCGCCCGCACCGACAAGGATGTCGGGCCCCTTCGCATAGCTCCCAACGCCTTCAATCTCGGCGTGGCGCGCGGCTATCAGAACTTTGCCCCCGAAACGGCGCCGCAAGCCTTGGGCAAGGGGCTTTCCGATGCGCCAGAGTTGAAGAAATTCAGCCTTCAGGCCGGAACGGTCGACCAGAAGGAATCGCGCTTCAGCCCCCGAATCTCGATCGATGAAAAGCATGTGGCAGGTCGCGCCCCTCGCACGTTCTCGGGTGAAGCGGGCGAAGTCGATCTGGGGGGCGCCTACCGCGTCACCGAGAATCTCGATGTCACTGCCGGCCTGCGTTATTCGCAAGAGCGGGAACGCCTTGTTCCCCTCACCGATGGCCGCCAGGACAGTCAGGCAGTGTACGTAGGAACCCAATTCAGGTTCTGATCCGTGCAGCCATAATTGCACTTCTCTCAATCAATTCGCCGCAAATAAGCTCCGGGAGCGATGGGCTTCGGCTTGCCCTGCGCGGCTGGTTTCCATAGCACTGCAGGTGGTGGATGCTTCACTAAAAGGCGAAAGGCTTTCTATGGCGCGCGTTGCTATCGTTACCGGTGGGACCAGGGGTATCGGGGAGGCTGTTTCACTGGCCCTCCAGGAACGGGGTCACACCGTAGTTGCAAATTACGCAGGCAATGAAGAGAAGGCAAAGGCCTTTACGGAACGGACCGGAATCCCTGCCTACCGGTGGGACGTCGGCGACCACGAAGCCACGCTTGAGGGCGTGGCAAGGGTGACCGAAGAAGTCGGTCCCGTGGACATCGTCATCAACAACGCGGGCATCACCCGTGACGGCGTGCTTCACAAGATGACCTTCGACGACTGGAACGAAGTCATGCGAATCAATCTTGGCGGTTGCTTCAACATGGCCAAGGCCACGTTTTCCGGAATGCGGGATCGCGGCTGGGGTCGCATCGTCAATATCGGCTCGATCAACGGCCAGGCCGGACAATATGGCCAGGTGAACTACGCCGCAGCCAAATCCGGCATCCATGGCTTCACGAAGGCCCTGGCGCAGGAAGGCGCCAAGTACGGCGTCACCGTCAACGCCATCGCGCCCGGCTACATCGACACGGACATGGTGGCAGCCGTTCCCGCACCGGTCCTTGAGAAGATCGTGGCGAAGATTCCCGTCGGCCGCCTCGGCAGCGCTTACGAAATCGCTCGCGGCTGCGCGTTCCTCTGCTCGGAAAATGCAGCGTTCGTGACGGGATCGACGTTGAGCATCAACGGCGGCCAACACATGTATTGAGGCGTTACGCGTATCAGGCGGGGGCCCGGCCGTCGCCTGATACGCAACTATCCCCGATGCGGTCCGAACAGGATCACTGCCGCCCCGACAAGACAAAGCGCGGCGCCTCCCATATCCCAGCGATCCGGCTTCACACCTTCCGCCAGCCAGAGCCACAGCAGCGCGGAGGCTATGTAGATTCCGCCGTAAGCCGCATAGGCACGCCCGGCATGATCGCTTTCGACCAGCGTCAGCAGCCAGGCGAAGATCGCCAGCGACATGCAGCCGGGAATGAGCCAGAGCGGCGACTTTCCCATGCGCAACCAGGCCCAGAAGGCAAAGCACCCGCCGATCTCGGCAAGCGCCGCACCGACGTAGATCAGGACTGACAGCACGGCCTGCGTGCCTTCAGCCGAACGCCTGCCTGAGCCACTTGACCAGTTCGGCAAGGTCCGGGCCTTCCAGCGAAACCGCATGTCCCAGGTCGGGAACCTTGGGCCAGCCACAGTCGACGAACTCCCGCCCCTTCCATTCGCGGGTACCTTCGTAACGCGGGATCACATGGAAATGGACGTGAGGGTCCACCATCATCAACATGAGGTAGTTTATTCGGGCATAGGAAACCGCCTTGCCCAACGCGCTTTCGATCGCGGCGGTCACGATCTTCAGGTCGGCATGTGCTTCGGCGGCGAGATCACCGAACGCGGTGGCCTCCGACTTCGCCGCCAGTACCAGCGAACCCAGCGTCGGCTGGGCAGGCCTTGCCAGCACCACCCAGTGATCGAATTCGGCGACGAGCGTGGCCGGATAGCCGAACTTTTCCATCGTCCCGTTCATTACCGACGCTCCTTCAGGTTTCCGCCAACCACGAGGTGATCTGGCCGCCCCGCGCCCGAACGATCCAGGCCTGCACCAGGCGCACGGCATGAACGAGGCAGGAAATCGCGGTCCACCACGCCACGGCGATCAGGCCAAGATCCGGTCGCGCGAACAGCATGGCGACGAACAGGATCACCATGTTGGGGTTGCGACGGGCCGTGATGAGCCGGAACCGGCTATCGAACTTGCGCCAGACGTGAATGTGCATCAGGCTGTTCTGCCTCATGAACACGCCTTCGATCAGGCGCTGAACAACGTATCCGCCCTGGATCGCTCCCTGCACCCACCAGAAGGTAGTCGTATCGTAGGCCAGGCCCCAGGTAGCGAGGCCGGTTGCCCAGAACCACCACCAGAACGGTGGATGGACGAGATCCATGCCGTGGTCCGCAACATTACCCCATTCCGAAGACGTGATCGTGCAGCGGGCCAGTTTGCCGTCAACGGTGTCCAGAACCATGAACACGAGGCCCAGCGCCATTCCGAGCCAATAGTGCCCGTAGGCGAAGAGGAAGGTCGCGGCCACGCAGAACACCGCGCCGACGGCGGTGACCATGTTCGGCGTGATGTGCAGCTTCGCGCAGACGCGCGTCAGTACCAGGGCCCATTCCGGCCAGAGGTATTTGGTCAGTACATCGGTGACGCCCTTGTAGGCCCCGAAGTAGCTGGCCCTTTCGATCGGACGCACGGTCTCAGCGTCAAGCGCCATGAGAAACGGCGTCTCGCGCTTGCGAAGCTGCTTGTTTTCCACGGTGGGGCCACTCTCGAAGGCAACCACATCGAGTCCCGGTGGATCGCCAAGCGGAGTGCCCGATCTCATCGCCTCCGCGACTCGGGAGGCCTGATCTGCATCGGCCGCATAAGCGAGCGCGGGGACACCGCCGAGCGTGAGCACCATGCCGGGGCGCGTGGTGATGTATTTGAACCACGCCGGATCCCACGCAAAAGCGGCGTTCGAAAGAACCGCAGGGCCTGCAGGAACGGTAGAGCCGGGAACCAGTCCGTTCGCGCGCGCGATGCGCGCGACGCGCTCGGCCATCGTAAGACCCCAGAGCTGAACGGGGTTTTCGCCGATATTGACGACGAGAGGGGGAGTGTCATTTTCGACCATGGACCGGCCGTAATATGTCACGCCTCCACTGGCAATCTTGCGAGTTGCACAGAACGCGCAGGAAATTGAGGGTCTTGCAAGTGGCGCTAATCCGCCATAGAACTGTAACCTTAATGTGTCAGTTGATGTTTCCTGATGATTTTTCGGCTCGGGATGCCTACATAGGCCCCCGTGTACGGAACCATTTACGAATTCGAAACGCTGCCGACATCCGGTGAGCATGACGGCCGGCGCAAATCGGCCAGCCTGGCGCGTTCAGCCCAGCGGGGCCGCGCCGTGCCTCTCGTAGGTATCATCCGCAATCCTCGCAGCCACCGCAACAAGGGCCACGCGCCCGAGATGGCGGACTGTTCCAACATCCTTACGGAAACGCCGCGCACCCGCACGGATCTCTACGGCGTGCTCGAAAGCTTCGCCCGCCGCGGGATCGACTATCTCGTGGTGGACGGCGGAGACGGAACGGTGCGCGACGTTCTGACCTGCGGCGCAGATATCTTCGGTGAGGAATGGCCGACCTTCATCGTCCTTCCCAAGGGAAAGACAAATGCGCTCGCCATCGATCTTGGCCTACCTAACCAATGGTCGCTCGCCGAAGCTCTCGCCGCGGCGCACAAGGGCAACAAGCTGACCCGCCGTCCCCTGCGGATTTCCTCGAGGGATGACAGCAACGGTTGCATTCAGGGCTTCATCCTCGGCACCGGGGCATTCGCGCTCGCCACCGAGGCTGGCCAGGAAGCGCACCGCCGGGGCGCGTTCAACAGCTTTGCCGTGGGCCTGACGGTCCTTTGGGGCATCATCCAGACCCTGTTCGGCCGTGCCGGCAACCCATGGCGTTCCTGCACGCCCACCCGTCTGGTGAACCGCCACACCGGCCGCGACTTGCCTTATCAAGGGCCAGGCCGTTCGGACGAGCGCTTCATGGCCGTCGCAACGACGTTCGAGCGTTTCCCGCTCGGCGCCCGCCCCTTCGGCAGCGACGTGGCCCCGGGCATGAAGCTGGGTGTTATCGACTGGCCGGTGCGCTGGGTCATTGCCCTGCTTCCGGCGGTTCTGTTCGGGTTCTGGGGCAAGTTTCTTGAACGGCGCGGCGTTCATCGTTTCTGCGCCAGCGCCGTCGATCTTGAACTGGACGGCTCCTTCATCCTCGATGGCGAAGCGTTCCCGGGCGGCGATTACGTGCTTGAGGAAGGCCCGCAACTGACGTTCGTGGTCCCCTGAAAACAGTTTTCCGGCGCTTGATTTCCGGGCGCCGCTGCCCGAGCATGACGTCATGACCGAAGATCTCGAAGGACGCGTCCGCAAGGCCATCCAGCGCCCGATCGAACCCGAAATCCGCGCCTTCGCGCAGCGCCTCGCCCTTGCAGCAGGCAACGCCGTGGCGGTGCTGTTCTACGGCTCCAACCTGCGCACGGGCTCGCTTGAAGGCGTTCTGGATTTCTACGTCCTCACCGAAGGCCCCCAGATCGAGAAGATCTGGCCTCGCGTCAGCTATCATGAGTGGACGTTCGAAGGCATTCCCCTGCGCGCCAAGGTCGCGACCATGGCTCTGGAAACCTTCCGCGCCGCCGCCGCCGGCGAACTGCTCGACACCACCATATGGGCCCGCTTCGTCCAGCCCTGCGGCCTGGCCTGGCTGCGCGACGAAGCCGCGATCGGCCCCGTTGCCGAAGCGGTCTCCGGCGCCGCCCGCATTGCAACCCGGCTTGCGGTTTCTCTGGGACCGGAAGCGGGAACGGCGGAAGACTATTGGCGGGCGCTGTTCAGGGCGACATACGCGGCCGAATTCCGCGTCGAGAAGGCCGGGCGGGAGGATTCGATCCTCGCCGTCAATCGCGGGCATTTCGACGGCCTGCTCCCCCTGGCGCTGACCGCCGACGGCATCGATTTCACTCGGGAACCCAAGGGAACGATCCGCCCTGCCCTTGCGGCTCGGGAGCGTAACCGTGCCTTGAACTGGTGGAAGCGCCGCCAGCGCCTCGGCAAGCCTTACAACGTGCTCCGCCTGCTCAAGGCATCCACGACGTTCGACGGTGCGGCCCGCTATGCCGCGTGGAAGATCGAACGTCACACAGGCGTACCTGTCACCATAACCCCCTGGCGCGAACGCCATCCGGTTCTCGCGGCTCCCGGCGTGCTCTGGCACGTGTGGCGCACAAAGAAGGCAATGGAGCGCAAGCCGGCATGAAGCCCGCCGCGCTCATCCTCGCAGGTTCTCGCCCCGGCGCGCCCGATCCTGTCGCCGCGTCCGAGGGAGTCAGCCACAAGGCGCTGGTCAAACTGGAAGGCCAGCCGATGCTCGCCCATGTCGCCCATGCGCTCCGTGATGCCGGGATCGAGCGTGTGGCCGTCATCGCCAACGATCCTGCCGTCGTGGCGCTGGCGCAAATGTTGAATTGCGAGGTAATCCCTGCCGAAGCCGGGCCAAGCGCAAGCGTCGCCGCCGGTTTTGTACGGCTGGGTGCGCCGATGCTCATCACCACGGCGGATCACGCCCTGCTGCGCGGGGAATGGGTCAGCGACTTCCTTCTCGACACGCCCGAAGATGCCGATGTCGCCATCCTGCTCGCCCGGCGTCAGGCGATCGAGGCCGCCATGCCCGGTTCCCGGCGCACATATCTGCGCTTTGCGGACGGGCACTGGTCGGGTTGCAACTTGTTTCTGCTCAACTCAAAGCGCGCCGAAAGCGCGATAAAGACCTGGAAACTGGTGGAGGCGGACCGCAAACGCCCCTGGCGCATAGCCGCCCGCCTCGGCCTCGGCATGTTGCTGAGCTACGCGCTGGGCAGACTGACCCTCGCAGCCGCCCTCGGCAGCCTGGGCACGAAGATCGGCATAAGGGCCAGCCTGGTGGCAGCGCGTGACGGGCTGGCCGCAGTCGATGTGGACAAGCCCTCCGACCTGGTCGACGCGCGCGGAATACTGGCGCAGCGACGGGAGGCCGGGGGCCAGTCCTGATCCGTTACATGTAGCGCATCTGGATGCGGATCGATTTCACTTCCTTGCCGTCCACCGGCACGCCGACCTTGGTATAGCTGGGCTTGCCGAGGTTGAAGATGTTGATCGACGGATTGTTGGACATGGCGCCGCCATCAGTGCTGATATCGGTCGAACCATTGCCATTGACGTCATGGCGGACCGCGATTCCATAAGATCCCGCAGCGGAAACCGGCACGCAGAACGTCATCGATCCCGCCTTTGCCGGAACCTCGATACGCTTCAGCCACTTGCCCTTGGAAAGCCATTCGGCCGAAGTCGCGCGGTAGGATTGCACCCTCAGCTTCCCCTGAGAGGACTTGATGCCATCCACCGTCACCATGATCGACGGTCCGCCACCGGCTCGGCACTGGCTCATGTCGTTGCGGATTTCGTCGCGGTACTGCGCGGCAGCAGGAGCGGATACCGCCAGGGCGGCCAAACCGGCCGCGGCCAGCAGCACGCCCGAACGCCTGTTCATTGGGAAGGGGGCCTTGGGGAACGTCACACTCATCTCCGGTTCCATAACGCTCTGCGCAGCACGCACGGCCTGGCTGAAGCGCGCGCAACTGCGTGATTTTTCTGGCGCCGCACTGCCATCGAGGCCGTGAATGCACTCTGAATTGGCAGTTCACAATGGCTCAATCACGTGCCGGTTCCCCGGTGCTGCCGGCTGCTCACCCGCCGCCACCTGGTGGATTTACGGGCGACCTCCATATGGCGTGTGGAAAACGGCCAGTGGGGCGCTTGTACCCCCCAGATGTGGTGGCCTATCCTTCACATCGAGGAGTACCGTTTTCCACCATGACCACGCCGCTGATCTCGCCCTCCATCCTGTCCGCCGACTTCGCCCGCCTGGGTGAGGAAGTTCGCGCGATCGACGAAGCCGGCGCGGACTGGATCCACGTCGATGTCATGGATGGTCACTTCGTGCCGAACATCACCATCGGTCCTGCCGTGGTGAAGGCCCTGCGCCCCCATTCGGCCAAGGTGTTCGACGTGCACCTGATGATCTCTCCGGTCGACAGCTACCTCGAAGCCTTCGCGGAAGCGGGTGCCGACTACATCACCGTCCATCCCGAGGCCGGACCGCACGTTCACCGCACGGTGCAGACGATCCACAATCTCGGCAAGAAGGCCGGCATTTCGCTCAATCCCGCGACGCCCGCCAAGATGCTCGACTATCTGATCGACGACATCGACCTGGTCCTGATCATGAGCGTAAACCCGGGCTTCGGCGGCCAGAGCTTCATCTCCAGCCAGCTTCGCAAGATCGAGGCCGTGCGCAAGATGATCGACAAGTCCGGCCGCGACATTCGCCTCGAGGTGGACGGCGGCGTCGATGCCAGGACCGCACCGCTTTGCGTTTCGGCAGGCGCCGACGTGCTCGTCGCCGGTTCCGCCACTTTCCGCGGCGGACCTACGCAATATGCCGCGAACATTCGCGCCCTGAAGGGACTCGCCTGACGGGGACGGACTGAAACAGTGACCCCAGACACCCAGCCGGGTTCCCGCGCGGGAACCTGGGGGGACTTCGGGCCATTTCCCCGATGGGCGGGAGCTAGGCCCGGATGGACCGGAGCGAGGAGGGTGTCTTGAACCAGAATGTGAGCGGATCAACCGCCCTGGACCGGCAGGAGCCGGACATCACCGATATCTCCGCATTCGCAGCCGATGAATCCGATCTCCTCTCGCCCCGCACGGTGGGCGGCGAGGCGAAAGTCGAAGTTGCGCACATTGAAAGTGGCCGCGCTCTCGCGCTTGCCGACTTCTCGCCCCCCTCCGTCGGCCCCGGCGAACGCCTTATCCGTTTTGCCTACCGACTCGGCATTCCCGGCTCGATGCTCTCGGCGCCCATGGGCAAGAAGGCACGCACCCGCCTCCTCGCCACCGTCAACAATACGCTTCCCGGCCATGTCGCCGCGGGCACCGCACTGCGCGCCGGTCACTTCCTGATTCACGGCGCCAAGACACCGATCGCGCAAGTCGACTATGCCGGTGCCGCCCGCGTCACCCCGCCGCTCGAACGCGTGGTTCACAGCTTTTCCTGGCTCACCGACCTTGAAGCCTGCGCCCCCCGTGAGCAAGGCACGGCCGTAGCCGAGCGCATCCTTACCGCCTGGCTCCAGGCCAACCCCAAGCCCCCCGGCAAACCCGGCAAGGGCCCCGCCTGGGCCGTCGGCAATACCGGCGCCCGCCTGATGAACTGGCTGGCGCACGCGCCACTGATTCTTTCGGGCGAAAAGGCCCTGCGCAACCGCACGCTGGCGCATATCTCGGATACCGCGCGCTGGCTCGATCGCCACGTCCACAATGCAGAGGACGGCCTTGCCGAAGTGGCAGGCTGGTCCGCCATCGTCGCGGCGGGGCTGCTCCTGCCCGATGGACGGCCGCGCCGGCTCTATGGCGAAGCCGGGCTGGTCAAGTCGCTCGGCGAACTGATGGGCGACGACGGCGGCGTGCTTTCCCGCAGCCCGGTTGCGCAAATGGAAGCCATCGCGCTGCTCGTCCGCCTGCGCAACTGCTATCACGCAACCCGCCGGGACGCGCCCAAGGCGGTCGAGCGCGTCATCGAAATGCTGATCCCGCCGCTGCTGGCCCTGACTCATGGCGATGGATCGCTGGGCTCCTGGCAGGGCGGCTGGGCTGTCGACGGGGATGACGTGAACGCCCTCGTTCGCGCCACCGGCGTCCGGACCCGTCCGCTGCGCGACGTGAGGCAGTGGGGCTATCAACGCGTGCTCGCCCACAAGTCCATCCTCCAGTTCGACACCGCGCCGCCTCCTTTGCCCGCACACGCCCGTCACGGCTGCGCCTCGACCCTGGCTTTCGAAATGTCTCACGGCGGGCACCGCCTGATCGTGAATTGCGGGGGTTCCGCCAGTGGCGGCGGACTGGTGCCGGTCCGGCTCGAACAAGGCCTCCGTGCGACTGCGGCGCATTCCACGCTCACTTTGGACGACGCCAATTCCACGGCCGTGCTCATCAACGGCGCGATCGGATCGGGTGTCAGCGAGGTTGATGTCGACCGCAAGACGCTCGTGCAGGAAAACGGCGGCAACGCCACCCGCCTCGAGGCCAGCCACAATGGCTACGAGGCTCGCTACGGCCTCACTCACCGCCGCATCCTGATCCTGCGTGACGACGGCACCGAACTGCGCGGCGAAGATCTGCTCCTGCCCGCCAATCGCAAGGGCAAGCGCGGCAAGGTCGGCTTCGCGATCCGCTTCCATCTGGGCCCACGAGTAGAAGTGGGGCTGACGGCGGACGGACAGGGGGCTGGCCTCGCCTTGCCTGACGGCAGCTACTGGCAATTCCGCAGCGCCGCCGGCGAAGTCACCGTCGAGGATTCGCTATGGGTCGACGGCCAGGGCCGCCCGCAGGCAACGCAGCAGCTCGTGATTCAGGGCATGGTTTCCCGCGGCGGCGGGAATTTCGGGTGGCTTCTCAAGAAAATGGGGTGATTTTGTCCAAGGCACGCCACGGGTTGTGCCTTAGCCACCTTGCAGGCTCGGCTCTGCCGACCTAGAGGGCGCGCAAATCCTTTGCCCGCCCCATTCGCGAGAGGCCCTTCAATGACCGATATCGTCCCGATTCGCCGCGCACTGCTTTCGGTTTCCGACAAGGCCGGCCTCGCCGACCTCGGCAAGGCGCTTGCCGCGCGCGGCGTGGAACTGGTTTCGACCGGCGGCACCGCCAAGGCGCTGCGCGATGCCGGGCTCGAGGTGAAGGACATTTCGGACCTCACCAATTTCCCCGAAATGATGGACGGCCGCGTCAAGACGCTGCACCCCAAGGTCCACGGCGGCCTGCTGGCCGTGCGCGACAACCCGGAGCACGCCAAGGCCATGGCCGATCACGAGATCGGCGCGATCGACCTCGTCATCGTCAATCTCTACCCCTTCGAAGCGACCGTGGCCAAGGGTGCCGACCGTGACGAAGTGATCGAGAACATCGACATCGGCGGCCCATCGATGGTCCGCTCCGCTGCGAAGAACCATGCCTTCGTCGCCATCGTCACCGATCCCAAGGACTATGCCGGCCTGCTCTCCGAGTTGGAGACCACCGATGGCGGCACCACGCTGGCCTTCCGCAAACTGCTGGCGGCGCGCGCCTTCGCGCAGACCGCCGCTTACGATTCGATGATCTCTCAGTGGTTCGCCTTCGCCGACCAGGGCCTTGAGTTCCCCGAGATGATCAGCGTCAACGGCCGTCTTTCGACCGAACTGCGCTACGGGGAGAATCCGCACCAGAAGGCCGCGCTCTACACCCCGGTCGGCCCTTTCACCAAGGGTCTGGCCCAGAGCGAGCAGGTGCAGGGCAAGGAACTGTCCTACAACAACTACAACGATGCCGACGCCGCCTTCGAGCTGGCTGCCGAGTTCAAGGGCCAGCAGCCCGCCGTGGTCATCGTCAAGCATGCCAACCCCTGCGGCGTCGCTCAGGGCGAAACCCTGCTCGATGCCTGGCAGGGTGCGCTGGCCTGCGACGACGTTTCGGCCTTCGGTGGCATCGTCGCGGTGAACACCACGCTCGACGGCGCCACGGCGGAAGCGATCTGCCAAATCTTCACCGAAGTCGTCGTCGCACCTGACGCCGACGAGGAAGCCCGCGCCTTCTTCGCCAAGAAGAAGAACCTGCGCCTGCTGCTCACCGGCGAACTGCCCGATCCGCGCCGCGCCGGCCTGCTCGTGCGTCAGATCACCGGCGGCCTGCTGGTGCAGAACCGCGACAACGGAGCCATTGGCCTCGACGATCTCAAGGTCGTGACCAAGCGCGCGCCGACCGAGCAGGAACTGAAGGACTGCCTGTTCGCCTGGACCGTGGCCCGTCACGTCAAGTCCAACGCGATCGTCTATGCCAAGGACGGCATCACCGCCGGCATCGGTGCGGGCCAGATGAACCGCCGCGATTCCTCGCGCATCGCCGCGATGAAGGCCGCGGAAGCCGCCGAGAAGTTCGGCTGGGCCCAGGCACGCACGGCGGGTTCGGCTGTGGCGTCGGACGCCTTCTTCCCCTTCGCGGACGGATTGCTGGCCGCTGCCGAGGCGGGCGCCACCGCCGTGATCCAGCCGGGCGGCTCGATCCGCGATGACGAAGTCATTGCCGCGGCCGACGAAGCGGGCCTGGCGATGGTCTTCACCGGCATGCGCCACTTCAAGCACTGAGGGACCGAAACGGCAGGAAGGCGAGGATGTTACCCTCGCCTTCCTTGCCCGCGTGTAGGAAACTGCGCGGCGCAGCGCGCTCAGGCGCCACGCGAGAACATTGACCAAATTGTGACGGTTCCCGCCCTTCGTCGCGGCAGAATCACAACTCATCGCAGAATGGGCTGCAGTTCGTCGCCATTCACTGGACGTCAAGGCGATTCGCGCCAAGTGAGCGCCACGCAATCGTACCACAACCATATGAGCTGATTTTCGTCATGGGACTCTTCAAGGCCGACTTTTACCGCTTCTTCGCTCTCGGCTTTGCCGGTGGTGCGCTGCTGGTGCTCGGCGTGATGGGGATTGGCGGACATTCGCTGACCAGCGGCATCGTGCCTCCGGCCGAAGCCGCAGCGCCCGCACGCTGATCGCACGGGCCGGGCGCCCTCCCGGCACCTTTCAATTGCACGCGGCAAGGCCAGTGCCCATATGGGGCGCATGGCTAATGCGCATCATCATCACGAACACTCGGGCGACAACCTGATCGAGGCTGCCCGCGCGGCTCTTATCGAATCGGGCGAGCAGTGGACCGAGATGCGTGCGGACGTCTTCGGCGCACTGGCGGAACGTGAACGCCCCGCCTCCGCCTACGATCTGGCGGAGAGCGTATCCGCCCTGCGCGGCAAGCGCGTGGCGCCTAACAGCGTCTACCGCATTCTCGATCTTTTCGTGCGCACCAACCTTGCCCGCCGCGTGGAAAGTGCCAACGCCTATCTGGCCAACAGCCACCCCGGCTGCCAGCATGACTGCATCTTCCTGATCTGCGATGTCTGCGGTCAGGCCGTCCACATCGACGATGACAAGCTGACCGGCGCGCTTATCGCGGCGGCGAAGCAGGCCGGCTTTGCGGGCGTGCGCCCGGTTGTCGAACTGCGCGGCACCTGTGCGGCCTGCAGCTGAGAGTCTTACCGAAATTCGGTTAAGCTGAGGATATTCCCGTCAGGATCGGGGAACCACGCCACCAGTGCTGTTCCGTCCGGCGCTGTCCAGATGCCGTCGGCGTCCTGCCCGAAGCCTTCATAGACGTTGAATTCCACACCCCTTCCCCGCAAGGAGCCGACCGCCGTGCGAATGTCGGACACCGTCCATCCCAGCACCGTATGCTGCGTCGGTACATGGCCGGCATGACTGGTCAGCCGCATCGCCCCGCCGCCAGCCAAGGCGAAAGCAAGCGCGAATTCCTCTTCCGCGATAACGCGCAGTTCCAGCACGTTTTCATAGAAGACTCGGGCGCTTGCCCGGTCGCGGGTCATCACGAAGGCCACTGGCGATGCTTCGGAAAGTCGCAACATATGGACTGCTCCCACGTTTTTCCTGTCATTTCGGGTGCTACCGGCATATTGCCCGTCGCTTAATTCGACACCAGAACACGTAAAGTGTACAAGCAGACCATGACAGCCAACCCGGCAACGCCGCTCCTCGATACCGTCGATACGCCTGACGATCTTCGCAAGCTCAAGCCTGCGGACCTGCGACAGCTGGCCGACGAACTTCGCACCGAGATGATCTCAGCCGTCGGACAGACCGGCGGACACCTCGGCTCGGGCCTTGGCGTGGTAGAGCTGACCGTGGCGATCCATTACGTGTTCGACACGCCGACCGACCGGCTGATCTGGGACGTGGGCCACCAGGCCTACCCGCACAAGATCCTGACCGGCCGCCGCGACCGCATTCGTACACTGCGCCAGGGCGGCGGGCTTTCCGGTTTCACCAAGCGTTCGGAAAGCGAATACGACCCGTTCGGCACGGCTCACAGTTCCACCTCGATCTCAGCCGCGCTCGGTTTTGCGGTCGCCAACAAGATTAAGGGGACGCCCGGCCGGGGCATCGCCGTTATCGGTGACGGCGCGATGAGCGCGGGCATGGCCTATGAGGCGATGAACAACGCCGCAGAAGCCGGAAACCGACTGATCGTCGTCCTCAACGACAACGACATGTCGATCGCGCCGCCGGTCGGCGGGCTTTCCGCCTATCTTGCGCGCCTCGTCTCTTCGGGCCGATTCCTCGGCCTGCGCGATCTCGCCCGCAAGTTCGCACGCCGCCTCCCCCGCCCCCTCCACGCCGCGGCCCGCAAGACGGACGAGTTCGCGCGCGGCATGGCCATGGGCGGCACGCTGTTCGAAGAACTGGGCTTCTATTACGTCGGCCCGATCGACGGCCACGACCTCGACGCATTGGTCCCCGTGCTGGAAAACGTGCGGGATGCCGCCGAAGGCCCGATCCTCGTCCATGTCGTGACCCAGAAGGGCAAGGGCTACGCCCCCGCCGAGGAAGCGGCCGACAAGTACCACGGCGTGCAGAAGTTCAACGTCGTCACCGGCGAACAGGCCAAGGCTCCTGCCGGCCCGCCGAGCTATACGGGCGTCTTCGCCAAGGCACTGGTCGCCGAGGCGGAAAAGGACAACCGCATCTGCGCGATTACCGCTGCCATGCCCTCGGGCACGGGGCTCGACAAGTTCGAGCAGAAATTCCCGAATCGCAGCTTCGACGTCGGCATTGCCGAACAGCATGCGGTCACTTTCGCGGCGGGCCTCGCGGCTCAGGGCATGCGCCCGTTCTGCGCGATCTACTCGACCTTCCTCCAGCGCGCCTTCGATCAGGTCGTCCATGACGTCGCGATCCAGAACCTGCCCGTGCGCTTCGCGATCGACCGCGCCGGCCTCGTCGGCGCCGACGGCGCGACTCATGCCGGCTCGTTCGACGTGACCTACCTTGCCACACTGCCGAACATGGTGGTCATGGCCGCTGCCGACGAAGCGGAACTGGTCCACATGGTCCACACCGCCGCACAGTATGACGCCGGCCCAATCGCCTTCCGCTATCCACGCGGCAACGGCGTGGGCGTGGACTTGCCGGAAACGCCGCAGCTTCTCGAAATCGGCAAGGGCCGTATCGTCCGCGAAGGCACCAAGGTAGCCCTGCTCTCGCTTGGCACCCGCCTCGGCGAAGCGCTCAAGGCTGCAGACGTGCTGGAAACCAAGGGACTGTCGACCACCGTTGCCGACTTGCGTTTCGCCAAGCCGCTCGACACCGATCTGATCCGCAAGCTCATGCTGAGCCATGAGGTCGTCATCACCGTCGAGGAGGGCGCCATCGGTGGCCTTGGCGCACATGTTCTCACCATGGCGAGCGACGAAGGTCTGACCGACGCCGGGCTCAAGATCCGCACCATGCGCCTGCCGGATATCTTCCAGGATCAGGACAAGCCCGAGACCCAGTACGACGAAGCTGGCCTCAATGCACCGCAGATCGTCGATACCGTACTCAAGGCCCTGCGCCACAACAGCGCCGGCGTGAACGAAGCACGGGCCTGACGCGGCGCTCGCCCGAAGGTCATTCACGCCCGCTGGAACAGGCCGGTGAAGGTTCCCCTGCTGGTCGGTGCGGTTGCCGTGTCCGGCCTCTATCTCGCGGTCGTTCTCGCGCTTTACCTGGGGCAGCGCGCGATCATCTATCCCGCACCGCGCGGACCGGCATCAATTCCCTCGGGTTTCGAGAAAGTAACGCTCCACACGGCTGACGGCCTCGCCCTCACCGCAGCATGGCGCCCTGCAAAGTCGGGCCGCCACACCGTGCTGTTCTTCCATGGCAACGGCGACAGTCTCCCCGGCGCTGCCGCCGCCACCGAAGGCCTTGTGAAAGCCGGCTACGGTGTGCTTCTTGCCGACTATCGCGGCTATGCGGACAATCCGGGCAAACCGACCGAAGAGGGGCTCGCGCTGGACGCAGAAGCGGCGCTGGACTTTGCAAACCGCAGAGGCATTGCCGCCAACCGGATCGTGCTGATGGGTGCTTCACTGGGAACGGGGGTCGCGGCGGAACTGGCCACGAAGCACTCTCCTGCGGCGCTGGTGCTGATATCGCCCTTCACCAGCCTGCCGGATGTCGCGGCCGCAGCAGTTCCCTGGGCTCCGGTGCGCCGACTGATGCTGGACCGCTTCGACAGTCGCACGGCGATTGCCCGGGTCAAGGCCCCGATCCTTGTCCTCCACGCCGCCGACGACCGGGTGATCCCTCTGGCTCAAGGCGAAGCGCTCGCACAGGGCGCGCCCCATGCCAGATTCATCCGCTTCGAGCAGGGCGGCCACCAAATCCAGTTCGCCCGGCCCACGCAAACGGCCATCGTCGGATGGCTGAAGGGCCAGGATATCTAGGTCGTAAACCTAGGACCAAGGGCCATGCCCCCTGTCCTGCAAGGCGCTCGCGACGAAGCGGCCTGTGCAAAGACGATATTCCGAAGGTCTGGGGCTCTCCCCCAGACCTTCGGATTTACTTCACCAATCGTAGGCCTTCGGCAGGTACGTCCGATCCAGGCTCTTGTACCGCTGCTTCAGCCGGCTCTGATGATTATCGAGCGGCTGCTTTACGCCATCGATATAGACTTCGACCGGTGCCGAGGAGAGTTCCAGCGGGTCGCCGTCCCAGATGACGACATCCCCGACCGCGCCCGGTGCCAGAACGCCTTCCTTGCCGCCCATACCGCTGATTTCGGCAGGAATGGAGGTAATGGCGGCCAGCGCCTCACCCCAAGTCAATCCCACCGCGCCCGGCAGCTTGTTCAGAGCCACGAGGTTTCCGGCCTGCTGCGGCGCATAGCGTGGCTGATTGCTGCCCGCGAACATGCCGATGGCAACCTTGACGCCCGCCTTTTTCATCCGGCCGACGTTCGACTGGGTCGCCGCGAGACTTTCAAAGCTGGCCGGAAGATCCCGCAGCGGCATGGTGATCACCGGCACCTTTGCGGCCGCGATGGCACCGGCCACGAGCCAGCCTTCCGTGGCGCCCACGAGCACGAGGTTCAGCTTGGGAAACTCGGTCTTGAGCGCCAGCACGCTGCGGATGTCTGCCGCACGTTCGACCCCGACATAGAGCGGCTGGCGGCCGTCCAGTACCGGTGCAAGCGCTACCGCATCGGCACGGGTGAGCAGGGCATCGCTGCTACGCCCGGCATTGGGTGCGGCAACCACTTCGCGCGCCTCACGCAAGGCGTTGCGCAGCGCGACATGCGCTGCCACGCGGCTACCACCGGCGAGCCGGGCTCCGGCTTCCCCAAGTTCCACGAACTGGAAAGCCCGGGATGCGTTGACCGTATCGGGACCCGTTCCAAGGCCGATCAGCGCGCCCTGTCCCGCAAAGATCGAGCCCCCGTTGAAGGGGGCCACGCTGGCGCGCGTAACGCCGCCTTCGCGGCTGATCGCGATATGCTCGCTGGAAGGGTTTATCGCCGGCGCGACATCGAGCGCGGCATTGAAGGGGGACTTGTCCGCTTCCGTGTCATTGCTGTTCGACACCGCTTCGACATCCCAGAGACCGAGGTCGGTCACGGCGGAGAACAAGCCCGGCGTCACCCACTTTCCGGTTCCGTCCACGCTCCGGATACCCGCCGGCACGGCAACTCCGGCTCCCGCGGCAACGACCTTGCCGCCCCGCACGATCACGGTGCCATGCTCGATCGGCGCGCTGCCGTCACCGGTGGCGACGGTGGCATTGGTGATCGCGAAATCCTGTGCGGAGGCCGCACCGGGCAGCGCTACCGCCGCAAGGGCGGCGATGATGATGGCACGGCGGCTCATTTCACGTCTCCTGCACCGGGCTGCCCCAATTCGAAATCGCTTACCGGACGACGTTTTGCATCCAGGGCATCGAACATCAGGGCCCCGTCGATCCAGACCTTCTCGGGTCGCGAGTAGACCGAGAGCGGATTGCCGTTCCACAAGACCACGTCGGCCATCTTGCCCGCTTCGAGGCTGCCGGTCTTCTCGCCGATGCCCATGGTCTTGGCGGCATTGTAGGTGAACCAGCCAATGACCTTGGCATCGGGAATGTCGATGCCGATGCGGCGGCCGTCGGCCTGGGCCTTGGCGGCTTCCTGGTTGAGGCGCTGGATGCCGTTCTCGTCGTCCGAGTGAATCACCACGCAAGTTCCCGCATTGGCGAGCAGCGCGGCGTTTTCGGGAATGCCGTCGTAGGCTTCCATCTTGAAGCCGTACCAATCGGCCCAGACGGCGACGCAAATGCCATTCTCGCGAAGGAGATCGGCGATCTTGTAGGCTTCCACCGCGTGGTGGAACGCCGTGACCTTGTAGCCCATTTCCTTGGACATATCGATCACCTGCGCCATCTCGTCCGCGCGGTAGCAGTGATTCTGGACGAGGATTTCGCCCTTGAGCACGCCTTCCAGCGTATCCTTGCCGAGATCGCGCTCGGAATGATCGCCGTCCATGTACTGGCGTGCGTCGATCCACGCCTGACGGTCGACCGAGAAGTTGCCCATGCGGGTCGAGGGCTTCTGCCCCTTCTCGCCATAGACGCGCTTGGGGTTTTCGCCGCAGGCCATCTTCAGCGAATAGGGCGCACCGGGGAACTTCATGCCCTGCACGGTAATGCTCGGCACGTTCTTCAGGGTAACCGCACGGCCGCCGATGAGATTGCCGGAGCCTGGCAATATCTGGAGGCTGGTAACGCCGCCGTTGGCCAGGGCGCGGGTGAAGCCGGGGTCCTGCGGCCAGACCGAGTGCTCCGCCCAGACGTCGGGCGTCGTCGGGCTGGTCATCTCGTTACCGTCCGCCAGCGCGTCGACGCCGGGCGAAGGATAGACGCCGAGATGCGAATGGATGTCGATCACGCCGGGAGTCACGAACTTGCCGGTGCCATCGATGCGGGTGTAGCCGTCCGGGATCGCCATGTCGGCGCCTCCCACGGCCTGCAACTTGCCATCCCGGAACAGCACGACACCATTGTCGATCCGCCCGCCGCGCCCGTCATAGACGGTTGCCCCGACGAGCGCCGTAGCCGTTCCCGGATAGGACCTGTAAGTTGACGGATAAGGATCCGCGACGACCTCGGCCGCTTTCTTTTCCTGCTTCTTGGCATCCACGCTCTGAGCGCTCAGGGCCAGCCCCGCGCTCAGGACAAGCGTGGAAGACCAGCGCCGCAATCCCGGCGATACCCTCATGTCAGTTTCCCCTGTTCAAATGCGATCCGGCCCGAAGAACTCTGGGTTCTCCGGGCCGGTTTTATGTCAGTGAGGTTTGGTTTCCGGGTGGTACCCGGCTTCCTGCGCCTCGAGCCCCAGTTCGCTCTGGCCGGCGAGATCGCGGTCGATGTTGCGATCCTCCAGCGTATCGAGGTGCATCCAGCGCTTCACCAGCGGCGAAAGCGCCAGCACGACGACGGCGACGCCGATCGTCGACCAGCCGATCGTGGAATAGATGCCCAGCGTGACTTCCTTGTTCATCACGCCGCTTTCGCCGCCGGTGGCTTCACCGATCTTGCCCGCCACGAAGTTGCCCACGGCGGTCATGTAGAACCATGCCCCCATGATGAAGCTGCCGAGGTGCAGCGGCGAAAGGCGGGTCATGGCCGAAAGACCCACGGGCGAAAGACAGAGTTCGCCGGTAGTGTGCAGCGCGTAGATCAGGAATACGAACAGCACCGAGGTCATCGCCGCCGGATCGCCGCTGCCTGCGCCCCATACGAAGACGAGGAAGCCAAGACCGACCTGGATCAGCGCAAGGCCGAACTTGGCGGGTGCCGAGGGCTCAATGCCCTTCTTGCCGAGGTACTGCCACAGCGCCGCGAAGATCGGGCCGAACAGCACGATGTAGATCGGGTTGATCGACTGGAAGAGGCTGGTCGGCACCCCGCCGCGGTCCACGAACTTGTCCGTATAAAGGCTCAGCGAACCGCCGGCCTGCTCGAACAGGCCCCAGAAGATCGGGTTCAGCGCGATCAGGAACAGGATCGCGAACATGCGCTCACGCGGCTCCTTGGGCAGCTTGAACGCTTCGTAAAGCGTATAGCCGAGCATCGCGATACCCGAGACGACCAGCAGCGACTGGATCACGCTGACATACTGGATCAGGAACCAGATCACCGCAACCGAGCCGATACCGATGCCGTAGAGTGTGAGTTCACCCTTCTTCGCCAGCGGCTTGGGCGGCTCGCCTCGTCCCTTCAGCGCCGGACGGCCCGCCACGAAGATCAGAAGGCCCAGCAGCATGCCGATGCCTGCCAAGCCGAAGCCCCACGACCAGCCGATCGTCTCGCCGAGGTAGCCGACCAGGATCGTACCCAGCGCGGCGCCGGTGTTCACGCCCATGTAGAAGATCGTGTAAGCCGAATCGCGACGGGAATCGGTCATCTTGTAGAGCTGCCCGACGATCACCGAGATGTTCGCCTTGAGGAAGCCCGAACCGACGATGATCAGCGCCAGCGCCAGCCAGAACACGTTGATCGCCGGGTCCGCCTGCTTGATCGCCGGATCGGCCACGCCGTGCATGCCCTCATAGGCCATGAACAGGTGACCGACAGCCAGCACGATACCGCCGAACAGCACGGCCTTGCGCTGGCCAAGATAACGGTCTGCCAGATAGCCGCCGAGCACCGGGGTGATGTAGACGAGGCTGGTATAGGCGCCGTAGATCAGGTTCGCGCTGCCATCGTTGAACAGCCAGAACTTGGTCAGGTAGAGGATCAGCAGCGCGCGCATGCCGTAGTAGGAGAACCGCTCCCACATCTCGGCGTAGAACAGCACGAAGAGGCCGCGCGGGTGGCCAACGAATTCCTCGCTCTTGCGGGTGGCGATGACGCCGCCGATGGCGAGTACGGCGAAGAGCAGAATGGCGCCGATCGCGGCAATCCAGTCTCCCTCGTTCCAGGTTGCTATATCCTTCATGCGCCCTTCTTTTGTCCTGTCGCCCGGAAAGCTAGCCGGAGAGCTTGAAAGCGGGGAAGTTAGCGGCCAAATCGGCGGTGTAAATGGGCCCCTGCCCGGTGGATTGCCGCTTACCGGCGTCCGGCTGAGCAGGATTTCACTACCTCTGGTGAGCCATTGCGCGAAATGAACCGCAATGGCATTTTCTATGGCTGGCGGACCCGTGTCGCGCGAAATATTATGATTCGCCAATGACCTCGGGATTTTTCCGAACGGCATATTTTTAGGGAAGCACGCGATGATCAGATCCGAATTGCTGCTCGCTTTGGCCAAGGAGAATCCCGAGTTGCGCGCCGAGGATGTCGAACGCGCCGTGGATACCTTTTTCGACGAGATCGCCCAGCGGCTCGCCGATGGGGGCCGCATCGAACTGCGCGGCTTCGGCGCCTTCTCCACGCGGAATCGGCAGGGCCGCACCGGCCGCAACCCCCGCACGGGCGAAAGCGTGGACGTTCCGGAAAAGCGGGTTCCCTATTTCAAACCCGGCAAGGAAATGCGCGCACGCCTCAACGTGGAGTGACGTGATCGCCGGAACGGGGCAGGAACCGGCATAAATCCGGTTCCCCGGTTGCCCCACCGCGCGCGATCTGCCAGATCGCGTCCAATTCTACGCGTGCGGACGTGGCGGAATGGTAGACGCAGGGGACTTAAAATCCCTTTGGGTATCCCAGTGCGGGTTCGAGTCCCGCCGTCCGTACCATTTTCATCACACGCACTCTTTGTACTACAGGCAGGTTCGGTCAGCCGCCCGACTTTCGCAGGAACAGGCGGCGCTTGCCGATTTTCGGCGCGCTTCTGGCAGGGCCGGACTTCATGACCCGCGATCGAAACAGGCGCGCGCCTCCACGTACCAGAAGAACCACCCATGCCACCTGCCATCCGATCGCCAGGACATGTGGCAGGATCGCGGGATCCCTTGCTCCGCGGGCAAGCATCGCAAAGGGCGAACTGAACGGGAAGAGCACTGCCGCGATCTCGATCGCGCTGCCCGGCTGCGTCATGGCGAAGCTCGCGAAGAAGAACACCATGAGCTGCGCCATCGTCACCGGCATCGAGAGCGTCTGCACCTCGCGCACTGTCGTCGCCATCGAACCGATCGACAGGAACACCGACCCCAGCAGCATGTAGGCCATGGCGAAGTAGATCACGCCAAGGCAAACGAGTAACGGCCAGCCGACCGCCGGTTCAGGCATCCGGTCCAGCGAAACACCACCCGCAGCGTAGAGCAAGCCACCCGCCGCCGCCCAGGTTGCGATCCCCACCAGCGAAACCGCGAGCATGGCGAAGAGCTTGCCGAGGAACACCGCATCCATCGGGATCGCGGCCGCCAGAACCTCGATGATCTTGTTGCCCTTTTCCTCGACAAGGTTGGACAGGACCATGCCCGCCAGCATCATCGTCAGGAGGAACAGCAGCGTCTGCGCGCCTTGCGCGGTGGCGAAACGTCCCTGCCGCTCTGTCGCGCTGCTGCTGGCGACAGGCTTGAGCGCGACGACCGGATAAGCAAGCCTACGCCCCGAACGCGCCTGTTCCGACAGCATCGAGACCGGACCGCGCCAGGCCTCGATCAGTCCGGCCGGACCGGTCAGAACCGGCTTGTCCAGAGACCCCGAGACGATGGCGACGACATTCTCCCGCCGGGAGACGAGCGCCTGCGCGGCATCGTAAGTCTCGCCTTGCGCCAGACTGCGGACAAGCTTGATCCGGGGAAGCGCGTCATCGAGCGAAGGCCCCAGTTCCCTGCGCGCGCGCTCCATGGCCCTGGCATCGTCCGCCTGCATCGCCACGCCAAGGACCGGGCGTTCCTGGCTTTGGTCCACCTGCGAACCAAGGCTCCCGGCCAATACCGCAATGATGACCGGGAACAGAGGCCCCAGCAGAAAGAAGAAGAAACTGCGGCTGAAAAGGATTGCCGTGAAGTCTCGCCGGGCAACGACCCAGGCTGCGGCAAGGACCGAAAGACGGCCCATGCGAAAATCCTTGCTCATCGCTGCGCCCCCTCCTGCTCCAAACCCGCATCGAGAGCCTTGGCGGCAGCCTCCCCGGCGATGGCGACGAAAGCGTCATGCAATCCGGCGCGTTCGATCGAGAGCGAAAGGATGCCGGCGTTGCCTTCGACCAGGGCACGCAGGAGCGGTTCGGCGCCGCCTTCCGGCAGCGAGAAACTCCAGAGGTGTCCTTCGCGCCGCGCATCCTCCGGCAGGGCCGCGCGCCATGGGCCGTCCTGTTCCCGCGTTTCAAGGCGGACCTGCTGGGGAATCCGGTCGCGGGCGACGTCAACCGGGCCTGCAAACGGCACTTTTCCGCCGGCAATGATGGCCACTTCGTCGCAAAGACGCTCGGCATGGGCGATGACGTGGGTGGAGAAGATCACTGTCGTCCCGCCTTCCGCGAGTTGGCGGATCATCCGCTCCAGCTTGCCCTGGTTGAGCGCGTCGAGACCGGAGAATGGTTCGTCGAAGATGACGAGGCGGGGCTGGTGCACGAGTGTTCCGAGGATTTGCACCTGCTGCGCCATCCCCTTGGAAAGCTGGCGAATTTGCCGGTCCGCTGCATAACCGAGGCCATGTTGTTCAAGCAGTTCGTGCGCGCGCCTGCGCCCTTCACCGAGCGGCAGGCCTCGCAGGGCGCCGAGAAAGGCAATCGCTTCGGTGGCCTTCATCGCCGGGTAGAGCCCGCGCTCCTCGGGCAGGTAGCCGATCGCATGGGCCATGTCATGGGGACGCTCGGAGCCCAGTATTCTGCGCATTCCGGCATCCGGATCGATGATTCCCAGCAGCATTCGCAGGGTCGTGGTCTTGCCCGCCCCATTGGGACCTAGAATGCCGTAAACGGCACCTACAGGCACCTGAAGGTCCACACCGTCGACCGCGGCGAAGCCATCGAAGCGCTTTACGAGCCCTTTCGCCTCGATCGCGAGGGAGTGCCCTTCCAAGTTGCTGGCCAAGGACCAATCTCCTACTGCGACATTCATGCGAAGCCCCTTCCTGACCGTGTCTATGAACCGGAGAGTCCGCAAGCTTGGTTAACGATGCTCTGAATGTCCTGACCCGCGATCTCGAGGCGCAAGCCCGGGAGCTGGGGTTCTGCGCTTTCGGCATCGCGCCGGCGGAGGAGGATACGGATCGGGCTGCGCGGCTCGATTCGTGGCTGGCCGAAGGCATGCATGGTTCGATGGAGTGGATGGCGGATCGCGCGCATCATCGCCACTCGCCGCAAGGGCTCTGGCCCGAGGCCCGGCGCGTGATCGCGCTGGGCATGAGCTATGCCCCCGCCGGCGATCCGCTGCTGCTTGCCGAAACGCCGGAGGTGGGCCGTATCTCGGTCTATGCCCAGGGCGCCGATTATCACGACTGGGTGAAGAAGGCGCTCAAGAACCTTGCCCGGTGGCTGGTCTTCGAGGCCGACAAGCGCGGGCTGGGGCCGGCCGGCGTGAAAGTCTTCACCGATACCGCCCCGGTCATGGAAAAGCCGCTGGCGGCCGCCGCCGGGCTGGGCTGGCAGGGCAAGCACACCAACATGGTGAGCCGCGATCACGGATCCTGGCTGTTCCTGGGCGAAATCTACACGACGCTGGACCTGCCGCTTTCCGCACCCGGCCCCGATCGCTGCGGATCGTGCAGCGCCTGCCAGGATGCCTGCCCGACCGCTGCGTTCCCTTCACCCTATCGCCTCGATGCCCGCCGCTGTGTCAGCTACCTCACCATCGAGCACAAGGGGCCGATCCCGGAGGAGTTCCGCGAGGCGCTGGGCAACCGCATCTACGGCTGCGACGATTGCCTGGCCGTCTGTCCGTGGAACAAGTTCGCCGAGACGGCCAGCCGTCTCAAGGCGTTCCTGCCCCGCGCCGAGCTCACCGCACCGGAGCTGGCGGACCTGCTGACGCTGGACGATGCGGGCTTCCGCAAGCTGTTCTCGGGCTCTCCGATCAAGCGCATCGGCCGCGACCGCTTCGTGCGCAACTGCCTCTACGCGGCGGGGAACAACGGCAACCCGGCCCTGATGGCGCAAGTGGAGCCTCTGCTGGGCGACCCCGATCCGGCCGTGTCCGAAGCAGCGCACTGGGCGGCACGGCGATTGGAAACCTCCCCACCGGCCAGCGGCGGGGAGGTTCCCGAAATCAGAGCAGTTCCTTGAGCGGCTTTTCCTTGTCGGCCAGCGCCGCGAGATCGGGCTTCGCACCCGCTTCCACCAATTTGCGCCCCTGCACGTAGTCCTTGACCATGTTCACGCAGTCTAGCGCGAGAACCTTGCCTTCCTTGAGGTAGACTACCGAGAAGCTGCGATCCTCGGGATTGCCGCGAATCACCGTCTGGTCGAAGCCGAGGTTGATGCCGGCCGTCTGCAGGCGCAGGTCGTACTGGTTGGACCAGAACCACGGGAAGGCCTTGTACGGCTTCTCGTCGCCGCAGATCGCCTTGGCCACGCAGGTCGCCATGTCATTGGCATTCTGCACCGATTCCACCCGCATCACCGCGCCGCCCGCAAAGTCGCAGGCGAAAGCGGCACAATCGCCGATGGCATAGATATCGGGCAGCGACGTGCGGCAATATTCGTCCACATCGACGCCATTGGCGCCCGCTGCGCCCGCCAGGATCAGCGGACCGACCGCCGGAACGATGCCGATGCCCACGATCACCGCCTCGGCGGGAAGCACCGCGCCATCGGCAAGCTGCACGCCGGTGACCTTGTGGCCATCCCCCACGAGGCATTCGACGGCGACACCGGTGCGCAGGTCCACGCCGTGGTCGCGGTGTTCCTTCTGGTAGAATTCCGAGAGCGGCTCTCCGGCAACGCGGGCGAGGACGCGCGGCAGCGCTTCCAGCAGCGTGACCGAAAGGCCCATCTTCGAGAGCACGGCCGCCGCTTCAAGCCCGATATAGCCCCCGCCGATCACGACCACGTTCTTCGTGCCCGCATCGACTTCGGCCATCAGCGTATCGCAGTCCTCGCGGGTGCGCACCGCATGGACGCCGGCGAGGTCCGCGCCAGAGCACGAAAGCCGGCGCGGATCGCCGCCCGTGGCCCAGACCAGCTTGCCATATCCGTAAGTCTCGCCGTTCGACAGCGTGAGTTCCCGCGCCGCGGCATCGACCTTGGTCACTTCGGTGCCGAGCTTGAAGGTGATTTCCTTTTCGGCCCAGAAGGTCGGCGGGCGGATGTACAGCCGGTCGAACGTCTTCTCGCGCGCGAAGTACTCCTTGGAGAGCGGCGGACGCTCGTAAGGATGCTCCGGCTCGCGGCCGATGACGGTGATGGTCCCCTCGAAACCGTTCTGGCGAAGGGCGATAGCGCATTGCGCACCGCCGTGCCCGGCTCCCACGATAACAACGTCTGCCTTGCTCATGGGCGGTGGGGTTCGGGCAATTTTGCCGTGCGGTCAATGCCCCTTGGCGAAATTGAATTTCCCGTCCCGGCATCTCGCATTTGCGGATGATACGCCGCGAACGTATCGGACGGCGGCAGGTCTTCCGCCGATCCGCGCCGTCCGATCCCTGCCCCGAAGCGCTCTCGAATGCCTCGCGCGGGAATTGGGCGCCGCGCCGGCAATTCGAACCGGCAAGATATCGTCCGGGGAGTTATCGACGGGCAGCGTCTCGGGGGAAGCGCCCTCCCCGCCGCGGCATCGGGCCGGATATGTGGGCGGGCGGAGCATTCTCCCGCCCGCTGGCCTCATTCCGGCGTGGCAAACCAGATCACGTGCTTCGGCCCCTTGCCGTTGCTGCGCGCGGGCACCTTCAGTTCTTCCACCTTGAAGCCGGCGCGTTCCAGCCGGCGCGTGAAGGCGGAATCCGGCCCGGCGGACCAGATCGCCAGCACGCCGTCGGGCGTCAGAGCATTGCGCGCCGCCCGCAGCCCGGTCTTCGAATAGATCTGGTTGTTGTCCTCGCGCACCAGCCCATCGGGGCCGTTATCGACATCGAGCAGGATCGCATCGTAGTCCGCCCGTGCCGCGTCGATGACATGGGCGACATCGCCCATCACCAGGTTGACGCGGGGATTGTCCAGACAGCCCTGCGCCAGTTCGGCCATCGGCCCACGCGCCCATTCGATGATCTCGGGCACCAGTTCGACCACGGTCAGCTTCGAATCCTCGGGCAGGGTGCGGAGCGCCGCGCGCAAGGTGAAGCCCATGCCGTAGCCGCCGATCAGCATGTGCGGGCGCTTGGTGATGCCCTTGATGCGATCCCAGGACATGGTGGCGAGCGCTTCCTCGCTACCCCACTTGCGCGAGGACATAAGCTCGTTGTGGCCAAGCACGATCATGAAGTCCTGATCGTGCTTGTAGAGTTCGAGCTTCTCCCCGTCAGGAATCCACGCGGTGTCGATGAGTTCGCGCTTGATCATGCTGATGTCTTTCCGGGATGGCGCAAGTGAAGGATGGGATAGGGACGGCCGTCCGCGTCGCGCTCGGATCGGCCGGTGCGCTGGAAACCGCGCGATTCGTAGAAGGGCAAGGCGTTGTCGGCCTGTTCGTTGGCATCGACGCGGGCCTGCGGCTCCAGCATCAGGGCATGGGCGACCAGCGCGGAGCCGAAACCCCGCCCGTGGACCGCCGGATCGACGAAGAGGGCTTCGATCGATCCGCCTGCGAAGACCATGAAGCCTTGCGCCGTGCCGCCTGCATCCTCGGCGATCCACAAGGGCACCGCCGGGAGCATCTGTTCGACCTGCACGGCGATTTCGGACTTGTGCTGCGCCGACAGGAAGCCGTGCGTGGCCTCCACCGCCGCGCGCCAGATGGCGAAGGCGCGCGGGGCGTCGTCGGAAGTGCCCGGCCGGATCATCGGCGCCACATCGTCAGCGCAAGTCGGGCGCGGTGGCCTCGGCCTTGAGCATGGCGATGGCATCGTCGAGGGTCATGACCTTCTGGTGCTCGGCCCCCAGCGTGCGGATAGCCACGGTGCCTTCCTCGGCCTCGCGCTTGCCGACCACGACCAGATGCGGGACCTTCTTCAGCGAGTGGTCGCGCACCTTGTAGTTGATCTTCTCGTTGCGCACGTCGGTCTCCACGCGCACGCCTGCGGCCCTGAGCTTCTGCGAAACTTCCTGCGCATAGCTGTCCGCGTCGGAGACGATCGTGGTCACCACGGCCTGAACCGGGGCGAGCCAGACCGGCAGCTTGCCGGCGAAGTGCTCGATCAGGATGCCGATGAAGCGCTCGTACGAACCGAAGATCGCGCGGTGCAGCATGACCGGGCGGTGCTTCTCGCCGTCCTCGCCGATGTAGTGCGCGTCGAGGCGTTCGGGCAGCATGCGGTCGGACTGGATCGTGCCGACCTGCCAGGTGCGGCCGATCGCGTCGGTCAGGTGCCATTCCAGCTTGGGCGCATAGAACGCGCCTTCGCCGGGCAGTTCTTCCCAGCCGTATTCCTCGGTGGCCAGACCCGCTCGCACGACGGCGTCGCGCAGCTCGGCCTCGGCCTTGTCCCACTGCTCCTCGGTGCCGATGCGGTTGTCCGGACGCAGCGCCAGCTTGATCGAGTAAGTGAAGCCGAAGTCCTTGTAGACGCGGTCCGCCATCTCGCAGAAGGCCTGCACTTCGCCGACGATCTGGTCTTCGCGGCAGAAGATGTGGCCATCGTCCTGCGTGAACTGGCGCACGCGCATCAGACCGTGCAGCGCGCCGTGCGGCTCGTTACGGTGGCAGCAGCCGTTCTCGACGATGCGCAGCGGCAGGTCGCGGTAGGACTTGATGCCCTGCTTGAAGATCAGGACGTGCGCCGGGCAGTTCATGGGCTTCAGGGCCATCCACTGCGCGTCGTCCGAGATGATCGGGCCGTCATCCTCGGTATTGGGCACTTCGTCGGGGATGACGAACATGTTCTCGCGGTACTTGCCCCAGTGGCCCGAGGCTTCCCACTGCCGCGCGTCCATGACCTGCGGCGTCTTCACTTCCTTGCAATCAGCCTGGCTGATCGCGCGGCGCATGTAATCCTCAAGGGCGCGATAGATCACGTAGCCCTTGGGGTGCCAGAACACCGAACCGTGCGCTTCGGCCTGGAGGTGGAACAGGTCCATCTCGTTGCCCAGCTTGCGGTGGTCGCGCTTGGCGGCTTCTTCAAGGCGCGTAAGGTGCGCGGCAAGCTGCTTCTTGTTCAGCCAGCCGGTGCCGTAGATGCGCGAAAGCATCGCGTTCTTCTGGTCGCCGCGCCAATAGGCGCCCGAAACGCGCGTCAGCTTGAAGGCGGCGGGGTCCAGCTTGCCGGTCGAGGGCAGGTGCGGGCCGCGGCACATGTCCAGCCAGTCCTCGCCGGACCAGTAGACGGTCAGCGGCTCGTCGCCGGGAAGTTCGGCGGCCCATTCGGCCTTGAAATTCTCACCCTGCTGCTTCCAGCGGCTGATCAGCGTTTCGCGGTCCCAGACCTCGCGGCGCAGCGGCTTGTTGGCGGCGATGATCTTGCGCATCTCGGCCTCGATGGCCGGAAGGTCGTCATCGGTGAACGGCCCGCGCTCCGGGTTCGGGGCGAAGTCGTAGTAGAAGCCATCGTCCGTCGAAGGGCCGAAGGTGATCTGCGTGCCGGGGAACAGCGCCTGCACCGCTTCGGCCAGGACGTGCGCGAAGTCGTGACGGGCGAGGTCCAGCGCCTCCTCCTCGTCGCGGCTGGTCACCAGCGCAAGCTGGGCATCGCCGGTGAAGGGCAGGCTCAGGTCCACCAGCTCGCCGTCGATCTTCGCGGCAAGCGCGGCCTTGGCGAGGCCGGGACCGATGGCGGCGGCGACATCGGCCGGGGTGGAGCCCTGCGGCATCTCGCGGACCGAACCGTCGGGCAGGCTGATCTTGAACATCTCGGACATCGAACTCGTCTTTCCCGTTTCCGGCGCGCTGAATTTCCCTGGCCCAATGGCACAGAGGCGCGCGCGGGTGAAGCTCTGGCGCCGCTATTTTGGCCGAATTCGGGAGAGTGACGCCGCTCGCCCGAACCCCGGGCGACGGTGGCAGCGCGATCAGGCCGCGACCAACCGCCCCCGGGAGCGCCGGGTGGTAGTAGTGGTCGTGCCAGTGATCGAGGCGGTGCGCAGTTGCGTCATCGCCGCCCATGTAGCGACACCGCCCGGAAAAGTCACCCCGTGTTCGGGTCCAACCTCGATGTAAAGCACGCTTGACTCCGGCGCTCCAAATGACAATGATACTTTACACATTGTAATGCTTCCTTGACCATTCTTGCCAAGAGGAGAATCCGGACATGGGTTCGTCACAACAGGCCCACCGCCGCTACATGCTGCGCTTCCTTCCCATCACCGCGGCCTATGTGGGCGGGATCGCGCTGGCGAGCGCGCTGATTCCCGATCACGCCCCCGCCGATGCGCGGACCATCGCGATTTCCATCCTTCCCGGACTGGCCGTGATTGGCTGGCTCTGGGCGATGGGCCGCCTGCTGGTGGAACTGGAGGACGAATATCTGCGCATGCTCGAAGTGCGCAAGTTCCTGGTCGCCACGGGAATGACGCTGGCGGCGACCAGCATGTGGGGCATTCTCGAACTCTATTCCCCCGAAGTGCCCCGCCTGCCGGTGTTCTTCGTGATGCCGATCTGGTGCGCGGGACTGGCGGTCGGCGCCCTGTTCAACCGCCTCACTTTCGGCGGGATCGGCGGCGACACCGACAAGACCGCGACCTCGGGAACGGACCGTTCGTGAACAATCGCCTGAAAGTGCTGCGTGCCGAGCGCGGATGGAGCCAGCAGGACCTTGCCGAACGGCTGGAAGTCAGCCGGCAGAGCGTCAACGCCATCGAAACCGGCAAGTACGACCCCTCGCTGCCTCTGGCATTTCGCATTGCCGAGGTTTTTGCTATGAGGATCGAGGAAATTTTCCTGAAGGGGTGAAGGATGTCGGGGCGGTTTGGCAGGATCGGGGCCGGTGTGGCATTGGCGCTCGCGCTCGCCGTCGGCCTCACGCTGCTTCACGACAGCGCTTCGGGCCACCGCAAGGCGGAAAGCGCGGAAGCCTCCACAGGCACGGTGATCGTGCGGGTGATCGCGCCCGCCCTGCTCTGATCGCGCCCGCCCTGCTCTGATCGCGCCCGCCCTGCTCTGATCGCGCCCGCCCTGCTCTGATCGCTTAGTGGATCGTCGGCTTCCGCCGCGACCATGCGATCCGCTCCACCGCCGCCGCCACCAGCCAGCCCACGGTCATGCAGACGAACGGCATGACCGGGTAATGGAAGCGTGACTGGCCCGAGAACACCAGGCAGATCAGCGTCGGATAGAGCGCGACACCGTAAGGCAGCAACCACCAGCCCGCCCAGCGCATCCGCTCATGCAGGCGCCGCACCGTCATGACCACGAAGGCCAGCACGAACCCCAGCATCAACAGGGCGTAGTAGCCCTGATTGAAGTAGCGCACCGCGCGGTAGGCGATCTCGAACCGGGAATAGCCGGGCGCGCCGCCCTGATAGGCCCATTCCGCCTCGCCATCGGGAAGCCAGAGACGCATCAGCTTCCGGGGCGCCAGCGCCAGAAACTTTCCGGGATTCTCCCTGATCCACGCCGCGCCGAGTCTTCCCGCCTCGGCATCGCGGGATACTTCATCAAGATCGCCGCGCGCCATCAGCCGCTTCACCACCGGCGCATCGGGCGAATAGTCGCCGGTGGCGGTATCGTGGTTCCCGGTGAGCAGGGTATAGCCGCCATTGGTCGACACCGCGACCCAGTGGCCCAGTTCCGCGCGATTGCGGAGCGACCACGGCAACACCACCAGCCCCGCCACGGTGACGACGATCGCCCCCTCTGCCAGAAGGCCGGGAAGCCGCTGCCAGACATGACGGGCACGCAGCCAGTCGATCGCGAACAGCAGCGGAACCACCACCAGCGTCTGCGCCTTCACCAGAGTGGCAAAGCCGAAGACCAGCCCGGCTCCGACCAACTGCCAGCGAGTGGTCCGCACGATCACCGTCCAGCAACCGACAAGCAGCAGCATCGTGTAGAACACCTCGGTCAGGGCCAGGGGCACATAGCCGATCGCATTGGGATAGACCGCGAGAAGCAGCAGCCCGCCGCGCGCCGCCGCTTCGTTGGCGAACAGGTGACGGCCGAGCGCCAGCGTCACCGCCCCGATCATCATCGCCGAAGCGAGATTGAACAGCCCCAGCGTAACCTGCGAGATGCCGAACTGGTGGAACGCCACGGAAAGCGCGAGCGGCCAGCCCGAAGGCCAGAACGCCGTGGGAATGCCGTTTTCCGCATATCCCTGCCCGGTGGCGAGGCTGGCCGCGCGGCCAAAGTACCAGGCGGCATCGGAAGTGGGCGCCACGTCGATCAGCAGCACCGCCACCCGCAGCGCGAAATAGAGCGCCCAGATCGCCAGCAGCACCGAACGTTCGGTGGCGAACCATTCGAGACGCATCGCAAGACGGCTGGGACGCGTGGGGAAGTCGAGAATCTGCGCGGACATTCGGGGGGCGACTTCCTGTTTCAGGCGCTTTGACACTGCCTTATGCCGCGAACCGCGAACGGGGCAACCGGAACTCTTGCAATCATCGGCACTTGTCCTGAAAGCGCTCACCCCCCAGATGAGCCGCCATGACCGACACGCGTTATCTGGAGCTGCCCGACGGGCGCCGCATCGCCCACCGCTTCACTCCCGGCACCGGACCCACGATCGTGTTCCTGCCCGGCTACATGTCGGACATGGCCGGCAGCAAGGCCACGGCAGTATTCGAAGCGGCCCGGGCGGGCGGACGGCCCTGCCTCCTGCTCGATTATTCCGGCTGCGGCGACAGTCCCGGCGATTTTGCCGATGGCACGCTCACCCGCTGGCGGGACGAAGTGCTTGCGGTGATCGAGGCGGCCGGGCTGGGGCAGGTCGTGCTGGTAGGTTCCTCGATGGGCGGCTGGCTCATGCTGATGGTTGCCGAGGCGCTGGCCGCATCCGGGCCGGACAAGGTCAGGGGCCTGATCGGCATCGCCGCCGCCCCCGACTTCACCGAATGGGGCATCGCCCAGATGGACAAGAACGTTCTCGCGGATGGCGAAACGATCTGGGAAGACAATCCCTACGGCCCCGAACCCACGCCGACTCACCCCGGCTTCTGGGCCGACGGACAGGCCAACCTCATGCTGGAAAAGGAAATCGCCTTCGACGGCCCGGTCCGCCTGCTGCACGGCCAGCGGGACGAGGAAGTGCCGTGGGAGATTTCCGTGCGCCTGTCCGAACGCCTGCGTTCAGCCGATGTGCAGGTCTCGCTCATCAAGGACGGTGACCACCGCCTCTCGCGCGAGTCCGACATCCACCTGCTGCTGCGCACGGTTGCCGAACTGATCCTCGCCCGCGATCCGGCGGCCTGATCTAAGGACCGTCCCCCCATGCCCTTCCTTCTTCCCCTCATGCTGATGCAGTCCACTCTCGATGCGGGCGGCATTTCCAGCCCTTACGCCTCGGCGCTCCCGCGCGAAATCGTCGAGAAGAAGGAAGATCAGGAGCGCAAGCGACGCTCCGAATCCGCCCAGTTCTCCGGCCCGCTCCCGCTGCGGGCGGAGAACGGCTGCCTGCTCGCGGTGGAGGCCGATCCCGAACGATCCGCTGATATCGCCCGCAAGGCGCTTTCCAGCGCGCAAGGCCGCGAACGCGTGCGCGCCGGACTCTGCCTCGGCGTTGCGCTTGCCGACCTCAACCGCTGGGACGAAGCGCGCGCCGCCTTCACCCAGGCCCGCGACATCGCCGATCCCGGCGATCATCTCAGCCGTGCGCGGCTGGGCGCGATGGCAGGCAATGCCGCGCTGGCGGACGGCAAGGCCGGAGAAGCGCTCATGCTGCTCGGCCCGGCAGCCGCCGAGGCGAAGACCGCCAATGACGGCTCGCTCGGCGGTTCGATCGCGCTGGACCGGGCCCGCGCGCTGGTTTCGGTCGGCCAGAACGACGAAGCCGCTGCCGCCCTCACCGACGCGCGCACCGCCGATCCCGACAACGCGCAGGCCTGGCTGCTTTCCGCCACGCTTTCGCGCCGCCAGAACAAGCTGATCGAAGCCCAGACCCAGATCGAGAAAGCCGCGCAGCTTGCCCCGCAAGACCCCGAGATCGGCCTTGAAGCCGGTGTCGTCGCCGTCATGGCGGGTCGCGACGAAGCCGCGCGCCGTAGCTGGAACTCGGTGCTCACCATGAGCCCCGAAAGCCCTTACGCCGCCACCGCCAAGGAATACCTCAGCCAGCTGGGGCCAGAAGGAACATCAAAGCCATGATCCCGCTTTCCGTCCTCGATCTCGTCTCCGTGCGCGAAGGCGGCACTGTCGCCGAAGCGCTCGCCATTTCCGCCCGCACCGCGCAGGCTGCCGAAAAGGCCGGCTATGCGCGCTACTGGGTGGCGGAACACCACGGGATGGACGGGATCGCGGGCGGCGCCACTTCGGTCGTGCTCGCGCATATCGGCGCGGCGACATCGACGATTCGCATCGGTGCGGGCGGCATCATGCTGCCCAACCACACCCCCTATGTGATCGCCGAGCAGTTCGGCACGCTGGCGGCGCTGTTCCCCGGCCGCGTGGACCTGGGCCTCGGCCGGGCAGCGGGTGCGGACGGCCGCCTTGCCAATGCCCTGCGCAAGGACATCCACGGCGCGTCGGAACGCTTTCCCCAGGACGTGGTGGAGCTTCAGGCCCGTTTCGCCGGACAGGCGGTGGGCGGGGTCTCCTCGCCGCAGGCGGACGGGGCGGACGTTGAGATGTGGCTCCTCGGCTCCAGCCTGTTCGGTGCCCAGCTCGCTGCCATACTCGGCCTGCCCTACGCCTTCGCCTCGCACTTTGCCCCCGCCATGCTCGACGAGGCGGCGCGCATCTACCGCGAGCGGTTCCAGCCCGGCAAGGTTCTGGACAAGCCTCACTTCATGGCCGCCATCAACGTGGTTGCCGCGGACAGCGACGAGGAAGCCCGCTACCTCGCCTCCTCCACCGACCAGAGCTTCGTCGCGCTGCGCACGGGAACGCCGGGACGCCTGCCCCCGCCGATCCGCAACTATCGCGAAGGCCTGCCCGGCCCGGCCAAGGCCATGCTCGAACAGGTCCGCTCGGTCAGCGCCATCGGCACGCCGGCGCGGGTTCGGGATGAGATCCACGCCTTCATCGAGCGCACCGGCGCCGACGAACTGATCGTGTCCGGCGCGATCTTCGACCCCGATGCGCAGATCCGGTCCCTGGAACTGACGATGGACGCTTTCGAGACGGCCGGAGCGTAATCACCTTGCGGAATATCCGGGGGTAATCTCCCGGATATTCGCCGCGACCTTCCGGAATGCGCGCACGCCGCCCGGGCGGTGTGGTTATCCGTTTTCCTTCAGGCGCTCCAGCCAGGCCTGCGCCTGCTTCGGCTCTCCCACCGCGTCTGCCCGGACCGGGCCGCGCGCGGCGAGGAATTCCTGATGGAGCGCGAAGCACTCCATGTCGAGCTGTTCGCGAAGATCGTCGATCTCGTCTGCCAGCTCATTGAGCGCATCGACCATCGGCGCCGCCTTGGCGCGGGCCTGCTTGTCCTTGTTGTGGTCGAACAGGCCCCATTGCCCCGCGGCGGTGACACGCAGCGCATCGACGAGCGCGGCGCGATATTCGATTTCGAGATCGGCACGGCGGTTGTCCATGCGTTCGAGGCGGTCTGCTTTGGCCATGGCTATGCTCCTAGGCTTCCATGGCGGAAGGTCAACGCATCACCACAGGATACCCTGCTTGTCGGGCGTGATCGGCGCCGGCGCTTCCTCGCCTATCGACTGGAGAAGGTCGATCTCGATGGTGCGGCACATGGCGTTCAGCGGCAGATCGTGCACGGTATTGGCGAAAGGATCGACCAGGTCGTCGCCGATGGCCAACACCGCAAGGAACATGATTCCCGCAATCGTCGAGCCGAGCGGCGTGGCCACGCCCAGCGTCTCGACCAGTCCGATCGGCAGCAGGATGCAGAACATGTGCGTGAAGACGATCGGGAAGAATCGGTACTGATAGGGCAGCGGCGTGTTCTTCAGCCGCTCCATCCCGCCCTGCGCATTGGCGATATCGACCAGCACGGCTTCCATCTGCGCCTGCTGGATCGTGTCGATCCAGCCCTTCTGCCGTGCTTCATCGATTCGGCGGCCAGTCTCGTCGAGAATGCCGTTTGCGGTATTGGCCCGTTCCAGCGAGGCATCGGCATCCCCGCGCGAAAGCATGCGCAGCACTTCCGCATCGGGCTTGATGCGGCGAAGCTGGCAGCGCAGCGCGTTGACGTAGGCAATCTGGCGCAGGACGATGCGGCGCTTCAGTTCGGCCGCGTCCGGATCGGGCATGAAGTTGCGCGCGGCGCGCGCGATGTTGCGGCTCGCATTGATCATCAGCCCCCACAACCCGCGACCTTCCCACCATCGCTGGTAAGCCGAATTGCTCCGGAAGCCGAGGAACAGCGCCAGCGCCGAACCGAACAGCGTCACCGGCAGCTCGGGCGCATGGAACGGCAGCACGAAGTAGGTCACCGTGACGATGACGTCCCAGACGAACAGCAATGTCAGCGGTTTCCAGATCTCGCGGAATATCTGGACGGGTTGCAGCGAAGGTGTGACGATCATCGCTTGGCGGAATCCCCTCCTTGGGCCGAGGCATGTGAAAGCGCGACCGAGGTTCCCGAAACCGGCCTCAGGGTGAACCAGTCAGCCCTGTCGATCGCCACGAGAAATCCGAGCACGCCCAGCCCGAACAGCAATAGCAGAAAATTCCCGATGAGCGATTGGCGAAGGCGAGCCCGCTCGGCGTCAGTCATATGGCGCATGGTGAATCTCCTTTTCCAGTCACCGCGAGAGGTAAACTGGGGAAGGATGATTTCGATTGCATCGACCATTCGTGACAATGTTTTGCTGCAACGCAGCAGACACGATGTGCGGTGCAGCAGAAACGGCGAGCCGTAAATCTGCGCGAAAAATGTTCTGAAACGGAAGGGAAATCCTTTGCCGCGCGGTACCCCCGGCGGCGCATCGCCCCGTCAGAAGGGGAGCGAAGCCTTGGCGAGAATGAGCGCGAGTGCGCATCCGCACACAAGAATACCGCGCAGAGCGCCCGCCTGCGTGAGGTTCGAAGCCTTCAGGCCCTGGGGCCGAAGACCATGAGCGCTGAGCGCAAGTGCGACGATACGTGCCATGAACGCCGTCATGGCCCGTGAGGCGTTGCAAATCGGTTAAATCGGGTGGTTTTCGTGCCGGTAACTTCTTTCTACCGGCACGTGGGACTCCGTCCGGCCCTGAGCCGGACGGAACACCCGGTCAGCGGGAAGGCATCTGCTGGCTGGAGCAGTGGAACGACCCGCCGCCCGCCAGCACGGCGTCCGCCATGACTCCCACGGTATCGCGGTCCGGGAACAACGCAGCAATCGCGGCGACGCCCTCGTCGTCGTGCTCGGTACCATAGACCGGCACGACCACCAGCTTCGAGGTGATCGCGAAGTTCATGTAGCTGGCCGGTTCGATCCGCCCGTCACTTTCGACGCGTCCCGGCGAAGGAACCTCGCGCACCGTCACGCCCATTGCCTCGGCGCGGGCCTTGGCATCGGCGTAGATCCAGGCATTCGGGTCGTTCGGTCCCGTCGCACGCGGCAGGGCCAGGACATTCGGCGCCACGAACCGGGCGAGATTGTCGACATGGCCGTCAGTGTGGTCGTTGATCAGACCATCGCCCAGCCACAGCACCCGGTCATAGCCCAGATCGCGCTTCAGGCGCATTTCCAGATCGGCACGGGTGAGGTGCGGATTGCGATTGGGGTTGAGCAGGCACTGCTCTGTCGTGGCGACAAGCCCGGTGCCATCACCGTCGAGCGCGCCGCCCTCCAGGATCCAGTCCGACGTCTCGACCTCCAGCCCGGCATCGCGAGCCAGTTCGGCGCCGATCTCCTGGTCGCCGTCCATCAGGTACTTGCCGCCCCAGCCATTGAAGCCGAAGCGCATCGCCTTGAGCGCCCGGTTTCCGTCGGCCACGACCAGCGGCCCGGTATCGCGCAGCCAGACGTCGCCATAACGGCGCACTTCCAGCGAAACTTTCGACGAGACCAGCGAAGCCGCCCGCGCACGGTTGGCCTCGTCACGCACGACAAGGCGTACTTCCTGTCCCGATTCGGCGACGGCAGAGGCGAATTCGGCCATCTGCACTTGCGCGGCTTCGAGGAAACCCGGCCATTCGACGGGATCGTGCGGAAATCCGATCCAGATCCAGTCCTGCGGATGCCATTCAGGGGGAAGGGCGAACGTCACGGGGCAACCTCCTTCAGCCGCGGCGCAAGGCTTGTGCCGCGGGAACGGCCGAGCCGATAGAAGAGCGCCGGCCCTGGGGCAATCCCGCAATCATCGGGCCGAAGAGCATGCTGCAATGATCGTCTGATGCTTGCCCTTGGCGACAGTGGCAGGCAGGAAGCCGGGATGGATGCCGAAATGCAAGCAGACTGGGCCGGCGCGATCGCCCGCGCCCGCGCCCACGCCCCCTATCTGTCCAGCGCGCTAGGCCGCCTGCCCGCCCTGACCGAACTGCTCGCTGCGGGACAAGGCGAGGCCGCGCTCGACTGGGCGCGTGCCGCCGGTGAAGGCGCTCCCAGCGTCGGTGCGGCGCTGAGGCGCGAAAAGCAGGCCATGGCTCTTGCCCTCGCGATCGGCGACCTTGCCGGGGCCTTCCCCCTGCTCACGGTGACGGGCGAACTGTCCGCCCTGGCCGACCGCGCCCTCGACGCCGCCATTGCCGAGGGCATCCGCCGCCGCGTGCCCGATGCCGAGCCTGCGGGCTTCCTTGCCCTGGCGCTCGGCAAGCATGGTGCCCGCGAACTCAACTACAGCTCTGACATCGATCCGATCCTGCTGTTCGATCCGCAGCTCCTCCCCCGCCGTGACCGCGACGAGCCCGGTGAAGCCGCCCAGCGCGTGGCCCGCGCCGTGGTCGAAACGCTCGCCGGGGTAACCGAGGAAGGCTACGTCTTCCGAACCGACTTGCGATTGCGCCCGGCGTCCGAAGTCAGCCCGCTGGCGATCTCGATAAATGGCGCCCTCACTCACTACGAATCCTCCGCCCTCGCCTGGGAGCGCGCAGCCTTCATTCGCGCCCGCGCCTGCTCGGGCGACATTGCGGCGGGCGAGGCATTCCTTGCCGCGATCCGCTCGTTTGTCTGGCGCAAGAGCCTCGACTTCGGCGCCATTGCCGAAATCGGCCGCCTTACCGCGCAGATCCGCGCCAATACCCGCGGAAGCGTCACTGTCGGTCCCGGCTTCGATCTCAAGAAAGGGCGCGGCGGCATTCGCGAGGTCGAATTCTACGCCCAGACTCACCAGCTCATCCACGGCGGCCGCAACCCCGCGCTGCGCCTGCGCGGCACCCGCGCCACGCTGGACGCACTGGCCGAAGCCGGGCTCGTCCCGCCCGAGGATGCGCGTCTGCTTGGCGAAAGCTACGATCGGCTCCGCACCGTCGAGCACCGCCTGCAGATGATGCAGGACCAGCAGACCCATTCCCTGCCGACCAGGCCCGAACTGCTGGACGAAGTCGCCCGTCTGGACGGCCTGCCGGACGGCGCCGCCCTGATTGCCGAGCTGACCGAAATCACCGAAGCCGTCGGCGAGCGTTACGATGCGCTGGTCATGGCCAATATGCCCAGCGGGCCTGCAATCGCGATTGCCACGCCTCCGCAGGAAGACCTGCGCGACGAACTGATGCATCTGGGGTTTGCCGATCCCGACGCCATGGTCGTCCGGATCGAAGGCTGGCTTTCGGGCCGGATGCGGGCCCTGCGCAGCGACGCGGCACGGCTTGCCTTCGAAGCGATTCGCCCGAACCTGCTTGCCGCCCTGGCCGCGGCACCCGAGCCGGAGCGCGCCATGGCGCGCTGGGAACAGCTCCTCAACAACCTGCCCACGGCGATCAACCTGTTCCGCCTGCTCGAGGCACGCCCGGCCCTGATCGAGCGGCTGGCGCGAATCCTCAGCCTCGCTCCCCCGCTCGCCGATTCGCTTGCCCGGCGTGCTGACCTGCTTGACCCCCTGATCGACGCAAGCGCCTTCGACCTGCCCGGCACCCTGCCCGAACTGATCGCCGAATTCTCTCGCTTCGAACCGGGCGACGATTACGAACGCAAGCTCAATACGGTCCGTCGCAAGGTCGGGGATCGCCGCTTTGCCCTGGGCGTGCAACTGATCGAAGGCGTGAACGACCCGCTGGACATCGGCCATGCCCTCGGCCGGATCGCAGAGGCCGCGCTCGTGGTTCTGACCGACGCGGCGGTAACGGAATTCCGGGACGTTCATGGCAGCGTGCCCGGTAGCGAAGTCGTTGTACTGGGCCTTGGCCGAATGGGCGGCGGCGTGCTCACACACGCCTCCGACCTCGATCTGATCTATCTTTTCACCGGCGATTTCTCGCAGGAATCGGATGGGCGGCGGCCGCTCGGCGCCACGCTCTACTACAACCGCCTGTCCCAGCGGGTGACGGCCGCGCTCTCCGTGCAAACCGCCGAAGGCGCGCTTTACGAAGTGGACACAAGGCTGCGTCCCTCCGGCGAGCAGGGCCCGCCCGCCGCCAGCCTCGACAGTTTCGCCCGCTACCAGCAGGAGCAGGCATGGACCTGGGAGCACATGGCACTCTGCCGCGCCCGTCCGCTCCGCGGCTCGCGCGAAGCTCGCGGCAAACTGGGCACGATCATCCGCGATGTGCTCACCGCTCCCCGCGATCCGGCCCGGCTGCGCACCGACGTACTGGAGATGCGCACCCGCATGGCCGGCCACAAGCCGCCGAAAGGCCCGCTCGACGTCAAGCTGATGCGCGGCGGGCTGGTGGACCTCGAATTCCTTGTCCACTTCACCCAGTTGCGCAGCGGGGAAGGTCTCGATGCCGACCTGGGCGAGGCGGTCCGCCTGCTGGCTGCGCAAGGGCTGCTTCCGGCAAGCCTCGAGCCTGCGCATGACGTGCTGACGCGCCTGCTTGTCGCCGCCCGCCTGCTCGCGCCCGATTCGCTGAAACCTGTGGATGCCGCCTGCATGGCGCTGGTGCGCGCATGTGGCTATGGCGACTGGCAAGACCTCGAGAACAGCCTGGCCCGGGCCCGCGCGCAAGTTGCCGCGGCCTGGCAACAGGCCTTCGACGAAACACTGGAGACCACCCCATGAACACTCGTGCCCCCGGACACTTCGGCATCGGCGACGCATTCCCCGATATCGCGCTCGAAACGCCGGAAGGCGGCACCGTGAAAGTCTCGGACTTCGCGGGCAGGAAACTGGTCGTGTTCTTTTATCCGAAGGACAGCACTCCCGGCTGCACCACGGAAAACATCGATTTCTCGGCCCTGAAGGACCAGTTCGATGCGGCCGGAACCGCACTCCTCGGGGTGAGCAAGGACTCCGCCAAAAGGCACCAGAACTTCATAGCCAAGCACGATCTCAAGGCGCCGCTCGCCACTGACGCCGAGGAAAACGGGCTCTCCGACGCGCTCGGCATCTGGACCGAAAAGCAGAACTACGGCCGCACTTACATGGGCATGGTCCGCACCACCTACCTGATCGGCGCCGACGGCAAGATCGCCCGCGTGTGGGACAAGGTGAAGGTCAAGGATCACGCACAGCAGGTACTGGAGGCCGCGAAGGCGCTCTGATGACCGGTTCCGTTGCGGCAGCCATCCGCGAAGCGCTGCTCGAATGTAATCCCTGGGCCAAGGCCATGGCCACGCGCAAGGTCGCGCGCGACTGGCGGCTCGGGAAACTCTCCTTCGCGTTCGACGTGGAAATGCCCGACCTGCCCGGACGGCCCGACGCGCCCGAACTGCTGCCCCCGAACCGCATGCCCAAACGCGGCAAGGGCGGGTCCGAGCGCGGCCGGATCGCCCTGTGGCATGCGCTGGCCCATATCGAATTCGTCGCGATCGACCTTGCACTGGACATGGCAGGGCGCTTCGGCGGGGAGATGGACGAGGGGTTCGTAAGCGATTTCCTGTCGGTCGCGGCGGACGAGGCGATGCATTTCGCCCTGCTCGATCGCCATCTGCGAACACTCGGCAGCCGTTACGGCGCGCTGCCCGCCCACGATGGCCTCTGGGAAGCAGCGCATGGAACCCGTCACGACGTGGCTGCCCGCCTCGCAGTGGTTCCGATGGTGCTGGAAGCGCGCGGTCTCGATGTGACCCCGGCCACTCTCGAACGCGTCCGGGCTAACGGCGACGAACGCGGCGCGCGCATCCTCGAGCGAATCCTTGACGACGAAATCCGGCACGTCCGGTTCGGCGCAATTCATTTCGCCGAGGTCGCCAAACGGTTGGACGAGGACCGGGACAGCCTCTGGAAATCCTTGGTTTCCCGCCACTTTGGAGGGGCCGTTAAGCCACCGTTCAACGACTCGGCGCGTCTCGCTGCCGGTTTATCGCGGGATCTATATGCCGGACTTGCCTGATCTAATCCGTTCGGCATAACTCCAATTCGCGAGACGGCGGGGGGTTCCGACCATCTCCAAAACTTAGGGTTTGCGCGGCGTACCTTCGGTTCGCCTGCTTAGAACAAGCGTCGTGGCTTCGCAGCACGCGGCGGATAACAAGGTATTGCGAGTGGTCGTAACGAAATTCTTCGCCAAGTTCCGCGCAGTGACCGGTGCCGTCGCCGTCGCAGGTTCCCTAGTCGCCGCTCACCCGGCGATGGCCAACAGCAGCGCTGCCGCTGCCGATATCTCCGCCCCGCTTCGTGCCTCGCAGGCCGCGAACCAGTCGGCCGGCGGCGGTGAGGACGAGCAGTTCCGCAACCTTTTCAGCTCCTGGCAGAACTTCGAGGAAACCGGCCTCGCTTCCGCCAAGGCCAAGCCCGCCATTCCTGGCGCGGCCAAGCTCAGCGCAGTCTCGATCCCTTCGCGTACTCCGCTTGAAGGCCTCAAGCTGACCAGCAGCTTCGGCATGCGCAACCACCCGATCCTCGGCGGCCGCCGCGCCCACAAGGGCATCGATCTCGGCGCCCCGATCGGCACTCCCATTTACGCTACGGCTGATGGCGTCGTCGGCAAGGCAGCCTGGTTCGGCGGTTACGGCCTGTTCGTTTCGCTCGAACACGGCGGAGACCTCGAAACCCGTTACGGTCACATGTCGCGCCTCAACGTTGCCGAAGGCCAGATGGTCCACAAGGGCGACGTGATCGGCTTCGTCGGCACCACCGGCAACTCTACCGGCCCGCACCTGCATTACGAAGTCCGCGTTGACGGCGAAGCGGTCAATCCGATCCCCTACATGCAGGGCGATCGCATGGCTGCCGCCGAAACCGACACCCAGGGCGGCTGAGGCAAAAGTTCCAGGTCGGCCAGGGACCGCGCAAAGACGGACCGGCCATCAAAGATTTGGAGAGGAGGGAAGAGGCGGTCGCAAGGCCGCCTTTTCTTATGGGCGCGCGAGCATCAGCTATTCGCGGCCCAGCCTGAAACAGGCCGTTGCAAGCGGCGCTCCCGGAACAGGGCTCCGTGTACGATAGATTGCAGAGTTCCGGTCCCTCAAGGGCTGCCCTTCGGCCAGAGCCTGTGCTGAGCCGGGGTCGACGATCGTTACATATAGATCGCTCAGATCGGCCCCGCCGAAGCGGACGTTGGTGCAGGCCTTTCCTGGCAATGCAAGGCGCCGGACTTCGCTTCCATCCGGACGGAGGCAGCGAAGCTCACCCGAAGCAAAGCCGGTGATCCAGAGATTGCCTTCTGCATCCAGTGCCATCCCGTCGCAATCCGGCATGTCCAGAAACGTGATCGGTTCGCCCAGGCTCCCGCCCTTTTCGATCGGGAAAGCCCTGACGGCCGCAAAACTCTCGTTGAAATAGAGAAAAGAGCCATCGGCGCTGACACTCAGGCCGTTCGCAAACGCCAGCCCGCCACGTACTTGAGAGAGCACGCACTCGCTCGAAAGGTGCTGGATGGATGAAGGTGCCGGTCGCCTGCCGGCGAGGATCGCGGCAAGATCGATCGTGCCGAAATATATGCCGCCAGCCCCATCCGAGCGGATCTCGTTCACACCGGCCAGTCCATCGACGAGATTGCCGAAGGCATGCGTTGCAGGGTGAACCCATTGGATACCCCCGCCACCACTCACCAGCAGGCTGCCATCCTCGTTCAACAACAGCCCGCCGACCATGGAGCGCTCGGGCAGTAAGATCCGGTCCCCTCCAACCTTCCGCACACCGCCTTCCACGACGTCGGTAAACCAGACATCCTCGCCGTCAACGAGGAGGGCTTCGAGATAGAATCCCGTAGCGAGGCATTCGAACTCGATCCCGGCTCCCAAGCGACTTCCTTTCCCAAAGCGCATCATGGCGACGCGTTTCGAGATTGATCATATCGGAGTT